>JACFMQ010000027.1 GCA_019455325.1 Rhodocyclaceae bacterium | reverse complement strand
GCTCGATCGCCGACCAGGCGCGCACCATCCGCATCCCGGTGCACATGATCGAGACGATCAACAAGATGAACCGCATCTCGCGGCAGATCCTGCAGGAGACCGGCGCCGAGCCGGACCCGGCGACGCTGGCCAAGAAGATGGAGATGCCCGAGGAGAAGATCCGCAAGATCCTCAAGATCAGCAAGGAGCCGATCTCCATGGAGACGCCGATCGGCGACGACGACGACTCGCATCTCGGCGACTTCATCGAGGACACGGCAACGCTGGCGCCGACCGACGCCGCGCTCTTCTCCAGCCTGCGCAACATCACCAAGGAAGTGCTCGACACGCTGACGCCGCGCGAGGCGAAGGTGCTGCGCATGCGCTTCGGCATCGAGATGAACACCGACCACACGCTGGAAGAGGTCGGCAAGCAGTTCGACGTGACGCGCGAGCGCATCCGCCAGATCGAGGCCAAGGCCCTCAGGAAGCTGCGCCACCCGAGCCGCTCGGACAAGCTGAAGAGCTTCCTCGACAACGGCAACAACTGATCCGCCGCGGGACTGTAGCTCAGTCGGTCAGAGCAGAGGACTCATAATCCTTTGGTCCAGGGTTCGAGCCCCTGCGGTCCCACCAAAAAGAAACGGCCTCCCTAGCGGAGGCCGTTTCCACGTCCGGCGCCGGAAATTCAGGCGGCGCGCAGGCGATACCAGAGCGCGTAGGCCCAGCAGGCGGCGCAGAAGCCGGTCAGCGCGTCGAGCGCGGCGAAGACGAGGATGGCGAC
Source organism: Rhodocyclaceae bacterium (assembly GCA_019455325.1). Classification (GTDB taxonomy): domain Bacteria; phylum Pseudomonadota; class Gammaproteobacteria; order Burkholderiales; family Rhodocyclaceae; genus Proximibacter. Next base: position 12,575 of record JACFMQ010000027.1, on the reverse strand, counting down.
GGCGGGAATGTTGCCGAAGCCGGAGCCGAGCAGCCAACTGACGAACATCGCCGCGCCGGCGATGCCGGCGACCTTGTCGGCGAAGAGCTTGGCGCCGGCGTTGATCGGCTGCGCCTTGCCGGATTTCCGCGTCAGCCAGGCGAACAGCCGGTACGAGGCGCAGCGGTGCGGCGAGACGAAGCCGCGCCAGAGGCCGCCGAAGGCGAGCAGCGCGGAGACCCACTGATAGGGCGTGAACAGGTAGAGGGCGGCGATGGCGAAGCTCATCGTCGCCTGCAGGCGGTAGGCGTTGGCGCAGACCGGGGCGATGTCGAAACGCAGCATGGCGGCACTCGTCGAATATTGGAAAGCGCGAATATTAGCGTTTTCTGAAATCCAGTCAAGCGCCGGCCGGGCGCGCGGCAGCGCCGCTCAGACGCGGACGATCGTCGTCAGGCGCGGATCGTCGTGGTGGTCGACAAGGATGCGCCGCACGCGCTCCTGCCAGAGTTCGCCGAAGCGGGTGCGCTCCTCGGCGCCGGCCGCGCCCTGCAGCACCAGCGGCAGCAGCTCGCCCATGCGCGGATCGCCGGGCACCGGCGACAGGTCGAGCGCGACGACGACGGCGCCCTGCCCGTCGAGCCGGCCGAAGCGGATGCCGTCGACCTCGGCGACGTCGAACTGCAGCAGATTCCTGCGCGCGTGGCGGCCGCCCAGCCCCTTGAAGCCGCCGCCGCCGGCGGCGCCGGTGAGCAGCCCGGCGATGCCGGCGACGACGCCGGCAACGCCGCTCTCCAGGGGCTCGCCGAAGTCGACGCGGATGCCGCCGCGCTCAGGGATAGCGTCGCCGTAGAGGGCGCGCAGCGCGCGCGCGGTCAGCAGCCAGGCGCCGGCCACGGTCGGGCACGAATGGCCGGCAAGGCGCACGGCGTCGGCGTAGCGGTATTCGATCAGGCCGCCGTCGGCGGCGCCGAGCAGTTCGGCGAGCGGATCGCGCAGCACGATGCCGGGAACCGCGTCGAAGAAGGCAGGGAAGCCCATGTCAGTCCTTTCGCTGGATCAGTTCGATCTTGTAGCCGTCCGGGTCCTCGACAAAGGCGATCACCGTCGTCCCGTGCTTCATCGGCCCGGCCTCGCGCACGACCCTGCCGCCGCGCGCGCGGATCGCGTCGCAGGCGGCGTAGGCGTCGGGCACGGCGATGGCGACGTGGCCGAAGGCGTTGCCCAGATCGTAGGCGGCGGTGTCCCAGTTGTGCGTCAGTTCGAGGACGGCGCCGTCGGCTTCATCGCCGTAGCCGACGAAGGCGAGCGTGAAGCGCCCTTCCGGATAGTCGTGCCGGCGCAGCAGGCGCATGCCGAGGACTTCGGTGTAGAAGGCGAGCGAACGGTCGAGGTCGCCGACGCGGAACATGGTGTGGAGAATGCGCATGATCGTGATCTACCAGTGGGGAACGTGGGCCGCCAGGCGCCGCAGCTCGGCGCGCGCCGCGCGGTAGTCGGGACAGACGGTCTCGACGAGAGACCAGAAATGCGGGCCGTGGTTCATGTGCCGCAGGTGAGCGAGTTCGTGCACGACGACGTAGTCGACGACCGGCTCGGGGAAATGGATCAGCCGCCAGTTGAGGCGGATGCCGCTCTGCCGGCTGCAACTGCCCCAGCGCGTGCGCGCCGAGGAGAGCGCCAGCGGCGGCGCGACGACGCCGAGCCGCGGCGCATGGTGCACGAGGCGCGCGGCGAAATGTTCGCGCGCCCGCTCGCGCAGCGCGCGTTCGAGCGGACCGCCGGCGGCCGTGCCCGGCTTCAGGCACAGCGTCAGCGTGCCCGTGCCCCAGACCGCGCGATTGGCGCCGACGGCGAGGCGGACGAGCAGTTCGCCGCCGAGGAACGGCAGGCGCACGCCGTCGGCGATGGCGATCGGCTCCGGCCGGCGGCGCGTGCGCCATTCGTCGAGCTTGTCGGCCACCCAATCGGCGTGCCGGCGGATCAGCGCCTCGATCTCGGCGAGCGGCGTGCGCCGCGGCGCGCCGACGCGCAGCCCGCGATGGTCGATAGAGAGGCCGATGGTGCGCCGGCCGCCGCGGCGCAGCAGGTAGGGGACGATGCGGTCGCCGAGCGCGATCCGGCGCATCTCCTCGCCGGCGGCCGGCGCCGCGGCGGGGGCGCCGGCGAGCGGCAGGTCAAGCTGCATCCGGATAGCGGTGCGGCGAGAGGCGCCGCATCTCGCCCTCGATCCACGCTTCGACGCGGGCGTTGATCTCGTCCTGCGACAGGCCGGCGGTGTCGATGGCCGGGCCGACGCTGACGACGACGTGCCCCGGCCGCTTGACGAAGGCGTTGCGCGGCCAGAATTCGCCGGCGTTGTGCGCCACCGGCACGATCTTCGCCCCGGTGTGCGCGGCGAGGTAGGCGCCGCCCTGCTTGTAGCGCCGCGTCTCGCCCGGCGCCACGCGCGTGCCCTCGGGGAAGGCGATGATCCAGAAGCCGCGCGCCAGCCGGTCGGCGCCCTGGGCGACGACCTGGTTGAGCGCCTCGCGGCCGGCCGTCCGGTCGATCGAGATCATCTGCAGCGCAGCGAGCCCCCAGCCGAAGAAAGGCAGGCGCAGCAGCTCCTTCTTCAGCACGAAGACGCAGTAGGTGCGCTCGGCCACCAGGTCCTGCAGCGCCACCGTCTCCCAGGCCGACTGGTGCTTGGCGAGGATGATCGACGGCTCGGCCGGCAGGTTCTCGCGGCCGCGCACCTCGTGCGTGATGCCGAGGATATGGCGGAACATCCACATCAGGCCGCGCCGGTAGTACCAGATGGCACGGAAGCGCGCGAGCAGCGGCACGGCACCGGCGACGAGCAGCGCCGAACCGAAGAGCATGGTCCACGGCACCGAGACGAGCATGAACAGCGTCGAGCGGAGAAACTTCATCCGGCGCCGAGAATGTGGTTCGCCGCCGCCGCGAGGTCGGCGAAGATCAGCGTGCCCTCGGGCAGGGCCGGGTCCTGCCGCGTCTTCTCGCCCTTGCCGGTGAGCACCAGCATCGGCCGGGCGCCGGTGGCCACGGCGGCCTGCAGGTCGCGCAGCGAATCGCCGATCGCCGGCACGCCGGCGAGATCGGCGTTGTAGCAGACGGCGATGCGCTCGAGCATGCCCGGCTTCGGCTTGCGGCAGTCGCAGCCGGCGTCGGCCGCGTGCGGGCAGTAGAAGACGGCGTCGATGCGGCCGCCGGCGGCGGCAACCGTCTTGTGCATCTTGTCGTGGATGGCGTTCAACGTGTCCATGTCGAACAGCGCACGCCCCACCCCGGACTGGTTGGTGGCCACGACCACGCGGTAGCCGGCCTGATTCAGCCGGGCGATCGCTTCCAGGCTGCCGGGAATCGGCTTCCACTCCGCCGGCGACTTGATGAACTGGTCGGAGTCGAAGTTGATGACGCCGTCGCGGTCGAGGATGACGAGCTTCATACCGCCAGTCGGGAGATGTCGGCGACCGCGTTGAGCTGGTCGAACAGCGACTTCAAGAGGCCGAGGCGGTTGGCGCGCGTCAGCGGTTCGTCGACGTTCACCATCACCTCGTCGAAGAAGCGGTCGACCTCGGCGCGCACGCCGGAGAGCGCGAGCAGCGCCTCCGCATAGTCGCCGTTGGCCACGTGCGATTTCACCAGCGGCGCCAGCCGGACGACGCACTCGAACAGCGCCTTCTCGGCGTCTTCCTGCAGGAGCGCCACGTCGGGCTCGGGAATTGCGCCCTCGGCCTTCTTCAGGATGTTGCCGATGCGCTTGTTGGCCGCGGCCAGCGCCTGCGCCGCGTCGTGCGCGAGGAACTTCCGTACCGCGTCGAGCTTGGCCGGGACGAGGTCGATGCGCGTCGGCCGCTGCGCCAGCACCGCTTCGATCACGTCCTGCGCGTGGCCCGCATCGCGCAGATAGCCGCGCAGGCGGTCGAGCATGAAGTCGTGCAACTGCGCCTCGCAGCCGGCGACGGTGAGCGTGCCGGCGGGGAAGCCGGCGGCGGCGGCCCGGATCAGTTCGCCGAGGTCGAGCGGCAGCGGCGTCTCCATCAGGATGCGCAGCGCGCCGAGCGCGGCGCGCCGGAGGCCGAACGGGTCCTTGTCGCCGGTCGGCACCTGGCCGATGCCGAAGAAGCCGACCAGCGCGTCGAGCTTGTCGGCGAGCGCGGCGGCGCAGGCGACGTTGCCGGCCGGCAGCGCGTCGCCGGCGAAGCGCGGCTGGTAGTGGCTCTGGATGGCGTCGGCCACGTCCCTGTCCTCGCCGTCGTGCAGCGCGTAGTAGCGCCCCATGATGCCCTGCAGTTCGGGGAACTCGCCGACCATGTCGGTGACCAGGTCGGCCTTGGCCAGGCGCGCGGCGCGGGCGGCGAGCGAGGCGTTGGCGTTGAGCAGCACGGCGATCTTCTGCGCCAGCTTCTCCATGCGCTCGACCCGCTGCAGCACGCTGCCGAGCTTGTTGTGATAGACGACGCTGCCGAGCCGCTCCAGGCGCGAGGCGAGCGTCGCCTTGCGGTCCTGGTCGAAGAAGAAGCGGGCGTCCGAAAGCCGCGGACGGACGACGCGGGCGTTGCCGTCGACGATGTTCTTCGGATCGGCGACGACCATGTTGGAGACGATCAGGAAGCGGTTCTGCAGCTTGCCGTCCGCGTCGAACAGCGGGAAGTACTTCTGGTTCGCCTGCATCGTCAGGATCAGGCACTCCTGCGGCACGTCGAGGAACTCCGGCTCGAACTCACCGACGTAGATCGCCGGCCATTCGACCAGCGCCGTCACCTCGTCGAGCAGCGCGTCGAGCAGCCTGACCTGTGCGCCCAGTTCGTCGGCCTTCTGCTGCAGCGCCCTGGCGATGATCTCGCGGCGCCGGGCGAAGGCGGCGACGACCTTGCCGTCGGCCGCCAGCTTCTCTTCGTACTCGTCGGCCGAGGCGAAAAGCAGCGGGCCGGCGGCGAGGAAGCGATGGCCGAGCGTGGCGTTGCCGCTGGCGAGGCCGAGCGCCTCGCCGGGCACGACGTGCTCGCCGTGCAGCATGACCAGGCCGTGCACCGGACGCACGAACTGCACGTCGGAATCGCCCCAGCGCATCACCTTCGGGATCGGCAGTTTCCTGAGCGCCTCGCCGACGATGCCGCCGAGCACGTCTTCCAGCTTCACGCCCTTGACCGTGGCCTCGTAGAAGAAGGTCTCGGACTTGCCGTCCATGCGCTTCTCGAAGCGCGCGATCTCGGACGCCGGGATGCCCTTGGCCTCCAGCTTCTTCAGGAGCGCCGGCGTCGGCTGGCCCTCGGCGTCGAGGGCCACGGTGACCGGCATGATCTTCTCGTGCACCTTGGCGTCCGGCGCCACGGCCAGCGCGTGCGGGATCTGCACGGCAAGGCGGCGCGGCGTGGCGAACCACTGGTAGTCGCCGCCGGCCTGCACGAGGTTGCGGTCGGCGAGGCCGGCGTGCACGCCGGCGGCGAAGACTTCACCGAGTCTGGAGAGCGCCTTCGGCGGCAGTTCCTCGGTACGGAGTTCGACGAGCAGGGTCTTGTTCATGATTTTTTGCCGCACATGGGGAAGCCGAGGGCTTCGCGCGAATCGTAGTAGGCCTGCGCCACTTCGCGCGCCAGCGCGCGCACGCGGCCGATGTAGGCGGCGCGTTCGGTGACCGAGATGGCGCCGCGGGCATCGAGCAGGTTGAAGGTATGCGAGCACTTCATCACCTGCTCGAAGGCCGGCAGCGCGAGATTCGCGGCCATCAGGCGCTTGGCCTCGGACTCGTGCTCGCCGAAGTGGCGGAAGAGCAGGTCGACGTTGGAGTGCTCGAAGTTGTACTTCGACTGCTCGACCTCGTTCTGGTGATAGACGTCGCCGTAGGTGATGCGGTAGCCCGGGCCCTCGGCCCAGACCAGGTCGTAGACGTTCTCGACGCCCTGCAGGTACATCGCCAGCCGTTCGAGGCCGTAGGTGATCTCGCCGAGCACCGGCTTGCAGGTGAGCGAGCCGACCTCCTGGAAGTAGGTGAACTGCGTCACCTCCATGCCGTCCAGCCACACCTCCCAGCCCAGGCCCCAGGCGCCGAGCGTCGGCGACTCCCAGTCGTCCTCGACGAAGCGGATGTCGTGCTCCTTGAGGTCGATGCCGAGGGCTTCGAGCGACTGCAGGTAGAGATCCTGGATGTTCAAGGGCGAGGGCTTCAGCACCACCTGGTACTGGTAGTAGTGCTGCAGGCGGTTCGGGTTCTCGCCGTAGCGGCCGTCCTTCGGCCGGCGCGAGGGCTGCACGTAGGCGGCGTTCCACGGCTCCGGGCCGATCGCGCGCAGGAAGGTGGCGGTATGGAAGGTGCCGGCACCGACCTCGATGTCGTAGGGCTGCAGGAGCGCGCAGCCCTGCTTGTCCCAGAACTGCTGCAGACGCAGGATGACTTCCTGGAAAGTAGGCATGAAGAGCTTTTCGGAATGGCGAAAAACGCTGATTTTACTTGCTTTCGCGCCCGACAAGAACCGGCTCGGCGCGGCCGCGGTTACGAATCGTCACAAGTGCGAATGAACGACCGCCGCCGCGCGCTTATCCAACCCGACAGGCACGCGCCGCGCATTCCGCCCGGCGCGATTGCCGCGACCTCCGGGGAAAGGAGAGCACCATGCGTCGAAACAGCATCGCCATCGCGCTGACCGCCCTCGCCCTCGCCGTCCCGCTGGGCGGCTGCGCCACCTGGGACGGCATGTCGGCACGGCAGAAGAGCACCGCGGTCGGCGCCGCGGTCGGCGGCGTCACCGGCGCCGCGGTCACTGGCGGCAACGTGTTCGGCACCGTCGGCGGCGCCGCCGTCGGCGGCATCATCGGCGACGAGGTGGGCAAGCGCCGCTGACGGCCACCGCCTACGCCGGCCGGCGCCGGCAGCCGCCGGCGAGCAGCAGCAGCGCGGCGACGAGCGCGGGCCCGTTGCCCCAGCGAACGTAGGGCGTTGTGCCGGTGTGGCCGCTCACCTCGGCGACCAGCGCGTCGCGCGCAAACGGCGGCAGCGCCGCCTGTACGCGGCCGTCGGCGCCGACGATCGCGGTCATGCCGGTGTTGGTCGCGCGCAGCATCGGCCGGCCGGTTTCCAGCGCGCGCAACTGCGCGATCTGCAGATGCTGCGGCTGCGCCAGCGAATCGCCGAACCAGGCCGTGTTCGAGAGGTTCACCAGCAGCGTCGCTTCCGGCAGCGCGCGGATGATCTCGCTGCCGAAGACGTCCTCGTAGCAGATGTTCACCGCCACCCGCTGGCCGCCGATGGCGAGCGGCGGCTGCCGCGCCGGTCCGGGCGTGAAGTTCGACATGGGGATGTGCATCATGTCGAGGAACCACTGGAAGCCCGGCGGCACGAACTCGCCGAAGGGCACCAGGTGCGACTTGCTGTAGAGCTGCGGCGGCGAGACGCCGACGCTGGCCGCGGCGTTGGCGTACTGCCCGGCGTCGCCGGCGGCGACGCCGAAGAGGACGTCGCCCTGCTGCGCCAGCGCGTGCGTGAGCAGGCGTTCGAGATAGTGCGGCGGCAGCTCGCCGAGGAAGGCGGGGACGGCCGTTTCCGGCAGCACCGTCAGCGTCGCCGGATGCGCGCGCATCAGCGCGTCGTAGACGGCAAGCGAATCGTGCAGCTTCTCCGGCCGCCACTTCATCTCCTGCGGCACGTTGCCCTGGAGCAGCGCGACCTTCACCGGCGCGCCGCTCGGCTCGCTCCAGCGCAGGACGCCGAGGAGCGCGCCGCCGGCGAGCAGCAGCGCCGCCGGCAGCAGCGGCCAGACGAGGCGGCCGGGCGCGGCGAAGGCGCGGCGGCCCGCCTCGGCGATGCAAGCGCCGAGCAGCGCCGCGAGGAGCGACAGGCCATAGACGCCGAGCAGCGGTGCGTAGCCGGCGAGCGGGCTGGGCGGTGCCTGCGAATAGCCGAGCGACAGCCAGGGAAAGCCGGTGAACAGCCAGCCGCGCAGCCATTCGCAGAGCATCCAGAGGCCGGCGAAGCGCGCCGCCTCGGCGGCGAAGCCCGGCCGCCGCCAGCGGACGAAGGCGGCGCCGGCGAGCGCCGGGAAGAGCGCGAGGCCGGCGCAGAACAGCGCCGTGGCGACGCCGGCGAGCGCCGGCGGCAGACCGCCGAACACCGAGAGGCTGACGTAGACCCACGAGGTGCCGACGCCGAACCAGCCGCAGCCGAAGGCGAAGCCGACGAGGCCGCCCTGCCGCGCGGTCGGCGCCCGGCGCAGCAGCGCGAAGAGGCCGGCCATCGCCAGCCAGCCGACGACGAACCAGCCAAAGGGCGCAAAGGCGAGAACGGCGGCGGCGCCGAGCGCGGCGGCCGCCGGCAAGGGCAGGAAGCGGCGCGCGCTCACGCCGCCGGCGCGTCGCCGTCCGCCGGCGGCAGTCGTTCGACGAGAAGGGTGTACAGACGGCGGCCGTCGGCGCGCAGCACGCGGAGGTGCAGGCCGTCGAGCTCGATCGATTCGTTGCGCCGGGGCACCCGGCCGAGCCGGCTGAGGATCAGGCCGCCGATGGTGTCGACGCCCTCCGCCGCCAGCGCGCAGCCGAAGGCGGCGTTGAAATCGGCGACCTCGGTCTGCGCCTTGACGCGGTAGCGGCCGGACTGGTCGAGGCGGACGTTGTCCTCGGCCTCGTCGAAGTCGTATTCGTCGGCGATGTCGCCGACGATCTGTTCGAGCACGTCCTCGATGGTGACGAGGCCGGCGACGCCGCCGTACTCGTCGACGACCACGGCCATGTGGTTGCGCGAGACGCGGAACTCGCGCAGCAGCACGTCGAGGCGCTTCGATTCCGGGATGAACACCGCCGGCCGCAGCCAGGCGCGCAGGTCGAAGGGCGCGCCGTCGCGCAGGCGGAGCAGGTCCTTGGCGAGCAGGATGCCGACGACGTTGTCGCGGTCGCCGTCGTGCACGGGGAAGCGCGAGTGTCCGGTGTCGACGACCGTCCGGCGCACCTCGTCGAGCGGATCGTTGAGGTCGATGGTGTCCATCTGCGCGCGCGGCACCATCACGTCGCGCACCGCCGTCTCCGACGCGGACAGCGCGCCCTCGGTGATCGACAGCGCGTCGGCGTCGAGCAGCTTGCGCTCGCAGGCGGAATGCAGCAGTTGCAGCAACTGCGCACGGTCCTCCGGCTCGCGCAGCAGCAGCGAGGAGAGGCGCTCGAAGAAGGTCGGCTTGCCGGCGGAGCTGTCCATCGCTCAGTCCCGGTACGGGTCGGGATAGCCGAGGCCGGCGAGGATCTGCCGTTCCCTGTCTTCCATGGCGCGGGCGTCGTCCTCGCCCGTCTCGTGGTCGTAGCCCTGCAGGTGCAGCAGGCCGTGCACGACCAGGTGCGCGTGGTGCGCCTCGGCCGGCTTTCTCTGCTCCGCCGCCTCGCGGGCGACGACCGGCGCGCAGACGACGAGGTCGCCGACGGTCGGCGGCCCCTGTTCGTAGACGAAGGAGAGCACGTTGGTGGCGTAGTCCTTGCCGCGGTAGTCGCGGTTGAGCGCCTGCCCTTCGTCGGCGTCGACGTAGCGGATCGTCACCTGGCCGCCGCCTGCGAGCGCGGCGCGCGCCCAGACGCGCAACTGGGCACGGGCGGGCAGGCCGGCGGCGCCGCAGGCGTACTGCACCGACAGGTTGAGGCGCTTCGATTGCGTCATTTCGCGGCCGCCTCCTGCGCCTGCGCGTGCGCCTCGTAGGCGGCGACGATGCGCGCCACCAGCGGATGGCGGACGACGTCCTCGGCGGCGAACTCGGTGACGGCGATGCCGCGCACCTCGCCGAGGATGCGGCGCGCCTCGATCAGGCCGCTCTTGTGCCCCTTCGGCAGGTCGACCTGCGTCACATCGCCGGTGATCACCGCCTTGGCGCCGATGCCGATGCGCGTCAGGAACATCTTCATCTGCTCGGGCGTCGTGTTCTGCGCCTCGTCGAGGATGATGAAGGCGTGGTTCAGCGTGCGCCCGCGCATGTAGGCGAGCGGCGCGATTTCGATGGCCTGCTTCTCCAGCATCTTCATCACGCGGTCGAAGCCCATCAGGTCGTAGAGCGCGTCGTAGAGCGGGCGCAGGTAGGGATCGACCTTCTGCGCCAGGTCGCCGGGCAGGAAGCCCAGCCGCTCGCCGGCCTCGACCGCCGGCCGGGTGAGCACGATGCGCGAGACCAGCTCGCGCTCGAAGGCGTCCACCGCGCAGGCCACCGCCAGGTAGGTTTTGCCGGTGCCGGCCGGGCCGATGCCGAAGGTGATGTCGTGTTCCTGGATGTGCTTCAGGTACTCGATCTGCCGCGGCGTGCGGCCGTGCAGCTCGCTTTTGCGCGTGACCAGCGCCGGCGACGGGCCGCCGTGCGCGGAGAGGCCGCGCACCGGCCGGTTGAGCAGCTCGATCAGGCCGAGCTGGATCTCGTCGACCGAGAGCGGCTGCCGGGCCAGGCCGTAGAAGTGCTGCAAGGCATCGGCGCAGCGCTGGGCGGCGGCGGTCTCGCCGTGGATCGTGAAACGCTCGCCGCGGCGGGCGACGGCGACGTCGAGCGCGGTCTCGATCTGGCGCAGGTTCTCGTCGAGCGCGCCGCAGAGGTTGGCGAGGTGCGTGTTGTCGACCGGCGAGAGCAGCAGCTCGACCGGGCGTTTCCTGGCGACGGGCTTAGCTTTCACGGGTGACGATCTCGCCGCGCAGCGAATTGGGCAGCGCCGCCGTGATGCGCACGTCGACGAAGCGGTGGATGAGCCGCGGGTTGCCGACGAAGTTCACGACGCGGTTGTTGTCGGTGCGCGCCGCCAGTTCGTGCTCGCTCTTCTTCGAAACGCCCTCGACGAGCACGCGCTGCACGCTGCCGACCATGGCCGCGCTGATCTGCGACGCCTGCTCGGCGATGCGCTTCTGCAGGCGCATCAGGCGCTGCGTCTTCAGTTCGTCCGGCGTGTCGTCGGCGAGGTCGGCGGCCGGCGTGCCGGGGCGCGCGCTGTAGATGAACGAAAACGAGGCGTCGAAGCCGATGTCGTCGATCAGCCGCATGGTCTTCTCGTAGTCCTCTTCCGTCTCGCCGGGGAAGCCGACGATGAAGTCGGTCGATAGCGACAGGTCCGGCCGCGCCGCGCGCAGCTTCCTGACCACCGACTTGTATTCGAGCGTCGTGTAGCCGCGCTTCATCGCCGCCAGGATGCGGTCCGACCCCGACTGCACCGGCAGGTGCAGGTGCGAGACCAGCTTCGGCACCCTGGCGTAGACGTCGATCAGCCGCTGCGTCATCTCGCGCGGGTGCGAGGTGGTGTAGCGGATGCGCTCGATGCCGGGAACGTCGGCGATGTATTCGATCAGCATCGCCAGATCGGCGATCTCGTCGGAACCGGCCATCGCGCCGCGATAGGCGTTAACGTTCTGACCGAGCAGCGTCACTTCCTTGACGCCCTGGTCGGCCAGCCCGGCGACCTCGGTGAGCACGTCGTCGAACGGCCGCGACACTTCGCCGCCGCGCGTGTAGGGCACGATGCAGTAGGTGCAGAACTTCGAGCAGCCCTCCATGATCGAGACGAAGGCGGCGGCGCCCTCGACGCTCGCCGGCGGCAGCGCGTCGAACTTCTCGATCTCGGGGAAGGAGACGTCGACCGCCGCCTTGCCCTTCGCGCGCCGCTCGGCGATGAGCTGCGGCAGGCGGTGCAGCGTCTGCGGGCCGAAGACCACGTCGACGTAGGGCGCGCGGGCGACGATCGCCGCACCCTCCTGGCTGGCGACGCAGCCGCCGACGCCGATCACCAGGTCCGGCTTCTGCCGCTTCAGGTGGCGGACGCGGCCGAGGTCGTGGAACACCTTCTCCTGCGCCTTCTCGCGCACCGAGCAGGTATTGAAGAGGATGATGTCCGCCTCTTCGGGGTTGTCGGTCTTCACCACCCCTTCGGAAGCGTTGAGCACGTCGGCCATCTTGTCCGAGTCGTACTCGTTCATCTGGCACCCGAAGGTGCGGATGAAGAGTTTCTTGGGCATTGCGGAATTTCGTTCAGGTGGGCTCAGGGCGCGGCGATCTCGGTTCGCGTCAGTATCCAGACGCGGAAGACGGCGCCCGACGGATCGAACTGGTAGCGCACCGGCACCGTGTCGAGGATCGTGCCGGGCATGACGATCATGTTCTGCTGGTTGCGTATCTGCAGCCCCGGGGCGCGCGGATACGGCTTGCCGTCGATGACGATCTCCATCAGGCCGGCCGGCGGCGCCATCCTGCCCTGCGCCGCGCCCTCGGGAAACGGGCGGGCCACGGCCGCCGCCTCGGGCAGCGGCGCGGGGGCGTCGATGGCGTTCTCCATCGCGGTATTGACGGCGGAACCGACGACACCGTTGATCATGGAGGCGAGAATGGCAGGAACCGGCATGGAATCAATTATATACGACGACGCCTCGGGACAAGGCGAAACTTGACCGGGGCCGGGCCTCCCCCTATAATCCGCTCCCTTTCGTGGTGATGTAGCTCAGTCGGTTAGAGCGACGGATTCATAACCCGTAGGTCGGCGGTTCGATTCCGCCCATCACCACCACGAACACCCGGAGAGGCCCGCAGCGATGCGGGCCTTTTCTTTGGTTCATCGCGCTTTACCGGGGAAGGCAGCCTTGATCTTCAGGAAGAAATAGG
>JACFMQ010000029.1 GCA_019455325.1 Rhodocyclaceae bacterium | reverse complement strand
CTGCTGCAAAACATAGACTTAAACCACAAGGAAAGGACGGCCCGGTGCAAACACAGTGTATCGCAGAACAGCTTGAATTTCAAGGCATTGGTTCGCGCCGCGTGGTGGCGGATTTTTCGGGGGGGCATGTCACCTCGGACGCGGGGGCGCTGCTGCTCCGCGAGTATGACCAGCGCCGCAACATCATCGGGCGGTTCGCGCAGTGCTTCGAGGACCACCGCGACCCCGAACGCACGGAGTTCTCGGTGGCCGAGCTTTTGGCGCAGCGGGTGATGGGGATAGCGCTGGGCTATGAGGATGTCAACGACCATGACACCCTGCGCAACGACCCCCTTTTGGCGGTTTGCGCGGGGCGGGCGGATGTCGAGGGCGCGGCCCGCAAACGGCGGCGCGACCAGGGCGCGCCGCTTGCGGGCAAAAGCACGCTGAACCGGCTGGAGGTGTGCGCCGAGCGCGGCGGCCAGACCAAACGGTACCACCGGCTCACCGCCGACTTCGAGAAGATGGACGCGCTTCTGGCGGAGCTGTTCCTGGACTCGTTCGCGGCGCCCCCCGGGGAAATCATCCTTGACATTGACACGACGGACGCCCTCCTGCACGGCCTTCAGGAGGGCCGCTTTTTCCACGGGTACTACGACGCGTGGTGCTACACGCCGCTGTATGTGTTCTGCGGGGACTTTCTGGTGGCGGTGGAGATGCTCAGCGCGCACAGCAGCGCGGTGGTCCCCGCGCATTTCGTGCTCAAGCGGCTGACCGCCCAAATCCGCGCGCGCTTTCCCAAGGCGCGCATCATCGTGCGCGGCGACTCGGGCTTCGGCGACGACCTTCTGATGTGCTTTTGCGAGCGCGAGGGGCTTGACTACGTGTTCGGCCTGGCGGGGAACGCCCGGCTGGACCGCCGCATCCAGAACGAGAAGAAACTGGCGCGCCGCACGTGCCGGGAGACGGGCCGGCCGGCGCGGGTTTTCTCGGAGTTCGCATACAAGCCGGTGAAGACCTGGGACCGCGAGCGGCGCGTCGTCGCCAAGGCCGAGCATCTGCCGGACGGGCCCAACCCCCGCTTCGTGGTGACCAGCCTGGGCGCGGGCGCATACGACCCGCGCGCCCTGTACGAGGACCTGTACTGCGCGCGGGGGAACATGGAAAACCGGATCAAGGAGCAGCAGCTCGACCTGTTCGCAGACCGCTGCAGCACCCACTGGATCCGCAGCAACACCCTGCGCCTGTACGAGCACGCCTTCGCCTACGTGCTGGTGTCGGGCCTGCGCCGCGAGGCGCTGGCGGGCACCCGCCTGGAAACGGCCTCCTGCGCCGGCATCCGCCTGCGGCTGCTGAAAATCGGCGCGCTGGTCCGGGTCAGCGTGCGCAGGGTGTGGGTCGCCATGGCCAGCGCCCACCCCTGGCAGGATGTCTTCCAGCAGGCCCTCGCCGCATTGCGCTCCCCGCCCGGGGCCGCGCCCGCGTGACCACGCCCAGCCCTCCCGCCCCCTCCGACCGACACAATTCCATACACAGCGCCTGGGGTAGGGGGAGGTGTGTCCGGAGGAGAAAAAAAACAACCCCGTTCCGTAATACGGTCCTATTGCTCAACAACATTGCCGAACCAACCGGCCAGAAAAATGGCTGGTGAGATATCCGGG
>JACFMQ010000013.1 GCA_019455325.1 Rhodocyclaceae bacterium | reverse complement strand
CGGTGGTGAGCTTCTCCAGCAGCGGCAGCAGCGAAGCGACGATCTTGTCGAAGTAGGTGCGGTCGTAGCGCACGGCGGAGCGCAGGCCGTCGAGCACCGCGTCATAGGTTCGCGTCTGCGACAGGTACTGCTCCAGTGCCACCACCCGCTTCTCTCGCCCGACCATATGGCGCGGGATGGTCTTGTCGTTGAGGCGTCCTTCGAGCTGGACGATCACCTCCCAGGCCTTGGGCTCGGTTCGGGCAAAGAAGTGCTGGGCGTACTCGATGAACAGCGCGTCGATGTTGACGACATGGCGCTGGATCAGCAGGTAGTCCGGGCGCTGCCCCAGTTCCACCAGGGCGCGCGCGATGATGTTGACGAAGCGCCAGGCGAACTCTCGGAACGCGGCGCTGTTGCCTTCGCCGGAAAGCTGCCCCGCGATGCGGGTGGCGACTTCCGAGATGCGCCCGAACCGGCCCACGGCGTTGTAGCGTGCCGAGATGTCGGGCCAGCCCAGGTGGAACACGTACATCTCGCCTTCACGTCCGGCGCGCCGGGCCTCGACATACATGCGCTTGAGCAGGTCGGCATCGCCCTTGGGATCGAAGACGATCACCACCTCGTGCTCGCCATGGACCTTGCGGCGGATGTCCTGCGTGATGAACAGTTCGGCCAGGCGCGTCTTGCCCACGCGCGTGGTACCGAGCACCAGGGTGTGGCCCACACGCTCGCCCAGCGGCAGGGTGACGTCGGTCTCGTGCGGCTCGATGCCATGCAGGCGCGGCATGCCACCCACTGGCGGCAAAGGCCGGACCGGGTTGAGCGGGTTGTCCCAGGCCAATGCCCGCGCCAGCCTGGGCAGCGGCGGCGGCGCGAACTCCAGCCGCTCCTCCAAGCGGCGCGCCAGGCGGTAGAACGTCGTCGGTTCGGCGTAGCGCCGGAACTCGGGCTTGTAGGTCTGCGTTAGCCGATGGGTGTGTCGTTGTTCCCAGCGGAAGCCACGCCCAACGAACAGGCGGTACTGGCTCACTGGCACGTCGCGGCTCGTCATCACGTAGCGTGGCAGACGACGGATGTGGCGGCGGTAGCGCAGGATGGCCCAGGCGTCGCGCAGGCGGACCGCGCCGAAGGCCAGGAAGGCCAGCGCGCTGCCGAGGCCGAGTACCGGATTCAACGCGAGCGACCACGGTGCCACCACGCACACCACCGCGGCGCCTGCGCATACGGCAACGGTGTATAGCTCCACTGCTGGCCGCAGCAGGACTTCGACGGCGTGCGGCTGGGCCATCGGGCAGTTCTCACTGTTCGATGCCGGTGGCGGTCACCAGCACCGGGTAGTGGCGCAGCCCCAGGCGCTCGGCCAGTTCGTCCCCGGACGCCGGTGCCAGCATCAGCCCGGGCGCCAGGGAACGCAGCGCTGCCAGTGCCTGCGGTGACTCGACCTGGACCACCAACCCCACGGCCCCGAGCTCGCGCAGCGCCGGGGCACGCTGGCGCAGCCAGGCATGGGAGCGCTGGTCATCACCAACCAGGAACATCGGCGTGAGCTCCGGCGCCTGGATCGCCCGGGGAGCCACATCGCCAGGGGCCAAATGGGCCGAACGCACCGGCAGCATGGCCGCCTCGCCAGAAGGCCCTTCGGGCAGGCGTGGCATCTCGATCCTGGGAGATGACCTGCTTCCGGTGCGCGGTTGCAGGTCCAGGGCTTGGTAGTAAGGCAACGCGGAGGCACCGCCGTGATCCTCGACGACGATCAAGGGCGGCGATTGTGCGAAAGCGGCTGGCACGGACACGAGCGGCAGCAAGCCGATCAGCCACCGCGTAGCGGGACGGAAGATTCGAGGCTTCATGGCAGGGTTCTCCGGGTATCCGAGCCCCGCGCTGGCTCGCCCAGTACGCGGGCCAAGTGGCGGCCAACACTCTGGCGGTAGCGCGCAGCGGGTGCGCCACCAGCGGGACGGTGGTAGCGGCCGATCGTGATCAGCCAGTCCTGGCCAGGCGCGTGCTGCTCGCGCAGGATCTGCGCGGCCAGCGCCAGGTTCCGATAGGGATCGAGCAGTTCGCAGGGGTGGTCGTAGCGGTGACGCTGGTAGCCCAAATTGATCTGGCCCAGGCCAGCGTCGATGCGGGTGCGCGGCACGTCACGCAATGCCTGGTGCAGGCCGGCGCAGGCCTCGGTACGGGTGGCGAATCGACGCGATGCCCCGGCCACGTTGAGCGTCCAGGGCCAGGGCACGAGGCGGCCGTGGTACTGGGCGCCACTCTCCTGCAAGGCCACGGCGTAAAGCACCTCCGCCGGGATGCCCGCGCGCTGTGCCGCGAACTGGTAGGCCGGCGGCGGGACCTCCCCCGCCTTCGCCTGGCCGAGTGCCCAGCAAGCCAGCAGCAGGAGCGGGAGACGCGCGAGGCCTACTGTCGCTGCCATTGGCCGCCGACCTGGCGCACGACGGCGGGCAGTTCGCCCTGCAGGCCGAGGGACAGCCAGCGGCCACCGTCATGGTTGAGAGTGATGTACCGGGCGCGCACTTTCGCCGGGTCGATACGGGCCCGGCGTGCCCATTCACGGATGCGCGCGTCGTCGGCGCGACTGCCGACGACATAGACATCGAACTCGACGCCCGACGCCTGCAGCCGCTGCACGGCCTGGTCGCAGGCGGTACAGCCGTCCTTCACGAAGATGGCGGTTCGGTCGGTGCCTGATGCGATGGCGGTGCCCGCGCCGGTCGGCTTGGCCCCGGGTAGGTTGACCCTCGCCATGCCCGGCGCGATCCGTTGCCAGGCGGCGTCGTAGGCACGCTGGTAGGCCAGCGTCTTCTCGACCCGCCGGGCTTCGGCCCGAACCTGCAATTCCGCGTAGCGGCGGCGCTCCTCGTCGGAACGTGCTTCGATGCCAAGGGCGGTGAGCGGGTCGAGGCTGGGCGAGTAGACGCCCAGCGGCCCCTGCATCAACTCGCGATAGCGCGTCCATTCATCCGTGCGCAGCCCCCAGTCCTGCGCCCGCTGTTCGTCGCTGCGAGCGATGGCCGCAGGAGCTTCACGGCTCGGCGCCGTCCTGGCCGCGGTGGTTGCGCCGGTGGGCTGCGCGAGCGCCGCCTGCATGGCGGAGGCGGCCAGCAATGCAACCAGCAACGTCGGGGTCAAGTGGCGCGGGACCATCGGTGTGGGCCTCCTTATCGGGGCGGGATGGGCAGCCTGCGGATCTCGTCTCCCTGCCGGAAGACGGCGCCATCGCGCTCGATCCCGTCCAGTCGCCAGCCACCCTCCGACTCTCCGGCGCGCAGCAGGCGGACATCGGCCAAACCGGTGCCATCGGCAGGCATCACCGACACGAAGTGTTCTCCCGCACGCAGTTCCACTCCGATCAGGCGGAATGAAGGCTCAACAGGCTTGGGTTGGGCCGCCACAGGTTGGGATGGCCGTGGTGCGGGCAGCTTGGGCTGGCGCGAGCCCGGGCGGGCTTCCAGTCGCGTGACGCGGGTTTCCAATGCGTGCAGCGCATCGGTGGCGGCGTATTGGGCCTGCGCCAGCTCGATCGCCGCCAGCCGCTGGTCCAACGCCGCGGTGTCCTGCTCGTAGCACGCCTGCGGCAAGGCGGCGGGCTGAGTATGGCGTTGTTCGACCCGATGCGATAGGCCATCCACTCGGGATTCGAGCAGGGACACCTGCGCGGTGGGCGCGAAGGCCTGGGTCTGTTCAGCCAGCCCGGACAAGGCCATGTGATCCACCAGCACCACCGCGCTGACGAGCAACAACCAGGTTGCGGCCGCGACCCGCAGCAGCGTCGTGCGCTGGCCAGTCGCCGAGTCCCGGATGGTCATGGCGAAACCTCCCGGATCAGCGGAGGGGTCTCCGCCGGATTGCTGGTCTTGGGTGGTGTGGGCTCGTGCGGCGTCCGGGCCTCCCGAAGGCTACGGATGAAACACACCTTCCGCTCGCCGTCGTCGACCTGCAGATCCCAGGCGGGACCGGCCAGGGTCAAGAGCGCGTCGCGCAGCAGGACCGGGCCGAGCCCGTAGTGAGCCGCCGGCAGCGGCAAGGCCAGCAGATCGGGGGACTGTTCATCGCACAGCCGGTAGCCGGAACGCAGGATGAGGTGCCGGAGGGCATCCCCGACGGTGGCGCCCAGCGTGCCGGGGATCTCCGCATCCACCACTTGCAGCAACAGGTCGTACTGGGCCGCCGTCGGCGCGAGTTCAACCAGGGTGTAGCGACCATACCGCGTCACCGGCACGAACTCCGTCACGGCTTCGGGCGCGATGCCGATGGCTTCGGATGCGGGCGCCGATGGCGCGGTGTTCGTCATCGCGCAACCGCTGGCCATGGCGGCCAGGAGCAAAGCGGGCAAACGGGTCAGGTTGCTGCGTCCGGCGATACGGAAGGACTGGCAGGATGGGCGCATGGATCGGTGTCCTGAAACAACGAGTCATCACCATCGCCGCGCCGGCCCTCTGCCGCAGCAAACAAAGCGAATCCATCGGCTTCCGATTTGCCAGGAAAAAATGCCGGCGACCACAGGGTCGCCGGCATGCAAGGCATGGATCATGCCGCCACGAGCTGGCGTGCCAATGCCACTTCTACGGAATCACCGTCCTGGTTCAGGACGTCGAGCCCCGATTCCGGCACGTCGCCCGACGTGCTCTGCGACACCATGATCTTCCGGGCCATCAACCCCAGGCAGGTCATCTGCGAGGAGTTGGCGTAGCCGAGGTAGATCACGCGCACCGGCTGTTTCTGGCCGATGCGCCACGAGCGGCGAGCCGCCTGTTGCAACGAATACACGTTGTAGCCGGACTGGAGGAACACGATGGTCGGGAAATCCAGCAGGTCGAGGCCGGTTTTCACCAGTTCGGGATTGGTGATGAGCACGTCGATGCCTCGGTCGAGCTGCTCGGCGATCCAGTCTTCCCGGCGGGAGGCATCCACGCTCGCGCGCAGTACCGCCACCTTGAAGCCTTCCTGCTCCAGCAGCACCTTTAGGCGCGACGTGGTGTCGCGCGTGCCGGTGTAGACCGAATAGACCAGGGTCTTGCGACCTTCTGCTTTCTCCTGCTTGCAGATCTCGATTAGCTCGCGTTCCTTGGGCATCACCTCCAGCTCGTTGAACTGAGCCGGGACGAACGCCACGGTGTTGCGCGTGCGCGGATGCACCACCGTTTCCGATCGGAAGCAGCAGTCCGGCCAGGCAAGCAGCACGTTGAGGACCACGCCGAGCAGCGTCGTGTCGCGCTTCGCCAGGGCCTGCTTCAGCTCCTGGGTCAGCCGACCCGCCAGATCGCGGTAGGCCGCGGCCTGCGCCGTGTCCATGGCGACTTCGCGGAACTCCTCGTCGTAGGGCGGCAGCACGTTGCCACCGATGTCCTTCAACTTGAGGAAGACGGTGAACGGCAGGACGCAACGCAGCACGCCCTTCGGACCGAAGCCCGGCGCCTTGACCGTGCGCACCGATACCTTTGTGCCCTTGGCCGTCTTGTGCGCCGTGCCCGTACTCTCGGAATAGATGTCCTTGAGCACGCCGTGATCGCGCATGAACGCCATCGCGGCCGAGGTCATGCTGCCGCTTTTGGTCGGCCGGTAGCCGTCTTCGATCATCCGCCCCGGCAGGGCTCGGAACAGCAGGTGGAACAGGTCGTCGCCGTAGCCGCCCATCAGCGTGCCGGTGAGCAGCAGCGTCTTGCGCGCCTTGGCCGCCAACACCCCCATGGCCTGGCCCTGGGCGGAGCCGCCGTTCTTGTACTCGTGCGCCTCGTCGGCGATGAGCAGGTCGAACGTGCCTTGGGGAAGCTGTCTCTTGATGAACTCGGACGGCTGGTAGCCGCCCTCGCCGAAGCCGAACTCCATGTTGGCCATCGCGCGTTCCATCCGGTGGGCTTGCCGGTCCGAGAAGACCAGTTCGCCGCGGTCGTCCATCAGGTTGATGAACTCGTGGATGTTGTCCCCGAGCATCGACGCGAGGAAGGCGTCACCGAACTTCTGCATCAGCTTCTGCGCTGTCACTTCGCCAATGGTTGGAATACGCTTCAGTGCCTTGAGCACGGTCGAGGACTGGTCGCTGGCGGACAGGCCTCTCGGACGGATCAAGGACCACAGAGGTGCACGGCAGTGGCTGCACTTGCGGCGGAACTCCTCGGCTTCCAGCTCGGCCGGGTTGATCGGCTCGCCGTCGAGGCCGGTGATGACATGCCCGCAATCCGGGCACGCCGCCACGTCGCCGTGAAGCGTGCGTCGGCGAACGAAGACAGGTTTCCAGTGGAACCCCATCCGCATCCGCACGCGGCCCAGGACGAAGAACTCCTGGCCCTGGGCCGGCACGTCCAACTGCTCGCGCAGTTTCAGCAGCTTGACCAGCGTGTCCGGGCCGTTGAGCACCCAGACCTTGGCACCTGCCACCGTCTCCTGGATTTCGCGCCGCCACTTGTAGACCAGGTGGGGTGGCGAGAGCACCAGGGTGCGGCGGTAGCCTTCGGCGTTGAGCACGGCGGCGGTGGCAATACCCACCGTCGTCTTGCCGCAGCCCATCTCGCCATTGACGATCGCGGCGCGTTCGCCACGATCGACCAACAGCTCGGTGACGGCATGGACCACATCGGCTTGCGCCGGGAACAGCTTGCGCTTGAGCGCGGTGAGGATCCGTTGCCGATGCACCCGCGCCTGGCCGGTGTAGACCGGAGGATTGGCGCGGTTGAGCGAATCGAGCAACTCGTCGCCGAACTCCGATACGAAGTCCTGCAGGCTGAGCGTGAGGGGTGAAGCGGCCGTTTCGAGCAGGTCGCCCTGCACAGCGGTTTCGGGAACGGTTTCGAGATCGAGGGACATGGTGATGCTCCAAAGAAGATGGGGCATGCACCTCCCCCACGGGGCGGTGACATGCCCCTGGGTGGGAAGAAAGACGCGGCAAAGAAAACTGTAGGTGCCGCTGGATGCGGATCAGTACTCGCTGGGCAGCAGCAGCGTGGTGACGCTGCGATCCCATTCAGTGATGATCCAGAGCTTCAGGTCGCGCGTGACCTGGTAGGACGAAAACAGGCGATCCTCGCCGGACTTCAGCGCGGCGTCGTTCTGCCGCCGATCGCTGTCGTCCAGGTCGCCCCAGTCGCCATGAAGATGGCGGCGCAGGTACGGCGTGGGGTTGAGCCGGCCCTGTCGGACCAACTCGTCGACGCCGGCGGTCATGACGACCTGCCCTGGCGAAAAGCGGGCTTGTGATGCGAGGTTGAGGATTGCGAGTGCCATGGTGGTTTCTCCTTGTGGACGAAGGGGCCACGGCACCCCCAGCGGGGCAACGTGACCCCGGTGGGTGGATGAAAGCGACGGCGAACCGTCAGGGAACAGCGATCAGCGGATGGTCAGCACCTCGCCCCGCGTGGCGGAGCCCGGCGTCAGATCCCATGCACGAATGACCGGCACGAACTTGTCGGTGAGGATGCGCGTCTCGGCCACGGAGCCGTCGTCGCGTTCGGTGTATTCCGTCTGGAGGGTCTTCTCCTTGTGGGTATCACCTTTGACGACGAGCACGCGCCCGCTCTTGGACTTCACCACGCCGGAGATCGCGCCTGCGGCCAGGGCCAGGGCGAGATGCCAGTGCGACAAGGCCCGCGCGGGCGGACGCAGCGATTGCTGCGCGGCGCCCAGGTGCGTACCGAGCGCCGGCCAGAGTCCTTGTAGCCGGCCGACTTCATCGGCGAACTGCTCGGGCTCCATCGTCACGCGATAGAAGTGCTCCGGCTCGGCCGGGCTGGCAGGGACGTTGTACGGCAGGAACGGCCATTCGAGCGGTAGTTCCTCGGCCTCGGCGTCGCCCTGTCCGATCTGCAGCAGCAGACCGCGCACGGCCTTGACCGACTCCGATGCCTGGTCGCGCTGGCGAATCCTGCGACCGAAGATCACCACCTGCTTGAACTGCGTCTCCACCGCACGGTAGATACGCAGGTCGGCGAAGTGGCGCGTCAGCCATCCGACCAGCTCGGCGTCGAGCACGTAGGACGGCACGATGAAGATCAACACGCCGCCGTACTGCAGCAGCGGCAGCGCACGTTGATAGAACAGCTTTTCCAGCCGCGCACGGCCCTGGCCCTGATAGCCGATGTTGCCGTTCACGTCCTTGCTCAGGTCGCCGTACGGCGGGTTCAGCCACAGCAGCCCGAAGGACTGGCGCGAGATCAGCGTGTCCATCAGGTCACCGTGGATGCAGCGATCGACCAGTTGCCGTGCGTGGCGGGCACGCTCGGCGTCGTACTCGACGGCGAAGGCCTGGACCTGCTCGCGCCCGAGGGCGTGGGCGGCTTCGGCAATCGCCACGCCTTCGCCGGCGCAGGGATCGAGGATGGCCATGGCGCCAGGAGACGGCGCCAGTGCGGACAAGGCCCGCTCCAGCGTCTGCTCGTCGGTGGGGAAGTAGCCGTTACGGATGAAATTGCGCGCCAGGCGCGGAAACATGAGTGCCATGGATTTCTCCTGGTGATGGATGAGGGAAGGCGGGCACGCGCGGCGCGCATGCCCGTGGGGATGGCTCACGCCACACGCCGAAGCGGTGCGTTCGCGGCCAGTTCGTACTGCGTGGCGCCGAGGGTGCCGTTGCGGAACAGCTCGCCCAACGCCTTCGTCAGCGACGGGACATCGAGGGCCAGCCGATGGCCTTCCAGCGGCCCGAGGGCAAAGGGAAGACCGGTCAGCATCCGCCGGGTCTGCAACAGCTCCAGCACGGTGTCGCGCCAGTGGTCGAGCAGTGGCAGCGGGCAGGTGTCCTGCACCAGCGTCCACAGCCGGTCGAGCCGGCGGGCGGAATCCCTGGGCAGAAGCGCCAGCGCGCTGGCGTTGGCCTTGTCTGGCTTCACGCAGCGACGATCGAACAGCCACACATTCGTCAGCGAACCGAACAGCGTTCGCCGATAGGCGCGGGTGATGCGCTTTTCCAGGTTCTCGACGTTGCCGACGAAGACCGGGATGGATGCGCCCTGCTCGGTGATGACGTGGAACTGATCCAGTCCCTGCTCATCCCGGCCGAGGGTCAGGCGGGCGAGGAACTCCTGAACGGCGGTGTCGCGCGCCCAGATCGAGAGAAAGACGAGATTGCCCTGCTCGTCACCGACGTAACCGTCGGCCATGAGGTCGGGGCATTCGTCGATGCGGTACAGCGTCTTGGAAGGATGGGTGACAGGCATGCTGTGGTCCTCGAAGGAATCGGAGACAGCACCGCCCGCCGGGGCAATTGCTGCCCCAAGGGGTGGAAGAAAGCGCCGGGAACGGCTTGGCGAAGAGAACGACCTGTGCATCGCAACGCACCGTAGCCTCAAAGGTCTTGGCTACCTGGGTATGTTGTCGGCAACGCCGACGGACATGAGGGCAGATTGCTTCAGGTGATCAATGGGCCGTAGCGAAAAACCGCTTTGCAGCGTGCCCTTGTTCACCTGCTTGGCCCCGATACCCTGAGGAGGGCGCTGGCCAGCAATGCCCTCTTCTCAGTTCGCGGTAGCGCGGTTCGGCAACCCGGGCGAGACGAAGGCAGATCGCCAGAAGCGGACAGTCGCCGACGTTGCAGTCTAAACTGCCGGTAACTGCCGCTAGGAGGCACTTTGGCGTGAGCCGCGAGTGTTATGCCCCACCGAAGCCGGCTGCTCCTAAGTAATTTTTCGCAAGCGATTCGGCCTCCTCGGCTGCGCGAACGATGCTGATCTGGTCGTTCTGGACCTTTTGCTTCACCCGCATGTAGGTATTGAAGCTGTCCCAGGTTTCGCCGGCTGCGTCAAGCTCATGTTCAACAATCGCCTTCACGACCTGCGGATCGCGATAGCGCTCTTGCAGACGATTAAAGGCTCGCACTTCCAGCGCTTCACCGGCAGTGCCGGAAACTGTTTTGACAACGTTCGTGAGCATATGTTTACTCCTTATGTAGGTAGGGTCGGCGCGGTATCGTCGCCGGCCCTGCATTTGCATTTGCTTCATCTGGTTGGATGACGCGTCGACCTCGGGGCGTCGACAATGCGATATTTGCCGCTCACGCCGTTCTGCTCCACCGGAAATCACGGAAACCGATGCTCATCCCCACGCCATCAGGCTACGCACGCTTGCCGACCTTCTCCGCCGTCATTGACGGCTTGGCCTCTGGCCTTGGGATTGCACGAAACAAAGAGGATGCGCTCGCCAGCCTCGGCTCGTTTGGTGGCCGGATCGACACCTATAGTGGCTCGACCCACCGTTCTGGCCTCCAAGACCGGCTCTTGGATCTGCTCGCGGGCTCGAACGAAGCGCTCCGAAGCCTTGTACAAGCCCGGCTGCTCGACGCCGAAACGGCACTGACCGATGCCAGGTCTATCCCACTGGTCACTGAGGCGACGGAGGCAGAAGGGCTGCGGCGCTTCATTGAGGTCTGGGCGGCCCCATGGATTGCTCAGATGCTTGATGCTGCCCGCCAGCACCCTGAGTCGGTGTTAGACAGCGCTCGGCAGCTGCTTGAAGCGCATGCCGCTTCACTCACGGGTGACGCCATGAGTTATTTAGCTACCTGGAAGGCTTCGGTCAAGCGAGCGATTCCTGAGGGCGTGAACGCCCCCGAGTTCCGATCGACGCTCGCCAGACTGGATCAGCGCTCTCAGCGCAAGCACTCGTCCATCGAGCAGGACCTCGCCAACCTGCGCGTTGAAATGCAGAGCAGCTACTCCTCTTCGCAGGAACTTGACGCCGCGGTTGACGCGGTTCGCCGGCTGTACCTCGCAGGCATGGCGACGATGCGGCTGTGCGCTATGGCCGCCGAGATTATTCCAGAGCGCGATCTTGTTGCGCTAGCTGCCGGTAAGTTGCTTGCAGGCCGGGACAGGGACGGGGTCTCCCCAGAGGAAGCACAGCAAAACCGCATTCGCATGTACTGGGGCTACCTCGACCCTGATTTGAATCTATTAAAGGAGTACTACCAGCTTGGCGCTCAGGTGAACGATCTGGACGAAGCGAATTTCGACAAGTTGCGTGCGGATTCGCACGCGGTCGCCTCGTCGGGCTTGTTGATGTTTGTCATCGACTACGCAGAGGGGCGCTGTCACCTTCACCATGGCCGCAATGAATTAGCACAGCAGTGCTTACATCGGGTTGTTGCGAGAGCTGACGGCCGACAACTTGGCAAAATCGCTGCGGACGCTGCGAGCATCCTAATCGCGCTGCGACTCGCTGGGCCTGGCCCGTTCATGTTCGAGGCACTAAATCCCCTGCTGCGCGTGCGAATTGACAACATGCCGCAGTCGATGGAGATGTGCATCGACTCTATTCCGACACCCTTCTCGGACTGGTCCCCCCGCCCCGAACCAAGCTTCTATGACTCGCACGTGATGGAGTGCGTGGCCTTCTTCAACGAAATTACTCACGCACCAAGTGTGTCTGCGATCTGTAATCCTCTGCAGCGCTTTGATGCAAGCTTGCAGAACCTGATCACCCAATCCCGCCAGGCTGGCGCTAGGCTGTCGGAGATGGCACGGAAGCGACCGGCCATTGTTGGCACATCCGTCAAGCCGTATCAGCTGCTCAGGGACCACCTTTATTACCGCGATGCGCTCTTCGGGTGGAGTCCATCAGACCTGCCTGGTATGGATGCCTATGCGATGCTGCGGGCGCCCGATCAGCTTCGTCTCCTCCGCTTCGTGGATCCGGAGCAGTTCCAACTTGACCTGCAAGCGCATGGTTTAGGCCCATGGCGGCATTCTGATGATCCGCCGTAACGTCGCGAGCTCTTCGAAACGATGTCTACGCCGCTACATGTAAGCAATACTGCCTTTCGGGGCGCAAGTTCGATTCAGGCCTCACGTGCCGGTCAAATCGCGTGGCTAGACGAAGTGACCGGCGTTGAAGCGACGGGCTGGAAGCCACATGCCGATGCCGTCACACGCCGTCAGCGGTCATAAACGTGCTCGGGATCACGACGAGCCTATTGGCCTCGCCAACTGCTGCAGCCCCCCTCGAGATCGTCAGTTGGCTAGAGAGAGCAAGTGACCGATAACGCCCTGCAAAGCAGACGCTGGCCGGTGACGCTCGAATGGAAGCAACGGGTCATTTTGAGATCGTAAGCCCACCTCGCAGATCAGCGAAGGAAAAGGCGGACCATGCCGCGATGGGCACGATCCGCTGGGAGTCAGGCTTTCAGCTTGCGCAGGCCTTCCGCGAGCAGCCAGAGCGCCCGGTTGAGCCGGACGTTCTGATCGATGCCCTGGACGGGGCGTGTGCGCTGCTGGCGCCCGTTGGCGCTGCGACCAGTCAGGCCGCCTTTGACGAGATTCTCCTGGACCCGGTTGAACGTGGACCACAGGTCCGCGTGGTTGTCGTCGAAACGACGGGGACGCAGGATCTGGCTTTCCGTGATCGGCAGGGTCTTGCCGGGTTCGTCGTACTTGAGGACCAGGGCCGATCTGGCGAAGACCTCGGCCTCGCCGTCGTCGAGTGTGATGGCACGCATGGCGTCGCGCGAGTCCTGCACCTGCTCGAACCCATGCAGCACCTCGTAGGCGCCCTCGATCACGTGATCGGTGACGTTGCCCTTGTGAGGTACGCGCACGTCGGCGAACGTGTCGCCGCACACCAGGCCGTTCTGGCAGACGAAGCGGAACATGCCCGCCAGCATCTGGTAGCTGCTGGTGCCATCGTGCGAGTTGAGCAGGATGATCTCATTGGCCTCGGTGCCGTTGATCTGGCTGGCGTGGCGAAGCCGCAGCATGTGCTTGGTGTAATCGCGGCGGTCCTCCTGGCGCACACGGGTCTGGCACACCATGAACGGCTGGAAGCCTTCCTTGCGCAGTTCGGTCAGCACTGCCGCCGTGGGGATATAGCTGTACCGCCCGGAGCGGCTTTCGTGCGGTGTGTCCGCGAAGATGGAGGGTGCGACGGTGCGAATCTGGTCATCGGACAGCGGGTGATTCGACCGCAGCACTGGGGAGCGATAAGCGAAGCGGGATGAGAGTTGCATGACGATCTCCTTGGATGAGAGACCGGAGCCCCGCCCCACCGGGGAGGAACCCCGGTGGGTGGTGGAACGCCGCTGGCGCGGCGGTTGGAGTCAGGCCGTGGCGAGATGCCAGTCTTGGGACAGTGGAGCGAACTCGTAGCCCAAGGCACCGAGACGGTCGCGCTGCTGACGCAGGAAGCGGCGATCGACGGTGGCGTCGAGCTTGACGATCTCGCCCAGCGGCCAGAGCGCACCGAAGAGCGCGACGTCGTCCGCCTCGGCCGAGGCCTCGGGGGATGCGGCGGCCGGCTCGCTGCCGAACGGCGTGGTATCGACCAGGGGATCGCGCGGACTGCGCGACTTCGCCTTCGGCTTGACCGGGGGCGATGCCGGCGCGGGCACCTGCGCTTCCTCGTCGATGGGATCGACTTCCTGCGGACTCAGCCGGCGGGCTTCGTCGCGGCTCAGGGCGTCGATGTTGGACAGCGTCATCCCGCCCAGATGGGCGCGGATCTCGATGACCATGCGACCGTTGGCGTTGTACGTGGAGGGGCGAATCTCGACGATGGCGAAATCACCGTCGTACTTGCCCTCCCGGTACTGATCGAGTTCGGCGTTCTTCACGACGAACTCGCCGATCGAGGTCGCGAGGCGGCCGACGTTGAAGTCGCCGTTCCTGCCGTGGATGGTCTTGATGGCCAGTTGGCCGGGGATGGTGATCATGAAGGTCTCCTGCTGACGAAGAGAAGACAAGGCCCCGGGGATGGGGCCTTGCGGATCAGAACGACTCGGCAACGGCCAATGCGGGGGCATCGGCTGCGTCGTCGGCAGCATCGGCGACGGGCTCCGAAGGCTCTGGTGCCGAGGCTTGCTGCGCAGCGGGCGCGTCGGACGTCACAGGGACTTCCGGGTCCCGCTCGTCGGTCTCGGTCGGCTTGGGCTCGGCCTTGTAGACGAGCTTGCCGTTGACCTTGATCCAACTGACGAACAGCAGGCGGGCCTTGAGGCTCACCCCCTGCTCGCCGGCACGCTTGCCCTTGGAGTAGGTGAAGGTGTCGGTCCACAGGTCGCCCAGGCGGAAGCCAATCATCACCTTCTTCTCGGCGTCGACCGCCTGAATGCAGCGGCGCACCAGGTGCTGCGCTTCCGAACCCGATACGCGCGTGTCGAAACGCACATACGAGACGTCGTCGCTGGGACCGTTCAGGGCTGCGATGTCGCAGGCCAGGAACGCATCGCCTTTCTTGGGCTTCACTTCGCGGATGCGATTGAGGTACCCGAGGCCTGTGATGTGCAGATCGAAGTAGGATTTTTCGTTGGAAGTGGTCATGGTGAATCTCCTGGGAACAATGAGGCGGAGACACACCCGACCCAAGGCGGGGAAGGTGTGGAACCCCCGCGTGGGTTGATGGAACAGCTTGGTGGCATCGCCATCGAGAACCGATGGCCGTTCGCGCATGGATGCCGGTGCGAACTGGGGTGATCAACGCGGTCGGAACCGCGTCGCAGCCTTGAAGATCGTGGCTGCCTGGGCATGTCGCTGACGGACGTCAGCGGAACATGGCCGGAAGCGTGGCGCCGGGATGGCGCGCAGGCGAGCGGCAATCGGCACTCGCGGCTGTCCACATTGCCGGGAAGAAAGAGGCTCCCGGAGCGGGGGCCAGGGATGGGCGGTCAGTTACCGCTGGGCGTGGAAGGAACCGCCTGCAGCGACAGGTGTGTCGTGGTAGCGGACACGTCGAGGTCGTCCTCGCTGCGCAGGATGCGCGCAAACACGCCCTCCTGCGGATCGAAGAACTCGCCAAAGTCATCGCCGCCGAACTTGGCACGCGCCAGTTCCCACCAGTCGTCGAAGCCATCGACATCCGGGTTGCAGCCGGCGGCATAGGCGATGGTCTTCTGGCGACCATCGGGTCGGCGCTCGCCGCGCTCGGCCAGGAAGTACACGCCCTGATCCTTGACCAGGATGACGCGGCATTGGTTCGCCACCGCTTCGGCGAGCACGGGCCGCAGCTCCGTGCCTTTGAATCGAACAGTCATGGGTGTGATCTCCAGGGGGCAGGAAAAGAAGCTTCCCGCCGCGAGGGCGGGAAGCTGCTGAGAGGTCAGTGCCGGACAGCCTTGCGACTCGACAGGCACTGCACGCGGATGCGCCTCCAGCTCCCGTCGTCAATCAGCCGTTCCAGCGTCTCGCCGAGGGTGTCGAAGAACACCTCATCGACCCGTTCGACCAGCTCGCCGTCGCGGCGCAGCTCCACCGCGTAGAGGTCGAGGCCACGCTCATACAGCACGGTGACGCGACCCTGGAACTTCATCGTGTCGACGGTGAAGCCGATGGCCGGTGGCGTGCGGATGATGTCGGCAGGCAGCGGATCGACCCAGGTGATGTCCCGCGCACCGGCATCCACCAACAGGTGGGTGATGCGCCGGAAACCATCGGGAGCGGGCAACTGCTCCAGTTGGACGATCAGTTCCTGCAGCTCGGGGCAGCGCGGCTCGGGGATCGGCAGCTTCGCCGGTGCGGAACCGAGCACGAACCGCTTCACCGTGTAGGGCTGGCCGTCGGCGGTGAACTCGGTCTGCTCCTCGGGCGTGTCCGCCCGCTGACCGTCGAAGCGGCGTCTGACATAGGGTTCGACCTGCACCTTGGCGCCCTCGTCGGGCACTTCGGTCACGAGGGTGCGATCAAGCACCGCGAACTCGGCCCGTGCCGTCTTGACTATGATGGCCTCGTCGGTGGTGGCGATGACCTTGCCCTCGAAAGGCTTCGGGTCTATGTGAAAGCCCAGCGTCGAAACCTTGGGCTGGCCGTCGAAGATGTTGAACTTGAACGAACGGACGTTGGAAGGCACATGACCGACGACGAGCGTCGGCATCTGTGCGCGGATGGCTTGGGTATCCATGGGGAGACTCCTTGTGGCAACCAAGGGACTCCCGCCCTCAAGGGAGGTCGATCCCTTGAGGGTGAGGTGGATGGACGCGAGTGCGCCCGGAGAACGAAGCAACCAGCACGGCGAACCGCGCCGCAGTCTCGAAGGTCTCGACTGCCTGGGCATGCTGCCGGCAACGCCAGCGAACATGCGGCCAGCGTGCGGCACATGGCTGCGGCCGTCCGTTGGGAATCGGCAATGCGCCGGCACCGCGTTCCGCGAAAAAGAAGAGCCCCGACGTGGGGGCTCGAATGGGTTGCGGGTTACTCGTCGTCGTAGAGCGTCAGTCCGTCCAGCACGGGCGCGTCGGCATCGAAGATCAGCAGCCGCACGTCGGCGCGCGCAGCCAGGTGCAACACCTCCACGAGGGACTCCGGCACGCCCTTGGCCCGGTGCTCCTGCCGCAGCTCTTCGGCAGTGATGCCCTCGACATGCTGCGGGTTCGCATCCGTCCAGGGGGTGGCGATCAGCTTCACGCCGACCGCCGGGCTGTAGGGAATGCGGAAGGCGACGAACAGAAAGCCGCTCGGCGTAGCGACGTCCGCCAGTTCGGCGAGGAAGCGGCCGGCCTCCTCGGTGATGTGCGCCGAACTGATTTCCCAGGCACGGCTGTAGAAGCCGGTCTCGAAGCGCAGGCGCCGCACCACCTCGCGCGCGGCTTCCTCGGAGTGGGTATCGCCGACGTGCAGCGGTTGGCCGGCTTCTTCGGCCATGACGGCGTAGACGAGGTTTCGGGCGATGCCGTGGCTGGGACACTGCGCGTCCAGCTCGGGCGGCACGTTCTGGCCTTCCGTGATCAGCGCGAAGTCGTCGCAGAAGACGCAGGCATGGCGCTCGACCTGGCTGTCCAGCAGGTGCGACTGCGAGACGTGCAGCGGCAGATAGCTCAGCGGGCAGTCGTCGTCGTAGGAAATCGCCAACAGCCGCTGCACGGACAGGCCATCGTAGCCTCGGACGAAGGGGTTTTTGGAATGAGACATGGGATTCCTCCAGCAGAGGATGGCCGAGGCAATCCCCTGCCGGGGATTGAACCCCAGTGAGTGGATGAAGTGGCAGCCGGTCAGCCGGCCGCGGCGTCGGGCCGCCCTGGTGGCGGGCGGTGCAGGTCAGTGGAAGATGGTGATTCGGGACATGGCCGCTCCTGCGAAAAGAAGGAGGGACATGGCCCCGAACGGGGACGCATGTCCCTCGTGGGGTGGGATGAATGGACGGTGGGTTGCCAGGCGCGGCTCACCAGCCGTTGTAGTGCAGCGTGAGGTCAGCGATGACCTGGCGCCGTTCCAGATCGAGGCCGCCGAAGTCGGACAGCCCCTCGAAGCCGCAACGCTTGAGCATCGCGCCGCCCTCGCGGGAGTTGTAGAAGCTCACCATCGCGGACAGGAACATGCGTTGACCGCTGCTCAGCACGCCCAGGGCGTCGTTGAGCATCAGCATGTTGGGCCGCAGGTCCCACTTGGTGGTGGCACGCTGCAGACCTTCGCGTGTGCCGTCGCCGAACCACTCGTGGCCGGCGATCTGCGCGCCGCGCTTCCAGGCCTGGAAGAAGGCCTGCGGTGCAGCGTCGAAGTGCGCCTGTTCCAGCGCCATCTGATCGAGCACGTCTTCGGGTAAAGACAGATTCATGAGAGAACTCCTTGAAGGGTGGGAATCAGGGGTGAGCGCGCTGTGTCCAGGCATGGGTATCCAGGGCACGCTGTGCTGCGAGGTGGTTCGGGAAATACTCGACGGACTCCCGCGATACCGGGCCTTCGTCGTCTTGCGTGCCGATGTAGTGGCCGGCCGCGCTGCGCAGCACCTGTAGCGGCAAACGCTTGCGGGTCCAGGCCAGCGCCAGCGCACCACTGCCCACTGCGGTTGCAGAGGAAGATGCGGAAGGTTCAGACATGCCGTGCTCCTTGGTGGGTCGGGGAGCACGCATCCCGCAGGGGATGGGTTCCCCTCGGGTGGTTGAGAAAAGTGCATCGTCGCCAGGCCGGCGAGCGTCCGCGGTGGGCGATGCGAGGCGGACTGGATCGGTCAACGCGGCGAACCGCGTTGCAGTCTTGAAGACCGAGACTGCCAGGGCATGCCGCTGACGACTGTCAGCAACGCATGGCGTGAGGATGGGCGCGCAGCATGGCTGTCGTCGCAGGGAAAACCGAATCGCGGACGGCCCGCTTTAGGCAGGCCCGCGTCACGGGACAAGGCAAGGACCAGGGCGCCGAAGGCCACGCGGACCTTCGGCTGGAGAGGAAGGAAAACCACCTGTGGGCTGCGTCAGCGCGGGCCGTCGTCAAAGCCATCCGCTGCGTCAGCAATCGCACCCGGCCCGTTTCGTGGCTGGGGCCGGAAACCTTTGGCACGCATACGCGCACAAAGGGAGCCCGTTGTTCCGCCGGCGGGCACCGGCACGGAATACCCTCAGCCCAAGGGGCCTCCTCACGGCTCGCGCGGCGGCAAGGCGTCAGGAAGCCCCTCATGACGGAGGCAAGGCACACCGATCAAGGGAATGGCGGCGGGCGCGATTCGTGGAGCAATGACCTTCTCGCCCGTCGCCCGATGGCGGGCAGACGGGGCGCGCACACCGTTGCAGAAGGAGACGCGCGCTTTGGAGTCCCGCGCGGTGCGGGACGTTTGCCTCGCCGCCAGTGAAGTGGCCGGCGCGGCAGGGGGAAGCGAGGATCAGGACACCTTGGAGGCAGCGCGCCGCTTGCGCGGTGCGCTGCGCCGGCCCGTCGGGGACTCGATCGGCAACGTGCCCTTGCAGTCCGGGTAGCGCGAGCAGGACCAGAACGCGCCGCTCTTGCCCGTGCGCTGCTGCATCGGTGCGCCGCACTGCGGGCAGGCCGGCGCCGGCGGCAGCTTGAGCGAGAGCGTTGCGCCGCGATACTGCTGCACGAGCTGGCCGACCCACACGGACTGCTTCTCGATGAAGGCGTCCAGCGCCATCTGGCCGGCCTCGATCATGTCGAGCGCCTGCTCCCACACCGCCGTGGTGCCGGGGTCGGCGATGGCCGAGGGCACCGCGTCGATGAGCGTGAATGCCGCGTCGGAAGCGCGGACGGCGCGGCCTTTCTTGACCAGGTAGCCGCGACCGATCAGACCGTTGATGATGTTGGCGCGTGTCGCCTCGGTGCCGATGCCGGTGGTATCTCGCAGCTTCTGTTTCAGGCGCGGGTCGGTCACGAACTTGGCGACGGTCTTCATGGCCTTGATCAGCTCGCCCTGCGTGTAGGGTTTGGGCGGCAGCATCTTCAGCGCCTTGAGATCCACCTTTCCGACCGGGCAGGACAGGCCCGCATGCAGGGCGGGCAGCACCTGGCTGCGCTGCGCATCCTCGCCACCGGCATCGTCCGGCCCCGGCGTCGCCAGCACCTCACGCCAGCCGATGACGGCGATCTGCTTGCCCACGGCCACCAGCGACTGACTGCCGCACGAGAACTGCGCCACCGTCCGGTCGAACTCATGGTGCGGGAGGAACTGCGCGAGGTAATGGGCGCGGATCAGCCGGTAGACGGCCAGCTCCTTCTCGTTCATGGCCGACAGGTTGGCGGGCTCCAGCGTCGGGATGATGCCGTGGTGAGCCGACACCTTGCCGTCGTTCCACGCACGCGAACGCTGTTGGCGATCCAGGCGCTCGATCAGCGGCCGCAGGCTGGGGTCGGTCTTGACTAGGCTGTCGAGTACGGTCGGTACCTCGGCCAGCATGCTCTCGGGCAGGTAGCCCGAATCCGAGCGCGGATACGTTGTCGCCTTGTGCGTCTCGTACAGCGCCTGGGCAATGTCCAGCGTCTCCTGCACGTCGAGGCCCAACTGCTTGGAGCACACCTCCTGCAGCGTGCCCAGG
This sequence comes from Rhodocyclaceae bacterium, assembly GCA_019455325.1. Lineage (GTDB taxonomy): Bacteria > Pseudomonadota > Gammaproteobacteria > Burkholderiales > Rhodocyclaceae > Proximibacter. Next base: position 76,870 of record JACFMQ010000013.1, on the reverse strand, counting down.
TCGAACGGCAGCGGCGGCCCTTCGCGAACGCGCTCGGTTTCTACCGGCAGCACCTGGGCGGAGCCGGCGGCGCGCATGCGGTCGGCGGCCTGCTGGGCGACCGGCTGTTGCAGGCAACGGCCCGCATCGTCGGTGCTGCCTTGCGGCGGCGTCCAACTTGCGATGAAGGATTGGCCGGCATGCGAAAGCGCAACCTCGATGGCCCAGAACGGTACGCAGACGAATCGCGCGATCTCGCGATCACGATCGACGACCAACTTCAGCGTCGGCGTCTGCACGCGCCCCACCGACAGCACGCCGGTATAGCCGGCCTGGCGCCCCAGCAGTGTGAACAAGCGGCTCAGGTTCATGCCGATCAGCCAGTCGGCGCGCGATCGGGCGAGTGCGGAGAAATACAGCGGCAGCGTCTCGGCGGACGGCTTGAGCGCACCCAGCGCCTTGCGGATGGACGCATCGTTGAGCGCCGACAGCCACAGACGCTGAATCGGCCCGCAGTAGCCGCATAGCTCGATGATCTCACGGGCGATCATCTCGCCCTCGCGGTCGGCGTCGGTCGCAATCACCAGCTCGCCCGCCTTGGCGACGAGCTGCTGCACGACCTTGAATTGCGCTGCGGTCGCCGCCTTGGGCTCGACACGCCAACGCTCAGGAAGAATGGGCAGTTGCTCGATGGCCCAGCGCTTGTATTGCTCACCGTAGCCTTCGGGTGGAACCGCCTCCACCAGATGACCGATGCACCAGGTCACGACGACACCCGCGCCGCTGTAGCAGCCATTGCCGCGTTGACCGGCACCCAGCACACGGGCGATGTCCTTGCCCTGGGACGGCTTCTCGCACAGGAACACGCGCATGAAGTCTCCTTGGAAATGTGCGGTTCATCGGATGGGCGTCAGCTTGGCGGGGCCAGGAGATGCCGTCAGCAAGGAAGCTGATTGGTGCAGACACCGCTTTTTGATCGGCAGGCGGTCCGTTGCCGCAGCGGTGCGCATAGACCGCAGGAGCTGGCACAGCAAGAGCGTCGTTTCGGGAGCGCGGCTGGGACGCTGTGGACGACCTTGGAACTATCCCCTGGGGATAGCTCGCTGGTGCATCGCGGGCGTATGACGGTTGCTACAGCCGCCCTTGGGAGAACGGCGATGGGCGAATTACTGTCCGCCGGCCGGCTTGGCGCTGAGCGCCACCGACTCGATGCGGTACGGCAGGATGCCCACGCGCCGCGCCTCGACCTTGAAAGTCACGCGCTCGTTCTCGTCGGCGTCCTCCCATTCGTCGCGCACGGTGCGGCCCTCGACCAGCACCCGCATGCCTTTCTGGTACAGCGTCTTCCAGTGCTCGGCGTCGCGATGCCACAGCTCCACGGGCGCCCAGAAGCCGCCGCGATCTTCGTACTCGCCGTCCTTCCTCGGGATCGGGTTGTCGAAGTAGACGTTCAGGCGAAGCAGCCGGCGCGGCTCGTCGTTGCCGTTCGGAAATTCGCGGTAGTCCGGCGCAGAACCGATGTTGCCCTCGCCGACGAAGTGCGTGCTCATGGTGACTCCTTGGTGGTGGGTGGAACGGACGCGGTACGCCCGTGGACGCGCCGCAGGTAAGCCGCTTCGGCCTGCGCGGCCTTGTTGGCGCATTCCAGGGCTTGGCGAGCGATGCTGTGGGTCAGGCTGATCTGCATGTTCAGCACGATGCGCTGCAGTTCGATCGCGTACAGCTCGTCGATCAGCGAGCCCGGCGTCGCGGGGTTGGCCAGCAGGGCCTCCCACAACGCCACGCCCATGGAGGAACGGTCGAGGTTGCGCCAGCGCAGAAAGGTCGTCCCTGCGCCAGTGGCCTGCTGGGCCAGTTGCACGTCGAGCAGGCTGAAGGGGTAGGCGCGTGCCTGGGGAAGTACACGCTGCTGCGCCAGGCCAATCACGTCGTCGCGCAGCGCTGCGCACTGGCTGGCCCAGGTCCCCAGACTCCCCTTACCCTTAAAGGGCTGTAAAAGGCCTTTTAGGTAGCCTGCGTGTTCCAGCCGCTGGAAGTCCGCTTGTTCCAGCGCCACGAAGCGCGTGGAGTGACCGATGGGGGGCGATGCCGTCATGCGTCAGCACCCTCATTACCCGTCGCCGGATTGGCTGCGCCATCCTTGTGAGCCGGCGCATCGGGCTTGATGGCGGGCGCAGCAGGCGGCGTGCCGGGCTTGGTCGTCCGCCGCGCGATGGGTGGCGCGAAACGCGAGCGGCGTGTGCCTTCCAGCACGTCCTGCGGCAACTCGCCGAACTTCTCCAGCGCCGCTCGCGCCGCCGCGTTCTTCGCCGCGAAGTCGTCGCGCGTCGTGCCCGAGTAGCGGTACTGCTGGGCCAGCGAGAACAGGCTGCGCAGCGCGTGCGCACCATCATTGAGCCAGCGCTCCAAGGCGCTGCGGTCGATCAGCGCCGTGTGGTGCGCCAGGATGAGTTTGCGTGCCAGGTCGTCGTAGTCGGCCAGCAGATACACCGCCATGAACCCGAGCTGGGCGTTCACGAACAGCGGCAGCTTTACCGGCTGCACGTTCATGTTCTCGCCCAGGGACAGCGCCGCTGGCACATCGGCCAAGGCATGATCCACCTGTTCGCGCAGGGTCTGCAGACGGGTCTTGGTGTCGGCGAGCTTGTCCTCGATCCGCAGCATCCACCAGTCCGAGTAGGGGTCGTCCTGCTCGGCGCCGCGCTTCATTTTGTTCATGGCGCCGATGAAGCCGTTGAGACCGATGATGCCCGGGCGCCCCTCGGTCGGCGCGCGGCCATGCCAGATGCGCGATGCATGGTGCGTGTGCAGCGTCAGCGACATCGCGCTGCGCAGCGATCCGAGATTCAGTTGCAGGGGTTCTGTGCGTTCGTTGGCCATGGGAGCGACTCGCGGTGAAGGGGCGAGTCGCCAGCATCGGCATCGGCCGGAAGGCCGTCAGTCAACAAACCGCAGCCCATGCGCGCCCGGTTTGTTCCGCACGGAAGGCTGTGTGTGCCGGCTATCCCCTGGGGATAGGTCTTGAGCCACCAATGCTTGATGTCGGGGCTTGAACCATGACAATGACTGGGGGCGCATCGCACCTGGGGTTGCTGCGCAGAAGAACGAGGGGAAAACATGCAGGATGGGAAAGCCGTTCAGTTGCTGTTGAACGAGGAAGAGCACGGGCACGGCCACGTGGTCGAGAAGCTGCTGAAGCGGGCGGAACGCCTGGAATGCCTGGTGGCGTTCGCGAAGACCTCGGCCCTCGGCGACTTGTTGAAGCCCTTGCGCAAGGCGCTGGAAAGCGGATTGAAGGCCAGGTTTGCGATAGGTCTGGACTTCTACCTGACCGAACCCGAAGCACTCCGACAGCTCTTTGCGCTCGCCGAGAAGCACGCGCTCGTCCTGTACCTCAGCAACGCCAGCGACACCTTCCACCCGAAGATCTACGCCTTCCAGAATGGCAAGCAATGCTCGGTGATCGTCGGCTCGGCCAACCTCACCCACGGAGGCTTCTACGGAAACTACGAGGCATCGGCCCTCATCGACGACGCGAGCGGCGCGCTGATGGCATCTGTCACGCGACACCTCGATGCGCTGGTCGCGGACAGGATTCTCGTGCCAGCGACCAAGCCCCGGATTGATGCCTACGAGCGGGAATACATCATCCACGACACTTGCCGGAAGGTGGCCAAGAAGCGCGCGCAGAAGGCGAGCCGAACCAAGGGGTCGGACTTCACGATCCTGGCCGACCTCCTGGAGCTGATGAAAAGCGACGATTCAGCGCATGGATTCACTGCGCAGAAGAACGGCCGCAAGGGAAACCTGCGCCAGGCAAGGCGCAGGCTGGCAGAGCTGGCGGCCCTGAGCAGCAATGCCAGGCGGGACTTTTCGAGTAACTACGACGCGCTGATCGGCCTGTTCCATTCCGGCGGGCTGCACCGCAGCAAGAGCCGGATCGCCAACCACCCAGGGCAGTTCGTGGCCGCAGTGGCGGACATCCTTGACCGGCGCAACCTCTCGCCTGCCGAAGCGTTTACCGTTCTACATGGACATTTCGGCGCCATCACCGGAGCAGGCATCAACCTGCTGACTGAGATTCTGCACGCGCTGGACAACAAGCGGTTCGCCGTGATGAACCAGAACGCGGTGTCGGGACTGGCGCTCGCCGGCATCCGGGACTACCCACTGCATCCAACCAAGCAGAACGTCAGTGCGGAAAGCTACGCAAGGTACTGCGGGCATGCCGATACGGTCAGACGATCGTTGGGCCTGGACGACTTCACGGAGCTGGATGCACTGTTCAACTACGCCTATTGGCGGGAAACGGAAGAAGACGAAGCCGCGACCTGACCGGATCACCCCACGGAAGGCGACCTGTTCCGTCTATCCCCTGGGGATAGCTCAGGGATCGCGCAAGGCTGAACGCAGCCGTGCGAGGTAGACGCGCGCCACCTCGGGGTCGGCTGGGCGGGAGGCCGAAGGCGACGACGATGACGCGGGCCCCGCAGCTCGCGGCGCGAGCGGCGCTGCTGCGTCGGTGCCCGCCCACGCCTTGAACTCTCCGCGGATCGCCTTCTGGATGATGCCGAACAGGTAGCCGGCCGGGTTGCGCACCGCGCTGTTGTGGCAGCGTGCCGCCCACTCGTCGAGAACGGCCTGCCGCTGCGCTTCGTCCACCTGCTGCAGCGCCACCAGCGCGCCGGCCTGCTGTTCGTCCTTCAAGCGCAGGAAACGCTCCGGCAGCCGCAGGTTCTGCAGGGCCCTCGCGCGCGGTACTGTACGTACTTCATTTATACGATCATTACGTACTGTACGGTCCTCCTTCGGAATCCGAAGAGAGCCGTCCGGCGCGGGTTTCGGCCCTGCTTCGGATTCCGAAGACGGGCGTGCGCCATTCCGAAGCAGGGCTTCCTGGCCTTCTTCGGATTCGTGGTCCGCACCCTCCTGTGGATAACCTGGCGTCGTCCAGCCATGCCGCACCATGCGCTGCGCGAGCACCTGCAAGCGGGTCGGCAGCGTGCGCCCGCTGAGCAGCGGGTCTTCAGCGATCTCCCGCAGCGTGTTCATGCCCACGACCTGCACCGCCTTCGCCGCGTGCGTGAGCGCTTGGCTCACCAGGCCCAGATAGTCGGGGTCGAGCTGCATCGCCTCGAAGGGCGACAGCGGTTCGTCGTGCAGCACGTAGAGGTTCCCCTGGATGCGGCCGGTCTTGGGATCGCGCCGCCGCCGCACCAGGCTGAGCCAGCGCGTCAGCCGCAGCAGCGTCAAGGCGCGCGCCACGGTCTCGTGCGAGGCTTGCGCCGCACAGGGCATGGACGCCAGATAGGGGCGGAGTTGGTCGTAGGTGGGAAAGGCGGTCACGCCGTCGTCGTTGAGCTGCAGGCGAAACACCTGCCAGGCGTTGCGCTCCAGCGGCGTCAGGCGTCGGTCGATGAACAGTCGGCGCGGCACGCTCTCATGGCGGTTGCCGCTGTAGAGGAAGCCGTCGGCGGCCGGCGCCATGCCCTGCGCCGGTTCCTTCGACTCAAGGTGCCGCAGCGCCTCGTCGAACAACGCCGACAGCGCAACCGGGCCATCGCGCCGTGATGCGCTGCCCGTGGTCATGGCTACACCAGCTCCTGGTCGATCCAGTTCCGTATCGCCGACCAGATCACCGACATGGGCAGAGTCATGGCCTCGGCCAGATCCATGGTCAGCTCCAGCATCGCCATGTCGTCGGTCAGGGCGATATGGCGCTCGGAGATGCCGGCCTTCCAGCGCTCCCACAAGGCCACGTCCTGCGCCTCGTCGAGCACCGGATGCCGGCCCTTGCGCTTGGGCAGCCCAAGGATGTCGCGGCGCAGCGCCACTTCCTGATGCGTGAGGCCGTAGAACTTGCTGACCATCTCCGTGCTCGCTCCCAGGCGCAGCATGCGGTCCACCGTGGCGATCTCCCGCTCCACGTCGTGCATCTGGCTCAGCAGCCGCTTCAACACATCCCGGTTCACCGACACCGAACACCACGATACCGTGGCATTCACCAGCATGCTCACGAGTTCGGGGTGCTTCAGCGCATCCAGCTCTTCCTCGCCGAAGCCCATGGCCTTGCAGCGGCGCAACTGGCCGTTGCGCAAGTCATGCAGGGCCTGGGCGATCACGGCTTGGTTGAGTGGGTGCGGTGCCGACATGCGGAAGCCTCCTGCGCTCAGGAATTCTGGCTCGCTACGCCGGCTTCCAGATCCAGCAGCCGGCGCGCCAGGCGCAGCAGACGGAACAGCTTCACCAGCGCAGCATCGCTCAGGCGTGTAGCCGAGCCGCCATGGCCATGGAGCAGCGCCGCCAGCTCGTCGGCCAGCCGCGCGCGGTCCACTCCGTTCGCGGAGGGCGGCGCCGCACTCAGCACATGCAGCAGGGTCAGCACCGCCCGCGCGAACGCCGGCAGCGCCTTCGCCTGGCCCACAACCGACGCCGCGCAGACGAAGCCGATGCCGCCGACGCTGGCCTCGATGTGGTCGGCGACCGCCGCTTCCTCGCCGATTTCGCGCGCGAACTGCGCGATGTGCACACGCAGGCGATCCGGCACGTCCAAGCTCGGCTCGATGTACCAGACGTCCGAGATGGGATAGAGCCCGCCCGCCTGCACGGGGATCGCACGCAGCGCATCGGCCTCGAAGTCGGGCAGCTTGTCGCCGAGCTGGTCGGCGACCATCCGCTGGATGGACTGCAGGCGCTCGGTGGTCGGTGCCGGTGTCACGATGTGCCCTTGCAGGCGCTCGTCGCGTTGTCCGTGCTGGTCCTGCGGCGCTTCGGGCGATGCAGGCGGTGGCGCTGCTGACGCCGCAGGCGAGACCGGCGTGGTGTCGCGCGGACCGGACGACACGGGTGGCTGCTGAGGCGCGGAGACCGGTGCGGAAGGAGCAGCAAGCACGACAGGCACCGGTTCGCTGGTCAGCGCACGCTGGCGGCTTTCGCTGTCGTTGATCTCCAGCGCCAGCGTGTCGTAGTCCGCCTCCAGCAACTCGGCCATCTGGCCCACCAGTTCGTCCTGCACCCGCTGCGGCGAGAAGTCGTCCGGCTGTGTGTCGAACTGCGTCAGCACGTCCTGAAACAAGGTGGCGAAGTCCACAGTCACTGTGCGGCCCAGCGCACGCCGTTTCCAAGTGCGTTCGCACGCCTTGCGCAGTACCGCGAGCCGGTCCACCTGATGCCGGCCCAACCCGCCGTAGAGCAGGTTCGGTATCGCGGGCAGCAGGTAGCGCACCGCATCGGCCATACGACTGATGTGCGACTGCGGCACGGGATAGCCGTCGGCCGTCAGCCGTCGCGCGAGTTCGCTCTGCGACAGCGCCTGGCCGCTTTCCTGCTCGTAGAACTCGCGCGCCTTCTCGATGCCCAAGGCCCGCTCGATGAAGGTCAGCCCGCCGCGCAGTTCGTTCTCGGCCAGATGCCCGGTCAGCGCCACGATTTCGCCGCGCGCCGGCCACGGGCGGAACAGGCACGCAATGCGGAAGAAGCGCTCCTCCTTGGTCTCGCTCCACAATTCGCGCAGGATCGCGAGCCGCGTATTGCCACCGTTCCTGATGATGTAGTGCGCCTCGCCCGGCCGGCGCGTGATCGCGGGCGGCGCGTCGAGCCCGCGCTCGCGGATCGAAGCCTTGATTTCCTCGTAGGCCGGGTTGCGCGTCACGCGCGGGTCATGTTCATAGGGGCGCAGTTCGTCCAGCGTCACCACCATCGGCGTGTCGGCGATGGGGTCGGTCAACGCCGCGGCCGAAGGACCGCTGCGTTCGAAGCCCTTGGCCAGCAGCTTGGCGGCCATGTCCTGCGGCGTCGGATCAGCCATCGCTGCTCTCCCGAGATGCCGTCAGTGCCTGTCGATCAGCGCGGCGAAGCTGCGCACGAGCGTTGCGGCTGGCGCGGTGATCGCTCGCGGTCGAACTGGTGTAGATCGCGGCGCAGCCAGGCTTGGTGAACATCAGGTGCCCGCCGCGCGTGCGCTTCACGCGCCAGCCTTCGCCCAGCGCGAACTGGATCAGCGCGCGCAGCCGCGCATGGCCGCGGGCCAGTTCATGCGCGTTCGCCATGACTGGCTCCCACTGCGCGGTCTCTGCCGGTAACGCACGCAAAGCGTTCCCGCCATGCCGGGAACAGCTCTCCAGCCAGCGTACGCATCGTCTCCAACGCCGCTGGCGCAGTACGGCCCACTGGTTGCCGGTATTCGACGCGATGCACTGGCAGTCCCCGTGTAGCGGCACGTGGGTAGGCCTCGATGGCCGGGACGTCGGTGTTCAGGACCTGTATGCCAGCGTGCGCCTGGAACACTTGTCGCAGGGCCTGCTGGATCAGTCGGGCGTTCGACGAAACCGGATGCACACGGTTGATGAGCAAGCGCAGCGGTGGCGGCTCGATGCCGAGGTGCCGATACGGAGCGATGTCCTCGATCAGTTGCAGCGTGCCGCGCCTCAGTTCACGCGCCGCCAGGATTTCCGGCGTCACCGGTGACAGCGCCAGGTTGGAAGCCAGTACCGCCATCTCCAGCAGCACACTGCGCGCGCCCTGGGTATCGATCAGCAGCAGGTCGTAGTGCGACGCCAGCGCGGGGAGCAGGTGACGCAGGCGCAGCCGACCGTCGGGCGCGTGCAGCAGCAGTGTGTTCAGTTCGCCGCGGTGGTCGTTCGACACCACCAGGTCGAGACCCGCCACAGCGGTCTGCGAAGCCAATTGCTCGATACGCTGCTCGTTGAAGGCCAGCATCTCGTAGATGCCGGCAGGCGCACGCGTGCCGAGCGTGAAGTAGCTCGACAAGGTGGGCTGTACGTCCAAGTCCAGCAGCAGCACGCGCAGTCCCGCATCGGCGATGAAACCGCCCAGGTTCGCTGCAGTGGTCGTCTTGCCGACGCCTCCCTTGGTCGAAATGATGGATACCACCTGCATGGCGCGACTCCTCGTGGAAGGGATTCCGGGGGAGCGCGGGCTCACGCCCGTTCCCTGAGTCGATCGGTGATCCACTGATCGATCTCCACCGAATCCCAGCCGATGGCGCGTACCCCGAGGCGCAGGGGCTTGGGAAACTTGCCCTCCTTGATCAGGTTGTAGATGTGGGCGCGTTTGAAGCCGGTCTTGGCCTCGACTTCCGCGCGGCGCAGGATGCGGTGTTCGTTCGGCGTCGCGGTGGCGATGGTCTTGGCAGTCACGAGGGACACTCCTTGGCGCTGTGTAGCGGCGGTGATGGAAGTGCCCCGTATTCAATAGCGCGGTTCCCGCGCAGTCACCGCAAGTGCAGACACGCCGTCTGCACTTGCAGTCAGCGGTCCTGAGTGGCGAGGTGACGCTTGGCTGCCGAAAACTTCGCCCACAGCGTTCGCTCGCTGATTCCGGATTTGTCGCCGTAATGGGCAACCAGCGCACTGATGACCGATTCCAGCGTCTCGAAAGACGAATAGGGAACGCCATTGGGTGACTTGCCCAACAGCAGGGTCAGAAGACCGCCAACGATATTCAGGTAGGTGGATTCACTGCGGGCGCCCGGCATCCCGGACCGCTTCTCGTGCTCCGTGCGCGCCTTGTGCTCCTGGCTGAGCGTCTGGAACTGCTCATAGAGCGCGTCCCAGGCTTGCACCTTGTCGGCAAGCTGGAGCTTCAACGCCTCGCGATCCATGACCAGTGCCTGCACAGCATCGGCACTGACGGCCGGATGCACGTGACGCTCGAACGCATCGAACAGGAAGGCCGGTCGCTGGTCGGGATAGAAACGGATCATCCAAGCCTTCAGATCGACGTGGCGGATCGTAAGGCCAGGGTCATTGAGCAAGGCGGGGTCGTTGCTCGTGATGCCATCCTTGCCGTAGGGCAGGTCGAGATGCACCAGTGCGTCGTAGATCCGTTCCGCGTTCAGGCGAAGCTGTGGCCAGCGTGCCAGTTCGGGGTGGTCCGGCAAGCGGTTCATCCCCTTGGCGACATCGAGGATGCGACGCTCGAAACGCGACAGCCCTGCCCACTGGATGGCCGCCTCGATTGGACGGTAGAAGACCTTGGCTTGGGCGCCGGAAGAAAATGACTTTCTCATGGCTGCTCCCTGGTAACCGGATTCAGGACATCTGTTTCCTCTCGTTGATTGGAATCGCTGCCGGGACGCGCCTTCACGGGGAGACGGTGGCGGCCTGGCTTGTGGCAACGGCCGGGATGACGGATGTTCAGCAGAGCAGCCGCCTGTCGATATGGCGCTTGTCCACCAGCACCGAGCCTCTGCGTGGCGGTATGCTTCAAGCGGTTGACTGCACATGGCAGGATGGCTCGATAACGAGGTTTTGCTACAGACGCCATCGCGGCGAAAGACGGATTCGGTCTTCTCGCGTTCGAGTCTGGGCGTTACCGGCGTGCAAGACAGCGACGGTCTATCAGGAGACACAGTTCGGGCAGAAACAGGCGTGGCGATGGCGCTTCGACGGGGTGCGGCGAGGTTTCGGGCAAGACGCGGGAGGTCTGCCTCTAGATCGACAAAGCATGACAGTCCGGTTCCGCACTCATGGGAAGGAGCGATTGGGTAGTTCCGACGACAGGACTGAGCGATGACGAGGGGATTGCCTGTCGGGTCTCATTGGACATTGGTGGCCTGATCGTCATGCAGCGATCAGACAGCGCGATGGCGCAGCGCGGTCCCCAGAACTGCAAGCGGGGTAGCAGCGGACCGACAGAAGCCAGCCTTTTCATGGCCTATTAATTCCAAACTTGGGCTTGTTGACTAGACCATACTTATGCATTCAAATTTGAATGCTTATTGCTGAATTAAATTCATATTTGCGGCTTAATTCATGTCCTCTTCCGGTCAGAAGCGCTCTGGAGCGCAGGTGGCGATGCCGCAGCCCATCGCGCATGCGCTGCGCCGCCTGGGGCAGGACATCTCGGCGGCGCGGCGCATGCGCCGCCTGAGCCAGGAAGACCTGGCGCAGCGCATCGGCACGTCCCTGAGCACCGTCAGGCGCATGGAAGAAGGCTATCCCGGCACCGCGCTGCACACCTTCCTGCGCGCGCTGCACGTGCTGGGCCGGCTCGATGACCTGTCAAGGGCGATGACCCTGGAGAAGGACGCCCTTGGCATGGAACTGGTGCGGGAATTGTTGCCACAGCGGGTGCGCAGCGTTTCCCGCAGGCAAGGGCAGCCGGCTGGGCGAACGTCGGGAGCCGGCGATGGTGGCGCGAGCGGGAGTGTCGACGTAATGGAAGGCTTTTGACGGCGCCTTCTCCTCAGCTTGCGTCCCCCTGATCCAGCCGCATTGAGCAAGTCCCCTGGAATGGATGTCAACCATGGTGTAAACTGGCAACTGAAGTGTCAACCGAGAAGATGGAGCGGCCTGTGAGCGAACGAATGTCCAATGCGCCGGTGTACTACGCGCTGGCACAGGCGCATTTCAATCCGGTGGCGGCCATGGTCAAGTATGTCGACCAAATACAAGATCGACTGCGTCGTGAAGGGTACCCCTTGTTCGAGCCGCAGCAGGTCACTCACTTGGTCGTGTCCGGGCCAGGCCAGGCACAACAAGCCGAACCAAAGATCCAGCAAACGGTATCCTGGCTCCTGACCAGGAGCGATCGATCTGCGGGCTTCATCCTGTCCCCTTCGACAATCACGTTTCATACGACGCATTACGACACCCACAAGACATTCATTCCGGAATTACTGCGTGGGTTGGATGCCGTGCATGAGGCAGTCGGCCTTGACCACGTGGGGCGGCTTGGGTTGCGCTACCTGGATGCGGTGGTGCCGGCAGACGGGGAATCCGTCGAACAGTACCTTGTCGGTGGCGTCCATGGGGTGGAATTCGACGCGGTTCGCCGGCACGCAATGAGTGAATCCGTGTTCACGACCGATGTTGGTCCACTCGTTCCAGTCGGAACCTTGGTTGCAAGGGTATACAGGGCAACGGCGCAGCTTGGTTTTCCTCCCGACATGTTGCCGAACGGGCTGGCACTGAATCCGCGTTTCGCCATGACTGCGCCACGCGAGCATGGTGTGCTCGATACCGACCATTTTTGCGAAGGTCGCATGCCTATCGACCTCGGCAAGCTCGAAGAACAACTGCGCTCGTTGCATGCCCCGATCAAGTCCGTGTTTGAGGCGACCACCACGGACCATGCGCGCCGGGCATGGGCGTAGCACTGGAGACCCACATGTACACCGAGACGTTCCCAACAATCAGGACTTCGCCGTCGATCGTGCCCGTTCGGGTTGCGGCCACGGCCGCCTTCGCCCTGATGGGGATCACGCAGTTGGTTGGCGGTACTGGCAGCGTGTTCGATGTGACCCGGGCGGGGGAATGGCGCAGGCTGGTGGAGGCGCGGACTCCCATTCACGTCGAAATCGAGGTGGATGGCGAGGAGGCAGCCCGTCCCGATCTGCGAAGCGCTTCGGAGCATCTGGCCAACATCCGTGAGGTGCTCAGTCCAGCAATCGCCGATCTCGCCGGGACCTTTGGCGTTTCCCGGCAAGCGATCTACAAATGGCTGGGGGGGGAGTCGACGCCAGAAGCGGACAACTTCGCCCGGATACAGGCACTCAGCCAAGTGGCCGACGCCTTTCGCGAAGCAGGCGTCAAACGGGCGCCAATGATGCTGAAGATGAAGGCGTTTGACGGCAGGTCTCTCCTGGATCTCATCGCTGCAAACCAGAATGTCATGGAGCATGTCCAAACGCTGATTTCAGAGGCTCAGGCCATGGATGCGGCATACGAAAGGTCGGGACTGGCCAAGAGCAAGGCCGCGCCAACGGATGATTGGCGTTCCGCTGCTTCCATTCCTGGCTATCCCGAGCAGTGATTCGGGGATCGCGCGATGCTGGGCCGGGAGACGTCATGGCGGCAGGGAGATTTGCTGACCAGCGATGCTTCACTACAGTTGGGGCTGATCGAATCGCCCGAGCACGGCCGTTTGGCTGTCGTGATCTCCCACGACTGTGACATTCCCCACCCGCACGAACCCTGCATTGAGGTCATCGTGGCGGACTTGATCGGCGATGCCCGTGAGGATCCGCAACTCTCTCATGCCAAGAACCCCCGGCGGCTGCATCTTGCGTATGACAAGGCGGATGGAGGATCGATGGTGCTGGAGTTGCGGCATGCGGAGAAAAGGTTCATCCCGAGAGTCGAGTTTGGCCGGGGCGCGTCTCGGTTTCTTGAAGCGTCGCTTTCGGATGAGTCGAAGCGCACCCTGAAGCAATGGCTGGCGGCACGCTATGGCCGGCCCGCATTTCCCAATACCTTCGAGAACCGGCTAGCGAAGCGTGTCGGCAAGAGAGATGTCAAGAGCCGGATCGCCCGCATCCTCGCTCCCGAAGCCAGACATCTGGTGGGATTGTTCTTCGATCTGGGCGACCAGCGGGGCATCGAGGCTTCTGATGGTGAACCCTATGCGCTGTCCATATCGGTGGCCTATGACGCCATCGAAGGTGGGCCAGGTGCGCGTGAGTCCGCCGAAAGCGTAGTGCGACAATTGCGAGAGCTTTTCATCGAAGCGTACGGCCCTCCTGATGCGGCAACGGAAATCGCCCTCGATGCCTGCGAGCCAGTCCCGGATACACACATGACCCTCGCCGACCTTCGGCGTGTGGATCAATGGCGACTTGAGTACCTCAGCCTGCATGACGATGAACATGGCGGCTTCCTGCCGGACGGCGTTGCCCCTGTGTGAGACGTGAGGTGGCTGGATGAGCCTGGGATAGGCTGGGGCTGTTGCATCTGGCACTGGGCAGTGTCTGAAGGCTCTGGGTGAGCCAATGCGGCAGCAACGGTCACGCCGAGTTGCCGAGGGCTCGCTACAGGTACATAATCTGGCCTAATTCCGTAGCGCCAACGGAAGAAATCCGTTATCAATCAAAGATTTGAGTGCGGCGTGATGTTCCCATCGCCCGCTCCACTTCACCGCACCATCGCGTTCCGCGGACATCCGGGGACGGCCCGAATCAAGTCACCGCAACAGACGGAATTCCTCTTCGCTGTTTCAGCGCCCGGCGAAAGCCACGGCTCCGCGGCTCGCGCGCTTGACCGTGTACATGGCGCGGTCGGCCGCCTTGACCAGGGCGAGCGGGTCGGCTCCGTGATCCGGATGCAGGGCGATGCCCACGCTGGCGCCGATGCAGGCCGTGCCATGGGGCAGAAGAAAGACCCGGCCGATGCTGGCGACGATGCGTTCGGCGATGGCTTCCGCCAGTTCCGGCGTGATGCCTTCGGCCAGCACGACGAACTCGTCGCCGCCGATGCGGGCGGCGGTGTCGGCGCTGCGGATGCTTTCGCGCAGCCGGCGGGCGGCTTCCTTCAGCACCAGGTCGCCGGCCTCGTGCCCCAGGGTGTCGTTGATCGCCTTGAAGCGGTCGAGGTCGATGAACATCACGGCGAAACGCGAGGCGTGGCGCTCGGCCCTGGCCTTGGCCCTTTCGATCTCCTGGCGGAAGCGGCGCAGGCTGAGCAGGCCGGTGAGGGCGTCGTGGTCGGCCAGGGCGCGCAGCTCCGCCTCGGCCTCCTTGAGCGCGGTGATGTCGACGAAGGCGAAGAGCAGCAGCCCCTCCTCCTCGATCGGGATTTCCGACATCGAGGCCAGCCCCCAGATCTGCCGCCCGTCGCGCCGCCGCAGGCGCAGCTCGAAATTGCGCACTTCGCCCTGTTCGGCGAAAACCTCCAGGATGCGGTTGCGCTCCTCGTGGTCGACGAACAGCTCCTGCCAGCCGTGGCCGAGGATGGACGCCGTATCCACCTCCAGCACCTCGTTGAAGAAACGGTTGGAGAACACCATGCGGCCATCGTCGATCGAGATGACCAGGATGCCGGCCGGCACCGTGTCGTTGAACACACGCAGGCGGTGGTCCTGCGAAAACATGTGTTCCAGCGTGGCGAGGCTCAGCTTCATGCCGTGCGCTCCGGTTCGCGCCGGACAGGACGCCGGCGGGTCGCGTTCACGTCCCCTTCCGGATGAGGAAGGTGTACACGCCTTCTTCCTCGCTCTGATCGATGACCTCGTGGCCGGAGGAGCGGCACAGGGCGCCGAAATCCCGGATCGAGGCCGGGTCGGTGGTGTGGATCTCCAGCACGGCGCCGATTTCGAGCCCCTGCATCGCCTTGCGGGCGCGAATGATCGGCAGCGGGCAATTCAGGCCCTTGACGTCAAGAATGGCTTTCAGCATACCCGTCGACCCAGCAGGAATTTCCTGCATCATATGCCCCGTCCGCGGCGGCCCACAAACAAGGTTTACGCATATGCTTATGGCCCCGGATGCCCCGTGCGGCGCGCCGTGGCGCCGTCTTCGGCGGATGCGGATGCCGCCCGGCGGGGGCGGTCGGGCGAGCGGCGAGGCCGCCGCGGCGCCGGCCTCAGTCGGCGGCGACCGCCTCCTCGGCCGGCGGCAGCGCGACGCTGATCAGCACCTTGTCCACGCGGTTGCGGTCCATGTCCATGACCTCGAAGCGCAGGCCGGCGGCGAGGAAGCTGTCGGCCGGCGCCGGGATGCGGCCGAGCATGTGCATGACGAAGCCGCCGAGCGTGTGGAAGTTGTTCTCCTCCTCGCCGGGCAGCTCGTCGGCGATGTCCAGCTCGCTCTTCAGGCGCTCGATGCCGACGTCGCCGTCGACCAGCCAGGAACCGTTCTCGCGCTGGATGATGTCGCGGTCCTCCGGCGCCTCCGGCTCGATCAGCTCGCCGACGATCGACGACAGCACGTCGGTCAGCGTCACCAGGCCCTGCACCTCGCCGTACTCGTCGACGATCAGCGCGAACTGCAGGCGGGCGCGGCGGAAGTTCTCCAGGAGCTGCGTCGTCGACACCGACTCCGGCACGTAGAGCGGCGGGTGCAGCACGGTCTCGACGTCGGCGATGCCGATCGGATGGCCGGGCAGCGCCTTCTTCAGCAGGTCGCCCTTCTGCAGCACGCCGAGGATGTGGTCCAGCCCGTCGCGGCAGATGACCAGGCGCGAGAACTCGCTGTCCATGATCTGCTGGCGCACCGCCTCCTCGCCGTCGTCGAGGTCGACCACGCACATCTCGCGGCGCGGCGTCATGATCGCCGCGATGCGCTGCTCGTCGAGGCGCAGCACGTTGGAGACGATGGCCTGCTCGCTCTCGTGGAAGACGCCGGCCTCGGCGCCCTGCTCCATGAGCACCTTGATCTCGTCGTCGGTGACCGGCGGCTCTTCCTTGCGGCGGGCGCCGAAGAGGCGCAGGACGACCGACGAGGAGGTGGACAGCACGACCACCAGCGGGTGCGTGACGCCGGCGAGGAGCTGCATCGGCCGCGCGATCAGCGAGGCGATGCCTTCCGGCGCGAGCAGCGCGAGCTGCTTCGGCACCAGTTCGCCGATGACCACCGAGAAGTAGGTCAGGCCGACGACGGTGATGGTCAGCGCGATGCCGCGCGCGTACGGTTCGAGCAGCGGGACGGCGCCGAGCCAGGCGGACAGCGGGTCGGCGAGCACGGCCTCGCCGATGGCGCCGCTGAGGATGCCGACGCTGGTGATGCCGACCTGGATGGTCGACAGGAAATTCGAGGGTTCCTGGTGCAGCTTGAGCGCCGCTTCGGCGCCGATGCTGCCGTCCTCGGCCAGGCTTTGCAGGCGGGACTTGCGGGAGGAGACGACCGCCATCTCCGACATGGCGAAGGCGGCGTTGATGAGAATGAGCAGGAGCAGTAAGACTATGTCCATGGTGTTGGCCATCCGACGCGGCGACCGCGCATGGCCAAGGTGTTTAACGAACGGGCCATTCTAGCAGAGCCCGGCCGGCAGGCCCGGGCACCGGGGGCGAGGCCGCTCACGGCGGCGGCGTCGGCCCGTTGCGGCCGGAGGCGATCAGTTGCGCCTCGATGATCTCGCCCGGCTCCGGCTTGGAGAACAGGAAGCCCTGCAGCACGTCGCAGCCGAGGCCGAGCAGCACGTCGCGCTGCGCCGGCGTTTCGACGCCTTCGGCGACGACCTTCATGCGCAGGCTGTGGGCGAGCGCGATGATGCCGGTGACGATGGAGACGGCGTCGTCGTCGGGCAGATCCTGGATGAAGGAACGGTCGATCTTCAGGTTGTCCGCCGGCAGGTGCTTGAGGTAGGCGAGCGAGGAATAGCCGGTGCCGAAGTCGTCGATCGACACGCGCACGCCGAGCGCGCGCAGTTCGTCGAGGATGCCGATCGGTTCGCAGGTGCGTTCCATGAGCACGCTCTCGGTGATCTCGAGGACCAGCGACGCCGGCGGCAGGCCGCTTTCCTCGAGGGCGTCGAGAACGATGTCGCGCAGGTTCGGTTGTTCCATCTGCTTCGCCGAGAGGTTCACGGCGACGTGGAAATCGGGCTGGCCGGCGTCCAGCCAGGCCTTGGCCTGGGCGCAGGCGCTGCGCAGGACGAGTTCGCCGAGCGGCAGGATGAGCCCGGTTTCCTCGGCCAGGGGGATGAACTCGGCCGGCGCCACCAGGCCGCGCTCCGGATGTCGCCAGCGCGCCAGCGCCTCGACGCCGGCGACGCGGCCGCTGCCGGCGTCGATCACCGGCTGGTAGAAGACGGCGATCTCGCCGCGTTCGAGCGCCCGGCGCAGCGCGTTCTCGGTCTTCAGGCGGTCGGCCAGCGCCGCCTCCATCGCCGCCTCGTAGTAGCAGACACCGGCGCCGCTCTGCTTGGCCCGGTACATCGCGGTGTCGGCGTGGCGCAGCAGGGTGCTGACGTCGCGGCCGTCGGCCGGATAGATGGAGATGCCGACGCTGGCGGTGACGACGATCTCGTTGCCGTTGATGATCAGCGGCGCGGAGATGGTGCGGCAGATGTTCTGGGCGACGCTGGCGGCGACGCCGACGTTCGGCAGCGCGTCGAGGAGGACGGCGAATTCGTCGCCGCCGAAGCGGGCGACGCAGTCGTCGGCGCGCACGCAGCCCTTCAGGCGCTGCGCCATGGTCGCCAGCAGTTGATCGCCGGCCTCGTGGCCGAGCGTGTCGTTCACGTACTTGAAGCGGTCGAGGTCGAGGAAGAGGATGGCGAGCTGGCCGCCGGCGCCGGCGGCCAGCTCGATCGACTGCGTCAGGTGGTCGAGGAACAGCATGCGGTTGGGCAGGCCGGTCAGCGCGTCGTTGTAGGCGAGGTGGCGGACGTGGCGCTCGGCGCGGGTGGCGTCGATGACGCGGCGCACGCGCTGGTTGACGACGGAAAGGTGGATCGGCTTCGGAATGAAGTCGCTGGCGCCGGCGTCGAAGGCGCGCTCGATCGACTGCCGGTCGTCGAGGGCGGTGATCATCAGCACCGGCACGTCCTTCAGCCGCGGGTGCTGCTTGAGCCTGCGGCAGGCGGCGAAGCCGTCCAGCACCGGCATCATCGCGTCCATCAGGACGACGTCGGCGCCGGCCTTTTCCAGCCAGGCAAGCGCGCTGGCGCCGTCGCCCGCCTCCTCGACGCGAAAGCCGGAGAGGCGCAGCGCATGACGCAGCGCGGAGCGCGTGCTGCGGTCGTCGTCGACGACGAGGACGACGGGCGCGTCGATCTGCGGTTCCGGCGACGCATCGTGGCGGCTGCCGCCCAGCTCGGCCGCCAGCATCGGTTCGACGACGGCGAACTCGGTGCGCAGGCGCCGGACCAGCTCGCCGGCATCGGCGGGCGGATCAGCCTCGGCGCACAGCTCCAGCTCGCGGGCCAGCTCGGCCATCGCCGTCGCGCCGAGGTTGGCGGCAGCGCCCTTGACGACGTGCGCCACCTGCCGCAGCGTCGTCGCGTCGCCACTGCCGGCGGCGGCGTCGAGCTGCGCGAGGTAGCGCGGCATGTCTTCGAGGAAGGGAAGGATGGCTTCGTCGACCGCGTCGCCGAGGATGTCCCGCAGCCGGCCGATCGCCGCCGGGTCGACCGGGCGGCCGGCCTCGCCGCCGTCGGCGGATTCCGGCGACGGCCGCCAGTGCAGCCAGCGTTCGAGCTGCGCGGCCAGCGCCTCCAGCGTCAGCGGCTTCGGCAGGTGGCCGTCCATGCCGGCGGCCAGGCAGCGCTCGACGTCGACCTGCTGCGTGTTGGCGGTCATGGCGATGATCGGGATGCGCCGGCCGCTGTCCGCCTCCAGCTCGCGGATGCGGGCGCAGGCTTCGAAGCCGTCCATCTCCGGCATCGAGCAGTCCATCAGGATCATGTCCCAGTCGCTGGCCTGCCACGCGGCGACGGCCTCGGCGCCGTTGCCGGCGATGCCGGTCCAGCAGCCGAGCATGTTGAGCATGCCGATGGCGACGCGCTGGTTGGTGCGGTTGTCCTCGGCGATCAGGATGTGGCTGGTGCGCGGCTGCCCCGTCGGACGCGCCGGCACCGCGGCCGGCGGCGTCCGCCCTTCCGTGCACGGCAGCGTGAACCAGAAGTGGCTGCCCCGGCCCTCGGCGCTGACGACGCCGATCTCGCCGCCGAGCAGCCCGACGATCTGCTTGCTGATCGCCAGGCCGAGGCCGCTGCCGGCGTAGCGGCGGGTGGTCGAGGTATCGGCCTGGGTGAAGGAGTCGAAGATCGACACCTGGTGCTCGGCAGCGATGCCGATGCCGGTGTCGCGCACGCCGAAGCGCAGGCTGTGGCCGTGGTCGGCGCGCTCGACGGTCAGCGTCACCGAACCGCGCTCGGTGAACTTGACGGCGTTGCCGACGAGGTTGACCAGCACCTGGCGGATGCGCGTCGGATCGCCGCTCAGCACCGGCGGCACGTCGGCGGCGATGAGCACGTTCAGCTCGACCTTCTTGGCGGCGGCCTGCGGCTGGAACATCGCGGCGATCGCGTCGATCAGCGGCCGCAGCTCGAAGTCGCGCGCGTCGGCGTGCATGCGCCCGGCTTCCAGGCGGGAGAAGTCGAGGATGTTGTTGATCAGTTCGAGCAGGTACTGCGACGAATCCCAGGCGAGATCGAGCAATTCGCGCTGCTCGCGGCCGAGCTTGCCGGTCTTCAGCATGTCGAGCGTGCCGATGACGCCGTTCAGCGGCGTGCGGATCTCGTGGCTGACCGTGGCCGCGAAGTCGGCCTTCAGCTTGGCGAAGTGCAGCGCGCTGTCGCGCGCCGTGCGCAGCTCGCGCTCGCGCTGTTCGAGCGCCTCCATCATGCTGTTGAAGGCGTGCGCCATCTCGGCCAGGTCGCGCGGGCCGGAGAGGTCGGCGCGCAGCCCGCTCTCGCCCTTCTCGGCGCGCGCCATGGTCTCCGACAGCGCGGCCAGCGGCCGCGTCAGGCGCCGCGTCAGCAGGCGCAGCGCAAGCAGGAAGAGCAGCGCGAAGGCCAGCCCGGCGGTGAAGTTCACCGCGAACACCTCGCGCACCAGCCGCGTCAGCGTCGCCTTGCTCTGATCGATGCGGACGAAGCCGAGGAGAACCTCCCGACGCTCGGTGGCCTCGAACGGCGAATCCGGGCCGGAACTCGCCCACACCGGCGCGACGAAGCGCCAGCCGCCGGCGTCCTCGTCCTCCAGGTAGGCTTCGCGGGTATCGCGCGCCGGCGCGTCGCGGTTGCCGCCGCTGGTCGCCGGCGCGCCCTGTTCGAGCAGCAGGCGGCCGTCGGCGTAGCGGATCTCGACGCGGACGACGTCGGGGAAGGTGTAGGCCGCGGTCACCGCTTCGGCAGCGTTCTCGGTCGAACCGAAGATCAGCGCCAGCCGGCTCTGCGCGGCCAGGCTCTGGGCGATGCGCGTGCCTTCCAGCAGCTTGTCGGCATGCAGTTGCCGGCCGCCCTGCCAGGACGTGGCCAGCGCCGAGAGCAGCGACACGCAGAGCACGCCGGAGGCGGCGAGCAGGGTCAGTTGGCTGCGGAAGTCGGCCCGGCGCAGGCGGCTCATCCAGGTCATGGCGTCATTGTTCCGGGAAGAGCAGGTCGAAGGTGCGCAACTGCACCGGCGACAGGTTGAGGCCGAGGTGGCTGGCGGTGCGCGTGTTGAACGCGGTCAGCACCTCGCGCAGCGGCTGCGGCGCGCGGCCGGCCGGCTCGCCGGCGATGACGCCGAGCGCGGCCTCGGCGAGGCTGCGGCCGAGGCCGACGTTGTCCGGGTAGAGGGCGAAGAGCGCGCCGCGGCGCACGTGCGAGACGTTGCTGGAGAAGACGACGAGGCTCCTCGTCCACGATTCCTGCAGGACCAGCGGCAGCACCGTGGAATCGTCGACGGTGGCGCCGTCCTGCGGCAGCCAGAGCGCATCGCGGCGCGGGTCGCTGCCGGCGAGGATCTTCTGGTAGAGGCCGAGCGCCGTCTTCAGGTCGCCGGCCTCCTGCGCGACCAGTTCGATGCCGTGGCTGTGCGCCGCCTCGTGCGCCAGACGGGCCAGCCAGCCGTTCTGGTGCGGGTTGTAGACCACGTAGACGCGCTGGATGCGCGGCGCGATGCTCTTCAGCCGGGTGAAAAGCAGCCCCGGGTCGGGCGCCAGACTGAGCACCGCGCTGCCACGCACGTCCGCCTCCGATGCCGAGATGATGCCGCCGACCACGACGCCGACGCCCTTGTCGAGGCTGCCGGCAGCCTTCAGGCCGTTGCGGCCGAGCGCGATCACCACCTGTATCTCGTTCCGCCTCAGCTCGCCGGCGAGTTCCTGCGCGTTGAAGCTGCCGCCGACGGCGTAGCTGGTGATAGGGCTCTTCGCTCGCTCCTCGATGCCTTCGATGATCCTGGCAAAGACGCTGCGATAGGGTTCGCCGATGTCCGGGTAGAGGACTGCGATCGATTTGCTGCCGGCGATCGTCGCCGAACGGGTCGCCGCCGCGCCGGCGCGGTTCGCGGACGATGCCTGCTGCGCCGCGGGGCGCTCCCGGCCATCGTCCAGCGCGACGCGAAGCGTCTCGGCCGCCGGTCGCCGCATCCCGCCGGCAGCGGCCTCCCCGCCCGCCGCGACGGCGTCCGCGGCACGTACCTGTGCGGCGCCGGCAACGCAGGCGGCGGCCAGGAACAGCGGCAGCAGAAGTCGGCGCAAGGACTTTGTCATTGGCGGATTATAGGCCGTATGCTTGCCGCCGGCATTGACGCGGCGCGGACGTCGGCACCTCAGAGCGGCAGACTGAATCCTCCATCGACAACGATTTCGGCGCCGACGACGTAGGACGCGTCGGCCGAAGCGAGGAACAGCGCGACCTGAGCGACTTCGTCGGCATGGCCGAAGCGCCCGGCCGGCGACTTGCGCACGAATTCGTCGCGGATCGCCTGCACGGCTTCCGCCGGCAGCCCCCAACGGCCGAAGCCCGGGGTATCGATCGGGCCGGGGCTGACGGCATTGACCCGGATGCCGCGGCCGATCAGTTCCAGCGCGAGCGACCGCACCAGCGAGCGCAGCGCCGCCTTGCCGGCGGCGTACACGCTGAAGTGCGGGGCGCCGGCGGCGTTCGAGATCGACGTCGTGACGATCACCGAAGCCCCCGGTTCGAGCAGCGGCAGCGCCTTCTGGATGGTGAAGAAGACGCCTTTGTAATTGATCGCGTTGATCTCGTCGAACTGCTGTTCGCTGACCTGCTCGAACGGCGTCGGCTGCGCGACGGCGGCATTGGCGACGAGCACGTCGAGCCGGCCGAAGCGTTCGCGTACGGCGGCCAGCGCCCGTTCGATGTCCTCGATGCTGCCGGCGTCGCTTTGCAGCGCCAGCGCATCGCCGCCGAGCAGTTCCTGCGCCTGGCGCAGCGTCTCCGGGTCGCGGCCGGTGATCGCGACGCGCGCGCCGTGCTCGATGAACAGCCGGGCCGTCGCCAGGCCGATGCCGCTGTTGCCGCCGGTGACGAGGGCGGTCTTGCCTGTGAGTTTCTGCACGTTTTTTTTCCTTACATGCGGTAGCTGGCCTGCGCGAAAAACGCGCGACCCGCCAGGGGGATGTCATAGGGAAGCGGAACGAAGGGACTGCCGAACAGGCTGGGCTCGCGTGCGTCGGCATTGAACAGGTTGCGCACCGAGAAGGCCAGGTTCCACTTGTCCTTCCCGCGCTGCGTGCGCACGGTCAGGTCGACCGTCGCGTAGTCGTCGATGTCCGGTCGCGTGTCGCCGGCGGCGCGTTTGCGGTCGGCGACCCAGTTGACCTGCGCGTTGGCCAGCCAGCCGGGAACGAAGCGCCAGTCGGCGCGCAGGTAGATGCGATTGCGCGGCGCCATGCCGGCATCCTTGTTCGTGGTCTCGTCGAGCGAGCGCTGGCGGCTGTAGCTGCCGGCCAGGCGCAGGTTCCGCGTCGCATCCCAGGCAGCCTCGAACTCCAGGCCCCTGCCGGTCTGCTCGCCGGCGTTGCTGTAGACGGCATTGACCAACTGGATGGCGTCCTTCATCTCGTAGCGGAAGACGTTCATGCTCAGATGCAGGGTGTTCGCCGGCTGCCAGGAAACCGCCGCTTCCAGCGTCCTCATCCGCTCCGGCTTGAGGTTGGCGTTGCCGACCGCGACCGGGTTGTTGATCGCGAACTGCTCGGTAAACGACGGCGCCCGGAACGCGGTGCCGTAGAGCACCTTCGCCGTCAGGTTGTAGGCCGCCTCCCAAGCCAGCGCCAGGCGCGGGTTGGTGGTGCTGCCGAAGTCGTTGTAGCGGTCGTGGCGGATGCCGGCAGTCAGCGTCCAGTCCCGGGCGAGGTTCCATTCGTCCTGCAGATAGGCGTAGCGGACGATGCGGCTGTGCGGCCTGAGGAAGGGCGCGGTGTCGGAAACATCCGTGACGTCGGCGTAGGAGCCGGTGCCGATCGGCGAGAAGTCCGGATTGAAGTTCTTGCTTTCCCGCGTCCGGTAAATCTCCGCCTTTTCCATACCGGCACCGAGGCGAATGCGGTGGTTGGCGAAGCCGGTATAGAAGGCCGAGGCATTGAAGCGCCCGTGTCGCTCCCACTTGTAGGGATTGCCGATCATGCCGTCGGCGAAGGCGCCGCCGCCGAGATTGGTGCCGGCGGGATAGAGCACGAGGTCGGAGAACTCCTTGTAGTGCATGAAGCTCGCCTGCGCCGTAACTTCCCAGTTGCGGGCGAAATCCTTGTCCAGGTAGGTGAGGTCGCCGGTGATGCGCTGGCTGTAGTTGCTGCCGACCGGATCGAGCGCCGAGGCAGTACCGGTCCCGGTGCCGACGTCGTCGCGCTCCTTGTAGCCGAGGCGCAGGCGCCACTTGTCGTAGCCGAGGTCCAGCCGCCCATCGACTGCCCTGCGGCCGGTGCTGATCGGGCCGGGGGCGAGCGAGGCGGCGGTGCCGAACAGACGGTCCAGGCTGGTCTGCGCATCGGCGCGCACCTTGCGCTCGTGGCCGTCGGTGGTGCCGGCGCGGAAATAGGCGGCGACGTCGAGCGAGCCCACCTTGCCGCCGTGCAGCACCCAGGCGTCGCCAGTGCGGAAGGAGCCGGCGCGCACGCCGACCTCGGTGCCGTCGATCTCGGCCGCAGTCTTCGTGATGATGTTGATGACGCCGGCAAAGGCGTCGGCACCGTAGGCGGCGGAGCCGGGGCCACGGATCACCTCGATGCGGGCGATGCTTTCGAGCGGCATGCCGCCCCAGATGCTGCCGCGGTTGCCGGCGAAGACGCCGGAAACCGGGATGCCGTTCTCCAGCATCAATACCTGCGGGTTGGCGTCGCGGTGGATACCGCGGATCACGTAGACCGGAGCGTTGGCCTGCGACGAGCGGGCGACGTGCAGGCCCGGCACCGTTTCCAGCACCTCGTCGAGGTCGGTGGCGCCGATGGCGGCGATGTCCTCGGCGGTGATCACCGTCGCCATGGACGGCGCGCGGTGCAGCGGTACGGGAGCACCGGTGGCGATGGTGACGAACGACTTGTCGCCGTAGGTCATCGCCAGGTCTTCCTCTTCCTCGGCGCCCTGCGCCGCGACCGCGGCGGCCTGCAGCAGCAGCACGGATGCTGCCAGGGCATGATAACGATTCACGGTTTCCTCCCCCCGAGTACGGCGACGTTTTCGTGAAGGGTAATCGAAAAATACGCCCTTGCCGAATCGGCGGTTCAGCGAATCCACGGCCGTTGCGCCGGTCCCTCGTAGTCCACGCCGTCGCAGGGAACGGGGAAGAGGCCGCCTTCCGGTCCGTCGGCGGCGTCGATGAAGCACGGCGGCATGCCGGCGAGGAGAGAGGGGAACATGAACAAATAGAACTCGCGCGGCGACAGGCCGAGGTCGGCGCCGAAGGCGGAGACGACGGCGCCGTAGTTCATGCGCAGGTTGCGACCGTTGTCGAGGAGATGGCGCTCGACGGCGAAGGCGAGCGTGATGTGCGGGCCGTCGGCGAGGCCGAGCGACTCGGCGTGCGCCATGATCGGTGCGATGCGCTCGTCGGCGTTGATCAGCGGCCGGCCGTAGCCGGCGATCCGGCCGTGCGTTTCCATCTCGCGGCGCAGGCAGGCGTCGAGCGTATCGCCGGCATCGAGGGCGCGGCGCGCGGCGATGAAGAAGCGGAGTGCCTGAATTTCGCTGCCGCGCCCGTAGATGTGCGCCTCGGAAACCGCCAGCGCCGCCGCCATGCCGAGGCTGCCGGTGCTGCGCGCGCTGCCGGCGAGCGCCGCCACGCGGTTGTTCCAGATGCGCGCGTCGGGATAGCTGGTGTAGGTCCACAGCGCGCGCATCAGGTCCAGTTGCGGCGGGGAGAAGCTGCGACCGGTGACGCCGAAGACGTAGAGCCGGAGAAAATCCATGTCCTTCAGCTCGGCGTGCAGATCATGCCCGCGGAAGACGACGTGACTGCCGGGAAAGAACGCGCCCATCCGCGTACGCAGCCGGCCCACGCGTTCGCGCAGCGAATCGGGTCCGCTCATGGTGTCTCCTTCGTCACCGGGTCGGTCAGTTCGATCTCGTAAAAGGGAAAGCGCTTGTACCCGTAGGCGCGCTGTTCCAGCGCGTGCGCCGCGGCACCGGGCAGGCGCAGCAGGAGGTGCAGCATCTCGCCCTCCTCGGCGGCGAAACCCAGGTCGGCGAAGGCGGCGGCGGCGACGCCGGCGAGCGCCAGCGGCCGGCCGGCGGCCGCCTCCAGCGCCGTGCGCGTCTCGGCCAGCCAGCGCAGGCGCTGCGCCGCCGGGTTGTCGGCGAGGCAGGCGAGGGTCTGCCGCACCGTCGTCGCCGTGCGCACGCCGTTCGGGTCGAAGCCGGGCGGATGCTGCGCCGCCGGCCAGACCGAGGCGACCTCGGCCGGCGGCGATGCCAGGCGCCGCTGCCAGGCGTCGAGGTCGGTGCCGCAGTCGGCCCAGGCGCGCATCGTCAGGAACACCTCGCGGCCGCCGGCGAGGCTGCCGGCGCCGGCGGCGAGCGCGGCCATCAGGCAGGCGGCGGCAGTCGAGCCGCCGACGCCGCCGCACATGGCGGCATGCACCGAAGCGTCGCGCGGGCCGGGGTTGGCCAGCGCCACGGCCAGCGCCTCGAGGAGGTCGGCCGCCGCCGGCGACGGCGCCTCGCCGCGGAAGAGCAGGTAGAGCATCTCCACCCAGCGTGCGCGGCCGAGCATTTCGCCGTAGACGTCGTAGCCGCGGCAGCGGGCAGCGCGCACGGCAAAGGGGTCGTCGGCCTCCGGCGATTCCTGCCAGATGCGGGTGCGGATCGCCTGTTTCCGGTCGTCGCTCATGTCGCTCCTCCGAGTACCTGCAGGCGCAGTCCGATCGGCGGCACCGCCTCGCCGTCGATGCGCACGTCGAGCAGCGTCGGCCCGCGGCGGGCAAGGATGGCCTCGATGTCGAGGGCGGCCATGTCCTCCGGCGAGCGCACGACGAAGCCGGGAATGCCCATGGCCTCGGCCTGCCGGCGGAAGTCCACCGCCGGCAGCGCGAAGGCGATCGGCTCGGCGCCGGCCATGCGCTGGCCGTGCTTGACCATGCCGTACGCGCCGTCGTTGAGGACGACGAAGACGACGCACAGCCCCTCGGCGGCGGCCGCCGAGATTTCCTGCCCGTTCATCAGATAGCTGCCGTCGCCGGTGACGCACACCACCGGCACCGTCGGGTTGCCGCGGGCGACGCCGACGGCGGCGCCGATGGCCCAGCCCATCGGCGCGAAATCCATGAGCACGCGCAGCCAGCTCGCGTCGCCCCGGCGCTGCCGGCGGTCGCCGTCGAAATCGTTCCGCCGCACGGTCCGCCGGTCGTTCGGCTGCAGGTAATGGATCGCCCAGGCAGTGCTGTTGCCGGCGTCGGCGAGGAAGCGGGTGCCCGGCGGGAAACGGCGGGAAAGCTCGTGCATCAGCCGCTGCGGCTTGATCGGCGCCGCCTCGGAAACGAAGCCGGCCGGATCGCGCAGCGCGTATTGCGGCTCGCCCTGGCCGTTCCGCATCTCCGCCGGCGGCCGCGGCCCGGCGAGCGCACCGAGCAGCCGCTCGCACACCGCCCGGATATCGCCGCGCACGTGCAGGCGCGCCATCGGCGAGCGCAGCAGGTGTTCCTCCGAGGCGTCGATGTGCACCAGCCGCCGGTTGAGCAGCGTCGCCGACCAGGCGCCGCTGGTCCATTCGCCGAGGTTGACGCCGATCGCCAGGATCAGGTCCGGTTCGGTCCGCAGCAGCGCGTCGGCCGTGGCGTGGCCGGCGAAGCCGAAGACGCCGCGGTACAGGCGGTGCCGCGGGTCGACCAGGCCCTTGCCGTCGGGCGAGGTGACGAAGGGCGTGTCGGTGGCTTCGGCGAGGCGCACGATGGCGTCGGCCGCCTCGCCGCAGGCGTGGCTGCCGCCGACGAGGATGACCCGGCGCTGCGCCTGCCGGATGACGGCGAGCAACGCCGCCAGTTGCGTCTCGTCGACCAGCGACGGCCGCTGCCGCAGCAGCGCAGCCACGTCGTAGGCGGGGACGGCGCTGGCCAGCGGCGCGCGCAGGACGTCCACCGGGAACGACAGGTGCGCCGGCCCGTGCGGCACGTTGGCGGCGCGCAGCAGCGCGGTCGCCAGCTTGTGCTCGGCCTGTTCCGGATGGGAGACGAGCGTGTCGTAGCGCGTGCAGTGGAGGAACATGCCGAGAGTGTTCACGCCGGTGCACGCCGACTCCTGCAGCGCCCGCCGGCCGAAGGAAGGCAGCGCCGGCTGGCCGGTGATGGCGAGCATCGGCACGCCGTTGTCGTAGGCGCAGGCGACGCCGGTAAGCAGGTTGGTCGCGCCCGGCCCGGAGGTGGCGCAGCAGACGCCGATCTTCCCGGTCTCGCGGGCGTAGCCGTCGGCCATGAAGGCCGCGCCGGATTCGTGCCGGGCGAGCACCGGCCGCGGTCCGCCGCGCCGCTGGCTGCGCGCCAGCGCGTTGTAGAGCGGTTCGATGGCGCCGCCGGGAACGCCGAAGACGTAGTCGATGCCCAGTTGTTCGAGATAAGCGACGATCAGGTCGGCGACCTGAGGCGAAGCGGAGGCAGGCGGGCCGGCACGGGCGGGCTCGGATGCGGTCATCGGTCGGATTCCCCCGGATGGCGTTGACGGTGCAGGCGCGGTTCGGATTTTCATGACGACGTCAGCGATACTACTCCCTTCTTGCGGGATTTCGCAGCATCGCGGCATACGGCGGGAGCGCGCGTAAACGGCGACGGCCTCCATCACTGGAGGCCGTCGCCGGGGAATCTGGTGGGTTGTGTAGGGATCGAACCTACGACCTACGGATTAAGAGTCCGCTGCTCTACCAACTGAGCTAACAACCCGTGTGCTGCGATTTCGTGCCTTTCCGTGGCTGGTAGGCCGTGCAGGATTCGAACCTGCGACCAACGGATTAAAAGTCCGCTGCTCTACCAACTGAGCTAACGACCCGTCGCTCTGGAAAACGCGAGCGCGGATTATAGGCGGGGCGTCGTTTCGCTGTCAAACGCGCCGTGCCATTTTTCGCGGGCCGGTCCGGCTCAACCCTCCCGCATCAGCTTCCAGTACTCGTATTTCAGCGTCGCCGCGGCGCCGACGACGATGGCCGCGGCGGTGAGCAGCGAGCCGAGCGCCAGCGTGGATACGCCGGTGACGCCCTGGCCGATCGTGCAGCCCATGGCGGTGACGCCGCCGAAGCCCATCAGCGCGCCGCCGACCAGATGGCGGACGAGGTCGGCGACGTCGCGGAAGCCTTCCCAGCGGAAGTTGCGCGTGAGGAGCGCCCAGGCCGTCGAGCCGGCGACGACGCCGAGCGCCAGCGCCACGCCGAAGCTGAGCCGGCGGCTGCTGTCCGACCAGAGCAGCAGCAGGTCGAGCGTATACGCCTGCGGCGCGACGAAGGAGAGCGATTCCATGCGCCCGCTGTCGGTGGCGAGGAAGGCTTCCTGCAGCGTCTCCGGATCCTCGGCGAGGTAGCCGAGGTGGCCGCTGACGTACCAGCCGGCGACGACGATGGCGCCGACGGCGAGGCCGCCGAGCACGTTGTCGACGGTGAGGAAATCGCGGCGCAGGCAGCAGAAGGCGAGCAGGCCGCCGCCGAGGGCCAGCGCGCAGACGGCGAGCGCCGTGCCCGGCGCGACGCCGGCGGCGGCGAGCAGCGCCGGCAGATCCTGGCCGCCGGGGAACTGGACGGCGATGCGGTCGAGCGTATTGACGCGCAGCACGCCGAGCACGCCGCGCAGCGTCATGTAGGCGGTGAGGCCGAGAACCAGGAAGACGACCAGCGACTTCAGGTTGCCGGCGCCGATGCGCGTCAGCGTACGCGCGCCGCAGCCCGACGCCAGCACCATGCCGACGCCGAAGAGCAGGCCTCCGACCAGGTGCGACAGCCAGGGCAGGTTCTGCCCGCGGTAGATCGACTTGTTCAGGTCGATCAGCCCGGCACCGTGCAGCGCGGCGCTGCCGAGGACGGCGACGGCGACGGCCAGCAGCCACATGCGCGCGCGGCTCCAGTCCTCCATGTTGATGACGTCGGCGACGGCGCCCATGGTGCAGAAATGCGTCTTCTGGCTGAGGGCGCCGAAGGCCAGCCCGAGGGCGAAGGCGAGGAGGAGGATGGTCGTGGCGCTCATCGGTAGCGGGTCGGATCGGCGAGGCCGGCGGCGGCGAAGCCCTCGCGGCGCAGTCGGCAGGAGTCGCAGGCGCCGCAGGCGCGGCCGTCGTCGTCGGCCTGGTAGCAGGAGACGGTGAGGCCGTAGTCGACGCCGAGGTCGGCGCCGCGGCGGACGATGTCGGCCTTGGAGAGGTCGATCAGCGGCGCGTGCACGCAGAGCTTTCTGCCCTCGACGCCGGCCTTGGTGGCGAGGTTGGCCAGCGTCTCGAAGGCGGCGACGAACGCCGGCCGGCAGTCGGGATAGCCGGAGTAGTCGACGGCGTTCACGCCGACGAAGATGTCGCGCGCGTCGAGCACCTCGGCCCAGGCCAGCGCCAGCGACAGCATGATGGTGTTGCGCGCCGGCACGTAGGTGACCGGGATGCCCGGCTGCACGCCGGCGACCGGTACGTCGATGGCCGTGTCGGTGAGCGCCGAGCCGCCGAACTGGGCGAGGTCGAGCTTGAGCACGCGGTGCCCGGCGGCGCGCTGCGCGGCGGCGACGCGCGCGGCGGCCGCGAGTTCGGCGCGGTGGCGCTGGCCGTAGTCGACGGACAGGCAGTGGCAGGCGAAGCCGGCGGCGCCGGCGATGGCCAGCGTCGTCGCCGAATCGAGTCCGCCGGAGAGGAGAACGATGGCTTTCTGCGTCATGGGTCGGCGAATATACCTCGAATTCCCCTTGGCGTGCGGCGGTATCTGCTTGTTCCTGCGCTACAATCCGGCCTTTCGTCGAGACCGAACACAACGACACCCGGAGGAGATTCCCGATGCGTCCGACCGCCGCCCTGAGCATGCTCGCCGCCGCCCTGCTGCTCGCCGCTTCCGCCCACGCCGCCCCGGCCAACGACCGGGTCAAGGTCGGCTTCCTGTCGACGCTGTCCGGCCCCGGCGCCGGCCTCGGCGTGGACATCCGCGACGGCTTCAGCCTGGCGGTGAAGCAGCTCGACGGCAAGCTCGGCGGCCTGCCGGCCGAGGTGCTGGTCGCCGACGACCAGCAGAAGCCGGACGTGGCCAAGGCCGAGACCGAGAAATTCCTGAAGCGCGAAAAGGTCGACTTCATGACCGGCATCGTCTTCTCCAACCTGATGCTGGCGGTCGGCCCGCAGGTCTTCGCCAACAAGACCTTCTTCATCTCGGCCAACGCCGGCCCGTCGCAGCTCGCCGGCGAGCAGTGCAGCCCGTTCTTCTTCAACGTCGCCTGGCAGAACGACAACCTGCACGAGGCGATCGGCAAGCACGTGCAGGACAAGGGCTTCCGCAACGTCGTCATCGTCGCGCCGAACTATCCCGGCGGCAAAGACGCGGTTTCCGGCTTCAAGCGCTTCTACCAGGGCAAGGCGGAGGAGGTCTACACCAAGATGGGCCAGCTCGACTACGCCGCGGAGCTGGCGCAGATCCGCGCCATGAAGCCGGACGCGCTGTTCTTCTTCCTGCCGGGCGGCATGGGCATCAACTTCGTCAAGCAGTTCGTCGGCGCCGGTCTCTCGAAGGACATCCAACTCTTCGCTCCCGGCTTCTCGGCCGACGAGGACGTGATCAAGGCCGTCGGCGCGCCGATGCTCGGCATGTTCAATTCCTCGCACTGGGCGCACGACTTCGACAACGCCGAGAACAAGCGCTTCGTCGCCGCCTTCGAGAAGGAATACGGGCGGCTGCCCTCGCTCTACGCGTCGCAGGGCTACGACGCGGCGCTCCTGATCGATGCCGCGGTGCGCGACGTCAAGGGCAATCTCGGCGACAAGGCGGCGCTGCAGAAGGCGCTGGAAGCCAAGCGCTTCAAGTCGGTGCGCGGCGAGTTCAAGTTCAACGGCAACCACTATCCGGTGCAGAACTACGTGCTGCGCGTGATCGGCAAGGACGCGCAGGGCCGCGTCACGAACAAGACGATGGGGACGATCTTCGCCAACCACGCGGATGCCTACGCCGGCGCCTGCAAGATGAAGTGATGCCGCGGTCGGCGCCAGCCTCTACCAATGTCTACTAAACTGACGTTGATTTAGTAGACACTGAGAGGCCGTCTTACCTATACTAATCTCTACTAATCCACTGGTTAATTAGTAGACAATGCGTCTTCCGGAAAACGCGCCCGCGCTGCAAACAGCGCTGGCCAGGCTCGCATCGGCGCGGCCCGGCCTGTTGATGGAGCACGCCGGCCCGCTGCCGGCGGGGAAGTACCTGCACTGGGACGAACTGCGCCGGCGTCCGGCGCCGGCAGGGCTGACGCACGAGGAATGGTGGGCGGCGGTGACGCTGTCGCGGGCGTCGCTGTTTCAGGCCCTGCCGCTGCTCGACAAGCGCGGCGAAGCTTTCGTGTTCGCCACGCCCAGCCCGGTGGCGATCGACCTGCACCACATCGACCGGGATGCCGCCGGCTACATCCGCGCGGCGGCCGAGGCGCCGCTGCACGAGGATTCACAACGCTATCTGATCAGTTCCCTGATCGAGGAGGCGATCACCTCCAGCCAGCTGGAAGGCGCGTCGACGACGCGCAAGGTGGCCGCGGCCATGCTCAGAAGCGGCCGCCGGCCAAAGGACCTGAGCGAGCGGATGATCTTCAACAACCATCAGGCGATGGAACACCTGCGCGCGCTGCGCGACGTGAAGCTGACGCCCGGACACGTGCTCGAACTGCATCGCATCCTGACCGAGGACACGCTGGCCAACCCGGAGGACGCCGGCCGCTACCGGCGCGACGACGACGTGCAGGTGGTCGACGCGCGCGACAATACGCCGCTGCACGTGCCGCCCGTCCATGCCGAACTGCCGGAACGCATGCAGCGCCTGTGCGACTTCGCCAATGCCGGCGAGACCTCGGAGCCCTTCGTCCATCCGGTGCTGCGCGCCATCCTGCTGCATTTCATGATCGGCTACGACCATCCCTTCGCCGACGGCAACGGCCGCACGGCGCGCGCCCTCTTCTATTGGTCGATGGCGAAAAGCGGCTACTGGCTGATGGAATACACGTCGATCAGCCACATTCTGCGCAAGGCGCCGGCCCGCTACATGCGCGCCTACCTGCATAGCGAAACCGACAAGAACGACGCGACCTACTTCCTGCTGCACCAGTTGCAGACCATTCGCCAGGCGATCGCCGCGCTGCACGCCTACGTGGCGCGGAAATCGCGCGAGCAGAAGGAGACCGAGCGCCTGCTGGCGGCCTCGCCGAATCTGCGCGGGCGCTTCAACCACCGCCAGGTCGCCCTGCTCAACCACGCGCTGCGCAACGCCGGCGAGGCCTATCGGGTCGATGCGCACCAGCGCTCGCACGGCGTCGTCTACCAGACCGCCCGACGCGACCTGCTGGAACTGGAAGCCGTGGGCCTGCTCGAAAAGACGCGGCAGGGCAACGCCTTCCTCTTCTTCGCACCGGCCGACCTGCGCGAGCGCCTGGCCGGCTTGGCGAGCGTGCCGGCATGACGCAACTGATCCTCGAACAGGCCATGAACGGCCTTCAGTTCGGCCTCATGCTCTTCCTGCTGGCGGCCGGGCTGACGCTCGTCTTCGGCATCATGGACATGATCAACCTGGCGCACGGCTCGCTGTACATGGTCGGCGCCTACCTGGCGGCGGCCGCGGCGGCGGCGTCCGGCTCGTTCGTCGTCGGCGCGCTGGCGGCGGTGGCCGGCACGGCGCTCGTCGGCGCGCTGCTCGAAGTCGCCGTGCTGCGCCGGCTCTACGCGCGCGACCACCTGGCGCAGGTGCTCGCCACCTTCGCGCTGATCCTGGTCGCCAACGAGGCGGTGCGCATGCTCTGGGGCGACCAGCCGATGCAACTCAATGCGCCCGAGGCGCTCGCCGGGCCGGTGGAGATCGGCGGCTTCGCCTACCCCGCCTACCGGCTGCTGATCATCGCCGTCGGCGCCGTCGTCGCGCTCGCCCTCTACGTCGTCGTGACGAAGACGCGCGTCGGCATGTGGGTGCGCGCCGGCGCGTCGAACCGCGAGATGACCGAGGCCCTCGGCGTGAACGTGAAGCGCCTGTTCACCCTCGTCTTCGCCTTCGGCGCCGGCCTCTGCGCGCTCGCCGGCGCCATGCTCGGGCCGCTGCTGGCGGTGCAGGTGGGCATGGGCGAGAGCATCCTGATCCTCGCCTTCGTCGTCATCGTCATCGGCGGCATCGGCTCGATCCGCGGCGCGCTGGTCGGCAGCCTGCTGGTCGGCGTCGTCGATACACTCGGCCGTGCGCTGCTGCCCTGGCTGCTGCGTGAATTCCTGCCGGCGGAAGTCGCCTCCAACCTCGGACCGGCGCTGGCGGCGATCCTCATCTACCTCCTGATGGCGGCGATCCTCTTCTGGAAACCGGCCGGCCTCTTTCCGGCGCGCGGCTGATGGCGGCGAGCGAGAAAAGCGCCCTCTACCGGCAGAGCGCCCGCCGCCGCGCGCTGGCTGTCGTCGCGCTGCTCGTGCTGGCGGCGCTGCCGCCGCTGCTGCAGGCGCTCGGCCAGGATTTCTACGTCAGCTTCGCGGCGCGCATCCTGATCTTCGCGCTGGCCGCGACCAGCCTCAACTTCATCGTCGGCTTCGGCGGCATGGTCGCCTTCGGCCACGCCGCGTTCTTCGGCGCCGGCGCCTACGCCGTGGCCATCCTCGCCGAGCGCGGCGTCGTCTCGGCCTTCGTCGCCTGGCCGGCGGCGGCCGCGCTCGCCGGGCTGCTCTCGCTCGCCGTCGGCGCCGTCAGCCTGCGCACGCGCGGCGTCTACTTCATCATGATCACGCTCGCCTTCGCGCAGATGATCTACTACCTGTTCGTCTCGCTGCAGGCCTGGGGCGGCGACGACGGGCTGCCGCTGATGGCGCGCTCTTCGTTCGGTCCGCTCGATCTGGGCGACGACGCGGCCTTCTACTGGGTGGCGCTCGCCTGCCTCGCCGGCGCGCTGTTCCTGCTCGACCGCGTCGCGCACGCACGCTTCGGCCGCGTGCTGCAGGCCATCCGCGAGAACGAGTCGCGCATGGAGGCGCTCGGCTATCCCGTAGCCGCCTACAAGCTGGCCTGCTTCGTCATCGGCGGCACGCTGGCCGGTCTCGCCGGCGCGCTGATCGCCAACCACGGTCTGCTGGCCAGCCCGAACCTGCTGCACTGGACGCAGTCCGGCACGCTGCTGGTGATGGTCATCGTCGGCGGCGTCGGCGCGCTCTACGGCGGCTTCGCCGGCGCGCTGACGCTGCTGCTGCTCGAAGAGATCCTGGCCGGCTTCACCGTGCACTGGCACATGGCGCTCGGCCTGCTGCTGCTCGTCGTCGTCTTCCGCGCGCCGCGCGGCGTCGCCGCCTGGCTGCACGGGCTGTTCTCGCGCAGAGGCGCGAAATGAGCGGCGGCCTGCTCGACGTCGCCGGCGTCGGCCGCCATTTCGGCGGTGTGCACGCGTTGAGCGACGTTTCGCTGCGCGTCACCGAAGGCGAGGTGCACGCGCTGATCGGCCCGAACGGCGCCGGCAAGACGACGCTGATCCACCAGATCTCCGGCGCGCAGACGCCGGATGCCGGCACCATCCGCTTCGCCGGCGAGGACGTCACGCGCCTGTCGATGCACACCCGCGTCACGCGCGGCATCGCCCGTTCCTGGCAGGTGACGAACGTCTTCGCCCGCTTCTCGGCGCTCGACAACGTGGCGCTGGCCGTGCAGGGGCGGCGACGCGACTGGGGCGGCAGCTTCCGCTTCTGGGTGCCGGCCGACGCCGAGCGGGCGATCGTCGACGAAGCCGCGGCCTGGCTCGCCGAGGTCGGCCTGGCCGGCCGCGAGGCGGCGATCGCCGGCAGTCTGGCGCACGGCGAGCAGCGACAGCTGGAACTGGCGCTGGCGCTGGCGACGAAGCCGCGCCTGCTGCTGCTCGACGAGCCGATGGCCGGCATGGGGCCGGAGGAGTCGGAGCGCGTCGTCGGGCTGATCGAACACCTCGGCCGCAAGGTGACGCTGCTGCTGGTCGAGCACGACATGGACGCGGTCTTCCGGCTGGCCGACCGCGTCTCCGTGCTGGTCGGCGGGCGGCTGATCTTCACCGGCCTGCCGGACGAGGTGCGCGCGCATCCCGAGGTGAAGAAAGCCTATCTCGGGGAGGAGCTGGTTTGAACAACGTGAAGAAAGTCCACCGCAGAGGCGCAGAGACGCAGAGGTTCGCAGAGAAAACCCCAATTTCTCTGCGTTTTCTCTGCGCCTCTGCGCCTCTGCGGTAGGTGTTGGTCCTCCCCATGAACCTCCTCGAAATCGCCGGCCTCGAAGTCGCCTACGGCCCCAGCCAGGTGCTCTTCGGCATCGACCTGACGCTCGCCGAGGGCGAGGTGGCGACGCTGCTCGGGCGCAACGGCATGGGCAAGTCGACGACGCTGCGCACGCTGTGCGGCCTGTCGCCGGCGCCGGCCGGCATTCTCGCCGGCTCGATCCGCTTCGCCGGCGAGGATGTCGCCGGCCGCGCGCCGGACCGCATCGGCCGCGCCGGCGTCGCGCTGGTGCCGGAAGGCCGGCAGATCTTCCCCAACCTGACGGTGCGCGAGCACCTCGTCGCCTTCGCGGCGAATCGGCGGGACGTCGCCGAACCGTGGACGCTGGAACGCGTCTTCGCCCTCTTCCCGCGGCTCGCCGAGCGCCAACGGAACATGGGCAACCAGCTTTCCGGCGGCGAGCAGCAGATGCTGGCGATCGGCCGCGCATTGATGACCAACCCGCGCCTCCTGATCCTCGACGAGGCAACCGAAGGGCTGGCGCCGCTGGTGCGCGAGGAGATCTGGCAATGCCTGGCGCAACTGCGCGCCGCCGGGCAGACGACGCTGGTGGTGGACAAGTACGTGGAGCGGCTGATCCGGCTCGCCGACCGGCACACGCTCATTGAGCGCGGCCGCGTCGTCTGGCGGGGCACGTCGACGGAACTCGACGCCGATCACGGCGTCTGGCACCGCTACCTCGGCGTCTAGCGCCGCCTATTCCTCGCCGATCAGCGCGGCGAGTTCGCGTTCAAGCAGTTGCGGCTTGCCGAGGTTGAGTTCGACCAGCCGGCGCAGGTGCGTGGCGCTGTCGAGGTCGATGTTGTTGCAGGCCAGCCCGAGGAAGGGGCCGTCGACGTGGGCGACGGTGCCCTGCATGCGGATCACCGCGTCGAGCTCGCCGAGGCGCACGCGCAGCGTGCAGTTGCCGCCGACCGGCAGCGCCGGCGCCGGCGGCTTGCGGCGCAGCAGCGCACCCTTCAGCGACAGGTCGAGGACGATGATGTCGTCGGTGCCGCCGGCGCAAACGAGCTGCCCCGGGGCGTGGAAGGCGACGCGGGAGAAGTGGCGGCGGTTGGCGGCGGCGTTGGCGGTGGACATGGCGGCGCTCCTGGCGGCAGGCTATTTGCCCCGCATGTTACCCCAAAGCACCTTGTGCAGTTGCAGCTGGAAGCGCACCGGCAGGCGGTCGGCGAGGATCCACTCGGCCAGCTCGGCCGGCGCCAGCCGGTCCTGCACCGGCGAGAGCAGCACCGGACAGCGCTCGGCCAGGCGGTGCCCGGCGATGGCGGCGCGCGCCCATTCGTAGTCGGCGCGGTCGGCCAGCACGATCTTCACTTCGTCGCGCGCGGTGAGCAGCGGCAGGTTCTGCCAGCGGTTCCTGTCCGCCTCGCCGGAGCCCGGCGCCTTCAGGTCCACGATGCGCGAGACGCGCGCGTCGACGCCGCCGACGTCGAGCGCGCCGGAGGTTTCCAGCGAGACGTCGAAGCCGGCGTCGCACAGCGCGGAAAGCAGCGGCAGGCAGTGCTTCTGCGCCAGCGGCTCGCCGCCGGTGACGCAGACCGTGCGCGCGCCGTGGCGGCCGACCTCGGCGACGATCTCGGCGATCGTCATCGGCGCGCCGCCGGTGAAGGCGTGCTCGGTGTCGCACCAGACGCAGCGCAGCGGGCAGCCGGTGAGGCGGACGAAGACGGTGGGTAGCCCGACGCGCGAGCTTTCCCCCTGCAGCGAAAAGAAGATCTCGCTGACGCGCACCGTCGGCGGCGTCGGCGAGACGGCGGTCCGGCTCACTTCCGCTGCAGGCGCTTGGCGGCGGTTTCCGCGGCCGGCGAGCCGGGATACTTGGCGACCACCTGCTCCAGCGTCTGCCGGGCGGTTTTCGCCTCGCCCAGCTCCTGCTGGCAGGAGGCGATGTTGAGCAGCGCGTCGGCGGCCTTCGGGTGCGTGCCCCAGCGGGTGAGGACGACCTTCTGCGCGTCGATCGCCTTCTTGCACTCGCGCTGGCCGTAGTAGGAATTGCCGAGCCAGTACTGCGCCGACGGCGCCAGATCGCTGTCCGGGCGCTCGCGGACGAAGGTCTCGAAGGCGGCCGCCGAATCCTTGTACTTGCCGGCCTTGAACTGGTTCAGCGCGGCCTCGTAGACGCGCGCATCCTCGGCCGGGTCGGTCTTCCTCGCCGGCGCCGGCGCCTCGGCCGCCGCGTCGGGCGCGGCCGGCGCCGCTGCCTGCGGCGCGGTCTCCACCTTGCGCAGGCGGCCGTCGAGGTCGATGTAGAAGTCCTGCTGCCGCTTCTTCGTCGTTTCCAGCTCGTAGCTCAGGGTTTCCACCTGGCCGCGCAGGCGCGCGACCTCGCCCTTCAACTGTTCGATCTGGTTGGCGAGCTCGATCTGCGCCCGGCCCTGCGTGTCGAAGCGTTCGTTGCTGCGCGCGCGCAGCTCGGCGATCTGCCGCCGCGCCTCGTCGTCGTCGAACAGCGCCCAGGCCGGCGCCGCGCCGGCGAAGGCGCCGGCGGCGGCGAGGACGAAGGCGGCGCGGCGCACTCCGGCCCGGCTCACGATCAGAACTCGCCGGCGTAGAGCATGTCGCCGCGACGGTTCTTCGACCAGCAGGACTCGCTCTGCTCGATGCAGGACGGCTTCTCTTCGCCGAGGCTGACGGACTCGATCTGGTCTTCGCGGACGCCGAGCAGGAGCATCGCCTTCTTGATCGCGTCGGCGCGCTTCTGGCCGAGCGCGAGGTTGTACTCGCGGCTGCCGCGCTCGTCGGTGTGGCCCTGGATCAGCATCTTGAACTGGCGGTTGTCGACCAGGAACTTGGCGTGCGCGGCGACGAGATCCTTGAACTCCGGCTTGATGTCGAAGCGGTCGTAGTCGAAGTAGACGCTGCGCTTGGAGAGAATGCTCTTCGGATCGGTGAGGATCGCCGGCAGCTTCGTGCCGCCGACGTCGCCGGCGGTGACGGTCTTGACGCCGTCGCTGCTGCGGCTCTCGACCGGGGCGCCGGTCTGTTCGGCGCCGGTGTCGGGGGAGGAGCTGCAGGCACCGAGCAGGACGGCGAGCAGCACGGGGACGATCAGTTTTTTCATGGAAACGTTCTCCTGGAGAAGGGTAGGGGTAGGGAGGGATGAAACACTTGACACTTACTTCTGGAACGGCCCCCAGGCCGGCTCGCGCACGTCGCCGGCGGCGACCGACAGGCGCTGCCTGATGCGGCCGTCGACGGAAACGGCGGAGAGCACGCCGCGGCCGCCGACCTCGGTGGCGATCAGGACCATGCGGCCGTTGGGGGCGAAACTGGGCGACTCGTCCTTGAACGAGTTGGTCAGCACCTGTACCTGGCGGCTGGCGAGGTCCATCACGGCGAGGCGGAAGGCGCCCTCGCGCCGGCTGATGAAGGCCATCGTCCGGCCGTCCGGGGAGAGGCGCGGGGTAACGTTGTAGCTGCCCTCGAAGGTGACGCGCTGCACTTCGCCGCCGCTGACGCCGATGCGGTAGATCTGCGGGCTGCCGCCGCGGTCCGAGGTGAAGTAGATGTGCTGCCCGTCGTGCGAGAACTGCGGTTCGGTGTCGATGGCGCCGGACGAGGCGAGGCGCTGCACGCCGGAGCCGTCGGCATTGATCGTGAAGATCTGCGAGCCGCCGTCCTTGGTCAGCACCACGGCCAGCCGGCGGCCGTCCGGCGACCAGGCCGGCGCCGAGTTCGAGCCCTTGAAGTTGGCGACGACGACGCGCTTGCCGGAGGCCAGCGAATGCACGTAGATCACCGGCTTCTTGTTCTCGAACGAGACGTAGGCGAGCCGCCCGCCGTCCGGCGACCAGGCCGGCGAGATGATCGGCTCGCGCGAGATCAGCGCGGCCTGGGCGTTCTGCCCGTCGGCGTCGGCGATCTGCAGTTCGTAGCGCCCCGGGCCGGCCTTGACGACGTAGGCGATGCGCGTCGAGAAGACGCCGGGCTCGCCGGTCAGCTTCTCGTAGATGACGTCGGCGATACGGTGGCCGGCGGCGCGGAGCTGCGGCACGCCGGTGACGAAGGCGGCGCCGGCGATCTGCTCCTGCTTGTTCACGTCGAACAGGCGGAAGCGCGATTCGTAGCGGCCGTCGCCACCGCCGCCGATGCTGCCGGCGGCGACGGCGTCGGCGCCGCGGCCGCGGGCGGCGGCAAAGTCGATGGTGCTGGCCTCGGTCAGCGGCGACTGCGACTGCTCGACCAGGCTGAACATGCCGGAGCGCTCCAGGTCGCCGCGCACGACCGAGGTCAGCGCGCGCGCGACGCCCGGCTCGCCGCCGAAGTCGGCGATGGTCACCGGAATGCGGTTGGCGCCGGCGCCGGTCACTTCGATCGAGAGCTGCGCATGCGCCGCGAGGCTGAAGGCCGCCGCGCAGGCGACGGCGAGCTG
Organism: Rhodocyclaceae bacterium; assembly: GCA_019455325.1. Lineage (GTDB taxonomy): Bacteria > Pseudomonadota > Gammaproteobacteria > Burkholderiales > Rhodocyclaceae > Proximibacter. The sequence goes on along the minus strand of JACFMQ010000013.1, from coordinate 36,496 downwards.
GCGGAAATGGCGGTTCATCGGGAGGTTCTCCGGAAAAGCGTGATTATATCGATACTTACTCGTCGAACGGCCGGTACTTGATCTCCAGCTCGCGCTGGAAAAGCTCCGGCTGGTCGGGCTTGGGCAGCGGCGACGACTTGAGGATCGCGCGCTCGATCGCCGCATCGAGATTGGCGTTGCCGCTGGAGCGCCGCATGCGCACGGCGATGACCTCGCCCGACGGCAGTTGCGTGACCGCGAACACGGCCTCCGGGTTCCCCTGGATCGCCGGCGGCAGCACGATGTTGCCGCGGATCTTGCCGCGAATCTTCGCCGCGTAGTCGGCCAGACCGCGGCTGCGCGCGGCGGCGGCCTGCTCGGCGCGCGCCTCGGCCAACGCGCGCGCTTCGGCGTCGGCGCGCGCCTGCTGCTGCTGAATCTGCCGCTGCTGGTCGAGCTGCTGCTGATCGCGCCGCAGTTCCTCGTCGAAGGACGGGCGCGGCGGCGCCGGCTTCTTCGGCTCGGGCTTTTTCACCTCTTCCTTCTTCGGCGGCTCGGGCTTTTTCGGCGGCTCGGGCTTCTTTTTCTTCTCTTCCTTGATCGCGATGTCGGGCTTCGGCTCCGGCTTCGGCTCGACCTTCGGCGGCGGCGGGGGCGGCGGTTCAGGCTCGGGCTTGGGTTCCGGCTTCGGTTCGGGCGGCGGCGGGGGCGGCGGCGCCGGCTGGACCGGCACGCGGTCCCACAGCTCGACCTCGACGGCGGCGGGCGGATTGCTCTTCCACTGCACGCCGACGAAGAGCGCGGCGACGAGCGCGAGATGGACGCCGGCGGCGAGCGCCAGCGACTTCCAGCGTTCCCGTTCGTTCCGTGGCGGCGGCTGGATCATTGCCTGCGGACGGCGGTTTCCAGGCCGACGCGCTTGATGTCGAGCGCCTTGATGCCGTCGAGCACGTCGAGCACGGCCTCGTACCTGGCGTTCCTGTCGCCGGCGACGAGCACGGCCAGGTCCGGGTTCTTCGCCTGCTCGGCGCGCAGGTAGCCGGCCAGCCCGGCGCGGTCGACGCCGACGTCGCCGCCCTTCGCGTCCTTCACCGCCACCGAGCCGTCGGCCCGGACCAGTACGCGCGTCGGGTTGGCCGGCACCTGCGCGCTCTTGCCCGTGGTCGGCAGGTCGACCGAGCCGGTGGTCATCATCGGCGCCGCCACCATGAAGATGACGAGCAGCACGAGCATGACGTCGATGTACGGCACGACGTTGATTTCGTTCTTCAGGCGGCGAGGACGCATAGGTTCAGTGAGGAGTCATGAGTGAGGAGTGAGGAGTTGACGGGTGGGGTTTTGCTCCTCACTCCTCTCTCCTTGCTCATCTCTGGTTCGTTCATCTCATTTGTCGCTGCAGGATGTTCGAGAACTCTTCCTGGAAGGACTCGAAGCGCGTCGCCAGCCGGTCGATCTCGTGCGCGAAGCGGTTGTAGGCGAGCACCGCCGGAATCGCCGCGAAGAGGCCGATGGCGGTGGCCACCAGCGCCTCGGCGATGCCCGGGGCGACCGAGGCGAGCGTCGCCTGGCCGACGTCGGCGAGCGCGCGGAAGGCGTGCATGATGCCCCACACCGTGCCGAACAGCCCGATGTACGGCGACACCGAGCCGACCGAGGCGAGGAAGGCGAGGTGCGATTCGAGTTCGTCCAGCTCGCGCTGATAGGTGGCGCGCATGGCGCGGCGCGAGCCGTCGACGACGTCCTTCGCCTCCAGGTTCTTCTGCCCGCGCAGCTTGGCGAACTCGCGGAAGCCGGCCTCGAAGATGCGCTCCATGCTGCCGGCGCGGTGGCGGTCGTTCACCGCGCTGTTGTACAGCGCGTTGAGGTCGCCGCCGGACCAGAAGTCGCGCTCGAAGCGCTCGGTCTTCGCGCGCTGCACCTTCACCGCGAAGTACTTGCGGAAGATGTAGTACCAGCTCATGAAGGAAACGCCGGCCAGGAGCAGCATCACCGCCTGCACCACGGCGCTGGCGTTGAGAATCAGATGCAGGATCGACAGGTCTTGCGTGACGTTCATTGCAGGGTCTCCAGCCGCGCACGCAGCCAGTCGGGAATCGGGGCGGACTTGAATTTGGCGAAATCGATGCAGACGATCTGGACCGTGGCCGCGGCCAGTTCGGTCCAGGTGCCGTCGGCCTCCTGCCGGCGCGCGTGCTGGCGGAAGACGATCTGGCTGCGGCCGAGCCGGTCGACCTCCAGCCCGATCTGCAGCAGGTCGTCGAGGCGCCCCGGGCGCAGGTAGTCGATGTTGATGGATCGCACGACGAAGACGATGTTGTGCTCGTCGATCAGGTTCTGCTGGTTATGGCCGAGCTGGCGCAGCCATTCGGTGCGGCAGCGTTCGAAGAGATCGAGGTATTTCGAGTGGTAGACGACGCCGCCGGCATCGGTCTCGGCATAGTAGATGCGCACCGGGATGGTGAAGGCGTTCGGCTTCTGTTCGTGTTTCATCGGCGGATTTTAACCTGCTGCCTGAGCGTTGTTTTGTAACAATTTGTTGTTTAAGGATTTGTCGCTGCCAGCCTGCTCAGATTTCCTCGCTGTAGCGCCGCAGCTTGCGCCACAGCGAGACGCGGTCGATGCCGAGCAGTTGCGCGGCGAGCGCGCGGTTGCCGCCGGTGTGTTCGAGCGCCTTGAGGATGTGCTCGCGCTCCAGATCCTCCAGCGTCTTGATCGCCGGCGCCTCGCCGGCGGCCGCATCGGCCGGGGCGCCGAGCGTCGCCGGCAGCAGGTCGGCGGTCAGCGCGTGGCCGCCGGCGAGCGCGACGCCGCGTTCGATGATGCTCTCCAGCTCGCGCAGGTTGCCGGGAAAGCCGTAGGCGAGCAGGCGGTCGAAGGCTTCCGGGGCGATCTCGGAAACGGGCTTGCCCATGCGCTGCGCGGCGCGCGTCAGGAAGTGCATGGCGAGCAGCGGGATGTCGCCGCGGCGCTTCCTGAGCGGCGGCAGGGTGAGCGTGACCACCGCCAGGCGGAAGTAGAGATCCTGGCGGAAGACGCCCTGTTCGGCCAGCGCAGCGAGATCCTGCGCGCTCGCCGAGACGATGCGCACGTCCGCCTTCTGCGTCGGGCCGCCGCCCTGGTGGACGAATTCGCCGTCCTGCACCAGGCGCAGCAGGCGCGGCTGCAGCGTCGCCGGCAGCGCCGCCGCCTCGTCGAGGAAGAGGGTGCCACCGGCCGCCGCCTCGATGGCGCCGGGCGCGCCGTCGTGGCCGAACAGCTCGGCGGCGAGCGCCTCCTCGGACGGCGCGCCGCAGTTGACGACGACGAAGACGCCGCTGCGGCCGCTCTTCTCGTGGATGTGGCGGGCCAGCGCCTCGCGGCCGGTGCCCGATTCGCCGGCGATGAGCACGCCGCAGTCGGTGGCGGCGACGCCGTCGGCGGTGCCGAGCACGGCGAGCATGTCCGGGTTGCCGGAGATGATGCGCGGCGCCGCCGTCGCCTGGTCGAGCGCCGCCTTCAGCGAAGCGTTCTCGCGCCGCAGCATGGCCTTCTGGATGGCCTCGCCGACGATCTTCCTGACGTCGGGCAGGCGGAACGGCTTCTCGACGTAGTAGAAGGCGCCGGCGGTCATCGCCTCGACCGCCGAGCTGGCGTTGGCGTGCGCGGTGATCATCACCACCTCGGTGCCCGGCCAGCGGCGCTTCGTCTGCCGCAGCAGTTCGAGGCCGTCGATGCCGGGCATGCGCAGGTCGGTGAGCACCAACTGGTATTCGCCCTCGGCGAGCAGCGCCAGCGCCGCGGCGCCGTCCTGCGCGCAGTCCACCCGGTAGCCTTCGCGTTCGAGCACGTGCGACAGGTTGCGGCGGGCGATTTCCTCGTCGTCGACGACCAGGATGCGTCCTTGTTTCATGGCCATGCCTCCTGAAGGGCCGCCCCGAAGGAGGCATGCGCCCCCCCGGGGGGCAGCGAACGAATGTGAGCGTGGGGGTTCATTGTTGCTCCGTTGTCTTGCGGTCGGGGATGCGCACGTCGAAGCGGCAGCCGCGGCCCGGTTCCGAATCGACGGAAACCGTGCCGCCGTGCTGGCCGACGATCTCGTGCACGATGAACAGGCCGAGGCCGGTACCCTTGCCCACCGGCTTGGTCGAGAAGAAGGGATCGAAGATGCGCGGCAGGTTCTCCGGCGCGATGCCGGGGCCGTCGTCCTCGACGGTGATGCGCGTGCCGGCGCTCTCGGCGTCTTCCACGCGGCGCGCGCGGATGCGGATCGCGCCGCCCGGGCCGACGACGCCGGCGGCGTTCTGCAGGAGGTTGATCAGCACCTGCTGGAAGCGCTGCCGGTCCACGTCGATGGTCAGGCCGGCGGGCACGTCGACGGCGATGCGCGCGTCGGCCGGCGTCTGGTTGCGCGTCAGTTGCAGCGCCTCGTCGACGAGCGCGCGCACCGGCGTCTCGGCGCGCTCGTAGCGGTGCTCGCGGGCGAAGTCGAGCAGCGTGCCGACGATGTGCTGCGCGCGCAGCACCTCGCCGTCGATCTGCGAGAGCAGGTCGCGGCGGATGTCCGCGGGCAGGTCGTCGATCTCCTCGAGCAGGATCTGGCACGAGGTGGAGACGTTGGAGAGCGGGTTGTTCAGCTCGTGCGCCACGCCCGAGAGCATGGTGCCGAGCGCGACCAGCCGCGAGGAGCGGGCGATCGCCTTCTGCCGCTCGTCGAGCTCGTTCAGCGTGCGGTTGATGGCGTCGGTCAGCGAGCCGACCTCGCGGTCCTCCGAAGCGTGGTCGAGGCGGCCGGTCTCGCCGGTGGCGACGCGCTTCAGGCTGGTCTCGATGGTGCGCAGCGGCCGCACCACGCTGCGCGTGACGAGCACGCCGGCGGCGACGGCGAGCGCGATGGCGGCGACGATCGTCCATTGCAGGTTGCGGTGGTGCGTGGCGACGGCGTTCTCGAGCAGTTCCCAGGCGCCGGCGTCGAGCCGCTCGCCGAGCGCCAGCATGCGCGAGCCGGCAATCATCAGGTCGTCGATGACTTCGACGGAGGCGCGGCCGTGGCGGTCGGCGTTGGCCATCTCGATGAGCAGCTCGCGGTAGTGCACCAGCGTCTCTTCGGTGGTCTCCCGGATCTCCGCGTCCAGCACCAGCGGCGGCAACTGCTTGATCAGCGCCAGCGCGTTGTCGGCGCGCTCGATGGCCTCGGCGAGGTCGCGGTTCTTGCGGTAGAGCAGGTAATTCTTCTCCATCCGCCGCGAGTAGCGCATCTCGTCGTGCAGGTCGGCGACGTGCTGCTGCTCGTTGATCTTGGTTTCCAGCCGGCGGAAGTCGATCAGCGCGCTGACGACGAGGGTGACGAAGAGCAGGCCGACGAGGACGTAGCCGAAGAGGATCTTCGCGTGCAGGGACTGGAGCTTGGGCATGGCGCGCTATTCTTCACGCATTCGTTGCGTATTGCAACACATGCGTGACGAAACAGCGCGCCGCCGTGCTCAGAGGCGGAAGCGCCCGATCAGCCCGCGCAGTTCCTCGGACAGCCGTTCCAGGCGCTCCGCCTCTTCCGCGGCGCGGGCGACGGCGTCGTCGTTGCGGCCGGCCATGTCGGCGATGCGCGCGACGAAGTCGCGGATGCGGTGCACCGACTCGGCCTGCGAGCGCATCGCGGCGGTGATCAGGTCCACGCCTTCCGAGGTGCGCGCCACCGAACCGCTGGCCGCCGACAGCCGGCCGGAGACGTCCTGCAGGAAGGACTCGCTCGCCGACAGCGACTCCTGGCCGCGCGCGATGGCGCCGTTCACGCCGTCCGAGCGGACGTTGATCTCCTGCGTCAGGCGGTCGATCTCGCTCGCCGAGCCGGCCGATTTCTCGGCCAGCTTGCGCACCTCGTCGGCGACCACGGCGAAGCCGCGGCCGGCCTCGCCGGCGCGCGCCGCCTCGATGGCCGCGTTCAAGGCCAGCAGGTTGGTCTGCTCGGCGATGTCGCGCACCTGGCCGGTCATGCCGTGGATTTCCAGCGTCGCCTGCATGAACTCGGCGACCGTCGTCGCGATCTGCTCGACCGCCGCGCGCACGATGCGGATCTCGTCCTGCATGCGCATCAGGCCCTGGTAGCCGTCGTCGGTCTGGCGGCGGCCTTCGCGCGCCACCTGGTCGACCTCGCCGGCGTTGGCGGCGACCTGTCCGATGCTCTCCGACATGCTGCCCGCCGAGGCGGCGGTCTCCTGCGTCAGCCGGTTCTGCTCGGCGGAGCCGTCGGCGACCTGGTGCGTCGCCTCGTTCATCGCGTGCGCGGCGTCGCGCAGCGCGTTCGAGCTGCTCGCCAGGGTGTCGATGACCTCGGCGAAGGAGGCCGCCATGCGGTTGAAGCTGCCGGCGATGTCGGCGAACTCGTCGCGCGTGCCGACGTCGATGCGGTGCCGCAGCTCGCCGTCGGCGAGGCGCCGGCCGCCTTCCATGAGCCGCGCCGTGCCCTGCTGCAGGCTGAGGTAGGAGCCCATCGACAGGTAGCCGGCGAGCGCCAGGCCGAACCCGACCAGCGCCAGGTTGCCGAGCAGCCGGTTGCTGAACTCGTCGGCGCGCCGTTCGAGGCGGCCGCCGAGCGCCTCGATCGCCGCCCGCTCCAGCGTTGCCGCCGCCGCCCGCGGCGCGTCGGTCTTTTCCAGCAGTTCGGCGACCGGAATGTCGATGTCGCCGGTGCCGACCAGACGGCCGTCGATCAACCGCCGGGTCTGGTCGATGCCCTTCTGCGTCGCCTCGATGCCCTGGTCGAAGGCGGGCTTCAGCTCCGGCGCAGCGCGGCCGACCTTGTCCAGGTTCTCGCGGATGCGCGCGAGATGCTGGACGGCGTCGGCGGTCAGCCGCTCCAGGCGGCCGATGTCGGCGGCGTCGATCATCTGGATGGCGGCAATGCTGCCGGCGCGCAGGCGGATCTGGGCGATCGCGTCGAACAGCGGCGGCAGGCGGTTGACCAGCGTGTCGTAGAGGTAGTTGGTGTCCACCTCCGGGTCCAGCGTCAAACCGGCGTGGTCGGCGACGACGCGCGCCTGCGCCGCGACGCGGTCGCCGAGGCGCTGGTGCAGTTCGCGGATCTCCGGCGTCGACGACGAGCCGATCACCGAATTGAACAGTTGCCATTCCTTGTCGAGGCCCTGCCACTCCGTGTCGAGCGCCGCGTCGTCGGCGCCGGCCTGGCGCGCCGCCGCCAGCGCGGCGGCGATGCGCGTGCGCTCCTCGGCTGCCTCCTTCTCCATCGCCGACTCGCCGAGGGAATGGAGCGAGGCCGAGAGCAGGTGGCGGTCGAGCAGGTGGCCGATCTCGCGCAGCGCGACGACGTGGCGGACGCCGGCGAGTTCGGCCTGCGTCGCCGCCAGCCGGGCGTTGAGCGCCTGCAGGAACTGGAACATCAGGCCGGCGACGAGGACGCCGCCGGCGGCGCCGATGACGATGAAGCGGCCGGCGAAGCGCATGCGGTTCATCATGCGCACGGCCGGGGCGAACAGGAATATCACGGGCTCGTCTCCGTATTCGGTAAGCGGCGCCTGGCACGCGGCCGGCGCCCTCGCTGGATGACGGGCAGTCTAGCGACGGAATGCGACGGGCGGCATTGTGGTAATCCACAATGTCGCCACAAGTTTGCCGAGAATGTTTCGCCGCGTTGCGGCGGCGTTCAGCGCTCGTTCCAGAGCGCGCCCTGGCCGGCGTCGCGGCCAGGGGCGTCGAGACCGAGATGGCGGTAGATGGCCGGCGTGGCGACGCGGCCGCGCGGCGTGCGCTGCAGGTAGCCCTGCTGGATGAGGAAGGGTTCGAGCACGTCCTCGATGGTGTCGCGCGCCTCGCCGATCGCCGCCGCGAGGTTGTCGACGCCGACCGGGCCGCCGCCGAACTTGTCGATCACCGCCGAGAGCAGCTTGCGGTCCATCAGGTCGAGGCCGGCGGCGTCGACGTCGAGCATGGAGAGCGCGGCGTCGGCGATGTCGGCGCTGACCGTGCCCGTGCCCTTGACCTCGGCGAAGTCGCGCACGCGGCGCAGCAGGCGGTTGGCGATGCGCGGCGTGCCGCGCGAGCGGCGGGCGATCTCCAGCGCGCCCGCCGGCTCGGCGGCGACGTCGAGGAACTGCGCCGAGCGGCGGACGATGGTGGCCAGTTCGTCGGCGGTGTAGAACTCCAGCCGGGCGACGATGCCGAAGCGGTCGCGCAGCGGGTTGGTCAGCATGCCGGCGCGGGTGGTGGCGCCGACCAGCGTGAACGGCGGCAGGTCGAGCTTCACCGAGCGCGCCGCCGGCCCCTCGCCGATCATGATGTCGATCTGGAAGTCCTCCATCGCCGGGTAGAGGATTTCCTCGACCACCGGCGACAGGCGGTGGATCTCGTCGATGAACAGCACGTCGTGCGCTTCGAGATTGGTTAGGATGGCGGCGAGGTCGCCGGCGCGTTCGAGCACCGGCCCCGAGGTCTGGCGCAGGTTCACGCCCATCTCGGCGGCGACGATGTGGGCCAGCGTCGTCTTGCCCAGGCCGGGCGGGCCGAAGAGCAGCACGTGGTCGAGCGATTCGCCGCGCCGCCTGGCCGCCTGGATGAAGATGTCCAGTTGCTCGCGGATCTTCGCCTGGCCAACGTAGTCGGCGAGCCGCTTCGGCCGCAGCGCGCGCTCGACCGCGTCCTCCTGCGGCGAGACGGCGGGGGCGACGAGGCGCTCGGAAAACTTGTCGGTTTCGATCATGGGGCGATGCTGTGATTGAGGTCGGCGTCCTTGTCGGCGATCCACTCGCGGATCAGCGTCTGCCCCAGCGCCAGCAGCGTCGGGCCGAGGAAGATGCCGATGAAGCCGAAGACGAGCACGCCGCCGAAGACGCCGACGACGATCAGCAGCAGCGGCTGCGCGGCGGTGCGCGAGATGAGCACGGGCTTGATGAAGTTGTCCACGCTGGAGATGCCGAGCACGCCCCAGAGCAGCATGAAGATCGCCCAGCCGGTCTGCCCCTGCTCGTAGAGCCAGAAGGCGGCGCCGCCCCAGATCAGCGTCGGCCCGATCACCGGCACCATGGCGAAGATGAAGGTGGCGAAGGTCAGCATCAGCACCGCCGGCACGCCGGCGATCAGGTAGCCGGCCATGCCGACCGCGGCCTGCGCCGCGGCCGTGCCGACGATGCCGACCATGACGCCCATGATCGTGCCGCGCGCCAGCCCGAGCATGCGCTCGCCGAGCCGGCCGCCGAGCTTGCGGGCGGCGGTGAGCAGCGCCTCGCCGTAATGGTGCGCGTCGCGGAAGATGAAGAAGACGAAGAAGATGACCAGCAGGAGCTGCAGCAGGCCCTGGCCGAAGATGGTGACGGCGGTGAGCGCCACCTTGCGCAGCGGGTCGAAGAGCTGGCGCAGCATGTGGTTCAGCTCCTCGCGGCTTTCGGTGAGGCGGTGCCAGTAGTCGGCGATCTCGACGCCGATCCACGGCAGGCCGATGAGCCAGGCCGGCGGCTCGCTCGGCAGGCCGTTCTCGATCAGCGGCCTGACGTAGCGGGCGACCGCCTCGACGCCGCTCGCCAGGTTGCCGGCGAGCAGGCCCATCGGCACCGCCAGCAGCACCACCATGAGCAGCGACATGAGCAGCGCCGCCAGCGTGTGCCGGTAGCGCATCGCCTTCAACAGGCGCGCGTAGAGCGGCCAGGAGGAGACGCAGAGGACGACGGCGAAGAGCAGCGTGCCGACGAAGGGCAGCAGCACGGCGATGCAGCCGACGATGAGGGCGGCGACGATGGCGAACTGGACGATCTGCGTGTGGCGTTGTTGCATCAGGCCTCCCGCCGGGCCGTCCCAAGGGAGGCCTGCGCCCCCCTCGGGGGCAGCGAACGCAGTGAGCGTGGGGGTCGTTTCATTTCTCAGGCTTTCGAGAGCGACTTCAGCGCCAGACGGATGCCATCGGACGTGCCGACCTCGGCCGGCAGCGACTTCATCGCCGCCTGCGCCTCGCGCTCGTTGTAGCCGAGCGCGAGCAGCGCGTTCAGCACGTCGTGGCGGGCATCGCCGGCGGCGGCCGCGGCGGCCGCCGGCACGGCCTCGGCGAGCTTACCCCTGAGTTCGAGCAGCAGGCGCTCGGCGGTCTTCTTGCCGATGCCCGGTACCTTCGTCAGCCGGCCGCTTTCCTGCGCCGCCACCGCCTGCGCCAGGTCGGCGACCGACAGGCCGGAGAGCACGGCGAGCGCGATGCGCGCGCCGACGCCGGAGATCTTCAGCAACTGGCGGAAGGCGAAGCGCTCGGCCTCGCTGCCGAAGCCATAGAGGAAATGGCCGTCCTCGCGCACCGCGAAGTGCGTCAGCAGCGTCACCTTCTCGCCGGCCGCCGGCAGGTTGTAGAAGGTGCTCATCGGCACGTCGAGTTCGTAGCCGACGCCGTTTACGTCGACCAGGATCTGCGGCGGGTTCTTGGCGGCCAGGGTGCCGGCGAGGCGTCCGATCATTTCGCTTTGCTCAGGGATTCGGTCGAGGTCAGGCGGCCGCTCTTGCGGCGCCCGGCAGAGGATAGCGCGCCCAGGCCCTGTCCGCCATGGGCGTGGGCGATGGCGCAGGCGAGCGCGTCGGCGGCGTCGGCGGACGGGTCGCCGGGCAGCGCCAGCAGGCGGCGCACCATGTGCTGCACCTGCGCCTTGGTGGCGCGGCCGTGGCCGACCACCGCCTGCTTGATCTGCATGGTGCCGTACTCGGCGACCGGCAGGCCGGCGCCGACCAGCGCGCCGATGGCGGCGCCGCGCGCCTGGCCGAGCAGCAGCGTGGACCACGGATTCTTGTTCAGGAAGACCTCCTCGATCGCCGCCTGCGCCGGCGCGTAGGCGGCGACGATCTCGGCGACGCCGCGGTTGATCATGCCCAGGCGCTCCGGCAGCGGCAGCTTCTCGTCGGTGCGGATGCAGCCGCTGGCGACGTAGGCCAGCCGGCTGCCGCTCTTGTCGACGACGCCGAAGCCGGTGACGCGCAGGCCGGGGTCGATGCCGAGCAGGCGCAGCGGGGGCGAAGACGGGGCGGAAGCGGGCATGGGCGACATTCTAGCGGGGCCGCCGCAGGCGGGGCGGATTTGATCCGGGTTAAAGTCCGTAGAAAGAGTAGGGATTAAGGTGCGGTGCACCAGCCGGCCCGTATCGACCGGCATCGCAAAAGGGAAAGTCCATGTTCCTGTTCGATCGGCTGTTCGGAAAACGGGAAGCGGCGCCCGCCACCGCCGCCGGGCCGCCTGCGCCGGCCGCCCCGCCGCGACAGGCGACGGCCGCGCCGGGGACCAGCATCCACTACCACGCCGGCCTGATCGACAAGCTGACCGGCGATCACCGCACCCTGCTCCGGCTCTTCGGCGACACCCAGGCGGCCGCCCTCGCCGGCGACGTCGCCCTCGCCGCGGCGCGGCTCGAGGAATTCCGCGCCGCGCTCCAGGATCATCTGCTGACCGAGAATATCCGCCTCTACGTCTATCTCGAACACACGCTGGCCGCCGATGCGCAGAGCCACGCGCTGATCCACGGCTTCCGCCACGAGATGGACGGCATCGGCCGGGCGGTCGTCGGCTTCCTCGACAAGTACCGCGACCTCGCCGCGCACCCGGAGCGGGCCGCCGAGTTCGCCGAGGACCTGGCCGGCATCGGCAAGGTGCTGGTCGAGCGCATCCGCCGCGAGGAAGAAACCCTCTACCCGCTCTACGCCGGCTAGCCTCACGCCCGGCGCGCCAGCCAGACGCCGGCGACCGCCAGGACCATGCCGGCGAGCGCGGCGCCGGCCAGCGTCTCGCCGAACAGCAGCCAGGCGATGGCCGCCGTCGTCGGCGGCGTCAGGTAGAACAGGCTGGCGACGTTCACCGCGCTGCCCGAGCGGATCAGCAGATTCAAGAGACTGATCGCGCCGAGCGAGAGCACCAGCACCAGCCAGCCGAGCGCGAAGACGAAGGGCGGCGTCCAGTCGACGCGGAACTCGCCGAACAGCGCGATGGCCAGCGCGGTCAGCGCCGCCGTCGGCAGGAACTGGACGACCGAGCCGGTGCGCAGGTCGAAGCTCGGACAGAACTTCTTCTGATAGAGCGTGCCGGCGGTGATCGCCAGCAGCGCGACGACGGCCGGGATCAGCATCGCGCCGAGCGGCGCCCCGGCCCCGCCGAAGCCGCCCGAGACCACCAGGAAGACGCCGACGAAGCCGAGCGCCAGGCCGGCCCATTGCCGCGCCGTCACCTTCTCGCCGAGCAGGGCGCCGGCGCCGCAGGCAGTGAGCAGCGGCTGCATGCCGACGACCAGCGCGGTGACGCCGGCCGGCAGGCCGTGGCCGATGGCGACGAAGACGCCGCCGAGGTAGAGGGCATGCACCAGCACGCCGGAGACGCCGATGTGGAACCAGCGCCGCGCATCGCCCGGCCACGGCGCCCGCGTCGCCAGCGCGAGCGCCGTCATCAGCGCGATCACCAGCAGGTAGCGGACGAGCAGGAAGGAGAGCGGATCGGCGTGCGGCAGCCCGTACTTGGCGCCGATGAAGCCGGTGCTCCAGAGGAAGACGAAGAGAAAGGGCGCGAGCTTCAACGGCATGGCGGGCCGGCAAAGGAAAAGCGGCGCCGCAGCGCCGCCTTGCCGGGAAGCGGACGGCGCGCCCTCATTCCTCGATGACGACGCTGGTATAGACCTCCTGCACGTCGTCAATGGCTTCCAGCGCGTCGAGCAGCTTCTGCATCTTCGCGCCTTCCTCGCCGGAGAGTTCGGTCTCGTTCTCGGCCTTCATCGTCACCTGGCCGAATTCCGGCGTGAAGCCGGCCGCTGCCAGCGCCTCCTTGACCGCGAGGAAATCGCCGGGCGCGGTGATCACCTCGATCGAACCGTCGTCGTTGCTCACCACGTCCTCGGCGCCGGCCTCGATCGCCGCGTCCATCAGCTTCGCCTCGTCGGTGCCCGGGGCGAACAGCATCTGGCCGCAGTGCTTGAACTGGAAGGCGACGCAGCCGTCCGTGCCCATGTTGCCGCCGTGCTTGTTGAAGGCGTGGCGCACGTCGGCGACGGTGCGCGTCCGGTTGTCGGTCAGGCAGTCGACGATCACCGCCGCGCCGCCGATGCCGTAGCCCTCGTAGCGGATCTCGACGTAATCGACGCCTTCGAGTTCGCCGGTACCCTTCTTGATCGCGTTATCGATCTTGTCCTTGGGCATGTTCACGCCCTTGGCCTTGTCGACGGCCAGACGCAGGCGCGGGTTGAAGGCCGGGTCGCCGCCGCCCGCCTTGGCGGAGACGGTGATTTCCTTGGCGAGCTTGGAGAAGGCGGCGCCGCGCTTCTCGTCCTGACGGCCCTTGCGGTGCTGGATGTTGGCCCATTTGGAGTGACCGGCCATGATTCTTCCTCGAACGCTGAAAACGAAAAACGCGGATTTTACTCCGCCGCGCGGCAACGCGCTTGCACCGCTGCGGACGGCATGAGCGCCAGAATCCTTGTGATAATAGGCCCTTCGCCAACGTTCCAGGTTTCCGGAGGTTCCCATGCCCGCCCCGCTCGTCGTCGCCCGCCATGCCGGCACGGATCTCGCGCTGCTGCCCGCGCTCGCCAACCGCCACGGCCTGATCACCGGCGCCACCGGCACCGGCAAGACGATCACGCTGCAGGTGCTCGCCGAGCGCTTTTCGTCCATCGGCGTGCCGGTGTTCATGGCCGACGTCAAGGGCGACCTCTCCGGCATCGCCGCCGCCGGCGTCGAGACGCCGAAGCTCGCCGAGCGGCTGCGGGCGCTCGGCGTCGAGGACTGGGCGCCGGCGAAATTCCCGGCCGCCTTCTGGGACGTGTTCGGCGAGGCCGGCCACCCGGTGCGCGCGACGATCTCCGACATGGGGCCGATCCTGCTCGCCCGGCTGCTCAACCTCAACGACACGCAGGCCGGCGTGCTGCAACTGGTGTTCAAGATCGCCGACGACCAGGGCCTGCTGCTGCTCGACCTCAAGGACCTGCGCGCGATGGTCCAGCACGTCGGCGACAACGCGAAGTCCTTCACCACCGAATACGGCAACGTCTCGGCGGCCTCCATCGGCGCCATCCAGCGCGCGCTGCTGGCGCTCGGCGAGCAGGGCGGCGACACCTTCTTCGGCGAGCCGATGCTGGCCATCGACGACCTGATGCAGACCGTCGACGGCAAGGGCGTCGTCAACATCCTCGCCGCCGACAAACTGATGGCGGCGCCGCGCCTCTATTCGACCTTCCTGCTCTGGCTCCTGGCCGAACTGTTCGAGCACCTGCCGGAGGTCGGCGACGTGGAGAAGCCGAAGCTCGTCTTCTTCTTCGACGAGGCGCACCTGCTGTTCACCGAGGCGCCGCCGGCGCTGCTCGAAAAGATCGAGCAGGTGGTGCGCCTGATCCGCTCCAAGGGCGTCGGCGTCTATTTCGTCTCGCAGAACCCGCTCGACGTGCCGGACAGGGTGCTCGGCCAGCTCGGCAACCGCGTGCAGCACGCGCTGCGCGCGTTCACGCCGCGCGACCAGAAGGCGGTGAAGACCGCCGCCGAGACGCTGCGCGCCAACCCGGCCTTCGACGCGGCGGCGGCGATCACCGAACTGGGCGTCGGTGAAGCGCTGGTCTCCTTCCTCGACGAGAAGGGGCGGCCGAACGTCGTCGAACGCGCCTTCGTGCTGCCGCCGGCCTCGCGCATCGGCCCGCTCAGCGCCGAGGAACGGCGGGCGACGATCCGCGCTTCGCTGGTCTACGGTGTCTACGAGCAGGCCGAGGACCGCGAGTCGGCCTACGAGAAACTGAAGGCGCGCACCGAGGCGAGCAGTGCGGCGGCGCCGGCGGGTGGCGGCGCGGCGGCCGACAAGCCCGCGCCATCCGGCGGCGGGATCGACGAACTGCTCTTCGGCCGCACCGGCCCGCGCGGCGGCAAGACCGACGGCCTCGTGCAGACCATGGCGAAGACGGTGGCGCGCACCATCAGCTCCCAGGTCGGCCGCGAGATCGTGCGCGGCGTGCTCGGTTCGATCCTCGGCGGCCGGCGCTAGGCGCGCGCCTTCATTCCGCCAGCCCCGTCGCCTCGCGCGCCCGTTGCTTGGCCGCGACGTAGTCGGCGTGGCCGACGTGCAGCAGGCCGGCGATGCGGCGCATCAAGTGCGTTTCGTGCGCGTCGAGGTGGCCGTCGGCCATGGCCACGCGCCACAGGTTCTCGACGATGCGCACCTTCTGCGCGGCGTCGCAGGACTTGTTGATCAGCGTCGTGAACTGGTGGTAACCGCTGGCCTGGCGCGCTTCTTCCTCGGCGAGGACGAGCAGTGCCGCCAGTTGCGCCTCGTCGAGGCCGAACTCGCGGCGCAGCGTGGCGACGACCGATGCGCGCTCGGCCTCGTCGATGCGGCGGTCCATGCGCATCATCTCGACCAGCAGGGCGGCGGTGGCGACCTGCAGCGCCCGCTCGCCGCCGGGGTCGTCGCCGCGCTCGGCGGGGGCGATGAACTGGCTGAAGAATTCCTTGATGCCGGCGATCATTGCGTTTTCTCCGTGAGGCGCCGCCGGCCGCGCCGGCGACAGTGCCGATTGTAGCCGCGGCGCTACGCGCCGGCGCCGGGCGCCGCCACCTCGAAACCCTCGCCGGTGGCGTAGAAGGCGCCGCCGGCAACGTAGTGCAGCGTGCGCTTTTCCGCCGGCGCCGCGTCGAAATGCCAGCGGCCGTCGGCGAAGACCGCCGGGTCGGCCCAGGCGGCGACCACTTCGCCGAGGAACAGGTCGTAGCGTTCCTCGTTGCGCGCCTCGGGGATGACGCGGCACTCCAGCCAGCCGACGCAGCCGGCGAGCAGCGGCGCCTCGATGCGCGCGGCCGGCAGCGTCGCCAGCCCGAAGCGGGCGAACTTGTCGCCGCCGCATTCCCATTCAGGATCGCGGCCACTGCACGAGCCGACGGCGAGCACGGCCTCGGCCTGCGCCCGGCACGGCAGGTTGAGCGCGAAGACGCCGGACGCCTCTATCAGCTCGCGCGTCAGCGTGCGCCTGTCGACGACCACGGCGACCTTCGGCGGATCGAAGTCGAGCGGCATCGTCCACGCCGCGGCCATGACGTTGCGGCGGCCGGCGTAGGCGCTGGAAACGAGCGTCACCGGGCCGTGGTTGAGCAGGCGGTAGGCGCGGGGCAGATCGACGGCGACGGGGGTCATGGCGGCTCCGGGGGCGGCGGCGGATGGGCGCCATTGTGCCCGATGCGCCCGCCGCACGACCGCCGGTGCGGGTAGAATCGCGACCTCGCCGCCCGTCGCGGCGTGCGCCCCGCGAGTATCCGATGTCCGCCCATGTCCTGACCGAAATCCCCGAATCCCCCGACGCTCCGGCCGCCGACGCGCGCATCATCGCGCTGATCGGCTTCGCGCACGGCGTCTCGCACTTCTTCCACCTGCTGCTGCCGCCGCTGTTCCCGTGGCTGATGCCGGAATTCGGGCTGTCCTTCGTCGAGGTCGGCGCGACGATGACCACGTTCTTCGTCGTCTCCGGCGTCGGCCAGGCGCTCGCCGGCTTTGCCGTCGACCGCTTCGGCGCGCTGCGCGTGCTGCTTGCCGGCATCGGCTGCTTCCTCGCCGCCGGCCTCGGGCTGGCCTTCGCCACGAGCAGCGGCGCGCTGTTCGCCGCCGCCGCGCTGGCCGGTCTCGGCAATTCGGTGTTCCATCCGGCCGACTTCACCGTGCTCAACCGCCGCGTGTCGCCGGCGCGGCTCGGCCACGCCTTCTCGATCCACGGGTTGGCCGGCAACCTCGGCTGGGCGGCGGCGCCGCTGTTCCTCACCGGGCTGGCGAGCGTCGCCGGCTGGCGCGTCGCCGCGGCCGCCGCCGGCTGCGTGGCGCTGCCGGCGCTGCTGCTGCTCTGGCGCCACCGCGCGCTGCTCGACGCCGGCCGCCCGGCGCCGGCGGCACAGCACGCCGCGCACGGCGCGCTGGATTTCCTGCGCGTCGGCCCGGTCTGGCTGTGCTTCCTCTTCTTCTTCCTGATCACCGCCGCCTTCGGCGCCCTGCAGAACTACGCGACGCCGGTGCTGCAAACGCTCTACGGGCTGCCGCTCGGCGTCGCCGCCGGCGCGCTGTCCACCTACCTGCTGGCCGGCGCCGGCGGCATCCTGATCGGCGGCTTCGTCGCACAGCGCCAGGCCGACGACCGCATCATCGCCGTCGCGCTCGGCGTCGCCGCGCTGCTGGCGGTGCTGCTCGCGCTGCAGTGGCTGCCGTCGTGGGCGGTGCTGCCGCTGATGGCCGGCATCGGCTTCCTCACCGGCATCGCCGGCCCGTCGCGCGACCTGCTGGTGCGCCGCGCCGCCACCGCGCGCTTCGGCCAGGCGGCCTACGGGCGCATCTACGGCTTCGTCTACTCCGGGCTCGACGCCGGGCTGGCGACGGCGCCGCTGGTCTTCGGCGGCCTCATGGACGGCGGCCGCCACGCCGCCGTGCTGGCCGGCGTCGCGCTCTTGCAGGGCGCCGCCATCCTCACCGCGCTGCGCGTCGGCCGCGGCGACTGAGGCGCCGACGGCCGGCACGCATTTCCGGCATTCTCCGCCGACCGGAATTGGCCTACGATGGTGCCTGACCCGCACCCGACTCCGTTCCCACCGACATGGCCCACATCCTCCCCGACGGCTGGCGCGAGCTGGCCGCCACCGGCGCCGCGCAGCGCGAGATCGAGACGCTCGCCCGGCTGGCCGACGCGCTGCCCGACGACTACAGCGTCTACCACGCGGTGCACTGGACCAACCTCGAACGCGGCTACTCGGTGTTCGGCGAGATAGACTTCATCGTCATGAACCGCGCCGGCCAGTTGCTGGTCATCGAGCAGAAGGCCGGCTTCCTCGACGAGACGCCGGAAGGGTTGGTGAAGCGCTATCCGGGGCGGACCAAGTCGGTGGTGGCGCAGCTCGCGCGCAACGTAGACGCCCTGCGCGGCAAGCTCAACGCGCGCCCGGACGCGCCGGCGGTGCGCATCGACTATCTCTTCTACTGCCCGGACTACCACGTGCGCCAGCCGCACAGCGCCGGCCTGGCGCCCGAGCGCATCGTCGACGCGGCGCGCCGCGACGCGCTGCCGGCGCTGATCCGCGCCGTGCTGCCGGCGGGCGAGCCGTCGCCCGAGGCAGCAAAGGTGCACCGCTTCCTGTGCGACGTGATCTCGCTGGAAACCGACGTCAGCGCGCTGATCGGCCGCGCCCGCGCGCTCGTCGGCCGCATTGCCGGCGGCCTCGCGCACTGGGCGCGGCAACTGGAATTCGCGCCCTTCCGCCTGCGCGTCACCGGCACCGCCGGTTCGGGCAAGACGCAGCTCGCGCTCGCCGAATACCGGGCGACGCTGGAACGCGGCGGCCGGCCGCTCTACCTCTGCTACAACCGGCCGCTGGCCGACCACTTCCGCGCCATCGCGCCGGAAGGCGGGCTCGCGTGCACTTTCCACGCCTTCTGCCAGCAGCGCCTGCGCGCCGCCGGCCAGCCGCCGGATTTCAGCCGGCCCGATGCCTTCGAGCGGCTGGTCGAGGACGCGGCGAAGCTGCCGGTCGACGATGCCTGGCGCTTCGATACGCTGATCGTCGACGAGGGCCAGGACTTCCCGGCCGAATGGTGCGACCAGATCTTCCGCCACGCGGCCGACGACGCCCGCCTGCTCTGGCTCGAAGACCCGCTGCAGAACCTCTACGCGCGCGAGCCGGTGCCGCTGCCGGGCTGGGTCGGCCTGCGCTCGTTCGCCAACTTCCGCTGCCCGCGCTCGGTGGTGCGGCTGCTGCAGCCGCTGCTGCCGGCCGACATGCCGGTCGAGGCCGCGTCGCCGCTCGACGCCGGCGAAGTGGAAATCCTCACCTACACGGACGACGCGTCGCTCTTGCAGGCGCTGAAGGAGGGCATCCGCCTCTGCTACTCGGCCGGCTTTCGCAAGGAGGACGTGGCCGTCGTCACCTACGGCGGCCGCAACAACTCGCGGCTGCTGGCCTACGACCGTATCGGCCCGCATACCATGCGCCGCTTCACCGGCGCCTACGACCTGCTCGGCGCGCCGGTGTTCTCCGAGGGCGACGTGCTGATCGAGTCGGTCTACCGCTTCAAGGGGCAGTCGGCGCCGGCCGTGGTCTTCGCCGAGATCGACTTCGAGACGCTCGACGACAAGGCCGTGCGGAAGCTCTTCGTCGGCGCGACGCGGGCGATGATGAAACTGGTGCTGGTGATCTCCGAACGCGCCGCCGAGCGCCTGCGCGCGGTGGCGGGGGAGTAGAATGGCCGGCCCGATCACGACTTCCACCCGGAGCATCCCCATGCGCAACCTCCTCGCCACCGCTGCCCTCGGTTTCGTCGCGCTGACCGCGCTTCCCGCCTTCGCCGCCGACGCGCCGCAGAAGACCGTCGCCGCCCTGTACCAGGAACAGGCCGCGCTCTCCGGTCGGATGGTCAGCGTCCAAGGCAAGGTGGTCAAGGCGAACAACGGCATCATGGGCCGCAACTTCGTGCACGTGCAGGACGGCAGCGGCGAGGCTGGCGCCGGCAACAACAACCTGATCGTCACCAGTCAGGACACCGCACAGGTCGGCCAGCAGGTCGCCGTCAGCGGCAAGGTCACGCTGAACCGCGACTTCGGCTCCGGCTACACCTACCCGCTGCTGCTCGAAGAAGCGAGCATCGCCGTCAAGTAAGCCGCGGCGGCGCCCGCCGCCGCCCGACTCACGAACTGCACGACAGCGCCGAGCAGCCCGGCGCGTGCCGCGCCCACTCCGGGCGCAGAGCGGTCATCGGATCGTCGTCCGGCCCGTCGCCGTAAGGGTCGCGGATCGCGTCGAGCAGCCGGGAGAGCGGCGCCACATCCCCTTCGGCGGCGGCATCGATGGCGAGCTGCAGCAGGTAGTTGCGCGGGATGATGCGCGGATTCGCCGTGGCCATGCGTGCGCGCCGCTCGGCGTCGCTGACGCCGTCGGCATTGATCCGGGCAGCGTAGGCGGCGAGCCAGTCGCGCAGGCGGAAGACGAAGGCCGCCGGCAGCGCGTCCGGCGCGTAGCAGGCGGCGAGCAGCGGCGCCGGCAGGCCGGCCGCCGGCAGATGCGCCGGGTCGACCGCCATCAATGCGCGGAAGAAGCGCGTCGTGTCCACCTCGGTCAGCGTCAGGATGCCGAGCAGGCGCGCGGTCAGTTCGTCCTCGCCGTCGTCGGCCGCAATCAGCCCGATCTTGGCCAGCGCCTGCCGCTTCCACTCGGCGGCGAAGACGCCGGCAAAACCGTCGAGCGCGCCGGCGACCGCCGTCGCCGCCGGCCGGTCGAGCAGCGGTGCCAGCGCCTCGGCCAGCCGCTGCAGATTCCACAGCGCCACCCCCGGCTGCTGCGCGTAGGCGTAGCGGCCGCCGCGGTCGGTGGTGTTCGGCGTGAAGTCGGGGTCGAAGACGTCGAGCCAGCCGAACGGGCCGTAGTCGATGGTCTGGCCGAGGATGGAAAGGTTGTCGGTATTCATCACCCCGTGCACGAAGCCGACGCGCAGCCAGTGCGCCATCAGCGCCGCCGTGCGCCGGGCGACCTCGGCGAACCATGCGGCGTAGCGCGCCGGATCGGCGGCGTCGATCTCCGGGAAATGCTGTTCGATGACGTAGTCGGCGAGCAGGCGCAGGCGCTCATGGTCGCCGCGCGCGGCGAAGATCTCGAAGTTGCCGAAGCGCACGAAGGACGGCGCCACGCGCGTCACCACGGCGCCCGGCTCCCGCTCCGGACGGCCGTCGTAGAACATGTCGCGGACCACCGGCTCGCCGGTGGCAACGAGCGCCAGCGCGCGCGTCGTCGGCACGCCGAGGTGGTGCATGGCCTCGCTGCAGACGAACTCGCGCAGCGACGAGCGCAGCACGGCGCGGCCGTCGGCGCGGCGCGAGTAGGGCGTCAGGCCGGCGCCCTTCAACTGCAGCTCCCAGCGCGCGCCGTCGGGCGCGGCGAGGTCGCCGAGGACGATGGCGCGGCCGTCGCCGAGCTGGCCGGCCCACTGGCCGAACTGGTGGCCGCCGTAGCAGGCGGCGATCGGCCGCATGCCGGGCAGCAGGCGGTTGCCGGCGAGCACCTCGGCGATGTCCGGCGCTTCGTCCGGCGGCGCCAGCCCGAGCGTCGCCGCCAGGTCGTCGGACCAGGCGAGCAGGCGCGGTTCGGCCACCGGCGTCGGCGGCACGTCCGACCAGCAGGCGCCGTACACCTGGCGCGGCTGGCGGGGCGGCCCGGATTCGCCGGGCAGGCGGCGGGCGAAGCGGTGGTCGAAGGCGGCGGCGAGGAAGGGGATGCGGGGCGGGGCGAGGGGCGTCATGGTGCTTCGTTGACCGGCAGCGCGGCGGATGGTTTCGCCGACTCCTGGCCGCCGGCGCGCAGCAGCTCGTCGAGGAAGGCCTGCGCCGGCAGCGGCAGCACCTTGCCGCGCAGGTGCACGACGCTCCACGGGCGGCACAGCGGAAAGCCGGCGACGTCGAGCACGGCCAGTTCGCCGCGCGCCAGCGCGTCGCCGAGGGCGTGCCGGGAGAGCACGGCGAGGCCGAGGCCGCCGGCCACGAGGTCGCGGATCGCCTCGTTGCTGGCCAGCGACAGACGCACGTCGAGGCGGACGCCGGCCGCGTGCAGGTGCTCGTCGACGGCGTGGCGCGAGCCGGAGCCGGGCTCGCGCAGCAGGAAGCGCTCGCCGGCGAGGTCGGCGAGCGTCAGCCGGCGGCCGGCGCCGGCATGGCCGGGCGGCGCGACAACGACCAGCTCGTTGTCGAGGAAGGGCCGGCTGACCACGTCGAGGTCGGCCGGCGGATAGGACATGACGTAGAGGTCGTCCTGGTTGCCGCGCAGGCGCTCGACGATGCGCTCGCGGTTGGCGATCTCCAGCTCGATGTCGATGTCCGGGTAACGCCGGCAGAAGTCGCCGAGCATGCGCGGCAGGAAGTACTTGGCGGTGGTCACCAGCGCCACGCGCAGCTTGCCGCGGCGCAGGCCCTTGAGGCCGGCGATCGCCGATTCGAGGCGGTTCCACACGTCGTCGAGGCCGCGCGCGGCGGCGAGCAGCTCCTCGCCGGCCGGCGTCGGCACGATCTCCCGGCCGCGCTGCTCGAACACCGGCAGGCCGAGCGCGTCGACGATCTGGCGGATCTGGATCGACACCGCCGGCTGCGTCAGGTGCAGCGCCTCGGCGGCGCGCGAGAAGCTTTTCAGGCGGGCGACGGCGGCGAAGGTTTCGAGCTGGCGGAAGGTGATGCGGCGGCGCGGCACATAAGCCTCGGCAAATATTAATCCGAATTTAGTTTAATTGGATTTAATGCAGGCGAACAGCGATAGTGGCCCCGCCCGCGATCCCGGGGCGATCCCTGCGAACGAAACGCCCATGCCCTTCGAACCCGTCGTCCTCTTCTTCCTGCTCGGCCTCGTCGCCGGTGTCCTGCGTTCCGACCTGAAATTGCCGGGCGCGCTCTACGAGTCGCTCAGCCTGTTCCTGCTGCTCGCCATCGGCCTGAAGGGCGGCGTCGAGCTGGCCCGGCACGCGCTCGCCGACCTCGCCGGCCAGGCCGCGGTCGTCGTCGCCGTCGCCGCGCTGATCCCGCTCGTCGCCTTCGCGCTGCTCCGCCGCCTCGGCCGCTTCGCGCGCAGCGACGCGGCCTCGATCGCCGCCCACTACGGCTCGGTCAGCGTCGTCACCTTCGCCGTCGCCGCCAGCTACCTGGCGAGCCGCGGCGAGGCGGCCGAGGGCCATCTCGTCGTCTTCCTCGTGCTGCTCGAATTCCCGGCGCTGCTCATCGGCGTGCTGCTCGCCCGCGGCGCCGGCCGCGGTGCGCCCTGGGGCCGCCTGCTGCACGAGGCGCTGGCCGGCCGGAGCGTCCTGCCGCTGGTCGGCGGCCTGCTCATCGGCTGGGCCGCCGGCCCGGACGGCATCGCGCCGCTCGACCGGCTGTTCTTCGACCTGTTCAAGGGCGCGCTCGCCTTCTTCCTGCTCGAAATGGGCCTGATCGCCGCCAGCCGCCTCGGCGACCTGCGCCGCGCCGGCGCCTTCCTGTTCGGCTTCGCCGTCCTCGTGCCGCTCGCCGCCGGCCTGCTCGGCGCGGCCACGGCGACCTTCGTCGGCCTCTCGGTCGGCGGCGCCGCGCTGCTCGCCACGCTCTACGCCAGCGCCTCGTACATCGCGGCGCCGGCGGCGATGCGCATCGCCGTGCCGGAGGCGAACCCGGCGCTGTCGATCGGCGCCGCGCTCGGCGTCACCTTCCCGTTCAACCTGCTGCTCGGCATCCCGGCCTACTACTGGCTGGCGGCGGCCCTGCGCTGATCCTCAGCCGGCCGCCGCCGGCGCCGCGACGAAGCTGCGCGGCGAAGCGCGCAAGCGCCGCCCGAGCAGGCCGAGCAGTTCGCGCGTCTGGCGGAACTCGACGCCGCGCGCGCGCAGCGCCATCCACAGCGCCAGGCTGAAGCTGACGGAGAGATTGACGACGCCGATCAGGGCGACGCCGAGTGCCGCCCAGAGCACCGCGGTCGCCGGCAGCGCGAACTCGAAGGCGGCCAGCGCGTAGCCGAAGTTGGCCGACGAGAAGGCGATGTGGCGGATATCGATGGGCAGGCCGAAGATGACGCCGAGCGTGCCGGCCGAACCGAGCATGCAGCCGAACAAAAAGTTGCCGGAAAGGCCGCCGAGGTGATCGTCGACGTAGGCGCCGACGCGCGCCGCGCGGCCTTCGCCCACGAGGCGGCGCAGCCAGCGCAGGCGGCCGACGCGCTCGCCGATGCGCGAGTGCGCGGCGAGGTTGTCGAAGTAGCCGGAGATGATGCCGGAGAAGAACAGGAAGACGCCGGCGATGGCCGCGTGCGGCAGCGCCCAGCCGAGCGGGTCGAGATCGTCGAGGAGGTGCGCGCCCTTGCCGACGTCCACCATCGGCTCGCCGAAATGCTGCTGCCAGAGGAGCGACAGGCCGATCGCCACCGGCAGCGCGACGGCGACGTTGCCGGCGATGGCGGCGATCTGGCTGCGGCTGACGGCGGCGATCAGGTCGACGATGCGTTCCAGGTCCTGCGCCCTGCCCGGCCGCGCCTCGCCGAGGTAGCCGGCGATGGTCTGCGCGGTCATCGCCGGCTGCTTGGTGGCGATGGTCAGATGCAGCATGTAGATCAGCGCGAAGCCGAGCCCGTAGATCATGCTGTAGATGAAGGCGTGGCCGAACAGCGCGATTTCCAGCTTGGAAGCGAAGATCTTCAGCAGCGCGAGCACGGCGATGATGGCGCCGGCGCCCATCGCCGAGCGCCACATGCGCCAGTAGGCCGGCCGCGTCTCGGTGACGTAGTGCTCGCCGGACTTGGCCGCGTTGTCGGTGACGCGCAGCGCGAGCAGGCTCATGCCGCGCGACAGGTGCTGGCGCAGGCTGTTGCGCTGGTTCTCGGCGCGCAGCGCCGTGCGCGTCAGCTCGTTCCAGCGCGCCAGCGCCGCTCTTTCCACGCTTTCGCCGCTGTCTTCGTGGGCGTGGCTGCCCATCAGGTGCGCGAGCACGGCCAGCCGGCGCAGGCTCTGCGCCGTGCGGGTGAGCGAGAAGGTCAGCGACAGGCTGGTGCCGAAGCGCGTCGCCGCGCGGTGCGCGCGGTCGAGCATGGCTTCGCACTGGTCGATGAGCACCAGCAGGTGGCGCTCGTCCTCGGCCGGCGGCACGCCTTCGGCGAGCGCCGCCCGCCACGCGTCGACGAAGCGCTGCGCCTCGCCGGCGACGGCGCGGAAAGCCTGCGTGTAGCCGGCGAACTGCTCGTCGAGGCGGCGGAACTCGCGCTCGACCTCGAAGGCGCTGATGCGGTAGGCGAGCACCAGCATGGCCTCGGCGATCTGCTCGGCGATCCAGGCGCGCTCCTGCGGCGTCATCGCCTCGTGCGGCGCGAGCAGGCGCCAGAAGCGCAGCGAGCGGTCGGCGGGAATCTCCGCCAGCCAGCGCCAGTCGTCGCGGCGGTGGAAGACGACGTGCAGCGCGTCGCGCATCTCGCCCGCCTCCGGCAGCTCGGGCAGCACGCGGTGGCTGGCGATGCGCGTCAGCTCGGAGAAGAAGCCGGTCGGCGGCAGGATGCCGCTGTCGGCGAGAAAGCCGACCAGCCGGCGCGAGGCGAGCAGCCGTGCCAGTTGGCGCTGGACAGCGGCGCGCCGCGCCTCGTCCGCGGCGAACAGATCGAGCATCGCGTCGTAGCCGGCGACGGCGGCCGCCGCGTCGTCGGCGCGCGGCGGCCGGATGGCGGCGAACAGCGCGGTGAACAGTGGCAGCGGATCGTCGCAGGCGGCGTGCCGGTCGATGGCCGCGCAGAGGCGCGTCAGAGTGTCGTCGGGCATGGTGTGCTCAGTCGAAATAGCTGCGGCCGCCCTCGAAGCGCGACGCGAAGTAGCCGCTGGACAGCCGGTCGACGCGCACGCCGCCGCTGGCCGTGGACGGCGCGTGCACGAAGCGGTCGTCGCCGATGTAGAGGCCGACGTGCGAGAACGGCCGGCGCTGCGTGTTGAAGAAGACGAGGTCGCCGGGCGCCAGCTCGTGCTTGGCCACCGGCCGGCCCTGGCGGGCGATGTCGGCGGCGCTGCCGGTGACGCGCAGGCCGGCGGCGCGGTCGAAGATGTACGAAACCATGCCGCTGCAGTCGAGCCCGGCCTCCGGGTTCTTGCCGCCGAAGCGGTAGCCGGTGTCGAGCAGCGACAGCGCGAACATCGCCGCCTCGCGGCCGTGCGCCGGGTGCGCACGTTCGGAGCGCGGCGCCGGCGCGGGCGGCACGCTGCCGCAGGCCGCGAGGAGCGCGCCGGCGAAGGCGAGGAGAAGGCTTCTGCGCTGCATGGCGCGGAGTATAAACTGCCCGCTTCGCATCCATTCCATCATGCTCAGAGGTGCCGCCATGCGACTCGCCGATCCCCTTCTCCTCCGTTCCAACGCCTACGTCGACGGCCGCTGGGAAGCCGCCGACGACGGCGCCGTCTTCGCCGTCGTCGACCCGGCCAGCGGCGCGACGCTCGGCGAGGTGCCGCGCATGGGCGCGCGCGAGACCGAACGCGCGATCCTCGCCGCCGAGGCGGCGCTGCCCGGCTGGCGCGCGAAGACGGCAAAGGAGCGCGCGGCGCTGCTGCGCCGCTGGTTCGAGCTGATCCTCGCGCACGGCGACGATCTGGCGGCGCTGATCACCGCCGAATGCGGCAAGCCGCTCGCCGAGGCCAAGGGCGAGGTGAGCTACGGTGCCTCCTTCATCGAGTGGTTCGCCGAGGAGGCGAAGCGCGCCTACGGCGAGACCATCCCGCCGGTGGCCGGCGACAAGCGGCTGATCACGATCAGGCAGCCGATCGGCGTCTGCGCCGCGATCACGCCGTGGAACTTCCCGCTGGCGATGATCACCCGCAAGGTGGCGCCGGCCATCGCCACCGGCTGCACGGTGGTGATCAAGCCGGCCGAGCAGACGCCGCTCACGGCGCTGGCGCTGGCGAAACTCGCGCACGACGCCGGCCTGCCGCCGGGCGTGGTGAACGTCGTCACCGGCGAGCCGGCGGCGATCGGCGGCGCGCTCACCGCCAGCCCGATCGTCCGCCACCTCTCGTTCACCGGCTCGACCGAAGTGGGACGCCTGCTGATGGCGCAGTGCGCGCCGACGATCAAGAAGCTCGCGCTCGAACTCGGCGGCAACGCGCCGTTCATCGTCTTCGACGACGCCGACCTCGACGCCGCGGTCGACGGGCTGATCGTCGCCAAGTACCGCAACACCGGCCAGACCTGCGTCTGCGCCAACCGCATCCTCGTCCAGTCCGGCGTCTACGATGAATTCGCCGGGAAGCTGGCGGCGAAGGTGGCGGCGCTCGCGGTCGGCCCCGGCGACGAGCCGGACGTTGCCCAAGGGCCGCTGATCGACGCCGCCGGCCTGGCGAAGGTCGAGGCGCACATCGCCGACGCCGTCGCCAGGGGCGCGCGCGTGCTCACCGGCGGCAAGCGCCACGCGCGCGGCGGCACCTTCTTCGAACCGACCGTGCTCGCCGGCGTCACGCACGAGATGCTTGTTGCGCGCGAGGAGACCTTCGGCCCGGTGGCGCCGCTCTTTGCCTTCGACACCGAGGCGCAGGCGGTCGAGATGGCCAACGCCACCGAATTCGGGCTGGCCGCCTACTTCTACTCGCGCGACGTGGGCCGCGCCTTTCGCGTCGGCGAGGCGCTGGAGTACGGCATGGTCGGTGTGAACACCGGCCTCATCTCGAACGAGGTGGCGCCCTTCGGCGGCATCAAGCAGTCGGGCATCGGCCGCGAGGGCTCGAAGCACGGGCTCGACGAGTACCTGGAGATCAAGTACCTCTGCCTGGCCGTGTGAGGCAATGGTCGGTAAGCCGCTGACGAATTGTTGAGGATTCCACCGTGCGCCCGATTCCCGATAGCGAATCCCTGAGCTGCGAATTCAAGAGCGACCGCCAATGCCTGCCGGACCGCGATCTGGCCGAGGCCGTGGTATGCATGGCAAACGGCGAGGGCGGCGAAATCTATCTCGGCGTCGAGGACGACGGACAGGTAACCGGACTGCACGCGCAGCATTGTTTCCCCGACGGGCTGGCGGCGCTGATCGCCAATCGCACGCGACCTCAATTGCGCGTGCAGATCGATGTGCTGACGGTCGAGGGGCTGCCGGTGGCGCGTATCGCGGTGCCGAAGAGCGGCCAACCGGTGGCGACGAGCAATGGCCTGTCGATACGTCGCCGCCTGCAGGCGAACGGCCAGCCGGAATGCGTGCCCTTTCTGCCGCATGAGTTCGCCAGCCGTCAGGCCAGCTTCGGGCTGCTGGATGTCAGTGCACAGGCAGTGGCCGGGGCGCTGGCAAACGACCTCGACCCCATCGAGCGGGCACGCCTGCGCCAGTTCATCGAACGCTTCAACGGTGACCGCGCACTGCTGGAACTCGACGATGCGCAACTGGATGCAGCACTCGGCCTGACGGTACGCACGCCGGCCGGCCACCTGCCGTCGCTGACCGGTCTGCTGCTGATCGGGCATGAGGCTTCGTTGCGGGCGCTGGTGCCGACGCATGAAATCGCCTTCCAGATTCTCGATGGCGAGGAGGTGCGCTTCAACGAGTTCAGCCGGGCTCCGCTGCTGCGCGCCTTCGAGTGGGTGGAAACCTTGTTCAAGCCGCTCAATACGGAGCGGGAGTTCCAGTCCGGCCTGTTCCGCGTGCCGGTACCGCGTCTCGATCATCGCGCCTTCCGCGAAGCCATCGCCAACGCGATCACGCACCGCGACTATGCGTTGCGCGGCGCGGTGCATGTCCGGCTTGCCGGCGATACGCTGACGATCAGCAATCCCGGCGGTTTCGTCGAAGGAGTCACGCTGAACAACCTGCTGGTGACCGAACCGCGGCCGCGCAATCCGGCATTGGCCGATGCGTTGAAGCGCATCGGACTGGTGGAGCGGACAGGGCGCGGCGTCGATCTGATTTATCGCGGCCTGCTGCGCTACGGTCGGCATGTGCCGGATTTTTCCACCTCCGACAGCCATTCGGTAGTGCTGTCGCTGAGCCTGGCCGCGGCCGACGAGCCATTCCTGAAGGCCATCCTGGAAGAAGAGGCACGACGCCACAGAGAGTTGCCGGTCGACAGCCTGATCATTCTCTCAGCTCTGCGCGAGCAGCGGCGGGCGAGCAGCGAGCAGTTGGCTGCGCATGTCCAGAAAGAGGCATCCCGCGTGAACGGAAGCGTCGAAGCCCTAGTGGAAGCCGGATTACTGCAGGCGCATGGCGTCGGCAGGGGGCGAACCTATACCCTCTCTCCCAACCTGTATCGGTTGCTCGGGGAGGAAACCGAGTACATCCAGCAGGCGGGTTTTGACCGATTGCAGCAGGAGCAGTTGATTCTGGGCTTCGTCGCCCAGAATGGCAGCATCACCCGGAAGGATGTGATGCGTCTTTGCCGTGTGACGGAGAGTCAGGCGTATAAATTGACGAAACAACTCTGCGACAAAGGAATCCTTGAGAAACATGGATTTAGAAAGGATTCGAGCTATCGGAAGCGGTAATTTACACGCCACGGCGTGTAAATTTACGCGCTTAACTTCCGACCGGTTACGGCGGGGGCTACCCGGCCGCCAGAGCAGAAGCGGCGGCGCTCAGGCGCCGAGGCCCCGCTGCCTGAACCAGTCCAGCATGCGCCGCCAGCCGTCCTCGGCCTCCGGCTTGCGGTAGCTCGGCCGGTAGTCGGCGTGGAAGGCGTGCGGCGCGCCGTCGTAGACGTGGATTTCCGAACCGCGGGCAGCGGCGCTGCCGGACTGCCCGAGCCCGGCCCGCATCTTCTCCACCGTGTCGAGCGGAATGCCCTGGTCGGCGCCGCCGTAGAGGCCGAGCACCGGCGCCTTCAGCATCTCGACGACGTCGAGCGGGTGCTTCGGGTTGTTTTCCGTGATCGGCGAGCTCAGGCGTCCGTACCAGGCGACGCCGGCGGCGAGGCGCGGGTTGTGCGCGGCGTACAGCCAGGTGACGCGGCCACCCCAGCAGAAGCCGGTGATGCCCAGGCGCGAGGCGTCGCCGCCGTTCTTGGCAGCCCAGGCGGCACAGGCGTCGAGGTCGGCCATGACCTGCGCGTCCGGCACCTTGCTGACGACGTTGGCGACGAGATCGGGGATCGCCGAATACTGGCGCGGGTCGCCCTGGCGGGCGAACAGCTCGGGGGCAATGGCGAGGTAGCCGAGGCGAGCCAGCCGCCGGCAGATGTCCTTGATGTATTCGTGTACGCCGAAGATCTCCTGCACGACGAGAATCGTCGGTAGCCCGCCGGCGCCGGCCGGCTGCGCGCGATAGGCAGGCATCTGGCCGCCGGGCGCCGGGATCGCCACCTCGCCGGCGGTGAGCCCGTCGGCCGGCGTCGTGATCGCCGTCTGCGCCATCACCGGCTGCACGGCAAGCGCGAAGCCGGCGCCGAGGCTGGCGACGAGAAAGCCGCGGCGGTCGACGGCGAGGGCGGGGGAAAGGCTGTCCACTTCGAGGGCGGCTTGCCGGGCGTTTTCCTGGTTCATCGCGGGTCTCCTTGTCGAGTCGTCCGGGTCGAACTGCGGGTATGCTACGCAGTTCGGACAAGAACGAAGGAGATCGGTTCATGAACAAGGCAGGTGGCTACGACGTCGAGGAACTGCAGCCGGGCATGACGGCAAGCGTGAGCAAGACCGTGACCGAGGCGGACATCCTGATGTTTGCCGGCGTGTCGACGGACATAAACCCGGCGCACCTCAACGAGGAATACGCCAAGGACACGCAGTTCGGCGGCCGCATCGCGCACGGCATGCTGTCGGCGAGCTTCATCTCGGCGGTGCTGGCGAACAAGCTGCCGGGGCCGGGCACCATCTACCTCGGGCAGACGCTGAAGTTCAAGGCGCCGGTGCGCATCGGCGACACGGTGACGGCGACGGTGACCGTGCGCGAGGTGATCCCCGAGAAGAAGCGCTGCATTCTCGACGCGGTGTGCACGGTGAACGGCAAACCGGTGATCGAGGGCGAATCGACGATGTACTGCACGTCGGCCAAGGGCTGAGCAGCGCGCCGCCGCCGTTGCGCGGCAACGCAGGAAACGGGGCCACGGCCCCGTTTTTCACGTCCGTCGCCGGCCGGCCTGCTGCGCCGGGCCTTGGCCGGCGGGGCTGCTTATGGAAAAATGCGAGTCATTCGCATTTGATGATCAGCACAAGCGTATCGGGATCGTGCCCGCTTGCGACTTGTCTCCCTGCCGCCCGATATCGCCTTGCGCCCCGTCTCTTTCGTACCGACCCTGCCGCATCTCCGCCGCCCCCTCGGCGCGCGGCGAACGTTCGCCGTCGGCAGGAGCGGCGGATGAGCGACCGCGCCGATTCGCCGGGCGACCTCGCCGCCGCCTTCGCCCACTGGCGGCCGAAGCTGCTGCGCGCGCTGTTCCGGCGGCTGGGCAACCGCGATGATGCCGAGGATCTGGCGCAGGAATCCTTCGTCCGCCTCGCCGCCGCCGGCAAGACACTGCCGCTGGACGAACAGGGCCCCTACCTGCAACGCATCGCCCGCAACCTGTCGCACGACCTCTGGCGGAACGGGCCGGCGCGCCAGCAGGTCGAGCTCGTTCCCTTCGACGACTGCGAAACGCAGGCGGCCGACGTCGGCAGCGACGCCGACTGCCCCTGTGCGCGCACCGAACAGCGCCAGCGCCTGGAACGCCTGCGGCAGGCGCTCGACGAACTGCCCGAGCGCCAACGCGAAGCCTTCGTGCTGCACCGCTTCGACGGACTGACCCAGGACGAGGTGGCCGAACGCATGGACATCTCCCGGCGCATGGTGGTCAAGCACCTGGCGCGCGCCTTTGCCTATTGTGAGATTCGCGTTCAATATGCCAGCCTCGAACAGATGCAGCGCCTGCGCCCCCGCGCCGCGGCCGACGACTCATGACGCAGCCTCCCTCGACCGTCGAACTCCACGAAACGGCCGCCGACTGGTTCCTCCGCCGCCGCGACGAACGCTGGACGCCGGCCGACGAGGCCGACTTCGAGCGCTGGCTGGCCGCTGATCCGGCGCACCGCGAAACCTATGCCGGCCTCGCCCGCACCTGGGACGACTTCGCCCACGTGCCGCGCCCGGCGCTGGCCGCCGATGCCGCGCCCGCGCGGCCGCCACGCGCACCGGTCGACGCTCCGCTACCCCGTACTGGACACCGCCGCCCCGGCCCGCTCGCCCGACTGTTCGGCGCCCTCCCCGCGCCGGCCGTGGTTGCCGCCTGCGTCGTGCTGATCGTCGGCGGCTGGTTCGCCTGGGACAACGTTCCCCGCTACAGCGCCGAACTCGCCACCGCCCACGGCCAGACCGAACGACTCGAACTGCCCGACGGCTCCAGCATCGTCCTCAACATGGACAGCCGCCTGCAGGTGCGCTACTACCCGCGCCGCCGCGAAGTGCTGCTGACGCAGGGCGAAGCCTTCTTCCACGTCGAGCCGGGGCCGGAGCGGCCGTTCACCGTGCTCGCGGGCAACAGCGAAGTGCGTGTCGTCGGCACCGCCTTCAACGTCCGCGCCGCGCCGCCCAGGCTGGTCGTCAAGGTGCTCGAAGGCAAGGTCGAGGTGCGCGCCGACAAGGCCGCCCGCCAGAACCCGGTGCTGCTGACCGCCCGGCAGGGGCTCATCCTCGATCCGGACAGCCGCCGCTACCAGACCATCGAAGCCGCCGCCGACACCATCGGCGACTGGCGCGGCGGGCAATTGGTCTTCCGCCGCGCCCGGCTCGCCGAAGTGGCCGAAGAACTCGGCCGCTACCTCGGCCGTTCTGTCACCCTGCAAGGCAGCGGCATCGCCGACCTGCGCGTCTCCGGCTACGCCGCTACCCAGGCGCCGGAATCGTTTCTGGAATCGCTGCCCGATTTGTTGCCGGTACGGGTGCTGCGGCGGGAAGATGGCGGGTACTTGGTAGCCGGGCGCTAAACACCTATCCAGCCTTCCAGATTGCAGCTCTACCCAATCCGGTCAATGGGCTTCTGCTAGGGATCCTCTGCATAAATCAAAAGCCTCGAAAGCAGCCCATTTTAATTCAGTGGCTTGCGGAGTCTGCGTGTCGAGAAATTCGCATTATGCAGAGGTTCCCTAGGAGAATTGCGCGGTCAAATCTCGCCACACTGAATATCCAAGGCGACTATTTCAAAGGCGCCATTCCAGCAAGAAACCCCATTTAAAATTTTTTGGTTTTGGCCGCATAGGCAATCATCACCTCACCTATTGGAATGAGAAATCTACAATCACTTATTTCAATCAGGTAATTTGAGCCCATGCCGGAAAATATTATATTTGCCGCCAGCGGGGAATTTTTTTGCGGAATCAGATAGCCATATTTTTCTCGCCCGCAATCATGTGGACCTCTGATCACATAAGCGCCGACATTTTCCTCCCCTTCATAGCCCAAAATTGAGCGCCTAACAAACTTATAGCGCGCATCATCAAACATAATTGATACGTTGTCTTTTCTTATTCCGGCCATCCTCATAATCCCCTCTGTCAAATAATACCTAGAGGTCAGAAAGAACATTAGAAAAAATGCGGAGAGCATAATAAGTATGTGCATGTGGCCATGAATCATGTATGAAACGAAATTCGCTCTCAAAATACCTTTCCAGCACAATCTAATACAAGGGATTGAGATGCACAAAATCAGCACATCAAACCAAAGCTCATGAGATATTCTGGTTATATTATCTTTACTCATTAGCAAAAACAACAACACAACGAGATAAACAGCAATACACAGAAGGCGCGATGGGCTTTGGGCTATAGTACCTACGCTTCTTCGGCGAATGGTTTTCCGCTTACTTAACGGCAGGCGCCTAAGTATTTTAGCAATAAAGCCCGATACAACCTTAGACAGCCAAATTGTCGGCAGCGACAAGTAGAACACAAGCATCGCCAACGTAAAATAAAAAAAATAAGCGATTGCCACAACAAAAAAAGCCACCAACGAATCCCCAAGCGACACCCCCGCCGGCATATAGCCAACACTCCAGCAATAATAAAATATAAGCCCAAATCCGATGCCCAAAGAGGATGGATAAGAAGCCTTTACAATATTCTCAATTAATATATTACTCTTGATAAGCAATTGACCCCCCTCCCAGGCGACCGATAAGGCAAGACCGCTCCTGCATATCGGCCCAAAAAAACCAACCCATATTATTAACCCAGCAATCTCAATGAGCCAAGACTTCACACTCGGCTATTATAAATACTTTATTCCCAGCAGATTCATTCGCGAATCGCCACCTCAGGTAACACGCTTGCGTTTGATGCACAAGTAGCGCTTGACTGAGTCAATAGCCCCTCCCGAGACGAACCTATCTTGACAACCCACTTACCCCATCCAACAATTCTCCGCCGCCAAGGTTCCCACTTCCCTAAAAATCCCGTTCTAGCTATCAGTGCCCGGATTTCCCGGGCCTGACGGCTGCCAGCCACGTGCCGGGGCAATCCCGGCCTAGCCACCGGCCGCTTACGCGGTGCGCCATGTCTGCATGGCGCGCATTCGGGGCGCGACGGGGATCGCGCTTTATCTTGGTGTCGAACGGAGTGGCTGGCAATGCGAACAAACGAACTCAGGGGGCGGCTGTTGGCCGCGCATTTTCGCGGTTGTGCGGCGGTCTTTCAGCCGACGGCGGTTTCACTGATGGTGGCATCGGCGCTTGTGGTGATGGCAGCGCCAGCAGGAGCGCAGGAAGCACGGGTCGAATTCAGCATTCCAGCGCAGCCGCTGGACAGCGCCTTACGAATTTTCACGCAGCAATCGAAGACCCAGGTGCTGTTCGACGAGGCGACGGTCGCCGGGTTGCGGGCACCGGCGGTCAATGGCAGCTATACCCCACGCGAAGCGCTGGCGCGTCTGCTGACGGGGACCGGCGTGGTGGCACAGGTATCACGGCCCGGGGTGTTTACCCTGAAGCCGGGGACGATTTCCGGGGAAGCGGCGCTCGCGCCGGTGACGGTGACGGCAGCGGCCGAGCGGATCGGCGTTACCGAAGGAAGCGGCTCTTACGCCACCAGCAGTTCCACCTACGGCAAGGGTCAGCGCCTGCGCGAAACGCCTCAGTCCATCACGGTGATGACTGCTCAACGGATACAGGATCAGGGGCTGAACACGCTTGAATCCGTCATGGAGCAGACGCCTGGCGTCGTACATCAGCTTTACGATACCTCGCGCTCCTACTTCTATTCGCGTGGTTTCCAAATCGGCAGCTTCCAGATCGACGGCAATAGTTCGCTCTCGGAAGGGTGGGTAACCGAACAGATCGACATGGCACTGTACGACAGCGTCGAAGTATTGCGCGGCTCGGATGCGCTGTACGGCAACTCGGGCAACCCCGGTGGGGCCATCAACCTGGTACGCAAGAAACCTACCCATGAATTCCAGGTCAAGGGCCTGCTCTCGGCGGGGCGCTGGAACAACTACCGTACCGAGGTCGATGTGAGCGGCCCGTTGGCGTCGGATGGCCGGGTGCGGGGACGCTTCGTCGGCGCTTATGAAGACCGCGAATTCTTCTACGACCACGCCAAGAGCGACAAGCAGGTGTTCTACGGCATCGTCGAGGCCGACGTAAGCGACAGCACCATGCTGACCTTCGGCGCCCACCACAATCGCCATGACGCGACATACTGGAGTTTCGGCATTCCACGCTACAGCAATGGCGACGATCTGCGCCTGCCGCGCAGCTTCTTTGGCAACTCCGTCGATGACAATACGCTGAGGAAGCGCAATTCGATCTTCGCCCGTGTCGATCAGGCGATTGGCAAGGATTGGTCCTTGGGCGTCGAGGTATCGCGTACCCATACCGACAGCTATCGCCTGGACCATCTTTTTTCCGGGGCAATCGATCCGATCACGGGCGCCGGTTTTGCCAGCGGCTGGGGCGGAGCCTCATACCATTACGAAGAGACTCAGAAAGCGCTGGATGTCGTGCTGAAAGGCAGGTTCAACATGCTCGGCGGCGAACACCGTCTGACGGCGGGTGCGAATGTCAGCCACTTCGACGTCGCCTTCGATGCCAACCGGCGCAACAGCCGCATCACCGTGCCGGACATCTTTGCCTTCGATCCGGAACGCTACGGCTCCGCCGACCCCTACACGGTGCGGCTGATGGACCGGAATCGGACAATAAAGCAGAAGGGGTTGTACGGGTCGCTAGCGGCCCAGGTCGCGGAGCCGCTCACGATCATTCTCGGCGGCCGGCTGAGCTGGTACGAAAGCGATTTGCGCAATCCCCTGTCTTCCTCAAGAACCTATTTCAAGGAAGACCGTGCCTTCACGCCCTATGTCGGCTCGATCTACGATCTGAACGATCAATGGTCGATCTACGCCAGCATCGCGGAAACCTATCAGTCCCAGGCAAGCAGCCTCAAGGCGCCGCTGCCCGGCACTCCGCTCGATCCGATCACGGGACAAACCCGCGAGATCGGCCTCAAGGGAGAACTCTTCGGCGGCAGGTTGAACACCGCGCTGGCTCTGTACAAGATCAACCGCAAGGGAACGGCGATGCGCGACCCGACTTATCCAAATACGCCGGGCGATCTGGGAAGCAGTTGCTGCTACCTGGATTCGGGCCATCAAACCAGCCAGGGCATCGAAACTGAACTGAGCGGCGAGATCCTGCCCGGCTGGCAGCTTGCCGCCGGCTACACCTACAACGACAACGAAGACGAGAACAGCAGGATTGTCTTCAGCACCACCACGCCGAAGCACCTGTTCAAGCTGTGGACCAGCTACCGACTGAGCGGCGCGCTTGCGAGCCTGAAGGTCGGCGGCGGCCTGACCGCGCAGAGCAAGACTTTCGTCAGCGGCACCACCCGCACCTTCAATCCGGCTTCCGGTTTGTACGACGGGCCGTCCACGCCCTACA
The DNA here is from genome assembly GCA_019455325.1 of Rhodocyclaceae bacterium. Taxonomy (GTDB): domain Bacteria; phylum Pseudomonadota; class Gammaproteobacteria; order Burkholderiales; family Rhodocyclaceae; genus Proximibacter. The sequence continues at coordinate 246 of JACFMQ010000013.1, read as the reverse complement.
AATTCACCGAATCCGGACGGGCACTGGTGAACCTCTTCGCCGAATACCGTTTCGACCAGCACTGGTCCGCCGCGCTCAACATCAACAACCTGTTCGACAAGCGTTATTACCAGGTGGTCGGCACGACCGACTATGGCAACTGGTACGGCGAACCACGCAACCTCATGCTGACGCTGCGCGCCAGCTATTGATTGCGGATTCAACCGGTCGATGCAACAGCTTGATAAAACTGCTGTGCGGGCGTTT
>JACFMQ010000012.1 GCA_019455325.1 Rhodocyclaceae bacterium | reverse complement strand
CTGCGTCTCGCCGCGCGTGAACAGCGCCGAGCCGTGGGTGCGCGGCAGCACGCCGTGGCGGATGGCGATCGGACGCACGGTGCGCGTGTCGCGGCCGTCGATGCGCGGCTCGCCGGCGAGGATGCGGCCGCGCACGGTGGCGGCTTCCAGTTCGAAGAAGTAGTCGCCGACGGTGTTCTCGCTCGGCGCGCCCTCCTCGCCCGTGCACAGCGCGGCCACGGCCTCGGCGCGGATTTCCTTGACGCGCTGGCTGCGCGTCTGCTTGCTGGTGATGTTGTAGGCTTCCTCGACCTTGGCCTTGACCAGCTCGTTCAGGCGGGCGACCAGCGCCTCGTCCTTGGCCGGCGGCTGCCAGTCCCACTCGGGCTTGCCGGCTTCCTCGACCAGACCGTTGATGGCCTCGATGACCTTCTGCAGCTCGGTGTGGCCGAAGACCACGGCGCCGAGCATGACCTCCTCGGAAAGCTCCTTGGCTTCCGACTCGACCATCAGCACGGCGGCCTGCGTGCCGGCGACGACGAGGTCGAGCTGCGAGGTCTTGAGCTGGCTGAGCGTCGGGTTGAGCACGTACTGGCCGTCGATGTAGCCGACGCGTGCGGCGCCGATCGGGCCGTCGAAGGGGATGCCGGAGATGGCCAGCGCGGCCGAGGTGCCGATCATCGCGGCGATGTCCGGATCGACTTCCGGATTCAGCGACATGACGGTGGCGACGACCTGCACCTCGTTGTAGAAGCCCTCGGGGAACAGCGGGCGGATCGGCCGGTCGATCAGGCGCGAGGTCAGCGTCTCCTTCTCGGACGGACGGCCTTCACGCTTGAAGAAGCCGCCGGGAATCTTGCCCGCGGCGTAGGTCTTCTCGATGTAATCGACGGTCAGCGGGAAGAAGTCCTGGCCCGGCTTGGCCTGCTTGGCACCGACCACGGTGCACAGCACGACGGTGTCGTCGATCGACACCAGCACGGCGCCGCCGGCCTGGCGCGAGATTTCGCCCGTCTCCAGGGTGACCGTGTGGGCACCGTAGGCGAAGGTTTTCTTGGCAACGTTGAACATTGTTTCCTTTCTTTCTGATTATCGGCGCGGCGCACCCACGACACCGGTACGCTTTGTTGTCGACGCGCCTGCGGCGGTCTGCGACCGCCATGGCAAAAGCGAGAACAGCGGCGCCGCCTCTTCGGCAGCGCCGCTGTTCTCGCGTGTTCCCGATCGCATCTTGCGGATCGGAGAATTCCGATGAGTGCGTCTCTGACTTACTTGCGCAGGCCCAGACGCTCGATCAGCGTGCGGTAGCCGTCGACGTTGGTGCGCTTCAGGTAGTCCAGCAGCTTGCGGCGGCGGCTGACCATGCGCAGCAGGCCGCGACGCGAGTGGTGGTCCTTGACGTGTTCCTTGAAGTGGCCGGTCAGGTCGTTGATGCGCGCGGTGAGCAGGGCCACCTGCACTTCCGGGGAACCGGTGTCGCCCTGGGCGCGCTGGAAGTCGGCGACGACCTTGGATTTCTGTTCGGTGGAGAATGCCATGTCAAACTCTCTTTCATTGAAACGACGCTGCCCCAGTTTGATAGAGCGAGGCGCCAGGTTGGTCGAATGTTCGCTTGGCGAGCGAAGGGCGGAAGTATAGCCGCCTTCGCCGCCGCCGGGCAAACGGTTTTTCGGCGCGTCGGCGGCCGTCGGCAACCGGGGGCGTCGTTCACGCCGTCCACAGGCGCCGCATGACGATTTCCGCGGCGCGGCATTCGTCGAGGCTGGCCTTGCCGGCGACGGCGAAGGCAGGGCTGCGGATGTCGCGTTCGAGCGGTTTCAGGAGCGGCATGCCGGCCGGCGTATAGACGGCGAAGACGCGCGGGCCGGCGGCGCCGCCGCGCGTGCGGACGACGCCGATCTCGTTGTTCTGCAGGCGCACGATGCTGCCCGGCGGCATCAGCCCGATGCTCCCGGCCAGTGCCTGCACCAGCTCGGGTACGTACTTGTGCTGGCCGGCGAAGAGGTCGCGCAGCACGTTCTGCGGAAAGAAGGCGTTGCCGCGATACGGCCGCGACCGGATCATCGCCGCATAGACGTCGGCGATCGCCAGCAGGCGGCCGCCGAGGCCGATGCCGTCGCCGCGCGCGCCGAGCGGATAGCCGCTGCCGTCCATCCGCTCGTGGTGCTGGGCGACGGCGTCGAGCCAGGCGGCGTCGGTGACGCCGCAGTCGCCGGCGAGGATGGCGACGCTCCGCAGCGGATGCTCGCGCACGCGGGCGCGCTGCTCGAACGACAGCGGCGGGCGGGCCTTTTCCAGCGCGTCGTCGGCCTCGCTCAGCGCCAGATCGTGCGTCAGCGCCGCGCACACCAGCGCCAGCCGGTCGGCCTCCGGCACGCCGAGGGTCTGCGCCGTCAGCTCGACGACGGTCGCGCACAGCAACTGGTGGTGGATGCGGTACGGCGCCGCCTGGTCGAGGTGGAGCGCGGCCAGCGCCGCGTCGCCGTCCTCGCCGCAGGCCGCCATCAACTGCCCGGCCATCTGCCGGATGTGCTTCTGCAGGTCGATGCGCGCCGGCTCGCGGAAGAAGGTGGCATAGACGTGCTTCAGGTTGAGCAGCAGCTTCTCCACCCGCTCGAACACCGACGGTTCGTCCGCCGCGTTCGGCGCCGCCAGCCGGCCAAGCTCGACCTCGGCCCGGTCGAAGTAGGCGCCCTGCGCCAGCAGGGCGTCGAGATAGCGCGGAATGGTGATCGACATGCCGGCGCGCAGCAGCAGCCGGCCGTGTTCGTCGTAGACCGAATGACGGATCGGCCGACCGATTTCGATGTCCGAACGGCGGATGCGGATCAGGCCGACCACGCCGCCGGTCTCCGGCCGCCGGAAAACGGAACGCCCGCGGGCCGGTTCATGCCGCGCAGCGGATTTCCGGATGGCTCTCGCCGCAGACCGCCATCCGTTCGAGACAGGCGAGCACCTCGAGGCTCGCCGCCTCCATCTGTTCGAGCGCCCGGTTGCCGGCGGCGAAGTCGCCGGCGGCATAGGCGGCGAGCGCGTCGCGGCCGTGCCGGTGCACGGCGATGTGCGGTGCTTCCATCGCCGCGTAGCCGTCGAACTTCGCGAAGCAGTGCTTGCCCTCGCCCTCGTAGTACCACTTGCCGAGCCGGCAGGCGGTGTGGTTCGCGAAGTCGTCGGCGCCCTTCTCCGAGACGCCCATGAAGACCTTGTAGACCTCGAACTTGAACACCGAATGGTCGAGCTTGGCGAGCTCGGTGAAGCTGCGCAGCGCCGCCAGCGCGATCGCGCTCTCGACCTTCTGCGACAGGGCGAGGATGTTCTCCAGGCTCTCGGTCGCCTTGGCGCCGTCGCTGCCGACCGAGTCGGCGCGGCCGGCGAGCGCCTCGATGCCGGCCTTCGCCTGGTGCGTGTCGCGCTGGATCGTCGTGACCAGCGCGCCGATCTCGCTGGTCGCCTTGGCCGTGCGCTCGGCGAGCTTGCGGACTTCGTCGGCGACCACCGCGAAGCCGCGGCCGGCCTCGCCGGCGCGCGCCGCCTCGATCGCCGCATTCAGCGCCAGCAGGTTGGTCTGGTCGGCGATCTCCTTGATCAGATCGAGGATGCCGCCGATCTGCTCGGTGTTGGCGTTCAGCCCCTCGACCGTCGTCATCGTCTGCCGCGAGTAGTCGGACAGCGCGCCGAGGTTGCGGCTGATGTGATGCATCATGTCGCGGCTGCCGTTGGTGATCTCGCCGGCCTCCTGCGCCTCCGTCTTCTCGCGCTTCAGCGTCTGCGCCATGCCGGCCATCGTCTGCTGCGTGCTGGCGAGGCTTGCGCCGAAGCGCTCCATGTTCTGCAGCAGCCGACCCCAGTCGGCGAGCTTCCTGCTCGTCTCGTCGCACTCGCTGCGGCAGGCGGCAAGCGTCTCCTCCAGCTCGCCCGCCCTCTGGCGCAGCGCCTCGTTCTCGGCGGCCAGTTCGGCGATCCGCCTGTCGGCTTCGGCGCCGGTTTTTCTCGGAAAAAACATCGACTTGCTCCCTGGGTGGTTATGTTTATGTCGTTCGCCTCAGGCGATCCGGTACGGCTTCACCTCGGCCTCCAGCATCGCCGCCAGTTCCTCCAGCCGCCCGGTGGTGGCGGCGTTGCGGGCGACGGCGCTGCTGTTCTCCTCGGCCATGCGGGCGATGACCTCGACGTTCTGCGAAATCTGCGTGCCGGCGGCGCTCTGCTCGTGCAGCGCCGCCGAGATGTCGCTGACCATCGCCACCGCCTGGCGCGCGCCCTCCTCGATGCGCTGCATCGCGTCGCCGGCCCGATGCGCCAGTTCGACGCCCTCGGCGACGCGGTCGACGCCGTCCTGCATGCTGGCGACGGCGTCCCGCGTGCCGTGCTGGATGGCGCCGATCATCTCGGTGATCTCCTGCGTGGACTTCGCCGTGCGCTCGGCGAGCTTTCTCACCTCGTCGGCGACCACCGCGAAGCCGCGCCCGGATTCGCCGGCGCGCGCCGCCTCGATCGCCGCGTTCAGCGCCAGCAGGTTGGTCTGGTCGGCGATTTCCTTGATCACGCCGACGATCGCCGAGATCCGGTCGGAATGCCGGCCGAGGTTCTCGATCGTCGCCGCCGACCGGTTGACGGCGTCGGCGATCTTCTCGATGCCGCCGACGACCGTGCCGACGATGCGGCCGCCGTGCGCCGACAGGTCGCCGGCCTCGCTCGTCACGCCGTGCGCGCTGCGGGCGTTCTCGCTGATGTGCTCGACGCCGTTGCTCATCTCCTCGACCGAGGCCGCCATGGCCGCCGCCGACTCGCTCTGCTGCGACGAGCTGCCGGCGATCCGCGTCGACGATTCGGCGATGCTCCGCGCGGTCTCCAGCACCTGGTGCGCGCCGCCCTGGACGTTCTTCAGGAGGCGCGAGAAGGCGGTGGCGATCTCGTTGAAGCTGTCGGCGACCAGCCGGTGCTCGTCGCGCGTGGCTAGGTCGATACGCACCGTCAGGTCGCCGCCGGCGATGCGCCGGGCGCTCGCCGCCAGCGCGGCGACGTTGTCCACCGTCGAGAAATAGGCGCCGACCGACAGGTAGCCGATGGCCGCCAGCATGGCCGCGGCGACGCCGAGGACCACCTGCAGCAGATGGCGCGCACGCTCGGCGCGCGCCTCGATCAGCGCGCGCAGCGTCGGCAGCAGGACGTCGTAGGCCTCCTGGTAGCCGAGGTCGATCAGCCGCGTGGTCAGCGCGAAGTAGTCGGCCGGCGCCGTCGCGAAGACGCCGCCGACGATGTCGTCGACGATCAGCCGGACGACGGCCTCGCTGTCGCTGCCGATGCGCTCGCGCGTCTGCTTCAGGCTGCCGGCGAGGCCGGCGTTGTAGCGCCCGGTCTTGTCCAGGTTGAGATGCAGGAACTTCAGCGCGCCGTTCATCTCGGCGATCAGGCTGTGCAGCCGCACCTTCTGCGCGTCGCCGATCTGCCTGACGGCGAGATGGCCGGTGCCGAGCGCGCGCAACTGGCCGAGCCGTTCGAGCACGACCGGCAGCCGCGTCAGGCCGGTGTCGACGAGGTAGAAGACGTCGACCTCGGGGTCGAAGGTCAGGCTGGTGGCGTCGGCCGCAGCGATCTGGAAGATGAGCAACTGGTCGATCAACTGCGTGTGGCGGGCGAAGCTGTCGGCGGCGGAAAGCTGCAGCACGCCGCCGCGCAGGCGCTCCCAGTCGCCGACGATGCGGCGCCACGCCTCGTCGCCGGCGAGCGACGGCGGCAGCCGCCCGGCGAACGCCTGCAGCGCCTCGCCGATCTCCTTCTCCTTGGCGGCCCGCCTGTCGCGCAGCGACGCGTCGCCGCTGAGCACGCCGGACGAAAGGCCGCGGTGCTGCTGCACCCCCTGCACGATGCGGGCCGAGCGCTCGACCAGGGCGACGCCGTCGAGCTTCGCCGCCGCCGCCTCGATGGTGTGGTTCAGGCCGTCGTACAGGTGCCACAGCAGATAGCCCATCGCCACCAGCGCCAGCGCGCCGAGCAGCGCGAACTTGTAGGTGTAGCGCATGCAGGACATCAGCGCCGTGGCGGGCCGGAATACCCCCTTCAACATCGTTCTCCCCCTCTCCCTTTTCTGTCTTTCGCTCCGCGCGCCGCCTAGACCTCGGTGCCGTAGCCGATGCGGAAGCCGCCCCAGTGGCGGCCCTTGACGTAGATCGGCGCCGAGATGTCGTGCATGACCTCGCCGGTGTCGCGCCGGTAGGTCTGCAGCAGGAAGGGCTGCTCGTGGCTGCCGCAGCGGCGGCCGGTCGGGTCGTCGAAGATGCGCTTGCTGCGGTTGCCGACGAAGTCGGTCTTCTCGTCGCCGGTCAGCGGCTGCGCGAAGCGCCGGTTGTGCGTCGGCACGTAGCCCCTGCGGTCGCAGCAGATGGCGTAGAACAGCCAGGGATGCCGCTCGACCAGCGCCTCCTGGATCGGCGTCACCGTCTGGTCCGTGAAGTCGTCGAAGCGCGTCTTGTATTTCTGCGGCCGGGTGCCGGGGACCGGCCGGTAGGTCTCGTCGAACAGCGCGTCGAGCGTGATGCGGCCGGCGTCGACCGCCTGGTCGAGCAATTGCCCGATGTCGGCGGCGGCGCGCCGCACCATGTCCGGCATCCGGCCGTGCGTCTCGACCGCCCGCTCGCCGGCCGGGCCGAGCCTGAAGACGTTGCCGATCTCCTTCAGGTTGGCCGAGAGGTATTCGAGCTGGGCGGCCTCGCGCAGCGCCTGGCCGGCGGCGTCGCTGTTGGTGCCGGCCATCGTCATGATGTTGCGCACGTGCCCGGCGATGTCCTCGCCGCTCGTCCGCTGTTCGGCCGCGGCGGCGGCGATGGCGCCGACCTTTTCCCGCGTGTCCCGGGCGCCGCCGTTGATCATCTGCAGCGAGCCGGCGGCCTGCTGCGCCAGCTCGGCGCCGTTCTGCGCCTGGCCGACGCCGGCCTCGATGCTGGTGATGGCGCTCTTCGTCTCGCCCTGGATCGCCGAGATCATGTGGCCGATCTCGCCGGTGGCCGCGGACGTGCGCTCGGCGAGCTTCCGCACCTCGTCGGCGACCACCGCGAAGCCGCGGCCCTGTTCACCGGCGCGCGCCGCTTCGATGGCCGCGTTCAGCGCCAGCAGATTGGTCTGGTCGGCGATCTCGCGGATCGTCCGCACGATGCCGCTGATCGCGTCGGAACGCTCGCCGAGCGCGCGCACGACCTCGGAGGATTGCGCCACCGAGCTGGCGATCCGCTCCATCTCGCGCGTGGCGTCGACGGCGATGCGCATGCCTTCCTCGGAAAAACGGCTCGCCGCGTCGGCGATCTCCGCCGTTTCGCCGGCGTGCCGGCTGACCTCGCCCATGGCCTGCGTCAACTGCGTCATCGCTGCCGCCGTCGCCTGCGCCGCGTCGCGCTGCCGGCCGGAGCCGTCGGCGACGCGCTGCGCCTCCTCGATCAGTTGCTGCGACGCCCGCGCGACCTCGGCCGAGTTGAAGAAGACCTTGCCGATGATCGTCTGGAAGCTGGCGATCAGCCGGTTGAAGGCGGCGGCGGTGGCGGCGAATTCGTCCCTGCCGTCGACCTCGGCCCGGCGCGTCAGGTCGCCGTCGGCGTACATGCCTTCGATCGTCGCGCGCAGGGGCGACAGGCGCGCGCGCAGGCTCCTTTCCAGCAGCAGGCCGAGCGCCGCGGCCAGCGCCGCGAAGGCGGCGAGGCCGATGCCGCGCTCGCGCAGGGCGGCGGTCGATCCGTCGACGTGCGTGGCGACGGCGGCGACGACCAGCAACAGCATCGCGCCGCGGATTCTCCAGGTCAGGGTCTGCATCGTTCCTCTCCGCCTCCGGTGTCGGCCGCCGCCACGTCTCAGGCGGCCTTGCGTTTTTCGGATAGCTGGCCGGCGTCGCCGAGCAGCTCGTTGATGTCGAGGATGAGCACGATCCGGCCGTCGGCGAGGGTGGTGACGCCGGCGACGCCGCGCGGGCGGAAATCCTCCAGCGGCTTGACGACCGCGTCGTCGCGGCCGGCGAAGCTGTCGACGGCGAGGATGAAGCTGCATTCGCCGCTCTGCATCAGCACGCCGTGCTGCGGCGCGCCGGTTTCCGGCCGGCCGAGCAGACGCGAGAGCGGGATGACCGGCAGGATCTCGCCGCGCACGACGCAGGTGCGCTTGCCGCCCACTTTCTGCAGCTTGCCGGCGGTGAGCGGCAGGATCTCGCGCACCAGCGACAGCGGCAGCGCGAACGGCTGGTCGCCGAGCTGCACCAGCAGCACCGGCAGAATGGCCAGCGTCAGCGGCAGCGAGATCAGGATCAGCGAGCCCCGGCCGACCTCCGAACGGAGGTCGATGCTGCCGGAGAGTCCGTGGACCTTGGTCCTGACCACGTCCATGCCGACGCCGCGGCCGGACACGTCGGTGCTCTGCGTCTTCGTCGAGAAGCCCGGCAGCAGGATCAGGTGCAGGCTCTGCCGCTCGTCCAGGCCGCTCGCCTCCTCCTCGGAGATCAGCCCCCTGTCGACGGCCCTGGCGCGGATGCGCTCGGCGCTCATGCCGCGGCCGTCGTCGGCGACGATCAGGACGATGTGGTCGCCCTCCTGGCGCGCTTCGAGGCGGACCGAGCCCTTCTCCGGCTTGCCGGCGGCCAGGCGCTCGTGCGGCGGCTCGATGCCGTGGTCGACGGCGTTGCGGATAAGGTGGAGCAACGGGTCGGCGAGGTCCTCGATCATCGTCTTGTCGACCTCCGTCTCCTCGCCGGCGAGCACCAGCTCCACGTCCTTGCCGAGCTGGCGGGCGAGGTCGCGGGCGATGCGCGGGTATTTCTGGAAGAGCCGGCCGATCGGCTGCATGCGCGTCTTCATCACCGAGCTCTGCAGGTCGGAGACGAGCAGGTCGAGCTGCGAGACCGCCTGGTCGAGCGCGTGCAGCGTCTCGGCATCGGTCCGGCCGGCGAGGATGTCGGCGCGCAGGCTGGTCAGCCGGTTCTTGGTCAGGCCGATCTCGCCGGAGAGGTTGAGCACCTGGTCGAGGCGGAGCGTGTCGACGCGGATCGTCGCGTCCCTGTCGCGTTCCTCGACGCGGCGGCCGGCGGATCCGCCCGGCCGGTCATCGGCGCGGCGCCTCCGGACGACGGCGACCGGCGCCGTTTCGCCGGCGATGGCGCGGCGCAGGGCGTCGAGCACCGCCGCCGGCGCCGGACGCGGCCGCCGGCCTTGGGCGAGTTCGTCGAGCATCCGGCGCGCGTCGCGCGTGGCCTCCATGACCGCCTCCAAGAGCGCGGCGTCGAGCCGGAGCCGGCCGCTGCGCAGGCGGTCGAACAGGCGCCCGGTGAGCTGGCACAGCGTCACCAGCGCCCCGGCGTCGAGGAGGCCGGCGCCGCCCTTGATCGTCAGGAAGCTGCAGAAGATGTCGTCGAGCAGGTCGAGATCGTCGGGCGCGCGTTCGAGCCCGGCGAGCTTGCTGTCGACTTCGGAAAGGTGGTCGTCGGCCTCCCGCAGGAAATCCTCGAGCAAACCTTCCATGCCGGCGAAATCGCTCATGTCCTTTCTCCGCAACCCTAGAAGCCGAGGCTGTTCAGCAGGTCGTCGACCTGCGCCTGCGAGACCGCCGCGTCGCCGTCGGCCGCCGTACCGATCGCCGGGCCGTTGAGCAGGCCGTCGACCTCGGCGCTGCGGCGCTCCTCCGGCAGCAGGTCGACGAGCACCGTCATCAACTGCGTTTCAAGACCCTGGGCGAGCGCGACGATCTTCTTGATGACCTGGCCGGTCAAATCCTGGAAGTCCTGCGCCAGTATGATGTTCATCAGTTGCTCGCCGGTCGCGGCGGTGTGCGCGGGCACCCGCTGTTCGAGGTAGGCGACGGTGTCGTCGGCCAGCGCCCTGAACTCGGCGACCGACAGCCGGTTGGCGTAGAGCTCGCGCCAGCGCGCGCCGAGCGCCCGGGCGCCGGCGCTCAGTTCCTCCTGCAGCGGCATGGCGACGTCGGTGGCGTTGAGCACGCGGCTGGCCGCCTGCTCGGTGAGGCTGGCGATGTAGGCGAGGCGGTCGCGGGTGTCGGGCATGGACTGCGCCGTCCGCTCGATCAGCCGGTCGTAGCCGAGCTCGCGCAGCGCGTCGTTGAGCTGGCGCATGATCTGGCCGACGCGGTTGAAGGTGCGCTCGGCCGCGCCGTCCGGCGAGGACGGCGGCGCGGCCCGGCCGGCGACGCTGTCGAAGAGGGCTTGCAGCTCGGCGGAATCGCGGCCGGCAACGCTGACGTGGTACGGGTTCATTCAGGTGCGCTCCCCGCCGTTCAGCTTGTCGAAGATCTTCTTCATCTTTTCGGCCAGCGTCGCGCCGGTGAAGGGTTTGACGATGTAGCCGTCGGCGCCGGCCCGGGCGGCGAGGATGATGTTCTCCCGCTTCGCCTCGGCGGTGATCATCAGCACCGGCAGGTGGCGCAGCGACGGCGTGGCGCGGATGCTCTGCAGCAGCGCCAGCCCGTCCATGTTCGGCATGTTCCAGTCGGTGAGGACGAACTGGAAGCCGCCGTTCCTCAGTTTCTGCAGCGCCGCGACGCCGTCCTCGGCCTCGTCGACGTTGGTGAATTCGAGATCCTTGAGCAGGTTGCGGACGATGCGGCGCATCGTCGAAAAGTCGTCCACCACGAGGAAGCGGGTTGTCGGGTCGGCGAGGGGCATCGGTGTCGTCCGTCGGTCGGTTGCGGGTCGGGAATCAGGCGGCGCGGCGTTCGAGCAGCGGGCGCAGGGTGTCGGCGAGGGCCTCGGCGGCGAATTTGGCGACGTAGGCGTCGACGCCGACGGACTTGCCCATCGCCCGGTTGGCCTCGGAAGACAGCGACGAGTGCATGACCACCGGAATGCCGGTGAAGCGGCCGTCGCCCTTGATGTGGCGGGTGAGCACGTAGCCGTCCATCTCCGGCATTTCGGCGTCGACCAGGATCAGGCTGATTTCGTCGCGCAGCTCGCCGCCGGTCTGCTGCGCGTGGCCGGCGATGGCCTGCAGGCGGCTCCACGCCTCGGCGCCGTTGCTCGCGTGCTTGTGGCGGACGCCGAGCCGGTCGAGCACGTCGGTGATCTGCCGGCGGGCGACGATCGAGTCGTCGGCGAAGAAGACGCTGCCGCTGCCGCGGACCGGCGCGATGTCGACGACGACCGCCTCGCCGAAGGCGTTGGCGAGGATCTGCTCGACGTCGAGGATCGACACCAGCTTGCCGTCGTCGAGCTCGACGATCGCGCTGATCAGGCCGCGGTTCGAGGCGAGCGCGGTTTCCGGCGCCCGCACGCGCTCCCAGTCGACGCGGATGATGCGGTCGACCTCGTGCACCAGGAAGCCGAGCGTGCGCTGCGAGTATTCGGCGACCATCATCGCGCCGGCCGGCCCCGGCGGCCGGCCGTCGAGCTCCAGGAAGTCGGCCAGCGACAGCACCGGGATGACGTTGCCGCGCAGCGAGACCAGCCCCTCGACGCCGGCCGGCATGTTCGGCGTGCGCGTGACGCGCGGGCTGCGGCCGACCTCGCGCACCTTGAAGACGTTGATGCCGAAGGTTTCGCGCGTGCCCAGCGAGAACAGCAGGATTTCCATGCGGTTCGAGCCGGCCAGCCGCGTGCGCGCATCGACGCTTTCCAGAAGCCGGCTGTGCTCAGACATCGCCGCCTCCGCTCACCGGCGCCACGCCGAGGCGCCGGGTCAGCGCCTCGGCGAGCCGCTGCGGCTCGAACTTCGACACGTAGTCGTCGGCGCCGACCGAGAAGCCGTGCGACCGGTTCGAGGCGCCGGACAGCGACGAGTGCATGATCACCGGGATTTCCGAGAAGCGGAGATCGCCCTTGATCCTGCGCGTCAGGAGGTAGCCGTCCATCTCGGGCATCTCGACGTCGGTCAGCACCAGGCTGATCTGCTCGCCGACCGTCGCCGCCTTTTCCAGCGCGTCCCAGAGCTGGCGCCCGTTGACCGCGGCGACGTGGCGCACGCCCATGGCCTCGAGCGTGCGCTCGATCTGCCGGCGGGCGATCAGCGAGTCGTCGGCGAAGTAGACGACGCATTCCGGCCGGTCGAGGCGCGCGATGCCGCGGTACATGACCTCGCTCTCGCAGCCGCCGGTTTCGGCGAGCACCTTCTCGACGTCCATCATCATCACCAGCCGGCCGTCGTCCAGCTCGGTGACGGCCGTCACCAGGCCGCCCATCTGCGCCGTGAGCATCTCCGGCGGCACGCGCATCCGGCTCCAGTCGAGGCGCAGGATGGTATCCACGCCCTCGACCAGGAAGCCCTGGGTGTGGCCGTTGTATTCGGTGACGATCATGATGTCGCGCGGCGCGCCGGTCGCCACGCCGGCGTAGCAGGCGAGATCGACCACCGGCACGAGCATGCCGCGCAGGCTGACCATGCCCTGCACCGCCGCCGGCATTTCCGGCGCCGCTGTGATCGGCGGCGTGCGCATCACCTCGCGCACCTTGAAGACGTTGATGCCGAAAGTCTCCCGCCGCCCCGTGGCAGCGTCCTCGCCGAGGGAGAAAAGGAGGATTTCCAGCTTGTTGGTGCCTGCCAGCCGCGTGCGGGCGTCGATCCTGCTCAACAGCTCCGACATGACGCTCCCCGCGCGCCGGGCGCGCCGCCGCCTGCCGCCGGCGACACGCCCCGCCGCCCGGCCGGTGCGCACTGCATGCTGCGAACGATGCGATTTTTCGCTTTTTTCGTCACCCGCTCCCCTCCTCCCTTGAAATCCGCTATCCGCCCCGGCTCAGTGCGTTGCTCCAGCCGAGGGACTCGACCATGCCCTGACGCATGAACGGCGCATCCAGTTGCAACTGCGCCGCGACGGCGTCGGCGCCGGCGAAGTCCTCCGCATCCAGCGCCTCGACCAGCGACAGGAGCTGGCCGAGCAGCCCCTCGCGGCGCAGCAGCGCCGATTCGATCTCGTCGTCCAGCCGCAGCCTGGCCAGCACCTGGTCGAGCGGCACGCCGAGCAAGGCATCGACGAGCGACAGGAGGCCGACCATGAAGGCTTGGTCCTTCAGCACCGCCTGCCCCGGCAGCAGCGCCATCAGGTATTCGAGGAAGCGGCCGCGGAAGGCGGCCAGTTGCATCAGCGGGTTGTGCACGCCCGACATGGCGTCGTCGCTGGCGTAGAGCAGGATCTGAATCCACCGGCACAGGCGCTGGCGGCCGAGCACGACCAGCACCTCGCGCATCGTGCTGATCCGCCGCGACAGGCCGGCGGCGGCCGAATTCACCAGGCGCAGCAGGCTCAGGCACAGCGCTGGTTCGAGCTTGAGGCGCTGTTCGATCTCGGCGTTGCCGGCGTCGCTGGACAGCAGCAGGCGCAGGAGGTCGAGCAGCACCATCTTCTGCTGCGAGATCTGGCGGCCGCGGCTGACCGTCGGGCGGGCGAAGAAGAATCCCTGGAAATAGTCGTAGCCCAGCCGCCGCGCCGTCTCGTAGGCGGCCATGGTCTCCAGCCGGCCGGCGACGAGCTTGGCCGAGCAGGCGATCGCGGCGAGGCGGTCGACGGCGTGCCGCGCGTCCTCGGCGCGGCGCATGTCGACCTTGACGAAATCGACCATGGTCAGCAGTTGCTCGGCGCCGTTGTCCGGGCGCAGGTTTTCCAGGAGCAGGCGGAAGCCGGCGCGCTTCAGCGCGTAGCAGCGTTCGTACAGGCGCTCGCTGGGCGCGGTGTCGGCCGGCAGTTCGAGGACGATCTTTTCCGGGTCGAGGGCGAGCAGGATGTCTTCGCCGAGCATCTCCTCCTCGACGTTGACGAAGCAGAGCGCATCGCCGACCGCGCCGAGGAGCCCGAGTTCGCCGAAGGCGACCTGGATGACGCGGGAAGTGGCGCCGACCGGGTCCTCGATGCGGGCCGCGTCGAGGCCGCCGTGCCGGTAGAGCAGTTCGTAGCCGAAGGGGCGGTTCTCGCGGTCGAAGATCGGCTGGTAGGCCAAGAGCGGCGAGGCTGCGTCCGGCGCGGCGGCTTCCGCCTCGCGGCCGGCGGTGGCGCCGCCCCTGAGCAGCGCTTCGACCGAGGCGCGGCTGATGCGGCGATGCCCGCCGACGGTCTTCCACGCCTCCAGGACGCCGCTGTCCACCCAGAGCTGCACCGTGCGCAGCGAAACGCCGAGGATTTCGCTCGCCTCGCGGGTGGAATACACCGACGCCGCGCCCCCGATATCGGGGGCGACGACTGAAAGCTGCCGGGCGGTTTGCGTTTCCATATTTGCCGATGTTATCATTTTTTTCATCTTGGTCAAGATCATCTCCTTGGATATGATACAAATGCACCCGTAGCGCCGCATATCTGCGTTGCATATTTCATTTCATCGCCGCCCGCAGCAGGAAAAATCGGGCGAAACCTGTCAATCTACCATCTGGACTGCCGGAGTCGTCGTCTGTCCGGCGCAAAAATGAAAGAAACGCACAAGCACGGAAAAGGCATCGGCATGCAGGAGCGGCTCACCCGCGCCTTCGCCCCCTTCCTCCCGTTCGCCGCCGCCGAATCGCACGACGAGGCGCACATCAAGCAGATTTCCGTCGCCGCGCTCCGCCCCGGCATGTTCGTCTGCGACCTCAACGCCGGCTGGATGGCGCACCCCTTCATCGCCAACCACCTGCACGTGACCGACGAGCGGCAGATCGAGGAGATCGTCCGCTACGGCATCCGCAGCGTCTTCATCGACACGCGCAAGGGCGTCGACGTGGCGGACGCGCCGACGCTGGCCGAGGTCGTCAGCAGCAGCCGGCACGAAATGCTCGACAGCGCGGGCCGACAAACACGGCCGGAGGAGGACGGCAAGACGCGCGACGACGCGGCCCGCCTGCCGTCCGTCGAGGAAATGCGGCGGGCGCGGCAGGTGCTGGGCCAGGCCGCGGAGCGCCTGCGCAGCGTCATGGGCGACGTCCGGCTGGGCAAGCCGCTCGACGTTCTGGCGCTGCGCGCCTCGGCCGAGAACATTTCCACGGCGGTCATGCGCAACAGCAACGCGATGGCGCTGGTCTGCCGCCTGCGCAGGCGCGACGAATACACCTTCACCCACTCGCTCAACGTCAGCGTCCTCCTCGCGCGCTTCAGCCACTACCTGGCGCACGATCCGGCGATCACGCAGCAGATCGCCCTCGGCGGGCTGCTGCACGACATCGGCAAGATGGCGATCGACGACGAGGTGCTGAACAAGCCGGGCAAGCTGACGGACGAGGAGTACCGGCACATGAAGACGCACGTCGCCCGCGGCCTGGCGCTGGTCGCGCCCTACGACCTGCCCGAGCCGGCGCTGGCGGTGATCCGCGAGCACCACGAGCGCCGGGACGGCAGCGGCTACCCGCTGGCGATGGCGCAGGAAAAGATATCGATGATCGGCCGCATGGCCGCGATCGTGGACGTCTACGACGCGATTTCGACGGAGCGCGTGTACCACAAGGCGCTGCCGGCGCCGGAGGCGATGCGCCGGATCTTCGAATGGCAGCGCCATTTCGACGCCGCCCTGGTCAACAGCTTCGTCCGCTGCCTGGGCATCTACCCGGCCGGCTCGCTGGTGCGGCTGCAGAGCGAACGGCTGGCGATCGTGCTCTGCCACGATCCGGGCAACCTGATCCAGCCGCACGTCCGCGTCGTCTTCGACATCCGCCGCCAGGCCTACCTGCCGCCGGAGGACATCGAGCTGGCCAGCGCGCAGTGGGCGGGGCGGGAGTCCATCGTCGGGCACGAGGACCCGCATCGCTGGCACATCGACGTCGGCCGCTTCGCCGACGGCTGAGCGCGGCGGGCCGCCGCGCGGCCGGCGCCGGCGGCGGATTCAGCGCACCGGGAATGCCGGTGCGCCGCCCCCGGCCGGCCGCAGCGGGCGCCGACGCGGCGGGCGACTCCGGATCAGACGGCGGGGCGGCTTTCGGCGGGCCGGGCCGCCAGGCCGGGGACGCCGGCGCGGGCGCCGCGCGACCCGGCCGCGCGCTGGGCCAGGCGCCGGCCGAGCGGCTTGTCGAAGGCATTGATGTGGTGCTCGAACCAGTATTCGAGGCAGCGCAGGAAGGAGCGCAGATCGAGTCCGCCGGCGCGGAGATCGTCGCAGGCCTTGTCGAGCATGCGCAGGGCCTGCGCATGCTCGTGGACGTGCTCCGAAAATTCCATGCCGACCTCGCGCGCGAGCTGCTCTTCGCTGGCGAAGTGGCGGGCGAAGGAGTCTGCCAGCGCGAGCACCTCGTCTTCCGGCATGCGCTCCGCCGACAGCGCGGATTCCTTGATTGCCTCGATGCGGCAGAAAATTTCGTCGTGCTCCGCATCGAGCATGGCGTGATCGACCATCAACTCAAGCGGCAGCATCCCGTGGAGCTTTTGTCCCATGTGCGCGCCTCCTCAGGCATATGTTGTCGGCATTGCGTCCAGAATTTTTTAAATATAAACGCCGACATCCTGAATTCAAGGCCCGAGGCGAAGATTGCCGCGCGGATGCCTGCCCACGCCTGCGCGGCAGGGCCATCACCATTTTTTATGCGGAGAAGGCGGCCGCTTCGGAAAGGCTGCGGGCGGCCGCGGCGGCAGACGGCGCGCCGGCCGCGGCGGCGGCGAAGGATGGGGCGTCGGCCGGCCGGTCGACGGCCAGCGCCAGCGGCTCGGCGCGGGCGCCGCCGCGGCGCTTGAGCAGCCGCAGCGAGAGCCGGCCGGCGACGCCGGCATCGATGGCGATGCGCAGCGGCGCCGGCGAGGACTCGCCGACAAGCCCGGCCGGCCGGAAGAGGAAGACCAGCGTGCGGCGCTTTTCGGCGAGCGCCTGCAGGCGGCCCAGGGCCGCCGCGTCGGCCGCCGGCAGCCAGGCGACGATGGCGCCGACGCCGTCGGCGTCGAGCGCCCGCGCGCAGGATCTGGCGGCATCGCCGCCGGCCGCGCGCGTGACCAGCAGGCGCGACAGCGCCACGCCGGCGGCGGCCCAGGCCGGCGCATGCAGCGGCAGCGGCGGCGCGACGCAGACCACCCAGGCCATTTCCCGGCCGGAGATGCGCGCCAGCGCCGGCATCAGCAGCCCCAGCTCGCCGAGCCCCCGGCGCGCCGGCAGCAGCTCGACCAGGCCGCCGCGCGGCCAGCCGCCGTCCGGCAGTTCGGCGTCGAGCGCGGCGTGGCCGGTCGGCACGCCCGGCGGCATCGGCCCGTCGGCGCGCCAGACGCCGCCGCGCGCGGCGGCGCCGGCGGGTCCGGGCCGGCCGGCGGCGCCCATCAGAGCGCCTCGCTGCCCCGGATCAGGCCGACGGCGACGCCCTCGATGGCGACCTCTTCCTTGCGCGTGTCGACGATGATCGGATCGAAGTCCGGATTCTCGGCGATCAGTTCGACGACCGGGCCGTGCCGGCGCAGACGCTTGACCGTCACCTCCTCCTGCAGGCGGGCGACGACGATCTGGCCGTCGCGCGCATCCGGCGTGCGGTGCACGGCGAGCAGGTCGCCGTCGAAGATGCCGGCGTTGATCATCGAGAGGCCGCGCACGCGCAGCAGGAAATCGGCGCGCGGCGAGAACAGGTGCGCGTCGAGCGCGTAGCGGCCGAGCACGTTCTCGACGGCGAGGATCGGGCTGCCGGCGGCGACCGTGCCGACCAGCGGCAGGCCGAGCTGTTCGACCAGCCGGATGCCGCGCGCGGCGCCGGGTTCGAGTACGATGCTGCCCTTCTTGGCGAGCGCCTTGAGGTGCTCCTCGGCGGCGTTCGGCGAGGCGAAGCCGAAGGCCGCCGAGATTTCCGCGCGCGTCGGCGGCGCGCCGAGCATCTCGACGGTGTTGCGGATGAAATCGAGGATTTCCTGCTGCCTGGGGGTAAGCTTCGCCATGATCGCAATCTCCGGAATGCTGGAAACAATTACATGCTGTATTTTTATACAGCAATCAACGAAAAAGCAAGCTCCCCGACGACGATGACCGCACGCACCCTGCCCGGCGCCTCCGCCTTCGCCCTGATGATCCTGCTCTGCGTGATCTGGGGCTTCCAGCAGATCACCATCAAGGTCGCCATCGCCGGCGTCAGCCCGCTGCTGCAGTCCGGCCTGCGCTCGCTCGCCGGCCTGGCGCTGCTGACGCTGTGGGCGCGCTGGCGCGGCCTGCCGCTGTTCCGGAGCGACGGCACGCTGCGCATGGGGCTCTTCGTCGGCGCCCTGTTCGCGCTGGAATTCGCCTTCATCTACGCCGGGCTGGCGCACACCACCGCCTCGCGCATGGTCGTCTTCCTCTATACCGCGCCGTGCTTCACCGTCCTCGGCCTGCACTGGTTCGTGCCCGGCGAGCGGCTGGCCTGGCGGCATTTCTCCGGCATCGCGCTGGCCTTCGCCGGGCTGGCCGCCGGCTTCCTCGGCGAAGGCGGCAGCGGTGCCGACACCTTCCTCGGCGACCTGTTCGGCCTCCTCGCCGCCGTCGGCTGGGCGGCGACCACCGTGCTCATCCGCGCCAGCGGCCTCGCCCGCATCAGCGCCACCAAGGTGCTGTGGTACCAGCTCGCCGTCTCGGCGGCGCTGATGCTGCCGCTCTCGTCGCTCGTCGGCGAAACCGGCTTCACGCTGCCGGCGGCGCTGAGCCCGCCGGTGCTGCTGGCGCTCGCCTACCAGGGCGCGATCGTCGCCTTCGCCAGCTATCTCGCCTGGTTCTGGCTGCTGCAGACCTACCTCTTCGGCCGGCTGGTGGTCTTTTCCTTCCTGACGCCGCTGTTCGGCGTCGCCTTCGGCGTGTTCCTGCTCGGTGACCCGCTGACGCCGAGCTTCCTCTTCGCCGCCGGCTGCGTGGCGGCGGGCATCCTGCTGGTCAACCTGCCGCAGCGGCCGGCGGCGAAGGGAGGCGGACAATGAGGCTGATCGACGCCGCCAGGATATGGGACGAGGCGCCGCACAACGCCTTCACCGATCTGATCCGCTTCGCCGGCGAATGGCTGTGCGTGTTCCGCGAGGGCGAAAACCACATGTCCGCCGACGGCGCCCTGCGCCTCATCGCCTCGCCCGACGGCCGGCGCTGGGCCTCGCGCGCGCGCATCGCCGCGCCCGACGCCGATCTGCGCGATCCGAAGCTGTCGGTCGCGCCCGACGGGCGGCTGATGCTGGTCGCCGGGGCACGCCTGCACGACCCGTCCGACTGCACGTTCCGCTCCCTGGCCTGGTTCTCGCGCGACGGCGCGTCCTGGGACGGGCCGCAGCGCATCGGCGACCCGGATTTCTGGCTGTGGCGCGTCACCTGGCACGCGGGCAGCGCCTATACGCTCGGCTACGACTGCCGGGACTACGAGCGCATCCGCCTCTACCGCAGCGACGACGGGACGCAGTTCGCGCCGATCGGCGACGACGCGTTCACCGGCGGTTTTCCGAACGAAAGCGCGCTGGCCTTCCGCGGCGACGTCGCCCATTGCCTGCTGCGCCGCGACGACAGGCCGAACTCCGGGCTCTGGGGCACGGCCCGCCCGCCTTACGCGGCGTGGCAATGGCAGGATCTCGGCGTGCGCATCGGCGGGCCGCACATGCTGATCCTGCCGGACGGGACCGCGGTCGCCGCGGTGCGGCTGCATGACCGCCGGGTCAGGACCTCGCTCTGCCGCATCGACCCCGCCGCGGCGACGCTGACGGAAGCGCTGGCGCTGCCCTCCGGCGGCGACACCAGCTATGCCGGCCTCGCGCTGCACGACGGCCGCCTGTGGGTCAGCTACTACTCCTCGCACGAAGGGAAGACCGCCATCTACCTGGCGCAGGCGGCGATCGACGGGGCCGCTTGCCCCGAAGCGCCGACAGGCACGCCGGAATGACCGAACAGCACGTTCTCGCCTTCAGCACGCGCGGCCGCGAATCGCTGGACATCGGCGGCGAAGTGGCGGCGCTGGTGCGCCGCTCCGGCATCGGCCGCGGCGTCGCTCACGTCTTCGTCCGCCACACCAGTTGCGGGCTGGCGATCACCGAGAACGCCGACCCGTCGGTGCGCCGCGATCTGGAAACGCTGCTGCGGCGCTGGGCGCCGGACGGCGACCCGGCCTACCGCCACGATCTGGAGGGCGACGACGACATGGCGGCGCATGCGCGCGCGCTGCTCACCGGCGTCTCGGTTTCCGTGCCCTTCGCCGACGGCCGGCTGCTGCTCGGCACCTGGCAGGGCCTCTACCTGTTCGAGCATCGCGCGCACGGACACCGGCGCGAGGTCGTCGTCACGCTGCTCGGCTGAACGCGGCCCGCGGCATCACGCCGCGATAGAAAATCCTGATGAGCAGGAACTTCGCCGCTTGCCCATCAACCAATCGATCGAGGGTCCGTCGTTTTTCCGATGCGCCCGTCCCGGCCTGCGGGCCGCCCCCGAAACGTACGACGAGCGCCGCAACGGCGCGGCAGGGAGGCCGACATGGCGAAAGAACCCCTGATGCAGTTCCTCGGCACGGGCATGCTGGTGCTGCCCGCGATCATGGCCGTCGGCACCGGCTCCCTCGACGCCGTGGCGATGACGCTGTTTCCGCTGCTGATGCTGATGCTGGCGGTGCTGACGGTCGACGCCGACGACCCGATCGGCGACAAGCTCGATTCGGAAGCGCGCGACGAGGACGACCCGCCGCAATGATTCCGCTGCTTGCGGCCGCGCGGCGGCGGCGCGTTCGCCGCCGCGCTTCCTGCCCCGTTTCTTCTCCCGGCCCGCTCAGCCGGCCCTGAGTTGCCGCGTCCACGCGGCCAGCGCCTTCATCTGCGCGGCGACGAGGCCGGCGATCTTCTCGTCGACCAGGTTGCCGTCGGCGTCAAAGGCGCCGGCAAAGGCGTTGGCGAACACTTCCGGCCGGTTCAGCGGATGCAGGTCGAGGAACACGCAGACCTGCCGCAGGTGGTACTGCGCGCGCGAGGTGCCCATGCCGCCGCCGGCGCCCATCAGCGCCGCCGGCTTGCCGGCGAGCAGCGCGTTGTCCGGCTCGCGCGAGGCCCAGTCGAGGATGTTCTTCAGCGCCGGCGCCATCGAGTAGTTGTATTCGGCGCAGGCCAGCACCAGCGCGTCGGCGGCGCCGATCTGCGCCAGCACGCGCGCCACCGGCGCGGGTCTCCCGGCGATGTCCTGGTTGTAGAAGGGAATGTCGGAGAGATCGGCGAACTCCATCGTCACCTCCGGCGGCAGTTGCGCGCGCGCCGAGCGCAGCAGGCCGGAGTTGCAGGATTGCCGGCGCAGGCTGCCGGAGATGCCGAGAAACTTGAGGTTCGCCATGGTCGTGCCTCCTCTGGGGAATCGGTCGTCGACGTGCGCCGGCGGTGCCGCCGGGCGCCCAGACCCGGCGCGGAAATGCGGCCAGGATACCGCCTTTTTACGCCGGCCGCCGGCGCCCGGCAAGCCGTCTCAGGAACGCAGCTCGGCGCGGTCGCGGAAGTGTTCGAGCGCCTCCGGGTTGGCCAGCGCCTCGACGTTCTTCACCGGCCGGCCGTGCACCACGTTCTTCACCGCCAGTTCGACGATCTTGCCGCTCTTCGTGCGCGGGATGTCGGCGACCTGCAGGACCTTCGCCGGCACGTGCCGCGGCGTCGTGTTGTCGCGGATCTGCTGCCGGATGCGCGCGACCAGATCGTCGTCGAGCGCCGCGCCCTCGCGCAGCTTGACGAAGAGCACGACGCGCACGTCGTTCTTCCAGTCCTGGCCGATCACCAGAGATTCGACGACCTCCGGCAGCTTCTCCACCTGGCGGTAGATCTCGGCGGTGCCGATGCGCACGCCGCCGGGGTTGAGCGTGGCGTCCGAACGGCCGTGGATAATCACACCGCCGTGCGCGGTGATCTCGGCGAAGTCGCCGTGACACCACACATTGGCGAAGCGCTCGAAGTAGGCGGCACGGTACTTGGCGCCGTCCGCGTCGTTCCAGAAGCCGACCGGCATCGCCGGGAAGGGCCTGGTGCACACCAGTTCGCCCCGGCCGTCGACACCCTCCCGGCCGCGCAGCGGTTGGCCGTCGTAGTCGAAGACGTCGACCGCCATGCCCAGGCCGCGGCACTGGATCTCGCCGACCCACACCGGCAGCAGCGGGTTGCCGAGCACGAAGCAGGAAAGGATGTCGGTGCCGCCGGAGATCGAGGCGAGCGCGACGTCGGCCTTGATCTCGCGGTAGACGAACTCGAAGCCCTCCGGCGCCAGCGGGCTGCCGGTGGAGAAGATGGCGCGCAGCGCGGCGAGCCTGTGCGAGGCGCGCGGCGACAGGCCGGCCTTGGCCACCGCGTCGATGAACTTCGCCGAGGTGCCGAAGTGCGTCATGCCCTCGGCGTCGGCGTAGTCGAAGAGGATGGTGCCGGCCCGGCCGTCGGCGCCGGCGACGAAGGGCGAGCCGTCGTAGAGCAGCAGCGTAGCGCCGGAGGCGAGGCCGGAGACCAGCCAGTTCCACATCATCCAGCCGCAGGTGGTGAAGTAGAACAGGCGGTCGCCCGGCTT
Organism: Rhodocyclaceae bacterium; assembly: GCA_019455325.1. Classification (GTDB taxonomy): domain Bacteria; phylum Pseudomonadota; class Gammaproteobacteria; order Burkholderiales; family Rhodocyclaceae; genus Proximibacter. The sequence goes on along the minus strand of JACFMQ010000012.1, from coordinate 74,709 downwards.
CACGTCGCCGTGCAGTTGCTGTTCCTTGAGGTGCTGCAGCAGCGCGCCGCCGTGGCAGTGCACGATGCACTTGGGCACGCCGGTGGTGCCCGAGGAATACATGACGTAGAGCGGATGATCGAAGGGCAGCCGCGCGAATTCGATCTCGCCCGGCGCGTACGGCGCGACGAAGTCGGACCAGCGCACGCCCTTGTCGATGGCCGACACGTCCGGCGCATCCGACAGATAGCCGACGACCACGGTCTTCTCGACCGACGGCAGTTGCGCCGCGGCCTCGGCGTTCTTCGCCAGGCAGTCGACCGCCTTGCCGTTGTACCAGTAGCCGTCGACGCAGACGAACACCTTCGGCGCGATCTGGCCGAATCGGTCGAGCACGCCCTGCACGCCGAAGTCCGGCGAGGCCGACGACCAGATGGCGCCGAGCGAGGCCGCGGCGAGCATGGCGACGACCGCCTCCGGCATGTTCGGCAGGTAGCCGGCGACGCGGTCGCCCACCCCCACCCCGGCCGCCGCCAGCGCCTGCCGGAAGCGCGAAACCTCGGCGTAGAGCTGCGCGCGGTCGAGGCGCCGCTTCGCCTTGCCCTCGCCCCAGAAGACCAGCGCGTCGGCGTGGTCGCGGTGCTTGAGCAGATTCTCGGCATAGTTCAGCCGGGCGTCCGGGAACCAGACGGCGCCGGGCATGCGCTCGCCGTGCTCGAGCACCCGGCCGCCGCGCTCGCCGACCGCGCCGCACCAGTCCCAGAGCCGCGGCCAGAATTCCTCGGGCCGATCCACCGACCATTGCCACAGCGCGTCGTAATCGTCGAAGCCGGCGCGGCGCATGAAGGCCGCCATGCCGCTCGCCGCCGCCCGTTCGGGGCTCGGCGTCCACAGGGGATGCTGCGCGTGTTGCGTCATCGTCTCCTCCATTCTTTTTCTTCTTAGGACACCGCCGCGCGCAGCGCGTCCGGAATCGGCACCGACTTGCCGGTGACCGCGTCCATCCAGACGATCTTGGCGGCGCCCTCGGAATACAGGGTATCCTCGCCGACGAGGCGCAGCTCGTAGTGCGTCTCCACGCTGGAACGGCCGACGTGCCCGGCGAACAGGCGGATCTCGACGGTGCCCGGATAGGTCATCGGCACGAGGAAGGTGCACGACGCGTTGATGATCACCGGCGCATGCCCCTCCGGCGCCACCTTGTAGCCGAGCGCCTCCAGCCATTCGCAGCGCGCCTGCTCCATGTAGCGGAAGTAGATGGTGTTGTTGACGTGGCCGTAGGCGTCCATGTCGCCCCAGCGGATGGGGATGAGGCTGGTCCGTACCAGTTTGCGGTGAAGCGCTTGCTGCGGGCGTTCCGTCTCCATGTCCTGACTCCCGTACTTGATCGGTTGCGGAAATTTGCTACCATACGTTGGCGTATTGTCTTGTTGTGCAGCATAACAAAAATTCGAGGAGAGAGAACATGCAACGCGACGCGATGGAATTCGACGTGCTGGTGGTCGGGGGCGGCCCGGCCGGGCTGGCGTCGGCGATCCGGCTGAAGCAACTGGCGAACGAAGCCGGCTGCGAAGTGTCGGTCTGCCTGATCGAAAAAGGCTCCGAGATCGGCGCCCACATCCTCTCCGGCGCGGTCATGGACCCGCGCGCCATCGGCGAGCTGTTCCCGAACTGGAAGGAAGACGGCGCCCCGCTCAATGCGCCGGTCAGCGAAGACCGCTTCCTCGTCCTCTCCGAAACCGGCGCCCGCCAGGTGCCGAACCTGCTGCTGCCGGACTGTTTCCAGAACCACGGCAACTACGTCGTCTCGCTCGGCAACGTCTGCCGCTGGCTCGGCCAGCAGGCCGAGGCGCTCGGCGTCGAGGTCTATGCCGGCTTTGCCGGCGCCGAGGTGCTGTTCGACGAGAAGGGCGCCGTCAAGGGCGTCGCCACCGGCGACATGGGGCGGCTGAAGGACGGCAGCGAAGGCCCGGCCTTCCAGCCTGGCATGGAGCTGCACGCCAAGTACACCTTCTTCGCCGAGGGCTGCCGCGGCCACCTCGGCAAGCAGTTGCAGGCGCATTTCAAGCTCGACGCGGGCCGCGATCCGCAGGTCTACGGCATCGGCCTCAAGGAACTGTGGGAGATCGACCCGGCGCAGCACCAGGAAGGGCTGGTCATCCACACCGGCGGCTGGCCGCTCGAAGCCGACACCTACGGCGGCGGCTTCCTCTACCACCTGGAGAACCATCAGGTCAGCGTCGGCTACGTCGTCGGCCTCGGCTACGAGAATCCGTACCTCTCGCCCTACGAGGAGTTCCAGCGCTTCAAGACGCATCCGGCGATCCGCCGCTTCCTCGAAGGCGGCAAGCGCATCGCCTACGGCGCGCGCGCCATCGCCGCCGGCGGGCTGCAGTCGCTGCCCCGGCTGACCTTCCCCGGCGGCGTGCTGGTCGGCGACGACGCCGGCTTTCTCAACGCCAGCCGGATCAAGGGCTCGCACTGCGCGATCAAGTCCGGTTCGCTGGCCGCCGAGGCGTGCTTCGCGGCGCTCGCGGCCGAACGGCAGCGCGACGAGCTGGTCGCCTTCCCGGAGAAGTTCGAGGCGAGCTGGCTGCACGAGGAGCTGCATCGCGCGCGCAACTTCAAGCCGTGGATGGCCAAGGGGCTGCACCTCGGCGGGCTGATGTTCGGCATCGACCAGATGCTGTTCCGCGGCAAGGCGCCGTGGACGCTGCACCATGCGGGGCCGGACCACGCCAAGCTGAAGCCGGCGGCGCAGTATCGGCCGATCGACTACCCGAAGCCGGACGGGGTGGTCTCCTTCGACCGGCTGTCGTCGGTATTCCTGTCGAACACCAACCACGAGGAAGACCAGCCCTGCCACCTGACGCTGAAGGACGCGTCGGTGCCGATTCGGGTGAACCTCGCCGAGTACGACGCGCCGGAGCAGCGCTACTGCCCGGCCGGGGTCTATGAGATCGTGCGCGACGAATCGGGGCAGAACGCGCGCCTGCAGATCAACGCGCAGAACTGCGTGCACTGCAAGACCTGCGACATCAAGGACCCGACGCAGAACATCGTCTGGGTCGTGCCCCAGGGCGGCGAGGGGCCCAACTACCCGAACATGTGAGACGCGTCGCTCATAAGCAGAAACGCCGCCCCAAGGGGCGGCGTTTTGCATGGGATGAACCGGCTGCTGTCAGAACAGCGATTCGTCGAGCGCCAGCGCGCCGGCGGCGCCTTCGACGACGGTCGTCGCCAGCCCCTGCGCGCGGGTCAGTTGGTGGTCGGCGAAGAAGCGCGCGGTGACGATCTTGGCCGGATAGAACGGATCGCTGTCGCCGCCGTCGATCTTCGCCTGCGCGATCAGCGCGGCGCGCGCCATCTGCCAGCCGCCGGCGACGATGCCGCACAGCCAGAGGAAGGGCACGGCGCCGACCGAGGTCGCGCGCACGTCCTTGCCGTAGTTCCCGACGATCCAGGCGGCCGCTCTTTCGAGCTCGGCGACGCCGGCGGCGAAGCGCTGGCGGATGACGGCGAAGTGCTCGCCGTTCTGCTCGGCCAGCTTGCCGTCGAGCTGCTTCATCAGGCCGATCACCGCCTTGATCGTGGCGCCGCCTTCGCGCGCCATCTTGCGGCCGATCAGGTCGTTCGCCTGGATGCCGGTGGTGCCCTCGTAGATCGCCGAGATGCGCACGTCGCGCAGGTGCTGCGCGGCGCCGGTTTCCTCGATGAAGCCCATGCCGCCGTGCACCTGCACGCCGGTCGAGGCGACCTCGATGCCCATCTCGGTGCTCCAGCCCTTGACCACCGGAATCATCAGGTCGACGAAAGCCAGGTTCTGCTTGCGCGTCTCCGGGTCGGGATGGTGCATGCCTGTGTCGTGCGCGGCGCCGACGACGTAGGCCAGCGCGCGCGCCGCCTCGACCTGCGAACGCATGCTCATCAGCATGCGACGCACGTCCGGATGGTTGATGATCGCCACCTTCGGGCCGCCGCGCACGCCGATGTCGGTGCCCTGCACGCGGTCCTTGGCGTAGGCCGCGGCGCGCTGGTAGGCGCGCTCGCCGTCGGCGATGCCTTCGAGGCCGACGCCGAAGCGGGCGGCGTTCATCATGATGAACATGTATTCGAGGCCGCGGTTCTCCTCGCCGACCAGGTAGCCGACTGCACCGCCGTGGTCGCCGTAGGCCATCACCGCCGTCGGGCTGGCGTGGATGCCGAGCTTGTGCTCGATCGACACGCAGTACGCATCGTTGCGCGCGCCGAGCGAACCGTCGGCGTTCACCAGGAACTTCGGCACGACGAACAGCGAGATGCCCTTGACGCCCTCCGGCGCCGTCGGCGTGCGCGCCAGCACGAGGTGCACGATGTTCTCGGCGAGGTCGTGCTCGCCGTAGGTGATGAAGATCTTCTGGCCGAAGACCTTGTAGCTGCCGTCGGCCTGCGGCTCGGCCTTGCTGCGCACGGCGGCGAGGTCGGAGCCGGCGTTCGGCTCGGTCAGGTTCATCGTGCCGGTCCAGGTGCCGGCGACCATCTTCTCCAGGTAGGTCTTCTTCAGTTCGTCCGAGCCGGCCAGCACCAGCGCCTCGATGGCGCCGGTAGTGAGCAGCGGGCACAGCGAGAAGGCGTGGTTGGCCGACTTCCACATCTCGGTGACGCAGGCGTTGACCACGCGCGGCAGCCCCTGACCGCCGAACTCCTGATGGCACGCGAGCGCCGACCAGCCGTTCTCGACGAACTGGTCGTAGGCCGCCTTGAAGCCCTTCGGCAGCGTCACCTGCTTGTCGTGCCAGCGGGCGCCCTCGCGGTCGCCGGAAACGTTCAGCGGCGACAGCACGCCCTCGGCGAACTTCGCCGCCTCTTCGAGGATGGCGTCGACCAGATCCGGCGTCGCCTCTTCGCAGCCGGGCAACTGCGACACCTGCTCGAGCCCTGCCAGCTCCTTGAGCACGAACCGCATGTCGCGGACCGGTGCAATGTATTCACTCATCTTCTGCTCTCCTTGTGGTTGGTATGGTTGTTTCGATTGACGGCGACGCTACCTGTCGGCCAGGTAGCGCGCATCGTCGAAGGTGGCGACCCACTGCGGGCGGTAGATGACGAACAGCGTCACCGCCATGCCCGACAGCCAGGCCTCGGCAAAAGCCAGCAGGCCGACGTAGGGCAGATATTCGCCGAGCACGTAGTCGGCCCCGTAGGCGCCGGCGGCGACCAGCGCCGCCGAGCCGGCGAAGCCGACGGCGACGATCGCCAGCGCCGCGCCGAAGAAGCCGTTGGCGAAGATATAGACGAAGAGCTGGCGCGGCAGGAAGCGTTCGCTGAAGCGCAGCACGCCGCTGCTCGCCAGCACGCCGACGCCGCCCATCAGCAGCGCGTTGGCGGCGTAGCTCTGCCAGCCGGCGTCGCCGTTGAGCGTGACGCCGAAGAGCGCCGCGCACAGGCCGACGAAGGCCAGCCCGGGCCCGAAGCTGAGCACGAGCACGGCGGCGCCGAGCAGGTGCAGCGAGAGGCCGGGCTTGACCCCGGCCTTCATGCTCCACAGCAGCATGAGGACGACAATGGCGCCGAGCCAGGCATTGAGCCGGCCGGAATCGGCCAGCCGCCGCCAGGGCGCCCGGCGGACGACGCGCAGGAACACGGGCAGGAAGATCAGCCAGGCGGCCGTCGTCCACGCGCCGGCCAGCAAGCCGTCCGGCAGGTTCATCGCGCCGTTTCCTTCCGCCCTGCGTCAGACCGCCGCGGTGAGCTGCGGCACGATTTCGAAGAGATCGCCGACCAGGCCGTAGTCCGCCACCTGGAAGATCGGCGCCTCCGGGTCCTTGTTGATCGCCACGATCACCTTCGCGTCCTTCATCCCCGCCAGATGCTGGATCGCCCCCGAGATCCCCACCGCGATGTACAACTGCGGCGCGACGATCTTCCCCGTCTGGCCCACCTGGTAGTCGTTCGGCACGAACCCCGCGTCCACCGCCGCACGCGACGCGCCCAGCGCCGCCCCCAGCTTGTCCGCCAGCGGTTCGAGCAGCGCCTGGTAGTTCTCGCCGCTGCCCACTCCGCGGCCGCCCGAGACGATGATCTTCGCCGCCGTCAGTTCCGGACGCGCCGACTTCGTCAGTTCGCGGCCGACCAGTTGGCTCTTGCCGGCGTCCGCCGTCGCCGCGATCGACTCGACGGCGGCCGAACCGCCCTCGCCCGCGGCCTCGAAGGCCGTCGTCCGCACCGTGAGCACCTTTACCGCGTCCGACGACTGCACCGTCGCCAGCACGTTGCCGGCGTAGATCGGCCGGACGAACGTGTCCGCCGACTCCACGCCGACGATGTCCGAGATCTGCGCCACGTCCAGCAGCGCCGCCACCCGCGGCATGAAGTTCTTGCCGCCGGTCGTCGCCGGGGCGACGACGTGGCTGTAGCCGGCTACGTGGGCGACGATCAGCGCCGCCAGGTTCTCCGCCGTCTGGTCGGCGTAGTGCGCCGCGTCCGCGACCTTGACCTTCGCCACCCCGGCGACCTTTGCCGCCGCGGCCGCCGCGCCCGCGCAGCCGCTGCCGGCCACCAGTACGTGGATGTCGCCGCCGAGCTTGGCCGCCGCCGTGACGGCGTTCAGCGTCGCAGGCTTCAGGGTGTCGTTGTCGTGTTCGGCTATGACGAGTATGCCCATGATCAGATCACCTTCGCTTCGTTCTTCAGTTTCGCCACCAGGTCGGCGACGTCCGCCACCTTCACGCCGGCCTGCCGCTTCGCCGGCTCCGATACTTTCAGCGTCTTCAGCCGCGGTGCGACGTCTACGCCCAGGTCTTCCGGTTTTACCGTGTCCAGCGGCTTTTTCTTTGCCTTCATGATGTTCGGCAGCGTCGCGTAGCGCGGTTCGTTCAGCCGCAGGTCGGTGGTGATCACCGCCGGCAGGGGCAGCGACAGCGTTTCCAGGCCGCCGTCGATCTCGCGCGTCACCGTCGCCCGGCCGTCGGCCAGCACGACCTTGGAGGCGAACGTGGCCTGCGGCCAGCCGAGCAGCGCCGCCAGCATCTGGCCGGTCTGGTTGGCGTCGTCGTCGATCGCCTGCTTGCCGAGGATCACCGCCTGCGGCTGCTCCCGCTCGACCAGCGCCTTGAGCAGCTTGGCCACGGCCAGCGGCTGCAGTTCGGCATCCGTCTCGACCAGGATGCCCCGGTCCGCGCCGATCGCCATCGCCGTGCGCAGCGTTTCCTGGCAGCCGGCGACACCCGCCGACACCGCCACCACTTCCGTGGCCACGCCCGCTTCCTTCAGCCGCACCGCTTCTTCGACGGCAATTTCGTCGAACGGGTTCATCGACATCTTCACGTTCGCGATGTCCACGCCGCTTCCGTCGCTCTTCACGCGTACCTTTACGTTGTAGTCCACCACCCGTTTCACGGATACGAGTATCTTCAAGGTTGTTCTCCTTCAGTTGTGGTCATCCGGACAATACGACCGCGGCCGTCGGACGACGCGACGATTATGTCACGCCGGCCGCGACGTCGTTTGACATCGCCTTCCGGGCGCCCGACAATAAGCCATACTCTACGGTATGGAGCGGTGCGTACCGTAGCGTATGGAAAAATCGCTGTCAAGCCCGCGCCGACAGCAAAGGCGCACCGAACCCACCGACCGGAAACCACGCCGACACGAGATGAACAGGGAACGACCGAACCGCACTCAACTCGACCGCAACGACTGGATCGAGGGCGCCATCGACGTGCTCGCCGAACAGGGCGTCGCCGGCCTGCGCGTCGAGGTGCTCGCCAAGAACTTCGGCGTCACCAAGGGCAGCTTCTATTGGCATTTCAAGGACCGCCAGGATCTGCTCGAGGCCGTCGTCGAGGTCTGGAAGGAGGGTCGGCTGCGCGACATCGAGAAGCAGACGACCGTGGCGCCGGGCAGGGAGCTGGAGCAGATTCACCACGTCATCGACGTCTACAGCGCGGTGCGCAACCGCAAGGGAATCTCGATCGAACTGGCGGTGCGCGACTGGGCGCGCCACGATGCGAAGGTGAACGCGGTGGTCGAGGAAGTCGACACCTACCGTCTCGAATGCACGCGCCGGCTCTTCGTCCAGCTCGGTTTCCCCGACGACGAGGCGCGCGCGCGCAGCATCCTCGTCTTCGCCTACGTCTTCGGCCACAGCCTGATGGCCTACGACCGCAGCCAGCCGAAAATCGCCGAATTCAAGCGCTGGATCGCAGAACGCATCACCGGCCGGTAAAATACCGGCACGATGAACGAACCTGCGCCGCCCTCCCCCGCCCCGAAAACCGACGCGCCGTCCACGTACCGCCCGCATTCCTCGCCGCTGGTACGCTGGCTGCTGTGGATCGCCGGCACCGTCGCGCTGCTTCTCGGCATCGCCGGCGTCTTCCTGCCGGTGCTGCCGACGACGCCGTTCATCCTGCTCGCCGCCGCCTGCTACGCCAGGGCGTCGGAACGCTTCCACCGCCGCCTGCTCGCCCACCCCGGCTTCGGCCCGGTGATCCGCGAGTGGGAGGAATACCGCAGCCTGCCGCTGCGCACGAAGAAATACGCCGTCGCCCTGATGAGCCTGTCGATCTGCGTCTCGATCTGGGTCGTCTCGAACTATCCGTGGGCACAGCTCTTCCTCGTCGCCGTCGGCATCGGCGCCAGCACCTGGGTCTGGCGCATTCCGTCGCGCGACGATCCGGCGCGGCAGGCCGGCGCCGCTACTTCCCGGTCCAGGTCGGCGGACGCTTCTCGGTGAACGCGTCGATGCCCTCGGCCGCGTCGGCGCTCATCATGTTGCAGGCCATGGTCTCGCCGGCGAGCTGGTAGGCGGCCTCGACGCCCATCTCCAACTGTTCGTAGAAGGCGCGCTTGCCCATGCCGACGGCGAGCGGCGACTTGGCGACGATCGTCGCCGCCAGCGCCGCCACCTCCTCGTCGAGCCGCTCGGCCGGCACCACGCGATTGACCAGCCCCTGCCGCAGCGCCGTCGGCGCGTCGATCAGGCCGCCGGTGAGCAGCATTTCGAGCGCCGCCTTGCGGCCGACGTTGCGCGACAGCGCGACGCCCGGCGAAGTGCAGAAAAGACCGACGTTGATGCCGGAGGTGCCGAAGCGCGCGACGTCCGCCGCCACCGCCAGGTCGCAGGCGGCGACCAGTTGGCAGCCGGCCGCCGTGGCGACGCCGTGCACGCGCGCGATCACCGGCTGCGGCAGGCGCTGCAGCGTCGTGCACACCTTCGCCATGGCCTTGAACAGCTTCTGCATGAAGGCCTTTTCCGTATTGGCGCGCATCTCGCGCAGGTCGTGCCCGGCGCAGAAGGCCTTGCCGGCGCCGGCGATGACCACGACGCGGACCGCCGCGTCACCGGCGATGTCGTCGAGCGCCGACTGCAGCGCGCCGAGCACTGCCAGCGACAGCGAGTTGAACTGCGCCGGCCGGTTCAGCGTCAGCACCGTCACGCCGTCGGCGCGGTCCTCGCGCAGCAGCACCTGTTCCTGATCTTCCATGCTTTTCCTCCCTTTCGTTCAACTGCGGCACGCGGCCAGATCCTGATCCCGAAGCCAGCCGGCGAGCGCCGCGGCCAGCCGGTCAGCGCCGGCGGCGAGCGCGGCGGCGCCGCCGGCAGCGTCGGCGCTCGCCGCCGGTACGTCGATTTGCACCGGCAGGCGCGCCTGCGGCGCCAGCCCCTTGCCGAGCAGCAGCGCCTCGCCGCGCAGCACGGCCGCGCTCGCCGCCGGCGAGGCAAAGGACTGGCTGAAATCGTCGAGTTCGACGCGCAGCGTGCACGGCGCCACCGTCGCCGCCAGCGCCAGTTGCTGGCGCAGCCGCTGCTGCAGCAACTGCACCGGCGACGCCGCCCAGCGCGCCTGGGCGTAGCCGTGCACGCGCAGCGGGTCGGCGTAGTTCAGCCGGTAATTCATCGCCAGGCCGTCGAGCCAGACCGGCAGGCGGACCTCGACGGCGACGCCGGACGGGCCGGGCGACGACGGCAGGAGCGCCGGCCCGAGATCGTAGATGGCCAGGTCGGCGCGGCTGCGGCCAGCGCCGGCGCAGGCGGCGACGAGGAAGGCGGCGACGACGGCGAGCAGGATTTTGGCGTTCATGGTTTCGACGGGGGAGGAACGAAGCCGGCCTCGCCGGGGCCGGGGGCCGGCGGCGGCGGGCCGAAGAGGAGGCTTTGCGGGGCGTCTTCGAGCATCTGCAGCGTGTGCGTCAGTTGCCGCGAGGTCAGCGTCAGCTCGCGGCCGAGTTCCTGCAGGCGGACGCTGGCGGCGGCGACGCCGGCGCCGTTGCTCTCGCCGATCATCCGGTCGAGCCGCTCGGTCAGCGCCACCAGGCGCGGCACCAGCACGCGCGCGTCGCCGAGCAGTTGCCGGGCGCTGTCGGCGGCGTCGTCGATCTTGGCGATGGCCGGCCCGAGGCGCTTGACGCGCGGGTCGGCGAGCAGTGCGCGCGCCTCGGCCAGCGTTGCGTTCAGGCCGGCGCTGCCGCTTTCCAGGTTGGCCAGCGTGCGCCCGATGCGCGCGCGGTTCTCCGGGTTCAGCAGTTCGTTGGCCGAGGCGAGCAGGCGCTGCGCCTGGCGCAGCGTGGCGCTGCCCGACTCGGACAGCTCCTGCATCAGCGAGGGCAGCATCGGAATGCGCGGCGGACCGTCGCTGCGCGCGAGCAGCGTCGGATCGCTGCCGTCGTCGTCGAGCGACACGAAGGCGATGCCGGTCACTCCCTGGTAGCCGAGGCGGGCGACGGTGGCGCGCGTCACCGGCACGTCGCGGGCGATGCTGATGCGGATGAGGATGTCGCGCGTGCTCCGCGGGTCGAGGCGGATCGACTCGATGCGGCCGACGCGGATGCCGCGGTAGCGGACCTGCCCCTGCTGGTTGAGGCCGGAGACGTTCTGCTGCGTCACCACCAGGTAGTCGAGGGTCGCCTCCCGCTTGCCGCCGAACCACAGGACGGCGGCCACCGCCGCCGCCAGCAGGAACAGCGTGAACAGGCCGGCGACCAGCGCGTGCGCGCGGTTTTCCATGTTCAGGCCCCCGCCGGCCGGCGCAGGCTGGCGAAGAAACTGCGGACGAAGGGATGATCCACCGCCATGACCTCCTCAAGGGTTCCGTGCGCCACCAGGCGCCGCTCCGACAGCGCCGCCACGCGGCTGGCCAGACCGGCCAGCGTCGCCAGGTCGTGGGTGACCATGATGACGGTGAAATCGAGTTCGCGCTGCAGCGTACGGATCAATTTTACGAAATTTTCGCTGCGGTCCGGGTCGAGACCGGCGGTCGGCTCGTCGAGCACCAGCAGTTCCGGTTCGAGCGCCAGCGCCCGGGCCAGCGCCACGCGCTTGACCATGCCGCCGGACAGCTCGGCCGGCATCAGCCCGGCCATCTCCGGGGCGAGCTCGACCATCGCCATCTTCATCAGCACGAGGTCGCGGATCAGCGGCTCGTCCAGCCGCTTCAGCTCGCGCAGCGGAAAGGCGATGTTGTCGAAGACCGACAGCGCCGAGAACAACGCCCCCTGCTGGAAGAGCATGCCGAAGCGGCGGCGCACCTCGCGCCGCACGTCCGGGTCCGGGTCGAGGATCGGCCGGCCGAACAGCCGCACCTCGCCGCGGCTCGGCCGCAGCAGGCCGACCACCTCGCGCAAGAGCGTGGTCTTGCCGCTGCCCGAGCCGCCGACCAGGCCGAGCATCTCGCCGCGCTCGACGGCGAGGCTGATGTCCTCGTGCACCACGGTCTCGCCGAAGCGCGTCCACACGCCGCGGACGTCGATGACCGGCTCGTTCACAGCGGCAGCCCCACGTTGCGCGTGAGGATGGCGAAGACCGCGTCGGCGAGGATGACGATGGTGATCGAGCTGACCACCGCGCTCGTCGTCATCGTCGACAGGCTCTCCGTGTTCGGCTTCACGCGCAGGCCGAAGTGGCAGGCGACGAGGCCGATCAGGAGGCCGAAGACGAAGCCCTTGGCCAGCCCGATCCAGAGGTTGGGCAGCGGCACCGCGCGCGGCAGGGCCTCGATGAAGAAGCCCCAGGAGAGGTCGAGCTGCAGGTTGGCGGCGACCAGGCCGCCGAAGACGCCGGCCGCCGAGCACCAGACGACGAGCAGCGGCATGGCCAGCGCCAGCGCCGCCACCTTCGGCAGCACCAGGCGCAGCGAGCGCGAGACGCCCATCGTCGCCAGCGCGTCGATCTCCTCGGTGACGCGCATGACGCCGATCTGCGCGGTCATCGCCGAGCCGGAGCGGCCAGCGACGAGCACGGCCACCAGCACCGGCCCGAGCTCGCGGATGATGCTCATGCCGAGGATGTTGACGATGAACGCCTCGGCGCCGAAGAGGCTGAGCTGCAGCGAGGAAAGATAGGAGACGACGACGCCGATGAGGAAGCCGACCAGCGCCGTCACCGGCAAGGCCATGGCGCCGCTCTTGTAGAGGGTGGCGGAGAACTCGCGCAGCGGTGCCTGCCGGGGGTTGGCGAAGAGCCAGAGGAGGTCGAGCACGAGCTGCCCGGCGAGCGCCACAAGGTCGCGCAGGTGGCCGCCGGCCAAGAGCGCGAGGCGGCCGGCCGCCAGCAGCGGGTGCCGCCCGCCGCCGGCGCGCGCCGGCGGCGGCGCCGGCACCGATTCGGCGCGCATCAGCACGCGGCGGTGCGCTTCCGGGATCTCCGCCGCCGCCGGCCAGCGCCGCCCCCAGGCGCGCCACAGCAGCAGCGCGCCGGCGCTGTCCAGGCGCCCCACCTGCGACAGGTCCCAGCTCGCCGCCGCGTCGGCCAACCCGCGCAACTGCGCTTCGAGCGCGGCCGGCGACGGCGGCAGCGCGGCCAGCGTCCAGTGTCCGCTCAGGCGGACGATCTGCCGCCCGTCGCGCGCCTCGCAGGAGATCGCAGCCGGCGGCAGCACGTCAGCCGTCCGCCTTGAAGTTGCGCTGCTTGATGCGCAGCGGCTTGTCGACGCGCGCCCAGGCGGTGATTTCCTCGTCGAGCGCGACGGCGGTCAGCGGATGCGCCGCCAGCCAGTCGCTCTGCAGTTCGAGGACGAAGCCCTCGCCCTGCGCGCGCACGCGGCAGGCCGGCAGCGGCACGCCGTCGCGCGAGCGGTGCAGGACGGCGGCGAGACGCAGCGCGAGCAGCAGGCGCCAGTTGCCGTCGCCGGACGGCAGGCCGGTGATCTTGTCGAGCTTGCCGCGGTGGCCGAAGACGAGCAGCGCCAGCCGCGCCTGGTCCTTCTTCGAGAAGCCGGGCATGTCGGCGAAGGTCAGGATGTAGGCGCCGTGCTTGTGGTAGCCGCTGTGCGCCACGGAAATGCCGACCTCGTGCAGCTTCGCCGCCCAGCCGAGGAAGCTGGCGTCGGCCTCCTGCTCCGGCGTCGCCGGCGGGCCGTCGATCTGCGCCAGCAAGCGCAGCGCCGTGCGCTCGACGCGCTCCGCCTGGCGCGCGTCGACCTGGTAGCGGCGCATGAACTGGGCGACGGTGACGTCGCGCATGTCGTGGTGGTGGAAACGGCCGAGCAGGTCGTAGAGCACGCCCAGGCGCAGGGCGCCGTCGGAATAGGTCATGTGCGCCAGGTCGAGTTCGTCGAAGACCGCGCTCATGATGGCGATGCCGCCCGGCAGCACCGGAATGCGGTCGGCGCGCAGGCCGGCGAGGCCGAGATCGGGCACCGAGCCGGCCTTGAGCAGCAGCGACTGCAGGTGTTCCAGCCCGTCGCGCGTCAGGCCGGCGACGCCGCCCGGGTTCAGCCGGTTCAGTTCGAGCAGGTCGGCGATCGCTCGCGCCGTGCCGGACGAGCCGACCGCCTCGCGCCAGCCGTGCCGGCGGTATTCGTGGGCGATGTGCTGGATTTCGCTGGCCGCGGCCATCTTCGCCTCGCGCAGCCGCCGGCGGTCGATGCGGCCGTCGGGAAAGAAGCGCAGCGTGTAGCTGACGCAGCCCATGAACAGCGACTCCATCAACTGCGGCTCGATGCGGCGGCCGATGATGAATTCGGTCGAACCGCCGCCGATGTCGACGACCAGCCGCTTGTGCTGCGCCGGCGGCAGCGAGTGGATGGCGCCAAGGTAGATCAGGCGCGCCTCCTCGCGGCCGGCGATGATCTCGATGGGAAAGCCGAGGGCGCGTTCGGCCAGCGGCAGGAAGTCCATCGCGTTCTTCGCCACGCGCAGCGCGTTCGTCGCCACCGCCCGCACCGCCTCCGGGGCGAAGCCGCGCAGGCGCTCGCCGAAGCGCGAAAGGGCCTGCAGCGCGCGCTGCTGCGAGGTCTGGTCGAGGTATTTGCCGGCGGTCAGGCCGGAGGCCAGGCGCACCGGCTCCTTGATCGCGTCGAGCGGGTAAATCTGGTCGTCGAGCACGCGCCCGACCTGCAACCGGAAGCTGTTCGACCCCAGATCCACCGCCGCTATCAGTTCGTACCCCACCGGCTCGCCGCCCCCGTCGTCTGGAAAATGCCGGGATTCTATCACCCGCGCGGGGCCGCCCCGGCCGGCGCCGGGCGCTGAAATACTGGCGTAATATTCGTGCAACACGATGACGCACCTCGACTTCGCCCCCGGACGCCACGCGACATGACCTCACGCCCGACCATGCTGCGCTCGCGCAAGCAGCACTTCCCGCCGGAGAACTACCTGAACCGCGAACTCGGCCTGCTCGCCTTCAACCGGCGCGTGCTGGCGCAGGCGCAGAACGCGACGACGCCGCTGCTCGAACGCCTGCGCTTCCTGTGCATCGTCAGCAGCAACCTCGACGAGTTCTTCGAAATCCGCGCCGCCGGCATCAAGGAGCAGATCAAGCTCGGTTCGAGCTTCCTCGGCAGCGACGGCCGGCCGGCGGCCGAGGTCTTCCGCCTGATGGCCGACGAGGCGCACGCGATCGTCGCCGAACAGTACGAGCTGCTCAACCAGGACCTCCTGCCGCGGCTGGTCGACGAGGGCATCCACTTCCTGCGGCGCAGCGCGTGGACCGAGGCGCAGCGCGAGTGGATCCACGGCTACTTCGTGCGCGAGGTGATGCCGCTGCTGACGCCGATCGGCCTCGACCCCTCGCACCCCTTCCCGCGCGTGCTCAACAAGAGCCTCAACTTCGCCGTCGAGCTGGAAGGCAAGGACGCCTTCGGCCGCAGCTCGAACGCCGCCATCGTGCAGGCGCCGCGCCTCCTGCCGCGCGTCATCCAGTTGCCCGAGACGCTGGCCGGCTGCCCGCACGGCTTCGTCTTCCTCTCCTCGATCCTGCACGGCTTCGTCGGCCACCTGTTCGCCGGCATGGCGGTGCGCGGCTGCTACCAGTTCCGCGTCACGCGCAATTCCGATCTCTTCGTCGACGAGGAAGAGGTGAAGAACCTGCGCGCCAAGATCCAGGGCGAGCTGCCGCAGCGCCACTTCGGCGACGCCGTGCGCCTGGAGGTCGCCGACGACTGCTCGCCGCAGATGACGCGCTTCCTGCTCGAACAGTTCGGGCTGGAGGAGGACGACCTCTACCGCGTCTCCGGCCCGGTCAACCTGGTCCGCCTGATGCAGGTGCCGGACAGCGTGGACCGGCCCGACCTCAAGTTCTCCGGCTTCGCGCCGAGCGTCCCGGCGGCGCTGACCAAGAAGCCGACCATCTTCTCGGCGATCCGCGCCGGCGACATCCTGCTCCACCACCCGTTCCAGAGCTTCACGCCGGTGATCGAGATGCTGGAGGCGGCGGTCGCCGATCCGAAGGTGGTGGCGATCAAGATGACCGTCTACCGCACCGGCACCGACTCGGTGCTGATGCGCTCGCTGATCCGCGCCGCGCAGAACGGCAAGGAGGTCACCGTCGTCGTCGAGCTGATGGCGCGCTTCGACGAGGAGGCGAACATCGGCTGGGCGACCAAGCTCGAGGAGGTCGGCGCGCACGTCGTCTACGGCGTCGTCGGCTACAAGACGCACGCCAAGATGCTGATGATCGTGCGCCGCGAGGAAGGCCGGCAGGGCGACGTGCTGCGCCGCTACGTGCACCTCGGCACCGGCAACTACCATCCGCGCACCGCGCGCCTCTACACCGACTTCGGCCTGCTCACCTGCAACGAGGACGTCGGCGCCGACGTGAACGAGGTCTTCAAGCAGTTGACCGGGCTGGGCCGCGCGCAGGCGCTCAAGCACCTGTGGCAGGCGCCGTTCTCGCTGCACGCCAACGTCATCGCGGCGATCGAGGAAGAGGCGGCGGCGGCGCGCGCCGGCAAGCGCGCGCGCATCATCGCCAAGATGAACTCGCTGCTCGAACCGGAGATCATCGCCGGCCTCTACGAAGCCTCGCAGGCCGGCGTCAGGATCGACCTCATCGTGCGCGGCGTGTGCACGCTGCGCCCCGGCATCAAGGGGCTTTCCGAGAACATCCGCGTGCGCTCGATCGTCGGCCGCTTCCTCGAACACCACCGCATCTTCTACTTCCACGCCGGCGGCAAGGAGAACGTGATCCTCTCCAGCGCCGACTGGATGGACCGCAACTTCTTCCGGCGCATCGAGCTGGGCTTCCCGATCCTCGACCGCAAGCTGAAGCAGCGCGTGATCAACGAGGGGCTGAAGATCTATCTGGCGGACAACGTGCAGGCCTGGGAGATGCGCCCGGACGGCAGCTACCACCGCAAGCGGCCGGGCAGACGCAGCAAGCCGCGCTGCGCCCAGTGCGAGCTGGTCGAGGCGCTGAAGCCCGGCACCGCCTGAGCGCCGCCGCGGTTTGCGATCGGGCGGGGCGGCGCTTATGCTGTAGGCAATCAAAACTCCGGCTCGAGGTGCACATGAAGACGGATGCTTGGTTGAGCGGCAACCAGACTCCCGGAACCTGCCGGAATGCCGCCCCCGACGTGCTCGCCGAACTGGCCGCGGAAGCGGGCGTGGCCTTCAACGGCGATGCGCCCTGGGACATCCAGGTCTACGACGAACGCCTTTACCGGCGGATCCTGACGCAGGGTTCGCTCGGCTTCGGCGAAGCCTACATGGACGGCCAGTGGGAATGCCTGCGGCTGGACGAGCTGTTCGCCCGGCTGATGGGCGTCGACGCCGAGACGCGCCTCGGCGGCCGGGCGCGTCTGCGCCTGCTCGGCGAAATCCTGCGCCACGGCATCTTCAACCTGCAGTCGGTCCGCCGCGCCTTCCAGGTCGGCGAACAGCACTACGACATCGGCAACGACGTTTTCGAGGCCATGCTCGACCCGAGCATGAGCTATTCGTGCGCCTACTGGCCGAACGCGACGACGCTCGCGGAAGCCCAGCGCGCCAAGCTCGAGCTGATCTGCCGCAAGCTGGAACTGCGCCCGGGCGAGCACCTGCTCGAAATCGGCTGCGGCTGGGGCGGGCTCGCCCGCCACGCCGCGGAAAACCACGGCGTGCGCGTCACCGGCATCACCGTTTCCCGCGAGCAGCAGGCGCTGGCGCGCGAGCGCTGCGCCGGCCTGCCGGTGAGCATCGAACTGATGGACTACCGCGACCTCGACGGCCGCTTCGACAAGGCGGTCTCGGTCGGCATGTTCGAGCACGTCGGGCCGAAGAACTACGGCGCCTACTTCTCGGCGGTCGGCCGCGCGCTCGCCGACGACGGCCTGTTCCTGCTGCACACCATCGGCGTGCACGCCACCAGCCGGCACACCGACGCCTGGATCGACCGCTACATCTTCCCCAACGGCAAGCTGCCGTCGGCGCGCGAGCTGGCCGCGGCGCTGGAAGGCCATTTCCTGATCGAGGACTGGCACAGCTTCGGCGCCGACTACGACCGGACGCTGCTGGCCTGGTGGGAGAACTTCGACCACGCCTGGCCGACGCTGCAGGCCAGCTACGACGAGCGCTTCTACCGCATGTGGCGCTACTACCTGATGAGTTCCGCCGGCTTCTTCCGCTCGCGCCAGGGCCAGCTGTGGCAACTGGTGCTCGGCAAGCGCCGGCGCGCGGGAGTCTACCGCTCGCTGCGCTAGGCGCTCAGGCCCGCCGCACGCCGACCACGCCCGCCACCTCGTGCACCTGGCCGAGCGTGCGGTTCAACTGCTGCAGGTTGTTCACCTCGACGGTGAAGCTCATGTGCGCCTTGCCCTGCTTCGACTGCGTGTTGACGGCGATGACGTTGAGCCGCTCGCGGGCGAAGACGTCGGAGACGTCGCGCAGCAGCCCCTGGCGGTCGTGCGCGTCGACGACCACGTCCACCGGGAAGCAGCCTTCCTGCCGCGCGCCCCAGTCGGTCTCGATCACGCGCTCCGGGTGCAGCGCGGCGAGGTTGGCGAAGTTCGGGCAGTCGGCGCGGTGGATCGAAACGCCCTTGCCGCGCGTGACGAAGCCGTGGATCTCGTCCGGCGGCGCCGGCTTGCAGCAGCGCGCGAGCTGCGTCAAGAGCTTGTCGACGCCGACGATGAGGATGCCGCGGTCGGCCTCGGGCGCCTTCTTCCGCCGCCCCGGCTCCGGCATCGTGCGCTCCTCGACCGGCATCTCGCTGCCGCGCGCGGCGACCTGGAACTGGCGCAGGCCGAGCTCGTTGCGGCCGGCGGCGATGTAGAGGTCATCGGCCTTGGCGAAGCCGAGCTTCTCGGCCAGTTCGTCGATGTTCACGCCGCCCTGGCCGAGCCGCTGCAGTTCCTTGGTGACGAACGCCCGCCCCTCGGCCAGCGTCTCTTCCAGCGCCAGGTTGGAGAACCAGGCGCGCACCTTGGTGCGGGCGCGGTGCGTGATCAGGTAGCCGAGCGCGGGGTTGAGCCAGTCGCGCGACGGCCCGCCTTCCCTGGCGACGACGATCTCGACGCGCTGCCCGGTCGTCAGCGCGGTGTTGAGCGGCACCAGCGCGCCGTCCACCTTGGCGCCGCGGCAGCGGTGGCCGAGGTCGGTGTGCACGCGGTAGGCGAAGTCGATCGGCGTCGCGCCGCGCGGCAGGTCGACGACGCGGCCCTGCGGCGTCAATATGTAGATCGTCTCGTCGAGCGCCGCCTGCTTGTAGTGCGCGACCCAATCCGAGGAATCGGCGACCTCGTCCTTCCAGGTCAGAAGCTGGCGCAGCCAGGCGATCTTCTCGTCGTAGTTGTCCTCGCTCCGCTTCGCGCCTTCCTTGTAGCGCCAGTGCGCGGCGATGCCGAGCTCGGCGTGCCGGTGCATCTCCCAGGTGCGGATCTGCACTTCCAGGCTGCGCCCGTCCGGGCAGCGCACGGCGGTGTGCAGCGAGCGGTAGTTGTTGCCCTTCGGATTCGAGATGTAGTCGTCGAACTCCTTCGGGATCGGCGTCCAGATGTTGTGCACGATGCCGAGCGCGGTGTAGCACTCCTTGACGTCGTCGACGATGACGCGCAGCGCGCGCACGTCGTACACCTCGGAGAACTCGACGCCCTTCTTGCGCATCTTGTTCCAGATGCTGTAGATGTGCTTCGGCCGGCCGTAGACCTCGGCCTTCTTCACGCCGACCGCGGCCAGCTCGCTGCGCAGGCGCTCGATCGCGTCGGCGATGAACTGCTCGCGCTCCAGCCGCTTCTCGTCGAGCTGGCCGGCGATCTTCTTGTAGAGATCGGGATGCATGAAGCGGAAGGAAAGATCCTCCAGCTCCCACTTCAGCTCCCAGACGCCGAGCCGGTTGGCCAGCGGCGAATAGAGTTCGAGCGTCTCGCGCGCCACCTCGACGCGCAGCTCGTCCGGGTTCGCCGCGTAGTAGCGCAGCGTCTGTGTGCGCGAGGCAAGCCGCAGCAGCACGACGCGGATGTCCTCGACCATCGCCAGCAGCATCTTGCGCAGCACCTCGACCTGCGTCTTCATCTCCTGCGGGCTGGCCGCGGCGTCGGCGACGAAATCGCGGGTGATCGGGCGCAGGCGGTTCAGGCGCGTGATGCCGCCGACCAGGTGCGCGGCGGCGTCGCCGAAGCGTGCCTCGATCTTGGCCAGGCCGTGCTCGTCGTAGGTCGGCACGGCGAAGAGCAGCGCCGCCAGGCGCGAGGCGGCGTCGAGCTTGAGCCCGACCAGGATCAGCGCCATGCCGAGCGCATGCGAGCAGACGCCTTCGCCGCTGCCGAGGGTGTGTTCGCCGTAGATCTCGCAGGCGAAGTCCGCAGCCTCGCGGACGAGCGCCGACTCTTCGTCGGAGAGACCTTCGCAAAGCGTGCTGAGGGATTGTTCGAAGTCGCTCTGGGCAGCGACGGAATGGACGACGGAAACCATGCCGCAATTATACAATGCCCCCCTTCGCCAAGGACCCGAGCCCGATGCCGCCGCGCCTCGCCCATCCCTACCTGCTGCTCACGCTGACCGCGCTGTTCTGGGCCGGCAACATGGTCATCGGCCGCGCCGTCCGCGGCGACGTGCCGCCGATGGCGCTGGCCTTCTGGCGCTGGACCATCGCGCTGCTGCTCGTGCTGCCGCTGGCGCTGCCGCACCTGCGCGCGCAGTGGCCGCTCCTGAAGAAGGGCTGGAAGCCGGTGCTCGTCCTCGGCGTGCTCGGCGTCGGCGGCTACAACACGCTGGCCTACGTGGCGCTGCAATACACGGCGGCGACCAACGCCCTGCTGCTCAACTCCTTCATTCCGATCGCCACCATCGCGCTCTCCTGGCTGTTCCTGAAGAAGCGGCTGCAGCGGGTGGAAGGCCTCGGCGTGGCGCTCTCCTTCGTCGGCGTCGCCACCATCGTGCTGCGCGGCGACCCGGCCGCGCTCGGCGCGCTCGCCCTCAACGTCGGCGACCTGTGGATGCTCGGCGCCGTGCTGGTCTGGGCGATCTACACCATCGGCCTGCAGTGGCGCCCGGCCGGCGTGCACCCGATGCTGATGCTCGCCGCCTTCACCGCCGTCGGCGTCGCCGTCCTCGTCCCGGCCTACGCCTGGGAGCTGGCGAACGACCGGCACATCGACCTGCACTGGGGATCGTTCGCCGCGCTGCTCTACGTCGGCGTCTTCCCCAGCTTCGTCGGCTACGTCTTCTACAACCGCGCGGTCGGCGAGGTCGGCGCCAGCAAGGCCAGCCTGTTCATCCACCTGATGCCGGTGTTCGGCACGATCCTGTCGGCGATCTTCCTCGCCGAGGTGCCGCTCTGGTACCACTACGCGGGCATCGCCATGATCTTCGCCGGCATCTGGCTGACGACGGCGACGCGCCCCGGCCCCCGCCGATGATCGGCCGCCTCGTCTCGCGCCTGTTCGGCCGGCGGCCGGCCGCCGGCATTCCGGACGATCTGTGGCACGCGGTCCGGGCCGAGCTGGACTTCCTCGACTGGCTCTCGGCCGACGAGTGGCAGCGGCTGCGCGCGCTCGTCGGCCGCTTCCTCGAAGAGAAGGAGTTCGCCGCCACCGGCGGCCTCGAACTCGACGACCGCATGAAGCTCTCGATCGCCGTCCAGGGCTGCCTGCCGATCCTCAACCTCGGCCTCGACTGGTACGCCGGCTGGGTCGGCATCGTCGTCTACCCGGCCGAATTCGTCATCCCGCGCAGCGTCGTCGACGAGGACGGCGTCGTGCACGAGTACGACGAGATCGCCGCCGGCGAAGCCTGGGGCGGCGGACCGCTACTCGTCTCCTGGCAGGACGTGGAGATGGCCGGCGACGGCTACAACGTGGTCATCCACGAGTTCGCGCACAAGCTGGACATGATCAACGGCGAGGCCGACGGCCTGCCGCCGCTGCACCCGGGCATGTCGCCGGCGGACTGGGAGGCGGCGATGGCGGCGGCCTACGACGACTTCTGCGAGCGCGTAGACGCCGGCGAGGACACCGCCATCGACCCCTACGCCGCCGAAAGCCCCGGCGAATTCTTCGCCGTCCTCGCCGAGGCCTTCTTCGAGACGCCGCGCACGCTGCGCGACGAATACCCGGCGGTCTACGCACAGTTGGCCGCCTTCTTCCGGCTCGATCCGCTGCCTGCCGCAGGCGGCTGACGCCGGCCGGCGGAAGCTGGAACTTCCCTCGCCGATTCATGCATAATGAATCGTCGAAAGCAAAGGAGCGCAAGGATGGCGGACGGACACAAAATCCTCGTCGTCGACGACGATGAGCTGATGCGGACGATCGTCGGCGAAGCGATCGGCGACTGCTACCACGTGATCGGCGTCGGCAGCGGCGAAGCCTGCCTGGAGGCGGCCGGCGCCGAGCGGCCGGACCTCGTCCTGCTCGACGTCGAGATGCCGGGCATGGACGGCTACGAAACCTGCCGCCGGCTGAAGAACGATTTCGAGCTCGCCGTCATTCCCGTCATCTTCATCTCCGCGCACGACCAGATCGAGGCCCGCCTGCGCGGCTACGAGGCCGGCGCCGACGACTACATCGTCAAGCCGATCGACCTGCGCGAGCTGCAGGCCAAGGTCGCCGGCCTGCTCGGCCGGATCAGCGAGAAGGCGCAGCTCAAGGAGATGGCCAGCTACGCCAGCCGCACGGCGATGACGGCGATGAGCAGCATGAGCGAGGTCGGCTCGCTGCTGCAGATCCTGCAGGCCTTCAATTCCTGCACCGACTACCAGGTCCTGGCGCAGACCACGCTCCGGGGGCTCGCCGACTACGGCCTCGAGGGCGCGGTCCAGGTACGCACGCCGGACGGCCCGCTGACGCTGGCCTCGCGCGGCGAGGCCAGTCCGCTGGAATCCTCGGTGATCGGGCACATGACCGGCATGGACCGTATCGTGCAGTACCGCAACCGCCTGTCGATCACCTATCCGCGCGTCTCGATGCTGGTCAGCAACATGCCGACCGAGGACGCCGAGCGCTGCGGCCGCCTGCGCGACCACCTCGCGGTCCTCATCGAGAGCGCCGAGGTCCGCGCCAACACGCTGATCGCCGAAGCGCAGACCTACCGGCGCAACGAACGCGTCGCCGCCGCCGTACAGCGGATCACCGCGGCGCTCGGCGAGATCGACCAGGAGCAGCGGCACACGCGCGTCGCCACCGGCATGGCCATCCAGGACCTGACGACGCGGCTGGAGCGCGCCTACGTCAGCCTGGCGCTGACCGAGACACAGGAAGAGTACATCGCCGCCATCTGCAGCGAAGGCATCGCCAAGGTCCTCGAAGCGCAGATGGCGGAGAGCAGCCAGCAGGACAGGATGACCGCCATCGTCCGCGAACTGGAGAACATGCTCACCCTGTAGGAATGGGAGCGAAAACGCGGGCGGCGCGCTTTACAAGCCTGCGGCCCTTCCCTATAATGCGCGCTTCTTTCGGGCCGGGGGTATAGCTCAGCTGGGAGAGCGCTTGCATGGCATGCAAGAGGTCAGCGGTTCGATCCCGCTTACCTCCACCAGCACGAAGGAAACGGTTCGACGATTGTCCCCATCGTCTAGAGGCCTAGGACACCGCCCTTTCACGGCGATAACCGGGGTTCGAATCCCCGTGGGGACGCCAATTCAGGCGGCTGCAGACTCACCCCTGCAGCCCCATGCTTCACCGACGCGGAGTGGTAGTTCAGTCGGTTAGAATACCGGCCTGTCACGCCGGGGGTCGCGGGTTCGAGTCCCGTCCACTCCGCCACAAAACAAAACGCCCGGCAGCCGCCGGGCGTTTTTCTTTGCGCGGCGGAATCAGGCAGTCCGCCGCCTTTTCGGGTCGGTGGCGCGGGCGTATGCCAGTCTGCTGCGCAACGTGCCGTACATGGCCTATACTGCGGCCGGCACGCTGCTGTTCGGCGCCCTGTTCACCTATATCAGCGTCTCGCCGTTCGTGCTGATGACGGAGTTCGGGGCCTCGTCGATCCAGTTCGGCCTGATCTTTGGCAGCATCGCCGTGCTGATCGTCATGAGCGGTGCGTTGAATATGCGCCTGCTTCCGTCCCGGGGACCGGAAACCTTGCTGCTTGCCGGGCTGGGCGCCCACTCCCTGGCCGGCTTGGCACTGTGCCTCCTCTCCTTCACACAGGCAGGCATGTGGGCATTCGTCGCGGCACTCGCCGCCTGCATCGGTAGCCTGGGCCTCGTTTTCGGCAATCTCGCCGCGCCGACCATGGCGAAGGCCGGCCCTCGGGCGGGTATTGCGGCGGCCTTCATGGGAGCAGCCCAGTACGCCGGCGGTTTCGCAACCGCACTGAGGCGCGTGTCGTCATCGCGCAGTGGCGCCGTCATCGCAACGAGGTGCGGCCGCACTCTGCGCCGGGCTATCTGACCCCGGCACGGTGCGTTCAGAACCAGTCAGGTAACTCGTGGCACGAAGAATCAGGGCAGGTCATAATGCCTGTCGCAATCGCCTATCGATGATTGAGGATCCCCATGAAACGATTCATCTTGCTGTTGGCGCTGCTGGTTTCCGGCGCGCAGGCGCGTGACCAGAACTACTATCCCGTGCAGGAATTGCTGGTCACTGGCAAGACGGTGGTTGGCGAGGATATTCGTTACCCCACGGGGGTACCCAGGATCACGGTTGCCGTGGTGACGGTCGCCCCCGGTGCCGCTGCTGCGTTTCACCGCCACCCGGTACCGCTGGTTGCCTATATCCTGGAAGGCGAACTTACCGTCGATTACGGCCCGGAGGGCGTGAAAACATTTCGTCATGGAGATGCGCTGGTCGAGGCGATGCATGTACCGCATCGCGGCATGAATCTGGGTAGCGGCATCGTCAGGCTTCTGGCCGTGTATGTCGGTGCGGAGGGGGCTGCGAATGTGGCGCTGGAGCAGTAAGCAATGATGAATCAGGGCAACCTGTCAGGGGGCTTCTGCCGGATGGGCCGATGACCGGCCTTGGGAACCGCCAGCGTATCAACGGAAATTGCCGGCCATTTCAGAACGCCCATTTTGCTGAAAACCCCAGCAAAGTGGCATTCCAGCGGTGGGTCGACTCGTTGCCGATCTCGAATGCAATTCGCGTCAGCCGGTTGACCTGACCGGCGAGGGCCGCGCCCAGTGTCAGCCGATTGCGGCCGATCGCGGCACTTTTCATCTCCATGGATTGCCCAAGCAAGCCGATATCCAGCGCGGTGCGGCGGGCGGCAAACTCGTGCGTCAAACCCGCCAGCGCCGTGATGTTCCAATCGATACCGGCTGCCACGAATGGCCGGCTGACGGAGCCGCCAAGTGTTGCCGTCAAGGATCTGTGCATCTGCGGCTCGACATGCAGCGCGCCAAGCGGCTGACTGCCGCGATCCGTAAACCCGAGGCTGCGCATCGACAGATAGTTCAGCCCGAACGATATTTGATGGCGCAGCGCATTGCTCGCCGTCGTTACCCAACCGGCCATTATCGATGCGGCCACGTTGAGGGTGTCGATGGTGGCCCGATTCTGCGTGCCGAGCGTGGCTACCGGGCGCTTCGCATCGATTCTCCCGGTGCCGCCGCCAATCGCCCCTTGCAGGTAATAGCCATCATCGAACCTGCAGCCGGCATGGCCCATGACTTGCAGGCTGTGCTGCTGGCTGCTGCCCATCCCCTGGGCGAGTTGCGAGCGGCTTTCCGCATAGGCCACCGAGACGCCTGCCAGCGTGTGGGCATCGAGCCGCTTCTGGAAGCCGCCCATGAGGCCGCCCAGCGCATCATCGATGCGGTAGCCGAAGTCGTCGCCGCGCCATGTCGTCGCCCGACCGATCGCCTGCCCCCAGATTTCTTCGCCCGGCTCGCCGGGTATGCCCGACTCGTCAGGGCGATGCCAAGCCAGATTCTCGCTGCGGCGCTGGCGGGCGAGTGCTTCCAGGGTCTGATTGACGAGAAATTTGCTGTTCTCCAGATTCATGCCGATCAACTGGGTATAAGCGACCCCGCCGAGTTGGTCGATGGCGACCAGCAGGGTGCGGGCGGATTTTGCCGCCAGACCATCGAAAAGCCGCTTGATGCCGGGGTTGTTTTCCCGCTGACCCGATGCCGGTCGAAGCGTTTCCAGCATGGTGCCCACCTGTTGGCGGTTGCTGTTGGTGGCTACGCCCGATGCAGCGATGTCGGCATACGAGGCCGGGGTGGCGTACAGCGCCAGATCCGTTGCGCCATACACCAGATCGATGCGCGTGCCGGCCAGCAAACCCTCCGGCGGCTGTATCAAATGGTCAAAGCTGCCCAGCACACCACCGGGGGCGCTGACAAACGCAAAGCCCTGGCCCAAGGGCGGGCTGTAGGTATTGCCGGCCGACCCGTCGATACCACGCAGCAGTACGTTGAGGCTGCCGCCGGCGGTGTAGGTGCTGCCAACGCCGGTCAGGACAAGGCGGTCATGGTTGCCGGCACCGTTGCCGTTACCCGTGCCGTCGATCTCGATGTCGATCGCACTGCCGGGCTGCTGCACGACCGAGCCGTGTGCCGTGAGGGTGCCGGGAGAGTTGCCCGGGGCCAGCCTGCCTCCACTTGCCACGATCACATCCGCCACCGTTCCCGTGCCGCCAAGGATGCCGCCATTGCCGACCGTGGTGTTCGAGACGATGGAGCCGTTGACTCTCAGGCTGCCGCCGTCGATGGCGGTGGCGCCGACGTAGGTGTTGATCCCGGTCAGTACCAAAGTGCCGGTTCCGAGTTTGACGAGACCGGCGCTGCCTGCAATGTCATTGCCGAATGTCGACGTCCAGCCCGCCGTGACATCGGCGGTAAAGGTTTCCTCGAAGATGCCCGGCCCCTGAATGGCCTTGCCGACGTTCAACAGACCTCGCCCCCATTCCGCATCGGGAGTTGCCGCGCGGCTGCCGGTGGTCAGGATCGTCGTGGCCAGGTTTTTATTGGTCATCCAGGGAAATTGCTCGGCCACCAGCGCGACCGCGCCGGAAACCAGCGGCGAAGCCATCGAGGTGCCTGCATGGGCGGCATACGAAGAATCCGATTGCGCGTCGGCACCGAGAATCCATACGTCACCCGGCGTTTCACCCGGCAACATGTCCATCCGCGCGTCTCCTCCCGGCGCAGCGATACAGTAATTCATGGCGACGCCGCAACGGTTGGAGTAATCCGTCAGCGCAGTACCGTCATTCGTCGTTGCAGCGACGACGATAAACCCGCCCTTGGCAGCCATCGCTGCATCATAGGCAGGAAAGGTGGAGTCCAGGGAAGGATTGATCGCTACATCGCCGGGCATACTTTCATTGCTGGCGGCAAACACGATCACACTGCCCCGATCCAGGGCGGTGTGGATCGCATCGATGATGAGTCGATTCGTTGCAAGGTTGTTTTTGTAGAATTCCTGCGGATCGCCAGCCCCGGCCGACTCCGATCCCCAACTGTTGTTGATGACCCTGGCCCCCTGGCTGCTGGCGTAATCAATCGCAGCGGCGATCTGCTGCTCGGTCAATGTGGGAACGAAATCCAGGGCGCTCATGATCAGGCTGGCGTTGTAGGCCACCCCCTGCATGTTGCCCGGACGCGCGGCCCCATCCAGTCGTCCCGCAGCGATGCTTGCCACATGGCTGCCGTGGTTCTGGTAATCGACCAGGAAATCGGAGAAATTGCTTGTGCCGGATTTTCCCGTCAGGGCATCGTAGGCGGCGATGAGCGCGCCGTTGAATTCGAGGTGATTGGGGTTCATCCCGCTATCGACCAGGCCGATCCTGATTCCCTGGCCACTCAGTCCGGCGTTGTAGGCCGGTAAAACATTGATGGTTGCCAATGCGGGTTGATTGAAGTATTCCGGGCCGGGAGAAAATTGCGCTGCGGCAGGCGTTGCGGCAGTCAGAAACGCAGCGGCGATCAGCGCCCGGATGCGGGTCGTGCGAACGAATGAGGGTATGTTGCGAACAGGACAAGACGTCATTTTTCAGTGTCGGTCCGGATTTTTGGCTGATGGTTTCATGGGGCCATCTTACGTCGCTGTATGCCTATTTTCAGACAAGGAATGAAAGGCGTTGGGGAAAGCGGCGAAGGCCGCCTTGAACGCAAGCGCACTTAGGTGCCTGGGCAACCATGCTACTAACGACCCTGGGCGCCCTTCCGCATTTCGCTTTTGAGGGGATGGTCAATCAAAAGCACGAGAATCGGGATATCCGGGTTGCCGTTACCTCGAACAATCTTGGTCTTGCTTGCCTGGACGAGCAATTGATCCTTGCACGGTAGGCGAAAAGAGTCTGACCGGGCATCTGTGCATTGGCCTCACTGGCCTTGAGTGTCTGGGCCTTCCGATTGCCCCTGGCGACGACTTCGGCATCCCGGGCCGGATCGTGACTGGCAGGTCGACCGTTCCAGTTTCCTCCCAATAAGCAATTGATCAGATGCCCTCCCCGAAGAAGCGCCGCACGACCGCGATCTGCGCCGCATCGAGGAACATCGGCGCATGGCCGACGTCGGCGATCTCCACCAGTTGTGCGCGCGGCCCGCGCTCGCCCATGGCCCGGTGCGTCTCAGCGGTGAGCAGGTCGGAGCGGGCGCCGCGGACGACCAGCGTCGGGCAGCGGATGGCGTCGTAGACCGGCCACAGGTCGACGTCCTGATGCAGCAGGTAGGCCTGGCGGAAAGGCTCGGCGAGCGCCGGATCGTACGCCATCGACCACGAACCGTCGGCGTCGCGGCGCACGCTGCTCTCGGTCAGCTCGCGCCACGCGGCGTCGTCGAGCTTGCCGAACGGCGCGCTGACGAAGCGGATGTAGCGCTCGGCCTCGGCCATGTCGGCGAAGCGCGGCGCCTTGCCGACGTACTCGCCGATCCGCCGCAGCGATTCGGCGGTGATCACCGGCCCGACGTCGTTGAGCAGCAGGCGGCGGACCGGCGAATGCGCCTGGCTGGCGACGAGCATACCGATCAGCCCGCCCATCGAGGTGCCGAGCCAGTCCACCTGCGCGACGCCGAGGCGGGCGAGCAGCACCATCATGTCGGCGACGTACTGCGGAAAGCCGTAGCCGGCCGGGTTGCCCAGCCAGTCGCTGCGGCCGCGGCCGACGACGTCGGGGCAGACGATGCGGTAATCGCCGGCCATGGCCGCGGCGAGCCGGTCGAAGTCGCGCGCGTTGCGCGTCAGTCCGTGCACGCAGACGAGCACGCGCGGGTTGTCGGGGTCGCCCCATTCGACGTAGCGCATGCGATGCAGGGATTGCGCGCCGGCGCACAGCACCTCGCCGAAGCGCGGCGAGGACACCGCCGGCCGCCGGCCGAACAAGCGGGAAAACAGGCCCATGCCAGGCTCCATCGAAAGAGACCGGCGGAGTCTAGCATGCGTGCCGCGGCCCCCTGGTGTCAGCGCCCGTGCCAGTAGCGCGGCCGTTCGAGGCGATAAGCGGCGACGCGCACGCCCCGGCCCAGGCGCACCGACAGCGCGCCGTGGCGGTCGGTACGCCAGGCCGGGACATCGCCGTAGCGCGCGACGACGTCGGCGCGCGGGTGGCCGAAGCGGTTGCGGTAGCCGACGGCGTAGATCACCTGCCGCGCGCCGACGGCGGCGACGAAGGCCGGCGTGGACGAGGTGCCGCTGCCGTGGTGCGGCGCCAGCAGCACGTCGGCGTGTAGCGCCGCGGCGTCGGCGGCGAGCAGCCGCCGCTCGTCGCGCGCCTCGATGTCCGACGGCAGGAGCATGGCTTCGCCGCCGGCGCTCACCTTGAGCACGCACGAAACGTTGTTCGGCCGCGCGCCGGCAACCCCGCCCGCCGGCGGATGAAGCACGTCGAAGCGGACGCCGTCCCACTGCCAGCCCTGGCCGGCGGCGCAGCGCTCGCCGGCCAGCGCCGGCATCGACGACAGCACGCGCACCACCGGCAAGGCGGCGAGCACGCTGGCGGCGCCGCCGGAATGATCGGAATCGGCGTGCGTCACCACCAGCGCGTCGAGACGCGCAACGCCGATCGCGCGCAGGTACGGCAGCACCACCCGCTGGCCGGCGTTCGCCTCGGCGCTGTAGAGCGGCCCGGTGTCGTAGAGCAGGGTCTTCGACGCGGTGCGCACGACCACGGCCAGCCCCTGGCCGACGTCGAGCACGTCCAGCCAGACCTCGCCGAAGGACGGCCGCGGCACGCCGGCGGCGAGCGCCGGCGCGAGCAGCAGCGCGCCCAGCCAGCGCGCCGGAAAGCCGCGCGGCAGCAGCAGCCAGACGACGCCGACGAGCGCGACGGCGACGCTCCACGCCGGCGGCGCCGGCAGTTCGAGCAGCGGCTGGTCGGCGAGCCAGCCGAGGAAGCGCATCACCCAGGACAGCAGCCAGTGGTCGAGGTGCAGCAGCGCCGGCACCGGCAGCGCGGCGGCGAAGAGCGCCAGCGGCGTCACCAGCAGGCTGACCGCCGGGATCGCCAGCGCGTTGGCCAGCGGCGAGACCAGCGAAAATTGCTGGAAGAAGAACAGCAGCAGCGGCAGCGAGCCGAGCGTCACCGCCCACTGCGCGGCGCCCCAGCGCAGGAGCGCGGTACGCCGCGAGGCGCGTTCGCCGAGACGCTCGCCGGCGGCGTGGAAGAGCAGCGCGACGGCGCCGAAGGAAAGCCAGAAGCCCGGCGCCAGCGGCGCCCAGGGATCGAGCAGGAGCACCGCCAGCAGGGCCAGCGCCAGTGTCCGCGACGGCGCCGTGCGCCGCCCGGAGAGCAGCGCCAGCGCGCCGACGCTGAGCATGTACAGCGTGCGCTGCGCCGGCACCGAGAAGCCGGCGAGGAACACGTAGCAGAGCGCCGCCAGCCAGCCGGCGACGATCGCCGCGCGCGGCGCCGGCAGGCGCAGCGCGAGCGCCGGCGAACGGCGCCAGAGAAAGCCGGCGAGGCCGGCGGCGAGCGCCGCCACCATGGTCACGTGCAGCCCGGAGATGCTCATCAGGTGCGTCGTGCCGGTGCGCGCGAAGCGCTGCCAGAAGTCGCCGGCGATGGCGCCCTGGTCGCCGACGGCGAGCGCGACGAGGACGCCGGCGTAGTCGGCGCCAGAGAGCGTATCGAGGAAGCGGTCGCGCACCGCCTGGCGCGCGCGCTCGACGAGGTAGGCCGGCTGCGCCACCCGCTCCGCCAGCAGGACGCCGGCCGGCCTGTCGCGGACGTAACCGGCGGCGCGGATGCCGCGTTCGAGCAGCCAGGCCTCGTAGTCGAAGCCGTGCGGATTGGCGTTGCCGTGCGGACGCTTGAGGCGGACGACGAAGCGCCAGCGCTGGCCGGCGCGGACGGCGATGCCCGCATCGGCCTCTGCCGCCTTGCCGCTCGCGTAGCGCGAGAGCATCAGGCGACGGGGAACGGCAGCGCCCGCCGTCGCCACCGACTCGACGGCGAAGACGAAGCGCTCGCCGTTGGCGAAGGCCTGCGGCAGCTCGGCGACGACGCCGACCAGCTCGACGTCGCGCCCTTCCCATTCGGCGGGCAGCGCGTCGGCCAGCCGCCATTCGGCGCGCAGCCCGGCCCAGGCAAAGCCGAGGGCGAAGGCGGCGACGACGACGAAAACGCCGGCGCCCGGCAGGCGCAGCCGCCGGCAGCCGAGCGCCACCGGCAAAAGCGCGGCCAGCGCCAGCGACTGCGCGGTCGTCGGCAACGCCGCCTGCATCTGCAGCAGCAGGGCGCCGGCGGCGAAGGCGAGGACGCTCAGGCGCATCGGCGCCGGCGGCCTGCGCTAGAATTTTGTCGGACCATGCGCAAACACCTTCGACGAATCCTCCCCGATCACCAGGCGGTGCACGGCAACCGCTGGCTGGCGCCCTTCGCCAACACGCTGCTGCATCCCCGCCTGTGGCACCTGAACCGGCATTCGGCGGCCGGCGCCGTCGCCGCCGGGCTGTTCTGCGGGCTGATTCCCGGGCCGTTCCAGATGCTCGGCGCGGCCTGCTGCTGCGTCGTCTTCCGCGTGAACCTGCCGCTCGCGCTGCTGACCACGCTGTACACCAACCCGTTGACCATCGTCCCGCTCTACTTCGTCGCCTTCACCATCGGCCGCGTCGCGCTCGGCGGCAACGGCGGCACATTCAGCCCACCGCCGGACTGGGACGCCGGCGATCCGGTCGGCTGGCTGTGGGCGATGGAGGCATGGATGGAGGGACTCGGCGCGCCGCTGGCGCTCGGGCTCGTCCTCCTCGCCGGCGGCCTCGCCGCCCTCGGCTACTTCGCGGTCAAGGCCGCCTGGCGCTGGCATCTCATCCGCGCCTGGCGACGGCGCCGATCAGGACGATAGCATAAAAAGGCCGCCCGGCCTGACGGCCCGGGCGGCGCTTCGGGGAATGACGGAAAGGGACGCCCGGCCGCGGCCGGGCGTTCGCGGATCAGGAGACGCGGAAGCGGCGGATCTCCGCCTGCAGCCCCTCGGCGAGCCGCTCCAGCTCGTGCGCGGTGCTGGCGTTCTCCGCGACCACCGAGTTGTTTTCCTCGGCCATCTCGGCGATGTGCTCGACGTTCCTGGCGATCTCGGTGCTCGCCGTGCTCTGCTCGCGCAGCGCCGAGGAAATCTCGGAAACGGTCTCGACGACGCTGCCGGCGTTGTTCTGGATCTGGCCCATCGCATCGCCGGCCTGGGTGGCGAGGACGACGCCGCCGTTCACCCGGGTGACGCCGTCGCGCATCGAGGTCACCGCGCTCTGCGTGCCGTTCTGGATGGCCGAGATCATCGCCGAGATTTCCTGCGTCGACTTGGTCGTGCGCTCGGCGAGCTTCCTCACCTCGTCGGCGACGACGGCGAAGCCGCGGCCCGATTCGCCGGCGCGCGCCGCCTCGATCGCCGCGTTCAGCGCCAGCAGGTTGGTCTGGTCGGCGATCTCCTTGATCACGTTCACGATCGCCGAGATCTGGTCGGACTGGCGGCCCAGCTCGTCGATGATGTTGGCCGAGTCATTGACCGATTCGGCGATCTTGCGGATCTCCTCGACGACGGTGCCGACGATGCGCCCACCCTCGACCGAGAGGCTGCCGGCGGCGTTCGAGATCTCGTTGGCCTGCATCGCGCTCTTGCTGATGTGGTCGATGCCCACGGTCATCTGCTCGACCGCCGCCGCCATGCTGGAGGCGGCCTCGCTCTGCGACGCCGTGCTGCTGGTGATCTGCGACGAGGATTCGGCCATGCGGTGCGACGCGCTCAGCACCTGGTCGGCGCCGGCCTGGACGTTGCGCAGCAGCGCCGAGAAGGCGTTGGCCATTTCGTTGAAGCTGTCGCCGACGAGCTTCAGCTCGTCGCGCGTGCGCAGGTCGATGCGCGGCCGCAGGTCGCCGGTGGACAGCGTGTGCGCCGTCTCCGCCAGTTGCTTGATGCTGCTGACCGTCGCGTAATAGGCGCCGACCGAGAAGTAGCCGACGGCGACGAGCATCAGCAGGGTCAGCCCGATGCTCAGGAACAGGCCCTGCTCCAGTCGGTCGATGCGGCGCTGGATCAGCGTTTCGAGGGTCGGCAGCATGGTTTCGAACATCTGCTTGTAGCCCGTGTCGATGGCCGTCGTCGTCAGGCCGAACCATTCCTTGGGCTCCATCATGAAGGCGCCGAGCAGCATGTCCTCGATGATCACCTTGCCGATCTGTTCGGAGGAGCCGACGTAGTCCCGCGTCGCCTGGTCGAGCGCGGCCTTCAGGTCGGGGTTGAAGTGGGCGGTCTTCTCGAGGTTGATCTTGAGCGTCTTCAGCGCGCCGTTCAGCTCGGCCACCAGCGTGTTCATCTCGACCTGCTGCTCGTGCAGCATCTGCTTCTTGGTCAGGATGCCGGTGCCGCGGGCGCGCATCTGGCCGAGGCGCTCGAGGGCGATCGGCGCCTTGGTCATGACCGTGTCGATCAGGTAGTAGGAGTCGATGTCCGGGTCGATGGTCAGGTGGTAGCCGTCGGCGACGCTGACCATGAAGGTCAGCACGTCGTCGATCAGCACCGTGTGGCGGCGGAAGCTCTCGACGCCGGTCCAGGTCAGCACGTCGGTGCGCAGCGCCGTCCACTCGTCGGTGATCGCCTTCCATTCCTTGCTCGCCACCAGCTCCGCGGACATCGCGGCCTCGGTCGCCTTCAGCGCGCCGCTGACTTCCTTCTCCTTCGCCGCCCGCACCTCCTTCATCGCCTCGTTGCCGGCGAGGACGCCGGCCGACAGGCCGCGGTGCTGCTGCATGAACTGCACGACGCGCTGCATCGGCTTGACCACCTCGATGCCCCGGAGCTCGGAGCGCGAAGCGGTGATGTTCGCATTCAGCGCCGCATAGAGGTTCGCCAGCAGGACGACGATGGCGATCAGCATGAGCAGCCCCATCACGCCGAATTTCTGCGTGTAGCGCATGCGGTTCATGATGGCGATGGCGGGGGCGAACAGTGCCTGCATGAGGGCTCCTGAAATAATCCTGAAACAAATCGATTGGCAAACGTCGGCTGGAGCGGATTATCCGGGCAATATCGGGGCTAGGCAATCAGCCGGCCATATTCCAGACACAATCGGCGATCGGCGCGCGCGGCCAGCGCCGGGTCGTGCGTGACGATGACGAAGGCCGTGCCGAGTGCGGCGCTTGCCGCCAGCATGGCCTCGAAGACGCGCTCGGCGGTCTGCCGGTCGAGGTTGCCGGTCGGCTCGTCGGCGAGCACGCAGGCCGGCGCCGTGACCAGCGCGCGCGCCACCGCCGCGCGCTGCCGCTCGCCGCCGGAGAGCTGGCCGGGCGCGTGCGTCAGCCGGTGGCCGAGGCCGAGCTCGGCGAGCGTCGCCCGCGCCCGTTCTTCGGCCTCGTCGCGCGGCACGCGGCGGATCAGGAGCGGCATGGCGACGTTCTCCAGCGCCGAGAATTCCGGCAGCAGATGGTGGAACTGGTAGACGAAGCCGATGCGCCGGTTGCGCAGCGCGCCGCGCGCCGCCTGGTCGAGGCGCATCAGGTCTTCGCCGAGCACCGTCACCGTTCCTTCGCTCGCCTCGTCGAGGCCGCCGAGCAGGTGCAGCAGCGTGCTCTTGCCCGAGCCGGAGGCGCCGACGATGGCCACGCGCTCGCCGGCGGCGAGGTCGAAGTCGACGCCGGCGAGCACCGACACCGCCGTCTCGCCGCTGCCGAAGCGCTTCTTCAGTCCGCGTGCGGAAAGCACCATCTCACTCATAGCGCAGCGCCTCCGCCGGATTGACGCGCGAAGCCCGCCAGCTCGGATAGAGCGTCGCCAGCAGCGCCAGCACGAAGGCGATGCCGGTGACGCCGGTGACGTCGCTCCACTGCAGGTCGGAGGGCAGCTCGTTGATGTAGTAGACCTCCTTGGAGAGGAACTGGATGCCGAGCAGGCGCTCGATGGCCGGCACGACGACGTCGATGTTGAGCGCCAGCGCGACGCCGCCGGCGACGCCGAGCGCCAGGCCGACGGTGCCGATCAGCGCGCCCTGCACGATGAAGATCGCCATCACGCTGCCCGGGCTGGCGCCGAGCGTGCGCAGGATGGCGATGTCCGCCTGCTTGTCGGTGACCGCCATGACCAGCGTGGACACGATGTTGAAGGCGGCGACGGCGACGATCAGCGAGAGGATGATGAACATCATGTTCTTCTCGATCTGCACGGCGCGGAAGAAGTTGGCGTGGCTGCGCGTCCAGTCGGAGAGATAGGCGTCGACGTCGAGCGTCGTCGCCAGCTCGCGCGCCACGCGCGGCGCCTGGAAGAGATCGCCGAGCTTCAGACGCACGCCGGAAACGGCGTCGCCCATGCGGTAGAGCTTCTGCGCGTCGGCCATGGCCAGCAGCGCCAGGCCGTTGTCGTACTCGAACATGCCGACCTCGAAGATGCCGACGACCTCGAAGGTCTTCAGCCGCGGCACGACGCCGGCCGGCGTCACCACGCCCTGCGGCGCGATCAGCGTCACCCGGTCGCCGACGAAGACGCCGAGCGCGCGCGCCAGTTCCGAGCCGAGGACGATGCCGAAGCGGTCCGGCACGAGGGCGTCGAGGCTGCCGCTCTTCATGTGCGGGCGGAAGTCGGCGACCTGGTCCTCCAGCGTGGGCAGGACGCCGCGCACCAGCGTGCCGCGCACGTTCTGGTTGTAGGAGAGCATGCCCTGCGCCTGCACGAAGGGCGCCGCCGCGCGCACCTCCGGATGCGCGGCGGCCTGCGCCGTCACGCGCTGCCAGTCCATCAGGTCGCCGGCCGCGCCGAGTATCTGCACGTGCGAGACGACCGACAGGATGCGGCCGCGCAGCTCCTTCTGGAAGCCGTTCATCACCGACAGCACGACGATCAGCGCGGCGACGCCGAGCGCGACGCCGAGCATCGAGATCAGCGAGATGAAGGAGATGAAGTGGTTGCGCCGCTTGGTGCGCGTGTAGCGCAGGCCGATCAGCAGTTCGTAGGGCAGGGCCATTCGCGGCTTCTGGAGTGGTTGGCGGGGGTTTTCGGCAAAGGCGTAATGTTACACAGGAAAGCCGCCTTCCACCCGGCGCCGGGCGCGTGCCCCGGAATCGCCGGAGGCCTAGGCGTTCGCTTCGCCGACGAGCCAGTCGCGGAAGGCGACGAGTCTCGGCAGGTGGGCGCATTCCGGTCGATAGACCACGTAGTAGGCAAGCGCCGAGGCGCAGTCGATGTCGGGGAAAAGCCGTACGAGGCGTCCCGCGGCGAGATCGTCGTGCGCCATGACGCTGCGCGCCAATGCCACGCCATGCCCGTCGATCGCCGCCTGCAGCACCGCCGCCGAGTTGTTGATCTGCATCCCCCGCTTCGTCGAAACCCCTGCCACGCCGGCCTTCTGCAGCCATGTCTCCCAATCCGGGAAGCCGGTGTGGCTGCCCATCGACAGGTCGTGGATCAGGGTTTCCCGGGCCAGGTCATGCGGCTTCCGCAAGCGCCCGCGCCGGCGCAGCAGCCGGGGCGAGCACACCGGATAGACCTCCTCGTCCATCAGCCTGTCCGCCGCCAGCCCCGGCCAGCTTCCCATGCCGTAGCGCACGCCGACATCGACCCGCTGCGCGACGAAATCCACGGCCTTGAGGCTGGTCTCCAGGCGCACGTCGGTATCGGGCCAGGCCGCCTGGAAGCGGTCGATGCGCGGCAGCAGCCACTTGGCGGCGAAGGCCGGGCTGACCGTTACGGTCAGCACGCCGCTGGCCGATCCTTCCTTGAGCCGCTCCAGGCCCAGCGCCAGCCGGTCGAAGCCCGCCCGGATGTCCGGCAGCGCGCGTTCGGCGGCCTCGGTGGCGACCAGCCGGACCCGGCCGCTGGCGCTGCGGAGGAACAGGGGGACGCCCAACCATTCCTCCAGCGTACGCACGATCTGTCCGACCGCGGCGGGGGTCACGTGGAGTTCGGCCGCTGCCGCGGAAAAGCTCTGATGGCGGGCGCTGGCCTCGAATGCGCGCAATGCGTTCAGATGAACGGGCGATTCCATGGCGATAAAGTTTTTCTTTCGACGGAAGGCACTTTATCTTGTTTGTCGGCGGAAACAAATCGGCGAACAATGCCACGCATCGAACCGCGCAACCAGGAGAAACGCAATGGTCTATCTGCAAATCACCCTCAAGATCACCAACGCCAATCGCGCCGCCGCCGCCGGGATCTACCAGAAGTACAAGGCGCCCTTCCTCGACACCATCGACGGCGCCAGATCGAAGGAGCTGCTGGTGCGCGAGGAAGACGTTCAGGTGCTGCACGGCTTCGACAGCCAGGAGAACGCGAATGCCTACCTGCAGAGCGGACTGTTCACCGCCGACGTGGTCGGCGCGCTCAAGCCGCTGCTGGATGCCGCGCCCGACGTGCGCATCTACCAGGCGGTCTGATTCCTCGCACCGGGCGCCACCCGCACGCTCCGGAGGCAAATGTCGCACATCGGCGCAAATCCCCTGGCCGGGTCATCTTCGCCATCCCTCTACGCGCACGCGAGGAGCAACCTTGCACGGCTGACCGTCGCGCAGGCGCTCGCCGGCGCGAATTCGGTCGTCGTCTATGCGACGGGCGCCATCGTCGGGAACACGCTCGCGCCCAGCCAGGCGCTGGCGACGCTGCCGATCTCGATCTTCGTGGTCGGCATGGCGGCGTGCGCGTTGCCCGCAGGCGCCATCGCCCAGCGCCACGGTCGCCGCGCCGCCTTCCTGATCGGGGCGGGCTGCGGCGTACTTGTCGGCCTGCTCGCGACCCTGGCGGTGGTGTCCGGCCTTTTCTGGCTGTTCTGCGCGGCGATGTTCTTCGGCGGCGCCTATGCCGCCGTGGTCCTTTCCTTCCGTTTCGCGGCGGCGGACTGCGTGCCGCCGGAACGGCGTCCGCAGGCGCTGTCGTTCGTCATGGCCGGCGGCGTCTTCGCCGGCGTGATCGGGCCGCAGCTCGTCACCCACACCATGGATCTGTGGGCGCCCTACCTCTTCGCCGGGACCTTTCTGGCGCAGGCGGCCGTGGCCGCCTTGTCCGCGCTCATCCTGCTCGGCGTCCGCGTTCCCGCGCCGACCGCGCGACAGCCTGCCGGCGGCCGCCCGCTGGGCGTCATCGCCCGCCAGCCCAGGTTCCTTACCGCCGTCGCCTGCGGCGTCGTCTCGTATCTGCTGATGAATTTCCTGATGACCGCCGCGCCGCTGGCCATGCGGATGTGCGGCCTGTCGCAGGCGTCGTCCAACCTCGGCATTCAATGGCATGTCATCGCGATGTACGCCCCGGGCTTTTTCACCGGACGGCTGATCACGCGCTTCGGCGCGCGCCGGGTGGTCATGGCCGGCCTGGCGCTCACCGCCCTCTCGGTCGCGGTCGGCTTGCTGGGCGTCGATGTGGCGCATTTCTGGCTCACCCTCATCCTGCTCGGCATTGGCTGGAACTTCGGCTTCGTCGGCGCCTCGGCGCTCGTGCTGGCGTGTCATGAACCCGAGGAAAGAACCCGCGTCCAATCGTTCAACGATTTCGTCGTCTTCGGGACGGTGGCCCTCGGCTCCTTCCTCTCCGGCGGTCTGCTGACGGCATACGGCTGGAACACGGTGCTCTGGCTGTCGTTCGTTCCGCTGGCGCTGGCCGTTCTCGCCCTTGGCCGCCCGGCGGCGGAGCGCAGCGTCCGCGCTCCCGCGTGAAGCGACCGTCGATACACGCAAGCGCACCGGAAGGACGGCCATGAAAGCGAGCTACAGAGCGGTACAGGTGAGCGCCCCGGGCGTGCTGGAACTCGTCGAACGGAGCGTGCCGGAACCCCGGGCCGGCGAGGTGCTGATCCGGGTCGAGGCCTGCGGCATCTGCGGGGCGGATGCCGGCGCCGTCGAAGGGCGCGAGCCGGGTCTGCGACTGCCGCGCGTCCCCGGCCACGAAGTCGTCGGGCGGATCGCCACCGTCGGCGCCGGCACGCCTTCGTTCTGGCGGGCGGGCCAGCGGGTCGGCGTCGGCCGCCTCGGCGGCCACTGCAACGAATGCGCTCAGTGCCGCCGCGGACAGTTCCACCTTTGCCGCGACCAGCCCGTCGTCGGCAGCTCGCAGGACGGCGGCTATGCCGAAATGATGCTTGCCAGAAGCACCGGCCTGGTGGCGATCCCGGATGAACTCGATTCCACGGAGGCGGCGCCCCTCCTGTGCGCGGGGCTCGCCACGTTCAACGCGCTCAGGAAATCGGGAGGCCAGGCCGGCGATCTCGTTGCTGTCCAGGGCATCGGCGGCCTCGGCCACCTCGCCGTCCAGTATGCGCGCAGGATGGGATTCAGGGTCGTGGCCGTCGGACGCGGCGCGGACATCGCCAGCGAAGTCCTGAGCCTCGGGGCGCACGTCTATATCGACACCCGCGCCGAGGATGCCGTCGCCCGGCTGCAGGAAATGGGAGGCGCGCAGGTGATCCTGGCGACGATCACGGACAGCGCCGCCGTTTCGTCGCTCATGCCGGCGCTGGCGCCGCACGGAAAGCTGATCGTCGCGGGCGTCGGCCAGGAGCCGATCGCGGTGTCGCCGAGGCTGCTGGTGTCTGGCGAACGCACGGTGCAGGGCACGCTCACCGGCACGCCGTTCGAGTCCGAAAAGACGCTGGATTTCAGCGTCCTCGCCGACGTCCGCCCGTTGATCGAGACCATGCCGCTGGCGAGGGCGCGCGCGGCGTACGAGCGGATGATGTCCGGCGAAGCCAGATACCGGATGGTGCTGACGATGGGCAGGCAGGATTGATCGCGGGAACGCCCCCACCCCCGAGTCCCTCCCCCTTCCCCCGCCGACTCCGGCAAGCGAGCGAACTGCGGTAAACTTCTGCCCCTTCGCCCCACCGCCGCACCGGAACCCTCGGCCCATGCGCCTGACGCTGCTCATCCCCGAACTGATCTGGCCCGAACCCGGCGACGCCGAGACCTTCGCCGGCCTCGCCTGCCCGGCGCTCGAAACGCTGCTGGCGCGCGGCCGCCGCGCCGACGCCGCGGCCGCGCCGGCCACCTTCGACGCCGCCGTCGCCCGCGCCTTCGGCCTCGACCGCGCCGTGCCCTACGCCGCGCTGCGCCTGCTCGGCGAGGGCATCGACCCCGGCGAGCACCACTGGACCTGCGCCGACCCGGTGCATCTGCGCCTGCACCAGGAGCGCCTGATCCTCGCCGACGGCAGCCGCATCGACATCGCCATGGCCGAGGCCGAGGCGCTGACCGGCGAGCTGAACCGCTATTTCGGCGATGTCGGCGAGTTTCGCGCGGCGACGCCGGAGCGCTGGTATCTGCGCCTTTCCGCCGCCGCCGACTTCGAGACGCCGCCGCTCTCGGCCATGGCCGGCCGCCGCATCGACCGGCAACTGCCCGAGGAAGGCCGCACCGTCTGGCTGCGCAGGCTCCTGAACGAAGCGCAGATGCTGCTGCACGGCCATGCGGTGAACGAAGCCCGCGCCGACGGCGGCCGCATGACGGTGAACAGCCTGTGGCTGTGGGGGCCGGGCGCGCTCCCGGACGCGCTGGAAAGCGACTGGACCGCCGTCTGCAGCGACCATCCGCTGGCCCTCGGCCTGGCGCGCTGCGCCGGCGTGCCGGCGCATCCGGCGCCGAAGGGTTTCGCCGCGCTGGCCGAACTCGCCGGCGGCGACGGCAAGGTGCTGGTCACGCTGGAGCCGCTGCTGCGCGCGATGCAGTACGAGGACATCGACGCCTGGCGCGCGGGCATCGCCGCGCTCGAACGCGACTGGTTCGCGCCGCTCGCCGCCGCGATCCGCCGCGGCCGCGTCGACCTCGACCTGCGCGCCAGCACGATCTACGGCGAACCCGGCTGGCAGGTCGAACGCGGCGACCTGTGGAAATTCTGGCAGCGGCCGCGGCCGCTGCAGGCGCTGGCGCAGGAACTCGCCGACGGAGCCGGGAAATGACCCGCATCGTCGCCCGCGAAGCGCTGCCGCGGCGCGCCTGGCAGCTCGAACAGCAGGGCCTGCATCCGCTGCTCGCCCGCATCTACGCGGCGCGCGGCATCGAGAGCGCGGCCGAGCTCGACTACGACCTGAAGTCGCTGCTGCCGCCCGCCGCGCTGACCCGCGCG
This sequence comes from Rhodocyclaceae bacterium, assembly GCA_019455325.1. Taxonomy (GTDB): domain Bacteria; phylum Pseudomonadota; class Gammaproteobacteria; order Burkholderiales; family Rhodocyclaceae; genus Proximibacter. Next base: position 33,704 of record JACFMQ010000012.1, on the reverse strand, counting down.
GCCGAGGCCGCGGCGCTGCTCGCCGACGCGCTGGAAGCCGAGGCGCGCATCCTGATCGTCGCCGACTACGACTGCGACGGCGCCACCGCCTGCGCCGTCGGCCTGCGCGCGCTGCGCGCGATGGCCGCGGGAACGGCCGCCGAGATCGGCTACCTCGTGCCCGACCGCTTCGTGCACGGCTACGGGCTGTCGCCGTCGGTCGTCGAGGCGGCGGCGGCGACGTCGCCGGATCTCATCGTCACCGTCGACAACGGCATCGCCAGCGTCGAGGGCGTGGCCCGCGCGCACGAGCTGGGCATCGCCGTGCTCGTCACCGACCACCACCTGCCCGGCGACACGCTCCCCGACGCCGAATGCATCGTCAATCCGAACCAGCCCGGCTGCGGCTTCGAGTCGAAGTGCATCGCCGGCGTCGGCGTCATGTTCTACGTGATGCTCGCGCTGCGCGCCGAACTGCGCGCGCGCGGCTGGTTCGCCGAGGACGGCGGACGCCGGGAACCGAACCTCGCCGCGCTGCTCGACCTGGTCGCGCTCGGCACCGTCGCCGACGTCGTGCGGCTCGACCGCAACAACCGCATCCTCGTCAGCCAGGGCCTGAAGCGCATGCGCGAGGGCAAGCTGACGCCGGGCGTCGCCGCCCTCTTCCGCGCCGCCGGCCGCGATCCGGCGAAGGCCACCACCTTCGACCTCGGCTTCATGCTCGGCCCGCGGCTCAACGCCGCCGGCCGGCTCGCCGACATGTCGCTCGGCATCGAGTGCCTGGCCACCGACGACGCGGCGCGCGCGCTGAACATCGCGCAGCAGCTCGACGCGCTGAACAAGGAACGGCGCGAGATCGAGGCCGGGATGCAGGAGCAGGCGCTGGCCGCGCTGGCCACCATCGACGTCGTCGACACCGCCGGCATCGCGCTGTTCGCGCCGGACTGGCACCAGGGCGTGGTCGGCATCGTCGCCTCGCGCATCAAGGAGAAGCTGCACCGGCCGGTGTTCGCCTTCGCCCGCGCCGACGAGAGTGGCAACGACAGCGGCGGCCAGTTGCGCGGAGTGTTGCGAGGTTCGGGCCGCTCGATTCCCGGCCTGCATCTGCGCGACGCGCTCGACCTCGTCGCCAAGCGGGCGCCGGGCCTGCTCAAGAAATTCGGCGGCCACGCCGCGGCGGCCGGCGTCACCATCGACGAGGCCGACCTCCCGCGCTTTTGCGAACTCTTCGCCGCCGTCGCCGACGAACTGCTGTCCGCCGACGATCTGACGCGCACCCTGCACACCGACGGCGCACTCGAATCCGGCTATTTCTCGCTGGAAACCGCGCGCCTGCTGGAAAACGAAATCTGGGGCCAGGGCTTCCCGCCGCCGCTGTTCGAGGGCCGCTTCACCGTCGAGCAGCAGCGCGTGCTCAAGGAGAAGCACCTCAAGCTGCGCCTGCGCGCCGGTGAACTGCGCTTCGACGCGATCCAGTTCAACTTCGCCGAGGCGCCGGGTGACGAGGTGCGCGCCGCCTACCGGCTGAGCGTGAACGAGTACAACGGGGTGCAGAGCGTGCAACTGATGGTGGAGCACCTGCAGAATCCCTGACGCGGACCTGCAACGCGATAGACTACTTCGTCCAGACCCGGGGGTGGGCGGCATCATGACCAGTTCCAAGACGCGCGAGGCCATACCGATCCAGTGGCACATCGGACCGCTCGGCGGCGGCATTCCGTCCGACCTGGCGCAGGCGCGCCCGGCCAGCCCGGCCTCCGACGCGCCGCTGGCCTCGCTGATCGACGTCGACGCCCTGCGCGCCGTCCTCGACGACCTGACGGTGCTGATCGGCATGCCGACCGCGCTGCTCGACCTGGACGGCAACATCCTCCAGGCCGCCGGCTGGCAGAAGGCCTGCACCGGCTTCCACCGGGCGGTTGCCGCCTCCTGCGCGAACTGCACCGAAAGCGACCTCTTCCTCGCCAGCCACCTCAAGAAGGGCGAGTTCGTCGACTACAAGTGCAAGAACGGGCTGTGGGACGTGGTGACGCCGGTGTTCGTCGGCCACCAGCACCTGGCCAATCTCTACTGCGGCCAGTTCTTCTACGACGACGACGAGATCGACGAGTCCTTCTTCGTCGCCCAGGCGGAGCGCTTCGGCTACGACCGGGAAGCCTACCTGGCCGCCATCCACGCCATGCCCCGCTTCAGCCGCGAGCGCGTGCGCCACATCATGGCGATGATCGTCGGGCTGGCCTCCTACCTGTCGCATCTGTCGCTCACCAACCTGCGCCTGAGCGAAAGCCGGAGCCGGATGGAAACCCTGCTCGACGCGCTCCCCGACCCGGTCTGGCTGAAGGATGCCGAGGGCGTGTTCCAGACCTGCAACCGGGCCTTCGAGCGCATGTTCGGCGCCGCCGCCGCCGACATCGTCGGCAAGACCGACCGCGACTTCGTCGCCGCCGAACTGGCCGAACTCTTCCGGCGGCGCGACCGGGAAACCCTCGTCGCGGCGGCGCCGACGACGAACGAGGAGTGGGTGCCGCACGCCGGAAAAGGCCAGGACGTCCTGCTGGAAACCATCAAGACGCCCTTGATCGGCGTGAACGGCAGGCCGGTCGGCGTCCTCGGCATCGGCCGCGACATCACCGAGCGCAAGCGGGTCGAGGACAACCTGCACCTGATGTCGCGCGTGTTTTCCAGCAGCGGCGAGGCCATCCTGATCAGCGACGCGGCGAACCGCATCCTCGCCGTGAACCGCGAGTTCACCCGGCTCACCGGCTACGCGCAGGAGGAAGTGCTCGGCCAGAACCCGCGCATGCTGTCCGCCGGCACGACCTCGCCGGAAACCTACCGCGAGATGTGGGACGCGCTGTCGCGCAACGACTACTGGCAAGGGGAACTCTGGGATCGCCGCAAGACCGGCGAGCCCTATCCGAAGCGACTGTCGATCTCCGTGGTGCGCGACGCCGAGGGGCGGATCGTCAATTACATCGGCGCCTTCGAGGACATCACCGACCGCAAGGCGGCGGAGGACCAGATCCACTTCCTCGCGCACCACGACCCGCTGACCGGGCTGCCCAACCGCTTCAGCCTGTACGAGCGCATCGAGCAGAGCATGGCCTTCGCCCGGCGCTTCGGCAAATCGCTGGCGGTGATGCTGATCGACCTCGACCATTTCAAGACGATCAACGACACGCTCGGGCACAACGCCGGCGACCAGTTGCTGATCCAGGTGGCGAAGCGCCTGGAACGCTCCGTGCGCGAAAGCGACATCGTCGCCCGGCTCGGCGGCGACGAATTCATCGTCGTGCTGACCGGCATCGACGACGCCGGCCACGTCGCCGACATCGCCGACAAGCTGGTCCACCACCTCGCCGCGCCCTACGCCATCGCCGGCAGCGAGCTGCGCACCACGCCGAGCGTCGGCATCTGCTTCTATCCGGGCGACGCCGCCGAGATCAGCGAGCTGATCAAGAACGCCGACATCGCGATGTATCGCGCCAAGGCGGCCGGCCGCTGCAATTTCCAGTTCTACACCGAGCAGATGCAGGCCGACATCGCCCGGCGCGCGGCGGTCGAGCGCGAACTCGAGGTCGCGCTGGAAAAGGGGCAGTTCATCCTGCACTACCAGCCCCAGGTCGACCTGCGCGACGGCCGCGTGCTCGGCGTCGAAGCCCTCGTGCGCTGGCAGCACCCGACGCGGGGCCTGGTCTTTCCGGGCGAATTCATTCCGCTGGCCGAGGAAACCCGCCTGATCATCCCCCTCGGCCGATGGATTCTCGACGAGGCCTGCCGGCAGCTCCGGCGCTGGCACGACGAGGGGCTGCGCGGCCTGTCCATGTCGGTCAACCTGAGCGCCGCCCAATTCCAGGAAGACGGCCTGCCGGCGCGGGTGCAGCGCGCCGTCGAGCGTTCCGGCCTGCCCGCCGACCGCCTGCACCTGGAAATCACCGAATCCATGGCCATGCACAACCCGGCGGAAAACATCGTCGTGATGGAGGCGCTCGTGGGCATCGGCGTCAAGCTGGCCATCGACGACTTCGGCACCGGCTATTCGTCGCTCGCCTATCTCAAGCTGTTTCCGATCGACACCATCAAGATCGACCGCTCCTTCGTGAAGGACATCGAAAGCAACGAGAACGACGCGGCCATCTGCGAAATGACCATGCTGCTGGCGCAGAAGCTCGGCAAGCGGGTGGTCGCGGAAGGCGTCGAGACGCCGGCCCAGCTCGCATTCCTGTCCGGGATCGGCTGCCAGTCGGTCCAGGGCTACCTGTTCAGCAAGCCCATCGCCGCCGACGCGGTGCCGGGTTTCGTCGAGCGTTTCCGCTTCGACGCGGCGGCGTCACCGGCCTGAGGCGCGCCCGGACGATCAGGCGCCGTTCTCCGCGTCGGCCCCGCGCAGGAAGGCCATCGCCCCTTCCGCCGGCAGCGGCCGCGCGATCATGAAGCCCTGGAATTCCTCGCAGCCGTGCGCCGACAGCGCCGCCATCTGCGCCGGCGCCTCGATGCCCTCGGCGACGATGCGCATGCGCAGGCTGTGGCCGAGCGAGATGATGGCGCGCGGGATGGCCATGTCCTCGCCGCCGCGCTCGCAGCCGGTGACGAAGCTGCGGTCGATCTTCAGCACGTCGACCGGCAGGCGGTTGAGGTAGGCGAGCGAGGAATAGCCGGTGCCGAAGTCGTCGATGGCGATGCTGACGCCGAGCGCCTTGATCGCCGCCAGCGTCGCCGCCGTCCGCTCGATGTCGCCCATCAGCGCGCTCTCGGTGATCTCCAGTTCGAGCCGTTCCGCCGGCAGGCCGGTCTCGGCGAGCACGGCGCCGATCCGCTCGGCCAGGCGCGGGTCCTTGAACATCCGCGCCGACAGGTTGACGGCGATGCCCGGCGCCTCGCCGTCGACGGCCGGCCAGCGCATGGCCTCGCGGCAGGCGGTGCGCAGCACGAAATCGGTGATCGGCACGATGGTGCCGGTCTCCTCGGCGAGCGGGATGAAGCGCGCCGGCGAAACCGGGCCGAAGTCGGGGCTGGACCAGCGCACCAGCGCCTCGAAGCCGGTCGGCCGGCCCTCGCGGTCCACCTTCGGCTGGTAGACGACGAACAGCTCGCCGCGGTCGTTGGCGCCGCGCAGCGCGGATTCCAGCCGCAGGCGCTCGTGCGCGGCGGTGTTGAGCACGTCGGTGTAGAACTGGAACTGCCCCTTGCCCTGCTCCTTGGCGTGGTGCATGGCGATGTCGGCGTAGCGCAGCAGCGTCTGCAGGTCGGCGCCGTCCTCGGGGTACACGCTGACGCCGATGCTGCAGTCGACGCGCAGCTCGTGCCCGCCGACCGTCAGCGGCGCGGCGATGGCGCGCTTGACGCGTTCGAGCGCGACCAGCGCCTGGCCGAGCGAGGCGCTGTCGGAGAGGATGAGCACGAACTCGTCGCCGCCGTAGCGGGCGACGGTGTCCGTGCCGCGCAGGCAGTCGGCGAGGCGGCGCGCGGTCTCGACCAGCAGGTCGTCGCCGGCGGCGTGGCCGAGGCTGTCGTTCACGAACTTGAAGTTGTCGAGGTCGATGAAGACGACGAGCACCCGCTCGCCGCTGCGCCGCGCCTTCGCCACCGCCTGCTCCAGCCGGTCTTCGAGCAGGTTGCGGTTGGGCAGCCCGGTCAGCGGATCGTGCGTCGCCTGGTATTCGAGGCGCGTCTGGTACTGGCGGCGCTCGGTGACGTCCTCGACGGTGCCTTCGTAGTACAGCAGTTCGCCGTTCGGGCCGTGCACCGCGTGCGCGTTCTCGGCGATCCAGACGCGGCTGCCGTCGGCGCGATAGACCTCGGACTCGAAGTCGATCACCCGCCCGTTGGCGCGGATCAGGCGCGCGAATTCGTTGCGCCGGCCGGGGTCGACGTAGAGCGTGGCGGCGATGTCGCGCAGGCTGCCGATCAGCGCCGCCGGGTCGCGGTAGCCGTAGAGCGTGGCCAGCGCCTGGTTGGCGGCGAGGTAGTGGCCGTCGGTCGAGGTCTGGAACATGCCGATCACGGAATTCTCGAAGATGCTGCGAAAGCGCAGCTCGGCCTCGACCAGCCGGTTCCGGCCGGCGACCTGCTCGGTGACGTCCTCGGCGAAGCCTTCGAGCACCCGCTCGCCGCGCTCGTCGATGACGCCGGCGCCGCGCTCGCGCACCCACTTCTCGCTGCCGTCGCGGCAGCGGATGCGGTACTCGACGGTATAGCGCGCGCCGTCGGCGACCGCCGCCATGACCGCCGCGCGCACCGCGGCCCGGTCCGCCTCGTGCACGATGCGCGCCAACGACACGGCGCGCTCGCCGACCATCTCGTCCGGCCGCCAGCCGGTCAGCGCCAGACAGCCGTCGCTGACGAAATGCACGCTCCAGTCGGCGTCGAGCGCGCGGCGGAAGACCATGCCGTCGAGGTTGCGCACCAGCGCCCGCAGCACCCGCCCGCTGTCGATCTCGCGCCAGCCCGACGGCGGCATCGGCCGCGCCAGGCGCAGCAGCCGGTCGAGCGCGCTCATCGCCGCAGCGCCGGCGCGCGCGAGGCCCGGCGTGTCGTTCGTTCGGGTCGGGATAGGCATCGTTCTTTGCTTGCTGTCCGCCGGGGAAGGCCGGCCGTCTTTCCCGAGCGCAGCAAGGAGCTTGCCAGCGCCGCGCGCACCAGCCGGAAGGCGCGTGCGCGGTACTTGCAGGGCACGCCGGCGCCGTCGGCGGGCACCGTTTCGGTGCGCGGCGGCGGCGGCGCGCACCAGAGACGGCACCGCCGGCGGAGCACGGTATAATCCGCGGCTTTCCGCCCGGCTGCGCCCCGGACGCGGACACCGATCGGTACACAGAGGAATCCCCGCAAAATGGAAGCAGAACAGCTCAATTCGATCGCCAACCGGCTCGCCGACCTTGCCCAGCGCGGCGGCGAGCTTCGGAGGTATCTTTGACTACGATCACAGGCGCGAACGGCTGACCCTCCTCGACAAGGAGCTGGAAGACCCGAAGATCTGGGACGACGCCAAGCGCGCCCAGGAGCTGGGCCGCGAAAAGAAATCGCTGGAAGACGTGGTGCTGGTCCTCGAAGAGGTCGACGCCGGCCTCAAGGACTGCCGCGAACTCTTCGACATGGGCCGGGACGAAGGCGACGACGACACCCTGCTCGCCGTCGAGGCCGACGCCGGCGAGATCGAGCAGAAGATCGCCGGCCTCGAATTCCGCCGCATGTTCAACAACCCGCAGGACCCCAGTCCCTGCTTCCTGGAAATCCAGGCCGGCGCCGGCGGCACCGAGGCGCAGGACTGGGCGTCGATGCTGCTGCGCATGTACCTGCGCTACTGCGAGCGCAAGGGCTTCTCGGTGGAAGTGCTGGAAGAGTCCGAGGGCGACGTCGCCGGCATCAAGAGCGCGACGGTGCGCATCGGCGGCGACTACGCCTACGGCTACCTGCGCACCGAAACCGGCATCCACCGCCTGGTCAGGAAGAGCCCGTTCGACTCGAACGCGCGCCGGCACACGTCGTTCACCAGCGTCTTCGTCTACCCCGAGGTCGACGACTCGATCGAGATCGACATCAACCCGGCCGACGTGCGCACCGACACCTACCGCGCCTCCGGCGCCGGCGGCCAGCACATCAACAAGACCGACTCGGCGGTGCGCCTGACGCACGTGCCGACCGGCATCGTCGTGCAGTGCCAGAACGACCGCTCGCAGCACCGCAACCGCGACGAGGCGTGGAAGATGCTGCGCGCCCGCCTCTACGAGCAGGAACTCAGGAAGCAGCAGAGCGAACAGCAGCGGCTGGAGGACGCCAAGTCCGACATCGGCTGGGGCCACCAGATCCGCAGCTACGTGCTCGACCAGTCGCGCATCAAGGACCTGCGCACCAACTACGAAGTCGGCAACACGCAGGCCGTGCTCGACGGCGACCTCGACGACTTCATCCAGGCCAGTCTGAAACAGGGAGTTTGAACGATGAAAATCCGCCGCATCCTCGCCGCCCTCCTCCTCGCCGCATCGACCGCCGGCGCCGCCGCTCCGGAAGGGCTGGTCGGGCAGACGCCGTCGAAACTGCTGAAGGAGGCGCCGGCCTTCGCCAAGGCCTACAGCGCGACGATCAAGGGGCAGGAACTGCCGGAATGGACGGAGCGCCTTTCGGTCGGTTTCCCCGCCGAAGCGGTGAACGTTGACGGCAGGAAGTTCGTCCTGACCTCGGCCTGCAACCCGGACACCGACTGCCAGGACGAGCGCTTCTACCTGCTCTACGATCCGGCCGACCGCTCGCTCACCGGCTTCTTCTTCCTGCCGCCGGCGCTCGACACCCCGGGCGACCACCGCATGGCCTTCTCGCGCTGGCTCGGCAAGCAGCCGACGAAGGCGCAGACCGCGTTCCTGATGGAGCGCGCGGTGCTCGACGCGCAGGACCCGGGCAAGGACGCCGGCAAGCTGCCGGTGGCCGATCCGGCGAAATAAGCAAGGGAAAGGCAGCGCCGCCCGGCACGCAAGCGCCGGGCGGCGCCCGGATCAGGCCCGGCGGAAGATGCCGAGCTTGCCCAGGATGAAGATCAGCAGCGAGGCGCCGGCGATGGCGACGACGAAGCGCATGATGCCGCCCGTGGGCACGAAGCCGACCAGGCCGGCGATCCAGTAGCCGAGGGACGATCCCACGACCCCGACGAGCACGTTGGCGATCAGGCCCATCTGTGCATTGGTCTTCATGACGATGCTCGCCAGCCAGCCGACGATGCCGCCGATGATCAGGGAAATGATCCAATCCATGTTGTTCTTCCTTTCGCTATAGAAAAGTCGTGCGCGCCGGCAGGCGAACGCGGCGACAATGCCGACCGCATCGAACCTCCGCGCTCCCGGCTGCCTCCCTTCGACCGCCGCTATCCGAAATAGGTTTCCCGCCTCGCCGCCACCGGCGCATGCCCCGGCCCGCGGGCGCTGCCTGCTATAATGCGCCCCTTCCGGCGGCCGCCCACGGCGGCCGTCGCCCACCCAGACCTTTTCGACCCACACGACATGTCCGAGCAGACCCAGAGCACGCCCGCCGCCGCCTCGGCGCAGGATGACAACCAGTTGATCGCCGAGCGCCGCGCCAAGCTCGCCGAATGGCGCAAGACCGGCAGGGCCTTCCCCAACGACTTCTCGCGCGAGAACCTCGCCGGCCGTCTCGACGAGCTGTATTCCGAGAAGGACGCCGAGACGCTGGAAGCGAACCCGATCGAGGTCAAGGTCGCCGGCCGCATGATGCTCAAGCGCGTGATGGGCAAGGCCAGCTTCGCGACGATCCAGGACATGTCCGGCCGCATCCAGGTCTACGTCACGCGCGACGCCGTCGGCGAGGACGTCTACGCCGACTTCAAGCACTGGGACCTGGGCGACATCTTCGGCGTCGTCGGCACGCTGATGAAGACGAAGACCGGCGAGCTGACCGTCAAGGCCGCCGAGATCCGCCTGCTGACCAAGTCGCTGCGCCCGCTGCCGGAAAAGTTCCACGGGCTGACCGACACCGAGCAGAAATACCGCCAGCGCTACCTCGACCTGATGACCAACGAGCAGTCGCGCTTCACCTTCGTGGCGCGCAGCCGCATGGTGCAGTCGATCCGCAACTACATGATCCACCACGGCTTCCTCGAAGTGGAAACGCCGATGATGCACCCGATCCCCGGCGGCGCCTCGGCCAAGCCCTTCGTCACGCACCACAATGCGCTCGACATGGAGCTGTTCCTGCGCATCGCGCCCGAGCTGTACCTCAAGCGCCTGGTCGTCGGCGGCTTCGAGAAGGTCTTCGAGGTGAACCGCAACTTCCGCAACGAAGGCATCAGCCCGCGCCACAACCCCGAATTCACCATGATGGAGTTCTACGAGGCCTACCAGGACTACAAGGGCCTGATGGACTTCACCGAGGGGCTGCTGCGCCACGCCGCGCGCGAGGCGCTCGGCACCGAGGTCTTCGAATACCAGGGCCGCGTGCTCGACCTCTCGAAGCCCTTCGCGCGGCTGACCGTCGTCGAGGCGATCCGCGCCCGGCACCCCGGCTTCTCGGAGGCGGACCTCGCCGACGCGGATTTCCTCAAGGCCAAGATCAAGGTCTTCGGCGAGGAGGTGAAGCCGGGCGGCCTCGGCAGCCTGCAACTGCAACTGTTCGAAGCCTGCGCCGAAGCCGAGCTGTGGGACCCGACCTTCATCATCGACTACCCGGTGGAAGTCTCGCCGCTCGCCCGCGCCTCGGACAGCGACCCCGAGATCACCGAGCGCTTCGAACTGTTCATCGTCGGCCGCGAGATCGCCAACGGCTTCTCCGAGCTGAACGACGCCGAGGACCAGGCCGCGCGCTTCCAGGCGCAGGCCAAGGCCAAGGAAGCCGGCGACGAGGAGGCGATGTACTACGACGCCGACTTCATCCGCGCCCTCGAATACGGCCTGCCGCCGACCGGCGGCTGCGGCATCGGCATCGACCGGCTGGTGATGCTGCTGACCGACAGCCCGAACATCCGCGACGTGATCCTCTTCCCGCAGATGCGTCACGAGTAGGATTGGCGGCGCTCGCACAATCCTGAGCGCCGTGTCCGCCGGATGAAAGACGCATGATCGAGCCGGCCCGACTCGCCTTCACCGCCGACGGCACGCCGTATTCGGAAACCTACGGCGACGTCTACCACACCGCTGCCGGCGGCCTCGGCCAGGCGCAGCACGTGTTCCTCGCCGGCAACGGGCTGCCGGCGCGCTGGCAAGGGCGCGAACGCTTCGTCGTCGTCGAGACCGGCTTCGGCCTCGGCCTCAACTTCCTCGCCACCTGGCAAGCCTGGCGCGACGATCCGGCGCGCTGCGCGCGGCTGCACTTCGTCTCGGTCGAGAAGCATCCCTTCGCCGCCGCCGATCTCGCCGCGCTGCACGCCGCCTGGCCGGAGCTCGCGCCGCTCGCCGACGCGCTGCGCCGCGAGTGGCCGCCGCTGGTGCCCGGCCTGCATCGCCAGCATCTGGACGGCGGCCGCGTCGTCCTCGACCTCGTTTTCGGCGACGCCGCCGACTGCCTGCCGCAGCTCGCCGCGCAGGCCGACGCCTGCTACCTAGACGGCTTCTCGCCGGCGAAGAACCCGGAACTGTGGACCGCGCCGCTGCTCGCGGCGCTGTCCGCGCTCGCCGCGCCGGGCGCGACGCTCGCCACCTGGTCGGTCGCCGCCGGCGTGCGCGAGGCGCTGGCCGCCAACGGCTGGCGGCTGCAAAAGGCGCCCGGCTTCGCCGGCAAGCGCGAGATGCTGCGCGGCGAAAGGTCGGGCGGGACGGCCGACGCCGGCGGCGACAAACGCGCCATCGTCCTCGGCGCCGGCCTCGCCGGCACCACCACCGCCAACCGCCTCGCCGCGCGCGGCTGGCAGGTGACGCTGCTCGACGCCGCCGCCGGCCCCGGCGAAGGCGCCTCGGGCAACCGCGCCGGCGTGCTGCGGCCGCTGCCGGCGCGCGACGACAACGCGCTGGCGCGCGCCACCCGCGCCGGCTTTCTCGCCACGCGCCGGCACCTGTCGGCGCTGGACGAAGCCGGCCTCGCCGCCGGCTTCGCGGCGAGCGGCGGCCTGTGGGGCCGCACCGGCGTGCTGCACCTGGCGCGCGACGCGGTGCACGAGGAAACCCAGCGCCGCATCGTCGCCGGGCAGCGGCCGCCGGCCGACTACCTGCGTTTCGTCGAGCGCGACGAAGCGCGCGCGCTGTGCGGCTGGCCGGTGGACATGGGCGGCTGGTGGTTCCCCGGCGGCGCCTGGGTGTCGCCGGCCAATTACTGCCGCGCCAACCTGCTGCAATACGCGGCAAGCATCACTGCGCACTATGGCGCCCGCGTCGAGCGGATCGTCCACGCCGCCGGGCAATGGCGCGCCCTCGGAGCCAACGGCGAATGCCTCGGCGAAGCGCCGCACCTGATCGTGGCCAACGCCGCCGACGCCCGGCGCCTGCTCGGCGACTGGCTGCCGGTCTTTCCCGGCCGCGGCCAGGTCACGCACCTGCCGGCCGCCGGCGGATCGCCGCCGCGCTGCGTCGTCTGCCGCCTCGGCTACGTCACGCCGGAGATCGACGGCCGGCGCTACGCCGGTGCCACCTTCCTGATGCGCGACGACGACCCCGCCGTGCGCGAGGTCGACCACGTCGAGAACCTCGCCAAGCTCGATTTCATCCTGCCCGGCTTCACCGCCGGCGGCGGCATCGGCGCGCCGTCGACGCTCGACGGCCGGGTCGGCTTCCGCCCCGTCTCCCCCGACCGCCTGCCCATCGTCGGCGCCGTGCCGCGGCTCGGCGCCGAAGCCGCGCCGCCCGGCCTCTGGCTGGCGAACGGCTTCGGCGCGCGCGGCATCGTCTGGTCGGCGCTCGCCGGGGAACTGCTGGCCGACGCCATCGAAGACGCGCCGAGCATCCTCGACCGCGCGCTCGCTGCCGCCCTCGCCCCGCGGCGCTTCATCGACCGGCCGCAGCGGCGGCGGCCGGCTGCGAAGAACGACGCCGGGCAAGGCTAAACACCCACCGCAGAGGCGCAGAGACGCAGAGATTCGCAGAGGAAAACCGAGAAAAAGCATTTCTCTGCGTTACCTCTGCGTCTCTGCGCCTCTGCGGTGGACGTTCGCCTTTTCAGGCGAGCGCCGTAGCCATCCCCACGGCGCCGGCGCAATGCGAATTGACGCCTCTCGCCGAACCCTCAATAATGAGAAAAATTCTCAACAAACAAGCTCCAGCCACCCCGTCGGTCTTCACCAAGGGCCAGCCAGCGACGCTCATTCCCGGAGGCCCACGTGCGCACGGCAGCAGCACCCGATTCCATCTCCACGCTCTATCGGGATCACCACGGCTGGCTGCTCGGCTGGCTGCGGCGCAAGACGGGCTGTTCCCAGCAGGCGGCCGACCTGGCCCAGGACACCTTCCTGCGCCTGCTGACGGCGCGCGAGCAGGCGGCCTTCCGCGTGCCCCGCGCCTACCTGCGCACCGTCGCCCACGGCCTGATGGTCGATCAGATCCGCCGCCGGGCGCTGGAACAGGCCTACCTCGAAGCGCTCGCTGCCGCGCCAGAGCCCACCGCGCCGTCGCCCGAGGAACGCCTGCTCATCCTCGAAGCCTTGTATCGCATCGACCGCCTGCTCGACGCCCTGCCGGAAAAGACGCGCACGGTCTTCCTGCTCTCCCAGCTCGAAGGGCTGAGCTACGCCGAAATCGCCGAACGCCTCGGACTCGGGCTGCGCACCGTCAAGCGCCACATGCACGCCGGCTTCGCGCAGTGCCTGACCGCCCTGCTGTATTCATGAACGCCCCCGTCTCCGCCGCCGCCATCGAACGGGCCGCCCACTGGCTGGTGCAACTGCACGCCGGCGAACTCGATGCGAGCGGCAGGCAGGCCCTGGCCGCCTGGCGCGCCGAGCACCCGGACCACGAAAAGGCCTGGCAGGCCGCCGAATCGCTGGCCGGCACCCTGCGCGCCATTCCGCCCGGCATCGGCATGAGCGCCCTGGGACGCAGCCGCCGTAGCCAACGCCGCAACGCGACCAAGGCCCTCGCCCTCCTGCTGCTCGCGCCCACGGCCGGCTGGCTGGGCTGGCGCCAATGGGGCGGCGAACTCACCTCGGATCACCGCACCGCCACCGGCGAACGGCGCGACGTCCGGCTCGCCGACGGCAGCCGGCTTTTCCTCAACACCGCCAGCGCCGCCGACGTACGCTTCGATGCCGGTCTACGCCGCATCGTGCTGCAGGCCGGCGAAATCCTCGTCCAGACCGCGCCGGACGATGCCCGGCCCGCCCGCCCCTTCCTGGTCCAGACCGCACAGGGAACGATCCGCGCGCTCGGCACCCGCTTCATCGTCCGTCAGGAAAGCGGCAGCCAGAGCCGCGTCACCGTGCTCGAACACGCCGTGGAAATCCAGCCCGGCCAGGGCGGAACCCCGTTCCGGCTGGAAGCCGGGCACAGCGTCCGCTTCAGCGAACGGACCGCCGGCCCGATCCAGCCCGCCCCGGCCGGCAGCGACGCCTGGCGCCAGGGCAGCCTGGTTGCCGACAGACAGCGCCTGGAAGACTTCCTCGCCGAACTCTCCCGCCACCGCCCCGGCATGCTGCGCTGCGCCCCGGAAGTCGCCGACCTGCACATCTCCGGCGTCTTCCAGCTCGACGACACCGACCGCATCCTCGCCATCCTGGAAGAAAACCTGCCCATCGCCGTGCGCCGCCACACGCGCTACTGGGTCAACGTGCATCCCCGCCAGCCATGAAGAAATCCGCCGCCGCCATCGCCCTGATCCTCACCGCCGCCAGCGGCGGCAGCCATGCGCTCGACGACGACGCGCTCGCCGGCCTCGTCCGCCAGCGCCTGCAGGGCGACCGCACCGGCGCCTGCATGGCCGTGGCGGTGATCGAAAAGGAACGCGTCGCCCGAACCTGGCAGTGCGCCGACGACCGCGACCTGCCCCGCATCGGGCCGGACACCGCCTTCGAGATCGGCTCGGTCAGCAAGACGATGACCGCCGCGCTGCTCGCCGACCTGATCCTGCAAGGCAAGGGCTCGCTCGACGATCCGCTGTCGGCGTGGCTGCCGGAAGGCACCCGTGTGCCCGACCATCAGGGCCGGCCGATCCTGCTGCGCCACCTGGTCACGCATACCTCCGGCCTGCCGGCGCTGCCCTCGCGCCTGGGGGCGACCCGCATGGACGATCCCTACGCCAACCTGGACGACGCGGCGCTGCTCGCTTCGCTCGGCGACGTCACGCTGAACGCCGCGCCGGGCAGCCACTTCCAATATTCCAATTTCGCCTCGCTGCTGCTCTCCTACGCCGTAGCGCGCCGCGCCGGCAGCGACCTCGGTACGCTGCTGCACGAACGGCTGTTCTCGCCGCTGGGCATGCGGCACGCGCACCTGGGCGCGGCGCCGGCCGGCATCCGCGCAGCCGTCGGCCATACGCCCAACCGCAAGCCGGCGGCGGCCTGGAATTTCGCCACCGATCTGGCCGGCGTCGGCGGCGTGCGCGCCACGCTGACGGACATGACGCATTACGTGCGAGGTCAGTTGGGCCAGCCGGAAACCGCCGTCACGCCGGCCCTGCGCCTGACCCAGGAAAGGCTGCTCCCCCGTCCGCCCATGGCCATGAACTGGATGCTGCTGCGCGCCGCCGGCCGCGTCGTGCACGTACATGAAGGCGGCACCGGCGGCTTTTCCTCGTTCGTCTCCTTCGACAAGGACAGGCAGCGCGGCGTGGTGATCCTTTCCGACACCGCGTGGAATTCCATCGGCAACCTGGGTTCGCTGGGCCTGCACCTGATCGACGACTCGTTCCCGCTCGGCGCGCCGCGCAGGCAGGCGACGCCGGATGCGGCCTTGCTCGACGCGCTGGCGGGCGAATGGGAACTGGCCGGCGGCATCCGGATGACCCTGCGCCGCCGGGGCGATGCGCTGGAAATCCAGGCCGCCGGGCAAGGCGCCCACCTGATGGCCTACGACAGCGCCGGCGATTTCTATCCGCACGACTTCGACGCCCTCCTGCGTCCGCAGCGCACGGCCGACGGCCATGAGTTCACGTGGATGCAGATGGGCGGCGCGATGCCGGCCAAACGCATCGGCCCGGCGAGCGGGGCCGACTGATCGATCGTGCCCTGGCCGCGCAGGCGCGCAATAAAAATCTCAAGGGCCGTGGCCCCTTTTTTCGCTTCGTTCGACAAGTCAGAGAAACCGCCGTTGATCGACTTTCGAAAGGAGCTTCCGTGCAAACCCAGCAGTCCCACCCCCTGCGGCCCCTCGTCGCCCACCTGCGCACCGCCCTCGTCGGACTGGCCTGCGCCGCGTCCCTCCCCCATACCCCGGCCATCGCCGCCGAGCCCACCGCAGCAATCGCAAAAACCTACGCCCTGCCCGCCGGCCAACTGAGCCGGACGCTCTACGCCTTCGCCGCGCAGGCCGGCATCACCCTCACCTTCGACCCCACGCTGACCGAGGGCCTGAACGCCCCCGGCCTCGACGGCAGCTACGGCCCGCAGGCCGGGCTGGACAGGCTGCTCGCCGGCAGCGGACTGGAAGCCGTGCGCGGGGCGAACGGCGAGTACCGGCTGCGCAGGCTGCCGGCGCACGGTCATGGAGAAAGCACGCTGCAGGCAGTGACCGTGACCGGTACGGCCGATCTGCACGCCTACCGGAACGTCCTGCCGGTCAGCGGCGCCACACGGACACCGATCGCACTGAGGGATCTGCCGCAGACGGTCGACGTCGTGCCGCAAGCCTCCTTGCGCGATCGCGGCGCGGTCTCGCTCAAGGAGGCGCTGGCATATACGCCCGGCGTGTCGACCAGCACCGGTGAAGGCATCCGCGAACAGTTCGTGATCCGCGGCTTTTCGGCGATTTCCGATACTTACATCGACGGCATGCGCGATGGCGGCAACGTCTTTCGCGACACCTACAACCTGGAGCAGATCGAGGTCGTCAAGGGACCGGCCGGCGTGCTCTTCGGCCGCGGCTCGGCCGGCGGCCTGATCAACATGGTGACCAAGCGCCCGTCGGTCGTGCCGAGAACCGAGGCGGCGCTCTCCGTCGGCGCCAACGACACCCGCCGCGCCACCGTCGACCTCAACCGCCCGATCAGCGACACGCTGATGCTGCGGGTCAACGCCATGACGGAAAACGCCGACTCCTACCGCGACGACGTCTGGTCGAAGAAACACGGCCTGGCCGTGGCGACGACCTGGAAGCTGACCCCATCGGCGCTGCTCGATCTCAGGCTCCAGCATGCGAGCGACGAGCGCGTCTTCGATGCCGGCATTCCCGGCATCGACGGCAAACCGGCCGGGGTTTCACGCTCGACCTATTACGGCGCGCGCGATCCGGGCAAGAACGACAGCGGCACCAGCAAGGAAGACTCCTTCTCGGCCGACCTCAGCGTGCAGTTGACCGACTCGCTCCAATTGCGCAATACGTTGAGCTACCGCCAACTCGACCTGGACCGCCGGCAGACGACGATCAACCGGCTGTTGCTGAATACCCCGCAGCCGACGCTGAGATTGTCGCGCAGCGATTTTTCCAGCGAGCAGAAGGACATCGCCAACAAGCTCGAACTGATCGCCAGCGGACGCTGGGCCGGCATCGAGCACGAGTTCATGGTCGGCACCGAACTGGCCTCGGAAAAACGCGACACGCTGTCCCGCGGCGGCGACCTGAGCGCCGCCTACAATATCGCGGTCTACGATCCGATCCTGGTCGACGTTCCCTGGAATGGCGCTTCCATCCGCCGCAGCGGCACCTACGACACTGCCACCAGGTCGCTCTACCTTCAGGATTTGATGCGTTTCAACGAGCGCTGGCTTGCACTGGCCGGTGTACGCAAGGACTGGATCGAGCGCGATTTCGACAACCGTGTCGGCGCCGACTACGGCCGCAAGGACAGTTTCCTCAGCCCGCGCGTCGGTATCGTCTATCAGCCGAACAAGGTCGCCTCCTGGTATCTGTCGGCGATGCGCTCCTATCAGCCGGGCAGCGCCACCGGCGTGATCGATCCGGGCAATGCGATCCAGCCGCCGGAAATTGCGACCAATTACGAGGTCGGCGGCAAACTCTCGGTCGACGGTGGCAGGCTGCAACTCGGTGCCAGCCTCTTCCAGTTGATCAAGGAAAACGTGCCGACCCGCGATCCGGGCAACCCCAGCGGCCCAATGCTCTATGTCGGCGAAATCACGGCCAAGGGCGTCGAGCTGTCGGCATTCGGCGACCTCGGCCACGGATTCAGCCTGCAGGGCGGCATGACCTACACCGACGCCGAAATCTCCAAGTCGCACAACACTACCGCTCCCGCCGTCACCCCGAACGTGCCGGCGACGCCGCTCGAAGGCAAGCGCGCCGCCAACATACCGCGGTTCAGCGCCAACCTCTGGTCGATCAAGCGGATCAACGCCGAATGGCGGATCGGCCTCGGCGTCCGCCATCAGGGCAAGAGCTACACGTCCACCACCAACGCCGTGACCCTGCCGGCCTACACGCTGGTCGATGCCGGGATATTCCACGAAAGCGGTCCATGGTCGGCGGCGCTGACGCTGCGCAACCTGACCGACCGCAAGTACTACGAGTCGGCCACCAACGACCTCGGCATCCTGCCGGGCGCACCGAGGACGGCGCTGCTGACGGTCCGCTACGCCTTCTGAGGTCGCCACGGTGTCCGTCATCTCCGGGCGCATGGCCGGCAAGTGCGCGCACGCGCTTGCCGCCTCGATCGCCGTCTATTTCGTCAGCCTGGAGCTGATCGCGTTGACCGGCCTGATCGGCAAATGGGCCGGCATGGCCCGCGCCGACGCGGTGATGCTCTCGGTCATGCTCGGTTTCTGCTACCTGTGGGCGCTGCTGATCCACGTCTTTTCGCGGCCGCGGGTCATCGACGCCTGGCTGGCGATCGCGCTGACCGGTCTTGCCGCCACCCTGGGCAGGTTCGCCCTGGGCGCGACACTCGCGTGAGGGCGCCGGCATGAAGCAAGGATTCAGATCCCGCATGGACGAAATGCACACCTGGGTCGGCGTGCTGTTCGGTGCGCTGTTGTTTGCCATTTTCTGGACCGGTTCGCTCTCGGTCTTCGACAAGGAAATCGACCGCTGGATGATGCCGGCCACCCGCCTGTCGCCAGACGCCGGGCGGGCGCTCTCGCTCGACCGCGAGATACGCCCGCTGCTCGAACGGCGTGCCGCCCAGTCGCCGGCCTGGACGATCATCCTGCCCGGCGAGCGGACGCCTTTCCTCACCCTGAGCTATGGATCGGAGCAATCCCGCAAGAGCAGCCGCATCCTGTTCGACCCAGACGACATGCGCGAACTTCCGCCGTCGCTGACCAGCGGTGCCAGCGGTTTCCTCTATCCCTTCCACCACAATCTGACTATCCGCCGATTCGACATCGGCGCCTGGATCGTCGGCGTCGCCAGCGTCGCCATGCTGTGCCTGCTGGTCTCCGGCATCGCCGTGCACCGCAGGCTCTTTGCCGAATTCTTCACCTTCCGGCCGAGATTCGGCTTCCATCGCAGCAACCTCGACCTGCACAACATCACCGGCGTCCTCGTCCTGCCCTTCCACATCGCAATCACGCTCTCCGGGCTGATCATTGCCTTTTCGATCTATTTCCCGAATGCGTACGAAACGCTCTACCCGCCGCCGGCCGAAACGAAAGCCGGAGCGAGCCGGCAAGGCGAAACCCCGGAGCGGGCTTTCCTGCGCGAAGCCCTGGGCCAGGAGCGCCTGCCCAAGGCCGGCCGGCCCGGTGGCGTCGGCTCGCTCGACGCGATGATCGCGCATGCCGAAACCCACTGGGGCAAAGGCAGCGTTTACCTGATCCGGGTCAACAACCCGAAGGACGCCGGCGGCAATGTCGTACTGCGACGGTACAGCGCAGACACGGTCAGCAAGGGTATCGACAACTTCCGCTTCGCAGCGGCCGACGGCCGGCCGATCGGCAATTTCGACGCCTCGCCGACGGTCGACGCCTGGAACTTCATCGCCGGCATGCACTACATCCAGTTCCGCCACTGGCCCTTGCGCTGGCTCTACTTTCTCGGCGGACTCGCCGGCTGCGTGATGATTGCCACCGGGCTGTTCTTCTGGACCCGCCGCCGGCGGAAAAACCACCTGGCGAAAGGCCTGGCCGGCACGCCGCTGGTCGACGCCGTCGCCATCGCCGGCGTCGGCGGGCTGATCGCCGCGACCCTGGCCTTCTTCGTCGCCAACCAATGCTTGCCCCGGCACCCCGACGTCTTCGGCATGGAACGGGAGCAAGTGGAAATCCTCGCCTTCTACGCGACCTGGGCGTTCAGCCTGCTGCACGCTGGCCTGCGCACCTTCGGCAACCGCCGGTCCGGCCATCTCCGGGCCTGGCGCGAGCTGTCGCTCCTCATCGCGCCGCTGGCGCTGGCCGCCGTCGCCCTGAACTGGGCGCTGACCGGCGATCATCTGGCCCGCACCCTGACGCAAGCCAACTGGCCGGTCGCCGGCATGGATGTGCTGTTGATCCTGGGGGCCTTCCTCGCCTTGCTGGCCGCGCGCAGGCTCGCCGCGGTGCTCGACAGGGAAAAGTTGCGGGAGCTCGCCCATGAATGAACTCCACCGGCTGATCATCGCCGCTTCCGGCTTCGCTTCCATCATCGGTTTCGCCTGGATCGCGCTGGCGATGCGCGCGCACTGGCAACGGGTGAAACCATCCTCCCCACTATCGCCGGTCCGGCAGCGGCGGCTGCGTTTGCAGGGCGCGCTGTCGCTTGCCCTGTCGCTGGCGCTCTGCCTGTCGGCGGAGGAAACCGGCATGGCGATCCTGCTTTGGGCGATGTACCTCTCTCTCGGCGCGATCATCGTTGCGCTGGCGCTCGCCTGGCATCCCCGGGGGCTTCGCTTCCTGCTTCCCGCCGACACCGATTGATCCGCTCGGCGGATTCCGGCTGCGGCGCGCCCGCGACGAACTACGGCTTCGTCCGCTCGACCCGTTCCAGCTTGTGAATCTCCGCGACTAGGCAATTCACCGGCATGCCCATGTGGCGCCCGATGATTTTATCCATGCGCCCGAAGGTACCGGCGGTCGTGGTATAGCCGATGCGGTCCATCCAGGCCAGGTCGCGGCACGGGAAGGAGAAGGTCAGCAGGTAATCGCTGCCCGGGCCGTTATCGACCACGATGTGCTCCTCGTCGATGTAATTCCAGCCGGAGAGCGAGAATCCCGGCACCGTGGCGATCGCCTCGCCCTGCCGGAAGCCGAGTTTGAGCAGTTGCTCGGACAGGCTCGGCGGCGGCGTTTCCGGGATGCCGGCGCAGGCTGTCAGAACGGTGCAGGCCAGCAGGGCGGCGATGCGATGAAAGGCTTTCGACTTCATAAGAGCCTCCGGTTTCTCGCCAGGCAATGGCGGTTACGGTTTTCCGATTGATTTTGCCGGCAACCGCAAAATCTTGGCGCGCTCGAAAAAATTATAGGACGCGCCGGCATGCGCTTCCTGCTCAGTCTGTAACCAGGTGTTGCTTGCCTCGAATGCCTGCTCATGGGTTGATATCAAGGCGATGTACAACGTCGACGACTACGAGAGCTTCGTGCACATCCAGTCCAAGGCCGCGCTGCGCGCGATGGCCACCAGCTATCCCTACGATGCCGAAGAGGCCGGCCAGGTGGCGCTGCGCAGCCATCCGCAGGAGATTTCCCACCACCTGCAGGAACAGATCGCCGAGCGCCTGGGCAAGGCCGGGGTGCGGGTGATCGAGGCGCGCATCAGCCACCTCGCCTACGCGCCGGAAATCGCCCAGGCCATGCTGCAGCGCCAGCAGGCGAACGCGGTGATCGCCGCGCGCACGCGCATCGTCGCCGGCGCCGTCGGCATGGTCGAGATGGCCCTGTCCGAGCTGGAAAAGCACGGTACCGTCCGCCTCGACGAAGAACGCAAGGCCCAGATGGTGAGCAACCTGCTGGTGGTGCTGTGCGGCGATCGCGGGCCGCAACCCGTGGTCAATGCCGGCGGCCTGTACTGAGCGGGCCGCACGCCGCGCATGAGCGAGAAGAAAGCCTATCCCCTGCGCATCAACGCGCAGATCATCGCGGCCATGCAGCGCTGGGCCGACGACGAACTGCGCTCGCTGAACGCCCAGATCGAGTACGTGCTGCGCGACGCCCTGCGCAAGGCCGGCCGCCTGCCCCGGCCGGCCGACGCCCCGCCGGAGGAAAGCCGTGACCCGCTTGCCGAACCGGATCCGCCGTCTGGCTGATCGGCGACGCGGCGGCATGGATCAAGGCTGGGGGCGGCCGAACGGCAGATAGGCCAGGCTCACCGCCGGGGCGACACCGCCCTTGCCCGCGTGGCGGCCCCGGAATACGGAGCTGCCTGCACACGACGCTGCCCAGCTAGGCGCGGATAGCATCAGCCCAGCAGTTCGGCGTCTCGTAGATGCGCACGCGCTCGAGGCGGAGGTGGTTGCCGTAGGTGTCGCGGTAGACCGGATCGAGGATGCGGAAGGCCGTCTCGGCGAGGTTCTCGGCGGTCGGCACGCTGTCGAGGACGACCGTGCGGTGGCCGGGCAGGCTGCGCAGGAAGTCGAGCACCTGCGTGTCGCCGGCGTAAACGAGGAAGGCGTGGTCCCAGACGTCGACGACGTGCAGCTTCGCCAACGCCTTCACCTCCGAAAAATCCATCACCATGCCGTTGGCCGCGTCGCCGTCGCGGCGGATGATGTCGCCCGACAGCGTGATCTCGATCGCGTAGCGGTGCCCGTGCAGATGCCGGCACTGGCTCTTGTGATCGGGAATGCGGTGACCGGCGTCGAATTCGAGGCGGCGGGTGATGAACATGCGAAAGCCGTGTGGAAAGCGGGGAAGGATTATATCATCGGGGCCGAGCGCCTCTCTCCGCAGCCCGCACCGAACCATGCTCACCGTCACCGACCATCGCCGCGACCACGCCGGCTTCCGCTACGTCTACCCGGTCGTTTCGCGCCGGGCCGGCGGCGTCTCGGTCGGCATCAACCTCAATCCGAACAATGCCTGCAACTGGGCCTGCGTCTACTGCCAGGTTCCGGAACTCACGCGCGGCGGCCCGCCGCCGATCGATCTGGCGCAGATGGAGGCGGAACTAGTCGCCCTGCTCGACGACATCGTACACGGCGACTTCATGGTGCGGGAAGTGCCGGAAGGCGCCCGCTCGCTGATGGACGTCGCCTTCTCGGGCAACGGCGAACCGACCAGCGCCGCGGAATTTCCCGAGGCGGTCGCCCGCGCGGTCCGCGTCATGAACGACCTGCACCTGCCGGCGGCGGTGAAGCTGCGGCTGATCACCAACGGCAGCCTGCTGCATCGCGCCGCGGTCCGCGAAGGCATCCGGCGGATCGGCGCGCACGGCGGCGAGGTCTGGTTCAAGGTCGACCGGGCGACGCACACAGGCATCGCGGCGGTGAACAAGGTGCCGCTCACCCCCGAACGGACGCTCGCCAACCTGCACGCCTGCACCGGGCTGGCGCCGACCTGGGTACAGACGTGCTGGTTCGCCATGGACGACAAGGCGCCGGACGAGGAGGAGGAAGTCGCCTACCTGGCCCTCGTCGCGGCGGTGCGCGGAAAAATCAGGGGCGTGCACCTGTACGGACTCGCACGCCCTTCGCTTCAGCCCGAAGCCTCGCGCCTCGGCCGAATCTCGGCGGACCGGATGGCGGCCTTCGCCGCGCGCATCG
Organism: Rhodocyclaceae bacterium; assembly: GCA_019455325.1. Classification (GTDB taxonomy): domain Bacteria; phylum Pseudomonadota; class Gammaproteobacteria; order Burkholderiales; family Rhodocyclaceae; genus Proximibacter. The sequence goes on along the minus strand of JACFMQ010000012.1, from coordinate 10,586 downwards.
CCGCGCACGGCGTCGAGGTCAGCCTCAATCCCTGAGGGACAGCCCCGGGGATGGACTCCGGCCAGCCGCCTGGGGCGGTCAGGCCGCCTTCTTCGCCTTCGTCTTGGCCGCCTTGCGCAGCGTCTTCAGCAGTTCAGGCTCCTGGCTCTTCAGGTAGTCGATCACTTCCACGTCCTCGCGCTTGATGCGCTGGATATCGACCTGCTCGACGTGCACCAGGCGCAGCAGCTCGCGCACCGGCTTCGGCATGTTGCGGCCGCTCTCGTAGCGGGAGCCGCCGCTCTGCGTGACGCCGATCTTCGACCAGAACTGTTGCTGGTTGAGGCCGAGCTTGCGGCGGATTTCACGGGGTTCGATCTTTTCGATGGCCTTGACGTTGCTCATGAGACTGTCCTCTCGCTAACGTTATTTAAGAAGGAAGGGAGGGGTGACTCCCGGCGCGCCATATGACCTTACGCATATGACTTTAGTAATACGTCACGCAGTATAGGCCAAATAGATATATTTGCAAGCAACATCACCACGGCGTCATTCGGACGCCGTCGCCCGCCCCCGCCCGCGGGCCGAGGCACCTTACTTTTCAAGCGCGTCATGCGCTAGAATCCTGGCTTTTCACGAACCCTGGATCACCAATGGCGCTGATAGTTCAGAAATACGGCGGCACCTCGGTCGGTTCGACCGAGCGCATCAGGAATGTCGCCAAGCGCGTGGCGCGCTGGAAAGCCATGGGGCACGACGTCGTCGTCGTGCCGTCGGCCATGTCGGGCGAGACCAACCGCCTGATCGCCCTGGCCAAGGAAATCATGCCCACCCCGGATGCGCGCGAACTGGACGTTATCGCCGCCACCGGCGAACAGGTGACCATCGGCCTGCTGTCGATGGCCATCATGCAGGAGGGCTGCAAGGCCAAGAGCTACACCGGCCCGCAGGTGCGCGTGCTGACCGACAGCACCTTCACCAAGGCGCGCATCCTGCAGATCGACGACGAGAGGATCCGCAAGGACCTCGCCGAGGGCCATGTCGTCGTCGTCGCCGGCTTCCAGGGCGCCGACGAGAACGGCAACATCACGACGCTCGGCCGCGGCGGCTCGGACACCTCCGCCGTCGCGCTGGCCGCCGCGCTGAAGGCCGACGAGTGCCAGATCTACACCGACGTCGACGGCGTCTACACCACCGACCCGCGCATCGTCCCGGAAGCGCGCAAGCTCGACAGCGTCACCTTCGAGGAAATGCTGGAAATGGCCAGCCTCGGCTCGAAGGTGCTGCAGATCCGTTCGGTCGAATTCGCCGGCAAGTACAAGGTAAAACTGCGCGTGCTCTCCAGCTTCCAGGATGAGGGCGAAGGCACGCTGATCACCGTTGAGGAAGAAAAGTCCATGGAACAACCGATCATCTCCGGCATCGCCTTCAACCGCGACGAGGCCAAGCTCACCGTCCTCGGCGTGCCCGACCGTCCCGGCATCGCCTACCAGATCCTCGGCCCGATCGCCGACGCCAACATCGACGTCGACATGATCATCCAGAACGTCGGCCACGACGGCACCACCGACTTCTCCTTCACCGTGAACCGCAGCGAGTACAACAAGGCGTTCGGCGTGCTCGAAAGCGTCAAGAGCCATATCGGCGCGCGCGAGATCGTCGGCGACAACAAGATCTGCAAGGTCTCCGCCGTCGGCGTCGGTATGCGCTCGCACCCGGGCGTCGCCAGCCAGATGTTCCGCGCGCTGGCCGAGGAAGGCATCAACATCCAGATGATCTCGACTTCCGAGATCAAGATTTCCGTCGTCGTCGACGAGAAATATCTGGAGCTCGCCGTGCGCGTGCTGCACAAGACCTTCGGCCTCGACCAGCAGGTCTGATACGCAGGGAAGCCGCGCTCCGGCGCGGCTTCCGGTTTGACCGGGCGAGGTGAAACGGCTATCATCGCGCCCTTCACGGAGACGTGGCCGAGAGGTCGAAGGCACTCCCCTGCTAAGGGAGCATACGGGCTAAAACTCGTATCGAGGGTTCGAATCCCTCCGTCTCCGCCAGCGGAAACACCACAGAAAGCCCCACTAGTTGGGGCTTTCTGCTTTTCAGGCGCCGGCGCTACTGCGGAATTACTGCGGCTCCCCCAATTCAGACCCACTCTTCAGTCTCCCTCGCACCTGCCCGCCCCCCCCCGAGCATGCCGACGGCACTATTTTTCTTTAAACGCTTGACTATATTATCTAGTCGGATAGTATCCGATTCACGGAGTTGACCAACTCCGCCGACGCCAGCCGGTAGCAGGCTCTCTGAGGAGATCAAAATGTTCAGGCTCTACCACTACAGCCACCACGGCATCGAATCCATCGTTGTCGCGCAGTCACAGCCTCAAGCGGGCGGCTGCGCAACGCCGGAAGAATCCTCCCGCATCATCCGCGACATCACCCCCGCCAGTGGCCAAGGCGTTGCCACTGCCGAGGAAGCCATCGCCACGGCGCGGAAAATCGGTGCAAAGCTCGGAGCGGACTGGTGGGACCGCCGCGAACTGAGCGGCGCCGATGCCGACCATAGCGGCCGCACGCACGATGGCTCGCCGATCATATTTCGCATCATCGTTGAAGCGGACTACTGATATGGCAAAGGCACTGTTCGAATGCGCTGACTGCGGCAACTCGGTTGTCGTTGTCGGCCGCAACCGGTCTGAAGCGGACCGTCGGGCCGCCTGGCATCAGGCCCAGAGGCATATTTGCGCGGACTGCGAGGCCAAGAATCGCGCGACGCAAAGCTCCGCCGCAGCAGCGATCAATACGGAGGCCGGGCTGCCAGCACTGACCGGCAGCGAGCGGCAAGTTGCTTGGGCGGAAACCATCCGCCTCGGCAAAATGGCCCGCGTCAGAATGTTCGGCAAGCTGATCGACATGATGCAGTCGCTAGAGCACGTGGAATCCCTGAATGCCGAGCAGTGTGAAGCGCTCCGCGCGGACATCAAGCGGGAGATTGACAATATCGACAGCGGCGACGACCGCGAACTCGTCCGCCGCCAATGCCATTGCCTGATGCGCGCCGTCGGCTCGGCAAGGCGCTATGCGAGCCTCGTCGAGATCATGAATCGGCAGACACGTGCCTCCTGGTGGATCGACCACCGCGACACGCCCATAGACGCCATCGCCCTCAATTTGGCGGACGATATCGATGCAGCCATCGAAGCGGCCAGGCCACAGCCGACAGGGGAGGTCGAGGCCATGCATGCGGCCCAGGAGGAGGCTCTACTCAAACCGGCCGAAGCACCGAAATCCCCGCAGGTGGCCGAGATTCGATTCTCCGGCAAGGAACTCCACGTGACGTTCGCCGAGAAGCGCGAGGACTTTCGATTGCTGATGCGAGGCATGGGGTTTCACTGGGCCGAGCGCTACTGGGTGCGCACGTTGGGGCTCACCACCGGCGAGCCGATCGACCGGATGGCCGAGACTGCACACCGAATCATCGGCGCCGGCTTCATGGCGCGGTTGCACGACGACGAGGCGCACGCCAAGGCGATCAGTGGCGATTTTGCGCCAGAGCAAACGCGATGGGTGACGAAGACCGTCGGCGGCGCCTACGATGGCTGGTGCCGAATCCAATGGTCGAAGACCGACGACCTCTACGCACCGGCCAAGTGCCTGCTGGGTGCCCGCTACAAGGACGGCTACGTCTATGTTCCGCCCGGCAGCATCCTCGAGGTGATGGATTTCGCAGATCGCTATGGTTTCGCGGCGAGCATCGGCATCCGTGAGATGCTCGCGGCACACCAAGCGGCGCTTGCCGCCGGCGCGGTGATCGCCGACCCGAAGGCAGGCCCGACACCGTTGCGTGTCGAAGCGTCGGCTGTTCCGGCCAGGCTCGACGCAACCACAGGCGACATCGATCCCGAGCTGCGCGAGGAGGATTGAGCGTGGCCGAGAAGACCTTGCACACAATCACTGCAGCCACCTGGACGCGCTACGGCAAGTGGCGCGTCGAGCTGGAAATCGTCGGCGAGGCCAAGCGCGTCTGCTGGCTCTCATCGGCTCAGTACGATTTTCTGGCATCGGCCTTCGAACACACACGGAATGGCTACAGCGATGCCCGCGTGGCCGTCCTTGGTGAGTTCTCGGACGAAGGTCGATATCTGCGCTGCAAAGCCGTGGCGCTACCGCCGAAGCCACGCCACCACACGCCCCTGGTTCAGTCCGGAGAGGTTGCCCATGAGCTTCTCGACTCGGACTGAACTGATGCGGCATCAGCCGCCGGCAGTGGCAAAGCTACTGCCCTCGCGGGTCGGCGGGCTGTTCATGGACATGGGCACGGGCAAGAGCCGCACGCTGCTCGAGCTGGCGCGGATCCGCCAGGAGAAGTTCGACCGCCTGTTCTGGTTCTGCCCCTGCTCTGGCCGTGACACCATCGCCCATGAAGTTACCAAGCACACGACGCTCACCGGCGCAGACATCTGCATCTTCGATGACGCCACCAGCGAGCGCACCGTACCGCGAGACCGTCGCATCTATGTGATCGGCACCGAGAGCATGTCAGCCTCCGACCGCGTCGTGCTGGCCTATAACAGCCTGGTGACCGAGCAGAGTTTCGTCGCGGTGGACGAGTCCCAGTACATCAAGGGACCTCGGGCCAAGCGCACCCAACGCATCACCCACATGAGCGAGCGGGCGCGCTACCGGGCCGTGCTCACCGGTACCCCATTCTCCCAGGGCGCGGTGGACCTCTATGCCCAGATGCGCTTCCTCAGCCAGAAAATCCTCGGCTACAAGAGCTTCTGGAGCTTCGCCGCAAACCACCTGGAATACGAGGAGCGCAAGGACGCCTACGGCCGCAAGCGACGCACTGGACGCATCCTGCGCAGCCACAACGAGGACTATCTGGCGGCGAAGATCGCACCCTACACCTACCAGGTGCGCAAGGACGAGTGTCTCGATCTGCCCGAGAAGCTCTACGAAGACCGCTATTGCCGCATGACCGGCGAGCAGCGCGCCTACTACGAGCAGGCCAAGGACGAGATACTGCTCTCCTGCGATTACGACGACTGGAACCCGGTGCGGCTGTTCCATCTGTTCTCGACGCTGCAGACCATCGTCTGCGGCTTCTGGAATCGCACCGACCCGGCCACGGGTCAGACCAAGCTCATCGAGATAGCGCACAACCGGCTCGCACTGCTGCTCGACACCATCGCCGAAATCCCCGAGAGCGAACCCGTCATCATCTGGGCGAAATTCCACCACGCGGTGCGCCAGATCCGCGAAGCCCTGGCCGAGATATATGGCGCCGAGCAAGTGGCCGAGTTCCACGGCAAGATGGGCGATTCCAAGAGAGCGTCGGCACTGGCGCGCTGGCGCGCTGGCGCGCGCTTCCTGGTGGCCACCCAGGACACCGGCGGACAGGTGCATACGTTCAACGAGGCCGCCTACGCACTCTTCTATGCCGACAGTTTCAAGTATGACAAGCGGCGCCAGGCCGAGGATCGCAACCACCGCATTGGACAGACGCGCCGGCCGGTCTATGGGACACTGCGCTGCCTGGATTCCATCGACGCGCGCATCGCCCAGGCGATCGAACGCAAGGGCAACGCGCTGGAGGCATTCCAGGACCGGCTGGACGTCTACCGAAGGCAGGGCATGAAGAAGCAGGCCATTGAACTCGTGAGGGCACTATGACGCTCGGAGCCAAGACGTACCTGACGGCCAACGTGCATGACGCCACGAAGGCGCGGCTGCGCACGATATTCGAGAATTTTGGCAAGGTCTGCGTCGCCTTCTCGGGGGGAAAAGACAGCACGGTGCTGCTGCACCTGGCCGTCGAGGTAGCGCGCGAGATGGGGCGTCTGCCAGTGGATGCCATGCTGCTCGACCTCGAGGGCCAGTATGCGGCGACCATGGAGCACGTGGAGCGCATGTTCAGCCAGCCAGAAATCCGCGGCTGGTGGATCTGTCTGCCCATCAACCTGCGCAACGCCAGCAGCGCGACGCATCCCTACTGGTGTGCATGGGAACCGGGACGGGAGGCGGACTGGGTACGTCCGATGCCGGAACATCCGGCCGTGATCCGCGACCAAAACTTCTTCCCCTTCTACCGCTACCGGATGGAGTTCGAGGAGTTTGTACCCGGCTTTAACGAGTGGTTCGCCGGTGATGAGGGCGCGGCCTTCCTTGTCGGCATCCGCGCCGACGAGTCCCTGAACCGTTTCAGGGCAGTCAAAAAGCGGGCGACGGTGAAAAAATGCGCCTGGGCGCCACCCGGCGGCGAGCCAATTCAGTGGAGCGCCAAGGACAGCGCCCGCAGCAAAGCCGTGAGCTTCTTCCCGATCTACGACTGGCGCTTCGAGGATTTGTGGCACTACATTCACGCTCACGGGCACGACTACAACCGGCTCTACGACTGGATGTACCTGACCGGCATGCCGTTCACCGAGATGCGTATCTGCCAGCCCTACGGCGACGACCAACGCAAGGGGCTTGACCTCTTCCACCAGATCGAACCGAAGACCTGGTTCCGCATCGTGCAGCGCGTGGAGGGCGCCAACTACGCTGCTCTCTACGCCGGGCAGAAGATGCTCGGCTACCAGGGCGGGATTGGACTACCGCCATCGTTCTCAAGCTGGCAGCAGTACGTGGACTTCCTGATGGGCACGCTGCCCGATGGGCTCCGCGCCGTCTATGAGCGCCGCATTCAGGTATTCAAGGACTGGTGGGCCGAGAACGGCTATCCGCTGGCGCAATGGCCGGACGCCGGCGAGCCGGCGCTGGAGAACAAAAAAGCACAGCCGAGCTGGCGCCGCGTGGCTGTGTCCATTCTCAAGCAGGATATGGCGAAGAGCCTGTCTTTCGGTTTCGCCCGCCGGGATACCGACCGGCTCATCGAGATCAAGGAGAGGTACGCCGACCTATGAACGTCATCACCAAGATGCTGATCAGCAGCGCCGACGAGGCCGGTTTTTTCGGCAAGCTCGGTCGCTACTTCGCCTCGCCACAGATCCGCAGGGAGTGCGGCGGCTATCCGCTCAACGACGGAGCCGACTACCGCTGGCTGGTCGCCATGAACAAGCGCGACCTGCGCGTTGTGGCCTTTCTCAGCATCGAGCACAAGACCGACATGATTGTCCTTCGCAACGGCTATGTAGAGCCGGAATGGCGCGGCAAGGGCGTGTTCCGCGAACTGCTGCGCCAGGCGTTGCACTACATCGACCACCACCACCTGCCGGCCCTCGGCAACCTGCCGGCCGCGAGTGCCGCGGCACTGAAGAAACTGGGCTTCCGCGCTGTCAGCAAGCGTGGCGCCTGGGTCAAGATTGAAAGGATTGCCCGATGAATGATCTTTTCTCGCAACCGGACCTGATCGAGCGCGCCGAAGCGCTGTTCGCCGAGATCGACGCCATGCCCTTCGATGACAAGGTGTCGACGATCAACGCCCTCCGCCTGGCCCTGCACCGGCGCAGCCCGTTCGCCGCCGAACCAGTGGATTGTGTGCTCTGGGCAAAAGCCACGACGGTCGGAGGCAACGACTACAATCCGAATACCGTGGCGCCGCCGGAGATGCGGCTGCTCGAGCGCTCGATCCGCGCGGACGGCTACACACAGCCGATCGTCACATTCCCGGACCGGCGCGAGGACGGGAGAGAGCACACAGTGATCGACGGTTTCCACCGTAGCCGCATTGGCAAAGAGAGCCGCGAGGTCCGCGAGCGCGTGCACGGCTACCTGCCCATCACCGCGATCAAGGGGCATCGCCACGACCTCAAGGACCGCATGGCCGCGACGATCCGCCACAACCGTGCGCGCGGCGTGCATGGCGTGCTGCCCATGACGGACATCGTCGCCGACCTGATCCGCGCCGGCTGGACTGATGCCGAGGTGGCCAAGGAACTGGGCATGGATGCCGATGAGGTGCTGCGCTTCAAGCAGGTCTCCGGGTTGCCGGAACTCTTCAAAAACCACGAATACTCGAAGTCCTGGGAGTGAGCATGCTGACAATCAAAAACGCTGGACAGCGCATCGTCGAGACCAACTACTGGGACAGCGAACATGCCCGGCGTGGCTACTGCTATCTGTCGTGGAACGCCGGCGCCGCTCGGCTGCTGCTGCCGGACGCGCTCAAAGGCGAGTTGCGCGAGATGAACGGCGCCCACTGCGTGATCGTCTCCCGCGGACCGTGGCACGAGCAGGGCGGGCGCGAGGCCCTAGAGTTGCTCTTCGAGGACGGCTCAGACAACCCCTACTGCCTGCACCTGGTGGCGGAACAGACGGACCGCCTTCTGCCCGAGGATAACCAAGGCGGCGGCTTCGTGATCACCGTCTGGACCCGCGGCGGGGAAAAGCTACGCCTCCCGGGCAAGTACCGCACCGTCGCTGCCGTCCCGTGCCTCGATCCTTGGAGCGTGCAATGACGGGCAGGCATTACAACTGGCACCGCCACTGGGTTGTCAACCTGGCGGCAGGCACCGCCGCACACGACAGCGGCCTGACGGTCTCATTCACGGCCGGGATCGTTTTCCCACGCCCGGAGTGCGGCACCCACTGCCATGCCGACGGTGTCGGCGAGTGGACGGGCGTCCCGGCGTGCGGCGATGATACGTTGCGCGCTTGGTTGCTAATCAACCCTCATTTGCGCGACACCGCCTCGATCAACGCCCGGCTCGGGCGGTTGATGGAGGAGGCCGGCCGTGTCTGGGCACGCGCCCAGGCGGTTGCGGCGAAGGGAAAATGACTTCGGACGACATGCGCCGCTGGCGTAAAAGCATGGGCTTCACCCAACGCGCGGCAGCCGCCGAACTCGGCATAGCTCTGCCGACCTACCAGGCAATGGAGCGCGGCACGGCTTGGGCGACCGGCAAGCCGGTCGAGATCGACCGCCGTACCGCTCTGGCCTGCGCCGCGCTGCGTGCCGGACTGGCGCCCGAAGGCGGGGGCTAGAACAGCCCACCCATCACCTCCGGCCGATAATTGGTGATCACCAGTTCGCCACTCTCCTTTGGTGCGCACTGCTTGTTGGCCACGCTATACCTGATCTCCGTCTCGTGGAAGGTCAACCCCTCGAAGCAGTTGCGAATGGCCGGGTGGTCGTTGATGGACAGCATCATCCTGCCGCTGCAGGAACGCATTGCTTCGGCTAGGCGCTCGTACTGTTCCCACGGAAACGGCACGCCGTAGCCCTCGGTCTCCCAGTACGGCGGATCGGCGTAGAAGAAGGTGTGCGGGCGGTCGTAGCGCGCGAGACAATCGTCCCAGGGCAGGTTCTCGACCGTCGTCCCACCAGCCAAGCGCAGGTGAGCGGCGGACAGGCTCTCCTCGATGCGCAGCAGGTTGATCGACGGCGACGTCGTCGCGGTGCCGAAGGTCTGGCCCGCCACCTTGCCCGCGAACGCATGCTGCTGGAGGTAGAAGAACCTGGCGGCGCGCTGGATGTCGGTCAGGGTCTCCGGCCTCGTGTCCTGAAGCCAGCGGAAGACCTGCCGGCTGCTGATCGCCCACTTGAACTGCCGGACGAACTCCTCCAGGTGGTGCTGCACGACGCGGTAGAGGTTGATCAACTCGCCGTTGACGTCGTTGAGCACCTCGACCGGCGCGGGCACCGGCCGCAGGAAGTAGAGTGCGGCGCCGCCGGCGAACAGCTCGACGTAGCACTCGTGCGGGGGAATGAGCGGCACCAGCCGATCGACGAGGCGGCGTTTGCCGCCGAGCCACGGGATGATCGGACTACCGGAAATCACTGCCATCGCTTCTCTCCTTCTGCGCACCGGGTGCGCGACGGGGAGGCTCGATGGCCTTCAGTTCGTTGATCGCCCCACAGCGGGGGCACTTGATGGACAGGCGGATGTACTCCGCCTCGGCCAGCTTGCGATTACAGTTGCTGCACCTCACCTCTTTCACGGTTATGCCTTTTGCGTGTAGGCTTGGCCCGCCGTGTGCACGGTGGCGGTGCCCTGGCCAAACGCAGGCGGTAGCTGCGGGAGGTGGCCGGGGCGGGTGCTGCTACACCCGCTTCGGTCGCACCGTCTTTTCCTGCCGCCCTGCCCTTCGGCCGGCGGCGAATATCTCACTCCATCGTCGGCAGCCGCGGCGCCGGCGTCGCCGGCCCGACGCACGCGCCGACAAGGGCGCGCAGGCGTTTTAGGTAGGCGGCAGTCATCTCACGGTCGAGCAGCAGCGCACGCACCTGCGCGTCGAGCGGATCGGCCGACGAGGTAGCGCCGAATTCGTCGGCCGGCGGCGGCGGCAGATCGGCGGCGGTGATCGGCCGCACCGGAATCGGGATCTCCACGCGCTGCGTGACGACGGCCGGCGTGCCGCAGGCGGAGAGCAGCAGCGCGAGGGCGACAGGGGCGAGCCGGCGGATCATCGCGGCACCTCGGCGAGCAGTCGGCGCGTGGCCGCGCAATCGTCCTCGCCGGCGCTGCGCCGCCATTGACGCAGTTCGGCAGCGCGCTGGTCATGGGGGGCTGCCGAGCGTTCAGCTTCCAGGCGCGCGGCCTCGGCGTCGCGGTGCGCGGCCCTGGCCTCGGCGGCGAGCAGGCGGACGGCGGCATTCTGGACGTCGATCGACCCCTGCAGGCGGCCGGTGTTGCCGCGGCAGGTTTCGAGCTGCGCCTCGGCGACATC
>JACFMQ010000001.1:135070-743863 GCA_019455325.1 Rhodocyclaceae bacterium | reverse complement strand
AATGATGAACTAGAAAACCGTCTTGGCGCTTGCGTTTTGGGGAAGCCCTTGTAGTTGGGGCTAAGCCGCCCGCTTCAGCGGGTCGGCTTGAGCGAATTGTTATGCATTACTCTTTATTTTGAGAAATCCAAGGTTGAGATTTTCCGACGAAAGACCCAAGAGCTTTTTGTGTTTGGCTATCAATCTCTGAGACGGCTGCGAGAGGTGCTGCATCTGTTTTCTTGAGAATGACCGTTACCGTGTTTTCCTGCTCTTGCACAATACAACCTTCAGTTACTACAGTTTTTGTGTTGCTCTCAAGGTTATGGTTGAAATAATTCCCATTGTGGAGAGTTGCTTCTTTAATGCCCATTCTCTCGAACAACTTGCCAACGGCTTGAGCTTCGGCAACTGCTTTGTTGATGTCTATACCCGTCAAGCTCGTTGCGGATTCAAGTGTGGAAATTTCGTTTGCCATGGATGAACTCCGTATGGTGGTTGATGATGCATAACGTGGAGGTCACCGGCGCTGCGCGGCTTTATCGCGCAGCGTCCGGTGGACCGCAGGGTTAGCCATCGACTTCACTTCTTCGACTGGATATCAAGGTGCTGCTGCCAGAGGTCTTTGACTGTCTTTCCGTCGTCAGTGACCCAGTGAGCAGGGCCGCGGACCGAATTGCTCTTAAAGCCCGCCTGACCAAGCAGTTGCTGAGCAAGGTTACTCATGGAATACCGTTGCCCGTTGTAGATCACGTCTGCGCCCGAAACAGAAGCCGAAATCTTCTGTACGCGGTTGCCTTGATAGTCGATGAGATACAACTTCTGGCCATTTCGGAGAACCCCCTTTTGGACCAACAACTGCAAGTCGGCTTTGGGGGCTTTGCTTCGCGCGGCGGAGATAGCTAGGCTGTCAGCGAGAAGTGCATCAAGGTCGGCGTCGGAGGAGGCCGACGGCGCTTTCCTTTGGGCTTGGGCCTTTGATCCATCAAGGCCAAGCAGCCGACGAAGAGTTGAGTTTGGGGTATCAACGAATGGCCGAGCGTTCTTTTGCAGGTAGGCAAAAAGGTCGGTGTCGATCTCGATGGTTTGCATTTCGTCATTCCTTTCTTAACACAAGACAGGATAAGAATATCGTAAGAATTCTCTTGTGTCAAGAATAAGAATAAGAATAAGTGGGGCGACAGTGTCGATGGCTAACGTTTAAATTCACCGGCCTTGCGCGGCTTTATGCGCAAGATCCAGTGGAATGAATTGTTAGGCGTCACCTACTTCCCCCAACGCCAACGTGGCGGCTCGCCTTTAAACCAGCAAACGGCAATGAGGGCTGCGCACAGGAGAAAGGAATAAAGGGCGAATGAGAGTGGACCGAGCCGGGGTAGGAAAAGAACTGCGCCTACTGCCAGCAAGACGAAAAAGCCCAGGAGAACAGCCCGGCCTTGCCAAGAACTTGGGATGCCCCAACCCCAGCCATAGCGTTTGGCGGGGAACCAGTACTTCTCTTGATTTGCCATGAGAACCTCCGAAGCTAGGTAATCAGAACTCGCAGTTGAGACCGGCTGAAGATACACCAGCAGTTTTCGTGACGCCTAACGCTTGAATTAAGCCGCGTTGCGAAGCAACGTCGGCTTGAATGAATTGTTAGGGGGCGGCGAGCGTACTGGTGATGTCTGTAACACGCGAGTCCTCCAGGACATTACGCCGAAACATGAAGATGTGACTGTTGCTGTGTGCTGAGAAGCTACTAAGCTCTATGACGACCTCAATAGGGACCAGGGCGCCATAGAGAACAGACAGATCTTGCGAGTATGCAACGGCGGCCAAAGTGTCGAAAGGGCGTTGAGCCAGATTGCGTAGTGCACTGAGCTGAGTGGACTTGTTATGGGCTGTGAGCCTGCGTCCCTTGATCTGGTATCGGGTGCCGTCAGCGCCGCGAGCGTCATAGCCCGCTTGAGACTGCGACTCAAGTGAAAGCCCGAGAGCACGGGATACAAGGGTCTCCGTGTAGTCGGCCACGGGATTGTTTGAGCTGCGAACTACTCCACGGTCTTTTAGTTCTGTCATCAACGAGCAGTACGCCCCGAGTAGCTGCTTGTCGTTGAGTTGCGACCAATCCACACGAGCCCCCTAACTAGAAGTGGACATCAAAACCGCCATGTATTCCGGGGCGTTGCCACCTATTCCGGTATGCGATTCGGTTTTAATGCATTGAAAATAAATGAATTTCAACTGATTTTCCCCCGTGCGCCTTGGGATAGGTGGCAGTGAAACAAGGCCCCGGCCCATGCTCCCCGCGCTCCTTGCATGCTTCCGGCACATCCTGTCCGCCTCGTATTTGCCATTTGCATCAAAAAATACTACTGTTCATGCATACAGTTATTTCGGATGGAATCATGTCGCAGCCGCAGTCTCCAACCTTGTTCGGCCGTCTCCGGGAAGTGATCCGTTACAAGCACTACAGCATAAGGACGGAAGCGACCTATGTCGAGTGGGTGCGCCGGTTTCTGGCGTTTCACGGGGGGCGGCATCCGCGTGAGATGGGGGCTGACGAGGTGCGGGCGTTTCTCCGGCATCTGGCGGTCGAGCAGAACGTGGCGGCGTCGACGCACCAGCAAGCCTTGTCGGCCTTGCTGTTTCTGTACCGTGAGGTACTGGCGATCGATCTGCCTTGGCTCGGTGAACTGGAGCGCCCGAAAAAGCCGGTGCGCAAGCCGGTGGTGTTGTCGCGCAGCGAGATCGGGCGTCTGCTGGCGGCGATGGAGGGAACGCATGCGCTGATGGCGCGCCTGTTGTACGGAACGGGAATGCGTCTGATGGAGTGCGTCCGCCTGCGGGTCAAGGACGTCGATTTCGAGCGCGGTGAACTGACGGTTCGCCAGGGCAAGGGCGGAAAGGATCGTTTGACGATGCTGCCGCTTTCGTTGGCGCCGAACCTGCGGGCGCATCTGGCAAGGGTTCGGGCGCTATGGGAGGGAGATCGGGCGGCCGGGCGCTCCGGGGTGTATCTGCCGGATGCGCTGGCCCGGAAGTATCCGGCGGCGCCGGCATCCTGGGCGTGGTTCTGGGTGTTTCCGGCGGCCGGCTTCTCGGTCGATCCGCGCAGCGGTGCCGAGCGGCGTCATCACACACACGAGCAGGCCCTGCAACGGGCGATCAGGCGGGCGGTGGCGCAGGCCGGCATCGCCAAGCCGGCATCGACGCACGCCTTGCGCCATTCCTTCGCCACCCATTTGCTGGAAGCCGGCTACGATATCCGTACGGTGCAGGAATTGCTCGGCCATGCTGACGTATCGACGACGATGATCTACACGCACGTGCTCAATCGCGGCGGGCGCGGCGTGGTTTCGCCGCTGGACGCTGCCCGGTGCTGACACACGGCGCGTCGCGGCTTCACTACGAGGAGAGTGCGATGAACGGAAAGCGAAGGATGGGAAATCTGCCGGCGCTGGCGCTGGCCGCGTTGCTGCTGGCCATACCGGCGTTCGCCGACGACGAGGCCGTGGCCACGGCCGGCGACGTGACCTGGGTTTCCGGCGGCGTCGGCGAGGAGTCGCGCGAGCGGCTGGGCGCGCTGGAGGCCGGCTTCGGCTTCAACCTGAAGGTGACTTTCGCGCTGGCCTCCGGCGACTACCTGAGCGCGGTCGCCGTGCGCATCGTCGACGCAGGCGGCCGGACGGTGCTGGAGACGACGAGCGAGGGGCCGATCCTGCTTGCCCGTCTGCCGGCCGGCCGCTACGAGTGCTTCGCCACGGTCGGCGGCCGCGAGCTGAAGGAGCGGCTGACGGTCACCGAAGGCCGGCTCGGCGCCACGGTCTTCCGCTGGCCGGAGGGCGAATAGACGATCGGGCGGAAACGGCCCGGCCGCCGCCGGCTCACGCCATCGACGCCAGGGTCTTGCGGAAGCGCGCCAGCGAGAGCGAGAACAGGGTGACCCCGATCACCGCCAGGGCGACGAACTGCGGCCAGACCACGTCGAGGCCGGCGCCGCGGAAGAGGATGCCCTGCGCCAGCATGACGAAGTGCGTGTCCGGCGCGGCGAGCATGATGAACTGCACGGCCTCCGGCATGCTTTCGCGCGGCGTCATGCCGCCGGCCAGTATCTGCAGCGGCAGCAGCACCATCAGCAGCAGCAGGCCGAACTGCGGCATGGTGCGCGCCAGCGTGGCGAGGAAGATGCCGAGCGAGGTCGTGGCGAAAAGCTGCAGGGCCGCGCCGGCGAGGAACAGCGCCAGCGATCCCTCGATCGGCACCGCCAGCAGGCCGCGGACGACGACAGTCAGCGACAGCCAGGCGCCGGCGAGCACCACCAGCCCCATGGCCAGCACCTTGCTGCTCATGATTTCGAAGGGCGTCACCGGCATCACCAGCAGGTGTTCGACCGTGCCGTGCTCGCGCTCGCGGATCAGGGCGGCGCCGGTGAGCACGATGGCGAGCATGGTGATGCGGTTGATGATCTCCATGATCGAGCCGAACCAGACCTTGCTCAGCTCCGGGTTGAAGCGCACGCGCAGCGCCAGGTCGACCGCCGGCGTCGTTTCCGCGCGGTAGCCGCGCACGAAGTCGGTCACCTCGTCGGCGACGATGGTCTGGACGTAGGCGCTGCCGGTGAAGCCCTGGCGCATGCGCGTCGCGTCCACGTTGAGCTGCAGCGCCGGCGCGCGGCCGGCCAGCACATCGCGTTCGAAGCCGGACGGGATATGCAGCGCGAAGGTGTCCAGCCCGGCGTCCATGCGGGCGTCCATCTCCGCCGGTGTGATCGGCACCGGCGGCAGGAACAGCGGCGGGTAGAAGGCGTCGACGATGCGCATGGAGAGTGGCGAGCGGTCCTCGTCGACGATGGCGATCGGCGCCTTGTTCAGCGTCTCCGGCATCGCCGTGGCGGCGGTGTGGATCGAGAACGTGAACGCATAGACGATCAGCACCAGCATCACCGGATCGCGCGCCAGGCTGCGCAGCTCCTTGACGCCCAGGTGGAAGACGTTGTGCAGGCCGCGCGTGTTCATCGTTCCTGTTTCCTGAGCAGGGCGGCGCCGAGGCCGACCAGCACCGGCACGGCGATCAGCAGCGGCACGAAGGCGTCGCCGAGGTCGGCGAAGCCGAGTCCCTTGGAGAAGGTGCCGCGGGCGATGGTGATGAAGTGCGTCGTCGGGTACGCCTGCCCGATCAGCGCGCCGCCGCCTTCCAGCGAGGAAACGGGGTCGATCAGCCCGGAGAACTGCACGGCCGGCAGCAGGGTGAGCAGGGCGGTGCCGAAGAGGGCGGCGATCTGGCTCTTCATGAAGGCCGAGATGAAGAGGCCGAGGGCGGTGGCCGCGGCGACGTAGAGCAGGGCGCCGGCGCTGAGCGCGACGAAGCTCCCCTTGAGCGGCACGCCGAAGACGAAGATGGCCAGCGCCACGAGCAGCAGGAAGCTCAACATGGCCAGCGCGATGTAGGGCAACTGCTTGCCGACCAGGAATTCCAGGCGCGTCACCGGCGTCACGTAGAGATTGACGATCGAGCCCAGCTCCTTCTCGCGCACCACGGAGAGCGCGCTCAGGATCGCCGGGATGAGCATCAGCAGGAGCGGGATCACCGCCGGCACCATCGCCGGCAGGCTGGTCACCTCCGGGTTGTAGCGGAAGCGCGTCTCGACGGCGAAGGCGCCGGCCGCGCCGCCGCCGGCCGCGCGCGCCTGGGCGGCGAGCCAGTGCTGGTGCATGCCGAGCACGTAGCCGCGCACGGTCTCGGCGCGTTCTGGCATGGCGCCGTCGATCCAGGCGCCGATCGCCACCGGCGTGCCGCGCGCCACGTCGCGCGCGAAGCCGGGCGGGATTTCCAGCGCCAGGCTGATCTCGCCGCTGCGCATGCGCCGGTCCATGTCGGCCTGGCTGGCGAGCGGCGGGCGTTCGACGAAGTAGCGCGAGCCGGCGAGGTTGAGCGCGTAGTCCCGGCTCAGCCCGGTCTGGTCGCGGTCGAGCACGGCGAAGCTGAGGTCTTCCACGTCCATGCTGATGCCGTAGCCGAGGACGAGCATCAGCAGCACGCTGCCGAAGGCCGCCAGCGTCAGGCGGATGCGGTCGCGGCTCAGTTCCAGTGATTCGCGCCGGGCGTAGCTGAGCAGGCGGCGCAGGCTGAAGCCCGGCTGCGCGGGCGCGCTGTCCGCGGCCGCGGGCGGCGCCTGCAGCGGCGCGGCGTCGGCGGCCGGCGTCCGCGCCTCGGCCACGGCCTCTTCGAGATGGCCGATGAAGGCTTCTTCCAGGTTCTTCGCGCCGCGCCGCGCCACGATGGCGGCCGGTGTGTCGCTGACCAGCACGCGGCCGGCGTGCATCAGCGAGATGCGGTCGCAGCGCTCGGCCTCGTTCATGAAGTGGGTTGAGATGAAGATGGTGACGTCGTCCTGGCGGGCGAGGTCGAGCAGGATGCGCCAGAAGCCGTCGCGCGCCACCGGGTCCACGCCCGAGGTCGGTTCGTCGAGGATCAGCATCTCCGGCCCGTGGATCATGGCCACGGCGAGCGACAGGCGCTGCCGCTCGCCGAGCGGCAGCGCGTCGGGCAGGGCGTCCATGACGCCGGCGAGGTCGAAGCGTTCGGCCATCTCCGCCACGCGCGGCGCGATGCGCTCGGCCGGCATGCCGAACAGCCGCGCGTGCAGCACCAGGTTCTGGCGCACGGTGAGTTCGCCGTAGAGCGAGAAGGACTGCGTCATGTAGCCGACGCGGCGGCGCGTGTCGAGGTCGTGCGGGTCGAGCGCGTGCCCGAACAGCCAGGCCTGGCCCGCGCTCGCCGGCAAGAGGCCGGTGAGCATCTTCATCGTCGTCGTCTTGCCGCAGCCGTTCGAGCCGAGGAAGCCGAAGATCTCGCCCTTGCGGATGCGGAAGCTGACGCGGTCGACGGCCGTGAAGTCGCCGAAGCGCATGGTCAGGTCGCGCGCTTCGATCGCCGTTTCGCCGTCTTCCTCGGCGCCGCGCGGGCGGATCTCGACCGGCCGGTGGCCTGCCCGCCGCGCCGCCGGCAGCAGCGCGATGAAGGCTTCTTCCAGCGTGCGCGTGCCGGTACGTGTCAAGAGTTCGGCCGGCGTGCCGGTGGCCAGCACCTGGCCGTCGTTCATCGCCACCAGCCAGTCGAAGCGCGCCGCCTCCTCCATGTAGGCGGTGGCGACGAGCACGCTCATGCCCGGCCGGCCGCTGCGGATGCGCTCGATCAGCTCCCAGAACTGCCGCCGCGAGAGCGGGTCGACGCCGGTGGTCGGCTCGTCGAGGATGAGCAGGTCCGGGTCGTGGATCAGCGCGCAGCACAGGCCGAGCTTCTGCTTCATGCCGCCCGAGAGCTTGCCGGCCGGCCGGTCGGCGAAGGGCGAAAGGCCGGTGGCGGCGAGCAGTTCGCCGATGCGCCGCATGCGCTCGTCGCGGCCGTGGCCGAACAGGCGGCCGAAGAAATCGACGTTCTCGAACACCGAGAGCGTCGGGTAGAGGTTCCTGCCGAGGCCCTGCGGCATGTAGGCGATGCGCGGGCAGACGGCGCGGCGGTGGCGGGCGTCAGCCATGTCGCCGCCGAGCACCTCGACATGGCCCGTCTGGACGGCGCGGGCGCCGGCGATCAGCGAGAAGAGGCTGGACTTGCCGACGCCGTCCGGCCCGATGACGCCGACCGTGCAGCCGGCCGGCACGTCGAGCGTGATGCCGTCGAGCGCGCGCGTCTTGCCGTAGGCGAGGCCGAGGTCGCGGATGCGGGCGGCGAACGCGGTCACGGGGCCGTTCCTCGTTCGGCGGGATCGACACCTACCGCAGAGACGCAGAGGCGCAGAGATTCGCAGAGAGAAACCAAGACAGGGCACTTCTCTGCGTTACCTCTGCGTCTCTGCGCCTCTGCGGTGGACGTCCGCCTTTTCACATTCACTCCGGCAGCTTCACCCGCAGGCGCTCGGGCCAGTCGGCGCCGGCGTCGCTGCGCACGTAGGCGACGCCGGGCAGGCCGGTCTTCACCTGGAGGATGTATTTCCGCAGCAGCTCGGGCGGGATCTGCGCGCGCACGCGGAACATCATCTTTTCCCGCTCGCTCGCCGTCTCCACGGTCTTCGGCGTGAACTGCGCGACGTCGGCGACGAAGGAGACGTTCGCCGGAATCACGTACTGCGGCGCGGCGTCGAGCACGATGCGCGCCTCGTCGCCGATGGCCAGGCGCCCGGCCGACGCGGTCGGCAGGAAGAAGGTCATGAACACGTCGGAGAGGTCGACCAGGTTGAGCACGCGGCCGCCGGCGGCGACCACCTCGCCGGGGCGGGCGACGATGTACTGCACGCGGCCGTCGCGCGGCGACTTGAGCACGGCGTCGTCGATGTCGGCCTGGATGCGCTCGATGCTCGCCTGCGCCGCCGCCGCCGTGGAGCGGGCGCCGGCGACCTGGGAGCGGGCGCTGACGATCGCCGACTCGGCGGCGGCGACCTGCGCGCGCGCCGCGGCGACCGCCGCGCGGGCGGTGTCCACCCGCGCCCGCTCGTCGTCGACCGCCTGCGGCGAGATGAAGCCCTTGCCGGCGAGGCCGGTCGAGCGGGTCAGCCGCGTCTGCGCCGCGCGCAGCTCGACCTCGCGCTGCGCCACGGTGGCCAGCGCCGCCGCCTTGTCGCTCTCGCGCTGCGCCACCTGGCTGGTCGCCGTCGCCACCGCGCTGTCGGCCTGCCGCAACTGCGCCTCGGCCTGGCGGCGCTGCGCGTCGAGCGCCTCGGTGTCGATCAGCGCCACGACCTTGCCGGCGGTGACGAACTCGCCCTCGCGCACGAGGACTTCCTTCAGGCGGCCGGCGGTGCGCGCGGCGACGTCGATCTCGACCGCCTCGATGCGGCCGTTGCCGCGGACCACGCCGTTCTCCTTTTCCCTGGCGGCGAAGTCCTGCCAGGCGAACAGCGCCGCGGCGCCGACGGCCAGCGCGGCGGCCGACCACGCCAGCCATTTCTTTCCTTGTCCAGTCATCGTTGCCGCTCCTTGGCGCCGGCGATGCCGGCTGATTCACGGATTATCGCAAACGAATGGCCGGCCGTCGCCGTGCCCGCCTCATTCACGAGGCGAGAACCGCGTCGGGCAGGCGGTCCGCCGCGGCCACGCGGTTCCTGCCCTCGGCCTTGGCCCGGTAGAGATGGCGGTCGGCCAGGTTCACCGCGTCGTCCTCGCTCGCGTCGTCCGGCGTCGCCTGCGCGACGCCCACGCTCAGCGTCACCTGGCCGACGACCGGCGCCGCGGCGTCGGCCACCGCGGCGCGGATCTTCTCGGCGACGACCAGGGCGCCGGCGAGGTCGGTGTCGGGCAGGATGGCGAAGAATTCCTCGCCGCCGAAGCGGGCGACGAAATCGGTGGCGCGCGCCGAGTCGGCGGCGATGCCGGCGACGTGCCGCAGGACGCGGTCGCCGACCTCGTGCCCGTAGGTGTCGTTGACCCGCTTGAAATGGTCGACGTCCATCAGCAGCACGGCGTAGCGGACGCCGGTGCGCTGCATGCGCAGGAACTCGCCGTGCAGGCGCTCGTTGGCCGCCAGCCGGTTGGCCAGCCCGGTCAGCGCGTCGCTGCGCGCGAGCTTTTCCAGCGCGCGGTTGGCCGCGGCCAGCTCCGCGGTCCGCGCCTCGACCTTCCGTTCCAGCGTGGCGTTGATCTCCTGCAGCTCGCGCCGGCGGCCGAGCAGGCGCGCGGTCATGCCGCGCAGCGAATCGGCCAGCATGCGCACCTCGCGGATGTCGCTGCGCACGTCGAACGGCGTCTCCTCGTCGCCCTGCTCGACGCGCTGGGCGGCGCCGGCCAGCGCCTCCACCGGGCGGCTGAAGGCGGCGGCCAGGCGGTAGGCGAGGAACATGAAGGCAACGGCGACGGCGCCGCCGAGGACGAGCAGCGTCCGGTGCAGCTCGCTCACCGGGGCCAGCGCCTTGGCCACCGGCTGGCGGACGACGACCTGCCAGCCGAGGTCGGTGGTGGAGTTCATCGCCGCGCGGGCGGTCAGGAAGGGTTCGCCGTCGTCCCAGTCGACGCGGGCGTAGCCGCCGCTATCGGGCAGCGCCGCCGGCAGCGCCAGGCGACCGACGTGCTCATAGGGATAGATGATCTCGCCCGCTGCATTGACGACGAAGGCTTCGACGCCCTCGCCGGCGGTGGCGAGCGAGGAACGCAGCACCTCGCCGGCCCAGGACCAGTGCGCGTGCGCGGCGACGACGCCGCGCAGCCGGCCGTCCGCGCCGTGGATCGGCGCCGCGAAGTCGACGAAGCGCAGCGGCTCGTCCGGGTTTGGCGCGCGAATCTTCTTCGCCAGCAGCACGGCGTCGTGCACGTCGCCGATGAATGCGCCTTCCCGGCCGCCCTGGAACCAGGGGCGCTGCGCCACCTTCTCGCCTTCGAGCAGGCCGTCGGCCTCGACGCGGACCATGCCGTCGGCGTCGGCGATGCCCATCCAGGCGTAGTGGCGGTAGGTGTGCTTGGCCTGCTCCAGGCTCCGGCGGAGTTCGGCGTCGCCGAAGTCGGCGTGGACGAACAGCGGCCGCTTGCTGATGAGGACGATCTCCCGCTCCCGCTCCATCAGCGTCTCGGCTAGCGCGTTCGCCGTGGTCCTGCCGATGCCGAGCAGGGCGTCGCCGACGGCCGCGCTCATGCGGACGGTGGCGGCCTGGGCGACGTAGAGCGCGATGCCGAGGCCGGCGAGCAGCGACAGGCCGCCGAAGAGGACGGTGAGGCGGATGCGGAAACTGCCGAACCAGTGGCGCACGTGTCGTCTTTCCGGAAACGCGGGGCATCCCGCTCCGGCGGGGCTACCTGACCTCGAAGTCGAAGCTGGCGACCTCGCCTTCCACCGTCACCCGCAGCCGCCGCCGCCCGGCCGGCTCGTCCGGGCCGACCGACCACTCGCCGACGATCTGCCCGTCGACCGGCACCAGTTGCCGCTGGCTGACCTGGCTGCGGCGCAGGTCGGGGACGTGCAGGTTCTTCGCCACCGGCTCGTCCGGCACCGCGTCGGCCTTGCCGGGCAGCACGTATTCCTCGCGCACGGCCAGGCTGCGCTTCTGCGTGCGCACCACGATGATCCAGCCGTAGCGCTGGCCGACGGCGTGCGGCACGACGGTCGCCGGCTGGAAGACGGTCTCGTCGCCCCGGCCGGCCTCGAACAGGCCGAACTCGGCGGCAACGATCTCGACCTCGGATGCGACGGCGGCGCCGGCGGCGAGCAGGCAGGCGAGGGCGGCGGCTTTGCGGATCATCGGGCGGGCTCCGGGGAAGGTTGCAGTGCGGCCGCCCGCTCGGGCGCGAGGATGGCGAACGGCGGCGGCCGGCGGCGGCTGTGCGCCAGGCGCAGCAGCTCGCGGTCGCGTGAGAGCAGCAGATCGGCGCCGCAGCGCGCGGCGAGTGCCATGAACTTCTGGTCGTCGGCGTCGCGGCAGCGGGGCAGGTCGGCGTCGGCCGGCGCGTCGTCGACGCGCTCGGCAAGCCCGGCGTAGCGCGCGTAGAGCGCCTGCTGCGCCGCCGCGTCGAGCGCGAACTTCGGGTAGGCGAGCACGCGTTCGAGTTCGGCGAGGCAGGCGTCGTCGGTGAAGCAGCGCGCGCGGCCCTCGGCCAGCGCCGCGGCCAGCGCGGCGCAGCGCGGGTCGCGCCAGAAGAGCAGGTCGAGCACGACGTTGGTGTCGAGGACGAGCTTCACGCGCAGAGCTCGGCGACGGCCGCGTCGGCGATGGCGAGCGCGGACGTGAGGCCCGGCGACTCGATGCCGAAGAGGTGGACCAGCCCGGGAACGCCGTGCACGGCCGGCCCCTGGATGACGAAGTCGGCGGCGGCCTGTTCCGGGCCGTGGATTTTCGGGCGCACGCCGCAGTAGGCCGGCGCCAGCGCGCCGTCGGCGAGGCCCGGCCAGTAGCTGCGGATCTTCGCGTAGAAGCCGTCGGTGCGCGCGCCGTCCACGCCGTATTCCGGGTGGGCGATCCAGTCGTCGGGCAGCCACTCGACGTCCGGGCCGAAGCGCGCCTGGCCGGCGAGGTCCAGCGTGAAATGCAGGCCGGCGCCGCCGGCCTCGGGCAGCGGATAGATCAGCCGCGAGAACGGCGGCGCGCCCGCGAGCACGTAATAGTTGCCCTTGGCGTAGTGCGGCGTCGGGCAGTGCGCCGGCGGATAGCCGTCGATGCCGCGCGCGACCTGCGTGGCGTAGAGGCCGGCGGCGTTGATGACCCGGCGCGCCTTGATCTGGAAGCGCTCGCCGTCGGCGCCGACGTCGAGGACGATGCCGTCCGCGTCGACGCGGCCGCCGGCGACCGGGCTCTTCAGCGCCAGCGCGGCGCCGTCGCGCTCGGCGTCGCCGAGGAGCGCCAGCATGCAGGCGTGGCTGTCGAAGATGCCCGTCGACGGCGAATGCACGGCGGCGATGCAGGCGAGGTTCGGCTCCATGGCCTTGGCCTCGTCGGCGCCGATCAGGCGCAGGTCGGCGACGCCGTTCTCCAGCCCCTGCCGGTGGAGCGCTTCGAGTTTCGGCAACTGGCTTGCGTCGGTGGCGACGATCAGCTTGCCGCAGCGGCGGTGCGCGATGCCGCGCTCGGCGCAGTAGGCGTAGAGCGCGTCGCGGCCGGCGACGCAGAGACGGGCCTTGTGCGAGCCGGTCGGGTAGTAGATGCCGGCGTGGATGACCTCGCTGTTGCGGGCGCTGGTCTCGGTGCCGAAGGCGCCGTGTCGTTCGAGGATCACGGTGTCGACGCCGCGCGCGGCGAGCGCGCGCGCGCAGGCGAGGCCGACGACGCCGGCGCCGATGATGGCTGCTTCGATTCGTTCCATAAGGGCGGCATTGTAGAATACCCGCCTTCTCCCCGCCGTTTCCCGTTCCTCCGATGTCCCGACTCCTGCTCGCGCCGATGGAAGGCCTTGCCGACGACGTGCTGCGCGACGTGCTGACGCGCGTCGGCGGCTACGACCGGGCGGTGACCGAGTTCGTCCGCGTCTCCGGCACGCTGCTGCCGGCGCGCGCCTTCGTGCGCATTTCGCCCGAGCTGGCGAACGGCGGCAGGACCGCGGCGGGCACGCCGGTCGCCGTGCAGTTGCTCGGCAGCGACCCGGAATGCCTGGCGGCGAACGCGGCGCGGCTGGCGCTGCTCGCGCCGCCAGGCATCGACCTCAACTTCGGCTGTCCGGCGCCGACGGTGAACCGCCACCGCGGCGGCGCCGCGCTGCTCGGCGAGCCGGAACTGCTGAACGCCATCGTCGCCGCGGTGCGCGCGGCGGTGCCGGCGGCAATCCCCGTGACCGCCAAGATGCGCCTCGGCATCGCCGACGCCTCCCTGGCCGTCGACTGCGCGCAGGCGCTCGCCGAGGGCGGCGCGCAGGCGCTGACGGTGCATGCGCGAACGAAGGCGCAGGGCTACAGGCCGCCGGCGCATTGGGAATGGATCGCCTCGATCCGCGAGGCGGTGAAGGTGCCGGTCGTCGCCAACGGCGAGGTGTGGACGGTCGAGGACTGGCGGCGCTGCCGCGCGACGAGCGGCTGCGAGGACGTGATGCTGGGCCGCGGCGCGGTGTCCGACCCCTGGCTGGCGCGGCGCATTCGCGGCACGGCGGCGCCGGCGCCGACGGCCGACGAATGGGCTGCGCTGCTGCCGCACATCGCAGCCTTCTGGCGCGGCGTGCAGGCCAAGGTCGAGCCGCGCCACGCGCCGGGGCGCCTGAAGCTCTGGCTCGGCTACCTGCGCCGCACCTGGCGCGAGGCCGAGGCGCTGCACGCGGCGGTGCGGCCGCTGCGGCAGCCGGCGGAGATCACGGCGCTGCTGGACGCGCAGGCGCCGGCGCTGCGCGCGGCGGCCTAGGCCCCATGTACGCCAACTCCCGCGTGCCGGAGAGCGCGCAGACCGGCATCCACGAGCGCCTCGCCGAACTTGTCGAGCGGCACCGGCGCGAACCGTTCCGCAAGCCGATCCTCGACTACAACCGCGCCGCCTTCGAGGCGGCGATGGTCGCGTGGGGCGGCGAGAAACCGCTGATCCTCGACGCCGCCTGCGGTACGGGCGCCAGCAGCGTGCTGCTCGCGCGGCAGAACCCCGACGCCTTCGTGATCGGCGTGGACCAGTCGCTGGCGCGCCTGGCGACCGCCAAGGGCGAACTGCCGGCGAATCTTTGCCTGGTGCGCGCCGATCTCGTCGATTTCTGGCGGCTGCTCGCCGAGCGCGGCGTGAAGCTGGCGCGGCACTGCCTCTTCTATCCGAACCCGTGGCCGAAGATCGGCCACCTCTCGCGGCGCTGGCATGGGCACGCGGTGTTTCCCGTCCTGCCGCGGCTCGGCGGGGTGATCGAATGCCGCAGCAACTGGCGCATCTACGTCGAGGAGTTCGCCTTCGCGCTCGGCCTGCTGCTCGGGCGCGAGATCGGCTGGGAGGCGTTCGCGCCGGGTGAGCCGCTGGGTGAGCCAGTATCGCCGTTCGAGCGCAAGTACCGCGATTCGGGGCTGTCGCTCTATCGCTGCGTCGTCGATCTGCGGGAGGGTGGGTGAGTGCCCCCGCCCGGCCGTCAGAAGGGGACGCTCAGGTGGTCGCGCAGCGACCGGAGGGTGGTCCGGCAAGCGCGCCGAACCCGTGCACCGCCTGCGGCGCCTGCTGCGCCGCGTTCCGCGTCGACTTCCATCCGGCCGAGCTGGCCGGCGGCACCTTCGCCTGGGCGGGCGGCGTGCCGCGGGAATTGACCGTGCCGGTCGCCGCGCGGCTGGTGCGCATGCGCGGCACCGACGCCGCGCCGCCGCGCTGCGCGGCGCTCTCCGGCGAAGTTGGCGGCGCCGTCGCCTGCGCCATCTACGATGCGCGGCCGTCGCCGTGCCGCGAGTTCGACGTCCACCACGACGCCTGCGCCCGCGCCCGGAAGCGGCATGGGCTGCCGCCGGTCGGCGCTGCGTGAGCGTCGCGGACCTTTCTTTGAAACCCCGTCTATCCGCTGCCCTGCATGGCTTCCAGGGGGATTGAGCGCCGTGCCCGGTTCTGGTCAAATGCCTGCGTGAATGGCGTGCCGAGGGGGCGCTCGGCAGCGTCCGGCGCGCCTTCGGAGCCCGGGGCCGGCGCTCGCTTCGTGCAGCGCCGACCGGCCGGAGTCATTGACTGAACGAGGGAAAAAAATGAATACCATGAAAAAACTGGCGTCTCTCTCGCTTGCCTGCGTGCTGTCGTCGGGCCTTTCGGTGGCCCATGCGGTCGATGGCTTCGGCATCCAGGCCGGTCACGGCGACGATTCGACCGATCTGCTGCGCGTCGATGCGAAATGGAACTGGGACAGGAAATGGCCGGTGGGCGGCGACTGGCTCCTGACCGGCTACTGGGAAGCCTCGCTCGGCCGCTGGGAAGGCAAGGGCAACGGCGCGAAGACGCTCGCCGAAGCGGCGGTCACGCCGGTGTTCCGGCTGCTGCCGGCCGGCCGGAAATCGGGGCTGTACGCCGAGGCGGGCATCGGCGTGCACCTGGCCTCCGCCAAGCGGATCAACCGCGACCGCGAGTTCGGCAGCCATTTCAATTTCGGCACGCACGTCGGCTTTGGCGTGCTGTTCGGCGACAACGGCCAGTACGACCTCGGCTACCGTTTCCAGCATATCTCCAACGCCGGCACTGCCAGCCCGAACGACGGGATCAACTTCCACCAGGTGCTGTTGCGCTACAACTACTGAGCGTGCGGACGGGCGTCCTTCGGGGCGGCCGCCGCCGGATTTTCCTGAAGAGGCGATGCGGCCCGGGCGCACCGGGCCGTCCGCCCTTGTCTGCCTTGGCGCCGTCACGACCCAACGGATTGATTGAAAAGCGATATCGCCCCGTCGGGCGAGAGGCGCCGGTGCGTTCCGGGCTCGCTTCCGATTTGTCGTTTATGTGATAAAATATAACATATATAAGACTTGCCAGAAATTCCCCCGAACCTGTGCCACGAGCCGGTGTCCGAGGGTTTTGCGCCTTGTCGTAAAATTACGATTTTTCGAGCCACCCGTTATCGAAAGGAAGTCGCCGTGCTTGAAGCCTATCGCGCCCACGTCGCTGAACGTGCTGCCCTCGGTATCCCGCCGCTGCCCCTCTCCAAGCAGCAGACCGTCGACCTCGTCGGCCTGCTGAAGAACCCGCCGCAGGGCGAGGAAGCCTTCCTGGTCGAACTGATCACCTACCGCGTGCCGGCCGGCGTGGACGACGCCGCCAAGGTCAAGGCCGAATTCCTGTCCAAGGTCGCCAAGGGCGAGGAAAGCTGTGCGCTGATCGCCAAGGAGAAGGCCACCGAACTGCTCGGCACGATGCTCGGCGGCTTCAACGTCAAGCCGCTGATCGACCTGCTCGCGGACGCGGCCGTCGGCGCCGTCGCCGCCGAGGGGCTGAAGAAGACGCTGCTGGTGTTCGACTACTTCCACGACGTCGCCGAACTCGCCAAGCAGGGCAACGCCAACGCCAAGGCCGTGATGCAGAGCTGGGCCGACGCCGAGTGGTTCACCTCGCGTCCGGAAGTGCCGGCGTCGCAGAAGCTGACCGTGTTCAAGGTCACCGGCGAGACCAACACCGACGACCTTTCCCCGGCGCCGGACGCTTGGTCGCGTCCGGACATCCCGCTGCACGCGCTGGCCATGCTGAAGAACCCGCGTCCGGGCATCGAGCCTGACGAACCGGGCACCCGCGGCCCGGTCAAGCAACTGGAAAAGCTCGCCGCCAAGGGCAACCTGATCGCCTACGTCGGCGACGTGGTCGGCACCGGCTCCTCGCGCAAGTCCGCCACCAACTCGGTGCTGTGGTTCACCGGTGAGGACATCCCGTTCGTGCCGAACAAGCGCTTCGGCGGCGTCTGCCTGGGCTCGAAGATCGCCCCGATCTTCTTCAACACGATGGAAGACGCCGGCGCGCTGCCGATCGAGATCGATTGCGGCCAGATGGACATGGGCGACGAGATCGAGCTGAAGATCGACCACGCCACGGCCAAGGTCGTCGCCACCAAGAACGGCGCCGTGATCGCCGAAGCGCAACTGAAGACGCCGGTGATCCTCGACGAAGTGCGCGCCGGCGGCCGCATCCCGCTGATCATCGGCCGCGGCCTGACGACCAAGGCGCGCGAGGCGCTCGGCCTGCCGGCCTCGACGCTGTTCCGCCTGCCGCAGCAGCCGCAGGACCCGGGCACCGGCTACTCGCTGGCGCAGAAGATGGTCGGCCGCGCCTGCGGCCTGCCGGAAGGCAAGGGCATCCTGCCCGGCACCTACTGCGAGCCGAAGATGACCACCGTCGGTTCGCAGGACACCACCGGCCCGATGACCCGCGACGAACTGAAGGACCTTGCCTGCCTCGGCTTCTCGGCCGACCTGGTGATGCAGTCGTTCTGCCATACCGCCGCCTATCCGAAGCTGGTCGATGTGCGCATGCACCGCGAACTGCCGTCGTTCATCTCGACCCGCGGCGGCGTCTCGCTGCGCCCGGGCGACGGCGTCATCCACTCTTGGCTGAACCGCCTGCTGCTGCCGGACACCGTCGGCACCGGCGGCGACTCGCACACGCGCTTCCCGATCGGCATCTCGTTCCCGGCCGGCTCCGGCCTCGTGGCGTTTGCCGCGGCCACCGGCGTCATGCCGCTGGACATGCCGGAATCGGTGCTGGTCCGCTTCAAGGGCAAGATGCAGCCCGGCATCACGCTGCGCGACCTGGTCAATGCGATTCCGCTGTACGCGATCAAGCAAGGGCTGCTCACCGTCGAGAAGAAGGGCAAGAAGAACGTCTTCTCCGGCCGCATCCTGGAAATCGAGGGTCTGCCGGACCTCAAGGTGGAACAGGCGTTCGAGCTGACCGACGCCTCGGCCGAGCGTTCCGCCGCCGGCTGCACCGTGGCGCTGAACAAGGAGCCGATCGTCGAGTACATGCGCTCGAACATCACGCTGATGAAGTGGATGATCGCCGAGGGCTACCAGGACGCGCGCACGCTGCGCCGCCGCATCAAGTCGATGGAGGACTGGATCGCCAACGGCACGCTGCTGAAGGGCGACGCCGGCGCGCAGTACGCCGCGGTGATCGAGATCGACCTGGCCGACGTGAAGGAGCCGATCGTCGCCTGCCCGAATGACCCGGACGACGTGAAGCTGCTCTCGGAAGTCGCCGGCGACAAGATCGAGGAAGTGTTCATCGGTTCGTGCATGACCAACATCGGCCACTTCCGCGCGGCCGGCAAGGTGCTGGACGGCAAGTCGGACCTCCCGACGCGCCTGTGGATCGCGCCGCCGACCAAGATGGACGCCATGATCCTGAACGAGGAAGGCTACTACGCGATCCTCGGCAAGTCGGGCGCGCGCATGGAGATGCCGGGCTGCTCGCTGTGCATGGGCAACCAGGCGCAGATCAGGAAGGGCTCGACGGCGATGTCGACGTCCACGCGCAACTTCCCGAACCGCCTCGGCATCGACACCCGCGTCTATCTGGGTTCGGCCGAGCTGGCGGCGATGTGCGCGCTGATGGGCAAGATTCCGACGGTGGCCGAGTACATGGAGCAGATCCAGGTGGTGAACGCCAAGGCGGCCGACATCTACCGCTACATGAACTTCGACCAGATTCAGGACTTCGTCGAGGTGGCGGCGACGGTCGAGGCCTGAGCGCAGGTCAGCGGTAAAAGGAACGCCCCGGTCGGGAAACTGACCGGGGCGTTTTTTATCCTCGCCGGGTCAGCCCCCGCCCGGCCCCGCCCAGGAAGGCCAGGAGCAGGAGCGCCGCAACGACGGCGAGGCCGGTCAGCGCGGCCGGCTTGGGCGGCTCGGCTTTTTCCAGTTGCATGCCCTGGATGGGCGGCGGCGCCGGTTCCGGTTCCACCAGATCGGCGGCCTGCTGCGGGCGGGTGGGCGATGGCTTGGCCGGGGCAGCGCCCTGGAAGCCGAAGCCTGCATTCACGAAAGACCGGAAGGTGGCGTTGTCGGTCTTCACCTGATAGCGCGCGGCGAGGTCCCGGTAGCGTTCCTTCAGTTCGGCCACGGTCCTGGCATCGGCCTGCCAGTAACCCTGGCGGACCGCTTCCAGCATGCGCTCCATGGTCTGGGCCAGGGCGTGGGGATTCTTGCCCTCGAACCACTCTTTCAGGCCCAGGCGGTGCTTGTCCCGGACATAGACGTCCACGAATTCCTGCCATTGGTCGTCCCGCACGATTTCCCGGGCTACCGCCGTCCAGCCCCAGAAATTGTTCATGGAGTCCAGCACATCCAGCGTCCCGGCGTAACCCTCGGCTATCAGGCCCTGGATGTAGCCCGGGTGAAAATTACGGGTGGCTAGCTCCTTGGACAGGAACTGGGCGGCGCCTTCCACCTTGCCGGAACCGGAGCCGCGCAGGTTGGAGATGTAAAGCTCCGGCGCCTTGCCATCCAGATGGCGCACGGCCAGCGCGATACCGCCCAGGTACTGGAAGGGATCGTCGGTGGTGAGCATGCCGAAGAGGTTGGAGGTGCGGGACAGCACCGCCCCTTCCGTGCCCTTGAGGTGCTCGGCGTAGAGGTTCCCGGTCTGGCCCTTCTGCCCCCATTCCGCCTCGTCCGGCCCGTAGGCGAACTGCATGCGGGAGAGATAGAGGGCGGCCAGCTTCCGGTCGCCTTCCTTCTTGCCCTTCCAGGTGTCGGTGACCAGGGCCGCGTGGTTCACCCCGGTGCCGTACTTGCCGGACTCGGAGGCGAAGATGCGGGTCTGCCCGGCCCGCTGGGCGGCTTCCGGCGACAGACCCTTGGCCACGAGGGATCGGGCGATGCGGCGGGTGTTCTCCGCCACCGGGTTGTCGGCCTCGTCCGCTTCCGCCGCCAGTTGGACCGCCTTGGCGAGCCGCTTCATCACATTGGGGAAATGGTCCCGGTAGAGGCCGGTGGCGGAGAGCACCACGTCCACCCGGGGGCGGCCCAGTTTCTCCCGGGGCACCAGCTTCACGTCCGTCACCCGGCCGCCGGCGTCCCATACCGGCTCGACGCCGAGCGCCCAGAGGGCCTGGGCTTCCAGCAGGCCGAGATGGCGCATGGTTTCCACCGACCACAGGGAGAAGGCGAGCTTCCTGGGCGTCTTGCCGGACTGCCTGCGGTGGGCGGCCAGCAGGTTCTCCAGGGCTTCCTTGCCGGCTTCCCAGGCAGGCTGGGTAGGGACGCGGGAAGGATCGAAGCCGTAGATGTTGCGGCCAGTGGGCAGGGTGTCCGGGTTCTTGATGGGATCGCCGCCGTAGGTGGTCGGGATGTGGCGCCCCGCCAGGGCGGCGAGGAAGGCGGCCAGTTCGTTGTCGGCGCCCAGTGCCCGGTACCAGCCCTTCGCCTTTTCCACCGCCTCCCTGGCGTCGGGAGCGAGGTCGGCGGCCGACGCGCCTTCCAGCACATGCTTTCTCAGGAAGCGATAGGGCGTCGATTCCGTCAGCCGGGTGTAGTCCCCCACCAGCATCTCGTCGGCCTCCTCCCCGGGGCCGGCGACGCTTTCCCAGAAGGGCTGGCCGAGCATCATCAGGACGGTGGCCAGGCGCCACTTTTCCTCGGGGCCCCGGCCGAAGGTGTGGAGTCCCATGGGCTGGGCGGTGCGGGCCAGTTCGTGGAGGTGGTCGTGGACCTGGGTCACGAAGGCCGGGAATTCCTTCTCGATGCGCTCGACGCTCCAGCCCAGATCCTTGTCGATGCGCTCCTTCCTGACGCCGGCCAGGAATTCGGCCTTGATCTTGTCCTTCACCGCCCCTTCGCCCTGGGCCTGCCAGGCGTGGAGCCGGTCGTGGATTCGGGTCAGGGCCTCGTAGAGCCCGGCCGGGGCGAAGGGCGGGGTCTGGTGGGAGATGATGGTGGCCCGGCCGCGGCGCTTGGCCTGGGTCGACTCGCCGATGTTGTCCACGATGTAGGGATAGACGACGGGAATGTTTCCCACCGCCAGCATCGGATAGTCGGAGACGGAGAGGCCCCGCTCCTTGCCCGGCAGCCATTCCTGGGTGCCATGGGTGCCGTAGTGCACCAGGGCGTGCGCGCCGAACTGCTGGCGGGCCCACAGGTAGCTGGCCAGATAGAAATGGGAAGGCACCTCGTTGGTGGAATGGTAGAGGGCCTTTTCCTTGTCCTCCCAGCGCTCGCCCCGGGGGGCCTGGGGCAGCAGGCTGAGTTTGCCGAGTTGCAGGCGGGGTACCACGAACCAGGCCGCGCCATCCTGATGGATCACCATCGCGGATTCTTCCGGCTCGCCCCAGCGTTCCTGCAAGGCCTCGCGCACGGCGGCCTGCAGGGTCTTCAGCCAGTCCCGGTAGACGGCCACCGGCAGGCGTTCCGCCAGGCCCTCCCGCAGCAGGGCTTCCAGTTCCCGCCGGTCGCCGGCCGGCTGGTAGTAGGGAGAAAGGAGGCGCTGCAGGCGCAGGGTCAGCTCCAGTTCCCCAGGGGTCTCCGTCGTGTAGCCAGCCTGCTTCATCGCGGCCAGGGTCGCCACCAGGCTTCTCGGCACGTTCATGTAGGAGGCGGTGAGGTTCTTTTCTCCCGGCGGGTAGTTCCAGAAGAAGACCGCCACCTTCTTGTCGGCCGGGGCGAGGCGCTGGAGTTTTACCAGGTTCAGGGCCTTGTCCACCACCGCCGCCACCTGGGCGTCGATGGGAGTCACCTGATCGTCGCTTCTGCGGGTGGCGGCAGCCACCTGGATGTCGGTGACGCCGGCGTATTCGGCGTGGGCCATGTAGAAAGGGATGTCCATCTGGGAGATGCCGTGCGGGTCGGCGCGCCACGCGGCTTCGTCGCCCCGCCGGTAGGGCATGGCCTGGATCACCGGCAGGCCGAGGGCGTCGAATTCCTGCCGGCGCCCCTCCGGGTTCATCATGATCTGGGTGTTGATGATGACGTCGGCCACCGGCTTGCCGGCCACGGTGACCATGCGGCCGACGGAGTCGGGCTCCATCATCAGTCCGTAGAAAGGCAGGGGCAGGGCACCGGTCGCCTCGATGCGGGCGATCAGGGCGTCGATGAAGGCGGTCTGCTCGGCGGCGATGTAATTCTGGTGCAGGGCGATGGCGATGATGGGCGGCCGGGCGCTGGCAGCGCCGGCGGGGTCGACGCCCTTCCATTTTAGGTAGTCGGCGGTCTCGGGAAAGACCTGGCCGGGATAGTCCGGGTGGTAGAGGCCGAACTCGGGGAAGACGACGGGGTCCCGGATACCCTGCCAAGGCTTGCCGGAAAAATGGGCGGCCAGGGTCTGCAGGAAGCCCTCAAAATTGGCCCGGCCGCCGTTCACGTAGTAGGCCAGCAGCCGCCGGGCCAGGGGCTCCGGCAGGCCCCGCCACTCCGGGCCGGCCTTCTGCAGCCACAGGGTCGGTGTCTGCAGGCTGCCCAGGGCGCCGGCCAGCCGGGTCCGCAGGGCCACCCGCTGCTGTGGCCGAGGTGCCTGCAAGAGAATGAGGTCATGGCCGGCCAGGTCGGCGGCAGCGACTTCGGCGGGCAGGTGCTGGGCAAACCGGGCTTCCACCTGGATGCCCAGTGGCTGGCCCACCTCCGCCAGCTTGACGAACATGCCGGGCTGGACGGGGCCGTCGACGATGAAAAGAATCCTGGCGGCATGGGCCGCGCCCCCCCAGAGCAGCAGGAGGGCGCAGGCCGCTGCGCCGAGAAGCCGGATGGCTCCGGGCATCAGAAATCCACCACCACGGAGGCAGCGAGGTTGCGGCCGGGCTGGGTGTAGAAGGCCGGGGCGACGTCGTCCTGAGTCACGCTGGCCTGGCGTACGTCACTCCACAGCCAGTACTTGCGGTCGAACAGGTTGTTCACCGCCAGGTTCAGGCGGGCCTTCGGATGGATCTGCCACCAGCCGAAGATATCCACCACGCCGTAGCCGCCCGGCTGGTAATAGTCTCCGTTCCTGTTGGAGCGGGATACGCCCGTTGCCGCCCGCAGCCGGGTTTCCACGCCCACCGGCTGGCTCTGGACGCTGCCTTCCCAGCCCAGCCCGAGGGCGAGGCGCATGGGTTCGATGCTCTCCAGAGGGCCGCCGCCGGCCGAGGTGATACTGCCCCGTGACCAGGCCAGAGCGGCATCCGCCTTGAAGTTGTTGGCCAGCTTCCAGGCGCCGCGCACTTCGGCGCCGTAGATGCGGACCTTCTTCAGATTGACGTGCTGGGTTACGTTGCGGATACCCGGAAGGCCGGGGCAGCTCTGCCCGGCCGGTACGCCGCAGACTTTCTGGGTGTCGATGAAGTTGCGGTAATGATTGTCGAAGACGGCGATCTTGAGGTCACCGCCCAGCCCCTTGAGACGGCTGCCGAGTTCGAGCCCCGTGCTCGTTTCCGGCTTGAGGTCGGGATTCGGGATGCTGGCGGCCGCCTGGGTCGTGACCACGAGCAGGCGATTGACCTCAAGGTAGTTGGGCGCCCGGAAGCCGCGCACCAGTTGCCCGTAGAAGGCCGTGTCCGGCGTTGCTTGCCAGAGGGTGCTCAGCTTGGGAGAGACGGCGGAATCGGACTGCCTGACGGCCGGCGTAATGCGGGTCGTGCCGCTCAACAGGGCGCCGTTGTCCGGTTTCAGTTCGTAGTGGTCGTAGCGCAGGCCCGGCGTGACCGTCAGGCGGCCATCCATGAAGGCGACCTCGTCCTGAACGAACACGCCCAGATGGGTCGTGCTGCCCGGCGCGAAATCATTGGTCGGGAAGTTGTCGTTGCCCAGCGCCCGGGTCTGGAAGACCTCTCCGGTGGAGATGCGGGCTCGGGTGTAGAGGTAGTCCCGGTATTGGGATACTTCGTGCTCGCGCCAGTCGATGCCGGCGACGATCTGGTGTGTCGTTGCGCCCCAGCCAAAAACCTTCTCCGCCTGCAAGCCCAGCCCCCGGCTTTCCTGCTCGAAACCGAAATCCATGTCGAGACGGCAGTTGTATCGGCTGGCGAGCGCGGGGATGGCGGCCGTCAGCGAGCAGGTGGAGTTCGTATCCACACGCTGCTGCAGCGTGTAGTTCTTGTTGTCCGATTTCTGATGGAAGGCGCTCACCAGAAGGCGGTCGAGCCAGCCGCCGGCGGGCTTCCATTCCCAGTCGGCGGAAATGCGGCGACGTTCGACGTCCTCCGTGCCGCCGGTCTCGTCGAGCCTCGGTGTCGCGGTCAGGATGCGCAGGGTATCGACCTTGTTGTCCATTTGCCGATCCTCGAAGGTCATCCGGATACGATGCCCCACGAACGGCTTCACCACCAGCTTGGCGAGGATGCCTTCGGCGCGGGTGTCCTGGGGATTGGGATCTTCGCGGTAGAAGCCCTTGCCGCCGACCCGTCCCTTGTTGTCCTGTTCGTGCCCGTCCCGGCGCGTGATGGCGAGAAGCCCTTCCAGGGTGTCGCCGCCGGCCGCCAGATAGGCGGTATGTTGCATGCTGTCATCGGCCTGCCGCCAGGTGCCCTTGTAGCGCGCCCCGACGGAGCGCCCGGCGAGGATGTCCTGGGGATCGAGCGTCATGTAGCCGACTACGCCGCCGAGGGCATCCGAACCGTAGAGGCTGGAGGCCGGGCCGCGCAGGATCTCGACCCGCTTCAGGAAATCCAGCTCCGGGCTGTCGGCGGTGGCCGTCGTGTTGTTGTTGCTATTGACGGCCATGTAGGCGTCCGGCAGGCGTATCCCGTCCACCATCTGCAGCACCCGGTTGCTGCCCTCGATGCCCCGGATGTTGACCGTGGAGGCGCCGAAGCGCCGCAGGTCGCGGGAAATGACCACGTCCGGCTCGTTCTGGAAAAGCTCGGCCTCGTCCTGCGGCAGGCGGCGGTCGATGGCCTTGCGGTCCACCGTGGTCACGGTGGCGGCGACGCTGTCGGCGGAGGTTTCGACGCGGGTGGCCGACACCACCACTTCATCGAGGCTGGGCGGTGAATCCGCCGCCGCGCCGAGGGGAAGGCCGGCGAAAGCCAGGCCCAGCATCAGGGAAAGGCGGCGCGGCGAGAATGGCGCGGTTTTCTCGGGGGCTGTGCCGTTGCGGCGGATGACCCGTGGGGCGGAAGCGGCGGCTTTTCCGCTGCGCAGAAAGTCTAGGGCGTTCTGGTACAAGGCGATTCTCCGGCGAAGGGGGAGAATCCCGGCTGCGGTCTGTCGCAGGCCGGCGCAAAGGAAGCGGCAAGCTGAACGTTCACGTTCGACCTCACGTCAGGGACACCCCGCCCCATTGATGGATGGATGGACGTTGCGGCAGGTCTCCTGGCTCTCGGTTCTCCGCGCTTCGCCGGCCTTCCCGGACGCATCCAGTGGCTGGGGTTGGCGAAGCGCTCGCCGATGACAGTTGCGGGGGCAGCCCCGGATTCCCGGTCCTTGGACCAGTCACCGGATTCCCTTTTAATCCCCGGGCGGGGAACCATCAACGGCGGCGAGTATAGGGGCCATCGCCATATTGGGTCAATTTTCATTCCGCTCAGTTGGCGGCGGTGTGCGCGCTGATGGACAAAACCCCGACGGTGGCTGAGTACATGGAGCAGATCCAGGTGGTGATCGCCAAAAGCCGACCGGGGCGTTTTTCTGGACAAATCCGGAAATCGAAGCGCCCGACAAACAGCTACTGTCATATCAGGTCGTTTTCATGACGATGACCAGGAATGTGGAAACCCAATAGTTCGAAATACTCGCACCAGGTCCCCACTCCCTCTTGCCCAACCGCCTGATCAGTTCCGAAGCCAGGAACAAGAGCAGTAGCGCCCACACAGGAAACAGGCAGCTTGCGCTCCAAGCTGCTCCGTTCCACCAGCCCCGTGTGATTGCTGCCGCGGCAAAGCCTAGCGGAAGGAGCCAGGTTTTTTCGGGCATGTCCCGCTGGAGGATCACCCCGAACAGCAGGATCAATCCCAGTCCGGCAAGACATGGCAGCTCTAGTGACATGAACTGCAATCCATCAATGACATGCTGCCCGGTATTCATGCAAATCTCCCTGTTCAAACGTCATAGAGCTGGATAAATCCCGAAGCCCTCGCTTCATTACCGAGTCGTTTTTTTCGAGCGTCTGTCCGGTTCGTGCGACCTGGCGATTCGACGGTCAGAGCATCCCGAGGTTTTCATGCACGGGGGATGCGGGGGAATATATAATGCGAATCGTTATTGTCTGTAAAGGCTCGCCACCTCCTCATGGAAACGACCGACGCTGACATGCTCGCGCGGGATGTCGCAGCGCTTTACCAGAACAATCACCGCTGGCTGAGCGCTTGGCTGCGTGCCAGGATGGGCAACAAGGCCGATGCCGACGACCTGACGCAAGACACCTTCATCCGCGTGCTGTGTGCCCATGCCGGCACGCAGTTGGCGCTGCGCGAGCCGAGGGCCTACCTGGCCACCGTCGCCGGGCGATTGCTGGTCAACTTCTATCGCCGCCAGTCGATCGAACGCGCCTACCTCGAAGTCCTGGCGACCCTGCCCCAGGACGACATTCCCTCGCTCGAAACCCAGGCGCTGATGAAGGAGGCGCTGCTGGAAATCGACCAGATGCTCGACGGCCTGGGCCGCAAGGTCAAACTGGCGTTCGTGCTCGCCCAGTTCGAGGAGCTGCCGTATGCGCAGATCGCCGAACGCCTCGGCGTTTCCCTGCGCACCGTCAAGAACTACGTGGCGCGCGCCATGGTGCATTGCAGCGCGATGCTGCCGTGACGCGGAAAGCCGCCTTTCTCCGGGCCGAGGCATGAGCAAGCCTTCCACCCCCATCGAGGAAGCCGCCTTCTGGTATGCCTGCCTGCAGGCGGAGGACGCCACCGAGCGGGACCATTGCCGCTGGCAGCAGTGGCTCGACGCCAGCCCGTCCAACCAGCAGGCCTGGGCGCGGATTCAGGAGATACGCAGCCTGTTCGAGAAGGTTCCCGGCAAGTTCGCTTCTCCGGTGCTGGCGCAAAAGAAGGCATCCCGGCGCGCCGTGCTGCGCGGCGTGGCGGTGGTGGTCTGCGCCGGCCTGGCGGGGGCGGAAACCTGGCGCCGGCTGCCCGCGCAGGAATGGCTCGCCGATCTTCGGACCGGCACCGGGGAACAGCGGCGGGAAGTGCTCGCAGACGGTTCGCTGCTGTACCTGAACACGCACAGCGCCGTCGACGTGGCGTTCAGCCGCGACGAACGCGCGATCCTGCTGCGCGCCGGAGAAATCCTGATCGAAACGCGGCCGGACAATGCGGCCGGGCCCGCGCGTCCGTTCGTCGTGCATACCCCGCACGGCAGGGTGCGGGCGTTGGGGACGCGTTTCGTGGTCAGGCTGTACGACGGGCATTCCAGCGTCCAGGTGCTGCAGGATGCCGTCGAGGTGAGCCCGGTGCTGTCGATGGCGCCCGCCGTCCGCCTCGTCGAAGGGCAGGAGGCCGTCTTCGACAGCCGCAGCACCGGCATGCCGCGGCCGCAGCCGGCAGGGGCGGGGGCCTGGCGGGAGGGGCGGCTGAGCGTCGTCGACATGCGCCTGCAGGACTTCGTGTCCGAGCTTGCGCGCTACCGCAAGGGCTACCTGGGCTGCGCCCCCGAACTTGCCGGGCTGCGCGTATCCGGGGTGTTTCCGCTGGACGATACGGACAAGGCGCTGGCCATGCTGCCGGACGTCTTCCCCGTCCAGGTGCGCTACCTCACCCGCTATTGGGCGAAGGTGCTGCCGCGCGAGGCGAGGGGCGACGCCTCTCTCTGATTTCCGACGGACAGCGGTTCATCAACGGTGAGATCGACCTTGCGGGATTCGTTGGCGGGTCACGATGAAAGCAAGCGGCTTGTGAGCCTATATAAAATTTTGTATGGTCAGTGTCATGCCGTTGCACGATGGCAAACCCATCGAGTTCAGGGGCAGTTCCCTTGATGACCTTCGCGCCTTCCCGCTTACTGCCGCGGGAAGCAGGTCATCAACTCGACCGAGTGCAGAATGGTTTGGAGCCGGACGACTGGAAGCCCATGAATACCGTGGGTCAAGGCGTGAAGGAGATTCGGATTCGAGATGTGGCTGGGGCGTTCCGTGTCATCTACATCGCAAAATTTGCTGCTGCGGTCTACGTTTTGCACTGCTTCCAGAAAAAGACGGAGAAGACCAGCAAAGCTGATTTGGACTTGGTGGGCAAACGCTACCGCGACTTGTTGAAGGAGGTGGGTCAATGAGCAATCAGAAATTTACCAATGTCTGGGATGCCATCGAGGACACCCCGGAAGAAGCGGAAAACATGAAGCTGCGCTCTATGCTGATGATGGCGCTGAAGAACCACATCGCCCGCACGAAAATGAGTCAGGCGCAGGCCGCCAAGCTCTTTGGCGTGACGCAGCCCCGTGTTTCGGACTTGCTGCGCGGCAAGATCAATCTGTTCGGCCTCGATGCTCTGGTGAACATGGCAGCGGCGGCCGGGCTCCACATTGAAATGCGGGTGCTGGAAGCTGCCTGATCCCGTCGAGCGCGCCGGTCACAAGAAGCGGGTCAGGAACTCGGCTTCCGTAGTCTCCCGGCGCAGCTTGGCGACGGCTGCTGCGGCCTGCTTGTCGGTCCCATAGGTGATTTGCAGGAGCACCTTCACAGGCTCGGGAATGCCGCGCCCGGTCCTCGGAGGAATTTGCAAGAAAACTCACTCGGGTAAAACCATACCTCGCAAATCCCGTTCCCATCAACCCGACAAACCGCACGCCGGATCAATGAGTTGCGGGTCGTTCAGGGCGGACTATTTAGCAATTTGTTTGGCTCCGAGGTGCACTTTCGGCTTCGCTCGCGTGTCCTCCAAGTAGTAACAGTTCTCATTAACTTTACTTCTTTCTGGAGCCGCAATGCCTGGAGCAGTTCGACCCTGCATGACGCCGTTTCCGACGGACAGGTCTTCCTTCCGTGGATGGCGAAACATCCGCCTCAACGCCACGCTGCTGTGCATCGTGGCGGCCTTCCTGCCCGAAAGCCAGAGCCATGCGCAGACCATGCCTGCCGGCCAGAGAGCGCAGCAGCAGGGCGTGCGTAGCTATGACATCGGGCCTGGCCCGCTGGCCCAGGTGCTCAACCGTTTTGCGCGGGAGGCGGGCGTGCTGCTCTCCTTCGATGCGGCGGCGGTGCAGGGGCGGCATTCCGGCGGCGTGCGGGGCAGCTATCCGGTGGGCGAGGGCTTCCGGCAACTGCTCGCCGGCAGCGGTCTGGAAGCCGTTGCCACGGGAGGCGATCGCTACGTGTTGCGGCGAGTGCTGCCGGATATCTCGGGCGAGGACGGCAAGAGTGCGACCGAACTGAAGAGCGTTCTGGTCACCGGCCGGCGTACTCGGGACGAGATCGGGCATGACAACGTCTATGAGAAGGACATTTCCAACGCCTATGTCGACCGTCAGTACCTGGATCGCTATCGCGGCGTGTCCGCCGGCG
The DNA here is from genome assembly GCA_019455325.1 of Rhodocyclaceae bacterium. Classification (GTDB taxonomy): domain Bacteria; phylum Pseudomonadota; class Gammaproteobacteria; order Burkholderiales; family Rhodocyclaceae; genus Proximibacter. The sequence continues at coordinate 714,684 of JACFMQ010000001.1, read as the reverse complement.
ACGTCTTCGCCGGCATGAACGGCGTCTACAACTCCGACAACCGCAACGGCGCGGCGCTCTTTCCCAACATCCGGGGCCTGCAGGGCAACGGCCGTGTTCCGGTGACGGTCGACGGCACCGTGCAGTCCGTCGACGTGTGGATGGGACGGCAGGGCATCAACAACCGCAACTATGTGGACCCCAACCTGTTCCGCAGCATCGAGGTGGAAAAAGGTCCGTCGATGACGCGCGGCATCAAGAGCGGCATCGGCGGCTCGGTGAACATCCGCACCATCGACGCCGAGGACATCATCCAGGCGGGCAAGAACTGGGGGATGGAGCTGAAGGTGGGCACCGCCAGCAACTCGATCAAGGATTCCACCGATGCCTACAGCCTGGTCGGCAAGGATTACCGCGACATTCCCGGCGCCATCGCCGCCTCTCCGTTCGGAACGCCCGGGCTGGCGTTCTACCAGCCGCAGGCCGAGTTGCGCAGCCGGAGCGACAGCCGCCTGTTCAACCTGGACGACCGCAAGCTGTTCCTCGCCGGCGCCTACAAGCATGATGTCTTCGACGTGCTGGTCGCCTACAGCAACGCCCGTCGCGGCAACTACTTCGCCGGCAAGAACGGGGCGGGCAGCTATATGTACAACGGCCTCGCCGGCGCCGGGCAGGAGCAAAGGGCGCGGAACCTGTACCCCAATATCGCCCGCCTGTTCGCACCCGGCTGGGAGGTGCCCTACACCCACACCGAGGCCGAAAGCCTGGTGCTCAAGAACAACTGGAGGCTGCCCAACGACCAGACGCTCAGCTTCAACTACACCCGCAACGACCTGGCCTTCGCCGAGCAGCCGTCCGCCCTGACGGGCGACTACATCTACCAGTTGGACCACGACATTTATTTAAACAAGGGCAAGGAGGTCATCCAGTACCCCTTTCCGGCCACCACCGTCAAGCAGGACATCTACCGCCTGGGCTACCAGTGGAAACCGGCCGGCTCGCGCTGGATCGACCTCGACCTCGGGCTGTGGCAGACGGACAGCAAGAACCGGCGCTACCAGAACGGTGACTTCACCTATCAGGTGCTGGCGAAGGATTTCGCCTGGGATTACTGGGTGGGCTGCAACGGTGGTGCCTTCTGCTCCAACCCCGCCCTCATCGGCACCCCGGAACCGGCCAAGACGCCGAATACCGACGACCAGTACACGGTGTTCATCGGCAACGAAATCCAGACCCGCTCCACCCGCAGCGGGGTGGACATGAGCAACCGCTTCCGCCTCACCGACCGCCTGGCTCTGACCGCCACCGCCGATTGGCAGTACGAACGGCAGAAGGATTACGTGCCGATCGAAACCTCGGTCATGGGCGTGGGCCTCGCGCCCTCCAAGTTCGGCCCGGCCTCCGGGCGGCGGCAGGAATACGGCGCCGGCGCCGTCGCCGAATGGCGGCCCACCGACCGCCTGCAACTGAGCGCCGGGGCGCGCTACGGCGGCTACTGGGTGTACGACGACGAACTGGACAAGCGCCGCGCCGAGCGCAATGAACTGTGGGAGAGCAAGCTTGTGTATACGCACCAGAGAGTGGACTACTACCGCGTGGTGAGCAATGACGAAATGGCGACGATGGCCGCCCTCGGGGTTTTGTCCAATGCTACGTCGACAGCGTTTATGGATTGGCTGACGGCAACGGGAGGGACGGTTCAGGCCGGGCCTGAGTGGGATGCCTATCTGATCGCCCTCGCCGCCAGTCTTCCGGTGCAGCAGTCATTTGATGACTACAAGAAGGCCAACAACATCACCTCGCAGTGGACCGATAGGAATACGGGCCTTCAATACTGGTTCATGTCCGCCGCGGTGCCGCTGCAGAACGGCAAGCCGGACAGCGGCCAGAATCCCTTCCACAACGGCAGCATCGATCTGAACGAGACGGTGGAGAACCCGCAAGGGGTTGCCGGAACCTTCAAGAAATACCGACCGGGAGTACCGGGTTTCGGGGGCAGCTTCGTCTATCAAACCTCCGGCGAGCCGTGGAGGCGCCCGGAAACGCAGCGCGCGCATGCCTGGTCGCACATGCTCGCCGCCTCCTACCTGCTGGGTGAGCGCGCCCGGGTGTATGCGCGCTATTCCAGCATGCCGCGCTTCCCGAGCATTCTCGAGGCGGCCAACCGGACGGGCCTCGGCGGGGAGTTCGAGTATTCCTCGCCCAGGCCCGAGCGCAACGACGCCTGGGAGGTCGGCTACGTCTACGACCTGAGCGGCCTGCTGCCGGAACTGCGGCGTGCGGACGTGAAGCTGAGCTACTTCCACAACACCATCCACGACTTCTACGACCGCACCCTCAACATGGCGATGATCCAGTTCGACCGCAAGATCATGAGCGGCCTCGAACTGCAGAGCCGCTTCGACACCGGCCGCTTCTACGGCGGCCTGGGCGCCACCTGGCGCAAGCGCCAGGAGATGTGCGACAAGGACTACGCGGTGTTCCTCGACCCGCACTACAGCCGCGTGCCCGAATGCCTGCCGGGCGGCTTCCCCGGCACCCTGTCCTTCGCCAGCCTGCAGCCGAAATACTCGATCAACCTGGATCTCGGCGCGCGCCTGCTGGAGCGCAGGCTGGACCTGGGCATGCGCCTGCGCTACCACAGCAGCGCCGACAACGACAAGCTCGACCGCCTGCTGCGGCACTACAACGGCGGCGGCGCGCAGGGCTACGCCTACCAGTTGATTTTTACCTCCGCCACCGTGCGCCCCTATTACTGGGACCCGGTGAAGCTCATCGACCTGTACGCCGAGTACCGCTTCGATCGCAAGACCACGCTGCGCCTGTCGGTGGAGAACCTCACCGACCGCTACTACCTCGACCCGCTGAACAAGGCGGCGGTGCCGGGGCCGGGCCGCACCGTGATGCTGGACGCCGTGTTCAGGTTCTAGCTTCAGATTTTTGCTGGTTTTTCTTGAAAAACCAGATTGTTGCAGCACTCAACCTTTCATCAGGAGAAATGCCATGAAAATGACAGTGATTGCCACCGCCGTACTGGCCCTCGCCGCTGCCGCACCTGCCTTTGCGGCGGCGCAGGGCGGTTCCTCGAACACGGCCAACGTGCAGGTCGGTCCGTCCGACTTCCCGCCCGGAGCGCCGACCGGCTACGCCGGGATCAGCATGCTGCGCAACGACGGAAGCATGTCTGGCTACGTCAACATTGCCGCCGCGCCGATCACCCAGGTGACCGGCGCCGCGACGGCGAACCAGGCGGGGCCGTTCTACGCGCCGTTCCCCGGTGACGGGCTGCCCATCGCCCAGGTCTGGTACAACAACCAGAACGCCGTGGCCAACGTCTACAGCCTGCGCCAGGTCAGGTATCTGACGCAGACCGGTTGGCCGCACTTCGGCGGCTTGGTCATCGGCCAGGTCAAGGGCATGGCGGCGGGCAGCGGGGTGTACTTCGGCGAGTGGTCGCCGCCCGTGAGCGGCACGCCGAATCAGGGTGACAGCACCGACCTGAACATGGGCAGCGCCGACCGCACCGTGTGGTACGTGGGCGACAACGCCGTGACCAGCATGCCGACGCTGACCAATGTGACCTACAACGTGGTGGGCATCCGCCAGACCGGCGTCGGCAGCAACCTGCCGCACTCGCCGCAGTTGTACTCTGGCACCCTGACCGCCAACTACGTGTCGGGCGGCAGCGCCAACGCACTGACCGGCACCCTGAGCCGTACGGGCGATGCCAACGTCGGCATCAACTCGACCATCTATGGCAACGGCACGTTTTCAGGCAACGGTGCCACAGGCCAGTTCTACAACAACGCCACAGCCCTGGCCGGCATCTATACGGGTGGCGGAGCCGGCAACCATGTTGCTTTCGGTGGCAAACAGTGAGGTGTGCGCCACCAGGAAAGTGATGTGACATCTGGAGGCCGGCCCCGCCGGCCTCCATTCTATTTCCCAACCCCTTTCCTGTCAGGGGAATTCCAATTCTCTGCCGCTTCCCCTTCTTCAGCATTGAATCACTTGCTTGGGAGCCGCGAGCCCGCAATCTCAGGCGCACCGCAGCAGGTGCAGCGCCATCGCCGATCGCGGAGCGGATCAACCGGCCGGCTTGCTCGCATTGGCGGGTATCGCCGCCAGCCGCGTGGCCAGCACGTCGGCCTGCTCCGCAAACTTCTTCCGAAGCTGCGCCAGGTTCTGCAGCTTCCAGCGCACGCCCGGCAGATGTTCGAGGTGGCCGATGCCCAGCAGCGCCCACTCGGGCATGCCGGCAACCAGCGACAGCAGGAAGCGCCGTTCGTCGTCATCCAACCCCTGCTGGATCTCCTGCATCAGCCGCTCGCGCGTGGCCAGCAGTGCCTCCAGCGGCACCGGCTCGGCCGTCATGCCCAGGAAGTTGTGTTCGTAGTCGTAGCGAATGTCCCGCAGCGGCGGGAACAGCACTTCGTGCACCGGCCGGTTGCTGCTGGCCAGGTAGACCACGAAAGCGCGCCGGATGCCTGGTGTGATGCCCTCGTGGGCAAAGAGCTTCATCACGTCGAACAGGTCGCGCGGATGCTGCCGGTCCAGCGCCGCGACCAGCTTGCCGCCGTACACGTCCTCCAGCGACACCACCGGAATCTCCAGGTCGGCCATCAGCACGTCGCGGGCGGCCGGCGTGAGCGACGCATGGCGCACCGGCAGCACGGTGCCGCGCATCACGAAGTTCACTTCGATCTTCACCTGAACGGCGCCACGGCGCACCAGCAGCTTGGTCTCACCGACTGCCGCCGCCGGCGCGTGCGTCTGGAAGCCGCGCTTCCTCAAGCGCTCGGCCGCTTGCCGAATGGCGTCGTTGATGCGCGCCAGCGCCTCGTCGCGCGGCAGCGTGTGGTCAGGAAAGACCAGATCGAGGTCTACCGACAGGCGCGGCATGTCACGTACGAACAGGTTGATCGCCGTGCCGCCCTTCAACGCGAAGGTGTCATCCACGAACACCTGCGGCGCCACCTGCGTCAGCAGGCGCGCGGTATCGAGATAGACCGGGTTCATGGCTTGAGCACCAGCAGGCCGTCGGCCGATCGGGACACCCAGGGCCGGTCGCTGCCCGTCGGCAGCGTGGCCGGGTCGAGCCTGGCCGCCCAGGGCAGCGACGCCTCGCGGCCGAGCTGTAGGCACAGCCGCACGGTCTTGACGCTCGTGCAGCGCTGCAGCAACTCGCGCAGCGCATCGGCGCGCAGGTTGTAGGTGCTTTCCACGAGTTCACGAGCCTCCTGCAGTGGCTGGCGCACACCCACGTCGCTCAGTAGTTCCAGCAGTGCGCGCTCCGGCGCCGACACTTTCGGCGCCCCGCTGCGCTTCTCGAAGGGAGCAACGTACAGCAAGGCGTCCGGCTGCTCGTCGAACAGGCGCTTGCGGCGGTACTCTGCCGGAAAGCGCTCGGTGAACCACCCCGGCAGGTTCCCGGCCGCCCAGCCGTAGAGTTGCAGCACTGGCTGCTGCGCCACGTACTGGCGCACGCCGTACCAGTCCAGCGCCGATTTGCCGCCCACGTGCAGCCCCTCGAACCGGCGCTGCAGCAGCACGAGGCTCGGATGCAGCGCCAGGGCGTCGTTGGGACGGCAGAACACCCCGCGCGTCAGGCGCGTGAGCCAGCCGGCGCGCACGTAGTGCACGGCCAGGTCCGCCGAGATACCCAGGGTCGCCAAGTCTTCCGAGGTCAGCGGCGCTCCCGGGGCCAGGCGGGTGTAGAGCGCATTTAGCTTGCTTGTTCCAGTCGTAGCCATGCTGCGATTGAAGCACCTTTCCCAAATGGCCGTCAATTTGGATTGATATATTGAACCGTAGCCAAGCTACGATAATTGAGAACTTTCTAATAGCCTGGTCACGATCTTCTGATTGGAAGTTCCTCAACGGCCTGAGCAAATGGCCGGCCGACGTATCCCCCGTCGGCCAGGATGCTTTGAACGGATTGCAAATCGGCGGCACGGCGGCCCAAGGCCGGCAACGCTCCCTTGCAGTCTGTCACGCCGGCCTCTGAAGGGCCCGGGGAGCGTCCGCTGACGGTGCCGGTTCCCCTTCTTCAGCATTGAATCACTGCTTATTTAGCAATTTGTTTGGCCCCGAGGTGCACTTTCGGCTTCGCTCGCGTGTCCTTCTGATAGTAATCGTTCTCATTAACCATTACTTCTTTCGGAGCCGCAATGCCTAGAGCAGTTCGACCCTGCATGACGCCATTTTCGACGGACAGGTCTTCTCTCCGTGGATGGCGAAACATCCGCCTCAACGCCACGCTGCTGTGCATCGTGGCGGCCTTCCTGCCCGAAAGCCAGAGCCATGCGCAGACCATGCCTGCCGGCCAGAGAGCGCAGCAGCAGGGCGTGCGTAGCTATGACATCGGGCCTGGCCCGCTGGCCCAGGTGCTCAACCGTTTTGCGCGGGAGGCGGGCGTGCTGCTCTCCTTCGATGCGGCGGCGGTGCAGGGGCGGCATTCCGGCGGCGTGCGGGGCAGCTATCCGGTGGGCGAGGGCTTCCGGCAACTGCTCGCCGGCAGCGGTCTGGAGGCCGTTGCCACGGGAGGCGATCGCTACGTGCTGCGGCGGGTGCTGCCGGATATCTCGGGCGAGGACGGCAGGAATGCGACCGAACTGAAGAGCGTCGTGGTCTCCGGCCAGCGTACCCGGGATGAAATCGGGCATGACAACGTCTATGAGAAGGACATTTCCAACCTGTACGTCGACCGCAAGTACATGGAACGCTACAAGGGCGTATCCACTGGCGACGTGTTCGCGGGCACGAACGGCGTGTACAACATCGACAACCGCAACGGCTCGGCGCTGTCGCCCATCATCCGGGGATTTTCGGGCAATGGCCGCATTCCCATCACAGTGGATGGCACGGTGCAGTCGCTGGACGTGTGGCAGGCGGTGCATGGCATCAGCAACCGCAGCTACGTCGATCCCAACCTGTTCCGCAGCATCGAGGTGGAAAAAGGCCCGTCGATGACGCGCGGCATCAAGAGCGGTGTCGGCGGCTCGGTCAGCATCCGCACCATCGACGCCACCGACATCATCGAACCCGGCAAGAGCTGGGGGGCCGAGATCAAGCTCGGCACCGCCAACAACTCGCTCAAGCCATCGTTCGACGCGCACAGTTTCGAGGGCCGGGACTACCGCGACATCCCGGGGGCGGCTGGCGGCAACACCCTGTTCGGCACGCCCGGCGTCGGTTTTTACGAACCGCCGACGCGCCAGCGCCAAAGCGGCGGCTCCAGCTTCAACGGCGATGCCTACAACATCTTCATTGCCGGCGGTCACCAGCACGAACGCTTCGACATCCTCGCCGCCTACAGCGACCAGAAACGCGGCAACTACTACGCCGGCAAGAAAGGAGCGGGCAGCTACGCCGGCAACACCGACCGCGGCCAGATCGGCGTGAGCAACACCCGCAACATGTACCCGGACATCGCCCTGGTATTCCCGGCCGGATACGAGGTGCCCTACACCAGCAGCCATACCGAAAGCTACCTGTTCAAGGGCAACTGGAAAATCGACCAGGGCCAGAAACTGAGCTTTGGCTATACCCGCAACAACCTGCAATTCGGCGAGCTGCCGGTGCCCATCGTGGACTATTTCGTCAACAAGGCCGCCGGCGACGACTGGCGGGGCATCGACAACGCCAACACCCACCTCGAATACCCCAATCCCGACACCACCGTCAAACAGGACATCTGGCGCCTCGGCTACGAACTCAAGCCCGCCGGCTCGCGCCTGCTCGACCTCGAAGCCAACCTGTGGCGTACCGACAGCAGGAGCAGCCGCTACCAGTCGGGCGACTACGCCTATGGCGTGACCGATCGCGACAGGGCCTGGGACCAGTACACGCAATGCAACTACGACCGGAGCCTGCTGGAGGTCAGGGAGAGCATGCCCTGGTATTACGAGATGTACTGCCCCGGCGTCACGCCCGGCGGCCCGGCCCCCGAGCGCCAACCCAACACCGGCGGCCGTTACAACCTGAAGATCGGCAACCGCATCGACAGCCATGCCGTGCGCACCGGCTTCGACATCAGCAACCGCTTCCGCCTGAGCGAGCGCCTCAGCCTCACCGCCGCTGCCGACTACCAGTATGAGGAAGTGCGCGACAACAAGCCGGTGACGGACGTGGCCGTCATCCTCAACGGCTCGCTGGCCCAGGCCTACGGCCCTGCCTCGGGGCGGCGCAGCGAGTACGGTGTCAGCGCCAACCTGGAATGGCAGGCCACCGACCGCCTGCAACTGAGCGCCGGCGTGCGCTACGGCGGCTACTGGGGTTTCGACGACGAAACCGCAAAACAGCGCGCCGCCCAGACCGAGGAATGGCGCCTGCGCAACGAGGCGGTGGCGCAGAACGTGCAGGTGATGCGCTTGATGAGCGCCGAAGAGATAGCGATGTCTTCAGACCCGAACAGGTATCAGGAATGGGAAGCCTATAAAGCCGCCAACAACATGCCGGGCGTGATTGAGTGGGACTGGGATAGCGATGGCAACAACACCGGCCTCCTGTATGCGCAGATCGACAATCCCGTACCGCTGAATAACGGCAAGGCCGACCGCAATCAGAATCCGTTCTACAACGGCAGTATCGATCTCAAGGAAACCGTCACTGATCCTACAGGGCAGGACTGGGCCACCAATTATTCCGCCATCACCGTTCCCGGCACTTACGACAAGTACAAGGCTGTAACTCCTGCACATGGAAACGGCTATAACTATGTCACGAACGCGGCCGTCAACCCCTGGAAGCGTCCGCAGCGGCAACAATCCACGGCCTGGAGCACGCAACTGGTGGCCTCCTATCTGCTGGCCGAGCGTTCCCGCGCCTATGTCCGTTTCGCCAGCATGGCGCGCTTCGCCAGCCTGCTGGAAACCGCCAACCGCCTGGGGTATGCCAGCACGGAATTCGCCAACATGAAAAGCCGGCCCGAGCGCAACGACGCCTGGGAAATCGGCTACCACCACGACCTCGGCGGCCTGCTGCGCGGCGTGGATAAGGCGGACGTGAAACTGGCCTACTACCACAACACCATTCACGACTACTACGACCGCAACATCTCGCTGATCACCATGCAGTTCGACCGCAAGATCAGCAGCGGCATCGAACTGCAAGGGCGTTTCGATACCGGCCGCTTCTACGGCAACCTCGGCGTCACCTACCGCCTCCAGCAGAAGATGTGCGACAAGGACTACGCCGTCATGCTCGACCCGCACTACAACCGTGTACCCGAGTGCATGGACGGCGGCCTGATCGGCACCCTGTCCTACTCCACCCTGCAGCCGCAGTATTCGGTGAACCTCGACCTCGGCACGCGCCTGCTGGAACGCAAGCTGGACCTCGGCATGCGCGTGCGCCACCACAGCAAGGCCGAGAACGAAACAATGGAGCGCATGCTAAGCCGGCACCAGAGCGGCGGTTGGGCCGCCAATGGCTACGCCTACCCTATCCTTGGCCTGAGCGGCAACAACCGCCCCTATTTCTGGGACCCGGTCACGCTGCTCGACCTGTACGCCGAGTATCGCATCGGCCGCGACACCACCGTACGCCTGTCGGTGGACAACCTGACCAACCGCTACTACATGGACCCGCTGACCCGCCTGACCGCGCCCGCGCCAGGCCGCACCACCATGCTCGACGTGACGCTGCGCTTCTGACGCCCGTACCGGATTTCAGAATTTTTTGCTGGTTTTTTCTGAAAAAACCAGCGTTTCCCTCAACCAACTCGCAAGGAGTCTTTTTATGAAAACGCAATTGATCGCCGCAGCCGTTCTGGCCGTGATCGGCACGTCCGCCGCTTGGGCCGCGCCCGCAGGCGGCTCTTCGAATACCGCCAACGTCCTGGCAGGCACCTCGGATTTCCCGAGCATTCCCATCATTGCCCCTGATGGCTATGCCGCGCTCAGCATGAAGCGCAACGACGGGAACTTCTCAGGCTTCATCCCGCTGCGCGCGCCGGTGACGCTGACTACCACTGCGGCCACGGCCAACACGAACGGCACCTACATCGCCGGCATTCCGCTGCTGATGCCCAACATCGCGCAAGTGTGGCGCACCGACACCAGCTACAACGCGACGGCGGAAACCTTCAGCCTGCGCCAACTGAGCTACCCGACGGCAGCCAATTGGCCGCACTTCGGCGGCCTGGTGATCGGCCGCGTGGCCGGCACCGGCAACACCGATGGCGTGTACTTCGGCGAATGGTCGCCGGCACGTACCGGCGGTGCGCTGCCTGCGCCCAGCACCGACCTGAACATGGGCAGCAGCGGCCGCACCGTCTGGTACGTGGGCGACAACCCGACGACCAGCATGCCGACGCTGACCAGTGTGACCTACAACGTGGTGGGCATCCGCGGCGTGGGCACCAGCGCCGGCAACCAGCCGTATGCGCCTGACCTGTACACCGGGGCGCTGGTGGCGAACTACTCTGGCGGCAGTGGCTCGATCACGGGTTCGATCGTCCGCGGCAGCGACAGCGTGAGCTTTGCCGGCACCAGCATCAAGAGCACTGGTGAATTCGGCAATGGTCCGGGAGGTAACCCCGGCACCATCCAAGGCCGCTTCTACAACAACGCCAATGCCCTGGCCGGCATCTATACGGGTGGCGGAGCCAGCGGCAACGTCGCTTTCGGTGGCAAACGGTGAGGCGTGCGCCAGTAGGAAAGTGATGTGACACATGGAGGCCGGCTCCGCCGGCCTCCATTCTATTTCCCAACCCCTTTCCTGTCAGGGGAATTCCGATGTTCTGCCGTTTCTCCGCCGCGCTGGCCGTGCTGCTATGCATGCTCGCCACGCCCGCCGTCCATGCCGATGACGACGACACCCGCTTCCTGCTGGAACAGGCGCGCCGCGCCGCCGAGCGCCGCACCGCGCAGCCGGGCGAACTGGTCGCGCCGCCCGGCGCCCTGGTGTACGAAGGGCAGATCTACACGGTGCCGACGCGCCTGGATGCGCTGGAACCGGCGATCTACGTCGCCATCAACACCGGCCAGTGGGAGCGCCTGACCGAATTCACCAGCCGCTACCGTCTGCTGCGCGACCATCGCCCGGCGCTGGTGGCGATGGCCGAGGCCCTGCTCGCTCGCCAGCAGGGCGACCACGCGCTGGCGCTACACCGCATGCAGGCCGCGCACGACGCGGACCCCGGGGATGCGCGCATCCGCCTGGAGCTGGCGCGGCTGCGCTTCGAGGACAACCAGGACGGGGCCGCCCGCGCGGCCTTCGCCCAGGCCATTTCCGGCGGCCTGCCCGAGCAGGTGCAGATGATGGCGCAGCAATACCTGCGGGCGCTGGACGAGCGGGCCCGCTGGCATGGCAGCGCGGCGCTGGGCGTGGGCCGCAACGACAACATCAACCAGGCCAGCGGCGATTACAGTTGCCTGCTCGCGGTCGAGGATTTCTGCCTGTTCGAACGCAAGATGCCCAAGCCGATCGCTTCGAGCATGGCGAACTACGAACTGGCGTTCGTGCGCCGCATCCACCTGGGCGGCAACCACAACCTGCAGGTGCGGCCGGTCGCCTACGGCAGCCAATACCGCCGTGACGACACGACGGGCGCTGTGCCGATCGAGGACTACAGCAACAACACCGCCATGCTGTACCTGGGCTACAACTGGCTGGATGCGCACGACAGCTTCGCGGTCACGCCGTACGCCGAGCACTACCACCGCGACGGCCACACCCAGTACCTGGCGCGCGGCCTGCAACTGGAATGGAGTCGCGCGCTCGGCAACGGCTGGCAGCTCGGCAGCATGCTCGATGCCAAGCGCTATGCGCACACCTCGCGCGGCCTGCGCATGGCGACCGACTACTCGCAGTACCAGTGGAGCCTTTCCGCCAGCTACATGCCGCAGGCCAACACCAGCGTGTATGGCGGCCTGGACGCCACCCGCAAGAAACACGCGGTCGAGCAGGCCAGCAGCAAGGAACTGGCGCTGCGTGCCGGGCTGTACCACGTCTTTCCCGGCGAGGCCGGGGTCTTCGTCAATGCGCTGGGGATTCTGCGCTTCAGCCGCAACGACGCGTTCGACGGCTTCCTCGGTGGGCAGCGCCGCGACCGCCAGCAGGTCTACATCGTCAGCCTGGGCGTCAATGCCTGGAAGATCGCCGGGCTGACGCCCGAGCTGCGGCTGCGGCACAGCGTCAACCGCAGCAACCTCGACTGGGCCTTCGGGTTCCGGCAGACGGAGGCCAGCCTGCTGCTGCGCCACAATTTCTGAAGGCGGCCGGAACTCCGCGCTTCGCGGGGGTTGCCGGCCGGTCGAACTTTTTTCCTATATTTCGAGAGCAGAACGGGGGCATCCGGAGACCGCGGAATGCGGCTACGATTGTCTGCCGAGGTGCGCCTTCCCGACATGCGTGAGGAGAGGACGATGGACGAAGCATTGCGCGAAGCGATCCGCCAGGCCTGCCGGCGGGACGAAACGGCCTGCGTCGAGGCGCTGGCGGCGGAGGCGGCGGGCCTCGTCGCCGACGGCGAGGCGGTCGCCGCGCGGGCGCGCGAACGGGTCGTCGCCGTGCGCCGGCAGCGCCGCCACGCCGGCGGCATCGACCACCTGATGCACGAATTCTCGCTGTCGAGCCAGGAAGGCGTGGCGCTGATGTGCCTCGCCGAGGCGCTGCTGCGCATCCCCGACGCGGCCACCGCCGACCGCCTGATCCGCGACAAGATCGGCCGCGGCGACTGGCAGTCGCACCTCGGCGGCAGCCCGTCGCTGTTCGTGAACGCGGCGACCTGGGGGCTGCTGCTGACCGGCCGGCTGGTCGCCACGCACAGCCACGGCGCGCTCGGCGGCGCGCTGACGCGCATCCTCGCGCGCGGCGGCGAGCCGCTGATCCGGCGCGCGGTCGATTACGCGATGCGCCTGCTCGGGCAGCAGTTCGTCATGGGCGAGAACATCGCCGACGCGCTGGCGCGCAGCGCGCGCAACGAGGCGCGCGGCTACCGCCATTCCTTCGACATGCTCGGCGAGGCGGCGCTGACCGCGGACGACGCCGAACGCTATGGCCGCGCCTACGAAGCGGCGATCCACGCCATCGGCGCGGCCGCCGGCGGGCGCGGCGTCGCCGCCGGGCCGGGCATCTCGATCAAGCTCTCCGCGCTGCACCCGCGCTACGCGCGCAGCCAGCGCGAGCGGGTGATGGACGAGCTGCTGCCGCGCCTCAAAGGGCTGATGCTGCTCGCCCGCCGCTACGACATCGGCTGCAGCATCGACGCCGAGGAGGCCGACCGCCTCGAACTCTCGCTCGACCTCTTCGCCGCGCTCGCCGCCGATCCCGAACTGGCCGGCTGGGACGGCCTGGGCTTCGTCGTCCAGGCTTACCAGAAGCGCGCGCCCGGCGTCGTCGACTGGCTCGTCGACCTCGCCCGGCGCAGCGGCCGGCGCCTGATGGTGCGCTTGGTCAAGGGCGCCTACTGGGACGCCGAGATCAAGCGCGCGCAGGTCGACGGGCTGGCCGACTACCCGGTCTACACGCGCAAGGCGCACACCGATCTCGCCTACCTGGTCTGCGCCGGCCGCCTGCTCGCCGCCGCCGACGCGATCCACGCGCAGTTCGCCACGCACAACGCGCAGACGCTGTCGGCGGTGCTGCAGATGGCCGCCGAGCGCGGCGTCGAGGACTACGAGTTCCAGTGCCTGCACGGCATGGGCGAGGCGCTCTACGACGAGGTCGTCGGCGTCCGGCCGTGCCGCATCTATGCGCCGGTCGGCACGCACGAGACGCTGCTGCCGTATCTGGTGCGCCGCCTGCTGGAGAACGGCGCCAACTCGTCCTTCGTGAACCGCATCGTCGACGAGGCGGTGCCGGTCGAGGAACTGATCGAGGAGCCGCTGCAGCGCATCCGCCGCGACGGCCCCTACCGCCATCCGGCGATTCCGCTGCCGGCCGACCTCTACGGCGAGGCGCGGCGCAACTCGGCCGGCGTCGATCTCGCCGACGAGGCGACGCTCGCCCATCTGGACGACATGCTCGCGCGCGCCGCCGGGCGCCGCTGGCAGGCCTGGCCGCTGGTCGCCGGCGGCACCGCCTCGGGCGAGATGCACGCGGTGCGCAATCCGGCGCAGCGCGACGACTGCGTGGGCAGCGTCATCCATGCCGACGCGGCGACGGTCGGACATGCGCTGGCCGTCGCCGCCGGCGCCGCCGACGAGTGGGCGCGCACGCCGCCGGCCGAGCGCGCGGCGATGCTGCTGCACGCCGCCGATCTGTTCGAGACCTGGCGCGACGAACTGATCGGCCTGTGCGTGCGCGAGGCGGGCAAGACTTTGAGTGGCGCCGTCGCCGAGGTGCGCGAGGCCGTCGATTTCTGCCGCTACTACGCGCGCGAAGCCGTCGCCCGGCGCCTGCCGCCGGCGCCGCCGGGGCCGGCGGTGTGCATCGGCCCGTGGAATTTTCCGCTGGCCATCCTCGTCGGCGAGGTCGCCGCCGCGCTCGCCGCCGGCAGCCCGGCCATCGCCAAGCCGGCCGAGCAGACGCCGCTGATCGCCCACGTCGCCGTCGAGCTGCTGCACGCGGCCGGCGTGCCTGAGGCCGTGCTTCAGTGCCTGCCCGGCCCGGGTGAGACGGTCGGCGCCGCGCTGGTCGCCGATGCGCGCGTGCAGAGCGTGGCGTTCACCGGCTCGACCGAGGTTGCCCGGATGATCCAGCGCAGCGTCGCCGAACGCCCCGGCGTGCGCCTGATCGCCGAGACCGGCGGCCAGAACGCGATGATCGTCGACTCCTCGGCGCTGCCCGAACAGGCGGTGCAGGACGCGCTCGCCTCCGGCTTCGACAGCGCCGGCCAGCGTTGCTCGGCGCTGCGCGTGCTCTGCCTGCAGGCGGACGTCGCCGAGCGCACGCTGACGATGCTGCGTGCGGCGATGCGTGAGCTGGTCGTCGGCGATCCGGCCCGGCTGGCCACCGACGTCGGGCCGGTGATCGACGAGGAAGCGCGCGATCGGCTGCTGGCGCACATCGAGCGCATGCGCGCGGCCGGCCGCGAGGTGTTCCAGGTGCCGCTGCCGGAAGCCTGCGCCGACGGCACCTTCGTGCCGCCGACGCTGATCCGCATCGACTCGCTCGACGAACTGAGCGGCGAGGTGTTCGGGCCGGTGGTGCACGCGCTGAGCTTTGCCGCCGACGAACTGCCGGCGCTCGTCGAGCGCATCAACGCGCTCGGCTACGGGCTGACGCTCGGCGTGCACAGCCGCATCGACGAGACCGTCGATCTCGTCGTCGAGCGCGCGCGGGTCGGCAACGTCTACGTGAACCGCAACATGATCGGCGCCGTCGTCGGCGTCCAGCCCTTCGGCGGCGAGGGCCTGTCCGGCACCGGCCCGAAGGCCGGCGGCCCGCTTTACCTGCCGCGCCTCGCCGGCTGCGGCGAAGTGCCGCCGGCAACGCTGCCGGGGCGCATCGACGACGCGCCGACCGACCGTCGTGACGGGCTGTGCGCGCTCGCCGCCTGGGCCGCGGCGAGCGGCCGGCCGGCGCTGGCGGCGCGCTGCGCGGAGGACGCCGCGGCGAGCCTGGTCGACGTCCGCTGCCAGCTCGTCGGTCCGACCGGCGAGCGCAACGTCTATTCGTTCGCGCCGCGCGGCCGCATGCTTTGCCTGGCCGGCGACGAGGTGGCGTGGCTGCGCCAGTTGTCCGCCGTGCTCGCCACCGGCAATTCGCCGGCGGCGCTCGCCGGGCCGCGGCGCGACCTGCTGCCGGCGACGCTGGCCGGGCGCATCGAGTGGCGCACGGCCGACGATTTCGCCGGGCTCGCCGGCGTGCTCGCCGAGGCCGACGACGCGGCGCTGCGCCGCCGCCTGGCGGCCGCGCCCGGGCCGCTGCTGCCGCTCTATCTGCCGGAGCGCGGCAGCGGGCGCTATCCGCTCTACCGCATGCTTGCCGAGCGCGTGGTCAGCACCAACACGGCGGCGGCCGGCGGCAATGCGACGCTGATGACCTTGGCAGGGTGAAGGGGCGGCGCTTCAGCGCCACAGCGACAGCGGCGGATCGGCGACGACGGCGCGCAGCACGTCGCCGCGCGAGACGAAGCCGACCATGACCTCATACTCGTCCACGATCGGCACGCCGTCCACGTCGCGCGCGAGCATGACGTGGGCGATGCGGCGGATGTCGGTGGACGGGGCGGCGGCGACCACCGGCGAGCTCATCACGTCGGCGACGCGGCGGGCGAGCGCGTCGCGCACCTGGCCGTGGTCGAGGTTGAGCACGGTCAGCAGGTCGCGCTCGCTGACGATGCCGACCAGCGCGCCGCCCGCGTCGACCACCGGCGCCTGGTGGATGCGCTGGCCGGTGAGCGTGCGCCAGGCGTGCACCACCTCGTCGTCGGCGCGCACGCTGATGACCTCCGGCTGCATGATCTGGCGGGCGTACACGAGCGGGCCGCGTTCCTCCTCGATGCGCAGCATGCGCCGGTAGGCGGCGACGCCGGCCTGGTCGGGCGTCAGCGGCGGATTGGCGGCAGGGTCGCCGAGTTCGTTGCCGTCGGTGCCGATCGCCTCCACCGGCCGCCGGCGCGATACCGGGCGTATCGCCGGCAGTTCCTCCAGGCGCCCCTGGAAGAGGACGCCGTTGACGCCGAAGATTCCGAACATGCCGCAACCTCCTTTCCATTCCGCAGTTTAGGCGCTGCGGCGGGCGAAGGGTAGCCGGCGGCGCTCAGCGGTCGGGCGCCGCGCCCATGGCCTCGCCCATGCGCACGGCGCGGGCGGGCGCCCAGTCGGCGGCGAAGGCGAGCGCACCCTTGGGGAAGAGCAGGACCACCGTCGAGCCGAGCAGGAAGCGGCCCATCTCCTCGCCCTGCCGCAGCACGATGCCCTGCTCGTCGTAGCGCCACTCGCGGACGACGCCGGGGCGCGGCGGGTTGACCGTGCCGTGCCAGACGGTGGCCATGCTGCCGACGATGGTGGCGCCGACGAGAACCAGCGCGAAGGGGCCGCGCTCGCTCTCGAAGACGCAGACGACGCGCTCGTTCCTGGCGAACAGGCCGGGCACGCCGCGCGCCGTCGTCGGGTTCACCGAGAACAGCTCGCCGGGCACGTGGATCATGCGCGTCAGCCGGCCGTCGCAGGGCATGTGGATGCGGTGATAGTCGCGCGGGCTGAGGTAGAGCGTGGCGAAGGCGCCGTTGTCGAAGCGCGCGGCGAGTTCGCGGTCGCCGCCGACGAGCGCCGTCGTCGAGTAGCGGTGGCCCTTGGCCTGGAAGATCTGGTCGCGCTCGATGGCGCCGAACTGGCTGATGGCGCCGTCCACCGGGCAGACGAAATCGGCCTCGGCCAGCGGCCGCGCGCCGTCCTTCAGCGGCCGCGTGAAGAACGCGTTGAAGCTCTTGTAGGCGGCGGGGTCGGGCTCGGCCGCCTCGCTCATGTCCACGCCGTAGCGGCCGACGAACCAGCGGATGACGGCGCTGGTCAGCGCGCCGGCCTCGGCGCCGGCCAGCCGGCCGGCGAGCGCGGTGAGGGCCTGTTTCGGGAGCAGGTACTGCGGCAGGACGGCGAGGCGGTCGGACACGGCGGCGGCGGCGAAAATGGCGATCGGCGATTATACCGGCCCTTCGCCGTACCCCACGCTGAGATGAAGGTCTTTCAGACGGCCCGGAAAGGAGCGCGCGCATGCGCGAATACAGGCGGTTCTACATCGGCGGCGACATCGCGCGGTCGAGTGCCCGGCCGACGACGGCGTGCTGGCGACGGTTCCCGCCGGCGACGCATCTGGACGTGGACATAGTCTCCTGCACCGGCTCGAATACAAGTCGCTGCAGTTCCGGCCGCCCCCTAAGGGCTGAACCGGGTGGCGCTCAGTGCCGCGTGCCGATCCAGTGTATGTCCTCGTCGTGCTGCACCAGCAAGCGCCCCGCCACATGGTTCTGCACGCGGGCGTTCATTCTTCTTTCCCCTTTTTCTTCGTCTTGCCTATGGGTTCATCACCGCTGCCAGTCGGTCGCCCGGCTTCAAGCAGCTTCACCATGCGGTCAAAATCGCTCTCGAATAGCCTGTCCTGCACGATGCGGTATTTTTCAAACTCGCTTTCAGCATGCGTTTTGGCGATTTCCGCAGTCACCTTGCCAGCGTCCTGCAAAATTTCGCGGTCTGTCGCGGAAAGAAAACGATTCAGCCGCGTTTCCCAATCCTGCATGGTCATGGGCATCTTGCGCAGCGCCATGTCTTCGGCCACGTCCAGATAGGCATTGACCAGTCGGGAAAGCTGCGCCATTTCGTGTTCGGTCAGGTAGTTCTTGGCAACGCTCACATCGAACTTCTGAATCTTGCCCAGCGGTGCATCCGTCCAGGTTGTCAGGCCCATGTTGGACCGTTCCGCATCCGCACGGTGGTAGACGACTTCCGCCGCCGTCTGGCCATGAATGGCCCAGTGCAATTTGTTCTGTACCGTGGCGAAGAACCGCTTGGTGGCTTGTGCCGTCATGTCGTAATCAATCGCCGTGGCATAGATGTCGGTGATCTTCTGGTAGAACTTGCGCTCGGACAGGCGTATCTCGCGGACGCGTTGAAGCTGCTCCTCGAAGTACTGTTCCGTCAGGACGGAGCCGCCGCATTTCAGGCGCTCGTCGTCCATCGTCCAACCCTTGATGGTGAATTCCTCGACGATGGTGGTTGCCCATTTGCGGAACTGCACCGCTCGCTCCGAATTGACCTTGTAACCCACCGCGATGATGGCGGCCAGGTTGTAGTGCCGGGTTTCGTAAGTCTTGCCGTCGGCGGCAGTTATTCGAAAATTTCGAATAACTGCCTCTTCCTGCAGCTCGCTGTCGGAAAAGATTTTTTTAAGGTGGTAGTTGATGGTGTGGGTTTCCACGTCGTAAAGCTGCCCCATCATCTTTTGCGTCAGCCAGACGTTCTCATCCGCATACACGGCCTGCACACTGTTCTGGCCGCTGGCGGCGACAAAGGTCAGGTATTCCGCTGCCGAGGAACGGACAATGGAAACTTCCCGTTTTTTCTTCGCCATCCTTTCCTCTCCGGCATCACCAAACAAATCTGGCGTAAACACCCTAGGACTGATCCGTTGCCGGCGCGTGCCGGCAACGGCGCTCAGTGCACCTTGCCGTCCACCCGCGGCTGCATCAGCCGCGGGATGTAGCGCCAGCCGAGCAGGCCGAAGCAGGCGAACCAGCAGGCGGCCGCGGCGTGCACCCAGGCGGCGTAGGCTTCCGGCCAGAGCTGCGGCGCGACCACGCGCAGCGCCAGGGCGGCGATCATGATCTTCAGCAGCAGCTTGTCGAGGCGGTCGAAGACCACCTTGCGGCCGGTGTGGCCGTTGGCGATGCGGATGATCATCGCCGGGATGATCAGGCCCATGACGCCGAAGGTGAAGACGTGCACCGGCAGCGTGCCGATCCAGTGCAGGTCGGCGAAGCGGCCGAAGCCGTCGAGCAGCAGTTGGGCGACGATGCCGAGGTAGCCGAGGTGCATGACGCCGATGTCGATGCGCGTCATGGCCAGCAGCGGCTTCCAGAAGAAGAAGCGGCCGAGCAGCGCCGAGGCGAGCGTCAACTCGATGGCACCGGCCAGCGTTGACGGCAGCAGGCCGGCGAAAACCAGCGTCAGCGCCAGCAGCTTGATCGCGTTGTCGAGCGGCGCCCGCCGCAGGATCGTCGCCTGGAACACGCCCTTCATGAACTGTGACAGCGTGCGTTCGAGCATGACCAGGAAGGCCAGGCGGAAGAGGGCGAGCGTCATGTTCCAGCCGGCGGCGAAGGTGTCGGCGCCGAGCAGCAGGTTCTTGGCGACGATGAACAGCGGCAGCGCAATGAGGAAGAAGCCGTTGTCGATGCGGTAGCTGTCGTCCTTGCGGTGCGCGACTAGCGTCCACAGCAGCATGACGACGATGGCGCCGAGGAAGAGGTTGCTGGCGACGAGGAACAGCGCCGGCGGCAGGTGGCCGGCGTACCACAGGCCGAGCCGTTCCAGCAGCCAGGCGGCGGCGAGCAGCATCAGCGGCGTGCCGTGGTAGCCGCGGATGCTCACCCAGTTCTTCGTCGCGGTCAGCAGGAAGCCGCCGAGCACGGCCCAGCCGAAGCCGTAGAACATCTCGTGGGCGTGCCACTGGTTCGGCGAGAGCGGCGACGGCGGCAGCGCGACGGTGCCGGTGAACACCAGCGCCCAGACGAGCGGCAGGCTCATGCCGGAGAGACAGGCCAGCGTGAAGAAGGGGCGGAAACCGGCGAGCCAGAGCGGGTGCTGCGAAAGGCGCATGGATTCGAATCCTCGTCGTGGCCGCGGGGCGGGCCGAAAAAAGGCTCACAGTATACCGTGCGCCGCGCTTTGCCCCGCCCGCCGGGCGCCTCGCAGGCGGCCACGGCCGCTGTTTGAAACGGGCGAGCGCGGGCCGGCACAATCGCGTAAAATCCGGCCCTTGCTGCGGGCGGCGCGCCGAATTTGCGCCTGGGCCGCGAACCGGAAGGATGAGTAATGAAGCGTGTGGATGATTTCCGTCTGCGATTCGGCAGGCGCGAGCTGGTGCCGATCATGATCGGAGGCATGGGCGTCGATATCTCGACGACCGATCTGGCGCTGGAAGCCGCGCGGCTGGGCGGGATCGGACACATCTCGGACGCGATGATCAACACCGTCGCCGACCGCCGCTACCAGACCAAATTCGTCAAGGACAAGCTCAAGCAGTACAAGTTCAACGTCGAGAACGCCGACAAGGCGGTGGTCAAGTTCGACCTCGGCACGGTCGAGGAAGCGACCCGCCTGCACGTGCGCAGCGCCATGGACCGCAAGCGCGGCGACGGCATGGTGTTCATCAACTGCATGGAAAAGCTGACGATGAACGCGCCGAAGGAGACGCTCAGGGTGCGCCTCTCGGCCGCGCTCGACGCCGGCATCGACGGCATCACGCTGGCCGCCGGCCTGCACCTCGGCTCGCTGGCGCTGATCGAGGATCACCCGCGCTTCCGCGACGCGAAGATCGGCATCATCGTCTCCTCGGTGCGCGCGCTGCAGCTCTTCCTGAAGAAGAGCGCGCGGCTGGATCGCCTGCCCGACTTCGTCGTCGTCGAGGGCCCGCTCGCCGGCGGCCACCTCGGCTTCGGCATGGACTGGGCGCAGTACGACCTGGCCACGATCGTCGTCGAGGTGCTGCAGTACCTGAAGGACGAAAAGCTCGACATCCCGGTGATCCCGGCCGGCGGCATCTTCACCGGCAGCGACGCGGTCGGCTTCCTGGAGGCCGGCGCCGCCGCCGTGCAGGTGGCGACGCGCTTCACCGTGGCCAAGGAATGCGGCCTGCCGGAGAAGGTGCAGCAGGAGTACTTCAGGGCCGGCGAGGAGGACATCGAGGTCAACCAGATCTCGCCGACCGGCTACCCGATGCGCATGCTCAGGAACAGCCCGGCGATCGGCAGCGGCATCCGCCCGAACTGCGAGGCCTACGGCTACCTGCTCGACGCCAACGGCAAGTGCGCCTACATCACCTCGTACAACCGCGAGGTCGCCGCGCACCCCGACGCGCGCCGCGTCTCGGTGATGGACAAGACCTGCCTGTGCACGCACATGCGCAACTTCGACTGCTGGACCTGCGGCCACTACACCTACCGGCTGAAGGACACGACGCGCCAGCGCGCCGACGGCAGCTATCAGGTCCTCAGCGCCGAGCACATCTTCAGCGACTACCAGTTCAGCACCGACGGCCGGATCGCGCTGCCCGAGGCCGAGGCGGCCTGATAAAGGCGAACGTCCACCGCAGAGGCGCAGAGACGCAGAGGTAACGCAGAGAAATGCTTTTTCTCGGTTTTCCTCTGCGAATCTCTGCGTCTCTGCGCCTCTGCGGTAGGTGTTTACGCCGTTCATACCGCTGAACGTTCATGCGATTGCCCTGCCGCCATTGAGCGCGACCAGCGCGGGGCGGTATAGTCCGTCATCTGCCTGACGGGGGAGCGGGATGAAGGCCCAGGCTGTGCACGAACATCGTTTGACCCTGCCGGAGCTGGTCGGCTGGCTGGTCGCCGACGGCATGGTGGCGCCGGCCGAGGGCGAGCGCCTGATCGCCGAGCGCCGGCTCTTCCGCGGCGACGCCCATCCGCTGGTGCTGGCCGCGGACCAGAAGTGGCGCAGCCTGCTGCCGCCGAACCGGCCGCTGCAGATCGAGGAGCTGACCGAGTGGCTGGCGAAGCGCGTCGGCCTGGAATACGTGCACATCGACCCGCTCAAGGTCGATTTCTCGATCGTCACCGACGTCATGTCGAGCGCCTACGCCACGCGCTTCAAGATACTGCCCCTGCAGGTGACGACCCGCGAGGTGGTGATCGCCACCGCCGAGCCCTACGTCACCGAGTGGGTGGCGGAACTGGCGCCGATCCTGAAGAAGGAAATCCGCCGCGTCGTCGCCAACCCCGCGGACATCGCCCGCTACCTGGTCGAGTTCTACAACCTGGCGCGTTCGGTGAAGACGGCGGCCAAGGCCGGCGGCCACACCGGCGGCCTCGCCTCCTTCGAGCAGTTGATCGACCTCGGCCGCAGCAACCGGCAGTTCGACGCCAACGACCAGCACATCGTCAACATCGTCGACTGGCTGTGGCAGTACGCCTTCGAGCAGCGCGCCTCGGACATCCACATCGAGCCGCGGCGCGAGCTGGGCATCGTCCGCTTCCGCATCGACGGCGTGCTGCATCAGGTGTATCAGATCCCGATGGCCGTGGCCACGGCGATGACCAGCCGCATCAAGCTGCTCGGACGCATGGACGTGATCGAGAAGCGCCGCCCGCAGGACGGCCGCATCAAGACGCGCACGCCGGACGGGCAGGAGATCGAACTGCGCCTCTCCACGCTGCCGACCGCCTTCGGCGAGAAGCTGGTGATGCGCGTCTTCGACCCCGAGGTGCTGGTGCGCGACTTCCGCGAGCTCGGCTTCTCCGACGAGGACCAGAGGCGCTGGCACGCGATGACCGCGCAGCCGAACGGCATCGTCCTGGTCACCGGCCCGACCGGCTCGGGCAAGACGACGACGCTCTACTCGACCTTGAAGCAACTGGCGACGCCGGAAGTGAACGTGTGCACGATCGAGGACCCGATCGAGATGATCGAGCCGGCGTTCAACCAGATGCAGGCCAACCCGGCCATCGACCTCGGCTTCGCCGACGGCGTGCGCGCGCTGATGCGGCAGGACCCGGACATCATCATGGTCGGCGAGATCCGCGACCTGGAGACCGCCGACATGGCGATCCAGGCGGCGCTCACCGGCCACCTGGTGCTGTCGACGCTGCACACCAACGATGCGCCGTCGGCGGTGACGCGGCTTTTGGACCTCGGCGTGCCGTCCTACCTGATCGGCTCGACGCTGCTCGGCGTCATGGCGCAGCGCCTGGTACGCACGCTCTGCCCGCACTGCAAGCGGACGGCGGCGATCCGGCCGGAGGACGAGGAGACGTGGAAGGCGCTGGTGGCGCCGTGGAAGGCCAGCCGGCCGCCGCAGTTGCAGCACCCGGTCGGCTGCCTGGAATGCCGCATGACCGGCTACGCCGGCCGCGTCGGCCTGTACGAACTCATGCCGATGAGCCCGGAGTTGAAGAAGCTGATCCGCCCCGACACCGACATCGCCAGGGTGCGCGAACAGGCCTACCGGGAGGGCATGAAGCCGCTGCGCATCTCCGGCGCGACGAAGGCGGCGCAGGGGCTGACGACGCTCGACGAAATCCTCAAGGTGGCGCCGCCGGGCGAGCAGTAGCCGGCCGCGCCGCCGGCCTCAGTGCGCCCGGCCGGTCGCGGCCGACGGCGCCAGGGCGCTGGCGATCACCTCGCGCAGCATGCTGCGCGTCAGTTCGGCCTTGTTGGCGTAGCCGTCGATGGCGTAGCTGCGGCGGATCTCCCGCTCCGGCTTGAGGCCCGGCTGGCCGGTGCGGATGACGATCTTCAGGTCGCGCAGGCCGAGGGTCTCGCGGATTTCGTCGACGGCGCGCAGCCCGGCCTCGGGCGACTCCATGACCACGTCGAGCAGCACGAGGTGTACCGGATCGCCGGCAGCGAGCAGCGCCACCGTTTCGCGCGCCGAGTAGGCATGCACGAAATCGATCGGCCGGTCGTGGATGCGCTGGCCGGCCAGCGCGGCGACCGTCGCTTCGTGCACGCTGCTGTCGTCGTCGGCGATGAGCACCCGCCAGGGCTGCTGTGTCTGTGGTCCGGGGCGTTCGTCGACGGGATCGTCGACGAGTTCGATCAGGTCGTCGTCCGGCAGGCCGCCGGCGCGGCGGCGATGCGGGATTCCGGCTTCGGTCGTCGGGCGGTACTGCATGGCTCCCTGTTCCATGATCTCCTCCTCGTGCTGACTCGATTTGTTGCTTTCACTCTAGCCCAGTTGCGAGCGGAAATATACCCGCCGCGCATCTTGCGCCGCGCCGCGGGTTGTTACTTGCCCAGTTGGTGCATGCCGCGGGCCAAGCCGTCGAGCGTCAGCGGAAACATGCGGCCGCCCATCAGGTTGCGCACGAGCGCCGTCGACTGCCGGTACTGCCAGGCGCGCTCCGGCTCCGGGTTGAGCCAGATGGCGTGCGGGAAGGCTTCAACGATTCGACCGAGCCAGACCGCGCCGGGTTCCTCGTTCCAGTGTTCGATGCTGCCGCCGGGCTGCAGGATCTCGTACGGGCTCATGCTCGCGTCGCCGACGAAGACCGCCTTGTAGTCGCCGCCGTAGCGGTGCAGCACGTCGTGCGTCGGGATGCGCTCGTTGTGGCGGCGGCGGTTGTCGCGCCACAGCGATTCGTAGACGCAGTTGTGGAAGTAGTAGTGTTCGAGGTGCTTGAACTCGCTGCGGCAGGCGGAGAACAGTTCCTCGCAGACGCGCACGTGGTCGTCCATGGAGCCGCCGACGTCGAGGAAGAGCAGCACCTTGACCGCGTTGTGCCGCTCCGGGCGGAGCTTCAGGTCGAGCCAGCCGGCGTTCTTCGCCGTACCGGCGATGGTGCCGTCGAGATCCAGCTCCTCGGCCGCGCCCTGGCGCGCGAAGCGGCGCAGCCGGCGCAGCGCCACCTTGATGTTGCGCGTGCCGAGCTCGACCTGGTCGTCGAGGTTCCTGAACTCGCGCTTCTCCCAGACCTTCACCGCCGAGCGGTTCTCGCTCTTGCCGCCGACGCGGATGCCTTCCGGGTGCGTGCCGCCGTGGCCGAAGGGCGAGGTGCCGCCGGTGCCGATCCACTTGCTGCCGCCGGCGTGCCGCCCCTTCTGTTCGGCGAGGCGCTTGCTGAATTCTTCCATCAGCTTGTCCCAGCCGAGCTTTTCCAGCTTCGCCCGCTCTTCCGGCGTGAGGTGCCGCTTCATCGTCTGCCGCAGCCAGTCCTCGGGGATCTGCGCGTCCATGCCGGGCAGCGATTCCACGCCCTTGAAATATTCGGCGAAGGCGCGGTCGTAGCGGTCGAAGTGCGCCTCGTCCTTGACCAGCGCGCTGCGCGCCAGGTAGTAGAAGTCGTCGAGGCTGTGGCCGGCGAGGCCCTGCCGCAGCGCTTCCAGCAGGGTCAGGAACTCCTTGGTCGAGACCGGCAGCTTGCGGTCCTTCAGATGCAGGAAGAAGTCGACCAGCATGCCGCTTCAGCGGTTCTGCCGCGCCATGAAGATCAGCCGCTCGAAGAGGTGCACGTCCTGCTCGTTCTTCAACAGCGCGCCGTGCAGCGGCGGGATCGCCGCCTTCCTGTCCTTGGCGCGCAGCGCCTCGGGCGGGATGTCTTCGGCGAGCAGCAGCTTCAGCCAGTCGAGCAGTTCCGAGGTCGACGGCTTCTTTTTCAGGCCGGGCACCTCGCGCAGCTCGAAGAACACTTCCAGCGCCTCGCGCAGCAGGTCCTTCTTCAGGCCCGGGAAGTGCACGTCGACGATCTTCGTCATCGTCTCGCGGTCCGGGAACTGGATGTAGTGGAAGAAGCAGCGGCGCAGGAAGGCGTCCGGCAGTTCCTTCTCGTTGTTCGAGGTGATGAAGACGAGCGGCCGGTGCCGCGCGCGCACGGTCTGCCGCGTCTCGTAGACGTGGAACTCCATGCGGTCGAGCTCGCGCAGCAGGTCGTTGGGAAACTCGATGTCGGCTTTGTCGACCTCGTCGATCAGCACGACGCTCGGCGTCTCGCACTCGAACGCCTGCCAGAGCACGCCCTTGACGATGTAGTGGGCGATGTCGCCGACCTTCGGGTCGCCGAGCTGCGAGTCGCGCAGCCGCGAGACCGCGTCGTACTCGTAGAGGCCCTGCTGCGCCTTGGTGGTCGACTTGATGTGCCACTGGAACAGCGGCAGGCCGAGCGCCGCCGCCACTTCCTCGGCAAGCATGGTTTTGCCGGTGCCCGGCTCGCCCTTGATGAGCAGCGGGCGTTGCAGCGTCACCGCGGCGTTCACCGCAAGCGTCAGGTCGCGCGTGGCGACGTAGTTGTCGGAACCCTCGAAGCGCATCATTGCTCCAGCGCCGGGTAGTCGACGTAGCCTTTTTCCTCGCCGCTGTAGAAAGTCTTCGCGTCGGCCTCGGCGAGCGGCGCGCCGGCGGCGAAGCGCGCCGGCAGGTCAGGGTTCGAGATGAACGGGCGACCGAAGGCGACGAGGTCGACACGGCCGGCGGCGATGGCCGCCGTGGCGCGCGCCTGGTCGTAGCCGTTGTTCGCCATGTACGGCCCGGCGAAGGCGGCCTTGATCTTCGCGTAGTCGACGGCCGGCGCGGATTGCCCGGTCATGTCGCCTTCGAGCACGTGCAGGTAGGCGAGGCCGAGCGGTGCGAGGGCGCGCGCGGCGTATTCGAAGGTGGCCTGCGGGTCGTCGTCGGCGATGTCGTTGAAGCGGTTCTCCGGCGACAGGCGCACGCCGACGCGGTCCGCGCCGAACACGTCGGTGACCGCCCGGACGACTTCCAGCAGCAGGCGGGCGCGGTTCTCGACCGGGCCGCCGTAGTCGTCGTCGCGCCGGTTGGTCGAGGAGCGCAGGAACTGGTCAAGCAGGTAGCCGTTGGCGCCGTGCACCTCGACGCCGTCGAAGCCGGCGGCTCGGGCGTTTTCCGCCGCCTGCCGGTAGGCGGCGACGACGCCGGACAGTTCGTCGCGGGCGAGCGCGCGCGGCGTCGCGTAATCCTGCAGGCCGCTGCCGGTCCACACCTGGCCGGCCGGCCTCAGCGCCGACGGCGCCACCGGCGCGGCGTTGCCCGGCTGCAGCGAGGGGTGCGAGATGCGGCCGACGTGCCATAGTTGCAGGAAGATGCGGCCGCCCTCGGCGTGCACCGCGTCGGTGACGGCACGCCAGCCGGCGACCTGTTCCGGCGTGTGGATGCCCGGCGTGCGCGGATAGCCGTGGCCTTCCGCGCAGACCGGTGACGCCTCGGTGACGATCAGGCCGGCCGTGGCGCGCTGGCGGTAGTAGGTGACGGCGAGTGGGCCGGGCACGTTGCCGGCGAGCGCGCGGTTGCGCGTCAGCGGCGCCATGACGATGCGGTTGGGCAGGGGCAGCGCGCCGAGGCGGATCGGGGTGAACAGCGTGGTTTCCTGGCTCATGAGCGGGTTCTCCTGTGGCGGGTTGGTTCGGTTCAGCCGCGCGCGGCGCGTTCGATGCTCTCGACGTAGGCCTGCGCGTCCATGCCGCCGCCGACCTGCTGCGCGCGGAAGATGGTTTCGCCGAGGCATTCGAGGATGACATGCTCGGCCGCATGCGGGTCGCGGCGCGCGGCGAGCTTCTGCCAGGCGGCGCGGATGCCGGGCGGCTGGTCGATGGCGATCTGCTCGGCCACCGCGAGATGCAGCGAGAGATGCAGGAAGGGATTCATCTCGCCGCCTTCCGGCGTCCAGTCGCGGGCCACGGCCTCGTCGCCGCTTGCCAGCAGCGCGTGGTATTCGGGGTGGCGGAGGATGATGTCGACGGCGGTGACTTCGGCGCCGTCGAGCACCGAGCGGGCGAGGTGCTTCTTCCAGGCGTCGCAGAAGAAGCGACGCACCTGCTCACGGCTGGGATTGAACAACATGGTCGGTCTCGTCGTCGGCGTCGTTGAACAGGGCGGTGACCACGGCGTTGTGCAACTGCCGGCTGTTGCCGCCGCGGAAGGCGATCTGCCCGGTGCCGTAGGCGCCGAGCACCGGCAGGCCGGGGTGGCGGCCGGTCAGCGTCGCCAGGTCGCGGTCCTCGCCGCCGTAGAAGTACGGGCCGCGGCCGATGCAGGAAAAGAAGAGGGCGAAGTCCGGCGCCTCGCCGTCCTGCAGCACGGCCTGCATGTCGGCCTCGGCGGCGAGCGGCTGGCGGATCGCCCAGGTCAGCGCCTGGCCGGTGCGCAGCGGCGCGGTGAGCGTCAGCGAGCGGTCGGCGTTGGCCGAGATGATCGCCGCCGCCTGCACGCCGTCCGGCGCCGCCGGGTCGTCGACGAGGACGTTGATCAGGTGCAGCGGCAGGCGCTCCCGCCAGTCCGCCGGCAGGTGGGCGAGCAGCGAGTCGAGCGCCGGCAGGCCGCCGAGCGCCTCCAGGTCGTAGCCGCGCAGCCGGTCCACGGGCAGCGCCGCGCCGAGCCGGCGCAGGCCGGTGGACAGGGCGAGGCGGACGTGCGCGCCGCGCACCGCCGCCTCGGCGCTGCCCTGCGCCAGCACGCGGCCGCCGTGCCAGACCGCGCCGTCGTCGCCGCTACCGTGGAAGAGCATGCCGTAGCGCCGGCTCTGCGCCCAGGCTGAGGGGAAGGGGCTGCCGGTGCAGCACAGCAGCGGCCGGTGGTCGGCGTTCTCCGCCGGCATCAGCGCGACGCCGCCGCCGAGCGTCATGGCCGCCGCCGCCGGCCGGTCGAGCGCCCAGCCGTCCTCGGTGCACAGGCCGGCGGCGATGCCGCCGAAGACCTGCATGCAGCGCGCGGCGCGAGCGGCGGCGAGCACCGCTGGCTGCGCGTGGCGGGCGAATTCCGGGCTGAGGAAGAGGATGACGCCGTTGGCCTGCGCCTCGCCGAGGCGCGCGAGGGCTTCCCGCACGGCCTGTTCGGCGAGCTGCGGCGAGGCTTCGTTGCCGGTGATGAGGGCGGTGGCGGCGGTCATGGCGTCGGGTCGGGAGATTGGGCCAGCGCCTTCCCCTTGAACTCGCAGAGGTCGACGATCAGGCAGCGTTCGCACTGCGGCCGGCGCGCCGTGCACACGTAGCGTCCGTGCAGGATCAGCCAGTGGTGCGCGTCGTGTCGGTATGCTTCCGGCACCGATTTTAGCAGCTTGAGTTCGACCGCCAGCGGCGTCTTGCCCGGCGCCAGGCCGGTGCGGTTGGCGACGCGGAAGATGTGCGTGTCGACGGCGATGGTCGGCTCGCCGAAGGCGGTGTTGAGCACGACGTTGGCCGTCTTGCGGCCGACGCCGGGCAGCGCCTCCAGCGCCTCGCGCGTGCGCGGCACCTCGCCGCCGTGCTGGGCGAGGAGGATATTGCAGGTGGCGATGACGTTCTTCGCCTTGGTCCGGTAGAGGCCGATGGTCCTGATGTAGTCGGCCAGCCGTTCCTCGCCGAGCGCGGCCACCGCCGCCGGCGTCGGCGCGTCGGCGAAGAGCTTTTTCGTCGCCTTGTTCACCGACACGTCGGTGGCCTGCGCCGAGAGGATGACGGCGATCAGCAACTGGAACGGCGAGGTGTAGGCGAGTTCGGTGGTCGGCGCCGGGTTGGCGGCCTTGAGGCGGGCGAAGATTTCGGCGCGTTTGGCGGCGTTCATGGGGGGCTATGGAAACAAGTTTGCGCGGCCACGCCGCCTGGGCGTGTCAGCAATACCTGTTGTTGCAGAGAGGGAAGCAGTCGTCGAAAAAGGTTGTCGTCGTCGAGCAGCAGCTTCATTGCACCGCGAGCGTGTAATGGTTGTGCTCGCGTTGGGCGGCGAAAGCCAGGCAGGCGCGGATGTCCTCGGCTTCGAGCTCCGGGAAATCCTCCAGGATCTCGGTTTCGCTCATGTTCTCCGCCAGCATCGCCAGGACGTCGCACACGGTGATCCGCAGCCCGCGAACGCAGGGACGCCCACCGCGCTTGCCTGGTTCGATGGTGATTCTGGACAGTTCAGCCATGGTGTTTCTCCGTATCCGTTGCCGGTCGCTTCGAATGCATCGTAGCACCGGGGCCGGCAGCGCGGAACGTTCGGGGGCGTCAGCCGCCCGCCGCCGCCGGCTCGGCGCCGCGCGCCTGGCGCCTGGCGGCGCGCGCTTCGACCCAGTTCTTCCAGGCGATCATGCAGCCGAGCAGGATGAAGGCGCCGGGCGGCAGGATGGCGAGCAGCAGGCCGGGGTAGTCGGCGGGCAGGAGCTGCAGCGGCGAGAGCGAGGGGAAGACCATGTCGATGCCGGCGAACAGCGTGCCGCCGCCGAAGAACTCGCGCATGCCGCCGAGCAGCGCCAGCGTCCACAGCATGCCGACGCCCATGAAGATACCGTCGAGCGTCGACTGCAGCGGCGGGTTCTTGGCGGCGAAGGCCTCGACGCGGGCGAGCACGATGCAGTTGGTGACGATCAGCGGGATGAAGATGCCGAGCACGAGGTACAGCTCGTGCAGGAAGACGTTGAAGGCGAGGTCGACGACGGTGACCAGCGCGGCGATGATCAGGATGAACACCGGGATGCGGATCTCGTGCGGGATCAGGTTCCTCAGGCTGGCGACGGCGACGTTGGCGACGGCCATGACGAGGATCGTCGCCAGCGACAGCATGATGCCGTTCACCGCGTTGGTCGTCACCGCCAGCAGCGGGCACAGGCCGAGGATCTGGATCAGGCTGCTGTTCTGCTTCCAGACGCCGTTCTCGGCGATGCTGCGGAATTCGTCGCGGGCGATCATCGGCTGTCCTCGCTTTCCTGGTTCGGCGCGTAGAGCCGCGCCTGGTTCTCGGCGGCGAAGCGCGTCGCCTTGCGCACCGCCTTGACGATGGCGCGCGGCGTCACCGTGGCGCCGGCGACGAAGTCGAAGCGGCCGCCGTCCTTCCGCACCTTCCATTCGGCGTCGCTGACGGCGGCGTAGGACAGGCCGTTGAACTGCGTGATCCACGGGCGCGCCTTGTTCTTGTCCTTCTTCGGCTCGATGTAGTCGCCGAGACCGGGCGTTTCCTTGTGCTGGCTGACGCGCACGCCGACGATGGCGCCGTCGGCGCCGACGGCGACGAGCAGGCGAATGCGCCCGGAGTAGCCGTCCGGCGCCACCGCCTCGAAGACCACCGCCACCGGTTCGCCGCCCTTGCGCGCGCGGTAGAGCGCGGTCGGCCCGTCGGTGCCGAGCAGCGGCTCGGCCGGCAGCGTCAGCACGTCCTTGAGCAACTCGTTGTCGTAGGCGCCGCGCGGCAGCACCTCGTCGATCAGCTTCATCTTCTCCTCGGCGGCCGAGGCGTCCAGCGCCGGCTTGGTCCACAGGTAGGTGCCGGCGAGCACGCCGGTGAACACGATGACGAAGACGAAGAGGATGACGGCGGTGCGCAGCGCCATCGTCGCTGCCGTCGGCGCGCGCTTCTTCATCGCGATTTGTCCTTCATGCCGAAGATCGCCGGCTGCGTGTAGACGTCGATCAGCGGCGCGCAGAGGTTCAGCAGCAGCACGGCGAAGGCGACGCCGTCCGGATAGCCGCCGAAGACGCGGATGACATAGGCGAGCGCGCCGGCGGAAAAGCCGAAGATCAGCTTGCCCTTCGGCGTCGTGCAGCCGGAGACCGGGTCGGTGACGATGAACCAGGCGCCGAGCATGGCGCCGCCGGAGAAGAGGTGGAAGAGCGGATCGGCGAACTGCGCCGGATCGTACAGCCAGAGGCCGCCGGCGAGCAGCGACAGGCCGGCGAGGAAGGCGAGCGGCGCGTGCCAGGAAACGACACCGCGCCGCCACAGCCAGAGGCCGCCGAGCAGGTAGCCGGCGGTGACCCATTCCCAGCCGCGGCCGGCGACGGCGCCGAACACCTCGCGGTTGTCGAGCAACTGGCTGACGCCGACGCGGCCTTCCTCCAGCTTGAGCCCGGTCTTCAGCGCGTCGAGCGGGGTGGCGCCGACGATCGCATCGACGCGCGGCGCCAGGCCGAAGACGATGCGCGCCTGTTCGGCGAAGCCGAGGTCCAGCGCGGCCGGCGGCCACTGCGACATGAGCGCCGGGAAGGAGACGATGCACACGGCGAAGGCGATCATCGCCGGGTTGAACGGATTCTGGCCGAGGCCGCCGTAGAGGTGCTTGGCGATGACGACGGCGAACAGCGTGCCGGTGACGATCAGCCACCACGGCGCCAGCGGCGGGAAGGCGAGGGCGATCAGCCAGGCGGTGACGACGGCGCTGCCGTCGGTAAGGAACGGCGCGAGCGGCTTCTCGCGCAGCCTCAGCATCGCCGCCTCGGCGGCGAGCGCCGTGGCCGTGGCCAGCGCGATCTGGACGAGGACGATCGGCCCGAAGATCCAGACGTAGGCGCCGATGCCCGGCAGCAGCGCGGCCAGCACCTGCAGCATGACGCGCTGCACGCTGGCGTTGTTGAGCAGGTAGGGCGGGGTGCTGAAATCCATCACGGCTGCGATTCCTCGGGCGCGGTGGGCGGCGCTTCGATGCCGGCCTGCTGGCGGCGTGCGTCGACCTCGGCGATGTCCTTCTGCTGCGCCGGCGTCAGGCGGTCGACGTTCTTCGGTTCGACGGCGGCGCGCTGCGCGCGGGCGCGTTCGAGCGCGGCGGCGATGGCGGCCTTCTTCGCGGCTTCTGCGTCGAGCGGGGGATTCGTCGCCGCCGGGACGTTTGTCGCTGCTTCTGCTGCGGCCGGCGCCGGGGCCGCTTCGCCGGCCGCAGCGGCGGCGGCTTCCGCCGCCTTCTTCGCCGCCTGCGCGGCCGCGGCCTTGGCCAGCTTCTCCGCCTTCTCGGCCTTTTCGCGCTCCTCGCGCGCGGTCTTCCACTCGAAGCGCGCCTTTGCCTGGTCGGCGGCGTTCTTCTCCTTCTCGCGCGCCCAGATTTCGCTCTTGGCGAAGCGGAAGTACTGCACCAGCGGGATGCGCGACGGGCAGACGAAGCTGCAGCAGCCGCACTCGATGCAGTCGAAGATGTGGTACTCCTGCGTCTTGCCGAAGTTCTTGGCACGCGCGAACCAGTACAGCTCGAAGGGCTGCAGCTCGTGCGGGCAGACCTTGGCGCATTCGCCGCAGCGGATGCACGGCATCTCCGGCGCCTTCGGCGGGAACAGCGCCGGCGACGAGGCGATGATGCAGTTGGTGGCCTTGACCAGCGGCGCGTCCATGGTCGGCATGGCGAAGCCCATCATCGGGCCGCCCATGAGGTAGCCGTCGGTGTCGGGCTTCGGGCCGCCGAGCGCGACGAACTCGGCGAGCGGCGTGCCGAGCAGCGCCTCCCAGTTGCGCGGCCGCTCGACGTTGCCGGTGAGCGTGACGATGCGCGAGACCACCGGCTCGCCGTGCGCGACGGCGCGCCACGCAGTGTAAGCGGTGGCGACGTTGAAGCACTGCACGCCGAGGTCGGTCGAACGCTTGGTCGAAGGCACTTCCTTGCCGGTGAGCACGCGGATCAACTGCTTGGCGCCGCCGGCCGGGTAGCGCGTCGGCACGGCGACCACCGCGAAGTTCTCGCCGAGCTTCGCCGCCGCTGCCTGCAATGCGGCCACGGCCTCCGGCTTGTTGTCCTCGATGCCGATGAGCACGCGCTTCGGCTGCAGCAGGTCGCGGAAGACGCCGACGCCGCGCACGATCTCCTCGGCGCGCTCGCGCATCAGCAGGTCGTCGCAGGTGATGTACGGCTCGCACTCGGCGCCGTTGATCACCAGTTCCTCCATGGGCACGGTCTTCGACGCGGTCAGCTTGCCGTGCGTCGGGAACACGGCGCCGCCGAGGCCGACGACGCCGGCCTCGCGCAGGCGTTCGCGGACCCGCTCCGGTGCCAGCGCGCCGTGATCGATGGGCGTGCGCTCGATCCACTCGTCGCGGCCGTCCGGCTCGATCTCGACGGAAAGCGTGGTCAGGCCGGAAGGGTGCGCGGCGACGTGCTCGGCGACGGCGCGCACGGTGCCCGAGGTCGGCGCGTGCACGGCGGCCGAGATCCAGCCGTCGGCGCCGCCGATCAACTGGCCTTTCAGCACGCGTTCGCCGGCCGCGACCAGCGGCCGCGGCGTGCCGCCGATGGACTGGTGCAGCGGCACGAACAGGCGCGAGGGCAGGGGCGCGACGCCGATCGGTTCGCCGACCGACTGCGTTTTGTTGGTCTGCGGCTTGACGCCGCCCTTGAACTTGAACAACTGCAGCATCAGGCGACCTTCTTCAGTTCGATCACCGGATACTTCCACTTCCAGTTGTCGAGGTTCTCGCCGATCGGCTCCATGCTGATGCACTCGACTGGGCACGGCGGCACGCACAGCTCGCAGCCGGTGCACAGCTCGGGAACGATGGTGTGCATCTGCTTGGCGGCGCCGACGATGGCGTCGACCGGGCAGGCCTGGATGCACAGCGTGCAGCCGATGCAGGTCTGCTCGTCGATGAAGGCGATGGCCTTCGGCTTCTCCTCGGCGTCGAGCGGCTTCACCTCGCGGCCGAGCAGGTCGGCCAGCCGCTGCACGCCCTCGGCGCCGCCCGGCGGGCACAGGTTGATGTCGGCCTCGCCCTTGTTGATCGCCTCGGCGTAGGGCCGGCAGCCGGGGTAGCCGCACTGGCCGCACTGCGTCTGCGGTAGGATGGCCTCGATCTTCTCGACCAGCGGGTCGCCCTCGACCTTGAACTTGATCGACGCGTAGCCGAGCGCGGCGCCGAGCACGACGGCGCCGAGCGCCATGATGGCGATGGCGGTGATCATTGGTACTTGTCCAGGCCGGCGAAGCCCATGAAGGCCAGCGACATCAGGCCGGCGGTGATCATGGCGATGGCCACGCCGCGGAAGTGCACCGGCACGTCGGCGCCCTCGATGCGCTCGCGGATGCCGGCGAAGAGCACGAGCACCAGCGAGAAGCCGATGGCGCTGCCGGCGCCGAAGAGCAGCGACTCGACGAAGTCGTTGCCGTTGGCGACGTTCAGCAGCGGCACGCCGAGCACCGCGCAGTTGGTGGTGATCAGCGGCAGGTAGATGCCGAGCACCTGATGCAGCACCGGGCTGGTCTTCTGGATGACCATCTCGGTGAGCTGGACGATGGCCGCGATGGTGACGATGAACGACAGCGTGCGCAGGTATTCCAGCCCGAAGGGCATCAGCAGGTAGTGGTCGATGACGTAGCTGGCGCCGGTGGCGACGGTGAGCACGAAGGTGGTCGCGGCGCCCATGCCGAAGGCCGTTTCCAGCTTCTTGGAAACCCCCATGAAGGGGCACAGGCCGAGGATCTTCACCAGGACGACGTTGTTCACCAGAACGGCGCCGAGGAGGATGAAGAGGTAGTGGGTCATGGTCGGGAAACGATGCGGGCGGCGAATTATCGGCTTTTGTGCTGTATCAAACAACCATGGAGAAACTGGGGGATTCGCCGCTGGCTCAGGGCTTGCGCGGCATTCCGGCGATCGCCGCCGCTGCTTCGCCGACCAGTTCCGGCCCGCGGTAGATGAAGCCGGAATAGAACTGCACCAGGCGCGCGCCGGCGGCGATCTTCGCCGCCGCGTCCGCGCCGCTCATGATGCCGCCGACGCCGATGATCGGCAGCTCGCCCTTGAGCGCGGCGGCGAGCTTCTTCACCACCTCCGTGGACGCCGCGAACAGCGGCGCGCCGGAGAGGCCGCCGGTCTCGTCGGCGTTCGGCAGACCCTCGACGCCGGCGCGCGCGATCGTCGTGTTGGTGGCGATGACGCCGTCCATGCGGTGCCGGCGCAGGAGGTCGGCGATCGCCGCGATCTGGCCGTCCTCCAGGTCCGGCGCGATCTTCAGCGCCAGCGGCACGTAGCGGCCGTGTGCATCCGCCAGCCGCTGTTGCGCGGCCTTCAGCGGCGCGAGCAGGGCGTCGAGCGCCTCGTCCTTCTGCAGCTCGCGCAGGTTCTTGGTGTTCGGGCTGGAAATGTTGACGGCGACGTAGCCGGCCAGCGGATAGACCTTTTCCAGGCAGGCGAGGTAGTCGTCGGCGGCCTGCTCGATCGGCGTGTCGAAATTCTTGCCGATGTTGATGCCGAGGATGCCGCCCTTCTTTGGGAAGTTCGCCGCCCGCACGTTGGCGACCAGCCGGTCGACGCCGCCGTTGTTGAAGCCCATGCGGTTGACGATGGCCTGCCTCTCCGGGATGCGGAAGAGGCGCGGCCGCGGGTTGCCGGGCTGCGGGCGCGGCGTCACCGTGCCGACCTCGATGAAGCCGAAGCCGAGCGCGGCCAGGCCGTCGATGTGCTCGCCGTTCTTGTCGAGGCCGGCGGCCAAGCCGACCGGATTGGGGAATTTCAGGCCCATGGCCTCGACCGGCCTGGCCGGCACCGGCTTCGCCAGCGCGCCGGCCAGGCCGGTGCAGGAGAGCAGGGAAACGCCGCGCATGCCGACGCCGTGGGCGTCCTCGGCGTCGAGCGCGAAGAAGAATCTGCGGATCAGGGGATAGAGCATCCCGCGATTTTATCGCAATGCAGCATGGAATGCCGCAGCGAAGCGCGCCCGCGGCGCGCGCGGGCGTCAGCGCCGGCGCACGGCGATCGTGCCGGAGGCGTCCACCATCGTCTGCAGCGAGCTGTAGACCGAGGCGGTGTGCTTCGTGCAGCGCAGAAGGGCGACGTTCATGTCGCGGGTGGCGGTCTGATAGTCGGCGAGCGCCTTGAAGAGGGCGTTGCGGGCCTTGGCGAAGCTGGCTTTCCGGGAGTTCATCGAGCGGTTCCTGCAATGCGGGTCGCGGGCATCCTAGCCCGCCGCCGCCGCGGGAAAAATGATGTATGGCAAGAAGCGGACGCTCGCGGCCTCAGCCGGCGGGCAGTTCCCGCCACTCGCCGTCGACGAGCCCCTCGATCGGCTGGAAGCGCACCTTGTAGGCCATCTTCGGGCTTTCCGCGATCCAGTAGCCGAGGTACAGGTAGGGCAGGCCGAGGGCGCGGCACTGCGCCAGTTGCCAGAGGATGTTGTAGGTGCCGTAGCTGGCGCCGGCGTCGCCCGGCTCGTAGAAGGTGTAGACCGAGGACAGCCCGTCGCCGAGGACGTCGATGATGCTCACCATGCACAGCCCCCGTTCGTCCGAGAACTCGACGAGGCGGGTGTCGACGCGGCTCTGCAGCAGGAAGTGGGCGTACTGCTCGTGGCTGTCCTGATCCATGCCGCCGCCGGCGTGGCGGGCGCCCTGGTAGCGCAGGTAGAGCGCGTAGTGCGCCTCGTCGAAGCCGAGCGGCAGCTCGCGCGCGACGAGGTGGCCGTGGTCGCGCCAGGCCCGCCGCTGCGCGCGGTTCGGCGCGAAGCGCTCGACCGGCAGGCGCACCGGCACGCACTTTTTGCAGTGGTCGCAGTGCGGGCGGTAGGTGAACACGCCGCTGCGGCGGAAGCCGGCGCGCACCAGCTCGCCGTAGACCTCGGCGCCGATCAGGTGCGTCGGCGTCGCCACCTGCGAGCGCGCGATCTCGTCCGGCAGGTAGCTGCAGGGGTAGGGGGAGGTGGCGTAGAACTGCAGCAGCGAGAACGGCAGTTGCGAGTCGTTGAGCTGGGACACGTCCTCTTCCTCGGTGCGGGCGGGCTGTGGACCGGCGGCCTAGCGCCAGCCGCCGGCGGCGCCGTCGATCGGCCAGCGCGCCGGTTCGGCGTCGGCGATCAGCGCCGCCAGGCGGGCGGCGAACGCGTCGCGCGGAATCTCGCGGGCGCCGAGCGAGGCCAAGTGATCGGTGCGCATCTGGCAATCTATCATGCCGAATCCGCGCCCCTCAAGGAAGCGCGCCAGGTGCGCGGCGGCGATCTTCGAGGCGTCGGTGCGCCGCGCGAACATCGACTCGCCGTAGAACATGCGGCCGATGGCCAGGCCGTAGAGACCGCCGGCAAGTTCGCCGTCCACCCAGGTTTCGACCGAATGCGCCCAGCCGAGTTCGAACAGCCGCGTGTAGGCGCGGCGCATCTCCGGCGTGATCCAGGTGCCCGGCTGGCCGGGCCGCCAGGTGTGCGCGCAGGCCTCGATCACCGCCGGGAAGTCGCTGTCCAGCCGCAGTTCGTAGCGGCCGGCGCGCAGCGTCTTGCCGAGCGAGCGCGAGATCCGGAACTCCGCCGGAAAGAGCACCATGCGCGGGTCCGGCGACCACCAGAAAATCGGCTGGCCTGCCGAATACCACGGGAAGATGCCCTGCCGGTAGGCGGCGAGCAGGCGTTCGGGCGACAGGTCGCCGCCGGCGCAGAGCAGGCCGTTGGGGTCGGCGAGGGCGTGCTCGGGCGGCGGGAAGGGCGCGTCGGCGACGAGCCAGGGGATCATTGCACGAGGGCGATCGGCCGCGCGCGCTCGCCGTCCGCGACCGCCCTGAAGGCGACCACGTGGTCGACGTCGAGGCGGATGCCGATGCTGCCGCCGAGCGCATGGTCGTGGTGCGAGGGCACCAGCGAGAGGATGCGGGCGCCGCTTCCCAGGCGCAGCGTGTACAGGATGTCGGCGCCGCGGAAGGCCTTGTGCACGACCTCCGCCTGCAGCGGGCTGCGGTCGTCGTGGACGACGTCGTCCGGGCGCAGCAGCACGTCCACCCGGCAGGGCTCGCCGCATTCGAGCGGCTGCAGCGAACGCAGGCGGCCGATCTCGATCTCGACCTCGTGCCGGCCGATCACCGTGCCGGGCAGGAACGCGCCCTGGCCGACGAAGTCGGCGACGGCGCGGTTGGCCGGCCGGTGGTAGAGGTTGTACGGCGTGTCCCACTGCTGGATGCGGCCGCCGTCCATGACGCCGATCTCGTCGGCCATGGCGAAGGCCTCGTGCTGGTCGTGCGTGACGAGGATGGCCGTCATGCCGGCGCCCTTGAGAATCCCGCGCACCTCGTGCGACAGGCGCTCGCGGAGGTCGACGTCGAGGTTGGAGAAGGGCTCGTCGAGCAGGATCAGCTCCGGCTTCGGCGCCAGCGCGCGGGCGAGCGCGACGCGCTGCTGCTGGCCGCCGGAGAGTTCGTGCGGATACTTGCCGCCCTGGCCGGCGAGGCCGACGGTGGCGAGCAACTCGGCGACGCGGGCGGCGCGTTCGCTTTCCGGCAGCGCGCCGAGGCCGAAGGCGACGTTGCCGGCGACGCTGAGGTGCGGGAACAGCGCGTAGTCCTGGAAGACCATGCCGATGCGCCGCTTTTCCGGCGCCAGCGTGAAGCCCGGCCGGCTGACCGCGCGCCCGTCGAGGCGGATCTCGCCGGCGACGACCGGCTCGAAGCCGGCGACGCAGCGCAGCAGCGTCGTCTTGCCGCAGCCGGACGGGCCGAGCAGACAGGCGATGCCGCCGGTTTCGACGGTGAAGGAGACGCCGTCGACGACGACGTGTTCGCCGTAGCGCTGCCGGATGTCGGTGAGTTCGAGATGGGCCATGGAATGCGCTGCGCCGGGTCGGGGAGCGCGCCACCGGCGGGGGCGCGTCGCGTTGCCTGCCTCCGCTGCGTGCGACAATGCGGCGGAGGCGAAGGCTCAATTATAATTCGCATTCACGCCGGATCGCCATGACCTCAGCCCGCTTCAGCCCACTGCTGCGCCTTTCCCTGCTCGTCGCCCTGCTCGTCGGCATGCCGATCGCCAGCGTGCTGCTCAACGTCTTCGCCGGCGGCACCGGTGACACCTGGCGGCACCTGGCGTCGACGGTGCTGCCCGAGTACGTCGTCAACACGCTCTGGCTGTGCCTCGGCGTCGGCGGCGGCGTCGTCGTCGTCGGCGTCGCCACGGCCTGGCTCACCGCGATGCACGACTTCCCCGGCCGCCGCGTCTTCGCGTGGGCGCTGGTGCTGCCGCTGGCCATGCCGGCCTACGTGCTGGCCTACGTCTACACCGACTTCCTGCAGTTCGTCGGGCCGCTGCAGACCTTCCTGCGCGAGACCTTCGGCTGGCAGAAGGGCGACTACTGGTTCCCGGACGTGCGCTCGCTCGGCGGCGCCGTGACCATGTTCGTCTTCGTCTTCTACCCCTACGTCTATCTGATCGCCCGCACCGCCTTTCTCGAACGCGCCAGCGGCATGCTGGAGGCGGCGCGCACGCTCGGCGTCGGGCCGTGGGCGGGGTTCTTCCGCGTCTCGCTGCCGCTGGCGCGGCCGGCGGTCGCCGCCGGCGCGGCGCTGGCGCTGATGGAGACGCTGGCCGACTACGGCACGGTGTCGTATTTCGCCGTGCAGACCTTCACCACCGGCATCTACCGCGCCTGGTTCTCGCTCGGCGACCGCACCGCCGCTGCGCAACTGGCGGCCATGCTGCTCGGCTTCGTCGTGCTGCTCCTGGCGCTCGAACGCTTCTCGCGCGGCCGCGCCCGCTTCCACGACACCACCGGCCGCAACCGCCCGCTGCCCGGCCGGCGGCTCTCCGGCGCACACGCCGCCGCCGCCTTCCTCGCCTGCGCGCTGCCGCTCGCCGTCGGCTTCCTGCTGCCGGCCGGGCTGCTGCTGCGGCTGGCGCTGATCGAGGGCGACGCGCAGTTCGGCGAGCGCTTCCTGATGCTCTCGCGCAACAGCTTCGTGCTCGCCGGCGTCACCGCGCTCTGCGCCGTCGCGCTGGCGCTGCTGCTCGCCTACTCGGCGCGGCAGTCGAAGGGGCTCCTGGCGCGCGGCCTGAACCGCATGGTCGGCCTCGGCTACGCAGTGCCCGGTTCGGTGATCGCGGTCGGCGTGCTGATCCCGGTGACGCGGCTCGACAACTGGATCGCCGCCGGCTGGCAGTCGCTCTTCGGCAGCAACCCCGGCCTCGTCCTCACCGGCGGCATCGCCGCGCTGGTCTATGCCTATCTCGTGCGCTTCCTCGCCATCGCGCTGCAGACGGTCGGCGCCAGCCTGGCCCGGATCACGCCGAGCATGGACGACGCGGCGAAGAGCCTCGGCTGCTCGCAGGGCGAGACCCTGCGCCGGGTGCACGCGCCGCTGCTGCGCGGCGGCCTGCTCACCGCCGGCCTGCTGGTCTTCGTCGACGTCATGAAGGAGCTGCCGGCGACGCTGGTCATGCGCCCGTTCAACTTCGACACGCTGGCGACGCAGGCCTACACGCTGGCTTCCGACGAACGCCTTGCCGAGGCGTCGACGGCGGCGCTGGCCATCGTCGCCGTCGGCCTGGTGCCGCTGATCGCGCTGTCGAGGCAGATCGCCCGCGCGCGGCGGTGAGGGGGCGGGAGAAGCGGCGCATCGACGGCGCGCTCTTGGCGGGCACGATCGGCACCATCGACGATGCTCGCCTTGCCCGCATCCGGCAACGGCTCGCCCGCTGGATCGGCGAGGCCGTTTAGCCGCCGTCGCCGGGGTTCGTTTACGCTGCTGGAAAGCCATGGCACCTTGCGACGCAATTGTCAGGGCTTGGCGCGGTCGGTGAAGGAGTGTGCTGGCGGCGTAACGGGATGGCGGTTCGTTCGTCTTCGGGTGTTCGTTCTGGCGCGGAGCGGCTGTTCGATAGCTTTCTATGGCATGATACGAACAATGCATTTGTCATTGTTTCGCCATGCGCACCCCCTACGATGGCCGCCACAATCTGCTCTTCTCCCGCCTGCCGATGGTCGAAGCCTTGCTGCGCGGTTTCGTGCACGAAGACTGGGTGGGGCACCTCGACTTTGCCACGCTCGAAAGACCCAATAGCCACTACGTCAGCGAAGAGCTACAACTGTAGCTGCTGGCGAGAGGATATGAAGGACGCAAGCTTGCGTAACGAAATTCAGCGCTGGCGAAACGGCGCTTGGTTCTTGAAATATCTCAAATCTGGTATATTTTCCCCGTGATGCGGACTCCGCCAAGCACCGCACGCGAAAAGCCGCTGCACTGGGTCGGCTCCGCGAAAAAGGACTTTCTGGATTTTCCGAAGGAAGTCCAGTCCGGGATGGGCTACGCGCTGGGGCTGGCGCAGTTGGGCGGCAAGCACCCGAACGCCAAACCGTGGAAGGGCGAAGGCGCGGGCGTGCTGGAAATGGTCGAGGATCATCGCGGCGACACGTATCGCGCCATCTACACGGTGCGTTTTTCCGACGCGGTGTATGTGCTGCACGCATTCCAGAAGAAATCGAAGACCGGCATCAAGACGCCGCAAGAGGATGTGAAACTCGTGCATGACCGCCTCAAGCGCGCCCGCGAGGACTACGAAGCGAACGGAGAGAAGCCATGAGCCACCGGAAAGAGACCATCACGCGCGGCACGCACAACGTGTTCGCCGATCTCGGCCTGCCCGATGCCGCCGAGCGCCAGACCAAAACGCACCTCGCGCTCGCCGTCAATGAAACGCTCAAGGCGCGCAAGCTCAAGCAGCGCGAAGCCGCCGAACTGCTCGGCATCCCGCAGCCGAAAGTTTCGGCGCTCAAGAACTACCGGCTCGACCAGTTTTCAGTCGAGCGCCTGATGGAGTTCCTCACCGCGTTGAATCACGACGTGGAAATCATGATTCGCCCGCGAGCTACCGGAGCGGGGCATATCACGGTGCTGGCGGTGCAGTAAAAGGTCGTCGCTCTCAGCCAGATCGCCCGCGAGGGCTATGTGGCGATTCCGGTCCTCGGCTGGAAGCCCTCGTTCGGGATATGCCAAGCCAGCGTCGACGCGTGGCATGCCCACAGGCGGGCGTAGGTCGGGCTGTCCTGCAGCAGCGTCGGATGGCTGCCGACCGCCTCGATGCGTCCCTGGTTCATGACGACGATGCGGTCCGCGCGACGCACCGCGCTCAGATGGTGC
Source organism: Rhodocyclaceae bacterium (assembly GCA_019455325.1). GTDB lineage: Bacteria > Pseudomonadota > Gammaproteobacteria > Burkholderiales > Rhodocyclaceae > Proximibacter. The sequence continues at coordinate 672,105 of JACFMQ010000001.1, read as the reverse complement.
GCCACGACCACCAGCGTGCGGCCGCGCGCCAGCGCGCTCAGCGCCGACTGGATGGCCGCGCTGGCGATGGGATCGACGGCTGAGGTCGGTTCGTCGAAGAGGACGATGGGCGCATCCTTCAGGATGGCGCGGGCAATGGCGGTGCGCTGGCGCTCGCCGCCGGACAGGGCCTTGCCGCGGTCTCCGGCCGGCGTTGCATAGCCCTGCGGCAAGCTCCGGATGAAGTCGTGGCAGCGGGCCAGGCGGGCCGCGGCTTCCAGTTCGTCGGCGCTGGCTTCCGGCCGGCCGAGGCGGATGTTGTCGGCGATCGATGCGTCGAACAGGTGCTCGTCCTGGAGCACGATGGCGAAGCGCGCCATCAGGTCGCTTTCGGGCAGTGTGCGCAGATCCGTGCCGCCCAGCGTGATGCGCCCCGCGTCCGGGTCGTGAAAACGCGCCAGCAGGGCGAGCAGGGTGGATTTGCCGGCGCCGCTCGGTCCGACGATGGCGGTGACGCCGCCGACGGGAATTTCCAGGTCGATGTCGCGCAACGCCGCCGGGCCGGCTCCGCCGCCGTAGGCGAAGCCGACGCCTTGCAGGCGCAGGGTGTTGTCGGCGGGGGGCGTTGCCGCGGTCGATGCGCCGATTTCCGGTTCGCGCATGAAGCGGTCGACGGCGGCCTCGGCGGCTTCGGCGAAGCGGCCGACGATGGCGCCTCCCAGTTGCTGCAGGACCGGTGTGAAGATCAGCAGGGTCAGCAGGATGGCCGCGACGAAGGCGGGCGGCGACAGCTCGCCGGCTTCCAGCCGCCAGGCCGCGAACAGCAGGACCAGCGCCATGCCCGCGTCGAGGCACAGGCCGGCCAGCGCGAACAGGGGAATTTCCTTGCGCTGGGAGCGCAGGTAGATGTCGTGCAGGTCGTCGATCGCCGTCCGGATGCGCCGCTGGCTGTCCGCCACCCGGCCGAAGCTGCGCAGGACCGGCATGCCGTCGGCGAAGTCGCCGAGGCGGCCGGCGATCTCCGCGAGCGGCGCGGCACGGCGCCCGATCACCCGGCCGATGACGCGCTTGAGCGCGGCGGCCACCGCCAGCGCCGCGCCTTGCGCCAGAATCACGGCCAATGCCAGCCGCCAGTCCAGGATCGCCAGCATCACGGTCAGGGCCGCCGGCACACCGAAATCGGCCGCAGCGTGACCGACCACCTGCATGGCGTAGCCCTCGATCCAGCGAATCTCCTCGTTCAGCAGCGCGGTCACGGTGCCGCTGCCCAGTTTCCGCAGCCGGGCGAGCGGCAGGCGCCGGCATTTTTCCACGATGGCCCGGCGCAGGGCGTGTCCCAGGCCGAACGCGATGCGGTGCTGCGCCAGCGCTGCGGCGCGCGCCACGAGCAGCGTCGCCGCGACCAGCGGCGGGCACAGCCAGGCAATGATCGCCAGGTCCGGCAGTGCGATCGTTCCGGTCGCCGCGTACAGGGTCAGAACGATCAGCCCGACCGGGGCGCAGCTCAGGGCGACGTCGATGGCGCCGAGAACGGCGGCGCGCCGCAGGTCGCCGTCGAAGGCGTCGGGAAGGAAACGGCGGATGCGCGGCCAGAGTCTCATGCGGTCCGCGTGCTGTAGAAGAAATCCGCGCGCCCCAGATGGGCCGCCCACATCCGCGCGTACAGCGGGCAGGCCGCGAGCAGCTCCGGGTGGCGGCCCTGGCCGGCGATGAGGCCATCCTGCAGGACGACGATGCGGTCGAAGTCGACGATCGAGGACAGGCGGTGCGCGACGACGAGCAGGGTCTTGCCGGCGCTTAGCCGGCCGATCGCCTGCTGCAGCAGGATTTCGTTTTCCGGGTCGGCGTGGGCGGTGGCCTCGTCGAGGATCAGGATCGGGGCCTTGCGCAGGAACAGCCGGGCCAGCGCCAGCCGCTGCGTCTCCCCGCCCGACAGCCGGATGCCGCCGTCGAGGACCGTGTCGTAGCCGGTGGGCAAGGCCATGATGGCCTCGTGCACATTGGCGGCGCGCGCGGCGGCGACGACCGTTTCCATGTCGGCGGCCGGGTCGCCGATGCGGAGGTTGGAGGCCACCGTGTCCGCGAACAGATGGCTTTCCTGAAAAATGCAGCCGACGGAGGCGGCCAGCGCTTCAGCGGGCAGTTCGCGCAGATCCACGCCGCCGACCGTCACGCGGCCGGCATCGGGGTCCATGGCGCGCACGGCCAGACGCGCCAGCGAGGATTTTCCCGCGCCGGAGGGGCCGACCAGGGCGACGCGCTCTCCCGGGGCGACGGTCAGATCGATCCCGCGCAGGGCCTGTCGCTCGCCGTGGGACAGGACGACGCCGGAGAAACACAGTCCGGCATCGCGCGGCAGACGGCTTGCCTGCCGCGGCGCCTGCAGTTCCCCGGCGCCCAGGAGGTCGTCGATGCGTTTCTGCGCGCCGCGCAACTGTCCGCCGCGATACTGCAGGTCGTAGATCGTCTTCAGGATGCCGGCGAAGGCCAGGCCGCACAGGACGAAGAACAGCAGATCCTCGATCCGGCTCTGTCCCTTCGCGTGCAGCCAGATCCACGCGGCCAGGACGGCGATCGGCGCGGCGCCGGCCAGCACCGGAATCGCCGCGGCCGGTACGCTCATGCGCCGCATCCATTCCTCGGCCAGCGCGACGATGCCGGCAAAGCCGGCTTCGAGGCGGGCGACCATTCTGCCGGCCGCGGCATAGATGCGCACCGTGGCCATGCCGCGCACGAGGTCGTCGGTCTGCACCGCCAGCGAGCGGACCAGCGCCATGTAGCGCCCGACGGTCTGGCGCGCGCCGGCCAGCACCGCGACCATCAGCAGCATGCCGACGATGGCCGGCAGGAGGGCGGCGAGCGCCAGCCGCCAGTCGCGCGCCGCCATCGCCGCCAGCACGAGAACGACGCCGGCGAGGGCAGCGACGGTTCGCGGCAGCAGGTGGGCGACGCCGTCCTCCAGCGCATCCACGTCGTCGATCACGGCCGAGCGTACCGATTGCGCGTTGCGATGGTCGAAATAGCCGAGCGGCACCTGGGCCAGTTTTTCTATCATGCGGGCGCGCAGGGCGGCCTGCCCGCCATAGGCGAGCCGGTGCGACAGACGGAAGGTGACGGCCATGCCGATCTGGCGCAGCAGCAGCACGGCCGCCAGGCCGGCGATCGCCCGCCGGACGGCCTCCGGTTGCGGCGCCGGGGCCAGCGCGGCCGCCGCCATGTCGTGCAGCAGCAGGTAAGGCGCCAGGGAAAGGGCGGCGAGCGTGCCGCCCCCGGCGAGCACGGCGAGCGTCATGCCGGGTGAGGTCGCCCAGGCCATCCGCAGCGCGGCGTGGAATGGGCCGGGCGATGCGTGCTTCTGCATGCCGCTCAGAAATCGGCGCTCAGGCTCAGGCCGATCTGCCGGCCGGCGCCGATCGTTCCCGTCGGCGCGCCGGAGCCGACCCGCACCTTGTAGGTCACGTAATCCCGGTCGAAGAGATTCTTGCTCCACAGGCTGACGCGGAAACGATCGAAGTCGTAATTGACGAAGGCGTCCACCAGGACCAGTCCGCCTTGGTCTTGCGTATTGGCCATGTCGAAATAATGGCGGCTGCGATAGCGCGCGCTGCCGCTCAGACTCAGGCGCCTGTCGAAGCCGGGCGGCTGCCAGTCGACCGCCAGCAGTGCGGACAGCCTGGAGAAATACTCCATCTGCTTGCCGTCGTACTCGACGCCGTTGGGGTCGGTATAGCGGTCGTAGCGCGAGTTGCCCAGCGCCAAACCGCCTCTGAGGCTCAGCGAGGGCGTCGCCTGCCATTGCGCATCGAGTTCGAGCCCGTAGGAAGACGCGCGTCCGGCGTTGCTCGTGACCACGGCGAAGGTCGCGGCGTCCAGGTTGTAGACCTGCTTGTCCCGCCAGTCCATGTAGTAAAGGGCGGTGTTCACCGTCAGGCGCCGGTCGGGCAGGCGATACTTGCTGCCGATTTCGTAGTTGATGACCGTTTCCCGGCCGTATTCGTAAGCATCGGCGTTCGTAGACGGCGCCAGCGGGCTGAAGGTGTTGATCGTGTTGAAGCTGCCCGCCTTGTAGCCGTGCGAAACCAGCCCATAGGCCGTATGGTTCGGCGTGAAATCGTAGGCAGCGCCGATCTTCGGAGAGAGGGTGGTGTCGCTGCGCTCTCCCCGATAGGACTGGGAGAAGACCAGCATGCTGTCGTTGCCCGAGATCCGGGTCGTATCGCGCGCCAGCCGCGCGCCGGCGCTCAGCCGGAAGGCGTCGCCGAGATTCCACGTCAGGTCGCCGAAGACCGCCGTGGTTTTCTTGTCCTGGTCGGTGTGGAAGTTCATCCTTCCGTAAGCGGTCTGGGCGCGCAGGGTTTCGCCCCGATCCCCGGATGCGTAGTAAATCCCGGCCAGCCAGTCCAGCGTGCGCCTGCCCTTGGATGCCAGGCGCACTTCCTGCGTCCAGCCGTCGTATTCACGGCGGTTGTACTGGTGCGTGCCAGTGATGAAAGGCGCCATGCCCTGGCCGGTCGAATCGGCCGACGCCCGCGTCGTCAGGCTGATCAGGGAGAAGTCGCCGCCGTCCCAGTTGACGGTCAGGACGCCGTTGTTGGCCTTCGTTTCCGTGTCGTAGGGATCGCTGCTGGCGTTCAGCACCGGCCGGCCGCCGACGAAGAAATAGCCGGCCATCGCCCGATGCCTGAGTTCGCCGCCCTGAAGCAGCAGCTCGGCGTTCAGGCGGTCGGTGAGCTTGAGCGAGTTGATCAGGCGAGCTGCCTTCACCGTGCGGCCGTTCAGCGATTTCCCCGTGGCCGGATTGTCCCGCTCGCCGTCCTCGTCGGAGCTGATGAAGGCGAGGCGGCTGCGCAGGCGGTCGGGCACGATGCTGCCCGACAGGGCCATTTCGGCCGAGCGGCCGCCGAAATCGTTGACGCCGAGCGCGGCCCGGCCCTCGAATGTCTCGGTCGGCCGGCGGCTGACGAGGTTCACCACCCCGCCTTCCGCGCTGCGGCCGTAAAGCGTCGACTGCGGACCGCGCAGGATTTCTGCGCGCTCGACGTCGAACAGGAAGAAGTTGGCCATCTCGGCCGTCGGCATGGCGGCGCCGTCCTGGTTGATCTGCACCGCGCCCTCCAGCTCCGGGCGATCGGCGCCGATGCCGCGCAGCATGACCGTCGTCTGCGCGGGAAAGCCGCCGTATTCCTGCATCTGCAGGCCGGGAACGGAGGAAAACAGATCCTTCGTGTCCGTCATGCGGTAGCGCTCCACGGCGTCGCCGGAAACGGCGGTGGCGCTGCCGATGATCTCGTCTACGCTGGTCGCGCGTTTCTGCGCGGTCACCGTCACCGGCGGCAACAGCGCGTCCTGCGCCAGCGCGGCCTGAACGAGCGTGCAGGACAGGATGACCGCCGGCAGGGTCGGTCGGCCAAGAGAAGGCTTCGGCATATCGATTCTCCAGGAATGCAGACAGTTGTTAAGAATCATTCTCGGAAATAAGATATCAGCCACCCTGGCGGGGGGCTTTGGCGCACGGCCGAATTACTTAGTCGAAAAGCCGAATGCCTTCCCGCCCGCCGAACGACCGCCTGAAAGCTTCGAGACACCTATGCGCCCCGACCATGGAACCGCTTGCGCCAGACGCCTGTCGTCCTGCGACATCGCCGCGCTCGCCAGCCGCTGCGGCTACGCTTACGCCGGCCATTACGGCGGCGAGGCGTCCGCATCGAACGACGCGGTGGTGCATGGCGTCCTGGAGCATTGCGACCTGGGGAACGGCCTGTTGATCGTGGCGGCCGATGCGCAGGCCGATTGCACGGTGCGGGCGGAGGCGGTATTTCCCGCCGGGCTGACGCTGGGCGTATGCCTGCGCGGCGCGGTCGAAGGCATCTTCTCGGCGCGGACCCGGATTTCCCTGGAAACCGGCCGTTGCATCGCCATGCACATGCGCGACCCGGTCAGCATGTCCGGCCTGGTCCAGAGCGGCAAAGGCGGGCGTATGCTGTCGATCCGGGGAACCCCCGAATGGCTGGAGGCGGCGCAGGTGCCGGTACCGCAGGCCGGTTCCGCCAGCCTGCGGGTTCAGCCGTTCGAGCTGCCGCCGGGGCTGCCGCAGATCGCCGAAGGACTGTTTTCTCCGGCGCTGACCGGCCCGCTGCGCAAATTGATGGCGGAAGGCTGCGCCCTGACCCTGATCTCGCACGCCGGGCAGGCCTGCGGCATGCGAACCGGGCTTTCCGTGCGCGATCGGATACGGATGACGCGCGTGCGTGAAATCATCGAAGCTGACCCGTTCGCGGACTACAGCCTCGCGTCACTCGCCGGCGAGGCCGGCGTCGGCCTCAGCACGCTGAAACACCACTTCCCGCGCGCCTATGGCAAGACCGTCTTCGAATTCCTGCGCGATCGCCGTCTGGAGTCGGCGTACCAGGCATTGAACAGCGGACGATGGACGGTCTCCGAGGCGGCCTATGCCGTCGGTTTCAGCCACCCGTCCAGTTTCTCGACGGCGTTCAAGCGCAAGTTCGGTTTTCCGCCGCGGCAATACACGCCCCGGAAAACCGATCCTCATGTATTTGGGAGGGAGTGAATCGAGGTCGGCGCCAAGCGGTCGGCGGGCGTATGCTGCTCACGACCGAACTGTTCCAGATTGACAAGGGCCTGCAGTACTACGCATCAGCCGCCCGTCCCTGGCGGGTTCCGCTCTTGCCCGAGTAGCGCGGCGGGCGGCACGATGGCGATGCCGCGCCAGGGGTGCAGGCACAGTAGGTCCTCGTCGCCGCTGACGATGGCGGCGGCGCGGGCATCCAGCGCGAGGGCGAGGAACTTGTTGTCCCTGGGGTCTCGGCAGTCGGCAACGGTGGAGACGACGTGGTGCCAGCGCCCGGCGCGGGCCAGCGCATGCAGATAGTTGCCACGCTGGGTGGCGTGGGGAAAGTAGCGGTCGAAGCGGGGGCGGTGCAGCACTTCGTGCAGTTCGTCCCAGGTGGCGTCGGAAAAGGCCAGTTCGTGGCCAAGGACGGCCTGCCTGAGCGCCTGCCCGCTGGTACTGTCTGGCAGCAGCGCGGCACTGACCAGCAGGTTGGTATCCAGCACGATGGCGGGCAGATCGGCCTGCGGCACGGCAGATGGAGCCACGGCCTGTCAGCCTTTGTCGATGAGGCGCTGCACGTCCTGTTCCGTCAGGCCTTCCTGGCGAGCTTGTTCGCCCAGTCCGGCCATGCTGCGCTGGAGTTCGGCTGCCGCCTCGACGCCGCGCAACGGGGCCAGTTCGCTCAGCGCGCGCGCGAACTGGCGTTGCAGTGCGGCGATGTCGTTGACAGGCGAGAGCACCAGCGAGACGGGGCGCCCGCGCCGGGTGATGAGCACCGGCTCACGCTGCGCGGTGTCGAGCAGTTCGCCGAAACGGTTCTGGGCTTCAAGCGAGGCAATGGCTTGCATGGCTGGCTCCTTCGTTCAAAGGGTTGTAACAGCCATTCTAGCTGTTACAACCCTATTCTGCTGGAGTAATCATTACCCGACGATGCGGCGCGACCAGCACTGCGGCCTTACGCCGTGTGGTCTTCGGCGTCCTCGGCAATCAAGCGGTCAGCGACGACGCCTGGGCCGCCGGAGCGGGTGGCCGCTGCTTATGGCGTCCCGTTTCCGGGCTTCGTGTCTTTCCCGCGCGGCGCTCGGGTGCCGCCGAAGCGGAAGTTGTAGAACAGATCGACCGCGTTGTCGGTGCCGGCCTGGCCGACCAGCGAGAGGCGGCGGCTCAGGGCGAGGGTGAGCTTGACCACGCTTTCGGCGCCGGTCAGGGAATATTCGTAGGAGAGACTGAGCCCCTTGGCGAGCTGGGTGCCGACCCGCAGCACCTGTTCGCTGGCGGTTGCGCCGCCGGGGCCGAAGCCGCCGCTGCTGGCGACCTGGCTGCGCGGGCCGCTGCCCTGGCTGCTGCGGCCCATGCTGACGTTGACGCCGAGGGTCTGCTGAAGGTCGCGCAGCACGTTGCCGGAGCCGCCGCTCTGGCCGCCGAGAATGGCGTTGGCGGCGGCGAGCAGGGTGCCGTGATCGACGCCGCCGCCCTGTTCCGGGGCTTCGCCGAAGATCAGCCAGGAGAGCTTTTCCGCGTCCGGCACCGCCGGGTCGGAAACCAGGGTGATGACCGGCCGCTGCGCCGTGCCGGTGATGCTCACGCCGGCTGCCACCGCCTGGTTCCTGCGCATGGCGCGGACGTTGAGCCCGGGGTTGTTCACCAGGCCGTTGAAGGTGAGGATGCCCTGTTCGATTTCCAGCTTCTGGCCGTAGGCGTCGAAACGTCCGTCCGCCGTGCGGATGCTGCCGCTGGCGCGCAGCCCGGTCGTGCCTTCCCCTTGCAGGCGCAGGGCGCCGCGCAGGCGGCTGTCGACGCCGGCGCCGGAGAAATGGAAATGGCGGCCCAGGTCCACGTTCACGTCGAGTCGCGTGCGCGAGGTGCGCGGCGCGGCGGCCGGGGTGCCCTGGCGGCGCACCACCACGTCGTCGGAGAGGCTGGGCGCGCCCGAGTCGGCAAGCTGCCAGTAGCCGCCGTCGACGTCGAGCCGGGCGCCGATGTCGAGCCTGTCCCCGGCGAGGCCGAGCCGGCCCTGGCCCGAAAGCGCCACCCATTGCCTGGGTTTCTGCATCACGCCCAGCCGTTCCAGCCGGAATTCGAGCTGGCCGCCGGCCTCGGTGCCGGCGAACTGCAGCCGCCCCTTGCCTTCCACGCGCCCCGGGCTGGCGACGATGGGCGCGAAGGCGGCCCGCTGTTGCCGGTCCAGGGCCTGGGGCAGGGGCGCGTGCGGGCTGGAGAATTGCAGCTTTTCCAACTGCAGCTCGCTTTCCGAGAAAACGAGCTGCAGTTGCCCGGATTCCAGGCGCAGGCCGCTGTCGAGTTCGCGCAGGTGCAGGGTTTCCCCGGTCAGGCGGCCATCGACGCGCGGCTGGCGCGGCGTGCCGCCGAGGCGGGCGTCGGCTTCCAGGTGGCCGCCGAGCTGCAGGGTCGGGCCGAGCAGGGGGCCGATCCAGGAGAGATCGGCCATGCTCGCCCGGATCGTGCCGCTCCACGCTTCTTCCAGCGGCGCTTCGGGGTGCAGCGCGACCTCGCCCTGCAGCAGCCCCAGGCGCTCGCCGCGGGCGCGCAGTTGCAGGCGCGGCCGGTCTGCCAGATCGAGGTCCAGGCGGGCTTCGTTCAGCCCGAGGGCGGGGCCGACGGCGCCGAACTGCAGGTCGCCCTCCCGGCGCGTCAGGCTCAGGCTGCCGCGCGGTTTGTTGCCCAGGCTCAGGTCCCATTGCGCATCGAGGCGCAGGCTGCTTTTTTCCAGGGCCGCGGCGAAGGGGGCGACGGGCAGGGCTTCGATCGCCCCGGCGCTTTGCCACCGGCCGTCCCGGCGTTCGAGGGAATCGATGCGGGCCTGCCAGGTTTTTTGCCCGGCGGAGCGGCCCTCGAAGTGGCCTTCGAAGCGGGCCGGGCCGAAGCGCAGCGCTTCGCCCAGGCGCAGGGCGGCCGGGGCGGTCAGGCGCAGCAGCGGCACGGCGCCGCCGAGTTCGAGGCGTTCCAGCGTGCCCGACCAGGCCGGGCCGTCCTGCTCGCCGCCGCTGGCCGCGAGCACCAGCGGGGCGTTCCGGAGCAGGGGGAGGTCGGGCAGTTCGAGCCGGGTCTGGAGTTCCAGCCGGTGCCGGGCGCGGCTGCCCGAGAGGTCGAGCTTCGTGGCGCCGAGGCGGCGCTCTTGCTGCGGCAGTTCCAGCGCGGCCAGTTCGAGCCGCAGTTGCATCGGGTCGCTCGGCGCGAGCCCCATGCGGGCATCGAGGCGCAGTCCGGCGAGCCGGAGCCGGCCGGGCAGCGTCAGGCTGCGGCTTTGCGCGGTGCCGCTCACGCCGGGCGTGCGCAAGGCGCCGGCCAGCGTGAGGCGGGCCTGCAGGTCGCCGCCCAGGCCCAGGTCGGCGAGGCGCGGCGCGTCGATGTCGAGCTGCAGCTTGTCCCCGGCGCGGCCCAGCGCACCTTGGGCGCGCAGGCGGTTGTCGCCGGCGGCCAGTTGCAGGTCCACGTCGTGCACGCGCTCGGCGCTCGCCTGCAGCCTGCCCGCGCCGTGGAAGGCCCTGTTGCCGATCCGGCTGTCGTTCAGGGTGAACCGGGCGCTGACGGCGAGGGGTTCGGCGAGCGTGCCTGCCGTCTCGAAGCGGGCATTGATGCGGGCCGGCGGCAGGGTGCCCAGCAGGCGGGCGGGGTCGAGCCTGGCGACCTCGCCCCGGACCTGGAAGCCGCCGGGCGTGCCGAGGTCCAGATCGACCTCGCCGGTGAAGCGTCCGCCGCCCCGCAGGCGGGCGTCGATGTCGGCAAGCTGCAGGCGCTCGCCTTGCCAGCGCAGCCGGGCGGCGAGGGCGTCGAGCGGCAGCGCCTGCCGGTCGATGGGGCCGCTGCTGCGGTTGTCGAGGCTGAGGCGGCCGGCGAGGCTGGCTTCCTCGTCGGCCAGGGGATGGATGTCGATGTCCAGATCCAGCTCGGCCCGGGGCGCTTGCGGGTGCCAGTGCGCCGGATCCAGCCCTGCGATGTGCGCCTGCAGGCGCGTGAAGGGCTGGCGGGCGAAGGGGGTCAGGGTGGCGCTCAGTTCGCCCCGGCTGTTCCGGCTTGCCAGTCGTCCGGTGGCGGGCAGGCGGGCCAGGGGGCCGTCCGCTTGCAGGTCCAGCTCGACCGGATGGCCCTCGAATTCGCCGCGCACCCGTACCTCGCCCTTGAGGGGAAGGGGGGCGTCGCCGCCGAGTTCGGCCTCGGCTTCGAGCCGCAGGCCCTGGCGCTCCAGGCGCAGGGCAGTGAGGCGGTGGCGCCGGCCGTCGCTTTCCAGCCCGGCGCGCAACTGGGTGAGCAGGGGGGCGCCGGTTTCGCCGAGGAACAGCGCATCCACGCCCAGTTCGCCGACGTGCAGCGCCAGGGGCAGATGCAGCGTTTGCGGTGGCGGCGTTTCCGGCCCGGGTTCGACGGTGACCCGCAGCGCCCGCGCATGCAGTCGCCCGATTTCCAGCCGCCCCTGCAGCAGGGCGCCGGCTCGCCAGTCGAGGTGCAGCCCCTGCAGCTCGACCGTCTGTCCGGGGCCGCGCCAGTGGAGCCGCTCCACCGTCAGCGGGCCGATCAGGCGGCCGCCGGCGCCGCCGACGGCGAGCTGCCCCGCCGTGGCGTTCTGGGCCAGAGCCAGAGCGGCGCGCAGGCCGCTTTCCGTCGCCAGCAGCCAGCCGCCGGCCGCGCCCAGGCCGAGCGCAACGAGGCCCAGGCCGCCGAGGAGGCGGCTGCGGCGGCGCGGGCGCGGTGTGCCGGTAGCCATGTCAGAAGGGCAGGGCCAGGGCGAAGTGGAGGTGCCAGTTGCCGGTGGCCTGGCCATAGGCCAGGTCGATGCCCAGGGGGCCGGCGGGGCTGCGCCAGCGGGCGCCGAGGCCGTAACCGGTCTTCAGCTTGAAGGTGCGCCTGTCGTCGCCGGCGTCGCCGTGATCGACGAAAGCGGCGACGCCCCAGGGGCCGCCGGAAATCCAGTGGGTGAACTCGGCGCTCAGGGTGGTCAGGTAGCGCCCGCCCAGCACCGCGCCGCCCGTCTCCCTGACCCCCAGGCTCTGGTAGGAATAGCCGCGCACGGATTGGGTGCCGCCGGCGCGGAAGAGGAAGTTCTGGGGGATGCCGTCGCTGCTCGGGGCGAGGATCAGGCCGCCCTCGGCGCGCAGGGAGAGGGTGTTGTCGCGGCCCACGGCCAGGGTGTGCTGGTGCCTGCCGTAGAGCCGGATGAAATTCTGCGTGGACACCGGCTTGATCGAGCCGCCGATCTGCACCTGGCTGGAATGGCCCTCGCTGCGGTCGAACTGTCCCCGGAACGGTTGCCAGGTCCAGGTGGCGTTGAGGGTGAGCGCGCGGGTGCGTTCGGAATCCATGTGCTGGGGCGTCTGTTTCTCTTCGAGATAGCCGAGGTTCAGGCCGAGGTCGATGCTGCCCTGCCGGCGGCTGCGGGTGATGCCTACAGACTGGGTTTCCAGTTCCAGGTTCTGGATGTCCGAACGCTCGACCAGGACGCCGAAAGCGTAGTTGGACTGATCCGCGGCCGGCGGCAGGAAAATGTCGGCATAGGCCGTCTGCTTCAACTGTTCCAGGCGGATGCCGCTGTGGAATTGCCAGGCCTGGCGGAACAGGTCGGCGCTGCGGTAGCTCGCCTCCACCCGGGCGCCGGTGTTGGAGCTGATGCCGCCGCCCAGGCCCACCTGGTACGGCTGCCGTTCGCGCAGTTGCACGGCCACCGGTGCCACCAGGTCGTCGCCGGCAGCAGCGTCGGCAGCGGGTACGGCGGCTTCCGTGGCCAGGCGGACGAGCACGGAATTGAAATACGGGGTGCCTTCCAGCCGGTTCTGCAGATCGTGCAGGGCGTCTTCCTCGTAGGGCCTGCCGGGCTTGATGCGGGCGCTGTAGCGCGCCACCAGCTCGGGCCGGTAGCGCTCCAGCCCGTCGATCCTCAGCTCCCCGAAGCGGTAGAGGGGGCCGCTGTGCACGGTCACTTCCAGCGCCACGCGGCCGCTGTCGGCGTCCACGTCGGCCTTGCTGTGGGCGATCCGGGCGCCGGGGAACCCCTTTTCCAGCAGCGCGAGCAGCAGCCGTTCCTTGGCCTGCGTCCAGTCCGCCTGACGAAACGGTTGCCCCGGCTGCAGCGTCCAGCCCTGTTGCAGGGCCTGGCGCCGCGCCTCGGGCAGCGGGCCGTCGATCTGGATGCGGTTTTCATGGATGGTGGCGCGCGCGCCGGGCGCGACCCGCAGCACCAGGTGTTCCAGGCTCTCCCCGGCGAGTTCGATGCGGGCGTCGAAATAGCCCTCGGTGGCGAGCAACTGGCTGCCTTCCTGGCTCAGCCGGTTGCGCAGCGCCTCCCGCTCCGCCTCGTCCCGCGGGGCGTCGAGCTGCAGATGGCGCCGGAGCAGTTCATCCAGCGGCTCGGGCGCCTCGATCCGGGGCGGCGCCGCCAGGGCGGGCAGGCCGAAACCGTTCAGCGCGGCAAGCGCCAGGACGAGGGCGGCGAGGCGGCGAGGCGGGAGGAAAAGAGACATGGCGGAGATTGTATCGTCTCGCTCTCCGCCACCACGATGAACCCGGGACCGGGGGTTCGCCGGCAGCCCGGAACGCCCCGGTGCGGGGCGTTTCCCGGCTGTCGCCGACCGTTCAGCGATAGCCGACCCGGTCGAAGATCACCTGCGCCTTGGTCGAGTACATCTGCAGGTTGCCGACCGGCAGCGTGTCGGCCTTGAACGGACCGAGCCGGGTGAGCGCCGGGTTGTCGACCTTGACGCTCTTCACCACCGGCCACTCGTTGTTGCCGTCGGCGAAGTAGCGCTGCGCCGCGTCGGAGGCGAGGTATTCGAGGAACTTCACCGCCGCCTCCTTGTGCGGGGCGTGCTTGAGCACGCCGGCGCCGGAGACGTTGATGTGCGCGCCGGTGCTCTTCTGGTTCGGCCAGACGACGCCGATTCTCTCCATCGCCTTCTTGTCGGCGTCCTTCTCGGAGCGCATCAGGCGGGCGACGTAGTAGGAGTTGGAGATGGCGACGCCGCATTCGCCGGCGGCGACCGCCTTGATCTGGTCGGTGTCGCCGCCCTTCGGCGCGCGCGCGAAGTTGGCGACGACGCCCTTGGCCCAGGCTTCCGCCTTGTCGGCGCCCTGGTGCGAGATGATCGAGGCCATCAGCGACAGGTTGTACGGATGCGAGCCGGAACGCGTGCACACCTTGCCCTTCAGCTTCGGGTCGGCGAGGTCGTCGTAGCTCTGCACGTCCTCGGCCTTCACCGCCGCCTTGTTGTAGACGATGACGCGGGCGCGGACGGAGAAGGAGAACCAGTCCTCGGTGCGCAGGTGCGCCGGGATGCGCGATTCCAGCGTCTTCGAGCGCACCGGCGTGAACAGGCCCATCTCGTGCGCCTTGGCCAGCCGCGCGGCGTCCACCGTCAGCAGCACGTCGGCCGGGCTGTTGGCGCCCTCGTTCCTGATCCGCTCGAGCAGTTCCTCTTCCTTGCCTTCGATGCGGTTGATCTTGATCCCGGTCTGCTTCGTGAAGTCGGCGTAGAGCGCCTCGTCCGTCTGGTAGTGGCGGGCGGAATAGAGATTGAGGACCTTCTCCTCGGCGGTCGCGGCGCCGGCGAGCAGCGCTGCGGTCAGGACGCACAGGGCGCGGGGCATGGCTTGCTTCATGGTGGGGACACTCCGGTGATTGAGGCCGGCCGATTCTATCGGCTGATCCCTGTCATGTAAATGAGAACGGTTCTTTGCGGTCGGCGAAAAAAACGCCGCGATCGCGGCGCCCGGACGGACGGCGAGGCCGCCGCGCTCAGTTTTCGACGATCCGGCGCGCGCCGTTGTAGCGGTTCACCCAGTAGCCGCTGCGCATGTCCTCGACGCGCACCTCGCCACCGGGGCGCGGCGCATGCAGGAAGCGGCCCTCGCCGACGTAGATGCCGACGTGCGAAAAGGCGCGGCGCATGGTGTTGAAGAAGACGAGGTCGCCGGGCTTCAGCTCCCGGCGGTCGATGCGGTCGCCGAGCTTGCTCATTTCGTGCGAGGTGCGCGGCAGGATCATGCCGACCGATTCGCGGAAGACGTGCTGGACGAAGCCGCTGCAGTCGAGCCCGGTGTCCGGGTCGGTGCCGCCGCGGCGATAGCCGACGCCGACCAGTTCCAGCCCTTTCAGGATCAGGTCGTGGGCGGTGCTGGTGTAGCGTTCGAGCAGGGAGTCTTCGCCGTCGCGGCGCGACGTTTCGCCGGCCTGCGCCGTCAGGGCGGCGGCGGCGAGCAGCGCCGCGGCGAGGAGCGGCACGAGGCGGTGGCGGGCGGTCGGCATGGCGGCGCAATCTATTTGAATTCCGGTCTTTTGTAAACCGGTGGACCGCTGCGCGGGCGCTTTCGGGCGGGGCGTCTTTCTCCGTTCGGCGGGGATGGCGGGGCTTGCCGCGATGTGTGCAGGCGCTTCGGTTTTGCGCTTATAATTCGTAATTATGAATTAAGTTCTCCCCCTGTCCGGGCCGGCGGGGCGCCGGTGCGAGCGCCTTCCGCGCCTGCGCCTTCGGGACGGGGAGATCGGGCGGATGCCGGTGCCGCCGGTGCCGCGCGCTTGCGCGGCCGGGCCGTTTTTCCGGCAAAATCGGTCGGTACGGCTATTTGCCCGCTTCGCTTGCTGCTGCGCAGGCGGCGCGGGCGGAAAGCGGCGCGGCTTTCGTCGCGCCGTGGCGGAGGAGGTGTTTTTGACCGGATGCAGGCAGTCAGGCAACGAGACGTCCGGCGGAAATTGACGTGTGCAGGTAACTTTGGAAAATCGGTAAAGGGAGTCTCATGACCACGATTCAGGAAGTCCACAAGCAGTCCATCGAAAATCCGGATGCCTTCTGGGGCGAGCAGGCCAAGCTGGTCGACTGGCACAAGCCGTTTTCGCAGACGCTCGATTTCTCCCGTCCGCCGTTCGCCAAGTGGTTCGTCGGCGGCGAGACCAACCTCTGCCACAACGCCGTCGACCGCCACGCCGCCAGGCGTCCGAACGACCGCGCGCTGGTCTACATCTCGACCGAGACCGACGAGGAGAAGGTCTACTCCTTCGCCGAACTGCAGCGCGAAGTCGAGCGCATGGCGGCGATCATGCAGAGCCTGGGCGTCGGCAAGGGCGACCGCGTGCTGATCTACATGCCGATGATCGCCGAGGCCGCCTTCGCCATGCTCGCCTGCGCGCGCATCGGTGCCATCCACTCGGTGGTCTTCGGCGGCTTCGCCTCCGGCTCGCTGGCCACGCGCATCGATGACGCCTCGCCGAAGCTGATCGTCTCGTCGGACGCCGGCATGCGCGGCGGCAAGGCCGTGCCCTACAAGCACCTGCTCGACGAGGCGATCAACCTCGCCGCCAACAAGCCGGCCAAGGTGCTGATGATCGACCGCGGCCTGGACAAGGATTTCAACAAGGTCGAGGGCCGCGACGTCGACTACGCGACGCTGCGCGCGCAGCACATGGACGCCCAGGTGCCGGTGACCTGGCTGGAATCCTCGGAGCCGTCGTACATCCTCTACACCTCCGGCACCACCGGCAAGCCGAAGGGCGTGCAGCGCGACACCGGCGGCTACGCCGTGGCGCTGGCGTCGTCGATGAAGAACATCTTCCTCGGCGGCGAGGGCGAGACCATGTTCTCGACTTCCGACATCGGCTGGGTGGTCGGCCACTCGTACATCATCTACGGCCCGCTGATCGCCGGCATGTGCACGGTCATGTACGAAGGCACGCCGCTCAGGCCGGACGCCGGCATCTGGTGGCAGATCGTCGAGAAGTACAAGGTGAACGTGATGTTCTCGGCGCCGACCGCCGCGCGCGTGCTGAAGAAGCAGGACCCGGCGTACATGCACAAGTACGACCTGTCCACGCTCAAGCACCTGTTCCTCGCCGGCGAGCCGCTCGACCAGCCGACGCACGAGTGGATCATGGGCGAGCTGAAGCTGCCGGTGATCGACAACTACTGGCAGACCGAGACCGGCTGGCCGATGCTCTCGCAGATGCCGGGCATCGAGCAGAAGCCGCTCAAGTTCGGCACGCCGAGCTTCCCGGTCTACGGCTACAACCTGCAGATCTTCCGCGAGGACGGCTCGATCTGCGAGCCGAACGAGAAGGGCATCGTCGGCATCCTGCCGCCGCTGCCGCCGGGCTGCCTGTCCACGGTGTGGGGCGACGACGACCGCTTCGTCTCGACCTACTTCTCGCTGTTCAAGGAGCCGCAGGTGTACTCGTCGTTCGACTGGGGCATCCGCGACGAGGAGGGCTACCACTACATCCTCGGCCGCACCGACGACGTCATCAACGTCGCCGGCCACCGCCTCGGCACGCGCGAGATCGAGGAGGCGGTGCAGGCGCACCCGGCAATCGCCGAGGTCGCCGTCGTCGGCGTCGCCGACCAGGTCAAGGGCCAGATGCCGATGGCCTTCGCCGTGGTCAAGGACGCGGCGAAGATCGCCACGCCCGAGCTGCGCCAGGCGCTGGAAAAGGAAGTGATGAAGAAGGTCGACGAGAACCTCGGCGCCATCGCCCGGCCGGGCCGCGTGCACTTCGTCACGGTGCTGCCGAAGACGCGTTCCGGCAAGCTGCTGCGCCGCTCGATCCAGGCGCTGGCCGAAGGCCGCGATCCGGGCGACCTGACGACGATCGAGGATCCGGCCGCGCTCGAACAGTTGAAGAGCGCGCTCGGCGTCTGATCCCGCTTCATGGCATCATCGAGGCCCGCCCTTCGGCGGGCCTTTTTCGTCGACCGCGCGCCTCCGGGGGTCCGATGTCGCTTTCCTGGCTGATCAACAACCTCGCCGCCAGCCTGCTGCTGCCGCCGCTGAACGGCCTGGCGCTGGCCGTCGCCGGCCTCTTCCTGTGGCGGCTGCGGCCGCGGCTGGCGCGCTTCCTGGTCATCGCCGGCGTCTTCCTGGTCACCGCGCTGTCGCTCGGCGTCGTCGCCCGCGCGCTGCTCGCGCCGCTCGAATCGAAGTATCCGCCGCTCGCCGCCGACGCCCGCGCCGGCCTGCCGGCGGAGGCCATCGTCGTCCTCGGCGCCGGCCGCTACCGCGCGCCGCCGGAGTTCGCCGCCGACGACGTCGCCGGCGCCGCGCTCGAACGACTGCGCTACGGCGCGCTGCTCGCGCGCGCCTCCGGCAAGCCGCTGCTCGTCGCCGGCGGCGCGCCCGACGGCGGCGGGCGCAGCGAGGCCGAGGCCATGCGCGCGGCGCTCGAACGCGACTTCGGCGTGCGCGTGCGCTGGCTCGAATCGGCGTCCGACGACACCGCCGAGAACGCCGCGCATACCGCCGAGATCCTGCTGCCGGCCGGGGTCAGGCGGGTGGCGCTGGTCACGCACGCCTGGCACATGCCGCGCGCGGTCGCCGCCTTCGCCGCCGCCGGCCTGGCGGTGACGCCGGCGCCGACCGCCTACGCCGCGGCGCGGCCGGCGACGCCGCTCGACTTCGTGCCGCGCGCCGCGGCCATGCGCGACGCCGCCACCGCGCTGCACGAGTGGATCGGCCTCGCCGTCTACGCGCTGCGCCGCTGAATCCGTGCCGCGACAGGCCGGGCGCCGGCGGGCTATCATTGCGTCCCGCTCCCCGCCGGCGGGGAAGCACGATCCACCGACCCGGAGACCCCGATGAAACGCTTCCTGCTCCCGATCCTTCTCGGCCTCTTGCTGCCCGTGCCGCCGCTGGCGGCGCAGGACGGCGGCGCGCCGGCGACGTTCGGCGCCAACGACCGGCCGATCCACGACGCCGCTCGTCTCGGCAGCGGCAAGGACGTCCAGGCGATCCTCAAGGCCGACCCGGCGATGCGCGACGCGCGCACGCAGCACGGCTCGACGCCGCTGCATCTGGCCGCCACCAACCCGGACACCGGCGCGCTGCAGGCGCTGCTCGCCGCCGGCGCCGACGTCAACGCGCGCGACAACGAGGGCCTGACGCCGCTGCACATGACCGCCTACACGCAGAACGCCCGCCACGCCGAGCTGCTGCTGCAGGCCGGCGCCGATCCCTACGCCAAGACCAACGCTGGCCGCGATCCGACCTCGATGGCCAGGAAGACGCGCTCGGACGAGGTGTCCGGCGTCATCTCGCTGTGGATTCTCAAGGGGTGCAAGGCCGGCAAGCCCTGCTGAAGGCGTTCCGGCCGCCGCCGCTCAGCGGGCGCCGCGCCAGCGTTCCGACCACGCGGCCGCCGGCTCCGGCCGGCCGAACAGATAGCCCTGCAGCAGGTCGCAGCCGTGGCGGGAGAGGAATTCCCGCTGCGCTTCGTTCTCGACGCCCTCGGCAACGACCCGGAGGCCGAGGTTGCGGGCCAGCCCCAGCGTCGCCGCGCTGATCGCCGCGTCGTTCTCGTCGGTCTCGATGTCGCGGACGAAGGCGCGATCGAGCTTGAGCGTGTGGATCGGCAGCATCTTCAGGTAGGCGAGCGAGGAATAGCCGGTGCCGAAGTCGTCGATCGCCAGCTCGACGCCGATGTCGCGCAGCGCCTGCAACTGGCCGATGGCCCGCTCGGGATCGTCCATCGCCGTCGATTCGGTGACTTCCAGCTCCAGCTCGCCGGGGCCGATGCCGTGCGCCGCCATGGCGTCGCGCACCTGCGCCACCAGCGACGGCGAGCGCAACTGCTGCGCCGACAGATTCACGGCGACGCGCAGTTCGTCGATGCCCTCGGCGCGCCAGCGCGCCCGCTGCCGGCACGCCTCCTGCAGCACCCAGGCGCCGATGGCCTCGATGGCGCCGCTCTCCTCGGCGATGGGAATGAACTTCAGCGGCGGGATCAGCCCGCGCTCCGGATGGCGCCAGCGGATCAGCGCCTCGACGCCGCAGACGCGGCCGCTGCCGGCGCAGACCTGGGGTTGGTAGTGCAGCTCGTACTGCCCCTCTTCGAGCGCGATGCGCAGGTCGCGTTCCAGCTCCATGCGCTCGGTCGCCGCCGCCGTCATCGCCGGGCTGAAGAACTGGAAGTTGTTGCGGCCCTTTTCCTTGGCGTGGTACATCGCCGCGTCGGCGTTCTTCATCAGCGCGTCGGCATCCTCGCCGTTGAACGGGAACATGCTGATGCCGATGCTCGGCGTCGAGTGCAGGACCCGGCCGTCGACGTCGTACGGCCGGCCGAGCGCGGCGAGGAGCTTGGCGGCGATCAGCGCCGCGTCCATGTCGCAGGCCAGGCTGGTCAGCGCGACGACGAATTCGTCGCCGCCCAGCCGGGCGACGATGTCGCTCTCGCGCACGCACGCCGAGAGGCGCTGCGCCGCCTCGATCAGGAGCAGGTCGCCGACGTGGTGGCCGAGGGCGTCGTTGATCAGCTTGAAGCGGTCGAGGTCGATGAGCAGCACCGCCAGTTGCCGGTTCTCGCGGCGCGCGGCGAGCAGGGACTGCGCTAGCCGGCTCTCCAGGTTGTAGCGGTTGGCCAGCCCGGTCAGCGCGTCGTGGTGCGCCAGGTGGTCGATGCGCGCCGCTGCCGCCTTGCGTTCGCTGATGTCGGTGAAGCCGGCGATGTAGTTGGTCAGCTCGCCCTTCTCGTCGTGGATGGCCGAGATCGCCGCCCACTTCGGATAGGTCACGTCGTCCTTGCGCTGGTCCCACAGCTCGCCCTGCCAGTAGCCGGTGTCTTTCAGCGCCGCCCACATCGCCTGGTAGGTTTCGCGCGGCGTCTTGTTCGACGACAGCATGCGCGGGTCGCGGCCCAGCAGTTCCTCCGGCGCGTAGCCGGTGTCGCGGACGAGCGCGGCGTTCACGGCGACGATGCGGTTGTCGCGGTCGGTGATCATGATCGCCTCGCCGCTGTTCTCGAAGACCTTGGCGTAGAGGCGCAGCGCCTCCTCGGCGCGCTTGCGGTCGGAGATGTCGCGCCAGGCGCAGTAGATCGCCTGGTGGCCGGCGAGGTCGATCACCGACAGCGTCACCTCGGCGGTGAAGGTCGTGCCGTCGGCGCGCGCGTGCAGCCACTCGAAGCGGTGCAGTCCCTTCTCGCGCGCCAGCGCCATCATGCGTTCGGCCTTGCTGTACGAGTCCTCGCCGTCCGGCTGCACCGGCGGCGACAACTGCGAGGGATGGGTGTCGAGGAACTCGTCCCGGCTGGCGTAGCCGAGCATGGCCACGGCCGCGTCGTTGCACTCGACGAAGCGGTCCTCCTCGATGATCCAGACCGGGTCCGGCGACGACGCGAACATCGTGCGCAGCCGGCTCTCCATGCTCTGGCGCTCGGTCATGTCGCGCAGCGTCTCGACGACGGCGACGAGCTGCCCCTGGTCGTCGTGGATCGGACCGGCGTCGATTTCCAGGTAGAGCTGCGCGCCGCGCAGCGGCATCACGCACCAGTTCTCGGCGTGCACGCCGCGGCCGGCGTCGTCGGTGCGGCGGTGGATGGGGTAGTAGTGGCCGAGTTCGTCGAGGCGTTCCTCGATCATCAGGTCGGCGAGGCAGGGACGGGCGACGCCGTAGAAGGCGCGCCAGTGGTCGCGGGTGCCGAGCACGTCCCCGGCCGTCATGCCGGTCAGGTGCTCGCAGGCGGTGTTCCAGACGATCACCCGCTGCTGCGCGTCGAGGACGAAGGTCGGCACGACGAGCTGGTGCACCAGCGCGGTGGTGAAGCTCAGGTCGTGCCTGATCGGCGGCCGCTCGCCGGCCTGCCTGCGGAGGGGTATTGCGCCAGCCATCCGGTGATCCTCTGTGCGGGGTATCTGCCTTTTAACGGCGGAAAGCCGACGAATGTTAGCAGGGAACCGGCGCCGTGCACCGCCCGACCGCAGCTCGGCCGGTCGCGCAGCCGCGGCGCGGGGAAATCGCGCGGACGGACGTCGTTCAGCCTCTGCCGGGCGGCGCGCGGCGCAGCGCGAGGCTGGCCGCGCGGTCGACGGTGAGTTCGATCAGCCGCGGCCGGCCGGCGGCGAGCGCGGCGCAGACCTCGGCGACCGCCGCCGCCGGGTCGTCGCAGCGCCGGTAGGCGAGGCCGAAGGCGGCGGCCGCGTGCGCGAAGTCGACGGCCGGCGGCGTCAGCCAGCCGGCGGCGAACTCGGGTAGCGCCGCCGGCGGCAGCAGGTCGAAGATGCCGCCGCCGCCGTTGTTGACGACGACGATGGCCAGCGGCCGGCCGGCGGCGAGCGTCAGGCTGCCGAGGTCGTGCTGCGCAGTCAGGTCGCCGACGACGGCGACGGTCGGGCCGTCCACTGCCAGCCCGGCGGCGCTGGCGAGGTTGCCGTCGATGCCGCTGGCGCCGCGGTTGGCGAAGAAGCGAAGCGGCTTTTCCCCGCTGCCGGAGTAGGCGGAAAGGTCGCGGATCGGCAGCGAGTTGCCGCAGAAGACGTTTGTGCCGGCCGGCAGCGCGCGGCAGAGACCGGCGAAGAGGGCGGCTTCCGGCGGCTGCGGCGTCGCTGCCAGCCAGTCCTCGGTCGCCGCCTCGGCCGCGCGGAAGGCGGCGAGCCAGCCGGCATCGGCAGCGGCGAGGTCTGCGTCGAGCAGCGCGCGGCAGGCGGCGAGCGGATCGGCGCGCAGCAGTTGGCGCGTGTTGTGCGCCGGGTCCGGCCAGCGTCCGTGCGGCTCGACGAGCAGCGTCGCGGTATCGGTGACGAAGCGCTGCAGCGTCCGCGTCACCGGGAAGGCGCCGAAGCGCAGCACCCAGTCCGGCCGGAGCGCCGCGCAGCGCGCCTCGTCGCGCAGCCAGAGGTCGTGGCGGCAGCAGATCGCGCGCCGGTCGTGCGGCCCGAAACGCAGCCCGGAGAGCGGTTCGGCGAGGATCGGGCAGGCCAGCCGCTCGGCGAGTGCGGTGACGGCGTCGGCGAAGGCTGCCGGCTCGGCGCCGCCGGCGCAGCCCTCGGCGCAGACGATGGCGCCGCGGCCGGCGGCGAGCGCCTGCGCCAGCGCGCGCACGGCGGCGGCGTCGGGTTGCGCGGTCGGGGGGGCGCAGGCGATCGGCGCCGATGCCGGAAAAACGAGCTCCGCCACCGCCGGCAGCAGCGGCTCGCGGAACGGCAGGTTGAGGTGCACCGGCCCGGGCAGCGGCCAGCGGCTGTCGGCGACGGCGCGCGCGGCGAACTGGCGCAGCCAATCCGGCGAGAAGCCGGGGAAGGGCGCGCCCGGGTCGTGCCGCGCGCGCGCCTGGCCGGCAAAGAGATCGGCCTGCGCGATGGTCTGATTGGCGCCCCAGCCGTGCAGTTCCGGCGGCCGGTCGGCGGCGAGCAGCAGCAGCGGCAATGCGCTCCGGTCCGCCTCGACCACCGCCGGCAGCCAGTTGGCGACCGCCGTGCCCGAGGTGCACAGGAGCGCCACCGGTCGGCCGCTCGCGCGCACGCGGCCGAGCGCGAACCAGGCGGCCGAGCGTTCGTCCACGACCGCCTCGCTGGCGAGGCCGGGATGGCGCAGCGCGGCCAGCGTCAGCGGCGTCGAGCGCGCGCCGGGCGAGAACACCAGTTCGCGCACGCCGGCGTCGACCAGGCCGCCGATCAGCGCGGCGCTCCAGTCGAGGTTGAGGCGGCCGGTGTCGGGCATTTTCGATCAGGTGCCGGTGCGGGCCTGGCCGTCGTCCGCGGCGAGCGCGCCGAGCATGGTGCCGAGCTTGGCCTCGGTCTCGCGGAATTCGTGCTCGGCGCGCGAGCCGGCGACGATGCCGGCGCCGGCCGACAGTTCGATGTGCCGCGCCGTCAGCAGGCCGCAGCGCAGCGCGACGGCGACCTCGCCGTCGCCGCGCCGGTCGATCCAGCCGATGCCGCCGGCGTACCAGCCGGGGCGGCGCTCGCCGTGGCGGCGCAGCCAGTCGCGCGCGGCCTCGCCCGGCCAGCCGCCGACGGCCGGCGTCGGGTGCAGGCGGGCGACCAGGTCGAAGAGGCCGATGCCCGGCCGCACGCGGCCGACGATCGGCGTCCACAGGTGGCGCAGCCCGCGCAGTTCGAGCACGCGCGGCGCCGGCGGCAGCGCCAGCGTGGCGCACAGCGGTGCGAGCGCGGCGCGGATGGCGTCGACGACCAGCGCCTGCTCGTGCGCGTTCTTGTCGATGGCCAGCGGCTCGTCGTCCCAGGCCGTGCCGGCGAGCGCGTCGGCGCGCGCCTCGCCGCTCCGCAGGCCGACGAGCTGTTCGGGCGTCGCGCCGAGGAACACGGCCTGTTCGCCGCCGATGGCGAACACCGTCGATTCCGGATGCTGCGCCACCAGCCGCGCGAGCAGCGCCGCCGGCGCCAGGCGGCCGGCGAGCGGCAGGCGCAGGCTGCGCGAGAGCACGACCTTGTCCAGCTCGCCGGCGGCGATGGCGGCGAGCGCGCGCTCGACGCGCGCGTTCCAGGCGCGTGCGGCGAGCGCGCCCGCCGGCGGCGTGCCGGGCGCCGGCAGCGGCGCCGCCGGCTGCGCGGCGAGCAGCCGGCGCCAGCGTTCGACGGCGCCGGCGCAATCGCGGGCCGGCGTGGTGAACGTGGCGCTGCCGCGGCCGCCGGCCGTGGTCAGCAGCACGGCGGCGACGCCGAGCTGGGCGTTCGGCAGTTCGCCGCCCTGCTCGCGCGGGGCCTCGGCCGCGTCCCACGGCCGCTCCCGCCGGCTGCCGGCCTGGCGGCCGGGGAGCACGCGCGGAGAGTCGTCGAAGGCGAAGCCGAGGCAGGCGACCGGCGCGTGCGCGCTGCCGCCGGCGTCGTGGCGCCAGTCGGCGGCGATGCCGGCGTGCGCCGCCTGCAGCGCGGTGAAGCGCGCCGGGCCGGCCGAGGTGCAGACGACGGCGCGGCCCAGCCCGAGGCGGTGGAGGCCGGCGTCCGGGCGCGCCCAGTAGCAGAATTCGCGCGTCTTCGGCTGGCGGTGCAGCCAGTCGCGGCAGCCTTCGCCGAGGTCGAGGGTGACGGAGAGCAGCGCGCCGCCGGGGGCGCCGTCGGCGAGACGGTCGAGGCGCGCCCGCAGTTCGGCGAGCTGCGCGTCGGAGAGCGTCAGCAGCGCGCTCACTGGACGACCCTCCTGTCGCTGCGCGACATCCTCCCCAAGGGAGGATGAGCGCCCCCTTCGGACGGCCGGGCGGCGGCGCTCACTGCGACCCTCCCGCCCGCCTCGCCTTGCCGCCGGGCCTCGGCCTCGGCCAGCAAGGCCCGCAGGCGCTTGCGTTCCAGCTTGCCGAGCGCGTTGCGCGGCAGCGCGGCGACGGCGAGCGTGCGCCGCGGGCGCAGCTTCGCCGGCAGGTGCCGGCGACTCCAGGCGTCCACCGCCGCCGGCTCGGCGCCGACGACGAGCGCGGTGACGAGGTCGCCCCAGACCGGATCGGGCGTTGCCGTCACCGCCACGTCGGCGACGCCGGGGCAGGCGGCGAGCAGGGATTCGACTTCGAGCGGATGCACGTTCTCGCCGCCGCTGACCAGCACGTCGTCGCCGCGGCCGAGCACGCGCAGGCGGCCGGCCGCGTCGATGCGGCCGAGGTCGCCGGTGCGCAGCCAGCCGTCCTCGATCGGCGCCTCGCCGCCGAGGTAGCCGAGCATCAGTTGCCGGCCGCGCACGCGGACATGCCCGTCGTCGCCGACGGCGATTTCCATGCCCGGCAGCGGCGCGCCGACCAGGCCCTCGTGCCAGTCGTCGGTCGGCGGCAGCGTCGCCGCCTGGGCGGCGGTCTCGCTCATGCCGTAGCTGACGAAGAGCGGCCAGCCGGCGGCGCGCGCGCGCCGCCACAGCGGCCGCGACAGCGCGGCGCCGCCGATCAGCGCGCAGGCGAGCGTCGGCGGCGGCGGCGCGTCGCCGGCCGCGTCGAGCAGCCGGGCGAGCATCGCCGGCACCAGCGAGACGTGCGTGACGGCGCCGGCGGCGATCTCGCGCCACGCGGCGGCGGCGTCGAAGCGCGCGTGCAGGCGCACGGCGGCGCCGGCGGCGAAGCAGCGCCAGAAGATCGACAGGCCGCCGACGTGAAAGAGCGGCAGGCAGGCGAGCCAGGCGTCGCCGGGGCCGAGCGGGATGCGCGCGGCGCTCGCCTCGGCGGCGGCGGCGAGCGCGCGGTGCGGCAGCAGTACGCCCTTGGCCGCGCCCTCGCTGCCGCTGGTGGCGACGACCAGAGCCGGCGCCTCGGCGGCGACCGCGGCCGGCGGCATGGCCGCGTCGGCCAGGGCCGGCGGCCGCGGCAGGCAATGCGCCGCCGCCGCGAAGGCCGGCCGCTGCGCGCCGGCGGGGTCGAGCGGCAGGAAGGGATGGCCGGCCCACTGGCAGGCGAGTAGGGTCCAGGCCAGTTCGTCGGCCGGCGCGGCGAGGGCGACGATGCGGCCGGGCGGCAGTTGCGCGGCGAGCGCGGCGGCGCGCCGGCCGACGGCGTCGGCGAGGCCGGCGTAGGAGAGCGTCTGGCCGGCGCAGTGCAGCGCCGGCGCGTGCGGCAGCGCGCGGGCGCGCGCGGCGAGGGCGTGGGCGAGGCTGGCGTGGAAATCGGCGGACGTCATTGGCAAAGGATTATACGGACGGCGTTTCCGGCCGGCCCTGCGCCATGTCAAGAAACGGCGGGCGCCGGCCAGGGCGATCGCCTGAAAAGGCAAACGTCCACCGCAGAGGCGCAGAGACGCAGAGGTAACGCAGAGAAATGCTTTTTCTCGGTTTTCTCTGCGAATCTCTGCGTCTCTGCGCCTCTGCGGTAGGTTTTTACGCCGTTCATCCCACTCCCACGAGCACGTTCATGCGATCACCCTGTGGGCGCCGGCAGTTTCCGCCGGGCGCCGGCTCGGCGATCTGCTATCCTGACGTTTCTTCGTCGTCCGTCGTCCATGCGCTGTACAGCCTTCATCCCGCCGCTTCTCGTCCTGCTCGCCGCCGGCTGCGCGACGACCCGGCCGGCGCCCGCCTGGCACGCCGAGTCCTTTTCCGAGAAGTCTCCCTTCGAGCATCGCACGTCGATCTCGGCCAAGTCCCTGTGCGCGGTCGGCCAGCGCGCGCTGCTGAGCCAGGGCTACCAGGTCGAGAGCGCGCAGCCGCAGGCCGTGCGCGGCCGCAAGTTCTTCCAGCCGGGGCCCGGCCACCACATGGAGCTGGGCATCTCGCTCGTCTGCCTGCCGACGCCGGGCGGCGCCGTGCTCTACGCCAACGCGCTGCAGACCCGCTACGAGCTGAAGACGATCGCCACCAACGCCGGCGTCAGCGTCGCCGGTATGGGCTCGATCTCGCTGCCGTGGATGTCGGACAAGGA
The DNA here is from genome assembly GCA_019455325.1 of Rhodocyclaceae bacterium. Lineage (GTDB taxonomy): Bacteria > Pseudomonadota > Gammaproteobacteria > Burkholderiales > Rhodocyclaceae > Proximibacter. The sequence goes on along the minus strand of JACFMQ010000001.1, from coordinate 645,505 downwards.
TGCGCTGGTCAAGGTCGGCGAGGAGACGGTGGCCGATCCGGAGTTCTACCGCCGCCTGTTCGCGCTCATCGGCGCGATGGAAAGCTCGCTGCCGGAGTAGCGGGAACGAAGCCGAGGCCGTCGGCGTCGGGCAGGATCAGCCGGCCGCCGGCGATGCGCGGCGGCGTACCGAGGTCGGCGGCGAGCCAGGACGAGGTGGCCAGCCCGTGCGCCAGGCCGTCGTCCAGCGCCGCCGCCAGGTGCGCGGCGGCGAGTGTGGCGCAGGCGCCGTCGATGCCGGTGGTGACGACGCAGCCGATGCCGGCCGTTGCCGCCGTGTGGGCCGCGGCCCGCGCGGCCAGCGGCCCGCCGTGGACGGCCAGCTTGAGCACCAGCCGGCGCACCGGCGGCGCGGCGAGAAAGTCTTCCCTGAGCCGGCGGTTTTCCGCTCCCTGCAGTTCGCCCCAGCCTTCGTCCAGCGCCAGCGGGAAGGGCAGGTCGCGCTGCAGCGCGGCCAGTTCGGGCAGGGCCGCGGCAACGGGCAGGGCCAGCGGTTCTTCCAGCATGTCGACGGGCAGTTCGGCGAGCGCGGCGCACATGCGGGCGGCGGTTCGCCGATCCCACGCGCGGTTGGCGTCCAGGCGCAGGCGGACGGCGGGCGGCAGCAGGGGGCGGAGCCGGCGCAGCGCGGCAAGCTCGCTGTCCGGCGCCGCGCGGCCGAGCTTCAGCTTGATCACCTCGAACCCCGCATCGACCAGGCTTTCGATCCGCTCCGGCGCGAGGTCGCCGGCAAGGGCGTTCACCGCCGGCCGGCGCGCCTCGCCGGCGTGCCGCTGCGGCCCCGCCAGCCAGCGCCACAGGGGCTGCCCCGCCGCCTGCGCGGCGAGGTCGATGAGGGCGGTTTCGAGGGCCGAGCGCGCCGCCGGCGCGGCGTCGGCGGCGGCATCCCCGGCCAGCGCGTCGAGCAGCGCGCCGACCGCGTTGCCCGGCAGCCGCCGGCAGGCCGCGTCGAGCGCGCGCAGGGCCTCGTCGTCGCTCTCGCTGCCGTGCGCAGGCAGCGGCGCGCATTCGCCGAAGCCGCTGCGGCCGTCGTCGGTGCGCAGGCAGAGCAGGGCGACGCTGCGCGTCGTTGCCCCCGGCCCGGCGAAGCGCAGGGGCAGCCGGTAGGGGACGGCGGTGGCGGTGGCGATGCGCATCGTCAGGAGCGGCAAAGAACGCGCCGGCGATCGGCCCGCCCGTCCCGCTGCATGCGCCGGGGCGGGCGGCTGCCGGGGTCTTCTGCAGATTCCAGGTTTGCGCGCATTCGTCTTGCTTCAAGGATCGTCGTCTTCGGCGGCATCGCCAATTGGCGCCATTATGGGCAAAATCGCATCTTATTGAACAACGGTGAACATGCCGCGCAAGTCCCCCGCGAGCGACGCGGAGAGCGACTTCGTCCGGCATGCCGGGCACGCGGCGCAAAGACCGCAGGGCCTGTCGCCGACGCTTGTTGGGGGAGGGAAAGCGATGGTGATCGAACCGGACACGGCGGCGTTCCGCGCGCTTGCCGGCGGGCGCGCGGGAACGGAACGCGACGGTGCAGCGGGTGACGCGCATGGATGAGGCGCCGACGGCAGGCCCTTTTCTCGCGCTGCTCGGCGGCTGGCGGCTGACCATCGACGGCCGTCCGGCGACGCCGCCGGCCTACGAGAAGGGGCGGGCGCTGCTCGCCTACCTGGCGGTCGAGAACCGCTGGCTGCCGCGCGAGGCGCTGGGCGGCCTGTTCTGGCCCGATTCGCCCGGCCACCGCGCGAACCTGCGCCAGGTCCTGGCCAACCTGCGCGCCGTCCTCGGCGACAACGACGCCGCGCACCCCTGCCTGCTGGTGCGGCGCGACGCCATCTCGATCAGCGCGGAATGCGCCGAACGCGCCGACGTGACGATCTTCCTGGCCTCACCGCCGCGCTGCGACGGCGTCGGTTCGGCGTCGCGCTGCGCGCCGTGCCTGCGCCGGATGGAGGCGGCGGAAAGCCTCTACCGCGGCGAGTTCATGGCCGGCTTTTCGCTGGCCGATTGCCCGGAGTTCGAGGAATGGCTGCGCCACCGGCGCGAGGCGCTGCACCGGCATGCGCTTTCCCTGTGCGAGCGGCTGGCGGACTGCCACGAGCGCTTCGGCGAACGGCCGGACGCGCTCACCTTCGCGCGCCGCGCGGTGGCGCTGGCGCCCGAGGACGAGGCGGCGACGCGCCGCCTGATGCGCCTCCTCGCCGCCGACGGCCAGGCCGCCGCCGCCCTGCGGCAGTACGAGGCGCTGGAAGCGGCGCTGGCGCGGAACATCGGCGTCCGGCCCGAGGAAGCCACGCGCGCGCTGCTCCGGCAGATACGCGCGAGCGCCGGGGCCGGCCCCGGCTCGGCGCCGGCGGCGCTGCGCCCCGCCGGCGCCGAGCCGCGCGAGGTGCGCCGGGTGGTCGTTCTCCTGGCGGAACCGGACGTGCGCGACGAAGCCGAGGTGCTGGAGCCGGAGCGCCGCCTGGCGCCGCTCGACGCGGCGTTCGAGGCCATCCTCGCCCTGTGGATGGGGCAACGCTTTCCGACCACCGGGCTGGCGCTCGGCGCCGTCTTCGGCCTGGCCGACGACGGCGAGCAGGCGCCGCGCCGGGCCCTGCAGGCGGCGCTGGCGATCGCCGCCATGCCGGCGTTCGGTCGCAGCCGCATCGGCATCTGCGAAGGCAAGGCGCTGATCGGCCCGCAGGCCCGGCAGTCCGTCGCCGACAGCGCGCTGCCGGCGCTGGCCCAGCAACTCGCGCTGTGCGGCGAGCCGGGCGAGGTCGTCACCCTCGAATCCCTGGCCGGCGAACTGGGGCCGCACTGCCGCTTCGAGCCCTTGCCCCGCCGCCGTTTCACCGGGCTCGCCGGCGAGCACGCGCCGTGCCGGCTGGCGGCCCCGCCCGACGCGGGCGGCGCGCGTCATCCGACGGCGTTTTCCACGCCCTTCGTCGGCCGCCGGCACGAGTCGGCCGAGCTGGCGGCGGCGCTGGCCGCGGCCGAGCGCGAGGGGCGCACGGTCTTCATCGAAGTGAGCGGCCTGCCGGGAACCGGCAAATCCCGCCTGCTGGCGGAGCTGGCGCGGGAACACGCCGCCGCCGGCGGCGAAATCCGCTGGGTCCGGCACCGTCCGGAGCTGCGCCACGTGTCGCTGGGCGGGCTGCGCAACGAACTGCGCGAGCGCATCGGCGCCGCCGGCCTCGACGGCTGGCTGGAACGCTCCTTTCCGCCCGAGCGGCGGCGGGCGCTGCGCGCGCCGCTGCGCACGCTCCTCGCCGCCGACGGGGATGCCCGGGTCGACGGCGCCTCGGGGCGCCGGGTGGTCAGCGCGCTGCTCTCGCTCCTGTTCGCGCCGTCCCGCAGGCAGCGGCCGGCGCTGCTGGTGTTCGACGATCTGCACTGGGCCGACGAGGCGACGCGGGAACTGCTGCAGAGCGCGCTGCAGTTTCCGCCCGCGGCGCCGGTCCTGACCGTCCTCGCCTGCCGCCCGTCGGCCGGCGTCAAGCCGCCGGAGGGCGCGGCGCTTTCCCGCGTGGCGCTGCGGCCGCTGAGCCTGGCGGAGTCGCAGGCGCTGATCGCGGCCATCGACGAGAAGGGCGTCATCGCCGCCGGCCGGCGGGCGGAGCTGGCCCGCATGAGCGACGGCCTGCCGCTGCACGCCGAATACATCGCCCGCAGCGCGTGCGACCGGGCGGTCTCGGCGACCTCGCTGTTCGGCGTGCTGCAGGGGCTGCTCGACCGCCTCGGGCCGGACAAGCCGGTATTGCAGGCCGCTTCGGTGCTCGGCGTCTCGTTCGGCGAGGGGGCGCTGCGCGCGCTGCTGCCGGCGCAGGACCCGACGCTCGCCCTGGAACGCGCCGAGGCGCTGGCGATCAGCCGCCGCACGGGCGCCGGCGGGCACGCCTTCCGTCATGCCCTGCTGCGCGACTGCGCCTACGAGAGCATTCCGCCGGGGCAGCGGCGCGACTGGCACCGCCGGGCCGCGCGCTGGCTGGCGCAGCGGGTCGACGCCGCGCCGGCCAACGTCGCCTGGCATTTCGAGGCGGCGCACGCCTGGCGCGAGGCGCGCGATTTCTGGTGGCAGGCCGCCGAGGTGGCCTATCTCGACGAGTTCGCCGGCGAGGCCAAGGAAGCCGCGATACGGGCGCTCGCCGCCGCCGCCAAGGACGAGGAGCCGCTGGCGCAGAAGGACCGGATCGAGCTGGAGCTGTTGGCCGGCTTCGCCACGCTGATGGCGGAAGGCTACGGCGCCAAGGAGGCGCAGCGCTTCTTCGCGCCGACCGTGGCGTGCGTTGCCGGCGCGCTGCCGGACGAAACGCTGATCCGCGCGCTGTGCGGCATGGCGGCGGCCATCCCGCAGGGGCGGCGCGAGACGCTGGCGATCATGAACCGCCTCGACGAGCTGGCGAGCACGCCCGCCCATCGCATGATGGTGTGCTACGGCTTCGGCAGCCTGATGTTCTGGCGCGGGGATTTCGCCCGCTCGCTGAACAACCTGGAGGAAGCCATCCGCATCGGCAGGGAGATTCCCGCCCGCGAGTGGCTGCGCTATTCGGCCGACAGTCCGGTGATCGCCTGCGGTGCGCTCAAGGGAACCAACCTGGCCTTCAGCGGCGCCGCGTCGGCGGCCGTGGAAGCGGCCGGGCTGACGGTGGCCGAGGCGCGCCGCGCCGGCCACACGCACGCCCTGTGCTTCGCGCTGACCATGGCCGCGAGCGTCCATCTGGTCCTCGACCGCCCCGAGGAAGTGGAACGCCTCGCCGCCGAAGGGCTGGATCTCGCCACGCAGTGGCATTTCCCGCTCTGGCGGGCCTACAACACGCTGTTCGGCCTGTGGGCCAGGGCGCGGCAGGGGCGGCTGCGCATGCGCGCCTCCTTCCGGCTGATCTCGATGCACCGCGAGTTCGCGGCGGCGGCGCGCCTGAGCCCGGTCACGGCGCTGTGGTTCGTCGGCCTGATCTTCGAGGCGCTGGGACACTGGTCGCTGGTCGACGCCGTCGCCGGCCGCGCGCTGGCGCTGGCGGAGAACGGCGGCGACCGTTACTGCATGCCCGATCTCCTGCGGCAGAAGGCGCTCGCCAGCGAGGCGGGCGGCGATGCGGCGGCGGCGCGGCGCCACCTCGAACGGGCGCGGACGCTTGCCGAGACGCTCGGCAGCTTCGGGCTGCTGCCGCGGCTGGCTCTGGTCGACGAGCGTCTGGCGCGGGCGGGGGCGTCTTAATGCCCCGTGCCGCTGTCGCCAGAGTCGTCACACAGGATCGTTTCGTAGTCCTGCCCGCCGTAGAAGACGCCAATGATGGAGACCACCTCGGCGTCCACGTCGAAGGCGATCACTGCCCGCTTCTTGTAGTTCGTGATGCGCAAGCCCGGCCGTACGTCGTCGCGCCGGGTGCCGCGAAGGGGGAATGTATGCAGGCTCTCGCAGTAGCTCACGATTGCCTCGGTGTATCGCGCGGCAATGTCGGGCGATGCCGCCTCGGCGATGTAGCAGTAAAGCTCGGCAAGTTGCTCCTGGGCTTCCGGGCTGAAGACGACGCGATGGTTCATCGCATCTTGTCGCGTTCGGCGGCCAAACGGGCGCGTACCTGATCAGCGGTAACGGCGCGGGATGGATCGGCCTTCAGGGCGTCATAGGCGGTGCCGACCTGGTTGTGCAGCCAGCTTTCCACGGCGCGGTCCCGTGCCATCAGCGCCCGCAGTCCGTCCCGGATCACTTCGCTTTCGCTGGCGTACTCGCCGGTTCGTACCTTGGCCTTCACCGCGTCTGCCATGTCATTGGGAAGGGTGATGCTCATTTGCTGGGTGGTTCGCATGGCGGGCTCCTTTGGCTTCAGTAGGATTGAATCCTACTTACTTGGCGGTCAGCCGTCCAGGTTTCTCGAAACTCGCCGTTCTGCGTCTTTGCGGCAGGTGTTCACCGCCGCTCGTTCCGAGCCTCGCCGCCCAGGTGCCGGGCGGCGTAGTCGAGGTGGATCCGCTCGGCGATGAAGAGGTCGAAGAGGTCGCCGTCGATGTGTCCGTCGTCCTTCATCCGGCGCATGACGCCGATGGCCCAGTCGAGGCCGCCGGACTGGCGGTAGGGGCGGTCCGGCGCGGTCAGCGCCTCGAAGATGTCGGCGATGGCCAGGATGCGCGCCGGAACCGGCAGCCGGGCGGCGTCGAGTCCGTGCGGGTAGCCCTTGCCGTCCATGCGCTCGTGGTGGCCGCCGGCGTAGTCGACGATGCGCCGCAGATGGCGCGGAAAGGCGATCTGGGACAGCATGTTGATGGTATGCACGGCGTGGTCCTCGATGATCTTCCGCTCTTCCGGGTTGAGCGTGCCGCGCTGCGTCGACAGGTTGTACACCTCGTTCTCGGTGAGCAGCGGCCGTTCCTCGCCGCCGGCGTCGCGCCAGCGGCGGCCGGCGATGCGCCGCAGGCGGGCGAGCTGTTCCGGGTCCATGGATTCGCCGCCGCGGTTGCACTTTTCGAGGAAGGCGAAATCGTCGTCGAGTTCCTGCCTCGCCCGTTCGCCGGCGTCGCGGCGGAGGATCTCGAAGCGCAGGGCGATCAGCTCGATGCGGTTGACGATGGCGTCGAGCTTGCTGGCCTTGTCGACGACCCATTCGGGCGTCACCACCTTGCCGCAGTCGTGCAGCATGGCGGCGATTTCGAGCGCCGTGCGTTCGTCGTCGTCGAGCCGGAACCGGGCGAGCGGGCCGTCCTCGGCCCGGTGGGCGGCCTCGGCGATCATCAGCGCGATCTCCGGGACGCGGCGGCAGTGGCCGGCGGTGTACGGCGACTTGGCGTCGATGGCGGTGGCGATGACGCGCACGAAGGAGTCGAACATCGCCTTCTCGGCCATGTAGAGCTGCGCGTTGCGCAGGGCGCCGGCGGCGACCGAGGCGAGGACCTGCCCGCGCTTGAGGTCGGCGGCGGAAAAGCCTTCGCCGTCCGTGGCGCCGAGGACCAGCCAGCCGAGGCAGTTGCCGTGGGCGACCAGCGGCAGCCAGAGCAGGGCGCGCAGCGGTTCGAGGCGCGGCGTCCAGGCCGGCGATTCGGCGAGCTGGTTGGCGATGTTGCCGGCCGGGCGCGCGAGCATTTCGGCGAACAGCGCCTCGTCGCGCAGGCGGCCGAAGACCGCTGCCGCCGCGTCGCCGAAGGTCTGGGCCAGGTGCAGTCCGCCTTCGTCGTCGTGGAGGAAGACGGCGCCCATGTCGCCGGCCGTGCGCGCGTCGTCGAATTCGCCGAGCAGGGCGGCGGCGACGGCGTCCGGCCGCAGCGAGCGGTTGAATTCGCCGACCGCGCGCTGCAGCGCCGCCATTTCGCGGTAGGCGCGGATGGTCTCGCCGGCGACGGCGCGGCGGGCCTGCTCGCTCTTCAGCATGCCCTGCAGGGCGTGCTGGAGCAGCCGGCCGCAGCCTTCGCCCGCCGCGCCCGGCGGCGACAGCAGGAGGCTGCCGATCTCCCGGTGGTCGAGAACGACCGGGAAGCGGAGCGCCGCCGCCGACGCCTCGTCCGGCACCGCCGCGCCCGCGCCGGCGACCTGCGCGCCGTCGATCCACAGCGCCAGGCCGCCGCCCTCGGGCAGCAGCGCCAGGCCCAGGGCCAGTTGTTCGCGCAGCCAGCCGGCGCGGAGGAGGTGGGCGTGGCTCACGGCGCGCCGAGGATGTCGCGGGCGAGTTCGAGGATTTCGTCCGGGTCGAAGGGCTTGGTGATGAAGTGGTGGGCGCCGACGCCGAGCCCGCGCGTGCGGTCCGATTCCTGCCCCTTGGCGGTGAGCATGACGATCGTCGTCGCTGCCAGCGCGTCGTTTGCGCGCACCGCGGCGGCGACCTCGTAGCCGTTCATCAGCGGCATCATCACGTCGAGGAAGACCAGGCGCGGCCGCTCGCGCTCGATCAGGGCCAGGCCCTCGGCGCCGTTTACGGCGGTCAGTATTTCCGGCGCGTCGTCGAGGTCTTCGAGAGTCTGTTCGAGCAGCACGCGGATGTGGGCCTCGTCGTCGACGATGGCGATCTTGGCGGGGTTTCCCATGATGCCTGTTCCTTCTCCTGTATTCGTCAGCGGCCCGCCGCCGGCAGCGGCAGCGCCGCTTTCTCGCCATTCCCCGGCACCGGCACGATCATCACTTCCAGCGACGGCGAGGCGCCGAGAAAGGCGATGTCGACCTTGCCGATGAGGTCCGCCGGCACCACCACCATGCCGTGGAAGCCGTCCCGGATGCGGGATTGCAGGTCGGCGACGGTGCAGAAGCCGACCTCGCAGGCCGCGGAAAAATCGTTCGGCGCCAGCGTCGGCGCCGGCGGTTCGTCGTAGATGACGAGAAAGCGGAGCTTCTTCCCGCTTTCCCGCGGCGGCGGCTGGCGCAGCAGGCGCTCGATGTTGTCGACGAAGCGCGCCTCGTCGAGCGGCTTGCTCATCGCCAGGTTGCCGCCGGCCGTTTCCCAGCCCGGCAGCGCGGAGATCACCATGATCGGAATGTCGCGCAGCAGCGGGTCTTCGCGCATGCGGGCGATCGCCGCGCGGCCGTCCATCACCGGCATCGCCAGGTCCATCGTGATCAGGACCGGCCGCTGCGCCCGCGCCGCGGCCAGCGCGGCCTCGCCGTCGGCGGCGGTGATCACTTCGTAGCCCTGTTCCTGCAGCAACTGGCTGAAGTAGTCGCGGACGCCCGGATCGTCGTCGACCACGAGCACCCGCTTGCCGGCCGGCGGGCCGGCGCCTTCCGCTTCGCGGTCGGCCCCCGCTGCCGATCCGGTGCTCGCGCCCGGTTCCGCGGACGCATCGGGGGCGGCCCGGCCGTCGGCGGCCGGCGGCAGGGTGAGCGAGAAGACGCTGCCCCGGCCGGGCTCGGAGCGCGCCCAGATGCGGCCGCCGTGGCGCTCGACGATCTCCTTGCAGATGGCCAGGCCGAGCCCCGTCCCCTTCGGGCGGTCGTGCAGGGTGTCGCCCTGCCGGGCCTGCTGGAACTTGTCGAAGATCGTTTCCGCCTCTTCCTGCGGAAAGCCGACGCCGCTGTCGCGCACGTCGATCTGGATCATGCCGGCGTCGTTCACGAAGGCGCGGATCGCGACCTCGCCCCGGTCGGTGAACTTGACGGCGTTGCTCAGCAGGTTGACCAGCACCTGCAGCATCCGGTCGGCGTCGCCGACGAAGGGCGGCAGGGCGTCCGCCGGGTCGATGCGCAGGCGGAGTTCCGGCTTGTGCTCGAACAGGCCGGCGGCGGCGCGGGCGGCGTCGTGCAGCCAGTCGGCGACCCGTATCGTGGCGTCGTGCCATTCGGTCTTGCCGGACTCGATCTTGGCCAGGTCGAGCACGTCGTTGATCAGGCGGGTGAGCCGTTCGGACTCCTTGAGGACGATGCCGATGTTCTCCTCGATGCGCGAGGATTTCCTGCGCAGGCCGGGGTCGGCTTCGGCCAGCGGCGCGAAGCTGCGCCCGAATTCGCGGCCGATCAACTGGGTGAAGCCGCGGATCGAGGTCAGCGGCGTGCGCAGCTCGTGCGAGACCGAGGACAGGAAATCGGACTTCAGCTGGTCCAGCGCCTGCAGGCGGCGGTTGGCCTCCTCCAGCTCGGCGTAGCTGCTGCGCAGCTCCCGCTCGGCGCGCTCGGCGATCTCGCGCGCCTCGCGCAGCGCCTTTTCCGCCTCGTGCTCGGCGGTGACGTCCTCGAACATCCAGACCGAGCCGCGCGACAGGTCGCCAGAGAGCGCGCAGCCGTTCACCCGCGCCCAGAACAGGCTGCCGTCGCGGCGCACGAACTGGATGATCTGCCGGAAACGCTCGCCCTGGGCCAGGCGGCGATAGCCGTCGCCGATGGCAGCGTAGCTCGCTTCGTCCGGGTAGAGGCAGCGCGCGCTCTTGCCGACCAGCTCGTCGGCGTCGTAGCCGAACAGCGCGTTGACCTTGCCGTTGCATTTGACGAAGACCCGGTCCTTGAGCAGCGCGATGCCGATCGTCGTCGACTCGACGATGGCCGTCAGCTCGTCGTTGGCTTCCCACAGCCGGTGCTTCATCGCCTCGGTCTTCTCGAACTGTTCGACGACCATCTGCGTGGTGATCTCGGCGGCCTGGCGGGCGACGCGGATCTCGGCGCGCAGCGCCGCGTTCTCGGCGACCAGCGCGCTTCGCTCGTCGGCCGGCGGGGAGGGCTCAGACGAGACCATGGCGGGCGATCTCCAGGCTGCGCTCGGCGATGCGGCGGACCGCCGGCGCGTCGGCCTCGCCTTCCTGGCCGACGAGGACGATTTCCGGCAGCGGCGGCGGCAGCAGCGCCGGCAGCATCCGCAGGAGATAGGGCAGGCCGGCGCCGTGGCCGTAGGTGCCGGCGTGGGCGGCGATGGCCTCGCGGTCGAGGATGAGCGTGCGCGCCGGGTCGCCGCTGCCGGCGACGGCGTCGACGAAGACGACCCGGGCGCGGTTCTCGATCAGGCGCAGCAGGTCGAGCCCGCACAGTCCTCCGTCGACGACGTCCACCTCGCCGGGCACGGCGCGCGCCGTCAGCCAGTCATGGACGCGGCAGCCGAGCGCGTCCGCCGCGACGTAGCGGTTGCCGAGACAGATCACCGCTGTGTCGGCCATGCCGTGTTCTCAGCAGCGAAAGGGGTTGGCGTCGGCACCGACGACGTGGACGGTGCACACCAGGCAGGGGTCGAAGGAGCGGACGACGTGCCCGGCCTCGAAGGGGTGGTCGATGTCGGCGACGTCGAGGCCGACCAGCGCCTCCTCCCAGGGGCCGCGCACGCCGGCGTCGTCGCGCGGCGAGCCGTTCCAGGCGGTGGGCGTGACGATCTGGTAGCGGCTGATGCGGCCGTCGTCGATCTCGACCCAGTGGCCGAGGGCGCCGCGCGCCGCCTCGATGAGCCCGATGCCGCGCCCTTCCCGGAGCGGCGGCACGGTCTCGTAGAACGGCTGCGCCAGGTTCTCGACCAGCTCCCGCAGCCAGGTCTCCATCGCCGCCAGCACCGTCGCCGGCCGGGTCAGCCGGGCGAGCTGGCGGCCGACCAGATCGGCGCCGCGCACGCGCAGGCAATCGGCGAACAGCGGGTCGCCGGCGACCAGGCGTTCGGCCAGCGGGCCGGTCTCGGCCGGCAGGCCGGCATAGCGCGGCGCCTTGGACCACGAGTATTTCCGGCCGTCGGCGCCGGTGGCCTGGGGCCGGGTCTCGCCGTCGAACGGGTGCCTGGGGGCGCCGCCGTCGGCGTACCAGGAGGCGGCGACGTGCTCGGCGATCTGCGACTGGTCGAAGGTCCGGCGCTCGCCGTCGGCGGCGAGGAAGCCGGCGGCGACGAGCATGCCGTCGACGCCCTGGACCGCGCTGCCCGCGGGCACGTCGAGCGAACCGCAGGACAGGAAATGCCCGTGGCCGCGCCCCTGGCCGGCGAGGCCGGCTGCGCCGGCGAAGCGCAGCAGGAAGCCGACGTCGCCGTCGCGGTGTTCCGCGCGCTCGGCCAGCCAGGCTTCGAGTTCGTCGACCGAGCGGATCGCCTGCCAGCGTTCCAGCGTGCAGCCGAGGACCGTCCTTTCGTACCAACTGCGGAAGCGGCGCAGGATGCCGAGGCACTGGTTCAGCTCGGCCAGGTTGGGCACGTAGGTGACGCCGCCCGGTACCATGAACGAGCTGTGCGGCCACTGGCCGCCGAGGATGGCGATGATTTCGAGGAGGCTGCGCGTTTCGCGCACGGCCTCGATGCAGCGGCCGCCCTGCACCGGCGCGTAGCGCGCGGCGGCCTCCGCGTGCAGCGGGTGCGGCGCGTAGGCGGGAATGGCGAAGTCCGGCATGAACATCAGGATCGACTGGCGCAGGTCGCTCTGGCAGGTCTCGACCATCAGCGCCAGGTTGCGCACGCGCACGGCGTTGGCCGGCGGCGGCACGCCGGCGATCCGGTCGAGGGCGCGCGCCGCGGCCATCAGGTGGGTGGTGCTGCAGATGCCGCAGATGCGCGGCGTGATGACCAGCCCGTCGAGTGGGCCGCGGCCGATCATCAGGTTCTCGAAGCCGCGGTACAGGGTGCCGGAACTCCAGGCGTCGACGATGCGCCGGCCTTCGAGTTCGATGCGGATTTCCAGGTCGCCCTCGACCCGGTTGAGCGGCAGTTCGCGGATGATCCGGCGTGTCATGGCGGCGTCTTCAGATCGTGGTTTGCCGCTGTTTCAGCCGATCCGGCGCGGCGGCCGCGGCCATGCCCTTGTACACCATGTAGTGGGCGCGGCTGACGCCCTTGGGCAGGCTGATCGGTATGCCCTCGATGTCGCGGGTGACGAAGAAGGGATGAGGCTGCGGGAAGGTCGGGTCGGTGCAGCCGAAGCAGGGGACGCCGGCGCGCGGCTTCGACGAGCGCCCGTTCCACAGCACCTTGTTGCAGGGGCCGTCGGTCAGCGGGCCGTGGCAGCCCTTGAAGAAGAACAGGCAGCCGCGCTCGGCGAAGTCGGTCTCCTCGACCCGGTATTCGTGGTACTCGTTGCGCGTGCAGCCCTGGTGCACGGTCATGCCGAACCAGTCGAGCGGGCGGTTGAACTCGTCGAGCAGCGGCGCCTGCCCGGCGGCCAGCGCGAGCAGCGTGCCGGTGATGACCTGTTCGTGCACCGGGCAGCCGGCGAGGTTGATCACCGGCAGACCGGCGCGGCCGCGGAATTCCGCGCCGAGCAGGCCGCCGGGCCGCTTGCCGGTGAACTGGAGGCCGCTGCCCTGCAGCGCGCCTTCGGCGGCGATGCCGCCGAAGGCGGCGCAGGTGCCGACGGCGACGACGTGCCCGGCCTGGCGGGCGAGCGCGGCGGCGAGATCCTTCTTCGGCCGCCCGCGGCGGGTGTCGAACATGCCGGTGTGCTCCGGGCCGTGCACGATGGCGCCTTCGACCAGCAGCAGGTCGAGCGCTCGCTCGCCGGCGACGATCGATTCGAGCAGGGCGTCGTGCTCCGCGGGCGAGCCGTTCGACAGGGAAGGGTGCCAGAGCAGCTCGGCGCCGAGCTGCGCGAAAAGCTCGTGCGGCTCGGGCGAGGCGGCGTTGAGCAGCGACATGCTGTCGCCGCCGCAGCCGCCGCACTGCAGCCAGAGCAGCGAAAGGGGCCGGGGCCGGTTTTCGGGTGCGTTCATGGTCGGGTTCTCAGATGCTCGTCGTGCTCTTGTTCAGGCGTCGCATCAGTTCGTCGATGCGGTTGATCTGGGTGCTGATCGTCTCCGACGAGGTGGCGACCATCTCCACCTTCTGCGCGATGTCGCGGCCGGCGGTGCTCTGCTCGCGGGAGGCGTCGGCGATGTCGGCCATGGCGCTGGCGACCATGCCGGCGCGCCGGTCGATCTGCAGCAGCGCGTCGCCGACGGTGCGCGAGCGCGCGGCGCTTTCGCCGGCCTTGTCCGAGGCGCTGGCCACCTCGCTGGTGACGTCGCCCATCCGGCGCTGGATCTGTTCGAGGATGCTGCCGATGTCGAGCGCCGAGGCATTGGTCTTCTCGGCCAGGCTGCGCACCTCGTCGGCGACCACGGCGAAGCCGCGGCCGGCCTCGCCGGCGCGCGCCGATTCGATCGAGGCGTTGAGCGCCAGCAGGTCGGTCTGCTTGGCGATGCTCTGGATGATGGCGACGATCTCGTGGATGCGGTCGCTCTCGCGGGCAAGCTCCTCGACCTTGTCGCGGGCCTGGCCGACGAGGTCGGCGGTCTGCTCCATGACGGCGATCGTCTCCTTGACCGCGACTTCGCCCTGCTTCACCGCGTCGACGGTTTCGCGCGTCGCGTCCAGCGCCCGCTCGGCGTTCTCGGCGACGTGGTCGATGCTCACGCTCAGCTCTTCGGTGGCCGCCGAGATGCTCGACGTGGCCGAAGCCTGCTCGCCGGTGGCGCCGCGGGCGGTGACCGTCAGTTGCGCCAGCTCCCGGGTGGTTTCCTGGATGTCGCGGGTCACCTGCTGCTTCTGGACTTCCATCTTTCCCTTGGCGATGGCGTTGTCCTTGAAGATCTGCACGGCGCGGGCCATCTCGCCGACCTCGTCGCGCTTGGCGGTGAATGGGACGTCGACGCCGGTGTCGCCGCCGGAAAGCCCGGTCATCGTCGAATTGATCGCCGAGAGCGGCAGCGCCACGCGGAAGCGGACGAACCAGAAGGCGAACAGGCCGAAGAAGGCGAGGATCAGGCCGGTGGCGAACATGATGCCGCCGACCTGCAGCGACAGCGACCAGATGGCGTCCTCGACGGCGTCGGCGCCGCGCTTGCGGCGCTCGGCCAGCGCGTCGCGGATGCCGGCCAGCGCGGCGCTGGCGGCCTCCTCGTCGGCCGCCGGCACGCGGCTGCCGCCGGCCAGCGCGGCCTCATAGGCGGCGACGGTCCTTTCCAGCGTGGCCAGGTGCTTTTTCTCGTCGTCCGACGGGCTGGCGTTCACGAAGGCCGGGAAGCCTTCGCGCACCTTCAGCAGCGCGGCGGAGACCGCCCTGCGCGCGGCGGCGTCGCCGGCGAGCGCCTCGTCCCAGTGGCGGGCGACGCCGCCGTGGCCGAGATGGTGCTGGAAATGCCCGAGCAGGTCGATGCGGCGTGCCAGCCCGGAATCGAAGTCGCGCCAGACGCCGGCGATGTCGGCGACCGACTTGAAGGTCAGCGCCGTGGCGGCGAAGCCGGCGACGAGCAGGAGCACGGTGAACAGCGTGATGAAGTTGCCGACCTTGAACATGCGCACGTTGTCGACGAAGTGGAACAGCGCGACGCTGATCTTGCCGAGCAGGTTCAGGGTCCGGTCGTATTCGTAGCGGCTGGTGGTCCGGTTCATGCGGTTTTCTCCTCCCAGGCGTGCAGTTCGCGCCGGCCGGCGTCGATGGCCGGGTCGAGCGCGGCGGCGATGGCGGGCGAGAGCGCGCCGCCCCAGGTGTCGATGTCGGCGTACTGGACGCCGATCAGCGTGATGGCGCCCGGCTTCCTGCCGGTCAGTTCGGCGGCGGCGAGCACGTCGGTGAATCCGGTCTGGTGCAGGGAGAGCGGGCGCTGGCCGAAGAAGGCGGGAATCTCGCCGTCGCGCAGGATCACCATCTCGCCCGGCGGGCGGCCGAAATCGACGGCGTCGAAGACGATCATGCGCGCCGCCTCCTGCACCAGCGGCAGCAGGTAGAGGCCCTGCGTGCCGCCGTCGACGACCTCGACGCCGGCGGGCCAGTCGACGTCGCCGCGCGCCGCGATGCGCTCGACGACGCGCGGGCCGAAGCCCTCGTCGGCCCAGAGGACGTTGCCGATGCCGAGCAGCACGGTGGGGGCGGCGGTCGCGTTCATCGCCGGTACTGCCGCTCGCCGGAGAGCATCGAGCTGATCATGGTCTGCCGCGACAGCACGTCCTCGCGCACGGCGATGTAGATGTGCACGAGGGCGAAGCCGACCATCAGCCACATCGCCAGCCGGTGAACGATGTGCAGGTCCATGGTGTTGCCGAAGATCGACGTGACCCAGCCGAAGAGCATGTACTGCCAACTGTCGTGGCCGGTGACCTCGGCGTACATGGCGAAGCCGGTGACGATGATGACGAAGCCGGGCAGCACGTAGCAGAGCAGCATGGCGATGTTGCCGAGCGGGTTGAGGCCGACGTAGCGGGCCGGCTGCACCGGCAGCAGGAAGTTCCACTGGACCTGGCGGACGAAGCCCCGGTACCACTCCGCCCGCCAGATGGCCGGCAGGAAGAGCTGGTGCGAGATGCCTTTCTCGACGAAGGTCAGCCACAGCCGGGCGACGGCGAGCAGCGCGAAGAGATAGCCGGCGGCCAGATGCAGGAAGCGGATCCAGCCCATGATGTAGAGCGAGGAGGTGTCGCCGAGCGCCGAGGGCGGTGGCACGCCGATGAAATAGCCGGTGACGCCGAGGACGACGACGAGCAGCGCGTTCACCCAGTGCCACAGGCGCACGCCGGGGCCGTAGATGGTCACCGGCTCGGGGATGTTCCCCTCCGGCAACTGGTGGTAGGGGATGTAGTCCTTCATCACAGCACCCGGGCCACCGTCAGCTCGCCGCCGTCCGGGCCGATGACGTGCGTGGCGCAGGCCAGGCACGGGTCGAAGCTGTGGATGACGCGCAGGATCTCCAGCGGCTTCTTCGGGTCGGCCAGATGCACGCCGAGCAGCGCCGCCTCGTAGGCGCCGATGTTGCCCTGGGCGTCGCGCGGACTGGCGTTCCAGGTGGTCGGCACCACGCACTGGTAGTTGTCGAGCTTCTGGTCGCGGATGCTGATCCAGTGGCCGAGCGCGCCGCGCGGCGCCTCGGCGTAGCCGACGCCGCGCGCGGTCGAAGGCCAGGTCGTCGGCGACCATTTTTCGGCGTTGGCCGTGGCCTCGTTGCCGCCCTTGATCGTCGCCTCCAGGAAGGCCACCTGTTCGACCAGCCGTTCGGCCGCCCACAGGGCTTCCAGGCCGCGCGCCGCGGTGCGGCCGAGCGTCGAGAAGAGGGCGGAGAGCGGCAGGTCGAGCTTCTTCAGCGCGCCGTCGACGAGTTCCTTCACGCGCCCGTTGCCGTTGGCGTAGGCGATGACCATGCGCGCCAGCGGGCCGGTTTCCATGGCCTAGCCCTTCCAGCGCGGCGCCTTGATGTAGCTGTACTTCTCGTTCTCGTCGAAGGATTCGATGCGCTCCGGCGTCTGCCGCGTCTTCGCGCCGAGGCGGAAGTCGAGTTCGGTGAGGCCGTCCCAGGGGTGCCGGCCGGCCTTGTCGTCCGGGTAGCGGTACCAGGAGTGCGGCACGAACTCCTGGATGTGCGAGGGGTTGCGCAGGTCGACCTCGTGCAGCGTCTTCAGGTCGCCGTTCACGATGGCGCCGCGCGGCAGCATCAGGCTGGCGTTGGAGTCGTCGTTGGCGCGCGTCGGGAACTCGCCGTAGGAGATCAGGTTCTTGCTGGAAAGGCCGCCGCCGTTCTTGAACCACTCCGGGTAGAAGGAACCGATGGCCAGCAGGTCGGGCACGTAGACCTGCTCGATGAAGGTCAGCGACTTGCGGGCGATGGCGCCGACCAGGTTCATGCGCTCGACGTTCACCGAGGCCCCGGACGAGCCGGTGGCGTGCATGTTGATCGCCGACGGCACGCCGCCGACGATCCACATCGGATGCGGGTTCTTGCCGCCGAACACGGCCTGGATCTTGACGATCTCGCGCTGGAAGTTGAGCGCCTCGATGTAGTGCGCCACGGCCAGCAGGTTGGCTTCCGGCGGCAGCTTGTAGGCGGCGTGGCCCCAGTAGCCGTTGCGGAAGGGGCCGAGCTGGCCGGAGCCGACCAGCTTCTTGACGCGGTCCTGCACGTCCTTGAAATAGCCGGGCGAGGAATTCGGCCAGCGCGAGATCGACTGCTGCAGCTCGGAGGTGGCCTTGGGCGAGGCCGACAGCGCCGACACCACGTCGACCCAGTCGAGCGCGTGCAGGTGGTAGAAGTGCACCAGATGGTCATGAACGTACAGCGACAGGTTCATGATGTTGCGGATGGTGTTGGCGTTCTCCGGGATGTCGATGGCCAGCGCGTCTTCCACCGCGCGGATCGAGGCCAGCGCGTGCACGCCGGTGCACACGCCGCAGATGCGCTGGACGAAGGCCCAGGCGTCGCGCGGGTCGCGGCCCTTCATGATGATTTCCAGGCCGCGCCACATGGTGCCGATGGAGACCGCGTTGCGGATCACGTTGTCGCCGTCGATGTTCACCTCGACGCGCATGTGGCCCTCGATGCGCGTCACCGGGTCGAGGGCGATGCGCCGGCCGCCGTCGTCGAGCGTGAAGCCGTTGGGCGTGGTGCTGCGGGTCATGCCTGGGGCTCCTCGTTCTTCTCGGCCGCGTCGTCCTTCGCCGTCTTCCGGCGGACGACGTTGACCACGTGCTTCACCGCCGTCGCGCCGAGCTGCACGGCGACCGCGCCGCCGAGCGCGGCGGCGCCGACGGCGGCCACCTTGTCGGCGTTCGATTCGATGCCCCACTGCTGCATGTCGGGCAGGCGCTCGTAGAACGGGCCGCGGTCGAAGAAGCCTTCCTCCGAGCAGCCGATGCAGCCGTGGCCGGAGCGGATCGGGTTGCTGGTGTTCTCGTTCCAGCCCATGGTGGCGCAGGCGTTGTAGGTCGTCGGGCCGCGGCAGCCCATCTTGTACAGGCACCAGCCCTGCTTGGCGCCCTCGTCGTCCCAGGCTTCGACGAACTGGCCGGCGTCGAAGTGGGCGCGGCGCTCGCACTTGTCGTGCACGCGCTGCGAGTAGAAGAGCTTGGGCCGGCGCTGCCGGTCGAGCTCGGGCAGGCGGTCGTAGGTCAGGATGTAGCTGATGACGCCGGTCATCACCTCGGCGATCGGCGGGCAGCCGGGCACGTTGATCACCGGCACGCGCTCGACCAGCTTGTGGATCGGCGTCGCCTTGGTCGGGTTCGGCTTCGCCGCCTGCACGCAGCCGGAGCTGGCGCAGGTGCCCCAGGAGATGATGGCCTTGGCGTGGCGGGCCATTTCCTCGAACTTCTTCTTGAACGGCCGGCCGCCGATGATGCAGGCCATGCCGTCGTTGGCCAGCGGCACGTTGCCTTCGACGGCCAGCAGATAGGCGCCGCGGTAGTCGCGGACGATGTCGTGCAGGATTTCCTCGGCCTGTTCGCCGGCGGCGGCCATGATCGTGTCGTCGTAGTCGAGCGAGATCATGCTCATGATGATGTCCGAGGCCAGCGGGTGGCCGGAGCGCAGGAAGCTCTCCGAGCAGCAGGTGCATTCGAGGCCGTGCAGCCAGAGCACCGGGATGCGCGGCTTGGTCTCCATCGCATGCACGATGGTGCCCATGCCGTCCGGGCCGAGCCCGAGGTAGGTCGCGGTGAGCGCGCAGAAACCGAGAAAATCGCGGCGCGAGACGCCGCGCTGGCGGAATACGTCGTAGAACGTCGGCTTGTCGGCCGCTGGCCTTCTTGTCATTTTTGTCCTCTCCCCTTGCTCGTCCCCGCGGTCGGCGCGCTGCAGGAACGGAAGAAAGCGTCTACAAAACCACGCTACCGTCACAAGAACGCAACAAACCGCCGGACGAGGGAAA
The DNA here is from genome assembly GCA_019455325.1 of Rhodocyclaceae bacterium. Classification (GTDB taxonomy): domain Bacteria; phylum Pseudomonadota; class Gammaproteobacteria; order Burkholderiales; family Rhodocyclaceae; genus Proximibacter. Next base: position 626,528 of record JACFMQ010000001.1, on the reverse strand, counting down.
AACGTCGGTGCCGCAGCCTGCCCGCCGGGCGATTGCATGAATGCAATTTGTCGTTATTTGTCGTGATCGCCGTCGATATCGCGTCTAAATGAGCGGTAAATCGCGCATTGACATGCTCAGGCGGCGACGGACGGCGCTTCCTCGACGTTCATCGATTCATAATCGATTGCGATGGATTCGCTCCGGATTCCCATCCGGCGAGCGATGCGGAGGCGGCGTTCAGCCGCGGTCGATGCGCGAGGCGAGGACCTGGTCGACGCGGTTGCGGTCGACGTCGACGACCTCGAACTCCCAGTCGCCCCAGGCGAAGCGCTCGGCCTTGCGCGGGATGCGGCCGAGCGCGGCGAGGACGAAGCCGCCGACGGTGTGGTAGCCGCCGCCGGCGGCCTCGACGACGTCGCGCAGTTCGAGCTTCTCCTGCATCTCGTCGAGCGGCAGCAGGCCGTCGAGCAGCCAGGAGCCGTCGGCGCGGCGCACGGCCAGCGCCTCGTCCGGGTCGTCGGCGAGCGGCATCATGTCGCCGACCACGGCCATCATCAGGTCGGCGAGGGTGACGATGCCCTCGGTCAGCCCGAACTCGCTGACGACGAAGGCGAAGGTGCAGCGGTGCTGGCGGAAGGTGCGCAGCAGTTCGATCAGCGTCAGCGACGCCGGCACGAACAGCGGCGGCGTCGACGGAATGCAGGCGAAGTCGATGTCGCCCTCCATCGCCGCCTTGAGGATGTCGTGGCTCTCGACGACGCCGACCACCTGCTGCAGGTCGCCGTTGGCGATCGGCAGCTGCGAGTGCGGCGCCTCGCGCAGCATGCGCAGGTTCTCTTCGCGCGGCGCGCGCAGGTCGATCCAGGCGACGTCGGCGACCGGCGTCATGATCGAGGCCAGGCGCCGGTCCTCCAAGCGCAGCACGTTGCCGAAGAGATGGCTTTCCTCGGGCGGGATGGCGCCGGCGCGCTCGCCTTCGTCGACGAAGGCGAGGATGTCCTCGACGCTGGTCGCCGACGGCGCGGCGCTGATCGGCAGCGCGGCGATGACGCGGTCGGCGGCAAACGAAAGGAAGCGGATGGCCGGCGACAGCAGGCGGATGAACAGCGAGGTGAGCGGCGCGCAGATGGCCGCGATGCGCTCCGGGTGGGCGAGCGCGACGCGCTTGGGGACGATCTCGCCGAGCACGATCGAGAGCGCGGTGACGAGCACGATGGTCAGCGCGAAGGCGATCTTCGCATGCCATTCGGCGAGCGCCGGCGCGACGGCGGCGAGTCCCGCGCCGATGGCCGCGGAGAGCGCCGATTCGCCGTAGATGCCCATCAGCAGCGCGGCTGCGGTGATGCCGGTCTGCGTCGCGGCGAGCAGGCGGCTGGGGTGCTCCTTGATGGCCATGGCCGCCGCTGCGCCGCCGTTGCCCTCGGCCGCCATCTGCGCCAGGCGGGCAGGGCGGGCCGAGGCGAGCGCCATCTCGGCGAGCGAGAACAGGCCGGAAACGAAAATCAGCAGGATGAGAATCCACAGGGCGTCCATGCGCCTCTCCGCGAGGGTTCGGAACGGACGATTCTACATGCGGCGCCCCTTTCGCCGCGCGCTCCATGCCGACGGCAAGCGCAATTGCAAAAACCCTTACCTGCCCGGGTTGCTGCCCCTCTTTCCTTACCTTAGAGTAAGGAAAAATACTTGGAGTAGTCCATGTCTACAGCAACCCTGACCAGTAAAGGGCAGATCACCATTCCGTCCCTGGTACGCGCGGCGCTCGGCGTCGAAGCCGGTGACCGGATCGAATTCGTCCAGGTTGCGCCAGGCCGCATCGAACTCGTCGCCGCGACGCAGCCGGTAACGGCATTGAAGGGCCTGATCCGCAAGCCGGCCGCGCCGGTGACGGTCGAGGCAATGAATGAAGCCATTGCCTCCCAGGGCGCCAGGGCCCGATGATCGGACTCGATACCAACGTCCTCGTGCGTTACGTGGCGCAGGACGATCCCCGGCAATCGCCCAAGGCCACCCGTCTGATCGAGTCGCTGACGGCCGATGCTCCCGGTTACATCCCCGTCGTTTCGATCGTTGAATTGACCTGGGTTTTGACCAGGTGCTACGGCAGTACCAGAGACGAGATTTGCACGCTTCTGGAAACGATGCTGCACACCAGGGAACTGGTGGTGGCGGATGCCGATATCGTCTGGAAGGCCCTTCGCGTCTATCGCACGGGGCAGGCTGATTTCGCCGATTGCCTGATAGAGCGTTCAGCCAATGCAGCCGGGTGCGCTCATACGGCCACTTTCGACCGCAACGCCGCCAGGTTCTGCGGTATGGCGCTGATCGAGTAAGTCTCCGGGAAAAGGCTTCGGGCCGATTTCTCCGCCCTCAATTCGGCGGCCGATAGGGCGTCACCCTGTCCACCGTGATGCGGTAGCCGGCCTTGCCCCAGGGCGTATCGGCGCGCTCCAGGCCGAGCGTGCCGGAGACCCAGACCGCGTCCATCGTCTGCATCTTGCCGAGCGGTTTGGCCGAGACGGCGCGGATGATCTGGTTGGCCGGCGGCGGCGGTGAGTGGATGCAGGCGCCGAAGTAGGGCACGAGCAGGAACTCGGTGATCTGCTCGCCCTTTCTTTCGAGCGGGATGACGAAGCCGGGCAGGCGCACCTTCTTTCCAGCCAGCGCCGGCTCGGTCGGCGCGTCGTCCCACAGCGCCTTCATCTTCGCCATGGCCTCGACGGCGCGCGGGTCGGAATCCTGGAGATTGGCGAAGTCGAGCGCCTGCAGGTCCTTGGCCGGGTTCCAGCCCTTCGGCACCAGTTCTTCCCATGGGATCTCCCGGTGGGCGTCGGCGGCGTGGAGCGGTGCGCCGAGCAGCAGGGCGGCGAGCAGGAGCAGGGTGCGCATGGCGTTCATTCCTCGTGGATCGATTCAGGCGCGCGGCGTCAGGCCGTCGGCGAGCGACATGCGCCAGGCGCGCCAGGCAGGGATCAGGCTGGCGGCCAGCCCGGTGGCGACGACGGCGGCGACGAGCAGGAGTTCGTCGGCGGTCGGCAGGCGCTGCGTGAGCACGATGCCGAACTGGTCGAGCAGCCAGGGCGCGGCGACGGCGCTGCCGGCGGCGAGCAGCGCCAGGCCGGCCACTGCGCCGGCGGCGGTGACGAACAGGCCCTCGGCGAGCAGCATCAGGCACAGCGCGCCGGGGCCGGCGCCGAGCGCGCGCAGCACGGCGAGTTCGCGGCGGCGCTCGGCGAGCCCGGCGAGCATCGTCGCGGCGAGGCCGGCCAGGCCGACGGCGACGACCAGCGCGGAGACGGCGAAGAGCGTGCGTTCGAGCAGGCCGAGCGTGCGCCACAGCTCGTCGAGGGCGACGCCGGGCAGCACCGCCATCAGCGGCTCGTCGCGCAGTTCGTTCACGTGGCGCTGCATGCGGAAGGCGTCGGCGCGGCGCTTCAGGCCGATCAGCGCGGCGCTGATCTCCTTCGGCGACAGGTCGAATTTCGTCAGTGCCTCGGTCGGCAGCGACAGGCCCGGCACCGGCGCGCCGCCGACCCAGTCGACGTGCAGCGCGGCGATGGATTCGAGGCTGACGTGCACGCTGCGATCCACCGGCGTGCCGGTCGGCGCCAGGATGCCGACGACGGTGAACGGCCGGTCGTCGTGCCCCGGCCCGGCGAGCGCGCCCTCGATGTGGCCGCTGCCGTGCGCCAGCGCGATGCGGTCGTCGAGACGATGGCCGAGGCGGCCGGCGACCTCGCTGCCGAGCACGGCCTCGAACAGCCCGGCGAAGGGCCGGCCGGCGACGAGCCGCAGCGCCTGCCGGTCGCCGTAGCGGAAGCGCGCGAAGTAGTCGGCGCTGGTGCCGAGCACGGCGAAGCCGCGGTACGAATCGCCGAGCGCCAGCGGCAGCGCCCAGTCCACCGCCGGGTGCTCGGCGATCTTCCGGTAGCTCTCCCAGCGCATGCCGGTGCTCGCCTCGCCGACGCGGAACACGGCGTGCAGCATCAGCGGCACGGCGCCGCCGCGCGGGCCGACGACGAGATCCACGCCGGACACCGACTGCACGAAGCTCGTACGCGCGTCGTGGCGGATGCGCTCGACGGCGACGAGCAGCGCGCTCGCCAGCGCGATCGAGACGAGCATCAGCCCGAGCGTGCCGCGCCGCGCCAGCGCGCCCTTGAGCGCGAGGACGAGGACGGCCCTCATGCCGCGCCTCCGCCGGCGGCGCGGTTGATCGCGGCGAGCTCGACCGTGCGGTCGAAGTGTCCGGCCAGCCGCAGGTCGTGGCTGACGAAGACGAGCGCGGCACCGTTGGCCGCGGCCTCCTGCAGCAGCAGGTCGACGAAAAGCTGCTGGCGTTCGGCGTCGAGCGCCGAGGTCGGTTCGTCGGCGACGATCAGCTCCGGCCGGCCGATCAGCGCGCGCGCCGCGGCGACGCGCTGCTGCTGGCCGATGGACAGCGTCGCCGCCGGCTTCTGCCAGTCCGCCGGGTCGAGGTCGAGGCGCGCGAGCAGCCGCTCGGCCTCGGCGCGCGGCGGCCGCTCGGCGCCGGCGCGCGCCCGGCGCAACGCCGAGAAGACGGTCGGCAAGAGCGCGTTGTCGATGGCCGAGAGCCAGGGCAGCAGGTTGAACTGCTGGAAGAGGAAGCCGACGTGGTCGGCGCGCAGGCGATCGCGCCGGCGGCCGGAGAGCGCGGCGAGCGCTTGGCCGAGCACTTCGATGCGCCCGCGCTCGGGCAGCGCGACGCCGCCGATCAGCCCGAGCAGCGTGCTCTTGCCGCTGCCGCTCGGGCCGTGCAGGAAGATGCGCTCGCCGGCGGCGACGACGAATTCGCCGATGTCCAGGCACGGCGCCGGCTGGCGCGGCCAGCGGAACAGCAGGTCGGCGAGATGAACGGCGGGGACGGCGTCGGGCACGGCGGGCGCCTCTTGCGCGCGCCTACCAGGCGAGCGACGGCGTCTTCGGCGTCAGCCGGCCGGCGCCCTGGTCGTTCGGGCCGATGCGCTGTATCTCGACGCGGTAGAGGCGGCGGAAGTGCTTGAACAGGCTCGTCTCGAAGCCCTTCAGCGCGGCCGGCGCGGCGCATTCGAAGACGTAGACGGCCTCGATGTCGGCATGATCGTCGCCGCCCTTGCCGCCGTCCGCGAACGGCAGCCGGACGTCGGCCGATCGCAGCGCGCAGCCGGCGGCCGGCGTCGGCGCGAACAGCGCGGCGCCGTCGTTCAGCGTCTTCGCCGCCTTTTCCAGCGCGGCCTTTTCGCCGGCGTTCTTCGGCGCGCGCTCGAAGCCGACGGCGGCGTCGAGCGGCATGTCGAGCGCCAGCGACAGGCGGGGGCCGTCGACGACGACGTCGATCTGGCCGACGCCGTGCACGTGCCCCTGGGCCGTGCCGACGACGGCGAGCAGGGCGGTGGCGAGCAGGCATTGCTTCATGGCGTTCTCCTTCCTTGCGTCAGTGCGAATGTCCGGTGCCGAGGACGACGACGGCGATGCCGGCGGCGAGCAGCACGCCGTGCCAGCCGATGGCCGTGTGCTCGCGCTTGAGGCGCGGCATCAGGTCGGCGATGGCGATGTAGAGGAAGCTCGATGCGGCCAGCGTGACGATCACCGGCACCCAGTCGCGCGCTTGGTCGAGCGCCAGGTAGCCGATGACGCCGCCGGCGACGGCGGTGAGGCTGGCGAGCCCGTTCCACAGCAGCGCGCGCGCGCGCTTCCAGCCGGCGGCGAGCAGGATGGCGAAGTCGCTCGCCTCCTGCGGCACCTCGTGCGCGATGATGGCCAGCGTCGTGCTCCAGCCGAGCACCGGGTCGGCGAGGAAGGCGGCGGCGATCAAGAGGCCGTCGGTAAAATTGTGGAAGCTGTCGCCGATCAGGATGACCATGGTCTGGCCGTCGTCGCGCCCGCGGTCGTGGTGGTGGCTGTGGCGGTGGTCGTCGCAGACGTGGCCGCCGGCGTGCGCATCGCCCTCTTCGGTGCCGGTGTGCGCGTGCCGCCACAGCGCGAACTTTTCCAGCGCGAAGAAGACGAGGATGCCGCCGAGCAGCAGCGGGAACGCCTCGTGCGGCGTCAGCCCGCTTTCCAGCGCCTCCGGCAGCAGGTGCAGCAGGGCCATGGCGAGCAGCAGGCCGGTCGAGAAGCTGACCGAGAGCGACAGCCAGCGCTTTTTCAGCCCGAACATGACCAGCGCCGCGGCGGCGACGCTGAGCGCGCCGCCGAGCAGGCAGGCGAGGATGATCTGGCTGAGCAGGGGAACTTGCATCGGATGCGCACGGCGGCGGGGCCGCGGTCCTTTCGGCAAAGGCGCGATTGAAGCATGACGCCGCATCAAATGCAACAACGTTGCATCTGATGCGGCGGGCGGCCTTCAGTCGCCGGCGTGCGCCAGGGCCTGCATCTGTTTCTGGAACTCGTCCTGGATGGCGAAGAAGCGATCGACCAGCGCCGGGTCGAACTGGTGGCCGCTGCCGTCGCGGATCATGCCCAGCGCCTCGTCGACGGACAGCGCCTGCTTGTACGGGCGCGTCGAGATCAGCGCGTCGTAGACGTCGATGATCGCCGTGATGCGGCCGGTGATCGGAATCTCCTCGCCCTTCAGGCCGCGCGGATAGCCGGTGCCGTCCCAGCGCTCGTGGTGGGTGAGCGCGATGTCGCGCGCCATGCGCGTGACGTCGGCGTCGTAGTCGCCGAGGATCTCGACGCCGACGGCGCAGTGCGTCTTCATGTGCTCGAACTCTTCCGGCGTCAGCCGCGCGGGTTTGAGCAGCACGCGGTCGGAGACGCCGATCTTGCCGATGTCGTGCATCATCGAGGCGTAGCGGATCAGCTCGATCTCCTTGCGCGGCAGGCCGGCGGCCTGCGCCAGCATGTGGCAGCCGAGCGAGACGCGCAGGATGTGCGAGCCGGTGTCGTTGTCGCGGAACTCGCCGGCGCGGGCGAGGCAGCGGACCAGCTCGAACTGCGTCTCGACGAGCATCTGCGTGCGCTCGTCGACCAATGCTTCCAGGCGCTCCGCCTCGTTCTCGCGGTCCTGGTAGAGGAAGCGGGTCTCCAGCGCGTTGTGGATGCGGAACAGCACTTCCTCGTTGTCGAAGGGCTTCACCAGATAGTCGCGGGCGCCGCGTTCGAGCGCGGCGAGCCGCGTCTCGCGCTCGGTCTGGGCGGTGAGGACGATGACCTGCAGGCCCTCGTGGTGGATCGCGTCGCGCAGGAGCGTGAGCACGCCGAGGCCGTCGAGCACCGGCATGCGCATGTCGAGCAGGATCAGGTCGGCCGGCTCGCGGTCGAGCGATTCGAGCACCAGCGTCGGGTCGGTGATGCCCTCGACGCGCCGGTAGCCGGCCTCGGTCAGAAAGACTTCGAGCAGGCGCACGTTGCCCGGCTGGTCGTCGACCACCAGGATGCGCGCTTCCTGGAAACGGGCGTGCGGCAGGAGCGGTTGTCCGTGAGCCCTCATTGCAATATCTCCCTCAAGAGGCGCGCCGTCTCGCGCGGTTTCAGCGGCTTCACCAGCCGGCGGCGGCCGGCTTCTCCGTCCGCCGGAGCCTCGCCGTCGCCGAGGACCACCAGCGGTGCCGCCGGCGCTTCGCCGGAAAAGACCGACAGCATGGATTCGTCGGCAATGATTGCCTGAAAAGCGCGCTTTGCCAACAGGCGCCGCGCGGCGTCCGCGTCGTCGGCGAAGACCAGCGCGACGCCGCGCAGCGTGCTGGCGACCAGGCGCATCAGGCCGGCGTCGCTCTCGCCCAGGCCGACGGCGAGGAGCGCCGGGCCTTCCGCCTCGGCCGCGGCCGGCGGCGGCGTCGCTGCGGCCGGCGGGTCGGCGGCGACGGATGCCGGGGCGCTGCCGCCCGCCTTGGCGAGTTCGACGTGGAAGGTCGTGCCGACGCCGACCGTGCTCGTGAAATCGATGCGGCCGCCCATCAATTCGACCAGCCGGCGGGTGATGGCGAGCCCGATGCCGGTGCCCTCGACCTTGCCGACGCCGAGCCGGTCGAAAGGCAGGAACACCCGCGCCGCCAGCTCCGGCGGGATGCCGCGGCCGGTGTCGACGACGGTGATGCGCACCGTCCTGCCGGTGTCGGCGACGGCCAGCGTCAGCCGGCCGCCGCTGCGGTTGTACTTGATGCCGTTCGAGAGCAGGTTGAGCAGCACCTGCTTCAGGCGGATGCGGTCGGCGTGCACCGAGAGGCCGCCGCCGGTGTCGGCGGCGACGGCGACCTGGCGGTCGGCGGCCTGCGGCGAGACGAGCGCCAGGCACTCGCCGAAGAGCGGCGCCAGCGCCACCTCGGCCATGTCCACTTCCAGCCGGCCGGCCTCGATCGCCGACAGGTCGAGCACCTCGTTGATCAGGCCGAGCAGGTGGCGGCCGCCCTGCAGGATGTGCGACACGCACTCCCGCTGGCCGGCGGCGAGCGGCGCCTCGGCGGCCTTGTCGAGCACCTGCGCGAAGCCGAGGATGGCGTTCAGCGGCGTGCGCAGTTCGTGGCTCATGCGCGCCAGGAATTCCGACTTGGCCCGGCTGGCGTGGTCGGCGGCGAGCAGCGTCCGCTTCAGGTGGCTGACGTCGGACCAGATCACCACCGTGCCGCCTTCGCGCGTGTGGCGCTCGGTGACGCGCATCCAGCGGTCGCCGGCGAAGGCCACTTCGCTCGACCCCTGCGCCAGGCGGTGCGCCGCCATGCGCTCGTCGATCCAGCGTTCGAGATCTGCCGGCGGCGTCGCGTAGAGCGCGTTGTTCGCCACCGCGCGGACCAGGTCGGCGAACGGCATGCCGATGCGGACGACGTCGCCGGGCAGCGGGAAGAGTTCGGCGAAGCGCAGGTTGTAGAGCGCCAGCCGGTCGTCGGCGTCGAACAGCGCGACGGCGTCGTCCATCGCCTCGATGGCATCGACCAGGCGCTGCTGGAAGCGCTGCAGCGTCAGCTCGGCGCGGCGCCGGTCGGAGATGTCGCGGAAGGAGACGACGGCGCCGTCGCCGTCCGGCCGGACGGCGACCGAGTACTCGACCGGGAAGGGCGCGGCGCCGGCGCGGGCGAACTCGCCGTCGCAGTACTGGATCGACCGGCCGTTGGTCGACAGCCGGCAGATCGGGCAGCCGGCGGCGCCCGGCAGGATGTACGGATGGTGCGGCCGGCCGACCAGGTCGTCGGCGGCGACGCCGAGCATGGCCGCCGCCGCCGGGTTCACGAACGAGATGCGGCCGTCGCGGTGCACGCCGAAGATGCCGTCGCCGGCCGTCGCCAGCACCAGCCGGTTCTCCTCGCCGGCGCGCTGCAGCGCGCTTTCCGATTCCCCCAGTTCGTCGAGCGTCGTCCGCACCTCGGCGAGCAGCGGCCGCAGCAGGCTGCGCGCGGAATAGGCGAGCAGCAGCAGCGTCGCCAGCAGCGCCAGGATCTGCAGCAGGCGCAGGGTGTCGGTGCTGCGCTCGCTTTCCGCCTGGTACTCGCCGACCATGCCGTCGAGGGCGGTGAGGAGATCGCCCTGCGCGAGATGCATGATCTCGGCCGCCGTGTCGCTAAAGCGCGCGCTGTCCGGCGGCGCGTCGAGCAGCGCGCGGCCGAGCCGCAGGTAGTCGCGGACCGCCTCGTCAACGCCGCCGGCGCCGAAGTAGGCGGTGCGCAGCCGGGCCGAGCGCGGCGGCCGGATGCCGGCCGCCGGATCGCCCTCGACCAGCGTGCGATGCGTGCTTTCCAGTTGCTGCAGGCCGTCGCGCAGCAGCGCCGTCCGCTCCGGGCTCGGCGCGTGCAGCGCCTGGCTGGCGAGGAAGCCGATGCGCTGCGAGAGCATGCGGCGCTTGCCGGCGAGGTTGATCTCGGCGGCGCTCGCCCGCTCGTCGGCGGTGCCGGCGGCGATCATCGCGTAGGAGGCGACGGCGAGCGCGGCCAGCAGCACGAACGCCCAGTTCGAGCGCCTGCGCAGCCGGTCGACGACGACCTTCCCCTGTGCCCGCCGATTCGTTTCCATGCGCTTCCCCCGCGTTGGCCGGATCGGCGCCGCTACGGCCGCTTGCGGAAGCGGGTGAAGTCGGGCGCGCGCCGATCCAGCCAGGCGTCGCGGCCCTCCTGGCCCTCGGCCGTCTGGTAGAAGAGGCCGGTGGCGTTGCCGGCCAGCTCCTGGATGCCCGCCAGCCCGTCGGTGTCGGCGTTGAAGCCGGCCTTGATCATGCGCAGCGCCATCGGCGAGAGCGTCAGCATCTCGCGGCACCACTGCACGGTTTCTTCCTCCAGCCGTGCGAGCGGGACGACGGCGTTCACCAGCCCCATGTCGAGCGCCTGCCGCGCGTCGTACTGGCGGCAGAGCAGCCAGATCTCCTTGGCCTTCTTCATGCCGATCGTGCGCGCGAGCAACCCGGCGCCGAGGCCGGCGTCGAAGGAGCCGACGCGCGGGCCGGTCTGGCCGAAGCGGGCGTTGTCGGCGGCGATGGAAAGATCGCAGACGAGGTGCAGCACGTGGCCGCCGCCGATCGCCCAGCCGGCGACCATCGCCACCACCGGCTTCGGCAGGCGGCGGATCTGCATCTGCAGGTCGAGCACGTTGAGGTGCGGCGTGCCGCCTTCGTCGACGTAGCCCTCGGCGCCGCGCACGGTCTGGTCGCCGCCGGCGCAGAAGGCGTCCGGCCCGTCGCCGGCGAGGATGATGGCGCCGACCGCGTTGTCGCGGTGGGCGCGGTGGAAGGCGTCGATCAACTGCTCGACCGTTTCCGGGCGGAAGGCGTTGCGCTTCTCCGGGCGGGCGATGGTGATCTTGGCGATGCCCTCGGCGAATTCGTAGCGGATGTCGCTGTAGGCGTGGCGGCTCTGCCAGTCGGCGGCGGTGCGGATCATGTCGGTTTCCGTGGGGTCTGGGTGTCGGCTCCGGCGCGAGTATACCGTCGCATCGCCTATAATGCCGGCATAGACCCAGAACAACAGGAGGAGACGGGAATGCAGCGCAGCAGCCTTTCCGGGCAGCGGCTGGTGGCGGTCTTCATGGTCGGCTGCTTCCTCTTCAACTATCCGGTCCTGGCGGTGTTCGACCGCGCCCGCTCGCTGTTCGGGGCGCCGCTCGTCTTCGTCTATCTCTTCGCCGTCTGGGCGGCGCTGATCGGGCTGATGGCCTGGGTCGTCGAACGCCGCGAGCGGCACGAGCGCGGGGGGAACTGAAGTGCCCCCACGCGAACTTCGTCCGCTGCCCCCCGAGGGGGCGCCGCCCTCCCTTGGGTCGGCCCGGCGGGAGGGCTGAGCAATGCTGCAAGGCCCGGTGGTCATCGCCGTCTCCTTCTGCTACCTGGCGCTGCTCTTCGCCGTCGCCTACTGGGGCGACAAGCGCGCCGACCAGGGCCGCTCGGTGATCGCCAACCCGACCATCTACGCGCTGTCGATGGCCGTCTACTGCACCACCTGGACCTACTACGGCAGCGTCGGCCGCGCCGCCGTCTCCGGCGTCGGCTTCCTGCCGATCTACCTCGGGCCGACGCTGGTCATGGCGCTCGGCGGCTTCCTCATCCTGAAGATGATCCGCACGGCGAAGGCCAACCGCATCACCTCGATCGCCGACTTCATCGCCTCGCGCTACGGCAAGAGCCAACTGCTCGGCGGGCTGGTGACGGTGATCGCGGTGATCGGCGTCATCCCCTACATCGCGCTGCAACTGAAGGCGGTGTCCGGCAGCTACGACCTGATCGTCGGCTATCCGGCGCTGATCGCGCCGAAGGAGGGCAGCCCGGTGCTCGCCGACACCACCTTCTACATCGCGCTGATCCTCGCCGCCTTCACCATCCTCTTCGGCACCCGCCACCTCGACGCCACCGAGCGGCACGAGGGCATGGTGGCGGCGGTGGCGCTCGAATCCGTGGTCAAGCTGGTGGCCTTCGGCGCCGTCGGCCTGTTCGTCACCTTCGTGCTCTACGACGGCGCCGGCGACATCTTCCGGCGCGCGCTCGAAGATCCGCAACTGGCGAAGCTGACGGCGGTCGCCGCCGACAGCCGCAGCTACGCCACCTGGTTCTCGCTGACGCTGCTCGCCGGCCTGGCCATCCTCATGCTGCCGCGCCAGTTCCAGGTGACGGTGGTCGAGAACGTCTCCGAGGCGCATCTGAAGCGCGCCATCTGGCTGTTCCCGCTCTACCTCTTCCTGATCAACCTGTTCGTGCTGCCGATCGCGCTCGGCGGGCTGATGCGCTTCGCCGGCCAGGGCATGGACGCCGACTCCTTCGTGCTGACGCTGCCGATGTCGGCGCAGCAGGAGCTGCTGGCGCTGCTGGTCTTCGTCGGCGGCCTGTCGGCGGCGACCGGCATGGTCATCGTCGAGACCATCGCGCTGTCGACGATGGTCTGCAACGACCTGGTGATGCCGCTGCTGCTGCGCACGCGGGCGCTGGCGCTGCACGCCGAACGCGACCTCTCCGGCCTGCTGCTCGGCATCCGCCGCGGCGCCATCGTCGTCGTCCTGCTGCTCGGCTACTTCTATTTCCGGCTCGCCGGCGACGCCTACGCGCTGGTCGGCATCGGCCTGATCAGCTTCGCCGCCGTGGCGCAGTTCGCGCCGGCGCTGATCGGCGGCATGTACTGGCGCGGCGGCACGCGCGACGGCGCGCTCGCCGGCCTCTCCGCCGGCTTCGCGGTGTGGGCCTACACGCTGCTGCTGCCGTCCTTCGCCAAGTCCGGCTGGCTGCCGGCGCGCTTCATCAGCGACGGTCCCTTCGCCATCGAGCTGCTCAAGCCGCACCAGTTGTTCGGCCTCGCCGGGCTCGACGACATCTCGCACTGCCTGTTCTGGAGCTTCGCCGCGAACATCGGCGCCTACGTCGTCGTCTCGCTGCTGCGCCCGCCGACGGCGGCCGAGGCGAGCCAGGCGACGCAGTTCGTCGACGCGCTGAAGACGACGCGGCCGGTCGGTTCGGCGCTGTGGCGCGGCAGCGCCGACGCCGGCGAGCTGATCGCGCTGGTCGGCCGCTTCCTCGGCCCGCGCCGCGCCGAGGCCGCCTTCGCCGCCTACGCGCGGCGGCGCGGCGTCGACGATGCGGCCCGGCTGGAGGCCGACGCCGACCTCGTGCACCACGCCGAGTCGCTGCTCACCGGCGCCATCGGCAGCGCCTCGGCGCGGGCCATGGTCGCCTCGGTGGCGAAGGAGGAGCCGCTGTCGCTCGCCGAGGTGATGAACATCCTCGACGAAGCCTCGCAACTGCGTACCTACAGCCGCGAGCTGGAGCGCAAGTCGCGCGAGCTGGAGGCGGCGACCAGCGAGCTGAAGGCGGCGAACGACCGCCTGCTCGAACTCGACCGGCTGAAGGACGACTTCATCGCCTCCGTCAGCCATGAGCTGCGCACGCCGCTCACCTCGATCCGCGCCTTCTCCGAGATCCTGCGCGACAGCCCGCACGCGCCGCTGGCCGAGCGCGAGCGTTTCCTCGGCATCATCGTCAGCGAGACCGAACGGCTCACCCGGCTGGTGAACCAGATCCTCGACATGGCCAAGATCGAATCCGGCAACGTCGACTGGCGGGTCGAGGACGTCGACCTGAAATCGGTGATCGAGCAGTCGGCCGAGGCCACCGGCCAGCTCTTCCTCGACAAGGGCGTGCGCCTCGAACTCGACCTGTCGCCGGCGGTGCCGACGGTGCGCGCCGACCGCGACCACGTGATGCAGGTGGTGATCAACCTGCTGTCGAACGCGGTGAAGTTCGCGCCGGCGCGCGCCGGGCGCGTGTGCATCCGCCTCGGCCGCGACGCAGACGGCGTGCGCGTGCGCGTCGAGGACAACGGCCCGGGCATCCGCAGCGAGGACCGGGAGGTGATCTTCGAGCGCTTCCGCCAGGGCGGCGACTCGCTGACCGGCAAGCCGACCGGCACCGGCCTGGGCTTGCCTATCAGCCGGAAAATCGTCGAATATTTCGGCGGGAGGTTGTGGGTGGAGAGCGAACGGGGGCAGGGGGCAGCCTTCGTCTTCGTGCTTCCGGCCGCTTGAGCATTTTCAGCACGGAACGAATATGACTAGAAAAATCCTGATCGCCGACGATGAGCAGAACATCGTCATCTCCGTCGAATTCCTGATGAAGCGCGAGGGCTACGCCGTCTCCGTCGCCGCCGACGGCGAGGAGGCGCTGACGAAGATCCGCGCCGAAAAGCCGGATCTGGTGCTGCTCGACGTGATGATGCCGAAGAAGAACGGCTTCGAGATCTGCCAGGAGGTACGCGCCGACGCCGCGCTCGCCGGCGTGCGCATCCTGATGCTGACCGCGCGCGGCCGCGACACCGAGGTCGCCAAGGGGCTGGCCATCGGCGCCGACGCCTACATGACCAAGCCCTTCTCGACGCGGGAACTGGTCGAGAAGGTCCGCGAACTGCTGGGCTGAGCCATGCGCCTCGGACCCGGCCGCAAGCTGGTGCTGGCGGCGGCGCTGTGCGCGCTGGCGATCGCCGGCCTGATCTGGGTGACGGTCGCCGTGCTGCATCTGACCGCCGACGCCAGCGGCAGGGATACGGCGGCCGTGCTCGTGCTGATCTGGCTGCTCGCCAGCGGTGGCGCCTTCGCGGCGCTGCGGCCGCTCGCCGATCTCATCCTGCGCGCGCCGATGCAGCTCGCCGAGGAGACGCGCATCGCCGTCGGCGACAGCGGCCGCCGCGTCCGCCCGGTCGGCGGCCCGGAACTTTCCGCCGTGGCCGAGGCCATCAACGAGCTGGCCGCCCGCCGGCAGGCGCTGGAAGAGGACGTCGCCGCCGAGATTGCGCGCGCGCAGGCCCGCCTCGAAGCCGACCGCAACCGCCTCGCCGCGCTCATGGCCGAGCTGCAGCAGAGCGTCGTCGTCTGCAACCTCGACGGCCGCATCCTGCTCTACAACCAGCGCGCGCGCGAGGTGCTGTCGGCCGGCGCCGGCAGCGAGCCGGTCGGCCTCGGCCGCTCGCTCTACGCCGTCTTCGAGCGCGGCCTGATCGCGCACGCGCTCGACCAGGTCGGGCGCCGCCTGCGCGCCGGCGAGACCGCCGCCTGCGAACTGGTCACCGCCACCCGCGCCGGCCGCCTGCTGCGCGTGCACCTGGCGCCGGTGGCCGGGGAGGCGGCCGACGACGGCGCCGCCATGGGCGGCTTCGTGCTGCTGCTCGACGACATCACCGCCGCCTTCGAGACCGAGGGCCGGCGCGACGCGCTGATCCAGTCGCTGACCGAGGGCGGCCGCGGCCCGCTCGGCAACATCCGCGCCGCCGCCGAGATGCTTTCCGCCTACCCGGACATGGGCGCCGAGGAGCGCGGCCGCTTCCTCGCGGTGATCCGCAGCGAGGTCGAGGGTCTGTCGGCGCGCGTCGCCGAGTCGGCGCGCGAATACGCGCGCGAACTGACGGCGCGCTGGCCGCTCGAGGAGATGCGCGGCGCCGACCTGATCGCCGCCGCCGCGCCGCGCATCGCCGAGCGCTGCGGCTTGCCGGCGAAGACCGAGGAGGTCGACGAGTCGGTGTGGATGAAGGTGGACAGCTTCTCCTTCCTGCAGGTGCTGTGCTACCTGAGCCGCCGCCTGCGCGACGAGTACGGCGTGAACGAGGTGCGCCTGGCGCTCTCCGCGGAGGGCGACCACGCCTGCCTCGACCTCGCCTGGCTGGGCACGGCGATGAGCACCGAGACGGTGATGAGCTGGGAGCTCGACCCGATGCGCAGCGCCGGCGAGGAGACGCCGCTCTCGGTGCGCGAGGTGATGGAGCGCTGCAACGGCGAGATGTGGTTCCAGAGGAAGCGCGCCTCGCACCGCGCCTACTTCCGCTTCCTGCTGCCGCTGGCGCAGGCGCGGCGGCCGCAGGCGGCGGCGCCCGGCGGCGCGCGCGGCAGCCGCCCGGAGTTCTACGACTTCGACCTCTTCAGTTGGTCGGAGAAGAGCCACGTGCTCGACGACCGCCCGCTCGCCGACCTGACCTATACCGTGTTCGACACCGAGACCACCGGCCTCGAACCCTCGAACGGCGACGAGATCATCCAGATCGGCGCCACCCGCATCGTCAACCGCCGGCTGCTCACGCACGAGGTCTTCGACCAGTTGGTCGACCCGCGCCGGCCACTGCCCAGGGCTTCGGTCGAGATCCACGGCATCACGCCGGACATGCTCGTCGGCCAGCCGGCGATCGGTGCCGTGCTGCCGGCCTTCCGCGCCTTCTGCGCCGACACCGTGCTGGTCGCGCACAACGCCGCCTTCGACATGCGCTTCCTGCAGTTGAAGGAGGCGGCCACCGGCATCCGCTTCGACCTGCCGGTGCTCGACACGCTGCTGCTCTCGGCGGTGCTGCACCCGAACCAGGAGTCGCACCGGCTGGAAGTCATCGCCGAGCGCTTCGGCGTTTCGGTGATCGGCCGCCACACGGCGCTGGGCGACGCCTACGCCACCGGCGAGGTGTTCCTGAAGATGCTGCCGCTGCTCGCCGACATGGGCATCCGCACCTTCGGCGAGGCGCGCCGGGCGGCGGAAAAGACCTACTATGCCCGGCTCGCCTACTGACGGCGGCGCGCTGCGCGGCTTCTCGCCCTACGCGCCGGTACGCGGCGCCGTGCGGCGGCCGACGCCGACGCTGCCGCCGTCGGCTGATCTGCGGGCGGCGCTCTCTTGCCTCGACGCCGCCGACGCCGTCGCCGTCGTCGACCCGGAGAGCGGCGCGCCGCTCGGCATCCTGACGCTGCGCGACGTGCTCAAGCGCGTCACCCTCGCCGGCGGCCCGCTCGACCAGCCGGTGGCGGCGGTGATGACCGGCGGCGTCATCCGCCTGCCGGCGGCGGCGACGGTGCACCAGGCGAGCATGCAGATGATCCGCCGCAACGTCGGCCACCTCGTGCTCGTCGAGGCCGACGGCCGTTTCTGCGGCATCGTCGCGCAGCGCGACCTCTATGCGTCGCAGGGCGCGCGCGGCGGCGAACTGACCGCGGCCATCGCCGCTGCCCGCGACGTCGCGGCGCTGGCCGCGGTCGCCGCGCAGGTGCGCGAGTTCTCGGCGCTGCTCCTGGCCGAGGGCACCGGCGCCGAGGCGCTGTGCCGGCAGATCTCCGCGCTCAACGACCTGATCGGGCTGCAGGCCATCGACCTCGTCGCTGCGCGCCACGATCTGCCCTACGTGCCGTGGTGCTGGCTGCTCTTCGGCTCCGAAGGTCGGCTCGAACAGACGCTCTCTACCGACCAGGACAACGGCCTCGTCTTCGCCGCCGACGGGCCGGCCGAGGCGGCGGCGCTGCGCGCGCGCTTCCTGCCCTTCGCCCGCGACGTGAACGCGGCGCTCGACGACTGCGGCTTTCCGCTGTGCAAGGGCAACACCATGGCCAGCAACCCCGAGCTGTGCCTGTCGCTCGCCGAATGGAAGGAGAAGTTCGGCAGCTGGCTGCGCGTCGCCGAGCCGCGCGCCGCGCTCAACGCCTCCATCTTCTTCGACCTGCGGCCGCTCTACGGCGACGAATGGCTCGCCGTCGACCTGCAGTCCTGGCTGCTGGCGCGCGCGCCGGGAGCCGGCGGCTGCCTGCGCGCGATGG
This sequence comes from Rhodocyclaceae bacterium, assembly GCA_019455325.1. Classification (GTDB taxonomy): domain Bacteria; phylum Pseudomonadota; class Gammaproteobacteria; order Burkholderiales; family Rhodocyclaceae; genus Proximibacter. The sequence goes on along the minus strand of JACFMQ010000001.1, from coordinate 609,095 downwards.
CCGAGGGCACGCTCGTCTGGCGGTCGCCGCTCGACTGGCTGTCGCGCTTCCGCTTCGACGACAACCCGGAGTTCCCGCACACCCTCGATCTCAAGCTGCACGGCGTCCGCCCCTTCGTCGACGGCGCGCGCATCTGGTCGCTGGCGCACGGCGTCGCCGCCACCAATACCGGCGAGCGCCTGCACGCGGTCGGACCGCTGCTCAACCGGCGGCCGGAGGAGACCGCGGCCTTCCTCGGCGCCCTCGAACAGGTGCAGCGCCTGCGCTTCGCCAACCAGTTGCGCGCCGGTTCGCGCGCCGCCGCCAACCGCGTCGACCCGGACCGGCTCAACGAACTGGACCGGCAGATCCTCAAGGAGTCCCTGCGTCAGGCGAAGTATCTGCAGCAACTGCTGCAGATCGAATTCCTGAGAAGCGCCTGAGCGCCGCTAGATGCGCGCCAGCGCCGGCTGCCCGCGCTCGCGCTCGGCCAGCCAGCCGAGGCCGAGCGCCGGCAGCGCGGCGCGCAGGCGTTCGGGTTGCGCAGTGGCGTACAGGTGCAGGCGTCCGTCGCCGCCGGCGGCCGGCCCGGCCAGCCGCAGGCATTGACGGGCGACCGCGTCGGCGACGTCGACCAGCTCGGCGCGCCCCGTCACCAGCGGCGCCAGGATCGGCGTCAGGAAGCTGTAGTGCGTGCAGCCGAGCACGATGCGGTCGGCGCCGGCGGCGAGCAGCGGCTCGATGCGCGCGGCCACTTCGGCGCTGAATCCGGGGTCGTCCGCATGCAGCGTCTCCACCCGCGTCGCCCAGCCGGGGCAGGGCTCGATGTGCACCGCCACGTCCTGCGCGTGCGCCGCGATCAGCCGCGCCAGGCGCTCGCTCTTCGCCGTCGATTCGGTCGCCAGCACGGCGATGCGGCGCGAGCGGGAGGCCGCCGCCGCCGGCTTGACGCCCGGCTCGACGCCGACCACTGGAAGCTGCGGGTGGCGTTCGCGCAGCTCGCCGACCGCCGCCGCCGTCGCCGTGTTGCAGGCGACCACCAGCATGCGGCAGCCGCGCGCCGCGAGATGGTCGCCGATCGCCGCCACGCGCCCGCGGATGAATCCGTCGGATTTGCTGCCGTAGGGCACGTGCGCGGTATCGGCGAGGTAGGCGAGGTCGGCGCGCGGCAGCGCGCGCGCGATCGCCGCGAGCACGGAGAGGCCGCCGAGGCCGCTGTCGAAGATGCCGATCATGAGGGGAGAAAAAGCCGACATGGTATGTCAAGGGCGGCGATATGGCGACGCATGACGTGGAGGTCACGGGCGCAGCGCGGCTTGATCGCGCGGCGCCCGTTGGACTCCTGGTTAATTCCGATGGGTGAGCGAACGACAAAGATGATCTATGAACACCCTCACCTTCGGCGGAAGGTGCCTGTTTGGCAGGTAAAGCAGCCAGGCAGTGCCGCTGTAGGGCGTGACCAGCTGCCACTCGGGGAACAGTTGCACCACCTCTTGACGTGCCAACGACGCTTTGGCGGTGAAGTACGGCAGGAAGCCGATGCCCGCCCCTTGCAGCACGGCTTCCAGCATCGCCTCGCTGTGGTTGACGATGAACCTGCCCCGGACCAGAACGATTTCCTCCTGCGTCCCCCGGCGGAAAGACCAGCGGTTGTCGGACGGACGATCTCCGAAGAAGAGGCCGCTGTGCCGCGTCAGATCCGAGGGGGTTTTTGGCGTGCCATTTGCGTCCAGATACGCCCGGGAGGCGCAGAGTACATATTCAACCGGCGTAAGCGGTTTTGCGATGACGTGCTGCGGCGGGTTTCGATCTATGCGGACGACGAGATCGACCGAATCGTCGATCAGATCGACAAACCGATCCGTCAGAATCAGTTGTACGTCGACCTCCGGATACAACTCCAGGAAGGACGTCACATGCGGACTGAGCACGATCTTCCCGAAAGTCATCGGCGCGCTCACCCGAACCAGCCCGTGCGGTTTCTCGACGAACTGGCCGGCAATATCCATCGCGGACTCGGCTGCTACAAGCATTCCCTGGCATGCGCGATAGATCTGCTCCCCGATTTCACTGAGTTGAAGCTTGCGGGTCGTTCGCACCAACAGCCGCACGCCAAGTTCTGCTTCAAGGCGAGTCATTTGGCGGCTGATTGCCGACGGCGTTTGCCCGAGTGAACGCGCTGCCGCCGAGAAGCTTCGGAGTTCGGCGACGCGTACGAAAGTCGCCAGGAGCGGGAGCCGGCCTATGATTTCATTTGTGCCCATGGGGAATGGATCTTGTTCCGTGCCGTGCGATTATCACATAGGGATATCTGTCGCATACTGGGTTCCCGTTGCACCGCACGCTGAACCGAACCTCACTCAAGGGAGATGCAGAATGTTCGATTATGTGGTCAATCTCCTGCGGCAGAATGGAGCGAATTACAGGCTCATCGAGCACGAGCCGGAAGGTAATTCGGCGCGTGTGGCACAGGTCAGAGGCACCGCTGTCGGGCAAGGTGCCAAGGCCATGGTCTGCAAGATACGCGGGGCGGATTTTTACGCGATGGCGGTGGTTCCTGGAGACAAGCGGGTCAACCTGAAAAAGGTGGCGGCGGTTTTCGGCTTTGCGCGCGCAAGCTTCTTGCCGGCCGATCAAACGGTCGAAATGACCGGGTGCGTGGTGGGCGCAATCCCTCCATTTTCAGCAAGAGAGGACATGCGTATCGTGGCGGACCCTGCATTGTCGAATCAATATGACGAGATTGCCTTCAATGCCGGTCGCCTGGACGCCTCCATCATCCTTTCGTCGGAAGACTACATCCGCATCGCCAAGCCATACGTCGCATCCATTTGTGAATAGACAAAAGAAAAAAGCCGGCCGAGGAATCCCGGCCGGCTTCGGTGGGCATCGCGGGCGTCAGGCGACGGCGACTGGAATCTTGCCGATCTTCGCCTGCCATTCCTTCGGGCCGGTGTCGTGCACCGAGGTGCCCGACGAATCGACGGCCACCGTCACCGGCATGTCCTGCACGTCGAATTCGTAGATCGCTTCCATGCCGAGGTCGGCGAAGCCGACGATCTTCGCCGACTTGATGGCCTTCGCCACCAGGTAGGCGGCGCCGCCGACGGCCATCAGGTAGGCGCTCCGGTTGTCCTTGATCGCCTCGATGGCGACCGGGCCGCGCTCGGACTTGCCGATCATCGAGATCAGGCCGGTCTTCTCCAGCATCGTGCGCGTGAACTTGTCCATGCGCGTGGCCGTGGTCGGGCCGGCCGGGCCGACCACTTCGTCGCGCACCGGGTCGACCGGGCCGACGTAGTAGATGACGCGGTTGGTGAAGTCCACCGGCAGCTTTTCGCCCTTCGCCAGCATGTCGGTGATGCGCTTGTGCGCGGCGTCGCGGCCGGTGAGCAGCTTGCCGTTGAGAAGCAGCTTCTGGCCCGGCTTCCACGCGGCGACCTCTTCCTTGGTCAGCGTGTCGAGGTTCACGCGCGTCGCCGACTTGAGGTCCGGCGTCCAGGTGACGGCCGGCCAGTCTTCGAGCTTCGGCACGTCGAGTTTCGCCGGGCCGGAGCCGTCGAGGTGGAAGTGGCAGTGGCGGGTGGCGGCGCAGTTCGGGATCATCGCCACCGGCAGCGAGGCGGCGTGCGTCGGGTAGTCCATGATCTTGACGTCGAGCACGGTGGTCAGGCCGCCGAGGCCCTGGGCGCCGATGCCGAGCGCGTTCACCTTCTCGTACAGTTCGAGGCGCAACTGTTCGACGCGGGAGAGTTCGGCGCCGGATTTCTGTTTGGCGATCAGGTCCTGGATGTCGACCGGCGCCATCAGCGATTCCTTGGCGAGCAGCATGGCCTTTTCCGGCGTGCCGCCGATGCCGATGCCGAGGATGCCCGGCGGGCACCAGCCGGCGCCCATGCTCGGCACGGTCTTGAGCACCCAGTCGACGACGGAGTCGGACGGGTTGAGCGCGTAGAACTTGGTCTTGTTCTCCGAGCCGCCGCCCTTGGCGGCGCAGATCACCTCGACGTGGTCGCCCGGCACGATTTCGTAGTGCACGACGGCCGGCGTGTTGTCCTTCGAGTTCCTGCGGGCGCCGGCCGGGTCGAGCAGCACCGAGGCGCGCAGCGGGTTGTCCGGGTTCATGTAGGCGCGGCGGACGCCTTCGTTGATCATCTCCTGCACGCTCATCGTCGCGTCCGGCCAGGTGACGTTCATGCCGACCTTGATGAAGACGACGCCGATGCCCGTGTCCTGGCAGATCGGCCGGTGGCCCTCGGCGGCCATGCGCGAGTTGGTCAGGATCTGCGCGATGGCGTCCTTGGCCGCCGGGCTTTCCTCGCGTTCGTAGGCTTCGCCGAGCGCCTTGATGTAATCCAGCGGGTGGTAGTAGCTGATGTACTGGAAAGCGTCGGCGATGGACTGGATCAGGTCTTCCTGCTTGATGGCGGTCATGATGGTTCTCTCGTCGTAGTGGTGTTGTCAGTGGTGTTGTCTGGCCTTGTGCTGCAGCAGCAGGGTGTCGTTCATCAGCTTGTCCACCCAGGCCATGGCGGCGGCGGAGGTGAGGAACACGAGGTGGATGACGACCTGCCACTTGATCGTGTGCTCGGCGATGTTGGCGGCGTTGATGAAGGTTTTCAGCAGGTGGATCGACGAGATGCCGATGATCGCCGTCGATAGCTTGATCTTGAGCACGCCGGCATTGACGTGCGACAGCCATTCCGGCTGGTCCGGGTGGTTTTCCAGATCCAGCCGCGAGACGAAGGTTTCGTAGCCGCCGACGATGACCATGATCAGCAGGTTGGCGATCATGACCACGTCGATCAGGCCGAGGACGACCAGCATCACGTCGGTCTCGCTGACCGGCTTGCCGCCGAAGGCGGCATGCACGAGGTGCGAGAGCTCGACCATGAACAGGTAGCAATAGACCACCTGGGCGAGGATCAGGCCGAGATAGAGCGGCGCCTGCACCCAGCGGCTGGCGAAAATCGTGGTTTCGAGAATCTTGACGATCTGGTTCATTGCCCGTGGCACGCGAAAAAAGAGGTCGAATTCTAGCATCGTCCGTATGTTGCAGTGCAGCGAAAACCGTGTCGCCGTGCGGCTTTCGGGGGGAGCGGGGTGTAAGCGACCTGTAAGGCTGCACAGGTCTAATTCGCATCGGCACCGGAGGTCGGGAGTCCCAGGGAGCTCCTTCCTTCCGCTTGTGGCGCTGTCGTCCGCCGGCCTGCTCCGCGGCCGGTGCCGCGAGCAGAGCGCTCAGTTAACCCCTTTAGAGGAGATTGCTACATGGCTATTGAATCCGTCCTGCAGGAAAACCGCGTTTTCGATCCCCCGGCGGATCTGGCGAAGAATGCGGCGGTTCCGGGCATGGAGGCGTACACGGCGCTGTGCGCCGAGGCCGACAAGGACTACGAAGGTTTCTGGGCGCGCCTCGCCAGGGAGCACCTGGTCTGGAAGCAGCCTTTCACGAAGACCCTGGATGAATCCGGATATCCGTTCTACAAGTGGTTCGAGGACGGCAAGCTGAACGTTTCCTACAACTGCCTCGACAAGAACGTCGAAGCCGGCCTCGGCGACCGCGTGGCGATCATCTTCGAAGCCGACGACGGCAAGGTGACGCGCGTCACCTACAAGGAGCTGCTGGCCAAGACCTGCCAGTTCGCCAACGCGCTGAAGGCGCGCGGCATCAAGAAGGGCGACCGCGTCGTCATCTACCTGCCGATGTCGGTCGAGGGCATCGTCGCCATGCAGGCCTGCGCCCGCATCGGCGCCATCCACTCGGTGGTCTTCGGCGGCTTCTCCGCGCAGTCGATCCGCGACCGCGTGAACGACGCCAGCGCCGTCGCCATCATCACCGCCGACGAGCAGTGCCGCGGCGGCAAGGCCATCCCGCTGAAGCCGGCCGTCGACGAGGCCATCTCGCTGGGCGGCTGCGAGTCGATCACGACCGTCTTCGTCTACCAGCGCACCGGCGCCGCCTGCAACATGGTCGCCGGCCGCGACGTCACCTGGACCGACGCCGTCGCCGGCCAGGCCGACACCTGCGAGCCGGAATGGGTCGAGGCCGAGCATCCGCTCTTCCTCCTCTACACCTCGGGCTCGACCGGCAAGCCGAAGGGCGTCCAGCACTCGTCGGGCGGCTATCTGCTGCAGGCCGTGCTGACCACCAAGTGGACCTTCGACCTGAAGCCGAGCGACGTCTTCTGGTGCACCGCCGACATCGGCTGGGTCACCGGCCACACCTACATCACCTACGGCCCGCTCGCCTGCGGCGGCACCGAGATCGTCTTCGAAGGCGTGCCGACCTACCCGGACGCCGGCCGCTTCTGGAAGATGATCCAGGACCACAAGGTCACCGTCTTCTACACCGCGCCGACGGCGATCCGCTCGCTGATCAAGGCCGCCGACACCAACCCGGCGGTGGCGCCGAAGAACTACGACCTGTCCAGCCTGCGCATCCTCGGTTCGGTCGGCGAGCCGATCAACCCGGAAGCCTGGATGTGGTACTACAACAACGTCGGCGGCGGCCGCTGCCCGATCGTCGACACCTTCTGGCAGACCGAGACCGGCGGCCACATGATCACCCCGCTGCCGGGCGCGACGCCGCTGGTGCCGGGCTCCTGCACGCTGCCCTTCCCGGGCATCATGGCGACCATCGTCGACGAGACCGGCACCGAGGTGGATTGGGGCAAGGGCGGCTTCCTCGTCGTCAAGAAGCCGTGGCCGTCGATGATCCGCACCATCTGGGGCGATGCGGACCGCTTCAAGAAGTCGTACTACCCGGAAGACCTGGGCGGCAAGCTCTACCTCGCCGGCGACGGCGCGGTGCGTGACGCCAAGACCGGCTACTTCACGATCATGGGCCGCATCGACGACGTGCTGAACGTCTCCGGCCACCGCATGGGCACGATGGAAATCGAGTCGGCGCTGGTGTCGAACCCGAAGGTCGCCGAAGCCGCCGTCGTCGGCCGTCCGGACGACCTCACCGGCGAGGCGATCTGCGCCTTCGTCGTGCTGAAGGGGCCGCGCCCGACCGGCGACGAGGCGAAGAAGGTGGTCAAGGAGCTGCAGGACTGGGTGGGCAAGGAGATCGGTCCGATCGCCAAGCCGAAGGACATCCGCTTCGGCGAGAACCTGCCGAAGACCCGCTCCGGCAAGATCATGCGCCGCCTGCTGCGCTCGCTCGCCAAGGGCGAGGAGATCACCCAGGACGTGACCACGCTGGAGAACCCGGCGATCCTGGAGCAGCTCAAGCAAGCCGCGGGCTGACGCGAGATACCGCCGGTTGGCCTCCGCCCGCCGGCACACACCGACCCGCGACGGAAGTCGGGAGGAGGAGACAGGGACGCGTTCGACTGACATAGAATGTCGGGGGATGCGTCAGCGGTTGATGCGGAGGAGAGACCGCTTCGTTCGGGCCGGCGCTGGAAGCAGCGTCGGCCCTTTTTGTTCGGGTTGCCCTGGGGAGGGGGAATGAATACAAACGCGACCAGGATGCTGGTGGATGCGACGATCGACGCCTTGCGCCGCCATTCGCCGTTCGACCGCATGGAGCGCGAGGCGCTGGTCTTTCTGGCGGAACGCGCGCGGCTCGGCTATTTCCCGAAGGATTCGCACATCGTCACGCCGGAGATGGGGCCGGTCAGCACCTTCTACATCATCCAGCGCGGCAAGGTCCTGGCGCGGCAGTCGGGCGAGATCAACGTCACCGAATATTCCTCGCTGACCATGGGCACCGGCGAGTGCTTCCCGATCGGCTCGGTGATGGCGCGCCGCGCCTCGACCAACACCTACGTCGCCATCGAGGACACCTTCTGCTATCAGTTGACCGCCGACGATTTCGTGCAGTTGATGCAGATGAGCCAGCAGTTCAGCCGTTTCTGCACGCAGTACATCGCGACGCTGCTCAACCAGTCGCGCCGCCAGTTGCAGGTGCAGTTCGCGCAGCGCGCCGCCGAGCAGCAGTCGATGAGTTCGCCGCTCTCCTCGATCGTCACCAAGGCGCCGGTCAGCGTGGGGCCGGAGGCGCCGATCCGGCAGGTGGTGGAGAGCATGGTCTCGGGCCACATCGGTTCGATGGTGGTGGTCGACGACAAGCAGCGGCCGATCGGCATCTTCACGCAGTCGGACGCCCTGAAGCGCATCCTGCTGCCCGGCCTGTCGCTCGACCGGCCGATTTCGGAGGTGATGTCGGCGCACCCGCACGCGCTCTCCGAGCACGCGCACGTCTACGACGCGGCGCTGGCCATGGCCATGCACAGCGTGCGCCACGTGCTCGTCGTGGACGGCGAGGGGCGGCTGAAGGGCGTCGTCTCCGAGCGCGACCTGTTCACGCTGCAGCGCGTCGGCCTGCGGCAGATCCGCCAGGCGATCGAGGGCGCGCAGGACATCGCGGTGCTCCGCCAGGCCGGCGCCGACGTGCGCCAACTGGCGCTGAACATGCTCGCGCAGGGCGTCGGCGCCGAGCAGTTGACGCAGTTCATCTCGGCGCTGAACGATACCGTGACGCGCCGCGTCATCCAGCTCAACCTCGCCGTGCACGACCTCTACGGCATCGAGTGGGCCTGGCTGTCGTTCGGCTCGGAGGGGCGCGACGAGCAGACCTTCAGCACCGACCAGGACAACGGCATCGTCTACCTTTGCCCCGACATCATGAACCGCGAGGAGCTGGAGCTGCGCCTGCTGGAGTTCGCGCAGGACGTGAACCGCGACCTCGACGCGGTCGGCTTCCCGTTCTGCAAGGGCAACATCATGGCCAGCAACCCGGAGCTGTGCCTGACGCTGGAGGCGTGGGAGGAGAAGTTCGCCAAGTGGGTGCGCGTGCCGGAGCCGCAGGCGCTGCTCAACGCCTCGATCTTCTTCGACTTCCGCGCGCTCTACGGCGCCACGCACCTCGGCGACCGTCTGCGCATGACGCTGCTCAAGCTGGTCGGTTCGCAGTCCGTCTTCCTGCGCATGATGGCGGCGAACGCGCTGTCGGTGCTGCCGCCGCTCGGCAAGATCCGCGACTTCGTCACCGACCTCAACCCCGAACACCCGGGCTGCGTCGACCTGAAGGTCTACGGCGCGCGCCTGTTCATCGACGCCGCGCGCATCTTCGCGCTGGCCACCGGCCTCTACAACACCAACACCGTGCAGCGGCTGCGCCTCGCCGGCCAGCGCATGGGCATGGCCAGCGACGAGACGGCGGCGATTGTCGAGGGCTTCAACTTCATCCAGCTCCTGCGCCTGCGGCACCAGCACTTCGAGAACGAGCACGGCCGGCCGGGCGACAACTTCATCAATCCCGACCAGTTGAACGAACTCGACCGGCGCATCCTCAAGGAGTCGTTCCGCCAGGCGCGCAAGCTGCAGCAGCGCCTCAAGCTCGACTACCAGGTCTGACGCCATGAAGTGGATGAAGAAGCTGTTCGGCGGCGCTCCGGTCCTGCCCTCGGTCAGCCTGCCGGCGGACCAGGCGGCGGCGCTGGCGGCCTGGCGCAAGCGGCCGGACGAGGATTTCGCGCGGCCGCATTTTCGCACGCGCTACGTCGTCGTCGACGTCGAGGCGAGCGGGCTGAACATGCGCAGGGATCGGCTGATCTCGATCGGCGCGGTGGCGGTGAGCGGTGGCATGATCGATCCGCTCGACACCTTCGGGGTGGTGCTGCGCCAGGACGAGGTCAGCTCGCACGAGAACATCCTGATCCACGGCATCGGCGGCAGCGCGCAGCAGGATGGCGTCGAACCGGTGGCGGCGCTGCTGCGCTTCCTCGACTTCGTCGGCAAGGCGCCGCTGGTCGCCTACCACGCCGAGTTCGACCAGGCGATGATCGAGCGCGCGGCGCGCGACCACCTCGGCACCGCCCTCGAACTGCGCTGGATCGACCTCGCCTGGGTGCTGCCGGAATTGTTCCGCGAGCGCATCGACGCGCAGGCGCAGCTCGACGACTGGCTGGGCCAGTTCGGCATCGGCAACTTCCTGCGCCACAACGCGGTGGCCGACGCCTACGCCACGGCGCAGCTCCTGCAGGTGGCGCTGACGCGCGGCGCCGCGACCGGCAAGGAATCGGCGCAGTCCTTCTTCGACACGGAAAAAGCCAGGCGCTGGCTGCGCCGGGCCGGCTAGGAGACCAGGGGAGGGCATGGGCAGGCGACTCGGCGACCGGTTGCGCGGCTACTATCTGGCCTATACCGGCGGCTTCGTCGTCCTCATCGCCGCGCTCGCGCTGCTCGAACGGCAGGGCATGCCGCCGCGCTGGATCGGCTACGCCTTCCTGTTCTTCACGATCATGATCTACGCGGCGATCGGCGTCCTCAGCCGCACCGCCAACGTCTCCGAATACTACGTCGCCGGTCGCCGCGTGCCGGCGGTGTTCAACGGCATGGCCACCGGCGCCGACTGGATGAGCGCCGCCTCCTTCATCGGGCTCGCCGGCACGCTCTACCTCTCCGGCTACCAGGGGCTGGCCTACGTCATGGGCTGGACCGGCGGCTACGTGCTGGTGGCGCTGCTGCTCGCGCCCTACCTGCGCAAGTTCGGCCAATACACCATTCCCGACTTCCTCGCCGCGCGCTACGGCGGCAACGCGGCACGGCTGGTCGGCGTCTTCGCCACGGTGCTCGCCTCCTTCGTCTACGTCGTCGCGCAGATCTACGGCGTCGGCCTCATCGCCAGCCGCTTCGTCGGGCTGCAGTTCGAGATCGGCGTCTTCCTCGGGCTCGCCGGCATCCTCGTCTGCTCCTTCCTCGGCGGCATGCGGGCGGTGACCTGGACGCAGGTGGCGCAGTACATCATCCTGATCGTCGCCTACATGGCGCCGGTGACGCTGCTGTCGATGAAGGTGACCTCGGTGCCGCTGCCGCAGGCGGTCTATGGCGAGGTGCTGGAAAAGGTGCGCGCGCTGGAGAGCGAGATCTTCCATCTGCCGGCCGAGGAGGAGGCGCGCCGGCGCTACCAGGCGCGCGCCGACGCCTACGCCGAGCGCATCGAGCGCCTGCCGGCGTCGCTGGTCGAGGAGAAGCAGCGCCTGTCGGAGGCGATCAACGCGCGCAAGCTCGACGCCAACGCGCCGATGCGCGAGGTGCTGGCGCTCGAACGGCAGCGCCGCGAGCTGCCGGCGGACGCCGAGCAGGCGCGGATACGCTGGGGCGAGGCGCGGCAGGCGGCGCTCGAACGGGCGGCAACGCCGAACCACCATGCCGACGCCTTCCCCGGCGCCAGCGAGGAAGCGCGCAGCGCGGCGCGCATCAATTTCCTGACGCTGGTCTTCTGCCTGATGGTCGGCACCGCCGCGCTGCCGCACATCCTCGTCCGCTACTACACGACGCCGAGCGTGCGCGAGGCGCGCAACTCGGTCGTCTGGTCGCTGCTCTTCATCCTCGCCCTCTACCTGACGGCGCCGGCCTACGCCGTCTTCGCCAAGTACGAGATCTACCAGCACGTGGTCAACAGCGAGATCGCCAGCCTGCCGGGCTGGATCGCCGCCTGGGGCAAGCTCGGCCTGGTGTCGATCGAGGACATCAACGGCGACGGCCTGCTGCAGCTCGCCGAGCTGACGCTCAACCCGGACGTGATCGTGCTCGCAACGCCGGAGATCGCCGGGCTGCCCTACGTCGTCTCCGGGCTGGTCGCCGCCGGCGCGCTGGCGGCCGCGCTGTCGACCGCCGACGGCCTGCTGCTGACGATCACCGGCGCGCTCTCGCACGACGTCTATTACAAGATCATCCGGCCGCAGGCGTCGACGCAGTGGCGGCTGGTCATCTCGAAGTCGCTGCTGCTGGTGGTGGCGGTGATGGCCGCGCTGTTCGCCGCGCAGAAACCGGCGACGATCCTGTCGATGGTCGCCTGGGCCTTTTCGATTGCCGGCGCCGCCTTTTTCCCGGCGCTGGTGCTCGGCATCTTCTGGAAACGGGCGAACAAGCAGGGCGCCGTCGCCGGCATGGTCGCCGGCCTGGCGATGACGCTCTACTACATGGTGCGCGTGCAGTTCCACGACATCCCCTGGCTCGGCCTGCACGGCATCGGCATGGAGCCGTGGCTGGAGGTGCAGTCGACCTCGGCCGGCGTCTGGGGGGTGCCGGTCGGCTTCGCCGTCATCATCGTCGTCAGCCTGCTGACGCCGCCGCCGCCGCCGCCCGTGCGCGCGCTGGTCGAGCGCCTGCGCTCCCCGCATTCCTGAGGCGCGCGCATGGAATCGACCCGCAAGCGCCTGGCCTACTGGCACCGCAACCTCGCCGTGACGGCGGCGCTGCTGTGCATCTGGTTCGTCGTCACCTTCGTCGCCTCGTTCTATGCCCGTGAGCTCAATGCCGTGGTGATTTTTGGCTTTCCGCTCGGCTTCTACATGGGCGCGCAGGGGGCGCTGCTCGTCTACGTGGCGATCATCTGGTTCTACGCGCGCTACATGAACCGGCTGGACCGGGAGTACGGGGTTCAGGACGAGGAGGAGGAATGACGGGCCGGGTGCATGCGCGATGCGTCGGTTTCCGCGTCGGCGGCGCTCCCCTGCGTGCTCTGTGCGCCGGGCCGACCCCGGCGACCTGCGGGGGCGTGACACGGTGAACTGGCTGCCGCTGATCGGCGTGCTGCGCGCCCTGGTCGAGGTGGCCGGCCTCTTCCTGCTCGGGCAGGGCCTGCTCTACGTTCTCGCCGGCGCCTCGCGCGAGAGGAACGGCATCTATCGGCTGTTCCGCGTGATCACCGGACCGGCGGTCCGGATCGTACGCCTCGTCGTGCCGCGGTGGATCATCGACCGCCATGTCCCGTTCGTCGCCTTCTTCCTGCTGTTCTGGCTGTGGATCGCGCTGGCCTACGTCCGCCGGGCGATCTGTGCGGCGAACGGCCTCGCGTGCTGAACCGGCGCGCCGCTGCAAAGAATTTTCGTGCCGGCCGTGCGTTCTGGTAGAATGCGCGCCTTCCGGAGAGGTGGATGAGTGGTTTAAGTCGCACGCCTGGAAAGCGTGTTCAGGATAATATCCTGACGGGGGTTCGAATCCCCCCCTCTCCGCCAAATCAATGACTTACGTTGCTACGGTTAGCAGGATTTAGCAGCGTTTAGCAGGTTCGGTCAGATTCAAGTCTGACCGTTTTCTGCCCAAGCCTGACGCCACCTGCACCCGCGAGCATCAACGCGGGCAGACTTCAGAAAAAAATCCTTGACAAGACTATCGGGGCTGCTACATTGCGCACGTGTGCAATTGGCATGGTCGTAGAAGAATAGGTAGATAGCTTCCCTCTTGGCCGCCGGCTTAGTAACCGAGCGGCCCGGCACAGATAAGGGGGAAGGGGTGCCTCCGGCTTGGCTTCGGCAAGGCGATAGAGCCTAAACAAGATCCGGGAAGGCAGGCCTTCAAGGACATGTCGTCCGCCCATCTACCCGGCCCCAGCCGGCCGCTGGCTGAAACACCAGCCCAGCCTTGACCCCGTGTATGGGGTGGTGAGATATCTCGACGCCGCAACTATGCCCCCACGCGACTGCGTGAGGGCGCGGAGATCGAGATTGCCCACCGAAACCCTCGGCATTACCGAACTCGCGGCGCTGTTGCATCTTGCGCCGTCCACCATTCGTTCCGATGTGTCGCGGCGGCCCTGGATGCTGCCGCCGTTCATCAAGCTCGGCATCAAGACCGTCTGGCTCCGTACTACGGTGCTTGACTGGCTCAAAGCCAAAGAACAATCAGCAGCGCCGCCAGCCCCGCCAGAGCTGCCACCTGCAACCCGCCGTCGCGGTCGCCCCTCGAAGCTCGATCAACTGCGACAGCAACGCTCCACCGCCGCTGCGGAGGCGGCATGATCCGCACCCGCCTGAAACGCGCTTGGTCGGCCATCCCCGACGACATCTTGACCGACCGCCGTCTGTCTCCCACGGCGCGGCTGGTGCTGGCCTACTGCTTGGGTAGGCCGGCCGATTGGGACTACTACCCTGCGCAAATCCAAAGCGCACTTGGGATCGGCAGAGACGCATGGCAAGCAGCGCGGCGGGCACTTGAGACGGTAGGCTACCTGGCGCAGGACAGGCGTCGGAATCCGGACGGCACTTGGGTCTGGGGGCTTGTCGTGACCGATGAGTCGGACCCGGAGACTACCGGGTTATCCAGCACCGGGCTATCCGGCACTGGCTCAGCCAGCGACGGCGAAGGCGTCGATATAACACACGTACACGATGCACATGGACGTGCAGCAGCATGTACACCGACTGCCGATGCTGCTGCTGCCCAGCAGCAGAAGCGCAAACACCCCAACCGCACCCCGCACGGCATCGAAGCCTGGTATCCGTCCGAGGACGCACAGGCCGCCGACATCGAGGCCAAGCACGCGTCTGACCTGATTGCCGCTGCGGTGGCCGCTGTCAAATCGCAGCCGAACTCGCAGGGCAAGCCCACGTCGCCGGTGCCGGTGCTGGTCGCCCGCGAGATCGACCGCCAGCAACGCGACCGCGACGCCGCCGCCTGCCGCGCTGCCGCCGACGAAGCACACCGCGCGCAGCTCAATGCCGCCCCCTCAGCCGATCCGGCCGCCGTCAAGCGCGGCGCGGCGATCCTCGCCGCCGCCCGGCGGCGCAATCAGGAGAGCACCGCATGACCGCCGCCGACCTCGAAAAGCTCCGAGCCCGTGAAGCGCAGATCAAGCGCCGCATCGCCGAGATTCAGGCGAAGCAAAAATCCGCCGATCGCAAGCAGCGCACCGCCCGTTTGATTCGCTGGGGCATCGTCATCGAGGCGATGTTCCGCGCCGGAAAAATCGAGCCGTCGGAGTGGGTAGAGCAGTGCCGCGAGGTTCTTTCTGCCCGCGATTTTGCAATTGCGACAGCAGAAATCCATCCCTCGCTGCCAAGCGAGGCGCACTTACCTGTTTCTCCTGCGGAGAAACAGTGCGCACCTGCGGTGGGCAACGCTAGCGCGGGCTGACTGGCTGGAACGTGAGCATCTACCACCTCAACATCAAGCGCGGCAGCCGATCAGAAAATCGGCTGTCCGTTGATAAGCATGATTACATCATGCGGCTTGGCCGTTTTGCCGAGCGCCATGATGGTGAGTTGGCCCATGCAGAAAGTGGAAACATGCCCGCGTGGGCTGTCGGCAATCCGCGCCAATTCTGGGCACTCGCCGACGAGCGCGAGCGTGCTAATGGCACGCTCTATCACGAGGTGGAATTCGCTCTTCCCCGCGAGTTGACACAGGCGCAGCAGATCAAAGCGGCGCGGGAACTCACACGCTCAATTTGCGGCAGACAGCACCCTTATTCCTGGGGCCTCCACGACAAGGCCGGAAATCCACACGTGCATCTGATGTTCAGCGGTCGCCAGCTCGATGCCATTAAGCGCGACGCTGATCAATTCTTCAAGCGTTACAACACCAAGTCGCCAGAGAAAGGTGGTTGCAGGAAAGAGTCGAGCGGCGATGCGCGCGGCCCGGAATGGGTTGCTCGCGTGAGACAGAATTGGCAGATCATTGCCAATCGCCACTTGGCCGCCGCCGGCCACTCGGCGCGAATTGACCATCGCAGCCACGTGGCACGCGGCATCGAAGATGCCCCCGGCGTCCATCTGGGCCGGAAGGTGCACCGCATGGAACAGGCGGGCAAGCGTACCTGGCGCGGCACCTGGAACCAGGAGCGTCATCACCTGAACACCTCGCTTCTCAACGCGCGCCTGAACATCCGTGAAGCGCAGCAGCAGCAGCGGCGCGAGCAACGCGCCGCCCGCACCTCCGCTGCGTCCGAGCCGGCAGGCGGGGCGATCTACGTACTCGACGGCAAGCAGCGCTGGAAGGCGCGCATCTTGCAGAAAGCGTACCAGCAGGAGATCAGCGCCGCGCTGGCCGCGCAGCTCGCCTTCGTCGATACCCGATATGACGACAGGCTGATCGTTGGCCTAAACGACGGCGGTCGCGTCGTCGACGCCGGCGACAAGGTGCTGACCCTGAAGGCCAGCGACGCCGAGGTCCAGGCCGCGATCACGCTGGCGCAGGCCAAGGGCTGGAAAACCATCCACCTCACAGGTAGCGCCGACTTCAAGGCGCGTGCCTGGCTGCAGGCCGCGCGCGCCGGTCTCCAGGTCACCGGCTACGAACCGTCGCCGGATCTTCGCGCGCAACTCGCAAAGGAGAAAACCATGCTCGGACCAGGAGGGGCGGTGTCTCTCACCCCAGATATCCAAACAGACCACCAACAGACGGCGGCGGCCCGACGCTGGGGTGACGCCCTGGAACGCGCCCGCCAGGCGCTCCAGGATGAGCGCAAAGCCGCTCAGGCGCGGCTTGCCGAACTGAAGGACGACGTCGACATCAGGACACTGGAAAAAGATTTGGCGGCCAAACATGGCGGCGCTGAGTACCGCGCCGCACGGACGGCCTTCCGAGACGCTGACACGAAAGCCAAGGCCGCCGGCCTGCTGACGCGCAAGCGCGCCGAGGCGCAGCGTGAAAAAGCCTGGCAGGTTTGGCATGAGCTGCATGCCAAGGCGCTGGCACTGCCTGTTGCTGCCCAGCAATTGGCCGACGCCCAGCGCCGGAGCCGCGAGCGTGAGCAGCTAACAGAATCCTTGCTGCCGATTGGGATCGGCGTCGGCACCATCGAAGAATGGCAACGGCAGATGCAGAAAGGGATCGATCCCGAGACCGAGTTCGCGCAGGCCTGGAAAGCACGCAAGCTCAAGCCCCTGCAGCGCTGGCAGGAGCTGGCGATCTCGCCAGTATTCGAGGCGGACGAAGCCGGCGAGCGCGCCAGGCAGCAGGCAGAGGCTGACGCAGCGGAATCCCTCAAGGCACAGGCACGCCAAGTCCAGGCACAAAGCGAAATCGCTGCACAGAAGAAGGTGGACGAGGTGGACGATCGTCTTGCCCAGCCCGGCCTGAGCAAGAAGGAGGAAGCGGCTCTGCAAAGACAGCGTCGTTTCCATGCCGCACTGGCGGCGGGCTACAACGAAGAGGAAGCACGGGAGCGCGCCGAGGATTTTAACCATGCCCCGCGCCCGCGCTGACCGCGTGATCGCGGGGCTTGTATCGGCCGTGCGCTGGGCGGCAACCCAGCGCACGGCCTCACCACCATCAACCTGCAACGGAGGTTTGACTATGGCTGCAGCAATTCTACCCAACGGAAGTCAGCAGATCATCACCAGCGCCGCGACGGCCGAAATTGCGGAGCGCATCGTTTTATCGCGTTTCCCTCACGCGGAAAAACGCCCGCATGTTTTTGCCGCGTATTCCGACGCAACCGAAGCGCTCATTGGGCCGGCGCTCGACAAATTGGCGCAGGCCTACCGCGACGCGGCGGCCGTGCCCTTCGGCCGCGACGCGGCCCTTCTCTTTCTCCAGAACCTGATCGAAGCGGAGGATTGACATGAATGATACGCAGAAAAAACACGGCATCGCCCGCCGTGCCGTCGTCGGTCTCGGCCGGGCCTGGTTGTATTCGATTGGCATCACCAGCCTGGGCCGCACGCTGGGCCGCATTGGCGGCGACATCAACGCCGGCTTCGGTCATGTGCGCCGCAAGCTCGCCGATGGCAACTACCGCCGAGAGTCTTTTCAGCAGGCTGTCGAGCGGCTCGACCTCGACAGCGAGCACCTGGTGCACCAGGCTCGGGCCTTCAACGTTCGTGCGTTCTCATGGCTCGGCGCCGCTCTTCTTTCCTTGCTGTGGCTGCTCGGCGCGGGCTGGAGTGATGCCCCCTTCTCACACGCAATTCTTTGCCTCGGCGCGGTCTTTATGGCTTCCTGCAAGTCGCTTTCCTGGCGCTTCCGCGCCTGCCAGATTCGCGACGGCGAACTCTACAGCTTCGGGCCATGGTTCTGGTCTTTGGGAAGGCGGTGGTGACATGCGCCCGATCCTGGCCTTTATCCTCGCCGCAGCAGCATCGGCGGCGCAAGCCGCCGACCCGGCCGCCGGCGGCGGCCTGCACGCATTCACACCGCCGGCTGGTGATGTCTCGGTCGAATTCTTGCGCCAGATCTTCGGTTCGATCATCGGGGGCGATGGCGAGCCGAACAGCACGTTGGGCGCGATGATGTCGGTATTCAACACCGCCGTGCTCTTCCTGGCCATGCTGTTTGTGTTCTATACGACAGTCAAGGGCACGGTCGATTCCGCGCATGACGGTGTGCTTCTCGGCAAAAAAATGTCGGAGATCTGGGTGCCAATCCGCACGGTCGGCGGCACCGCCCTTCTGCTGCCGCTGGCGAGCGGTTTCAGTCTGATCCAGGTCGCCGTCCTGTGGCTGGCCCTGCAGGGCGTTGGCGTTGCTTCACAAGTGTGGAGCGCGACGATCAGCACCTTCGCCCAGACCGGAACGCTTGGCAGCGTCTCCGTGCCGGATGCGCGGCCGCTTGCGGCCAGCATCCTCCGGGCCTCGGTTTGCGCGGCCGCGATGAACAAACAGTACGAGGGCGAGGCGCGCGCGCAGCGCATCGAGGCCAAGGCCCATACAGTGAATTTGCTGGGCGGCGGTGCGATCACTGAATACCGCTGGTCTCTGAACGATCGCAGCACGTCAGCGGCCGCGTGCGGATCGCTCCAATGGTCTGACAACCCCAACCAGGAGCGCGCCAGCCTCGCATCGTCGAAGATGTCGCGCACGCGGACGGCCGGCGACCTGGAAATCGTTCGGCCGCTCCTACAGGCGCACAGCCGGGCCGTGCAGACGATGATCGACGAGCTGCGGCCGGTAGCCGAGCAGATCGTGGCCACCTGGCAGAAGCCGCCGGCCGGCACGCTTGAAGGTGCCGCCAGCCGCTACGAACAGGCTATCCAGGCCGCGGCGAAGCAGGCGGTGGATGCCGCGCCGCAGATCGCCGAACAATCATTTCTCCAGGAGGCGGAAACCGGCGGATGGATTCTGGCCGGCACCTGGCTTCAACACATGACCAGGCTGAACGATGCCGTTCAAGGCGGAGTCAATACCGTCCCGGTGTCGAAGCCGAGCCGCATTGAGGATCTGGAGGTGAAGGAGACGCTGCAGACCTATCACGATGCCCTCACCATGACGGACGAATTCCTGCTCGACCGCAGCGGAGCGCCTCGCCGTGCCTATGATCTGTCGGTAGAGGACGCCAAGAATCTGCGCGGCGTGGACGATGTGTGGAAGCTTCTGTCCGTTCCGGCAATGGCCGGCCTCGATGCGCTCACGTCGCGCATCGCCGGCGCGAACACGTCGCCGGTAGAGCAGTTACGTGTCATTGGAAATGACACCGTGTTGATTGGCACTGCGATCAAGGCGGCGCAGTTCGCCATCGCCGGGTTTGCCGGTTCGCGTGCCGCAGATTGGACCGTCGGCAACGTGTTCAGCGTGACCGAAGCACTCAAGACCATCTCCGGCACCGTCGAGTTTTTATCTACTGCCCTATGGGGTCTGGGCCTGGTGCTCGGGGTCTACTTGCCCGCTGTCCCCACGATCTGGTGGGTTGCCGGTGTCATCCGCTGGCTGGCGAGTGTGGCCGAAGCCGTGATGGCTGCGCCGCTCATGGCGGCGATGCACCTCCATCCAGGGGGCGACGATTTCGTCGGCCGAGCCGGGCCGGGCTATATGCTCATCCTTGCGATGGTCATCCAGCCTGCCCTTCTGGTGATCGGCTTCATCCTGTGCGCGGCGCTCCTCTATCCGGCCGGTGCGCTCGTCAACATGATGTTCCTGGGCATGGTGGCAGGTGTCACCGGCAGCGGTGGTGTTGGCCTCGTCGCAGTCCTCGCTTGGGCGGCCCTTTATGTCGGCATGATGACGATGGCCGTACATGGTTGTTTTGCGCTCATATCTACCGTGCCCGACAATATTATGCGCTGGGTCGGCTCGCAAGCCGGTGCGCACGGCGTCGGCATCCGTGAGGTCGAAAAGACCGTCGGCGGTATGGAGCGCGGCGCGCAGGGCGCCGGCCAGAGCGCCGTCCGGTCGGGGTTTCCCGGTAGTGGTGGCGGCGGCGCGAGGGGCGCCACCGCCGGCGGCAAGCCCAGCGAGCCGAACGGCATCACGAACGCCGACCTGTTGCCCGACAGGTGAAGGTTTATGGGGCATCACCACTTGCCCACAGCCCGGCGCGCTACGCGCGCCCCTGGGGAAAACTCGCCTCTTGCGACTCGTAGGGTCGCGGTCGAGTTTTCCCCAGGCTTCGGGGCTATGGACAAGTTCCGTTCGTAGGCACGACGGCCCGCGCCCCGGTCCGTCGACCCCATCCCCCCCGCCCCTTCCCGCCGGGAAGGGGAGCGAGTCGCCCTCTGTCGTCAGGGGTGCAGGCTGCGCGGCGCTTCGCTTGCTTCTCCTGCCCCCTGCCGGTGAGCGTTGGGGCGTTCCAAGGGCGTCAAGGGCCGGGCCACCGTCCTTCAAGGTAGAGCGGCCTACGCGACCGACTTTGAAATCTTCCTGGCACGGCGCTGGCCGTGGTCATTGCTGACCTCGCGTGGTCAATATCGACCACGTTCCAGATGCGCCGACGCGAGGCGTGGCCGTTTTTGGCTTTGGCGTGGTCAGAAATGACCACGATAGGGCATGGCGTTGCCGTTTTCGGCAACGCGCATCAAGCCGCGCGCTGCAGCGGCTGAACCTTGGGCTTGGGCTTGCGGCTGCTCTGCCACAAGTCCCACTGCATCTGATTGGCCAGCCATGACTCGGGGCTGGTGCGCGTAAGCAGGCCGATGCGGATCGCCATGTCTGCCGACATCGCGGAACGTCCGTTGAGCACACGGGACAGCATGACGCGAGAAATGCCCAAGCGTTGCGCGGCCTCGGTCACGCTCATGTCCTGCGGCAAGAATTCGCGCAGCACCTCGCCAGGGTGCGCGGGATTGTGCATACGAGTCATCGTCATATCCTCAGTGATAGTCCTGATAATCGACCAGCTCGGCATCCTCTCCGTCGAACTGGAACGTCAACCGCCAATTTCCATTCACCCATACCGACCAATGGCCGTTGCTCAGGGGATGCAGCCTCCAGCCGGGTGCGTCCATGTCCTCCGGCCGCCTGGAGGCATCCAAACGCGTCAACATGATGCGTAGCCGGTTGGCGTGGTGCGCCTGAATCCCGGCCTTCGAGCCTGTCTTAAAAAACCGCTCAAGGCCTTTATGCCGGAAGCTCTTGATCATGGCGCATTGTATAGCGTGGTTTTACAGCTCGCAACCATGTCGCTATCCCGGCGCTCTCGCCAACTTGTCGGCCAGCTTCGTCGCTTGCAGATGCGTATAGCGCTTGAGCATCTGGAGCGTCTTGTGGCCGCTGACGGCCGCCAGTTCCAGGACGTTGAAGTCACCACGCTCAGCGAGGCGTGACAGCGCCTCGTGGCGCAGGTCATGGAATGTCAGGTTCTCGATTCCTGCCCGTGCGCACGCTGCGCTGAACACGCTGTAGAGCGTCATCCGCCGCACCGGGAGTACCAAGCCCGACACACTGCGCGGCAGGGCATCAAGTACCGCCAGCGCCGCCGGTGAGAGCGGGACGGCGCGAGGCTCGCCGTTCTTGATCTTCTCTGGATCGTCCAGCATTGCCAGTCGGTTTTTCCGGTCGATTTGCGACCAGGTGAGCGTGAGCAATTCGCCTTGTCGCATCGCCGTCTCGACGGCCAGTTGCACCGCTGGCCATAGCCACGGATTGCGCGAGGCCTTGCATTCCTTCTCGAATGCCAGCCATTCGTCGGCTGACAGCCGGCGCTCGCGCCCTTTGCTCTCTGCCGGTTTGCGGATGCGATCAACGGGATTCCCTCGCGGCAGGACGATGCTTTTTTCGTTCTGCGCGAAGTCCAGCACCTTCGAGAGCATGTAGATCTCTTTCCGTACTGTCGTCTCCGCGACGGCTGGCCGATCTTTGCTGCCCTTGAGCCGCTTGTCGCGGTAGCCGGCGACTATCTTCTGATCCAGCGCCGCCAGGCTGTAGTCGCCCAGCACCTCATCCAGTCGGGCGAGTTGGAAGCGCCAGGCTTCCTTCTCATCGGCGCGTGTCCGGTAGTGATGTGGTGCGAACTCGGTCTTGAAGTCCTCGATCAGATCATGCAGCGTCGTCCGCTCGGCGTCGCTGATGCTCTGGAAGACGCCGCGCCGCATCGAGGATTCAACTTCCGCCGCCCATTCCTTCGCCTCGGTCTTGGTCGGGAAAGTCCGCGACTGGATCGGGTGTCCCTTGCGCTCCACGATCGCCTGCCAGAACCCGCTTGCTCGCTGCCGAATTGTCGCCATTTCTTTCCCCAAGTCTGACCGTTTTCTGCCCAAAAATCATTTTCAGGGTATGTTACCATGCTGAAACAGCCGTAAATACTGGGCTTCGTGGTGAATGGTCTACGAGTCTGGAAAGCGTGTTTAGGGTAATACCCTAACGCGGGTTCGAATCCCGCCCTCTCCGCCAACACCGCACGAAAGCCGCCGCTCGCCAGCCGCGGCTTTTTCTTTTCCGGCCTCAGATCTTGGCGACGCAGGAGCAGCCCGGCGTGTTCGGGCTGAGGCCGCGCGGACAGGTGAACCGGGGATGCAGCGCCAGCTCGACGAGCACCGAGCTGAAGCCGAAGATGCGGCCGCCGAGGCGGGCGGCGCAGGCCTGGACGTCGGCCTCGCCGGGCACCAGGTCGATCACGCACAGCTTGTGGTCGCCGCCGTCGTCGCCGCAGAGCAGGGTCACGTTGAGGACGGCGCCGAATTCGGCGCACAGGGCGTCGATCTCGCCGCGCAGTTCGGCGGCGCTCCGGCACGCGCCGAGGCGCGCCGCGATGTCGTCCGGTAGGCTGGGCATGGGGGTTCGCGTCAGCGCCAGTCGAAGGCGCGGATGTCCACGATGAAGGAACGCAACTGCTTCAGCGTGCGCTCGGCGACGGTGTAGCAGTGCACGCGATGGTCCTCCTCGGTCATCCGCTTGTGCACGAAGCCTTCCCTGACCAGCCGGGAGAGGCGGCGCTTCAGCGTCGATTCGGGGACCGAGCAGCAGAGAACGAGCCGCTTCAGGGTGAGGGGATCGCCGGTTTCCTGCTGCGCGGCGATCTCTAGCAGAATCTTGAAGTCGTCCCGTCTGCCGAAGCGTTCGACGTGCTTGACGATCAGTTGGTTGAATCTTCTCAGGCGCGGGATGTTCATGTTGTGGGGGCGTGTCGCGGCTTCTTTCTGCGTCATAGCCCATTGTCACGCCGAACCCGCAGGCCGCTCAACATCTGTTTGGGATCAATCTGAGCCGATTCGCCGGCCCCGCGGCGGTTTCCCGGCTGCGCCGCTGCGGCCGTTCAGAAGAGGGAGGGCTGCGGCGCGGTGAGGCTGGCGGCCTTGACCGTGATGCGCACCAGCGAGCCGTCGTTGCGCGCCGCTTCGACGATCATGTAGCCGCCGCTGGCCTCGGCGACGACGCGCACGTTCAGCCCGCCGCGCGCGAGCTTGCCGCTGTTGCACCAGTAGTGCGCGAGTTCGCCGGGGCGCGCCGCCCATTTCGCCTTTTTCGCCATCGCCGGGGTCTGCCGTGTCGCCAGGTTTCGGAGGGGATCCGGGCGACACTGTGCCACAAAGCGCGCGAGGCTTGTAGTGGCCGCTGCGTGCGATAATCCGCCCTTCCCTGCGAAGACCGACATGCCTTACCGAGCCCTCAACGTACCCGAGCACGGGATGCTCGACGCCTACGCCGCGACGCTCGCCGCCCGCGGCTATGCCGCCGACGCCGCGCAGCAGGCGGCGGCCGATCGCCTGCAGCGCCTCTACGGCGAGCTGCTTTCCTTCAAGGCCGCGCGCAGCGGCACGCTGCGCCGCATGCTGTCGCGCGCGCGGCCGCCGCGCGGCGTCTATTTCTGGGGCGGCGTCGGCCGCGGCAAGAGCTTCCTGATGGACTGCTTCTACGATGCCGTGCCGTACCGGCGCAAGCGCCGCATCCATTTCCACGCCTTCATGCACCAGGTGCACCGGCGGCTCGACGAACTGAAAGGCGAGGCCGATCCGATGGCGGCGCTGGCCGACGGCATCGCGCGCGAGGTGCGCCTGCTCTGCTTCGACGAGTTCCACGTCTCCGACATTGCCGATGCGATGATCCTCGGCCGCCTGCTCGATGCGCTGTTCGCGCGCGGCGTCGTCTTCGTCATGACTTCCAACTATCCGCCGGACGGGCTCTATCCGAACGGCCTGCAGCGCGACCGCTTCCTGCCGACCATCGCGCTGATGA
Organism: Rhodocyclaceae bacterium; assembly: GCA_019455325.1. Taxonomy (GTDB): domain Bacteria; phylum Pseudomonadota; class Gammaproteobacteria; order Burkholderiales; family Rhodocyclaceae; genus Proximibacter. The sequence continues at coordinate 585,051 of JACFMQ010000001.1, read as the reverse complement.
AGGAGCGGCTCGACGTGCTGCAGGTGGATGCCGGCGTCGACTACCGGCTGCGCACGCTCGAACAGGTGGAGATCTACCACTGCCCGGCGGACGCCGACGCCGAGCGCAAGATGGCCGAGTATTTCGCCGCGATCGAGGGCGACGCGGGCGAGGCCGGCGGCGCCGTCGACATCCTCGGGCGGCGGATACCGACGCGCCGGCGCGGCCGCGGCGCGATCTGGTTCGACTTCGCCGCGCTCTGCGACGGCCCGCGTTCGCAGAACGACTACCTCGAACTGGCGCAGGCCTACCACACCGTCCTCGTCTCCGGCATTCCGCGGCTGAGCGCGACGCGGGCCAACGAGGCGCGCCGGTTCACGTGGCTGGTCGACGTCTTCTACGACCACAAGGTGAAGCTGATCGCCACCGCCGAATGCGAGGCGGACGAGATCTACACCGCCGGCGTGCAGGCTGGCGAGTTCTTCCGCACGGTCAGCCGCCTGACCGAGATGCGCTCGCGCGAGTATCTTGCCCTGCAGCACCTGGCCGGCTAAGGTTCGGAGGCCGGCGCGTCCGCTCGCGCCGCCCGCCCCGGAGATCGCATGAAGCGCTGCCTGCCGTTCCTGTTCGCTCTGCTGCCGCTCTTCGCCGCCGCCCAGGAGGCGATGGAGATCATCCCGCTGCGCCACCGCCCGGTCGAGCAGGTGCTGCCGGCGCTGCGGCCGCTGCTCGAAGCCGGCGGCGTCCTCTCCGGCATGAACGGCCAGCTCGTCCTGCGCGCCTCGGCGAGGAACCGCGAGGAAATCCGGCGCGCGCTGGCGGCGCTCGATACGCCATTGCGCTCGCTGCGCATCCACGTCACGCAGGACCGCGACACCGTCGCCCGCGGTGGCGGCGCCGAGGTCTACGGCGCCGTCGGCAGCGGCGACGTGCGCATCGTGCAGCCGCCGTCGGGAGTGGCCGCGGGCGGCGGCCGCGTCGAGATCGGGCGCAACGGCAGCGCCATCGGCGGCCAGGTCGTCGACTCGCGCAGCGCACGCACGGCCGGCGCCACGCAGACGGTGCAGGTCGTCGAGGGCGGGCGCGCCTTCATCCAGGTCGGCCGGTCGCTGCCGCTGTCCTTGCGTCAGGTCGTCGTCGGGCCGGGCGGCGCGGCGGTGCGCGAGACGGTGGTGTACCGCGACGTCGGCCAGGGCTTCGACGTCGAGCCGCATCTCGTCGGCGACACGGTCACGCTGGAGATCAGCCCGCGCTTCGATACGCCGCGCGGCGCCTACGGCAGCGCGGACACGCTGCGGCTGTCGACGACGGTCAGCGGCCGCCTCGGCGAGTGGATCGAACTCGGCGGCAGCGGCCGGCAGGCGTCGGAGCGCGAGCGCGCCAACCTGTTGCTCGGCACCGCCGAGGTGCGCGAGAACCGCAGCGTCTGGCTGCGGGTCGAGGAAGTCCGTTGAGGTTTTTCGGCCCGTAAATGACAAAGGGCCGCTGGTGCGGCCCTTTTCGCTGGCGTCCCGCCGCGGCTCAGGCGGCCTTCAGCGCCTGGTCGAGATCGGTGATCAGATCCTCGACGTGCTCGATGCCGATCGACAGGCGGATCATGTCTTCCGACACGCCGGCCTTGGCCATTTCCTCCGGCGCGAGCTGGCGGTGCGTGGTCGAGGCCGGGTGGCAGGCCAGCGTCTTGCAGTCGCCGATGTTCACCAGGCGCGTCACCAGCTTGAGCGCGTCCTGGAAGCGCGCGCCGGCGGTGGCGCCGCCCTTGACGCCGAAGCTGAGAATGCCCGAGGCGCGGCCGCCCATGTACTTCTCGGCGAGCGCGTTGTCCTTGTGCTCGGGCAGGCCGGCGTAGTTCACCCACGAGACCTTCGGGTGGTCCTTGAGGAACCAGGCAATGGTGCTGGTGTTGTCGCAGATGCGGTCCATGCGCAGGGCCAGCGTCTCGACGCCCTGCAGGATCAGGAAGGCGTTGAACGGCGAGATGGCGGCGCCCATGTTGCGCAGCGGCACGACGCGCGCGCGGCCGATGTAGGCGGCCGGGCCGAGCGCCTCGGTATAGACGACGCCGTGGTAGGACACGTCCGGCTCGTTCAGCCGCCGGAACTTCTCCTTGTGCTCGGCCCACGGGAAGCGGCCGCTGTCGACGACGATGCCCCCGAGGCTGTTGCCGTGGCCGCCCAGGTACTTGGTCAGCGCGTGCACGACGACGTCGGCGCCGTGCTCGAACGGCCGGCACAGGTAGGGCGAGGGCACGGTGTTGTCGACGATCAGCGGCACGCCGTGGCGGTGCGCGATCTCGGCGAGACCTGCGATGTCGGTGACGTTGCCGAGCGGATTGCCGATCGATTCGCAGAACACGGCCTTGGTCTTGCCGTCGATCAGCTTCTCGAAGGCGTCCGGGTCGCGGTAGTCGGCGAAGCGCACCTCGATGCCGTACTGCGGCAGCGTGTGCGCGAACAGGTTGTAGGTGCCGCCGTACAGCGTCGACGCCGAGACGATGTTGTCGCCGGCCTCGGCGATGGTCTGGATGGCGGCGGTGATGGCCGACATGCCCGAGGCCAGCGCCAGCCCGGCGATGCCGCCTTCGAGCGCGGCGATGCGCTTTTCCAGCACGTCCTGCGTCGGGTTCATGATGCGCGTGTAGATGTTGCCCTGCACCTTGAGGTCGAACAGGTCGGCGCCGTGCTGCGTGTCGTCGAAGGCGTAGGAGGTGGTCTGGTAGATCGGCACGGCCACCGCCTTGGTGGTCGGGTCCGGACTGTAGCCGGCGTGGACGGCAAGCGTTTCGAGCTTCATGCGGGCGCCTCGTTCGGTCGTCGAAGGAAAGGCCGAATCTTATCACCCCGAAAAAGCGCGAGGGCTGCCGCGGCGCCGCGGCAGCCTTTGGCCCGTGGTCAGATCGGGCGCAGCCGGCCGTCGTCGATGCGCACGCGGTCGCCGCTGCGCCACAGCGGCGCCTGCGTTTCGACGTAGGTGCGCACGCTGCCGTCGTCGAGGCGGACGGTGACCTCGTAGCGCGTCTCGCCGCGCATGCGCTTCTCGACCTCGTGGCCGGCGTAGGCGCCGCCGGCGGCGCCGGCCACGGTCATCACCTTCCTGCCGTTGCCGCCGCCGACGCGGTTGCCGAGCAGGCCGCCGATGACGCCGCCGGCGATGGCGCCGAGGCCGGAACCCTCGCCCTTGGCAGCGAGTTCGCGCACCGATTCGACGGTGCCGCAGTCGCGGCAGATCGCCGGCGCCTGCACCGGCGCCGGGGGCGCGTTTTCGACGCGGATGCCGCTGTCGTTCGCCGGCTGCGTCGTCGCCACGCGCGTCGGACGGGCTTGCCGGACGACGGCCGGTGCGCGCGCGGCCGGCGGCTTGGCCTCGACGGTGATCGTCGATCCCGCGGGAATCTGCAGCGTCGCCGGCGCCGTGGCCGAGGCGACGGGGGGCGGCGTCTGCGCTGCCGGCGCCTCGGCCTGTACCGCGGCGACCGGCGCGCTTTCGCCGCGCGGCGGCAGCCAGCCGGCGACGGCGGCGATGCCGGCCAGGCTGAGCGCGGTCACCGACGCGGCGGCGACGAGGATCATCGGGTGGGTCTTGTGCGGCAGGGGGGCGGTTTCCATGGCGGCGTCTCCGTGGTGGGGGGCGTGCGCCGATTAACGCACGAAGCCCGGCCGCGCGGAGACGCCGGAAACAAAGCCTTACAACCGGTTACGACGGCGCGTCAGCGGTTGACGTCGACGACGAGGCGCCCGCGCACCTTGCCTGCGAGCAGTTCGCCGGCGGCGGCGATGGCCTGGTCGAGGCCGATCTCGGCGGTGATCGCCTCCAGCTTCGCCGGATCGAGGTCGCGGGCGAGGCGAGTCCAGGCTTCGCGGCGCACGCTTTGCGGCGCCATCACGCTGTCGATGCCGTAGAGGGTGAGGCTGCGCAGGATGAACGGCGCGACGGTGGCCGGGAAGTCCATGCCCTGCGCCAGGCCGCAGGCGGCGACGGCGCCGCGGTACTTCGTGGCGGCGCAGGCGTTGGCCAGCGTGTGGCTGCCGACGGCGTCGACGACGCCGGCCCAGCGTTCCTTGCCGAGCGGCCTGCCGGGCGCGGCGAGTTCGGCGCGGTCGATGACCTCGGCGGCGCCGAGCGCCTTCAGGTGCTCGGCCTCGGCCGGGCGGCCGGTGGAGGCGACGACGCGGTAGCCGAGCTGCGCCAGCACGGCGATGGCGACGCCGCCGACGCCGCCGTTGGCGCCGGTGACCAGGATGTCGCCGTCGGCCGGCCGCACGCCGTGTCTTTCGAGGGCCAGCACGCAGAGCATGGCCGTGTAGCCGGCGGTGCCGACGGCCATCGCCTGCCGCGGCGTGAAGGCGGCGGGCAGCGGCACCAGCCAGTCGCCGCGCACGCGCGCGACCTGCGCCAGCCCGCCCCAGTGCGTCTCGCCGACGCCCCAGCCGTTGAGCACGACCCGGTCGCCGGCCTTCCAGCCGGGGTGCGTGCTTTCGGCGACGGTGCCGGCGAAGTCGATGCCCGGCACCATCGGGAACTTGCGCACGACCGGCGATTTGCCGGTGATCGCCAGCCCGTCCTTGTAGTTGAGCGTGGACCAGTCGATGCGGACCGTCACGTCGCCTTCCGGCAGGCCGGCTTCGTCGATGGCCTGCACGGCGGCGCGGTAGCCGGCGTCGTCCTTGTCGATGAGGATTCCCTTGAACATGCGTGGCTCCTGAAGAGGGAGTGGATCGGGGGGCCGGATCGTCGTCGGCGTCCGGCAGAAAGTCAGCTTAGCGGGCGTTGCCGCGGGGCGCCAGAGCTTCGTGGATTCGTCCGGAATCGACCTCGTTCGGTGGTCGAGCGCGAGGTTCGGGCAAAGGGAACGTCAGCGGCGCAGCGCGCGCAGCACGCCGGCGAGTTTCCCGACCGCAATTTCCAGTTCCTGCGGCGCATAGGCGGCAAAGCCCATGAGGAAACCGGCCTGCCGGCGCTCGCCCGACGCATGCAGCGCCGTCAGCCCCAGCAGATCGATGCCGGCGCGGCGTGCGCCGTCGATGACGGCGCGCTCGTCCATGTCGCGCACGAAAAGGCAGGGCATCTGCATGCCCCCGAGCGGCACCTTGGGTTCGACGAAGTCGGCCAGATGCCGGCGAACGAGTTCGGCCAGCGCGTCGCGCCGTTCGGCATAGACGCTGCGCATGGCGCGCACATGCGCGCCGAAATGCCCGCCTTCCATGAAGCGCGCCAGGGTCAGTTGCGGAATGGGCGCGCTGTGGCCGTCCAGCAGCGTACGCGCCACGGTCATCGGCTCGACCAGCCGGGGCGGCAGGACCATGTAGCCGATGCGCAGGCCGGGAAACAGGGATTTGGTGAAGGTGCCGATGTAGATGGTCCGGTCGTGCGCATCGAGTCCCTGCACGCAGGCGGTGGGTTTTCCGGCGTAGTGGAATTCGCTGTCGTAGTCGTCCTCGATGATCCAGGTCCGGTTCTGCCGCGCCCATTCGATGACGGCGAGCCGCCGGTCCAGGGCCAGCGTGGCCCCGGTCGGAAACTGGTGCGAAGGCGTCAGGAAAACGGCCCCGGCCGGCAGCGGGGAGTCGCGCAGGCGTTCGACCTGCATGCCCTGGTCGTCCAGAGGGACGGGCACGCATTCCAGCCCGGCGGCATCGAAGGCCTTGCGTGCGCCCTGGTAGATCGGGTCCTCGATGAAGATCCGGTCGCCGGGATCGAGCAGTACCGTCGCGCACAGGGTCATGGCCTGCTGCGAGCTGGTGAGGATCAGCACGCGCTCGGGGCTGGCGTGCGCTCCGCGTTCGAGATTGACGTGATCGGCGATGGCCCGGCGCAAGGCTTCCATTCCCTGCGGCGGGCTGTGCGCCAGGGCCCGGCTGCCGTACTCCTTCAGCACCTGCCGCTGCAGGCGTTCCCAGGTCTGCAGCGGGAAGCTGCGCGTTTCCGGCACGCCGGGGGCGAAGGGGCGCGGCGCCGAAAATTCGCGCACGCCGCCGCCCCGGTGCATCGCCGCGCCGCGCCGGCCGAGGCGCAGCGGCTCGTGCGGCGCGCCGTTGCGCGGCGCGGCGCCGCGCTTCGGCAAGGCTTGCACCCGCCCCGAGACGAAGCTGCCGCTGCCCACGCGCCGCTCGATGAAGCCTTCTGCGTGCAACTGGCCGTACGCCGACTCGACCGTGTCGCGGGAGACGTCCAGCGACTTCGCGAGCGCGCGCGAGGCGGGCAGCGGCCTGCCGACGTCGAGCGCGCCGTCGAGGATCAGTTGCCGGATGGCGCGCTGGATGCGCGCATGCAGCGGCAAGGTGCCATGCGCCGGATCGTTGATCCAGGCTTTGACGGATTCGAGTTGGGCGTGTTTGAACAATTGACGGGTCTGGTACAAATGGCTGGTATCGATTGGATGAAATGGCATGTAGACGCCTGCCATTTTAAGGCTATAAAGCGGTTTCTCAAGCAGGTCCGTCACTCAGCCTTCAGGGAGCCGTAAAAAGCCATGTCGTCCGCCACCGCATCCTCGTCCTATCGTTTGAGCGATCTCGCCCACCCTGTCGTGGCCGGTCTGATCTCGGTCATCGTCAACTACGGCGGCACCTTCATCCTGGTCTTCCAGGCCGCCAGGGTGGCCGGCCTGAGCCCGGAGCTGACGGCCTCGTGGGTGTGGTCGATCTCGATCGGCGTGGGGGTGACGGGGATCATCCTGAGCTGGCTCGCCCGCGAGCCGATCATCACCGCCTGGTCCACGCCGGCGGCCGCCTTTCTCGTCACGGCGCTGGCGGTCACGCCCTACGCCGAGGCGGTCGGCGCCTACCTGATCTCGGCGGCGGCTTTCGTGGCGCTCGGGCTGTCGGGCTGGTTCGAGAAAGTCATCCGGCTGATCCCGCCCGGCGTCGCCGCCGGGCTGCTCGCCGGCATCCTCCTGCAGTTCGGCATCCGGGCATTCGGCGGCATGAGCGTCGATCCGCTGCTGGCCGGATCGCTGATCGTCGCCTACGTGGTGCTCAAGCGTTTCACCGCGCGCTATGCCGTGGTCGGCATCCTGGCGCTGGGGCTGGCCGTGCTGCTGGTCCAGGACCGCATCGATCTGTCGGGAGTGAGCCTGAAGCTCGCGGCGCCGCTGTTCACCGCGCCCGAGTTTTCGCTCAACGCCCTGCTGAGCGTGGCGCTGCCGCTGTTCCTGATCACGCTGACCGGCCAGTACATGCCCGGCATGCTGGTGCTGCGCAACGACGGTTTCAGGACCAGCGCCAACCCCATCGTCACCGTCACCGGGCTCGGCTCCCTGCTGATGGCGCCTTTCGGTTCGCATGCGTTCAACGTTGCGGCGATCACCGCCGCCATCTGCACCGGCCGGGAAGCGCACGAAGATCCCGCCAAGCGCTGGATCGCCGGCATCGCCGCGGGCGTCTTCTACATCCTCGTCGGCGTCTTCGGGGTGACGCTCGCCGCCGTCTTCATGGCGCTTCCGGCGACCTTCATCACCACGCTGGCGGGGCTGGCGCTGCTCGGCACCATCGGCGGCAGCCTCGCCGGCGCCATGGCCGACGCCAAGGCCCGCGAAGCCTCGCTGATCACCTTCCTGGCGGCCGCCGCCAACATCACGCTGTTCGGCATCGGCGGCGCGTTCTGGGGGCTGGTGATCGGCCTCGCGGCCTACGCGGCGCTCAACGGCCAATGGCCGCAGCGCGTGCGGGGGCGGCCGGTTCCCGCCGCGGCCGGCAAGGGAGCGGCGAACTGATGCGAGCCCTTTCCGATACCCAGGCCCGGCCCGGCTGCCATCCCCCGGCCGCCACGGTCGAGGACTTCCGGCGCAACCTCGCCGCCGTGCGCGCGCGCATCGATGCCGCCTGCCGCCGCGCCGGGCGGGACCCGGCCGGCGTGCGCCTGCTGCCGGTGAGCAAGACCGTGGACGAGGCACGCATCCGTCTCGCCTACGCGGCCGGCTGCCGCGAATTCGGCGAGAACAGGGTGCAGGAGGCGCACGGCAAATGGGAAGCCATGGCGGACCTCGCCGATCTGCGCTGGTCGGTCATCGGACACCTGCAAACCAACAAGGCCGGATTGGTAGCGCGTTTCGCGAACGAGTTTCACGCGCTCGACAGCCTGCGCGTGGCCGAGGCGCTGGAGCGCCGTCTGCAGGCCGAGGGACGCGCGCTCGACGTGTTCGTGCAGGTCAATACCTCCGGCGAAACCAGCAAATACGGCCTGCCGCCCGAGAATGTGCCGGCCTTCGTGCAGGCGCTGCCGGCGTTTCCGGCGCTGCGCGTGCGCGGGCTGATGACGCTGGCGCTGTTTTCCGGCGAGGTCGAACGGGTGCGCCGGTGCTTCGTGCTGCTGCGCACCCTGCGTGACCGGCTGCGCGACGGGGCGCCGGCGGGTATCGGTCTGGACGAGCTATCCATGGGCATGTCCGGCGACTTCGACATCGCCATCGAGGAAGGCGCCACCGTGGTGCGCGTCGGGCAGGCCATCTTCGGCGTGCGCGCCTTGCCTGATCGCTACTACTGGCCCGGCGAGGCACAGCCATGACCTCGCACCTGATGCAGGCCTATGCCCGCCAGCCCGTTTCCTTCGTGCGCGGCCGCGGCGCGCGCCTGTGGGACGAGCGGGGCGTGGAATATCTGGACGCCATCGCCGGCATCGCCGTCACCGGCCTGGGACACGCCCATCCGGAGATCGCCGCCGTCGTCGCCGAGCAGGCCGGTATGCTGCTGCACACCTCCAACGTCTTCCGCATCGACTGGCAGGAGCGGCTGGGCGAACGCCTGTGCGCGCTGGCGGGCATGCAGGGGGCCTTCTTCTGCAACTCGGGCGCGGAGGCCAACGAGGCGGCCCTCAAGCTGGCGCGTCTGCACGGCCAGCGCAAACGGGTGGCGCAACCGCAGATTCTGGTGATGGAAAACGGGTTTCACGGCCGCACCATCGCCACGCTGTCCGCCACCGGCAACCCTGCCAAGCAGCGCGGCTTCGAGCCCTTGCTGCCCGGCTTCCTGCGCGTGCCCTACAACGACATCGAGGCCGTGCGCCGGGCGGCGGAACGGTCGGCCGACATCGTCGCCGTGCTGATCGAGCCGGTGCAGGGCGAAGGCGGCATCCGCGTCGCCGACGCCGATTACCTGAGGGAACTGCGCGCCCTGTGCGACCGGCACGGCTGGCTGCTGATGCTCGACGAAATCCAGACCGGCCTGGGCCGCACCGGCGCCTGGTTCGGCCACCGGCATGCGGGCATCGCGCCCGACGTCGTGACCCTGGCGAAGGCGCTCGGCAACGGCTTTCCCGTCGGCGCCTGCCTGGCGCGCGGGCAGGCGGCCGAACTGTTCTCGCCCGGCCAGCACGGCTCCACCTTCGGCGGCAATCCGCTGGCCTGCCGGGTGGCGTGTACCGTGCTGGACATCATGGCGCGCGACGACATGCCCGCGCGGGCCGCCGTCCTGGGCGATCGCCTGCTCGCCGGGCTGCGCCAGGCGCTCGACGAGTATCCGGACGTGGTCGCCATCCGCGGTCTGGGCCTGATGGCCGGGATCGAGCTGAACCGCGATTGCAGGGCGCTGGTCGGGCGGGCGCTGGCCGAACAGCGCCTGCTCGTCACGGTGACCCGCGACACGACCGTTCGCCTCCTGCCCCCGCTGATCTGCGACGAGGCCGAGATCGACGACATCGTCGCGCGCCTCGCCGCGCTCCTCAAACCTTCCAACCCTGGTGAACGACCATGTATCCCGAATCCCTGACCCTTGCCGATTTCGATCCCGAACTGGCCGAAGCCATCCGCAGCGAAGCGCGGCGCCAGGAGGATCACGCCGAACTGATCGCCTCCGAGAACTATGCCAGCCCGCTGGTGATGGCCATCCAGAATTCCGTGTTCACCAACAAATACGCCGAGGGCTATCCCGGCCGGCGCTACTACAGCGGCTGCGAAAACGTGGACGTGGCCGAGCGCCTGGCGATCGAGCGGGCCAGGGCGCTGTTCGGCTGCGACTACGCCAACGTGCAGCCCCACGCCGGCGCCCAGGCCAATGCGGCGGTGTTCCTGGCGCTGACCGATCCTGGCGACACCGTGATGGGCATGAATCTGGCCCAGGGCGGCCATCTGACGCACGGCAACCCGTCCAATTTCTCCGGCCGGCATTACAGGATCGTGCCCTACGGCCTCGACCCCGGGACCGGACGGATCGACTACGACGAGATGGAACGCATCGCGCTGGCAACCCGCCCCAGGATGCTCATCGGCGGCTTTTCGGCCTACTCGCGCCACAAGGACTGGGCGCGCATGCGCGCCATCGCCGACCGGGTGGGCGCCGTCTTCTGGGTGGACATGGCCCATGTCGCCGGTCTCGTGGCGGCCGGCGAGTATCCGGACCCGCTGCCGCACGCCCACGTCGTCACCAGCACCACCCACAAGACGCTGCGCGGTCCGCGCGGCGGCATCATCCTGGCCAGGGGGCAGGGCGAGGATTTCTACAGGAAGCTCGATTCGGCGGTTTTCCCCGGCATCCAGGGCGGCCCGCTGATGCACGTGATCGCCGCCAAGGCGGTGGCCTTCAAGGAGGCCCTGTCGCCGGCGTTCAGGATCTACCAGAAACAGGTGGTGGCCAACGCCCGCGCCATGGCTGCGGTGCTCCTGCAGCGCGGCTACCGGATCGTGTCCGGCGGCACCGACAACCACCTGATGCTGATCGACCTCTCCGGCAAACCGTACACCGGCAAGGATGCGGACGCTGCCCTGAGCGGTGCCCACATCACGGCGAACAAGAACTCGGTGCCCAACGACCCCCGTTCGCCCTTCGTCACCTCGGGGCTGCGCATCGGCACGCCGGCCGTGACCACGCGGGGGTTCGGCGTGCCTGAATGCGAGACGCTGGCCGGATGGCTGTGCGACGTGCTGGACGCCCTGGAAACCGGCGACAGCGAACAGGCTGCGGGCCGGGTTCGGGAGCAGGTGACGGCGCTGTGTCGCCGTCATCCTGTGTACCGATGATCTCCCGGGCCGCATATGCGTTGCGGTGCCTCGGTTGTCGATAGAAGCTGAATAAGAATTGTTCTTGTCGGTTAATATTGCGTGCGGTGCGCCTGCCGAGTTACGGCAGGCAATGCACCAACACCATCCCGGGCACGCAGACCATGAATCAGACCCACGCAGGCGGCGAGGCCGTCAGAGCGCTTTACGTCGAACATGCCGGCTGGCTTCACCGCTGGCTGCAGCGCCGGCTGGGCGACAGCCATGCCGCGGCCGATCTGGCGCACGACACTTTCCTGAACATCCTCAAGGCCCAGTTCGCCCGCCAAGTGCTCGACGGGCTGCACGAACCGCGCGCCTACCTGACGACGGTGGCCAAGGGCCTGATGCTCAATCGCCGGCGCCGGCTCGACCTGGAGCAGGCCTGGCTCGACACGCTGGCCGTGCTGCCCGAAAGCCTCGCGCCGTCACCCGAGGACGAAGCGATCATCCTCGAAGCGCTGCACGAACTGGACCGCCTGTTCGACGCCATGCCGCCGACGGTGCGCGCCGTCTTCCTGCATTCCCAGGTCGACGGCCTGACCTACGCCGAAATCGCTGAACGGCTCGGCGTCTCGCTGCGCACGGTCAAGCGCCACATGGCGCAGGCCTTCGAACGCTGCCTGACGCTGATGCCATGAGCGCCCCCGCCCGGCCGCCCGAAGGGGGCGCTCTTCCTCCCTCGGGGAGGATGTCGCGCAGCGACAGGAGGGTAGTCCAGTGAGCGCGGCGCTGCCCGCCGAACTGCCGCCGCAGATCGTCAAGGAAGCCGCGCAATGGCTGGTGCGTCTGCATGCCGGCGAAATGAGCGCGGCCGACGAAACCGCCTGGCGCCAGTGGCGGGCCCTGAGCCCGGCCCACGAGCGGGCCTGGCAGAAGGCCGAGCGCCTGGGCCGTCATTTCGGCGCCGTGCCGCCGGCCATCGGCAAGCCGGTGCTCGGCCGCCAGCGCGAGAACAACCGCCGCGCCGTATTGCGGACGCTGGTCGTGCTGCTCGGCGCCGCGCCCGGCGTCTGGATCGCCTGGCGGCACGCGCCGTGGCGCGAATGGACGGCCGAATACCGTACCGCCACGGGAGAAAAGCGGGAAATCGGCCTGCCCGACGGCGGCCGGCTGGTGCTCAACACCGCCACCGCCGTCGACCTGCATTTCGACGAGCGCGAGCGGCGCATCCTCCTGCACGGGGGGGAAATCCTCGTGGAGACCGGGCAGGCGGCCGCCTGGCGCGAGCATCCGTTCAGCGTGCGGACGAGGTTCGGCAGCATCGTGCCGATCGGCACCCGCTTCACCGTGCGCGACCGGGGCGATGTCATCGCCGTCGGCGTCAGCCAGGGCAAGGTCGAACTGCGGCCCGCCGACGCCGAACGCCGCCTTGTCGTCGAGGCGGGGGAGTCCGCCGAGTTCGACGCCGCCAGCCCGCGGTCGACCACGCTTCCCGGCCGCAATCCGGAGAGCTGGGCCGACGGCGTGCTCCACGCCCACGACCAGCGCCTGGCCGACTTCGCCGCCGAACTCGCCCGCTACCGCCCCGGCCTGCTGCGCTGCGACCCGGCGGTGGCCGACCTGCGCATCTCCGGCGTCTTCCGCACCGACGACACCGACGCGGCGCTGGCCATGGTCCGCGAAACGCTGCCGGTGTCCATCACCTACCGGAGCCGTTACTGGGTGACGCTGGGCGCGCCATGAGACCTCATGGCCGTTCATTTTCAACTTGCCGCGAATGAGTCCCCGAGCACTGATGGGCGGCTATCGAGGGAGGTGCGCCAAGGCGCCGTCGTGGTCGGTTCATCCTTGTAAATCAGGGAATGAAATTCCATAATTGCAAGCATGAAACGCAGCCTGACCGATCAACTGCTCGATGCCATCGACCACACGCCGGCCGTTGCCCTGCTCGGGCCGCGCCAGTCGGGAAAGACCACGCTGGCGCTGGAAATCGCCCAAGGGCGGAATGCGCTCTACCTCGACCTGGAGTCGGAACAGGACCGAGCCAAGCTGGCGCAGCCCGAGCTTTACTTGGCCGATCATCTCGACAAACTGGTCATTCTCGACGAGGTGCACCGCGCGCCGGGCCTGTTCCCGGTGCTGCGCGGCCTGATCGACCGCTCCCGCCGCGCCGGACGACGCGCCGGGCAATACCTGCTGCTCGGCTCGGCCTCGCTCGACCTGCTCAAGCAATCCGGCGAAACCCTGGCGGGGCGCATCGCCTATCTGGAATTGACGCCCTTCCAGATACTGGAAATCGGCGATCGGCCGCTTGACCAGCTCTGGCTGCGCGGCGGCTTTCCCGAAAGCCTGCTGGCGCCGGACGACGCGAAGAGCCTGCGCTGGCGGCAGGATTTCATCCGCAGCTACCTGGAGCGCGACATCCCCCAGTTCGGCCCGCGCATCGCAGCGGAAACCCTGCGCCGCTTCTGGACCATGCTGGCGCATCATCAGGGCGGCCTGCTCAATACCGCCCAGTTCGCGCGCAACCTCGGCGTGGACGTCAAGACCGCCGGCGGCTACCTCGGCCTGCTGGTCGATCTGCTGCTCGTGCGCCGGCTGCCGCCGTGGCACGCCAACCTCGGCAAACGGCTGGTCAAGTCGCCCAAGGTCTTCATCCGCGACAGCGGGCTCGTGCATGCGCTGCTCAACATTCCCGACAAGGAAAGCCTGCTCGCCCATCCGGTGGTCGGTGCCGGTTGGGAGAGTTTCGTCGTCGAGAACCTGCTGGCCAACGCCGACACCACCATCCAGGCCTATTTCTACCGGAGCAGCGCCGGGGCGGAAATCGATCTGCTGCTCGCTTGGCCGGACAAGCGCCTGTGGGCCGTTGAGATCAAGCGCAGCCTGACGCCCAGGCTCGAACGCGGCTTCCATGTCGCCTGCGCCGACCTGAAGCCGGAGCGGCGCTACGTGGTCTATCCGGGCAGCGAGCGTTACCGGCTCGCCGAGGATATCGAGGCGATTCCATTGCCGATGCTGGCCGAGGTGCTGCGCGGCCGATGAGGCGCCGCCGGAAAATTTCCCAACCCGTGTCACCTTTTGCCTCTCCCGGTTGACGTGTCGATTGAAAGCACTTCGATCAACCGCGACCGGAAAGGTATTTCCATGACCCAGCAGCGCCGTTCCACCCGGCAGCGCGGCCCCAGGCGCCTCGCGCCCGCCGCCTTCGCCGTCCGTCTCGCCCTGATGACCCTGGCCGGCGCCGGGCTGGCGATCGGTTCCCAGCCCGTCCTGGCGCAGAGCGTCGCCGTCGAACACCGCATTCCCGCCGGGCCGCTGTCGGCGGCGCTGCACGCCTACGCCGCCAAGGCCGGCATCACGCTCTCCTTCGAGGAATCGCTGACGACCGGCCTGCGCACCCAGGGGCTGCAAGGCAGCTACGGCATTCAGCAGGGGCTGGACCGGCTGCTCGAAGGCACCGGGCTGGACGCCCTGCCGGGCAACGGCGGCGGCTGGCGGCTGCGCCGGCTGCCACAGCCGGCGCAGGGGGAAGCGACGCTGGGCACGGTGAAGGTGACTGCGGCCGCTGAGCGCAGCGGCACCACCGAGGGCAGCGGTTCCTACACCACGCGGGTGACGACGACGGCGACCAAGCTGGCGCTGTCGCCGCGGGAGACGCCGCAGACGGTGACGGTGGTGACGCGGCAGAAGATGGATGATTTCGGGTTGACCAGCGTGGATAGCGTGCTGGAAAGCATCAGCGGGGTCGTGCTCAGCCAGAGAGGCGCCGATGGAAACCTCTATTACAGCCGGAGTTTTGCGCTTCAGACCCAGTACGACGGAATGATGAATCCGATCGGGATCGGCGAGGGCAATCGCAATCCATCGCCGGACAGCGCATTCCTCGATCGCGTCGAGATTCTGCAGGGGGCTGCCGGTCTTTTGAGCGGTGCGGGTGAGCCGGGGGGGACCGTCAATCTGATCCGCAAACGTCCGACCGAAAGCTTCCAGGCGCACGTCGAAGCGCAATTGGGCTCCTGGGACAAGAAACGTCTTGTCGGAGACGTTTCGGGGGCTTTGATCGGCTCCGGAAAGATTCGCGGCCGCGCAGTCGTGCTGTGGGACGAAAGCGATTCGTTCGTGAATCACGTTTACGACGACAAGAAGGGATTCTATGGCGTCGTCGATGCTGACCTGACGCCGACGACGACCGTGGGTGCCAGCATCCATTGGCAACAGAACGATGGCAACAATTACCTTGGCGTACCGACGGCCCCTGACGGCAGCGAACTTCACTTGCGGCGGTCGTCCTTCTTCAGCGGAGCAGACGATGGCATCAAGAAGGAGTACCGGATCTACACGCTGAATCTGGAGCAGAAACTGCCTGCCGACTGGCTGCTGCGCGCCAGTTACAGTCATAACCAGACCGACGTCGATAACGCATCGAGTTACCTGTATGGTAATTTGAACGTGGCGACCGGGAATGGTCTGAATCTCTACCAGCAGCTTGTGCAGCGGGATTTTTCTTCGGACAGCTACGATCTGTATGCCAGCGGCCCGTTGAATCTCATGGGGCGGCGCCACGAACTGGTTTTCGGCATGAACGGGTCGAAAATGAAGGAGACGTCCCGGGGATACTGGGATCAGGTCACGCCCATCAACATCTATCAATTCGACGGAGACGTTTCCCGGCCCGCCAAGTCACTGATGGGGGCATGGGGCACGCCAAGCAAAACGGATCAGCGAGGCGTGTACGGCGTCGCCCGCCTGAACCTCGCCGATCCGCTCAAGCTGATTCTCGGGACCCGCGTCAGTTGGTATGAATACAAGAATGCCGGTGTCCGGATGCAGAAGGAGGACGCGGTGGTCACGCCTTACGCCGGGCTGATCTACGACATCGACAAGGCCCATTCGGCTTATGCCAGCTATGCCGACATTTTCAAGCCGCAAAGCAATCTGACTTCCAGCGGCAGCACGGTCGATCCCGTCGTCGGCAAAAACTACGAACTGGGCATCAAGGGAGAATATTTCGACAAGCGGCTCCATGCCGGGGCGGCCGCGTTCCGCCTGGAGCAGACCAATCTGGCGCTGCGCGACGAGAGCATTCCCTACGATGCGGGCAATATCTGCCAGGGATACTGCTACAAGGCCGCCGGCCTAGTGGTCAGCCAGGGGGTGGATTTGTCCCTCAACGGTGAAATCACCTCGGGATGGCAGGTTGGCGCCGGTTATACCTATGTCCATAGCGAGCACGCCAAAGGCGCGAACAAGGGTGATCCCTATGCGAACAACATGCCGGATCACCTCCTGCGCCTCCATACCACCTACCGGATTCCGGCGACGGGATGGACGATCGGCGGAAATCTGCGGACCCAGAGCCGGATTTATCAAAAGAGCGGGAGCTACCGAGTCGAGCAGGGGAGCCATACCCTGGTCGGCCTGATGGCGAAATATCAACTGAGCCGGCAGGCCGAAATCGGTATGACCGTCGACAACCTGTTCGATCGGAAATACTACGAATCGGTCGGCAACCCGTGGTTCTACACTTTCTACGGCGCGCCCCGCAGGTTTGCGGTCAACCTGAAATACGGCTTCTGATTTCGGACGATTTTCCCCCGGGGCGGGACATGCCGGGGGAAGTCGATTCGGGCTCGAAATCATGAAGCATCATTTCCGCCAGAGCATGGCCTGGCTGCACACCTGGGGCACGCTGGTCGTCGGCTGGCTGCTGTTCTTCATTTTCGTGTTCGGCGCGGCCACCATGTTTCATTTCGAAGTGACGCGCTGGATGCAGCCGGAGCGGTCGTTGAGCGTTCCGACCGGGCAGGTGCCGCGGGAAACGATGGTGGCGCATGCGCTGGATCATCTCGAACGACATGCGGCGGGCGCCACGCGCTGGCAAATCCTCCTGCCGCACGAGCGGCATCGGGGCCGGCAGGAAAGGCGATCGATTCCGGGCGTCGGCTGGCAAGGGAGCGGCTACGGCCATAGCAGCCTGGACCCGGCGACCGGGGCCGTCATCCCCGAGCCGGAGGCGCGCGCGACTCACGGCGGAGGCGCTTTCCTCCATTTGCACAGTGAGCTGTATTACCTCAGCGAAGCCGCCGGCATCCGCATCGTCGCCGCCTGCGCGATGCTCGGGCTGCTCGGCCTCGTGACCGGCGTGATCGTGCACAAGAGGATCTTCAAGGATTTCTTCACTTTCCGCCGCGGCAAGGGGCGGCGTTCCTGGCTGGATGCGCACAACGTAGCCGGCGTGATGGCGCTGCCGTTCTTCGTGATGATCATCTACAGCGGGCTGGTGTATTTCGACAGGGAAAGCCTGCCGCTGCCGGTGGCGGTCGTCTATGGCACCGGCGAGGATGCCGTGAAGCGCTATTACGGAGAATTGACCGGGCGGAACAGGACGCTGCTGCCCGTCCAGCGGCCTGCCGCATCGATCGCCGCCATGATCGACAAGGCGGAGCAGACGCTGGGAAAGAATGAAATCGGCGAGATCAGCATCACCCACCCGGCGGGCGGCGTTCTGCAGATCGAACTGCGCCGGCCGCACGGCAGCGAACTGCCGCGTTACGAGAATCCCGAGACGACTTTCCGCTTCGATGCGACGACCGGCGCGCCGATCGAGGTCGAGGCATACGGCCCTGGCATCAAATTCCGCTGGTTCATGCTGACGCTGCACGACGGCTGGTTCGCCACGGCGGGACTGCTCTGGCTGTACGTGATTTCCGCCCTGCTCGGTTGCGTCATGATCGCCACCGGCATGGTGCTGTGGGTGGTCAAGCGGCGCGAGCGGCATGCGCGGGAAGGCTCGGCGGCCGGTTTCGGACTGAGCCTGGTGGCGCGTTTGAACATCGGTGTGTTCGCCGGCCTGCCGGTGGGCGTGGCGGCGTATTTCTGGGCCAACCGTTTGTTGCCGGTTTCGCTGGTCGACCGCGCGGATTGGGAACTGAACTGCCTATTCGCGGTGTGGGGCTGGCTGATCCTCTACGCCGCGCTGCGCCCGGAGAAGCGGGCCTGGGTGGAAACCCTGTGGCTGGCGACGGCGGCTTTCGGGCTGATTCCGCTGCTCAACGCGCTGACCACCGAGCGGCACCTGGGTGTGACGCTGCCTGCCGGGGATTGGGGGCTGGCCGGAGTCGACCTGACGATGTTCGGGCTGGCGGCGGTTTTTGGGGTGATGGCGTGGAGGCTTTGGCGGCGATGGCGTTCTGTGGCCGGGGTGCCCGCATGAAAAGCCCCAAATATCGCCTGAGCGTTGCTTCGCGGGTATTGGCGGCGGCAGTGGGCGGTTATGCGCTGATGTCGGCGCTGGCGATCTTGATTGCGCTGCTGTTGCCGACCGGACGGGCGCACGCGGTGATGCTGGCTTCCGATATCGGCTTTCTGGTCTACGTGCTGATTTTGCTTTGGGCCTTCCATACTCTGACCGCGAAGCGGGCCTGGGGCTGGCTGCTGTTCTGGACCGGCACGGTCTCGCTGTGCTCCTGGTGGCTGATGCAAGGAGGTGCTGCATGATGCCCGATCTGCATTTCGGCTGGCATCTGGCCGTGCTGCTCCTGAGTTTGGCGGGCTTCGCCCTGCTGGCCTTGGCAAGCGAACGCGAAGGCAAGGTGTTGCTGCACCGGCAGGCGACGGCGATGGAAAAACACCTGTTCCGCGGGCTGGGCTGGCCTTTGCTCGGATTGTCGTTTGGCCTTTGCCTATGGGCTTGGGAGCCAAATTTCGGCACGGTGCTGTGGTTCGGCTGGCTGAGCGTTGCGGCGGTGGTGCTGGTGTTCGCCCTTGCCTACTGGCCGTGGCGGAAGGCGCCGTCCGGTCGCGGCGTGGTCGGGCGCGATGGGCGGGAACGCCGGACCGGGGCGTCTGCGCTCGACGCCGCCGGCGGGAAGGATCCCATGCGCTGATGTGGGACGGCCAGAGGCGGGCGCTGAACTTCTACGGCGCTCTGCGCAACGTCGCGGTCAATCTGAAATACGCCTTCTGATTCCGTCCGCCTCGCATCGCCTGCCGTTGCTTGCTGGCGGCAGGCGGTTCATTCCCATCCAATCGGCAATCCCTGCTCAGCCCGGCAGTTCGTCTCCCGCCTCGGGCGGTACGTCCGGGCTGGCGGCGAGCCAGGCGTCGAAGGCCGCATCGTTGCCGCGCGCCAGGCGTTCGCGGAAATAGCTTTCGGTCTTGAGCGCCGAGACCTTCTCGGCGATGGCGGTGACGAAGAACTGGTTCATCGAGACCTTTTCTTCTTCCGCCACACTGCGGGCGTATTCGAACAGGGATTCGGGGACGCGCAATGCGTAGTTGGCCATTTTCAATCCTCCTTCGTCGGCGATGACAGATGTCGTTGATAGAACTCGCCCGGGGTCAGCAGGTTCAGGCGGAAACGCCTGGTCGCCCTGGCGAAATCCGCCGTGTTCAAGGTGACCAGGGCGTCGGCCCGGCCGTTGAGCGCGGTTTCGAGCACCATTTCGTCGTTGGCGTCGCGGGTTTGCGGACGCCACAGATAATGCAGATGCACCGGTTCGACGTGCAGGCACAGAGCATCCAGGAAAGCATCGATCATCGCTGGCGTGCGCCCGCCCGCCTGCAGATGTTCGGGGCGTTTAAGCACCGCCTCGTATTCCAGCAACAGCGGCACGGAGGCCAGCGCGGTAAAGCGGCCCTGGCGCAGTGCCTGCAATACGGCGAATGACGCTCCCGTGCGGCTGCGCGTTGCGGAAACCAGAATGTTGGTATCGAGGACGATTCGTTTCATATTGAATATGATATGAATTCATCAGATGGGCGTCAAGCCGTTGCATATCTGGAGCGGCCATGAAGCTCACTTCCGCCAGAGCATGATCCGCCTCAGCTCTGCCTGGCCTTGCTCGGCGGCATGCCGTAACGCCGCCTGAAGGCGGTGGAGAAATTGTTGGCCGAGGCGTAGCCGGCGATCTCGGCGGCCTCGGCGACGCTGCCGCCCCGGCTGATGCAGGCATGCGCCTTTTCCATGCGGATCGCCCGCAGGCGCTCGAACAGGCTGCAGCCCCAGGCCCGCTGGGCCAGGTTCTGCAAGGTCGTCGGATTGCTGCCGATGCGGCGGGCGATGTCGCCCGCCGTCATGCCGAGCACTTCCTCGCTGTGCAGCAGTTCCCGCAGGCGCTCCAGCCGAATCCGCTCGCCGTCGCGCAGCGGACGGCATTCGCCGGCGACGGGGGAGGCGAGTGCGGACAGGGCTTCGCCGACCAGTTCCAGGCAGCGGCTTTCGAGCTGCAGGCGGTGCAGGCCGGGCTGGAACGAGATCGGTTCGAGAATGTGGCGCGCCAGTTCCCGCGACCTCGCCGACAGCCGCCATTCATGGCGGGCGAGGTGCGTGCGGACGAAGTTTTCCAGTCGGCGGTGCCCGCTCAGACATTCGTAGCCGCCTTGTTCCAGCCATTCGGGCGTGATCGTCAGGCTGACCTTCTGTTCCTGGCGGTGCCGCTGCCAGCGGCGGCTGAAGACGTCGTTCTCCGCCAGATTCACCAGGATGCCGTGGCTGCGCAGCGCCGGCGCCGGGGCCTGGGGGCCGAGCAGAAAGCGGTGGTGGCCGAAGGAAAGATCGGTGCAGCCGCCGATGACGACGACGATCTTGAGCCCCGGATGCAGCCCGTTCCAGGTGTTCAGATCGCACAGGTCGCGCACCGCCGCCGCGTGCAGGATCAGTCCCGGCCGCAGGTTCAGGGTTTCGAAGCGTCCGTGCAGCAGTTCGGCGTCGGCGTCGGGCAGGGGGCCGCGAAAGGAATAGCAGGAGCCGAGCAAGCCCACCGAGCCGACCAGGTCGGCGCGCGTGACGGTCCGTATCTGGCCGCGGGGCCGCGCGAAATTGTGCGGCTCAGACATTTTCCTGTTTCCGGCAGAGGTGCTTCGAGACGAGAGGGGGCATACTTCCGACGATGCGCAAATGCTAATTAGTCTCATTGATTTTAACCAATATCCATTTACCCAGGGGAGTTCCGATGCAGTCCGCTCAATTTCATTTACGTCCGCTGTCCGTGTTCGTCGGTCTGGCCCTGGCCTTGCCGGGCGCCGCGCTGCGCGCGGACGACGGGAAGGTTCTCGATGCCGTCGTGGTCACCGCCTCGTCGATCGAAACCACGCTGCGCGATGCGCCGGCCAGCATTTCGGTGCTGACCCGGGAAGACATCGACAGCAAGCCGGTCCAGGAGCTGGCCGAACTGATCGGCACGGTCGAGGGCGTGACGCTGACGCGCAGCGGCAACCTGGTGCCGGGCATCCAGATCCGCGGCATGGACAAGTCCTACACGCTGATGCTGATCGACGGCCGGCGGGTCAATTCGACCAACGCGATGTTCCGGGGCAACGACTACGACAGCGGCTGGGTGCCGACCTCGGAAATCGAGCGCATCGAGATCGTCCGCGGCCCGATGTCGTCGCTGTACGGATCGGATGCGATCGGCGGCGTCGTCAACATCATCACGCGCAAGGTCGGCAAGACCTGGCGCGGTTCGCTGCGGGCCGACGCGGTGTTCCAGGAAAAGCACGAGGCCGGCGACATGCGCGGCATCAGCCTGGGCGCCAGCGGGCCGCTGATCCCGGACGTGCTCGGCATGCGCTTCACCGCCGGCTACGACAAGCGCGACGCCGACGACGACGTCAATCCGCGCGTCGGCGGCACCGCCCAGCCCGGCTTCCAGAAGATCCGCAATCGCTACGCCAACGGCCAGTTGACCTGGACGCCGCTGACCGGCCACGAATTCAGGCTCGGCTACGATACCAGCGAGCGCGACCACAACGGCTTCATCATGAAGCGCGACGCGGCCTACCTGACCCATCTCGGGCGCTACGCGTTCGGCAGCTCCGAGCTGACCTTCAATTTCGACGAAACCCGCAACCTGACCGGCGTCGTCACCGGCCAGGTCAACCCGAACACGGCGAATTCGGACAGCGTCGACGGCAAGCTGATCCTGCCCTGGGAGTCGACCGGGCAAATCCTCACCCTGGGCGGCAGCTGGCGCCGCGAGAAGCTGAAGGACCCGGCGCTGCTCTCCGGCTGGCCGGGAACGCCGACCTTCGGCACCGACCCGAACGCGCAGATCCGCCAGTCCGCGCTCTTCCTGGAAGACGAGATCAGCCTGAGCGACAAGCTCAAGCTGACGCTGGGCAACCGCTACGATCACCACGAGAATTTCGGCGGCCACAACAGCCCGCGCGCCTACCTGGTGTATCACCTGACGCCGTCGATCACTTTCAAGGGCGGCTGGGCCAGGGCCTTCCGGGCGCCGACGCTGCTCCAGGGCAGCCCGAACTGGGGTTCCGTTTCCTGCGGCAGCCCGACCGTCGGCTGCTACATCATCGGCAACCCCGACCTGAAGCCGGAAACCAGCACCAGCAAGGAAATCGGCGTGAGCATGGATTTCGGCGCCTACGGCGGCAGCCTGACGCTGTTCGATACGGAACTGCGCGACATGATCTCGATCGACAACCGCACCGCCAACGCCGCGCAGGCGCCGACCATGCCGAATTTCGTCGGCTTCCTGCCCGACGGCCGGCCGATCTTCGGCTACGAGAACGTCGCCAGGGTCGAATCCAAGGGCGTCGAAGTCGGCTTCCGCGCGCAGTTCTCGCCGCAGTGGTCGCTGCGCGCGAACTACACCTACACCGACGCCAGGAACACCAGCACGGCGCAGGAGCAGCCGCTGGCCTACCGGCCGAAGCACGCCGCCAACCTGTCCCTGAACTGGCTGCCGGCCGAGCGGTGGACGGTCACCGGCACCGTGCGCCACGTCGGCGAGCAATACCTCAACGTTTTCCAGGGCCTGAAGAAGGACGCCTACAATGTCGCCGACCTGAGCGCCACCTGGCGCATCGACAAGACCTACACCTTGCGCGCCGGCG
Organism: Rhodocyclaceae bacterium; assembly: GCA_019455325.1. Taxonomy (GTDB): domain Bacteria; phylum Pseudomonadota; class Gammaproteobacteria; order Burkholderiales; family Rhodocyclaceae; genus Proximibacter. Next base: position 562,307 of record JACFMQ010000001.1, on the reverse strand, counting down.
TGCTGAACATCGGCGACAAGGGCGACGACCGCCTGGTGTCGACCGACTACAACGAGGAAGGGCGCCGCTATTTCATCAGCCTCGGTGCGGAATTCTGACCAGTTTTCCGGCATGAGACGCCTGGCGTCGATCTGCCTGCTGGCGGCCGGCCTCGCTTTGCCGGCGGTCGCCGGCGGCATGCCGGCGACGGCGGCGGAACAGGTGCCGGCGAAGCCCGTCGGTTTCGCCGGCCAGTTGGCCGCCGGGCAGCGCCAGGTCCATCCCCTGCCGCTGCCGGCCGGCCAGGTCGCCCGCGGCCGTCTGGTCGGCGCGGGCGTCCGCCTGTTCCTGCTCGATGCCCTGGGCAGGCCGGTGCGCCGCCTGAGCGCCGGCCTGTACGACAGCGACGAGTTCATGTTCCTGGCCGGCGACGCCGGGCCTTATGCGCTGGCCGTGCAGGCGGATGCCGGCGGCGCCTACCGGCTGGAGGTCGAGCGGCTGGTGCCGCGTGCCAGCCCGCCGGCAGCGCCGGGCGGCGAGCCGGAAAGCCCGCGCCTGCGCGCCCTGGCAACGGGCGCTTCGCTCGCCGGCTTCTGGGACGAGGTCGCGCGCAGCGGCGCGCCGCTGGTCGAACGGCACGGCGTCGTGCCGCCGCTGGGCGAAAACGAATACCTGGTGACCTTTCTCTGGCGCGGCGCGGAGCACAACGTCCGCCTGCTCGGCGCGCCGTCCGGCGAACACGACGAACTGTTCCGCCTCGGGCAGACCGATGTCTGGTATCGCAGCTATCGCCTGCCGGCCGATACGCGGCTGACCTACAGGATGGCGCCCGACGTGCCGGCGCTCGACGCGCCGCCGGCCATGCGCCGGCGGGCGATCGTCGCCACGCTGCGGCGCGATCCGCTCAATCCGCGCAGTCATCCGGCGCAGCCGGTGGATGCCTACGACGGCGATTCGCTGCTCGAACTGCCGCAGGCGCCGGCGCAGGCGTGGGTCGAACGCAGCCCCGGCGTCGCCGCGGGAATGCTGACGGCGCATCGCCTGAGCAGCGCCCTGCTCGGCAACGCGCGCACCGTCCATCTCTACCGTTCGCCCGGCTACCGGGCCGGCCGGCCGGGCAATGCGCTGGTCGTGCTGTTCGACGGGGAAATCCACGCCGGCACGGCGTCGACCGCGGACATCCTCGACAACCTGGTCGCCGCCGGCAGGCTGCCGCCGACGGCTGCCATCCTGATCGGCAACCCGGACCGCGACGCGCGTTCCGGCGAACTGCCGCCGAACCCGAGCTTCGCCCGCTTCCTCGCCGAGGAGCTGATGCCGTGGGCGAGGGCGGCCGGCGTCTGCGCCGAGCCGGCGCGCACCGTCATCGGCGGCGCCAGCTACGGCGGGCTGGCGGCGGCCTGGGCCGGGCTGACGCATCCCGAACTGTTCGGCAGGGTCTACAGCCAGTCGGGGTCGTTCTGGTGGTCGCCGAAAGACGAGCGCGAACCCGAATGGCTGAGCCGCCGCTTCGCCGCGGAACCGGCGGTGCCGGTGGCGTTCCTGCTGGAAGCGGGCCTGTTCGAAAGCAACGGGCGCGGCATCGGCATCCTGGAAGGCACGCGGCACCTGCGCGACGTGCTGCGGGCGAAAGGCTACCGCGTCGCCTACCGCGAGCATGCGGCCGGCCATGACTGGTACCACTGGCGCGGCCGCCTCGGCGAAGGCTTGCTCGAACTGCTCGGCGACGACGCGGCGGGCGACGCTTCGTCCGAGCGTGCTTCCTGCCCGTGATCGGCCGCATTTCCTGAAGCTCTCTTGCCGGTCTCCCCGCAGACGCCGGGAGCGCCGCCGATCGGGCGGATGATCAGGCTTCCTCGACCCTGTTCCGCCCCCGGGCCTTGGCCGCGTACAGGGCCTGGTCGGCCCGGATCATCGCACGGGCGAGATCATCGTCCTCGCTCCTCGGAAAAGTGGTGATCCCCAGGCTGGTGCTGATCGAGAACGTCTCGCCGGCGCCGGTGATCGGGCTGTCTTCCATCGTCCGGCGCAGCCGCTCGGCGAATCGTCTGGCGCCGGCCAGGTTCGTCGCCGGCAGCAGCACCATGAATTCCTCGCCGCCGATCCGGCCGGCGGCATCGGTCGTCCGGAGCAACTGCCTGACGATGCTGGCGACATGGACGAGCACCTGGTCGCCGACCGCGTGTCCCCGGGTATCGTTCACCCGCTTGAAGTGATCCAGGTCGAACATCACCAGGGCGCAGCCCTCTCCGCCATGGCGGCGCAGACGCCCCAGCTCCATTTCGCAGCGTTGAACGAAGCTGCGCCGGTTGGCGAGCTCGGTCAGGGCGTCGGTGGTCGCCAGATGCTCCAGCATTTCTTCCCGCTGCTTGTATTCGGTGATGTCCCGATAGATCAGCAGGCGGCCGGCCACCGCGGTCTTGCCGGCGATCGGGATTTCTTCGCGGGTGAGTATCCTGCCGTCGCGCATGCGCAGTTCCTCGCCTGCCGGCCCGGCTTCCGGCGGCTGCTCGAACAGCGGGGCCAGGCGGGCGATCTCGTCCTGCCGGCGCATGCCCAGCAGGCGCTCGGGAACGAATTCCGGTCCGAACAGGCTGGCGAAGGTCCTGTTGCTGTGGGTGATGCGATCTTCCGTGTCCACCACCAGCACGCCGGCCGGGAAACGGTCGACGATGGTTTCCAGCCTTTGGCCGGCGGCCCGCAGCGCCTCCTGGGCGAAGTGGCGCGCGGTGTTGTCGAACAGGGTCCAGACGATTTTCTTGCTGTCGTCGAAAGGATTCAGATGCGTCCCGTGGATCGAGCACCAGCGGACGCTCCCGTCCCGGTGGCGGAATGGGAATTCGACCTCGATCTGACCTTCTTCCTGAAGCCTGTCGTAGTTCGGGCCGAAATCCCGATAGTGCGCCTCGTCCAGGTGCAGGATCCGGAAACTCTGGTCGAGCAGGTCGTCGGCCGCATAGCCGAGAAGCGCCGTCACCTGCAGGTTGGCGTATTCGATGCGTCGTTCGGGGTTGGCGATGAAAATGGCGGCGGCACCGTTGTCGAGCAGCGCCCGCCGCAGTTGCCCGGCCGCCACCCGGCGGCCGATGTCGGTATGGATGCCGATCATCCGAACCGGGCGCCCGTGATCCCATTCCACGACCTTGCCGCGCGTTTCCAGCCACTGCCAGTCGCCTTGGGCATCGCGCGCTCGGAAATCCTGATCGAAAGGCTCGGACGACTGCATGCACCGCTGCAGGCGGCTGACGAATTTTTCCTTGTCCGCCTCATGCAGCATGGCGATCCATTCGGCATAGCGCGGCGAGAAGCGCCCGGGCGCATGGCCCAGCATTTCCGCGCAGCGCGCGTCCCAATGGATTTCCCCGGTATCGATGTTCCAGTCCCAGATGCCGTAGCGGGCGGCTTCGAGCACCAGGCGCAGCCTGGCCTCCTTTTCGGCCAGATCGATTTCCGTGCGCTTGCTGTGGCCGATGTCGGTCAGCACCACGACGGCGCCGCTGTGCCGCTCTTCGCTCAGCGGCGCCGCGCAGACGGAAAGCCAGCGCGGCTCGCCGTCGCTGGCCAGCAGCCCGACCACTTCGCCGGAAATCCGCTCCTGCCCGGCCCAGGCGCGCTGTCCCAGCGCGCTGCCCGGCGGCAGCGGCATGCCGTCCTCGCCGATCAGCCTGGCGGCGAGGCGCTCCGAATCCAGGCGCCCGGAACACGTCCCGTCGCTGGACACGAGGCTCGCCGCCATGGCATTGCAGTTGCTCACCTCGCCCTGGCGGTCGACGATCAGCACGCCGACCGGCAAAACCTCGAAGATCGTTCGCAGGGTGCGTTTCTGCTTTTCGATGCGCCAGAACAGCAGGACGATCCAGGCGCAGGCCAGCAGGACCAGGCCGGTGCCGACGGCGCTGCGGATCCGGCTCAGCCGGATGGTCTGCTCGACGGGCGCCAGAACCGGCGAGGAGGCCAGGCCGACCCCCAGATTGAGCCCGAGGTCCGGCAGCTTGCGCCAGCCGTAGAAGCGGTGGATGCCGTCCACCTTGGCGCTCAGCGAGTAGTTTCCCCGTAGCGGCGCATCGGCCGCCAGAAAAGGGCGATCCGGCGGCAGGGCCGTTCCCAGCACCTCGTCCAGATCGCTCGAGCGCGCCAGATAGGAACCGTCGTCGTGCACGAGGTACACCGTATCCAGGGGATCGCCGGCCAACTGGCCGAGAAGCGACGCGAGGTAGCCGGGCGACAGTGACAGCACGATCACCCCCATGAACCGTTCGTCGCGCCACAGCGGGCGTGAGAACTGGATCGACCAGCGCCCGGACAGGCGGCCCTGTATGGGTTTGCCGATATACAGGTGAGGCGCCGGCCGTGCGAGATGATCCTGGAAGTGCTCGCGGTCGGCGATCGAGATCGTCCGCTCGCCGGCGCCGTCGAGGCTCGTGTAGCGCAACATCCCTTGTGCATCGACCACCGAAATCTGAACGATGGCGCCCGCCGGATAGTCCTTGACCACCCCCCGCGCCAGGCGGTCGAAGCCGCTCCGGTGCTGCAGCAGATATTCCTTGGACAGCGTCTGCAGGACGTAGTCGATCCCGCGCACCAGCATGGCGATCTGCTGCGCCATGGCATCGGCCGACTGGGCGGCGCGGATTTCCGCCTGCCGCACCGTGTCCTCGCGCATGCTTTTGTGATTCACGGCCAGCGACCACCAGTAAGCGGCCAGGAAGGACAGCGCCAGCGTCGAGGACAGCCAGACCACGGCGAGCCGGTGCCTGTTCTGACGGACGGCGTTCGCCGGCGGATCGGTCGGATGGGTCACGGGAAATCGCCCGGAAGGTTGATAAGCAATTCGTGATTATGACTTATGGCGTATGACTTATGGCGTATATGGGCGAGCCGACCGGGTTCGTTCGGCCGCCTGGCCGGGGTGGCGGCACGATGCGTCGATGGCCGAATACTACCAAATTGGTAGTATTCGGTGAAGCAGAACTCGGGACCATCTCGCTCTTCAGGCCATCGAAGAGCGACATGTCCACGCTACCGAAAAGACTCAAGGAAGCACGAATGCGTGCCGGGCTTTCCCAAGAGCAGCTCGGCATCCGGGTAGGCATCGACCCGGCCTCGGCCAGCACCCGGATGAATCGCTACGAGCTCGGCAAGCGGGTCCCCGGGCTGGATCTGATCGAACGGGTCGCCGGCGAGCTGGGGCTGCCGATGGCCTATTTCTATGCCGTGAGCGATGAGGAAGCGCTGCTCCTGGAAAGATTCCACCGGCTGGACCCCGAACAGCGGCGCCGCCTGCTGGCCTGCATCGAGGAGATCGGCTAGAGCACGCTCTGCAGCGCCAGCGCGACGACCAGCAGCAGGAGCAGGGCATATCCGGCCAGCGCGTAGTCCGAGCGCAGCGGCGGTTCGCGCGGCGCCGCCGGATCGATGAAGTCCTTCGGGAAGGGCCGGGGGCCGACCGGGACGATCTGCCGTTCGGCCGGGTCCTTCGGCATGCGCCGCCGGTACTCGCGGCTGTCGACCACCGGATGGTCGCCCCAGGCGCGGCTCGACGGCAGTTGCGGGAGGCGCAGCAGCAGCAGCGCGTCGATGTCCTCGGCCAGCATCCGCTCGAAGGCGCTCAATCGCCGCTCGGCCGTGCCGCCGGCCAGACGCAGCAGGTCGGCGCCGATCTCCTCGAAGGCGACGGCGGGGTAGAGGCGGGTCCGGTCTTCGGTCAGGTAGTCGAAGCTCGCCTTGCCCTGGCGCAGGCTGCCGCTGGCCGCGGCCACCGCCGGCAGCGCGGCGATCGCGCGCAGCCAGCTTTCCGGGCCGCGCGCCGGAATCCGCCAGCCCAGCGCGCGCAGCGCCGAGACGCTGATGCCGGCGCAGTTGGCGCGCGCGTGCTGGTAGCCGAACTGGTGCCGGTAGAACTGGTTGTAGACGCGGCCGAGCGCCGATTGCACGTGCGCGGCGGTGCGCGCGTCGCGCAGCACGGCGACGAACAGGTACGACGGCCGGTACCAGGCCTGGCCGGCATTGAGATCGGCGAGGTAGTTGTCGAGCGGCACTGGCGCGGCGATGATGCCCTTCTCGCTTTCCGCGTCGAGCGTGTAGTAATTGGCCGTCAGCCAGTCGTGGATGGCGCCGTCGTCGCCGACGCGGCCGGTGGCGACGGCGAAGTGGCCGCCGTGCGCCTCGTCGTCGTCGCCCTGCGCGCCGTTGAGGATGAAGGCGAGCACCGGTCGGCCGATATGCTCCGCCGCGGCGCCGGGGCGTTGCCAGAGCCGCTCGGCGGCGAACGGCGAACGGGCGCCGCCCTGCGGCAGTTCGCGGATGCGTTCGCGCAGCGCCAGCGGGTCGGCGGCCAGCGGCCGCGCCGGCGGCTGCGCCGGCAGGCGGAAGTCGAGCGGCCACAGCGTGCGCGCGACGAAGCGTCCGTCCTGCCAGTCGCCGCGCGCGCGCAGCGGCCTGCCGGCGAAGAAGCGGACGCTCGACGCGTCGTACCAGGCGCGGTTCAGCGGGTGGCGGGGGGCGAGGGCGAACGGCAGGTCGACGCCGTCGGCATGCAGGCGAAGGCCGTCGGCGGCGAGGCGGGCGGCCGCGACGACGCCGTCGGCGGCGGTCCAGACCAGCGGCGGATAGTCGAGCGCCGAGCCGGGCGGCGTCGCCGCGTGCCAGGCGGCGAGGTCGTCGACGAGCGGCAGCGTGCGCGAGAAGCCGGCCAGCGGCCGGTCGGGCCGCGGCACCGCGATCCGCTCCTGGCGGAAGAACCACAGCGCCTGCGGGATCGTCGCGCAGTCGTCGCATTCGCCGCTGGTCAGACGGAAACCGTCGGCCGGCAGCAGGCCGAAGGCGCCGGCGTTGGCCGGCCGGACGACGAAGGGAGCGGCGGAGGTCATGGCGATGGAAGCGTCGCGTTCAGGCCGAAGGAGGAAGTTCGGAGGTCCGGCCGCTCCGGCTGGCGGAAGCGGTGAGATTCGAACTCACGAAGGGTTGCCCCTTGCCGGTTTTCAAGACCGGTGCAATCGACCGCTCTGCCACGCTTCCGGAGGGCGCCGATGATAACACGTGAGTCGCCACAGGGCAGGGCGCCTTCGGCGCCGGAACGGGCTTGCCTCGCTTGACCTCGCCCTCTCGGGCGAGGCCTGCGCTTCGGCCCGTGGTCACAAACTGTTACCGTCCGCTGCCGGGCCGGCGTTGCAACTTTCATCTTCTTTGCGTAGTCTCACGGCCGTAAACGTTCGAATCCTTCGGAGGATCAAGCATATGCAAGAACAGTATCAATGGGGTTCCGCCGGCCGCCCGGTCCGCGACGTCGCCCTCCAGCAGAACCGTGTCCTGCGCAACACCTACCTGATGCTCGCGCTGACGATGGTGCCGACGGTGATCGGCGCGCTGGTCGGCGTGCAGCTCCAGTTCTCGTTCTTCGCCGGCAGCCCGCTGATTTCCTTCCTGCTCTTCCTCGGCATCGCCTTCGGCTTCTTCTGGGGCATCGAGAAGACCAAGAATTCGGGCATGGGCGTCGTGCTGCTGCTCGGCTTCACCTTTTTCATGGGGCTGATGCTCTCGCGCATCCTGCAGGTGGCGCTCGGCTTCTCGAACGGCGCGTCGATGATCGCCATGGCCGCCGGCGGCACCGGTGCCATCTTCTTCACGATGGCCGGCATCGCCACGGTCAGCAAGCGCGACTTCACGAACATGGGCAAGTTCCTGTTCGTCGGCCTGGTCGTCGTGCTGCTCGCCATCGTCGCCAACATCTTCCTGCAGATCCCGGCGCTGGCGCTGACCATCTCGGCGGTGGCGGTGATGCTCTTTTCGGCGTACATCCTGTACGACATCAGCCGCATCGTGCAGGGCGGCGAGACCAACTACATCACGGCGACGCTGGCGGTGTACCTCGACATCTACAACGTCTTCGTCAGCCTGCTCCACCTGATCATGGCCTTCACCGGCGAACGCGACTGAGCGTTTTCCGGCAAACGAAAAAGGCGGCTGCGGCCGCCTTTTTCATTGCCTGCGCGCCGCGCCGCCTGTTGCGTTCTGGCTCAGCGGCGCAGCCGACTGTCCAGATTCTGGACGCTCCACGCGCCGCCGGCGCCTGCCGGCGGCGATTCGCCGACCGGCGTCAATCCATTGTATCGAAACGGTTTTCCTGGAACGGCCGGCGCCGCGGCGGCGGCTGGCACGTGCCTCGCAGTCGATCCGGCACACCACAGCGCCGGCCGCCGGCCGGCGATTGCGGGGGAGGTCCGGCGCGTATTCCGGTGCACGCCGGCGGGAATCGCCTTAACGATATCTGGAGACATTTCATGAAGAAAGCATCCGTCCGTCCGCTGCTGCTCGCCGTCGCCGCCGTCTGCGGCAGCACCGGCGCGCACGCCGTCAGCTTCACCCACGAGGGCATCACGCTCGACATCAACGGCACGATCAACGGTTTTTACGTCAACCGCGAGGCGAAGATGACCAGCCTGGCGACCGGCGCCTCGACGACGACGAACAACAGCGCGCTGACCAACGGCCTGCTGCCGGGCTGGATCAACTTCGTCATGACGACGCAGGCCAAGGGCCAGGACATCAAGGCGCACTTCAGCTTCGCGCCGGGGATCAACAACAACTCGGACGTGGTCGGCCTGCCGATCGGCGACCCCGGCGGCACCGGCCGGAGTGACGCCTTCAGCCAGATCGACACGCGCAACGTCTACTTCCAGTTCGGCAACAAGGACTGGGGTTCGCTGAAGTTCGGCCGCGACATCGGCCTCTTCGGGCAGAACGTGATCCTCTCCGACATGACGCTGCTCGGCGTCGGCGGCACCAGCAACGCCGGCATCCCGTACAACACCACCTTCGGCATGATCGGCCACGGCTACATGTATACCGGCTTCCAGCCGCAGATCACCTACACGACGCCGGCGCTGGGCGGCTTCCAGGCCGCCGCCGGCATCTTCCAGCCGGCCAAGTTCGCCGGCGACGAGACCAAGTCGCCGGGCTTCCAGGCCATGGCTTCCTACGACTTCAAGGGCCCGGCGCCGGGCAAGCTGTGGGCCGGCCTGGTGACGCAGAGCACCGACTGCTCGACCAGCGCCGGCTGCGTCGGCAACAAGTCGCACTCGGCCTCCGGCTACGAGCTGGGCGTCAAGGCCGCGTTCGGCAACTTCGAGGCGCTGGCCTACGCCTTCACCGGTCGCGGCCTCGGCCTGTCGACGGTCGGCGCGCAGTTCCTCGGCGGCAGCGACGGCGCCGGCGACAGGACCGATTCGCGCGGCCATTTCCTGCAGGGCACGTACAAGTTCGGCGATACCAAGGTCGGCATCAACTACGGCCAGAACAAGGACAAGAACGGCTTCGTCAGCAGGGTCGGCGGTGGACCGCTGAACACGATCAAGAACCGCGCCTACACGGTCGGCGTCTATCACTCGCTGAACAAGTTCATCACGCTGGTCGGCGAGTTCAATCAGGAGCGGGTCGACAACGTCATGGACAGCCATTTCGACGCGAGGAACCGGACCATCTCGCTCGGCGGCATCATCTTCTTCTAAGGCGCCGCTTTTCGCGCATCCCGCCGCCCGCGCCAGCGGGCGGCCCTCCCGGCCCTGCCCTCCCGGGCGATCGGGGCCGCACTTCCCGGAAAAGGCACGATCCCCGCTACCGCATCCGTGCGGCGAAGGGGTTTTGATGGCATTTTTATATCCGATTCCTTAGCATGCGCCGGGTTATGGAATCCGCGCAACGGAATCGAACCGGTCCGCCCCTCCGCGGCTATCTCTGGGCCTCGCTGGGAACGCTCGCCGGCACGCTGGCGCTCAGCCCGGCGCGGACTTCGTTCGACCTCTCCAACGTGGCGCTGCTGTACGTGCTGGCGGTGGTGGTCGTGGCCGCGAGCTTCGGCCGCGGGCCGGCGGTGGCGGCGGCGGTGCTGGCCTCGCTCTGCTTCGCCTACGTTTTCGTGCCGCCGGACTTCTCGCTGGCCATCACCGAGGCGCAGTACCTGCTGAGCGCGATCATCATGCCGGTGGTGGCGGTGATCGTCGGCCACCTCACCTCGCGCCTCAAGCAGCAGGCCGAGCTCGCCGGCCGCAAGACGGCCGAGAGTACCTCCCTCTATTCCTTCGCGCGGCAACTGGCTGGCGCGGCGACGCCCGGCGCCGTCGTCGAGGCGACCGGCGAGTTCCTGGCGCGATCGTTCGATGCGCGGCAGGTGCGCGTGTTCTTTCCCGACGAATTCGCGTCGGCCGCCGGCGAGGTCAAGCCCGCCTTGCTGGCGCAATGCGCGGCGCACAACGCCTTTCTTTCCTGCCCGTCGGGCAAGGGCCGCTTCCAGGCGCTGCTGCCGCTGACCGCGGCCAGCGGCGTGCAGGGCGTGCTGGTCTTCGACGTCGATGCCGCGGCGCTGTCCACCCAGGACGCCGTCGAATACGTCGAGACGGTCGCCTCGGTGCTGGCGGTGGCGCTCGAACGCTCGCACTTCGCCGAGCGCGCCCGCGAAACCGAAGTCATGCACGCCGCCGAATCCCTGCGCAACTCGATCCTCTCTGCGCTGTCGCATGACCTGCGCACGCCGCTGACCGCGCTGGTCGGCATGGCGGAGGCCGTGGCCCTGGGCAAGGCGACGCCCGAGCGGCAGAAGCACATGCTCGAAGCGATCCGTAACCAGGCGGTGTCGATCAGCCGGCAGACCACCAATCTGCTCGACATGGCCAGGCTGAGCGCCGGCCGGCTCCGCCTCAACACGGCCTGGCAGCCGGTCGAGGAGGTTCTCGGCGCAACCCTGCAGCAGGTGCGGACGCAGTGGAAGGCGCGCGAACTGCGGGTGGACGTGGCGAAGGACCTGCCGCCGATCAACATCGATGCCGTGCTCATCGAGCGCGTGCTCTGGAACCTTGTCGAGAACGCCATGAAGTACGCGCCGGCGGAGGCGCCGATCGAAATCCTCGTCCGCCGCGCCGCCGACCGGCTGGAGATCGCCGTCTGCGACGCCGGCCCCGGCCTGCCCGCCGAGCACATGGAGCGGATTTTCGACCTCTTCCAGCGCGGCCGGGCGGAGTCCGACATTCCCGGCCTCGGCCTCGGCCTGGCCATCGCCAGGACCATCGTCGACGCGCACGGCGGCGGCATCGCCGCCGAGAACCGCGAGGGCGGCGGCACCTGTTTCCGGATCGGCCTGCCCATCGGCGATCCGCCGAACTTCGACGACATGGAGGGGCAGCCGTGAGTGAGGCGGAAACCATCCTCATCGTCGAGGATGAGGAGCGCATCCGCGAGGCCGTGGCCATGGCCCTCGAAGGCGAGGGCTTCAGCGTCTGCCAGGCCGGCAGCGCGGCGCACGCCGCCGTGCAGGCGGCCGCGGCGCGGCCGGATCTGGTCATCCTCGACCTCGGCCTGCCGGACCGGGACGGCGTCGATTTCATCCGCGACTACCGGGCCTGGTCGAGCGTGCCGATCCTCATCCTGTCGGCGAGGACCGGCGAGGGCAGCAAGGTCGATGCGCTCGACGCCGGCGCCGACGACTACCTGACCAAGCCCTTCGGCGTCGCCGAGCTGCTCGCCCGCGTGCGCGCGCTGCTGCGCCGGCGTTCGCCGGAGCGGCTGGCGTCGGTGCCGACGATCCATTTCGGCGACTACGCCATCGACTGCGTCAACCGCACGGTCACGCGCAGCGGCGTGCCGCTGCACCTGACCCAGATCGAGTACCGGCTGCTCGCCTTCCTCGCCGCCAACCCCGGCCGGGTGTTGACGCACCGTCACCTGCTGACCCGGGTGTGGGGCGGGCAGGCGGCCGAGAACCACCAGTACCTGCGGGTCTACGTCGGCCACCTGCGCCAGAAGATCGAGGACAACCCGGCGCAGCCGCGCCACATCATCACCGAGATCGGCGTCGGCTACCGATTCGAGCCCTGAGCATTCCCTTTACTTCATGACCAACCTTCAACCCAGGAAAATTTCACCGTGAGCAATTTCATTTCCGAAACCGTTCTCTCCGTCCACCACTGGAACGACAGCCTGTTCAGCTTCCGCACCACGCGCGACAAGAGCCTGCGCTTCATCAACGGCCAGTTCGTCATGATCGGCATCGAGGTGGGCGGCAAGCCGCTGATGCGCGCCTACAGCATCGCCAGCGCCAACTACGAAGAGCACCTCGAATTCTTCAGCATCAAGGTCCAGGACGGCCCGCTGACCTCGCGGCTGCAGCACCTGAAGGAGGGCGACACGCTGCTGGTCAGCAAGAAGCCCACCGGCACGCTGGTGCTGCGCGACCTGAAGCCGGGCAGGCGGCTGTTCCTGTTCGCCACCGGCACCGGCCTGGCGCCGTTCATGAGCCTAATCCACGACCCGGAGATGTACGAACGCTTCGAGAAGATCATCCTCATCCACGGCGTGCGCTGGACCAGCGAACTGGCCTACCACGACTACATCGATCAGGACCTCAAGGACCACGAATACCTGGGCGACATGATCCGCGATCAGTTGATCTACTACCCGACCGTGACCCGCGAGCCGTTCCGCAACGAAGGCCGCCAGACCGACCTGATCTACTCTGGCAAGCTCTTCGCCGACATCGGCGAGCCGCCGCTCGACCCGGCCACCGACCGCGGCATGATCTGCGGCAGCCCGGCGATGCTCAAGGAAATCTCGACGATGCTCGACAGCTTCGGCTTCCAGATTTCGCCGCACATCGGCATGGCCGGCGACTACGTGATCGAGCGCGCCTTCGTCGAGCAGTAGGGCGTTTCCGGGGATTCCCGCCGCCGCCGGAGGGGCCGGCGCGGCGGCGAATTTCGTCTCCGGCCAGGGTGCTTTCGTCCGCGATCTGCTAAAATTCCCCGTTTTCTCAACTGCCTAGCACTGCGGAGCAAACATGGCCATCGAACGCACCCTTTCCATCATCAAACCCGACGCCGTCGCCAAGAACGTCATCGGCCAGATCTACGCCCGCTTCGAGGGCGCCGGCCTCAAGGTCGTCGCCGCCAAGATGGCCTGGCTGTCGGCCGAGGAAGCCGGCAAGTTCTACGCCGTGCACAAGGAGCGCCCGTTCTTCGCCGATCTCGTCAAGTTCATGACCTCCGGCCCGGTGATGATCCAGGCGCTCGAAGGCGAGAACGCCATCGCCAAGAACCGCGAGCTGATGGGCGCCACCGACCCGAAGAAGGCCGAGAAGGGCACGATCCGGGCCGATTTCGCCGAGTCGATCGACGCCAACGCCGTGCACGGCTCCGACGGTCCGGACACCGCCAAGGTCGAAGTGGCCTTCTTCTTCCCGGAAATGAATGTCTATTCGGGTCGCTGATTCAGATTCGGTGAGGAGTAAGGAGATAGGAGTGAGGAGGAAAACCGATCGGTTTTTCGTCACGCCAATCCTGCTCCTCCCTCCTCACTCCTGACTCCTCACAGATGTCGACCAACCTACTCGATTTCGATGCCGAAGGCCTGACTGCCTGGTTTGCCGCGAACGGCGAAAAGCCGTTCCGCGCGCGCCAGGTGCTGCGCTGGATGCATCGCTTCGGGCAGGACGACTTCGACGCGATGACCGACATCGCCAAGAGCCTGCGCGACAAGCTCAAGGCGACGGCGGTCGTGGCGCCGCCGGCGGTGGTCTCGGACCGGCTCTCCGACGACGGCACGCGCAAGTTCCTGATCGACGTCGGCGGCGGCAACGCCGTCGAGACCGTGTTCATCCCCGAGGACGACCGCGGCACGCTGTGCGTATCGACGCAGGCCGGCTGCGCGCTCGACTGCAGCTTCTGCTCGACCGGCAAGCAGGGCTTCAACCGCAACCTCACCGTGGCCGAGATCATCGGCCAGTTGTGGCAGGCGAACCGGGCGCTCGGCTTCGACCCGAAGGGCGACCGGATCATCAGCAACGTCGTGCTGATGGGCATGGGCGAGCCGCTCGCCAATTTCGAGAACACCGTGACCGCGCTGCGCCTGATGCTCGACGACAACGCCTACGGCCTGTCGCGGCGGCGCGTCACCGTCTCCACCTCCGGCCTGGTGCCGGCCATGGACCGCCTGCGCGACGAATGTCCGGTGGCGCTCGCCGTCTCGCTGCACGCGCCGACCGACGCGCTGCGCGACGAACTGGTGCCGATCAACCGCAAATACCCGCTGGCCGACCTGATGGCCGCCTGCCGGCGTTACCTGGAGAAGGCGCCGCGCGATTTCGTCACCTTCGAGTACGTGATGCTCGACGGCGTGAACGACAGCGACGCGCACGCCCGGCAACTGCTCGCGCTGACGCGCGACGTGCCGTGCAAGTTCAACCTGATTCCGTTCAATCCGTTCCCCGGCTCGCCTTACCTGCGCTCGAAGCCGGAGCGGATCCGCCGCTTCGCCGGCATCCTGATCGACGCCGGCGTCGTCACCACCACGCGCAAGACGCGCGGCGACGACATCGACGCCGCCTGCGGCCAGCTCGCCGGGCAGGTGCGCGACAAGACCCGGCGCAGCGGCCGCCGCATCATCGAACTGCACGAGGCCGGATGATGATCGCCACGCTTTTCCGCTGCTCGCTCGCCGCCGTTTTTCTCGCCGTTCTGTTGCCCGCCGCGGCGCAGGGCCAGCAGGGCGACGGCCGCGCCGAGCGCACGGTCAAGGACCCGCGCAGCCGCGCCAAGGTGCACACCGAGCTCGGCGCGCTCTACTTCCAGGACGGCAACGTCCCGGTGGCGATGGAAGAGCTGACCGTCGCCATCTACATCGACCCGACCTACGCGCCGGCCTACAGCATGCGCGCGCTGGTGCACCACTTCCTGAAGGAGCCGAACCACGCCGAGGACAATTTCCGCGAAGCCCTGCGCCATGCGCCGGACGACCCGGAGATCGCCAACAACTACGGCTGGTTCCTCTGCCAGAACGGGCGCGGCAAGGAGGCGATGCCGCAGTTCGAGCGCGCGCTGAAGAACCGTCTCTACCAGACGCCCGAGCGCGCCCATCTGAACGCCGGCCAGTGCGCCATGGCCATGGGCCGGCTCGATGTCGCCCGCGACCATCTCGACCAGGCCTACCGCCTGACCAGCGGCAGCCCGATGGTCGCGCTGCAGCTCGCCGAGCTCGACTACCGCGCCGGCCTTTTCGACGCCGCGCGCGTCCGGCTCGCCGAACTGGTGCGCCGCGTCGAAGCGAACGCCGAGGCGCTGTGGCTCGGCGTGCGCGTCGAGCGCAAGCTCGGCGACCGGGAGACGGAGATGAGCTACGCCGCGCAACTGCGGCGCCGCTTCCCGGCGTCGAAGGAATACCAAGAACTGCTCAGGGGAAACTACGAATGAGTGAAACCCACACAGAGGGGCCAGTGGAGGAGGTGGTCGCGGCGCGGCCGAGCGTCGGCGAGCGCCTGCGCGAGGCGCGCGCGGCGAGGGGCATGAGCGTCGCCGAGCTGGCCGCGGCGCTGAAGCTGTCGTCGCGCCAGATCGAGGCGCTGGAGGCGGGCGAATGGGCGAAGCTGCCCGGGCACGCCTTCGTCCGCGGCTTCGTGCGCAACTATGCGCGCGTCGTGCAGATCGACGCCGCAGGGCTGCTCGCCGACCTCGACGTGCCGGCGGCGCCGCCGGTGCGCCTCGACCTGCCGCAGAACGCCTCGGCGGTGATGCCGGAGAGCGGCCAGGCGCAGCGCCGCGACTATGCGGCGGTGCTCGCCGGGCTGGTCCTGGTGGTCGTCGCCGTCGTCGCCTATTTCCTCGTGCCGCAGGATTTCTGGAAGACCGACGCGGAGGAGGCGCCGCCGGCGGCCGAAGCCGCGCAGGGGCAGCTTTTCCCGCCGGCCGACGGTGCGCCCGCGGCGGCCGCGCCCGACGCCGAAGCGCCGGCCGAGGCCGCCGGCGCCGCGGTTGCGGAAACCGCGCCGGCGCCGGCCGCTGCCGCGCCGGCGCCCGTACCGGCGCCGCCGGCGGTGTCCGCGCCGATGCCGATCAAGCCGGCGCCCGCCGCGCCGGCCGCGGCCGGCGCCCTCCGTTTCCGCTTCGCGCAGCCGTCCTGGGTCGAGGTCCGCGACCGCAGCGGCCAGGTCGTCTTCTCGCAGCTCAACGCCGCCGACACCGAGCAGGCCATCGACGGCCGGCCGCCGTTCGCGCTCGTCGTCGGCAACGCGACGCACGTGACGGTGAGCTACAAGGGGCGCGACATCGAACTGCAGCCGCGCAGCAAGGACGACGTGGCGCGCGTCACCGTCGAATGAGGACGAAGGAATCGCAGCGAGCATGACGCAAGGCATCAAGCGCCGCCCGACGCGGGCGGTGAGGATCGGCAAGGTGACGGTCGGCGGCGACGCCCCGGTCGTCGTCCAGTCGATGACCAACACCGACACCGCCGACCACGTCGCCACCGCCGTGCAGTGCGCGGAGCTGGCGCGCGCCGGCTCGGAGCTGGTGCGCATCACGGTGAACACGCCGGAAGCCGCGGCCGCCGTGCCGAGGATCCGCGAGCAGCTCGACCGCATGGACGTCGACGTGCCGCTGATCGGCGACTTCCACTACAACGGCCACCGCCTGCTGCTCGACCACCCGGCCTGCGCCGAGGCGCTCGCCAAGTACCGCATCAACCCCGGCAACGTCGGCTTCGGCAGGAAGAAGGACGAGCAGTTCGCGCAGATGATCGAACTCGCCTGCCGCTACCAGAAGCCGGTGCGCATCGGCGTGAACTGGGGCAGCCTCGACCAGGACCTGCTCGCGCGCATGATGGACGAGAACGCGAAGCGCGCCGAGCCGCTCGACTCGGTGGACATGATGCGCGCGGCGATGGTCGCCTCGGCCCTCGAATCGGCGGGCAAGGCCGTCGAGCTGGGCCTGCCGGCCGAGCGCATCGTCCTTTCCTGCAAGGTCTCCGGCGTGCAGGACCTGATCGCCATCTACCGGGATCTCTCGGCGCAGTCCGACTACGCGCTGCACCTCGGCCTGACCGAGGCCGGCATGGGCTCGAAGGGCATCGTCGCCTCGACGGCGGCGATGGGCGTGCTGCTGCAGGAGGGCATCGGCGACACCATCCGCGTGTCGCTGACGCCCGAACCCGGCGGCTCGCGCAGCCAGGAAGTGATCGTCGCCCAGGAAATGCTGCAGACCATGGGCCTGCGCGCGTTCACGCCGCTGGTCACCGCCTGCCCCGGCTGCGGCCGCACCACCAGCACCTTCTTCCAGGAGCTGGCGCAGACCATCCAGACGCACGTGCGCGCGAAGATGCCGCAGTGGCGCGCCGAGTACGACGGCGCCGAGAACATGACGCTGGCGGTCATGGGCTGCATCGTGAACGGCCCCGGCGAATCGAAGCACGCCAACATCGGCATCTCGCTGCCCGGCACCGGCGAGACGCCGGCGGCGCCGGTGTTCGAAGACGGCGTCAAGACCGTGACGCTCCGGGGCGACAACATCGCCGAGGAATTCACGGCCATCGTCGACGCCTACGTGGCCCGCACCTACAAGAGAAAGAATCCGCACGCATGAGCAACAACATCCAGGCCGTGCGCGGGATGCCCGACATCCTGCCGGACGAGGCCGAATTCTGGGAACTGTTCGAGGACACCGTCCGCGCCTGGCTGCGGGGCTACGGCTACCGGCCGATCCGCATGCCGATCGTCGAGCCGACGCCGCTGTTTACGCGCGCCATCGGCGAAGTCACCGACATCGTCGAGAAGGAGATGTACTCCTTCGTCGACAGCCTGAACGGCGAACCGCTGACGCTGCGTCCGGAAGGCACGGCCGGCTGCGTGCGCGCCGCGATCCAGCACAACCTGACCGCGCAGCAGCCGCAGCGGCTCTACTACCTGGGCCAGATGTTCCGCCACGAGCGGCCGCAGAAGGGCCGCTACCGGCAGTTCCACCAGGTCGGCGTCGAGGCGCTCGGCTTCGCCGGCCCGGACATCGACGCCGAGATGATCCTGATGGGCGCCCGCCTGTGGGCCGACCTCGGGCTCGAAGGCATCGAACTGCAGCTCAACACCCTCGGCCAGCCGGACGAGCGCGCGCGGCACCGCGCCGACCTGATCGTCTATTTCGAGGAACGCAAGGATCTGCTCGACGAGGACGCCAAGCGCCGCCTCTACAGCAACCCGCTGCGCATCCTCGACTCGAAGAACCCGGCCATGCAGGAGACGATCGCCGGCGCGCCGAAGCTGATCGACTACCTCGGCGAAGCCTCACTCGAACACTTCAGCGCCGTGCAGCGCATCCTCAAGGACGCCGGCCTGCCGTTCACCATCAACCCGCGCCTGGTGCGCGGGCTGGACTACTACAACCTGACCGTCTTCGAGTGGGTCACCGACCGCCTCGGCGCGCAGGGCACGGTCTGCGCCGGCGGCCGCTACGACGGCCTGATCGGCCAGCTCGGCGGCAAGGCCCAGCCGGCCTGCGGCTTCGCCATGGGCGTCGAGCGCCTGATCGCGCTGATCCGCGAGAGCGGCGGCGAGCCGGCGAAGCGCGGCACCGACGTCTACGTCGTGCATGCCGGCGAGGCCGCCGCGCGCATGGCCTTCCGCGTCGCCGAGGGGCTGCGCGACGGCGGCATCGACACCATCCTGCACTGCGGCGGCGGCTCGTTCAAATCGCAGATGAAGAAGGCCGACGGCTCCGGCGCGGCGTTCGCGGTTATCATCGGCGACGACGAGGCGGCGGCCGGCGAGGTCAGCCTGAAGCCGCTGCGCGAGGCGGGCGACGGACAGAAGCGCGTGCCGGTCGACCAACTGGCGGAGACGATCATGGACGCGCTGCTGGACTGGCAAGACGAGAACGAAAGGGAAGAAGCGTAAATGGCTGCCTACGATCTGGAAGAACAGGAACAACTGGACGCGCTGCGCGCGTGGTGGAAGCAGTGGGGCAATCTGGTGACCGGCCTGATCACGGCCGTCGCCCTCGGCGTTCTCGCCTGGCAGGGATGGAACTGGTACCAGGCCCAACAGGCGGCGCAGGCCTCCGGCATCTACAGCGTGCTGCAGCGCGCGGCGCTGGAGCGGGACACGCAGAAGACGAAGACGGCGGCCGGCGAACTGATCGAGAAGTTCGGCGGCACCGCCTACGCGCCGCTCGGCGCGCTGATCGCGGCGAAGGCGCTCTACGACGCCGGCGACCTGAAGAGCGCCAAGGCCCAACTGGCCTGGGTCGCCGAGAACGGCAAGGACGAACTGCGCGACCTCGGCCGCCTGCGTCTGGCCGCCGTGCTGCTCGACGAGCAGGCCTACGACGAGGCGCTGAAGGCGCTGTCAACCAGCCACGAACCGGCCTTCGACGCGCGCTACGCCGAGCTGCGCGGCGACGTGTTCATCGCCCAGGGTAAGAAGGACGAGGCCGCCACCGCCTACCGCGACGCGCTGGCGGCGCTGGCGCGGGCCGCCGAAGGCTCCGGCAACACGCTGCAGGCGCGCGAGATGAGCGCGCCGTACCGCGAGATGGTGCAGCTCAAGCTCGACGCCACGGGAGCGGCGAAGTGAGGCGGCGCATCGCGCTGGCGCTGGCCGCCGTGCTGTCGGCGGCGGGCTGCTCGACCCTCGACAGCCTCAACCCCTTCTCCTCGTCCGGCCCGAAGCTGGCCGAGCTGCCGCCGATCACGTCGTCCATCGGCGTGCGCACGGCGTGGCGGGAAAGCGTCGGCAAGTCCGACATCTACGTGTTCACGCCGGCGGTCGTCGGCGACGCCGCGTTCGTCGCCGGCGGCAAGGGCGAGGTGCTGCGCATCGAGGGCGGCGCCGTGCGCTGGAAGATCGACGCCGGCACGCCGCTTTCGGGCGGCGTCGGCAGCGACGGCCGGCGCGTCGTCGTCGGCACGCCGAAGGGCGAGGTGCTGGCCTTCGACGCCGATGGCGGCAAGGAGCTGTGGCGCGCCCGCGTCAGCAGCGAGGTGCTGGCGGCGCCGGCGGTGAGCGACACGCTCGTCGTCGTGCGCAGCGGCGACAACCGCATCTTTGCCTTCGACGCTGCCGACGGCAAGCGCAAGTGGGTCTACCAGCGGCAGACGCCGCCGCTGTCGCTGCGCACCTTCGCGGCGCCGCTGATCGACGGCGGCTACGTCTTCGCCGGCTTCCCCGGCGGCAAGCTGATGGCGATCACGACCAACAACGGCGCCTCGGCCTGGGAGGGCACCGTCGCCCTGCCCAAGGGCACCACCGAGCTCGACCGCGTCGCCGACATCACCAGCGCGCCGGTCATCGCCGGCCGCATGATCTGCGCCGTCGCCTATCAGGGGCGCATCGCCTGCTTCGACCTCGGCACCGGCAACCTGGCCTGGGCGCGCGACATGTCGAGCGCCGTCGGCCTCGCTGCCGACGACCGCCACATCTACGTCTCCGACGACCAGGGGGCGGTGCACGCGCTCGCCCTCACCGGCGGCGCCAGCATCTGGAAGCAGGACAAGCTGCGCCAGCGCCAGTTGTCGGCGCCGCTCGCCCTCGGCAACACGATCGCCGTCGGCGACCTCCAGGGCATGGTGCATTTCCTCAGCCGCGAAGACGGCGCCTTCGTCGGCCGCGCGACGACCGACGGCACGCCCGTGGTGACGCAGCCGCAGCGCCTGGGCGACCGGCTCCTGCTGCAGACCCGGGGCGGTTCCGTCCTGGCGCTGGACGTGCAGTGAAGCCGACCATCGCCCTCGTCGGCCGGCCGAACGTCGGCAAGTCCACGCTCTTCAACCGCCTGACCAAGTCGCGCGACGCCATCGTCGCCGACCTGCCGGGCCTGACGCGCGACCGCCACTACGGCCACGGCCGGCTCGGCGGCAAGCCCTTCCTGGTCGTCGACACCGGCGGCTTCGAGCCGCTCGCCAAGGACGGCATCATGCACGAGATGGCGCGGCAGACCGAGCAGGCGATCGCCGAGTCGGACATCGTCGTCTTCGTCGTCGACGGCCGCGCCGGCATCACCGCGCAGGACAAGGAGATCGCCAACAAGCTGCGCCGCATCGAGCGGCCGGTGTTCGTCGCCGTGAACAAGGCGGAGGGCCTCGACCGGGGCATCGCCGCCGCCGACTTCCACGAACTCGGCCTCGGCCAGCCGTACAGCATCTCGGCGACGCACGGCGAAGGCGTGCGCCACCTGCTCGACCTCGTCCTCGAACCCTATCCGGAGCCGGAAGAGGAAGTCGTCGACGACGGCGTGATCAAGGTCGCCATCGCCGGCCGGCCGAACGTCGGCAAGAGCACGCTGATCAACGCGCTGCTCGGCGAGGAGCGGGTCATCGCCTTCGACCTGCCGGGTACCACGCGCGACGCCATCCACGTCGATTTCGAGCGCGCCGGCCGGAAATACACGCTCATCGACACCGCCGGCCTGCGCCGCCGCGGCAAGGTCTTCGAGGCCATCGAGAAGTTCTCGGTGATCAAGACGCTGCAGTCGATCGAGGACGCCAACGTGGTCATCCTCGTCCTCGACGCGCAGCAGGACATCTCCGACCAGGACGCGCACATCGCCGGCTTCGCGCTGGAGGCGGGGCGGGCGCTGGTGGTCGCGGTGAACAAGTGGGACGGCCTGGAGAGCTACGCCCGCGAGCAGGTCAAGCAGATGCTCGAACGCAAGCTGAAGTTCCTCGACTTCGCCCGCTTCCACTACATCTCGGCGCTGAAGGGGCAGGGGCTGGACACGCTCTTCCGCTCGGTCGACGGCGCCTACGCCGCGGCCATGGCCAAGCTGGCGACGCCGAAGCTGACGCGCGCGCTGCTCGACGCCGTCGCCCGCCAGGCGCCGCCGCGCCACGGCGCCTTCCGGCCGAAGATGCGCTACGCGCACCAGGGCGGCATGAACCCGCCGCTGATCGTCGTGCACGGCAACGCACTCGACCACGTTTCCGACAGCTATCGCCGCTATCTGGAACATTATTTCCGCGAAGCGTTCAAACTGCAGGGAACGCCGCTGAAGATCCAGTTCAACACCTCCGAGAATCCGTACGCCGAGAAGGCGCAGCGTCATATCGACAAGCCCGGATCGAAGCGCGGGCCGCGCAGTTCGCGGCCGACCTGAGCGCCGGATTGTTGGCTTTTCCGCGGGATTTCCGCTACTCTCCGGATTCCGCACCTTTCAATAACCACACAAGCATGGAGCTTCAACCATGAGCAACAAAGGGCAACTTTTACAAGACCCGTTCCTCAACACCCTGCGCCGCGAGCACGTGCCGGTCTCGATCTATCTGGTCAATGGCATCAAGCTGCAGGGGCAGATCGAATCCTTCGACCAGTACGTGGTGCTGCTCAAGAACACCGTGACCCAGATGGTCTACAAGCACGCGATCTCCACCGTCGTGCCGGCCCGTCCGGTCAACATCCAGCAGGATGGCGGCAACGGCGGCGAGTGAAGCGTTTCCCACCCAGGCAGCGCCTTCGTCGCGCGCCGGCCGCTGATGCGGCATCCTTTCCCGGCCTGCCGCCAGCGCGGCGGGCCGCTTGCATTCTGAAATCCGAAAAAGCCTTCCATGTTCGAACGTCCGGCCGCCAGTGAGCGCGCGGTGATCGTCCAGCTCGACTTCGGCCGCGAGGATCTGCGCGAGGAGGTCGAGGAAGTGCGCCTGCTCGCCGAGTCGGCCGGCGCCGAGGTCGCCGAGATCGTCTGCGGCCGGCGCGCCAGCCCCGACCCGGCGACCTTCGCCGGCAAGGGCAAGGTGCAGGAGATCGCCGCCATGGTCGCCGCCGCCGACGCCGGGCTGGTGATCTTCAACCACGAACTGTCGCCGGCGCAGCAGCGCAACCTCGAACGCGAGCTGAAGTGCCGGGTGGTCGACCGCACGGCGCTGATCCTCGACATCTTCGCGCTGCGCGCGCAGAGCGCCGAGGGCAAGCTGCAGGTCGAGCTGGCGCAGCTGGAGCACCTGGCGACCCGCCTGGTGCGCGGCTGGACCCACCTCGAACGGCAGAAGGGCGGCATCGGCCTGCGCGGCCCCGGCGAGACGCAGCTCGAAACCGACCGCCGGCTGCTCGGCAACCGCGTCAAGCTGCTCAAGGAGCGGCTGGTCCGGCTGGAACGGCAGCGCGGCGTGCAGCGCAAGGCGCGCGCGCGCGGCGGGCTGCTCAACGTCTCGCTGGTCGGTTACACCAACGCCGGCAAGTCGACGCTGTTCAACGCGCTGACGCACGCCGGCGTCTATGCCGCGGACCAGCTTTTCGCCACCCTCGACACGACTTCGCGCAAGCTGTGGCTGGAAGGCGCCGGCAACATCGTCGTCTCCGACACCGTCGGCTTCATCCGCGACCTGCCGCACGCGCTGGTCGCCGCCTTCCACGCGACGCTGGAAGCGACCGCCGAGGCCGACCTGCTGCTGCACGTCGTCGACGCGGCCAACCCGGCGCGCGAGGAGCAGATGCACGAGGTCGACAAGGTGCTGGCCGAGATCGGCGCCGCCGAGGTGCCGCAGATCGTCGTCCTCAACAAGCAGGATCTGACCGGCCTGCCGGCGGCGGCCGAACGGGACGAATATGGTAGAATCCGCCGCGTTCGCGTCAGCGCGGTCACCGGCGAGGGTCTGCCGCTGCTGCGCCAGGCGCTCGCCGAGCATGCCGCGGAAAAGGCGCAGCGAATCAGGCTGGAACGCGCGCAGGCAGCGCACTCTTCCGTCGAGGACGCCTCGGCGATTCTGGAATCCGTGATCGACACAGGCACTCCCCAATGATTTCGACCTTCGGACTACTCATGTCGCTGAACGACCCGCAGTGGGGCAACCGCGGCAACGACAACAACGGCGGCGGCCGGCGCCCGAACCAGGGACCGCCCGACCTTGAGGAACTGTGGCGGGACTTCAACCGCCGGCTGTCGGGCATGCTCGGCAAGAAGGGCCGCGGCAGCGGCGGCAACGACGGCGGCAACCGTCCGCCGGTCGAGTTCGACCCGAAGTTCCTCGGCGGCGGCATCGGCATCCTCGTCGTGCTGCTCGTCGTCGTCTGGCTGGCCAGCGGCTTCTACATCGTCGATGCGGCGAACCGCGGCCTCGTGCTGCAGTTCGGCAAGTTCAAGGAAACCACCGAGCCGGGCCTGCGCTGGCGCCTGCCGTATCCGGTCCAGTCGCACGAACTGGTGAACCTCACCGGCGTGCGCACGATCGAGGTCGGCTACCGCGGCAGCGAGAAGAACAAGGTGCTCAAGGAAGCCCTGATGCTGACCGACGACGAGAACATCATCAACATCCAGTTCGCCGTCCAGTACATCCTCAAGGATCCGGTCGAATACATCTTCGAGAACCGCTATCCGGACGATTCGGTGATGCAGGCGGCGGAGACGGCGATCCGCGAGATCGTCGGCAAGAGCAAGATGGACTTCGTGCTCTACGAGGGCCGCGAGCAGGTGGCGGCGAACGCCTCCAAGCTGATGCAGGAAATCCTCGACCGCTACAAGACCGGCATCCTGATCTCCAAGGTGACGATGCAGAACGCGCAGCCGCCGGAGCAGGTGCAGGCCGCGTTCGACGACGCGGTGAAGGCCGGCCAGGACCGCGAGCGGCAGAAGAACGAGGGCCAGGCCTACGCCAACGACGTCATCCCGAAGGCCCGCGGTACGGCGGGGCGCCTGATGGAAGAGGCCGAGGGCTACAAGCAGCGCCTGGTCGCCACCGCCGAGGGCGACGCATCCCGCTTCCGCCAGTTGAACACCGAGTACGCGAAGGCGCCGGAGGTCACCCGCCAGCGCCTGTACCTGGAAACCATGCAGCAGATCTACGCCAACACCAGCAAGGTGATGGTCGACGCCAAGGGCCAGGGCAACCTGCTCTATCTGCCGCTCGACAAGCTGATGGGCGCGGCCAGCGCCGCGCTGCCGGCGACCGGCGCCGTCGGCGAGACGCTGGCGCCGCAGCGTTCCGCCGCGCCGGTGATCTCCAACGAGGCGCCGCCGCAGCTTGAGCGCGCGCCGCAGGTGGGAGGTGCCTTCGGCGGCGCCCGCGAGTCCCTGCGCAGCCGTGACCGGGAGTTCCGCTGATGAAAAACAATCTGTCCTTCGTCGCCGCCTCGCTCGGCGCGCTGCTGGTCCTGCTCGGCCTGTCGATCTTCACCGTCGACCAGCGTCAGTACGCCATCGTCTTCCAGCTCGGCGAGGTCAAGGAGGTGATCTCCGAGCCTGGCCTCAACTTCAAGTGGCCGATGATCCAGAACGTGCGCTACTTCGACCGGCGCGTCCTGACCATGGACAGCGCCGACCCCGAGCGTTTCATCACCTCGGAGAAGAAGAACGTGCTGGTCGACTCCTACGTCAAGTGGCGCATCATCGATCCGAAGCTCTACTACATCTCCGTCGGCGGCGACGAGGCGCGCGCCCGCACGCGCCTGTCGCAGACGGTCAACGCCGGCCTGCGCGAGGAGTTCGGCAAGCGCACGGTACACGACGTCGTCTCCGGCGCGCGCGACCGGATCATGGAAGAGATGCGCGCCAAGGCCGACCTCGACGCGCGCAAGATCGGCGTGCAGATCATCGACGTGCGCATCAAGCGCGTGGATCTGCCGACCGAGGTCAGCGAGTCGGTCTATCGCCGCATGGAGGCTGAGCGCAAGCGCGTCGCCAACGAACTGCGCTCGGAGGGCGCCGCCGAGGCCGAGAAGATCCGCGCCGACGCCGACAAGCAGCGCGAGGTGATCATCGCCGAGGCCTACCGCGACGCGCAGAAGGTCAAGGGCGAGGGCGACGCCCGCGCGGCCGCCACCTACGCCCAGGCCTTCAACCAGAATCCCGAGTTCTACGCCTTCTACCGCAGCATGGAGGCCTACCGTTCGAGCTTCCAGAACAAGGGCGACGTGATCGTCGTCGAACCGAACTCCGACTTCTTCAAATACCTGAAGAACCAGGGCCGCGGCGGCGACAAGACCGGCAGATGACCGAAACGATCCTGCTCGCCTTCGCGCTGATGCTGGTGCTCGAAGGTCTGCTGCCCTTCATCGCGCCGAACGCGTGGCGAGAGACGTTCCGCCGGCTGATCGCCTTCTCCGACGGGCAGATCCGCTTCGTCGGGCTGACCTCGATGCTCGTCGGCCTCATCCTGATCATGATCTTCAAATGAACTGGCTGCTTCCCGAGTACCTCGCCGACGCGCTGCCGGCGGAGGCGGCGGCGATCGAGCGCCGCCGCCGCGCCGTCCTCGACCTCTTCCGCGTGCACGGCTACGAGCTGGTGATGCCGCCGCTGATCGAGTACCTCGACTCGCTGCTCACCGGTTCCGGTCAGGATCTCCGGCTGCGCACCTTCAAGCTGGTCGACCAGCTTTCCGGGCGCACGCTCGGCGTGCGCGCCGACATCACGCCGCAGGTCGCGCGCATCGACGCGCACCTGCTCAACCGCCAGGGCGTCGCCCGGCTGTGCTACTGCGACAGCGTGCTGCACACGCTGCCGGCGTCGATCAGCGCCTCGCGCGAGCCGATCCAGATCGGCGCCGAGCTGTACGGCCACGCCGGCCACGAGGCCGATCTGGAAATCATCCGCCTGATGGCCGCGGCGCTCGCCGCCGCCGAGGCGCCGGCCTCGCGCATCGACCTCGGCCACGTCGGCATCTTCCGCGCGCTGGCCGGAGCCGCCGGGCTGGACGCCGGAGCGGTGGACGCCGCGCTGTCGCTGCTGCAGACCAAGGATACGCCGGGGCTGGAGAGCTTCTGCGCCGGGCTCGCCGAGCCGTACCGCGCCGCCTTCCTGCGCCTGCCGGCGTTCTACGGCGGCGTCGAGGTGCTCGACCGCGCCGCCCGCGAGCTGCCGCCGCTGCCGGCGATCGACGCCGCGCTGGCGACGCTGCGCGCGCTCGCCGCGGCCATGCCGGACCTGCCGCTGTCCTTTGATCTTTCGGACCTGCGCGGCTATCACTATCACAACGGCGTCGTCTTCGCCGCCTACCACCCGGCCTGCGCCGGCGCGGTGGCGCTGGGCGGACGCTACGACGGGGCCGGCAGGGACTTCGGGCGCGCGCGCCCGGCCACCGGCTATTCGATGGATCTGCGCATCGTCGCGCAATTGTCGCCGGCGGCGGCGGACGCCGGCGCCGTGCTCGCGCCGCACGCCGGCGGCGACGCGGCGCTGGCAGCGGCGATCGCCGCGCTGCGCGCCGAGGGCGAGGTCGTCGTCGAGCAACTGCCGGGGCAGACGCCGCCGGAAGGGCCGCGCTGCGACCGGCGTCTGGCGCTCGGCGACGGGCGCTGGCGCGTCGAAGCAATCGAGACTTGATCGGGGGAATACGGGAAATGGCTAAGAACGTCGTGGTCGTCGGCACCCAATGGGGCGACGAGGGCAAGGGCAAGATCGTCGACTGGCTCACCGACAACGCGCAGGGCGTGGTCCGCTTCCAGGGCGGGCACAACGCCGGCCACACGCTGGTCGTCGGCCAGGGCGCCGACGAGCGCGTCTACAAGCTCAACCTGGTGCCTTCGGGCATCGTCCGGCAGGGCGTGCAGTGCTACATCGGCAACGGCGTGGTGCTCGACATCCACCACCTGATCGCCGAGATCCGCGAGCTGGAGGCCGGCGGTCTGGACGTGCGCTCGCGCCTCAAGATCAGTCCGGGCTGTCCGCTGATCCTGCCGTATCACGCGGCGCTCGACCGCGCGCGCGAGGCGGCCAAGGCCGGCGACCAGAAGATCGGCACCACCGGCAAGGGCATCGGTCCGGCCTACGAGGACAAGGTGGCGCGCCGCGGCCTGCGCGTCTACGACCTGTTCCATCCGGAGCGCTTCGCGGCGAAGCTGAAGGAAGTGATGGAGTATCACAACTTCGTGCTGGTGAACTTCCTCAAGGCCGAGGCGGTCAGCTACGAGACGGTGCTCCGGCAGGCCATGGAAGACGCCGAAACGATCAAGCCGCTGGTCGCCGACGTCTCGGCCGCCCTCTACGCCGCCAGCGAGGCCGGCCAGAACATGCTGTTCGAGGGCGCGCAGGGCACGCTGCTCGACATCGACCACGGCACCTACCCGTTCGTCACCTCGTCGAACTGCGTCGCCGGCCAGGCCGCCGCCGGCACCGGCATCGGCCCGAACATGCTGCACTACGTGCTCGGCATCACCAAGGCGTACTGCACGCGCGTCGGCAGCGGTCCGTTCCCGTCCGAGCTGTGCATCGACACCGAGACCTCGCCCGGCCACCAGATGTTCACCAAGGGCAAGGAGTTCGGCACGGTCACCGGCCGCAAGCGCCGCTGCGGCTGGTTCGACGCCGCCGCGCTGCGCCGCTCGGCGCGCATCAACGGCGTCACCGGCCTGTGCATCACCAAGCTCGACGTGCTCGACGGCATGGAGTCGCTGAACATCTGCACCGGCTACCGGCTCGACGGCAAGGTCGTCGACCTGCTGCCGATCGGCGCCGACGAGGTGTCGCGCTGCGAGCCGATCTACGAGACGCTGCCGGGCTGGAGCGAGAGCACCTTCGGCGCCAAGCGCTGGGAGGACCTGCCGGCGAACGCCCGCGCCTACCTCGATCGCATGCAGGCGCTGGCCGGCATCCCGATCGACATCGTTTCCACCGGCCCCGAGCGGGACGAGACGATCCTCAGGCGCCACCCGTTCGCGTGAACGGCGGGCCGGCGGAAGCCGGCCTGCGGCGGCGTGCCTCGATGCCGCCGCCCCGTCTTCTTCTCCCGCGCAGCGCCGGCCGCGCGGCTCAGCCGCCGTCGCCGTCAGGCGCGATCAGACCCTGCGCGACGGCGTCGCTGTAGTAGCGCCATGCCGTCGGGCCGACCTTCTCCGCCGACACGCCCGCCTCGATCAAGCCCCGGATGATGGCGGAGAGCGCCGTCACGTTGACCTGCGGCACCGGCATCGGCCCGGGCGCCAGATCGGCCAGCAGCATCGGACCTTCGCCGGTCAGCAGCCAGTTGGCGTTGGCCCCCGCGCGGACGAAACGCTCGATCGCTTCCGCGCCCGGGGCGCTCATCCCCAGTTCGTATTTCTGGTACGTGCTGGGCGATACTCCAAATTTGGATTGTGTATCCGATTGCCGGACCTCGACCGACTCGCGCCATCGCTTCAGGCGGGCTCCGTACGGGTGTGCGGGCTTCACGGCGGGGAGGCGTGCATGTAGCCCGGGCGAACGATTTTGGCCGCACGCGCCGCATTGCACAGGTGGATACAGGGAAAAATCCGCACCAGAAAAAATGCTCCAAAAATAGAACCGACGTGCTGCAGATGTCGTTGACATCGCACCAAATCAGGTGTCTAATGCCCCTCCATCAGCCACCCCCCACGATGGCCCGGACATGGCAAAGGCTCCCAGTAAAGAACGCAGTCGAGACCGGTGGCGCCGGCGCCACCGCCCCGTTCCTCATTGAAGGCGGCGGCCGGTACGAGGTTCCCGGTCGAAAGGCAACGGGGCGCCGCCGTCCACGGCAGGCGCCCACGAAAATCCGACCGACGCGCTGCGCGCCGCCGGCGTGCGCGGCATGCCATGTCGGTCAATGCGCCCTCAAGTCTACCATCCCGCCGCCAATACGACGGCAACGCGCACGGCGGTGCGGCCGGCCGCCTGCGTGCCGATCGCGCGCGATAGCAAGACTCCAGAGACCGTATCGCAGCCGCATGAAAGGCTTCCCGGCGTCATGCCGAAGCGGCGCCAGGGGAGCCTCGGCATGGCAGGAGCATCGCAGCGCGAGGGGTGGCGTCGATTCCCCTCCCGGCCGGCGACGAAGCACCGACAACAAAAACCAGGGAGATCCCCTTGAACAGAGCCATGGCGCCCGCCGTCGGCATCATGAACCGTCTGCGGTTCACCGGAAAATTCGCGCTGGTCGTCCTCGTCCTGGTGGTCGCCGTCGGCGCCGCCGTCTGGCTGCTCTACCAGCGCCTCGATGCCGCCGTGGCGCACGCGCGCAGCGAGCTGGACGGCCTGCAGGTCGTCCAGCCCATGCTCCGCGCCGTCCGCCTGACGCAGCAGCACCGCGGGCTGTCCTTCGCCGTGCTCGGCGGAGACGCGGCGCAAAGGCCGGCGGCGGAACGCGTCGCCCGGGAAATCGATGTCCTGCTCGACGAGGTCGACGGATATCTTGTCGATGAGCTGCACAACGGCGGCGAGTGGACGACCATCCGCGCCGGCTGGCCGCGGCTGGCGGCGGACGGCTTCGGCATGCCGCCTCTGGCCAACCTCGTCGCCCATCGGGAATTGATCGCCAGGATGCTGATCTTCACCACCGAGGTTTCGGACGGCTATCGCCTGACGCAGGATCCGGAGGTCGGTTCGTTCTATCTGATGGATACGGCGCTGGTGCGCCTGCCGGGCCTGCTCGAAATCCTCGGCCGCATGCGCGCCAACGGCACCGGCGTGCTGGTCGCCGGCCGGCTGGAGGCCGCGCAGGCCGATGCCCTGACGATCGCCCTGGCGGGAATCGACGACCTGCGCGGGCAATACGAGCGAAACCTGGCCAAGGCGAAGCGGGAGAACCCGCAGGTGGCGGACGCGCTGGACGTCTCGTCGGGAAGATTCCTCGCCGATCTGGCGCGCCTCGTCGAGGTCGTCCGCGACGACATCCTGTCGCGCCGATTCTCGTCGACCGCTACCGGCTACTTTGCGCAGGCGACAGCGACCATCGACGCGGGATTCGCCCAGATGTTCGATACGCTGCTGCCGACGCTCGAGCAGTTGATCGAACAGCGGCGCGATCGCTTCCGGCAGCAGATGACGGTGACCTTCCTGCTGGTCGGCGGCGCGCTGGCGCTGGCCGCCTGGCTGGTCGCCGGCATGTACATCGCGGTCACCGAGAGCATCCGCCGCCTGGCCGACGGCGCCGACGGCATCGCCGCGGGCGATCTGACGGTGCGCATCGCGCTCGCCTGCCGCGACGAGCTCAGGCACGTCGCCGAGCGCTTCAACGAGATGGCCGCGGCGGTGAACGAAACCGTCCGCAACGTCCGGATCAACGCCGACGCCGTCGCCGGCGCCGCCGAGCGGACGGCCACCTCCTCGGGGCAGGTCGCCCTGTCCAGCGAAAACCAGAGCGAAGCGGCGTCGGGCATGGCGGCCGCGGTCGAGCAGACGACGGTGGGCATCGATCACATCAGCGCCAACGCGCGCCAGGCGCGGGAGATTTCCGAGCGCTCCGGCGAGCTGTCGCGGCAGGGGGGCGACCTGGTCGGGACGGTGGTCGCGGAAATGGGTGAGCTGGCCGAGGCCGTCGCCGCCTCGGCGGCCGCCGTCGAGGGGCTGGGCCGGCGTTCCGACGAGATATCGTCGATCGTCGAGGTGATCAAGGAGATCGCCGACCAGACCAACCTGCTGGCGCTGAACGCGGCGATCGAGGCGGCGCGCGCCGGCGAGGCCGGCCGCGGCTTCGCGGTGGTCGCCGACGAGGTACGGAAGCTCGCCGAACGCACGACGAAATCGACCCAGCAGATCTCCGGGATGATCCACGCCGTCCAGGAGGAGACGCGGGCCGCGGTGGCGGCGATGAAGGCCGGCGTCGGCCGCGTCGATCGCGGCGTCGAGATGAGCGCGCGCGCCGGGCAGGCCATGGCCGAAGTGCGCGAAGGGGCGGCGCACGTCGTCGATGCCGTGCGCGAGATCGCCGACGCGCTGCGCGAGCAGTCCACGGCGAGCGCCGACATCGCCCGCAACGTCGAGACGATCGCCCAGATGGCCGAGGAGAACTCGGCGGCCGTCGCCGAGAACCATGCCACCGCCGAGCGCCTGCAGGCGCTGGCCGACGCGCTGCAGCGCGAGGTCGCCCGCTTCCGGGTAGGCTGACGGACGGGGCGCCCGGAGGCCATCGTGATCAAGCCGGGGCGACATTGGCAGGTTCTCGCGCTGGTCGTGGTGCCGGCGGCGCTGTCGCTGGCGCTCTTGGCCTTCCTGCTGCGCGACGCGACGCACGCCTGGGCCGTCGAGCACTGGGCGCGCGACCAGCTCGCCTTCGTCGCCACCCTGAGCGAAGGCATCGAGGCCGACATCAAGGGCGGCGAAACGCTGCTCCGGCTGGCCGCGGACTCGCCCGAGTTCTCCGACCTGCGCGAGCGGGGGCGCATCGACCGGCGCCTGAACGGCATTCCCGAGCGCCTCGACCCCGGCAAGCGGCGCCTGCTCGAGTCGCTGCGCCGGCAGGGCGCGTTCTCCGTCCTCTTCGTGCTGACGCCGGAGGGCGACCACTACATGTCGCACCCGTTCCCGGTGCAGCTCGGCCTGCAGCAGTACAACCTCGCCGACCGGCCGTATTTCCAGGAGGCGCGGCAGACCGGCAGGCTCGCCGCCTCGGACGTGTTCATCGGCGCCGACGGCGCTGCCGGCATCGCCATGGCGCTGCCCGTGTTCGACGCGACCGGCGCCGTCGCCCTCTATCTCGGCGGCGTGCTGCATCTGCACGGCGCCAGCCGTTTCCTGGCGCCGGCGCGGATCGCGCCGTTCGACCGGGCCCTGCTCGTCGACCGCCACGGCCGCCCGATCGGCGATTCCGGCGACGTCGTCGACGAAGCGCTGGTGCACGCGCTGTTCGCCGCCGGCGCCGGGCAGGAGAAGTTCGTCGCCCGCCGGGGCTCGGTTGTCGTCGCCGGCGGCGCCGACCGGAACGGCGTCGACTGGATCGGCTTCCGCGCCCGTCTCGACAACGGGTGGCGGCTCCATCTGCTCCGCCGGGCCGACGGCGTCCGCCAGGCGATCGCGCCGCTGATCCGGAAGGCGCTGGCGCTGGCCGCGGCGATCCTGCTCGTGCCCGCCGGCCTCGGCGCATTGATGGCGCTGCGCCTGCGCCGGCGGCTGCGCCGCGCGGACGAGGCGCTGCTGCAGGCGAACGCGGATCTGGCGCGGCGGGTCGAGGCGCGGACGTCCGAACTGCGCCGGCTGGAAATGCGCTATCGCCGGCTGTTCGAGACCTCGCGCGACGGCCTGCTGCTGTTCGACCGGGACGTCGTCATCGACTGCAACCCGGCCGCGCTGCGCATGTTTGGCGCCGAGGCGCGCGAGCGGATGCTCGGCCGGCGGCCGCACGAGATTTCCCGGGTGGCGCGGCCGGCGGCGGTGGCGCTCGGGCATGACGCGCCGACGGGCGAGGCCGAGCCCGTCGAATGGACCTGCCACCGGGTCGACGACGGCCGGCCGTTCGTCGCGGAAGTGGCGAGCAGCAACGTCGAGATCGACGGCCGGGTGATGACGCTGGCGACGCTGCGCGACGTCACCGGACAGAAGCTGGCGGCGCGGGAGCTGTGCAAGCTGTCGCTGGCCGTCGAGCAGAGCCCGAACAGCATCGTCATCACCAACACGGCGGCGGAGATCGAGTACGTCAACGAAGCCTTCACGCGCATCAGCGGCTACGCCAGGGAGGAACTGCTCGGGGCCAATCCGCGGCTGCTCCAGTCCGGCGAGACGCCGCGCGCGACCTACGCTTCGCTCTGGGCCGCGCTCGGCGCCGGCGAATGCTGGCACGGGGAGTTCGTCAACCGGCGGCGGAACGGCGAGATCTACGTCGAATCCGCCATCGTCGCGCCGATCCGCCAGCCGGACGGGGCGATCGGCCACTACCTCGCGGTCAAGGAGGACGTCACCGAGAAGCGGCGGATCGCCGCCGAGCTGATCGAGCACCGCGCGCACCTCGAAGACCTGGTGGCCAAGCGCACCGCCGAGCTGGCCGAGGCGAAGCGGGCGGCGGAAGCGGCGGCGCTGGCGAAGAGCGTCTTCCTGGCGAACATGAGCCACGAGATCCGGACGCCGCTGAACGTCATCACCGGGCTGGCCTACCTGATGAAGCGCGACGGCGTCACGGCGAGGCAGGCCGAGCGCCTGGCGCGCATCGGCGACGCCGGGCGCCTGCTGCTCGAACTGGTCAACGACATCCTCGACCTGTCGAAGATCGAGGCCGGCAGGCTGACGCTCGAACGCATCCCGGTGCACCCGCCGGACATCGCCGCCAATGTCGTCTCGATGCTGTTCGCCCGCGCGAAGCAGAAGGGCCTGTTCCTGCACCTGGCGGCGGAAGCGATGCCGCACCGCCTGCTCGGCGACCCGACCCGGATCACGCAGGCGCTGCTCAACCTCGTCGGCAACGCGGTGAAGTTCACCGAGAGCGGCGGCGTCACCCTGCGCGTCGCGCAGGTCGAGGAGGATGCCGGCTCGGCGCTGCTCCGCTTCACGGTCGAGGACAGCGGGCCGGGGATCGACCGGCAGACGCAGGCGCGGCTCTTCCGCGCCTTCGAGCAGGCCGACGGCTCGACGACGCGCAAGCACGGCGGCACCGGCCTCGGCCTGGCCATCGTCCGCAACCTCGCCCGCCTGATGGACGGCGAGGCCGGCGTCGCCAGCGAGCCCGGCCGCGGCAGCACCTTCTGGTTCACGGCGCGTCTGGCGAAGGGGGACGCGGCCGCCGCGGACGGCGCCGCCGACGCCGAGGCAACGCCGGCGCCGGCGCTCGCGCGGCTCGCCGAGCGCCATCGCGGCGCGCGCATCCTGATCGTCGAGGACGAGCCCATCAACCGCGAGATCGCGCGGGAGCTTCTCGCCGACACCGGTCTGTGCGTCGATACCGCGGCGGACGGACAGGAGGCGGTGCACCTAGCCGGCCGCCACCGTTATGCAGCCATCCTGATGGACATGCAGATGCCGCACATGGACGGCCTGCAGGCCACCCGCGAAATCCGG
Source organism: Rhodocyclaceae bacterium (assembly GCA_019455325.1). GTDB lineage: Bacteria > Pseudomonadota > Gammaproteobacteria > Burkholderiales > Rhodocyclaceae > Proximibacter. The sequence continues at coordinate 527,907 of JACFMQ010000001.1, read as the reverse complement.
CGGCAGCCGGGCGGGGAGGGGATTCCGATCGTGGCCATGACGGCCAACGCCTTTGCCGAGGATCGATCGGCCTGCTTCGCGGCCGGCATGAACGCCTTCCTGTCGAAGCCGGTGAATCCGGACGAACTGTTCCTGACGCTGTCGAAAGTGCTGGCGCCGCAGCCCGGCGCCGCCGGCTAGCGCGGCGCGGCAGGGGCGGCCGCGCGGAAAAGAGAGGAGCAGGGAATACCGCGGCGGGCAGCGGACCGATTGCGGGTACAATGGCGGCCCGCACATCGCGGCGCACCGCGCCGAAGCGGAAAACAAAAAAGCCACCGGAAACCGGTGGCTCTTTGTAGGTGGTGCCCAGAAGAGGACTCGAACCTCCACGCCTTGCAGCGCTAGTACCTGAAACTAGTGCGTCTACCAATTCCGCCATCTGGGCAGGCATCCGAAGAAGCCGAGATTCTAAAGGAACAAAATAAAATGTCAATAAAGAAGCTGTCGAAAATCCGTCGCGCCGACCCCCATTTCGAGCGCGAGGTCCAGAAATACGAATTCCCGCTGCCGTCGCGCGAGTACATCCTGTCGACGCTGGAAGGCGAGGGCAAGCCGGTCGGCTTCGAGCGCCTGTGCGCCCTGCTCGACATCCGCCAGGACGAGGGCGAGCCGTTCCGCCGCCGCCTGGCGGCGATGGAGCGCGAGGGCGAGCTGATGCAGAACCGCAAGGGCGCCTACATCGTGCCCGAGCGCGCCAGCCTGATCGCCGGCCGCGTCGAGGGGCACAAGGACGGCTACGGCTTCCTCGTGCCGGACGAGGCGGGCGAGGACATCTACCTCGAACCGAAGCAGATGGGCCGCGTGCTGCACGGCGACCGCGTGCTCGTGCGCGTCACCGGCGTGGACCGCAAGGGCCGCCGCGAAGGGGCCGTCGTCGAGGTGCTCGAACGCGCCAACACGCGCGTCGTCGGCCGCGTCTTCGTCGAGCACGGCATCGCCTTCGTCGTGCCGGAGAACCGCCGGATCAACCAGGACATCCTGGTGCCGCCGGACGAGAAGAAATCGAAGCTGAAGCCGAAGGCCGGGCAGGTGGTGGTCGTCGAGATCATCGAGCAGCCGACCAAATATTCGCAGCCGATCGGCCGCATCGTCGAGGTGCTCGGCAACTACGCCGACCCGGGCATGGAGATCGAGATCGCGCTGAGGAAGCACGATCTGCCGTTCGAGTTCCCGAAGAAGGCGCTGGAGGAAACGAAGGCGCTGCCGGACAAGGTGAAGAAAGCCGAGTGGGAGGGTCGCGAGGATCTGCGCGATCTGCCGCTGGTGACCATCGACGGCGAGACGGCGAAGGACTTCGACGACGCGGTGTGGGCCGCGCGGCAGGGCAAGGGCTGGCGGCTGGTCGTGGCGATTGCCGACGTCAGCCACTACGTGCGGCCGGGCGCGGCGCTCGACAAGGAGGCGCTGGCGCGCGGCAACTCGGTCTATTTCCCGCGCCGGGTGATCCCGATGCTGCCGGAGAAGCTTTCCAACGGCCTGTGCTCGCTGAACCCGGAGGTCGACCGGCTGGCCATGGTCTGCGACATGGCGATCAGCGCCACCGGCGCGATCCGGCAGTACCGCTTCTATCCGGCGGTGTTCCGCTCGCAGGCCCGGCTGACCTACACGCAGGTGTGGGACTGGCTGTCCGGCGCCGCGGCGCCGGAGAGCGACGTGCATCGTTCGCTGCAGCCGCACCTGCAGGCGCTCTACGACCTCTACCAGGTGCTCGCCAAGGCGCGCACCAAGCGCGGCGCCATCGACTTCGAGACGGTCGAGACGATGATGCTGTTCAACGACCAGGGCAAGATCGACAACATCGTGCCGGTGGTCAGGAACGACGCGCATCGCCTGATCGAGGAATGCATGCTCGCCGCCAACGTCTGCGCCTCGGCCTTCCTGCAGGCGCACGAACAGCCCTGCCTGTACCGCGTGCACGAGGGGCCGACGCCGGAGAAGCTGGAGGGCCTGCGCGCCTTCCTCAAGGAGTTCGGCCTGTCGCTCGCCGGCGGCGACGAGCCGCGCGCCAAGGACTACGCGGCGCTCCTGGAGAAGATCAAGCCGCGCCCGGACGCGCAGCTCCTGCAGACGGTGATGCTGCGTTCGCTCAGGCAGGCCATGTACAGCCCGGACAACGTCGGCCACTTCGGCCTCGCTTACGAGCACTACACGCATTTCACCTCGCCGATCCGTCGCTATCCCGACCTGCTGGTGCACCGCGCGATCAAGGCCGTGCTCGCCGGCGAACGCTACCATCCGGGCAGTTGGGACGACGTCGGCCTGCACTGCTCGATGACCGAGCGCCGCGCCGACGAGGCGACGCGCGACGTCGACAACTGGCTGAAGTGCTACTTCATGAAGGAGCGCATCGGCGAGGAGTTCGACGGCACGATCTCGGCGGTGGTGCCCTTCGGCGTCTTCGTCGCCCTCGACTCGGTGTACGTCGAGGGGCTGGTGCACGTCTCCGAGCTTGGCGAAGACTACTTCCAGTACGACAACGTCAAGCACCAGATGCTCGGCGAGCGGAGCGGCCGGCGCTACCGCCTCGGCGACCGCCTGCGCGTGAAGCTGGTCAAGGCCGACCTGGAGACCGGCCGCATCGACTTCGTGCTCGCCGACGAGACCTTCGGGCGGACGCGGGCGCCGCGGCGGAACTGATACACTCGCGCCTCGTTTTCAGCAAGGAACCGCCATGTCCCGCCGCACCGTCTTCGGCTTCCACGCCGTGCTCGCCAAGCTGCGCTACGATCCGGAAGCGATCCACGAGATCTACCTCGACACCGGGCGCAAGGACGCGCGCGCGCGCGACCTGGTCCGCCACGCCGAGAGCGCCGGCGTCAGGCTGCTGCCGGTCGACGGCCAGCGCCTCGAATCGATGGCGCCGGGCGCGCGGCATCAGGGCGTGGTCGCGCACGTGTCGGCGCAGCAGCGCCACGTCACGCTCGACGACGTGCTCGACACGCTGGAAGAGCCGGCCTTCCTGCTCGTGCTCGACGGCGTGCAGGACCCGCACAACCTCGGCGCCTGCCTGCGCGTCGCCGACGCCGTCGGCGCGCACGCGGTGATCGCGCCGAAGGACCGCGCCTGCGGCCTGACGCAGACGGCGATCAAGGTCGCCAGCGGCGCCGCCGAGACCGTGCCCTACATCATGGTGACCAACCTGGCGCGCACGCTGCGCGAGCTGAAGGAGCGCGACATCTTCGTCGTCGGCACCGACGACGAGGGCGCCACCGACCTCTACGCGGCCGACTGGCCGCAGGCCACGGCCTGGGTGATGGGTGCGGAAGGGGAGGGCATGCGCCGGCTGACGCGCGAGACCTGCGACCTGCTGGTGCGCATCCCGATGCTCGGCAGCGTGTCCAGCCTCAACGTCTCGGTCGCCGCCGGCGTCTGCCTGTACGAGGCGCGGCGGCGCCGGCCGGCCTGATCAGGAGCAGCGGATCAGCAGCGCGAGGGCGGTCGTGCCGCAGACGGCGGCGAGGGTACCGTAGGCGAAGAAGACGGTGAGCCGGCCCGGCTTTTCGCCGCGGCGCTTGGCGTCCACCCAGTTCACCATCTCGCCGACCGCGGCCAGCGAGAACAGCGCGAAGAAGGTGAAGGCGAAGAACTCCGAGATGAAGACGAGGTTCTTGCTCGTCGGGCAGCGGGCGAAGACCTCGCGCGAATAGCCGTAGTTGTCGATGGCGACGTAGCCGAGTGCGGCGAGCATGCCGATGTTGACGAGGACGATGAGGATGATCCGCCAGGCGTCCGGCGAGAAGAACCAGCGCACGGCCTCGCCGAGGTCGTGGCCGATGTCGCGGATCAGTTGCAGCGTCGCTCTCAGCATGACGGCGATTGTAGCCGGGATTGCCGGGCCGCGGCGCATGCGCCGGAAACGACCGCGGCGCGGGACGCTGCCGGCGGGCAGCGCCGCGTGCCGCGATGCTCAGACGATCAGGCCGGCGCCGACGGTGTTGTTGGTCGACTCGTCGACGATGATGAAGGCGCCGGCGGCGCGGTTCTCGGCGTAGGCGTCGGGGAAGATCGGCTGCGCCAGCTTGAACGCCACGCGCGCGATGTCGTTCATCGCCAGCCGGTCGGCCGGCACCCATTCCATGGTGTTGACGTCGACGCGGTACTCGATGCCGGCGACCATCGCTTTGGAATCGCGCGTGGTGTGGCGGATCAGGTACTTGCGCGCGCGGTCGAGCGGGGCTTCGGACAGCCAGCAGATCATGGCCTCGATCTGCTTCGTCGGTTGCGGCGCTTCGCTGGTCTTGACGATCATGTCGCCGCGCGAGACGTCGATCTCGTCGGCGAGCAGCAGCGTCACCGACTGCTCGGAGACGGCGTGCGTCAGTTGCCGGCCGTAGAGTTCGACGGCTTTCACGCGCGTGGCGAGGCCCGAGGGCAGCACGGTCACTTCGTCGCCGACGGCGATCTCGCCGGACTCGACGCGGCCCATGAAGCCGCGGTAGTCGTGCAGCTCGGGGTTGGCCGAATCCTGCGGCCGGCAGACGTACTGCACCGGGAAGCGGAATTTCTCGATCTTCTCGCTGTGCGCGGTCGGCGCCGTCTCGAGCACGTCGAGCAGCGTCGGGCCCTTGTACCAGCCGAGCCGCTCGCCGCGCTCGACGACCGTGTCGCCGTTCAGTGCCGACATCGGGATGAAGCGGATGTCTTCGATGCCAAGCTTGCCGGCGAAGTCGAGGTAGTCGGCGCGGATCTTCTCGAACGCGGCCTGATCGTAATCGACCAGGTCCATCTTGTTCACCGCGACGATCAGGTGCGGAATGTTCATCAGGTGCGCCAGGTACGAGTGCCGGCGCGTCTGCGTCAGCACGCCCTTCCTGGCGTCGACGAGGATGATCGCCAGGTTGGCGGTGGAGGCTGCGGTGACCATGTTGCGCGTGTACTGCTCGTGGCCCGGCGCATCGGCGATGATGTACTTGCGCGTGCCGGTGCTGAAGTAGCGGTAGGCGACGTCGATGGTGATGCCCTGCTCGCGCTCGGCCTGCAGGCCGTCGGTGAGCAGCGACAGGTCGACGGCTTCCATGCCGCGCTTCTGCGAGGTGCGCTCGATCGCGGTCAGCGTGTCGGCGAGGATGGCCTTGGTGTCGTAGAGGAGCCGCCCGATCAGCGTGCTCTTGCCGTCGTCGACGCTGCCGCAGGTGAGGAAGCGGAGCAGACCGTTGTCGACCGGCAGTTTTTCGATCGCGGACATCAGAAATATCCCTCTTTCTTGCGTTGTTCCATCGAGGCTTCGCTGGTCTGGTCATCCAGCCGCGTGGCGCCGCGTTCGGTGATGGTCGTGGTGGCGGTTTCGAGCACGATCTTGTCGACGGTATCGGCGTCCGACTCGACCGGCGCGGTGCAGGACACGTCGCCGACGGTGCGGAAGCGCACGCGCAGGTTCACGATGTCCTCGCCCGGCTTCGGCAGGTTGGTCACCTCGCCGCCGACCAGCGGCACGTTCACCGGCACGATGGCGCCTTGGCGCAGCACCACCGGGCGCGTGTGCGCGAAGTAGATCGACGGCAGTTCCAGGCGCTCGCGCTCGATGTACTGCCACACGTCCATCTCCGTCCAGTTCGAGATGGGGAAGGCGCGGATGTTCTCGCCCTTGTGGCTGCGCGCGTTGTACAGGTTCCACAGCTCCGGGCGCTGGTTCTTCGGGTCCCACTGCCCGAACTCGTCGCGGAAGCTCATGATGCGCTCCTTGGCGCGCGCCTTCTCCTCGTCGCGCCGCGCCCCGCCGATGCAGCAGTCGAAGCCGAACTCCTCGATGGCTTCGAGCAGCGTCACCGACTGGTGCTTGTTGCGCGACTCGCCGGCGTGCTTCAGCACCACCGTGCCGCGCCGCATCGAATCCTCGACCGAGCGCACGATCAGGCGCTCGCCCAGCTCGGCGGCGCGCTTGTCGCGGAAGGCGATGACCTCCGGGTAGTTGTGCCCGGTGTCGATGTGCAGCAGCGGGAACGGGAAGCGGCCGGGGCGGAACGCCTTCTCGGCGATGCGCAGCATGCAGATCGAATCCTTGCCGCCGGAGAAGAGCAGCGCCGGGCTGGCGCACTGGCCGGCGACCTCGCGCATGATGTGGATGGCCTCGGCTTCGAGCCAGTCGAGGTGGGAGAGCGTGGTTTTCGAAAGTGTCGTGGTCATGATTGGATCGTGCGAGTGATCAGGCGCGCTTCACGTGCAGCCCGCATTCCTTGGTTTCCGGATTCTCCCACCACCAGCGGCCGGAGCGGACGTCCTCGCCGGGCGTCACCGCGCGCGTGCACGGGGCGCAGCCGATCGACGGGTAGAAGCGGTCGTGCAGCGCGTTGTAGGGAACGCCGTGCTGCCTGATGTAGGCCCAGACTTCCTTTTCGCTCCAGTCGGCGAGCGGGTTGAATTTTTCGAGGCCGTTGCCTTCGTCGAAGACGCGCACCGGCAGGCCGCCGCGCGTCGCCGACTGCTGCGCGCGCATGCCGGTGATCCAGGCTTTCCTGCCGGCGAGGGCGCGCTGCAGCGGCTCGACCTTGCGCACGTGGCAGCAGCCCTTCCGCAGTTCGACCGAGTCGTAGAAGGCGTTGATGCCGTGCTCGCGCACCCAGGCTTCGAGCAGGTCGTGGCGCGGCGTGAACACCTTGAGCTTCAGCCCGTAGTGTTCCTGCACCCGCGCCATCAGGTCGTAGGTTTCGGCCGGCAGCCGGCCGGTGTCGAGCGAGAAGATCTCAATGGCGAGCTTTTCCCCGACGATCAGGTCGGTGAGCACCATGTCCTCGGCGCCGAGGCTGTTGGCGAAGGCGACCGGCGAGAAATCGCGGGCGATCTCGGCGAGCAGCGTCTTCGCCTTGGCCGCCTTGTCGGCGGTGGAAGCGATCAGCGCGTCGTCGAGGGCGAGGTTCACGGTCATGGTCGTCAGGCGGCGCGGCGGTGGCGGCGGAAGAGCGGTTCGGCCCGGTCGACCGCTGCCTGATAGGGCTCGCGGAAGGTCTCGAAGGCGCGCAGCGCCAGTTCGGCGTTCTTGCCGTCCTTGAGCGCGAAGGCGTCGAAGCCGCAGCGCGCCATCAGGAAGAGCTGGTCGTGCAGCACGTCGCCGATGGCGCGGATTTCGCCCTCGAAGCCGTGGCGCTGGCGCAGCAGGCGGGCGGTCGAATAGCCGCGGCCGTCGGTGAACTTCGGGAAGTTCACGCCGATCACGGCGAAGGCGGCGAGTTCGTCGGCGATCGCCTCCGGCCCTTCGCCGACGTCGAGCCAGACGCCGAGCGGCGCGCCGCGCGCCTGCAGCTCGGCCTTGCGCGCCCGCCAGACGGCGAGCGGCACGAGCAGCGGGCCGGCGGGCAGGGCGACGGTCTCGGCGGCTTCGCCGTCGGCGAGCCGGAGCAGCGTGAAATCGTCGGCGACGGCCTGGCGGTTCTTGATCAGCGAGCTCACGTTCGTTCTCCTCAGGCGGCCTTCAGCCGCGCCTTGTCGCCATAGACGGCGACCTTGAAGGCGTCGATGCCGAGGCGGCGGAAGGTGTCGATGAAGCGTTCGTCCTCCCGGCGCTGCTCGACGTAGAAGCGGATGATCGTCTCGATCACGTCGGGCACGTCGGCCGCTGCGAACGACGGGCCGATCACCTTGCCGAGCCGGGCGTCGTTGCCCTGCTCGCCGCCGAGCGTGATCTGATACCACTCCTCGTTGCCCTTGTCCACGCCGAGGATGCCGATGTTGCCGACGTGGTGGTGGCCGCAGGAGTTCATGCAGCCGGAGAAGTTGAGGTCGATGTCGCCGATGTCCCACAGGTAGTCGAGGTCGTCGAAGCGTGCCTGCACGGCGTTGGCGACCGGGATCGAGCGGGCGTTGGCGAGGTCGCAGAAATCGCCGCCGGGGCAGCAGATCATGTCGGTCAAGAGGCCGATGTTCGGCGTGGCGAAGCCGGCCGCCTTCGCCTCCTGCCAGAGCGCGAAGAGCTGGCGCTGCTCGACGTCGGCGAGCACCAGGTTCTGCTCGTGCGTGACGCGCAGCTCGCCGAAGCTGTACTCGTCGGCGAGGTCGGCGGCGGCGTCCATCTGGTCGGAGGTGACGTCGCCCGGCGCCGTGCCCGGCTTTTTCAGCGACAGCGTCACCGAGGCGTAGCCCGGCACGCGGTGCGGACGCACGTTGCGCTCGACCCAGCGGGCGAAGGGCACGGAGTCGGCCTGCTGCTGCACGAAGGCCGCGTCGATCGCCGGCAGCGTCGCGTAGGCCGGCGGCTCGAAGAAGGCCGTGACGCGCTCGTATTCGGCCTGCGTGATCGTCGCCGGGCCGCCTTTCAGGTGCGCCCACTCGGCCTCCACCTGGCGGCCGAATTCCTCGACGCCGAGCGCCTGCACGAGGATCTTGATGCGCGCCTTGAAGGGGTTGTCGCGGCGGCCGTAGCGGTTGTAGACGCGGATGATCGCCTCGCAGTAGGTGAGGATGTCCTGCCAGGGCAGGAATTCGCGCACGACCTCGCCGCGGATCGGCGTGCGGCCGAGACCGCCGCCGACGATGACGCGAAAGCCGACGACGCCGTCGTCGGTCCTGACGATGTGCAGGCCGATGTCGTGGAACCAGGTCAGCGCGCGGTCCTCCTTCGCGCCGTTCACGGCGATCTTGAACTTGCGCGGCAGGAAGGCGAACTCGGGGTGGAAGGTGCTCCACTGGCGCATGATCTCGCACAGCGGACGCGGGTCGAGGATCTCGTCGGCGGCGACGCCGGCGAACTGGTCGGTGGTGATGTTGCGGATGCAGTTGCCCGAGGTCTGGATCGCGTGCATCTGCACCTTGGCCAGCGCGGCGAGCATTTCCGGCACGTCCTCGATCTTCGGCCAGTTGAACTGCAGGTTGTGGCGCGTCGTGAAGTGGCCGTAGCCGCGGTCGTAGCGGCGGCCGAGGTCGGCCAGGCAGCGCAGCTGGCGCGAGGCGAGCATGCCGTAGGGCACGGCGATGCGGAACATCGGCGCGTGGCGCTGGATGTAGATGCCGTTCTGCAGGCGCAGCGGGCGGAATTCGTCGTCGGTGAGCTCGCCGGCCTGCCAGCGCGCGACCTGGTCGCGGAACTGGGCGACGCGCTCGTCGACGAGCGTCTGGTCGTATTGGTCGTAGCGGTACATGGTCGGGGCCTCGCTCGTTGATGCTTTATAGGGGGCGGATCGTGCGCCGGCAGCGCGATCCGCCCGCCGACGCGACGAGCCGGGAAACGCGTGGAATCGGTCCGGGGAACGCCGTCGTCGGGGGAATGGCGGCATCCTATCAACCGGTGATTTGGATGAAAAAGAATATTGGGTTAGATTGTTAGAACTAAACGTTCTTTCTAGGGGCGGCGATGAAGCTGCAGCAACTGCGTTACCTGGTCGAGGTGGCCCGCCAGGGGCTCAACGTCTCCGAGGCGGCCGAGGCCCTGCACACGTCGCAGCCCGGTGTCTCCAAGCAGGTCCGCCTGCTCGAGGACGAGCTCGGCATCACCGTCTTCGAGCGCAGCGGCAAGCGGCTCACCGGCGTCACCGAGCCGGGCAAGGCGGTGCTCGAAATCTCCGAGCGCATCCTGCGCGAGGCCGAGAACCTCAAGCGCGTCGGCGAGGAATACGCCGGCGAGGACGCCGGCAGTCTGAACATCGCCACCACGCACACGCAGGCGCGCTACGCGCTGCCGGCGGTGGTCAGCCGCTTCCTCGAACGCTGGCCGAAGGTGCGGCTGACGCTGCACCAGGGCAGCCCGGTGCAGATCGCCGAATGGACGCTCTCCGGCGAGGCCGACCTGGCCATTGCCACCGAATCGCTCGACCAGTATCCGGCGCTGATCACCTTGCCCTGCCACCAGTGGGCGCACGCGGTGATCGCGCCGGAAGGGCATCCGATCCTGAAGGAGAAGGGGCTGTCGCTGGCCTCGCTCGCGAAGTGGCCGCTGGTCACCTACGACCCGGCCTTCTCCGGCCGCTCGCGCATCAACCGCGCCTTCGAGCGCGCCGGCCTGACGCCGAACGTCGTGCTGGCGGCGATCGACGCCGACGTCATCAAGACCTACGTCGGCCTCGGCCTCGGCCTCGGCATCATCGCCCGCATGGCCTTCGACCCGGCGCGCGACGCCGGGCTGGTGGCGCTCGACGCCGAGCATCTGTTCGGCTCGAACACCACGCGGCTGGGCCTGCGCCGCGGCAGCTACCTGCGCCGCTACGAATACGATTTCATCGCGCACTTCGCGCCGAACCTGACGAAAAAGGCGGTGGACATGGCCCTCGCCGGCGGCGGCGACGAATACCAGTTGTAGCGCCGCGCCGTTTGACGGGGCGCGCTGACGGGCTTATCGTCCCGGCATCCGCCGCCTTCGCCGAAAGCCGACGGATCGTTGTGCCGCACGCCGTGTCAAACAGGTGCGCGCCGCCGTGCGGACGCCGGCGCGCGCCGCCTCCCGCGCCTGCGGGGGGCGCGTCGCAAGCGCAGGAGGGAAGATGAAACGCCTGCTCGTCCTGATCGTCGCCCTGATGCTGTCGCCCTTCGCCGGGGCCGCGACGGTGAAGCTCGCCGAGATCGACGGCGCCGTCAGCCCGGCGAGCGCCGCCTACTTCCTGCGCGCGCTCGACGACGCAGAGCGCGCCGGCGCCGACCTGCTGGTGCTCAAGCTCGACACGCCGGGCGGGCTCGATTCGGCGATGCGCGAGATGATCCAGGGCATCCTCGCCTCGCCGGTGCCGGTGGCCGTCTGGGTGGCGCCGGCTGGCGCCCGCGCCGCCAGCGCCGGCACCTATCTGCTGTACGCCGCCCACGTCGCGGCGATGGCGCCGGGGACCAACCTCGGCGCGGCGACGCCGGTGGCCATCGGCATCGGCGGCGAGGCCGGGCGGCCGGGGGGTACGGAAAAGGGCGGCGACGGGCAGGCCGACAAGGGCGCACCGACCGGCGGCGCCATGGAGAAGAAGGCGGCGCACGACGCCGCCGCCTACATCCGCAGCCTGGCGCAACTGCGCGGGCGCAACGTCGAGTGGGCCGAGCGCGCGGTGCGCGAGGCGGAAAGCCTGTCCGCGGAGGAGGCGCTGGCGCAGCGGGCGATCGACCTGGTCGCCGCCGACCTGCCGGCGCTGCTGCGCGGCGCCGACGGCCGCCGCGTCGCGCTCGCCGGCGGCGAGACGACGCTGGCCGTGGCCGGCGCCACCGTCGCCGTCGTCGAGCGCAACTGGCAGGAGCGCCTGCTGGCGGCGATCGCCGATCCGAACCTGGCGCTGATCCTGCTGATGATCGGCATCTACGGCCTGCTCTTCGAGTTCTACACGCCGGGCTTCGGCGTCACCGGCGTCGTCGGCACCATCTGCCTGCTGCTCGCCCTCTACGCGCTGGCGATGCTGCCGATCAACGCCGTCGGCGCGCTGCTGCTCTTCCTCGGCATCCTCCTCATGGCGGCGGAAGCCTTCGTTCCCAGCTTCGGCGTCTTCGGCCTGGGCGGCGTCGTCGCCTTCGTCGCCGGCGCCGTCATGCTGATCGACGGCGAGGCGCCGGGGCTGGAAATCTCCCTCGCCTTCGTCGTACCGCTGGCGGCGGCGAGCGCACTGGTGCTCGCCGGCATCGGCGGCTTCGCGCTGCGCGCCCGCGGCCGGCCGGCGGTCAGCGGCGTCGAGGCCATGACCGGCATGCCGGTCGAGGCGCTGGAAGATTTCGCCGGCGAGGGCTGGGTGCTCGCCGCCGGCGAGCGCTGGCGGGCGCGCAGCCCGAGGCCGCTGGCGCGCGGCGCGCGGGCGCGGGTGGTGGCGGTCGAAGGGCTGACGCTTTTGGTCGAACCGGAAGAAGAAGGAGGGCAGTCATCATGATCTGGGATTTCGGTTGGGGCGGCGCGCTGCTGCTGCTCGTCGCGCTGGCGGTGTCCAGCGTTCGCGTGCTGCGCGAGTACGAGCGCGGCGTCGTCTTTCTGCTCGGGCGCTTCTGGAAGGTCAAGGGGCCGGGCCTCATCCTCGTCGTGCCGGGCGTGCAGCAGATGGTGCGCGTCGACCTGCGCCTGGTGGTGATGGACGTGCCGAGCCAGGATGTGATCTCGCGCGACAACGTCTCGGTGAAGGTGAACGCCGTCGTCTACTTCCGCGTCGTCGACGCGCAGAAGGCGATCATCCACGTCGAGAACTACTTCGAGGCGACCTCGCAACTGGCGCAGACGACGCTGCGCTCGGTGCTCGGCAAGCACGAGCTGGACGACATGCTGGCCGAGCGCGAGCGGCTGAACGTCGACATCCAGCAGATCCTCGACACGCAGACCGACTCCTGGGGAATCAAGGTGGTCAACGTCGAGATCAAGCACGTCGACATCGACGAATCGATGGTGCGCGCCATCGCGCGCCAGGCCGAGGCCGAGCGCGAGCGGCGGGCGAAGGTGATCCACGCCGAGGGCGAGCAGCAGGCGTCCGAGAAGCTGCTCGAAGCGGCGCGCGTGCTGGCGCAGTCGCCGCAGGCGATGCAGTTGCGCTACCTGCAGACGCTGACCAACATCGCCGGCGACCGCACGTCGACCATCGTCTTCCCGATGCCGGTCGATCTCGTCGAGGCGCTGGCCAAGCTCGCCGGCACGCGGCGCGGCGAGCCGCCTGCTTGACGGCTGATCGCCCGGCGAGGGAAAGGCTTGCCCGCGCGGCCGCTCCGCCGCTATAATCGCGGGCTCGATTTTTCCCACCTTGCCCCACCGTTACCGCATGGCGGGGGGCTTTTGCCAAAAGGAGCGTTCATGCGTCATTACGAAATCTGTTTCATCGTCCATCCGGACCAGTCCGAGCAGGTGCCGGCCATGGTCGAGCGCTACAAGTCGCTCGTCACCGGCCGCAACGGCCTGATCCACCGCCTCGAGGACTGGGGCCGCCGCCAGCTCGCCTACCCGCTGCAGAAGATTCACAAGGCGCACTACGTGCTGATGAACATCGAGTGCGACGGCGAGACGCTGGCCGAGCTGGAGCACGCGTTCAAGTTCAACGACGCCGTGCTGCGCCACCTGACCGTCAAGATGAAGGCCGCCGTCACTTCCCCGTCGCCGATGATGAAGGAAGAGAAGTCGAAGTCGCTGATGGAAGGCAAGGGCGAAGCCGCCCCCGCTGCCGCCGCCGAAGCGCCGGCCGCCGCCTGAGAATCGCCGGAGGCTTGCTGAACCGCGTCGAACTCGCCGGCCGTCTGATCGAACGCCTCGCGCTGCGCTACACGCCGGCCGGGGTGCCGGTCACGGAATGCCTGATCCAGCACGAATCGGAGCTGGTGGAAGCGGGGGTTCCCCGCCGGGTGGAGTGCGAAGTCCCGGCCGTCGGCCTGGGCGATCCGGCGAAGTGGCTGCAGGCCGCGGCGCCGGGGAGCGAAGTCAGGGTGACCGGATTCCTCGCCGCGAAGAGCCGCAACAGCAAGCGACTGGTACTGCACATCGAACACATCGAATTTTTGGAAGGAAACTGAAATGGCCCGATTCTTCAAGAAGAAGGACGACAAGAAACCGAAGCGCGGCGGCGGTCTGTTCAAGCGCCGCAAGTTCTGCCGCTTCACCGCCGAGAAGGTGGAACAGGTGGATTACAAGGACGTCGACGTCCTCAAGGAATTCATCGTCGAGAACGGCAAGATCATGCCGGCCCGCCTGACCGGCACCAAGGCCCACTATCAGCGCCAACTGTCGGTCGCCATCAAGCGCGCCCGCTTCCTGGCTCTGCTGCCCTACACCGACAACCACCAGTAATCGAGGAGCGAGACCATGCAAATCATCCTGATGGAAAAGGTCGTGAACCTCGGCAACCTCGGCGACCTGGTCAAGGTCAAGGACGGCTACGCCCGCAACTTCCTGATCCCGCGCGGCCTCGCCAAGCGCGCCACGCCGGCCGCCAAGGCCGAGTTCGAAGCGCGCCGCGTCGAGCTGGAGAAGGCTGCCGCCGAGAAGCTGGCCGCTGCCCAGGCCGTCGCCGAGAAGCTTGCCGGCGTCGTCGTCGAGATCGCCCGCAAGGCCGGCGTCGACGGCCGCCTGTTCGGCTCGGTGACCAACGCCGACATCGCCGACGCGCTCAAGGCGCAGGGCTTCGAGGTCGAGAAGTCGGTCGTGCGCATGCCGGACGGCCCGCTGAAGACCGTCAGCGAAACCGCCATCGACGTCGCGCTGCACACCGACGTCGTCGCCCAGGTCACCGTCAAGGTGGTCGGCGAGCAGCAGTGATTCCGACGGGGCGCGGCGACGTGCTCCGGCCGTGAAAAAAGACGAGGCCCGGGGAGAGATCCCCGGGCCTCGTCTTTTTCGGGTTCAGGCGCGCGCCGTCCGTTTCATCGCCAGCGCCTCGTTGCCGACGAGGGCGGCGAGAACCAGCGTGCCGCCGAACAGGGTGCCCGTCGCCGGCCGCTCGCCGGCGCCGAGCCAGGCCCAGGCGACGCCGAAGACGACTTCCAGGAGCGCCAGCAGCGCGATCTCCGGCGCCGGCAGCTCGCGCGCCAGGCGGACGACGAGCAGGCAGGGAATCGCCAACTGGACGACGCCGAGCAGGGCGAGCAGTGCCAGGTCGTGCGCCGACGCCTGCAGCGGCCAGGCCAGCGGCAGCGTCGCCAGCGCCGAGAGCGCGGCGCCGATCCACACCGCCGGCAGCATGTCCGGCGGCGCGTTGCCGCCGGCCGGCGAGCGTCCGACGTGCTGCAGCGTCGTCCAGTTCACGGCCGCGGCGAGCGGCACGGCGAGGGCGACGACGGTGCCGGCGAGCGAGGCGCCGGTGCGCGCCTCCTGGCCGAACATCCAGACGATGCCGGCGCCGGCGGCGGCGATCGCCGCCCAGGTCCGCGCCGGCAGCCGGTGGCCGAGGAAGAGGCGGGCGAAGAGGGCGGTGACGAGCGGCCCGACGGCCATCGTCACCAGCACGTTGGCGACCGTGGTCAGCGTGATGGCGACCATGAAGGCGGTGAACATCGCCGCCCAGCAGACGCCGGAGATCCACAGCGCGCGCGGCTGGCGCGGCAGCCCGCGCCAGAGCGCCGGACCGCGTAGCGCGGTGAGGGCGACGGCCAGCGCCAGCGCGGTGAACAGGCTGCGCCAGAAGGTCACCTCGAAGCTCCTGGCGGCGTCGAGGTGGCGCGCGACGACGCCGGCGATGCTCCACAGCAGGGTGACGAGAATCATCAGCGAGACGGCGCGGGCGTGGCTCATGGCGGGGCGGCGGGCGGGCGAAGCTGCGCATTCTAAGGGATCGCGGCCGCCGCCGGCGGATGCGCTTTCCGATTTGCGGTGGGTCGGGGAGGGCGGGTACACTCGCACCTCCCCGGCAGCGACCCGAACCATGGCCCAATTCCAGAAAAAGCAGCAGTCCCCCCAGATCGACCCCGCCGTCGCCGCGCTGCGCGTGCCGCCGCACTCGATCGAGGCCGAGCAGTCGGTGCTCGGCGGCCTGCTGCTCGACAACTCGGCCTACGACCGGATCAGCGACCGGGTGAGCGAGGGCGACTTCTACCGCGACGAGCACCGGCGCATCTTCCGCGCCATCCAGCGGCTGCAGGAGCGCGGCAAGCCGGCGGACGTGGTCACCGTCGCCGAGGCGCTCGACTCGGCCGGCGAGACCGAGCACACCGGCGGCCTCGCCTACCTCGGCGAACTGGCGCAGAACACGCCGTCGGCGGCGAACATCGCCCGCTACGCCGAGATCGTGCGCGACCGCGCCGTGCTGCGGCAGCTCGTCACCGTCGGCGACGAGATCGCGGCGAGCGCGCTCAACCCGCTCGGCCGCGAGCCGAAGGACATCCTCGACGAGGCCGAGGCCAAGGTCTTCGCCATCGCCGAATCCGGCGCCCGCCACCAGAGCGGCTTCCAGCACATCAACCCGCTCTTGACGCAGGTCGTCGAGCGCATCCAGGAACTGCACGACCGCGACAACGCTTCCGACATCACCGGCATCCCCACCGGCTACAGCGACCTCGACAAGATGACCTCCGGCCTGCAGCCGGGCGACCTGGTGATCGTCGCCGGCCGGCCGTCGATGGGCAAGACCTCGCTGGCGCTGAACATGGCCGAGTACGTGGCGATCGACTACGGTGCGCCGGTGGCGGTGTTCTCGATGGAAATGGGCGGCGCCCAACTGGCGATGCGCATGCTCGCCTCGGTCGGCCGGCTCGACCAGCACCGCGTGCGCACCGGCCGGCTCAACGACGACGAGTGGTCGCGCCTCTCCTACGCACTCGGCAAGATCCACGAGAAGGCGATCTACATCGACGAGACGCCGGCCTTGAACCCGATCGACCTGCGCGCCCGCGCCCGCCGCCTGCACCGCCAGTGCGGCAAGCTCGGCCTGATCGTCATCGACTACCTGCAACTGATGTCCGGCAGCAGCAGCAGCCAGAGCGAGAACCGGGCGACCGAGATCTCGGAGATCTCGCGCTCGCTGAAGGGCATCGCCAAGGAGCTGGAGTGCCCGGTGATCGCGCTCTCGCAGTTGAACCGTTCGCTCGAACAGCGGCCGAACAAGCGGCCGGTGATGTCCGACCTGCGCGAATCCGGCGCCATCGAGCAGGATGCGGACGTGATCATGTTCATCTACCGCGACCAGGTCTACAACCCGGATTCGCCGGACAAGGGCACGGCCGAGATCATCATCGGCAAGCAGCGTAACGGCCCGATCGGCACCGTGCGGCTGGCCTTCCTCGGCGAGTACACCCGCTTCGAGAATTTCGCCGCGCCCGGCGCCTATTGAGCGTTCTCCGGCTTTCCCGTCAGGCGCGGTGGAGGCCGCAGTGGCCGGCGCTGCCGCCGGCGTCGTCGGTCTGCCGGCTGCGGCCGAAGCGGAGCCAGGCCTTTTCGTGGAAGTAGTAGGCGACGGTGTTGCACGCCGGTTCGACGAGGGCGAGCGCGCTGCTGACGCCGATGTCGCCGGTGAGCGCGTAGGCCACCCCGAAGGCGACGGTGAAGTGGGTGACGGCGAAGGTAGCGGTCTTGGCCATGATCATTCTCCGGTGGCGGTGTTCATGGCTGAATTCTGGCGTCTGGCCGTCAATTGCTCCAGTTGATTTTCTGGATTTTCTCGATAGCTTAAATTTATCGTCCGCTTCGGCCCCGGGCAGCAAAGTCAGCCGTCGCTGCGGACCGCGTGCATGCTCACCGAGAAGCGTTCGGCGTCGGCCGCATCGAGCGCGTTGCCGCCGCTTTCGGCATAGGGCGAGGCGAGGCAGGGCAGCGCCTCGCCGACGGCGCCGCGCGGCGCGACCTCTAGCGCCGTGTTCAGGCCGATCCAGTTCATTTCCCAGAAACCGAAGAGCAGCTTCTGCAGCATCGTCAGCTTGCGGTCGTCGGCCGTCGGCCGCTCGGCGACGACCGCCTGCCGCAGGTCGCCCGGATTCACCGGCACCCAGTCGTAGCCCGGCGCGTAGAATTCGGCGCGGCAGTGGAAGGCGCGATTGAGTTCGCCGCTGACGCCGAGGCCGGGCAGCAACTGCGAACGGTCGCAGCGCAGGCCGAACACCGGCCTCGCCGGCAGACCGACGGCGCGCGCCAGCGCGACGAAGAGCAGCGCGTGTCCGGCGTTGCGGCCGAGCGCGTCGGCCAGCCGCGGCGGCGCGTCGATGCCGCCGGCGGCCAGCGCCGGCGTCTCAGGGTCGTTCAGCGCGCGCTCGGCGACCCAGTCGTAGAGCACCTTGCCCTGGGCCAGCGGGTCCCTGACGCGGCCGACGATGCGCTCGGCGACGGCGCGCGTCTTGTCGTCGATGGGCATCAGTTCGCTGCTGCGCAGGTTGCGGCGCAGGACTTCGCCGCGTTCCGGCGCGCAGTGCTTCTTGGTCACGTCGAAGTGGCGGTCCTGCGTCTCGACGCGGCTGACGAGTTCGAGCCGCGGCTCGACGCCTTCCGGCCATTCGGCGGCGAACACCTCCATCTCCGCCGCCGGGTCGCGGTCGATGCCGGCGCGCGCGAAGTTGCCCTGCCAGGCGTGGCCGAGGGTGCGCTGCCAGGGCGTGTCCTTGAACAGCGCCAGCGGCAGCCAGAGGCGGGTGGCACCGGCGCTGCGCCGGATGTCGACGCGCGTCGTCAGCTCGTAGGTGCGCCAGCGCGCGGCCGGTTCCTCCGGCAGGCTGGCGGCGGCGACGCGCGCCTCGTTGATCTCGACCGGAGCTTCCGGTTTTCGTGCCGCGGCCGACGGTTTGGCCGGCGGCTTTTTTGCGGCCGGCTTGCGGCCGTCGCCGGCCGGCGCGGCGACGGTCGCGCCACCGGCCACCGGCAGCAGCGCGGCGGCGGCGATGAAGTCGCGTCGTTTCACGAAACCTCCACTGCGTGAACGAAAAGGCCGCGTCGAACGACACGGCCGATGATCGGTCCAATTCTAGCAGAGGGGGTAAACTGTCTCCCCGAAGGCAAGAAAGGAGGCGAACATGCGCTTTCGCTCGATTCTCATCGCCGCCGCGGCCGCGCTGCTCGCCGCCTGTGCGACGCCGGCGCGCCTGGTCGATTCCTGGCAGGACGGCGACTACCGCGCCGCGCCGCTGCGCCGCCTGCTGGTCTTGGGCTTCGGCGAGGACGGCGCCGGCCGCCGTCTGTTCGAAGACGAACTCGTGCGCGCGCTGAAGGCGCAGGGCGTCGATGCGGTGCCGAGCTACGCCTTGGCCTCCGGCGTGCACGAGGCGGACGTGGACCGGGTACGCGAACTGGTCACGCAGTCCGCGGCCGACGGCGTGCTGGCGACGCGCCTCGCCGGCATGGACCGGCGCATCACGACGACGCCGGGGCAGGTGACGGCGGTGCCGACGATGGTCTACCGGCGCGGCTTCTACGGCTACTACCCGAGCACGGTGTGGGTGCACTCGCCGCCGACCACGCGCGGCTACGACGTGGTGCGGCTGGAAACCAATCTCTGGCAGGCGAGCGGCGAGCGGCTGATCTGGTCCGGCGCCACCGAGAACGACGATGCGGCGACGGCGCACCGCGGCTCGCGCCCGCTTGCCGAGACCATCGCCCGCGTGCTGAAGGAGCGCGGCCTGATCTGAACCCGCCGTCCGCCGGTGCTCAGAGCACTTCCGCCGCGTGGTCGGCGAGCCGCGAGCGCTCGCCGCGCTGCAGCGTCACGTGGCCGGAGTGGCTCCAGCCCTTGAAGCGGTCGACGACGTAGGTCAGGCCCGAGCTGCCCTCGGTCAGGTAGGGCGTGTCGATCTGCGCGATGTTGCCGAGGCAGACCACCTTGGTGCCGGGGCCGGCGCGCGTGATCAGCGTCTTCATCTGCTTCGGCGTCAGGTTCTGCGCCTCGTCGATGATCAGGTACTTGTTGAGGAAGGTGCGGCCGCGCATGAAGTTCAGCGACTTCACCTTGATCCGGCTGCGGATGAGATCCATGGTCGCCGCCCGGCCCCAGTCGCCGGCGCCCTCGTCGGTCTTGTTGAGCACGTCGAGGTTGTCCTCGAGCGCGCCCATCCACGGCGTCATCTTCTCCTCCTCGGTGCCCGGCAGGAAGCCGATGTCCTCGCCGACCGGCACGGTCACGCGGGTCATGATGATCTCGGCGTAGAGCTTGCTCTCCAGCACCTGCGTCAGGCCGGCGGCGAGCGTCAGCAGCGTCTTGCCGGTGCCGGCCTGGCCGAGCAGCGTGATGAAGTCGATGGCCGGGTTCATCAGCAGGTTGAGCGCGAAGTTCTGCTCGCGGTTGCGCGCGGTGATGCCCCAGATGGCGTTCTTCGGATGCGTGAAGTCGGTCAGCGTGGCGAACTCGGCGGTCTTGCCGGCGACGTTCCGGACGATCGCCGCGAAGCTCGGGTCGCCGTCGATGAAGAGGAACTCGTTCACCAGCATCTGCGAGCAGAGCGGCCCCTGCACGCGATAGCCCGTGGTCCCGTCCTGCTTCCAGGACTCCATGCCCTGGCCGTGCGTCTCCCAGAAGTCGGCGGGCAACTGGCGCATGCCGGTGTACAGAAGGTCGGTGTCCTCCAGCACCTTGTCGTTGAAGTAGTCCTGCGCCTCCAGCCCGAGCGCGCGGGCCTTGATGCGCATGTTGATGTCCTTCGAGACGAGGATCACCGGCCGGCGCGGATGCTTGCGCTGCAGGTGGATGACGACGGCGAGGATCTGGTTGTCGTACTTCGAGGTCGGCAGCGCCGCCGGCAGGTCGGCGGCGATGGCCTCGGTCTGCAGGAAGAGGCTGCCGCTGGCCAGCTTCTTCGACGGCCCTTCCAGCGGGATGCCGCTCTCGATGCCGTCGCCGGCGCTGCAGACGATCTCGTCGAGCGTGCGCGTCGCCTGGCGCGCGTTGCGCGAGATTTCGGACATGCCCTTCTTGTTGTTGTCCAGCTCTTCGAGGGTCATGATCGGCAGGTAGACGTCGTGCTCCTCGAAGCGGTAGAGGCTGGTCGGGTCGTGCATCAGCACGTTGGTGTCGAGGACGAAGATCTTCCGGTGCGCAGCGGTCTCGGAGTGGGGGGCTTTTGCGGCGGGCTTGCGGGCCATGTCGGGCTCTCCGTTATTTCTTGCTGAGGGTTTTCACGTAGTCCAGCACTTCCCGGGCGTGGCCGGGCACCTTCACGCCGCGCCATTCCCTGCGCAGCATGCCCTCGCCGTCGATGACGAAGGTGCTGCGCTCGATGCCGCGGAATTCCTTGCCGTAGAGCTTCTTCTGCCGGATCACCGAGAACTGCGCGCACAGCGCCTCGTCGGCGTCCGCCAGCAGCGCGAACGGCAGTTCCTGCTTCGCCCGGAAATTCTCGTGCGAGCGCAGCGAGTCGCGCGAAACGCCGGCGACGACGCAGCCGGCGGCGGCGAACTCGGGGAAAAGATCGCGGAACTGCTGGGCTTCGGTGGTGCAGCCGGGCGTGCTGTCCTTGGGGTAGAAGTAGAGGACCACGGTGCGGCCGCGATGGGCGGAGAGGGTGAAGTGGGCACCGCCGGTGGCGGGGAGGGTGAAGTCGGCGACGGGCTGGTCGATCATCGAGATCTCCGTGGGAGGCTTGCGCCGATTGTCGTGAGAAATCCGCAAACCGGTCAAGCGGCTTGATTTCGGCCTGTTCGGGCCTATACTGATGGGTACGTTCAGGGATCAGAAATCAGAAGTCAGCCATGTTCGTTCAATCGTCCACTTTTTCCGTCGGCAACATCGCCGCGCTCTACGCCAGCCAGAGCGATCGCGTTTCGTCCGCGCTGCGGCAGCCGGCCGAGGCGCTGTCGCGCGAGGTCGACAGCGCGCGCGTGCAGCTCTCCGCGTTCGGCCAGGTGCAGTCGGCCGCCGCCGGCGTGCAGGCGGCGGGGAAGAACCTGCAGGACGCGGAGCGGCTTTCCTCGGTGACCGAGGCGCGGCAGGCGGCGGAAGCCTTCGTCCAGTCCTACAACGAACAGCGCACCGCGCTGGCCAAGGCCGGTGCGCAGGACGACGACGGCCGGGCGGCGCTCGCCTCGGCGCAGATGCAGCGCCTGGTCGGCGAGGTCGGCAGCGCCTTCTCCGACGTCGGCATCCGCGTCGGCAAGGATGGTTCGCTGACGGTCGACGCGAAGGCGCTGGAAAGCGCCTACAACGCCAACCCGACGGCGGTGACGCGGGCGCTCGGCGAGGTCGGCCGCGCCGCCGAAGCGACGGCGACGCGGCAGCTTTCCGAAAACGGCAGCATCAGCGCCGCGGTGAGGGCGCAGGAGAACCGCGTCGAGCGGCTCGAAACGCGCCAGAATGCCGTGCAGTACAGCAACGAAGTGGCGCAGCGCGCCACCGAGGCGGCCACGCAGCGCTACGGCTTCGGTGCCTTCGGCGCCGGCGCCTATCTGGGAATCTTCGGGCTGTAACGCCCTCCTGCGGCCGGCGTCCCCCGGCCGCTTCACTATGGAAGCTGGAAGCCGTCGTCATGCCGCCCGGTCACGACCGCGAGCCGGGCTTCTGGTAGGATGCGTCCTCGCTTTCCGACGACGTTCCCGCCCGCTGATTCCGCCGCATGTCTTCGCCGCTTTCCGACGTCTTTTCCCCGGCCGGGCCGCTGGCCGGCAGCATTCCCGGCTACCGCACGCGCAGCCAGCAACTGGAGATGGCCGAGCGCGTGGCCGCGGCGCTCGCGGAAAACCGCGTGCTCGTCGCCGAGGCCGGCACCGGCACCGGCAAGACCTACGCCTACCTGGTGCCGGCGCTGCTCTCCGGCGGCAAGGTGATCGTCTCCACCGGCACCAAGACCCTGCAGGACCAGCTCTTCAGCCGCGACCTGCCGACCGTGCGCGACGCCCTGCAGGCGCCGGTGAAGATCGCGCTGCTCAAGGGGCGCGCCAACTACGTCTGCCACTACCACCTCGCCCGCGCGCTCGCCGACGGCCGCTTCCTCGCGCGCGAGGACGCCGGCCACGCGCGCGCCATCGCCCGCTTCGCCAAGGAGACGCAGCGCGGCGACAAGGGCGAGTGCAACGACGTGCCGGAAAGCTCGCCGGTGTGGAGCATGGTCACTTCGACGCGCGAGAACTGCCTCGGCCAGGACTGTCCGAACCACAAGGAATGCTTCGTCCTCGCCGCGCGCCGCGAGGCGTTGGAGGCCGACGTCGTCGTCGTCAACCACCATCTTTTCTTCGCCGACGTCATGCTCAAGGACGAAGGCATGGCCGAACTGCTGCCGGCGTGCAACGCGGTGATCTTCGACGAGGCGCACCAGTTGCCGGAGACGGCCAGCCTGTTCTTCGGCGATAGCGTGTCGACGGCGCAGGTCACCGACCTCGCGCGCGACACCAAGATCGAGGCGCTGGCCTCGGCGCGCGACTGCCTCGACCTGCCGCCGGCCTGCGCGAACCTGGAAAAGGCGGCGAAGGATCTGCGCCTGACGCTCGGCATCGAGCCGGCGCGCTACGCGCTGCCGCAGCTCGCGGCGCGGCCGGGCTTCGACAACCTGCTGGCCGGGCTGATCAACAACCTCGAACGTTTCGCGGCGATCCTGGAAACGCAGGCGGAGCGCTCGGAAGGGCTGGAAAGCTGCTGGCAGCGGAGCCTCGAACTGCTCGCCGGCTACCGCCGCTGGCGCGCCGGCGAAACGCCGGGCGAGGGCGAAGCGGCCGAAGGTCCGGGCAGCGTGCGCTGGGGCGAGGCGACGACCTATTCGCTGCAGTTGAACGCGACGCCGCTGGCCATCGGCGAGATCTTCCGCAAGCAGATGAGCGGCCACCCGCGCGCCTGGATCTTCACCTCGGCGACGCTCGCCGTGCAGAAGGACTTCGGCCACTACTGCGCCGAGATGGGCCTGATCGACGCCGAGTCGGCGTGCTGGGACAGCCCCTTCGACTACGGCCGGCAGGCCGTGCTCTACGCGCCGCAGGGCCTGCCCGAGCCGAACAGCCCGGGCTTCGTCGAGGCCGTGGCGAAGGCCGCGTTCCCGGTGCTGAAGGCGAGCGGCGGCCGCGCCTTCTTCCTGTGCACCTCGCTGCGGGCCATGCGCCGCATGCACGAACTGCTGCAGGAAAGGCTGGAGGCGGAGGGCCTCGACTACCCGCTGCTCTTGCAGGGCGAGGGCAGCAAGAACGAACTGCTCGAACGCTTCCGCCGGCTCGGCAACGCCATCCTGGTCGGCAGCCAGAGCTTCTGGGAAGGCGTCGACGTGCGCGGCGAGGCGCTGTCGCTCGTCGTCATCGACAAGCTGCCGTTCGCGCCGCCGGACGACCCGGTGCTCTCGGCGCGCATCGAGCGCATGAACCGCGAAGGCAGGAACGCCTTCATGGAATACCAGTTGCCGCGCGCGGTGATCAACGTCAAGCAGGGTGCCGGCCGGCTGATCCGCGACGAGAGCGACCGCGGCGTGCTGATGATCTGCGACCCGCGGCTGATCACCAAGCCCTACGGCAAGCGCGTCTGGCGCAGCCTGCCGCCGATGAAGCGGACGCGCGAGCTGGCCGAGGTGATCGATTTCTTCGCGGCGGAGGTGCCGGCGTGCGACCCGACATGAACGAGCCTGCGGACTGCAAATCGGTCGCCGCGGCGCTCAACCGCGACTGCGCCTGCATCACGCTCGACCACGCGGCGCTGGCTGCGGCGCTCGGCGACGACGCGCTGTACCGCGAGATCTTCGCGACGCGGCCGCACCTCTTCTCCGATTCGGCGGTCTTCGTCGGTCGCCGGCATCTCGCGCACATGGCCGAGCTGATCGCCGCCGTCGAGGAGATCGTCGCGCTGCCCGGCTGGCAGGCGCGCACGCTCGGCTGGGCGCCGGCCTCGGCGCGGCGGCGCACGGCGGCGGCCGGCGCCTTCCTCGGCTACGACTTCCACGTCGGTGAGGACGGACCGAAGCTGATCGAGATCAACACCAACGCCGGCGGCGGCCTGCTCAACGCGCGGCTGGCGGCGGCAACGCGCGCCTGCTGCACCGCCGCGGAAAGCGCGCCGCGGCCGGCGGCGGACGTCGAGGCGGCCTTCGTCGCCATGTTCCGCGAGGAGTGGCGGCGCGTGCGCGGCGACGTTCCGCTCGCGCGCATCGCCATCGTCGACGAGCGGCCGGCCGAGCAGTACATGGCGCCGGAGTTCGAGCTGTTCCGCCGGCTATTCGTGCAGCACGGCATCGCCGCCGTCATCGCCGATCCGGCCGAGTTCGTCTGGGACGGCGGCCGGTTGCTGCTCGGCGGCGAGGCCGTCGACCTCGTCTACAACCGTCTCACCGACTTCGCCCTCGACGCGCCCGCCCACGCCGCGCTGCGCGCCGCCTGGGACCATGACGGCGCGGTGATCACGCCGCACCCCCGCGCGCACGCGCTCTACGCCGACAAGCGCAACCTCGCCGCGCTCTGCGACGCCGGCTGGCTGGCCGAACTCGGCGTGCCGGCCGAGGCGCGGCAACTGATCGCCGAGATGGTGCCGGCGACGCGCATGGTGCGCGCCGAGGACGCGGAAACGCTGTGGGCCGAGCGCCGGCGCTGGTTCTTCAAGCCGGCCGCCGGCTACGGCAGCAAGGCCGCGTATCGCGGCGACAAGCTGACCAAGCGCGTGTTCGAGGAAATCCTGCAGGGCGGCTACATCGCGCAGGCGCTGGTGCCGCCGTCGGAGCGGCGGCTGAACGTCGCCGGCGAGCCGCGGCAGTTCAAGCTCGACCTGCGCAACTATGCCTACGCCGGCCGGGTCCAACTGGTCGTCGCACGTCTCTACCAGGGCCAGACCACCAACTTCCGCACGCCGGGCGGCGGCTTCGCGCCGGTGTTCGAAGTGGCGGGCCCGGCAGCGGGTAAAATGCACGCATGAAGATTTTCGGCATCGCCGGCTATTCCGGCTCGGGCAAGACGACGCTTCTCGAACGGCTGATCCCGCGCCTGACGGCGCGCGGTCTCAGGGTCTCGGTGATCAAGCACGCGCACCACGGCTTCGACATCGACCGGCCGGGCAAGGATTCGTACCGCCACCGCGAGGCCGGCGCCAGCGAGGTGATGCTCACCGGCGGCGAGCGCTGGGCGCTGCTGCACGAGCTGCGCGACGAGGCCGAGCCGACGCTGGCCGGCTATCTCGCGCATTTCTCGCCCTGCGACCTGGTGCTGGTCGAGGGCTTCAAGAACGAGCCGGTGCCGAAGCTGGAAGTGCACCGCCCGGCCAACGGCAAGCCGCCGCTGTGGCCGGAGAACCCGAACGTCGTCGCCGTGGCCACCGACGCGCCGGGCGAAGCGCGGCTGCCGGCGTATCTGCCGGCGCATCTGCCAATTCTCGATCTCAACGACGTCGAGGCGATCGCCGACTTCGTCGTCGATACCCTGAACCTGCAAGGAAAGACCGATGCTCCCGTTTGACGAAGCGCTCGACAGACTGCTCGCCGGCTGCCGGCCGGTGAGCGAAACCAAGGCCATGCCGACCATCGCCGCCGCCGGCCGCGTGCTCGCCGAGGCACAGCATTCGACGCTCGCCGTGCCGCCGCTCGACAACTCGGCGATGGACGGCTACGCGGTGCGCGCCGCCGACGTGCCGGCGCTGGGCACGAAGCTGCCGGTGTCGCAGCGCATCCCGGCCGGCAGCGTCGGCACGCACCTGCAGCCGGGCACCGCCGCCCGCATCTTCACCGGCGCGCCGGTGCCGGCCGGCGCCGACGCGGTGGTCATGCAGGAGCGCTGCGAGCACGCCGGCGACGGCGTGCTGATCAACCACGTGCCGAAGCCCGGCGAGCACATCCGCCGCGCCGGCGAGGACGTGGCGCCGGGCGCGCAGATCCTCGCCGCCGGCGCCCGCCTGCGGCCGCAGGACACGGCCTTCGCCGCTTCGGTCGGCCTGGCTACGCTGCCGGTGCTGCGCCGCCCGCGCGTCGCCGTGTTCTTCACCGGCGACGAGCTGCGCATGCCCGGCGAGCCGCTGCCGCCGGGCGCCATCTACAACTCCAACCGCTTCGCGCTGGTGGCGCTGCTCGAACGCCTCGGCTGCGAGGTGCGCGACCTCGGCTTGGTGCCCGACCGCCTGGACGCCACCCGCGCCGCGCTGCGCGCGGCGGCCGTCGACAACGACCTGATCGTCACCTCCGGCGGCGTCTCGGTCGGCGAGGAGGATCACATCAAGCCGGCCGTGGAAGCCGAGGGCCGGCTGGAAATGTGGAAGATCGCCATCAAGCCGGGCAAGCCGCTGGCCTTCGGTGCGGTGACGGTCGATGGCAAGGACTGCGCCTTCATCGGCCTGCCCGGCAACCCGGTGTCGGCCTTCGTCACCTTCCTGACGCTGGTGCGCCCCTTCGTGCTGCGCCTCTCCGGCGTCGACCGGGTGCGGCCCAAGTCCTACCTGCTGCGCGCCGACTACGACTGGCCGCGCCCCGACGGCCGCCGCGAGTTCCTGCGTGCGCTGACCAACGACGACGGCGGTGTCGAGCTGTTCCCGAGCCAGGGCTCGGGCGTGCTCTCCTCGTGCGTGCAGGCCGACGGTCTCGTCGACAACCCGCCCGGACAGGCGGTGCAGCGCGGCGACCTGGTGCGCTTCATCCCGTTCTCCGATCTGCTGAACTGACATGATCAAGATCCTGTATTTCGCGGCCCTGCGCGAAAGGCTCGGCACCGCCGGCGAGAGCATCGAGCTGCCGGCCGGCGTCGCCGACGTCGGCGGGCTGCTGGCCGCGCTGGCGCAGCGCGGCGGCGAATGGGCGGGCCTTGCCGCGGTGAAGAACCTGAAGAGCGCGGTGAACCAGGAAATGGCGCGCCAGAACACGCCGGTGAAGGATGGCGACGAGGTCGCCTTCTTCCCGCCGGTGACCGGAGGCTAGCCGTGTCGATCAGCGTCCAGGAAGCGGATTTCGACGTCGGCGCCGAGATTGCCGCGCTGACCGCCGGCGACGCCCGCGCCGGCGCCGTGGCGAGCTTCGTCGGGCTGGTGCGCGACGTGAACGACGGCGACGGCGTCTCCGAGATGACGCTGGAGCACTATCCGGGCATGACCGAGAAGGCGCTCGAAGCGATCGTCGCCGAGGCGCGGTCGCGCTGGGACGTCTACGCCGTGCGCGTGATCCACCGCGTCGGCCGCCTGCTGCCGCAGGACCGCATCGTGCTCGTCGCGGTCAGCGGCGCGCATCGCGGCGAAGCCTTCGCCGCCTGCGAGTTCATCATGGACTATCTGAAGACGCGCGCGCCGTTCTGGAAGCGCGAGGTGACGCCCGCGGGCGCGCGCTGGGTCGATGCGCGCGAGGCCGACGACGGCGCCGCGGCGCGCTGGGAGAAGTAGCCGGGCGGCGAACGGGCCGGCACGGGCACGAAAAAAAAGCGGCGCCGGGGAGCTTCCCCGGCGCCGCTTTCTTTTTGCCGCCGCGCGCCTAGAGCGCCTTGAAGCGGCTGACCGACGCGTGCAGCGCCGTCGACAGCTCCTGCAGGTGGCGGGCGGCATCCGTCGTGTGGCGCACGGCTTGCACGCCTTCCTCCGACATCTGGGCGATGCGCTCGATGTTCTTGGCGATGTCGCTGGAAGCCGCGCTCTGCTCGCGGATCGACGAGGAGATGTCGTTCACCACCTCGACCACGCGCAGCGCGCCGTCGCGGATGCTGACGATCGACTCGCCGGCCTCGTTGGCCAGCGACACGCCCTTGTCCGCCTGGGCGACGCCGGCCTGCATGCTGGTCACGGCGTTGCGCGTGCCGTTCTGGATCTTGTCGACCATGCCGGCGATCTCGGTCGTCGACAGGCTGGTGCGCTCGGCGAGCTTCCTGACCTCGTCGGCGACCACCGCGAAGCCGCGCCCCTGCTCGCCGGCGCGCGCCGCCTCGATGGCCGCGTTCAGCGCCAGCAGGTTGGTCTGGTCGGCGATCTCGCGGATGGTGTTCACGATCGAGGTGATCTGTTCGGTCTGCAGGCCCAGCTCCTCGATGGTCTTCGACGAGGACTGCACGGCGTCGGCGATCTTGCGCATCTCGACGGCGGCGTTCTGGATGATCGCCGTGCCGCGCTCCGAGGTCTGTCCGGCCTCTTCCGAGATGCCGTGCGCCTCGCCGGCGTTGTGCGAGACCTGGTCGATGCTCACCGTCATCTCCTCGACGGCGGCGGCCATGGCGGACGCGGCCTCGCTCTGCTGGCGCGCGCTTTCCGCCACTTCCTCGGAAGCGTGTAGCAACTGGTCCGAGGCCGTTGCCAGGCGCTCGGCGCCGCCGACGATCTCGCGGATCATCGTGCGCAGCGTGCCCTGCATCTCCCGCATGCCGGCGAGCAGGCTGTCCTTGTCGCCGGGCGCGCATTCGACCTCGGTGGTCAGGTCGCCGGCGGCGATGCGGCGGGTGATCTCGGCGGCGTAGGCCGGTTCGCCGCCGAGCGTGTTCACGATGTTGCGGCCGACGAGGACCAGCGCCAGCGCGATGAAGCCGCCGATGCCGACGCCCCACGCCAGGAAGCGGATCGCCTGCTGGCGGAAGAGGGCGTCCACGTCGTCGACGTAGATGCCGGTGCCGATGATCCAGCCCCAGGGCTCGAAGCCCTTGACGTAGGAGGTCTTCGGCACCGGCGCGTCGGAGCCGGGCTTCGGCCACAGGTAGTCGACGAAGCCGGCGCCGGACGCCTTGACCACCTTGACGAACTCGACGAAGAGCAGCTTGCCGGTCGGGTCCTTGACCTCGGTCATCGGCCTGCCTTCCAGCTCCGGGCGGATCGGATGCATCAGCGTGGTCGGCGTGAAATCGTTGATCCAGAAATATTCGTTCTTGTCGTAGCGCATCGCGCGCAGCACGGCGATGGCCGCCTGCTTGGCATCCTCCACCGACATCGCGCCCTCGCGCGCCAGGCGTTCGTAATGGGCGACGCTGGTGTGCGCCGTTTCGACGAGATTGCGCACCTTCTCCTGGCGGTCGCGCATCAACTGGTCCTTCTCGTTGTTCAACAGGACCGCGAACAGGGCGGCCAGCGCGACGACGGTGAGCAGCGCGAGCGACAGCAGCTTGGCTCGCAGGGATATGCCAATGGCGGCAGCCATGAATGTTCTCCTTGTTTTAAGGCATTAGTATTATAAATGTTGTGGATACTATGTTTCTAATAGCGGTTTTCAAGCATTGACAGGCCTTGCGCGTCGTGCTCGCGCAGGCAGGGGCGGGTCAGTCCTTCAGGCGTTCCAGCGCCTCGTGCCGGTTGTCGAAGAGGTGCGGCGCGAGCTGCCGCTGCGCCAGCGCGTCGCCGATCTGCGCGCGCGTGAAGGCGCTGGTGGTGTAGCGGGTGACGCGCACGTAGAAGCGGGTGACGACGTCGCGCACCATCTCGATGTACGGGTCGAGCAGTTCCGGCGGGATGCTGAAGTTGTCGTAGTTGATGATCGCGTCGACGCGCTTGCCGAGCGGCGCCAGCAGGCGCTCGATGTGCCGGCGGATGGCCTCGATGTCCTCGGGCGAGCGGATGTTGAGGTTCTCGAAATTGACGAAGAAGAGGTTCTGCGCGGCGTCGTAGGCGAGCCGTTCTTCCAGCGGCAGGCTTTGCAGTTCGCGGCGCAGGTCCATCGGGCCGTCGGCGAAGATGCGCGCGTCCATCGGCCGCAGGTGCGGGCTGATCTTCGGCCGGAAATCCATCTGCGCCAGCACGTCGCGTTCGAGGTCGACGCCCGGCGCGATCTCGATCAACTCGATGCCGTCCGGCGTCAGCCGGAAGACGCAGCGCTCGGTGACGTAGAGCACCGGCTGGCCGCGCTTCACCGCGTAGGCGCCGCTGAAGGTGCGGTGCTCGACCGCCTGCACGAATTTCTTCGTCTTCCCCTCGCGGACGATCTTCAGCCGGCCGTCGGCGATCGCCACTTCCAGGCCGCCGGCGGTGAAGGTGCCGACGAAGACGACCTTCTTCGCGTTCTGGCTGATGTTGATGAAGCCGCCGGCGCCGGCCAGCCGAGGGCCGAACTTCGACACGTTGAGGTTGCCCTCGGCGTCGGCCTGGGCGAGCCCGAGGAAGGTGGCGTCGAGCCCGCCGCCGTCGTAGAAGTCGAACTGGTAGGGCTGGTCGATGATGGCGTCGGTGTTCACGGCGGCGCCGAAGTTCAGCCCCGCGGCCGGCACGCCGCCGACCACGCCGGGCTCGGCGGTGAGCGTCAGGAGGTCGATCACCTTCTCCTCGGCGGCGACGCTGGCAACGCCCTCGGGCATGCCGATGCCGAGGTTGACGATGGCGTTCGACGCCAGCTCGAAGGCGGCGCGGCGGGCGATGATCTTGCGCTCGTCCATGGCCATCGGCGCGATGCTCGACATGGGGATGCGGATCTCGCCGGAGAAGGCCGGGCTGTAGGCTTCGGCGAAGGTCTGCATGTGGTACTCCGGCTTCTCGGCGACGACCACGCAGTCGACCAGGATGCCGGGAATCTTCACCTGGCGCGGGTTGAGCGAGCCGCGCTCGGCGACGCGCTCGACCTGGACGATGACGATGCCGCCCGAGTTGTGCGCGGCCATGGCGATGGCCAGCGCCTCCAGCGTCAGCGCCTCCTTCTCCATCGTCACGTTGCCGTCCGGGTCGGCGGTGGTGCCGCGGACGATGCCGACGTGGATCGGAAAGGTCCGGTACATCAGGTAGTCCTCGCCGCCGACCTGGATCAGCGAGACGAGCTCTTCGCGCGTGCATTCGTTGATCCTGCCGCCGCCGTGGCGCGGGTCGACGAAGGTGCCCAGCCCGACGCGCGAGATCTGCGCCGGCTTGCCGGCGGCGATGTCGCGGAAGAGGTGGCTGATGACGCCCTGCGGCAGGTTGTAGCCCTCGATGCGGTTCTCTACGGCGAGCTTCTGCAGCTTCGGCACCAGCCCCCAGTGGCCGCCGACGACGCGCTTCACCAGCCCGTCGTGGCCGAAGTGGTTGAGGCCGCGCTCGCCGCCGTCGCCCTGGCCGGCGGCGTAGACGAGGGTGAGGTTCTTCGGCGTGCCTTTTTCCGCCTGCGGGTCCTCGCCGAGGAAGCGCCGTTCGAGGGCGACGGCGATGTTCTCGGCGAAGCCGATGCCGACGAAGCCGCCGGTGGCGACGGTGTCGCCGTCGCGGATCAGGCGCACCGCCTCGGCGGCGCTGACCACCTTGCTGCGTTTTTCCAGGGCCTGCCGGGGGTTGTCCAGCAGCGGATGGGACACGTTCGGCATGATCGGAGTCTCCTCGTGATTTGTCGTTGGCGGGGCGGCGCGGCCGCCCCGGATTTCGGGCCAGATTAGCGCAACGGCGTGGGAGGGAATGCCTTCCGCGATGCGAAATTTCCCGCCGGCCGCGGCGCCGGCGCGCTAGGTCGGGGACGCGTCCCGGTCGCGCGGCACGATGCCGAGCGCGGCGATCTTCTTGTACAGCGTGGCGCGGCCGAGGCCGAGCCGCTTTGCCGCGGCCGTGACCTTGCCGCCGGTGGCCTGCAGCGTGCGCGCGATCAGCTCGCGCTCGAACTCGGCGAGCGCCGCGTCGTAGGTGGCGGGCTCCGGCCGGTCCGCCGCGGCCGGCGGCGCCTCGGCGCCGGCGGCGATCTCCGGCGCGATGACGATGCCGCGGATGTCGGCCTCGGTGAGGCGCGGGCCGTCGGCGAGCATGCACGCCTGTTCGAGCACGTTCCGCAGTTCGCGGATGTTGCCCGGCCAGCGGCAGCGCTTGAGCAGCGCCAGCGCCTCGGCGTCCAGCTCGCGCAGCGTCAGCCGCGTGCGCGCGGCGATCTGTTCGAGGATGTGGTCGCACAGCGGACCGAAGTCCTCGATGCGCTCGCGCAGCGGCGGCAGGTTGATGGCGAGCACGTTCAGCCGGTAGTAGAGGTCGGCGCGGAAGCGGCCGGCGGCGACCTCGGCCCTCAGGTCGCGCGAGGTGGCGGCGATGATGCGCACGTCGATCTTCACCACCTTGTTGCTGCCGAGCGGCTCCACCTCGCTCTCCTGCAGCACGCGCAGGAGCTTGGCCTGCATCGCCGGCGGCATGTCGCCGATCTCGTCGAGGAACAGCGTGCCGCCGTCGGCCAGCTCGAACTTGCCGACGCGCGCCTTCCGGTCGGCGCCGGTGTAGGCGCCGGGGGCGGCGCCGAAGCACTCGGCCTCGAGCAGCGTCTCCGGGATGGCGGCGACGTTGAAGCCGACGAAGGGGCGCCCGGCGCGCGTCGACGCGGCGTGGATGGCGTGCGCCAGCAGCTCCTTGCCGGTGCCGGTCTCGCCGAGCAGCAGCACCGTCGCCTCCAGGCGCGCGGCGCGCCGCGCCTGCTGCTTGACCTGCGCCGCCGCCGGGCTGTTGCCGATGTAGTTGGAGAAGGTGTACTTTGCCCGCCGCTCGGCGGCGAGGTGTTGCCGCGTCTGCGCCAACTGGTGCTGCAGCCGGTGCAGGCGGGCGTAGAAGGGCTGCAGCGGCTGCAGTTTGTCGAAGAGCGCGAAGCCGATGGCGCCGATGGTCTCGCCGCGCTCGTCCTTGAGCGGGATGCGGGTGACGACGAAGGATTCGCCGTCGACGTCGAGGATGTCGAGCAGCAGGGGCTTGCCGGTGCGGACCACTTCCCGCATCAGCGAGGTCGGGATGATTTCCTCGATCGCCTTGCCGATCGCGCGCTTGGCGTCGGCGACGCCGAAGCGCGCGGCGTAGCGCTCGTTGATCCAGACCACGCGCGCGTCGCGGTCGACGACGACCGTGCCCTCGCACAGGCTGTCGAAGGCCCCGAACAGCGATTCCATGGCGCGGGCGCGGAGCTGCGCGTAGTCGAGCTGGGGCGTCACGTCGGACATGGCGAAGAGGGCGGGCAAGACGGGCTCCCATCTTACGCCATGTCGTCTCGGATTCGAGACATCGCGCGTCGCGGCACGCGCCGTGCCGCTGCTCAGTGCCTGAGCTGCCCGGTCGGCAGCCAGACGTGCGTGCGGTAGGCGCCCTCGACCGGCTCGATGCTGACCACGCGCGCGCGCCGGGCGAGCGCCGAGACATTGCGGAAGTGCGTCATCTCGGCGTTGTTCACCAGCACCTCGACCGGGCCGACCTCGCGCTCGATGCGGTCGAGCAGCGGTTCGAGCTGGCGGTCGTCGGCGAGCTCGTGCTCCTCGGACAGGAACTCGAAGCCGAGCGCGCGCTGCATGGCCAGCCACTCGTCCTTGAAGCGGAAATGCGGTGGACAGCCGGCGACGACGCGCAGGCCGTCGCGGGCGAGCGACTGGCAAATGGCGGCGCCCATGCCGCCCATGGCGCCGGCGACGAAAGCGACTTTTTGCATGGACATGTCTTGTCTCCTGGATCGGGGCGCGTGTTTCCGCGCTTCCCGGAGCCGGCTGCAAGGGGTGTGCCAAGGTGGCAACCAACTGAAAACAAAGGAAATTCCCGTGAATGATCGCGTCTATGTTCCATGATTCGAGACGATTGCATGTCTCTTTCGGGAGACGTTCGATGGAGATGCCTGCCCCGACGTTCGGCGCCGGCCGCCGACACGGAGGGGCGCAGGGCCTTATCGCTCGTTCCAGGGAAAGGCGGGGTGATGCGTGATCGACAATCCGGAACATGCCGCCGCCAGGCTGGCGTGGTAGCCGGGCGGTGCCGGCAGGTCGCAGCAGGTCCACCGGGCAGGACGGTCCGGCGGCGGAATTTGCAGCCAGTCCCGGGGGAAATCGTCGGTTCTGACGCGAAAGCCGTCGAGCGGGCAGGAGAGCCCGCTACCGACGGCCTTGACGACGGCCTCCTTGCGGGTCCAGCAGCGCAGAAAATGCCGCTCCGCTTCCGCCGCAGCGTGGCGCTGGATGTCTGCCCGCTCTTGCGGATGCAGCGCGTCGGCCAGGAGCAAGGGGTCGGTACAGGCGGCGGCGGTTTCGATGTCGATGCCGATCGGCGCGGCGCGCGTAACGGCCAGCCAGACGGCCTGGCCGGCATGGGAGATGGAGAATTCGAGGCCGCTGCCCGGCAGCTCGGGCTTTCCCCAGGCGTTGGTCGGGATGGCGTCGGGCAGCGTCCAGCCGGCAAGCTCGCGGCGCAGGACGGCGCGCAACAGGGCGCGTCCGAGCAGGTGGCGGGCCGCATCCGCCGTCTGTGCGAAAACCGCGGCCCGGGCGTGCTCGGCGGGGCTGGTCAGCGGCAGCAGCGCGGCACGACAGGCGGCGATGTCCTCGCTCAGGCTGGCCGCGACGCAGATGGCACCCGAACGATCGAGCGGGGGCAGGCGGCCGACCAGTTGGTCCGGGGAGAGAATGGGAGACAAGGCGCGACGGTTGAAGAGCGGAGCAGGGGAGCGGGACGACCCGGTTGCGGCAAAAAGGACGGAGCGCGCGGGGCGGACGATGCGGGGCAAAGGTGGCGCAATTGCCCTATATTTCGCCCGCTCAGGTATATACACGATCAAATGCCGGGTTGTACTATAGCAATTGCAGTCGGCATTTGCCTATGCCTGTTGCCAGCGGGGGCCGGTACTCATCGGAAGATCCCGCTGGCGCGATTCGTTGTGTGCTGGCCTGCCGTCTCCGGAAGCGGAAGACAGGCGACCGTTCAAATCTGGAGGTGCTCATGACTCAAGCTACAATCGAGAATACCGCAGCAGCAGACCCGTCCGTTGCCGCGTCCGACCCTGTTCTCCCCGAGCTGACGCGCGAGCAGCACGCGATGGCGCTGGTGAAGAGCTACGTGCCGTGGTCCGCGGGCGCAGGCCTGCTGCCGATGCCGTTCATCGACATGGCGGCGCTGGTGGCGGTGCAGTTGCGCATGCTGTCCAAGCTGTCCGATCTCTATCAGGTTCCCTTCCGCGAAAACGGCGTCAAGAGCACGGTGTCCAGCCTGCTCGGTTCGGTGGTTTCGACCAGCGTCGGCGGCGCTCTCGGGTCCCTGGTCAAGGCCATCCCGGTGGTCGGCCCGCTGGTCGGCATCGCCGCCGTGCCGAGCGTCTATTCCGCGGCCACCTATGCCATCGGCCGGGTTTTCGTGACGCATCTGGCGGCCGGCGGCACCTTCCTCAACTTCGACGCCGACAAGATGCGCGCGTATTTCGTCGCCGAATACGAAAAGGCGAAGGCCGAGTCCGAGCCGCAAAAAGCGGCCTGATCGACCCGGCGCACAGATCGTGGCTGGCCATCCCGCAGGGGTTGGCCGGCCTTTTTGTCGACGGATGGCGTGCGGCCGGCTTTTTCAGGCCGGCAGGTAAAAATACAAAATCGGGGTTCGGGAATTCGATGCTGATCGGAAGAAGCGGTGGCTGGCTGGGCATGGCCGTGCTCGTCGCCGGCCTGTCGACGGGCGAGGCGCTCGCCGACGCCAAGGAGCATCTGACCGGGCATGGCGGTCTGGCGCAGCCGCTGCAGCGGGTCATCCGCGTTGAGCGCGCGCGCGGTCCGGTCTTCGTCATGATTCCGGTGGCCTATGTCTTCGGCCTGGTCGACAACCCGAACGGAACCTACTGCTCGCCGTCGATCCGCGCCGTCAATTCGTCGAATGCGCCGATCGAGGAACTGGTGTTCGGCATCGACTTCAAGACCCGCGCCGGCCTGGAGGCCGGCTCGGCGATCGTGCGCTTCGACAACATCAAGATCGGTCGCCAGGACACCCAGTATTTCTACCAGTTGTCGGTGAGCGACTGCCGCGGCCTGGAAGGCCGGGTGTCGGTGGTGCGCTGCACCTATACCTCGGGCGAGGAATGCGTCGAGGACGTCAAGGTGGTCGAGCACGGGACGATTCCCCTGCGTCCGAAATCACCGTAACCGGGAGTGAGCACGCATGGCCCCCTTCGCTATCGTTTCCTACCTGCTTCTCTGCCTGATGGTCGCGGTGCTCGGCCGGCGGAGCCGGCTCGGCTTCTTTCGCTGCCTGCTGTTCAGCGTGATGCTGACGCCCTTTCTGATCATGCTCTATCTGCTGATTTTCAGTTCCGGCGAGGAGCGGGCGAGGCGGGATTGAACCGCCGCGCCGGGTGACTGCCGATGCGCCTCGTCGATCTGCTCATTACCGAGAACCGGATTTCGCTGCGTCGCCTGGGGGCGATGGTGGCGGTCGCCGGCATCAGCAACGCCGCGCTGCTGGCGGTGATCAATTCGGCGGCCGGACACATCAAGGAGGGTCGCACGGAAGTCGCCCCGGCCCTGCTGTTCCTGTTCTTCCTCGTCAGCTACATCTATTCCCAGCGCTACGTGCTGCGGACCACGGCCTCCGAAATCGAAAGCCTGGTGCACCGCTACCGCGAGCGCCTGATCGGCCGCCTGAAGATGTGCGAGCTGGAGGCGGTCGAGCACATCGGGCGCGGCCGCATATTCTCGGCCATCAGCTCCGACACGCAGACCATTTCGCAGACCACCAGCGGCCTGGTGGTGGCCGCGCAGGCGGCGGTGCTGATCTTCTTCGCCAGCATCTACCTGGCGACCATCTCGCTGGTGTCCCTGCTCTTCTCGACCTTCTTCATGACGGTGGCCGCGCGCATCTACCTGAACAAGATGCAGCACGTGGGCGTGGCGCTGCATCAGGCATCGCGCGAGGAAAGCCACCTGCACGACCTGGTCAACGGCATGCTCGACGGCTTCAAGGAAGTGAAGCTCTCCGGCCGGCGGGCGGCGGCGGTGCTCGCCGACGCGGTGGCGGTATCCCGCCGCACGGCGGATTACCGGACGACGGCGCTGCTCGCGCTCAACACCAATTTCGTCTTCGCCCAGGTGAGCTTCCTGCTGCTGCTCGGCATCCTGGTCTTCGTCACGCCGACGTTCGGGGAGCAGTATTCCGAAGGGATCGTGAAGTCGATGACCACCGTCATCTTCCTGATCGGCCCGATCTCGACGCTGGTGGCGACGGTGCCGCAGGTGGCGGTGGCCAACGCCGCCGCCGAAAACCTGCACGGCATGGAGGAGCAGTTCCTCGCCATCACCCGCGAGGAGGCGCCGGATGCGGCGGCGCCGGCCGCGCACGGCATGTCGGCGCCGCTCTCCACCCTCGAACTGCGCCGCGTCGTCTTTTCGTATGCGGCGGACGGCGCGTCGTTCGCCGTGGGGCCGATCGACCTGACCCTCAAGGCCGGCGAAATCGTCTTCGTCACCGGCGGCAACGGGTCCGGGAAATCGACGCTGATCAAGCTGATGACCGGCCTCTACCGGCCGCAGTCCGGCACCCTGCTGGTCAATGGCGTGCCGCTCGGCGACGGCGATGCGCAGGCGTTCCGCGAGAATTTCTGCGCGGTCTTCTCCGACTTCCATCTGTTCCGCAAGTTCTACGGGGTCGATCTGCCGGCGCGCGAGGTACTCGACGCCTGGCTGGCCGAGATGGAGGTGCGGGACAAGACGGCGATCGTCGACGGCGCCTTTACCTCCATCGACCTCTCGTCGGGGCAGCGCAAGCGCCTGGCGCTGATCGGCGCGATCCTGGAGAACAAGCCGCTGATCGTCCTCGACGAATGGGCGGCCGATCAGGATCCGCATTTCCGGCGCAAGTTCTACGACGTTCTGCTGCCGCGCCTGAAGGCCGAGGGCAGGACGGTGATCGCAGTCACCCACGACGATCGCTTCTTCCACCTCGCCGACCGGCGCCTGCACATGGAAGAAGGGCAGTTGATGGATTTGACGGAGAAGCAAGCGAATGGATGAACCCATGAATGCCGGCACGGTCCGTTCCGGCCGGCTGGCCGGGGTCCGGGACTGGTGCGTGGCGCGCCTTGCCAGGTACCGCTTCGAATTCTTCCTCGGCCTGTTCTTCTTCACGCTCGGCGTGATCTTCCTGTGGCCCTTCATCTATCACACCATTCCGGCCGGCCACGTCGGCGTTCTCTGGAAGCGCTTCGGCGGCGGCACGGTGCTCGATCGGGCGTACCCGGAGGGGTTCCGCCTGACGCTGCCGTGGGACGTCCTGCACGTCTATGACGTGCGCCTGCAGAAGACGGAGCGGGACATCGACGTGCTGTCGTCCGACGGGCTGAAGATCACCCTCAACCTCGTCTGGCGCTATCGCGCGCTGCCGGAATCCGTGCCGGAGCTGCACAAGTACGTCGGCCCGGACTATGCCGAGACCATGCTGGCGCCGACGGTCGGCGCGCGCACCCGCGACATCATCGCGGTCTACCAGCCGGACGAGGTCTATACCGAGCGCCGGCTGAGGATACAGAACCAGATTCTCGAATCCATACGCTACGACCTGGCCGAACAGTTCGGCGCGCCGGGCCTGCGCGACGGGGAATGGCTGCATTTCGAGGACATCCTGATCCGCGGCATGGTCCTGCCGCCCGGCGTGCAGGAAGCGATCGTGCGCAAGAACGCGATGTACCACGAGATGGAAGAATTCACCTTCCGCGTGCAGCGCGAGCAGAAGGAGGCCGAGCGCAAGCGCATCGAGGCGGTGGGCATCCGCAACTTCCAGGAAATCGTCAGCAACGGCATGTCCGATTCCTACCTGCGCTGGCGCGGCATCGAGGCGACGCTGGATCTGGCCAAGTCGCCGAACGCCAAGGTGGTGGTGATCGGCAACGCCAAGAACGGATTGCCGCTGATCCTCAATACCGATGACCGCAATCTGGGCGATGCGGCGGCGGCCAGCGTGGCGGCGGCCAGGAAGAAGGCGGCGGCCGGGGACTGACGCGGCGCGAATGGCGCCGGGGCATGGGGGGCGGGAATGAAGATGCGCGATGCGTGGATTTCGAAGGCCGGCCTGCTCGCCGCGGCCCTGCTCGCCGCCTGCGGTCCCGGCCAGCAGGCGGCGGCGCCGGCGCCGGTGGAAGTGACCGTGCAGGCGGTTTCGCCCGGCGACGTGCCGGTCGCCTTCCTCTATGCGGCGCAGACCGAAAGTTCGCGGCTGGTCGAGATCCGCGCCCAGGTCGAAGGCTATCTGGAGAAGAAGTTCTTTAGCGAGGGGGGCATCGTGCGCGAGGGCGATCCGCTCTTCCGCATCGATCCGCGTCCCCTGCAGGCCGTGGCCGACGGCGCCGCCGCCGCGCTCGCGGAGAAGGAGAACGGGCTGGCAAAG
Organism: Rhodocyclaceae bacterium; assembly: GCA_019455325.1. Classification (GTDB taxonomy): domain Bacteria; phylum Pseudomonadota; class Gammaproteobacteria; order Burkholderiales; family Rhodocyclaceae; genus Proximibacter. The sequence goes on along the minus strand of JACFMQ010000001.1, from coordinate 488,758 downwards.
ACCCGGCGCACGCGCGAGCGCCTGCAGGCCCTGCTCGCCGAGAATGCCGTCAGCCAGAAGGACGTCGAGGACGCCGTCGCCGCCGAACAGGCGGCCGCGGCGGCGCTGGCCATGAGCCGGGCGGAGCATACGAAGGCGACGATGAATCTTTCGTACGCCTACATCAAGTCCCCGCTCAAGGGGCTCGTCTCCCGCGCCAACATCGCCGAGGGCAGCTACGTCACGCCGGGGGCCGCCAGCCTGTTGACCACGGTCGCCCAGGTCGACCCGATCTGGGTGAATTTCAGCACCTCGGAAAACGAGTGGCTGCGCTTCAACGACGACATCCTCGGCGGGCGCCTGCGTTTTCCGGAGAACTTCGATTTCGACGTGGAAATGGTGCTCGGCGACGGGCGCACGCTGAGCACGCGGGGCAAGATCAATTTCGCGGCGCCCTCGGTCGATGCCCGCACCGGCGCCTATGCCATCCGGGCCAGCTTTCCCAATCCCGACCTGATCGTGCGCCCCGGCCAGTTCGTGCGCGTGCGCCTGCTCGGTGCGTGGCGGCCGGGCGCGATCCTGGTGCCGCAGCGGGCGGTGATGCAGGGCGAGGCCGGCAAGTTCGTCTATGTCGTCGGCGCCGGCGACCGGGCCGAAAGAAGGCCGGTCGAGGTCGGCGACTGGCACGAAGACCAGTGGTTCATCAACGCCGGCCTGAAGGGCGGGGAGCGGATCGTCGTCGGCGGCGTCGTCAAGGTGCAGCCGGGCAGCGCGCTGCGCGTGGCCGGCGACGCCGGCGCCGCGGAGCCGCCGAAGTAGGGGCGGGCCGGCGATGATCTCCCGCTTCTTCATCGACCGGCCGATCTTCGCCGCCGTCGTTTCCATCGTCATCACGCTGGCCGGCCTGCTGGCGATGAAGAACCTGCCGGTCGCGCAGTATCCGGAAATCGCCCCGCCCTCGGTCTCGGTCTCGGCGGCCTATCCCGGCGCCAGCGCCGAGACCGTCGCCTCGGCCGTCGCCGCGCCGCTGGAGCAGCAGATCAACGGCGCCGAGGGCATGCGCTACATGAGCTCGACCAGCTCGGCCACCGGCACCATGTCGCTGTCGGCCAGCTTCGCCATCGGCACCGACATCGACCGCGCGGCGAGCGACGTGCAGAACCGGGTCAACCTGGCGCTGGCGCAGATGCCCGCCGCCGTCCGCCAGAACGGCGTGATGGTGCAGAAATCCAGTTCGAACATGCTGATGGTGATCGCCGTGCAGTCGCCGGACGGCAGCCACGACGATGTCTATGTCAGCAACTACGCCAGCCTCAACCTGCTCGACGAGCTGAAGCGCATCCCCGGCGCCGGCAAGGTCGAGATCATGGGCGCCCGCGACTACGCCATGCGCCTGTGGCTGAAGCCGGACCGCATGGCGCAGATGGGCATCTCGGCCGAGGACATCGCCGAGGCCGTGCGCCAGGAAAACGCCCAGGTCGCGGTCGGCCAGATCGGCGCACCGCCGAACAGCGCGCCGGTCGAACTGACCTTTCCGGTGACCACCCGCGGACGGCTGACCGAGGCCCGGGAGTTCGAGGAGATCGTCGTGCGCACCGGCGACAACCAGGCCAGGGTGCGCGTCAAGGACGTGGCGCGGGTCGAGCTCGGCGCCGTCAGCTACGATTTTCTCGGCGCGCTCAACGGCAGGCCGGCGACGCTGATCACCATCTACCAGTCGCCCAAGGCCAATGCCCTGGATCTCGCGCGCGACGTCCGCGCCCGCATGAGCGAACTGTCGCAGCGCTTTCCGTCGGGCATCGCCTACACCGTGCCCTTCGACAGCACCCGCTTCGTCGACGCCTCGATCCGCGAGGTGGTGCATACCTTCTTCGAGGCGCTGCTGCTGGTTCTGCTGGTGGTCTTCCTCTTTCTCCAGAACTGGCGGGCGACGCTGATTCCGCTGCTGGCGGTGCCGGTCTCGGTGCTCGGCGCCTTCGCCGGCATGTACCTGCTCGGCTACAGCATCAACACCCTGACCCTGTTCGGCATGGTGCTGGCCATCGGCATCGTCGTCGACGACGCCATCGTCGTCGTCGAGAACGTCGAGCGCCTGATGCGCGAGGCCGGCCTCTCCGCCAGGGAGGCGGCGCGGCAGGCGATGGACGAAGTCACCGGCCCGGTGATCGCCATCGTTCTCGTGCTCTGCTCGGTGTTCATTCCGGTGGCCTTCATGGGCGGCACCACCGGCCAGTTGTACCGCCAGTTCGCCGTCACCATCGCCATCGCCGTCGTCCTCTCCGGCGTCGTCGCGCTGACCCTGACGCCGGCGCTGGCCGGCCTGCTGCTGAAACCGGAGGCAGGCGAAAAACCCCGCTTCTTCCAGTGGTTCAACCGGCGCTTCGCGGCGCTGACCGAGGGCTATGCCTGCGGCACGCGCCGGCTGATGAAGCGCACCGCCGGCGGGCTGCTGATCTACGGCATCGTCGGCCTGGCCACCTTCGGCCTGTTCAAGGCCATGCCGACCGCCTTCGTGCCCGGCGAGGACCAGGGCTATCTGATCGCCGCCGCCTTCCTGCCGGACGGCGCCAGCCTGGGCCGGACCGCGGAGGTCAGCCGGGAGGTCGAGGCCGGCGTGCGCGCGCATCCGGCGGTGCGCGACGTCATCTCCTTCACCGGCTTCAGCCTGCTCGAAGGCCGGATCGTTTCCAGCGCCGCTACCTACTTCATCATGCTGCGCGACTGGGACGAGCGCAGGGACGCATCGCAGCATGCGTATGCGGTCCTGGGCGATCTCTACGGCGTTTTCGCCGGCGTGCGCGAGGCCATGGTGCTGGCCTTCAATCCGCCGTCGATTCCCGGCCTGGGAACGACCGGGGGCCTCGAATTCATCATCCAGAATCGCGGCGAGGGCGGTGCCGGGCCGCTTGCCGGCGCGACGCAGGAATTCATCGCCAAGGCCGGCCGCCGCCCGGAGCTGGCCGGCCTGAGCACGCAACTGCGCGGCGCCTCGCCGCAGCTCTACCTCGACGTCGACCGCGAGAAGGCGCATTCCCTCGGCGTGCCGCTGTCCGGCCTGTTCGGCAGCCTGCAGCCGCTCTTCGGCACGGCCTACGTCGACGACTTCAGCAAGTTCGGCAAGGTCTTCCGCGTGACCATGCAGGCCGAGCCGGAATACCGCTCGCGGCCGGGGGACATCGAGAACGTCTTCGTCCGCTCGAACCAGGGGCACATGGTGCCGCTCAAGTCGCTGGTCCGCGTCGACTACAGCAGCGGCCCGGCGGCGATCACCCGCTTCAACGGCTTTCCGTCGGCGACGATCAACGCCGTGCCGGCGCCCGGCCGCAGCTCCGGCGAGGCGATGCGGGCGCTCGAAGAGACCGCCGTCGCCGAACTGCCGCCGGGCATGGCCTACCAGTGGGGCGGGCAGTCGCTGGAAGAGAAGGAGAGCGGCGGCAGCACGGCGCTGATCTTCGGCGCCGGCCTGCTCATGGTCTTCCTCATTCTCGCCGCGCAGTACGAAAAATGGTCGCTGCCGTTCGGCGTCCTGCTGGCCGTGCCCTTCGGGCTGTTCGGCGCCTATCTGGCGATCGCCCTGCGCGGCATCGCCAGCGACGTCTATTTCCAGATCGGCCTGCTCACGCTGGTCGCGCTCTCGGCCAAGAACGCCATCCTGATCGTCGAATTCGCCGTGCTCGAACGCGCGCGCGGGCTGTCTTCGTTCGACGCCGCGTTGAGCGCCGCGCGTCTGCGCTTCCGCCCGATCCTGATGACCTCGCTGGCCTTCATCCTCGGCGTCGTGCCGCTGGCGCTGGCCAGCGGCGCCGGCGCCGGCAGCCGGCATTCGATCGGCACCGGCGTGCTCGGCGGCATGCTGGTGGCGACCCTGCTGGCGGTTTTCTTCGTGCCGCTGTTCTACGACCTGATCGAACGCCTGCGCGCCGGGCGGAAGCCGGCGCCGCCGGCCGCGGGGAGCGAATGACATGCCCGGCCGGCTGAACGTCCTGTGGCTGCTCTGCCTGCTCGGCGCGTGCGCCGTCGGCCCCGACTACCGGCGGCCGGAGCTGGCCGTGCCGGCCGCCTACCGCTTCGCGGCGGCCGCGGCGGAGAACGGGCCGGCGGCATCGCCGTGGTGGACGCAGTTCGCCGACCCGGTGCTCGATGCGCTGGTGCGCGCGGCGCTCGCCGGCAACGCCGATCTGCGCATGGCCACGGCGCGGCTCGAAGAATACCGCGCGATCCACGTGGCGACCGGCGGCCCGCTCTATCCCCAGGTGTCGCTGCCGGCGACGCTGACGCGCAGCCGGCAGGGGGAGAGCCCGGTCCAGACGCTGTACCAGGCGGGCCTGGCGCTTTCCTGGGAACTCGATTTCTGGGGCCGCATCCGGCGCCAGAGCGAGGCGGCGCGGGCCGACTACCTCGGCCAGGCGGCGGCGCGCCAGGCCGTGGCGCTGAGCCTGGTCGGCGCGCTGGCGACCAGCTACGTCCAGTTGCGCGAACTCGACGCCCGCCTGGACATCGCCCGCCGCACACAGGCGGACCGCCAGGAGGAGCTGCGCCTCGCCGGCGCGCGCTTCGCCAACGGCCAGATCTCGGAAATGGAGGTGAAGCAGGCCGCCGCCGAGAACGAGAGCACCCTGTTCAACGTGCAGGTGCTCGAACAGATGCTGGCGCGCAAGGAGCACGAGATCAGCCTGCTGCTCGGCCGCGATCCGGGGCCGGTGCCCCGCGGCCGGAGCATCCACGAACTGCAGCGGCCCGCGGTGCCGGCCGGCCTGCCCTCCGACCTGCTCGGCCGCCGGCCGGACATCCTGCTCGCCGAACAGAGCCTCGTCGCCGCCAACGCCCGCGTCGGCGCGGCCAAGGCCAGCCTGTTCCCGACCATTTCGCTGACCGGCGCCTACGGCAGCGCCAGCCCCGAGCTTTCCGACCTGTTCACCGGCCCGGCGCGCACCTGGAATTTCGTTCCCGGCGTCAGCCTGCCGATCTTTTCCGGCGGCTCGCTGCTGGCGCGCCTGGGCGCCTCCGAAGCCCAGCGGGAGCAGGCGCTGGCGGCCTACGACAAGGCGATCCGGGCCGCCTTCCGGGAGACCGAGGACGCGCTCGTCGGCGTCGCCAAGACCGGCGAGCAGCAGGCGACGCAGGCCCGGCTGCTGGCCGAGGTCGCGCGCTATGCGCGGCTGGCCCGCCTGCGCTACGAAGCGGGCATCACCAGTTCGCTCGAAGTGCTCGATTCGCAGCGCAACCTCTTCAACGCCGAGCAGGGCCACGTGCAGGCGCAGAGCGCGGCGCTCGTCGCCGCCATCGACCTGTACAAGGCCCTCGGCGGCGACTGGTCGGCGCTGCCGGCGACCGCGGAAGAAGCCGCCTTGCGCCATGAACCGGGAAGCATGGAAACCGAGAATGGAAACTGAGCCGCGCGCCGCGACCGTTTACTGCCTGCCCTACGCCGGCGGCAACGCCTACGCCTATCGGCCGCTGGAACAGCATCTGCCCGCGGGCATCCGCCTGGTCGGCATCGAGCTGCCCGGACGCGGGCAGCGCGCGCGCGAGCCGCTCTGCCGCTCGCTGGAAGCCCTGGCCGACGACGTCTTCGCCGGCCTGCGTCCGCGACTGCACGACGGCCGCTACGCGCTGTTCGGACACAGCATGGGGGCCAGCCTGTGCTTCCTCTGCCTGCGGCGCATCGCCGCCGCCGGCCTGCCGCTGCCGGCGGCGGTCTTTCTTTCCGGCGCGCGGCCGCCGACGCATCCCGGTCGGGAGGAGGGACGGCACCTGCTGCCGCGCGAGGGTTTCGTCGACATGCTGCGCACGCTCGGCGGCTGTCCGCCGGAGGTACTGGCCGAGGAGTCGCTGATCGACTACTTCGAACCCATCCTGCGCGCCGACTTCGAGGCCGTGGAAACCTGGCGACCGGCGTCGGTAGCGCCGCCCCTGCCGGTGCCGTTCGTCGTGCTCCACGGGCAGGGCGACAGTTTCGGCCAGGCCGAGGCCGGGGACTGGGCGCGGGAAACGGCGCTCGCCTGCCGGCTGCACGAATTTCCCGGCGGGCATTTTTTCATTTTGCGGCACTGGCCGGAGATCGCCCGCCTGATCGGCGATGCCCTGCTGGCCGGCGTCGATCCCGCCGCCGAGCGGGCGGCGGGCCCCCTGCTGCAAACGGCCTGACGTACGCGCGCCCGGCGGCAAGACCGCTCAGGCGGCTTCGATCCTGGCCCTGAGCGAGGCCCGGATGCCGGCGATGTCGAGGTTGTTGAGCGTGCCGCCGGATTCGAAGTGGGCGATGAAGGTCTCGCCGACATAGCGGGTGCAGGCGGCGGCGGTGAGGGAACTGGCGGCCGTGCCGAACAGCCAGGCGCCGGGGATGAACTTGCCCAGCAACTGCGTCGTCAGGCTGCCGGCGCCGGGGGCCAGGAGGCCGCCGAGCAGCGCGGCCAGCGTCGCCTTTAACTGGTCCTGCCGCCACTGGAAGCGGTAATGCGCGGCGAGCGACCTGAGCATGTTGTAGATGATCAGGCCGACGCTGAGGCTGTCGACGACGAACAGCGGCACGCAGCCGCCGAGCGCGGCGTAGGTGGTATGGCGCTCGACGATCAGTTCGGCGCCCATCCGGTGCAGATCGCGGGGCGAGGGCGTCCCGTTCGCCGGCGCGGGCAGGGCCGGCTCCGCCGTCGGTGTCGGTGTTGCGGCGGCGGCTGCCACCGGCGTCGATTCCGGCATGGGCACGGATGCCGCCTCCGGTACGGGTTCGGGCGTCGCCCCGGCGGCGGTCCGGCGTGGCGTCGCGGCGGCGGTTTTCGCCGTTCGCCCCTTTGCCGCCCGCGGCGGCCGGCCCGCCGGCGGCGGAGCGGGGGGCGGCGATGTCGTTGCCTTCTCGTCGGCGCTCCCGCTTTCGCGCCGGATTTCGTCGAGCGTGTGCAGCGTGGCTTTGGGCAGGCGTTTGCTCATCGGCGGGTCTCCGGCAGTCGTTCGATTTCCTCGGCGAGCGCCGCGATCTCGGCGGCGGCGCTGCCGTTCGGGGCCATCAGCGAGGGGGTGGCGCCGAACAGCGCGGCTTCGCCGTAGGCGACGCGGTTGCTCAGTTCGCTGTCGAGCAGCGGGAAGCCGGCGGCCGCGAGTTCGCTGCGGATATGGCGGGCGATCACGCTGTCGCGCGTGGTCTGCGTCAGCAGGCAGTAAAAGCGCGGGGCGCCGCCGTCGGCCGTGCGGAACAGGGTGCGCGCGGTGTCGAGCATGACGTCCACGTCGAGCGGCGAGGGCTTGACCGGCACCAGGATGAGGCGGGCGGCGGCCAGCGCGGCCAGCGTGGACGGGGCGCGAAAGCCGGCCGTGTCGATGATCACCGCGTCGTACGCGGCGGCGAGGCGGCGGGCGGTCTCGGCGATGTCGGCGCCGCTTTCGCCGGTTTCATGCACCGGCACGCCGCCGAGGGCCTTTTCCCGCTGGCCGAGCCGCAGCAGCGAGCGCTGCGGGTCGGCGTCGATAAGCGCGGGCCGGCGGCCCCGCTGCTGCCAGTGCACGGCCAGGCAACTGGCCACCGTGCTCTTGCCGCTGCCGCCCTTGAGCGTGGCGACGGTGATGACGATCCCTGTGTTCTTCATCCTGAAGCCTCCGATCGAAGACGGGAACATCCACCGCAGAGGCGCAGAGACGCAGAGGGGACGCAGAGAAGATCAAAAGCGGAACAAGCCATCGGGCAAACCATTCTTGCCTTGCTTTTCTCTGCGAATCTCTGCGTCTCTGCGCCTCTGCGGTGGGTGTTGACTGCGGTTTTCAGGCACATGGCGTTCCGTCCGGGCGGTTCCAGCCCCGGTCGAGCGCGTGGGCGAGCGCGCAGCGGGCCAGTTCCAGGTTGGTGTCGATGGCGGCGAAGGCCGGCGCCGGCGCGTGTTCGGCGGCCAGCGGAATCTCGGTGCAGGCCATGATCGCCGCGCCGACGCCGGCCGCCGCGCAGTGCCGCCAGACTTCGCGCATGGCCTCGCCCGCCGCTGTCGGGTCGCCGCGCTTGATGGCGGCGATGGCGCGATCCACGGCGTCCTGTTCGCCGCCGGGGTCGGGGCGCCACCAGGGCCGGCCGCGCGCTTCCAGCTTGCGCTGGTAAAAGCCGGAATGCAGGGCGCCGCGGGTGGCGAGCAGGGCGACCGGCCGCGGGTCGGCGGGCAGCGCGGCGATGGCCGCATCGGCGATGTGCAGGATGGGCGCCGGGCTGGCCGCCTGCAGTTCGTCGAACCAGTGATGGCTGCTGTTGCACGGCACGACGACGGCGAGCGCGCCGGCGTCGACCAGGCGGCGCAGGCCGAGCAGCAGGCAGGGCAGGGGCGACGGGCCGTTGCCGAGGATGGCGGCGGAGCGGTCCGGCGTCTGCGGCAGGCAACTGAGCAGCAGCGGGACATGCTCCTGATCCCGCCGGGCGGGCGTCAGGGCGACCAGTTTGGTGAAGAAGTCCGCCGTTGCCGAGGGGCCCATGCCGCCGAGAATTCCGAGCATCGCGTTCTCCTCTAGGTAGCCTGTCCCCGGCCGCAGGCCAGCGCGGCGAAGGCGTTGTTGCCGGCGACGAGGACGGTGGTGCGGAACATGTCGCAGATCGGGTCGATGGCGATGAAGAGCACGAACACGGCCTCGAAGGGCAGGCCGATGTGGCCGCAGACGACGCCGGTCAGCGAGATGGTGACGATGCCGCTCATGCCGGCCGAGGCGAAGCCGGCGAGCATGGCGCCGACGGCGACGATGGCGATCTCGCCCGGCGCCAGCTCCTGGCCGTACATCTGGGCGATGAACAGCGTCGCCACCACGTAGTAGAGGATCGGCCCGAGGCGCAGCAGCGAGACGCCGAAGGGCACCAGCAGTTCGATGCGCGCGCGCGGAAAGCGCAGGTCGGCGGCCAGGCTTTCGATCATTGCCGGCATGCAGGCCAGGCTGTTGCGCGTGGCGACGGCCATGGTCAGCGGCTCGCGCTGGCTGCGCAGGACGTCCCGCCAGGATTGCCCGCTGGCGCGGCGCAGCAGCCAGAGGCAGAGGGCGACGAGGAAGAGCGAGGCCAGCCCGAGCGTGGCGATGAAATGCAGCATGGCGCGCATCGGCTCGATGCCGGTCTTCGCCACCTGGCTGGCGACCATCGACAGCAGCACCGGCGGCAGCATGTAGTTGAACCACCGGGTCAGCGTCTGGCAGGCCCGGTACACCATTTCCAGCGTCTGCGTCAGCGGCTGCGAGGCGCTGGCCGGCGCCTTGCCGACGGCCAGCCCGAAGAGCAGCGAGAAGACCAGCGCCTTCAGGGTGTCGCCCTGGGCGAGCGCGGCGAAGATGTTGCCGGGAACGACGCCGAGCAGCATGGCGGCGATGCCGGGCGGCTCGACCGGAGCGGCTTCGCCGGACAGGGCCATTTCGATGTGGCCGCTGCGCTCCAGATCCTCGCCGACCAGCCTGCCCAGGGTGTGCAGCGTATCGGCCGGCAGGTCGGCGCCCGGCGTCATGCCGAGGCCCGTGGCCAGGCCGAGGGCGGCGGTGGCGAGCATGGACAGCAGGATGATCGGCACCGCCCGGCCGATCAGTTGCGAGGCGCTGCCTTCCTGCATCAACTGGCGCAGGCTGAAGATCACGGCCGAGACCATGAAGGGCAGCACGATCATTTTCAGCAGGTCGACGTAGACGTTGCCGAAGACGCCGATGCCGGCGGCGACGCCGGGCGCGTACAGGCCGACGCCGATGCCGGCGAGCAGGCTGGCGAGCACGACGCTCGGGCGGGTGGCCCAGCGGCGCCAGGCGTCGGCGAAGGCGTTCATGGCGTCAGTCGTCCCCCGCGTGCCCGAGCAGGTCGTCGACGCTCAGCGTGCGCCGGCGCTGGTCCAGGTAGATGTCGATCAGCGCGAGCAACTGGTGCGCGTCGCGGTGGACGGCCATGGCCAGCGCGTCGCGGGTATCGGTGAGCGTGATCGCGCGCAGGCTCAGCGATTTTTTCGGGTCGTTCCTGAACAGGCGCCGGATCTCGAACTCGTCGCGGTAGGCGCCGTCGATCTCGCCCTGCTCGAGCGCCTGCACCAGTTTCGTCCAGTCCGGGTATTCGACGATGCGTGCGCCGGGGAAGTTGTGCCGCGCGAAGTCGACGTAGGAGGAGTTGGCGATGACGCCGATCGAGCCCGTGAAGGCGCGCACCACGGCGGGAACCTCGCGCCCCTTGGCCATTTCGGCGAAGCGGATGCGGTTGAGCGCGAGCGCATGGCGCAGTTCCAGGTAGGGCTTGGAAAAACGGACGTACTGCGCGCGCGGCAGGGTGCGCGACAGCTTGCTGCTGGCGACGTCGGCCTGGCCGCGGGCGATCACGGCCACCACCTCGTTGAAGCTGGCCGCCTCGCGGTGGAAGCGCACCCCGACCTGCAGCTCGCGCGCCAGGCCCTCGGCCAGCGCGACGTCGACGCCATGCAGGCGGCCGTCGCGCTCGTAGAAGAAGGGCGGCGAATCGGTCTTCGGCAGGGCGACGATCAGTTCGCCGCGGTCGAGGATGCGCCGGATGTCCGGCGCCGTCGGCACGGCGTCCGGCGCCTGGGCCGGGGCGCGGCCCGCCGGCAGCAGCGTCAGGCAGCAGGCGGCGACCAGCCAGCCGAGGCAGCGGACGAGGCGCGGATGGACGATGGCGGCGGGCATGGTTTCCGGATTATGCACGGCAGAGCGCATGCCCGCTGCTTTCCGTCTCAGCGCGACGCGGCGCCGGCCCGCCTCATTGCAGGACCCTGTCGTTCGGCGCGGCGATCAGTTCGCGCATGTCGTCGCTCAACGGAAAGTCCAGCTTGATGCCCTTGGGCGGCACCGGTCTGAGGAACCACTTCTCGTAGAGCGCGGCGAAGGCTTCCGGCGCCATTGCCCGGCCCAGCGCCCGGTCGACGAGCTGCTTGAACGCCGGGTCGTTCCTTCTCATGATGCAGGCGTAGGCTTCGCGCGACTGCGGCGTGCCGGTGACCACCCAGTCGCCCCAGCGGATGGCCCGCGCCCGCTCGCCGTAGAGCAGGACGTCGTCCATCAGGAAGGCGGCGGCGCGGCCGGTTTCGAGGGTCTGGAAGGCTTCGCCGTGGTCCTTGGCGACGATGATGTTCAGGCCCAGGTTCAGTTCCTCGTTCATCCGGTGCACCTTGTCGACGTTGGTCGTGCCGGCCGTGGTGACGACGGTCTTGCCGGCGAGATCGGGGAAGTCGGCGATGCCGTAGTCCTTGCGCGTCAGGATGCGCATGCGGACGATGAAGATCGAGTTGCTGAAGGCGACGGTCTGCGCGCGTTCGACGGTGTGGCCGCTGGTGCCGCATTCGAGGTCGATGCGGCCGCCGGCGACCATGGCCCAGCGGTTTTCCGGGGACACCGGCACCAGCTCGACCCGGAGGTCGGGCAGGCCGAGTTCCGACTTCACTTCGTCTACGATCTGCCGCGCCAGGTCGTGCGAGTAGCCGATGACGTTCCTGTCGTTGTCGTAGTAGGAGAAGGGAACCGAGGATTCGCGGTAGCCGAGCACGATGGCGCCGCGCTCGCGCACCTTGCCCAGCGTGTCGCTTTTCCCGTCGCCCGCCGGCGCGGCGCAGTCTCCCCGCTCGCACGACGGCTGGCAGCCGGCCAGGGCGGCGACGGCGGCGAGCAGAGCGAGGGCGGCGAGCGTCTTCGGGAATCGGGTACGCATACGGGATGGTTCCTTCGCTGGCTGAAGCCACGATTGTAACGGCAGCCGGCGATCCGGAAGAGCGGGCGTGATAAAGTTCTTCCGCTGCGCCGAAGTGCCTTGTCATTTTTGCGGTTGTTTTCCGGCATCGCTCCGGACGCGGTACACGACTGACCTGTCTTCAACGAACCGACGATGCCCGGCACGCCCTTGCAGACCTTTCCGCTGACGAGCTTTCAGAAGGAACTTTGGCTGGCCAATGCGGTGCTGCCCGAGGGTCATCCCGGAATCTACTCCGGCTGCCTGTTCGTGCTCGACGGCGAACCCGCGCCCGAGCGGGTGGCGGCGTCGCTGCACGTCCTGCTGCGCCATGTGCCGCTGTTGACGGCGACCCTGGGCTATCGCTCGGACGAGACGCTGCCCGACGTCGAAACCGGCGCCTTCCCGGCGCCGGATTTCCGCTTCGTCGATCTTGCCGGCGAGGACGATCCGGCAGGGCGCGCCGGCGATTTCCTGGCGGCCTTCGCCGAGCAGCCGTTCCAGCCGGTCGGCGGGCAGCTTTGCCAGTTCGCGCTGCTGCGCCTCGGCAAGGGGCGGAGCTGGTTCCTGATGCGGGCCTTCCACCTGCTCTGCGACGGCGTGTCGCTGGTCGCGCATTTCAACCTGCTGTCCCGGATTTACGAGAGCGCCGGCCGCGGTGAGCCCTTCGACACCGGCGAGCCCTGCGACTGGGCGACGGTCTGCGCGGCGGACCGCGCCTATGCCGCGTCGGCGGGCGCGCAGCGCGACGCCGCGTTCTGGGCGGCGCATCTCGAGCGCCTGCCGGCTGCCCGCGTGTTCGCGCCGCTGCCCGGCCGGCCCGACCGGCTCGATGGCTCCGGGCAGATCGACGTCAAGCTGTCGCCGGCGGCGATGGCCTCTCTCGACGCCCAGGCCGCCCGTCACGGGGCGGGCAAGTCCACGGTGCTGGCGGCGCTGCACGCGGCGCTGCTGGCGCGTCTCCACGACCGGCGCATCCTGAGCGTCCAGCAGCCGCTGAGCCTCGGCGAGCGCAAGGACATCCGCAGGATGCACGGCTGCCGCGTCGCCATTTCCCCGCTCATCGTCGAACTGGCCGAGGGCGATACGCTGGCGTCGCTGGTCCGCTCCCTGCGGCGGCAGACGGTGGCGCTGCTGCGCCACGGCCGCACGCCGTTCCAGAGCGGCTGGCGCGAGGCTGCGCCGGACCCGGCGCAGGCCGCCGCGCAGGCGATCGTCTGGGACACCAACCTGAATTACTTTCCGCTGTCGCCCGATGGCGGCGACGGCGATTTCCGGGTCGCCAGCTTCTCCAACATGGTCAGCCGGCACGAGCCGACCGTGTTCGGGGTGTATGCGGTCGAGGAAACGACGGCCGCCGGCGACCGGCTGCACCTGTCGATCGTGTACAGCCGCAACCATTTCCGGCGCGAGGACGTGCAAGCCTACGGCGAACGCCTCGAATCCCTGCTGGCGCAACTGGTGGCGGACCCGGAGCTGCCCGTCGACCGCTGGCGCGTCCTGCTGCCCAGGGAAGCGTCGCAGCTCGCCGCCTGGCAGGAAGGCGAGCGCCGGCCCCTGGCCGCGGCCGCCATCCATGAACTGTTCGACCGACAGGCGGCGCTGACGCCGGCGGCGCCGGCCGTCGTCGGCATGGACGGGCAGGCGCAGCCTTACCAGGCCCTGCGCGCGCGCTCGGATGCGATCGCCGGCTGGCTGCTCGAACAGGGGGTGCAGGCCGGCGAGGTCGTCGCCGTGCTCGCCCGCCGCCATCCGGCGCTGGCCGAAAGCATCCTCGGCATCATGAAGGCGGGCGCCGTCTATCTGCCCGTGGACCCCGCCTATCCGCCGGCGCGCCAGGCGCACATGCTGGCCGATTCCGGGGCGCGCCGCCTGCTCGCGCTGACGGCGGCGGACGTCGACGCGGCCGCGCGCGCCGGCCTGTCGCCGGCGGCGCTGCCGCTGCCGGCCGACCTGCCGGCGGCGTCCGCCCTGCCGGCCGTGGCGCCGGAGCATCCGGCCTACCTGATCTATACCTCGGGCTCGACCGGCCTGCCCAAGGGCGTGCTGGTCCGGCACGGCGGCTTCGTAAACATGATCCAGGCGCAGATCGCCGCCTTCGGCGTCGCCGCCCACGACCGCGTGCTGCAGTTCGCCTCGCCGTCCTTCGACGCTTCGCTGTCCGAAATCTTCATGGCGCTGCTCGCCGGCGGCAGCCTCCACCCGGTTTCCCGCGAGCTGATCGACGCGCCCTGGGCGCTCAGGGAGCACATGGCCGCGCAGGGCGTCAGCGTCGCCACCCTGCCGCCGTCCTACCTGGCGCTGTTCAGGCGCGAGGTCTTCCCCGGCCTGCGCGTGCTGATCACCGCCGGCGAGGCGCCGATCGCCGAGGATGCGCGCCATTACGCCGGGCAGCTCGCCTATTTCAACGCCTACGGCCCGACCGAGGCGTCCGTCTGCGCCACCCTCGTCCGCCTGGCGCCGGAAGGCGCCGACGAACCCATCGGCATCGGCCGGCCGCTGCCGAACACCGCCGCCTGCATCCTCGACAGCCTCGGCGAAACCGTCGCGCCCGGCCTGCCCGGCGAGCTGTGCCTGGGCGGCGAGGGCCTGGCCATCGGCTACCTCAATCGCCCCGAACTCGACGCCGAGCGCTTCTTCCTGCGGGCCGACGACGCCGGGCGGCGCTGGTACCGGACCGGCGACCGCGCCCTGTGGCTGCCTTCCGGCGAGATCCTGCTGCTCGGCCGCAGCGACGATCAGGTCAAGATCCGCGGCCACCGCATCGAGCTGGGCGAGGTCGGCGCCGCGCTGGAGCGGCACCCGGACGTGCTCCAGGCCAGCGTCCTGGCCCGGCCGGGGAAGGGCGGCGGCATGCTCCTGGTTGCCTTCCTGGTCGTCGGCGGCGGGCGGGAATCTGCACCGGCGCCGCTGATCGAATGGCTGCGCGGCCAGTTGCCGGACTTCGCGCTGCCGGCGCGCTGCCATGTCCTCGACGCGCTGCCGACGACGCCGGCCGGCAAGGTCGACCGGCAGGCCCTGCTGCGCCTCGACGAGGCGCGGGCGCGCAGCGGCGGCGAGCGCGCCTCGCACGGCGGCCGCGGCCCGGCGGCGGACGAGGCGATCCGGGCGCACTACGAGGCGGTGCTGGGGGCCGCGGTGGACGACCCGGAAGCCGACTTCTTCACCCTCGGCGGCGACAGCCTCAAGGCCATGGCGCTGGTGCGCCGGCTGTCGCTCGCCTACGGGCTGCCGCTGTCGATGCGCGACTTTCTCGCCGGCAGCTCGCTGGCCGCGCTGACCGCCCTCGTCGGCCGGCGGACGGCCGCCGGCGCCGTTGCCGGTGCGGACGACGAGGTGCGGCAACTGCCGCTGAGCCAGGGCCAGTTGCAACTGTGGACGCTGTACTGCCTGAACGGGCCGGGCGCGCGCTACAACATGCCGCTGGCGCTCGACGTCGAGGCCGACGCCGGCCTGTGCGAACGCTTCGTCGACGCGCTGGTCGCGGCCATCGAACGGCAGCCGGCGTGCCGGTGCACGGTCGGCGGCAACATCGACGCACCTCGGCTCACGGTGCACGCCGCCAGCGGGCCGGCCATCGAACGCCACGACCTCGCTGCCGACGACGGCCGGCAGGCGGCGGCCATCCTCGACGAATTCATCCACCGCCCCTTCGTCCTCGACGAACGGCCGCCGATCCGCCTCGCCGTGCTCCGCCTGGCAGCGCGGCGCTGGCGGCTGGCGCTGGTGCTGCACCACATCGTCGGCGACGGCGAAAGCCTCGGCCTGCTGCTGCGCGACGCCCTGGCCCGGCTGCGCGACCCTCGGGCCGGCGGCGAGCCGGTCGCGGCCGGCGTGCTCAAGCGTTTCGTCGATGCCGAGCAGGCCTATCTGCATTCCCCGGCCGCCGCGGCCGACCTCGATTTCTGGCAACGGCGGCTGACGCCCCTGCCGGCCCGGCTGGACCTTCTGCCCGCGGGCACGCGCCGGCCGCTCAAGCAGGGGCTGGGCGAGACCCGGCGGCGGCGCCTGCCGGCGGCAGCGGCCGCGCGGCTCGCGGAACTGGCCGGGCAGGGCGGGACGACGCTGCTCGGCGCCTTCGTCGGCGCGCTCGGCGCCTTCCTGCGGCGGCGCAGCGGCCGCAACGACGTCGCCGTCGCCGTGCCGCTCGGCCTGCGCGACGCGCCGGAGTGCTTCGCGGCGGCCGGCTATTTCGTCAACACCGTCGTCGTCCGCCCGCCGCCCGGCGGCAGCCTGCGCGCCGACGTCCGCGGCGCCGGCGAAGCCTTGCGCGCGGCCGTGGCCCACGGCCGCTACCCCTTCCACCGGCTGCCGGCGGCGCTGAACGAGGTGCGCGATCCGGCCCGCTCGCCTCTGGTCGACGTGCTGGCGACGCACATCGACCAGGCGGCGCTGCTGGCCGACGCCGAGCTGCCGGCCGGCCTGTCCCTGTCCTTCGCCGACGTTGCGCTGCGCGCGGCCAAGTTCGACTACGGCTTCGTGCTGGTTACGCGGCACGACGGCACCTGCGAGCTGCTGCTCGAACACGACCTCGCCGTCGCCGACGGCGCGCAGGCGGGGGCCATCCTCGACGATTTCGTCGATTTCCTCGGTGCGCGCGCGCAGCCGTCGTCGGGCGACGAGGCGGCGGAGGACGACGACGCGACGGAAGACGGCAGAGGAGCGGAGTACGGCGGCACGGCGCCGAGTGGCGGCGCGGAAGACGGCCGCGCGGCGCCGGGCGCAGGCGCCGAGGCGCCGCTCGCGCGCGCCTGGCGCGAGATCCTGGGCGGCCCGTCGCCCACGGCCGAGAGCAATTTCTTCCTGGGCGGCGGCGATTCGATCAAGGCCATCCAGATGGTCGGCCTGCTGCGCCGGCTCGGCGTCGAGCGCCTGCAGCCGGGTGATTTCTTCGCCACGCCGACCTTCGGCGAACTGAGCGCCCGCCTGGCGGCGCCGGCGCCGCAGGCGGCGGACGCCTCCGCCGCGCTCGCCGCCGGCACGCCGATGCCGCTGCTGCCCCTGCAGCGGGAATTCATCGCCCGCCACCGGCAAAGCTGGACGCGCTTCCACATGGCCTTGCCCCTGCGGCTGGCGGCAACGGTCGACGAAAACCGCCTGCGGCAGGCCGTTGCCGCGCTGCCGGCGCGGCACGAAGCGTTCCGGCTGAAGTTCGCCGACGATGCGGGCGAAACCCTGGCCGGCCCGTGCGAGGCGGCCTGGATCGAGCTGCAGCAGCCGGCCGGCGACGCCGACGCCGCCTGCGTTGCGGAAGCCGCGACGCGGCTTTTCGCCGCCCTCGACCCGCGCACCGGGCGAACCTTCGGCGCCTGCCTGGTGCGCCGGGGAACGGACCGCCTGCTGCTGCTCGGCGGCCATCACTTCGTGCTCGACGCCGTTTCCCTCGATCTCCTGCGCCAGGAACTGGCCTGGTACTGCCGCGAAGGACAGTGGCCGCCGACGCGGGAAGGCACGGGCTTCGCCACCTGGGCGCTGCGTCTTGCCGCCGCCGGTTTTCCGCCGGCGGACGAAGTCGATGCCTGGCGGCAGGTCTGCGCGGCCGGCGGCGCGCCGCTCGCCGCCGCGCGCGGCGAGGCGCTGCCGGGCGCGGCGCAGCGGCAGAGCCGGCACGTCGTCGTCGACGGCCTGGGCGGTCTCGGCGGCGAGTCGCCCGCCGCCCCGCTGCGCGACCTCTTGGCGACGCTGGCCGCCGCCCTGCACGCCTGCGGCCAGGCGGCGCCGCTCTTCGTCACCCTCGAAGGACACGGCCGGCAGCCGGTGCTGCCGGGGATCGACCTCAGCCAGTCCGTCGGCTGGTTCACCGCCGCCTTTCCGCTGCGCCTGACGCCGTCCGCCGACGTGCCGGGAACGGCCCGCGAGCTGGCGGAGCGCCTGGCGCGCCTGACCGACGGCGGGCTCGGCTACGGCTTCGCCGCGCTCCGGGACGGAGAAGGGCTGGCGCACGCGCCGCAGATCGCCTTCAATTACCTCGGGCGGCTGCTGCCCGCCGGCGAGGCGGGCGGGGATTTCGTCCCGCTGCCGGAGCTGGCTGCGCCGGACGCTCTGCCCGGCCTGCTGCCCGAGGATTTCACCGCCGCCGTGCCGCTCGACCTGCTGGCCTATTTCGATGCCGCCGGCAGTCTGCGCCTGGGCGCCGCCTTCGCGCCGTCGCAGGTGGATGCGGGCTGGGTCGACGGGCTGCTGCAAGCCTGGGCCGCCGCGCTGCGCGCCGCGTCGAGCGAGGCGGCGGCCGTGCGCGCGGCGCTGGCCAGGGCGTGCGGCGTCGAGGCCGGCGAGATCGTCGACGTCGGCCGCCCGGACGCGGCGCAGGCCGGCATGCTCTTCCAGCATCTGCTCGATGCGGTAGGTGAGGCGGCCGACGGCGAGGCGAACTACACGCAGCAGGTCGACTTCCGCCTGCGCGGCGAACTCGATCCGGCGCACCTGGCGCGCGCCTGGCGGCAGGTGCTGGCGCGCCACGAAAGCCTGCGCACGCTGTTTCCGCGGGCGACGGACGGTGATTCCGAGTTCGCCCGCCTGGTGCTCCGGGAAGCGCGGACGACGGTGAGCTTCCACGACCTTTCCGGCCTTTCCGGCGAGCAGCAGGCCGCGCGCCGCGACACGCTGCTCGCCGCGCAGCGGCGGATCGCCTTCGATCTGGCGGCGGGGCCGCTGCTGCATCTCCAGCTTTTCCGCTTCGCCGACGACGAGCACGAAATGAGCTGGTGCTTCCATCACCTGCTGATGGACGGCTGGTGCATCGGCATCCTGCTGCGCGAGCTGTTCGCCTGTCTCGTCGCCGCGGCGCGCGGCCGGGCACCGGCGCTGCCGCCGGCGCCCTCGCTGGCCGCCTGGCGTCGCTGGCGCGCGGCGCGCGACGACCCGGCGCAGCCCATGCACCGGGCCGCGCGCGACTACTGGCGCGGTCTGCTCGACGGCTTCGCCGGGCCGACGCCGGTCGCCGCGGCCTTCGACGCGCCGGCGCAGGCTTCGTCCGGCCGGCGGGAAATCGAGCTGCGGCTCGAAGCCGCGGCCAGCGATCGCCTGCGCGCGCGGGCGGCCGAGCTGTCGGCGACCCTGCCGCATCTCCTGCAGGCGCTGTGGGGCCTGCTGCTCGGCGCGCGCCACGGCGGGCGCCGCGACCTGGTCTTCGGCCTCGTCTCCGCCGGCCGGCCGGCGGAGGTCGCGGACATCGAGCGCACGGTCGGGCTGTTCATTCAGACGCTGCCGGTGCGGCTCGGCTGGTCGCCCGGAGCGTCGCTCGCCGACCTCGTCGACGCCGTGCGCCGGCAGGCGGCGGAGCGGGCGCCGCACGAGTTCATGCACCTCGCCGACATCCAGCGCGAGTGGTCGGCAAGCGCCGACGGGCGCCGGGGCGCGCTGTTCGACCACATCCTGGTCTTCGAGAACTACCCGGTCGACGGCATCGTGCAGGCGGGCGCCCCGCGCATCGTCGGCGTCGGCGGCGTCGAGCACCACCCTTATGCGCTCGCCGTGTCGGTCGTTCCCGGCGCCGAGCTGTGCTTCCGCTTCAACGCCAGGGCCGAAGGCTTCGCCGACGGCGGGCTGGAGGCGCTGGTCGCCTGCTGGCGGCGGCTGCTCGAAACGGTGGTGTCCGGCGACGAGGCCGGCGCCTACGACGCCCTCGTCGAGCGGATCGCCGCTGCCCTGCCGGCGCGCGGGCGGGCGCCGGCGGAGGCATTCAACCGGACGGCGCGGGCCTATCCGCGGGACGACACGGTCGACGCGGTGTTCCGGCGGCTGGCGGCCCGGCACCCCGAGCAGATCGCCTGCATCGGCGCCGACGACGACGCGCTGAGCTATCGCCGTCTCGACCGCCTCTCCGACCGCGTCGCCCGGCGCCTGCCGGGCCTCGCGCCGGGCGCGCCGGTGGCGCTGCTGGTGCCGCGCGGGCCGGCGGCGCTGGTCGCCGTCCTCGGCATCCTCAAGGCCGGCGGCTGCTACCTGCCGCTCGACGACAAGAATCCGCCGCAGCGCCTGCGCGACATGCTGCGCCTGGCCGGTTGCCGCCGGCTGATTCACGACGGCGCCAGCCTCGCGCGCGCCGGACTGGCCGACCTCGCCGACGTCGCGTGCCTGGATTACGGGCAACTGCTCGCCGACGACGACGGCACGGAGGCGGATGCCGACGCCGCGCACGGCACGGCGGACGGCAGGGAATCCGCCGTCGCCGGCGGCGGCGAACGGCCGGCCTACGTCATGTTCACCTCGGGCTCGACCGGCGAGCCCAAGGGCGTCGTCGTGCCGCACCGCGGGGTGCTGCGCCTGGTCTGCAACAGCGACTTCTGGCAGCTCTTCCCCGGCGAGCGCGTGCTGCAGGCCGCGCCGCTGGGCTTCGACGCCTCGACCCTGGAAATCTGGGGTGCCCTGCTCAACGGCGGGACGGTCTGCTTCATCGACGACGACCGCCTGCTCGCCGCCGGCGGGCTGCGCCAGCGCATCGAGGCCGGGCGCGTCACCCAGATGTGGCTGACCGCCAGCCTGTGCGGCGTGCTGGCCGAAGACGATTCGGCGCAGTTCGCGCCGCTGCGCCGCCTGTTCACCGGCGGCGAGGCGCTCAATCCGGCGGTGATCGGCCGCATCATGGCGGCCTGCCCGGCGCTGGAAATCTTCAACGGCTACGGGCCGACGGAGAACACCACCTTCACGACGGTGCACCGCATCGTCGCGGAAGACCTCGCAAGCGCCTCGATCCCGATCGGCCGGCCGATCGCCAACACCCGCGTGCACATCGTCGACGCGTGCGGGGCGCTGGCTGGGATCGGCGAATGGGGCGAGATCTGCGCCGCCGGCGACGGTCTGGCGCTCGGCTACGCCGGGCGCGAAGACCTCACCCGCGCCGCCTTCGTCGAACTGCCGGCGCTGCCGGGCGAGCGCGTCTATCGCACCGGCGACATCGGCCGCTGGCGGGCGGACGGCGCCATCGAGTTCGCCGGCCGCCGCGACGGCCAGATCAAGATGCGCGGCTATCGCATCGAACTCGCCGAAATCGAAACCGCGCTGCTGCGCCTGCCCGGCGTGCGCCAGGCGGCGGTGGTCGCGCTCGGACAGGGCGAGGCGCGCCAACTGGTCGGCTTCGTCTGCGCCGACGGCGTCGCGCCGGCCGAAATCCGGGCCGGGCTGGCGCCCGTGCTGCCGCCCTACATGCTGCCGGAGCGGATCGAATGCGTGGCGTCGCTGCCGCTGACCGCGAGCGGCAAGGCGGACCGGATGGCGCTGGCCGGCCTGGCCGGGCAGGGCGGCGGCGTTGCGCCGGCCGAGGCGCCTGCCGGAGCGGGCGATGGCGCCGGCGCGGCCGCGGCGCCGCCGCCGGCGACGACCCTGGCCGCGCTGGAACACCGGATCGCCGCCGTCTTCGCCGAGGTGCTCGGGCTGCCGTCGGTGGCCCGGCAGGCGGATTTCTTCGCGCTCGGCGGCCAGAGCCTGAAGGCCATGCGGCTGATGGCCCGGCTGCGGCGCGCGCTCGGCGTCGACGTGGCGCTGCGCGAGGTGATGACGCACACGACGCCGGCGGCGCTGGCGCGCCATCTCGGCGCCCGCGACCGCGCCGGGCTGCCGGCCGGCATCGAGCGCGTCGGCGAGCTGGCCGACTACCCCCTGTCGAGCGGCCAGGAGCGCCTGTGGTTCCTGCAGCGCATGCATGCCGACAGCACCGCCTACAGCGTGCCCTTCGCCGCGCGCCTGGCGGCGCCGGTCGACGCCGCGCGCCTGCAAGCCGCGCTGACCCTGCTCGAAGCGCGCCACGACGCGCTGCGCCTGCGCATGCCGCTGTCCGCGACGCAGGACGGCCCGCGCCAGACCGTGGCCGCGCCCGGCGGCCTGTGCCTCGTCGAGCACGATCTGCGCGGCCGGCCGGACGCGGCCGCGGCGCTGGCCGCGGCCATCGACCGCGAGCTGGCGCAGCCCTTCGCCTTCGGCGCGGCGGCGCCGCTGGTCCGCGCCAGCCTCTTCCGCATGCCCGGCGCGGATGCCGAAAACGACGAATGGGGGCTGCTGCTGCTCGTCTTCCACCATCTGATCTGCGACGGCTGGTCGGGCGAGGTCTTCCTGCGCGAGCTCGGCGTCGCTGGCCGCGCGCTCGCCGCCGGCGTGGCACCGTCGTGGCCGCCGCTGCCGGTGCGCTACGTCGATTACGCCGTCTGGCAGCGGCGCTTCCTGGCGCAGCCCGAATGCGCCGCCCTGTGCGCGCGCTGGCTGGCCCGCCTCGACGCGCTGCCCGAGCCGCTGCGCCTGCCGCTGGACAAGCCGCGGCCGGCGCTGCAAAGCCAGCGCGGTGACGTCGTCCGCGTGGACTTCGCCCCGGCCCGCCACGCGGCGCTGCGGGCCAGGATGGCGCAATTCGGCGGCACGCCGTTCCGGACGCTGCTGACGCTCGTCCATGTCTTCCTGTCCCGGCACAGCGGGCAAAGCGACCTGATCGTCGGCGTTCCGGTGGCCGGCCGGGAGCACGCCGAGCTCGGCGACGTGCTCGGCTTCTTCGTCAATACGCTGCCGCTGCGCCTCGCCCTCGATCCGGCGCTGCCGTTCGCCGACGCCGTGGCAACGGTCGGCCGCAGCCTGCAGGAGGCGCTCGACGACCAGGCCTGCCCGCTCGAAGTCCTCCTCGACCGCCTGAAGGTGACGCGCGACCTTTCGCGCAATCCGCTGTTCGACGTGATCGTTGCCTTCGAGGGGGCGGAGTGGAATCTCCCGGAGGCGGACGGCGCCTGGCCGGCCCTGCGGCCCTGGCCGCTGCCGCACCGCCAGAGCAAGGTCGATCTCAGCTTCTATTTCCGCGAGCGGGCCGGCGACCTGTCGCTCGACGTCGAATACGCCAGCGACCTGTTCGAGCGGGCCAGCGTCGAGCGCATGGCCGAGCGCCTGCTGACGTTGGTCGACGCCGTCGCCGCCGATCCGCGCACGCCGCTGCGCGCGCTCGAACTGCTGCCCGCGGCCGAGCGGGAATGCGTGGTCGAAGGCTTCAACCGCACCGACGAGGCGCTCGACCTGACGCCGTCCATCGACGCGCTTTTCCGCCAGCAGGCGGCGCACCGCCCCGACGCCGTGGCGCTGCACGGCAGCGACGGCGGCCGCGTCGATTTCGCCGGCCTCGACCGGCGCGTCGACGCGCTCGCCCGGCGCCTGCTGGCCGCCGGCGTTTCGCCGGGGCGCCACGTCGGCGTCTGCTGCGAACGCTCGGTCGAACTGATGACGGCCATCTATGCCGTGCTGCGCGCCGGCGGCGTCTATGTGCCCTTTGTCCCCGGCCTGCCGCTGGAGCGTATCCGGGCCATGGTCGAGGATCTGGGCGACTGCCTGGTCCTCTGCGCCGAGGCGGCGCGCCCGCACTTCCTTAGCCTCGGCATCGAAACCCTAGCCGTCGACGGCGGCGAGCCGACCGACCCCGCGGCCGCCGTCCTGCCGCCGGTGCCGGCCGATGCCGCCGCCTACGTCATCTTCACCTCGGGCTCGACCGGCCGGCCCAAGGGCGTGGTCGTCGAGCACCGCAGCGTCGTCAACCGCCTGCGCTGGATGCAGTCGCGCTTCCCGCTGTCGGCGGCGGACGTGATCCTGCAGAAAACGCCCATCTCCTTCGACGTGTCGGTCTGGGAGCTGTTCTGGTGGTCGTGGTACGGCGCCTCGCTGGCGCAGCTCGCGCCCGGCGAGGAAAGGGACCCGGCGGCCATCGTCGCCGCCGTCGCCCGCCACCGGGCGAGCGTCATGCACTTCGTGCCGTCGATGCTGACGGCCTTCCTCGACCATCTGGAAAGCCATCCGGCCGCGGTCGACGCGCTGGTCTCGCTGCGCCTCGTCTTCGCCAGCGGCGAGGCGCTGACGCCGGAGGCGGTGGTCCGCTTCAACCGCCTGCTGCACGCCCGCCACGGCAGCGAGCTGCACAACCTGTACGGCCCCACCGAGGCGACGGTCGACGTCTCCTGGCACCCGTGCTCGCCGCTGCCGGCAGGCGGTCCGCTGCTCAGCGTGCCGATCGGCCGGCCGATCGCCAACACCCGCTTCTACATTCTCGACGCGGCCGGCCAGCCGGTGCCGGTGGGCGTCACCGGCGAGCTGTTCATCAGCGGCGTCCAGGTGGCGCGCGGCTACGTCAACCGCCCGGAACTGACCGCCGAGCGCTTCGCCGACGATCCCTTCCGGCCGGGCTGGCGGATGTATCGCAGCGGCGATCTGGCGCGCTGGCTGCCGACGGGCGAGGTCGAATACCTCGGCCGCCGCGACGACCAGGTGAAGATACGCGGCTTCCGCATCGAACTCGGCGAGGTCGAGGCGGCGCTGCAGCGCTGCCCCGGCGTGGCCCAGGCCATCGTGCGCGTCGGCGCGGTCGGCGGCATGCCGGCGCTGGAAGCCTTCCTGCTGCCGTTGCCCGGCCAGACGCTGGCGGCGGACGCGCTGCGCGCCCGCATGCGCGAGATCGTGCCCGACTACATGTGCCCGGCCGCTTATTTCGCGCTGGCCAGCGTGCCGGTGAACGCCAGCGGCAAGGCCGACCGCAAGGCGCTTCAGGGCGTCCGCCTCGGCGCTGGGGCAGCGGCGGGCGAGGGCGGGCGGGATGAGGGGAACGGGCCGCCGGACGAGGTCCGGCGCACGCTGCTCGACATCTGGTCGACGCTGCTGCCCGAGGCCGGTCCGATCGGCATCGACCAGAACTTCTTCGACATCGGCGGCAGCTCGCTGCTGCTGCTGCGCCTGCACGAGGCGCTGGAGAAGCACTGGCCGGGGCGTTTCTCGCTGCCGGAGCTGTTCGTGTCGTGCAGCGTCCGCCTGCAGGCCGAGCGCATCGCTGCGGAATCCACCGCATCCGCCGCGCCGCCGGCGGCCGCGCCCGTGGCCGAGGGCGGGCCGATCGCCGTCGTCGGCATGGCCCTGCGCCTGGCCGACTACGAGGACGCCGAGTCCTTCTGGTCCGACCTGCTCACCGGCAGCGACCGCACGACCGAGCTGTCGCCGGCGCGGCGCCGGGAGCTGACGGCGATGCTGGCGGCCATCGGCGTCGACGCCGATCCGGCGCGCTTCCGCAGGGCGGCCTATCTGGACGACATCTCCGGCTTCGACTGCCGGCGCTTCGGCATGGCGCCCGGCGACGCCCGGCTGCTCGATCCGGAGCAGCGCCTGTTCCTCGAAACCGCGCTGCGGGCGCTGGAAGACGCGGGCTACGGCGGCCGGGCGCTGTACGGGGCGAAGCTCGGCGTCTTCGCCGGCGCCAGCCCGGCGCAGACCTTCCGCGAGGCGGTCGGCCGCAGCTTCCCCGAGGCCGGCGAGCAGGCCTACATCCTCAACGTGCCGTCGAACATGGCCACCCGCCTCGGCTACCTGAAGAACTGGGACGGGCCGGCGGCGCTGGTCGATACCGCCTGCTCGTCCACGCTCAAGGCCGTGGCCGACGCGGTGGCCGCGCTGCGGCGCGGCGAATGCGAACTGGCCGTGGCCGGCGGCGCGCGCGTCCTGCTCACGCCGCTGCGCGGCGACCAGGCCTTTTCCATCGAAACGGCGAGCGGCCGGACCCGTTCCTTCGACGCCGGCGCCGACGGCGTCGGCGCCGGCGAGGGCGCCGTCGTCTTCCTGCTCAAGCCGCTCGCCAGGGCGCAGGCCGACGGCGATGCCATCCGCGCCGTCCTGCTCGGCGCCGCGGTCAACCAGGACGGGCGTTCGGCGGGCATCGCCGCGCCCAATCCGGAGGCGCAGGCGAAGGTGATCCGGGCGGCGGCGGCCGACGCCGGAGTGGCGCTCGACAGCGTCGACTTCTTCGAGGCCCACGGCACCGGCACCGCGCTCGGCGATCCGATCGAGATCGACGGCCTGACCCGCGCCTTCGCCGGCGCCGGCGGCGAAAGTGGGCGGACGCGGCCGGTGCCGATCGGCTCGGTCAAGGGCAACTTCGGCCATCTCGACTCGGCGGCCGGCGCGATCGGCCTGGCCAAGGCGGTGCTGGCGCTGCAGCATGGCCGGGTGCCGCGCCAGCCGCACTTCGAGCGGCCGAATCCGAAGATCGACTTCGCCGCGGCGCCGGTCCGCGTCGCCGGCGAGAACGCGGCGCTGGCCGCGGCCGACCGGCCCTGGCGCGGCGGCGTCAGCGCCTTCGGCCTCTCCGGCATCAACGTCCATCTCATCCTCGAACAGGCGCCCGGCGCGGCCTGGCCGGCCGACGACGGCGCCTGGCACTGCCTGCCGCTGTCGGCCGGCAGCGAGCAAGGCCTGCGCCGCTACGTCGAGGCACTGGCGCAGGCGCTTGCCCGCCGTCCGGACTGGCCGCTGCACGCCGTCGCCGCGTCGCTGATCGGCGGCCGCGACCACCTCGAAGTGCGCGCGGCCTTCGTTGCCCGCGACCGCCGGCAGCTCGTCGACGCGCTGCTGGCCTGGCGGCTGGGCGGTGCGCCGTGCGCGCGGCCGCCGCGCCCGGACGGCGCACCGCCGGCCGTGCTCGCCGGCGGCCTCGCCGACGAGGCCGCGGCGCGGCGGGCGGCCGACGCCTTCATGGCCGGCGCCGAGCCGCGCTGGCCGGGCGACCGGCCGGCCTGGCGCGCGCATCTGCCGACCGTGCCCATGGAGCGCCAGACCTGCTGGCCGGCGTTCGTCGCCCGGCATGCCGCGGCCGCGCCGCCGTGGCTCGGCGCCGCCGTCGAGACGGCGGAGGGCTGGCTGTTCCCGGTGCCGGCGGCCGACCCCCGCTTCTGGCCGGCGGCCGAGCACCGGCTGGCCGGCGAGCCGACCCTGGTCGGCATGGCCGTGCCGGCGCTGATCGCGGCGGCCTGCGCAGCAATTCCGGAATTTGCCGCCGGCCGGCCGGCGATGGCGCAACTGAACTGGCTGCGGCCGCTGCACGTCGCCCGCGTCGATCCGGCCTCGCTGACGCTCAGGCTGCGCCGGCAGGAGGGTGCTTTCGCCGCCAGCCTCTGCGGCCGCCTGCGCGCCGACGGCGAGGACGCGGGAACGTGGGCGGATTTCGCCGTCGCCGTCGTGCGTCCGGCGGCGGACGCTGCGCCACCGCGCCTCGATCTCGACGCCCTGCGCGCCGGCCTGGCGCCGCTGCCGTCCGCACGCGGCGCCGAGGCATCGCCGACGGTCGAGGTCAGCGCGCGCTGGGACTGCCGGCGCCGCGGCTGGCAAAGCGCGGACGGCCTTGAGACCCTGGCCTGGCTCGTCCTGCCCGAGGCCCATGCCGACGATCTGCGGCGCACCGACTGGCATCCGGCGCTGCTCGACGTCGGCGCCAGCCTGGCGCTCGACCGCCCCGGCCTGGTGCCCGCCGCCTGCGCCGACATCCGCCTCCACCGGCCGCTGCCCGGCCGCCTCTACGCGCATGCCCGGCGCCGGGCGTCGACCGAGGCTGACCCGCGGCACGGGCAGGCCGGCGCGCTGCACGCGGACTGCGTGTTCACCGACGAGGACGGCGTCGTGCTCGCCGAATTCCTGGGCCTCGTCTTTGTGCCGCTGCCAATGCCGCAGGCCCGGCTGCACCGCGTCGAATGGCGGCAGGCGCCGGCCGCCGCCGCCGAACCGGCGCCGCCCGCCGACGGCCCGCGCCTGGTGCTCGGCGAGGGCGCGCTGGCCGACGCCCTGTGCGCCGAGATCGAGCAGAGCGGCGCCGTCTGCCGGCGTGCCGCCGTGCCGGCGGACGAGGCCGCGAGCGCGGCGCTCGCCGCCGACATCGTCGACGCCGGGGTGTCGCTGGTACTGCACCGGGCGGACGACGCGGCCACCGCCGGCTGGCCGCTGGCCGCGCTGTTGCAGTCGATCTGCCGGCGCGGCCTGCGCCGGCCCCTGCGCTGGCTCGCCTTCGGCAGCGGCGGCGCCGGCGGCGAATCGTCGGCGCCGGCCGACACCGCCGGCCGGCCGGAGGCGGCGCTGGCGCTCGGCCTGCTGCTCTCCCTGAACCGGGAAGAGCCGCTGTTCCACGGGCGCTACGTCGAATTGCGCGGACCACTGGCCGCCGCCGACCTGCTCGCCGAGTCGCGGCTGGCCGGGCCGGCCGACGGTCTGCCCGTCCTGCTGGAGGCGCTGCCGGCGGGCGCGCCGGGCGTCCGGCGCTGCGAACGGGCGCTGTCGGCGCCGGTCGCCGCCGCGGCACCGGAGATCGTCCTCGATGCCGGCGCCTGCGTGCTGTTCACCGGCGGCCTCGGCGGCATGGCGCTGACGCTCGCCGAGGCGATCATGCCGACGCTGGACCGGCCGGCGGTGCTGCTGCATCGCGGCGAGTTCCCGCCCGAGGCGGCCTGGGCGGCGCTGGCCGCCGGCGACGATCCGCTCGCCGCCGAGCGGGCAACGGCGCTCCGCCGCCTGCGCGCGCAGGGCGTGCCGCTGCACCTTTACGCCTGCGACGTGGGTTCGCGCGAGGCGCTGGCCGCGACGCTGGCGCGGGTGCGGCGGGAGGTCGGCCCGATCGGCGGCGTCGTCCATGCCGCCGGCGTGCCGGGCGCCGGCTTCCTGCTCGGCAAGTCGCGACAGGACTTCGACGCGGTGCTGGCGCCCCGGCTGGCGGCGCGCCACCTGCACGAGCTGACGCAGGACGATCCCGTCCGCTTCTTCGTGCTCGCCGCCTCGCGCACGGCGCTCGCCGGGGCGGCCGGGCAGACCGACTATACGGCCGCCAACGCCTTCCTCGACGCCTTCGCCTGGTGGCGGCGCGCCGCCGGCCTGCCGGCGCTGGCCATCGACTGGAACGCCTGGGAACGGGTCGGCATGGCCGCCCGCCTCGGCGCGGTCGACGCGGCGCGCGCCAACCTGCCGCCCGAGCAGGCCGGCGCGCTGCTGCTGCGCGCGCTGGCGAGCGGGGCGACGCAGCTCGTGGTCGCCATGCCCGGCGAAACGCTGGCCGCGGCCGCGCCCTTGCCGGTGCCCACGGACGCGGGCGAGGATGCCGCCGACCTGCCGCTCGCCGAGCGCGTGCTGCGGACGGTGGCGCAGGAACTGGGCTACGAACGGCCGCCGGCGCTCGACGATGATTTCTATGCCTTGGGCGGCGATTCGATCACCGGCCTGCGCATCGTCAACCGCCTGAAGTCCGAGCTGCGCTGCCAGGTCGGCCTGGCCGACCTGTTCAGCCACAGCCGCCTGGCCGCCTTCGTCGAGGTCATCGCCGGGCGGCTGGGCGGCGAGGGGACCGAGCCGCCGCCGCAGGGCGCGCCCGCGCTCGACGCCTACCCGGTCGGCATCGAGCAGTTGGCGGTGCTCCAGGCCGAGGCCGTGGCCGCGCCGCACACCGGCTACAACCTGCCGCAGTTCCTGCGCCTGCCGCCGGACTTCGACGAGATGCGCCTGGAAGCGGCGCTGGCCACGCTCGTCGCCCGGCACGAAATCCTGCGCACCCGGTTCATCGACGTCGATACGCCGACGCCGCGCATGCGCATCCTGCCGACCGTCGACTTTCAACTGGCAAGCCACGCGCTGGAACGCCTCGACGAAGCCGCCGTGCGCCGCCTCGTCCTGCCCTTCCGGCTCGACCGGGCGCCCCTGTTCCGGGCGGCCCTGTTGCATCTTCCGGCGGGCGAGACGCTGCTCTTCTTCGACATCCACCACGCCGTGGCCGACGCGCGCACGGTGGACATCCTGCTCGCCGAACTGCACGCGCTGTGCGTCGGCAGCGGCGAGCTGCCGCCGGTGCCGCCGCTGCAGCAGAAGGACGCTGCCTGGCTGCAGCGCCGCCAGGACGAGGGCGCCGAGGAGCGGGCGGCGCGCGACTACTGGCTGGCGCGCTTTGCCGGCCCGCTGCCCCGGCTCGACCTGCCGGCCGACCGGCTGCGCCCGGCGCGCCACACGCATCGCGGCGGCACCGCCGCCTTCGAGGTGCCGGCCGACTGGCTGCCGGCGGTGCGCGAACTGGCACGCCGGCAGGAGACGACGAGCTACGCCCTGATGCTGGCGCTGTGGGCGGCCGTGCTCGGCCGCGCCGCCGGCACCGAGGATCTGGTCGTTGCCGTGGCCGTCGACGGCCGCGACCGGGAGGAACTGGCGCGCACGACCGGCATGTTCGCCTCGCTGCTGCCGCTGCGCCTCTCCCCGCGCGCCGGTGAATCCTTCGCCGGGCTGCTGCGGGACAGCCACCGCCGGCACGCCGAGGCGCTGCGCCACCGGCGCTTTCCGCTGAACCGCCTGCTCGCCGCGCTGCGGCCGCCGGTGGCGCTGGAGCGGACGCTGCTTTCGGAGGTCAGCTTCTCCTACATGAACTTCGACAGCGTCGGGCCGGCGAGCGGCGGTTTCGCCCGCGTGCACGCCGCCAATCCGTCGTGCAAGGGCGACCTGTCGATCTTCGGCAGCGACGGCGGCGACCGCCTGGGCTTCGCCATCGAGTATTACGCCGACCTCTTCGCGCCGGCGCGCATCGCCCGCCTGGGCGAGGATTTCCTCGCCCTGCTCGGCCGGGTGCTGGCCGAGGGCTGCGAGCGGCGGCTCGCCGAGCTCTTCGGCGACGCGCGCCCGCTGCCCGCGGCGGCGGCAGCGGTCGATGCGCCGCCCGCCGCGCCGTCCGTGCCGGCGCCGCACGCCGCCGACGCGGCGCTCGACGCGCAGGTTTTGCTGGCCTACCGGCAGCTCTTCGGCAACGCGGCCATCGGCGCCGGCGACAGCTTCTTCGACCTCGGCGGCCATAGCCTGCTCGGCCTGCAGATCGTCAATCAACTGGCCCGGCAGACCGGCCGCGAACTGAGCATCCGCGACCTGTTCGACCACCCGACGCCGGCCGCGCTGGCCGCCTTCATCGCCGCCGCGGCCGGCGGACTGCGCCGCATCGTCCGCCAGCCGGCCGCGGCGGACGGCCGCTATCCGCTCAGCCACGCCCAGCAGCGCCTGTACGTGCTGCACCATACCGAGGGCGGCGCCGCGGCCTACAACATGCCCTTCGTCTTCCGCGTCGCCACGCCGCTGGACGAGGCCGCGCTGTCGCGCCTGCGGCGGGCGTTGACGCGCCTGTGCGAGCGGCACGAGAGCCTGCGCACCGCCTTCGTCGAGGCCGACGGCCAGCTCTGGCAGGCGGTCGGCGACGTGGCGCCGCCGGAATTCACGGTCGAGGATCTCGTTGCCCTGGGCGCGGCCGGCCCGGCGCAGGCCCTGGCCGCATTCCGGGAGGATGCCGCGCGTCCCTTCGACCTGCGCCAAGCGCCGCTCCTGCGTCTGCGCGTCTGCCGCCTGGCCGACGGCAGCGCGCTGGTCGCCCTGGTCATGCACCACATCGTCGGCGACGGCTGGTCGATGCAGATCTTCTTCGGCGAGTGGCTGGCCCTGTACGCCGACGAGAGCGCCGAACTGCCGCCGCTCGCCGTCCAGTACCGCGACTACGCCGTCTGGCAGGCGACGCGCGACTGGTCCGAGGAACGCGCCTACTGGCTGACGCAACTGCGCGACGCGCCGGCGCGCATCGCCCTGCCGCCGGAGGCTGCGCCGGCCGCGCCCGGCCAGGCCGCCGGCGTCGTCGTCCGCACGCTGCCGGCCGACCTGATGGCGGACGCCCGCCGCCTGGCCCGCTGCAAGGGCATCTCGCTGGCCACCCTGTTCCTGACGCTGTTCCTGGCGCTGCTCTACCGCCTGACGCGGCAGCGCGACCTGCTGCTCGGCATGGGCGTCGCCGGCCGCGAGCGCCAGGAGCTGGAAGGGCTGATCGGCTTCTTCGTGAACATCCTGCCGATCCGCATAAGCATGGACGACGAGACCGAACTCGACGCCCTCATCGACCGCGTGCATCGCACCTGCCTGGAGGCGCTGGAACGCCAGGACTACCCCTTCGACCTGCTGGTGCGCGAGGTCGCGTCCGGCCAGGGGCGGCCGCGCGAGTCGCTGGTGAACGTCATGTTCGAGTACCAGCGCTACGGCGACCTGCAGGGGATCAACCGCCTCGACGCGCAGCACGGGCCGCTCGCCGCGAGTCCGGTAGAAATCAACGAACCCGGCGCGGACGAGGGCGGCCGGCCGGGGACGCCGGCCAAGTACGATCTCACGCTCTTCGTCCAGGACGAGCCGGCGGCCTGCCGGCTGAAGGCCGAATTCGATCCGGCCGCGCTCGGCGGCCGCACGGTGGCGGGCTGGCTCGCCTATCTGGAGCAGTTCCTGCGCAAGGCCACCGAGTCTGTCGCGCAGGGTGAGGAAACAAGCCCATGAAAATCTCCGACCTGTCGTTCGACCCGCCGTCCCTGCCCGAGGTGCCGGAACCGCCGCCGCCGTCGGACGACGGGCCTTTCGTCCCGTTCGCGGCGCGTTTCGCCGCCGTCTGCGCCGCCCGCCCGGACGGGGCCGCCGTGGTCGATGCCGACGGCGCCATGAGCTACGCGCAGCTCGACGCCCTGTCATCGGCCATCGCCCGCTTCATCGTCGACCGCGGCCACGGGGCGGAGGCGAGGGTCGGCGTCATGTGCGGGCGCAACCGCTTCTTCGTCGCCGCCGCCGTCGGCATCCTGCGCGCCGGCGCCGTCTATGTCCCGCTCGACCCGATGCTGCCGCTGCAGCGGCGCGCGATCATGCTCGACAACTGCGGCGCCCGGCTGCTGCTGACCGATGCGGCGCACGTCGGCGAGGCCGGCCGCCTGCACCATGCCTGCGCCGCGCTGGCCGACCTGCTTTGCCTCGATGTCGCGCACTTCGAGGAGGCGATCGAACGGCCGGGCGATCTGATGTCGCTGGATCTCTGGCGGCACGTGACGGCGGACGCCGCCGACGGCAGTTGGAAGAGCTGCTTCGACGGCCGGCCGTTCGCCGACGCGCTGTTGCAGGAGCTGGCCGACAACCTGATCGACAAGACCCTGCCACTGCGCAGCGACGCCTGTCGCGTCCTCGACGTCGGCAGCGGCGCCGGCAGGGTGGCGCGGGCGCAGTTGGCGCACTGCGCGCAATACACGGCCGTCGACCTGTCGCGGCACGAGCTGGACCGCCTGGAGGCGCTGGCGGCGGAAGGCGGCGTGCGCGTCGATACGCACCAGATGGAGGCCGTCGACATCCATCTGCTGCCGGCCGCCGCCTACGATCTGGTGACGTTCAACAGCGTGGTCGAGAACTTCCCCGGCTACAACTACCTGCGGCGGGTGCTCGACCGGGCGCTCGACCGCCTGGCGCCCGGCGGCCACGTTTTCCTCGGCTGCGTCTGGGATCTCGAACGGCGCGCCGCGCTGCTCGACGCGCTGCGCCGCCACGCCGAGGAAACCGGCGACGGCGCGGGCCTGGTCCGCCTGGAGAACGGCCACGAGCTGTTCGTGCCGCAGGCGTTCTTCGCCGACTGGGCGGCGCGTTTCGGCGAGGCCGTGCGCGTCACCTTCTCCCGGCCGCGCATCTCGGCGAGCGAGCTGTCGGATTACCGCTTCGACGTGCTGATCGAGAAGCGCGGCGCGACGGCGAACGCCGTTCCGAAGCCAACGCAGGCGGCGGCAGGGCGCTTCGGCACGGCGGCGCTGGCGCCCGACGGGGCGCCGCCCGCGTGGCCGGCGGCCGGCCCCGGCCACGCGGCGTACATGATCTACACCAGCGGCTCCACCGGCATGCCCAAGGGCGTCGTCGTCGAGCACGGCAGCCTGCTCAACCTCGGCGACGCGCTGCTCGCCGACATCTACGCGCCGCGCTGGGGCGACTGGCGGGAAAAAGCCGTCGCCGTCGCCCTGCTGGCCTCGTTCTCCTTCGATGCCTCGCTGCAGCAGATCGTCGCCGCGCTGCTCGGCGGCCACGCGCTGCATCCGGTGGACGACGAGACGCGCAAGGACCCCGGCGCCCTGCATGCCTTCCTCGAAGGGCGCGGCATCGAGCTGTGCGACGGCACGCCCAGCCTCTTCTCGCTGCTCGTCGATTTCTGGGCCGACCACGGGCAGGCCACATCGGTGTCGACCTTCATCCTCGGCGGCGAGGCCCTGCGCGGCGAACTGCTGGCCCGCTTCCACGCGCTGCCGGGGCACGGCGCGGTGCGCATCTTCAACGCCTACGGCCCGACCGAGTGCTGCGTCGATTCGACGCTCTTCGCGATCGACGCCGCGCACCACCGGGATTACGCCAACCCGCCCATCGGCCGCCCGCTGCGCGGCACCGTGATCCGCGTCTGCGACAAGGCGGGCAGGCCCCTGCCCGACGGCATTCCCGGCGAGCTGTGGATCGGCGGCCGCGGGCTGGCGCGCGGCTATCACGGCGACGCGGCGCTGACCGCGGCGCGCTTCGTCGAGGCCGACGGGCAACGCTGGTACCGCAGCGGCGACGTCGGCCTGCGTCAGCCCGGCGGCCTGCTGTTCTTCACCGGACGCGAGGACGAGCAGGTCAAGATCGGCGGCTACCGCGTCGAGATCGGCGAGGTCGAGGCCATTCTCGGCCGGGCGCCGGCGGTGCGCCAGGCGGCGGTGCTGGCCGGCGATTTCGGCGGCAACGGCGTGCGCACGCTGGCCGCCTACGTCGTCGCCGACGGCGAGCCGGACCCCGGCGTGCTGCGCGCCTACCTGCACAACCATCTGGCGCCGTATGCCGTGCCCAGCCATTTCATCGCCATGAGCAGCCTGCCGATGACGGCGAGCGGCAAGGTCGACCGCCGCAATCTGCCCCTGCCGACCGCCGGCGGCGGCCGCCAGACCCGGAAGCGCGCGCCCGCCGGCGAGATCGAAGAGAAGCTGTGCGCGCTGTGGGCGCAACTGCTCGGCCGGCCGGTCGACGACGTCGATGCCGATTTCTTCGAGCTGGGCGGGCACAGCGTGCTCGGCATCCGGCTCGTTTCGCTGATCGAGAAGAGCTTCGGCCGCCGGCTGTCGCTGTCTGCGCTGTTCAAGGCGCCGACCGTCGCCGCGCTGGCCGCGGCGCTGGCCGATGCGCTGTCGGCGGAGAGCGCCTATACGCCGGTCATCCCGCTGGCCGAGCGGGCGGACGGGACGACTATCCTTCTCTTCCATCCGGTCGGCGGCAGCGTCTTCTGCTACCGGGCGCTGGCCGCCCGCCTGGCCGACCGCCACCCGGTGCTGGCCGTCGAGTCGCCCGGCTTCAGCGCCGACTGGCCGCAGATGCCGACCGTCGAAGAGATGGCGCGCGGCTATCTGCGGGCGATCCGGCGGACCCTGGATGAACGCGGCGGGCCGGCGCTGCCGCCGCTGGTCTTCGCCGGCTGGAGCTTCGGCGGACTCGTCGCCTACGAGGCGGCGCGACAGTATCGCGCGCTCGGTGGCGAGGTCGCCGGCATCGTGCTGATCGACACCGTCGCCGACAATCGCGTGGCGCGCGCGCTGATTCAGCAGGACGAGGCGGCGATGCTGGCGACGCTGTTCAGCGAGCACCTGCCGGTGCGCGAGGCGGATTTCCGCACCCGCTTCGGCGACGACCGTCTCGATTTCCTGATCCGCGTCGGCACCGAGCAGGGCATGCTGCCGTCCGGCTTCTCGCCGGTGCAGATGCGCCGGCTGCTGCAGACCTATCACAACAACGCGCTCGCCGCCGCGCGCTACGACGCGCCGCCGATGCCGGGGCGGGCGCTGCTGATCGCGCCGTGCCAGACCTCAGCTTCGGCGCTGACCCTGCCCGACGATCCCCTGCAGGGCTGGGGCGGGCGGCTGGCCGGCGGCGTCGAACTGAAATGGGTCGACGGCAGCCACGAGACGATGCTGATGGAACACCTGGTGGACGGGGTCGCCGCCGGGATCGTCGACTACCTCGGGGCAGTCGCGGGATGAGCGCAGAGGCGGCGAACGCGCGGACGCCGGCCGGGCGCCTGGCCGTCGTCTTTCCGGGGCAGGGCAGCCAGTCCGCCGGCATGGGGCGGCCGCTCCTCGCCGCCTGGCCCGGCGCCCGCGAGCGCCTGCGGGAATTCTCGGCCTGGGTCGATCACGACATCGAGGCGCTGCTGTGCGGCGACGAAGCGGCGGCCGATGCGGTGAGCGTGCATCTGGCGACGGTCGCCTTCGGCCTGCTCGCCTGGGAAGGCCTCGCAAGGGCCGGCGCCATCGACGGCCGCGAACAGCCCAAGCTCCTGGCCGGCCACAGCCTCGGCGAGATCACCGCGCTCGCCTGCTCGGGCATGCTCGATGCCGAGGATGCGCTGCGCCTGGCGCTGGCGCGCGGCCGCGCCATCGCCCGCTGCTGCGCGGCCTTTCCCGGCGGCATGCGGGCGCTGATCGGCGCGCCGGTCGACGAAATGCGCGCGGCGGTGGCCGACTGGATCGAGCGGAGCGGCCACGGCGACCGGCTGTGGGTGGCCAACGTCAATGCGCCCCGGCAACTGGTGGTGGCCGGCCTCGACGAGGCGCTGGCGGCGCTGGCGCCGGCGATGCGCGCGCGGGGGGTCTCGGTGGCGGCGCTGGCCACGGCCGGCGCCTTCCACACGCCGCTGATGAACGACGCCGCCCGCGAGGTGGCCGCCTTCGCCGCCGGGCTGACGGTACGGCTGGCGCGCATTCCGCTGCTGTCGTCGATGAGCGGCCGGGTGCTGGCGGATACGCCCGATCTCTCCGCTCATCTGGCCTTGCAGGTGGTTTCTCCGGTGCGCTGGCTGGCGGTGATGCGCGCTCTGCAGCGCGCGGGAATCAGCGGACTCATCGAGGCCGGGCCGCCGGGCAACGTCCTGCTGCAACTGGCCGCGGCCTGCCACGACTGGCCGGCGACGAAAACGCCGCTGGCCGATTGCTTCGGCGGGCAGCCGCCGGGCTGACGGGCATTTCATTGCGGAGGCACGACATGACGGAACGGACGCTGCGATCCCTTTTCTCGCACTCGGCCTGGCTCGTGTCCGGCCTGCTGTTCAGCACCCCGGCGGCGGCGCTCGATCTCGAAACGCCGGCCCGGAAATTCCTGCGCACCTCGGGGGCGCCGGCCGTGGCGGTGGCCGTGCTGGAAAAGGGGCAGCGCGAACCGCAAAGCCTGTCGCTCGGGCTGGCCTGCGTCGACAATCCGGTGCCGCTGCGCGACGCCGGCGTGATGAAGCTCGGCTCGGTGACCAAGGTCTTCACCGGCATCCGCATCCGAATGCTGATCGAGGCGGGGCAGCTCGCCCCCGAGACGACGGTCGGCCGCTTCTTCCCGGATTTCCCGCGCGGCGACGAGATCACCGTGCGCCATCTGCTGACGCATACCTCGGGCCTGCCGGAAATGCTGCGCCAGCCAGCCATCGTCTCGCGGCCGACGAAATCCTGGCAGCCTGGGGAGATGCTGGACATCCTGAAGACGCTGCCGCTCGACTTCGATCCCGGCACCCGGCAGCAGTATTCCAACTCCGGCTACCTGCTGCTCGGGATGATCGTCGAGGCGGTGACCGGGGAGCCCTATGCCGGGGAGATCCGCCGGCAGGTGGCCGAGCCGCTCGGCATGGGCTCGGTGCTGGCCGGCGACGACCTCACCCTCGTCGCCAACGAAGCCTGCGGACATGCGAGCGACGACCGGGGCCGCCTGCAGAAGCCGGTGATGACCAGCCAGCGCCTGGCCTTCGCCACCGGCGATCTGATCGGTACGGCGACGGATACGGTCCGTCTGGTGAATCTCGGGAAACTCCTCCACGCGGGCCTGCCCGAGGTCGCGCAACTGCGTCCGCACCGTCTCGCCGACGGCACGCCGGCCGTCAGGGTCGAAACCTTTCCGCAGCTCGATCTGGAGCTGGAAAGCAGCCAGCTCGAAGGCCTGGTCTGGTATCGCCTGAAGCGGACCGGCATGCGCCTGGTCGGCAAGGACGGCATGTATCCGGGCTTCGCCTCCTGGTTCCTCTACGACCCGGAGACGACGACCGCCGTCGCCGCGCTCACCAACCTGGAGACGCGGGCCATGGAGCTGATGCTGCTCGCCGTCGACATCCTCGAACAGCGGCGACGGGAGGTCGGCGGCGCCGGCCGCCGACGCTGACGGCACTTGAAATCCGTCGGTTTTGCCCCATCTCTCAGCCAGTCCGCTCCAGAGAGGAAACAAGATGCGACTCGACAAGTTCACCACCAAGTTCCAGCAGGCCCTGGGCGAAGCCCAGAGCCTGGCCATCGGCCACGACAACCAGTTGATCGAGCCGCAGCACCTGCTGCTGGCGCTGATCGAGCAGGAAGACGGCGGCACCGGCTCGCTGCTGGCGCGCGCCGGCGTCAACGTGCCGGCGCTGCGCACCGATCTCGACCGCGCCATCGACCGGCTGCCGCAGGTGTCCGGCCACGGCGGCGAGGTTTCCGTCGGCCGCGATCTCGGCAACCTGCTCAACCTGACCGACCGGGAAGCGCAGAAGCGCGGCGACCAGTTCATCGCCTCCGAAATGTTCCTGCTCGCGCTGTGCGACGACAAGGGCGAGACCGGCCGGCTGGCGAAGCAGCACGGCCTCGCCAGGAAGCCGCTGGAAGCGGCCATCGACGCGGTGCGCGGCGGCCAGGGCGTGGATTCGCAGGCGGCCGAGGGCCAGCGCGAGTCGCTGAAGAAATACTGCATCGACCTCACCGAGCGCGCCTGCCAAGGCAAGCTCGACCCGGTGATCGGCCGCGACGACGAGATCCGCCGCGCCATCCAGATCCTGCAGCGGCGCACCAAGAACAACCCGGTGCTGATCGGCGAGCCGGGCGTCGGCAAGACGGCCATCGTCGAGGGTCTGGCGCAGCGCATCGTGAACGAGGAAGTGCCGGAAACGCTCAAGGGCAAGAAGGTACTGGTGCTCGACATGGCCGGCCTGTTGGCCGGCGCCAAGTACCGCGGCGAGTTCGAGGAGCGGCTGAAGGCGGTGCTGAAGGAGGTGGCGCAGGACGAGGGCCGCATCATCCTGTTCATCGACGAACTGCACACCATGGTCGGCGCCGGCAAGGCCGAGGGCGCCATCGACGCCGGCAACATGCTGAAGCCGGCGCTGGCGAGGGGCGAATTGCACTGCATCGGCGCCACCACGCTCGACGAATACCGCAAGTACATCGAGAAGGACGCGGCGCTCGAACGCCGCTTCCAGAAGGTGCTGGTGGACGAGCCGAGCGTCGAGTCGACCATCGCCATCCTGCGCGGCCTGCAGGAACGCTACGAACTGCACCACGGCGTCGACATCACCGACCCGGCGATCGTCGCCGCGGCCGAACTCTCGCACCGCTACATCACCGACCGCTTCCTGCCGGACAAGGCCATCGACCTGATCGACGAGGCCGCCGCGCGCATCAAGATGGAGATCGACTCGAAGCCCGAGTCCATGGACAAGCTCGACCGCCGCATCATCCAGCTCAAGATCGAGCGCGAGGCGGTGAAGAAGGAGAAGGACGAGGCGTCGCAGAAGCGCTTCGGCCTGATCGAGGACGAGATCGCGCGGCTGGAAAAGGAATACTCCGACCTCGAAGAGATCTGGAAGGCGGAGAAGGCCGCGGTGCAGGGCTCGGCGCACATCAAGGAAGAGATCGAGAAGCTGCGCGTGCAGATGGCCGAATTGCAGCGCCAGGGCGCTTTCGACAAGCTCGCCGAGCTGCAGTACGGCAAGCTGCCGCAGCTCGAAGCGCAGTTGAAGGCCGCCGAAAAGGCCGGCGACGGCGAGGTGAAGAACAAGCTGCTGCGCACGCAGGTCGGCGCCGAGGAGATCGCCGAGGTCGTCTCGCGCGCCACCGGCATTCCGGTGAGCAAGATGATGCAGGGCGAGCGCGACAAGCTCTTGAAGATGGAAGCGCGGCTGCACCAGCGCGTGGTCGGCCAGGATGAGGCCGTGCGCCTCGTGGCCGACGCCATCCGCCGCTCGCGCGCCGGCCTCGCCGATCCGAACCGGCCCTACGGCTCCTTCCTCTTCCTCGGGCCCACGGGCGTGGGAAAAACCGAGCTGTGCAAGGCGCTCGCCGAGTTCATGTTCGACTCCGAGGAGCACCTGATCCGCATCGATATGAGCGAGTTCATGGAGAAGCACTCGGTCGCCCGCCTGATCGGCGCGCCGCCGGGCTACGTCGGCTACGAGGAGGGCGGCTACCTGACCGAGGCGGTGCGCCGCAAGCCCTACAGCGTGATCCTGCTCGACGAGGTCGAGAAGGCGCACCCGGACGTCTTCAACGTGCTGCTGCAGGTGCTCGACGACGGTCGCATGACCGACGGCCAGGGCCGCACCGTGGACTTCAAGAACACGGTCATCGTCATGACCTCGAACCTCGGCAGCCAGATGATCCAGGCCATGTCCGGCGACGACTACGGCGTCATCAAGGTGGCGGTGATGGCCGAGGTGAAGACCTATTTCCGGCCCGAGTTCATCAACCGCATCGACGAGGTGGTGGTCTTCCACGCGCTCGACGAGAAGAACATCGCGGCGATTGCCAAGATCCAGCTCGGCTACCTGGAAAAGCGGCTGGCGCAGATGGAGATGGGGCTCTCCGTCGACGATTCGGCGCTGGCCGAACTGGCCAAGGCCGGCTTCGATCCGGTGTTCGGCGCACGGCCGCTGAAGCGCGCGATCCAGCAGCAGATCGAGAATCCGCTGGCCAAGGCGATCCTCGAAGGCCGCTTCGGCGCCAAGGACACGGTGCGCGTCGGCGTCATCGACGGCAGCTTCCGCTTCGCCCGTGGCTGACGAGCTAGCGCGCTGGCAGTTCTGGCGCGCGGCGCGGGCGCAGGCCCTGGCCGCGCCCGACAGTTGGCTCGGTCTGACCGGGCTGTTCTGGCTGGAAGAGGGCGCCAACGCGGTCGGCGCCGACCCGGCGGCGACGGTCGTCCTGCCCGACGGGCCGGCGCGGCTCGGCAAGCTCGACTGCGCCGGCGCCACGATCGTCTGGCGCCCGGCGGCGGGCGAGGCCGGGCCGCTGCGCACCGACGCCGACGGCGCGCCGACCGTCGTCGAGCACGGCGCGCTGGCCTTCTTCGTCATCGCGCGCGACGGCCGGCTGGCGGCGCGCGTGCGCGACCGCGGCTGGGCGGCGAAGCGGCCCTTTGCCGGCGTCGACTGCTTCCCCTACGACCCGGTCTGGCGCATCGAGGCCGAATGGCGGCCGCTCGATCCGCCGCAGACCATGGACGTGCCGGACGTCACCGGCGACGCGAAGCCGGTGTGCGTCGAGCGGCAGGCGGTGTTCCGCGTCGGCGGGGCCGAGGCGGCGCTGCTGCCGGTGCGCGTCGGCGACGCCGGCGTCCTCTTCGTCTTCCGCGACGCGACGAGCGGCCGGCAGACCTACGGCGCCGGCCGTTTCCTGGAGGCGGCGGCGCCCGCGGGCGGGCGCATCGTCCTCGACTTCAACTTCGCCTGCAACCCGCCCTGCGCCTTCACCCCGTTCGCCACCTGTCCGCTGCCCCCGCCGGAGAATTGGCTGCCGTTCGCGGTCGAAGTCGGCGAACTGCGCCACGCCGACGGGCACTGAGCGGGCGCGATTTTTCTTGCACCTTCGCCGCCGGATGTGGTCAGATGGCTTGAAAGGTGCGCGTTCGTCTCCATGTTCGCAGTGCAGCACAGCAAGGTGAAAGGAGTGGGTTCCATGAACGTCGTCTACAACAGCGAGCATTTCTCGATCCTCGCCTATCCCGCGCAGCAGGGCTTCGAACTGGTCGACAAGGAAGGCAGCCGCACCCTGTTCATCCAGGGCGAGGTGGCCTACCGCTTCCGCGAGGCGATCGACGCCATTCCCGAAGGCGAGCGCGACGAAGAGACCATCGACGGCTTCATCGAGGAATACTGCGACGGCTTCGCCCGGCCGATCCGCTTCCACTAGCGCGGGCGGGCGATCGGGTATAATTGCCGCCTTTCGCTACCTGGACGGGAGAGTTGCAATGTTCGGCACGCTGTACGAATCCGACCACACCAAGTGGATGCGCGAGATGATGGACAAGAACCCGGAGTGGGCCGAGGAGCAGAAGACGGGCCGCGCCATCTGGTGGGACAGGAAGGTCGACCTGGAAGCGCAGGCGCGCTACCAGCAGGCGAAGGAAGCGAACAAGTCCTACCCCTACGACGTCAACTTCGATTTCTGAGCGGCCGCCGACGCGGACGCGAAAAAACGGCAAGGCATCGCGCCTTGCCGTTTTCTTTTGTGTCGGAGTCGGGGAAATCGGCTTCACGGCGAGGACGTTGCCCGCCGTTCGGCCTTTCCCCGCCCCTTAACCCTGCAGCGGCTTGACCACGCGCTTCACCGCCGCGTCCTCGGGATGCGGATGGATGGTGAAGCCGAGGCTGGTCATCAGCCGGAACATCTTGGTGTTGAGCGCCAGCACGTCGCCGACCACGGCGCGGTAGCCCTTCATGCGCGCGCACTCGATCAGCGCCGTCATCAGCTTGCGGCCGATGCCGTGCTTCTGCCAGTCGTCGGCCACGGCCAGCGCGAACTCGACGGACTCGCCGTCCGGGTTGGTGACGTAGCGCGAGACGCCGATCTGCAGCTCGCTGCCGTCTTCGTTCTCGATCGTCGCCACCAGCGCCATCTCGCGGTCGTAGTCGATCTGCGTGAAGCGCACCAGCATCGGCTGCGTCAGCTCGCGGATGGTGTCCATGAAGCGGTAATACTTGCTCTCGTCGGACATGCGGGCGACGAAGTCCTTCTCCATCTCCGCGTCCTCCGGGCGGATCGGCCGGATGGTGACGACCTGGCCGTCCGGCAGTTGCCACTCCTGGATCAGGTGCACCGGGTAGGGGTGGATGGCCATGTGCGAGTAGCGGTCGCCGGTGGCCGGCGCATAGTCGATGACGATGCGCGCGTCGGCGGCGATGGCGCCCTGCTCGTCGATGATCAGCGGGTTGAGGTCGAGTTCCTGCAGCCAGGGCAGTTCGCAGACCATCTCCGAGATGTTGAGCAGGACTTCCTCTAGCGCCTCCATGTTCGCCGGCGGCATGTTGCGGAAGGCGCCGAGCAGCTTCGAGGCGCGCGTCGAGCGGATCAGATCCTGGGCGAGGAAGCCGTTCAGCGGCGGCAGCGCGACGGCGCGGTCGCTGAAGATCTCGACTTCGGTGCCGCCGGCACCGAAGGTGATGATCGGCCCGAAGATCGGGTCGCGGACGACGCCGAGCATCAGCTCGCGGCCGTTCAGGCGGGCGAGATAAGGCTCGATCGAGACGCCGTTGATGCGCGCCGTCGGGTGCTTCTTCTGCACCGTCTCGATGATGTCGTGGTAGGCGTTGCGCACCGCCGGCGCGTTGGTGATGTTGAGCCGCACGCCGCCGGCGTCGCTCTTGTGCACCAGGTCCGGCGAATCGACCTTCATGGCCACCGGGAAGCCGATCTGCTCGGCGAGCAGTAGCGCCTCGGTCGGCGTGCGCGCGACCATGGTCTGCGCCACCGGGATGCGGAAGGCGCGCAGGATGGCCTTCGACTCCATCTCCGAGAGCACCTTGCGCCGCTCGGAGAGCACCGCCTCGATCAGCATCTTGGCGCCCTCGGTCTCCGGCCGCTCCTGGCGGTCGGTCGGCATCGGCGTCTGCAGCAGCAGCTTCTGGTTGCGGTAGTAGGTCGAGATGTGGGAATACAGCTCGACCGCCGTCTCCGGCATGCGGAAGGCGGGGATGCCAGCCTCTTCCAGCGTCTTCCGTGCGCTGGCGACCTGCTCCTCGCCCATCCAGCAGGTGAGCAGCGCCGTGCCGGTCTGCGCGTGCGCCTCGATGACGGCGCGCGCCACCTTGTCCGGGTCGGTCATGGCCTGCGGCGAGAGCATGACCAGGATGCCGTCGACGTCCGGGTCGGCGGCGACGGCGAGGATCGCGTCGCGGTAGCGCTCCGGCGTCGCGTCGCCGACGATGTCGATCGGGTTGCTGCGCGACCAGGTCGTCGGCAGGCAGGCGTTGAGCTTCTGCACCGTCTCCAGGTTCAGCTCGACGAGCGGGATGTCGAGGTCGCCGGCGCGGTCCGCGGCCATGGCGCCCGGCCCGCCGCCGTTGGTGATGATGGCCAGGCGCTTGCCTTGCGGGCGGAACTTCGAGGCCAGCGCCTTCGACGCGTAGAAGAGCTGGCCGACGTTCTTGACGCGGACGACGCCGGCGCGGCGCACGGCGGCGTCGAACACCGCGTCGGAGCCGGCGATCATGCCCGAGTGCGTCTGCACCGCCGCCGAACCGGCGGCGTGCCGGCCGGCCTTGAGCAGGATGATCGGCTTGATGCGCGCGGCCGAGCGCAGCGAGCTCATGAAGCGCCGCGAGTTCCGGATGCCCTCGATGTAGAGCAGGATGTAGTGCGTGCGGTTGTCGTAGATCAGGTAGTCGAGGATCTCGCCGAAGTCGACGTCGGCCGTGCTGCCCAGCGAGATGACGCTGGAGAAGCCGACGCCGTTGGACTTGGCCCAGTCGAGCACGGCCGCGCACATGGCGCCCGACTGCGAGACGAGGGCGAGGTTGCCGGCGTTGGCCGTGACCTTGGCGAAGGTGGCGTTCAGCCCGAGCGGCGGGCGCAGGATGCCGAGGCAGTTCGGGCCGAGCACGCGCACGTTGTAGCTGCGCGCGATCTCCAGCATCTTGCGTTCGAGCGCGGCGCCGGCGTGGCCGGCCTCGGCGAAGCCGGCGGTGATGACGATGACGTTCTTGATGCCGCTGCGGCCGCACTGCTCGACGATGGTCGGCACGGTCTGCGGCCGCGTGGCGATCACCGCCAGCTCGACGCGGGCGCCGATCTCCTCGATCGAGCCGTAGGCCTGCACGCCCTGGATCGTCGAGTGCTTCGGATTGATCGGATAGAGCCGGCCCTTGTAGCCGGAGTCGAGGATGTTCTTGAAGATGATGT
The DNA here is from genome assembly GCA_019455325.1 of Rhodocyclaceae bacterium. GTDB lineage: Bacteria > Pseudomonadota > Gammaproteobacteria > Burkholderiales > Rhodocyclaceae > Proximibacter. The sequence goes on along the minus strand of JACFMQ010000001.1, from coordinate 444,607 downwards.
TGCCGACCGAGTTCTCACGGTCGGAGGCGCCGATCACGGCGACCGACTTCGGTTCGAACAGGCTGGTCAGATAGTGCTGTTCTAGCATCACGGGACACCTTTTGGGTGAGGTTGTTATTCGGTTGTGCGACGCAGCAATCTAGCACAATACCCTTACGAAATCTCTGCGTATTGTCCGTATCCGATGCAAAAATCTTTCGGCCGGCGAGGGCCGGCCGCAGGGCGCCGGATCAGTCGGCCGGCGCCAGGCTGCTGGCGATGTCCAGATCGCCCGAAAGCGTGCGATGCACCGGGCAGCGGTTGGCGATTTCCAGCATGCGTTCGCGCTGTTCCGGCGTCAGCTCGCCGTCGATGGCGATGCGGCGGGTGATGCGGTCGATGCGGCCGCGGCCCTCGATTTCCACTTTCTCGTGGGCGAGGGTGACGGTCACCTTGCGCAGCGGCAGGCCCTTGCGCTCGGCGTACATGCGCAGGGTCATCGAGGTGCAGGCGCCGAGCGCGGCGAGCAGGTAGTCGTAGGGCGCCGGGCCGGCGTCGGCGCCGCCCATGCCGGCGGGCTCGTCGGCGACGAGGAGGTGCGCGCCGGCGCGCACGCTCTGCTGGTAGCGGCCGAGACCGTTCTCGGCGACGACGACTTCGCGGTGTTCCTGGGACATCGACGGATTCCTTGATCAGGTTGCGGGCACGACGGATCATAGCCGAATCGACCCTCGACGGAGCCTTTCCGACATGCATTGCGAAACCCTCGAACCTTCTCCCTGGATACGCCGCTTCGCGCCGCTGCTGCCGGCCGGCGGCGAAGCGCTCGACCTCGCCTGCGGCGGCGGCCGGCACGCGCGGCTGCTGGCCGGGCTCGGCCACCGCGTCGAGGCCGTCGACCGCAACGCAGAGGCGCTGGCGCGGCTCGCCGGCGTCGCCGGCGTCAGCGTCCGCGTCGCCGACCTCGAACACGGCCCCTGGCCCTACGCCGGCCGCCGCTTCGCCGGCATCGTCGTCGCCAACTACCTGCACCGGCCGCTGCTGCCGTTGATCGAGGGCGCGCTGGCCGACGGCGGCGTGCTCATCTACGAGACCTTCATGGAGGGCAACGAGCGCTTCGGCCGGCCGTCCAACCCGGATTTCCTGCTGCGTTCGCAGGAGCTGCTGCAGGTCGCGCAGGCGGCCGGGCTGCGCGTCGTCGCCTACGAGGAGGGCGAGGTGAGCGTACCGAAGGCGGCGGCGGTGCAAAGGCTGTGCGCCGTGCGCTCGCCGTCGGGCCGGCTGCCGCCGGGCTAAGTCCCGCGCCGGCGGCGCAGGCTGACCGTCTTGCCGTCGATGCCCCGGTTGTCGGTGTCGACCTCGTCGATCACGACGACGGTCGTCTGCGGATTCTTGCCGAGCACGTCGCGCAGCAGCGCGGTGGCGCCGGCGATCAGTGCGGCCTTCTGCTCGGCGCTGGCGCCTTCGCGGGTGATCCTGATGTTCACGTAGGGCATGCGGCGGTCCTCATCGTGGGAAGCGGGCGCGAGGCCAGGAAGGCGCCGAGCGAGACGGCGACCAGCCCGGCGGCGAGCCAGACGGTCAGGGGCTCGTGCAGCAGCGGTACGGCGGCCAGTCCGGCGAGCACCGGCACCAGCGCGATCAGCGCGCCGACGCGGGCCGGGCCGAGCGCCTCGACGGCCTTCAGGAACAGCAGCATGGCCAGGATGGTCGGGCCGATGCCCTGGTACAGGCCCTGGAACAGCAGCATCGACGGCGGCACGGCGGCGAGGGCCTTCGGCAGCGCCAGCGCATAGACCGGCAGGTAAAGGATGGCCGAGGCCAGGGCGACGAAGCGCGTCAGCAGCCAGGGGTCGAAGCGCCAGCGTTTGGCCAGCACGCTGAACAGCGCCCAGGTCACCGACGCGGCGAGCATCAGGCCGTCGCCGGCCAGGGTTGCCGGCGTCCACGCGCCGGCCAGCAGCGGCGCCGCGGTCAGGGCGATGCCGAGCGCGATCGCCGCATAGCCGAGGTAGCGCGCCGGGCTCGGCCGCTCGCCGGCCAGCCACCAGGCGAACAGCGCGACCAGGAACGGCTGCAGGCCGGGCAGCAGGATGCCGCCGTGCGCCGCCGGCACGCTCTTGAAGCCGGAGTAGACGAGCACGCCGTAGCCGACGCCGCCGATCGCCGCCAGCAGCCATAGCCGCCCGTCGCCCCAGGCGGCGCGCGGCAGCCGGCCGGCGAAGACGAAAAGCAGCAGCGCGGCGGTGCCGAGGCGCAGCGCCAGCACGTCGTAGGCGGTCAGCGCGCTCTTGCCGCCGAGGCGCGAGACGAGGATGAAGCCGGTCCAGATGGCGACGGTGGCGAGGGCGGCGAGGTAGCCGTTGCGTTGCGCAGGATTCATGGATGGCGATCTTTCCGGAGGCGATGGGGCGAGCATAATGGGGTTTGTCGTTCACGAAAAATGAATTAATGTGAACTCGAACATCACGGAGAGAGATCATGGACCTCGACGATCTGGCCATCTTCCAGGCGGTGGTGCGCGAAGGCGGCATCACGCGGGCGGCGGCGAAGCTGCACCGCGTGCAGTCGAACGTGACGACGCGCATCCGCCAGCTCGAAGCCGACCTCGGCGTGCCGCTGTTCCTGCGCGAAGGCAAGCGCCTGTCGCTGTCGCCGGCGGGCCGCGTGCTCGACGGCTACGCGCGGCGCCTGCTCGACCTGGCGGCGGAGGCGCGCGCCGCGGTGGCGGACAGTCTGCCGCGCGGCCGGCTGCGCCTCGGTTCGATGGAAAGCACCGCGGCGGCGCGGCTGGCGCCGGTGCTGGCGGCCTTCCACGAACGCCATGGCGGCGTCCAGCTCGAACTGCGCACCGGCGCCACCGCCGGCCTCGTCGCCGGCGTGCTCGACGGCACGCTCGATTGCGCGCTGGTGGCCGGGCCGGTGGTCGATCCGCGCCTCGACAACGCGCCGGTGTTCGAGGAGGAGCTGGTGGCCATCGCCGCCGCCGGGCACCCGCCGGTGCGCCGCGCCGCCGACCTGCGCACGCGGGTGCTGCTCACCTTCGAGCCGGGCTGCGCTTACCGGCAGCGTCTGGAAGCCTGGCTGGCGAGCGAGAGCGTGGTGCCGGAACGCTTCGTCGAACTGGCCTCGTACCACGCGATGATCGGCTGCGCCGCCTGCGGCATGGGCGTCGCGCTGGTGCCGCGCAGCCTGCTCGACAGCCTGCCGGCGGCGGCCGTCTCGGTGCACCCGCTGCCGCCGCGGCTGGCGCGGGCGCCGACGATGCTGGTGCGGCGCAGCGACATCGTCGCGCCGGCGGTCGATGCCTTTCTCGAACTGCTGCGCGAGCGCAGCGCGCCGGCCCTGCCGGCGGCAGCCTGAGCGCGTCCCGGATCGCCCGGAAACGCCTTGCCGGCCGAGGCGTTTTGAGCGAGGAGGGCTTATCGGGTAAAATCGCACTTTCCCGCTGCAGAAAAATCCATGACCAAATATGTATTCGTCACCGGCGGCGTGGTGTCCTCGCTCGGCAAGGGCATCGCGGCGGCCAGTCTCGGGGCCATCCTCGAATCCCGCGGACTGAAAGTCACCCACCTCAAGCTCGACCCCTACATCAACGTCGATCCGGGCACCATGAGCCCGTTCCAGCACGGCGAGGTCTTCGTCACCGAAGACGGCGCCGAGACCGACCTCGACCTCGGCCACTACGAGCGCTTCACCAGTGCCAGGATGTCGAAGGCCAACAACTTCACCACCGGCCAGATCTACGAGTCGGTGATCAAGAAGGAGCGGCGCGGCGAATACCTCGGCAAGACGGTGCAGGTGATCCCGCACATCACCGACGAGATCAAGCAGCACATCCGCCGCGGCGCCGAGGGCGCCGAGGTGGCGATCGTCGAGGTCGGCGGCACGGTCGGCGACATCGAGTCGCTGCCCTTCCTCGAAGCGATCCGCCAGATGGGCCTCGACGAAGGTCCGGGCAACGCCTGCTACATGCACCTGACGCTCTTGCCCTACATCCCGACCGCCGGCGAGCTGAAGACCAAGCCGACGCAGCACTCGGTGAAGGAGCTGCGCGAGATCGGCATCCAGCCCGACGTGCTGCTGTGCCGCGCCGACCGCCCGATCCCGGCCGACGAGAAGGCGAAGATCGCGCTCTTCTGCAACGTGCAGCGGCAGGCGGTGATCGAGGCGCTCGACGCCGACACGATCTACAAGATTCCGGCCATGCTGCACGACCAGATGCTCGACGAGATCGTCTGCCACAAGCTCGGCATCCTGGCGAAGGCCGCCGATCTCTCGAAGTGGAAGAAGCTGGTGCAGGCGCTCGAGCATCCCGAGCACAGGGTCGACATCGCCTTCGTCGGCAAGTACGTCGATCTGACCGAATCGTACAAGTCGCTGACCGAGGCGCTGGTGCATGCCGGCATGCACACCCGGGCCAAGGTCAAGATCCACTACATCGACTCCGAAGAGATCGAGCAGCAGGGCTGCGGCGCGCTCGAAGGCATGGACGCCGTACTCGTGCCGGGCGGCTTCGGCAAGCGCGGCACCGAGGGCAAGATCGCGGCGATCCGCTTTGCGCGCGAGAACCGGGTGCCCTACCTCGGCATCTGTCTCGGCATGCAGCTCGCGGTGATCGAGTTCGCGCGCGACGTCGCCGGCCTCAAGGGCGCCAACAGCACCGAGTTCGCGCCGGACGGCCCGCATCCGCTGGTCGGCCTGATCACCGAATGGCAGGACGCCTCGGGCCGGACCGAGACGCGCAGCGAGAATTCCGACCTCGGCGGCACCATGCGCCTCGGCGCGCAGCGCTGCCCGGTGAAGCCCGGCACGCTGGCGCACGCCATCTACGGCGACGGGGTGAACGAGCGCCACCGCCACCGCTACGAGGTGAACAACAACTACGTCGAGAAGCTGGAGGCCGCCGGCCTCGTCGTCTCGGCGCGCACGCCGACGGAAAATCTCTGCGAGATGGTGGAACTGCCCAGCGAAGTGCATCCGTGGTTCGTCGGCTGCCAGTTCCACCCGGAATTCACCTCGAACCCGCGCACCGGCCATCCGCTGTTCATCGCCTACGTGCAGGCGGCGCTGGCGCACCAGGCGGCGAAGAAGAAATGAAACTCTGCGGTTTCGAAGCCGGCCTCGACAAGCCGCTGTTCCTGATCGCCGGCCCGTGCACGGCCGAGTCGCTGGAGCTGTGCGTCGAGGTCGCCGGCCACATGAAGGAAGTCTGCGGCCGTCTCGCCATCCCGTACATCTTCAAGGCCTCCTACGACAAGGCCAACCGCAGCTCCGGCAAGTCGGTGCGCGGCCCCGGCCTCGAAGGCGGGCTGAAGCTGCTCGACGAGGTGCGCCGCCAGGTCGGCGTGCCGATCCTCACCGACGTGCATACGGAAGAGGACGTGCCGGCCGTGGTCGCCGTCGTCGACGTGCTGCAGACGCCGGCCTTCCTCTGCCGGCAGACCGACTTCATCCACGCCGTGGCCTCGGCCGGCAAGCCGGTGAACATCAAGAAGGGCCAGTTCCTGGCGCCGGGCGACATGAAGAATGTCGTCGACAAGGCGCGCGAGGCGAACGGCGGCGCTGACAACATCCTGGTCTGCGAGCGCGGCGCCTCCTTCGGCTACAACAACCTGGTCTCCGACATGCGCTCGCTGGCGATCATGCGCGAGACGGACTGCCCGGTGGTCTTCGACGCCACGCATTCGGTGCAGTTGCCGGGCGGCCAGGGCACGGTTTCCGGCGGCCAGCGCGAGTTCGTGCCGGTGCTGGCGCGCGCGGCGGTGGCCGTCGGCATCGCCGGCCTGTTCATGGAAACGCACCCGTGCCCGGAGAAGGCCCTCTCCGACGGCCCGAACAGTTGGCCGCTGGCGCGCATGGAAAGCCTGCTGTCGACGCTGGCCGCGCTCGACCGCGCGGTCAAGGCGGGCGGCTTCGAGGAGATGCGGTGACGGCCAGGGGCTACCTCATCGCCGAAGCGAAGGTGGCGGACCCGGCAGCCTACGCCGGCTACAAGGTGCTGGCCGAGGCGGCGATCGCGCAGTACGGCGGCCGCTACCTCGTGCGCGGCGGCGCGATCACGCAACTGGAAGGCGAATGGACCGGCTCGCCGCGCCTCGTCGTCGTCGAGTTCGACTCGGTCGAGCAGGCCCGGAAATTCTACGATTCGCCCGAGTACCGGGCAGCGCGCCAGGCGCGCGCGGGGGCGGCGCAGATGAACATGCTCGTCGTCGAAGGTTTTCAACAACTTCAATCAGGGTAAAGGAAACAACATGAGTTCTGTCGTCGATGTCGTCGCCCGCGAGATTCTCGATTCGCGCGGCAATCCCACCGTCGAATGCGACGTGCTGCTGGAGTCCGGCGTCATGGGCCGCGCCGCGGTGCCGTCCGGCGCCTCGACCGGCTCGCGCGAGGCGATCGAGCTGCGCGACGGCGACGCCGGCCGCTACCTCGGCAAGGGCGTGCTGCAGGCCGTCGAGAACGTGAACACCGAAATCTCGGAAGCGATCATCGGGCTCGACGCGCAGGAGCAGGCCTTCATCGACAAGACCCTGATCGACCTCGACGGCACCGACAACAAGTCGCGCCTCGGGGCGAACGCCACGCTCGCCGTGTCCATGGCCGTGGCCAAGGCCGCCGCCGAGGAGTCCGGCCTGCCGCTGTACCGCTACTTCGGCGGCTCGGGCCCGATGCAGATGCCGGTGCCGATGATGAACATCATCAACGGCGGCGCGCACGCCAACAACAGCCTCGACATCCAGGAATTCATGATCATGCCGGTCGGCATGAGTTCGTTCCGCGAGGCCCTGCGCTGCGGCGCCGAGACCTTCCACGCGCTGAAGAAACTGCTCGACAAGAAGGGCTTCTCGACTGCTGTTGGCGACGAGGGCGGCTTCGCACCCAACCTCGGCAGCCACGCCGAGGCCATCCAGCTCTGCCTGCAGGCCATCGAGAACGCCGGCTACACTCCCGGCCAGGACGTGCTGATCGCGCTCGACTGCGCCGCCTCCGAGTTCTACAAGGACGGCAAGTACCACCTCTCGGGCGAGGGCCTGCAGCTTTCCTCCGAGCAGTTCGTCGACTACCTCGCCAACCTCGCCGAGCAGTTCCCCATCGTCTCCATCGAGGACGGCATGGCCGAGGGCGACTGGGACGGCTGGAAGCTTCTCACCGACCGGCTGGGCAACAAGGTGCAGATCGTCGGCGACGACCTCTTCGTCACCAACACCCGCATCCTCAAGGAAGGCATCAAGAAGGGCGTCGCCAACTCGATCCTGATCAAGATCAACCAGATCGGCACGCTCTCCGAAACCTTCGCCGCCATCGAGATGGCCAAGCGCGCCGGCTACACGGCGGTGATCTCGCACCGCTCGGGCGAGACCGAGGACAGCACCATCGCCGACATCGCCGTCGGCATGAACGCGCTGCAGATCAAGACCGGCTCGCTGTCCCGCTCGGACCGCATCGCCAAGTACAACCAACTGCTGCGCATCGAGGAAGACCTCGGCGACACCGCCGGCTACCCGGGGCGCGAAGCGTTTTACAACCTCAGGTGAGGAGTGAGGAGTAAGGAGTGAGGAGGGCAGGCGTGGAACCCGGCGAAGGTTTTGCTCCTTACTCCTCTCTCCTCGCTCCTCACTGATTCAATGCGCTGGCTGACCCTCGCCCTGATCGCGCTGCTCGTGCTGCTGCAGTATCCGCTGTGGCTGGGCAAGGGCGGCTGGCTGAAGGTCTGGGACTACGACCACCAGTTGGCGCAGCAGCGGGAAGCCAACCGCCGGCTGGAGACGCGCAACGGCGGGCTGGACGCCGAGGTGCGCGACCTCAAGCAGGGCTACGAGGCGATCGAGGAGCGGGCCCGCTACGAGCTGGGCATGATCAAGCAGGACGAAGTCTTCGTGCAGGTGCCGGAGAACTCGAACCGCCCGCCGCCCGCCGAGCCGCCGCGCTGAGCGGCGGCCTCCTTTCCTACTGGTGGCGCAGCGCCTCGATCGGATCGAGGCGGGAAGCCTTGTGCGCCGGGTAGTAGCCGAAGAAGATGCCGATGCCGGCGGCGACGCCGAAGGCGGCGAGCACGGCGCTGCCCGAGACGACCACCGCCATGCCGGCCAGCTTGTGCGCCAGCAGCGCGCCGCCGATGCCGAGCAGCAGCCCGATCATACAGCCGGCGATGGATATGATCACCGCCTCCAGCAGGAACTGCGCGAGAACGTCCCGCTGCCGCGCGCCGATGGCCGTGCGGATGCCGATCTCGCGCGTGCGCTCGGTGACCGAGACGAGCATGATGTTCATGATGCCGATGCCGCCGACGAGCAGCGACACCGAGGCGATGGCGCCGAGCAGCAGCGACATCACGCGCGTCGTCGCCGCCGCCGAGTCGGCTGCGGCGGCGAGGTTCCTCAGGAAGAAATCGTCCTCCTGCCCGTCGCGGATGCGGTGCCGCTGGCGGAGCAGCGCGCTCATCGCCTGCTCGACCGCCGGCATCGCCTCCTGCGAGGCCGCCTGCACCATGATCTGGCGGACCGAGCCCTGGAACGGCGTGCCGAAGACCTTGCGCTGGGCCGTGGTCAGCGGAATGACGACGACGTCGTCCTGATCGCGGCCGTCGAAGCTCTGCCCCTTCGGCGCGAGCAGGCCGACGACGGTAAACGGCGTCTGCCCGATGCGCAGCGCCTTGCCGACCGGGCTGACGTCGCCGAACAGGTTCTTCGCCGCGGTCTGGCCGACCAGCGCCACGCGCGTCGCCGAGCGCAGGTCGGAATCGGCGAACGGCGCGCCTTCGAGCGTCGCCCAGGCGCGGACGTCGAAGAAGGCCGGCGTCGTGCCGATCACCCAGGTGTTCCAGTTGTTGCCGGCGTGCACGAGCTGCGCCGAGCCCTGGTGGATGGGCGCCACGTCCTGCACGCCGTCGAGCTCGGCGATGGCCTCGGCGTCGGCGACGCGCAGCGACGGCGCGTTGCCGGCGCCGCTGCGCACGCCGGTGGTCGAGGTGAAGCCGGAGAGCACGACGAAGATGTTGCTGCCCATCGTGCTGATCGCCTGCTGCACGGCCATCTGCGCGCCCTGGCCGATGGCCATCATGAGCACCACGGCGCCGACGCCGATGACCATGCCGAGCATGGTCAGCGCCGTGCGCAGGCGGTTGGCGCCCATCGCCATCCACGCCTCGTGCAGCATCGCCCTCAGCATGGCAGCGCCTCCCGCCGGCGCGTCGGCTCGTCGGCGACGATCTGCCCGTCGAGGAAGCGCACCTGGCGCCTGGCGTGGTCGGCGACGTCGTGCTCGTGCGTGACCAGCACGATGGTGATGCCTTCCGCGTTGAGCGCCGTAAAGAGCGCCATGATCTCCTCGCTGGTGCGGCTGTCGAGGTTGCCGGTCGGTTCGTCGGCGAGGATCAGGCGCGGCTCGTTGATCAGCGCGCGGGCGATCGCCACGCGCTGCTGCTGGCCGCCGGAGATGCGGCTGGGCAGCGACTTGGCGTACTGCTCCAGGCCGACCCGGGCGAGCATCCGCCGCGCCCGCTCGCGGCGCGTGCCCAGATCGACGCCGGCGTAGACCAGCGGCAGCGCCACGTTGTCTTCCAGGCTCATGCGCGGCAGCAGGTTGAAGCCCTGGAAGACGAAGCCGATGGTGCGCCGGCGCAGCGTCGCCAGCTCGTCCGACGAGAGGGCGCCGACCGGCCGGCCGTCGAGGACGTACTCGCCGGCGCTGGCGCGGTCGAGGCAGCCGAGGATGTTCATGAAGGTCGACTTGCCCGAGCCGGACGGCCCCATCACGGCGACGAACTCGCCGCGCTCGATGACCAGGTCCACGCCCTTCAGCGCCGGGAAGTCGCCGGCTGCGGTCATGTACGACTTGGCGAGGCCGGCGACGCGGATCAGCGCCTCGGCCATCAGAACATCCTCATGCGGAAGCCGCCGGCGTCCGGCGCGCCGCCGGGCAGGTTCTCGCCGACGACGACGCGCTCGCCGGCCTTCAGCTCGCCGCCGGCGATCTCGGTGACGCGGTTGTCGGTGATGCCGATATCGACGGCGAGCGGCTTCAACTGGCCGCCGGCGAGCACGTAGACGGTGCCGCTGGCGGCGTCGCGGCGTTTGCGCCGCTCGCCTTCGCCGGGGGCCGGGGCGCTGCCGCCGTTCGCCTTGATGCCTTCCGGCTTCGTTGCCGGCGCGCTCGGACGGAAGCGCAGCGCGGCGTTGGGCACGGTCAGCGCGCCCTTCTTCTCGGCCACGGCGATGTTGACGTAGGCGGTCATGCCGGGCAGCAGGATCTGGTCGGGGTTCTCCACCTCGACGACGACGTTGTAGGTGACGACGTTCTGCGTCGTCGTCGGATTCAGCCGGATCTGCTTGACCATGCCCCGGAAGCTGCGGTTGGGGAAGGCGTCCACGTTGAAGCGCGCCGTCTGGCCGACGCGGATGGCGCCGACGTCGGCCTCGGCGAAGGTGGTGTAGATCTGCATGCGCGTCAGATCCTCCGCAATCTTGAACAGCACCGGCGTCTGGAAGCTGGCGGCGACCGTCTGGCCGACGTCGATCTGGCGGTCGACGACGACCCCCGAGACCGGCGAGCGGATCACCGAATAGCCGAGGTTGGCGCGGTCGCGGTCGTTCTGCGCGCGCGCCAGACGCAGCGCGGCCTCCGCCGCCTTCTTCGCCTGCACCGCCTGATCCAGCTCCTGGCGGGACACGTATTCGTCGGCGAAGAGCGCGCGGATGCGCGCCTCGCTGGCCTTGGCCAGGTCGAGCGAGGCGCTGGCGCTGGCGATGCTGGCCTCGCTCTGGCCGGCGGCGGCGACGAACAGCGAATCGTCCAGTTCGGCCAGCACCTGGCCGGCCTTCACTTCGTCGTTGAAGTCGACGTGCAGCCGCCGCACCGTGCCGGAAACCTGCGTGCCGACGTTGACCAGCGTCACCGGATTCAGCGTGCCGTTGGCCGACACGCTCTGCACGACGTCGCCGACCACGGCCTCCTGGAACTTGTAGCGCAGTTCCGGCGACTGCGCGGCCTTCTGCTGCCAGGCGTACCAGCCGCCGCCGGCGGCGGCGAGGGCGATGAGGACGAGGAGCGGGCGCGTCGAGAGGAGTTTCATGGCTTTCCGATGAGAGCGGGATTCGGGGTTTCCCCGGCGAGAACGGGCAGGATGCCGGCGTCGAGCGCGCCGACCGACTGCGCCAGCGCGGCGCGCGAGACGTTCCAGTCGTAGGTCGACTGCACGCGCTGCTGGCGGGCCGAGGCGAGCGCGCTCTGCGCCGAGAGCAGATCGAGGATGCTGCCGACGCCGGCGCGGTAGCGGCCGAGTGCGACGCGCTCCGAGGCTTCGGCGGCGGCGAGCAGGTCGGCGCTGCTGCGCAGCGACTGCGTGGCGGTGGTCATGTTCTGGTACGCCTGCCACACGTCGAGCGCGACCTGCAGGCGCAGGCGGTCGCGCTGCGCGTTCCGCTGCTCGGCCTGCGCCTCGGCGGTGCGCACGCGGTAGGTCTGGCCGAAGCCGGAGAAGAGCGGAATGCTCACGGTGACGCCGACGCTCGACGCGTTGGTGGTCAGGCCGCCGTTGTCCTGCCAGGTCGGCGCCGCGGAGAGCGAGATCGTCGGCAGGTGCGCGGCGCGCGTCGCGTCGACGGTGGCGCGCGCCGCCTGCGCCTGTGCCTCGGCGGCGGCGAGGTCGGGGCGCCGGCCGCGCGCCTCGGCGATCAGGGCGTCCACGTCGCGCTCGAAGCCGGCCGGCGGCTCGTTCGCCGCCAGCGGCGCCAGCGGCGGCGAGCGGTGGGCGTCCAGCCCCATGGCGTTGGCCAGCGCGCCGCGCGCGTTCTTCAGGTCGCCCTCGGCGCGGATGCGCGTAAGCGTCGCCTGCGACAGCGCCGTCTGCGCCTGCAGGCGGTCGGCCGGCGTCGCGCTGCCGGCGCGGTAGCGGGCCTCGGCGGCGGCGAGGCTCTCGCGCGCCGATTTCTCCGACTGCCCGGCGGCGTCCACCGCCGCCTGCAGCGCATGCACCTGGTAGAAGGCCTGCAGCGCGGCGAGGAAGACCGCCTGTGCCGTGCCGTCCTGCGTGGCGACGGCGGCGGCGAGCAACTGGCGGGCGCTTTCCAGCGTCGCCTCGCGCACGCCGAAATCGTAGAGCAGCCAGGAAAAGGACAGGCCGGCGTTCGTCACCGTGGCGCGGGTCGCTGCCCGGTCCTCGACGTCCGTGTGCACGCGGCTGCCGCCGAGCGTGGCGTTGACGCCGGGCAGGAACGCGGCGCGGGCGACGCCGACGGCGCCGGCCTGCGCGCGCGCCGCGGCCCAGGCTTCGCGCGTCTGCGGGTTGTTGCACAGCGCCAGGTCGACCACCTCGGCCAGCCCGAGCGCGGTTCCTGCCGCCGGCTGCGCGCAGGCCGCCGGGCCAGCGATGCCGGCTTCGGTGGCGAAGGGGTCGCGGTCCGGTCCGGCGGCGACTGCGCCGAGGGGGATCAGCAGGAGGAGGGCGAGGGGAAGGCGGCGCATGCTCGGTTCTGCGTTACGGCGAAAAAGTTCGGCGGAGTATAGCTTGGCGGCAGGGCCGGCCGTGTATCGCAATGTGTCGGCCGCGCGTTGCGCACTATCCGCCCGCCGGTGGCATAACCGCCATCGGTGACTAATGCTTAAGTAATATTTACAAGTCATGTTGTGACCGGCTATGCTCCTTCGTCATATCAGGAGGCCGTCAAATCGACATATCACTACCAAGGGAGGTGGGGCGCGCGGAAGTGCTCTGGCTTTTGGGCAGCCTCTGCGGCCTTTATCGGATTCCGTTCGACGCCGCGCTCGTCGGCCAGACGTTTCCGCCGCCGTACACGCTCGCCACCTTCCACGAAGCCGCCCGCGCGCTCGGAATGAAGACCGGCGGCGTACCGTTCGGCGCTGCCACCGACTGGTCCCGGCTGCCGCTGCCCGCCGTCGCCTTCCTGCATCCCGTACCCACAGCGGCGGCGAACGACGAGGTCGCGTTGCCCGAGCCGACTCCCGGCGCTGAAGACGGCGCCGCCGCCAGCGAGGCTCCCGCCGCCGTTCCCATCCTGATCCTCCGCGTCGGCGCTGGCGAGCTTCTCTACTTCCGTAGCGGCAGCCAGACGCCGGAAAGGCTGCCCGTCGCCGAAGCCGCCCGCTGGCTCGAACCCGAACTGATCCTCGTGGCGAAGGAAAGCGCCGCCGGCGGCGAGGAGGCAGACATCCCCGGCTTCGCTACCGAGAAGAAATCCTTCGGCTTTTCCTGGTTTGTCCCCGAACTCCTGAAGCACAAGCCGATCTGGCGCGACGTGCTCGTCGCCAGCCTGGCCATCCAACTCGTCGGTCTGGCGACGCCGCTGTTCACGCAAGTGATCATCGACAAGGTGATCGTGCACCAGACGCACAGCACGCTGATCGTGCTCGGCGTGGCGCTGGCCATGTTCATGCTGTTTACCAGCGGCATGACCTGGTTGCGCCAGTACCTTGTGCTGCACACCGGCAACCGCATCGATGCCGTGCTCGGCAGCCAGGTGTTCCGGCACCTCCTGCGGCTGCCGCTGCCGTACTTCGAGCATCGCCCCACCGGAACCCTCGTCGCCCGCCTGCAGGGAGTCGAAACCATCCGCGAGTTCGTCTCCGGCGCCGCCGTCACGCTGATCCTCGATCTGCCGTTCCTGTTCATCTTCCTCGCCGTGATGTTCGCCTACAGTTGGCAGCTCTCGCTGATCGCCATTGGGTTGCTCGGCGCCATCGCCGTGATCAGCTTTCTCGTGGCGCCCGTGCTCCGCGAGAAGCTGAACCGGCAGTTCATGCTCGGCGCCCGCAACCAGGCTTTCCTTACCGAATACGTTTCGGGGATGGCGACGGTGAAGTCCTTGCAGATGGAGCCGGACATCGACCGCAAGTACGGCGATTACCTCGCCCAGTACCTCGCCTCCGGATTCGCCACCCGACAGGTGGGGAACACCTACAACGTCGTCGCCAACGGCCTGGAACAGGCGATGACGCTCGCCATCCTGATCGTCGGCGCGCTGCTGGTGATGCGGAACGACGGCTTCACGGTGGGCATGCTCGTCGCGTTCCAGATGTTCGCCAGCCGCATGAGCCAGCCGCTTCTGAGGATCGTCGGACTGTGGCAGGAATTCCAGCAGGCCAGCATTGCGGTGAAGCGCCTGGGCGACATCCTCGACATGCCGCAGGAGCCGCACGCGCTCACCCCGCACCGCGAACAGTCGGGCAAGGGGCTGCTCGTCATCGACGGCCTCGCCTTCCGCTACTCCGAGCATCACCCCTGGCTCTACCGCAACCTCGAACTGGCCTTCAGGCCCGGCCACCTGACGGTGGTCATGGGCCCATCGGGCAGCGGCAAGAGCACGCTCGCCAAGCTGATGATCGGTTTCTACCAGCCTACGGAAGGCCATATCGCGCTCGACGGGCGGGACATCCGGCACCTTGCCGCCAACGAGCTGCGCGCTGCTTTCGGCGTGGTGCCGCAGGAGACGGTGCTCTTCTCGGGCACGCTCTACGACAACTTGGTCATGGCGCATCCGCACGCGAGCTTCGAGGACGTGCTCCTCGCCTGCAAGGCGGCCGAGATTCACGACGTGATCGAGAAGCTGCCGAGCGGGTACCAAACCGAGATCGGCGAGCGGGGCACAGGGCTATCGGGTGGGCAAAGGCAGCGGATCGCAATTGCGAGGGCGCTGCTTAAGCGGCCGAAGATCCTGATCTTCGACGAAGCCGTCTCCAACCTCGACCAGCAGACAGCGGAACATTTTGCGAAGACGATCAACCGGCTGAAGGGGAAGGTAACGATGATCTTCATCACGCATCAGATTCCCAAGGGGTTGCAGGTGGATGAGGTGTTCTGCTTTGGGGCTGAACGACAGCAAGCGACACGGATGGAAGTCGTTGACGAGGAGAGGAAATGAAACTGCGCTATTCAACCTCTACGCTCCAGATACTCGATGGACCCGCGGGCGAGAAAGAAAAATCGTATGCGGAGGATGGTGGCATGAAGACGTTTATCGTCAGGTTGCTTTTTCTGCTCCTGCTGCTGCCAGCGATGGCGGAAACTGAGGAGTGGGGAGCGATCTCGGGAAAGTCGGTGTATCCGGTGATTGAGTCAGGTTATTGGATTCGATACCCGACGAAGATCTATTGGGTAAACAACGAAAGCGTTCTGTTCGTTGGTGGGAATGACCCTCAAGGTGGGCGGCCAGCCAATCCTGGAAAATTGAGTCTGTGGAATTTCAATGATTCGAGCGTGCGAATCATCTCGGAATACGAGAGCAGTTTGTGTTTCAGTCGAGGCCGTATCTCTTATACGACTCGCATCGACAGGACAACGGCGACATACCGTGTAGGAAATTTCGGCGAAGAGGAAGAAAAGACGAAGCTAATTGAATCCTCGGACAAGGATCGAGGAATTCGCTACAACAAGATGAGCTGCAAGCGCTACCCAGAATCGCTTTTTCCAAAGGGCGCCAACATAGAACTGATTGAAGGCCACGGTTTCCTGGGGTGGGAAGGCGGTGGCGATACACCGTGGCCTGTAGGCGGCGAAGCGTCGGTTCGTTACTACAAGGACGCAGCAACTCCGCCCATCATGCTCCCTTTGAAGCGCAAGGATATTCGCGCGCCGAGTAGTGCGTTTCCTCCAGTTTATGCCGAATGGGCGAATGTCTATGTGCTGCAGGGCGAGGCCGAGTGGGGGCGGCCGCCCACATGGGCCAACTTTCTACCCAAAGATCAACCCTATCCGGTTTACCTGATCAAACCCGGTAGTGGTGAGGTCACCACGTTGCACGCTTGGTACCAGAAGGGCGTTGGCAACTGGCAGTACTTCTACACCAAGGCCGGTTTGCTGGTTTTCTCCAGCGCAGTCAGAGGCTACGGGCTTGACGATGCCGGCATCTATCGTGTCGTCGATCGTGGCTACGAAAAGATCATCAAGGGCATTCCAAAGACCGGGGCGCTTTCTCCGGACGGCTGCCGATTTGCTGTCGGCATGCAATACATCGAGCAAAAGGGCGTTCGCGGCCCGATCCAACTGAAGGTCATCGACCTGTGCAAGGGAGCAAAGTGACATGGCGATCAATCCGAACCAACTGGCGGTACTCAATCTCATTGCTTGCTGGAAATCGTGTTCTGTCCCTGAATGTTCTGAATATTCCTTCGCGTGACCGGATGCCAATTCGAACGAATGTCTCTGGAGGGGCGCAGCATGAACACACTCATCACCCGATTGTTGTTTCTTTCCCTGCTGTTTCCTGGGACGGTGCTGGCAGGGGTTTGGGAGATCATCTCGGGAAGGTCGGCTTACCCAGTAATTGAGTCAGGGTATTGGCTGGATGGAACCAATTCGGTTTATTGGATTGACGAACAGCAGATTCTCTTTGCCGGTGGCGATCTCAAAGGCTATGCCGACCACGGCGCACAAGTACAGGCTGGCAAGAATCCAAAGCTTGGTCTCTATGTCTGGAACGTAGCAACCGGTGCAGTACAGGCGCACGCGAAGATCGTTCCGAACAGCACGCTGTGTTATCGCGGCGGAAGAATCGAATACACGGTAGATGCCAAAGACGGCTATCTGGTTCGCAGGAAAGGCCGGTTTGGAGAAGAGCGGGAAGTGCAGGAGGCTGCATATAAAGTTGCTCCATGGGTTTCTGCGAGAGCGAAAGGCGAGATCGGTGATCGCCTTAACTGCCGGCTCTACTCCCAATATGATTTGATGCCCAAGGGCATAGATATCCCTCTCATTGAAGGCCATGGCTTCTTAGGGTGGCAAGGTGGCGGTGAAACCCCATGGCCTGCCGGCAGCGAAGCCCCGGTTCGCTACTACAAGGATGCAACGACCCCGCCGATCATGCTCCCCTTGAAGCGCAAGGACATCCGAACGCCAGACGCTCCATCGCCTGCGATCTACGCCGAATGGGCGAATGTCTATGTGCTGCAGGGTGAGGCCGAGTGGGGGCGGCCGCCCACATGGGCCAACTTTCTACCCAAAGATCAACCCTATCCGGTTTACCTGATCAAACCCGGTAGTGGTGAGGTCACCACGTTGCACGCTTGGTACCAGAAGGGCGTTGGCAACTGGCAGTACTTCTACACCAAGGCCGGTTTGCTGGTTTTCTCCAGCGCAGTCAGAGGCTACGGGCTTGACGATGCCGGCATCTATCGTGTCGTCGATCGTGGCTACGAAAAGATCATCAAGGGCATTCCAAAGACCGGGGCGCTTTCTCCGGACGGCTGCCGATTTGCTGTCGGCATTCAATACATCAAGCAAAAGGGCGTTCGCGGTCCAATCCAACTGAAGGTCATCGACCTGTGCAAGGGAGCAAAGTGACATGGCGATTAATCCGAACCAACTGGCGGTACTCAATCTCATTGCCTGCGACTATTCCTACAACCCGAATCCTGCTCTGCCAGGAAGCGGCGGCGTGCCCGGGGGGTTACTCGCCAGCTTCCCGGATAGCGACGGCCCGGAGTTTGTGCCGCCTTCACACCTTTTCGGAAAAGTTGGCCTTGCCTATCAGCAAGTCGGAAATGCCATCTCAATTGATGGTTGGCATGTTGCAGGCGCAGGCAACGATCCTGCGACCGGTTTTTCATTTGTTGTATTCCAGAATGCAGACAAAACCGACGCCATTGTTGCAATGACCGGCACGAATGGTCCGGATGCCCAAGATTGGTATTCGAATCTCAGCCTCGGGGTGACGCAGTGGAATGACTTGAATCGTGCCAAGGTTCTTGCGGCGCTCAACCAACTCAAAAACGCCGATGGCTCCCGTTTCACCGGCTCCCTCAACTTCACAGGGCAATCCTTGGGCGGCGGGTTGGCACAGTATGCGCTGTTTGATTTTCAGAAAAATAAGACAAATGATTGGATTCAGCCAAGTTCACTAACCCTCACCACCTACAACGCATTCGGCGGTCTCGATGGCTTGCAGGAGATATACGATACCGACTTCAACGCCTCGCTCGTCTCCGGCGTCGCCACCCGCCATTACGTCACCACCAACGACCTGGTGAGTCGCCTGGGCGGCGGGCACCTGAACGGCGGGCCCGGCAACACCTTCCTGCTCGATTTCAAATACAAGGTCGATGGCGGGCTCCCCCTTTACGATGAAGTCGGCAACGTCGTCGGTACCACGGACGAGCGCTACTACGCCCCCGATCTGGTCGAAGCCCACCGCATCGAAAGCGGCTTCTACCGCTGGTTCGCCGAACTGGGTACCGACTTCTCGGCAGCAACACCGCATGAAATCCAGTACATCCGGGAGAACGCCGTGCGCTCGCTGGGCGCGGCGATGTCCGCCTTCCTCAACGACAACGATCATGGCCCGACAGAGTCCGGGCTCCGTACCTTCGTGGCCATTACTGCGATGCTGGCGTTGGGAGATCCGGACGGGCTACGCGAGGCCGGTACGGAGATGCTCAAGCATGTATCGGCAGCGGCATCGTCGGGGTCTGGGTCCATGTTCAAGAAAGCGGTGCAATGGATCGGTCCGGCCACGCTTTCCGGAATAGTGCAGATACCGCAAGCGAAATTTGCCCTGCTGAGTGCCATGATGGTTGCCATGGCCGCATCAGATGCAGTGGATGCGGCTGAATCCCTGGGCACGGTCCTGGGGCGGGCATGGGATGCCATGCCGCCGTTCATTGCTGGCGATCGTGAGATGCTCGACGCGCTCAGCGTTGCCGACACCCCCGGCGAAGCCGTGCTCAAGGCCAGCTTCGCCGTCGGGCTCCTGAGCAATACCCTGCCCGGCGATGGCGGCGCGCTCGCCGGCCTCAACCTCGACCCCGCCGAACTCAGCCAAGCGCTGGCCAGCGACGACTGGGTGTCCGAGACGCTTGGCGTCGTTGCGCGCACAGCGTCGACGGGCGGCCAGGGGATCGCTCCAATCCTGGCCGCGGCGGGTACCGGCCTGTATCAACTGCTGCAAAGCCTGTCGCAAGGGCCCGGCGGCGTCTCCATGCTCGAACGCCTCAAGGAAGAAGTCGGCGACGGCCTTGCCGACGTAGCCAAGGCGATCGCCAACGGCTTCGACGATCGCATCAAGGCTTTTACCGATACTGCCATCGACTGGGCCGGCGACGTCTCCCGCTCGCTGCTCGGCAGCCTGGAGGAAGCCTTCAGGAATATCGCTGGCGAAGGCGAGCAGCCGAAAGGTTTCAAGGACGCCTACGAGGCGATACGCGATACCGCCCAGGTCGTCATCCTCACGCCCGAGAAAGGCAACCCCTTTGCGGGTGGTTCTGCGCCCGATCCCGACGCCACTGCTACCGACAGCATCAGCGAAGGCCATCTGCAAGGCTTCACGCTCTATCTGCCGTATGCCACAGGAGAGGCTGGCCAGAGGGTCAAACTCACCCTGGCCGGCGCCAACGCTGACGCTTTCACCCTAATCTATCAAGGACAAAGGGTCGACCTCGGCACCGATGGCATCTTCGAGGTGACGGTCAAGGCCGACGAGCAGAGCCTCGCCTTCGGCCTCTGGGCGAAGGACGATGTCGATGCCGACGGCACGCTCACCGTCAAGGCGCAGCTCCTCGACGCCGAAGGCAACGCCACGCACAAGGAGCATGCTGAACTCACCCTGGCGCTCCATGCCAGGGATGAGTCCGTGAGCGACTACGCGCGCACCATCGTCGGCGACCTTGCACCGGTCGATTTCGACCCTGCCAAAGAGGGGCTGCAACCGCACTATGACGACCTCGGCAATTTCGTGGTCGACGGGCCCGAGGTCGGGCGTTCCGACTATCTTCTGGACTCTACCGGCAACGACCTGATGCAAGGGCTGGATGGCGACGACGTGCTCTCTGCATGGCGCGGCGGCGACGACACCCTGGAGGGCGGCGATGGTAGCGACTTGCTCTACGCAGGTTCAGGGAACGACCAGCTCTTTGCCATCACCAGGCAGGAACGACAACAGGCGCTGGATGCAAACGATTCGAGCGTCGGTTCCAGCGAGGTCCGCGGCGATTGGCTCGACGGCGCCGACGGACAGGACTTCATCGTCGGCGGTGCCGATGCCGACGTGCTCATGGGCGGTGCGGACGAAGATCTCCTCATCGGTGGTGCAGGAAACGACAACATCTGGGGGGACACCACGGCCAATCAGGTTTATCTGGATTGGATGCTGACGCGTGAAATCGAAGAACGGGGCGGGGTCGTTTACTACAACAGCATATTCACCCGTGCCGATACCCTCACATCTGCGGGGAGCGATGACCTCATCCTGGGTGGCGCGGGGGATGACTGGCTCAATGGCGACGGTGGGGATGACTTTATCGACGGCGGCGACGACGACGACGTGATCTTCGGGAGCGAGGGTGACGATCAGCTTCTCGGTGCCGCCGGCAATGACGTGCTTTCCGGTGACGAACTGGACGATCCGGCAGATCCTGCATCGGGCCTCTCGGGCGCATTGCATGGCAACGACTATCTCGATGGAGGAAGCGGCGACGACAAACTCACCGGCAATGGCGGGGACGACGAGTTGTTCGGAGGGGCCGGGAATGATGATCTTTCCGGTGACGACTTGAAAACGCCGGGCCAGTACCACGGCAAGGATTATCTCGACGGCGGCTCAGGCAACGATCGCTTGTGGGGAAATGGAAACGATGATGAGCTTGTCGGCGGCGATGGCGACGACCATCTCGAAGGTGATTACAGTGCCTTGGACGCCCAATACCACGGCAAGGATATCCTCTCCGGTGGCGCCGGGAACGACGAACTGATCGGTGGTGGTGACGACGACGAACTCTACGGCGGTGCGGACGACGATGTCCTGGTCGGGGACGACACTCCTGATGCAACGATCGCGGCCGAAGCCCATGGCGACGACCTGCTCGACGGCGGCGATGGCGATGACAAAATCATCGGTGGCGGTGGTGACGACAGGCTCTACGGTGGCAAGGGTAACGATGAGCTGATCGGTGACGGCGATACCGTGGCCGAGGGCGGTAAGGACCTGCTCGATGGCGGAGACGGCAACGACCTCCTCGCGGGCAACGGCGGTGACGACAGGCTTTTCGGCGGTGCGGGCGAAGACAGTCTATCCGGCGGCGATGGGGACGATTACCTCGTCGGGGGCTCTGGTACTGACGTGCTGGATGGCGGTGCCGGCGACGATATCTACGTTTTCTCGGCCGGCGACAGCCATCCGGACACTAACGGGATGAACGAGGCGATCCTCGACCAATCCGGAACGAATACCGTCGTGTTCGAATCAGCCACGAGCGACGAGCTCACGCTCCACTCTGCAAACGATGGCGGGTTCCTCGTCATCGACTACACGGCGGAGGATCGCTTGGTCATTCAAGGCGGATTCCAGGGGGCCGTCACGTTTTATGAATTCGCGGATGGGGGGCGCCTGAGTTATTCAGAGCTCATCGGGCGGATGATGGAAGGCGTCTGGTATGGCCCAGTGGGTGGCTCCGGTAACGGTGTCTCCGCTATCGGGGGGACGACCAACGACCAGATCGAAGCGACTGAAGGTGGCGCGATCGTTTCCGGCGGGCGTGGAAACGACACGATCATCGGCAATGGTGGCGGCAATACCTACCTCTACAGTGCAGGCGATGGTGTAGATACGATCATCGACACCAGCAAGGCGTCCGGTTTCACCGCCATAAACACGCTTCGCTTCGGCGCTGGAATTCGTCCGGAAGACATCAAGCTCGGATTGGGCTCCTTGCTGATTCGCGTCGGAAACAGCCCGGACGACGCAATCCACATCGATGGCTTCGACCGGAACGATGTGATGGCGCAGCATCCAATCGATCGATTCGAGTTCTCCGACGGAA
The DNA here is from genome assembly GCA_019455325.1 of Rhodocyclaceae bacterium. Lineage (GTDB taxonomy): Bacteria > Pseudomonadota > Gammaproteobacteria > Burkholderiales > Rhodocyclaceae > Proximibacter. The sequence continues at coordinate 422,863 of JACFMQ010000001.1, read as the reverse complement.
CGGTCCTGACATACGAGCAACTGATCGCTCGCGGATTCGACCTCGATGGAACTGGCGGTGACGACACGATTTCTGGAACCAACGTGTCCGATCGTATCAATGGCGGCGCCGGTGATGACACACTCATCGGTGGTGAAGGAAGTGACATCTACTATTGGGGATTGGGTGCGGGCCAGGACATCATCGATAGCACCGACAGCGCGACTATAAATACGGATAGGTTGCAGATCGGGCCGGGCCTGCAGCCGGGGGATTTGGCGTTTGTCCGCTCAATCAACGATCTGATCATTCGGGTACGTGGCTCGAATGATCAGGTGACCGTAGTGAATCACTTCTCGGGTGCGGAGATCGGTTCTGTCGCGTTCTCTGACGGTCGCGTCTGGGGGGGGGCGGAGATCAATGCAAATCTCACCAACGAGCTGACTTCTGGCCCCGACATCTATTCGGGAACAGAAGGCGATGATTCGATCAATGGATTGGGTGGTGACGACACCTTGTGGGGCCTGGCTGGAAACGATCTGCTCATTGGCGGGGATGGTGCCGATACTCTGATGGGCGGCGCCGGTTCGGATACGCTGGATGGTCGGGGCGATGCCGCCTCGGACTCAATGCAGGGAGGGAATGATGGCGACGTCTATCTGTTTGGAAGGGGGAGTGGTACGGATGTCATCACGGAGTCTGGCGATGCCGCATCCATTGACGTGATTCGCCTCGATGCCGGAGTGCTTCCTTCGGATATCCGTGTAGTCCGTTCCGGGGTAGACGCCCTTTTTCAGATCGTCGGTACCGCCGATCAGATCAAGGTTGTTGGTGCCTATGCAGCGAATGCGGGTGCGGCCAGCAAGATAGAGCGTATCGAATTTGCCGACGGAACAGTCTGGAACGAAACCATTATCCGTCAGCAGATATTGCTGGCCGAACCGACCAATGCTGCCGATGTCATTGAGGGGTTTGACGGCGATGATCGTATTGATGGGCTTGCTGGCGCCGACACGCTTCGCGGTATGGCCGGTAACGACACACTGCTCGGTGGCGCTGGATATGACACCCTCTACGGAGGAGATGGCAATGATGTGCTCGATGGCGGAAGCGGAGATGGAGGTAGTTACAACTACTGGGACAATCTCTATGGGCAGATGGGTGACGACACCTATTTATTTGGGCGAGGATCGGGGTTCGAGGCAATTTTCGAGCCGCAGTTTGATGTTGAAGGAAACATCGATACTGTCGTTTTCGGCGCAGGCGTGAAGCCAGCGGATTTGATCCTGACACAGGACAACCAAGTCAATCTCCAGATTCAAATCAAGAATACAAGCAACTACCTGCTGGTTCGTAACTTCCTGTCAACACAAGACAGCCAATGGAAAGTTGAGCGCTTTGTTTTTGAGGATGGCACTGTCTGGACGCCAGAAACGATTTTTTCAATGTTCTTGGCCAGTACTCCCGAAGCCGATACGCTGAATGGTTTCGTCTGGAATGATTCGATCAACGGTGGAGGCGGCAATGACACGATCTATGGGAACGGTGGCAACGACATTCTGGAAGGTGGTGACGGTAACGACACCCTTCTTGGCGATGACTACTTGTCTCTTTTGGTCGGGAACGACACCTTGCATGGAGGGGGCGGCAGCGACGTCCTGAAAGGAGGCAAAGGAGACGATACCTATGTCTTCCGGCGCGGTGACGACGCTGACAGGGTTATCGAGTCATCCGGGACCGATAAAGTCCAATTCGGAGAGAGCATTCTTCCCGAGGATCTTACGCTGTTCCGAAACGGCAATGATCTAATCGTGGCTGTCGATGGTGGACTGCAGACGAGTCTGACAATCGAAGGATTTTTTACCACCGCAGGCCAGATCGAGGAGTTTGTCTTTTCGGGAGGTGTTTCGTGGAATCTTGCGCAAATCCAGGCGAATACGGTTTTCGGAACACCCAATGCGATGACCGGTACGGCAGCCGACGATACGTTCATCGTCGACAACCCCGGGGATACGATTTCTGAAGCTGCCGGGCAAGGGGTTGATACGGTTCTCACATCTGTTAATTACATATTACCGGCAAACGTCGAGAATATAATGGCAACTGGTTATCTTGACCTGCGGTTGGTTGGGAATAATCTCAACAACACCATTGTTGGGAATGCCGGAAACAACTACCTGATCGGCGGTGGCGGTACTGACACGCTAAAAGGAGGGCAAGGTGATGACACCTATGAAATCCAGAGTGATGACTCGGTGATTGAGCTGGCAGACGAAGGGGTTGATACGATCATCGTGGCAGGGTCCTATGCTCTTCCGAGCAACGTTGAGCACATGACTCTGACCGGTCTTAACGTACAGCTCTCGGGTACTGGTAATGCACAAAACAATACGATATCAATTCAGAATAACATCATCGCCACTTATGTGCGTTATGGTGTTGTAAGTGGGAATGTTATTGATGGCGGTGCCGGCGCAGACCGGATGTCGAGTAGCTATGGAGGTACTTTCTATGTCGACAATGTTAACGATACCGTAGCAGGCGATGGCCTGCTCAATGTAATCAGCTCAATTGATTACACATTGCCAGAGATCAGCGGGTTAAACCCCACCAAGTTGTCGTCCATTCTGACTTTAACTGGGGCTGCAGCTATCAATGCAAAAGGGAACAGTGGCGCAAATATTCTTGATGGGCGGGGGAATTCTGGCACCAATATATTGGAAGGTGGCGCTGGCGACGACAAATACTATGCTGAGGATAATGACATTATTTTAGAAGCTCAGGACGGTGGAATAGATACGCTCATGGCTTACGCCAGCTATGGTAGCCGGCACTATCTGCCTCAGAATGTCGAGAATATAGAGCTTTGGGGCACAGATTACCAGGCCGACCTTTTTGGTAACGATGGAGGGAATCGGCTGGTAGGCAATACTGGTGTGAATGTGATCCGCGGCTATGGTGGGGATGACGTTATTTTGGGAGGAGCGGGTAACGGAGACACCTTGGACGGAGGTGGTGGAAATGACAGTATCAGCGGAAACGGCCTTTTACTAGGGGGTGAGGGCGATGATCGTCTGACATCCAGTGGCTCCTCGATCCTTAATGGCGGTGCCGGAAATGATGCCCTGGCTGGGTATGGGGAGTTTAATGTTTATATTTTCTCCCGCGGTGATGGACAAGACACGATCCTTGACTACAGCCCTGTAAAGGACGGATACGGTGCCCCTGCCAACTCCGTCGATGCCATTGAGTTTGTTGGAGATGTTTCGCCGGCTGAGCTACTGTTTAGTCGGGCCGGTAATGACTTGGTAATCGATAACTCAGAAGCCGGCGATCGTATTACTGTTTTGAATCACTATCTGGCTAGTACGGAAGCCAGCTCGCATCAAATCGATCAGTTACGCTTTTCAGATGGAACAGTTTGGACGGCGGCCGAGATAGAAACAAGGATTGCCAGAAACAACTCGAATATAGCGTCTGACCTTGCGGATGTTTTGGTTGGCTCCGCTAATGCGGACACTATCCTAGCGCTGGAAGGGAATGACTTCGTCTCCGGCGGATCAGGGAACGACACTCTCGACGGCGGCTCGGGAAACGATACGCTCTTTGGCAATGAAGGAGAAGATGTGCTGATAGGTGGTGCAGGAGATGACACTCTGCTGGGTGGCTCGGGCGCTGATACTTATCGACTCGGTCGCGGTATGGGCATTGATACGATCATCGACCCAATCAACGGGAATGAGGTCGATACCATCCTTGTCGACGATGATATCTTTCCGTCGGAAGTCATCGTTCGGCAAACGGGTACGTATAATCTGGACCTCACTCTTTCGATTGTCGGTGATTCTGCGCAGTTGATTCTCTCTCAATTCCGGTATTCAAGCTCGAATAGCGGCCGAGCCAAGCGGGTTGTTTTTTCGGATGGAACGATCTGGGATTCGGCAACCTTGCTCGAACGTTCGACATCATTCTTTGGAAGTGCCGAATCTGACGCTCTTGTGGGGACGAGTGGCGCTGACCGAATCTTTGGCCTCGAGGGTAACGATACGCTTGATGGCCTCGATGGGGACGATCGACTGGATGGCGGAACTGGTGCTGACGTGATGTATGGCGGTGATGGAAATGATATCTATGTTGTCGACAATGCTGGCGACACAGTTGTTGAAGGCGGCGCCTTCAACTCTTGGTCGGACGGCGTTGAAAGCAGTATCTCCTATACGCTGGGTGACAACCTCGAGTGGCTGATGTTGACCGGCGACAGTGCGATCAATGGAACCGGCAATGCCCTGGGGAACTCGCTCACAGGAAATTTGGCCGCCAACATTCTGAATGGAGGAGCAGGAGCGGATTCAATGTATGGAGGAGGTGGCGATGACGTCTATATCGTCGATAACGTTTCAGATAGCGTAGCCGAAGGTTTCGACGAAGGCATCGATATCGTGCAGTCGAGCGTTACCTTTTCTCTGGGTGACAACGTCGAGAATCTTCTGCTTACAGGCTCGTCGGCCATCAAAGGGACGGGCAATGAATTGGACAACGTAATCACCGGAAACAGCGCGGCAAATACGCTTACGGGTGGTGATGGAGACGATACTCTCGATGGCGGCGCCGGAAACGACAAATTGATTGGCGGCCTTGGTGACGATGTGTACGTTGTCGACAGTGCATCGGATGTCATCACAGAAAATGCCGATGAGGGGGTCGATACCGTTCGGAGCAGCGTCACGTTGACGCTTGCCAGTAACGTCGAGAATCTGGTGCTGCTTGGAACCAACACAATCAATGCGACCGGCAACGCGTTGAACAACGTGCTAACTGGAAACAGCGCCGCAAACACACTCTCCGGCGGGGCAGGCGACGACATTATGCAAGGAGGAGCAGGAAACGATACCTATGATGTGGACGCTATCGGAGATACTGTTATTGAATACGCTGGAGAGGGTACGGATCTCGTCAGATCAAGCGTCACATATACATTGGGTGACAATCTGGAAAACCTTACGCTGACTGGATCTACTGCCACCAACGCAACTGGGAACGCACTGAATAATGTGCTGACCGGAAATAGTGGCGCAAATGTGATTGACGGCGGAGAAGGTGCTGACACGATGGCTGGAGGTAGCGGAAACGATACCTACATCGTCGACAACATTGCCGATGTTGTGACTGAATCGTCGAGCGCTGGAGCGGACACCGTTTTGGCGAGCGTAACCTATACGCTGGCAAGCAATGTCGAGAACCTGACGTTGACTGGAGCAGCGGATATCGATGGCACGGGAAATTCGTTAAGTAACGTTCTCGTGGGGAATGCTGGAGCCAACATCTTGAACGGCGGCTCTGGTGCCGACACCATGCGTGGCGGTGCCGGTGATGACACCTACATTGTGGACAATGGCAGTGATGTGGTTACAGAGAATGCGGGAGACGGGATCGATCTCGTCCAGTCGTCAGTCACCCATACATTGAGTGCCAATGTTGAGAATCTGACGTTGACCGGAACTTCGGCGACCAACGGTACAGGTAATGTGCTAGATAATACCCTCATTGGCAATGGAAAAGCTAATACGCTGACTGGAGGAGGAGGGAATGACATTCTCGATGGTGGTGTCGGCGCTGACAAGATGATTGGCGGTACGGGTGATGACATATATTACGTAGATAACAGTTCTGATGTCGTCACGGAAAACGCCAATGAAGGCATTGATCTTGTCTACAGCACCCTAACACTAACCTTGGCAAATAATGTCGATGCGCTTGCCCTGACTGGTAACGGTGCGATTAACGGAACGGGTAACACCCTCAATAATCTGGTTAGAGGTAATGCCGGGGTAAACACCCTAAATGGTGGGAGTGGCAACGATATACTGGAAGGAGCGGATGGAAACGATACGCTCACCGACACCAATGGTACGGCGTTGTTCAATGGTGGCTCTGGCGCTGACACGATTACGGGGGGAGCAAGCGCCGAAATGTTTGTTGGCGGGACCGGTAACGATACCTACACCACAGCCGGTGGAAACGACATCATCCTGTTCAACAAGGGTGATGGTCAGGATAGCTTCGCATCCGGAGGTACTGGTAGCGATACCGTTTCTCTTGGTGGGGGCATCGTCTATAGCGATCTGACATTCAGCAAATCAAGCAACGATTTGGTTCTAAAAATCGGTGCCGCAGACCAGATTATTTTTAAGAACTGGTACGCCGCCACCCCCTCCAAGCCTGTACTCAACCTGCAAGTGATTGCCGAGGCCATGGCGGATTTCGACGCAGGCGGTAACGACCCGCTCAAGGATCAGAAGATCGAGAATTTCAATTTTCAGGGCCTCGTCGGCGCTTTCGATGCCGCACGTACTGCGAATCCCGGGGTGACCAACTGGGCGCTGACCAATGCGCTCGCCAACTTCCATCTGGCGGGTTCCGACACGGCGGCCATCGGCGGCGATCTTGCCTACCAGTACGGCAGAAACGGCACGCTCGCCGGCATCGGCCTGGGCGCTGCCCAGCAGGTGATCGGCGATACTGCCTTCGGCAGCCAGGCGCAGGCTCTGCGGCCGCTGAGCGGCCTGCAGGAGGGCGCGGTGCGACTCTCGTAAGCCAGGGCCGGGGTCGGCGGAAAACCCTCACCGGCCCCGGCGCGTTCGTTCATTGCCGCCAATCCGTCATGAAATCTCCCTTCAAGCTCCCGGCGCTTCCGGAACCGGCAACGCCGGATTACCACGCCTTCTCCCCACCGCTCCTGCGCCTGCAGGAAGCGCCGCCCAATCCGCTTGGCCGCACCGTCCTGCGCGTGCTCGCCGGCATGCTCGGGCTACTCGTCCTCTGGGCCCTGATCGGCCGGCTCGACATCGTCGCCGTCGCCGACGGCAAGCTGGTGCCGCAGAGCTATCTCAAGATCGTGCAGCCGGCCGATGCCGGCATCGTCAAGGAAATCCTCGTGCGCGAGGGTGAAGCGGTGAAGGCCGGGCAGGTGCTGATGCGCATGGATACGCTCATCACCGAGGCCGACGCCAGGTCCATCGAGGCCGACTGGCAGCGCAAGCGCCTGACGCTGCGCCGCATCGACGCCGAACTCGCTGGTGCGCCCTTCCGGGTCGAGGCGGACGACCCGCCGGCGCTTGCCCGCGAGATCGAGGCGCAGTACCGCGCCAATCGTAACGCCCTGGCCGCGGCGCTCGCCGAGGAGCGCAGCCGGCTGGCAAAGGCGAGGGCCGAGTTTGCCTCCGCGCAGCAGGTGCAGGCCAAGCTCGCCGAGGTGCTGCCGCACTACCGCGAGCAGGACAAGGCCTACGACGAACTGGTGAAGGACGGCTTTGCCGGCAGCCTGATGGGCAGCGACAAGCGGCGCGAGCGCATCGAGAAGGAACAGGAGCTGAAGACCCAGTCCCACCTCATCGAATCCGCCTGGGCCGGCATCGCCCAGTCGGAAAAACGGCTCGCCCAGCTCGACTCGGATTACCGGCGACAGTTGCACGCCGAGCGCAGCGAAGCGCAGGCCGCCTTCGACAAGCTCGCGCAGGAGCGCGCCAAGCAGGCGCACCGCAAGAACCTGCTCGAACTGAAAGCCAGCCAGGACAGCGTGGTCAAGGATCTGGCGACGCATACCACCGGCACCGTGGTACAGCCCGGTACCGTGCTGTTGACGCTGGTGCCGAGAGAGGATGCGTTGCGCGCCGAGGTCTGGGTGGGCAACGAGGACATCGGTTTCGTGCGCGAGGGGCAGACGGTGAAGCTGAAATTTGCCGCCTTCCCGTTCCAGAAGTACGGCATGGTCGAGGGCACGGTCGAGCACGTGAGCGCGGACGCGGCGGACGCCGATGTCGGCGCATCGGCCGACGACGAAGCGCCGGGCAAAGGTCGGCCGCTGGCCTACAAGGCGCTGGTGGCGCTGAGGTCGATGAACGTCGAAATGGATGGTTCCCGCTTCCCGCTCGCCGCCGGCATGCAGACGAGTGCGGAGATCATGCTCGGCACGCGCACGGTGGCGGAGTATCTGCTCTCCCCGGTGCGCAAGGCTTGGCACGAGGCCGGGCGGGAGCGGTAGCGGCCGGTGACGATTCGCCCGGCGGCAGGCGGGGCCGGCACGGGAACGGAAACGGCGCGTCAGCCCCTGCGCCCGAGTACGACCATCGCGATGCCGGCGAGAACGGCGGCGCAGATCAGCACCAGCGTCACGGTGATGGCTTCGCCGAGGAAAATCGCCGCGCCGATGCCGGCGATGACCGGGACGCTCAGTTGCACCGTCGCCGTGCTGGCCGCCTTCAGGCCCGGCAGCGCGGCATACCAGACCGCGTACCCCAGGCCGGAGGCGAGCGCGCCCGAGGCCAGCGCATAGACTACGCCCAGGGTATCGACGTGCGCGTCGGCGGCGCCGAAGGACATCAGGATGCCGAGACCCGCGGCGAAAGGCAGCGCCCGGACGAAATTGCCCGCCGTGCTCGCGGTGGCGTTGCGGACGCCCCGGCCGCGCAATGAATAGACGCCCCAGGCGATGCCGGCCGCGATCATCAGCAGCGCACCGCCCAGCGGCGGGGCGGAGAGGCCGGGGAGCAGCAGCGCGACCAGCCCGGCGAAGGCCAGCGCCAGCCCCAGCCATTGGACGATCCGCAGCCGCTCGCCGCGCCACAGGCCGTAGCCGATCATCGTCGCCTGCACCGCGCCGAAAAGCAGCAGCGCGCCGGCGCCGGCCGGCAGCGTCAGGTAGGCGAAGGAAAAGCCGGCGGCATAGGCGAACAGGGCGAATGCGGAGAGCCAGTCGCCGGCGAGGGGCGCCGCGCCGCCGCGCATGCGCACGATCAGCCAGAGCATCAGCGCCCCCGAGGCAATGCGCAGCAGCGTGAAGCTCGTCGCGTCGATGTGCCCCTCGCGCAGCGCCAGGCGGCAGAGCAGGGAGTTGGCGGCGAAGGCGATCATGGCCAGCGCCGTCATCCCCGCCACCTGGAGCGTGTTCTTGTTCATGGCGAAAGCCTCGCGCGATCGTTGCGGGTTTGCTTGCATATTTGCCTACCTATTGGTAGGTAGGCAGCGTAGTGCGGGACGATCGGGCCTGTCAAATTCTTCCTGGAATGATGAGTGGTAGCCTTGCACCATGACCACGGACACGCGCACCCGGCTGCTGGCCGAAGCCGAACACCTGATCCGCCGCGTCGGCTATTCGGCGTTTTCCTACGCCGACCTGGCGGCCAGCATCGGCATCAGGAAGGCCAGCATCCATCACCATTTCCCCTGCAAGCAGGATCTCGGGGACGCCGTCGCCGACGCCGCGATGGCCCGCTTCCGGGAGCGGCTGGCCGCCATCGAGCGGGACGAAGCCGGCGCCGTCGCGCGCCTGCGGGCCTACGGCGGGATCTTCCTCGACGGTTTCGAGGACGGGCTGCGCCCGATCTGCTGCGCCCTGTCGGCGGAACTGGCGGCCCTGCCGCCTTCCATGCACGAGAAAACCCGGGCCTATTTCGACCTGCATCTGGCGTGGCTGGGCCGGGTCGTCGGCACGGGCATCGAGCGCGGAGAGATCCGCTGGCGCGGGGAGGCCGCTGCGCTGGCCGGCCTGATCCTCGTGACGCTCGAAGGCGGCAGCCTGCTCGGGCGCGTTCGGCAGAGCGAGGACGAAGTGGCGGCGGGATTCCGGCAGGTGCTCGAACTGGTTGCGCCCAAAAACGCCCCAGGCTGAGCGCCGTCAGGACGCCAGGATTTCGGCGGCGACGGCGACGATTCCCGCCGGCGACAGGCTGTCGGCGGCGACGACCCGCCGCCGCTCTCCGAACTCTTCGTAGTTGTGCCGCTGCGAGCGCGCGTAGAGCGGGTCGTAGTGCTGCGTCAGCAGTTCCTCGACCAGTTCCGGCCAGCGGCCGGTGCTGGCGTAGTCCTGCCAGCGGGTGACCGTCGCGCCGCCGCGCAGGTCCTTCAGCACCGCCAGCCGGCCGTTCAGCCAGGCCGGGTCGTTCAGGAAGTAGTCGTAGTCGCGCAGCAGGAAGGCGACGCGCTCGGCGCGCGGTACCTCGATGCCGATGCAGCGGCCGGCGCGCATCGTCTCGATCATCGCCTCCGGCACCTGCAGGCGGCCGATCTTGCGGCTTTCGGCCTCGACGTACACCGGCCGGCCGGCGTCGAGGCCGCGCAGCGCCTGCAGGAGCTGCGATTCGAACATCTTCTGCGAGGGCTGCGGCCGGTCGGGCAGCATGCCGAGCACCGAACCCTTGTGGCAGGCGAGCGCCTCCAGGTCGACGATCTGTCCGCCGAGGCGGCCGATCTCCTGCAGGATGCGGCTTTTGCCGCTGCCGGTGGCGCCGCAGACGACGCGGAAGTCGAAGCGCCGCGGTAGTTCGGCGAGTTCGGCGACGACCCGCTGCCGGTACGCCTTGTAGCCGCCCGCAAGCTGGCGCGCGTTCCAGCCGACCTGGCGGAGGATGCTGACCATGGCGCCGCTGCGCTGGCCGCCGCGCCAGCAGTAGACGAGCGGCCGCCAGGTCTTCGGCTGGTCGAGGAAGCTCTCCTCGATGTGGCGGGCGATGTTGCGCGCGACCAGCGCGGCGCCGCGCTTCGTCGCCTCGAACGGCGAGACCTGCTTGTACATCGTGCCGATCTCGGCGCGCTCCTCGTTGCTCAGCACCGGGCGGTTGATGGCGCCGGGGATGTGGTCCTCGGCGAACTCGGCCGGCGAACGGACGTCGATGAGGTCGCTGAACGACGCGTCGGCGAGGTCGTCGACGGACAGCAGGTGCGTGGGGCGGTTCATCGGAAGCGGACTCCGGCGCGGAAGAGAGGCGCGGCCTCTGCCGCGCCGTTTCGTCCGGCCGTGCCGGACGCGGATGGCGAGGCGGACATGGGCCGCTATTTTAGCAGCGGCGCCAGCCCCGCCCAGACGTTGTCGAGCAGGCGCGGCTGCGCTTCGGCGGTCGGATGCAGCGCGTCGGCCTGGAAGAGCGTCGGCTGGTCGGCGATGCCGTCGAGCAGGAAGGGCACGAGCGGCGTCTTCTCCTGCCTCGCCAGCGTGCGGAAGCTCTGCGCGAATTCGTCGGCGTAGGGGCCGTAGTTCGGCGGCAGGCGCATGCCGACGAGCAGCACCTGCGCCTTCGCCTTCTTCGCGGCGGTGACGATGCCGGCAAGGTTCTCGCGCATGCCGGCGAGCGGCAGGCCGCGCAGGCCGTCGTTGGCGCCGAGCGCGAGGACGACGACGGCCGGCCGGTGGCGGGCGAGCGCCTCGCCGATGCGGCTTCTGCCGCCGCTGCTGGTCTCGCCCGAGATGCTGGCATTGACGACGTTATAATCGAGGTGCCTTTCGGCGAGCCGCTGCTGCAGCAGCGCCGGCCAGGCCGCGTCCTGGCGGATGCCGAAGCCGGCGGAGAGCGAGTCGCCGTAGACCAGGATGGTCTTTGCCGCGTGCGCGGCCGGGGCGAGCAGGAGCAGGGCGAAGACAACCAGCAGGCGAAGCGTGGAGCGCATGGACGATACGGTGATGAAAACGGCGGTAGAAGCGGTGACGGAAAGCGCGGTCATCGAGGTCGAGGGATTGGGCAAGCAGGTCGACAGCGGCGGTGAGCCACTGGTCATTCTGCACGAGATTTCGTTTGCCGTCGCGCCCGGCGAAACGGTGGCCATCGTCGGCGCCTCCGGCTCCGGCAAGTCGACGCTGCTCGGCCTGCTCGCCGGCCTTGACCTGCCGAGCTCGGGCAGCGTCCGCCTTGACGGCCGCGAGATCACCGCGCTCGACGAGGATGCGCGCGCCGTGCTGCGCGGGCAGACGCTCGGTTTCGTCTTCCAGTCGTTCCAGTTGCTGCCGTCGCTGACCGCGCTGGAGAACGTCATGCTGCCGCTCGAACTGGCCGGCCAGCGCGCCGCCGGCGGCGAGGCGCGCGCTTGGCTGGAACGCGTCGGCCTCTCGCACCGCCTCGGTCACTATCCGAAGCACCTCTCCGGCGGCGAGCAGCAGCGCGTGGCGCTTGCCCGTGCCTTCGCGCCAGGGCCGAAGCTGGTGCTGGCCGACGAGCCGACCGGCAACCTCGACGCCGCCACCGGCCACCAGATCATCGACCTGATGTTCGCCATCAACGCCGAGCGCGGCACGACGCTGATCCTCGTCACCCACGACGAGGAGATCGCCGCGCGCTGCGGCCGCCGGCTGCGCATGCACGCCGGGCGGCTCGAAGAAGACGCCGCGTAGGCGACCCGCCCGCGCCCGGCGCCGGGCGCGCTCACCTCTGGGAAAGGATCGCGCGGGCGGCGGCGACGCCGCTCCGCACCGCGCCTTCGATGGTCGCCGGGTAGTCGGCGCAGGTATGGTCGCCGGCGAGCCAGAGGCCGCGTTCGGCGGTGGCGGCGGTCGGGCGCGGCAGGTCCGGCCGGCAGGAGAAGGTCGCCCGTCGCTCACGCACGCTGCGCCGCCAGTGCGGCGGCGGCAGCGGATCGGCGAGCGCGGCGGCGATCTCGGCGTGCAGCGCCGCGGCCAATGCGTCGTCGTCGAGACCTTCCCATTCGCCGCCCCCGGAAAACACGCAGGCCAGGAGGCCGGCCGGCCCGCCTTGGGCGCCGCGGTCGAACACCCACTGTCCGACCGGGCCGGCGAGTCCGAGCATCGGAAAGGGCAGGCGCACCTCGGCGGGATAGGAGAGGTAAAGCGTGCCGATCGGTTCGTAGGCATAGCCGTCCACCTGTCGCAGCAGCGCGGCGTGGGCCGGGCGCGCGGCGAGCAGCGGCGCCAGGTGCTGCGGGGCGACGGCGAGGACTACGTGATCGAAGCATTCGCCGTCCACCCGCCAACCGTCGTCCTGCGGCTGCAGGTCGCGGACGCGGTGCGAAGTGCGGACTTCGCCGCCCAGTTCGGCGATGCGGCGCGCCGCCTGCTCGGGAAAGACGCGGCCGAGGTCGGCGCGCTGCAGCAGCAGGTCGGTGGCGCCGCTCGGGCCGCCGAGGCTGTCGCGCAGCACGTTGGCGAAGATCTGCGCCGAAGCCTGCGCCGGCGGCGTGTTCAGCGCCGCCAGGCAGAGCGGTTCCCAGAGGAAGCGGCGCAGCGCGCCGCGCTGGCCGTGCGCGTCGAGCCAGGCAGCGACGGTGGCGTCGCTTTCGAGACGGAAGCGCCGGCGTTTCAGCTCCTGCATGAAGGCGGCGGCGGCGAGCTTTTCGCGCAGGCCGACGCCCTCGGCCCGGAGCAGGCCGGCGGCGAGGTGCAGCGGCGCCGGCCAGTCCGGCAGTTGCAGACGGAAGCGGCCGGGGTAGTCGATGCAGAGCGGCAGGCGCGCCAGCAGGCATGCCGGATCGGCACCGACCAGCCGCATCAGGCGCAGGGTTTCGGTATACGCGCCGACGAGCAGGTGCTGGCCGTTGTCGAGCCTGCGGCCGTCGAGTTCGACGCTGCGCGCGCGCCCGCCGGGCTGCCGCGAGGCTTCGAGGACGACCACCGGGCGGCCGGCGGCGGCGAGTTCGGCGGCGCAGGCGAGCCCGGCCCAGCCGGCGCCGACGACGGCGATCCGTCCGCCGGCGGCCACGTCAGCCTGCCTTCACCCAGGTCTTCGCCGCCAGCCAGAGCTTTCTGAGCGGCGTCAGCGAGGTACGCTGCGTCAGCACCCGGCAGCCGTCGCGGCGGATTTCGTCGAGCAGCGCGCGGTAGATCGCCGCCATCGCCAGCCCGGGCCGCTGCGCGCGCCGGTCGCCGGCCGGCAACTGGGCGAGCGCCTGGTCGTAATACCGTTCCGCGCGCGCGATCTGGAACTCCATCAGGCGGCGGAAATCGTCGGAATCGCGGGCGTTGAGGATGTCCGCAGCCTTCACGCCGAACTGCTGCAGCTCGTCGATCGGCAGGTAGATGCGGCCGCGCCGCGCGTCCTCGCCGACGTCGCGGATGATGTTGGTGAGCTGGAAGGCCATGCCCAGGTCGTGCGCGTATTTCTGCGTGCGCCGGTCCTGGTAGCCGAAGATCTCGGCGGCGAGCAGGCCGACGACGCTGGCGACGCGGTAGCAGTAGAGCGACAGCGCCTTGAAGTCGAGGTAGCGCGACTGCGTCAGATCCATCTCCATGCCGTCGATGATTTCGAGCAGTTGCTCCTGCGGCAGGGCGAACTGCGGCAGCACGGCCTGCAGCGCCTGCGTCACCGGATGGTCGGCCTGGCCGGCGTAGAGCTTCGCCACCTCGATGCGCCACCAGGCGAGCTTGGCGGCGGCGACCTGCGGGTCGTGGCATTCGTCGACCACGTCGTCGACCTCGCGGCAGAAGGCGTAGAGCGCGGTGATCGCGCGCCGCCGCTCGGGCGGCAGGAAGAGGAAGCTGTAGTAGAAGCTGGAGCCGCTGGCGGCGGCCTTCTGCTGGCAGTAGTCGTCTGGCGTCATGGGCTCACATCATAGCGGCGCGCAGGCTCATGCGCAGCCAGTCGGCGGCGCCGAGGCGCGGGCGCCGGCGGAAAACGTCGCCGCGCGCTTTCTTTATTCGTTCGAGGATGCGCAGGCCGCCCTGCACGGTCAGCCGTATTTCCCAGCCCATGCGGCCGGGCAGGGCATGCACGAGCGGCGCGCCGGAGCGCAGCAGGGTGCGCGCGCGTTCGACCTCGAAATCGATCAGCGCGCGCCAGGCGTCGTCGCAGCGGCCGGCGGCGATCTGTTCCTCGTCGACGCCGAAGCGGGCGAGGTCTTCCTGCGGCAGGTAGACGCGGTCCTTGCGCCAGTCGATGGCGACGTCCTGCCAGAAGTTGGCGAGCTGCAGCGCGCTGCACACGGCGTCGGAGCGTTTGAGGTTTTCCGGCGTCGCGCGCGCGCAGAGGTGCAGCAGCAGGCGGCCGACCGGGTTGGCCGAGCGCCGGCAGTAGTCGAGCAGTTCGGCGAAGCTGGCGTAGCGCGTCTTCGTCACGTCCTGCGCGAAGGCGTTGAGCAGGTCGCGCAAGAGGCCGACGGGCAGTTGCCGTTCGACGACGGTCGTGCGCAAGGGGCCGAAGATCGGGGTGAGCGCCGGATCGTCGGGCGGCTGGCCGCGCTCGATGCGGTCGAGCTCTGCGGCGTAGGCGGCGAGCGCGGCCAAGCGCTCGGCCGGCGTTGCGTCGCCCTCGTCGGCGACGTCGTCGGCGCTGCGCGCGAAGCGGTAGATCGCCTCGATCGGCCGGCGCAGGTCGCGCGGCAGCAGCAGGGAGGCGACCGGGAAATTTTCGTAGTGATCGACGGGCATGAATGGGAGGCGCGGGCCGGCCCGCGGGCGGTGGAACGGGGGAGGCTCGAACAAACCTCTCAATCAGTTGCGGTGCAACGGTTTTGAAAAATCAAGGTTCCAACATACCCCAGAAATACTTTCGGATGATTCCGGCTGCCGCCTTCGGTGGCGCGTGATTCTACAGGACGCCCGACGGCCGATCACGCCAACACGTCAGACCATCTGGATGACGAGCTTCTTCCCGCAGGCGCCAGCATAGCGCCGCAGGGTTTCAAGGGAAGGCGAATGCTTGCGGCTGCCCAGGCTCGATTCAATGCGGGCAAGCACGGGCTGCGACACGCCCATGCGGGCGGCCACGTCGGCCTGGGTCAGCCCGGCATCCTTGCGCGCGGCCAGCAGCGCCGCCAGCGCCGCGAATTCGTCTTCAAGCGCATCGTAGGCGGCCCGGAAGGCCGGGTCGGCCTTGCGCTTCTTCGCAGCGTGGGCCTTCGGGTCGAACGCCACCGGCTGATAACGGTCTTCGGTTTCGATTTTCTTAGCCATTGAGCACCTCTTTCAAACGCTTGCGGGCGAGCTTCAGTTCCTTTTGCGGGGTCTGCTGCGTCTTCTTGATGAAGCCGTGCAGGATCACGATGCGCCGCCCTACCAGGGAGCAGAAGAAAGCACGCCCGATGCCTTCCTCGCCCTTGGCGCGAATCTCGAACAGACCGTCGCCAAAAGGGCGCGTGTACGGCAAGCCAAGATTCGGCCCGGACACCACCATCTGCTCCACGATGCGCACATAGCTGGCGCTGATGCCTGCCGGCCATTCCTCGATGTTCGCCTGCACGGAAGCGTTGTAGTAGGCGATGGTGTAGGGCATGGCGAATTATAGCAAGTATGCTATTTTCTGGGAAGGAAACCGTCTGCCCGATTCTTCGCGGGCTTGATGGTGCGGACGGAGAGACTCGAACTCTCACGCCAGGGGCGCCAGAACCTAAATCTGGTGCGTCTACCAATTCCGCCACGTCCGCACGGCGGGGATTGTAGAGGATCGGTCGGCGGGAAACCAGCGCGCCCGCCGGCGCACGGGGCAATTGCGTGAATGCCTGCGCAGAAAACGGCCCCGAGGGATTTCCCGCCGGGGCCGTCGATCGGAAAGGGTCAGAATTTGTACCGCAGGCCCAGATTCACGCTGCGCGGTTCGCCCCAGGAATACACATCGTAGAAGCTCATCAGGGTGTAGTACTTCTTGTCGAACACGTTGTTGATGTGCAGGCTGGCCGTCAGGTTCCTGTCGATCCGGTAACTCGCCATCAGGTCGACCAGCCAGTAGGACGGCGCCTTGAACGGTGTGTAGCCGTTGATGGGATGGTTCACGTCATCCCAGCTCTTGCCTTGCCAGCGCGCGCCACCGCCGATCGTCAGTCCTTCCAGCCGGCCGCCCGGCTTGTAGCTGGTGTACAGATGGAACTGGTCTTCCGGTTCGATGGTGGTGACCTTGTTGCCATCCAGGCGCGCGACCTTGTGCGTGTAGCCGACGTGCGCCTGCCAGTTGGGCGTCAACTGGCCGGAAAGCTCGAAATCGATGCCTTTGGTGATCACGCCTTTCACGGCGCGGTAGGCGACGCCGTTGGTCGGCGTCCTGTCCGTCGTGCGCTGGGCGTAGTTGTCCTGGTGGGTCTCGAAGTACGCCAGGCTGGCGTTCAGGCGGCCGTCGAAGAACTGGCTCTTGACGCCGCCCTCGTAGCTGTTGCCTTCCTGCGGATCGAGCCGGCTGCCGTTCTTGTCTTCGTAGCTTTGCGGCTGAAAGATGCCGGTATGGCTGGCGTAGAGCGACCAGTTCCGGTTCAGGTCGTACACCACGCCGACATAGGGAACGACAACGCCGTTTTCCTTGCTTTTGGTCAGTGGGCCATTGGTATAGGTGTAGTCATACTCATAGTTGGCAAATCGGCTTCCAAGAATCAGCTTCAAGTCATCGCTCAAGTTGAATCGCCCTGTAGCGTAGATTCCACTTTGTTTGGTGGTTTCTGTTTGGGATCCCGCCTTGTTCCATTCCGGTTTTGGAATGTTGCCGGTCCACGCATAGTAGTTGGGAACATTGAGATCGTAGGTGCTTGGCTCGAAGTAATAGTCTCCTTGGTGTTCCTGGCGGGAAATGCTCGTACCTACCACCAGCTCATGTTCCCGACCGAACAGCGTGAATGGCCCGCTCAGGTAAGCGTCCAGGGCATTGCTCTTCACCTCGCCCTTGTATTTCCCCACCCAGCCGGCCATCGTGACACCCGCGCCGGTGATCGGGTCCGGATAGGTCATGTAGGCGTTCGGCGCCGCCAGTTCGGAGTCGTAGCCGTTGATCTGGTGGTTGAGTTGCAGCTTGCCCACCCAGCCGTTGGCGAAGTGATGTTCCAGCGTGGCGAAGGTGGTCTTGGTGTATTGGTCCCAATGCCCCCATTTCGCGCCGTTGTTGAAGGAACGCGGCATCTCGTTGAAATTGCCGGCGCTGTCGAACAGGCGGATGCCGCCCCAGGTGGAGCCCTTCGGGTCGTTGTACTGGTAGTCGGCGCCGACGGTGAGCAGCGTGTCCGGCGTGATGTCCAGTTCCAGGGTGCCGAACAGCACGCTGGTCTTGCGCTGGTAATTGTCCATGTAGGACTTTTTGTCCTGATACGCCGCCACGGCGCGGCCGCGCAGGCTGCCGCTTTCGTTGAGGCTGCCGCTCAGGTCGAGTTCTCCCCGGTAGTTGTCCCATGAACCGGCGCCCAGGGTGGCATGCCCCTGGAACTGCTTGGTCGGCTTCTTGCGGATCAGGTTGATGGTGGCGCCGGGGTTGCCGGCGCCGGTGAGCAGGCCGGTGGCGCCCTTGAGCACTTCCACGCGGTCGTAGATCGCCATGTCCGACAGGGTGTTGCCGGCCGAGTAGCGCGAGTTGCGCGTCATCGGGATGCCGTCGTACTGGAATTCGTTGATGGCGAAGCCGCGCGCGAAATACTCCGTGCGCTCGGTGTCGTAGGTGATGGTGCTGACGCCGGGCGTGTGGCGGATCACGTCGTCGATGGCGCGCAGGTTGAAATCGTCCATCTCCTGCCGGGTGATGACGCTGATGGACTGCGGCGTCTCGCGCGGAGTGAGCACCAGGCGGGTGGCGGTGGCGATGGTGCCGGGGGTGTAGCTGCCGCTGCCTTCGGTGATCTCGCCGAGCTGGTTGGCAGTGACGGTGACCGGTGCCAGCGTCGTCGCCTCGTCGGCCTCGATCACCAGAATCTTGCCGTCGATACGCCCGCGCAGGCCGGTGCCGCGCAGCATCTGGCCGACCGCTTCGCCGGCGTTGCGGGCGCCCTGGATGGCCTGGGCCTGCTGGCCGCGCAGGAGTTCGGGGGCGGTGAGGAGCTGCAGGCCGGCCTGGCGGGTGAATTGGCCGAGGGCTTGCGCCAGCGGCTGGGCGGGTTGGTCGAAGCCGGCGGCGTAGACGATGCCGACCGGGGCGCCGAGCGCGAACAGCGCCGCGGCGATGGGGGTGATGCGTCGAAGCATGGTGTTGTTCCTGTAATGGGTTGAAGAAGAATCGCTGTTGCTTGCTTCAACCTCTGGAACGCGCGGACGGCGAAAGTCCCCCCAGAAAATTCTGGAATTCAGGTGAAGGGATTGACGAGACGGACGCCCGTGCCGGTGAAATCGGCGGTGTTGCGGGTGACTACCGTGAGATCGTGGATCAGTCCGATGGCGGCGATCTGTTTGTCGATGGGGTGCTGTGGGCCGGAGGAGAGCAGATGCCCCCAGACCTGGGCGCATTCCAGGTCGAAGTCCAGGATGTGGCGGGCATGTTCGGCGACGACGGCGTCGAGCCAGCGCGCCAGCCGGTCGGCCTGGGCATGGTCGCCCCGGCGCCGGATGTTTTCGATGCCCCGGCGAATTTCACCGATGGTCTGGACCGCGAGATAGATGTCGGTGGGTTCGAGGGAGGAGAAAAAGGCCGCGACGCCGGGATTGGTGCGCGTGCCCTTGCGCAGTTCGCTGAGAACGTTGGTGTCGAGCAGGTACATCAGCGCGGCCGGCTGTCGAAGTCCTCGTCCGTGCCGACATCGGGCATGCTGGCCAGTGCTTCCTTGAAGCTGCGGCGGCTAGGCTGGCAGAGTGCGGCACGCAGGATTTCGCGATGTTCCGCCTCGGCGCTGCGGCCATGCGCCGCGGCGGCCTGTTTCAGCGCCAGCGCCACGGCGGGGTCTACGTTGCGGACGACGAGATTGGTGGTCACGGTGTCTTCCTTGGCTGCCTGCAATGATTGCATTGTAGGTGCCTTTGCAATCATTGCAAGCATGGTCAGCCGCGCCGCGCGATGCGCATGCCGCCGTCGGCGTCGCGGTCCAGGCTCACCGGCAGGATGCTCGGCAACTGGCGCAGCCAGGCATCGCCGTCGGCGATGTTGACGCGGCCATGGATGCGCAGGCCGGCGGCGCCGGGTTCGACGTGGATGGCGTAGGGCGTGTAGCGGGAGAGGCGCTGCGCGGCCCGTTCGAGCGGGATGTCGGCGAAGTCGAGCCAGCCGTCGCGCCAGGGGGCGGCGTCGGCGGCCGGGCCGTGCTCGGTGTCGCCGACGAAGCCGCCGCGCGCCTGGGTGCGCAGGCGGTCGCCGGCGCCGAGCCGGCGTTCGCTGCCGTCGGCGGCGCGGACCAGAACTTGGCCGGATTCGACGTCGACCGTGACCTGCTCGCCTTCGATGTCGACGCCGAAGCGGGTGCCGAGCACGGTGATCTCCGTGTCGAGCGCGGTGACGGTGAAGAGCCGTTCGCTGTCGCGGGCGACGGTGAAGAAGGCGGCGCCGTGGCGCAGCGCGGCGGTGCGGCGGGCGGCGTAGTAGGCGAATTCGACGGCGCTGCGGCTGTCGAGCAGCACGCTGCTGCCGTCGGGCAGGGCCTGGCCGTGGAAGCGGGCGTCGGCGGTGGCCCATTCGCCGCGCCAGTTGGGGACGAGGTAACGCCAGCCCTGCCAGGCGGCGGGCAGCGCGAACAGCGCGCCGGCCAGGCCGAGCAGACGCGACAGGTTCTTGCGCCGGGCCTTGCCGATGGCGGTAGGCGGAGTTTCGCCGCGGCGGGCGTAGAGGGCGTGTTCGAGTTGCGTGGTGGCGGCGCTGATGTCGCGCTCGACGGTCTTCAGCGAGATGCCGAATCGTTCGGCGATGTCGGCGCGGGCGACGCCGTCGAGGCGGCTGGCGAGAAAGACGTCGCGGGTGCGCCGGGGCAGCCGGGTGAGGGCGGCGTGGATATGTTCCAGGGCTTCCCTGGTCAGGTGGGCGTCGCCGATGTCGGGGACGGTGGCCAGCGTTTCCAGGATGTCCGGGTCGGCGATCGTGACGAAGCGCTCGCGGGTGCGGCCGGCATGGCGGCGTTCGTCGATTTCGAGGTTGGCGGCGACGGTGTAGATGTAGGCGCGCAGGCCGTCGTCCTGTTTGGGAATGATCGTCGTTGCATCCCGTTCGGCCAGTCGCAGCCAGGTTTCCTGCATCAGGTCGCGGGCGGTGTCGGGGCAGCCGGTGCGTCGCGTGAGGAAGCTCAGCAGTCCGGCGTAATGCTGCTGATAGCAGAGCAGCAGCGGGTTGGACGCGAAGGCCGGCATGGATTTTCCTGGTCGACAAAGGAAAGAATTCTACATGCGCATCATTCTCAATAACAATCCGGCCGGGAGGCCTGCACGAATACAGGATTCGTGCGATTGCCCTGGCTGCTGGCGGAGGAGTGGTCTTGGTCGGGGTTCACCGTGTTAAAATGCGCCCCTTTGTCCCCGACCGGACACGGTCCGCCCACCCCTCCGCTCAACCCATTTCTCGCGCCAAAACAGGATTTTCTATGCAAACGAACGCCGAAACCACCAACGTCCAGCAACCGGCCCCGAGCGCCCTGGAGCGCCGCATCGACCTCGCCGTCGCCATCGCCGACCTCGACAAGGATGTCGACGCGCGGCTGAAGAAGATGGGCAAGAACGTCAAGATGCCGGGTTTCCGTCCGGGCAAGGTGCCGGCCAGCATCGTCCGCCAGCAGTACGGCGACCAGGCGCGCAACGAGGCGCTCAACGCCGCCCTCGACCGCTCCTTCGGCGAGGCCGTGGTGGCGCAGAAGCTGCGCGTCGCCGGCTATCCGCGCATCGAGCCGAAGAACTCCGAGAGCGCCACGCACATCGAGTTCTCCGCCGTCTTCGAGGTGTATCCGGAGATCAAGCTCGGTGACATGTCCGCCGCCGAGATCGAGCGGCCGTCGCTGGAAGTCGGCGAGGCCGAGGTCGACAAGACCATCGAGATCCTGCGCAAGCAGCGCATCCGCTACGAGGCCGTCGACCGCGCCGCCGCCAAGGACGACCGCGTCGTCATCGACTTCCTCGGCAAGAAGGACGGCGAGCCCTTCCAGGGCGGCCAGGCGGCCGACTACCCCTTCGTGCTCGGCCAGGGCATGATGCTCCCCGACTTCGAGACCGCCGTCGAAGGCCTCAAGGCCGGCGAAGCGAAGACCTTCGACCTGACCTTCCCGGAAGACTACTTCTCGAAGGATCTGGCCGGCCAGACCGTGCAGTTCGAGATCACCGTGAAGAAGGTCAGCGGCCCGGTGCTGCCGGAAGTCGACGCGGAACTCGCCAGGGCGCTCGGCATCGCCGACGGCGACGTCGCCAAGATGCGCGAGGAGATCGCCGGCAACCTGCAGCGCGAGGTGAAGAAGCGCATCCAGGGCAAGATCAAGGACCAGGTGATGGACGCCATCATCAAGTTCAACCCGATCGACGTGCCGAACGCGCTGGTCGAGATGGAAATCCACCGCCTGATGGAGAACGCCCGCCGCGACATGGAGCAGCGCGGCATGAAGGTCAAGGACATTCCGATCCAGCCGGAGTGGTTCGCCGACCAGGCCCGGCGCCGCGTCACCCTCGGCCTCGTCCTTTCCGAACTGGTCAAGGAAAAGAACCTGCACGCCAAGCCGGAGCAGGTGAAGGCCATCGTCGAGGAGGCCGCGCAGAGCTACGAACATCCGGAAGAAGTGGTACGCTGGTACTACGCCCAGCCGCAGCGCCTGCAGGAAATCGAAGGCGTCGCCATCGAGGACAACGTCGTCGCCTGGGCGATCGACAACGCCAAGGTCACGGACAAGGCCGTCGCCTTCGACGAACTGATGGGCCAGCAGCAGGCCTGATTGCTTACAGGAGAGAAGCAGGCATGATCCACGGAGCGGAAATGCGCAAGGACTGGGACCCGCAGGCGCTTGGCATGGTGCCGATGGTCATCGAGCAGAGCGGCCGCGGCGAGCGCGCCTACGACATCTATTCGCGCCTGCTCAAGGAGCGCATCGTCTTCCTCGTCGGCCCGGTCAACGACGCGACGGCCAACCTGGTGGTGGCGCAGCTCCTGTTCCTGGAAGCGGAGAATCCGGACAAGGACATCTACTTCTATATCAACTCGCCCGGCGGTTCGGTGACGGCCGGCCTGTCGATCTACGACACGATGCAGTTCGTCAAGCCCGACGTGGCCACGCTGTGCATGGGCCAGGCCGCGTCGATGGGCGCCTTCCTGCTGGCGGCGGGCACCAAGGGCAAGCGCGCCGCGCTGCCCAACTCGCGCGTGATGATCCACCAGCCGATGGGCGGTTTCCAGGGGCAGGCCTCGGACATCGCCATCCATGCCAAGGAAATCCTCTCGCTGCGCGCCAAGCTCAACGAGATCATGGCCCAGCACACCGGGCAGCCGGTCGAACGGATCGAGCGCGACACCGATCGCGACAATTTCCTTTCGGCACAGGAAGCTGCAGAATACGGATTGATCGACAAGGTGCTGGTCTCCCGCGAAAGCGCTTGATCGAAGGCTTCGGGCGTCCCGGCCAGACACAGGAAGACGGAATATGTCCGAAAAAAAAGGTGGCAGCGAGAAGCTGCTCTACTGTTCCTTCTGCGGCAAGAGCCAGCATGAAGTGAAGAAGCTCATCGCCGGCCCGTCGGTGTTCATCTGCGACGAGTGCATCGAGCTGTGCAACGACATCATCCGCGACGAGATCGTCGGCGGCGAGGAGGGCCGGACGGTCCGCTCCGACCTGCCGACGCCGCGCGAGATCTGCTCGATCCTCGACCAGTACGTGATCGGCCAGGAAACGGCCAAGCGCATCCTGTCGGTGGCGGTGTACAACCACTACAAGCGGCTGCGCCACCACGCTAGGAACACCGACGACGTCGAGCTGGCGAAGAGCAACATCCTGCTCATCGGCCCCACCGGCTCCGGCAAGACGCTGCTCGCGCAGACGCTGGCGCGGCTTCTGAACGTGCCCTTCGTGATGGCCGACGCGACGACGCTGACCGAGGCCGGCTACGTCGGCGAGGACGTCGAGAACATCATCCAGAAGCTCCTGCAGAAGTGCGACTACGAGGTCGAGAAGGCGCAGCAGGGCATCGTCTACATCGACGAGATCGACAAGATTTCCCGCAAGAGCGACAACCCGTCGATCACCCGCGACGTGTCCGGCGAGGGCGTGCAGCAGGCGCTCCTGAAGCTGGTCGAGGGCACGGTCGCCAGCGTGCCGCCGCAGGGCGGGCGCAAGCATCCGAACCAGGACTTCGTCCAGGTCGACACCACCAACATCCTGTTCATCTGCGGCGGCGCCTTCGACGGTCTGGACAAGGTCATCCGCAACCGCTCGGAAAAGGGCGGCATCGGCTTCGGCGCCGAGGTGAAGAGCAAGGACGACAAGAAGGCCGTCGGCGAAATCTTCCGCTCGGTCGAGCCGGAAGATCTCATCAAGTTCGGCCTGATCCCCGAACTGATCGGCCGCCTGCCGGTGGTGGCGACGCTGGAAGAGCTGTCGGTCGACGCCCTCGTCCAGATTCTCGTCGAGCCGAAGAACGCGCTGGTCAAGCAGTACCAGAAGCTGTTCATGATGGAAGGCGTCGAACTGGAAATCCGCCCCGGCGCGCTGCAGGCGGCGGCGAAGAAGGCGCTCGAACGCAAGACCGGCGCGCGCGGCCTGCGCTCCATCCTCGAATCCGCCCTGCTCGACACCATGTACGAACTCCCGGGCATGGACAATGTCTCAAAGGTCGTCGTCGACGAGAACATGATCAACGGCGACAGCAAGCCGCTGCTGATCTACGCCGACCAGCCCAAGGTCTCCGGTTCCAACTGAGATGCCGCCCCGTTCCGGGGCGGCTTGATTTCCCGCGTCGCGCCCCCATGTGGGAGCGGACCTCACCTCGATAGGGACACGAGATGTCGAATACCCCCGATCTGCCTGCCGAAACCCTGGAACTGCCGCTGCTGCCGCTGCGCGACGTCGTCGTCTTCCCGCACATGGTGATTCCGCTGTTCGTCGGCCGGCCGAAGTCGATCAAGGCCCTCGAGGCCGCCATGGAGGCGGGCAAGAACATCCTGCTCGTCGCCCAGAAGTCCGCGGCCAAGGACGAGCCGTCGGCCGAGGACATGTACGACATCGGCTGCGTCGCCAACATCCTGCAGATGCTCAAGCTGCCCGACGGCACCGTGAAGGTGCTGGTCGAGGGCGCGCAGCGCGCCCGCGTCGAGTCGATCGACGCCGGCGAGACGATGTTCACCGCCCGCGCCACGCCGGTGCCGGCCGAGGACGGCGTGAACCACGAGGTCGAGGCCATGCGCCGCGCGGTGATCGCGCAGTTCGACCAGTACGTCAAGCTGAACAAGAAGATTCCGCCGGAAATCCTCACGTCGATCGCCGGCATCGAGGAGCCGGGCCGGCTCTCCGACACCATCGCCGCGCACCTGCCGCTGAAGCTCGAACAGAAGCAGGAAATCCTCGAACTGTTCGACATCAAGACGCGCATCGAGCGCCTGCTGTCGCAACTGGAAACCGAGATCGACATCCTGCAGGTGGAGAAGCGCATCCGCGGCCGCGTCAAGCGGCAGATGGAGAAGAGCCAGCGCGAGTACTACCTGAACGAGCAGGTCAAGGCCATCCAGAAGGAGCTTGGCGAGGGCGAGGACGGCGCCGATCTCGAAGACCTGGACAAGAAGGTCAAGGCCGCCGGCATGACCAAGGAAGGTCTGGCCAAGGCCAACGGCGAACTGAAGAAGCTGAAGCTGATGTCGCCGATGTCGGCCGAGGCGACCGTCGTGCGCAACTACATCGAAACGCTGATCGGCCTGCCGTGGCGCAAGAAGACGCGCATCAGCAAGGATCTCTCGGAGGCGCAGAAGGTCCTCGACCGGGACCACTACGGCCTGGAGAAGGTCAAGGAGCGCATCCTCGAATACCTCGCCGTGCAGCAGCGCGTGGACAAGCTGAAGGCGCCGATCCTGTGCCTCGTCGGCCCTCCGGGCGTCGGCAAGACCTCGCTCGGCCAGTCGATCGCCAAGGCGACCAACCGCAAGTTCGTGCGCATGGCGCTCGGCGGCGTGCGCGACGAGGCCGAGATCCGCGGCCACCGCCGCACCTACATCGGCTCGATGCCGGGCAAGATCCTGCAGAGCCTGACGAAGGTCGGCGTGCGCAACCCGCTGTTCCTGCTCGACGAAGTGGACAAACTCGGCCAGGACTTCCGCGGCGACCCGTCGTCGGCGCTGCTGGAAGTGCTCGATCCGGAGCAGAACCACACCTTCCAGGACCACTACGTGGAGGTGGACTTCGACCTCTCCGACGTGATGTTCGTGGCCACCGCCAACACGATGAACATCCCGGCGCCGCTGCTCGACCGCATGGAGGTGATCCGCCTCTCCGGCTACACCGAGGACGAGAAGGTCAACATCGCCGAGCGCTACCTGCTGCCGAAGCAACTGAAGGTCACCGGCGTGAAGAAGACCGAGCTGACGGTCACCGAATCGGCGCTGCGCGACATCGTCCGCTACTACACGCGCGAGGCCGGCGTGCGCGCGCTCGAGCGCGAGGTGTCGAAGATCTGCCGCAAGGTGGTGAAGGCGCTGCTGCTGAAGAAGCGCGCCGCCAGGGTCATCGTCAACGCCAAGAACCTCGATAAGTACCTCGGCGTGCGCCGCTACACCTTCGGCATGGCCGAGAAAGAGAACCAGATCGGCCAGGTCACCGGCCTCGCCTGGACCGAGGTCGGCGGCGAGCTGCTGACGATCGAGGCCGTGGCGCTGCCGGGCAAGGGCAAGACGATCACCACCGGCAAGCTCGGCGAGGTCATGCAGGAGTCGATCCAGGCGGCGCTGTCGGTGGTCAGGAAGCGTTCGAAGTCGCTCGGCATCGTCGACGACTTCTACCAGAAGAACGACATCCACATCCACCTGCCGGAAGGCGCCATTCCGAAGGACGGCCCGTCCGCCGGCATCGGCATCTGCACGGCGCTGGTCTCGGTGCTCACCGGCATCCCGGTGCGCTGCGACATCGCCATGACCGGCGAGATCACGCTGCGCGGCGAGGTGCTGGCCATCGGCGGCCTCAAGGAAAAGCTGCTGGCGGCGGTGCGCGGCGGCCTCTCGCGGGCGCTGATCCCGGAAGAGAACGTCAAGGATCTCGCCGAGATTCCGGACAACATCAAGAACAAGCTGGAGATCATCCCGGTGCGCTGGATCGACCAGGTGCTCGAACACGCGCTGGAAAGCCGGCCGCAGCCGCTGCCGGACGACGCGCCGACGGCCGCGCCGGCGGCGACCGAGGCGGCCGCAGCCGCCGTCGTCACCCACTGACGCTCGGTGCGCGGGGGGGGGGCCGGTCTGCGCCGGCCCCGCGGGCGGGCGCTGGCAATGCGTTCGCGGATGCTGTAGACTCCCGGTCTTTGCGCTGTAGCCATCGCAGGCAAGGGTGCTTAGCTCAGTTGGTAGAGCGCTAGCCTTACAAGCTGGATGTCGGCGGTTCGATCCCGTCAGCACCCACCACAAGCAGAAGAAGCACCGACGCGGAGTGGTAGTTCAGTCGGTTAGAATACCGGCCTGTCACGCCGGGGGTCGCGGGTTCGAGTCCCGTCCACTCCGCCAAAGCTACCGGAAGGCGAACGCGAGTTCGCCTTTTTTTCACCCATTGCGCCGCGCCACCGACGGCCGAAGGCAGAGCACGACATGTTCGACTCCGTACGCAACAACAAGAAAATCGTCCAGGGCTTCCTTTTTCTGATCGCCGCCTCCTTCACGCTGTACGGCGTCGATTCCTACGTCCGCGGCACCGACGTGAGCGACGAGATCGCCCGCGTCGGCGACAGCAAGATCATGCGGAACGAATTCCAGCAGGCTTGGCGCGACCAGATGGACCGGGAGCGGGAACAGCAGGGCGCCAACTTCCGTCCGGACCGCTTCGATACGCCGGAAACCCGGCTGGCCATCGCCAACGCGCTGGTCGACCGGCGCCTGATCCTGCTCGAAGCCATGAGCGGCCGTCTCGGCGCCAGCAACGCGCTGCTCGCCGAGATCATCGGCAGCATGCCTTCGCTGCAGGACGAGAACGGCCGCTTCTCGCAGTCCCGCTACGAAGAGGCGGTGCGCCGCCAGGGAATGACCGTCGAGCAGTTCGAGGCGCAACTGCGGCACGATCTGACGATGCAGCAACTGGTCGGCGCTGTCGGCGACACCGGCATCGTCTCCGCCGCTTCGGCCGAGACCCTGCTGCGCATCCAGTCGGAGGAGCGGCAGGTCGCCGAGGTCCGCATCCTGCCCGAGCAGTTCGCCGACGACGTCAAGCTCGCCGACGGCGCCGCGAAGAAGTTCTACGACGAAAACCCGAAGCTCTTCGAGCTGCCGGAGCGCGTCCGCGCCGAATACGCCGTGCTCTCGCTCGACAGCCTGCTCGCGCAGACGCAGGTGAGCGAGGACGAGATCAAGCAGTGGTACGACGACCGCCAGGACGCCTACCAGCAGGCCGAGGAGCGGCGCGCCAGCCACATCCTGATCACCGTCGCCGCCGACGCCGCCGGGGCGGAGAAGGAGAAGGCGCAGGCCAGGGCCGAGGAAATCCTCGCCGAGGTGAAGAAGAACCCGGCCGGATTCGCCGACCTGGCCAGGCGCCATTCGCAGGACCCGGGTTCGGCGGCGGGCGGCGGCGATCTGGGCTTCTTCGGCCGCGGCATGATGGTGAAGCCGTTCGACGACGCCGTCTTCGCGCTCAAGGAAGGCGAAATCTCCGGCCTGGTGCAGTCCGACTTCGGCTACCACGTCATCAAGCTGACCGGCATCAAGCCCGGCCGGCAGAGGCCGCTCGCCGAGGTGCGCGGCGAGATCGAGAGCGAACTCAGGCGGCAGGCCGCGCAGCGGCGCTACGCCGAGGCGGCCGAGGCCTTCACCAACACGGTCTACGAGCAGTCGGACAGCCTGGCGCCGGCGGTCGAGAAATTCGGACTGAAGATCGAGCAGTCGCAGTTCGTGCCGCGCAACCCGCCGGCGCAGGCGCTGCCGTCGCTCGGCCGGCTCGGCAACGAGCGGCTGCTGGAGGCGCTCTTCTCGGAGGACGCGATCAAGCACGGGCGCAACACCGAGGCCATCGAGGTCGCCCCGAACGTGCTCGTCTCGGCCCGCGTCGTCGAGCACCAGCCGGCGTCGGTGCGGCCGTTCGAGAGCGTCAGTGGCGACATCGAGAAGATGCTGCTCGCGCAGGAAACGACCGCCGCCGCGCGCGCGCGCGGCGAGGAAACGCTGGCCAGGCTGCAGGGCGGCGAGGATCAGGTCAAGTGGGCGCTGGTCAAGTCGGTGTCGCGCCTGCAGGGCCGCCAGGTGCCGCCGGCGGCGATGCAGGCGATCTTCCGTGCCGACGTCTCGAAGCTGCCGGCCTACGTCGGCGTCGATCTGCCGAACAACGGCGGCTACGCGCTGTACAAGATCATCGGCGTCAAGCCGCTCGACAAGATCGACCCGGACAAGCGCCGCGCGCTGCAGGCGGACTACACCATGGTCGTCGCCCAGGAGGACTTCGCCGCCTACCTGGCGGGGCTGCGCAAGCGCCACAAGGTGGTGATCAACACCGGCGCGCTCGTCGACCGCGAACGCTGATCCCGGGCGCGCTCCGCGCCGGAGAAGAAACAGAAACGCCGACCGGAAATCTCCGGTCGGCGTTTTCGTTTCGGGGGCAAAAAGCCGGCGTCAGGCCGGCAGCGGGTCGGCGTTGCCGAGCGCGGTGGTGTTCAGCCCGCCGTCCACGTAGGTGATCTCGCCGGTGATGCCGCTCGCCAGGTCGGAGAGCATGAAGGCGGCGACGTTGCCGACTTCCTCGATGGTCACGTTGCGGCGCAGCGGCGCGTGGTGCGCGTTGTAGGCGAGCAGCTTGCCGAAGTTGCCGATGCCGGAAGCGGCCAGCGTCTTGATCGGGCCGGCCGAGATGGCGTTGGCGCGGATGCCCTGCGGCCCGAGGCAGAAGGCCAGGTAGCGCGTGGCCGCTTCCAGGCTGGCCTTGGCCAGGCCCATGGTGTTGTAGTTCGGCATGGTGCGCTCGGCACCGAGGTAGGAGAGGGCGAGCAGCGCCGGCTTGTTGCCCTTCAGCAGCAGCGGCCGGGCGGCCTTGGCCAGCGCCGGGTAGCTGTAGGACGAGATGTCGTGGGCGATGCGGAAGGCGTCGCGGTTGATGCCTTCGAGGAAATCGCCCTCGATCGCCTCGCTCGGCGCGTAGGCGATCGAGTGCACGAGGCCGTCGAGGCCGTCCCAGTGCTTGCCGAGTTCGACGAAGAGTTCGTCGATCTGCGCGTCCTCGGCGACGTCGCAGGGGAAGATCAGGTCGCTGTCGAACTCGGCGGCGAACTTCGCCACCCGCTCCTTGAAGCGTTCGTTCTGGTAGGTGAAGGCCAGCGCCGCGCCTTCGCGGTGGCAGGCCTTGGCGATGCCGTAGGCGATCGAGTGCTTGGACAGCAGTCCGGTGATGAGGATGCGTTTCTCTGTGAGGAATCCCATGGGTGCTCCCTGTCTGGTTTTGCGCGCATTATAACGGAAACGATCAGCGCCTCGACGACGCAAACCCGCGCCCCGCGTCGTTTTCCGACCTCGCCCCGGTGGTGACTGCCGACGCTTGCATCGGCTAAACTCGCGGCCATGCAGCAGCCCGATCCGCGCCTCCGTCCGTCGCCGTTCTCCCGCTTCGCCCCGCTCGTCGTCGCCGTCTTGCTGGCGGCCTGCGGCGACGCGTGGAACGACCCTTATCCGGCGGAAGAGCGCGGGCAGAACATTCTCTACTCGGCCTTCACCGATAGGCCGAAGCATCTCGACCCGGTGCAGTCCTACACCGAGGACGAGGCCGTGTTTACTAGCCAGATCTACGAGCCGCCGCTGCAGTACCACTACCTGAAGCGCCCCTACGAGCTGATCCCGGCGACCGCCGAGGCAGTGCCGCAGCCGCGCTACGTCGACGCCGCCGGCCGGCCGCTGCCGGCCGACGCGCCAACGGAGAAGATCGCCGAGAGCATCTACGAGATCCGCATCCAGCCCGGCATCCGCTACCAGCCGCACCCGGCTTTCGCCGTCGACGAGCGGGGCGAGCCGCGCTACCTCGACCTCGACCGCGAGAAGCTCGCCGGCATCGAGCGCATCGCCGATTTCGCGCACGCCGGCACGCGCGAACTCGTCGCCGACGACTACATCTACGGCATCAAGCGTCTCGCCCATCCGCGTCTGCACTCGCCGATCTTCGGCATGATGGCCGGGCACATCGCCGGCCTGCGCGAACTCGGCGACGCCCTGCAGGCGGCGGCGAAGGCCCTGCCGCCGGACGGCTGGCTCGACCTCGACCGGTATCCGCTCGCCGGCGTCGAGAAGGTCGACGACCACGCCTACCGCGTGCGGATCAAGGGCAAGTACCCGCAGTTCCTCTACTGGCTGGCGATGCCCTTCTTCGCGCCGGTGCCGCGCGAGGTCGACCGCTTCTACGGCCAGCCGGGCATGGCCGAGAAGAACCTGACGCTCGACTGGTATCCGGTCGGCACCGGCCCCTACATGCTGGTCGAGAACGACCCGAACCGCCGCATGGTGCTGGCGAGGAACCCGAACTTCCGCGGCGAGCCGTACCCGTGCGAAGGCGAGCCGGGCGACGCCGCCGCCGGCCTGCTCGACGACTGCGGCCGCAGCGTGCCCTTCATCGACCGCGCCGTCTTCTCGCGCGAGAAGGAGGCCATCCCCTACTGGAACAAGTTCCTGCAGGGCTGGTACGACGCCTCCGGCATCGGCTCGGACAGCTTCGACCAGGCGGTGCGCATCGGCGCCGGCGGCGACGTGCAGCTCACCGACGAAATGCAGGAGAAGGGCATCCGTCTGCTCACCAGCGTGCGCGCCTCGACCTTCTACATGGGCTTCAACATGCTCGACCCGGTGGTCGGCGGGCTCGACGCGCGCGGCCGCAAGCTGCGCCAGGCGGTGTCGATCGTCCTCGACCAGGAGGAGTTCATCTCGATCTTCATGAACGGCCGTGGCATCCCGGCGCAGGGGCCGCTGCCGCCCGGCCTCTTCGGCAACCTCGAAGGCGAGGCCGGCATCAACCCGGTGGTCTATGAATGGCGCGACGGCGCGCCGCGACGGCGCGGCACGGCAGAGGCCAAGCGTCTGCTCGCCGAGGCCGGCTGGCCGAACGGGCGCGACGCGAAGACTGGCGAGCCGCTGGTGCTCAACCTCGACACCACCACCGGCGGCCTGGGCGACAAGTCGCGCCTCGACTGGCTGACGCGGCAGTTCGCCAAGATCGACGTGCAGCTCGTCGTGCGCTCGACCGACTTCAACCGCTTCCAGGAGAAGCTGCGCAAGGGCGCGGTGCAGCTCTACTTCCTCGGCTGGAACGCCGACTATCCGGACCCGGAGAATTTCTTCTTCCTGCTCCACGGCGGCGAGGGCGGCGTGGAAACTGGCGGCGAGAACAAGTCGAACTACCGCAACCCCGAGTTCGACCGCCTCTTCGCCGAGATGAAGAACATGGAGAACACGCCGCGGCGGCTGGAGATCATCGGCCGCATGAACCGCATCCTGCGCGAGGACGCGCCGTGGATCTATGCCTTCCACCCGAAGAGCTACACGCTCGGCCACGCCTGGCTGAAGAACCGCAAGCCGAGCGACGTCGGCAACAACGGCCTCAAGTACCAGCGCATCGACGCCGCGCTGCGCGAGGCGAAGCGGGCGGAGTGGAACCGGCCGGTGCTGTGGCCGACGCTCGCGGTGCTGGCGCTCGTCGCCGCCGCGCTGGTGCCGGCGGTGGCCGGCTACCGCCGGCGCGAGCGGGCGGCGGCGCGATGAGCAGCGAAGTGGAGGGCGAGGGCAGGGCAGCGACGAAGAGCGCGCAGATCGTCGTCCGCACCGAGGACGGCCGCGTGCACTACGACATGGCCGAGGACGGCAATCCGTGCTTCGACTGCGGCATCTGCTGCCGGCACTTCCGCGTCTCCTTCTACCACGGCGAGATCGACACGCAGCCCGGCGGCATCGTGCCGGCGGCGCTGACCTCGCCGGTGACGCCGTTCCGCGCCTGCATGAAGGGCACCGAGCAGGGCGGCGGCCGCTGCGTCGCGCAGCAGGACGACGGCCGCTGCGGCATCTACGAAAGGCGCCCCTCTGTCTGCCGCGAGTTCCCGGCCTTCATGGCGGACGGCTCGCTCAACCCGGAATGCGTGCGGCTGCGTCGGCTGTACGGGATCGGGACGTAGCCACCTACGCCATCTTCGCGCCGCTGGCGGCGAGCAGTTCGCGCAGCAGCGAACGATGGCAGCGCGCCTCGTCCGCGCAGTAGCAGCCCACCGAGAAATCGGTCTGGTGCGACAGCGCGGCGAGCAGCACGATGGCGTGGACGCTCTCCGGCGTCGCCATCTCGGCCCGGTATTTCCGGGCGAAGATGGCCCACTCCGCCGGCGTCTCGGCGTGCAGCGCGAGCTTCATGATTTCGAGGCTGGGCGCGAGGTTCGGGAACCAGACGTCGTACCAGTCGCGCGATGCGAACTCGGATTTGGGCACGCCGCGCGGCGGCCGGCGCACGGTGCCGATGCGCAGCCCTTCGCCGTCGATTCGCGGGGTGCCGAGGCGGACGATGCGGATGGTCATGATCGATTCCTCCGTCGAAAGGGCTCAGGCCTGTTCCCGTGAGTTTGCCATGCCCGCCAGACGACCCACGCCATCAAGGCCAGGGCAGCGATGCGGACGAGACCGGCGAGCGTCGTATCCCAGGACAACAGGCCCCAGTTGCCGAGGATGCGCGTCCAGTCATGCGCCTCCTCCGGATTCAGCCCGCCGACCAGCGGCAATCGCTGCGCCCTTGCGTCGGCCATGTAACGGGCCACGTTCAGCAGATTTTCGGCGAACCAGATCAGGCAGAAGTACTGGCCGCCGGGCTTTCCCTGACGATGCATCTCGAAGGCGCAGGCCGCCGGTATGAGCAGTTGCATCAGGGTGCCGCCATAGACGGCAAGCCTGCCGGAAATCAGGCCGAACAGGGGATGGCCCGCCTCGTGAAACGCCAGGTTGGCGAAATCCAGAATCGGCACCCATCCCCACAGCGCATGGCAAAGGAGCAGGATGCCGGCCCAGACGAGCAGCGCGAACGCTAGCATTGCGACCTTTCGTGTGTCGTTCCGGTTTCCATGCCGGTGCGGCTATTCCGCCGGAACGACCTTGCCTTCGGTGCCGACGAGGGTGACCGTCGCGCTGTATCGCACCTCGTCCAGGGTGAACGACAGCCGCGCCTTGGGCGGAAAGCTCGTCTTGATCGGCAGCGGAGGGGAAACGTCGGTCGCACCGAACTGCGCTTGAATCCACCCGCGTATCGACGGCAGGGGCAGCCGCTGCGCGCCCTGCAGGATGCGTTGAATCTTGTCGTGGTGCACCGGGTTCCGGTCTTTGAGCGCCTCGATCGCGCCGGGCCGGTCGAGGTCGACCGGGCGCGAAGCGCTGCCTGGCCCGGCGAACGCCGATGCGGCAAAGGCAAGGAGCATGACGACGAGCAGGCGAAGCATGGGATCTTCCTTTCGGACCTTTGGCCAGCCGCGGCGGAGACGGGTCTGGCCGGCGCAGACAAAAACCTTTTTCATTTTCTGGCGAATCCCCGGGAGGGTCAATGATCCGCCGCCGCGCGCGCGTCGGCCGCCCGGGGGATGGCATAATTCCCCCCGATGCTTGCCTACGTCGTCCGCCGCCTGCTCTACGCGATCCCGATCCTGATCGGGGTGAACCTGCTCACCTTCGCGCTCTTCTTCGTCGTGAACACGCCGGAAGACATGGCGCGCATGCAGCTCGGCGTCAAGCGGGTGACGCCGGAGGCGATCGAGAAGTGGAAGGCGGAGCGCGGCTACGACAAGCCGCTGTTCGTGAACGCCGCCGCCGGCGGCGTCGGCGTCCTCACCGAGACGATCTTCTTCGAGAAGTCGGCGCGCATGTTCGTCGGCGACTTCGGCCGCGCCGAGGACGGCCGCGACATCGCCCGCGAGATCCGCACGCGCATGGTGCCGTCGCTGGCCATCGCCGTGCCGACCTTCGCCCTCGGCCTTTTCGTCACCGTCAGCTTCGCGCTCCTGCTCGCCTTCTTCCGCGCGACGCCGCTCGATTTCTGGGGCGTCGTGCTGTGCGTGGCGATGATGTCGATCTCCGGGCTGTTCTACATCATCGGCGGCCAGTATCTGTTCGCCAAGATCTTCCGGCTGGTGCCGATCTCCGGCTTCGGCGAGGGGCTGGACACGCTGCGCTTCCTCGTGCTGCCGGTGCTGATCGGCGTCGTCTCCGGCATCGGCTCGTCGACGCGCTGGTACCGCACCATCTTCCTCGAAGAGATCAACAGGGACTACGTGCGCACCGCCCGCGCCAAGGGGCTGGCCGAGACGGCGGTGATGTTCGGCCACGTGCTCAGGAACGCGCTGATCCCGATCCTCACCGGCGTCGTCGTCGTCATCCCGCTGCTCTTCATGGGCTCGCTGCTCACCGAATCCTTCTTCGGCATCCCCGGCCTCGGCAGCTACACCATCGACGCGATCAGCGCGCAGGACTTCGCCGTGGTGCGGGCGATGGTCTTCATCGGCTCGGTGCTCTACATCGTCGGGCTGATCCTGACCGACATCTCGTACACGCTCGTAGACCCCCGCATCCGCTTCGGCTAGCCCATGCAACCCGTCCTCCTCTGGTCCGACCTCTTCATCTGGCTGCTCGTCGCCGCCGGCGTCGTCGGCGCCTGGTGGTCGGCGCGGCAGCCGCTGCTGGCGGCGGCCTGGGCACGCGTCGGGCGCAGCCGGCCGGGCATGGCGGCGGCGACGCTGCTCGCCGCCTTCGCGCTGATCGGCCTGCTCGATTCGCTGCACTACCGCCCGCAACTGCCGGCGCAGCCGGGTGAGAAACCGGCCTACGCGGTCGAGGTGCTGTCGGCGCTCGACGCGCTCCTGACGCCCTTGCGCACGCGCGTCGAGAAGACCTATTCGGCGCCGCTGGCGACGCGCGCCTACGCCAAGGAGATGATCGAGCTGCGGCAGACCGACGGCACGCTGGTCAATCAGCGCGACTTTCCGCGCCTGCGCCACGGCGGCGCTTCGCTCGGCGACGACGAGGCGCGCGCCGGCGCCGACATCGCCGGCCGCGCGCTCTCCGCGCTGGCGTTTGCCGCGCTGGTCTGGCTGGCGCTCTGCGCGCTGGCCGCGCGGCGCGTCGCCGGCCGCGCGGCGCTCGGCTTCGGCGCGGCCTGGCGGAAACTGTGGCGCGGCGACACGGCCTTCGCCTGGGACGCCGTGCTGGTGGCGCTCGGCCTGATCCTCGCCGTCGCCGCCGTGTTCGTCGGGCTCGCCGTCGAGTACCACGTCCTCGGCACCGACAAGGTCGGCCAGGACGTGCTCTACCAGGTGCTGAAGAGCGTGCGCACGGCGCTGGTCATCGGCCTGGTGACGACGCTGGTGACGCTGCCGCTGGCCATCTTCCTCGGCATCGTCGCCGGCTATTTCCGCGGCTGGGCGGACGATCTGATCCAGTATCTCTACACCGTGCTCAACTCGATTCCCGGCGTGCTGCTGATCGCCGCCGCCGTGCTCATGATGCAGGTGGTGATCGACACGCACCCGCAGTGGTTCGCCACCGCCGCCGAGCGCGCCGACCTGCGGCTGCTGGCGCTGTGCTTCATCCTCGGCCTGACGAGCTGGACCGGGCTCGCGCGCCTGCTGCGCGGCGAGGCGCTGAAGCTGCGCGAGCTGGAATACGTGCAGGCGGCGCAGGCCTTCGGCGTCTCCGACCTGCGCATCCTCGGCCGCCACCTGCTGCCGAACCTCATGCACATCGTCATCATCGCGCTGGTCATGGACTTTTCCGGGCTGGTGCTGGCCGAGGCGGTGCTCTCCTACGTCGGCATCGGCGTGGACCCGACGATGATCAGCTTCGGCACGATGATCAACAACGCGCGCATGGAGCTGGGGCGCGAGCCGGTCGTCTGGTGGTCGCTGCTTGCTGCCTTCGCCTTCATGTTCGTGCTCGTGCTCGCCGCCAACCTGCTGGCCGACGCGGTGCGCGACGCCTTCGACCCGAGGATGGCGTGATGGCCGACGCGCGCGACCTTGGCATGACGTCCGCGCCGCTGCTCGACGTGCGCGACCTGTCGCTCGGCTTCGCTACCGACGGCCGCGTGCTCACCGCCGTCGCCGGCATCTCGTTCTCCGTCGCTGCCGGCGAGACCTACGCGCTGCTCGGCGAATCCGGCTGCGGCAAGTCGGCCGGCGCGCTGGCGCTGATGCGCCTCCTGCCCGCCGCCGGCCGCATCCTCGGCGGCGCGGTGCGCCTCGAAGGACGCGAGCTGCTGGCGCTGCCGGAAGCCGAGATGCGCGGCGTGCGCGGCAGCGGCATGGCGATGATCTTCCAGGAGCCGGCGACCAGCCTGAACCCGGTGCTCACCGTCGGCCGCCAGATCGGCGAGGTGCTGGCGCGGCACGGTGGCCTCGCCGGCCAGGCAGCGCGCGCGCGCGCCGAGAAGCTGCTGGCCGCGGTCGGCATCGCCGATCCGGCGCGGCGCCTCGACGAATACCCGTTCCAGCTCTCCGGCGGCATGAAGCAGCGGGTGATGATCGCCGTCGCGCTCGCCGGCGATCCGCGCCTCTTGATCGCCGACGAGCCGACGACGGCGCTCGACGTCACCATCCAGGCGCAGATCCTCGATCTCTTGCAGGACCTGCAGGTCGAGCGCGACATGGGCATGCTGCTGATCACGCACGACCTCGGCGTCGTCGCGCGCATGGCGCACCGCGTCGGCGTCATGTACGCCGGCGAGCTGGTCGAGGAGGCGCCGGCAACGGCCTTCTTCGACGCGCCGCGCCATCCCTACACGCAGGCGCTGTTCGCCGCCTTGCCCGATCTTTCGCGGCGCGGCGCGCGTCTGGCGACGATCGCCGGCCAGGTGCCGGCGCTGTCGGCGATGCCTGCCGGCTGCCGCTTCGCGCCGCGCTGCCCGCACGCCTGGGCGCGCTGCCGCGACGAGTCGCCGGGCTGGTCGCCGGCCGGCGACGGGCAGCGCGTTCGCTGCCATCTGATCGAGGAAGAGGGCCGGCGGCGGCCGACGCCGGCAAGCGCGGCGGCGAGCGCGGCAGCCGCTGCCGCGGCCGCCGACGTCGGGCCGCTGCTGCAGGTGGCGGACCTGAAGGTGCATTTCCCGATCCGCCGCGGCGTCTTCCAGCGCACGGTCGGCCACGTGCGCGCGGTCGACGGTGTGTCGCTGGCGCTGGCTGCCGGCCGCACGCTGGCGCTGGTCGGCGAATCCGGCTGCGGCAAGACCACGGTCGGCAAGGCGATCCTGCAACTGCTGGCGCCGACGGCCGGCAGCGTGCGCATGGACGGACGCGAGATCGCCGGCCTGTCGCGGCGCGCGCTGCGGCCGCTGCGCCGGCGCATGCAGATGGTCTTCCAGGACCCGTTCGCCTCGCTCAACCCGCGCCTCACCGTCGGCGAGATCATCGCCGAGGGCATGCAGGCCCTGCTCGGCGACGCGCCGAGGAACGCGCAGGAAACGCAGGCCGCGGTCGCCGCGCTGCTGGCGCAGGTCGGGCTCGACGCCGGCGCCGTCGACCGCTATCCGCACGAGTTCTCCGGCGGCCAGCGCCAGCGCATCGCCATCGCCCGCGCGCTGGCCGTGCAGCCGGAGCTACTGATCTGCGACGAGCCGACCTCGGCGCTCGACGTCTCGGTGCAGGCGCAGATCCTCAACCTGCTCGGCGAACTGCAGTCGCGGCTCGGGCTGGCCTACCTGTTCATCACGCACAACTTCGCCGTCGTCGAGCACCTGGCGCACGAGGTGGCGGTGATGTACCTCGGCCGCATCGTCGAACGCGGCACGGTCGAGGAGGTGCTGCGCCAGCCACAGCACCCGTACACCCGGGCGCTGCTCTCGGCGGTGCCGCCGCCGCGGCCGGCGGCCGGCGGCAGCATCATCCGCCTGCCGGGCGAAACGCCGTCGCCGGCGAAGCCGCCGGCTGGCTGCCATTTCCACCCGCGCTGCGCCTTCGCCACCGCCGAATGCCGCGAGCGCTATCCGGACGAGCGCGCGCTGTCGGCGACGCGCGTCGTCCGCTGCCACCTCTACCGCTGAACGGCGGCAGCCGTCAGATGTTCCACCAGCTCAGCACGACGCTGTTGATCAGCCCGGCGACGATGAGCAGCCCGATCCACGCGGCGACGCCGGCCAGCGTGACGACGTTGGCCACGTAGCGCGCGGTCTTGCCGTCGCCGATGTGCAGCAGCGGCCGCACGCCGTGGCGCAGCAGCGCGATCGACGCGACCCAGGCGAGCGCCACCATGGCGAAGGCGAACGGCGCGCTCGGCACCAGCAGCGACAGCGAGGACAGCCACAGCGGCACCGGCGCGATCGCCGCCAGCGCGTAGGCGCCGTCGTAGCCCGGATCGTGGCCGCGGCCGAGCGCCATGCGCTGGATCAGCATCGCCATGTAGCCGACCATCGCCAACTGGATGCCGTAGAAGACGATGCCGCTGACGAGCAACTGCATGCCGCTCGGCGCCGGCACCGACAGCGGGAAGACGGCGCCCGGATGCATCAGCTCGGCGTAGGCGTAGAGGGCCGGCGGCAGCAGCGACAGCGGCATGACGACGCTGCGGAAGAACCAGCGGTGCGAGAAGTGCGAGCGGTCGATCTCTTCCCAGCCGCTCTTTTCGGAAACGAGCATTCGCGGAATGTCGGTCATCAGCATGATCAGCCTCCTTTGCCCGCCGCAGGAGGCGCCGCCGTACCGCGGGCGGCGGTGGCGGGCTGTACCGGATTGGACAGCGGCCGGGCCGGGAGTTCCGGCGGGCGGGGCGGCGCTCAGTCGCTCTGTGCGAGCCGGATGGTCAACTGCTGGCCGGGCTGCAGCGACTTCGTCGCCGGGCCGTTCCAGCGCAGCAGATCCTGCTGCTCGACCTTGAACTGGCGGGCGATGGAATACAGCGTGTCGCCGCGCTTGACGGTGTAGCGCGTGATGCGCGGCTGCTTGCCGGCCGGCGCCTTGGCCGCGGTCGCCGCGGCTTTCGCCGGCGGCGCTTTCGTCACCGTCGCCCTGACCGCAGGTGCCTTTGCCGCCGGCGCGCTGACCGTCGCGCGCGCCTTGGCCGCGGGCGGCGGCGTGCTCAGCGCGAGGCGGCTGCCGGCGATGAGGCGGTCGCTCTTCAGGCGGTTGATGCGGCGCAGCTCGGCGACGCTGACGCCGGTGCGCTGCGCGATCGCCGCCAGGGTATCGCCCCGGCGCACGATCACCGCGCCGGCCGTCGTCGCCGGCGCCGCGTTGGCCGAGGGCAGGCGCGGCAGAGCCGCCATGTCGATGCTGCCGGCGCCGTCGGCGGGCACCAGAACGGTCAGGCCGGCCGTGGTGCGCAGGCGGCTGCCGAGGCCGTTGACGCGCTTCAGGTCGGCGAGCGTGATGCCGAAGCGCGGCGCCACCTTTTCCAGGTTTTCGCCGCGCTTGAGCGTGTAGGTCTGCCATTTGGAGAGCGGCTTGTCTTCTTCCTGATGGCTTTCCAGGTTGGCCTGGAAGGTCTCCAGCTTTTCCGCCGGGATCACCAGCGTCGCGTCCGACTTGATCACCGGCCGGTTGTGCGCCGGGTTGAGGGCGACGAACTCGTCAACCGGCATTTCGGCGAGGCGGGCGGCGAGCTTGATGTCGATGTCGGCCTTCGGCGTGACGGTGGCGAAGTAGGGCTGGTTCGGCACCGGCGGCAGCTCCAGTTGGGCGAGCAGTTGCGGGCTGGAAAAGATGTTCTTCAGCGCCTGCAGCTTCGGCACGTAGTTGCGCGTCTCGGCCGGCATGGTCAGGCTCAGGTAGTCGGTCGGCAGACCCTTGGCGTCGTTCTTGCGGATTGCCCGCGCCACCGCGCCCTCGCCCCAGTTGTAGGAGGCCAGCGCGAGGAACCAGTCGCCGTGCATCTCGTAGATGGTCTGCAGGTAGTCGAGCGCGGCCGAGGTGGCGGCGACGATGTCGCGCCGCTCGTCCATCCACCAGTCCTGCCGCAGGTTGTAGTTGCGGCCGGTGCTCGGGATGAACTGCCAGAGGCCGGAGGCGTGCGCGCGCGAATAGGCCATCGGGTTGTAGGCGCTCTCGACCATCGGCAGGAAGGCCAGCTCGGTCGGCATGCCGCGGCCTTCCAGCTCCTCGACGATGTGGTGCAGGTAGCGGGCGCTGCGGTCGACCATGCGGCGCAGATAGTCCGGCCGGTTCAGGTACCACTGCTGCTGCGCCAGCACCAGGTCGTCGTTCAGGTTCGGCATGGCGAAACCGTTGCGGATGCGCACGAAGATGTCGTCCGGCGTCGCCGTCAGGTCGATGGCGTGCGGCAGGGCGGGCGGCGGGGCGATCTCGGTGGTCGGCAGGGCGAGGGAATCGGGGGCTTCGTCGCCGGCCTCGGCGGGCGGTGGCAGGAGGCGGTTTTCGGCGGGGACGGCGTCGGCGGGACCGACGGCCGGCGCGTCGGCGGCGTGGGCGACCGCGCTCAGCGCAAGCAGGGCGAGCGGCAGGGCGCGGGTGATTCTGAACGTCATTCGGTCTCCTCGTACCGGCCGCCGTCGGCGGGGCGGATTTCGGGTGGCGAACGGCTGGCGGTTCAGCCTGCGGAAGTGCGCGATTATAACGTAGGCGAGGTTCAGTCCATCGCCGCGCGCAGGTCGCGCCAGATGCCTGCCATGGCCTCGGCGGCGCCGGCGCGGACGCGGGTGTCGACCGGATTGATCTCGACCGTCGGGATGCCGGCGTAGGCGCTCATCCGGCGGCCGCGCCCGGCGCCGGCCACGGCAGCGCGATGCGCGCTTCCAGCCCGCCGTCCGGCCGGTTGTTCAGCGTCAGCGTGCCGCCCTGGGCGGCGACGAGGTTGGCGGCGATGGCCAGGCCGAGGCCGGTGCCGCCGCTCTCGCGCGAACGCGAGGCTTCCAGCCGGACGAACGGCTGCAGCACCTCGTCGAGCCGGTCGGCCGGGATGCCCGGGCCGCGGTCGAGGATGCGGACGACGATCGCGTCCTTCGCCGTTTCCAGCAGGATGTCCGCCTCGCCGCCGTACTTCAGCGCGTTGTCGACGAGGTTCTCGATCGCCCGCCGCAGGCCGTTCGGCTGGCCCTCGGTGAGGACGCCGGTGGGCCCGGCGTAGCGCACCGGCTGGCCGGCGTCGGCCGCGTCGTCGGCGATCGAGGCGAGCAGCGCGCCGATATCCATGCGCACGGCGGCCTCGCCCGAGGCCATGCTGCGCGCCAGATCCAGCCCTTCGTCCACCAGGCGTTGCATGGCGTCGAGGTCGCCGCCCAGCTTTTCGCGCAGGCCGGCGTCCTCGCAGGCTTCGAGGCGCAGGCGCATGCGCGTCAGCGGCGTCTTCAGGTCGTGCGTCACCGCCGCCAGGATCTGCGTGCGCTCGGCCATGGCCTCGCGTATCCGGTCCTGCATGACGTTGAAGACCTGCGCTGCCTGCCGTACCTCGGCCGGGCCGCCGGTGTCCAGCGGCGGCTGGCGGATGTCGCGGCCGAAGGCTTCGGCGGCGGTGGTCATGCGCTGCAGCGGACGCAGCACGAGGCGCACGGCGAACCAGCTGAGCAGCGCGATGAGGGCGACGAACAGCGCCAGGCTGAACGGGTAGCGCCATTGCTCGATCGGCTGCGATATCCGCCGCGGGCTCTGGTGCACGATGCAGAAGGCGCTGCCGTCGGCAAAGCTGCCGCGCACCGCCAGCGCCGGCGGCGCCATCCGTTCCCGGCGCTGCGGCACGCGCACGGCGGCATCGAGCCGCACCTTGGCCGACAGCCGCTCCTCCAGCCCGCGCGCCAGCAGCGACGCGCGCGGCCCGTTGCAGGCGTCGGCCGGGGCCAGGCGCCATTCGTCGTGGCTCAGTTCGTCGAGCGCCTGCTGCCGCTTCTCGGCCGGCAGCATGGCCAGCAGGTTGAGCAGGTCGGAGACGCGCTGCGCCGTCTCGCGCGCGTGGAAGTGCGCGATGACCTCGCGCCGGTCGCGCTGCGCCAGGTCGAAGGTCAGCGCCGCGGCGAGCAGGATGCCGAGCAGCAGCACGATGAAGACGCGCACCGCCAGCGACGCCGGCATCCAGCGGGCGAGGGCGGACATCAGGCGGACTCCTCGACCGGCGTCGCCAGCACGTAGCCTTCGTTGCGCACGGTCTTGATCAGCGTCGGCGCGCGCGCGTCGTCGCCGAGCTTCTGGCGCAGGCGGCTGATCTGCAGGTCGATCGAGCGGTCGAAGGGATCGGCGTCGCGGCCCTTGGTGAGATCCATCAACTGGTCGCGGTTGAGCACGCGCTGCGGATGTTCGAGGAAGACCAGCAGCAGCCGGTACTCGGCGCCGGACAGCGGGACGACGACAGCCTCCGGCGAGCTCAGTTGCCGCAGGCCGCAGTCCAGCGTCCAGCCGGCGAAGCGGTAGCGCGGCGCATGGCCGGCCGGCCGGTCGGGCAGGGCGCGCGCGCGGCGCAGGATGTTGCGGATGCGGGCAAGCAGCTCGCGCGGCTCGAAGGGCTTCGCCAGGTAATCGTCGGCACCCATTTCCAGGCCGACGACGCGGTCGATCGGCTCGCCGCGGGCGGTCAGCATGAGGATCGGCAA
Source organism: Rhodocyclaceae bacterium (assembly GCA_019455325.1). Classification (GTDB taxonomy): domain Bacteria; phylum Pseudomonadota; class Gammaproteobacteria; order Burkholderiales; family Rhodocyclaceae; genus Proximibacter. The sequence continues at coordinate 379,867 of JACFMQ010000001.1, read as the reverse complement.
CTGCACGAAGGCCGGCGTCGCGCGCAGGTGGCGGCACAGGGTGAGGCCGTCCTCGCCGGGCAGCATGAGGTCGAGGACGACGAGGTCGACGCGCGCCTCGTCGAGCGCCTGGCGCATCTGCCGGCCGTCGGCGGCGAGGCTCAGGCGAAAGCCGTTGCCGCGCAGGTAGTCGCCGACCAGTTGCCGGATTTCGCGGTCGTCGTCGACGACGAGGATGTGGGCTGCATTGTCCATGGCCGCCATTGTCCGCGCGGACGGCGGTGGTGTCACGGCGTCGGCGGCGCCGGTTTGTATCGCTCTGTATCCGCACCGGCGGCTACATCGATACGGTTTGTTACGAATTGCCGCCGGTGGCGACACAAGGGGGATACATCGGCGGCATTCAATGGGTGCCGTGGACAACGCCACGACAACCCCGATGAAGGAGATAGCCATGAAACGAAACACTCGCATGATCGTCGCCGCCCTGACCATTCTCGGCGTCTCGGCCGGAGGACTCGCCCATGCCCGCGGCGATGGCCCCTGCGGCGGGCCGCAGGCGATGTCGGGCAAGGCCGCCGGCGAATACATGAGCAAGCGTCTCGACCGCCTGCAGACGGAGCTGAAGCTGAACCCGGAGCAGGAAACCGCCTGGCAGGCCTGGCGCGGTGACATGAAGGAGAAGATGACGAAGATGCGCGAGCGCCGCCCGGATTCCGAGGCGCTGGCCAAGCTGCCGGCGCCGGAGCGCATGGCGCGGATGCTGGAGCGGCACAAGGAACGGCAGCAGGAGATGGAAGCCGGCCTCGTCTCGCTGCGCGCGTTCTACGCCAAGCTCAGCCCCGAGCAGCAGAAGACCTTCGACAGTTTCAAGCCCTTCGGCGACCATCGCCGCGACGGCCCGCGCCGCGGCCCGAAGGAAGGTTCCGGGCGCGGTTGAGCGAATGCCTCGGTAGAAACGAAAACGCCCGGCGGCTGCCGGGCGTTTTGTTTTGTGGCGGAGTGGACGGGACTCGAACCCGCGACCCCCGGCGTGACAGGCCGGTATTCTAACCGACTGAACTACCACTCCGCGTCGGTGAAGCATGGGGCTGCAGGGGTGAGTCTGCAGCCGCCTGAATTGGCGTCCCCACGGGGATTCGAACCCCGGTTATCGCCGTGAAAGGGCGGTGTCCTAGGCCTCTAGACGATGGGGACAATCGTCGAACCGTTTCCTTCGTGCTGGTGGAGGTAAGCGGGATCGAACCGCTGACCTCTTGCATGCCATGCAAGCGCTCTCCCAGCTGAGCTATACCCCCGGCCCGAAAGAAGCGCGCATTATAGGGAGGGCCTTTCTCCCTGTAAAGCGAAATCGGCGGATCAGCCGAGGCCGCGCCGCAGCCGGGCGAGCGCCGTCTCGCGCGGGAACAGCGCGACCACCGCGTCGACCGACGGCGTCTGCGCCTGGCCGGTGAGCAGCACGCGCAGCGGCATCGCCAGCTTCGGCATCTTCAGGCCGTGCTTCGCCACCGTTTCCTTGATCAGCGCGCCGATTGCCGGCGCCTCCCAGGCGACGCTTTGCGCGCCCTCGATGAAATCGGCGAGCGCCGGCTTCGCTTCCTCGGCGAGATGCTGCGCCAGCAGTTCGGCCCGCGGGTGCAGGTCGATGTAGAACACCTCGGCGGCGTCGGCGAGTTCGTTGACGCTGCCGACGCGCTCCTTGTAGAGGCCGACGATCGCTGTCAGCGACGGCGCTGCGGCGACGGCCACGCCGCGCTCCTCGAAGCGTTTTTGCACCAGCGCGGCCAGCCGCGCGTCGTCGGCCTGCTTGAGGTAGTGCGCGTTCAGCCAGTTCAGCTTCTCGGTGTTGAACTGCGCAGCCGACGGCGTGATGTGATCGAGGTCGAACCATTCGACGAGCTGTTCGCGCGAGAAGACCTCGTCGTCGCCGTGCGACCAGCCCAGCCGCGCTAGGTAGTTGACGATGGCTTCCGGCAGGTAGCCGTTCTGCTCGTACTCCATGACGTTCACCGCGCCGTGGCGCTTCGAGAGCTTCTGGCCGTCGTCGCCGAGGATCATCGACACATGCGCGTAGGTCGGCACCGGCGCGCCGAGCGCTTCGAGGATGTTGATCTGGCGCGGCGTGTTGTTCACGTGGTCGTCGCCGCGGATGACGTGCGTGATGCCCATGTCCCAGTCGTCGACGACGACGCAGAAGTTGTAGGTGGGCGTGCCGTCCGGGCGGGCGATGATCAGGTCGTCGAGTTCGGCGTTGCTGAACTCGATGCGGCCCTTGACCTTGTCGTCCCAGCCGACGACGCCGTCGGTCGGACCGCGGAAGCGCACCACCGGCTGCGCGCCGGCCGGCGGCTCGGGCAGCGTTTTGCCCGGCTCCGGGCGCCAGCGGCCGTCGTACTTCGGCTTCTCGCCGCGCGCGCGCTGCGCCTCGCGCATCACTTCCAGCTCCTCGGGCGAGGCGTAGCAGCGATAGGCGCTGCCGGCGGCGAGCATCTGCGCGATGACTTCCTTGTAACGGTCCATGCGCTGCATCTGGTAGAACGGGCCTTCGTCGTAGTCGAGTGCCAGCCAGTCCATGGCCTGCAGGATGCCATCGACCGCTTCCTGCGTGGAGCGGGCGACGTCGGTGTCCTCGATGCGCAGGATGAACTGGCCGCCGTGGCGGCGGGCGTAGGCCCACGCGAAGAGCGCGGTGCGGGCGCCGCCGATGTGCAGGAAGCCGGTGGGCGAGGGGGCGAAGCGGGTGCGGACCATGGGTTCTGTAGCCGGATGGGGAAAGCCGCGCATTTTACCCGCAAAACTTGACCCGCCGCCGCCGCTTGTGGTTCAATGCGCGCCTCTATCGGGCGGTTAGCTCAGCGGTAGAGCACTGCCTTCACACGGCAGGGGTCACTGGTTCGATCCCAGTACCGCCCACCAGATCTGGAAAAAGCCGGCTTTGCCGGCTTTTTTCGTTGACGTGCCGCCCCGCGTCTGGAAAAAGCTCACGGATGGTATAGAGTTAACGCCACGTACCACGCAGAAAGAGGTGGCAATCATGGCAATCGAATCGGTGGGTTCTTCTTCCTCGGCGCAGGTCGCGCAGCAGACCCGGCAGGCGCCGGAAGCGCGCGAAACGGAACGTCCGCAGCCGCGCCCCGAGGAGCGCGCCGAGCGCAACGAAGCGCAGCAGCCGTCGCAGCCGCAGCCAGTGAAGAACGCCGAAGGGCAGACCACCGGCACCCGCGTCAACGTCACCGCCTGAGCCGGAGTCGTCGGCAGGGCGGGCAGGAGAGCGGGATGGCGGTATCGTCGGTGGCCGGGGCGCAGGCCCCCGGGGCTTTCGTGATGCAGCAGTTGCGCACGCAGCAGGTGGAGCGCACCGCCGAGCGGGCGGAGGCGAATGCGCGGTCCTTGCGCCGGGAGGCGGCGAGCGCCCAGCAGCAGGCCGACGCGGCGCGGGAGAATGCACGCGATCTCAAGGTCCGTTCCGACCGGGCGGAGAGCGAGGCCGGTTCGGCGCGGCAGGCGGTGGTGTCGCTGACCGAACTGAGCAAGGTCAGCCGCAGCTTCGAGGCGTTGGGGCGGAGCGTCGCGAGTAGTTCATCCGCGCCGACGCCCCCGCCGGCGCCTCTGGTCAACGCCGAGGGCCAGACCACCGGCACCGTGATCAACGTGACCGCCTGAGCGGCGGCGGCGCGCGACAGGAATGCGGGCCGGCCCGGAGCCGGCCCTTTGCGTTTGCAGACAGGGAACATGCAATGAAGCCGGCGAATCCGGACGACGCGGCCGCGGCCGGCCGCGCAGCGGCGCGCATGCCGCTGATCGATGCCCTCAAGGGCATTGCCGCGCAGTTGATCCTTCTCCACCATCTGGTCTGCTACGGGCCGCTGGCGAAGGCGATGAACCGCATGCTGCCGGCGCTCTCCGGGGTGCTTTTCGATTATGGGCGGATGCTCGTCCAGGTCTTCCTCGTCGTCGGCGGCTTCCTCGCCGCACGGGCGCTGGCCGCCGACGGCCGGCCGTTGCCGCGCAATCCGCTGGCGCAGGTCTGGCACCGCTACCTGCGGCTGGCGCCGCCCTTCGTCGTCGCCATGCTGCTGGCGCTCGGCGTGGCGCTGCTGGCCGAGCACTGGATGGACGACGAGGCGATCCCCGAGATCACCGACCTGCGCCAGTTGATCGCGCACGGCCTGCTGCTGCACGACATCCTCGACGTGCCCTCGCTGTCGGCCGGCGTCTGGTACGTGGCCATCGACCTGCAGCTCTACGCCATGCTCGCCCTGCTCATGGCGCTGGCCGCCCGCTGCGGCGAACGCTCGGCGGCGGCGGCGATGGCGCTGGTCGCCGCGCTCGGCGGCGCATCGCTGTTCCATTTCAACCACGATGCGTCGCTCGACGACTGGGGCATCTACTTCTTCGGCTCGTATGCGCTCGGCGCGTTTGCCTGGTGGCTGGGGGGCCGGCGGTGGAATTCCTGCCTGCTGGCGGTGCCGGCGCTGGTCGTCGCTTCGGCGCTGGCCGTCGATTTCCGCCTGCGCATCGCGCTCGCTCTGGCCGTCGCCGCGGTTCTGGCGCTCGGCCACCGGCAGGGCTGGCTGCTGCGCTGGCCGCGCTCGGCGCTGCTCGGGTTTCTCGGGCGCATCTCGTTTTCGGTGTTTCTGCTGCACTTCCCGATCTTCCTGCTGGTCAGTGCGCTCTACGTCCGCCTCGGCGGCGGCGGGGACGGCGTCGCGCTGGCGGCGATGTTTCTCGCCTGGGCGCTGAGCATCGCCGTCGGCGCCTTCTTCCACCGCCACGTCGAGCGCCGCGCGCGCTGGCTGCCGGCGCCGCTGGCGGTGCGCCTGCGCGCGCTCGTCAGCCCTCGCCGTGCGTGAAGCCCCAGAAATCCCAGAACAACTGCATCTGATAGCCGAAGGCGTATTCGAAGCCGCTTGCCCAGTACGCGAGCGGGGCGAACATTTCCGGCGTCAAGGCGGCGCCGCCTTCCTGGGCGAGCGGGGACTGCTGTGTGGTCGCATTCATGGCGTTCTCCTGTGATATGTCTGATTATCGGCAGCGGAAGGTGCAGGGTTGAGGGTGAATCGTGCAGGGGAGAGGGCGGCCCGCTAGCGCCCGTGCGCAACGGGCCGCGGGTCGCGGACGAGCAGCACCGGCGAGGAAAAGGGCGCCAGCCGTTCGAGGAAGTCGAGCATTTCGAGCACCGGCGAGTTGCGGAAAAAGCGGGCCATCGGCGTATCCATCCAGATGCGGTCGGCGTGCGCCCAGATCTCGTAGGGCGTGTCGCCGATGCCGTCGCCGTCGCGGTCGAAGCCCTGGTAGTCGTCCCAGTGGTTGTCCAGCCAGACGTTCATGTCGCCGCGTTCGTCGCCGCCGACGGTCGCCTGCCACAGGTTGTGCGCGAAGCGGTTGGCGAGCACCAGGTGGCCGCCGCGCTCGCCGTAGAAGCTGATGCCGGTGACGTTGTGCGACAGCCGGTTGCCGACGATGCTGATGCGGTTGAGCGAATGCAGCGGCGAGTCGGCGAGGATGCCGACGGCGCAGTGCAGGATGTCGTTGTCGTGCACCAGCGCCGCGCTCGATTCCTTGATGGCGATGCCGGCGCCCGAGGCGTCCATGGCGTGCGCGATGTGGTTGCCGCGGATGACGATGCCGTCGGAGTTGAGGATGGTCAGCCCGGTGGCGTTGTGGGAGAGGCGGTTGCCCTCGACCAGGCTGCGGTGCGAGAAGAGGAAGTTCATCGCCCGCCGGCTGTCGCGGATCGTGTTGCCGACGTAGCGGTTGCGCGGCGAATTGCTGACCGTCACGTCGCGGATCTGTGCGATGTCGTTGTTCTCGATGCGGTTGCCCATGCTGTACCACAGGCGCAGCCCGTCGCCGCGGTCGGCGATGTCCCAGGGCTTGGAGCGGATGCGGTTGCCGGCGACCCGATTGTCGTTGGCCTGATGCAGCGTGATGCCGAAGAGCACGTCCTCGACCACGTTGTTCTCGATGCGGTTGCCGTTGCCTGCGACGACGATGCCGCTGTCGACCGCGTCGTGCGATTCGCCGGAGCGGACGATGCGCAGGCCGCGCACGACGGCGCCGTGGGTGCGTATCGTGAGCACGCTGCCGCGGCCGCCGCCGTCGATCGTCACCTCGCCGTTGCCGTCCAGCGTCAGCGGCTTTTCCAGGACGGCCGGCCCGGCATAGGTGCCGGGCGGCAGGCGCAGCACGGCGCCGGCCGGGGCGGCGTCGAGCCAGGGCTGCAGCGGTTGCGCGGCCTGCGCCGCGGCGGCGGCGAGCAGGATCAGGATTGCGCCGGCGGCTCGGCGGGCAACCAGAGACATTTCCCCCTGCTTTCCTTCTGGATCGCCGCCAGCACGCGGGCGTGCTCGGCCAGCTCCTCGTCGCTGGCCGCGAGCACCGGCGTCGGCCGGCGTTCGCCGCCGGCGGCGATCTCGATCTGCGTGCCCGGCTGCGGCGCCAGGTCGATGATCAGGCTTTCCTGGCCGCGCGTCATCGCCACGTAGACGTCGGCGAGGATTTCCGCGTCGAGCAGCGCGCCGTGCAGCGTGCGGCGCGAGTTGTCGACGCCGTAGCGGTCGCACAGCGCGTCGAGGTTGTTCTTCTTGCCCGGATGCAGCTCGCGCGCCATCTTCAGCGTGTCGCGCACGTTCACGCAGACCGTCGAGATCGGCGCCAGGCCGAGCATGTTCAGCTCGTAGTCGAGGAAGCCGACGTCGAAGGCGGCGTTGTGGATGACCAGCTCGGCGCCGCGGATGAAGTCGAGGAACTCGTTGGCGACCTCGCCGAAGCGCGGCTTGTCGGCGAGGAATTCGCGGCTGATGCCGTGCACGGCGAGCGCGCCCTCGTCGATGTCGCGGTCCGGGTTCACGTAGTAGTGCAGGTGGCGCCGCGTCAGCCGGCGGTTCACCATCTCGACGCAGGCGAGTTCGATGATGCGGTGGCCGAGCCGCGTTTCCAGGCCGGTGGTTTCGGTGTCGAGGAAGATCTGTCGCATGGGTTTGCATTCTGCCGCAGCGTCGTCGCCGGCGGCTTGATCGGGATCAGTTCCGGCGGCGGGCGCCGACATCGAGTTCGTCGATGCCCCGGTTGGCCAGCGCGTCGGCGCGCTCGTTGCCGGGGTCGCCGGCGTGGCCCCGGACCCACAGCCACTCCAGCCGGTGCCTGGCGGCCAGCCCGTCGAGCGTCTGCCAGAGGTCGGCGTTCTTCACCGGCTTCTTGTCGGAAGTCTTCCAGCCGTTCCTCTTCCAGCCGTGGATCCACTCGCTGATGCCCTTCTGCACGTACTGCGAGTCGGTGTGCACGCGCGCGCGCACCGGCCGCTTCAGCGCCTCCAGCGCGCGGATGACGGCGGTCAGCTCCATGCGGTTGTTGGTCGTCGCCGGCTCGCCGCCCCACAGCTCCTTCTCGTGCCCGCCGGTGCGCAGCAGCACGCCCCAGCCGCCGGGGCCGGGGTTGCCGCGGCAGCCGCCGTCGGCCCAGATGTCGATGACTTCGTCTCTTTCCTCAGCGCCCATGCGGGCCCTCCTTCTGTGCGATCGGCGACAGCGCCTTGGCGCGCGCCTTGTCGTTGCGCCAGGCCGGGCGCACGAGGCGCATGCCGTGCACGCGCTTGATCGCGCGCACGAGATAGACGCCGCCGGCGAACGGCCAGGCGCGGCGGCCGGCCCCTTCCATGAAATGCCAGCGCTGCAGCCAGCGCGCGGTCCGGCACGGCGGCGCGTAGCAGCCGAAGCTGCCGGGTCCGACCTCGAAGCCGAGCAGTTGCAGCCAGTCCTTGATGCGCCGCAGCGACAGGTACTGCCCCTGCCACGGGAACTCCGCGGCGCGCGGCGGCAGGTAGCGGCGCACGCCCCACAGCGAGAGCGGGTTGAAGCCGGTGATCACGACCTGACCTTCCGGGATCAGCGCGCGCTCGACCTCGCGCAGGATCTGGTGCGGCTCCTCGTCGAACTCCAGCACGTGCGGCAGCACGACCAGGTCGATGCTGTTGGCGGCGATCGGCAACTGGCGCAGGTCGCAGTCGACGTCGATGCGTCCGTCCGCGGCCGGCGGGCCGACGCGCTGGCGGAACGGGATGCGGTTGTGCGCGAGCAGGTCGATCTGCGGCAGGCCCAGTTGCAGCGCGTTGTAGCCGAAGACGTCGGCGACCGCCTCGTCGATGCGGGCGCGTTCCCAGTCGAGCGCGTAGCGGCCCTGCGGTGAGAGGAGCCAGCGTTCGAGCGCGGGGTTTGACATTGTGCGTGCTTCTCCGACAATAACGCGATGACCGCCAGTTCCGATCCTGAAGCCTTCGCGGTGCGGCCGATCCCGGCCTTCCGCGACAACTACGTCTGGCTGCTGCGGCGCGGCGACCGCGCGGCCGTCGTCGATCCGGGCGACGCGGCGCCGGTCGAAGCGGCGCTCGCCGGCAGCGGGCTGCGGCTCGCCGCCATCCTCGTCACGCACCACCACGCCGACCACCAGGGCGGCGTCGAGCGGCTCGTCGCCGGCCACGGCGCAGCGGTCTTCGGACCGGCTGCCGAGTCTATCACAGGCCTTTCGCGGCCACTCTCGGGCGGCGAACGGATCGAGATCGCCGGCCTCGGCGGCTTCGCGGTGCTCGCCGTGCCCGGTCACACGCGCGGCCATCTCGCCTATCTCGCCGGCCGGAGGCTGTTCTGCGGCGACACGCTCTTCGGCGCCGGCTGCGGCCGCCTGTTCGAGGGCACGCCGGCGCAGATGGCGGATTCGCTGGCGCGGCTGGCGGCGCTGCCCGACGACACGGAGGTTTATTGCGCGCATGAATACACCGAGGCGAACCTGCGCTTCGCGGCGGCCGTCGAGCCCGACAATCCGGCGATCCGCCGGCGCATCGCCGAGGCCGCGGCGATGCGCGCGCGCGGCGAGCCGACGCTGCCGTCCACCATCGGTCTGGAGAAGGCGACCAATCCCTTCCTGCGCTGCGACGAGCCGGCGGTGATCGCCGCAGCGCAACGGCGCGATCCGGCGGCGGCGAGCGCGGTCGAGGTGTTTGCCGCGATCCGCGCCTGGCGCAACGAGTTCTGAGGGGGCTACTGCGCGCGCGCGCCGGCGCGCGCCGGCCACACGCGGCCGAGCGTGTCGAGCACCCGGGCGGCGTTGAAGGGCTTGATGATGAAGCCGGCGGCGCCGCCCTGGATCGACTCCTGAAAGTTCTCCTTGCTCGGGCTGCCGGTGATCATCACCACCGTCGTCTCCGGCTTCGCCTGCTTGATCGCCTGCAGCGCCTCCAGGCCGTCCATCTCCGGCATCATGACGTCGAGGCAGACGATGTCCGGCGACAGGCGCTGCACGGCTTCCACCGCCTGCAGGCCGTTCCTTGCCTCGCCGACGATCTCGTACTCCTCGCCGCGCAGGATGCCGCGCAGCAGCATGCGCATCACGTCGTTGTCGTCGACGATGAGGATTTTCGGAATGCGGTGTCCCATGCGCTGGCTCAGGCTTGCGCCGTGTCGGCCGGCGCGGCGCCGCGCCGCTCCCGGGGATGGCGGGCGGCCCCGGGGCCGATCCGGGCGTATTCGAGGGAGGGCTTCATGCGGTGTCCATGGTGGCAGCGGCGATCCGGCGGCTCATTCTAGCTCGAATTTCCGGCTCGCCGCAGCGGCGCCGGGCAAGCTTGCCAGGGGCATGTGGTAAATTCCGAGGCGCGATCGCTCTGCCGCGCGCGGCGGCGCGGTTGCCGAGAATCCGCCGAATTTTCCCCGCTTCTCCGCGTTACCGTCGGGGACCGCAGCCGGAGTGCGCCATGTTCAAGATCGGAAAAATCGACCCCGCGACCGTTGCCCGCGATCCGCGTACCCGCAAATGGGGGCTTCGCCTCGCCGCTGCCTTCGTCGTCGTCGGCATCCTCGGCTTCCTGGCGGCGCCGCCGCTGCTCAAATGGCTGCTCGTCGCCAAGCTGGGCGAGGCGCTGCAGCGCGAGGTGACGGTCGAGTCGGTGAGCCTCAATCCCTATACGCTGACGGCGACGATCCGCGGCCTGTCGGTGCGCGAACCGGCCGGCGACGGGCAGGAAGGAGAGGGCGGCGGCGCGGCGAACGAGGTGCTCGGCTTCGACTCGCTGCGCGTGAACGCCGAATTCCGGTCGGCGCTGGTCGCCGGCGTCGTCGTCAAGGAGGTCGAACTGCTCGGGCCGCGCCTGCGCGTGACGCGCACCGCCGACGGACGCTACAACTTCTCCGACCTGCTCGACGAATGGCTGGCGCCGCCGGCCGAACCGAAGGAGGACGCCGCGCCGCCGCGCTTCTCGGTGAGCAACATCCAGATCGCCGGCGGCAGCGTGGACTTCGACGACCGCCTGCAGGGCGTCAGCCACGCGGTGCGCGACCTGACGCTGCGCCTGCCCTTCGTTTCCAGTCTGTCGTTCTACGCCGAGACCTACGTCGAGCCGCACTTCTCGGCGACGGTCAACGACGCGCCGCTGCTCCTCACCGGCAAGAGCCGCCCCTTTGCCGAGGCGCACGAGAGCGAGCTGGCGCTCGACCTCGACGACCTGCAACTGGCCCGCTATTTCGCCTATTCGCCGGTCGCCCTGCCGGTGCGCATCGACGGCGGCGCCCTCGACAGCCGGCTGCGCCTGCGCTTCCTGCAGGCGCCGGACCAGCCGGCGACGCTGACCCTGGACGGCAGCCTCGCCCTCCGCGATTTCCGCCTGGCCGCGGCGGACGGCCCGCTGCTGGCGATGAAGCGGCTCGACGTCGGCCTGCGCGAGGTGGATCTGATCCGGCTGGCCGTGGGCATCGAGCGCATCGCCGTCGAGGCGCCGGAAGTGGACGTGCGCATCGGCAAGGACGGCGTGCTCAACTGGCTGGCGCTGGCGCCGCCGGCCGCGCCCGCCGCGAAGCCGGCGCCCGCGGCCGCAGCAGCGGACGAAGCGGCGCCGCAGGTGAGCATCGACCGCATCGAGCTGCGCGACGGCAGCGTCCGCCTGCTCGACCTGTCGACCGGCACCGAGCAGCGCCTGGCGCTGCGCGACCTGCGCCTCGACGCGAGCGGCTTCGACAGCGGCGGCAAGCCGCTGGCGCTCGCGCTCGCCGGCCGCGTCGACGGCGGCGAGCGGCTGCAGGTCGGCGAGTTCGCGGTGAACGACGGACGCCTCGACCTGCCGGGCCGGGCGCTGCGCATCGGCGAATACGCGATGCGCGGCGTGCGCGCCAGCGTCGGCCGCGGCAAGGACGGCAGCCTGCGCTTCTTCCACCCGCCGGCGCTGAAGGCGGCGAAGGAAGAGGACGACGCCGCGGCGCCGTGGCGCGTCGTCGTCGACCGGCTGAACCTCGCCGACCACCGCCTCCGCTTCGAGGACGCGACGCACGCGCCGGCCGCCGTGCAGACCGTCGAGCTGGCCTCGCTCGAAGCCGCCAACCTGTCGACGGCGCCCGACGCCGAGATGCGGGTGGCGGCGAAGCTGCGCGTGAACAGGAAGGGCGAGGCGGAGATTTCCGGCAAGCTGCGCCCGCTGCAGCCGCAGGGCACGCTGCAACTGAACCTGCGCGGCATCGAGCTGTTGCCGCTGCAGCCGTATTTCGGCGAGATGCTGAACCTGACCGTGACCCGCGGCGTCGTCAGCGCCAAGGGCGACGTCCGCCTGGCGCCGGCCAAGGACGGGCTGGCCGTCGGCTACAAGGGCAGCCTGACGCTCGGCGATTTCAATTCCGTCGACAAGATCAACTCGGCCGGTTTCCTGCGCTGGAAGTCGTTCCACTTCGGGCAGATCGACGTGCTCAGCGATCCGCCCTCGGTCGCCGTCGGCGAGATCGCGCTGTCCGACTTCTTCGCGCGCGTCATCGTCAGCCCGGAAGGCCGGTTGAACCTGCTGCAGATGGTCAAGGAGACGGCGGACGAGGCGCCCGCCGAAGCACCGCCGGTGGTCAGCGGCGAGGGCCGGGCCGAGGCGGCGCTGCCGCCGAAGGCGGAGTCGGCGCCGATTCCGGTGAAGATCGGCAAGGTGACGCTGCAGGGCGGCCGCATCGCCTTCTCCGACAACTTCGTGAAGCCCAACTACTCGGCCAACCTGACCCAGGTCGGCGGTCGCGTCACCGGGCTGTCGTCGGTCGAGGGCACGGTCGCCGACCTCGAACTGCGCGGCAGCTACGATGACCTGGCGCCGCTGACCGTCACGGCCAAGCTCAACCCCTTCGCCGCCCGGCGCACTCTCGACCTCGACGCCGAGGTGAAGGGCATCGAACTGACCGGCTTCTCGCCGTATTCCGGCAAGTACGCCGGCTACGCCATCGACAAGGGCAAGCTGTCGCTGTTCCTCAAGTACAAGATCGACGACGACCGGCTGGTCGCCGAGAACCGCATCTTCCTCGACCAGCTCACCTTCGGCGCGCCGGTGGAGAGCCCGGACGCGACCAGGCTGCCGGTGACGCTGGCGGTGTCGCTACTGAAGAACCGCGCCGGCGAGATCGATGTCAACCTGCCGATCTCCGGCTCGCTCGACGATCCGGAGTTCAGCCTCGGCGGCGTCATCGTCAGGGTCATCGTCAATCTGTTCGTCAAGGCCGTGACCTCGCCGTTCGCGCTGCTCGGCTCGCTGTTCGGCGGCGGCGAGGAGATGGCCTACGTCGAGTTCGACCACGGCTATGCGACGCTCGCCGCACCGATGCGCGAGCGTCTGCAGACGCTGGCCAAGGCGCTGGTCGATCGGCCCGGCCTGAAGATCGAGCTGGCCGGCCGCATCGACCCGGACGCGGACCGCGAGGGCCTGAAGCAGGCGACGATGCTGCGCCGCGTCAAGGCGCAGCGCCTGGAGGAACTGGTCAAGCAGGGCACCGAGGCCGGATCGGTCGACAGCGTCGAGATCGCCGACAAGGACTACCCGCGCTACCTGGAAAGGGCCTACAAGGCCGAGAAATTCCCGAAGCCGAGGAACGTCGTCGGCCTGGTCAAGGACCTGCCGGTCGAGGAAATGGAGAAGCTGATGCTGGCCAACATGCCGGCCGACGACGAGGCGCTGCGCCGCCTCGCCGACCGGCGCGCGCGCGAGGTCGCGCAGTGGCTGACCAGTGAGGGCAAGGTGGCGAGCGAGCGCGTCTTCATCCTGCAGCCGAACCTGACGCCGGGCGCGGGGCCGCAGCACGAGAAGGCGAAGGGCAGCCGCGTCGATTTTTCGCTGAAGTAGGACGATGAACGAAACGATCACCTATCTCCTGGCCGGCGGCCTCGCCGTCGTCGTCGTGCTGCAGCTCGTCCTGCTCGGCCGCGGCCGCGGCGGCGCGGCGGCCGAGGAACGCTTCCGCGCCGTCGAGGCCATCCTCGAACGGCAGACGCGCGAGCTGCGCGAGGAGCTTTCGCGCGTGCGCGCCGAAGCCGCCGAGACGGCGCGCGGCGACCGCGCCGAGCAGACGGCTGCGCTCGACCGCCTCGGCCAGTCGCTGGCCGGCCAGGTCGGCCAGTTGGGCACGCTGCAGGGGCAGCAGTTCGAAGCCTTCGGCCAGCACCTCTCGCGCCTGACGCAGAGCTTCGATGCGCGCGTCGAGGCGTTGCGGCAGACGGTGGAGACGCGGCTGGCCGCGATCCAGACCGACAACGCGGCGAAGCTCGACGAGATGCGCAAGACCGTCGACGAAAAGCTGCACGCGACGCTGGAGCAGCGCCTCGGCGAATCGTTCAAGCTCGTCTCCGACCGTCTGGAGCAGGTGCACCGCGGCCTCGGCGAGATGCAGACGCTGGCCGCCGGCGTCGGCGACCTGAAGAAGGTGCTCTCCAACGTCAAGACGCGCGGCACCTGGGGCGAGGTGCAGTTGGCGGCGCTGCTCGAACAGGTGCTGACCGCCGAGCAGTACGCCGAGAACGTGGCGACGCGGCCGCGCAGCAACGACCGCGTCGAGTTCGCCATCCGCCTGCCGGGCAAGGACGACGGTGCGCCGGTGTGGCTGCCGATCGACGCCAAGTTTCCGATCGAGGACTACCAGAAGCTGCTGGAAGCGCAGGAGCGCGCCGACCCGGCGGCCGTCGAGGCGGCGGCGCGCGCGCTCGAAACGCGCCTGAAGAACGAGGCGCGGACCATCCGCGAGAAGTACGTCGAACCGCCGCACACCACCGACTTCGCCATCCTCTACCTGCCGATCGAAGGGCTCTACGCCGAGGCCCTGCGCCGCCCTGGCCTGGCCGAGGCGCTGCAGCGCGACCACCGCGTGTCGATCGCCGGGCCGACGACGCTGGCGGCGATGCTCAACAGCCTGCAGATGGGCTTCCGCACGCTGGCCATCGAACAGCGGTCGAGCGAGGTGTGGGCCGTGCTCGGCGCGGTGAAGAGCGAGTTCGGCAAGTTCGGCGAGGCGCTGGCGCACACCCGGAAGAAGCTGCAGGAAGCGAGCAACTCGATCGACAAGGCCGAGGTGCGCACGCGCGCGGTGACGAAGAAGCTGAAGGCCGTCGAAGCGCTGCCGGCGGCCGAGGCAGCGGCACTGCTCGGCCCCGAGGACGATCTCTTCGCCGGCGACGAGGATACGTGAGAACGCCCGAACTGGAAGCGGCCTACCGCGCCACCGCCTACTGCGTCGACCTGCCGCTCGGCGGCGTCTGCCTGCGCATCGGCGAGTCGTCGCCGGCGCTGGCCGCCGCGCTGGCGGCGCGCGGCGCCGGCGAATGGGCGATCCTCTGCGCCGCCAATCCCGGCGCGCGGTGGCTGCCGGAAGCCGAGAACGCGCGGCGCTTCGGCGAACTGCACGCGCTGCTTGCCGAGGCCGGCCACGACTGCTGGCTGGGCGTGAACCTCGCCGACGACGACGGCTGGCCGCCGGAACCGAGCCTCTGCGTGCCCGGGCTGCCGCGCGGCGAGGCGCTGAAACTGGCGATGCGCTTCGGGCAGAACGCCATCGTCGTCGGCGACGCCTCGGGCATCCCCATGCTGCTGTGGGTCGAAACGGCGTGACCCGAAGCCGGTGCGGGGCCGGTTCGTGGAAAGGCGCGCTTCCGGCGCCCGGTCAGCCTGGCGGCCGTCCGGCATCCTCCGAGTAAGGCGCCGGCGCGACCAGGGACGCCCTGGCCTCGTCGAGGACGCGCAGCAGTTCCGATGCGAACAGCCACTGGGCCAGCTCGGAGAACTCCGGGCTTGCCTCGGCCGGCAGCCGGTTCCGCGCCGCCGCCTCGATTCCCAGCGCCAGCCGGTAGGCGCGCTCCAGGCTGTCGGCCAGATCGGGGGGCGTCGTCGTCGCGGGCATGTCGGCGGCTACGCAGAGCGGGCGGCCATGACCAGGCCGAGCAGCAGGAAGGCCCCGTAGAGCGTGCGCTGGAACAGCGCCGGATCCATGCGCCGCCTGAGCGCGCTGCCGATGCCGAGCCCGGCGAACGCGGCCAGGGTGGCGACGGCGCAGCCCGAGAGGTTCGCCGTCCAGTCGCCGGCGTTCGCGTAGCCGAGGCGCGCGGCCAGCGCCGCGGTGGCCACCGTGAAGCTCAGGCCGAGCGCCTGGATGAACTGTTCCTTGCCGAGCCGCAGCGTCTGCAGGAAGGGCACCAGCGGAATGACGAAGACGCCGGTCGCGGCCGTGAGCAGCCCGGTCAGGCTGCCGGCGAGCCCGCCCGCCGCGAGAGCATGGTTTCGTAAATCCGGAAGGGTGGGCCGGAGCAGCCCCCAGGCGCCGTAGGCGGCGAGAACGCCGCCGAGGATAGCGCCGGCATGCCCGCCCGGCGCATCGATTCCGGGCAGGGGGCTGAACACGGTGAGCAGCACCAGGCCGATCCACATCGGCCACAGCCGGCGGGCGAGCCATCGCCAGTGCGGCCCGAGGCACTGGGCGAGATTCGTCGCCAGCGACGGAACGACCATCAGCGCGGCGGCCGCGGCGGGGGGCATGAAAAGACTCAGGAGCGCCATCGAGAGCGTGGGCAGCCCCATGCCCGAGACGCCCTTGACCACTCCGGCGGCGAGGAAAACGGCAATGACGATGGCGAGGGATTCGGTTTGCATCGTCCGATGATGGGGCAGGGGAAGGCCGCCGTCGATCGCTCGATCGCGGTGATATCCTTCATTAAAACCGAAGGATGAACGCCATGCCGCCCAACCGCCCGCTATCGACCTTCCGCATTTCCCCGTTCGACCTGCGCCTGTTTTCGACCGTTGCCGAAGCCGGGTCGATCACCGGCGGCGCCCGGCATCTGCACATGTCGCTGGCCGCGGCCAGCACGCGCCTGCAGCGGCTGGAACACGCCCTGGGGACGGAACTGCTGCGGCGCTCGAAAGCCGGCGTCGGCCTGACCGACGCCGGCCGCGCCCTGCTGCGCCACGCCGGCCGCGTCGAGCGCGAGCTGGAGACGCTGCACGCGGAAATGGCCGCCTACGCCCACGGCATCCGGAGCACGGTGCGGGTGATCTGCAACACCGCGGCGATGAGCGAATACCTGCCGCCCCTGATCGGACGCTTCCTCGCCGACAACGAGGACGTCGACATCGACCTGCGGGAACTGGACAGCCAGGATGTGCTCTCCGCGATGCGCCGCGAGCAGGCCGACATCGGCATCGTCGCCGATTACGTCGGCACGGAAGGGCTGGATACGCGCATCTTCAGGGAGGATCGTCTGGTGGCGGTGCTGCCGGCGCGCGATCCGCCGCCGACGGGCGAGGAACTGCGCTTCGTCGAACTGCTCGACCGCCCCTTCGTCGGACTGCCGGCGGAGAGCGGGCTGAGCCGCTTCCTTCAGGGGCGGGCGCTGCACTGCGGCCGGGGGCTGCATCACCGGGTGCGGGTGCGCAGCCTCGACGCCGTCGTCGGGCTGGTGGCCGACGGGACGGGCGTCGCCGTCGTGCCGGAGGCCGCCGCCAGGCGTCTGGCGGACGACCGGGTCGTCGTGCGGCCGCTCGCCGACGACTGGGCGAGGCGACGCCTGCTGCTGTGCACCGCCGGCGGCAGGCCGCCGGAGGGGCGCGCCGCGGAATTGCTCGGTTTTCTCGCCGCCGAAAGTCCGGCCATCGCTGGAAACTGCGATGTCGCCGCCTGGCGCCAAGAGTAGAATCGCGGCGGAGGGGACACGACAAGAAGACGAACACCATGGGGAAAAGAATCGGCCGTTTCGAGATCACGCATGAGCTGGGCCGGGGGGCGCAGAGCGTGGTCTATCTGGCGCGCGACCCGCATCTGCAGCGGGACGTGGCGATCAAGACCCTGCGCTTTTCGCAGCCCGATCCCGAGCAGAACCGCCGCCTGCTCGACGAGGCGCGCGCGGTCAGCCAGATGCGGCATCCGAACGTGGTGCCGATCTTCGAGGCCGGTGAGGAGGGCGGCGACCTCTATCTCGTCTTCGAATACGTGCCGGGCAAGAACCTCGGCGAATACCTGCGCGAGTCCGGCGCGCTGTCGCCGGTGCGGGCGATCTCGGTGATCAAGCCGGTGCTCGAGGCGATCGCGCACGCGCACACGCTCGGCGTGATACACCGCGACCTCAAGCCGACGAACATCCTGATCGACGAGAAGGGTTTCCCGCGGGTGATGGACTTCGGCATCGCCGCCCGCGTGCAGCTCGAGTCGGCGGGCGGCGATCGCGGCCTCTCCGGCACGCCGGCCTACATGGCCCCGGAATACATCGAGCACCGCCGCATCGACCAGCGCACCGACGTCTTCGCCGCCGGCCTCGTTCTCTACGAACTGCTCATCGGCCGCCGGGCGGTGACGGGCAGCGACGCCGTCGAGATCATGCGCCGCATCGCCGGCGAGGACATCCGCCTGCCGCCGGACGCGGGGCTCGACGACCGGCTGGCGACGATCCTGCACCGGGCGCTGGCGCGCGACCCGGCGCAGCGCTACGAATCGGCGGAGCAGATGCTGGAGGCGCTCGAGGACTACCTCGATCCGCCCGGCGAGGAGGCGCCGGCCACCCCCGGCACCCAGGGAACGGTCGAGTTCCTGCTGCGCCGCATGCGCCGCAAGAGCGATTTCCCGGCGCTGTCGGAATCGGTCGGTGCGATCAACAAGATCGCCTCGTCCGACCACGAGAGCGTGGCCAAGCTTTCGTCGTCGATCCTCAAGGATTTCGCGCTGACCAACAAGATCCTCAAGCTGGTCAACTCCGCGCATTTCCGGCAGGCCGGCGGCGGCAGCATCAGCACCGTCTCGCGCGCGGTGATGGTGCTCGGCTTCGACGCGGTGCGCAACCTCGCCATCACCGTGCTGCTCTTCGAGCACCTGCAGAACAAGAGCAACGCCAACCAGTTGAAGGACGAGTTCCTGCGCGCCAACCTCGCCGGCATCCTGGCCCGGGACATCGGCGCCCGCACGCAGATGGGCAACGTCGAACAGGCCTTCATCTGCGCGATGTTCCACAACCTCGGGCGGATGCTGACGCAGTTCTACTTCTCGGAAGAAGGTGAGGAGATCCGCCGCCGGGTCGAGCAGACGAACGTCAGCGAGGCGCAGGCCTCGCACGCGGTGCTCGGCATCTCGTTCGAGGATCTGGGCATCGGCATCACGCAGCACTGGGGGTTTCCGCCGCTGATCGTAAACAGCATGCGCCGCCTGCCGCCGGGGCCGGTGCGCCGGCCGACGGCGCCGGAAGAGAAGCTGCGCGTGCTGTCGTCGTTTTCCAACGAGCTGTGCACGGTGATCGCGGGAACACCGCCGGAGGATCGGCTGAAGGCGCTGAAGAAGGTCGGCGCGCGCTTCGGCGACAGCGTGCCGCTCAGCCCCGAGGAGGTGCAGAAGACGCTGGAGCGCTCGTTCGAGGAAGTGGCGCAGTTCGCCAGCGTGATGCACCTCAACCTGCAGCAGACGCCGTTCGGCCGGCAGATCCGGGCCTGGGGCGGCAAGGCGGCGAAGCGCGACGGCGACGAGGCGCTCGACCGGACCGTCCTCGTCGAGGCGCCGTTCTGTGTCGAAGCTCCGGGCGCGGCGAGTGATCCGGCGGGCGTCGAGGCGATCCTCACCGCCGGCATCCGCGACATCAGCAATTCGCTGGTCGAGGATTTCGCGCTGAACGACGTGCTGCGCATCATCCTCGAGACGATGTTCCGCGCCAAGGGCTTCCACCGCGTCATCCTGTGCATCAAGGATGGGCGTGCCAACGTCATGCAGGGGCGCTTCGGCTTCGGGCCGGAGGTGAACGAGATCGCCAGGAAGTTCAGGTTCTCGCTGTCGTTCACGCCGGACATCTTCCACGCCGCCGTGTCGAAGGGCGTGGACATCCTGATCACCGACGTGGACGACCCGAAGATTTCCGGGCGCGTGCCGGAGTGGTACCGGAAGGGCATCGGCGCCGGCACCTTCGTCCTCTTTCCGCTGACCATCAAGAGCAACCCGGTGGCGCTGATCTACGCCGACATGGAGCAGCCGGGGGCGATCGTCATTCCGGAGAAGGAGCTGTCGCTGCTGCGCACGCTGCGCAACCAGGCCCTGCTGGCGATCAAGCAGACGATGTAGCGGCGCCGGAAAAGGAAAGGGCCGGCGTGCGCCGGCCCTTTTGCGTTCCGCGCGCCGTCGGAGCGCCTACCAGAGCTTCCACCACGGCGTTTTGCGTTCCAGGCCGCGCGCGTAGTATTCGCTCTCCGGGAAATTCTTGCGCATGACGCGCTCGGCGTCGCTGCGCAGATCGGGCATGGCCAGCGCGTCGTAGCCCCGGACCATGATGAACAGCGCCTCCTCGATCGCCGGCGAGTCCTGATAGGTCTTCACCGCGTACTGCGCGCGGTTCACCGCCGCCAAGTAGGCGCCGCGCTTCATGTAGTAGCGCGCGACGTGCACCTCGTGCGAGGCCAGCGCATTGACCAGGTACTGCATGCGCTGCACCGCGTCCGGCGTGTATTTGCTGTCGGGGAAGCGCGTCGCCAGCTCCTTGAAGGCGTCGAAGGATTCGCGCGCCGACTTCGGGTCGCGCTCGGTCGGGTCCTGCGCCGAGAGGTGGCCGAGGATGCCGAGATCTTCGTTGAAGCCGATCAGGCCCTTCAGGTAGTACATGTAATCGACGTTCGGGTGATTCGGGTGCAGCTTGATGAAGCGGTCGCAGGCGGCGAGCGCCGAGGCCGGCTCGCCGGACTTCCAGTAGGCGTAGGCGATCTCGACCTGCGCCTGCTGCGCGTAGCGGCCGTAGGGGTAGCGCGCCTCCAGCTTCTCGAAGTATTTCACCGCGCTCTCGTACTGGCCGTCGTTGAGCGCTTCCTTGGCCGTGGTGTAGAGCGCGTTCGCCGACATGCCGGCCGTTTCGTCCTTCGGCTCGCCGAAGACGCCGCAGCCGCCGAGCAGGGCGGCGGTGAGCAGGGCCACGATAACCGCTACACTACGCATGATGAAGATTCCGCAGATTGATCGAAGAGAAGAAAACCGGCGCGCCGGCCGGACAGATTCCGATGCCGTTCCCGCGACGCCGGGGCGGGCCGATGATAGCACGGCCCTTGCGCTGACCGCACCCACCGACTGCGGCGGCGTCCGTCTCGACCACGTCCTCGCCGGGCTGCTGCCCGAGCACTCGCGCAACCGCCTGCAGGGCTGGATCCGCGACGGCCGCGTGCAGGTCGACGGCCGCGCGGTGAACGAGCCCAAGCACAAGCTGCGCGGCGGCGAGGCGATCCGCGTCGAGGCCGCCGCCGACCCGCAGGCCGCGGCGGCGACGGCCGAGGACATCCCGCTCGCCGTGGTCTACGAGGACGCGGCGCTGATCGTCATCGACAAGCCGGCCGGCCTCGTCGTGCACCCGGCCGCCGGCAACTGGAGCGGCACGCTGCTGAACGCGCTGCTGCACCACGCGCCGCAGCTTGCCGGCGTGCCGCGCGCCGGCATCGTGCACCGGCTGGACAAGGACACCTCGGGGCTGCTCGTCGTCGCCAAGACGCTCGCCGCGCAGACCGATCTCGTGCGCCAGTTGCAGGCGCGCACCGTGAAGCGCGACTATCAGGCGCTGGCGCGCGGTGTCGTCGAGCGCGGCGGTACGGTCGACGCGCCGATCGGCCGGCATCCGACGCAGCGCACGAAGATGGCGGTGGTCATCGGCGGCAAGCCGGCGCGCACGCACTACCGCGTCGTCGAGACCTTCGGCAACTGCACGCTGATCGAGTGCTCGCTGGAGACCGGGCGCACGCACCAGATCCGCGTGCACCTCGAACACGTCGGCCACCCGCTGGTCGGCGACCCGGTCTACGGCCGGCGCCTGAACCGCGTGCCGCGCGGCCCGGCCTTCGACCGCCAGTTCCTGCATGCGAGGAAGCTCGGCCTGGTGCATCCGGAAACCGGGAAACCGATGGTCTGGAAATCGCCGCTGCCCGAGGACATGGAGGAACTGCTGGAGAAGCTGCGCCTCGATGCCTTCCTCGAAGCCGAGGCGGCGATCGACGACGACGACTTCGACGACGAGCACGAGGTCGAGATCATCTACGAGTACGGCGATGACGACTGAGCCGGCCGACGGCGTCTGTTTCGTCCCCGACTGGCCGCTGCCGCCCGGCGTGCGCGCGCTGCAGACGACGCGCGCCGGCGGAAGCAGCGCCGGCCCGTGGGCCGGCTTCAACCTCGGCGGGCACGTCGGCGACGATCCGGCGGCGGTCGCCGCCAACCGCGCTGCGCTCGCCCGGCGGCTGCCGGCGGCGCCGGTCTGGCTCGCGCAGGTGCACGGCACGGCGGTGGCGGACATCGACGGCGTCGCTGCCGGCGCGCCGCCGCCGGTCGCGGATGCGGCCGTGGCGCGGCGGGCCGGCCGGGTGTGCGCGGTGATGACGGCGGACTGCCTGCCGCTGCTGCTCTGCGACCGCGACGGCGGCGTTGTTGCCGCCGCGCACGCTGGCTGGCGCGGGCTGTGCGCCGGCGTCATCGAGGCGACGGTGGCGGCCATGGGCGTGCCGGCGGCGCGGCTGACGGTCTGGCTCGGCCCGGCGATCGGACCGCGCGCCTTCGAGGTCGGCGGCGAGGTGCGCGACGCATTTCTCGCGCACGACGCGGCGGCGGCTTCGGCCTTCGTCGCGGGCGCGGACGGGCGCTGGCTGGCCGATCTCCACGCGCTGGCCCGGCAGCGCCTGGCGGCGATGGGCGTGCGCGACGTTCACGGCGGCGGCGAATGCACCTTCGGCGATGCCGGCCGCTACTTCTCCTATCGCCGCGACGGCGTCTGCGGCCGCATGGCGACGCTGATCTGGCGCGAGCACTGAGGCCGGCGAATTCCGTTCATGGTTTCTCGTCTTCGGCCTGCGCCGCCGCCTGCCGGCGACGGCGCGCCGGCGTGCCGAGCAGCCAGAGCAGCAGCGCGCAGGGAAGAAGACCGTAGAAGACGAAGGTGAGGGTGGCGGCGACGAGGTTGCTCTCGGTGATCGCCATCATCAGGACGACCCACAGCCAGCCGATGGCGATGATGTACATGCGCGCATTATAGGGGGTCGTCGCGCGGCGCGATCGTGCCTTGCGAAGCGCCGTTGCAGGCGTATTTCGGCGATGTTGCGCCATGCCTTCACAATGCGGTGACAGTCATTGACAGCCCTTATGCTGCGATGCAGAATCGGTCGCAGAAGAAAAGGGTTGCTCGCAGCAGCGTTTCGCTCCCCCAGCCAGGACACGGACACATGTCGCAGACGACGGACCCCTTCGCCCCCGCGATGCAGCAGATGATGCAGGTCGGGCAGGCGATGGCGCAGCAGTTTTTCGGCTTTCTCGGTTCCCCGCAGGCACAGCATCCGCTGGGCGGTACGCCGATCCGCATCGGCGCGCCGGACCCCGAGAAGCTCACCGCGCTGCAGCGCGATTTCATGGAAAAGCAGGCGCGTCTGTGGAACGCCATGCTGGAGAAAGGGCGGCCGGGCGGCGACAAGGCCGAAGCGTCCTTCGAGATTTCGCCGGAGCCGGGCGACCGCCGCTTCTCGGCGCCCGAGTGGCGCGAAAGCCCGGTCTTCGACTACATCCGCCAGAGCTACCTGCTGAACGCCGGCTTCCTGCGCGAGTTGGTCGAACTGGCGCCGGTCGAGGACGACAAGGCGAAGAACCGGCTGCGCTTCCTCGCCCGCCAGTACCTCGACGCCATGGCGCCGAGCAACTTCGCGGCGACCAACCCCGAGTTCATCAAGCTCGCCGTCGAGAGCAAGGGCCAGAGCATCACCGAGGGCATCAACAACCTGATCGCCGACGTCGAGAAGGGCCGCATCTCGATGACCGACGATGCCGCCTTCGAGGTCGGCCGCAACCTGGCGACGACCGCGGGCGCGGTGATCTTCGAGAACGAGCTGATGCAGCTCATCCAGTACGCGCCGCTCACCGCCAGGGTGGCGAAGCGGCCGCTGCTGATCGTGCCGCCGTGCATCAACAAGTTCTACATCCTCGATCTGCAGGCCGAGAACTCCTTCGTGCGCTACGCGGTCGAGCAGGGCAACACCGTCTTCCTCGTCTCCTGGCGCAACCCGCAGGCCGGGCAGGGCCACTACGGCTGGAACGACTATCTCGAACAGGGGCCGCTGGCGGCGCTTTCCGTCGTCCGCGAGGTCTGCAAGGTCGATCGGGTCAACGCGCTCGGCTTCTGCGTCGGCGGCACCATCCTCAGCAGCGCGCTGGCCGTGCTCGCGGCGCGCGGCGAGGAGCGGGTGGCGAGCCTGACGCTGCTGACCACGCTGCTCGATTTCTCCGACACCGGCGAGATCGGCCTCTTCATCGACGAGCAGAGCTGCGCTGCGCGCGACGCGACGATCGGCAAGGGCGGGCTGCTCACCGGCCGCGAGCTGGCCGGCACCTTCTCGGCGCTGCGCGCCAACGACCTGATCTGGAACTACGTCGCCGGCAACTACCTGAAGGGGCAGAAGCCGCCGGCCTTCGACCTGCTCTACTGGAATTCCGACTCGACCAACCTGCCCGGGCCGTTCGCCGCCTGGTACATGCGCAACCTGTACCTCGACAACAGCCTGCGCATCCCCGGCAAGCTGGAGATGTGCGGCGTCAAGGCCGACCTCGGCAAGGTGACGGTGCCGGCCTATCTGCTGGCGACGCGCGAGGACCACATCGTGCCTTGGCAGACGGCCTACCAGAGCACGCGGCTGCTGGGCGGCGAAACGAAGTTCGTGCTCGGCGCCAGCGGCCACATTGCCGGCGTCGTCAATCCGGCGGCGAAGAACAAGCGCAGCTACTGGACGGACGGCGACGCCTCGGCCGACGCCGAGGCCTGGCTGGCCGCGGCCGAAGAAAGAAAGGGGAGCTGGTGGACCGACTGGTCCGACTGGCTGAAGCAGCACGCGGGCGGCGAATGCGCCGCGCGCAAAAAACCGGGGAACGCAAAATACCAGGCCATCGAGCCGGCTCCCGGCCGTTACGTGAAAGAGAAGGCGTAAAAGCGAGGAACGCCGAAGTGCAGGCGGAAGTTCTTCATCTATTCCCGATAGACGACGAGAGAAGGAGAGGAACATGCCAAGAGTTGCACTGGTTACCGGGGGTATGGGCGGCCTCGGCGAGGCGATCTGCATCAAGCTCGCCGGCCTCGGCTACAAGGTGGTGACGACGCATTCGCCGGGCAACGCCAAGGCCAAGGAGTGGCTGGCGACGATGAACAACATGGGCTACGGCTTCAAGGCGTATCCCTGCGACGTGGCCGACTTCGACGCCTGCCGGGCCTGCGTCGAGACGGTGACGCAGGAAGTGGGGCCGATCGAGGTGCTGGTGAACAACGCCGGCATCACCCGCGACATGACCTTCAAGCGGATGACCAAGGCCGACTGGGACGCGGTCATCGGCACCAACCTCGACTCGGTCTTCAACATGACCAAGCAGGTCATGGACGGCATGGTCGAGCGCAAGTGGGGGCGGGTGATCAACGTCTCCTCGGTGAACGGGCAGAAGGGCGCCTTCGGGCAGACCAACTATTCGGCGGCGAAGGCCGGCATGCACGGCTTCACCAAGGCGCTGGCGCTGGAAGTGGCGAAGGCTGGGGTGACGGTGAACACGATTTCGCCGGGCTACATCGGCACCAAGATGGTGACGGCGATCCCGCAGGAGATCCTCGATTCGAAGATCCTGCCGCAGATTCCGGTGGCCCGCCTGGGCAAGCCGGAGGAGATCGCCGGGCTGGTCGCCTACCTCGCCTCGGACGAGGCGGCCTTCGTCACCGGCGCGAACATTTCGATCAACGGCGGCCAGCACATGTACTGAGCGTCCGTCGAAGAGAACAGTCTTTATCAACAGCAGCAGAGGAAACAAAAAATGACGCAAAGAGTCGCACTCGTCACCGGCGCCATGGGCGGCCTGGGTTCCGCCATCTGTCAGGAACTGGCGAAGGCCGGCCACAAGGTGGTCGCCGCCTATCACCCGCAGTTCGACAACAAGGACGAATGGCTGAAGGAACAGGAGGCCGCCGGCTTCAAGGACTTCATCCCGGTCGCCGGCGACGTCGCCGATCTCGCCTCGGTGCAGGCCATGGTCGCCGAGGCCGAGGCCAAGGCCGGCCCGATCGACATCCTGGTGAACAACGCCGGCATCACCCGCGACAAGATGTTCGCCAAGATGGAAAAGGAACAGTGGGATGCCGTCATCGCCACCAACCTGACCAGCCTGTTCAACCTGACCAAGCAGGTTTCCGCCAAGATGGCCGAGCGCGGCTGGGGCCGCATCATCAACATCTCGTCGGTGAACGGCGTCAAGGGCCAGGCCGGCCAGACCAACTACTCGGCGGCCAAGGCCGGCGTCATCGGCTTCACCAAGGCGCTGGCGCAGGAAGTCGCGGCCAAGGGCGTCACCGTGAACGCCATCGCCCCGGGCTACGTCGCCACCAAGATGGTGATGGCCATCCGCGAGGACATCCTCAAGGGCATCGTCGACTCCGTGCCGATGAAGCGTCTGGCCAAGCCGGAAGAGATCGGCTACGCCTGCGCCTTCCTGGCGTCCGATCTGTCCGGCTTCACCACCGGCGCCACGCTCAACATCAACGGCGGCCTCTACTACCAGTAAGCGCCGGCGATGCGAGGACGGCCCCGGCGGGGCCGTCCTTTCTTCCTGCGGTATAATTTTTGCCGTGCAGCATTCCGAGTCGCCGCAGAGCGCCCGGAGCCGGAACCACTCATTCGGAGGAATCGCCTTCATGTCGGAACAGCCGCGACTGATCAAGAAATACCCGAACCGCCGTCTTTACGACACGAAGACCAGCGCCTACATCACGCTCTCCGACGTCAAGGATCTCGTCCTCGCCTTCGAGAACTTCAAGGTGGTCGACGCCAAGAGCGGCGAGGATCTGACGCGCAGCATCCTGCTGCAGATCATCCTGGAAGAGGAAACCGGCGGCATGCCGCTGTTCTCGACCGAACTGCTGGCGCAGATGATCCGCTTCTACGGCCACGCCATGCAGGGCATGCTCGGCAAGTACCTGGAGAACAACATCAAGGCCTTCGTCGATTTCCAGGGCAAGATGCAGGAGCAGTCGCGCGCGCTCTACGGCGGCGAGAACCCGCAGATGCAGAACGACCTGTGGACGCAGTTCCTCAACTTCCAGGGGCCGGCCATGCAGCAGATGATGGCCGCCTACATGGACCAGAGCAAGAAGATGGTGCAGCAGATGCAGGAGCAACTGCAGAGCCAGACGCGCAACATGTTCGCCGGCTTCCCGTACCCGGGCACGGCGGACGGGAAGAAGCCCGAGGGCGGGGCGAAGTAGGCGCGGCGCCGGTCCCGGCGCTGCCTCGGAAATCCATGAACACCGAAAAGAAAGTACCGACGGTCGGCTTCGTCTCGCTGGGCTGCCCGAAGGCGACGAGCGACGCCGAGCAGATCCTGACGCGCCTGCGCGCCGAGGGCTACCTGATCTCCGGCAGCTACGACGGCGCCGACCTGGTCGTGGTCAACACCTGCGGCTTCATCGATGCCGCCGTCGAGGAGTCGCTGGATGCCATCGGCGAAGCGCTCGACGAGAACGGCAAGGTCATCGTCACCGGCTGTCTCGGCGCCCGCGACGAGGTGATCCGCGACGTGCACCCGTCGGTGCTGGCGATCACCGGCCCGCACGCCACCGACGAGGTGATGCGGCACGTGCACAGCCACCTGCCGCAGCCGCACGATCCGTTCACCAGCCTGGTGCCGTCGCAGGGCGTGCGCCTGACGCCGCAGCACTACGCCTACGTCAAGATTTCCGAAGGCTGCAACCACGGCTGCACCTTCTGCATCATCCCGTCGCTGCGCGGCCCGCTGGTCAGCCGGCCGATCGGCGACGTGCTGCAGGAGGCGAAGCACCTGGCCGAGGCCGGCGTCAAGGAAATCCTGATCATCTCGCAGGACACCTCGGCCTACGGCGTCGACCTCAGGTACCGCCTGGGCTTCTGGGGCGGCCGGCCGGTGAAGACGCGGCTGAAGGAACTGTGCGAGGCGCTCGCCGAGTTCGGCATCTGGGTGCGCCTGCACTACGTCTATCCCTACCCGAGCGTGGACGAACTGATTCCGCTGATGGCCGAGGGCAAGATCCTGCCCTACCTCGACGTGCCCTTCCAGCACGCCAGCCCGCGCGTGCTGAAGGCGATGAAGCGGCCGGCCAGCGCCGAGAACAACCTGGAACGCATCCGCGCCTGGCGCGCGATCTGTCCGGAGATCACGATCCGCTCGACCTTCATCGCCGGCTTTCCCGGCGAGACCGAGGCGGAGTTCGAGGAGTTGCTCGCCTTCCTCGAAGAGGCGCGGCTCGACCGCGTCGGCTGCTTCGCCTATTCGCCGGTCGACGGCGCCGCCGCCAACGCGCTGGCCGGCGCGGTGCCGCAGGAAGTGCGCGAGGAGCGCCAGCGCCAGTTGATGGAGCTGCAGGAAGACATCTCCGCCGAGCTGATGGCGGCGAAGATCGGCCGCGAGATCGAGGTGCTCGTCGACGAAGTCGACGACGAGGGCGCCGTTGCCCGCAGCCAGGCCGACGCGCCGGAGATCGACGGGCTGGTCTACGTCGACGGCGTCTTCGACGTCGCGCCGGGCGACTTCCTCAAGGTGCGCGTGGTCGACACCGACGCGCACGACCTCTACGCCGAACGCATCTGAAAATGGATCGGCCCCCACGCTCGCTTCGCTCGCTGCCCCCCGAGGGGGCGCAGGCCTCCCTTGGGGCGGCCCGGCGGAAGGCCTGACACGTGAAGATCGGCCTCGCCCTCGGCAGCGGTTCCGCCCGCGGCTGGGCGCACATCGGCGTGCTGCGCGCGCTGGCCGAGATGGGCGTCGCGCCGGACGTGATCTGCGGCACCTCGATCGGCGCCTTCGTCGGCGCGGCCTGCGCCGACGGCGACCTCGACGACCTCGAATCCTGGGTACGCACGATGACCTGGCAGGAAGTGGTCGGCTTCTTCGACGTCGGCGCGCGCGGCGGGCTGATCAAGGGCGAGAAGCTGATGGCCTTCTTCGCCCGCCATTTCGTCGACCGCGATTTCAGCGACCTGCCGCTGCCCTTCGCCTGCGTCGCCACCGACCTTTCCAGCGGGCGCGAGGTCTGGCTGCGCGACGGCGGCGTCGCCACCGCCGTGCGCGCGTCGATCGCGCTGCCCGGCCTGTTCGTGCCGCAACTGCGCGACGGCCGCCTGCTGGTCGACGGTGGCCTGGTCAATCCGGTGCCGGTGTCGCTGTGCCGCGCGCTCGGCGCCGACATCGTCATCGCCGTCGATCTCGGCTCCGACCTGGTCAGCCAGCGCTTCCGCGAAGCCTCGCCGCCGCCGTCGCCCGCCCCGGCCTGGCGGCAGCGCCTCGGTCAGTTCTTCGGCCGGCCGGAGGAGGCCGAGCCCGGCGCCGACGGCGGGCTCGGCACCCCCTCGCTGCTCGACGTCGTCGCCGGCAGCATCAACATCATGCAGGTGCGCATCGCGCGCAGCCGGCTCGCCGGAGAACCGGCCGACGTGCTCGTCGCGCCGCGTCTGGCGCAGGTCGGGCTGCTCGACTTCCATCGGGGCGCCGAGGCGATCGACGAGGGGCTGGAAGCGGTGCGCGTGATGCAGCCGGCGATCCGGCGCGCGCTGGGGGGCGCCGCGTGAGCGCGTCGGACGATCCACTGCGCGACCGGCTGCGCGCGGCTGTCGGCGCCGATCACGTTCTCGTCGGCGAGGCGATGGCGCCGCATCTCGTCGACTGGCGCGGCCGCTACCGCGGTGCCGCCCGCTGCGTCGTCCGGCCGGGCTGCGCCGCCGAGGTCGCCGCCGTCGTCCGCGCCTGCGCCGACGCCGGCGCGCCGATCGTGCCGCAGGGCGGCAACACCAGCCTGTGCGGCGCGGCGACGCCGGACGCGAGCGGCACGGCGGTGGTCGTCGCCCTCGGCCGGCTGAACCGCGTCCGCGCCGTCGACGCCGAGAACGACACGCTCACCGCCGAGGCCGGCTGTACGCTCGCCGCGGTACAGGCGGCGGCGACCGGCGCCGGCCGCCTGTTCCCGCTGTCGATCGCCTCGGAAGGCTCGGCGCAGCTCGGCGGCAACCTGTCGACCAACGCCGGCGGCGTGCACGTGCTGCGCTACGGCAACACGCGCGACCTGACGCTCGGGCTGGAGGTGGTGCTGCCCTCGGGCGAGCTCTGGGAGGGGCTGCGCGGGCTGCGCAAGGACAACACCGGCTACGACCTGAAGCATCTGTTCATCGGCGCTGAGGGCACGCTCGGCATCATCACGGCGGCGACGCTGAAGCTCTTTCCGCTGCCGCGGGAACGCGCCACGGCCTGGGTCGCGGTCGCCTCGCCAGCGGCGGCGATCGGCCTGCTCGGCGCGCTGCGCGACGAGTTCGGGCCGCTGCTGACGGCCTGCGAGCTGGTTTCCGAGGTCTCCCTCGGCTTCGTCCTGCGGCACATTCCCGGCAGCGCGCGGCCGCTCGGCGCGAGCCCGTGGCACGTGCTCGTCGAGCTTTCGTCCGGCGGCGACGCGGACCTGCAGTCCTGGCTCGAAGCCTGGCTCGCCGGCCTCATCGAACGCGGGCAATGCAGCGACGCGGTGGTGGCGCAGAGCGGCGCACAGGCGCGCCGGCTGTGGGCGCTGCGCGAGCACATCTCGGAAGCGCAGCGGATCGAGGGTTTCAGCATCAAGCACGACGTGTCGCTGCCGATCTCGCGCCTGCCGGTCTTCCTCGAACAGGCGGAAAAGGCGTTGGCCGCGGCCTTTCCCGGCCTGCGCACGGTCGTCTTCGGGCACGTCGGCGACGGCAATCTGCACTACAACCTGTCGATGCCGGCGGCCGGCGACAACGCCGCCTTCATCGCCGCGCAGCCGGCGGCGAACCGCATCGTGCACGACCTGGTGCACGCGCACGACGGCAGCATCAGCGCCGAGCACGGCCTCGGCCAGTTGAAGCGCGAGGAAATCCTGCGCTACAAGAGCCCGGTGGAGATGGCGGCGATGCGCGCGGTGAAGCGCGCGCTCGATCCGCAGGGGCTGATGAATCCGGGGAAGGTGCTTTAGCCCGGCGTCAGTGCATCTCCATCGCCCGCGCGCTGCTCAAGGACGCACCCGTGCTGCTGCTCGACGAAGCCATCGCCAGCGTCGACCCCTCGGCGGAGGCCGCCTCGTGGAACAGGGGACGCATGCCGAACTGCTGGACAGGAGAGGGCGTTATCGCCGCCTCTAGGAGAGGTAGGGGGCGGCAAGCAGATCGGCAGAATCGATTGCAGCGGCAAGGTCTGATGATCGTGGACCGGGAGGGCGACGATCTGCCGAGGGGCACGGGGAGGTGCCTAAAAAGCGACGGCCCCGACGAGAAACCCGTTGGGGCCATTCTCTTTGCCAGCCGTCGCGTTTACTTGCAGCCGAATACCTCGTCCAGCGTGCGCGCATCGAGGATGTTATCCGCCCACTGTTCCAGTTCGGCAGAACCAGCCTTTTGCAGACGCTCGCTTGTTGCCGCATCGAGCGGCCCGAAACGGCGGATGAGCAGGCGGGTCAGCACGGCGAGTTCGCCTTGTTGCAGGCCTTCTTCCAAGCCTTCCAGCCGGCCGAGCTGCATCCCCTTCTGCATGCCCTCGCTGCGCATGCGTTCGCTCCAGGTCATCATGGTCTGTTTCTCCTGCGGGTATCGTTCGGCGAAAGTCTGTTTTTCATTATCGTCGAGCCGGCTGTAGATGTCGATGAAGTCCATGTATTTGAGGCGTTTTTCCAGGTCCGGCTCAAGTTCCAGCAGACCACGCAAGGTCCAGGCGCAGACGTCGACGATGGCTTGTCTCGGGTAGGCCATGTTGGGCAGGTTCAGGCGGGCGACGATGTTGTCGCTGCTGCGGAAGTCTTCCGCCGGCAGTTCGTCGAGGATGCACGCCAGGTAATCGAGGCGCAGGTAAGCGCGATGCTCGCTGCCGAGCACCAGGCGCTTGCGGATGCGCGGGCTGCCGCGCATGAAGATCACCACCGGCACGACGCGGTCGGTCTTGCACGTTTCGGCCAGGCTGGCGCAGTAGATCGCCAGCCGGTGAATGGAAAAGCGCGCCGGATCGCTTTCTTCCTCGACGATGAACAACAAGGCCTCGCGCCGGCCATCCGGCCATTCGACGAGCAGTGGCACGTCGAGTTCATGAAAGCGATCGCCGAGGCGATTCTTCAGTTGCTCCTGGCGGATCGGCGTGATGCGTACAGAATCGTCGATGTCCTGCGCTTCGCTTGGTGCAAAGAACGCCAGCGCCTGACGCGGGTAGTCGAGGATCAGGTTCTTGAAATTCTGGTCGTGGCTGACAGAATCCGGCATGGCGGGCGTTTCGGGGAGTCGGAAACGCTATTGTCATTTACCGTTAATGACAAAGTCAATTTTTACCGTGCTGAAGAACGGCAGCCGCCCGCCTGGCTGGCGCTGGCATGGGCACGGCGCATGCCGGCCAGCCCCGGTGGGGTGCGGAGCGTCCTCGCGGAACAGATGGGCGCAGGGCGCCGACGCCCGAACGGTAGCTAACCCGCCTTGCCGTCTCCATCGCCGGGCCGGGCGGCGATCAGGTCGGGCATTTCCTTGTACGGCGACGCGGCGGCCGCTGCGCCGGCCTCGGGCTGGCTGCGGCGCTGTTCCGCGCGCAGCTCCGTGTTTTCGCTGCGCAGCGTTTCGATGCGCAGTTCGAGTTCTTCGATCCGCTTCTGCTGACGCCGGATTTCCAGTTGCCGACGCACGGTCGACGGCGTGGACACCAGCCCGACGACGAAGCCGCCGACGGCCAGCGCGAGCAGCAGGATGATCGCCAGCGAAGCCTCGAAGCGCCACGCGATCAGCGAGACGGCGACGCTCTCCTGGTTCTGCAAGGCGAAGACGACGCCGGCGGCGGCGGTGATCATGGCGAGGATGGTCATCAGTTGCATGTGCGTTCTCCGGTTGGGGCTGTTGTCTGATGGGGCGGGGCGGTTCAGTGCAGCGTCGGTTTCTCGGGCGCCGCGCCATCGAACAGTTCGGCGATGTCGGCGGGGCTGAAGTGGTAATCGCGGTTGCAGATGTCGTCGCGGACGACGAGTTCGCCGTGCTCGGCGAGGATCGCCTCGACCTCGGCGCGGCCGAGCTGCCGCACCATGCCGCGCACCTTGTCCCAGTCCTCCGGGCAATGGTAGGCGACTTCGCGCGGCTCGAACAGGCGCTTGTCCTCCTCGGCGAACAGGCGGCCGAGCAGTTCGGCCGGTGCGAGGCCGAGCAGTTCGGCCGGCTTCACCGTCGACGCCAGGTGGACGATGCGCGTCCAGCCGTCCGCGTCGCGCGCGTCCGCCTCCGGCAGCTTCTGCAGGAAGAGGCCGGCGGCGGCGTTCCCGTCGGCGGCGAGGAAGAGCTTCGCCGGCTGCTGCTCCGACTGCGCCAGGTAGTGCTCGAAGATTTCGGCGATGCTGCCGCCTTCGAGCGGCACGAAGCTCTGGTACGGCAGCCGCGCATCCGGCGTGTCGAGCGTCAGCAGCAGGCGGCCGTCGCCGACCAGTTGCGGTAGCGGCGCGTCGGCGAGGCCGGCGGCGGCCGGGTCGAAGCGGGCCATGCCGCGCAGCTTCAGATCCTGCGTGCAGTCGAGGATCAGCGCCTTCAGCGGGCCGTGCCCGGAGAGCTGGAACGACAGCCGCCCCGGCTGCTTCAGGTTGCCGGCGACGATCGCCGTCGTCGCGCACATCTCGCCGAGCAGGCGGGCGACGGCGGCGGGATAGGCGCGGCCGGCCTGCATCTGCCGCCAGGCCCCGCCCAGACGGACGACGGCGCCGCGGATGTCGAGGTCTTCGAAGAGGAAGCGCCGGACGAAGCTGTCGCTCATGATTTCCTTGCCAGCCGGGCGTAGGTTTCCGGGTCGAAGCCGACGATCAGCGCGTCGCCGGTGTCGAGCACCGGCCGCTTGATCAGGCTCGGGTATTCGGCCATCAGCGCCAGCGCCTTGGCCTCGTCCACGTCGGCGCGCTGCGCCTCGGAGAGCTTCTTCCACATCAGGCCGCGCGTGTTCAGCAGCGTCTTCCAGCCGGCGCGGACGTTCCAGTCCGGCAGGCACTCGGCGGCGACGCCGGCCTTCTTGTAGTCGATGAATTCGTAGTCGATGCCGTGCGCGTCGAGGAAGGCCATGGCCTTCTTCATCGTGTCGCAGTTCTTGATGCCGTAGCACCTCATTGTTTTGCCTTTCGTTGGAATTGTCGGTCCGCGCATCGGGCGGGGATTTTGTCAGGGGAGGATAGTTTAAGGCGTGGACGTGGATCGGCGAATCATCCGGGGAAGGTTGGCAGAAAAACCAGCCGGTCAGCTCAAGGTTCGACACCTTCTGGCTTCAGCGTTCCCGCCCCGCTTCATGCGCCACCCTGCGCACTGGCGAAAGCAGGTATTCCAGAACGGTACGCGTGCCCAGATGAATCTCCGCCGTGACTTGCATGCCCGGCGACAGACGATGGCGGCTGCCGTCGTTTTCCAGCCAGGGGGTCTTGAGCGCCACCAAGGTGCGGTAACCGGCCGGCAGGGTAGGGGGCTCGCCGGCATCTCCCTGGGTCGTGCGCCGGGCGGCCGGATCGCCGCCTTCCGTCGCGTCGGGGCTGACGTGCGCTACCGTACCCTCGACCATCCCGTATTTCTGGAACGGGTAGGTCGCCAGCTTCAGTTTCGCCGCTTGTCCCTCATGGACGAACCCCGCATCCTGATTTCCGATCCAGACTTCCGCCTGCATCGGTTCGTCGTGCGGCACCAGCGTCATCAGGATCGTGCCCGGCTGCACCACCGTGCCGCGCGTATGGGTCGCCAAGTCCTTGATGATTCCGTCCTGCGGTGCCTTCAGTTCCAGAAGGCCGTGGCGGTGGCTCTGCTTCTCGTATTCCTGGATCAGCTTGTGCAGTTCCGCCTCGACCTCCACGCGTTCCGAGGCGAGCTGCTGCCGGTAGTTCGACGTGATCTGCGCCACGCGTTGCCGCGATTGCTCGATCGCCGCCTTGAGGCTTTCCACCGTATGCTTCTGCGCGGCCAGTTCCTGCTCGACCTCGATGCGCGTCCGCGTCTTGTCCAGCGCCATGAGCTTTCCGGCGAAGCCTTCCGCCCTGAGCCGGTTCCAGCCCGCTTCCTGGTCGCGCACGATGGGCAGCGTATCGGTGAGCTTCCTTTCCTGCTGGAGCGCGGCGCGATGGTCCTGCTCCGCCTTCTCCTGCAGGGCGCGCTCGGCGCCGAGTGCGTCCCGGTACGCCTGCCGTCGCGCCCGCGCCTGCGCATCCACCTGGGCATGGAGCGCGGGCGGGTCATCCGCCTGCCGCTGCATCGGCTTGTCCGTGAGTTCGGCGTCGATGCGCCGCAGCGTCAGCCGCTTCACCGCCAGATCGTTCTCGATCTGTCGGCTGTCGGCTTCCGACACGTGCCGATCCATGCGCACCAGTACCTGGCCCGCCGCGACCACGTCGCCTTCGCGTACCAGCAATTCGGCGACGATGCCCGACTCGGCCGGCTGGATCACCTTCAGGTAGCTCAACGGCACCAGCTTGCCCTGGGCCACGGCGATGATGTCGAGCCGGCCAAAGACCGCCCAGAGCAGCAGCACTGCCAGCAGCCCGAGTACGATGCGCAGCACCAGCCGGGGCAATGGCGACGGCGCCGCCGCCTGGAGCTTCAGGAGCGGCGGGCTGAAATCCTCGGGCGGGGCAGTCAGCCCGAAGAGTCGTTCGCGCTGTGTCGTCAATTCGCTACCCCAGCCGCGCCACGCCTTCCTGCAAGCCTTGCAGGGACTGGAAGGTTTGCGGGCCGACGGCGAATTGGCTGCCGTTCAGGACGTTCTGCGCTCCTGTCAGGCCGACGTTGGCGAAATTGCCATAACGGCCGTATTGATACGCCAGGTCGCCACCGATGGCTGCGTCGTCTGCGCCGAGCAGATGGGCATCGAGCAGATCGCTCATGAGATGCCACTGCGTGATTGCCGCGTTGGCTGCCCGCGCCTGGTCGAAGCGGTCGACCAGCAAACGGAAATCGAAGCCCTCCACCTTGTCGTCGCGCAGGGGATCATCGCCATCGGCATCGAAGTCGGCCAGCGTTTCAGCGATCAACTGAAGGTTGAGCGCCGACTGGCGGCTGACGTCCGTATACCAATCCTTGAACGTGAGTGATTCGCCGTTGCCGGTATCGAGCACCAGATCGTCGCCTTCCTGGCGTAACGCCAGATCGGCGTAGCGGATACCTCTGCCCAGGCTGATCGTGTCGGCGCCGCCGTTCAGGTAGACCGTATCGTTGCCGTCGCCGGCGTTGAAGGCGATGACGTCGTCTCCCGTGCCCGTCGATAAGGTATCGTTCCCCGTTCCGCCGGCGAGGAAGCCGTCGCCCGTGCCGCCGGACAAGGTGTCCTCGCCCGTGCCGCCGAACAGCAGGTTGTTCCCGCTTGGTCCGGAGAGGGCATCGTCGCCGCCGTTGCCAAGCAGCACCCCACCGTCGGCGATCAGGCTGTCGTCGCCTGGGCCGCCGCGCTGCATGCCGGTCACGCTGGTCATGTTCCATGCCGTCCAAGCGCTCCAGGCCAGCCCATCGCTCGTGCGCACCCAGACCTGTTCCGTCGACGCGGCATCGCCTCCGACATAGGCCAAGCCGGCAAGCTCGGCGGCCGAAACGGCGATATTTGTTCCGGCTGCCTGAGCGACACCGTTTTTGGCGAAATATCCGCCGCCGTCCACATCGTCCCAGAACTCGTATTTGGTCGGTGCGTCGCCATCCGCATCCTCAACCGTGAAGAGCGTCGCGGCCGCTACCGCCTGGCCCGACCCGACGACACCGGCCGTCGCCGAGACCGTTGGCGCCGCATTTGTCAGATGCGCTGCGCTGGTGATGTTCCAGGGCGTCCACTCGCCCCAGTCCACGCCGTCGCTGGCACGTACCCAGACGCGCTCCGAGCCCGTCTCGTTGCCTGCGGCATACGTCAGATCGGCCAGATCGTCGGCCGCGATAGTAATGGCCGCCCCCGCTGCTTGTCCAATGCCATCCAGGACGAACCGGCCGCCGCCGTCGGTATCGTCCCAGAATTCGTATTTGGCGATCGGGTCGCCGTCCGGGTCGGTCGCCGTGAAGAGATCTGCCGCGGCGGCCGATTCGCCCAGCAGCAGGGTGACGTCGGCCGTCTGTGCCACGGGAGCGGCATTCGTGGCGTGATCGCCGCTCAGCATGTTCCACGATTTCCACTCGCTCCAGGTTTGGCCGTCCCAGGCCCTTGCCCAGATGCGCTCGCGGCTCATGGCATCGGCGCCCACGTAGTGGAGGCTGGCCAGTTGCCCGGCATCCACTGCAATCGTAGTGCCCGCCACCTGATCTACGCCATTGAGAACGAAACGTCCGCCGCCCTGGCCGTCGTCCCAGAATTCATAGCGGGTCGGCACATCGCCGTCTGCGTCGGATACCGAGAACAGCGTGGCTGCCGCGACGGTCGTACCGAGGCCGGTCGCCCCATCGTTTGCCATGACGACGGGTGCCTCGTTGGTCAGGTGCGGCGCGCTGGTCATCTGCCACGGCATCCAGTCGCTCCACGTCGTGCCGTCGGAAACCCGCGCCCAGAGGCGCTCAGTCGCGGTGGCGTTACCGGCGACATATCGGAGGTCCGCCAACTGATCCGCCGCCACGGAGATGTTTGCTCCGGCCGGCTGGTCGATGCCGTCGAGCACGAAACGCCCGCCGCCATCGACGTCATCCCAGAACTGGTAATGCTGTACGTTCCCGGTGGCCTGGATCAAATTGGCGGCCGCCACCGCCGTTCCGAGCAGCAAGGTGCGGTCCTGGACCGTTACCGTGGGCGTGCCGTCATCCTCGATCAGCGCCTGGATGGCGGCCGTATCGAGCACCACCGTATCGTAGCCCGTGGCATCGTTCCAGGTCTCTATGGCGATTTCCTGAATCCGCGCCGGTGCGGTGGCCGAGAACCAGTTGGCGATCGTCAGCGAATCTCCTTCCCAACCATCGACGGTCATCACGAGATCGTCGCCGGTGCGCTCGAAGCGGAGCAGCGCCGCGGGATCGTCGATCGTTCTCTCGCCAAAACTCATCCTGACGGTATTGACATCGTCTCCGGCAACCGTTTCGGCGATCGTGTCGTGGCCGTGGCCGCGCCTGAAGTAATAGAGGTCGGAACCGGCGCCGCCATCGAGCGTGTCGTCACCACCATCGCCGACCAGCGTGTCGTTGCCACCGCCACCAGCCAGCGTGTCGTTGCCATCACCGCCAACCAACGTGTCGTCGCCATCCCCCCCGGCCAGCGTATCGTCGCCGCCGTCGCCGAACAGTGTGTCGCCGCCGCCGCCACCATCCAGCGTATCGTTGCCATCACCGCCAACCAACGTGTCGTCGCCATCATCCCCGGCCAGCGTATCGTCGCCACCGTAGCCCACCAGTGTGTCGTTGCCCTCCTTGCCGATTATCAAATCGTTCGAGTCGTAGCCGAGTATCAGGTCGTCGCTATCCGTTGCCGACCCGATGAGAATCCTTGCTTTTACTTCGGCATAATCCCAGTGTGTTCCATCGTCGAATCGGAACAGTTCCTCGTCGTCGGCGATCTCCCCCGACAAATAACCGTAAAGCGCTATGCCATCCTGGCCGATGCTGACGTAATGAACTCCATCCTTCCACTTGAGCGTCACGTCATCTGGAGATATACCGGGCTTGAACTGCACGAAAAACGATCCGTAGGCCGTATCGTTGCCGTCGCCTGCGCCGAACAGCAGGGTATTTCCTCCTTCACCAGAAGAGATGACGTCGTCGCCTTCTCCTCCATCCAACAGATTGTCGCCGGCATCGCCCCACAAGTAATCATTTCCCGCTCCGCCGTACAGAGCGTCATTGCCGCTACCCCCGTACAGATTGTCGTCGCCTTCCCCTCCATCCAACAGATCGTCGCCGGCGTCGGCCCACAAGTAATCATTTCCCGCTCCGCCGTGTAAAGCGTCATCGCCGCCATTACCCCAAAGCCAGTCGTCGCCGGAACCACCGTCGAGTACATCAGCCTCATCTCCTCCCCACAATCTGTCGTTGCCCAAGCCTCCGATCAGGGTGTTGTTACCGCCATCTCCATGCAGATCGTCGTTGCCTTCCCCTCCATCCAGCAGATCATCGCCAGCGTCGCCCCACAGGCAGTCATTTCCAGCTTCACCATACAAAGTGTCATTGCCGTCGCCACCGGTAAGGTAAGTGT
Source organism: Rhodocyclaceae bacterium (assembly GCA_019455325.1). Lineage (GTDB taxonomy): Bacteria > Pseudomonadota > Gammaproteobacteria > Burkholderiales > Rhodocyclaceae > Proximibacter. The sequence goes on along the minus strand of JACFMQ010000001.1, from coordinate 341,474 downwards.
CATCTCCCGCGCCACCGAAAATCGTGTCGTCGCCGCCGTACCCAAAGATTACGTCGCTGCCGTTGCCGCCATTCAGAACCTCACCGACTTTGTAGCCGTATATGATGTCATTTCCATCGGAACCGAGGCGTGACTTCGCTTGAATGGTTTCGTAACTCAAAGTACTCCCATCGTCGAAGCGGATTCTTGTGACCCCGTCGGGGTTAAGGGAGCCATCCTCGGTGAAGTACCTCAAAATGGTCACCTGATCCCCGGTTTCGGACAGCTTCAGGATCAAGCTGGTACCCGAACGGATAACCGACACGTCGTCTTGGGAAACCCCGCTCTTGAATTGCAGAGTGTCCTGGTCAGCCGTGCCGGCGGTATGGTCTGAAATTACATCCTGGCCATCCCCAAGGCCGAACAGGTAGGTATCGTCTCCGGTGCCGCCATCCAGGGTGTCGTTGCCGGCGCCGCCATCGAGCGTATCGTTGCCCTCTCGGCCGTATAGCTGGTCGTTTCCGCCCAAGCCTGCGAGCACGTCATCCTCATTTCCTCCATACAGGGCATCATTGCTTCCTGTCCCCTCGATCGACTTTGCTTTGATTGTCGCAAAATCCCAACTCGTCCCGTCGGCGAAGCGGATTGCTTCAACGCCATAGGGATTGAAGTCGCCTTCGTTGGAGAAATAGCTCTCGATCTTCAGTTGATCCTGCGCGCCATCGATTTTCAGGATCAGGTCGTTCGACTGTCGCCTTACGATGATGTCTTTCGGCGAAATGCCTTCCTTGAACAGCACCGCGTCCTGCTTGGCCTGGTTCGAGTCGTAGCTCGATATCGTGTCCTGTCCGTCGCCTGCGCCGAACAGGTAGGTGTCGTTGCCGGAACCACCGTTCAACCAATCGTTGCCAGTTCCACCGTCAAGCGTGTCATCACCGATTTCGCCATACAGTGAATCGTTACCGGCGCCACCATCGAGTGTGTCATCGCCATCTGCACCATAAAGCGAGTCGTTACCGGTACCGCCATCGAGCGTATCGTTACCTCCTTGGCCGTATAACTGATCGTTTCCGCCCAGCCCCGTAAGCACATCGTCCCCGTTGCCTCCATACAGGGTATCGTCGCCTTCTGTCGCCTCGATCGACTTTGCCTGGACTGCCGCAAAGTCCCAACTCGTTCCGTCGGCGAAACGGATCACCTCGACGCCATAGGGATTGAAGCCGCCTTCGTTGGAAAAATAGTTCTCGACGGTCAGTTGGTCCTGTGTGCCGTTGATTTTCAGGATTAGGCTGCCCCACTGCCGCCTTATCGTGACGTTTTCCGGTGAAACACCTTCCTTGAACAGCACTATGTCCTGCTTGGTTTGGTTCGAGTCGTAGCTCGATATCATATCCTGCCCGTCGCCGATCCCGAACAGGTAGGTATCGTTGCCGGAGCCTCCGTTTAGCCAATCGTTCCCAGCTCCGCCGTCAAGTGTGTCGTCACCGATTCCGCCATACAGTGAATCGTTACCGGCGCCACCATCGAGTGTGTCATCGCCATCTGCACCATAAAGCGAGTCGTTACCGGTACCGCCATCGAGCGTATCGTTACCTCCTTGGCCGTATAACTGATCGTTTCCGCCCAGCCCCGTAAGCACATCGTCCCCGTTGCCTCCATACAGGGTATCGTCGCCTTCCGTCGCCTCGATCGACTTTGCCTGGACTGCCGCAAAGTCCCAACTTGTTCCGTCGGCGAAACGGATCACCTCGACGCCATAGGGATTGAAGCTGCCTTCGTTGGAGAAGTAGTACCGGATCGTCAGTTGATCCTGCGTACCGTCGATCTTCAGGACTAGGTCGTTCGTCTGTCGCCTTATCGTGACGTTTTCCGGTGAAACACCTTCCTTGAACAGCACTATGTCCTGCTTGGTTTGGTTCGAGTCGTAGCTCGATATCGTGTCCTGTCCGTCACCGATGCCGAAGAGGTAGGTATCGTTGCCGGAGCCGCCGTCCAGCGTATCGTTACCAGTCCCTCCGATGAGCGTGTCGTTACCCCCTTGACCGTGTAGCTGGTCATTTCCTCCTAACCCCGTAAGTATGTCGTCTCCGCTTCCTCCATACAGGGTATCGTCGCCTTCCGTCACCTCGATCGACTTTGCCTGGACTGCCGCAAAGTCCCAACTTGTTCCGTCGGCGAAACGGATCACCTCGACGCCATAGGGATTGAAGCTGCCTTCGTTGGAGAAGTAGTACCGGATCGTCAGTTGATCCTGCGTACCGTCGATCTTCAGGACTAGGTCGTTCGTCTGTCGCCTTATCGTGACGTTTTCCGGTGAAACACCTTCCTTGAACAGCACTATGTCCTGCTTGGTTTGGTTCGAGTCGTAGCTCGATATCGTGTCCTGTCCGTCACCGATGCCGAAGAGGTAGGTGTCGTTGCCGGGGCCGCCGTCCAGCGTATCGTTACCGGGACCACCATCCAGGGTGTCATTTCTCTCCCGACCGTATATCCAATCGTTTCCGCCCAACCCTGTGAGCACATCGTCCCCGTTGCCTCCATACAGGACATCGTCGCTTTCCGTTGCTTCGATCGACTTTGCCTTGACTGCCAAGAAATCCCAACTTGTCCCGTCGGCAAAGCGGATTACCTCGACGCCATAGGGATTGAAGCCGCCCTCGTTGGAGAAGTAGTACTGGATCGTCAGTTGATCCTGTGTGCCGTTGATCCTCAGAACTAGGCTGTCCGATTGCCGCCTTACCGAGACGTCTTCTGGCGAAACGCCTTCCTTGAACAGCACCACATCCTGCTTGACCTGGTTCGGGTCGTGGCTTGATATTGTGTCCTGTCCATCGCCGATGCCAAACAGGTAGGTGTCGTTACCGGGGCCACCGTCCAGCGTGTCGTTGCCAGCTCCACCACTAAGCGTGTCATTGCCTTCCCGGCCGTGGAGAGTATCGTTGCCTCCCAGCCCCTCTATTACGTCGTCACCTGCCGTACCTGCCAAATCGTCGTCGTTTTCCGTTGCTGCCAGCGATTTCGTCTTGACTGTCGCAAAATTCCAACTTGTCCCGTCGGCGAATTGGATCACCTCGACGCCATAGGGATTGAAGCTACCTTCGTTGGAGAAATAGTTCTCGATCTTCAGTTGATCCTGTGTGCCGTTGACCTTCAGGATCAGGTGGTTCGACTGTCGCCTTACCGAGATGCTTTCCGACGATATACCTTCTTTGAACAGCACTGCATCCTGCTTAGCCTGATTCAAGTCATTGCTCGATATCGTGTCCTGTCCATCGCCGATGCCGAACAGGTAGGTGTCGTTGCCGGAGCCTCCGTCCAGTCTGTCGTTGCCAGCTCCGCCATCAAGTGCGTCATTGCCTCCTTGGCCGTATAGCTGATCGTTTCCGCCCAACCCCATAAGCGTGTCGTCCCCGCTCCCCCCATACAGGACATCATCGCTTTCAGTTGCTTCAATCGACTTTGCCTTGACTGCCGCAAAATTCCAGCTTGTCCCGTCGGCAAACCGGATCGCCTCGACGCCGTAGGGATTGAATCCGCCTTCGTTGGAAAAATAGTTCTGGATCGTCAGTTGATCCTGTGTGCCGTTGATCCTCAGGACCAAGCTATCCGATTGTCGCCTTACCGAGACGTCTTCCGGTAAAACGCCCTCCTTGAACAGCACCACATCTTGTTTGGCCTGGTCTGGATCGTGGCTCCATAGCGTGTCCTGCCCGTCACCGATACCGAACAGATAGGTGTCGTTACCGGAGCCTCCGTTCAGCCGATCGTTGCCAACTCCACCATTAAGCGTGTCATCGCCAGCTTCACCATAAAGCGTATCGTTGCCAGTGCCTCCATCCAGCATGTCATCACTGCCCTCGCCATAAAGCGTATCGTTGCCATCACCTCCATCTAGCGTGTCATTGCCTCCCCGGCCGTAGAGTGTATCGTCGCCTCCCAGCCCCTCTATCGTGTCGCCTCCTGCCGTACCCACCAAGTAGTCGTTGCCTTCCGTTCCCGCTAAGGATTTCGCCTTGACTGCCGCAAAATTCCAGCTTGTCCCGTCGGCGAAGCGGATTGCCTCGACGCCATAGGGGTTGAAGCCACCTTCGTTGTAAAAATAGTTCTGGATCGTCAGTTGATCCTGTGTGCCGTCGATCTTCAGGATCAGGTGGTTCGACTGCCGCCTTAGAGAGATGTTTTCCGGCGAAACCCCTTCCTTGAACAGCACCACATCCTGCTTGGCTTGGTTCGAGTCGTGGCTCGATATCATGTCCTGTCCGTCGCCGACGTCGAATAGGTAGGTATCGTTGCCAGCTCCACCGTTCAGCGTATCGTTGCCAGCTCCACCATCAAGCACGTCATCGCCGGCACTACCGTAAAGCGTATCGTTACCGGTACCACCATCCAGCGTGTCGTTGCCTTCTCGGCCGTCAAGCGTGTCGTTACCTCCCAGGGCTTCAATTACATCGTTGCCCGGCGTGCCCACCAAGTAGTCGCTGTTCTCTGTTGCTGCCAGTGATTTCGTCTTGACTGTCGCAAAATCCCAACTGGTCCCGTCGGCGAAGCGGATTGCCTCGACGCCATAGGGGTTGAAGCCACCTTCGTTGTAAAAATAGTTCTGGATCGTCAGTTGATCCTGTGTGCCGTCGATCTTCAGGATCAGGTGGTTCGACTGCCGCCAGACCGAGATGCTTTCCGGTGAAATCCCTTCCTTGAGCAGCACCACATCCTGCTTGGCTTGGTTCGAGTCGTAGCTCGATATCGTGTCCTGTCCGTCGCCGATGCCGAACAGGTAGGTATCGTCACCGGAGCCACCGTCCAGCGTATCGTTGCCGGTGCCACCATCCAGCGTGTCGTTGCCTTCTCGGCCGTCAAGTGTGTCGTTACCTCCCAGGGCTTCAATTACATCGTTGCCCGGCGTACCCACCAGGTAGTCGCTGTTCTCTGTTGCCGCCAGCGATTTCGTCTTGACTGTCGCAAAATCCCAACTGGTCCCGTCGGCGAAGCGGATTGCCTCGACGCCATAGGGGTTGAAGCCACCTTCGTTGTAAAAATAGTTCTGGATCGTCAGTTGATCCTGTGTGCCGTCGATCTTCAGGATCAGGTGGTTCGACTGTCGCCTGACCGAGATGCTTTCCGGTGAAATCCCTTCCTTGAACAGCACCACATCCTGCTTGGCTTGGTTCGAGTCGTAGCTCGATATCGTGTCCTGTCCGTCGCCGATGCCGAACAGGTAGGTATCGTCACCGGAGCCACCGTCCAGCGTATCGTTGCCGGTGCCACCATCCAGCGTGTCGTTGCCTTCTCGGCCGTCAAGTGTGTCGTTACCTCCCAGGGCTTCAATTACATCGTTGCCCGGCGTACCCACCAGGTAGTCGCTGTTCTCTGTTGCCGCCAGCGATTTCGTCTTGACTGTCGCAAAATCCCAACTGGTCCCGTCGGCGAAGCGGATTGCCTCGACGCCATAGGGGTTGAAGCCACCTTCGTTGTAAAAATAGTTCTGGATCGTCAGTTGATCCTGTGTGCCGTCGATCTTCAGGATCAGGTGGTTCGACTGTCGCCTGACCGAGATGCTTTCCGGTGAAATCCCTTCCTTGAACAGCACTACGTCCTGCTTGGCTTGGTTCGAGTCGTAGCTCGATATCGTGTCCTGCCCATCACCAAGGTCAAACAGATAGATATCGTTCCCCGTATCGCCGCTTAAGGTGTCATTCCCTCTACCTCCAGAAAGCGTGTCGTCTCCGTCGCCGCCATAGATTGCATCATTACCTATACCGCCTTCTATGACATCGTTACCCCCCATGCCTTCTATGACATCATTGCCATTTAATCCATCGATTACCTCGGCTGTGTTATAGCCTCGAATCCGATCATCGCCTTCCGTCCCTATCGACGGCAACATCGCCCTTATCGCCTCAAAATCCCAACTTGATCCATCCGCGAACTCAATTGCTTCCAAGCTTGTGGGGCCTCTCCCGTCGTTGGCGAAATACCCCGCTACGGTGACCCGGTCATTCGAGTTGCGTACAGCCAGGATCAGATCGTCCACGTTTCGGGTTAATGTCAGATCGTCCTGGACAATACCCTCACCTAACTTCAGTACATCCCGCTTACCCGCTGTTTCGTCCTGGCTCCAGATCGTGTCATGCCCATCGCCCCGGCCGAATAAATATTTGTCGTCCCCCTTGCCGCCATCCAAGTGATCATTCCCGGCTCCGCCATTTAGAATGTCGTCGCCCATCTCTCCAAACAACAGATCGTCACCTGTTTCACCTTGGATAACGTCATTCCCGCCACGGCCATAAATGATATCGTCACCATCCCAACCGGCGATAATCTCGCCGCTGTTGTCCCCGATTAAGCGGTCGTTGCCCTGCGTTGCTACTATGCCGCGCCATGCTAGGCTGGCAGTAGAAACGACATCGTCCCCATACTCCGCCAACCGTTCCTGAAAGGCCTGCGTATCAAACAAATCGAGGTCGTGGGTATGGGTCAGATTGGTGATGAAAACTGCCAAACCTCGCTTGGCCTCGTCCTTATCGAGATCGAACTCTTCGTCAAACCGTGCCAGAACTTCTGACAGGTCGCCCTTCAGGCTTTGGTTTGCTTCGTCCCAGATATAACGGATCGCATAATAGTCTTCCTGCAAATGGGTTTGGCGCATCAGCTCAGCGTATACCCGCAGGAACACGTGTTCCATGTAGCCGGCCATCAAGACTTGGGCGGCATTGGGTCCGGGGTTGTGCGTGCCGGCGTTTGCTCCTTCTTTTTGGCCATAGCTCTCGCCGAGAAGTGCTTCAAGCGCAAACACAACCCTGGCATCGACATAGCCGCCGCGGCTGGCTGGATCCTTATCCTCTACGCCGGTCCAGACGTAGATGATCTGTGTTATCAGGGCTTGCCGGGCGATGGAGTCCGACTCGTTGGCGAATTGCTCAACCAAGTCTTTGAGCCGATGGTTGCTGACGACTTCCTGTGCCGCCATGACTTGCCACAGGCTAGCCACGTTGCCCATGCCATCCAGATTGGGCATTTTTCGGATGGCGGCGGAAACGTCGAGGGGGTTCTCCTGCCGGGTACTCGATAGGTTGATACGGAACCAGATGTCCTCCATCTGCCCGATGCTGCCGTCGGCCTTGGTGAAGCTCCCTTGCAGCAGGTGCTGGTTGCCGTGGTTGTCGGTGCCGCTACCGGCGCTGTGAGCGGTGGCGAGGCTCGTTACACCCACATCGAGGAGGCTTGCGAGTTCGCCGACGTCGACACGGCCGTCGCTGTCGGCGTCGCGCCAGACTTGAAGCTCCGCCCAGGCAGTATCCTGGGCATCCACTTTGCCGTCGGCGTTGTCGTCGAGGGCGGCGAGGGCGGCAAAGCCGTCGGCAGCCCGTTGGCCGTTCTTGAGGATGGTGTGGTCGCCGAACAGTTCTGCGCCGCTGGTGATCTTACCGTCGCCATTCAAGTCACGCACGAGCAGGCCATCGCCAGGGGTGACCCAGCCGGTGCGTTCGGCGAAGCCGTTGCCGTCGTGGTCGAAGAAGGCGCCCTGACCGATGCCGCGCGTGCTGATACCGTTGCTGTCCAGATCGAGAATTAGCGGAGAGACGGTTCGTTCAGCTTTGTTGAAAGCGTCTTTGAGGGGACCATCATCATCCTGTTCTTCTTCGAGTTCGATGCCAAGATCGCCATCGGCAAAATTTTCGATGATGAGCGGGTCGCCGACCAACAGGCGGCTACCGTCCTTGATATAGATATTGCCAGCATCGTCACGGTAGGCAGTCTCGCCTTTCTTCCGGGTGGCGAGAGAGAGCTTTTTACCGTTCAGGTGGACAGCGCCCCTGCCGTCCGAGTCACGGATTGTGTCGCCTTCGTCGGCGTAGTAGGTGTCGAATCCGTCGCCGCCGTCGAGGAAGTCGCCGCCGGCGTTGTCGCGGCCGTCGAGCGTGTCGTTGCCGGCGCCGCCTTGAAGGTAATCAGGCAAACTGCCACCAGCCAAAACATCGTTTCCAGCAGCGGCAATCAAGGCAACACCATTCACCTGCCCGGCAGTCTTGAGTGACGATATGAGTGGTAATTCGTTCAGCAGCGAAACGGACAGCGAGTCGTCTCCATTAGTTCCGTAGATAATTGCTTTACCTTGGTAAAGCGCTTTGGTGACGCCACCATTCCATAGCTGACTTTCGATAGCTGCCAAACCGACCGTGCCGGTCAATAATGCCGAGGCAACGCCCGCGGTTAGATGTCCGGCATGGGCCAACGAATCCGACTGATAATCGTTGTACGAGTAGTCTCTAAACTGGGAGATATTATCGATAAAATCTATATTGACTGTTCGACCGATCCCCCAGGGGTCAATTCTAGCTTTGAGCTCTGGGTTGACAATGCCTGCCAACAAGCCGTCACCAGTGAAATCAAAATTCTCTTGAACATCGGGGCGTGGAACAATTGCGTAATTCTTGATGTGTCTTTTACCGTCGGCATCAACAACAAATCGCGCGCTGTCAGAAAGCTTGAAACTTCCAGAATTCCAGATATAGGATCGCTCCCAATAGCCTCCACTCGAATCGTTCAGCAAGGACTGCTTGATGTCGATGCCGTAATTTCCGTCGACCGGGACACCACGGCTCGTCAACGCCTGAAACATTTCGTTTTTTGTATACTCCTTTCCTGCCTCGACCCAGCTATCATCAGAAAAAGAAAAAAAGGCCTCCACCAGAGCCGATTGCGAACCGAGTGCAAACCGCCCCGGCCCGCTCTCCATGAATGACGCCATATTGACTTCTATCTTGGCTCCATCACCGTCAGGGCGTATGCGATCATCACTGATCAAATCGGCGGGGGTGTCGATCGTGCCATACAGATAGAGATTGGTGATTTCCTTGACACCAATTTGCGTCCAGTCATAAGCCATTTCCACGCTCCCCAGAATAGTGGATAACCCGCCTACTGCGCCTGCCAGTCATACTCAATGCGTCCTTTGAGTCTCCCGCAAACATCAAAGAACAGCCTATCATTCAGATTCGCCTGATAGATATTCACTGTGCTTGTCTCGTTGTTCAACTCGACCGATATTTCCTGCCGGTCAAACATTCGGTTAAACAGAGAAAATGACTCCTCCCGAATAACGCGACAGCAATTGAAGTGCTTCGGATCGAAATCGCGCCCGGAGTACGTGAACTTCTCTTGCCCCCCTCTTTTTATCCAGTCTTGCTCACGCAACTTGATTGCAAGCTGGATAAATTCCTCGTCCGATATGTGCCTACCCTGGGCCTCACAGTATCCGGATGGGGCAGCGCGAAAATATTTATCTCCAAAATAAATTGCCAGACACGCAAAAGCGCCGACCAACAGAAGCCAACCGATTCGAACTTTCACGCTTAAATTCCTCCAAGGCAGGAGGCTGTTTCGCCTTGTACTTCTCATATTCAGCACTCTTAATTCTCAGCTATTTATTTGGCGTCGATGACGCCATTGCCGTTCATGTCCAGTGCCAATGGGCTACTGGCGACCTGGATGGCGTTGTTCGGGTTGTAGGGAGGCGGGCCTTCCGGATCTTCTTCTTCGTCGAGGTAGATACCCAGGGCGCCGTTCTCGAAGCCTTCAATCACCAGTAGGTTGCCCACTTCCAGTTGGCTGCTATCCAAGGCAAAGGTATTGCCAGCAGAATCTTTCCAAACGGTTTCGCCCTTCTTCTTGCTGGCAAAGGTAAGTTGGTTACCGTTCAGATATACCACCCCGCTACCGTCCGAGTCGCGGATCGTGTCGCCTTCGTCGGCGTAGTAGATGTCGACTCCTTCGCCACCGTCGAGAAGGTCGCCACCGGCGCCGTCGTTGCCATACAGAACGTCGTCGCCGGCACCACCAAGCAAGACATCTGTGCCGCCATTACCGATAAGAGTGTCGGAGCCGGCTGCACCGAAAAGTAAATCGTTTTGCCTGCTACCGAGAAGGTTGTCGTCACCTCTCGCGCCTACGATCATGCCATCATCGGTAAGTTGGTATTCTCTCGAATCCGAAAGCCCTGCAGTATTTTCCGAAACGATTTGTTCGGCCATTAGTTCAAACTCTTCAGCTAGCCAATCCGGTTGAGCAGCGTAACCAGCACTAAGCAGCGCTTCCAGTTCGCTCCACTCATCGGCCCAAGTGCCAGTTACAGAGCCATCCAGATTAACGGAGAGCTCGGTCTCCGCAATTGACGCCGCATTAGCAGGTAGGTTTTCCAACACTTGCAACAGGTTGGACATCTCGTGCTGGTCAAGCAGGAAATAGCCGGACGCAGCCCAACCCAGCCCAAACTTGAATGCCATTAGCACCATGAGTGGTTCAAGAACATCCGGAATTGGACCGAACGATGACACCAAATGGTTGGTTACCTGGCCAACAGTGTGGCCATAGCTGCTTACAGGGTCGTAAAGCGCGTTGTGGTTATGGACGAGCGCCGCGTAATCCCCGGTATCCAGCCCGGCTTCCTGTATCTGTCCGGTATCACCCGGTGCGTTGAAGGAGTAGGTCTGCTGGCCGTGGGATATGCCCATCATTCGCGCGATTGCGCCGCCTAGGGAATGGCCGGTTTGGGTTGTCTGATTGATCTGACGCTCATCATTCGCGGCTTGCTCATGTACATACTCGTAGAACTGCTCCGCATCCTGGAACTGCGCAGGTATCTGGCCAACAATCAATTCCGCATTGGTGCGCCAATCATTCCATGTGTTCGGCTCGGTGCCGCGATGCGCTATGACCAGTTCGCCGGTCGCCTCATGGTAGTAAGCCACACCAAAATAGCCTGAGTCGGCTCCTATCGATGCATCGGAGGATCTGAGCAATACTTGCCAACCATTCCCCGGCGCCCCACCGTTGGATTCATATACCTCATTGCTCAACCGAGCGTAGTCGATCACGTTGCCCATGCCTGCCCCTCAAGTTGTTTGTTATCCAGGTTTATTGCGTATTGCCGCTATGTCCTTGTTGACGCTCGCGAAGTTCACCATCCAACTGCTTAACGTATTCCTTGCGTTCTTTGTCAAACATTCCCCGCCAACTCAGTGCCTTGCGATACAGCGCGCTCGGCAAGGGTAATTTGATGAAATCGTCCGGGTCGGGAACCAAACGCTTCCGATAGTCCTTGCTGTTGGCTTTCTTCAACCACAGTTGCACGGTATCGACTCGTTTCTCCCAACTCATCATTCCGCAACTTCCCCTCAGCTTCAGATAGGTCAGGCCAGGCAATAACTCGCGCACATACTCGGCTTGAGAAACACCAACATCAGTCGATGCACCCCGTGTATCGGGCGCATAGTCAAGCGTAGCCACCAAAGCCAACCGTCCAAATCCACCAACCTTCTCGCTCAAGGCAATCTTGGCATCTCGCGATGAAGGGTTATCCCAGTCTTGAGCAAAGAAGTGTTGAGCGGAAACGTATAAACGAAAGTCGCCTGCAGGTCCGCTGTCGCCGAATGCCAGCGGCAATTGGCTGTCGAGGTAGAGTTTGTATGCGCAGCCATGCACCTTGGCCCAAGGCAACGGTGGCTCGGCTCGGTATTCCACGGCATGCAAGGGCGGCTGGGTTTCCCAGCCCTCGCGCGGCGCCGGCAATCCGAAGCGCTGGGCCATTTCTTTGCTGTAGGCAAGAACTCGCATGTTTTCTAGTGGGATAGGGGCGGGGGGAATGGTTTCCTCCGGCGCTGCAGCAAAAGCGGAACCCAAGCACATCGCTACTGAAAGAAGCAGCCATCCTCGCAACCAGGCTGATGGGTTCGCCAGGGCTGCCTTGCTTCTTTCATATGTCACATCAATTCTCATGTTGCCTTGCTCTATATCACGTCATTTACTGTCCCGCCGGCGCCGAGTTTCGCCATTGGTGTCCTTGACGATCGCTACCTGGGCACCATGCCCGCCGAGCGTAACCACCTCATCCGCCAGCAATCCCTTCGGCAACTGGTGCGCGATGAACAGCAGGGCCACCTTGCCCTTGAGTGTGTTCACCGTCCGCGCGAAGTGCTCGGCGGTCTGTGGATCGAGATTGGCGGTAGCTTCATCGAAGATGAGTACGCGCGGCTGTTTGAGCAGGGCGCGGGCGATGGCGATGCGCTGTTTTTGCCCGCCAGAGAGGCCGACGCCGCGTTCGCCCAATTCGGTCTGGTAGCCTTTAGGCAGCTTCTCGATGGTGTCGTGGATCTCTGCCCACCGGCAGGCTTGCATCACCTGTTCAAAGCTCGCCCTGGGATTGGCGAGGACGAGGTTGTCGTAGAGGGTGCCGGAGAAGAGCGTGGTCTCCTGCGGCACGACGCCGAAGTGGCTACGCAGTTCGTTGGCAGGCAGGTGGCGGAGGTCGCGGTCGTCGATGAGGATGCGGCCTTCCTCGGGGAAGTAGAAGCCCTGGAGCAGCTTGGCGAGCGTGCTCTTGCCGGAACCGGAGGGCCCCATGAGGGCGAGGCAGCGGCCGGGGGCGAGGGTGAGCGAGAGGCCGCGGTAGAGCCAGGGTTCATCCGGGCCGTAGCGGAAGGCGATGGCCTCGACGTCGATGCGGCCAGCGGCGGCCTTGCCTCGTTGGGGGCGTAGGGAGAAGGGTTCGGCCGGGGCGTTCATGATGTCGCCGAGCCTTTTCACGGCGATGCCGGCCTGCTGGAATTCCTGCCACAGGCCGACGAGGCGCAGCAACGGCTGGCTGAGTCGGCCGGCGAACATCTGGAAGGCGACGAGCATGCCGACGGTGAAGCCGTCGTTTCGCATCACGTGCCAGGCGCCGGCGATGAGGATGGCGAGCGTCATCATCTGTTCCAGGCCGTTGGCGGCGACCGAGTAAGTGTTGGAGAGTTGCCGGGTACGGAACGTGGCGGCCAGATAGTCGGCGAGGTAGTCGCTGTAGCGGCTCTTCAGTTGAGGCTCCATTTGCAGGGATTTGACGGTTTCGAAGCCGGCGACGTATTCGGTGAGGAAAGCCTGGTTGCGCGCGCCGACGAGGAACTGCCTGTTCAGCCGGTTGCGGATCGCCGGGGCAACGAGGAGGGAGAGGACGGCGACGGCGCCGAGCAGGCCCACGGCGATGAGCGAAAGCTGCCAGCTATACCAGAACATGATGGCGAGGAAGACGACGAGGAAGGGGATGTCGAGCAGCAGGCTGACTGCGGCGCCGGCGATGAATTCTCGGATGGTCTCGACGCCGGAGAGCCGCGCGACGATGACGCCGGTAGGGCGGTGCTCGAAGTAGCGCGGCGAGAGGGCGAACAGGTGTTCGAAGACGCGTGTGCCGAGCACGGCGTCGACGCGGTTGCCGGTGTGCAGGACGAGATACTGCCGTACCCAGGTCATCAGGGCCGAGAAGACCATGAAGACGAAAAGCCCGATACCGATCACCGTGAGGGTGGAGAGGGTCTGGTGTACCACCACCTTGTCGATGACGACCTGGGTGAACAGCGGCGTGGCCAGCCCGACGAGCTGGATGGCGAACGAGGCGAGCAGCACGTCGCGCCAGATGGCGCGGTGCTTGAGCAGTTCCGGTACGAACCAGGAGAAACCGAATTCCCGAGGGCCGGCGGGAACGTCGGGGTCGGTCACGGGCGAGGTCTCGGGTGCGAACTGGAGCGCTTGGCCGGCGTAGCGCGGGGCGAATTCGGCTAGGCTGATCTCGCGCGGCTCCTGGCTGCCCGGCTCGACACAGAGAATGCGTTCGCCGTCGCAGCGCAGCAGGAGGGTCAGGGAAAGCGGTGCGCCATCGTCGCGCCTAGCGGTCAGGAAGCAGGGGGTGTGGATGTCGGAGAGACCATCGAGGTCGGCATCGCGCAGGCCGGAGCGGAAACCGAGGGCGGTCAGAGCTGCGCGCAGGGAGGCTTCGTCGTGCGGCGGCGGGAACTGCTGGAGGACGAGCTGCGGGTCGAAAGGAATGCGGTGAAGCTGGCAGGCGGCCGCCAGGGTCCATAGGACGGCATCGCCGTCGAGCTGCACAGTCGCCACAAGTTCCCCCTGACCTGTGGCCCGCCTCCCATGACGGGCCAGTTTATTAGGACAAGAAGATACCCGTACTGGGTATGCTGGTCAATTATATGAAAAGGGTTGGGCGACGACTAAAACCCCGCCTCGCGCGCCAGGACGCTGGCGGCGGCGCGCAGGAAGCGCAGGCCGGGGGCTTCCCAGTCGCCGGCGATGGCGACCTGGCCGCGCCAGGTGTGCTGGTCCGGTATCGGCGCGTCGTCGGCGGTTTCCAGCACGACCCGGTAGATGGCGCGCTCCGGATAGAACGCCCCCTGCTTCTCACGCACCGGCACGTGGCCGCCGAACAGCGTGGCCAACGCCGGTTCGTTCAGCGTGCGCGAGGCGTCGCCGTCGATGCCGGCGACGCGCAGGCGGAGTGTTGGGCCGCCGTGGCCGTCGGCCGCGAACAGCGCCCGGTCGCCGACCCGGATGCGGTGGATGGCGTCCTCGTCCACGTAGGTGACGACCTGGCGCGGGCCGGGGCGGATCAGGCGGCCGAGCACTTCCCGGTGCGCCACCCAGTCGCCCGGCCGCAGGTCGGGGTCGAGGTCGCGCAGGATGCCGGCGTAGGGCGCGGCGGGCGCGTACAGGGCGGCGTCGGCGGCGACGGTGCCAGCCTCGGCGGTCGCCGTCGCCTGCCGTTCGTGCAGCACCTGCCAGTCCTTGCGCAGTTCCGGGTCGAAGGCCGCGGCGGCGGTCTCGCGCGCCAGTTGCTCGCGGCGGACCGCGCTGCGGGCAGCGCGTGCCAGGATGCGCGGCGAGTCGAACTCCACGAGCACGGCCCCGGCCGGCACGAGGGCGCCGTCGGCATGGGGCAGGGCGGCGATGCGGGCCTGCTCCGGGGCGTAGATGGGCCACTGCTCGCGGGGCTGCAGCAGGCCGCTGGCGCCGATGCGGGTCGGCCAGGGCAGGACGAACAGGGCGAGCAGCAGCAGCCCGAGGGCGGCGCTCCAGCGGGCGCGGCGGCTGGCGCGGATGCTCGGCCAGCGCTCGCGCCAGGCGCGCAGTTCGCCGGCCAGCGGCATGAGGATGAACCAGGCGATCTCGACCAGGAAGAGGAAGACCCCGACGGCCTTGATGAAGAAGTGGTAGACCAGCACCGCGATGCCGAGGAAGAGCACGAGGCGGTAGATCCACGTCGCCCAGGCGAACAGGACCAGGCCGGTGCGCCGGCCGCGCGGCAGGTGTTCGGGCGGCGGCTCGCCGAGCCGGAACAGGCGCTCGCGCAGGTCCCAGCGGGCGAGCGCGAAGGCGCGCGCGTGCAGGTTCGGCATGCGCAGCCAGTCGGCGAGCAGGAAATAGCCGTCGAAGCGCATGAAGGGGCTGGCGTTGATGGCCAGCGTGGACACCCAGGTGGTGGTGGCGAGCAGGAAGGCGACCATGCGCGGCATGCCCTCCGGCAGCCAGGCCCAGGCCAGCGTGGCCCAGACGGCGACGGTCAGCTCGGTGGCGATGCCGGCCGCAGCCACCTTCAGGCGCTGGTCGCGGCGGGTCAGCTTCCAGACCTCGTTGGTGTCGGTGTAGGCCACCGGCCAGAGCACCATGAAGGCCACGCCCATGGTCGGCACGCGGCAGCCGTAGCGTTTGGCGGTGAAGCCGTGTCCGAGTTCGTGCAGGACCTTGACCGCCACCAGCGTCACCCCGTAGGCGAGCATGCCCTCCCAACTGAGGAGGTCGACCAGGGTGGCGGAAAAGCTTTCCCAGGAGCGGTACACGCCGATCAGGCCGAGCACGCCGGCGGCCACGGTGAGGCGGAGGAAGGCGCGGCCGTAGAGGAAATCGAGGCGGCCGGCCCAGCGGCCGAGCCAACGGTCCGGCCTGACCAGCGGGATGCGGAAGAACAGGTAGTTGTGCAGCAGCCGGCGGGCGCGGCTGCCCCGGCGTTCGGCGAGGGCGGCGGCCAGTTGCCCGGACTGGCCCGGCGCCACCAGCAGCAACTGGTTCTTGCGCAGGAATTCGAGCAGCGCGGCGATGTCCTCGGCGTGTATGTCGAGCGTGGTCTCGTCGGCGACGCCGGCGGCGATGGCTTCGGCGTCGCCCAGCGGCCAGCGGCGCAGGATCTCGAAGCTCGGCCAGTCGATCTGGAAGAAGAGGTGCCGCACCGGGTCGTGCAGGGTCCAGCTCGGCTGGCCGTCGGGCAGGGGCGGGCCGGGCAGCAGCGCCAGTTCCTCGCGCAGGGGCGGCAGTCCGGCGCCGTCCATCAGAAGGCCAGGAACTGCCGGATGGCGGCCAGCGGGCGGCGCAGCATCCAGTAGGCCAGCGGCGCCCAGCCGCCGTGGAGCCGCGCCGTGCCCTTCAAGCCGATGCGCTGTCCGGCGGCGCCGTCGAGCCGGGCGCGGGCGCGATAGGCGTGGCTGCCGTCCGGACGCGGCATGGCCTCGTGGCCCAGCCAGGAGAGGCGCCCCGAGACGGCGGCGAAGGGGCTGGCGGCCAGGTAGAGGCTGACCGGGGCATCCGCGGCCAGCGGGATGGCGTCGCCGATGGGCACCCAGGCTTCGATCTCCACCTCGTCCGGCCGGGCGATGCGCATCACCCGCTCGCCGGTCTGCACCGGCCGGCCGATCCATTCGGAAGGATCGTCGAAGATGGCGATGCCGTCCTGCGGCGCGACGACGCGGGAACGTTCGAACTGGCCGGCCAGGAACTCGGCCTCGGCCCGCCGCTCGCCGATCCGGCCGAGGAGGACTGCCAACTGGTTCTTGGAGCGGGCGTCGGCCAACGCCATCTGCGCGGACTGGCGGTATTCGGTCTCGGCCGTGGCCAGCGCCTGGCGGGCCACTTCCAGGCGGCTGGCGATGGGCGCCTCGTCGAAGCTGAAGAGCAGTTGGCCGGCCTTCACCGCTTCGTTCGGCCGCACGTGGAAGCGGTCGATGACGCCGTCCAGCGGCGCGCGCAGCACGGCCGGGTTGGCCGGCACCAGTTCGCCCGGCGCCAGCACCGTCAGGCGCACCGGCAGAAAGCAGAGGACGAGGGCGCCGAGCAGGATCTGGTTGGGCCGCCGCCGCCACCAGCGGCCCTGCCGGTGGGCGGCGCGCCAGGCGGCGAAACGCTTGCGCCAGAGGCGCGGCGACCAGAGCGAGGGCCGGTGCAGGGCGCGCCAGGCGTGCGCCCAGACGTGCAGCCATTCCGTCAGCAGCGGCAGGGCGGCGGCTTCGCCGGGCTCGTTCCCGGCCAGCAGCAGGCCGCCGGCGAATTCCTCCTGCGCGGCCGGCAGGGGCAGCCACAGCGCATGGACGGGCAGCCATTCCTGCCACTCGGCGGCCAGTTCCTCGGGCAGGTCGGCGGCGGTCAGCGAACGGGGGGCGCCGTCCCGCACCTGGGCATGCAGGTGCCGGCAGAGGCGCTGCAGCCATTGCACGTAGGGCGCGTCGGCTTCGGCGGCGAGCACGCCGGAAAGCGCCCTGACCCCGTCCGCGGCGAGCCACAGGGCGGCCTGGCGATAGGCCGCCAGGCGGCGGGTGTCGTTGACCAGCAGAAAGGCCAGTTCCTCGCTCCCGGCCGCCGCCCGCGCCCGGTGGCCGAGATCGATCAGGTCGAGCAGGGGATTGCCGCGCTTGCGGGAATCGCCGCTCATGTACGCAGGCGGGCCGCCTCGGCGCTATCGGAGAGCGCCGCCAGGTGGGCCGCCAGCCCCAGCGGCCGCTCGGCCAGGCGAATCTGCTCGCCGAGGCCGCTGCGGCCCTGCGGGGCGGGCCGCTCCTGGGCGCCGTCCCGGCCGATGAACACGCGGAAGGTGGTGACGGCCTCGCGGCCCTGGTTGTCGCGGGCCACCACACGCAGGACCATTTCTCCCCGGAAGCCCGGCGGCGGATTGCCCTGGAGCTTGCCGGTGCGCGGATCGAAACTCATCCAGGGCGGCAGCGGCCGGCCGTCCGCCTGGGTGGCGGAGAGCGTCACCGTGGCGTTGGCATCGGTATGGCTGAAGACATCCACCGGCACGCCGATTTCCAGTTTCCCGGCGACCGGGATGTCGACGTCGTTCATCGGCCGGTTGACCAGCAGGGTATCCGGCATCCCCGCCGGACGCGGAGCGACGACGATCTGGAAGCCGCCGGTATCGGCCGGCCGGGTGAGCGTCCCCACCGTGGCCGTTTCGCCGCCGGTGGCCGGGGCCGTGCGCTCGGTCGGCAGGAAGGCCGGGGCGGTCGGCTGGGCCACGTCGCCCAGGGGCGTCGCCAGGCCGGCGAGCGTCTCGTTCCCCGGCGCGGAGAAGAAGGTGACGGCGGCCGGCGGTGGAGCCGCCGGTTCCAGGGCGGGCGGCGCCGGCGGCGTGACCGCAGTCGGCGGCGCCGGCACTTCGGGCGGCAGCGGCCGTTCCGGCGGCGGTTCGGGCTGAGTGGGCTGCTCCGGTTCTTCCGGCTCCTCCGGTTCCTCGGGTTGTTCCGGTTCTTCGGGCTCCTCAGGCTCTTCCGGTTCCTCGGGTTCCTCCGGCTCCTCGGGTTCTTCCGGATCGGGCGGCGGTGGCGGCGGGGTCGGCGTCAGGTTGGTCGCCGCCGTGGCGGCCAGGGATGCGGCATCCTGGCCGACGAGATCCTGGATGGCCTGAACGTCGTCGCCGACGCCGGGGTCGGCATAGGCGACCGTCACCGCCTGCCCGGCGGTCACGGGGGCGGCCAGGGTCAGCGTGACGGTGCCGGCGGGGCCGTTCACCGCCACGCCGGTGACGGCGACCGGGCTGCCGGCCACGGTGACGGTGAAGTCGCCCGCCGTGGGCGGGTTCGCCGCGTCGAGGGCTTCGTCGTAGGTCAGTGTCAGGGTCGCGCCGTTGACGGTCGCGGCGACGAAGGCCGGTGCCCTGGCGTCGACCAGCACGCCGGCGGTGGCGCCGACGTTGTCGAGCGTCAGCACCGCGTCGTTGCCCGCCGTGTTGCGCAGCGTGCCGCCGTTCAGTGACAGCGCGCCGACGGCGATGCCGTCGTGGTCCTGGTCGCCACTGGCCACGGTGTAGGTGAACACCAGTGCCGTGCTGCCGCTGCCGGAGGCGAAGTCGGCGTACACGGTGCCGCCGGTGTCCAGCGTCAGGGCGAGGCGCGGCGTGCCGGCGACCGTCACCGCCATGTCGAAATTGACCGTGAACAACAGGGTCTGGCCCTGCGTATAGGTGGCGTTGGCCGGCGCCGATACCGAGGTCACCACCGGCGCCCGACCGTCCACCAGCACGCCGCCAGTGGCGCCCACGCTGTTCAGCGTCAGGCCGGCGTCGTTGCCAGCCGCGTCGCGCAGCGTGCCGCCGTTCGCCGACAGGGCGCCGACGGTGATGCCGTCGTTGTCGGCGTAGTTGCCCGCCGGCACGGTATAGGTGAAGGTCAGGGCCGTCGTGCCGCTGCCCGAGACGTAGTCCGCGTACACCGTGCCGCCGGTATTCAGCGTGAGGGCGATGCGCGGCGTGCCGCCGGCGGTGTCTACCGTGACTGCCTCGTCGTAATTGACGGTGAACGACAGGGGGTCGCCCGCCTTGTAGGTGGCGTCGGCGGGCACCGCCACCGAAGCGACCGTCGGCGCCGTGGTGTCCACCAGCACGCCGGCCAGCGAGGGCAGGTGCCCGGTCAGCGTGGCGTCGAGATTGTTGCCGTGGCTGTCCTGGATCACCGCGCCGTTCAGGGAGAGCGCGTTGATGGCGATGCCGTCGCTGTCGGTCTCGCCGGCCTGGACGGTGTACTTGAACACCAGCGTCGTTGCCGTGCTGGCCGACGCGTCGTAAACCGCGAAACGGGCGGTGGAACCGATGGTGAGGTCCAGGGTGGGGGAGCCGCCGCCGGTGTTCACCGTGACGGCCTTGTTCAGCGGCACGGTGAAGGTCAGCACGTCGCCCGCCTTGTAGCTGCCGTCGGCCACCGTCACGTTGCCGGACAGCTCGGGCAGGGCGGCGTCGACCAGCACGCCGGCCAGGCTGGGCAGATGTCCGGAAAGGCTCAGGACGGCGTCGTTTCCGGCGGCGTCCCGGATAGTGTCGCCGTTCAGCGCGATGCCGGTGATGGCGATGCCGTCGGTGTCGCTGTCGCCGACCTGTACGGTATAGCGGTAGGTGACGGAGGTGCCGGAAGCGGACAGGAAGGCGGCCTGGCGGGCGACGCCGCCGATGTCCAGGGTCAGGGTCGAGCCGGTGCCGGTGATCGTCACCGTGTCGTCGAAGGTGACGGTGAAGTCCAGCGTCTGACCGGCGCCGTAGGTGTTGTTTGCCGGAACCGAGAGGTTGCCCGATACCGCCGGGGCGATGCCGTCCACCACCAGATCCTTGTTGGCGCCCAGCGAACCGGCAGCGCCCTGGCTGGGCAGGGTCAGCACGGCGTCCTTCCCGGTGCTGCCCTTGACGGTGCCACCGGCCAGGGACAGCGCCGCGGTGTCGGTGAAATCAAGGTCGCCCGACGCATGACCGGCGGCGACGATGTAAGTGAAGGTCAGCGTGCCCGTGCCGGAACCGCTGGCGTAGGTGGCGGTGCCGCCGCCGACGAGCGCCAGCGTCGGCGTGCCGGTGACGGTGACGTTCTCGCTGAAACTCACCTGGATCGAAATGGTGTCGCCGATCTTGTAGGTGCCGTTGGCGGTGGCGGAGGTGACGCCCGTCACTTCGGGGATGGGGATGAAGTTGCTGACGACGATGCCGTTGCCGGCCATGTCGGCGACGATGACGGAGGCGTGCGCACCGGCCGCCCAATCCTCGTCGGCGGCCAGGTTATAGGTGGTGCTGTCGATGGCAGCGCTACCGTTCTTGTTGAGGATCAGATCGAGGGCGGCGCGGTCGGTGGCATTCAGAGTGACGCTGAAGGACGTGCCGCTGGCGACGTCCACGCTGGCCGAGGTCAGGGTGTGGCTGGTGCCGCCTTCGCCGCTGATGCTGAGCTTGGAGACGTCGATGTCGTTGTTGGCGCCGCCGAGCCGGAGGAAGCCGGTGCCGGTAACGGTGAGCACGCCGGTGGCGGCGTCGTAGGTGGCGCTGGTGATGGCGGGCACGGCCACGTTGGCGACCGTGACCGGCTTGCCGGTCTCGCTGATGTCGCCGACGTTCTTGCCCCAGTCGTCGGCGGCGGACAGGCTGTAGGTAGTGCCGCCGGTGGAGGTTGTACCGATCTTGTTCAGCATCAGGTCGAGGGCGGCCTTGTCGGCGGCCGAGAGCGCCAGGGTGAACTGCGTGGCCGAGTCGATTTCCACGTTCGGCGTGTCGGTCAGCGTCCAGGTTGCGCCGCCTTCGCCGGTCAGGGTGAATTTCGCGGCGATGATGTCGTCGCCGGTCTCGGCCGAGAAATTCTGGCCGGTGACGACCAGCGTGCCGGTGGCGGCGTCGTAGTCGGCGGACGTGATGCGGGGGTTGGCGATGGTCTGGATGCCGGTGGTGGCGTCGGCGATGAGCGCGCTGCCGGCGCCGGTCAGCCAGCCGTCGGCGGCGGCCAGGTTGTAGACGACATTGTCGCTGGCCCGATCGGACCACTGCTGGTCGAGCAGGGCGTCGACGGCCGCCTTGTCGGCGCTGCCCAGGGTCAGGCTGAACGAATAGGTGGAACCGTCGAACTGGACTTCCACTGCGCCTGTGTCGCTCAAGGTACGGGTGCCGCCGCCCAGGCCGGTGAAGGTGAATTTGGTCGGGTCGATGTCGTTGTTCGCACCGGGTTTGCCGAACAGGTCGGTTCCACTCACCGTCAGCACGCCGGTGTTGGCGTCGTAATGGGCGCTGCTGAGGCTGGGCGTCTGCACGTTGCTCACGGTGACGGCGTTGCCGATGAGGTCGCCGGTGTCCACGGCCGCCGGGCTGCCGGCCATCCAGCCGTCTGCCGCTGCCAGGTTGTAGGGCGTGCTGTCGGTGGCGCTGGTGCCGTTCTTGTTGAGCAGGCCGTTCACGTTCAGCCGGTCGGCGACGGACAGGAACAGGGTGAATTGCGTACCCGAAACGATCTCGACGTTGCTCGTGGCGGTCAGCGTGTACGAGACGCCGCCTTCGCCGACGAAGCTGAGCCGGGAGACATCCACGTCGTTGGCGCCGCCGGCGAGGACCACGAAATGGCTGCCGGTGACGTCCAGCCGCCCGTTACTGGCGTCGTAGGTGGCGCCGGTGATGGTGGGCGGCGTGTAGTTGCTGACGGCGATGCCGTTGCCGGTGAGGTCGGCCACGATCACGGTGGTGTCGGCGCCGGCGGCCCAGTCCTCCAGCGCAGCCAGGTTGTAGTCGGTGCCGTCGCTGGCGCTGGTGCCGTTCTGGTGGAGCAGGGCGGCGACGTTGTGGATGTCGGCGCCGCTCAGCACCACGGTGAACTGGGTGGCGGAATCGATCTCCACGGCGCTGCTGCTCAGGGTGTAGCCGGCGCCGCCTGCGCCGGTGATGCGCAGTTTCGAGACGTCGATGTCGTTGCCGGCGCCGGTGAGCTTGAGGAGGTCCGTGCCGGTGACGACCAGCGTATGGCTGGCGTAGTCGTAGGTGGCGCCGGTGATCGTCGGCGCGGCCACGTTGCCGACCGTGACGGGGTTGCCGGTGAGGTCGGCGACGACCACGGCGGTGTGGGCGCCGGCGGCCCAGTCTTCCTGCGCCGCGAGGTTGTAGGTCGCGCCGCCGGTGGCCGTGGTGCCGTTCTTGTTGAGGATCTGGTTGACGGCGGCGCGGTCGGCGGCGTTGAGGGTGACGGTGAAGCCGGTGGCGCTGGCGATGTCCACGCTGCCCGAAGTCAGTGTGCGGCTTTCGCCGCCCTCGCCATCGATACGCAGTTTCGACACGTCGATGTCGTTGGCGGCGCCGTCGAGTTTGAGGAAGCCGGTGCCGGTGACGGTGAGCACGCCGGTGGCGGCGTCGTAGGTGGCGCCGGTGATGGTGGGGGCGGCGACGTTGGCGACGGTGATGCCGTTGCCGGTGAGGTCGGCGACGACGGCGGCGGAATCGGCGCCGGCCGCCCAGTTTTCCTCGGCGGCCAGGTTGTAGGCCGCGCCGCCGGTGGAATCGGTACCGTTGCGGTTCAGGATCAGGGCCAGGGCCGTACGGTCGGCGGCGTTGAGGGTGAGGCTGAAGCTGGTGGCGCTGGCGATGTCCACGCTGGCCGAGGTCAGCGTGCGGCTTTCGCCGCCCTCGCCATCGATGCGCAGCTTCGACACGTCGATATCGTTGCCGGCGCCGGCGAGCTTGAGGAAGCCGGTGCCGGTGACGGTGAGCACGCCCGTGGTGATGTCGTAGGTGGCGCTGGTGATGGTGGGGGCGGCCACGTTGCTCACCGTGATGCCGTTGGCGAAGAGGTCGGCGATGTCACCGCTGGTGACGGCGGTGTTCCAGTCGTCGGCTGCGGCCAGGTTGTATTGCGTACCGCCGGTGGAGATGTCGCCCGCTTTGTTCAGCATCTGGTTCACGGCGGTCCGGTCGGTGGCCGAGAGCGCCAGGGTGAACTGCGTGGCCGAGTCGATTTCCACGTTCGGCGTGTCGGTCAGCGTCCAGGTTGCGCCGCCTTCGCCGGTCAGGGTGAATTTCGCGGCGATGATGTCGTCGCCGGTCTCGGCCGAGAAATTCTGGCCGGTGACGACCAGCGTGCCGGTGGCGGCGTCGTAGTCGGCGGACGTGATGCGGGGGTTGGCGATGGTCTGGATGCCGGTGGTGGCGTCGGCGATGAGCGCGCTGCCGGCGCCGGTCAGCCAGCCGTCGGCGGCGGCCAGGTTGTAGACGACATTGTCGCTGGCCCGATCGGACCACTGCTGGTCGAGCAGGGCGTCGACGGCCGCCTTGTCGGCGCTGCCCAGGGTCAGGCTGAACGAATAGGTGGAACCGTCGAACTGGACTTCCACTGCGCCTGTGTCGCTCAAGGTACGGGTGCCGCCGCCCAGGCCGGTGAAGGTGAATTTGGTCGGGTCGATGTCGTTGTTCGCACCGGGTTTGCCGAACAGGTCGGTTCCACTCACCGTCAGCACGCCGGTGTTGGCGTCGTAATGGGCGCTGCTGAGGCTGGGCGTCTGCACGTTGCTCACGGTGACGGCGTTGCCGATGAGGTCGCCGGTGTCCACGGCCGCCGGGCTGCCGGCCATCCAGCCGTCTGCCGCTGCCAGGTTGTAGGGCGTGCTGTCGGTGGCGCTGGTGCCGTTCTTGTTGAGCAGGCCGTTCACGTTCAGCCGGTCGGCGACGGACAGGAACAGGGTGAATTGCGTACCCGAAACGATCTCGACGTTGCTCGTGGCGGTCAGCGTGTACGAGACGCCGCCTTCGCCGACGAAGCTGAGCCGGGAGACATCCACGTCGTTGGCGCCGCCGGCGAGGACCACGAAATGGCTGCCGGTGACGTCCAGCCGCCCGTTACTGGCGTCGTAGGTGGCGCCGGTGATGGTGGGCGGCGTGTAGTTGCTGACGGCGATGCCGTTGCCGGTGAGGTCGGCCACGATCACGGTGGTGTCGGCGCCGGCGGCCCAGTCCTCCAGCGCAGCCAGGTTGTAGTCGGTGCCGTCGCTGGCGCTGGTGCCGTTCTGGTGGAGCAGGGCGGCGACGTTGTGGATGTCGGCGCCGCTCAGCACCACGGTGAACTGGGTGGCGGAATCGATCTCCACGGCGCTGCTGCTCAGGGTGTAGCCGGCGCCGCCTGCGCCGGTGATGCGCAGTTTCGAGACGTCGATGTCGTTGCCGGCGCCGGTGAGCTTGAGGAGGTCCGTGCCGGTGACGACCAGCGTATGGCTGGCGTAGTCGTAGGTGGCGCCGGTGATCGTCGGCGCGGCCACGTTGCCGACCGTGACGGGGTTGCCGGTGAGGTCGGCGACGACCACGGCGGTGTGGGCGCCGGCGGCCCAGTCTTCCTGCGCCGCGAGGTTGTAGGTCGCGCCGCCGGTGGCCGTGGTGCCGTTCTTGTTGAGGATCTGGTTGACGGCGGCGCGGTCGGCGGCGTTGAGGGTGACGGTGAAGCCGGTGGCGCTGGCGATGTCCACGCTGCCCGAAGTCAGTGTGCGGCTTTCGCCGCCCTCGCCATCGATACGCAGTTTCGACACGTCGATGTCGTTGGCGGCGCCGTCGAGTTTGAGGAAGCCGGTGCCGGTGACGGTGAGCACGCCGGTGGCGGCGTCGTAGGTGGCGCCGGTGATGGTGGGGGCGGCGACGTTGGCGACGGTGATGCCGTTGCCGGTGAGGTCGGCGACGACGGCGGCGGAATCGGCGCCGGCCGCCCAGTTTTCCTCGGCGGCCAGGTTGTAGGCCGCGCCGCCGGTGGAATCGGTACCGTTGCGGTTCAGGATCAGGGCCAGGGCCGTACGGTCGGCGGCGTTGAGGGTGAGGCTGAAGCTGGTGGCGCTGGCGATGTCCACGCTGGCCGAGGTCAGCGTGCGGCTTTCGCCGCCCTCGCCATCGATGCGCAGCTTCGACACGTCGATATCGTTGCCGGCGCCGGCGAGCTTGAGGAAGCCGGTGCCGGTGACGGTGAGCACGCCCGTGGTGATGTCGTAGGTGGCGCTGGTGATGGTGGGGGCGGCCACGTTGCTCACCGTGATGCCGTTGGCGAAGAGGTCGGCGATGTCACCGCTGGTGACGGCGGTGTTCCAGTCGTCGGCTGCGGCCAGGTTGTATTGCGTACCGCCGGTGGAGATGTCGCCCGCTTTGTTCAGCATCTGGTTCACGGCGGTCCGGTCGGTGGCCGAGAGCACCAGGGTGAATTGCGTGGGCGATGCGGCTTCCACGTCCGCCGTGTCGGTCAGGGTGTACGTTTCGCCGCCTTCGCCGGTCAGGGCGAATTTCGACGCATCGATGTCCATGCCGCTGCCGTTGGGCTGGAAGTTGGTGCCCGTCACCACCAGGGTGCCGGTGGCGGCGTCGTAGGTGGCGGACGTGATCTTGGGGTTGATGGCCACGGTCACGCCGCTGCTGGCGTCGGCGATGTCCACGGCGGCGTCGGCGGCGGTCAGCCAGTCGTCGTCGGCGGCCAGGTTGTAGGGCGTGCTGTCGCTGGAGGTGGTGCCGAACTGGTCGAGCAGGGTTTCCACGGCGGCCCGGTCGGCGCTGCCCAAGGTGAGGGTGAAGCTGGTGGCGGAGGTGATCTCCACGTTGGCCGTGTCGGCGGTCAGCGTGTAGCTGGCGCCGCCCTGGCCGGTGAGGATGAGCTTCGTCACGTCGATGTCGTTGGCGGCGCCGGATTTCCTGAACAGGCCGGTGCCGGTGACGGTGAGCACGCCGGTCTCGGAGTCGTAGATGGCGGAGGTGACGGTCGGCGTCTGCACGTTGGCGACGGTGATGCCCTTGCCGGCCTCGGCGATGTTCAGGGCGGCGTCGGTGCCGCCCAGCCAGTTGTCGGCGGCGGCCAGAACGTAGGCGGCGGCATCGCCGGCCACGGTGCCGTTCTTGTTGAGCAGGCCGTTCACATGCAGGCGGTCGGCCTCCGACAGGGTGAGGACGAAGCGGGTGCCGTCGACGATTTCGACGTCCGCCGTGGTGGTGAGCGTGTAGGAAGCGCCGCCGGCGCCGGTCAGCGTGAACAGCGAGGCGTCGACGTCGTTGGCGCCGCCGGCCTTCCTGACGAAGCCGCTGCCGTCGACCGTGAGCGTGCCGGCGACGGCGTCGTAGCTGGCGCCGGTGATGACGGGCGCGGGTACGTCGCTCACGGTGATGCCGTTGCCGGCCGCGTCGGCGATGTTCGTGTCGCCGATGTTGGTGTTCCAGTCGTCGGCCGCGGCCAGGTTGTAGGTCGTGTTGCCGGTGGACTGCGGGCCGTCCCTGTTGAGGATCAGGTTCACGGCGGCGCGGTCGGTGGTGGAGAGCGTCAGCGTGAAGCCGGTCTTGGATGCGATCTCCACGTCCGCGGTGTCGGTCAGCGTGTAGGTCTCGCCGCCCTCGCCGGTGAAGGTGAGTCTGGACGCGTCGATGTCGTTGTTGGCGCCGGGCAGCTTCACCAGGTCGTCGCCGGTGACGCTGAGCACGCCGGTGACGGCGTTGTAGGTGGCGCTGGTGATGGTGGGCGTCTGCACGTTGGTGACGGTGACGGTGTTGCCGGTGAGGTCGTCGGGGGTGGGTTGCGAGGTCGGCGAAAGCCAGGTGGCGTCCCAGCCTTGGGCCGCAGCCAGATTGAAGGCCGTGCCGCCGACGGAAGTCGTGCCGTCCTTGTTGAGCAGGCCCTCGACGTGGAGCTGGTCGGCGGCGTTTAGGGTGATAGAGAAACTCGTGGCGCTGGTAGCGGTGACGTTGTCGGAGGTCAGCGTGTAGCTGGCGCTGGCGCCGCCCTCGCCGGTCAGCGTCAGCTTGGAGACGTCGATGCTGTCGCCCATCGTCATGCCGCTGCCGGTGACCGTGAGCACGTTGGTGAGGGCGTTGTAGCTGGCGCTGGTGATGGCCGGGGCCAGGGGCTTGACGTCGGTGATGACGAGATCCTGGAATGAGGCGTAGCCGTTGGAGAAGAAGGTGATGGAGGTGATGTCGTTGAAGGTGGTCAGGCCAGACCATGTGCCTTGGGTATCGTCGAGAGGCGAACTGAAGGGATACGAATCCCCGGCATTGCCATTGAAATAGATGCCGAAGTCACGATCGGTTGCATACGCCTTGAAGCCCGTCAGGTCGAAGGTGTAACCGGGCTGGACGGTGATGGTGAAATCGATGCCGCTTCCTCCGTTACGCGCGGACTGCGACGCGATGCCGGTGGAACTGTCGGCACCGGAATAGGCGAAGTACCAATAGTCTCCAGGGTAGGCCGACGAACCATTGGAGAAGGTGAATGTCGCTCCCTCGATGGGGCGAGTGAATGAGGGATCGCCGTAGGACTCGCTGCCCGTGAACGTCACCGTCTCCAGCAACGCCCCATAGCCCGCTGCGCCGGCCTCGGTCAGCGCCAGCCCGCTTTCGATGTCGCCGCTGGTGCGCTCGAGCGTCCAGTTGCCGCCCAGCGCAGCCGCGCCGGTGGCATCCGTCGAGGCCGCCACGTCGGCGCCGGTGGCTGCCGCCAGCGCGGCGATCAGGCGCTCTCCGGCCTCGTTCGCCGCCACGTCGCAGCCGTAGAGCAGCAGGTCGCCGTCGGCCGTCAGCGCCCGGCCGATGTCGGCCAGTTGCGCCCGGACGACGGCACCGACCAGCGAAGCCTCGCTCAGATACGTGGTGCCCAGGTTGACCCCGCCCTCGGAGCCGTGCGAGAGGATGTGGAAGGCGTCGTAGCCCTCCTTGCCCGCCGCCCAGGCGGCGATCTGCGCCAGGCCGTCGCGGTTGCCGTCGAAGGTGACGACGGCCACGCCGGCGCGCACGCCGTTGGCCAGTGTCTGCCAGTCGGCCAGCGTGGTGTCGATGAATACCGCTTCCCTACGGCCCTGGTTCTGGCAGGCGTCCGCCGCTCGCGTTTCCACCGCGGCCGGCGCGTCGGGCAGAGGCGCTGCGTCGGCAATGGGCTGGACCGCATCCGCTGCGGCATGGGCCGCGTCAGCCACCGCTGCACCGTCGAACATGAAGCGCTGCTCCAGCGCCAGGGGACGGATGCCGAGGCGGGGCAGTTTCGCGGCGGAAGACGCGGGCACGCTGCCGGCATGGCGGTCGATCTTGTCCAGAACGGGGTGGCGGAGGGTTTTCATGGCGATACTCCTGTGGATGTCGGACGGCTGTTCCAGTCCGTTCGGCGGCGCGCACTGTCCGCGCCGCCGTATTCCGGGGAATCAGGGGCGCGATGGATAGAGGCCCTCGCTGACGATGCAGACCGTCATGCCCAAGCGCGGAGGAATGGTGTCTACGGGAACGGCACCGCCGCCGGTTATGGCCACCGTGCCGGCCACGGGCAACTCGGCATTGCCGCTGGCCTTGCCGGTGACGGTGCCGCCGGTGACGCTCAGGTTGTGGGTGGTGGGAACGGCGACCTTGGTGGTGCCGGGAGGGGAAAAGATAGTCGGACCAGCCCTGCCGACCGTGTTGGCGGTGGCGGTGGGCGTATTGACTGCGCCACTGGGCGAGCTGTCGCCGTTCAAGGCGTTGACCGTAACGTTGCCGGCGATGGTCTGCCCCGTGATGGCCGTATCCGAGAGGGCCAGTTCGAGCGGCCCGGTGGCCTTGCCGCTGATGGTGGCGGCGATCTGGGGCGGCAGGTTGGCGGCGGTCAGTGTCGTGCGTTCCTTGCCGTCCGCTTGCCCCAGTTGGACGGGGGTAAGTCCGGTCCCAGTGCCGGTGCCCACGATGACCCGGCCCTGCAGATTCGGCAGGGCGAAGGTGGTTTGGCCGTTGCCGCCATAGCGGGGGCCGAGCAGTGCATAAAGGGCTTCGTTCCCGCTGATGTTCAGAGTCTGGCCATTGGCGGGCAGGGTGCCTCGGGGACAGAAATTAAAGGCGACGGTGCATATGGTGCCTATATAACTCTCCATGTTGCACGCATGAGCGGCCATCGGCACGGTGCCGAGCAGGGCTGCGACAGAGAGGTGGAGCGCCAGAAATCTGGAATTGTGCTTCATCAATTTTCTCCTTCTTCCTTGGTATCGAGGTATGCCAAAAAATGCAGTAAAGATGGACAGGGCCGTTTCCCGATGCGGTGCCATTTCGGCATCTTCATCACGAGCGGCCCATGATTTGATTGGGCTGATCAATCGGGGCGGGGCGGGTAGATCCCCGCGGTAACGATGCAGACCGTCATGCCTAGGCGCGGAGGAATGGTGTCTACGGGAGCGGCACCGCCGCCGGTTATGGCCACCGTGCCGGCGACGGACAATTCGGCATTGCCGCTGGCCTTGCCGGTGACGGTGCCGCCGGTGACGCTCAGGTTGTGGGTGGTGGGAACGGCGACCTTGGTGGTGCCGGGAGGGGAAAAGATAGTCGGACCAGCCCTGCCGACCGTGTTGGCGGTGGCGGTGGGCGTATTGACTGCGCCACTGGGCGAGCTGTCGCCGTTCAAGGCGTTGACCGTAACGTTGCCGGCGATGGTCTGCCCCGTGATGGCCGTATCCGAGAGGGCCAGTTCGAGCGGCCCGGTGGCCTTGCCGCTGATGGTGGCGGCGATCTGGGGCGGCAGGTTGGCAGCGGTCAGTGTCGTGCGTTCCTTGCCGCTCGCTTGCCCCAGTGGGACGGGGGTAAGTCCGGTCCCGGTGCCGGCACCCACGACGACCCGGCCCTGCAGATTCGGCAGGGCAAAAGTTGTGCGGCCATCGCCGCCGTAGACGCTGCCGAGCAGCGAGAACAGCGCTGCGTTCTGGCTGACGTTCAGAAGCTGGCCTTTGGCGGGCATTGTGTTCCTGGGGCACCAGTCGAAAGCGACGGTGCAGACGGTGCCCATGTAGGCATCCTCGCCGCACGCCTGGGCCGTCAACGGTATGCTCCCGAGCAGGGCGGCCATGCCGACAGCCGCCGCCGATGACCTGATATGGCGCTTGTTGCGTTGCTTCATGGTGCTTCTCCTTTCTTGGTGTGGAAGGGCACTACGGAAAATCACCGAACCGGCGGCGCCATCAGCACTTGACCGCTCATGCCGGCGACAAGTTCGGGAAAACGGCCGTCGATGACGGCGTTGAGCTTGATCGACTGGCTGACCGGATCGACCCGGGCGCCGATGCGCTGCACCCTGGCCGGGTAGGTCCGGCCGGTCTCGTCGATGCGCACCTCGAAGCCGGCGCCGGCCTTGAGCCAGGCCAGCCAGCGCGAGGGAACGATGAATTCCAGCTCCAGCGCCGAGTCGTCGATGATGTCGAGCAGTGCCTGGCCGGGCTGGACGTACTGCTGTTCCCGCGCGCGCTGCTCGGCGATGCGGCCGGCGTAGGGCGCGGCCACCCGGCATTTGTCGAGGATGGCGTTGCCGGCGGCGACCTCGGCGCGGGCCTTGTGCATCTCGGCCTCCGAGGTTTCCAGTTCCAGCCGGCCCACCGAATCGAGTTCGGCCAGGCGGCGGTTGGCCTGCCAGACTTTCTCGGCGGCGGCGAGCGCAGCCCGGGCCTTGCCGATCTGCGCCTGCTGCAGGGTGCAGTCGAACTGGATCAGCGTCTGGCCCTGTTTGAAGGCGCCGCCCTCGGGCACCGGCAGGCGGCTGATGCGGGCGCCGATCTCGGCGGCCAGCGTGGCGTAGCGCCGGGGCGAGAGCTGGGCGCGGATTTCGCGCTGTTCGAGCGCGGGAGCCGGCGCGGAGGCTGGGAGCGGTTCGGCCGCTAGGCTCGCGCCAGCCGCCAGGCCGAGGAGCGTAGCGCCCAAGGCGGGTAGGCGGTGGGAGAGCATGGCTCAGTCCGCGGCGAGCGGTGCTTCCGGCAGCGGCGGCAGCCTGCCGCTTTCCCAGGCCGCCAGGGCGCGGGCGACGGCGGCGGTGAGTTCGGCGAGAGGCTGGGCGTCGCTGCCCGCCACCACCGGTTCCAGACCGAGCGTGGCCTGCAGGCGCGAGGCCGCGGCCTGCGCGTTGGACAGCGCCTGATAGCGGCGCAGCACGGAGAGGATGGCGGCGGTCTGCTGCGACACGCGTTCCAGCCGGGTCTGCTTCTCGGCCTGCTCCTGGTGGGCGACGTGTTCGGCGATGCGGGTGTCCACGCCGGCGATGGCGTCGGCCCGCGCGAACTGGCGGGCGGCGTTGGCGTAGTGCAGGCGCGCCAGGTGCAACTGGGTGAGCACCGCCATCTGGGTGGCCATGCGCTTCTGGTCGGCCAGCGCCACGCCGGCCTCGGCCAGCCGCATCTGGGCCGGCGCTGCGAGCAGCCCGAGGAGATTGAAGGATATCTGGGCGCCGGCTTCCTTCCAGGTGTCGTGGATCAGGTAGTCGTCGTTGCTGGTCTTCAGGGCGTAGTTGAAGGACAGGCCGGGGAAGAGCCTGAGCAGGGCGCGGCGGGTCTCCTGCTGGGCGATGCGGGCGTTGTAGAGGCTTTCCCGCAGGTCGGGGTTGAGCATCAGGGCGTGCGCTTCCATCTCTTCCATCGGCAGTTCCAGCCAGGCCGTGTTAACGGTGCCGGTCGGTTCGACGACGCGGATGGGCTGGCCCAGGGGCAGGTTGGCGAGGGCGGCCAGCTCGACGCGGGCGGTGGACAGTTCGTGCTCGATGATTTCCAGCAGGCGCAGGTTTTCCAGCAACTGGCGCTGGTAGCGCAGCGGCTCGATGGGCGAGCGCAGCCTTTCGTCCTCGACGCGGCGGGCGTCGGCCAGCGCGGCCTCGGCGTCGCCGATGGTGCGCTTGAGCGTGGCGCCGAGCTTTTCGGCGGCGACCAGGCGCCAGTAGGCGGTGCGCACGTCCTGGATCAGCGTATGGACGGCCTTGCGGCGGCGCTCGGCGGCGATCAGCACGCGGTCCGCGTTCTGCCGGGCGGCGAAGTAGCTCTGGCCGAAGTCGAGCAGGCTCCAGGAGAAGCCCAGGTCGGTGGTGACGGCTTCGCGGCTGGAGGAGATGTAGGGGTTGGCGAGCGACGGCAGGCCGGTGACGGAATCCTCGCTGCGCGTGATCAGGTCCTTGTCGCGGTAGCGGTAGCCGGCGGCGGCCACGAGCTTGGGCAGCATGTCGAAGCGCCCGGCGTCGAAGGTGCCCTGGGCGACGGCTTCCTCCATGGCCTTGAGGCGGCGCTCGGCGTTGTGCTTGATGGCCCGGGCCACGGCTTCTTCCAGCGTCAGGGGGCCGGCGAGGGGTTCCACGTCCTTGCTCAGGCCGATCCTGTCGCCGTCGACCGCGGCCTTGATCTCGGCCGGGTTCAGGGCCTGGGGTTCCAGGGTGGCGCAGCCGGCGAGCAGCAGGGCGGCCAGCGCGAGGGTGGGGGTGCGGAGACGAAGTGGGGTTGGTGTTGTTGGCATGTTTTTCATTTTCTGTCTCGCGATTTACATGTTGTTGGGGTAGTACGTCCGGGTGATTCTGAACCTGAAACGCAGGCAGGTGTGTGAAATTTTCTATGAATGCCATGCGGGTGTCCAGATTCTTGACAGGACATTTTCATGAAATTTTTGTGCCGTGGACGGGGCGGAGGCCGGCGACGGCCGCGCGGCGTGCCGGTAGGATCGGGAAAGGTGGGGCGCCGCCGGCTATGTGCCGGGGAGGGGAGATGGAGGACGGGCCGCCGGTTCGGGCTTGCGGCGGCCGGCCCGGATCAGCGTTTCAGGCGGGCGAAGGCGGCGGCCATGGCGCCGCCCTGGGTGGCGGGCGCCGGCGCCTCGCGGCGCGTCGGCGGCGGTCCGCCGCGGCGGGTGCCCGCGGCCTCGGCCGGGCCGCCCTTCTTCTGCGTCGGCGAATCCGACATGCGCATGCTGAGCGCGATGCGCTGGCGCTGCAGGTCCACCTCCAGCACTTTCACCTTGACGATGTCGCCGGCCTTGACCACCTCGTGCGGGTCCTTGACGAAGCGGTCGGCGAGGGCGGAAACGTGCACCAGGCCGTCCTGGTGCACGCCGACGTCGACGAAGGCGCCGAAGTTGGCGACGTTGGTGACGACGCCTTCGAGGATCATGCCGGGTTCGAGGTCCTTCAGCGTCTCGACGCCCTCGCGGAAGGCGGCGGCCTTGAACTCCGGGCGCGGGTCGCGGCCCGGCTTTTCCAGTTCCTTGAGGATGTCCTGCACGGTCGGCAGGCCGAATTTCTCGTCGGCGTATTTCGTGGCGTTCAGGCTCTTCACCGCGCGCGGATCGCCGATCACTTCCTTGATGCCCTTCTTGATGTCGGCGAGGATGCGCTCGACCACCGGGTAGGCTTCCGGGTGCACGGCCGAGGCGTCGAGCGGGTTGTCGCCGTTTACGATGCGCAGGAAGCCGGCGGCCTGCTCGAAGGTCTTGTCGCCCAGGCGCGGCACCTTCAGGAGCGCCTGGCGGTCGGCGAAGGCGCCGTGCTGGTCGCGGTAGGTGACGATGTTCGCGGCCAGCCCGGCGTTCAGCCCGGAGATGCGCGTGAGCAGCGCCGCCGAGGCGGTGTTCACGTCGACGCCGACGGCGTTCACGCAGTCTTCCACCACCGCGTCCAGCGTCCTGGCGAGCCTTGTCTGCGACACGTCGTGCTGGTACTGGCCGACGCCGATGGCCTTCGGCTCGATCTTCACCAGTTCGGCGAGCGGGTCTTGCAGGCGGCGGGCGATCGACACCGCGCCGCGCAGGCTGACGTCGAGCTCCGGGAATTCCTTGGCCGCGAACTCGGACGCCGAATAGACCGAGGCGCCGGCTTCCGAGACCGTGATCTTGGTCAGCTTCATCGCCGGGTAGCGCTTCATCAGGTCGGCGACCAGCCGGTCGGTCTCGCGCGAGGCGGTGCCGTTGCCGATGCTGATCAGTTCCACCTGGTGCTTGGCGCACTGCGCGGCGAGCACGTGCAGCGCGCCCTCCCAGTCGTTCCTCGGTTCGTGCGGGTAGATCGTCGCCGTGTCGAGCAGCTTGCCGGTGCGGTCGACGACGGCGATCTTGCAGCCGGTGCGGATGCCGGGGTCGAGGCCGAGCACGGCGCGCGGGCCGGCCGGCGCGGCGAGCAGCAGGTCCTTGAGGTTGCGGCCGAAGACGCGGATCGCCTCCTCCTCGGCGCGTTCACGCAGCGCGTTCATCAGTTCCAGTTCGAGGTGCATGAAGACCTTGATCTTCCAGGTCCAGCGCACGGTGTCGGACAGCCACTTGTCGGCCGGCCGGCCCTGGTCGCGGATGCCGAAGCGGGCGGCGATGCGCGACTCGCACGGGTTGTGGCCGATGGGCCTGGTTTCCTGGTCCAGCTCGGAGTCGAGCAGCAGCGAGACTTGCAGCATGCCCTCGTTGCGGCCGCGGAAGAGGGCGAGCGCGCGATGCGAGGGGATGTCGCCGAGCGGCTCGGCGTAGTCGAAGTAGTCGCGGAACTTGGCGCCCTCGTTCTCCTTGCCTTCGGCGACGACCGACTTCACGACGCCGTGCTCTTCCAGGTATTCGCGCAGCGCGCCGAGCAGTTCGGCGTCCTCGGCGAAGCGTTCCATGAGGATTTGCCGCGCGCCGTCGAGCGCGGCCTTGGCATCCGCAAAGCCGGCTTCCGCGTTGAGGTATTTGGCGGCTTCCGCTTCCGGCACCAGCGTCGGGTCGTCCAGCAGCGCCTCGGCGAGCGGTGCGAGACCAGCCTCGCGGGCGATCTGCGCCTTGGTGCGGCGCTTCTGCTTGTACGGGAGATACAGGTCTTCCAGGCGCTGCTTGGTCTCGGCCAGCAGGATCTCGGCCTTGAGCTCCGGGGTCATCTTCCCCTGTTCCTCGATCGAGGCGACGATCGCGGCGCGGCGCTCCTCCAGTTCGCGTAGGTAGACGAGGCGTTCTTCCAGCGTGCGCAGTTGCGTGTCGTCCAGCCCGCCGGTGACTTCCTTGCGGTAGCGGGCGATGAAGGGCACGGTGGCGCCTTCGTCGAGCAACTGGACGGCGGCGATGACCTGCGACGGACGGACGGAGAGTTCGACGGCGATGCGGTGTTCGATGGGAGCGAGCATTCGGGTACGGCGACGGGGAAAGGGGCGAACTATGCAGAAACGGGGATGAAAGTTCAAGGGCCGGCGGCGCTCGGCCGGTCGAGGCCGCCGGCCGGCTTTGAACTTCGCCGGATCGCCGGTATCCTTTGACGCATAGGAGGCACAAGCATGAGCACCGTCACGTTCGATACTCACCAGTTCGTCAAGGCGTTGCAAGCCAAGGGATTCACCCCCGATCAGGCTGAAGGCATCAACGACGCCCTGAAAAACGCGCTGCAAGTCGCAGAGGTCGCTACCGTGCGCGACCTCAAGGCGCTCGAAGAGGCGACACGACGAGATATCCGCGAACTCGAGCTGCGTCTCACCATCAAGCTCGGCGCATTGATGGCCGGCTCCATCGGCGTCGTTGCCGCGCTGGTGAAGCTACTCTGAAAACCGAACGCTGAATACGAAAGGCCGGGAGCTCCCGGCCTTTTTCGTTTTACCCCTGCGCCGTGGGGCCGGCCGCGCTCAACTGCGCGCCTGCACCCAGGCGAGGAAGGCGTCAGGGGCCACCGGGCGCGAGTAGAGAAAGCCCTGCGCCAGCGGGCAGCCGAGGTCCATCAGCAGCTTCGCCTGCGCCTCGGTCTCGACGCCCTCGGCGATCACCGACAGGCCGAGCGAGCGGCCCAGCCCGATCACCGTCTGCGCGATGCTGGCGCCGGAGCCGCTCCGCGAATCGAGGTCGCGGACGAAGGCGCGGTCGATCTTCAGCCGGTCGATCGGCAGCCGGTGCAGGTAGGCGAGCGACGAGAAGCCGGTGCCGAAGTCGTCGATGGCGATCTGGATGCCGATCTCCTTCAGCTCGGAGAGGATGCCGATGACCGTGTCCGCCTCCAGCATGGCGACGCTCTCGGTGATCTCCAGCTCGATCCGCTGCGGCGCGATGCCGGTCTCGGCCAGCGCCTGGCGCAGCCGGTCGATGAACAGCGGGTCGCGGAACTGGACGAGGGAGACGTTGATCGCCATGTGCATGCCCTTCGGCAGCCCCTTCGTCTCCCAGTCGCGCAACTGCGCGACCGCGGTCTTGAAGACCCAGGCGCCGAGTTCGACGATCAGCCCGGAATACTCGGCGAGCGAGATGAACAGGTCCGGGCGGATGAACTCGCCGTCCGGGCCGCGCCAGCGGATCAGCGCCTCGGCGCCGATCAGGCGGCCGCTGATCAGTTCGATCTGCGGCTGGTAGTGCAGTTCCAGCCCGCGCTGCTGCGTGACGGCGACGCGCAGGTCGTGCAGGCGGTCGAGGCGGCCGCGCGTCTCGCGCGCCATGTCCTCGGTGTAGTAGTGCCAGCGGCCGCGGTCGCCGCTCTTGGCGCGGTTGAGCGCGATGTTGGTGGCCTTCAGCAGGTCGATGCCGTCGCTGTCGCCGGCCTCGTCGAGGCGCGTCAGGCCGAGCGTGGCCTTGATCGGCAGCGAGTATTCGTCGACCAGGAAGGGCGTCTTGAAATGTTCGAGCAGCAGGCGCGGGTCGAGCGTCTCGTCCGGGCCGAGCAGGCCGAAGACGTCGCCGCTGACGCGCGCCAGCACCATGCCCGGCGTCAGCGCGTTGCACAGGCGCCGGGCGACCGAGATCAGCAACTGGTCGCCCTTGTGGTGGCCGAGGGCGTCGTTCAGCTCGGAGAAGTGGTCGATGTCGAGCAGGGCGACGGCCCAGCCGCTGGTGCCGGAGCGCAGGTGGTCGTCGATGCGGGCGACGAAGCCGCTGCGGTTGGCCAGCCGCGTCAGGCGGTCGGTGTAGGCGGAGAAGCTGAGGTCGGCGATGAGGCCGGCGTTTTCCAGGCCGACGCCGATGTTGACGCAGAACACCTCGATGATCTGCCGCGCCTCGGCCGTCAGCGGCGCCTTCGTCTCCAGGTAGAGGACGGCGTCGTGGCCGTTCTCGCCGGCGATGAAGAACGCTGTCTCGCCGCTGCCGTCGACGCTGCGGCGCTCGGCGGCGGCCTGCGCCGCCAGTTCGCCGGGCGCGCCGCATTCGCGCAGCGGCTGGCCGAGCCTGTCGGCGAAGCGGCCGTTGGCGCCGACGACGAAGAGCGGCGTGTCGCCGGGATAGTGGGCGAAGCGCTGCCGCTGTGCGCAGAGAAAGCCGTCGCCGTCGACGCCGGCCAGCTTGCGGGCGCCGGCCAGCGCGGCGGCGGCGAAGTCGCCGGGATCGCGGCGCGACAGCAGGTCGGCGGCGGTGTCCACGATCAGCGCCAGGCTGCGCCGCGCGTTCATGATCGTGCACAGTTGCTCGTAGGAGCGGACGGCCGTGGTCAGCGTCGTCAGCAGGCGGACGCGGGTCAGCTCGGACTTGGTCTTGTAGTCGTTGATGTCGTATTCGCGGATGACGCGCATCTCCGGCGCGTAGCCCGGCTGGCCGGTGCGCAGGATGATGCGCATGGCGCTGCGGCCGAGATCCTGGCGCACCTTGCGGACGAGGTCGAGGCCGGCGCTCTCGCGCTCCATGACGACGTCGAGGAGAGCGACGGCGATGTCCTCGTCGGCGACGATCGCGGCCAGGGCCTCTTCGGCGGAGTGGGCGTGGATGAAGGCGAGCGGGCGGCCGTCGATGCGGATGTCCTGCAGCGCGAAGGCGGTCGCGTTGTGCACCTCGGGATCGTCGTCCACCACCAGGATGCGCCAGGGACGGGCTTGTTCGGCCGGCGCCGCGGGCGGTTCGCACCCGAGGTCGTCGATGATGTTGAGCTCGTCGCTGAGAGGGCTGGCTGACATCGGGTCAGGGGGTGTCGTTATCGCCGGTGGGTGCACACAGCGGCATTGTAAGCATAAACGTCGTGCCGCTGCCAAGCCGGCTGTCGATCGCTATCCGGCCGCCGAGCACGCGCGTGACGATGTTGTAGACGATATGCAGGCCGAGTCCGCTGCCGCCCTGGCCGAGCTTGGTCGTGAAGAAGGGATCGAAGATGCGGCGGAAGTGCGCCTGGTCGATGCCGATGCCGTCGTCCTGCACGCTCATCGTCACCTGGCCGTCTGCCGGCGCCGCCGCGCGGATGACGACGCCGCCCTGCCGGCGCCCCTCGAAGGCATGCACCAGCGCGTTGGTGACGAAGTTGGTGACGACCTGGCCGAGCGGCCCCGGATAGCTGTCGAGGACGATGCCCTCGGGGATGTCCATGGTCACCGTGAACGGCGTCTTGCGGATGGTCGGCGACAGCGTCGTCAGCACCTCGCCGACGACCTCGCGCAGGTCGAAGCGGCGGCGCTGGTCGCTGGTCTGATCGACCGCCACCTGCTTGAAGCTGGCGACCAGGTTGCGCGCTTGGCCGAGGCTGCGCAGCAGCAGGTCGCTGGCCGTGCCCGCGGCTTCGAGGTAAGCGTTCAGCGCCGAGCGGCGCAGCGCGCCGGCGGCGACCTCGCCGGCGAATTCCTGCGTCCGCTCGTGCAGCGTGCTGGCGACGGTGACGCTGTTGCCGATCGGCGTGTTCAGCTCGTGCGCGACGCCGGCGACGAGCGCGCCGAGCGCCGCCAGCTTCTCCGAGCGGATCAGCTCGTCCTGGGCGCGCCGCAGCTCGGCGGTGCGTTCCTCGACGCGCGCTTCCAGCTCGCTGTTGATCTGCGCCATGCGCTCTTCGAGGCGGTGGCGCAGCGTGATGTCGGTGATGCTCCACAGATAGCAGGGGCGCCCGCCGATGTCGAAGCGGCGGCAGGAGACGAGGGCGAACAGCGGGCTGCCGTCGACGCGCCGGTAGCGGCACTCGTAGCGGTCGAGCTCGCCGCCGCCGGCCTGCAGCGCGCGGTAGAGCGCGTCGCGGTCGGCCGGATCGACCCACAGGCCGGAATCCTGCGAGCTGCGCCCGACGATGGCGTCGCGGCTGTAGCCGAACAGATCCTGCCAGGCGCGGTTGACGTCGACGACGGTGCCGGCCTCGGCGTCGGTGATGATCAGCGGCGCCGGCGAGTAGTGCACGATGCGCGAGAATTTCTCCTCGCTCCGGCGCAGCGCTTCCGCCGCCGCCTTCTGCGCGGTGACGTCGCGGACGATGGCGAACATCAGCGTCCGCTCGCCGAGGGCGATCGGCGTGGCGTTGAGCTGGCAGTCGAGGTGGCTGCCGTCGCGGATGCCGAGCGCCATCGGAAACTCGCGCAGGAAGCCGTCGCGCTTCAGTTTCGCCACCGCCTGCGCGCGCTGCGCCGGGTCGCGCCAGATGCCGAGTTCGACGCTGCGGCGGCCGACCGCCTCGGTGCGCGTCCAGCCGGTGATGCGCTCGAAGGCTTCGTTGGCGTCGACGATCTCGCCGCTGTCGATGTCGCTGATCGTGATGTAGTCCGGGCTGGCGTGGAAGGCCATGGCGAAGCGCCGCTCGGAAAGCCGCGCCTCTTCCTCGGCCGCCTTCAGCGGGGTGATGTCGCGGCCTTCGGGGATCAGCATGCGCACCTTGCCGTCGCCGTCGAACACCGGCTTCAGCGAGAAGTCGATGTGGCGGATCTGGCCGCCGTCGGTGCGCTGGGCGACCTCGAAGCGGACCAGGCGTCCGGCCGCGGCCTCGCGCACCGCCTGCTGGAGCCGGTCGCGGACGTCGTCGTCGCGCCACCACGGCACTTCCCAGAACGGCTTGCCGATCACCGCCTCGCGCGGCTGGCCGACGAAGGCGAGCGAGGCCTGGTTGGCGTCGAGCAGCGTGCCGTCGACGTCGAGGATGCCGGTGAACTGGAAGGCCTGGTCGAAGATGGCGCGGAACCGTTCCTCGCTGGCGCGCAGCCCGGCCTCGGCGCGCCGCTGCGCGCTCACGTCGCGGACCACGCTGAGCAGGTAGCGCCGGCCGTCGACGTCGAGCAGCGAGGCGTTGAGCAGGCAGGCGATGCGCCGGCCGTCGCGCGTGCCGAACTCGACCGGGTATTCGTGCAGGCGGCCGGCGTTGCGCAGCCGCCGGATGGCCTCGTCGCGGATCGCCGGCTCCGGCCAGATGCCGAGTTCCGTCACCGTGCGGCCGATGGCTTCGGCGCGCGTCCAGCCGCTCATGCGCTCGAAGGCTTCGTTCACCTCGTGGATCTCGCCGCTGTCGAGGTCGCTGAGCGTGACGTAGTCGAGGCTGGCGTGGAAGGCGCCGGCGAACTTCGCCTCCGACAGGCGCAGCGCGCGCTCCGCCTCCTTCAGCGCGGTCACTTCCTCGACGGTGGCGACGAAGCCGCGGAAGCCGCCGTCGTCGGCGCGGATCGGCACGATGTGCGCGCGCGCCCAGAGCGTCCCGCCGCTGCGCCGGACGACGCGGCGCTCCATGGTGAAGCCGGTGCGCGTGGCGACCGCCTGCTGCCAGCGCCGGCGCATCTGCTCGCGGTCGTCCGGGTGCACGTGCTCGATCCAGCGGCCGTTTTTCACCTCCTCGGGCGTCGCGTCGGAAAGCGTCAGGTAGCGCGGGTTGCAGTAGATGAAATCGCCGCGCGCGTCGGCGACGACGACGCCGAGTTCGGAACTCTCGGCCAGCGCCTGGAAGCGCTCGGAGGATTCGCGCCGCTCGATCGTCTCGCGGCGCAGGCTTTCCGCCAGCTCGGCCAGTTGCCGCTGCTGTCGGCGCTGCATGATGACCAGCATGACGACGCCGATGCCGAGCATCAGCGTGGCGGCGATGGCGAAGCCGATCGGCGCGAACCACGGCGCCTGGCGCAGGAAGGGATAGTCGAGGTAGTGGACGCCGAGCAGCGCGAAGAGGAGCGCCAGCGCGCCGTAGCCGACGCCCGGCTGCGCCTTGCCGAGGCGGTGCAGGCGGCGGCCGGCGTCGATCAGCAGGCCGCCGGAAATGGCGTAGAGCGGCAGCGTGCGCAGCGTGAACGGCACGTCGGCGGCGAAGGCGCTCCACAGCGCTGCGAGCAGCAGCAGGACGGCGACCGCGCGCGGCCGGCCGGCGGCGCCGGACAGCTCGCGGCAGCCCAGCCAGACGAGCAGCGCGACGCCGGCGAAGAGCAGGTCGGCGACCACCGACAGGCCGGCGATGCCGAGCGTGACGCCGAGCTGTGCGCCCATGCGCGCGGTCTGCGCGAGAAAGGCCACCGCCCAGGCGAGCAGCACGCGCTGCGCCGGGTCGAGGCGCCACAGGTAGAACAGCGTGCCGGCGAGGATCAGCGAGCAGCCGAGCGAGCCGAGGATGGCGGTCTGCAGGGAGAACTCGATTTGCATCTTTCGCGCACCCTCCGCCCGGGTTAAATTAGCCGCTATTCTGCATGATGAACCGCCGCGCTTGTAAGGCCGGCCTCGACGACGGGAACGCCGCCATGAAAATCGACATCGCCAAATTCGGCCTCAAGGATGTGCCGGTCAATCCGGACACCGTTTTCAGCTTTCCGCGGGGGCTGGTCGGCTTCGAGGACGCCAGGCGCTTCACGCTGTTCCACGAGGAGGACCGGCCGACGGTGTTCTGGCTGCAGTCGCTCGACGACCCGCAACTGGCTTTCTCGGTCGTGCCGCCGGAAGCAATCGACATCGAGTACGAGATGGAGCTGAGCGAGGAGGACTGCGCGCTGATCGAGCTGCGCGATCCGGCCGAGGCCGCGGTCGTCGTCATCCTCTACCGCGAGGCGGCGGACGAGGGGCGCGTCGCCGCCAGCACGCGCTCGCCGCTGGTGCTCAACCTGCGCGCGCGGCTGGGCATGCAGAAGGTCCTGCGCGAGTTCCATCCGACGCTGCTCTGCCGCGCCCGCTGAGGCGCTGCCGTTTACGCCAGGGCTCGCAACTGCTCGCGGTAGCGGCGCGCGTTGTCCACGTAGTGCGCGGCGCTGTACCTGAGCCGCGCCACCTCCTCGTCGGTGAGTTCGCGCACCACCTTGCCCGGCGAGCCGACGATCAGCACGCGCTCGGGAAAGGTCTTGCCCTCCGGGATCAGCGTGTTGGCGCCGACGATCGAGTCGCGGCCGATCGTCGCCCGGTTGAGGACGATCGAGCCGATGCCGACGAGCGAGCCGTCGCCGATCGTGCATCCGTGCAGCATGACCAGGTGGCCGACGGTGACGTCGGCGCCGATGACGAGCGGCACGCCCTCGTCGGTGTGCAGCACCGAGCCGTCCTGGACGTTGCTGTTCTCGCCGACGGTGATCGGGTCGTTGTCGCCGCGCAGCACGGCGCTCCACCAGATCGAGGCGTTGGCGGCGAGCCGCACGTCGCCGATCACCGTGGCGTTGCCGGCGATCCAGGCGGTCGGGTCGATCTGCGGGCGCTTGTCGCCGAGCAGGAAGAGGGACATGGCGTGCTCCTTCGGATGGGTGAGTTTGTCTCAGGCGACGAGCGGCGGCTCGTCCATGGCCGCGATCTGCTCCTTCAGTTCGAGGATGCGCGACTGCCAGTAGTGCGCCGTGCCGAACCACGGAAAGGCGGCGGGGAAGGCCGGGTCGTCCCAGCGGCGGGCGATCCACGCCGCGTAGTGGATCAGGCGCAGCGTGCGCAGCGCCTCGACCAGGTGCAGCTCGCGCCGGTCGAATTCGCGGAAATCCTCGTAGCCGGCGAGCACGTCCTGCAACTGCGTCTGCATCTCGGCGCGTTCGCCGGAGAGCAGCATCCACAGATCCTGCACCGCCGGCCCCATGCGGCTGTCGTCGAAGTCGACGAAGTGCGGGCCGTCGTCGGTCCACAGCACGTTGCCGAGGTGGCAGTCGCCGTGCAGGCGCAGCGCCGCGACCTTGCCGGCGCGCGCGAAGGCGTGGCGCACGCCGGCGAGCGCCATGTCGATCGTGCCCTTCCAGGCGGCGAACAGTTCGCGCGGCACGGCCTCGTGCTCGACCAGCCAGTCGCGCGGCTCCTCGCCGAAGCTGGCGACGTCGAGCGTCGGGCGGGCGGCGTAGGCCGCGCGGCCGCCGACGGCGTGGATGCGGCCGAGGAAGCGGCCCATCCACTCGCGCGTGGCGGGGTCGCCGAGTTCCGGCGCGCGGCCGCCGCGGCGCGGGAAGAGGGCGAGGCGAAAAGGGCCGTGGTGCGTCAGCGTCGCGCCGCCGGCGAGCGGCAGCGGCGGCACGGCCGGAATCTCGGCCTCGGCCAGCTCGGCGAGGAAGGCATGCTCTTCGAGGATCGCCGCGTCGGACCAGCGGCCGGGACGGTAGAACTTGGCGATCAGCGGCGGGCCGTCCTCCATGCCGACCTGATAGACGCGGTTCTCGTAGCTGTTCAGCGCCAGCAGGCGGCCGTCCGGGGCGAGGCCGGCGGCCTCCAGCGCGTCGAGGACGCGGTCCGGCGTCAGCGTGGCGTACGGGTGTTCGGCGGCGGTCGCGGCAGCATGTTCGATCATGCGGCGAGTATACCGGGGCCGCGCGGCGTTGGCGGCGGTGTCCTCGCTCAGGTCCTGAAGCGGGCGATGCTTTGCCGCAGGCGTTCCGC
This sequence comes from Rhodocyclaceae bacterium, assembly GCA_019455325.1. Classification (GTDB taxonomy): domain Bacteria; phylum Pseudomonadota; class Gammaproteobacteria; order Burkholderiales; family Rhodocyclaceae; genus Proximibacter. Next base: position 297,997 of record JACFMQ010000001.1, on the reverse strand, counting down.
CAGCGCCTCCAGGTCGTTGGCCGCGTCCGAGGTCTGCCTGGCCTGCGCGTGGTTGCATTCGGCCTGCTGTGCGATGCGCTCGACGTTGCGCGCGATGTCCTGGCTGGCCGAGGTCTGTTCGCACAGCGCCTCCGAGATGCCGACGACCGCATGGCCGACGCGCGCCGCGCCGCTCTTGATCTCGGCGATGCTGCCGCCGGCCTCGTTCGCCAGCTTCACGCCGTCCTCGACCTGGTTCACGCCGATGCTCATGCTGCCGACCGCGGTGCCCGCGCCGTCCTGGATCTGCGTGACCATGTCGGCGATTTCCTGGGTCGATTGCGTGGTGCGCTCGGCGAGCTTGCGCACCTCGTCGGCGACCACGGCGAAGCCGCGCCCCTGCTCGCCGGCCCGGGCGGCCTCGATGGCGGCGTTCAGCGCGAGCAGGTTGGTCTGGTCGGCGATCTCCCGGATCACGTTGACGATGCTGGTGATCCGCTGCGACTGCTCGCCCAGGCGGGCCACCGCGCCGGACGACTGGCGCACGGTGGCGGCGATGGTGTTCATCTCGTTGATCGCGGAGTCGATCACCGCCGCCCCGTTGTCGGAAATCTCCCCCGAACTCTGCGCCATGTCGCGGGCCTCCTGCGACAGTTGCGAAACGCGGTCGATGCTGGCGGTCATTTCCTCGATGGCGGCCGCCATCGAGGCCGCGGCGTCGCTTTGCACGCCGGATCGGGTGGCCACCTCCGCCGAGGCGGAGGCCATCTGGTGGGCGCCGCTGACCAGGGTGCCGATGCCGGCATTGACCTCGCCGATCATCTCGCGCAACTGCGTGCACATGTGGTCGGTGGCGTCGAGCAGTTGCCCGACCTCGTCGCGGTTCGCGGCCTGCACCGAGACGGTGAGATCGCCCTGCGCCACGCGCCGGGTGACGGCGATGGCCTCGCCGAGCGGCCGGCTGAGCCAGCGGCGGGTCGTCTGGAAGACGACGATGACCAGCACCGCCACGACGAGCAGTCCGGCGATGGCGAACTGGGTCTGCACGCCGCGCACGTCGCGGGTGAATTCATCGAGGTAGCTGCCGCTGCCGACCACCAGCCCCCAGCGGGGGAAATGGTCGAAGGCGGTGATCTTCTGGCGCGGCGACTTGTCGCCGATGGCGGCGTTCATCCAGGGATAGCGGATTACCCCCTGCTTCGTTTCGATCATTTCCCTGACGAAGCTGCGGCCGTCGCTGTCCTTCGCGTTGATCAGGTTCGTGCCTTCCGCCGCCGGGTGCACCACGGCCATGCCCGGCGTTACGGCGGCGTCGAGGGCGAAAACGTAGCCGGTCTCGCCGACCTTGAGCGCCAGGATCTTCTGTTTGAGGGCGGCCAGGCTCTCGGTGAAGTCGATGCCGATGATCGAGATGCCGACGACCCGCCTCGACTCATCCTTGAGCGGGATGTAGTGCGTCATGTACTCGCGGCCGAACAGGGTGGCCCGGCCGGTATAGGGCGTGCCGGCAGACACCGGGCCGAAGGCGGGGTGGTCGCTGCCGAGCGGTGTGCCGAGGGCGCGTTCGCCGTTCTCCTTCTTCAGCGAGGTGGCGATGCGGAAGAAGTCGTCGCCATGGCGGACGAACACCGTGGCGAAGGCGCCGGTGGCCTCGATGAAGGCGTCCATCGGCGCGGAATCGTTGTTGAGAATCCGCTCCCCGCCACGCAGCGTGGGGAACTCGCTGCCCGCCGTCGACAGCGGGTGCGACGGCTCCAGCACGAGCCGCTTCGGCAGCGTCGCCGTGAACTGCGCGCCGAGCATTTCCGCCGAACGCTCCAGCACCGAGGCGTAGGCGTCGATCATGTCGATCACCTGCGCATTGGTGCGGCGCAGGTCGGCCAGGCTGCGCTCCTCGATTTTCTGCCCGAGCCAGTGGCTGAGGAACAGTCCCGCCAGGAAAAGTATCGCGGCGATCGCGGCGAGCAGCACGATATTGAGCTTGGCGGCGATCGGCAGATCGCCGAAGCTCCTGTTGTTCTTCGGCATGGCGGAGATCCCCCTGGTGCGTCGTTCTTGTTCGTCGAGGCATGAAGCGACCTGAAATGTTCAGGGCATATGCCGGCCGCCATTGTGACATAAAAGCGGCTGACGTAAAAGAAGCATTGACCGACCATCGCGCCTTATGGTCAAGCCCCGTGCTCCCGTGGTGTCCGCCCGCGGCGTTCTCGCGGAGAATCTGCGCCGCTTGCGCAGCGAGCACCATTGGTCGCAGGAAGACCTGGCCTTCGAGGCCGGGCTGCACCGGACCTTCGTCGCCCACGTCGAGCGTCAGGCGCGCAACATCTCGCTGGACAACCTGGAAAAGCTCGCCCGCGCCTTCGGCGTCCCGACCTTCGAACTGCTCAGGCCGCCGCCCCCGTGAGCGCCGGGCCGGCGCCTTTCGCAGTAAGATGCACCGCCCCGACGAATTCCCCCGAATCTCCCGCCCGCCCCATGCCGCTCTTCGAAACCTTTTCCCTGCTCGCGCTCGGCGCGCTGGCCTGGCTCTGGCTGGACAGCCTGAAGGCGCGCGAGGCGGGCATGCGCGAGGCGCGCGCCGCCTGCGCCGAGGAGGGGCTGCAACTGCTCGACGACACCGTCGCCATCCGCAGCCTGCGGCTGGCCCGCGACGACGCCGGCCGCCTGCGCCTGCAGCGGACCTACGTCTTCGAATACAGCGACAGCGGCGACGACCGCCGCCAGGGCGGCGTCACGCTGCTCGGCCACGACGTGGTGCTGGTACGCCTGCGCGCGCAACTGACGCTGGTCGCCGGAGGCACGCATGAGCGACATTGACGCCCTGCGCGCGGCCATCGTCCGCTTCCGCGACGAGCGCGACTGGCGGCAGTTCCATTCGCTGAGGAACCTGATCGTCTCGCTCAACCTGGAGGCCGGCGAGCTGCTCGAACTGACGCAGTGGAAGCGCGACGAGGAGATCGCCGCGATTCCCGGCGACCCGGCGCAGCGCGAGGCGCTCGCCGACGAATGCGCCGACGTGCTGCTCTACCTGCTGCTGATTGCGGAGGCCGCCGGCATCGACCTGCGCGCGGCGGCGCTCGCCAAGCTGGAGAAGAACGCGCGCAAGTACCCGGTCGACAAGGCCCGCGGCTCGCGCGCGAAATACGACCGGCTCTGAGCGCGGGCCCTCGGCATTCCCGCCGTCAGCGCAGCCGGATCACCGGGTAGCTGGCGAGCGGCGCATGCCGCCAGCGGCGGATGCGCTCGGCGAGCAGCGCGACGCCGGCGCCGACCAGCGAGCGGATCGGCGCGCCGCTGCGGCACGCCTGGGCAACGACGATCGCCGGGCGCAGCGCCGAGACGACCGCCTTCGGGCTGCCGGCGAGGCACATGCGCTCGCCGGCGTGCAGGACGATGTCGCCGGCGACGCCGTCGGCGGTGATCCACAGTTCGCCCTCGACGCATTCGACGACGAAGCCCTCCGGATGCTCGAGCGCCAGCAGTTCGCGCCGGGCCAGGGTGTAGCGGGTCGTGTTCATGCTATTCTCCATGCGTGTATTTCATTCCATTCCATGAACGGCCGTGCCGTAACGCCAATCTAGGCAAGGTTAAATGGCCGGACAAACGGAAATTCCGCATGTCGATGATGAGGAAAACGCATGGATGAACTTGTCGGGGACGCATTCGGCGACGGTCGCCGCGAACGCCTGCGCCGGCTGCCTTCGCTCGACCCGCTGAAAGGCTTCGAGGCGGCGGCGCGGCACCTGAGCTTCACGCGCGCGGCCGACGAGCTGCACCTGACGCAGTCGGCGATCAGCCGGCAGATCCAGACGCTGGAAGCGCAGCTCGGCGTACGCCTGTTCCAGCGCGAGGTGCGCCGGCTGCGGCTGACGCCGGAAGGCGAGGCGCTGCTGCGCGTGGTCGGCGAACTGCTCGAACGGCTGGCCGACGTCTGCGCCGGCCTGCGCGCGGCGCAGCGCCGGCCGCAGGTGCACATCACCGCCGCCGTCGGCATCGCCTCGCTGTGGCTGGTGCCGCGGCTGGCCGTCTTCCAGCAGGCGCAGCCGGACGTGGACGTGCGCATCTCGGCCGACAACCGCGTCGTCGACCTGGAACGCGAGGGCTTCGACGTGGCGCTGCGCTACCTGGCGGCGAGCGAGGTGCCGGCGGCGGCGACGCTGCTCTTCGAGGAGGAGGTCTTCCCGGTGGCTTCGCCGCAGCTCGCGGCGAGCCTGCCGAAGCACGTCAGCGCCGAGGATTTCGCGCACATCGTGCTGCTCGCCTACGACGACGACCGCGCCGCGCCGTGGCTGTCGTGGGAACCGTGGCTGACCGGCCTCGGCCTGGCCGGCGCGCGGCCGAAGGCGGTGCTGCGCTTCAACCAGTACGACCAGTTGGTGCGCGCGGCGGAGGAGGGGCAGGGCGTCGCCCTCGGCCGCGGGCCGCTGGTCGCGCGCGCCATCGCCGACGGCCGGCTGCGGCCGCTGGCCGTGCGCCGCGAGAAGCTGCCGGCGCGCGCCTACTACCTGTTGCGGGCGCAGACGCCGTCGCGGCCGGAGGTGGACTGCTTCGTCGCCTGGCTGCTGGCGGAGGCGGAGACGACGGTAGGCGGCCTGGGCAGCGGGCGCCGCGCTTAGGGGCCTGTTCCGCGCGCCTACTCCGCCTGCGCAGCGAGCGTGTGGCCGGCGCCGCGGCCGCCCGGTGCTTCGGCGAGCGCCTGTTCCAGCCAGGGCAGCGTCTCGCGCAGGGTCTTTTCCAGCGTCCACGGCGGGTTGATGACGAACATGCCGCTGCCCGGCATGCCGAAGACGCCGGCCGGCTGCCGGCGCACGGACAGCGTCGCGTCGAGCCAGGGTTTGCCGGCGGCGTTCGCCAGCGCCTTCAGCTTCTCCGGCAGCGCCTTCGCCTCGGGCTTGGCGAGGATCGGATACCACACCGCGTAGGTGCCGGTGGCGAAGCGCTGCAGCGCCTCGGCCAGCGCCTTCGCCACGTTGCGGTAGTCGGCGGCGGTTTCGTAGGACGGGTCGATCAGCGTCAGCGCGCGCCGCGACGGCGGCGGCAGCAGCGCCTTCAGGCCGGCCAGCCCGTCGCCGTGCGTCACCGTCGCCTGCCGGCCGCCGTCGCGGAAATTGTCGGCGAGCACCTTGACGTCGTTCGGGTGCAGCTCGAAGAGGCGCAGCCGGTCTTCCGGGCGCAGCAGCTTCCAGGCGATCCACGGCGAGCCGGGGTAGGCGGTCAGCGTGCCTTTCGGGTTGAGCGGGCGCACCGCGTCGACGTAGGCGGCGACGGCCGGCGGCAGGTCGTCGCGGCCCCACAGGCGCGAGATGCCGCCTTCGTGCTCGGCGAGCTTGGTCGCGTGGCCGGCGTCGAGCGCGTAGAGGCCGGCGCCGGCGTGCGTGTCGATGACCCAGAAGGGCTTGTCCTTCTGCTTCAGGTGCTCGATCAGTTGCACCAGCACGAGGTGCTTGAGGACGTCGGCGTGGTTGCCGGCGTGGAAGGCGTGGCGGTAGCTGAGCATGGGCGCGGCGGCGTCAGTCGTCGCGCAGCAGGCTGATCAGCGGCGCGCCTTCTTCCGGCTTGTCGCCGACCTCGACGAACACCTCGCGGACCGTGCCGGACCACGGGCAGGGGATGTCGAGGGCGACCTTGCCGGTCTCGATGCTGATGATGTTGTCTTCGCGCTCGATGCGGTCGCCGGGCTGGACGAAGACCTCCAGCACGAAGATGTCGCCGCTGGCGCAGGAGCCGCAGGTGTCCCAGCACTCGGGGTAGCGGGGCATGCGGATTTCGATGGGGACGGTGGGCGTGGGGGCGTTCATTGCGTCGCTTCGGAAGAAGGCGCCATTGTACCGCGTGCGACGGCCCGCAAGCCTTGTAAACACAAGGAAAATGACCTGATCGGGAGTAGGGGAAAGGGCGGGGAAAAGAGCGCCGCGGAGCAGGTACGGAGGAGATGCGTGAACCCCGCGGCGCAAGGGGAGGGACGGTTTGCCGGCCAGGCCGGCGGCGCGCGGCCTCAGCCGTTGGCCGCCGCCTTGACGCTGGCCAGGAGATCGCCGCGCGGGCGCGCGGCGTCGGCTTCTTCCTCGGCGAGCGAGCGGACCTCGCCGGAGATGCGGCCACCTTCCTCGATCAGCATCTTGCCGTAGCGGATCTTGCCGCTGACGCGGCCGGTGGCGTGGATCATCAACTGCTGGCGGACGGTCAGCTCGCCCTCGAACTGGCCGTGGATCTCGGCGACGTCGATGCTCACCTTGCCGGAATAGACGCCTTCCTCGGCGATGCGGATGACGCGGCTGTCCATCGTCGCCTCGACGCGGCCTTCGACGACCAGCGTGTCGCAGTCGAGAATCTCGGCGCTCTTCAGCTTGACGTCGGGGCCGACGATCAGACGGCTGCCGGTGGCGCTGCCGGCGTCGGCGGCCGGCTTGGCGGTCGCGGGCGGCGCCTTGTCCTTGTCGGCGTTGGCCGGCGCCGCGGCCGGTGGCGACGGATTGGCGGCCGCCGGCGCGACCGGCGTGCCGGTCGGCCGGGAGGCCGGTGCGAGCGCGTCGCGGGCGGCGCCCATGCTGCTGTCGCGGGCAAAGGGATTGCTCGGCTTGGTGAACATCGGTCGATCTCCTGGGGGTGGGGTGCGGCAACCTGTCTATCAAGGTCCGTGCCAGCCGCCGGGAAAGCGCGCAAAACCGGGCCTTGCCGGCGGTCGTCGGCCGCTCCTTCGCGGCCGGCGCCGACCGCCGGCGTTGCCGCCGCCCGACGCCTTTTCCGGCGTTGCGGCGCAGGCCGTTGATTTGCCTATAATTTCACCTGTCGCCGTTTCCCGACAGTTTGTGCCGCCGGCCTGCGTCCGCGTAAGCTGCGGCGCTCTTCCCGAGCCCTTCGCCGATGCCCCGTCTCTCGTTCCGCCTCAGCCTGCTGCTGGGCTTTCTTCTCGTCGCGCTGCTGCTCGGCGCGGCGGCGCTGCGCGGCCTCTTCGTGCTCGAGGATTTCGCCGCGCGCAGCCGCGCCGGCGCGGCGCTGGCGGTGCAGACCACGGCCGACGTCCAGAGCCTCGCCGAGCGCAGCGTCGACCTCGAACGCAGCGCCCGCCAGTTCCTCGTGCTCAAGGACGCGGCGCTGCGCGAGCGCTTCGCCGCCGTCCGCGACGAGGCGGCGCCGGCGCTGGCGCGCCTGCGCGCGGTCGGCGTCGACGAGATCGCCGCTTCGGCCGCGGTCTGGGACGAGGCGGCCGGCGAGGCGGCGGCGGCGCTGGCCGACGGCCGCGGGCCGGCGGCGCTCGCCGCGCTCGCCCGCCTGGGCGCGGAAAACGCACTGCTCGCCGAGGCCGGCCGCCGCTGGATCGACCGCCACAACGGCGAACTGCTGCTGTCGCTGGAAGAGAACCGGCTCGACCTGCTGACGCAGGTGCTGACGGCCATCGTCGCGGCGCTGGCCATCGGCGGCGGCATCGGCTGGTGGCTGGTGCGGCCGGTGACGCGGCTGGAGGCGGCGATCGAGCAGCTCGGCAGCGGCCGCTTCGACGCGCCGATTGCCATCCGCGGGCCGGACGACCTGCAGCGCCTCGGTCACCGCCTTGACTGGCTGCGCCAGCGGCTGGCCGAACTGGAAGCGGACCGCGTGCGCGTGCTGCGCCACGTCTCGCACGAGCTGAAGACGCCGCTGGCCGCGCTGCGCGAGGGCGTGGCGCTGCTCCGCGACGAGGTCGCCGGGCCGCTCGCCGCCGACCAGCGCGAGGTCGCCGGCATCCTCGAACACAACGTGCGCGCGCTGCAGCGGCAGATCGAGGCGCTGCTCGACTACCACGCCACGGTCTTCGCCGCGGCGCGCCTGCAGCGCCGGCGCGTGTCGCTGCACGAACTGCTGCAGTCCTGCGTCGACGCGCAGCGCCTGCAACTGCAGGGGCGCGGGCTGCGCGCCGAGGTCGAGGCCGAGGCGCGGCAGGCGACGCTCGATCCGGACAAGCTGCGCGTCGCCCTCGACAACCTGCTCGCCAACGCCATCGCCTACAGCCCGCAGGGCGGCCGCATCCGGCTGGCGGCGGCGGTCGCTGGCGGCATGCTGACGATCGACTGCGTGGACGAAGGCCCCGGCGTCGCCGCCGAGGACGCCGAACACATCTTCGAACCCTTCGTGCAGGGCGCGCGGCGGCCGCCGGCGGCAACGCCGGGCAGCGGCATCGGCCTGTCGATCGTGCGCGAGCTGGTGGCCGCCCAGGGCGGCCGCGTCTTTCTCGTACCGTCGCCGCAAGGCGCGCATTTCAGGATGGAGTTGCCCGATGCGAACTGATCCCTTGCGGCGCGCGCTGGCCGCCGCCTGCTGTCTGGTGCTCGTCGCCTGCGCCGTGCCGCCTGCGCCGCCGCCATCCGAACCGTTGCCGCCGGTGGCCGACGAGGCGCTGCTCCCCCTGCGCTGCCCGCCGCCGGCGCGGGCCGAGACGAGCGCGCGCAGCCGCCGGGCGGCCGGCGATCCCTGCCCGGCGCTGCAGCAGGCGATCCAGCTCGGCCAGGCGCGGCCGCCGGAGCTGGCGCGGGCATCGAACTTGCTGGAGAGCGTGATGAAGAGCACGCACCCGGACGCGGCCAGGCTCGCCTCGCTGGCGCGCCTGCTGCACGAGCAATACAACGAGCGCCTGCGCCTCGAACAGCAGTTGCGCGAGGCGCAGCGGCGGGGCGACGAACTGCAGGAGAAGATCGACGCACTGACGGCGATCGAGCGCAGCCTGCCGGCGCGGCCGCAGCCGAAGGCCGGCGGCGGAGGCGGCCAATGACGCTCGCCGCCCTGCTGCACCCGGCCTCGGCGCACCTGTTGCTGGTCGACGACGACGCCGACCTGCTGCGCCTCCTGTCGATGCGCCTGCGCGCCAGCGGCTATCGCGTCACCGCCGTGGACTCGGCCGAGGCGGCGCTGTCGCGCGTCGCCGTCGAGCGGCCGGACCTGGTGCTGAGCGACGTCCGCCTGCCGGGGCGCGACGGCCTGGCGCTGTTCGACGAGCTGCGCGCGCGCCATCCGGCGCTGCCGGTGATCCTGCTCACCGCGCACGGCACGATTCCCGACGCGGTGGCGGCGACGGCGCGCGGCGTCTTCGGCTACCTGACCAAGCCCTTCGACAGCCGGGCGCTGCTCGACAAGATCGGCGAGGCGCTGTCGCTGTCGCCGGCGGCGCCGGTGGGGGCCGCGGACGGCGACGAGAGCTGGCGCGCGGAGATCGTCTGCCGCAGCAAATGTATGCTCGAACTGCTCGAAGAGACGCGGCTGGTCGCCGCCTCCGACGCCAGCGTGCTGATCCGCGGCGAGAGCGGCAGCGGCAAGGAACTGCTGGCGCGCGCCATCCACCGCGCCAGCCCGCGCGCGGCGCAGCCCTTCGTCGCCGTGAACTGCGGCGCGATTCCCGAGGCGCTGCTCGAATCGGAGCTGTTCGGCCACGAGAAGGGCGCCTTCACCGGCGCCGCGGCGCGGCACCGCGGCCTCTTCCAGGCGGCCGACCGCGGCACGCTGTTCCTCGACGAGATCGGCGACATGCCGCCGCCGCTGCAGGTCAAGCTGCTGCGCGTGCTGCAGGAGCGGGCGGTGCGGCCGGTCGGGGCGACGGCGGCGCAGCCGATCGACGTGCGCATCCTGTCGGCGACGCACCGCGACCTCGATGCGGTGATGGGCGAGGGGCTGTTCCGCGAGGACCTGTTCTACCGCCTGAACGTGGTCACGCTGACCATGCCGACGCTGGACCGGCGGCGCGAGGACATCCCGCTGCTCGCCGGCCATTTCCTGCAACTGCTCGCCGCCAAGTACGGCAAGCCGGTCAACGGCTTCGCGCCCGAGGCCATGACCGCGCTGGCGACGGCGCCGTGGCCGGGCAACGTGCGCCAGCTCTACAACGTCGTCGAGCAGGTCTGCGCGCTCGCCACCGCGCCGCTGATTCCGCTGGCGCTGGTGCAGCGGGCGCTGCGCGTGCGCGGCAGCGAGGTGTTGAGCTACGCCGAGGCCAAGCTGCGCTTCGAGCGCGACTACCTTGTGCAGCTTTTGAAACTCACCGACGGCAACGTGTCGGATGCGGCGCGGCTGGCCGACCGCAACCGCACCGAGTTCTACCGCCTGCTGCAGAAGCACGCGTTGGTGCCGGCGATGTTCCGCGGCAACGGCGATGATGTCGCCGTTGGGCGACGCGGCTGATTTCCCTTAAAACAAGGACTTGCGGCTGACGGCTGGCATATTGTCGCCGGCCGGCGACAGGTACGCGCGGCGGTGCTGCCCGCGCTGCCGCGGCCTGCGTCCAACCTGCTGATTCCTTTCGTGATTTTCCGCCTGGCACGAATGTGGCTATGAGCGCTTCGCCACGCGGCGGCGCGGGGCGTCCGATCAACGAATCAGGAGAAAAACGGATGGACATCGCCAGCACGCGCGGAAAGCTGCTCGCCCTGGTCGCGCCGGGCCTGATCGCCGTCGAGGCGGCGCCGGTGCCGTGGGCCGTGGAGGGAGCGACGGAGAATTTTCGTCCGCGGCTGACGCGGACGGCGCCGGGCTGCAACCCGGCGCGCGTCGGCCGGCTCGTGCGCGCCGAACCGGTCGGGGAGGATCACTTCTCGACGAAGGCGCGCTCGATCACGTAGTCGCCCTGCGCGCCGATGTACGGCGACACCTTGAAGCCGCGCGCGTCGAGCAGTTCGCACATGTCCTTGTTCAGCGCCGGGCTGCCGCAGATCATCGCGCGGTCCTCGGCCGGGTCGAGCGGCGGCAGGCCGACGTCGGCGAAGAGCTTGCCCGACTCGATTAGGTCGGTGACGCGGCCGCGGTTGCGGAACGGTTCGCGCGTCACCGTCGGGTAGTAGATCAGCTTGTCGCGCACCAGCTCGCCGAGGAGCTCATGGTTGGGCAGCGTGCGTCCGATGAAATCGGCGTAGGCCAGTTCGCTGGTCTGGCGCACGCCGTGCACCAGCACCACCTTCTCGAAGCGCTCGTAGGTTTCCGGGTCCTGGATCAGCGACAGGAAGGGCGCGAGCCCGGTGCCGGTGCCGAACAGCCACAGGCGCTTGCCCGGATGCAGGTCGCGCAGCACCAGCGTGCCGGTCGGCTTCCTGCTGACGACGATCGGGTCGCCGCTCTTCAGGTGCTGCAGGCGCGAGGTGAGCGGGCCGTTCGGCACCTTGATGCTGAAGAACTCCAGGTGCTCCTCGTGGTTGGGGCTGGCGATGCTGTAGGCGCGCGTCAGCGGCTTGCCGTCGATTTGCAGCCCGATCATCACGAACTGGCCGTTGTCGAAGCGCAGGCCAGGGTCGCGCGTGGTGCGGAAGCTGAACAGCGTGTCGTTCCAGTGGCGGACGTCGAGAACCGTCTCGGTGCCGTACTTGTTCATGATCCTTCTCTATCTCGTCGAGTGTTCCCGGTTGCGGCCGGGGCCGTCGATTGAGAGACAGCGCCGGAGCGGAATGGTTGCCGATTCGCCCCTGGCCGGGATGATTGCCGGGTGTGTTGGTCATTTTCAAGGAAAAAAGTTTAAACTTGGTATAAACATTGATTGGAGTCGACCATGACCTCGACCGTTCTCGACATCAAACACTGGGGCAACAATCTCGGTGTGCGCCTGCCCGCCGCCATCGCCCAGGCCGCGCGTCTGCATGCCGACCAGCGCGTCAGCATCACCGTGGAAGGCGAGCGGATCGTCATCACGCCCCTCCGCGACGAAGCGCCCAGCCTGGCACAGCGCTTGGCCCGCTTCGACCCCGCGCGCCACGGCGGCGAAGCCATGCCGACGGATGAAACGCTCGGCGCCGAACAATGGTGAAAGCCGCCAAATCCTGGGTGCCGGATCGACAGGACGTCATCTGGATCGACTGCAATCCGCAGCGCGGGCAGGAAATGCGCGACGTACATCCCTTTCTCGTGCTCTCGCCCAGGGCTTTCAACGAGCGCACCTCGCTGGTCATCGGCCTGCCCATGACCACCGCCGCCTACAATGCCGACAACCCCTTTGCCGTGGCGGTCGGCGCGGCCGGGGGGCGCAAGGCCGGGCAAATCAGCTACGTGCTCTGCCACCAGCCCAAGTCCTTCGACTGGCGCCAGCGCGGCGGCGCGCCGCACCCCGGCAAGCGCATCCCTGATGCCCGTTTCGCCGAAGTGCTCGCCATCCTCAACCAGATCGTGCAACTGGCCTGATTTCGTTGAAAATTTGGTGCCGCCGGGTGCGATTGCTATAGTGGCGAAAAGCCTCGAATCAACCGGGAGATGCGCCATATGACTTCCATCACCATCGAAATTTCTGACGAGATCGCCGAACGTGCTGCGCGCAAAGGTCTGCTTTCCTCCCAAGCCATCCGCAAACTGCTCGAAAACGCCGTAAACGGCGAGCAGACACAATGGCCCCGATTGGTCCGGGAGTATCTGGGTGATCCCGACATGCCGGCCTTCGAAAGTGGACGCGCGGATTTGGCCGGCTTGCGGGACGATCCGCTGGCATGAACCTTCTGTACCTGCTCGATACCTGTACAGTCAGCGATTTCGTCAAGGGCGAAGCGGGCGTGCTGATGCGCATCCGCCAGACCGCACCGGATCAAATCGCCATTTCCACGGTGACGCGCATGGAAATCGAATATGGTCTGCTGCTCAACCCGCAGCGTGCCGCCAAGCTGGCGCCGCTACTCGACGCCTTCCTTGCTGCCATCACCATCCTGCCTTTCGAGGATGCCGATGCCAAGGCAGCGGCCGCCATCCGGGCGGCGCTGCGCCAGTCGGGCCAGCCGATCGGCCCTTACGACTGCCAGATCGCCGGTTGCGCACTGGTACACGGTCTGAGCGTGGTGACTTCCAACACGCGGGAATTCCAGCGTATCGGTGGTTTGCGGCTGGAAGACTGGCGTACTAACGCTGGCTGATCAATAGCCAGAAAAACGGGCTGGATATTTTGCCCGCCGAAGCGGTTCAGCGCGGCGGCGGCGATTTGACTTCCGCATCGTCGATCTCCGCCACCTGCCCCGGCCCGGCGTCGATCAGCACATAGAACGGCACGGCGGGTTTCTCGAAAATGAACGATGCTTCGGCATCCAGCTTGCCCCGGATCAGGATTTTGTCGTCGTCGTCCAGCACGTCGATCGGCAAGCCGGGGATGGGTTTTCCGTCGAAGCCGCCGGTGCAGCGGATGGTCTTGCCGTCGACCTGCCGGCATTCGCCAAAAGGATGGTGCGCCAGCGCCGACGTCGCAGCGAGCAGCAGGCCGGCGGCCAAGACGTATCGGGCGGGTGTCATTTCACTTTCCCTTCCTGTGCCCACTTCACGGTGGCGGGCGAGGCGTCGGCGAGCGGGAGGGCGAGGCGATGTACGGAACCGTCCCAGCCTTCCAGCGTCAGCCAGAGCTCGGCGTCAGGGGAGAGATCTTCCGGCACGCGCAGGCTGGTGAACAGGCGATAAGGGCTGCCGGTGAACAGTGTGCCGGATGTCCGGATGTCGCCGCGCGGCTTGCCGACGCGCAGATAGGCGGCTTTCACCTGGGACGTGCAGTCCCGGCACAGGGCCAGCGTGAAACCCTTCTCGTACTCTCCGTCGTGGAACTTGGGCGCTTCGATGCGCCATTCCCCCATCCTCACCAGCCACGGGCCGACCTGGAATTGGCCGATTTCCCGTTTGCCCAGTCCTTGCCGGCTGGCCGGCTTCTGGTCTTCCAGATATTCGGGCAAACAGACCAGCGGCAGGATCAGCAGCAGCGCGCTCAAATGGAAGCGCCAGCGCTTCCAGCAATGGGCGAAGCCGGTCCCGGTGTTTTTTTCCGGCGGCGCCAGGGAAGCAGGCAAAGGGCTGTCGATGGCTTCGTCGATGCCGTTTTCATCGGCCCTGTTTCCCTTCAACGCCGCGGCCGTCGCTTTCACGGTGCGTTTCAGCCAGATCAGCAGGCCGGAACCCACCATCGCGGTCAACAACACGCCGAAAACGAAATACACCAGCTTCAGCCACAGACCGGCAAAGTCGCCGGTGTGCAGAGGACGCATCGAGCCGGTGAACAATTCCAGCCCGGAACGATCGGCAATCCGGCGAACGTGCTCCACCTTGGCCGTGTAAGGATTGACCTGGGCGAATTCGCTCAGCAAGGGCCAGCCGGCGCCCTGGCCGCGTACCGTGATGGTGCTGAAGGCATGGCCGCCGAAATTGAGCGAGGAGGGTTCGACGTCCGGGAAATGCGCCCGCATCAGTTCGGCAGCCTGATTCAGCCCGATGCGCGGTGCCGGCTGGCCGGCGGCGACGACCGGAATGTCGCTGCGGGCGACCTGGATCGGCACCTCGGGATTGGTCGAGGGAAGTTCGATGTGGGTGTCGTGCAGGATTGCCAAGACCAGGAACCACAGGCTGGTCACCGCCATGATCAGGATGAAGGGGATCGACCAGATGCCGGCCAGCCGGTGCAGATCGCCCCAGAACACCCGGCTGCCCCGGTCGAGGCGCAGGCGCGGATTCAGGAAGCCGCGCCAGAAGCGTTTGTAGACGACCAGCCCGGTGATCAGCGAACCGAGCAGCGGCAGGGCGAGCGCGGAAACGGCATACCAGCCGAAGTTGAAACCCTCGGTAAAGGGCATCAGCAGCCAGCCGTGCAATGCCCGGATGAACTGGCGGAAGGAAAAGCCCTCTGGTTCGCTGCCCTGGATGCGGCCGGTATAGGGATTGACGTAGTGGTTGACCGTGCTCATGTCGGGGTAGCTGGCGCGTACGGTCCAGGCGAACATCGACTTGACCGGCCGGGAGATGCCGTGGATCACCGCTTCCGGGTGTTCGCGCGCGATCACCGCGACGATTTTGTCGTAATTCAGCATCGTCGCCTCATCCAAGGGCGGATTCGCCCGCACCTTGGAGTCGGCCAGCCAGACGATCTCCTGGCTGACGGTGGCGATGGCGCCGGTCAGGCAGACGAAGAACAGGAATACCCAGATGGGCAGCGCCAGCCAGCTATGGGCAAGGAACCACCAGCGGGCGGAGGATTTGGACTTGTTCATGACGAATCAAAGTTCTGCAAGGCCCGGACTCGCGGGCCTTGCGTGCTACAGGGTCCGATCAGGCGCCTGATCGGCGGGGAATCACCACCGATAGGTCACGGTGCCGATGACCTTGCGAGGTTCGCCGAAGAAGCACCCGTAGGTGCACGACGCGAAGTAGTCCTTGTCCGTCAGGTTGGTCACGTTGAGCGCCAGCCGCCAAGGCCCGGTGGTGTAACCGACCATGGCATCCACCAGGGTATAGCTTGGCGCCTGCAGGGCATTGGCGCGCCTTTGGCCGATGCGGCGAACACCGATCCCTGCCTGCAAGCCCGGTACTCCGACACCGCCAAAGTCGTAATCGGCCCACAAGGATGCGTTGTGATAGGGCACGTTATTGGTGCGCTGACCTTCGTTCTGCGGTGTCAGCGGGCTGCTTTTGATGGTTCGGGCATCGGTGTAGGCATAAGCCGCGATCAGGCTGGCGTGGCGGGTGAGCTTGCCGCGCGCCTCGAACTCGAAGCCACGCGAGCGAACCTCACCCTCCTGCACCGAGAAATTCTGGTCAGCCGGATCGCGGACGGTCAGATTGAACTGTGTCAGTTGATACGCTGATGCCGTCAGTAAGAAATCCGAGCCTGGCGGTTGGTAACGAATGCCGATTTCGTATTGTTCACCTTCCGTTGGGTCAAACTTACTGCCGGTCCGGTCCATACCGGTGATCGGTTCGAAGGATTGGCCGTAGCTGATGAACGGGGCGAATCCGTTCTCGAACAGCCGGACCAGCCCAATCCGCCCGGTGAAGGCATGGTCCTCGGCAGAGCTGTAGCGATTGGTGAGGCGGTTGCCGCTTTTCAAGTCTGCAGAATCGTAGCGTCCGCTCAGTGCTACAACCCAGCGTTCGTTGAACTTGGCTTGGTTTTGGGCATAGATACCGAGTTGCCTTTTCTGGAAATGATTGATGTTGCTGGCGGAAATCGACCCTGGTGTGGCGCCATATATCGGGTTGAAAAGATCGAGAGATGCCAACGTTCCGCGATAGACGCCTTGCTCATGCTCCTGGCGTGTGTAATCGATGCCCACCAGGCTGGTATTCTGGACCGATCCGACCTGCCAGTCGTATTGCAGGGAGTTGTCGATGACGAATGCCTTCGTCCGGTCTCTGCTCATGTTGGCGGTACGGTTCATGGTTCGCCCGTCGGCTTCCAGGGTTCCAAGGAAAGTTGCCGGGCGGTTGGCATCGGCCTCGAAGTGCCTCGCCGTGCTGCGGACCTTCAGTTGTGGGCTGAATTCGTGCTCGAAGAGATAGCCGACCGACCAGCGCGATTGGTCGTTCTTGTCCCAACCAGGTTCACCGGTGAACAGATCGCGGCGGACCTTGCCATTGGCACCGGGGGTGAGCGTCACCGCGATGGGCAGTCCATAGGTCGGCGTGGTTTCGTCCTTGACGTACTCACCCAGCAAGGTGAGCGAGGTTTGCGCGGAGGGTTGCCACTTGAGCGCGGAACTGACGAAGTCGCGGTTGTTGGTGGAGTGCTTGCGGAAGCTGTCGGCATCACGCTTGAGGGCTGTCAGCCGGTAGGACCACACACCTTCCTGGTCCAGCGGGCCGCCCAGGTCGAAAGCCAATTGTTTGCGGTCGAAGTTGCCGAGTTCAACGCTGATTTCGCGCAGAGGCTCCGCCGGAGGGCGTTTAGTCACGGTGTTGATGATGCCGCCCGGCGCGGCGGTTCCATAAAGCACCGAGGATGCGCCCTTGAGCACTTCGGCGCGTTCCAGCCCATATGGTTCTTGGGGCGCGTTGTAGGTGTTGGCGGAGAACTTCGTGCCATCGCGGTAGATGCTTCCGACCTGGCTGTGCGCGGAAAAACCGCGAATGATGTACATCTCATTGTCGTTCTGGAAGCCTTCGGAGGTGGTTACCCCCGATACGTAGTGAAACGCCTCGGACAGGTTCTGCACCGCCCGGGTCTTGATCTCCTCCGTGCCGACGATGGAAATCGATTGGGGCGTTTCTAAAATCGGCGTGTCGGTCTTGGTGCCGGTGGCGCTGCGCTTGGCGGCGTAGCCCTTGACCGGTCCCCAGGCGCTTTCCTGCTGTGCTACCGCTGTCACTGTTACCGGTGCCAATTGCGCCTCTCCGCCGACCGGCGTCGGCGCCCTGCGCAGCAGGTAGCCGCCGCCTTGCGGCACCGCCTCCAGCCCGGTCTGCTTCAACAGTTCGCGCAGCGCGGCGGCGGTCGTATAGGTGCCGTTGAGGCCGGGGCTTTGCCGGCCGGCAGTGAGGTCGGTGGAGAAGGACAGCAGCAGGCCGCTTTCGATGCCGAAGCGCTTGAGCACGTCCGTCAGATTGCCGGCCGGGATGGCGTACTGGCGGGTTGCCGCCGCTTGGGCGTAGACGTCCGTGGCGGGCAGTATCGTCGTTACGGCGGCGCCGAGCAGCAGGCCGTGGATGCTCCGGGCCAGGATGCGCTGACGCCACGGTCTCGCGTTGCCGGCCGACGGATGATTGTTTTTCCGCATGAATTTCCCCTTTCGCTGGATATTGGAAAACGAAGCTCTCGTTATCCATGCCCCGCGAAAACGGAAGAGGGATCAGGTCTGCGAAAAAATTTTCAGGCCGGCAAAATTTCGTGGCGGGCGGCGCCCCACCATCGTTGCCGACGTTCGATCCTGATCGGCAGGGCACGGGCGAGCAGGGCGAGGACGGCGTCGGGGTCGGCCAGCGGGTAGGTGCCGCTGACCTTCAGCGCGGCGAGCGCCGGGTCGCAGTGCATCGGGCGGCCGCTGAGGCGGGCGAGTTCGGCGATGAAGGCGGGCAGCGGCGTGTCTTCGGCGACGAGGATGCCGCGCGTCCAGGCAGCGTCGGCTTCGTTGGCGGCGCCTGCCGGGCCGGTCGCGCGTTCGCCGAAGCTGCCCTGCCGGCCGGCGGCGAGGATCAGCGGCTCGGCGTCCGTGGCTAGGCGTGGGCGGATGGCCACGCTGCCTTCGTAGACGGCCACGCGGCTGCCGTCCTTGCCGTCGCCGGTGCGCACCGTGAAGCGCGTGCCGAGCGCCTGAGCGCGGCCGTGCGGCGTATCGACGAAGAACGGGCGCCGGGCGTCGTCGGGGGCGGTGGCGACGTGGATTTCGCCGGCGTGCAGGTGCAGGCGCCGCTCGCTGCCGTTGAAATGGATGTCGAGGGCGCTGTCGGCGTTGAGGTCGATGCGGCTGCCGTCGTCGAGCACGATCCGGCGGCGCTCGCCGGCGCCGGTGCGCTGGCCGGCGAGATGGATCGGGATGTTTTGCGGGCCGACTGCGAGCAAGGCGGCGCCGCCGCCGGCGATCAACAGGGCCAGCGCCTTGACTGCCCGGCGCCGGGCCGGCTTGCGGGGCGCCAGCGCGGCCTGGGTCAACGAGGCTGGCATCTGGCGCAGGCTGGCGCCGAAGGCTTCCAGCTTCGCCCAGGCTTCACGGTGTTCCGGCGAGGCGTCGTGCCAGCGCTGCCAGCGGGCGCGCAGTTCGGGGTTGCCGGCGTCGTCCTGCAGCTCGATCAGCCACAGCGCCGCCTGCTGGCGGGCGTCGGGTGCGCCGCCGGCGGCGGGTTTTTCAGCCGGCGGCATCGTCAAAGCAGCAGGCGACCAGCGCCCGGGCCACGTGGCGCTTGACGGTGGGAACGGAAATCCCGAGGCGGGCGGCGATCTCGGCCTGCGGCAGGCCGTCGAGCTGGAAGAGCAGGAAAGCCCGGCGGACCGCGGGGCCGAGGGCGTCCAGGCGCCGGTCGATCTCGATCAGCGTCTCCAGCATCAGCGCCCGGCTCTCCGGCGAAGGCGCCTCTGCCTCGGGCAATCGGGCGAGCGCTTCCAACCAGGCCTGTTCGATCTTCTGCCGCCGGAAGTGGTTGGACACCAGCCCTTGCGCGACCCGGGTCAGGAAGGCGCGGGGTTCCTGGATGGCGACCGGCTCCTCGCGGTTGAGCAGGCGCAGGAAGGTATCGTGCGCCAGGTCGGCGGCGCGGTGGGTGCAGCCGAGCTTCTTGCGCAGCCAGGCATGCAGCCAGCGGTGGTGGTCGGCGTAGAGTTCGGCGACGGGATGGGCGGCGGACACGAGGGGCTCCGGAAAGGTAGGAAGCGTCGGCTGGCTGCCCGAAGGGTGGCTGGCTATCGAGAATTGTTCTTATTTTGCTGTTTGCGGTGCCTGGGCGTCAATCTCGTCCGCCGCGCTCCAGGTCGCGCACCGTGGGGCTGACCTGACGGCCGCTTTGTAGTAGCCTGCGCCCCCTTCTATCAGTTGCAGGTTCCACGACGGCATGACAAGACCGCCGCCGCACACCGGTTTCGGCCGGCCGCGGCTCATCCGCCTTCTCGCCGGCCTGGTCGCCGGGGAGGGCGCCGAGGCGAGGCGATCCTTGGCCGAGCGGCTGGGCGGATGGCTGAATCTCACCGATGCCATCGCGCTCTCCGGCGCCCTCGCTGTCGGTGGTGGGGACGAGTCGGCGACGCCGGGAGAGGAGGGCGCCGGCGTGGCGCTGGTGCGCGTGCGTGCCGCGCTGGCCGATTCGATCGCCGCCGACGAGGGCAGGGGAGGCGTCGCGCTGTCTGCGGCGCCCGACTTCGCGCCGTTCCGCCGCCATTACGTCGCCCGCCAGCGCGACATGGCGGCGGCCATCGGCCCGCTGCGCGCGCAGGCGCGGCAGGCGCTGGCGGCGCGTTCGCCGGCGCTGGCGCGGCTCGCCGCGCTCGACGCGGTGATGGAAAGGGCGCTGGCCGAGCGCGAACGCGCCCTGCTGGGGAGCGTGCCGCACTTGCTCGAACGGCGCTTCGAGCGGCTGCGCGCGGCGCCGCCGGCCGATGCCGGAGCGGCGTCCGACGGCTGGCTGGCGGCGTTTTGCCGCGAACAGCGGGATCTACTGCTCGCCGAACTGGAATTTCGTCTGCTGCCGGTCGACGGGCTGGTCGCGGCCTCGGCCGACGGCGGCGCATCGTTTTGAGAGGTAACACGCAGCAATGAACAGGAACATCTGCCTGGCCGCGTTCGCGGCCGGTCTGCTCGCCATCGTCTGGGTCGGCGTCGGCTATGCCGGCTCGCACCCGCTGGCGCTGGCGATGACCGCGATCATCGGCGCCGTCTATGTCGCCGGCGCGCTCGAACTGCAGCGCTTCCAGCGGGCGACCGACTCGCTGGCAGCGGCGCTCGGCGCGATCCCCGCGAACCTTGCGAGCCTCGGCGAATGGCTCGACCGGCTGCATCCTTCGCTGCAGAACGCCGTGCGTCTGCGCGTCGAAGGCGAGCGCGTCGGTCTCCCCGGCCCGGCGGTCGCGCCCTATCTCGTCGGCCTGCTGGTGATGCTGGGCATGCTCGGCACCTTCCTCGGCATGGTGGTGACGCTGAACGGCGCCGTGCTCGCGTTGGAGACGACGACCGACCTGCCGACCATCCGCGCCGCGCTCGCCGCACCGGTGAAGGGCCTCGGCCTCGCCTTCGGCACCTCGGTCGCCGGCGTCGCCGCGTCGGCGATGCTCGGCCTGATCTCGGCGCTGTGCCGCCGCGAGCGGCTGCTGGTCGGCCGGTCGCTGGATGCGAAGATCGCCGGCGAACTGCGCGGCTTCTCGCTCGTGCACCAGCGGCAGGAGACCTTCAAGGCGCTGCAGGCGCAGAGTAGGGCGCTGCCCGAGGTGGCCGACGGGCTCGCCGCGCTGATGGCACGGCTGGAGCGGCAGAACGCGCAACTGAACGAGCGCCTGCTCGCCGACCAGGCGCGCTTCCAGAGTGAGGCGAGCGCGGCCTACGGCGAACTCGCGCGCGCCGTCGACCGTTCGCTGAAGGAAAGCCTCGGCGAGAGCGCGCGGCTGGCCGGCGCGGCGATTCAGCCGGCGGTCGAGGCGACGCTGGCCGGCCTCGCGCGCGAGGCGACGGCGCTGCACGAGCGCATGGCGGCAACCGCAGCGGCCCGCTTCGACGGGCTTGCGGCGAGTTTCGGCACGACCGCCGGCGCCGTCGCCGACACCTGGAACGCGGCGCTGGCCGGGCACGAGCGGCGCAGCGAGGCGCTGGCCGGCGATCTGCGGCAGACGCTGGAAGGTTTCGCAGAGGGCTTCGAGCGGCGCTCGGCCGCATTGCTCGCCGGCGTGAACGACGCGCACGTGGCCTTGCGCTCCGATCTCGCCGCGCACGACGAACGGCGATTGGCGGCGCTGGCGCAGTCGGTGGAAGCGATGGGCGCATCGCTGCGACAGGAATGGCAGCAGGCCGGCGAGCAGTCGCTGGCGCAGCAGCAGGCGATCTGCCGCACGCTGGAAGCGACCGCGCAGGGCATCGCCGAGCACGCGCAGGGGCATGCAAGCAGGACCATCGACGAGATCGCCCGCCTGATGCAGACCGCGGCCGAGGCGCCGCGCATCGCCGCCGAGGCCATCGGCGAACTGCGCCAGCAGGTTGCCGAGAGCGTCGCCAGGGACAACGAACTGCTCGTCGAACGCGGCCGCATCATGGAAGGGCTGGGGGCGCTGCTCGGTACGGTCGACGCCGCGGCCGCCGAACAGCGGGCCGCGATCGCGTCGCTGGCGGCTTCCGCCGTGGCCGCGCTCGACCGCGCCGGCGATCGCGTCGCCGAGGCGGCCGACGGCCAGTCGGCGACGCTCGCCGCCGCCGTTGCGCAGGTGACCGGCGGCGCGGCCGAGGTGGCCAGCCTCGCGGAAGCCTTCGCCTTCGCCGTGCAGCGCTTCGGCGAGACCGGCGACAGGCTGGTCGGCGGCCTCGAACGCATCGAGGGCGCGCTCGGGAAATCGCTCGCCCGCAGCGACGATCAGCTTGCCTACTACGTGGCGCAGGCGCGCGAGCTGATCGACCTCTGCGTCATGTCGCAGCAGCGGGTCGTCGGCGACCTGCAGCGGCTGCAGCGACACGCGGCACTCACCGCCGAGGCAGGCTGATGGAAGACGGGGACGCCAGCGTCGAAGGGGCGGCGCCGGTCTGGGCCGTGTTCGGCGACCTGATGGCCGGCCTGCTCGGTGCCTTCGTGCTGATCCTGGTCGGCGTGCTCGGCGTGCAGATGGAGCTGGCCAGCACGCTGGAGGCCGAGGTCAAGAAGCGGCAGATGGAAGAGCAGCGGCGCATGGCGCTGGAAAAGGCGCTTGCCGGGCCGCTCGCCGCCGGCCGCGTGACGCTGGACGACGGCCGCATCGGCATCAGCGGCAGCGTGCTCTTCGCGCTCAACTCCGACCGGCTGCAGCCCGAGGGGCTGCAACTGCTGAAGAGCCTGGCGCCGCCGCTCGGTGCCTATCTCGCGGCGCGCGAGGAACTGCTGATGGTCAGCGGCTTCACCGACGACCGCCCGGTGCGCGACAGCAACCACCGCTTCGCCGACAACTGGGAGCTCTCCGCGCAGCGCGCGCTGACCGTGACGCGTACGCTGATCGAGGCCGGCGTGCCGTCGTCGTCGGTGTTCGCCGCGGCGTTCGGCGCCGAGCAGCCGGTGGCCTCCAACGCCGACACCGACGGCCGCGCGCGGAACCGGCGCGTGGAAATGGCGCCGGTGCCGCGTACGGCCAGGGCGCACGCGGCAGGCGATGGCTGAGGCTGCCCGACCGACCGGCGACGACCCGTTGGCCGCGCTGCGCGCGTGCGGCGCCGAGGGCGCCGATCCGGTCCGTTTCCGCTTTCTCGAAGCACTGGCTCGCCGTGCGGCGGCGCAGCGGGGCGAGGCTCGGCGCGTGCTCGATGGGCGGCTGACGGCGGCCGTCGCGGAATACGCGGCCCGTTTCGCACGGGCGCAGGGCGAGACCGAGCGCGCGCTCGCCCGCGCGGTGGCGCGCCATCCCGACGCTGCCGAAGCCTTGCAGCAATGCTTCGCCGCCGGAGATTTCGCCGGGCTGCGCCGGCGCATCGACGAATTGGCGAATCCGCCCGTGCCGGCGCCGTTGGCCGCGCTGACCGCAGGTCTTGCGCAGCACATCGCGGAACAACATGCCGACCCCGAGCCGGCGGAAGCCGCCGCCGAGTTGAAATCCCTGCGCTATTTCCGCGACGCTTGGTCGAGGCTCAGCGTCGAACGGCAACTGGCCGAGGCGCAGGCGCAGGCCCCGGAAAACGCCGGTCCTCTCAACTCGCACCTGCTCGCGCTGCGTGCGCTGGAGCGGATGGGCGAGGTTTCGCCGGATTACCTGGGGCGTTTCGTGGCGTATGTGGACGGCTTGCTGTGGATGGAACGGAATGAGGGATCGGGAGGGTCGGCGAGAAGGATGCTGGGGCAATGAGGGTCAAGGCGCAACCTGCGACGGGCCGCGCCCATCGTTGCGATAGTTCGCATAATTTGTATTATGTTAAATTATTTTAGGATTGGAATTTAAGGCTTCAACTCACGTCCCTCGTTCGAAGATCTGTCAGTCGACGAGAATCGCGTCGGCGTCGGCGCGGTTGCGCTCGTCGGTATAGATACCAGCGGGCGCCGATAACTCGCCGTTGTGGCAGACGACGACGACGTTGCTCGCCGGCTCCCCGCGATGCAGCAGCTCGACGCCGCAGCGGCCGTAGACCGATTCGATGGTGGCGAGCAGATTGCGCGCGTAAGGCGTGGCCAGCCGGCCGTCGAGGATCAGGTTGGCGAGCATCACGCCGTCCGGCTGCAGCGCCCGCTTGCTGGCCTGCCAGAACTCGCGCGTCACCAGGTGCGACGGGATCGACATGCGGGCGGTGTAGACGTCGACCACCACCGCGTCGAAGCGGCGCTCGGTCTCGCGCACGAAGCGGCGCGCGTCGTCGGCGATGAACTCGCCGTTCGCCCCGCTCTTGAGGAAATGGCGCTCGGCCAGCCCGCGGATCGCCGGATCGATGTCGACGTAGGTGTAGCGGTTCTTCGGTTCGTCGTGCGAGAGCGTGAAGCCGCCGGCGCCGAGGACCAGGATGTCGCGCCCGTCGTAGGCCAGCTCTTCGAGCAGGATCCGGCGCATGCGCCGGATGTAGCCGGCGTAGTGCGGCGGCTCGCTGGCGTCGATCAGCGAGGAGATCGAGTTGTTCACCTTGAAGGCCTGTGCGTCCTTCGCCCAGTCGAGCGCCACCGGCTCGACGGCATAGGTGGCGTAGGCCGTCTCGCCGACCACCCACAGGCGCTGGTTGGCGAAAAGCAGCGCGGCGGAGCCGGCGGCAACCCAGGCCAGCATGCGCGGCCGCGCCCCGGACAGGACGAGGACGCCGACGAAGAGCAGCCCGGCCACCAGCACCACCGCCGCGCTGACGCCCAGCCACTGCATGACCAGCAAGGAAAGCGACACCGCGCTGAGAAAGGAGCCGAGCGTGGACCAGTAGAGCGCGAAGCCGGCCTTCTCGCCGGCGCGCTCGTGGCGCATCAGGTTGGTCAGCGCCGGCACGGTCTGGCCGAGCAGCCAGGCGATCGGACAGAGCACGCCGCCGACGAAGACGAGATAGGCGAGCGGCACCGGCTGCACGTGCGCGAACACCGCGTCGACAGTGTTGCCGGCCAGGCCGACGGCAGCGAGGAAGCCGGAAACCAGGAAGTTGCGCGCCACTACCGCCACGTAGCCGCCGGCGATGCGCCCGCCCGAGGCATAGCCGAGCGCCAGCGCGAGCAGGAAGAGACCGATGGTCGGCGCGGTGACGACGATGCTGCTGCCGACGTGCGGAATCAACTGGCGCAGCGCCAGCACCTCGGCGCCGAGCGAGCAGAAACCTTCGATGAAGACGACGAGGAAGAGCTGGCGGGAAGTCATCGGGCGGCGGTCCGGGAAAAACGACGGAGGCGGCAGTTTAGCGGAGTTCCCCGCCGACCGCCCCGATCCGGCTGACGCCGCCCTGCCCCGTCGGGTAAACTTGCGCCCTTTGCAATCCATCCCGTTTACGGAAAGCCATGGCCCAATACGTAATGTCGATGCTCCGCGTGAGCAAGGTTGTCCCGCCCAAGCGGCAGATCATCAAGGACATCTCCCTGTCCTTCTTCCCCGGCGCCAAGATCGGCCTCTTGGGCCTCAACGGCGCCGGCAAGTCGACCGTGCTGCGCATCATGGCCGGCGTCGAGAAGGAGTTCGAGGGCGAGGTGCAGTGGCAGCCCAACCTGCGCATCGGCTACCTGCCGCAGGAGCCGCAGCTCGATCCGACGAAGACCGTGCGCCAGGAAGTCGAGAGCGCGCTCGGCGAGGTGATGCAGGCGCAGGCCAAGCTGGAAGCGGTGTACGCTGCCTACGCCGAGCCGGACGCCGACTTCGACAAGCTCGCCGAGGAACAGGCGCGGCTGGAGGCGATCATCGCCGCTGCCGGCGCCGATACCGAGCATCAGATGGAGATCGCCGCCGACGCGCTGCGCCTGCCGGATTGGGATGCCTCGATCGGCAAGCTCTCCGGCGGCGAGAAGCGCCGCGTCGCGCTGTGCAAGCTGCTGCTCGAAAAGCCCGACATGCTGCTGCTCGACGAACCGACCAACCACCTCGACGCCGAATCGGTGGAATGGCTGGAACAGTTCCTCGTCCGCTTCCCCGGCACCGTGGTGGCCGTCACGCACGACCGCTATTTCCTCGACAACGCCGCCGAATGGATTCTCGAACTCGACCGCGGTGAGGGCATCCCGTGGAAGGGCAACTACTCCTCGTGGCTGGAACAGAAGGAAGCCCGCCTGCAGACGGAAGCCAAGCAGGAAGGCGCCCGCATGAAAGCGATGAAGCAGGAACTGGAATGGGTGCGGCAGAATCCGAAGGCGCGTCAGGCCAAGAGCAAGGCGCGTCTGGCCCGCTACGAGGAAATGGCCAGCCACGAATACCAGAAGCGCAACGAAACGCAGGAAATCTTCATTCCGGTGGCCGAGCGCCTGGGCGGTCAGGTCATTGAATTCAATGGCGTATCCAAGGCCTTCGGCGACCGCCTGCTGATCGACAACCTGTCGTTTTCCATCCCGCCCGGCGCCATCGTCGGCATCATCGGCCCGAACGGCGCCGGCAAATCCACCCTCTTCCGCATGATCACCGGCCAGGAAAAGCCGGATTCCGGCGAAGTGACGATCGGCCAGACGGTGAAGATGGCCTACGTCGACCAGAGCCGCGAGAACCTCGCCTCCGAAAAGACCGTCTTCGACGAGCTGGCCGAAGGCCGCGACATCATCCAGATCGGCCGCTTCGAGATGCCCAGCCGCGCCTACATCGGCCGTTTCAACTTCAAGGGCGCGGACCAGCAGAAGGTCGTCGGCAAGCTCTCCGGCGGCGAGCGCGGGCGGCTGCACCTGGCCAAGACGCTGATGACCGGCGGCAACGTGCTGCTGCTCGACGAACCGTCGAACGATCTCGACGTGGAAACCTTGCGTGCGCTCGAAGACGCCCTGCTCGAATTCGCCGGCAGCGCGCTGATCATCAGCCACGACCGCTGGTTCCTGGACCGTATCTGCACGCACATCCTGGCCGCCGAAGGCGACTCGCAGTGGAGCTTCTTCACCGGTAACTACCAGGAATACGAGGAAGACAAGAAGAAACGCCTCGGCGAGGAAGGCGCCAAGCCGAAGCGGATTCGCTACCGGCCGATCACGCGCTGATCGGCGAAGCGCCCGAGAAAAACCCGCCCGTTCCGACCGGCGGGTTTTTCATGCCCTCACCTCGTGGCGTCGATGAACGCGCCGAGCTTGTCGAGATCGTGTGACCAGAAAAGGGAGAGGCCGCGCGCCTGCGCCTGTTCGAGGTTCAGCACCTTGAAGACGCCGGCCAGCGCAGCGGCCGGCACGACCTGCGCAGCGCCGAACTGCTTGATCCAGTATTCGGCCTTGACGGCCGCGTCGTTGTTCAGACGCTTGACGCTGTTGGTCGCGCTGTTCGACACCTTGCATTCGATCGCCATGAGGCGCGTGTCGTGCAAGCGCACGACGACATCGGCCTTGCGCTCGCCGAGCTGGCATTCCGCGCAGAACTGCATGGCCTGCGGCCCCTTAACGATGGTGTTGATCGCCACGGCCGGGGCGTCGGTGAAGCCTTGGCTGCGAAGGTAGTCCTTGACCTTCGTCTCTTGGTTCTCCTTGCCCTCGTTGCGCCGCTCGGTCGCAATGCGCTGCGCGGCGAGGAGCACGGACGACGCCAGCAAGGCCGCCTCGCGCTGCCGGTCGGTCGGCGCGCCGCCGGCTTCCACCCAGGGGAAGCGGTACGGGTCGATCACGCGCTCGATGACCCCGAACACCTTGCGCAGCGCCGCGGGGTCTCTCTTCAGGATGCCGGGGGCGATCGAATCGACGTCGGCGATGACTTGCAGATCGTCATCCGAGATTGGCGGGCCGGCCAGGTAGCGCAGCGCTTCGCCGAGGCCCAGGCCATAGGCTTCGGCCAGGTTGTCGTCGGTGATTGCGCCAGAGGTGAGGTCGTTCAGTTTCTTGAAAAGCAGCTCGAACTTGCTCCGCGCCTGGTTGTAGTGCGTCTCCCAGGAATCGGTGACGGCCAGGCGCTCGGCCCGGAATTGGGCGGCAGAGATTGCGGCCTCTTCGGCAAGTTCGGCAGCGGTCCATCGAGGCGGCGTGCTTGTCATGCGGAAAGCGTTTCCAGGCTCGGGATGCGCAAGCGCTCGATTTCCTTGGGCTCGAACTTGGTCAACCCGCCGGCGTAGGTTCGGCCGCTGCCTGTGTCGATGTTCTTGTTGAGCCACGTCACCAGGCGGACCAGCGCGTCATCGGCCAGCGGCTGGCGCGGGTAGAGGCCGTGCGCGACGTTGATGTGTCGCGCGTCGCATGCGTTGAGCGTGAACTGAGGCGGCCGGCGGGCCATGTAGGTGCACAGGATCGGGGCCGGGGCTTTCAGGCCCACGGACCACCAGGCTTTGCGGTGCCGTGCGATGTAGCCCTGATCCGCGCCCTTGAGCTTCGCCCAGGAGAGGAAGGCGCTGATGCGTCGGCGCTCTTCCCTGGAGAAGTCGTCCAGCTCGACCGGCAGGTCGACGACGCGGCGCAGGGCCTCGGCCGAGTGCAGATGCGCGCCGGCCTGGATCAAGTCCCTGGCCTTGGTGACAGCCGGCAGCTTGACGCGGTCGGGCAGGCCCTTCGCGTGCTCGCCAGCGATCCAGATGTCGTTTGCGCCCGTGACCTGGCCGCGATGCACGCGGAACAGCTCGCCAAGCTCGATGTCGCCGGCCGTGGCCGGCTCCGACGGCCGAACGATGATCGACCAGCGCGGCGCGGCGTGCAGCCGCTCGCGCGGGATGTCGCTCCCCTTGCTCAAGCCGTCGAGGCATGCCAGTTCGTCGACGGCGCGCACGCGCACCGGCTCGGCCGACTCGCCGACGCGGAAGCATGTGATCGCAGCCGTCGTCGCCGTGTCGGGGAAGGCTTCGACGGTCGGCGCCAGCACGTGCAGGGCGACCCCGCCCAGCTCGTCGAGCAGGAGTCGGCGCAGCGCCGAACCGTAGTTCACATCCATCCACTCGGCCGAGGTGATGAACGCGCCCACGTCGCCCGCCTTGGCAAGCAGGCGCGTTTGCAGGAAGAAGTGCAGATGCAGGCCGGCCAGCGCACTCGCCTTGATGCCGAAGTCGGCGAAGGTCGAGGCGTACCAGGCTTTCCAGTTCTCGGCGATGCCGTGGTGCCGCACATAGGGCGGATTGCCGATAAAGGCGGTCATGCCGGCGCAGCGCGGCAGCTTGACCTCCCGATAGTCCTTGACCAGCACGGTCGCCCGATCGGTCCAGCCGCGAGCGCTCAGGTTCGCGCGCAGCATCAGCGCGGCCAGGGGGTCCATTTCCACGGCCACGAGCTGCGCATCGGGGAAGGCTTCGCCTGCGGCCAGGATGAAGCGGCCCGAGCCCGCCCCCGGATCGACGATGCGGGCCGGCGTTTCTTGGCTGGCCAGCCAGGTCATCATCGAGCGGACGATCGGCGCCGGCGTGTAGACGGCACCGGCCACGCGACGCTCGGCCGCCGGGCGGATCGACGAAAAGGCTTCGCCGAGCGGGTCGGCGCCGTGCGAGATCGCCTTACGGATCGCCTCGATGTCCCGAGGCTTGAGCGCGGATGCCGGCGCGATCTTCGCGAGCTTGCGCTCGGCCGCAGACAGGCTGCCCTGCCCTCCGATGAGGGCAAGGCACAGGGCTACCAACCCTTGTTCCGTCTGCACGTTCATTCTTGGCGCCGGATCACTCCCACTCGATCGTCGCCGGCGGCTTGCCCGAGATGTCGTACACGACCCGGTTGATCCCTCTGACTTCATTGATGACCCGGTTCGACACCTTGCCGAGCAGCGAATGCGGCAGCTCGGCCCAGTGCGCGGTCATGAAGTCCTGCGTCTGTACGGCGCGCAGCGCGACGACGTATTCGTAGGTGCGGCCGTCACCCATCACGCCCACGCTCTTCACCGGCAGGAAGACGGCGAAGGCCTGGCTGGTCTTGTCGTACCAGTCGGCGGCGCGCAGCTCGTCGATGAAGATGGCGTCGGCGCGGCGCAGCAGGTCGGCGAATTCCTTCTTCACCTCGCCGAGGATGCGCACGCCGAGGCCGGGGCCGGGGAACGGGTGGCGATAGACCATCTCGTGCGGCAGGCCCAGCGCGATGCCGAGCTCGCGCACCTCGTCCTTGAACAGGTCACGCAGCGGCTCCAGCAGCTTGAGGTTGAGCGTTTCCGGCAGGCCGCCGACGTTGTGGTGGCTCTTGATCGCGTGCGCCTTGCCGGTCTTGGCGCCGGCCGACTCGATCACATCCGGGTAGATCGTGCCCTGCGCCAGCCATTTCGCGTTCGGCAGCTTCCCGGCTTCCGCCTGGAAGACCTCGACGAACTCGCGGCCGATGATCTTGCGCTTCTGTTCGGGATCGGAAACGCCCTTGAGATGCCCCATGAACTGCTCGGTGGCGTCCACATGGATGACCTTGACGCCGAGGTTGCGGGCGAAGGTCTGCATTACCTGCTCGGCCTCGTTCAGGCGCAGGAGGCCGTTGTCGACGAAGACGCAGGTGAGCTGGTCGCCGATCGCCCGGTGCAGCAGCGCGGCGACCACGGAGGAATCGACGCCGCCCGAAAGGCCGAGGATCACCTCCTCCCGGCCGACCTGCGCGCGCACCTTTTCGATCGCCTCGTTCACGTAGTCCGGCATGTTCCAGTCGTGGCCGCAGCCGCAGATCTCGTGCACGAAGCGGGCAAGCATCTCCTTGCCCTTGATCGTGTGCGTCACCTCCGGGTGGAACTGCACGGCGTAGAACCTGCGCGTCTCGTCGGCCATCGCCGCGATCGGGCAGGCGTCGTTGCTGGCGATGACCTTGAAGCCCGGCGGCAGCTCGGTGACCTTGTCGCCGTGGCTCATCCACACGTCGAGCAGGCCGTGGCCGGCGTCGTTGGTCCGGTCCTGGATGCCCTTGAACAGCTCGGAGTGGCCGCGCGCGCGGATCTCGGCGTAGCCGAACTCGCGCTTGCCGGAACTCTCGACCTTGCCTCCCAACTGCTGCGCCATGGTCTGCATTCCGTAGCAGATACCGAGCACCGGTACGCCCAACTCGAACACGGCCTGCGGCGCCTTCCAGTCCTGCGCCGCGTACACCGAGTTCGGCCCGCCGGAGAGGATGATGCCGGCCGGCGCGAAGTCGCGGACGAACTGCTCGGACACATCGAACGGATGCAGCTCGCAATAAACCTGCTGCTCGCGCACGCGGCGGGCGATCAGTTGTGAAACCTGGGAGCCGAAATCGAGGATGAGGATCTTCTGGTGAGCCATTTTAACGCCTTGAATGAACAAGGGCGGCTGAAAAGCCGCCCCGGTTGGAACGCCGTGGATCAATCCACGTGGTAGTTCGGTGCTTCCTTGGTGATCTGCACGTCGTGCACGTGCGACTCGCGCACGCCGGCCGAGGTGATCTCGACGAACTCGGCGCGCTCGTGCATCTGGTCGATCGTCGAGCAGCCGAGATAGCCCATCGACGAGCGCAGGCCGCCCATCAACTGGTGGATCACGGCCAGCGCCGAGCCCTTGTACGGGACGCGGCCCTCGATGCCTTCGGGCACCAGCTTGTCGACGTTCGCCGTGGTGTCCTGGAAGTAGCGGTCGGCGGCGCCGGCGGCCATGGCGCCGATCGAGCCCATGCCGCGGTAGGACTTGTACGAACGGCCCTGGTACAGCTCGACCTCGCCCGGCGCTTCCTCGGTGCCGGCCAGCAGGCCGCCGAGCATGACGGCGTTGGCGCCGGCGGCGACGGCCTTGGCGATGTCGCCCGAGTAGCGGATGCCGCCGTCGGCGATCAGCGGCACGCCGGTGCCCTTCAGCGCCTCGGCGACGTTGTGCACGGCGCTGATCTGCGGCACGCCGACGCCGGCGACGATGCGCGTGGTGCAGATCGAGCCCGGCCCGATGCCGACCTTGACGCCGTCCGCGCCCATCTCGACCAGCGCCTGGGCCGCCGCCGCGGTGGCGATGTTGCCGCCGACGACCTCGACGTTCGGCAGGTTGCGCTTGACCCAGCGGACGCGTTCGAGCACGCCCTGCGAGTGGCCGTGCGCGGTGTCGACGACGATCACGTCCACACCGGCCTCGGCGAGCAGTTCGGCGCGCTCCTCGGTGCCGGCGCCGACGCCGATGGCGGCGCCGACGAGCAGGCGGCCGTGGCTGTCCTTGGCGGCGTCCGGGTGCTCGGTCGACTTGAGGATGTCCTTGACGGTGATCAGGCCGCGCAGTTCGAAGGCGTCGTTCACCACCAGCACGCGTTCGAGCCGGTTCCTGTGCATCAGCACCTTGGCTTCCTCCGGGCTGCTGCCCTCCTTCACCGTGATCAGACGCTCGCGCGGCGTCATGATGTTGGCCACTGGCTGGTCGAGGCTGGTCTCGAAGCGCAGGTCGCGGTTGGTGACGATGCCGACGACGATCTTGCCGTCGAGCACCGGCAGGCCGGAAATCTTGTGCGTGCGGGTCAGCGCCAGCACGTCGCGCACGGTCATGGTCGGCGCGATGGTGATCGGGTCCTTGAGCACCCCGGATTCGAAGCGCTTGACCTTCGACACCTCGGCCGCCTGCGCCTTCGGCTTCAGGTTCTTGTGCACGATGCCGATGCCGCCCTCCTGCGCCAGCGCGATGGCCAGCCGGGCTTCGGTGACGGTGTCCATGGCGGCGGACACCAGCGGCAGGTTCAGGGTCAGCTTGCGCGTCAGGCGGGTTTTCAGGCTGACGTCGCGCGGGAGGATGGCGGAGTGGGCGGGTACGAGAAGGACGTCGTCGAACGTCAACGCCTTTTGGATGACACGCATGGCCTTTGTTCCGGGGTTACAAAAACGTATTATACCCAAGCCATCTGACCGTTGGACAGCCATGCTTTCCGCCTCCCCCCTGCGCATCGCCCTGCTCGCCGCGCTGTTCGCCTGCCTGCCGGCGCAGGCCCAGATCTACCAGTACAAGGACGCCGCCGGCAGGACCGTGATCTCGGACCGACCGCCGCCCGCCGGCGCGCTGCCGGCGAAGGCGCATGCGGCGGAAAACGGCGTATCGACATCCGAAGACCCGCCGGCGACGGACGGTGCGAATGCGGCGGCGCCGCCGAAAACGCTGGCCGACCGCGAGATGGAGTTCAGGAAACGGCAGCAGGCGCAGCGGGAGGCCGCCGAGAAGGCGCAGAAGGAAAGCGCGGACAAGGCCCGGCGCAAGGAGGACTGCGAGCGCGCGCAGCGTCAGTTGCGGATGCTCGAATCCGGCGAGCGGATCGCCCTGCGCGACGAAAAGGGCGAACGTGTCTTCCTGGAAGACGTGCAGCGGACAGCGGAGATCGAGCGCACGCGCCGGATGATCGCCGACGCCTGCAGGTAGGCGCGGCGCCTACTCCGCCGCGCCGGCCTCGTCGCCGGCGCCTTTCTTCATCACCTTGCCCTCGGCCACGCGCTGCTTGCGCACTTCCTTCGGGTCGGCGATCAGCGGCCGGTAGATCTCGACGCGGTCGCGGTCGCGCAGCACGGCATCGGCCTTGGCCAGCTTGGCGTAGATGCCGAACTTGTTCTTCTTGACGTCGATCTCCGGATGCTTCTGCAGCAGCCCCGAAGCCTCGACCGCCTGCAGCACGGTGCCGCCTTCCGGCAGGTCGAGCTCGACTCGTTCCGTCGCGTGCGGCAGTGCGTAGATCACTTCGACCTTCATCCTTCCACCCCATAAACCTGCGCCGCGCGTTTGACGAAGGCGTCGACGAAGGTGTTCGCGATGTTGCTGAACACCGGTCCGATGACCTTCTCGAAGAGCCGGCTGGAGAACTCGTAGGCGAGCTGGAATTCGATCTTGCAGGCGTCCTCGGCCAGCGGCCGGAAGCGCCAGGTGCCTTCCAGCCGCCGGAACGGGCCGTCGACCAGGCGGATCTTCATCCACAGCGGCGACTCGTCGGCCGACTTCTCGTTCTCGGTCGTAAAGTGCGACTTGACGCTGTGATAGTTGATGAACAGCGTCGCCGCCGTCCTCGTCGCGTCGCGGAATTTCAGCTCGGTGCGATTGCACCACGGCAGGAACTGCGGGTAGTCCTCGACGCGATCGACGAGGTCGAACATCCGTTGCGCAGAGTGCGCGATCAGCACCGATTTCTCGACCAGGGCCATCGCCCGTCAACCCCCGTGAATCCTGTAGAATGGCGCATTTTAGCGCAATTGCGGCGAAGCCCGGGGCACATGAGCATCACCACCAACAAGAAGGCCTTCCACGATTACTTCGTCGAGGAGAAATACGAGGCCGGCATCGCCCTCGAAGGCTGGGAGGTCAAGGCCATCCGCGCCGGCCGCGTGCAGATCAAGGAAGCCTATGTCGTCGTCAAGGGCGGCGAGATCTGGCTGCTCGGCATGCACATCACGCCGCTCTCGCAAGCCTCGACGCACGTGCACCCGGACCCGGTGCGTACGCGCAAGCTGCTCCTGCACGAGCGCGAAATCTCGAAGCTGATCGGCAAGGTCGAGCGCGCCGGCTACACGCTGGTGCCGGTCGACCTGCACTACACGCGCGGCCGCGTGAAGGCCGAGATCGGCCTGGCCAAGGGCAAGAAGCTGCACGACAAGCGCGCCACCGAGCAGGACAAGGACTGGAAGCGCGAACAGGGCCGGCTGATGAAGGAGCGCGCGCGCTGATCGCGCGCCCGGCCGGGCGATGGTCGACTTCATCTACTGGGTCGGCATGGCGGCGGTGGCGGTCAACGCGCTGACCGGCGTGCTGGAAGCCGAGCGCAAGGAGGTCGACATCATCGGCGCCAGCTTCGTCGCAGTGGCCACGGCGCTCGGCGGCGGCACGGTGCGCGACCTGCTGCTCGACCGCAAGGTCTTCTGGGTGGTCGACCAGACCTACCTGATCACCGCCGTCGCCGTCGGCATCGCCAGTTTCTTCCTGATCCGCCATCGCACGGTCTCGCCGCGCTGGTTCCTCTTTCCGGACGCGGTCGGCCTGGCGCTGTTCACGGTGATCGGCACGCAGGTGGCGTTGCAGTGGCACACGCCCTGGCTGGCCGCCTCGCTGATGGGCGTGATCACCGGCGTCTTCGGCGGCGTCGTGCGCGACGTGCTGTGCAACGAGGTGCCGCTGGTGATGCGCGCCGGCGAGCTCTATGCCACCGCCGCCTGGCTCGGCGCGCTGCTGCTGATCGGCCTGCAACTGGCCGGCGTGCCCGAGGTCTGGGCCAGCGGCGCGACCATGGTCTTCATCCTGGCGCTGCGCATGGCGGCGATCCGCTTCCACCTGACGCTGCCGTCCTTCTCCGTCGGACGCGACGAATAGGCCGCATCCGGACGAAAGCGGGCTGGCGTTTTCCTGCCGGAGCCCCTAGCATACGTACGCGTATGGAAAGCGGCGCCCGGCCGCCATTCTTCAGCCACTGAACGGAGACTCCAAGCATGGACACCACCTACATCCTCGTCGACAGGAAGGACCGCGTCGGCCTGATCACGCTGAACCGGCCGAAGCAGCTCAACGCGCTGTGCGACGGCCTGATGGACGAACTCGGCGCGGCGCTCGCCGCCTTCGAGGCGGACGACGGCATCGGCTGCATCGTCGTCACCGGCTCGGAGAAAGCCTTCGCCGCCGGCGCCGACATCGGCATGATGAAGGACTTCAGCTACATGGACGCCTACAAGGGCGACTACATCACGCGCAACTGGGAAAGGGTGAAGACCTGCCGCAAGCCGGTCATCGCCGCGGTCGCCGGCTTTGCGCTCGGCGGCGGCTGCGAGCTGGCGATGATGTGCGACATGATCTTCGCCGCCGACACCGCGAAATTCGGCCAGCCCGAGATCAAGCTCGGCATCCTGCCCGGCGCCGGCGGCACGCAGCGCCTGCCGCGCGCCGTCGGCAAGGCGAAGGCGATGGACATGTGCCTCACCGCGCGCATGATCGGCGCCGAGGAAGCCGAGCGCGCCGGCCTGGTCGCCCGCGTGGTGCCGGCCGACCGGCTGCTCGACGAGGCGCTCGCCGCCGCGGCGACGATCGCCGCCTTCTCGCTGCCGGTGGTGATGATGATCAAGGAGTGCGTGAACCGCGCCTACGAAAGCAGCCTCAACGAGGGGCTGCTTTTCGAGCGCCGCGAATTCCACGCCGCCTTCGCGCTCGCCGACCAGAAGGAAGGCATGGCCGCCTTCGTCGAGAAGCGCGCCGCCGCGTTCCGGCACGAGTGAACCGCAATCCCCCGCCTTCGGCCGAAGGCGGGGCCCCTGCCCTCAGCCGCCGGACCAGTTCACCGTCGCCAGGAACAGGTAGCCGGCGCCGTACACGGTCTTGATCAGCACCGGATTCTGCGGGTCCGGCTCCAGCTTGCGGCGCAGCCGCGAGATGCGCACGTCGATCGTGCGGTCGGTCGGCGACAGCTCGCGCTGGCCCATCAGCTGCTCGCGCTGCAGGATGCGGTTCGGGCTGCCGACGAAGACTTTCAGCAGCTCCGCCTCCGAGGCGCTGAGCAGTTCCTCGACGCCGGCCGGCGAAACCAGCGTGTTGTTGCCGAGGTTGAAGCGCCAGCCGGCGAATTCGGCGACGCTCGCCTGGCCGCCGTTCGTCGGACCGGGCGCTGCCGCGCGCCGGCGCAGCACGCTGCGGATGCGGGCGACCAGCTCGCGCGGCTCGAAGGGTTTGAGCACGTAGTCGTCGGCGCCGAGTTCCAGGCCCATCACGCGGTCGCTGACGTGCGCCCGGCCGGTCAGGATCAGGATGCCGCAGGGCGACAGCTCGCGCAGCCGGCGCATCAGGTCGAGCCCGTCCATGTCCGGCAGGCCGAGGTCGATGATGCACAGGTCCGGCAGCAGCTTCGGCAGGCGCCGCAGCATCTCGCCGCCGCTGCGGCACCAGGCCGTGTGGAAGGCGAAATCGGCCAGCGTCTTCTCGATGACGCGGGCGACCTCCGGATCGTCCTCGACCAGCGCGATCAGCCGCGCCCCGTCCTGCGCCTCGGCCGCGCTCCTCATGCTTTCTCCCTCTGCGCCCGCTGCAGCGCCTCGGCCAGTTCGCGGGTTGAAAACGGCTTGTCCAGCAGCAGCAGCGTGCGCTCCTCGCGGCTGCCCAGGCCCTCGGCGTAGCCGCTCATGAGCACGACGCCGACGCCCGGCCGGCGCTGCCGCACCAGCTCGATCAACTGGCGGCCGTTGATGCCGCCGGGCATGACCATGTCGGTCAGCACCAGCGCGATGTCGGGCACGGCGTCGGCGAGCTGCAGCGCCTGCGCGCCGTCGTCGGCCTCGATCACCGCGTAGCCGAGCTCGACCAACTGCTGGCGGACGACGCGGCGCACCGCCGGATCGTCCTCGACGAGCAGCACCAGCCGGCCGCCGGCGCCATCGTCGGCGACGCCTTCCTGCTCCGCTGCCGGCGCTTCCGGCTGGCACTGCGGCAGCACCAGTTGCACCGCCGTGCCCTGCCCCGGCGCGCTGGCGATGCGGATGCCGCCGCCGGACTGGCGGGCGAAGCCCTGCGTCATGGCCAGGCCGAGGCCGCTGCCCAGGCCGAGCTGCTTGGTCGTGAAGAAGGGCTCGAAGACGCGCGCCAGCGTCGCCGCGTCCATGCCGCAGCCGTCGTCGGCGACCTCGAACTGGATGTAGTCGCCGGCGGCTACGCCGAATTCGGCGGCGGCCGGCGAGTCCGCGGCCAGCCCGAGCGGCGCCGCGGCGATGCGCAGGCGGCCGCCGTCGGGCATCGCGTCGCGCGCGTTGAGCGCGAAGTTGAGCAGCGCGCTCTCCAGTTGGCCGGGGTCGACCAGGCAGTGCATCGGCGCCTCGGACAGATCCACGGAGATTTCGATCGACTCCGGCAGCGAGCGCTCGATCAGCGTCGTCAGCTCGACGATCAGGCGGGCGACGTCCACCGTCATCGGCTCCAGCGGCTGCTGTCGCGAGAAGGTCTGCAGACGGCGGATCAACTGCACGCCGCGGCGCGCCGACTGCAGCGCCGGCTCGGTGAATTCGCGGACCTCGGCCTGGTCGCCGAGGCGCTCCTGCAGCGCGGCGAGGTTGCCGATGACCACCGTCAGCAGGTTGTTGAAGTCGTGCGCCAGGCCGCCGGTGAGCTGGCCGATGGCGTCCATCTTCTGCGCCTGCACCAGCGCGAGCTGCATCCGCTTCTGCTCGGTGACGTCGTAGGCGAAGACGAAGCAGCCGAGCACCTCGCCGTCCGCCCCGATCTCCGGCACCAGCGTGCTGCGCGCGGTCATGGTCCGGCCGAGCC
Source organism: Rhodocyclaceae bacterium (assembly GCA_019455325.1). Lineage (GTDB taxonomy): Bacteria > Pseudomonadota > Gammaproteobacteria > Burkholderiales > Rhodocyclaceae > Proximibacter. Next base: position 260,525 of record JACFMQ010000001.1, on the reverse strand, counting down.
GTTCGATGATGTACTCGTAGGTCACCTGGCGGCCGGTCAGCGCCAGCCGCACGTTGTCGCGGACGCGGTTGTAGACCGTCTCGCCGACCACGGCGCGGATGGTGTAGCCGATGAAGCGGGCGATGTCGACGCCGAACCAGTCGGCGTAGCCGCGGTTGGCGTAGCGGAAGATCTCGTTCTTGTCGAAGTAGCCGATCATCGCCGGGATGGTGTCGGTGATCAGGCGGATGCGCTCCTCGCTGCGCCTGAGCGCCGCGGCGATCTGCGTCTTTTCCTCGTTCACCCGCGAGAGCACCGCGTTGGCGTTCTCCAGTTGCGCGGTACGGCGGGCGACGCGTTCTTCCAGCTCGGTGGTCTGGTGGCGCAGCAGCTTGTCGATGCTGCGCTGCTCGGTGACGTCGGTGTACAGCGTGACGAAGCCCTCGTGCGGCAGCGGCTCGCCGCGCACGAAGAGAATCCGCCCGTCCGGCCGGACGCGCTCGGCGACGTGCGAGCTGAAGCGCCGCGCCGCGTCCACGCGCAGGGCGACCTGCGCCTCGGAGTCGCCCGGGCCGTACTCGCCGCGCTCGGCGTTGTAGCGGATGAAGCTCTCGAAGTCGGCGCCGACGAAGGCCATTTCGCGCGGGAAATCGAGCAGGCGCAGGAAGGTGTCGTTCCACGCCGCCATCCGCAGGTTGCCGTCGAACACCGTCAGCCCCTGGTCGAGCAGGTCGAGGCCGACCTGCAGCATCTCGTAGCGATGCCGCTCGGCGGCGAGCCGCTGCCGTTCTTCGTCGTTCGTTCGCCCTTCGCTCATCCCGTGATTCTAGGCCAGCCGGTCCGCCTGCCGCCGGCTTGTAACGATTCGTTACTTTTCGTGAATAGTTGTGCAAGGGTCTCCTGCCATCCTCCTTCGCCACGAGTTTCGGACGCCGATCCAGGCGGACCGGGACCGGAAAAGCAGAATGCAATGCCGAGGAGACACTCCGGTTCCGCCGCCGCATACCGCCCGGCGGTTGTCCGCGCACAGGGCGGGCGACGGCCGGGACGCGCTCCCCGGTCCGCCATCGAGACCTGTAACAAAGGAGCGCGGCAGATGTCCTTCCAGTCCCAGTACCAGCAAAAACGAATGAGCGCGGCCGACGCCGTGCGCCAGGTGCAGAACGGCGACACCATCGTCGTGCCGACCGGGGTCGGCGAGCCGCCGGCGCTGCTCGCGGCGCTCTCCGAGCAGCGGCGCGACTTCCGCGACGTGGAAGTGGTGCAGATCCTGCCGCTCCGGAAGTACGGCTACTTCGACCCGGAGACCGCCGAGCACGTCCGCCACACCGCCTACTTCTACGGCGGCGTCTCGCGCCCCGGCGGCCAGGAGGGCTGGATCGACTTCATCCCGAACTATTTCTCGGAAATTCCGGCGCTGATCAAGCGCGACCTGATTCCGGCCGACGTGGTCTTCAGCATGGCCTCACCGATGGACGAGCACGGCTATTTCTCGCTCTCCCTCGGCGCCGACTACACCATGGCCGCGGTCGCCAAGGCGCGCGCCGTGGTCCTCGAAGTGAACCCGAACGTGCCCTTCGCCAACGGCGACTGCCACGTGCACATCTCGCAGGTGGCGGCGCTGGTCGAGAGCGAGGAGCCGGTGCTGGAAGTCGGCCTGCCGAAGATCGGCCCGGTGCAGGAAGCCATCGGCAAGTACGTCGCCGAGCTGATCCCGAACGGCGCCACCTTGCAGATCGGCTACGGCGGCATCCCGGACGCGGTGGTCATGCAGCTCACCGACAAGCACGACCTCGGCGTCCATACCGAAATGGTCGGCGACGGCATCATGACCCTGGTCGAGGCCGGCGTCGTCACCAACCGCCGGAAGAATTACCACCGCGGCAAGATGCTGGCGACCTTCGCGCTCGGTTCGAAGAAGCTCTACCGGTTCATGCACCGCAACCCGTCGCTGGAGATGCACCCGGTCGACTTCACCAACGATCCCTTCCTCGCCGGCCAGAACGACAACCTGCACGCCATCAACGCGACCATGCAGGTCGACATGGTCGGCCAGTGCGGCTCGGAAAGCCTCGGCTTCAAGCCCTACTCCGGCACCGGCGGCCAGGCCGATTTCGTGCGCGCGGCGAACCGCTCGAACGGCGGCAAGGCCTTCATCGTGCTGCCGTCGACGGCCAAGGAGAACAGCATCTCGCGCATCGTACCGACGCTGACGCCGGGCACGCACGTGACGACCGGCAAGAACGACGTGAACTACGTCGTCACCGAATACGGCGTCGCCCAACTGCGCGGCAAGAGCGCCAAGCAGCGCGCCGCCGCGCTGATCGCCATCGCCCACCCGGATTTCCGCGGCGAGCTGCGCGAGGCGGCGAAGAAGATGAACCTGCTCTGACCCCGCGCTGACCTATTTCGCAACATCCCACACGAAGGAGGCAACATGTCGCAATCCACGGTCCAGCAACGGATCCGGCAGCATCCGAAATTCGCCGAGCTGATCGCCCGCCGCACGCGCTTCGCGCTCGTGCTCTCGCTGTTCGTCCTCGTGCCGTACTACGGCTTCATGATGGTCGTCGCCTTCAACCCGACGGCCCTGCACCGCACGCTGGGCGACAGCATCGTCACCATCGCCTGGCCGCTCGGCGCGCTGCTGGTGATCGGCTCCTGGCTGCTCACCGGCATCTACATCCGCCGCGCCAACAGTGAATTCGACGAACTGACGCAGGACGTGCTCAGGGAGGCCGCGCGATGAACCGCCTCGCCCGAATCGCCGGCGGCGCCGCGCTCGCCCTCCTCGCCGCCACCGCCTTCGCCGCGCCCGGCGCCATGGAAGGCGTCGAGAAGCAGCCGGTGAACGTCTCGGCCATCGCCATGTTCCTCGTCTTCGTCCTGGCCACGCTCGGCATCACCTACTGGGCGGCGAACAAGACCAAGTCGGCGGCCGACTTCTACACCGCCGGCGGCGGCATCACCGGCTTCCAGAACGGGCTCGCCATCGCCGGCGACTACATGTCGGCGGCGACGCTGCTCGGCCTGTCCAGCCTGATCTACGCCAAGGGCTTCGACGGCTTCATCTACACCATCAGCTTCTTCGTCGGCTGGCCGATCATCCTCTTCCTGATGGCCGAGCGCCTGAGGAACCTCGGCAAGTTCACCTTCGCCGACATCGCCTCCTACCGCCTCGACCAGAGCAAGATCCGCACTTTCGCCGCCTTCGGCTCGCTGACCGTGGTCTGCTTCTACCTGATCGTGCAGATGGTCGGCGCCGGCCAGTTGATCCAGTTGCTGTTCGGGCTGGAGTACAACTACGCGGTGATCGCCGTCGGCCTGCTGATGATGGTGTACGTCACCTTCGGCGGCATGGTCGCCACCACCTGGGTGCAGATCATCAAGGCCGTGCTGCTGCTCGGCGGCGGCACGCTCTTGATGCTGCTCGCCTTCGCCCAGTTCGGCTTCTCGTTCGAGAAGCTGTTCTCGACCGCCGTCGCCGCGCACAAGGAAGGCCCGGCGATCATGGGCCCCGGCTCGCTGCTCGCCGATCCGGTGTCGGCCGTGTCGCTGTCGCTCGGCCTGCTCTTCGGCACCGCCGGCCTGCCGCACATCCTGATGCGCTTCTTCACCGTGCCGAACGCCAAGGAAGCGCGCAAGTCGGTGTTCTACGCCACCGGCTTCATCGGCTTCTTCTTCCTCGTCGTGGCGGTGCTCGGCATCTCGGCGATCGTCATTGTCGGCCAGGACCCGCGCTTCTTCGAGGGCGGCCAGGTCGGCGGCAAGATCATCGGCGGCGGCAACATGCCGGTGATGCACCTGGCCAAGGCCGTGGGCGGCGACATCTTCCTCGGCTTCCTGTCGGCCGTGGCCTTCGCCACCATCCTGGCGGTGGTCTCGGGCCTGGCGCTGGCCGGCGCCTCGGCGATCTCGCACGACCTCTACGCCCGCGTGATCAAGAAGGGGCAGGTCGACGCCCTCTCCGAGATGCGCGTGTCGAAGATCGCCACCATCGGCATCGGACTGGTCGCCATCGCCGTCGGCATCCTGTTCAAGGACCAGAACATCGCCTTCCTCGTCGCGCTGACCTTCGGCGTCGCCGCCTCGGTCAACTTCCCGGTGCTCATCCTCTCCATGTACTGGCAGGGGCTGACCACGCGCGGCGCGCTGTGGGGCGGCATCGCCGGCCTCGTCACGGCGGTCGGCCTGGTCATCCTGTCGCCGGCGGTGTGGGTGAAGGTGCTCGGCAACGCGCAGGCCATCTTCCCCTACGACCACCCGGCGCTGTTCTCGATGAGCGCCGCGTTCCTCGTCACCTGGCTGGTGTCGGTCACCGACAGGAGCGCGCAGGCAGCGAAGGAAGCGGAAGCCTTCGAGGAGCAGTACATCCGCGCCCAGACGGGGCTCGGGGCGGCTGCGGCGTCGGCGCACTGATCGTCCGCGGGGCGGCGCTGCCGCCTGACCGTGGCAAAGGAAAAGCCGGTCTTCGCGACCGGCTTTTTTCTTATGAACGGCTGCACGCGGAAACAGGTGTCCCGCTCGACATGCGCGTGCCGCGTTTGTATCCTGCCGGCATTCGTCCACGCGGTTGGATCGATCTTGCAAAGATGGGCGCTTCTCCTGGGAATCGGCCTATTTCCATTTGTGTCTTTCGATTCGTTTTAATAGAACGCCGCCGAGCCGAAACACCTTCCCCAAACGGAGACCCACCCATGCGCCGCTTCTTCCTCCCCCTGCTCCCGCTCATGCTCGCCGCGCTCCTCGGCCTGCCGTCGCTCGCCCGCGCCCAGGCGCCGATGGCGCAGACGCAGGTTCCCGGCTACTACCGCATGGCGCTCGGCCAGTTCGAGGTCACCGCGCTGTTCGACGGCGCCATCGAGCTCGACGCCAAGCTGCTCAAGAACGCCAGCCCGGAGGATCTGCAGCGCCTGCTGTCGCGCATGTTCGTCGGCAGCCCGAAGATGCAGACGGCGGTGAACGCCTACCTGATCAACACCGGCCGCCACCTGGTGCTGGTCGACGCCGGCGCGGCCAAGCTGTTCGGGCCGTCGCTCGGCCACGTGCTGGAGAACATGAAGGCGTCCGGCTACGATCCGGCGCAGGTGGACACGGTGGTCATCACGCACCTGCACGGCGACCACATGGGCGGGCTGAACGACGCCAGCGGGCGGCCGGTCTTTCCGAAGGCGCGGGTCATGGTGCCGCGCGCCGACCACGATTTCTGGCTGTCGCAGCAGGCGGCGGACAAGGCGCCGGAGGGCATGAAGCCCTTCTTCAAGATGGCGCGCGACACGGCGGCGCCGTATCAGGCCGTCGGCCGCTGGCAGCCCTTCGCCGACGGCAGCCAACTGGTGCCGGGCATCCGCGCGGTGGCCGCCAACGGCCACACGCCGGGGCACACGGCCTACGCCGTCGAGTCCGACGGCAGGAAGCTGCTGATCTGGGGCGACCTGGTGCATTCGCACGCCGTGCAGTTCGCCAGGCCCGGCGTCTCGATCGAGTTCGACGTCGACCAGAAGCAGGCCATCGCCACCCGCCGCGAGATCATGAAATCGGCGGCGGCGAGCAGGACGCTGGTGGCCGGCATGCATCTGCCCTTCCCCGGCATCGGCCACGTGCGGGCGGAAGGCAAGGGCAGCTACAGTTGGGTGCCGATCGAGTTCTCGCCGCTGCCGAAGGCGGCCGGGCAGTGAGGCGGGCCGCCTCGATGGAGATCAATCGGCCCAGTTCGCCAGCTTCAGGCCGGCAACCCGCTGAAACTCCCGGAGATTGTCGGTTACGAGGGTGACGCCGAGCGCCAGCGCATGCGCAGCGATCTGGGTGTCGGCGTGCCGCCTGCTCAAGCTCCCGGCGCAGGCTGCCATAGCGGCGGGCGGCGGCGAGGTCGAAGTCGGCGGCATGCATGGCGGCCTCCATCCGGGGAAATGATCCGGCGGCCACGGGGAAGGCGGCTTTCCGGTCCGCAAACGACGAAGGCCGGGAAATACCGGCCTTCGTCGTTTCAGTACGCCTGACGCGAGGGAAAGAGGCGGAAGCGGCCCGCCCCCTTTCCGCTTTCAGTCTTCGCTGCCGGCCGTATTGCCCGGGGCGCCCGACGCGTTCCCGGCGGCCCCCGGCGTCCCCGCGCCGGCTTCGCTGCCCGAGGCGAGGCGGATGTACTCCGGCGCGAGACCCAGGAAAAGCACACCGGAATCGTTGGTCAGCCGCAATTCCTGCTCGATGCGCGGCGGCAGGCCGGCGCCGGATTGCAGCGAGGAACCCTGGCTGTCCTGCGACTGCGCCGCCACCTGCTGCGGCCCGCCTTCGCTCTGTCGCGGCGCCGTTTCAGGCTGCTGCGCGCGCCAGACCGAACCGCCCGAGGGCTGCACTCCGCTCGCTTCCGGCGCTGGATCGGGCATCGGCGTTGGATCGGGTTCCGGTGCCGGCTCCGGCGTCGGATCGGGCGGAGGCGGCGGAGGCAGCTCGGGTTCCGGCGTCGGATCGGGCGGAGGAGGAGGTGGTGGTGGTGGTGGTGGCGGCGGCGGAGGTGGAGGTGGCGCCTCCGCGATGGTCAGCGTGCCAGCGAGGTTGCCGATCAGGTCGTAGCCCTGCTGATGCGAATACAGGCGGATGCTGTAGGTGCCCTCCTCCACCGCGCCCTGCGCGGTGCCGCTGTAGAAGATGTCCGCCGGATCGGCGTCGGGCGCGACATAGCCGTTGCCGCCCGCGTAGGGAATCCCGTCATACGGCTTGGTGTGGTCGGCGACGGAAGTCACCGTTTGCGGCTTCAGGAAGTGGCGCAGCAGCGGCGCGGTATCGCCTTCGTAGATGCGCCAGACGGTGGCTTCGCCGCCGACGCCGGAAATGTCCCACGTCGGATCGACGTTCCCGTTCGCTTCCGTGGCGCTGTTGAACGTGGCGAGCGATTTCAGGTCGGCGGTGGTCAGGCCGATGCCGCCGGCGCTGACGGTTTGCCCGCTGGTCTCGGTATCCCAGAAGCTCGCGCTGACGTTGACCTCCTCATTAACATAACCAACCAGTCCGCCGACGTTGCTCTCACCCGTCACGGCCCCGGTGGCGTAGGTCTTGTCGATGGTCATGTCGGAGCCGGCAGAGCCCACCAGCCCGCCGACTGAACCGTTCCCCGTCACCGCCCCGGTGGCATAGGCGTTGGTAATGGTCGTGGAGTTGCCGGCGCGGCCTACCAGCCCGCCGACGCCGCTGCTCGACTCTCCGTTTACGGCCCCGGTGGCATAGGCCTGGTCAATGCTGTTTACCCCCGTCATCTGGATCTCGGTCTGGCCCACCAGCCCGCCGATGCCCTCCCATCCTCCGCCGTTTACGGCCCCGGTGGCCCAAGCCTTGCTGATGCTGCTGGTTGCACCGGTTTTAGCCACGCTGTAGCCCACCAGCCCGCCGACATTAAGCCCCCTCCCCGTCACGTTTCCGGTGGCCCAGACATCCTCGATGCTGACATCGCTGTCACCTTCAAAGGTGATGACCACGCTTTCGCCTATCAGTCCGCCGACCTGACTCGACCCCGTCACGCTTCCGGTGGCCCAGGCATTACTGATGCTGAGCCTGCTCCCCCTGGTGATGTGGCTTTCGCCCACCAGCCCGCCAGCCTTGTCTCCAAGGTAACCTTCCCCCTCCCCCTTCACCGTCCCGCTGGCCCCGGCATCGCTGATGTCGATGGTGGCGCCATAGGTGGCGAAGTTGTAGCCGATCAGCCCGCCGACGACGCCGAATTCAGCCGTCACCGTCCCGCTGGCCCTGACCTTGCTGATATCGATGGTGGCGTCGTCGTCGGCCTTGTTGAAGCCGATCAGCCCTCCGACATATTCAGAACCCACCACATTCCCGGAAGCTTCGGCATCAGTCAGGGTGAGCGTGCTCCCGTAATTGTCGCTCAAACCGATCAGCCCGCCGCTATGGGTGCCCGTGGCCGTCACCTCCCCGCTGGCCCTGACCTTGCTGATATCGATGGTGGCGCCGTCGGCGGCCTTGTTGGAGCCGATCAGCCCTCCGACATATTGAGAACCCACCACATCCCCGGAAGCGCTGGCATCGGCAAGGGCGAACTTGCTGTCCTCGTGGTAGAAATGTTCGATGTAACCCATCAGCCCGCCGACCTCGTTACGACCCGTCACATTCCCGCTGGCCGATACCTTGCTGATGCTGATGCTGCTTTCATTGCAACTCCCGTCGCACTCGGGGGCGAGTTCCCCCACCAGCCCGCCGACGCGGTCATTACCCGTCACCTGCCCGGTAGCCCATGCATTGTCAATAGCGATTGAAGCGTTGTCGCCAAAGATCACGCCTATCAGCCCGCCGACCTTATTCCCCGCCCCGGACACCGCGCCACCGCTCCAGGCGTTGCTGAGGGTGACCGAGCCGGCAATCATTCCCGCCAGCCCCCCGACAGCGGATGTATTGCCGGCCTTTCCAGCCGTTACGTTTGCAGTGGAAAAGACGTTGTTGATGCTGATGAGCCAGCCGTCGACCGAGCCGTCCCCATGCCCCAGCAGGCTGCCGACCATGTATTGCCCGGTCACACTACCGCCAGCCAGCCCCACGTTGCGCAAGGCGGCGTTTTGGCCAATCGCACCGAACAGGCCGACGTAATAAGACGTGGGCCGATTGATGGTCAGGTTGTCGATGGTGTGGCCCAGGCCGTCGAAGGCGCCGGTGAATGCGGAGTAGCTCAAGCCCACCGGCGTGAATCCCGTGCCGCTGTTCCAGCCTACTGTATCGCTGGCGTCGATGTCGCTGCCCAGCGCATAGTAGCCGGCGAGATTGCCGCTCATGCCCTGCAGATCGGTGCCGGTAGTGCTGCCTTGCGCTCCCAGGCTGTCGATGACGGTGTAGCCGTTGCCGTTGATGGTCAGGAAGCCGGTGCCGGAACGCTCGGGGAAATCCACCCGGCCGGCGAAGCCGTCCTCCGACAGCCCGACCCGGACCGTGCCGCCGTCCACGCCGGCATCTGCACCGTTGGCCGCGCCGGTGTTCATCACCAGCTTCGAGTCGCCGCTGGCCGTCATCACCGCGTTGATGTTGATGTCGCGGGCGGCGGTCAGCGTCAGGGTGTTTTCGCTCCAGCTCACGGCGTCGTTCACGTGGATGTCGCCGTTGCCGGCCGTTTCGCCAGCGCTGCTCTGGATTTCGACGTCGCCCTCGCCCAGTGAACTGGACAGGAAGGCGCCGGTCATGTCGCCATCCTCGGCGGCAATGGTGAAGTCGCTCGGGTCGATCAGCCACCGGCCGTTCTTGCCATTCTTGCCGGCCTTGGTGGTGATCAGCGCCGCGTCGTCGAAGCTCACCCTGGCCGCGCTGGTTTCGATGAAGCCGCCGTTGCCGCCGTCGGGCGCGCTGGCGTCGAGCGTGCCGCCGACCTCGACCTTGCCGTGTTCCATGTCGGCCAGCAGCAGGATGCGCCCTTCCCGCTCGGCGAGCGTCCGCGCCTGAATCGTGCCGTGGTTGGCCACGGCGCTCGCCGAGAGCGCATCCGCCGCCCGGCCGGTCATCACCACCTCGCCGCCGTCGGCGACGATCAGTTGCCGGTTCTCGATCAGCGTGCGCACCGTCGCCGGGTCGACCGCCACCGACAGCAGACCATCGGCGCCGAGGTCGAGCACGATCTTGTCGCCGGCGGCCAGCACCACCTTGCCGAGCCGGGCGCTGACGATGCCGTCGTTCTTCACCGTCGGCGCCAGCAGCGCCACCAGCCCGCCGTCGGCGGCAACGATCTCGCCGTGGTTTTCGATGCCGCCGGTGGCGCCGTCACGGTCGAATACCGCCTTGCCGGCCATGAAATCCGCGTTCGTGATGCCCATCGTCGAGGCCACCAGGCCGCCGACGCTCACCCGGCTGCCGGCGCCGAAGAACACGCCGTTCGGGTTCACCAGCCACACCTGGCCGTTGGCCGTGAGCTGACCGTGAATCTGGCTGGCATCGCCGGCAACCACGCGGTTGAGCGCCACCGCACCGGTCGAGGGCTGCTTGAACTGCACCGCGGCCTGGCTGCCGATGTCGAAACTCTGCCAGTCGATCACCGCCCGGTGGCTGGCTTGATCGATGGTCATCCGGTTGCCGCTCTGGCTGATGCCGGCCTGCCCGGCAACCACCTGGCCGCCGCCCGGCAAGGCATTCTCCGCCGGCACCTGGGCAAACCCCGGCGATGCGAAGGCGGCGGCCAGTGCGAGCACGGCCGACCTGAAGACACTGCCGCCGCTGCGCTTGCCGCGGGCGCGGGCGCATTCCGGCGCAACTACATAACGTTGGCTCTCTTCGTTCCAGACGAGACGGTAGGTGTGATTCATGGCAATCGAAACCTCGAAAAAATTCAGAATTCCCGGCCCAGCGTGAGCCAGAAGCGGGCGGAGGAAGGCTTGCTGCCGTCGTTGTTGCGGCCGTCGCTCCCCTTGCCGGGGTTGCCGCCGACGGGCACGGCGGCGCTGGCGGCAAGTTGCCAGCCGTCGCGATTCCAGTTCAGGCCGAGGCCGGCACCGGCGAGGCTGTAGCCGTTCGGCTGCCCGCTGCCGCCGTCCCAGCCGGCCCAGGTGTCCTTGTACTGGCGGATGCGGCCGGCGTCGTAGAAGGCGACGGCCTGCCAGCCGCCGCCGAGATGCTTTTGCAGTTCGAGCTTGAACAGCACGCCCTCGTCGCCGCTGGCTTCGTTGACCGGAAAGGCGCGCACCCGGTACGGGCCGCCGAGGCCGAACTGTTCGGAGCTGGCGAGGTTGCCGTCGGCCCACTGGCCGGAGAGCCCGGCCTGGATCTGCCAGCCGCTGTCGCCCAGGGCCTGCAGGCGGTTGAGCGAGAACGCGAGCTTGGCGTAGCCGCCTTCGGCGCGCGGGCCGGCGCGGTCGGCGGCCTTGTCGGCGGCCACGTCGCGGATGTCGAGCTGGCCCCGGATGAGCTGCACGCTGCCCCAACTGATGCCGCCGCCGTGGAGGCTGTCGCGCATGTCGCCGGAGAGGCTGAGGGTGAAGGCGCCGATGCGGTGGCGCCGCAGGGCGGCGTCGAGGGCGTCGTCCTCATAGCGCCGGTGTTCGTAGCCGGCGCCGAGGTTCAGGTTGCGATCCCGCTGCCGCACCAGGGCGTAGGTGAGGTCGAGGCCGCCGGTCTTCGCCTTGCCCTCGGCGTCGAGCGCCCTGTAGCGGTCGCCGAGTTCGTAGTCGAGCGCGGAAAAGTGCGCGCCGAGCCGCCAGCCGTCGGGATGGATGGGCAGGACGTAGCGGATCTGCACGTTGTTCAGCCCCTCGGCGGCCAGCCCGCGCAGCGCGAGCTGATCGCCGATGCCGCTGAGGTTGTTGAGGGCGACGCCGCCGACCGCCTGGGCGCGCCCGGTGGCCTTCACGCCGTAGTTGTTCAGCGCCGCGTCGCCGGTGACGAAGGGCTTGTCGTCGGAGTAGATGACCAGTCGGCTGGTGCTCTGGCTTTCGCCGGCTTCGAGCAGACCGGCGGCGTAGATGCCGGGCAGGCTGTTGGCGAGCAGCAGGCCGCGCTCGACGTCGGCGGCGGGCAGCGGCTCGCCCGGCTGCAGGCGATGGGTGACGACCCGCCGCACCCATTCGCCGTTGACGCGGCTGCCCTTCGGCTCCGCCCGGCTGCCGCCGTAGCGGCCTTCGAGCACCTGGATGCGGACGTGGCCGCCGGTGACGTCCTGCTCGGGCAGGTAGACGCGCACGAACCAGCCGCGCTGGCGGTAGTGTTCGGCGATGCGCTGGGCGGCGTGTTCGAGTTCGGCGAGCGTCAGCGACTGGCCGACGCGGTCGGCGACCAGGGCTTCGAGTTCGGCGGCCGGAATCAGGCTGGCGCCCTCGACGCTGATGCGGGTGACGGCGACGCGGACGCCCTTGGCGTCTTCGGCCATCGGCCGGACGAGCGGCGCCGCGACGGCGGGCGCGACCGGGCGCGGCGCCAGGCTGCGCTCGGCCTCGCGCTGCAGCGCGCCGGCGTCGGGCGGGGTTTGCGCGTGGGCGGCGGAAAGGCCGCCAGCCAGGGCGCAAGCGATGAGGGTATGGCGGCTGCCCCGAATGGGGCGATGAAGCCTGTTCATGGGTGGAACTCTCCCTGGTTATGCTGATTTGTGGCCCGAAGCATAAAGAAGGGAGGGGGTGCCGGAATCGAGCAAACCTGAGCGAATCTGAGGAAATCTGAGCGCGCCGGGAAATCCTTGAAATGGAACCCAATTGAAAAGGCCGGGATCGCTCCCGGCCTCTTTTCTGCATTCCTGCCGATTCACCAGCCGTTCGTGCGGATCAGTCGCGTAGCAGCGGCGCGGTATCGCCTTCGTAGATGCGCCAGACGCGAGGCTCGCCGCCGTTGGCGGAAATGTCCCAGGCGGGATCGACGTTCCCGTTCGCCTCCGTGGCGCTGCTGAAATTGGCGAGGGTCTTCATCTCGGCGGTGGTCATGCCGGTGCCGCCGCCGCTGCTGGAGGTTTGTCCGGTGCTCTGGGTATCCCAGAAGCTCGCGCTGACGTCGACGTCCTCCACGGCATAACCGACCAGCCCGCCGGCGAAGTTCACACCCCTCACGGCGCCGGTGGCGTAGGCGTTGCTGATGGCCGTCCTGTTGGCGCAGCCCACCAGCCCGCCGACAAACAGGCTACCCGTCGTCACGCTTCCGGTGGCGTAGGCGTTGGTGATACTGACCGTAGCGTCCCCGGTCCAGGCGTGGCTTTTGCCCACCAGCCCGCCGACGGCACCGCTGGTCCCGGTCACGGCTCCGGTGGCATGGGCTTTGTCGATGCTGGCCGTAGCGTTTCCCCCGAACGATTCGTTCTGGCCCACCAGCCCGCCGACGTTGTAATTACCGGTCACGTCCCCGGTGGCCCTGGCCCTGCTGAGGCTGCTGGTTCCATCGTTTCTGACCACGCTGTAGCCCACCAGCCCGCCGACGTCCCCGTTCCCCGTCACGCTCCCGGTGGCCCGGGCATCGCTGATGCTGACATCGGCGCCCATGCCCTCGCTTCTGCCTATCAGTCCGCCGACTTGATCCGTACCCGTCACCTTCCCGCTGGCCGAGACCTTGCTGATGCTGACGTGGCTCTCGTCGTGAACATCGTCCCCGGAGAGTTCGGCCACGCCCACCAGCCCGCCGACGCGGTCATTACCCGTCACATTGCCGACGGCCCAGGCATTGTCGACGGTGATTGAACCGCCGTAAGCACTGATACTGCCGGCCAGCCCGCCGACCGCATTTCCCGCCCCGAACACCTCTCCGCCGGCCCAGGCGTTGTTGAGGGCGAGTGCGCCGGTTTCCTGGGTACCGATCGATCCCGCCAGCCCGCCGACGTAGTTTTCGCCCGTCACCTTTGCGGTGGAAAAGACGTTGCCGATGCGGATCAGCTTCCCCCACGAGTCACTGCCCAGCAGGCCACCGACCCACTCCTTACCCGTCACGCTGCCGCCCGCCAAGCCCACGTTGCGCAAGGCGGCGTCTCCGCCAAGTCCTCTGAACAGGCCGACGAACATCTGGTCGGGCCGATCGATGGTCAGCTTGCCGATGGTGTGGCCCAGGCCGTCGAAGGTGCCGGTAAATCCGGCTGAGCCCACCGGCGCGAATCCCTTGCCGTCCTCCCAGCCCGCCGTATCGCTGGCGTCGATGTCGCTGCCCAGCGCGTAGTGGCCGGCGAGGTCGTTCTCCATGCCCTGCAAATCGGTGCCGGTGGCGCTGTCTTGTGCGCCCAGGCTGTCGATGACGGTGTAGTCGTTGCCGTTGATGCTCAGGAAGCCGGTGCCGGCACGCTCGGGGAAATCGACCCGGCCGGTGAAGCCGTCTTCCGACAGCCCGACCCTGACCGTGCCGCCGGCCACACCGGCGTCGCCGCCGTTGGCCGTGCCGGTGTTCATCACCAGCTTCGAGTCGTCGCTCGCCGTCATCACCGCGTTGATGTTGGGGTCGTCTCAGAAAACGGAAAATAAAGCACGTTAAGCTGGTTGCAGCGGCCGTAGCGGCCTGAACTTGCCCGCGCCGATCTTGGCGTTGCTGCGCCAGAGGTAATCGCCAGTCAGGTTGATGTGCTCCCAACCCAGCGGCGACAGATACTGCAATAGAGAGTCATCAACGGACTTGCCGTGGCCACGCAGGGCATTCGCGGCCCGTTCCAGATAAACCGTGTTCCACAGCACGATGGCTGCCGTCACCAGGTTGAGGCCGCTGGCCCGGTAGCGCTGCTGCTCGAAGCTGCGGTCACGGATTTCGCCCAGGCGGTTGAAGAACACGGCGCGAGCCAGCGCGTTGCGCGCCTCGCCTTTGTTCAGCCCGGCATGCACGCGGCGACGCAGCTCGACGCTTTGCAGCCAGTCCAGGATGAACAGCGTGCGCTCGATGCGGCCCAGCTCACGCAGAGCCACGGCCAGGCCGTTCTGGCGCGGGTAGCTGCCGAGTTTCCGCAGCATCAATGAGGCGGTCACCGTGCCCTGCTTGATCGAGGTGGCCAGCCGCAAAATTTCGTCCCAATGGGCGCGGACGTGCTTGATGTTGAGCGGGCCGCCGATCATGGGCTTCAGCGCGTCATAGGCGGCATCGCCCTTCGGGATGTAGAGCTTGGTGTCGCCCAGGTCGCGGATGCGCGGGGCGAAGCGGAAGCCCAAAAGGTGCATCAGGGCGAAGACGTGATCGGTGAAGCCCGCTGTGTCGGTGTAGTGCTCCTCGATGCGCAGGTCGGATTCGTGGTACAGCAGCCCGTCGAGCACGTAGGTTGAATCGCGCACGCCGACGTTCACGACCTTGGTGTGGAATGGCGCGTACTGGTCAGAAATGTGGGTGTAGAACGTCCGCCCTGGGCTGCTGCCGTATTTCGGGTTGATGTGGCCGGTGCTTTCGGCCTTGCTGCCGGTGCGGAAGTTCTGGCCGTCCGAGGATGATGTGGTGCCGTCGCCCCAGTGCTCGGCGAAGGGATGCCGGAACTGCGCGTTGACCAGCTCGGCCAGCGCCGCCCCGTAGGTTTGGTCGCGGATGTGCCAGGCTTGCAGCCAGGCCAGCTTGGCGTAGGTTGTGCCGGGGCAGGACTCTGCCATCTTGGTCAGGCCCAGGTTGATCGCGTCGGCGAGGATCGTGGTCAGCAGCAGGTTCTTGTCCTTGGCCAGGTCGCCCGATTTCAGGTGCGCGAAGTGCCGGGTGAAGCCCGTCCATTCGTCCACCTCCAGCAGCAATTCGGTGATCTTGACGTGCGGCAGGACCATTGCGGTCTGGTCGATCAGGGCCTGCGCGGTATCGGGCACTGCCGCGTCGAGCGGCGTGATCTTCAGGCCCGACTCCGTGATGATGGCGTCCGGCAGCTCGTTGGCCAGCGCCATGCGGTTGACGGTGGCAAGCTGTGTTTCCAGCAGCGTCAGCCGGTCGTTCAGGTACTGGTCGCAGTCGGTGGTCACGGCCAGCGGCAATTCGCTGGCCTGCTTGAGGCTGGCGAATTTCGCGGGCGGCACCAGGTAGTCCTCGAAGTCCTTGAACTGGCGGGAGCCTTGCACCCAGATGTCGCCTGAGCGCAGCGCGTTCTTCATCTCCGACAACGCGCACAACTCGTAGTAACGCCGGTCGATGCCGGCGTCGGTCATCACCAGCTTCTGCCAGCGCGGCTTGATGAAGTCGGTCGGCGCGTCGGCAGGCACCTTGCGGGCGTTGTCGCTGTTCATGCCGCGCAGCACCTCGATGGCGTCGAGTACGTCCTTGGCGGCAGGCGCGGCCCGCAGCTTGAGCACGCCGAGAAATTCCGGCGCGTAGCGGCGCAGCGTGGCGTAGCTCTCGCCGATGCGGTGCAAGAAATCGAAGTCCTCGGGCTGCGCGAGCTTCTGCGCTTCGGTGACGCTCTCGGCGAAGGCATCCCAGGACATGACGGCCTCGATGGCGGCGAACGGATCGCGGCCTGCTTGCTTGGCCTCGATCAGCGCCTGACCGATGCGCCCGAACAGCCGCACCTTGGCGTTGATCGCCTTGCCGGACGCCTGGAACTGCTGCTGATGCTTGTTCTTGGCGGCGTTGAACAGCTTGCCCAGGATGCGGTCATGCAGGTCGATGATTTCGTCGGTGACGGTGGCCATGCCCTCGATGGCGAGCGCCACCAGGGTCGCGTAGCGGCGCTGCGCCTCGAACTTGGCCAGGTCCGCGGGCGTCATCTGACCGCCCTCGCGGGCGATCTTGAGCAGGCGGTTCTGGTGTACCGACCGCTCGATGCCGGAAGGCAGGTCGAGCGCCTGCCATGCCTTGAGGCGTTCGATGTGTTCCAGCATGTGCCGCGAGTTCGGCTTGACGGGCGACTGACGCAGCCAGGCCAGCCAGGTCGTTTTGCCGTTGTCGCGACGCTTGAGCAAATCGTCGAGGCGGCGGCGATGCGCGTCCGACAGTGGTTCGGCCAAGGCCTCGTAGATGCGCCGGTTGGCGCGGGTGATCGCTTCGGCGCTCGCCCGCTCAACGGCGTTGAGGGAGGGCAGAATGACCGACTGCCGCCGCAGGTGCTCGATCAAGGCGCTGGCCAGCACGACGCCCTTGTCGGTCTGCATGGCCAGCTCGGTCAGCAACTGAACGGCCTGCCGATAGTGGCTCATGGTGAAGGGCTGGAAGCCGAACACTGTTTGAAGCTCCACCAGGTGCTCGCGCCGTGTCTGTTCCCGCTGGCCGTACTCGTCCCAGCTTTCGATGCTGACCTTGAGCTGGTCGGCGACCAGCTTCAACAAGGGCGAAAACGGTGGCTCATCGACGCCAAGGATGACACCAGGAAAGCGCAGGTAGCAGAGCTGCACGGCGAAGCCCAGCCGGTTGGCCGGACCGCGCCTCTGCCGGATGATGGACAGGTCGGTGTCGCTGAACGTGTAGTGACGGATCAGTTCTTCCTTGGCGTCCGGCAATGCCAGCAGGTTGTCACGCTCGGCGGCGGACAGGATCGAACGGCGTGGCATGGATGCTCTTTTTCTTTCTATGGCCGAGTAAATCCAGTTCCGCTAAAAAAGGCGATATAGAGCGGTATCCCGATGACCGCACTCAAGAGAATAGCCATACGCCAAGCCGCTCACCCTTCTTCACTCCAATACTGTATGTCTGCAAACAGCGCTCCGCGCGCATCAAGTGAGACTCAGGCGCAGTGCCAGCGCTGCCAGGGTCGCCGCGAGTACGGGGACGGTTAGCACAATGCCCACCTTGAAGTAATACCCCCATGTGATTGTCATTCCCTTGCGCGCCAGCACATGCAGCCAAAGCAACGTCGCCAGCGAGCCGATCGGGGTGACCTTTGGCCCCAGGTCACTACCGATCACATTGGCGTAGATCATCGCGTCCTTCACCACGCCCGTTGCGCTTGTGGCATCAATGGACAGGGCGCCCACCAGTACCGTCGGCATGTTGTTCATGGCCGAGGACAGCAGCGCTGTGAGGAAGCCAGTTCCAAAGGCGGCGCCCCATACACCGCCTTGTGCGAAGTAATCCAGCAGCCTTGCGATATGCTCCGTCAGGCCTTGGTTACGCAACCCATAGACCACGAGATACATTCCCAGCGAGAAAACGACAATTTGCCAAGGCGCTTCACGGATCACCTTGCGGGTGCTGATGACATGCCCGCGCGCAGCGACGACGAGCAACAGCAGGGCGCCTGCGGCAGCCACGGCGCTAACCGGCACGCCTAGCGGCTCAAGGCCGAAGAATCCGACCAGCAGCAGGGCCAGAACCACCCAGCCGAAACGAAACGTAGCCACATCGCGAATGGCCTCATTCGGCTGTTTCAACTGATTCACGTCGTAGCGTGCGGGGATGCTGCGGCGGAAATAGATCGACAGCACGGCCAGAGAGGCAATGATGGCGACAATATTCACCGGAATCATCACCGCAGCGTAGTCATTGAACCCGATATTGAAAAAGTCGGCGGAGACGATGTTGACCAGGTTGGATACGACAAGCGGCAAGCTGGCGGCATCTGCGATGAAACCGGCCGCCATGACGAAGGCGAGCGTTGCCGCCGGACTGAACCCCAGTGCCAACAACATGGCCATGACGATTGGCGTGAGAATCAGTGCTGCGCCATCGTTGGCGAAAAGCGCGGCGACGGCTGCACCCAGCAGGATGATCAGCGCAAACAGCATACGTCCTTTCCCGCCGCCCCAGCGTGCGACGTGCAAGGCTGCCCATTCGAAAAAGCCAGCCTCATCGAGCAACAGGCTAATGATGATGATGGCAATGAATGCGGCCGTGGCGTTCCACACGATCTGCCAGACGACAGGAATATCACCGAAGTGAACGACACCGGACAGTAACGCCACGATAGCGCCAAGCGTCGCACTCCAGCCAATGCCCAGCCCGCGCGGTTGCCAGATCACCAGGACGATAGTGGCAAGAAAAATCAGGAGTGCGGCAATCACGTCAATTCTCTCTTTTCAGCGGGTTTTCGAGTTCTTTAAGAAGGCTCAAGAGGTCAATCCGGGAGATGACGCCGATCACTTTCCCATCCTCCACGACAGGAAGGGACGTTAAGTGATGATCCACCATCAGCCGGGCTGCAACGGAGGGATGCATGGCAGGCGCGACGCTATGCACTTCCGTGGTCATTACCTCTGCGGCAGTACGCCCCTCGGCCTTGTCACGCTGTGTCCCCTTTGGGCCAAGAAAGGAAACCCAGAAATTCTCCTTCCAAATCGATTCACGTGGTTCAAGCCGTTCGTCCGCTCCCCGGTGAATCAAGTCCTCCGCAGTCACAACGCCGATCAGCCGACCAGCGCCGTCGACCACCGGAACGCCGTTGATGCGATGGGCAAGCAGCAGCCTCGCGATGTCCTCAACCGGTGTTTCAGGTTGAATGGTTACCGGATCGGGCGTCATGTAATTCCGGATCAACATGGTCGATCTCCTATGTTTGGGGATGGATGAGCGCACGCAGTCGTTCTGCACCGATCGGTTCTTCCTTCAGAAGCGGGACAACCGCGTAACGGTCCGCGTGCTGATTGGCCACGGCGCTGATTTCGCGTAGCTCGTTGGCCGCACGCTGACGCAGTAACGGCGACTTGGCCAAAGCCGCCGCCACGCTTGTGTTGATGATCCAGGCCCATGGCTCGATCCCGGCACGGCGCAAGTCAGCTTGCAGGTTGGCGGCCTCCAGTACCGGCGTCGTCTCTGCCAGCGTGACGACGAGTACCTTCGTTTGCTTCGGGTCCTGCAATTGCATCATCGGCGTCGTGAAGTGCACGCCGGTCTTGCCCATTTGTCGTGACACTTCGCGGTGATACGCACCCGTCGCGTCGAGCAGGAGCAAGGTGTGCCCGGTCGGGGCCGTGTCCATGACGACGAACTTTTTCCCGGCCTCGCGAATGATGCGGGAGAACGCCTGGAAGACAGCAATCTCTTCCGTGCAGGGCGAACGCAGATCCTCTTCCAACAGCGCGCGACCTTCGGCATCGAGTTGAGCGCCCTTGGTTTCCAGGACGTGCTGGCGATAGCGCTCGGTCTCGGCATGCGGATCGATTCGGCTCACGGTCAGATTATCGAGCGAGGAATCCAGTGTGTCGGTCAAGTGGGCAGCAGGATCGGAGGTCGTCAGATGCACCGGTAAGCCGCGATGCGCCAGTTCGACCGCGATGGCGGCCGCCAGGGTTGTCTTGCCTACACCACCCTTGCCCATCAACATGATCAGCCCGTGTCCATCCGCCGCGATGCCGTCGATCAGCTCGGCCACGCTGGGCTCGTCGAGTTCGATCGGGGAATCAACCGCTGCGGGTGATTGTGGAGGAAGGTCGGTCAGCAACTGCCGCAGTGCTTCAAGGCCGACGAGATTGAAGGGCTTGAGTTCTACATGATCACGCGGAAGCGCAGTCAACGTAGCCGGGATGTTCTTCAGCGCCGTTTGTTCCCGTTCGTGGATTGCAGCGGCCAGCGGGTCGGTAGCGGCTTCGACGTGAGGCAGGATGCCGTTGATGACGAGATGTTGCTGTTTGAGGCCTATGGCTGCCAGTTCTTCGTGGGTTCGGGCTACCTCGCGCAAGGTCGCCTGCTGGGCGCGAGCGACCAGCACCAGGCGGGTTTGCAGCGGATCAGCCAAGGCTTCAACAGCCGCCTTGTACTGTGTACGCTGCTTTTCCAGACCGGCCAGCGGGCCGAGGCACGAGGCATCGCCCTTGCCGGCTTCCAGGAAGCCGCTCCACGCACCCGGCAGTTGCAGCAAGCGGATAGTGTGGCCGGTGGGCGCAGTGTCAAAGATGATGTGCTCGTAATCAGCCGTGAGTGCCGCGTTGGTCAGTAGCGCGGTGAACTCGTCAAATGCGGCAATTTCGGTGGTGCACGCGCCGGACAACGATTCCTCGATGCCCTTCACCACGTCATCAGGAAGCACGCCGCGGACCGGGCCGACCAGGCGCTCCCGATAGGCACTGGCCGCTGCCTCGGGATCAATCTCCAGAGCAGAAAGACGTGGAACCGCCGGAATCGGTGTGACGCGATTACCGATATCGACACCAAATACCTGCCCGACATTGGATGCCGGGTCGGTACTGACCAGGAGGACGCGCTTTCCGGCTTCGGCTAACTGAATGGCCGTGGCGCAGGCAATCGAGGTCTTGCCGACGCCACCCTTGCCCGTGAAAAACAGAAAACGGGGAGGAAGTTGCAGGAATTTCATCATTGTTTTCTCCATGTTGTTCAGCAGCAGCCACGCGGGCCGGAGCAGCAACCGCCCGTCGCCGGCTTGGCGGCGTCTGCCGGTTGATCAATGCCGATCCAGAGGGCCAATTCAGCCCGCTTCGGATAACGTCCCGCGAGCGCCACTTCACCATCGACCAGGATCAGTGGTAGCGCATCCTGACCGGAGCGCTGCAAAAATCCTTTTACGGTCGCGTTGTCGGCAAACATCTGTGGCTGCTGCGCCAGGTTGTAGCGCTCGATGTGCGCGCCGTTCTGCTTCGCCCAATCAACATCAGCAGCAAAAGTCACCAAGGCTTGGTCAACCTCCACGCCGCAGACGCCGGTGCTGCAACACAGCGATGGGTCAAACACTTCGATCTTCTTCATTTAAACTCTCCATCAAGTATTCAAATATAAGTTAAAAAAAACTACGCCGAAAGCGCCCCAATCCGATCCAGTTCCGCCTTCAAGCGTGTCCGGTCGTGCGCAAGCTGCGCCAACGGCAGCGCGAGGAAGGCTTCGATGCGACGCCGCAAGATACGGTAGGCCGTCGTGAACGCGGCTTCGATTTCCGCTTCGGTCCCTGTGGCATGAGCGGGATCGTCAACACCCCAATGCGCACGCAGTACCGCGCCAAGATACGCCGGACAGGTTTCCCCAGCAGCATTCGAGCACACGGTGATGACCACATCCGGGACCTGCGGCAGGTTGTCCCATGATTTACTGTGCAGTCCGTTCGTGTCGATACCTTCACGCGCCAAGCGCGCCAGGGAACGCGGATGGACGGTCCCGGTCGGCTGACTTCCCGCACTCATGGCTTTCCAGCCTGTCGGAGCCAAGTGGTTAAAGACCGCTTCCGCCAAAATAGAACGGCAGGAGTTACCGGTACAAAGAAACAGGATATTCATGTTGTCGCTTTCGTTGGAGTGGGTGACAGGGGGGGCAACAGTTCCTTGGCGCAGTTCGAGGCAGCAACCATTTCTACGCATTTAGCGGGACTGCCAGTGCAACACTCATCCGTGAGGTACGCGATCAGATCCAACATCAACGGGATGTCCGCTCGGTAACGTTGGAAGCGGCCCTCCTGCTCAACCGTCACCAAGCGAGCTTGTGACAGCGCCTTCAGGTGAAAAGAGAGGTTGGCCGGCGGCACATCCAGCGCGTTCGCAATCTCGCCCGCCACCATGCCGTCTGGCCCCTTCTTGACCAACAGCCTGAACACGTCCAAGCGCAAGCCCGATGAGAGGGATTCGAAGATCGATGTTGCGACTTGCTTTTCCATATTTAAATAATACTACAAATATCAAACGATGCAAGCGCGTTGCTCTGTCCGCTTAGACTATGCCCTAACCTGACGTCAGGACAGCCTACCCAGAAACGTCCGGATAGACTCCATCGCTTAATTTATTGACACAGGCTGCTCAAGGTCATAGATTTATTCCTGACACTTTTCTGTTTGGGGGCATCTTGCAAGGTCAACGTATCGGCTACGTCCGGGTCAGCAGCTTCGACCAAAACCCGGAGCGGCAACTGGAACAGGTCGAAGTCGGAAAGGTATTCACCGACAAGGCATCGGGCAAGGACACCCAGCGCCCAGAACTTGACTCGCTGCTGGCCTTCGTGCGCGAAGGAGATACGGTGGTGGTGCACAGCATGGATCGCTTGGCCCGCAACCTCGATGACCTGCGCCGCCTTGTGCAAAAGCTGACCAGGCGCGGTGTGCGCATCGAGTTCGTCAAAGAATGCCTGACCTTCACCGGCGAGGATTCGCCGATGGCGAACTTGATGTTGTCGGTCATGGGCGCGTTCGCCGAGTTCGAGCGAGCATTGATCCGCGAGCGGCAGAGGGAAGGCATCGCGCTCGCCAAACAGCGCGGAGCTTACAGGGGCCGCAAGAAAGCGCTTTCGCCCGAACGCGCCGCTGAACTTCTGCAACGCGTCAAGGCCGGCGAACAAAAGGCAAAGCTGGCCCGTGAATTTGGCATCAGCCGCGAAACGTTGTACCAGTACCTGCGCGAAATTGGAGCTTAACGTGCTTTATTTTCCGTTTTCTGAGACGACCCCATGTTGATGTCGCGGGCGGCGGTCAGCGTCAGGGTGTTTTCGCTCCAGCTCACGGCGTCGTTCACGTGGATGTCGCCGCCGCCCCCCGCGCCGCCGAGGCTGCTCTGGATTTCGACGTCGCCCTCGCCCAGTTGGCTGGACAGGAGGGCGCCGGTGATGTCGCCGCCCGATTCGGCAATGGTGAAGTCGCTCGGGTCGATCAGCCACCGGCCGTTCTTGCCGTTTTTTCCGGCTTTGGTGGTGATGAGCACTGCGTCGTCGAAGCTGACCTTCGCCGCGCTGGTTTCGATGAAGCCGCCGTTGCCACCGTCGGGCGCGCTGGCATCCAGCGTGCCACTGACCTCGGTCCTGCCGTGCTCCATGTCGGCCAGCAGCAGGATGCGCCCTTCCCGCCCGGCCATCGTCCGCGCCTGCACCGTGCCGTGCTTGGTCACGACGCTCGCCGAGAGCAGGTTCGCCGCCCGGCCGGTCATCACCACCTCGCCGCCGTCGGCGACGATGAGCTGCCGGTTCTCGATCAGCGTCTTCACCGCCGCCGGATCGACCGCCACCGACAGCAGGCCGTCGGCGTCGATGTCGAGCGCGATCCGCTCGCCGGCGGCCAGCACCACCTTGCCGAGCCGGGCGCTGACGATGCCGTCGTTCTTCACCGCCGGCGCCAGCAGCGCCACCAGCCCGCCGTCGGCAGCGGTGATCTGGCCGTGGTTCTCGATGCCGCCGATGGCGCCGTCACGGTCGAACACCGCCTTGCCGGCCATGAAATCCGCGTTCGTGATGTCCATCGTCGAGGCCACCAGCCCGCCGACGCTTACCCGGCTGCCGGCGCCGAAGATCACGCCCTTCGGGTTCACCAGCCACACCTGGCCGTTGGCCGTGAGCTGGCCGTGGATCCGGCTGGCGTCGCCGGCAAGCACGCGGTTGAGCGCCACCGCGTCGGCCGAGGGCTGGTTGAAATGCACCGCGGCCTGGCTGCCGATGTCGAAGCCCTGCCAGTCGATCACCGCCCGGCTGCTGGCCTGATCGACGGTCATCCGGTTGCCGCTCTGGCGGATGCCGGCCTGCCCGGCAACCACCTGGCCGCCGCTCGGCAGGGCGTTCTCCGCCGGCGCCTGAGCAACCCTTGGCGGCGCGAAGGCGGCGGCAAGGGCGTGCACGACTGACCAGAGCACGCCGCCGCTGCGCTTGCCGCGGGTGCGGGCGCATTCCGGCGCCGGCACATAGCGCTGATTCTCTTCGTTCCAGACGAGACGGTAGGTGTGGTTCATGGCGGCGACCCCGGGCAACGAGGGCATGTGGGCCGCCCCGGGCGAGGCGATGAAGCCTGCTCATGGGCGG
Source organism: Rhodocyclaceae bacterium (assembly GCA_019455325.1). Classification (GTDB taxonomy): domain Bacteria; phylum Pseudomonadota; class Gammaproteobacteria; order Burkholderiales; family Rhodocyclaceae; genus Proximibacter. The sequence goes on along the minus strand of JACFMQ010000001.1, from coordinate 236,582 downwards.
AACACTCCCTGGTCATGCCGATTCGTGGCCCGGAGCATAACGAACGGGAGGATTGCCGAAATCGAGCAAACCTGAGCGAATCTGAGGAAATCTGAGCGCGCCGGGAAATCCGGCGCAGCGGGATGCCGGGGCGCTCAGGCCCGGATGCTCACCGTCTCGAAAAAGCAGTAGCCGGCGTTGCGCGCGGCGTTGACGGGCAGGGAGATGCCGGCGGCCGCCTCGACCTTGCGGCGCAGGCGGCGCATCTGGGTGTCCAGGCGCCGCTGGTCGTAGCTGAGGAAGTCTTCGCCGAGCGCGGCGACGATTTCCTGGCGGCTGACGTTGTCGCCCTGCCTCGCCATCAGGGCGTGCAGCACGAGGAGATCCTGCCGGGAGAGCGGAATCGGCGCGCATCCGGGCGGGGTGAGCCGGCGGGCGGCGGTTTCGAGCAGCCAGGCCGCGGGCCTGGCGTTCCGGTCGTCGAGCCGGCGGGCGAGCGCCGCGAGCGTGGCGGCGATTTCGTCGAGATCGGCGGTCTTCGGCAGGTAGTAGTCGGCGCCGTCCGCCAGCCCGGCCACCCGATCCCGGATCGCGCCGCGCGCGGTGAGGACGACGATGCCCAGGGGATTGCCGTGGCCGCGCAGTTCGCGGATCAGATCCATGCCGTCGCCGTCGGGCAGACCGAGGTCGATGACGGCGATGCTGTGCCGCGCGGCGTCGTAGCGGGCGCGGAAGCCGCGCAGATCGGCGACCGCCTCGACGATCCAGCCGGCCTCGCCGAGAAAGGCGGCGAGTTCCTGGCGCAGGATGCGTTCGTCTTCGAGCAGGATCAGGTGGCGGGTCATGTCGCTTGCCGGTGGCATGTTGGCTGATTTCAGGGTGCTATTCTAGCGGCCCATGAAGCGCGCCTACATCCTTCTGCTGCCGCTGTGGCTATTCGTCGCCCTCGGCGTTCATGCCACCCCGCCACCTCACCCGCTCCACCTCGGCGCGGACACGCCCAGGGTCTCCGGCGCCGGCGCGCTGTCCTTCCTGCGGGACGCGACCGGGAAAAAGACCCCGGACGAAGTCATGGCCGATGCCGGCGCCTGGCAGGCGCTGCCCGGGGAACTCGCCGCCGGCTACACCCAGGACGCGATCTGGCTGCGGCTGACGCTGGCGCGGGCGGCGTCGGCTCCCGCCGACTGGCTGCTCCTCCTCGGCAACGCCCTGCTCGACGAGGCGACGCTGTTCCGGCTCGAAGCCGACGGCAGATGGACGCGCGCCGATGCCGGCGAGAACGTCGCGCGCGACGCCTGGCCGCTCGGTACGCGCAGCCCGGCCTTTCCGCTGGCGCTGCCGGAAACGCGGGCGGTGACGCTGCTGCTCAGGCTCGAATCGAAGAATGCGATGTCGAGCACGGTCGACGTCTGGCAGCGCGATGCCTTCGACGATTTTTCCCGCCTCGAATCACTGCATTACGGGCTCTACTTCGGCTGCTACCTGCTGCTGATCGCCCTGCACACCTTTTTCTGGCGCATGACGCGGGAGGCGCAAAGCGGCTGGTATCTGCTCTACGTTTCGCTGGCCGCCGGCATCCAGATGCTCACCGTGGGCTTTCCCCAGATGCTCTTCGGCATCCCGGTGGCGCTTTCCGACCCGCTGCTGGCGTGCGGCATCTGCGTGGCGCTGGCCGTGGGTACCCGGTTCGCCGTCCTGCAACTCGACCTGGCTTCGGTGTGGCCGCGTTTCGGCCGGGCGGTGGTCGGCGCGGCAACGCTGGTCAGCCTGGTCACGGCGGGCCTCGTGCTCACGGTCGATTTCGCCACGGGCATCGTCCCCGCGCAACTGGCGGCCCTGCTGATGGCGCCGCTGCTGATGGGGACGGCGACCCTGCTGCTGCTGCGCGGCCACCCGCCGGCGAAGTTCTACCTTTTCGCCTTCGGCATCTACTACGCCGGCGTCTACGTGAGCTTCCTGCGCAACATGGGCGTCTTCCCGCCCAACGTGTGGACCAACAACGCGGCCTCCTTCGGCTCCCTGGTCCACATGCTGCTGATGAGCCTGCGGCTGCACGCGCGCTACGACGCGCTGAGAATGCAGGCGGCCGAGGCGCAGGCGAGGCTGAACGAGGGGCTGGAGCAGGAGGTGGCCGCGCGCACCGCCGACCTGGAGCGCGAAATCGCATGGCGCAAGCTCACCGAGAACGAACTGGCGGCGGCGCTGGAAGCCGAGCGACGCATCCGGGAGGAGCAGCGCAGCTTCGCGGGGATGGTTTCCCACGAATTCCGCTCGCCGCTCGCCATCATCAACGTCACCGCGCAGCAGATCGCGCGCAATCCCGACGCGCCCTGGGACGAGGTGACGGCCCGCTGCAAGAACCTGCGCGATGCGGTGCGGCGGATGTCGGACATGGTCGACACCTACCTCGTCGCCGACCGAATGGAAATGACCGAGCCCGTGTTCTGCCCGCAGCCGTGCCGATTGCCGGAACTGATCGGCGAACTGATCGGCGAACTGGTGCGGGAATGGCCGGCGGGAAGAATCTGCGTCGACCTGCAACGCCTGCCGGAAGATTTCGTCTGCGATCCCGCCCTGCTGAAGGTGGCGCTGCGCAATCTGCTGGCGAACGCGGATCGGCACGCGCCGCCGGAAGAGGCGGTGCTGCTGGACGCGGCCGGCGCCTGGGGAGGCGGCGTGCGGATCGAGGTACAGAACGGCGGGGAGCCGATCCCGGCGGACGACGTGCCCCGCCTGTTCGAGAAATATTTCCGAGGCAGGCTCTCGCAACACCGTCCGGGGGCCGGACTGGGCCTGCATCTGGTACGGCGGATCGCCCGGATTCACGGCGGCACGGTCGAACTGACGAACGGCGGTGCGACGGGCGAGGCCGCCGAAAAAATCAGCTTCGTCCTCTTCTTGCCGGGGCCGGCGCCGACGGGTGCGGGCGAAACCGGCGCCGGCGAAGAGGAAATGAAACGGCCCGCCGAATGAGGCGGGCCGTCATCGCGTACCGGAAAAACGGATTACAGCAGCTCGGCCGGAATGTTGCCGCCGTTGTCGGCCAGCTTCTGCAGCACGGTCTTGTGCAGCCACATGTTCATCTGCGCCGAGTCGCCCATCTTGGCGGCCGGGCAGCCCAGTTCGGTCGCAAGTTCCTTGCGCGCGGCAAGGCTGCTGTCGAGGCCGAGCAGCTTCATCAGGTCGACGATGGAGACCTTCCAGTTCAGCTTTTCCGGATGCTTCTTGGCCATCGCTTCCAGTTGGCCGACCACGTCGACCACGCTGATCGCCGCCGGGGCGGCCGGTGCCGCCTGGGCGGGCGCGGCCGAGGCGGCTGCCGGTGCCGGCTTTTCCGCCGCTTCCGCCTTGCCGAAGCCGAGCTTGGCCAGGATGTTACTGAAAATTCCCATGACTACCTCCTAGGATGAAACGGTTCGTCTGTACCGCCAGCCGGGCTGGGCTGTGGCGCCGCCAATTGTAAGCCCGGGGCCGCGAACAGTTTGTAAATAAGTATGAAGAGCGCATGACGGCTCGGGAACAAGGACGCTCTTCCCTCCCGAAAGAACGAAGGCCGGATCGCTCCGGCCTTCGTTCTTTTCAGCGCGCCGCGCTCACGCCTTGTGGCTGCCCAGGCGCATCCAGGTGTCGACGACCGTGTCCGGGTTCAGCGAGATGCTGCTGATGCCCTGATCCATCAGCCATTCGGCCAGATCCGGGTGATCCGACGGGCCCTGGCCGCAGATGCCGATGTACTTGCCCTTGCGGTTCGCCGCGGAGATCGCCATCGCCAGCAGCATCTTCACCGCCGGATCGCGCTCGTCGAACAGGTTGGCGACCAGGCCGGAGTCGCGGTCGAGGCCGAGCGTGAGCTGCGTCAGGTCGTTCGAGCCGATGGAGAAGCCGTCGAAGACTTCCAGGAACTCGTCGGCGAGGAGCGCGTTCGACGGGATTTCGCACATCATGATCAGCTTCAGATCGTTCTCGCCCTGCTTCAGACCGTGTTCGGCGAGCAACTGGGCGACGCCCTTGCCCTCTTCCACCGTGCGCACGAAAGGCACCATCAACTGCACGTTGGTCAGCCCCATCTCGTCGCGCACCTTCTTCATGGCGCGGCATTCCAGCTCGAAGCAGTCGCGGAAGCTCTGCGCGATGTAGCGCGAGGCGCCGCGGAAGCCGAGCATCGGGTTCTCTTCCTCCGGCTCGTACAGCTCGCCGCCGAGCAGCTTGCGGTATTCGTTCGACTTGAAGTCGGAGAGGCGGACGATCACCGGGTTCGGCCAGAAGGCGGCGGCGATGGTGGCGACGCCCTCGACCAGCTTCTCGACGAAGAATTCGGTCGGGTTGGCGTAGCCGCGCGCGCGGCGCAGGATTTCCTCGCGCTTGGAGGCCGGCAGGCGGTCGATGTCGAGGATCGCCTTCGGGTGGATGCCGATGACGTTGTTGATGATGAACTCGACGCGCGCGAGGCCGACGCCGGCGTTCGGCAGTTGCGCGAACTCGAAGGCCAGTTCCGGGTTGCCGACGTTCATCATGATCTTGGTCGGGATCGGCGGCATGGTGCCCAGCTCGCGCTCGGTGACTTCGTAGTCCAGCCGGCCGCGATAGACGTGGCCGGTGTCGCCCTCGGCGCACGACACCGTGACGGTCTCGCCCTCGGCCAGCGTCTCGGTCGCGTCGCCGCAGCCGACGATGGCCGGGATGCCCAGCTCGCGGGCGATGATCGCCGCGTGGCAGGTGCGGCCGCCGCGGTTGGTGACGATGGCCGCGGCGCGCTTCATCACCGGCTCCCAGTTCGGGTCGGTCATGTCGGCGACGAGCACGTCGCCGGGCTGCACCTTGTCCATCTCCTTCGGGTCGTGCACCACGCGCACCGGGCCGACGCCGATCTTCTGGCCGATGGCGCGGCCGGACGAGAGCACCTTGGAGAAGGACTTCAGCTTGAACTTCTGCAGGCGCTCGTGGCCTTCCTGCGACTTCACCGTCTCCGGCCGCGCCTGCAGGATGTACAGCTTGCCGTCATTACCGTCCTTGCCCCACTCGATGTCCATCGGGCGCTGGTAGTGCTGCTCGATGATCATCGCGTAGCGGGCCAGTTCCTCGACCTCGGCGTCGTCGATCGAGAACAGGTGGCGCTGCGCTTCCGGCACGTCGACGGTGCGCGTCGACTTGCCGGCGGCCTTCTCGGCGGCGAACTCCATCTTGATCATCTTCGAGCCGAGGTTGCGGCGGATCACGGCCTTCCTGCCGGCGGCCAGCATCGGCTTGTGCACGTAGAACTCGTCCGGGTTCACGGCGCCCTGCACCACCGTCTCGCCGAGGCCGTAGCTGGCGGTGACGAAGACCGCGTCGCGGAAGCCGGATTCGGTGTCGAGCGTGAACATGACGCCGGCGGCGCCGGTGTCGGAGCGCACCATGCGCTGCACGCCGGCCGACAGCGCCACGTCGGCGTGGCGGAAGCCCTTGTGCACGCGGTACGAGATGGCGCGGTCGTTGTACAGCGAGGCGAACACTTCCTTGATCGCGTGCAGGATGTTGTCCAGCCCGTGGATGTTCAGGAAGGTCTCCTGCTGGCCGGCGAACGAGGCGTCCGGCAGGTCCTCGGCGGTGGCCGACGAGCGCACGGCGAAGGACATGTCGGCGCCGGAGTCGGCGACCAGACGCTGGTACTGCTCGGTGATGGCCACCGTCAGCTCCATCGGGAACGGCGTGTCGATGATCCAGCCGCGGATCTTCTCGCCGGTGACGAGCAGCGCGTTGACGTCGTCGACGTCGAGCGCGTCGAGCGCCGCGTTGATCTTCGCGTCGAGCCCGCTCTGCGCCAGGAACTCGCGGTAGGCGTGGGCGGTGGTGGCGAAGCCGCCGGGCACGCGCACGCCGCTGTCGGCGAGCTGGCTGATCATCTCGCCGAGCGAGGCGTTCTTGCCGCCGACCTGCTCGACGTCGGTCATGCGCAGTTTTTCGAAGGGGATGACGAGGGGCTCCATGCGGATTCCTTTCAGGGGGAGATTTGGGAAAAGGAAGAACGTCCACCGCAGAGGCGCAGAGACGCAGAGGGACGCAGAGAAAGGCAGAATTTTTTTGTTTTCCTCTGCGATCCTCTGCGTCTCTGCGCCTCTGCGGTAGGTGTTTTCATACGTTCAATCGCCGTTCGGCGCTCTCGCGGCGGGCGGCCGAGCGCAGCGACTGCGCCAGCGACTCGCGCACGAAGTCGATGTGCGTCTCGGCGGCGGCGCGCGCGGCGGCCGGCTTGCGCTCGACGATGGCGGCGTGGATCGCCGCGTGCTGGCTCTTCAAGAGCGAGATCGCCGCCGGGATGCGCTGCAGTTCGCCGAGGTTCAGACGGATGTTGTCCAGCATCAGGCGCAGCAGCGCCGCCGACAGGTGGCCGATCAGCGCGTTGTGCGTGGCCTCGCCGACGGCCTGGTGGAAATCGATGTCGGCGGCGGCGCGGCGTTCGGGGTCGCCGTCGTCAAAGGCGGCGTCGAGCGCGGCCAGGGCCTGCGTCAGCCGCCGCAGGTCGGCCTCGGTGGCGCGCTCGGCGGCCCACTCGGCGGCCTGGCCTTCGAGCATGCGGCGGAATTCGAGCAGGTCCTCGCGCAGCGTCGGGTGCGCGCCCATCATGTCCTGCCACGGGTCGAAGAAGGTCGCTTCCAGCCGGTGGGTGACGTAGGTGCCGCCGCCCTGCCGGCTCTGTACCATGCCCTTCGAGGCCAGCTTCTGGATCGCCTCGCGCAGCGAGGGGCGGGAGACGCCCAGTTCGGCGGCGAGTTCGCGCTCCGGCGGCAGGCGGTCGCCCGGCTTGAGCGAGCCTTCCAGGATGCGCTTTTCCAGCGACGCGGCGACGGCGTCGGAGATGCGCGGAACCTGAACCTTGTTGTGCGGCATGGGCGATCGGCGGCCTCGATTGGTAAGACCACGCAATTCTAATCGGCCGATCGACAAATCGCAAGCGCCTATGTATGCTCCGAAACATTGACCAAGTGGCTGTTATGGCGTAAATTTCACTCCGCACGAATATTGGTTTGACCAATTATCCAAAAACGCGCGACACGAACGACGGAGGAATCATGGAGCGAGACTATTCCGCGGCGGGGCGTCCGGGCGACGTCTATTTCTTCGCCACCTGCCTGGTCGACCTGTTCTGCCCGGAGGCCGGGCTGGACGCGATCCAGTTGCTCGAACGCGAGGGCATCCGCGTACATTTTCCCGAGGATCAGACCTGCTGCGGCCAGCCGGCCTACACCAGCGGCTACGCCGACGAGGCGCGGCAGGTGGCGCGCGTGCAGCTCGGCCTCTTTCCGAACGACTGGCCGGTGATCGTCCCTTCCGGTTCCTGCGCCGGCATGATGCGCCACCACTACCCGAAGCTGTTCGCCGAGGAGCCGGCGCTGCGGGCGCAGGCCGAGGCGCTGTCCGAGCGCGTCTTCGAGCTGACCGAATTCTTCGTCAAGGTGTTGAAGGTGAACTGGAAGGGCAGCGGCCGGCCGACCAAGGTGGCGCTGCACACCTCCTGTTCCGCGCGCCGCGAGATGGGCACGCACCTGCACGCGCGCGAACTGCTCGGCCGGCTCGGCAACGTCGAATTGCTGAACCACTCGCACGAATCGGAATGCTGCGGCTTCGGCGGCACCTTCGCCGTGCGCCAGCCCGACATCTCGGCGGCGATGGCCGGCGACAAGGCGGATGCGCTCAAGGAAACCGGGGCGGATGCCTTCCTTTCGGCCGACGGCGGCTGCCTGATGAACATCGACGGCACGCTGGCGAAGCGCCGCGACGGCTTCCGCGGTCAGCACCTGGCGAGCTTCCTGTGGCGCAACACCGAGCGCAGCGAGGGAGACGCGGCATGAGCACCAGGGAAAACATCTTCCGCAAGCTGCGCGCCGCCTCGGCGACGACGCTGCCCTCGCCCGACGCGGCGATTGCCGCCCACTACGCGAGCCTGCCGCGCACCGCCAAAGACAGGCTGGCGCAGGAATTCGCCGAGAAGATCGCGGCCTGGCACGCCGAGGTGCACGCCGTGCCGCGCAAGGCCTGGGTCGAGAAACTGAAGGAGGTCGTGGCCGCCAAGGGCATCGCCACCCTGCTCTACGCGCCGGCCACGGCGCACGGCCAGGCGCTCGCAGCGGCCGGCGTTTCCGGCCTGAAGCCCTACGACAAGCCCATCGACGGCTGGAAGCAGGAACTGTTCGAGAACGTCGACGCGGCGATCACCCGCACGCGCGGCGCCATCGCCGAGACCGGCACGCTGATCGTCTGGCCGGACGCCGACGAGCCGCGCCTGATGTCGCTGGTGCCGCCGATCCACGTCGCGCTGGTCGACGCCGACGCCGTCGTGCCGACGCTCTACGACGCGATCGTGCAGCAGGGCTGGTCGGCCGGACTGCCGACCAACGCGCTGCTGATCACCGGCCCGTCGAAGACCGCCGACATCCAGCAGACGCTGGCCTACGGCGCGCACGGGCCGAAGGAGCTGGTCGTATTGCTGCTCACCGGGGAGGACGCGCAATGACCACGCATCACGTGCAGTTCGTTCCCGGCTCGGAATTCAAGCGCCGCGCCGCCGCGGTCGTCGCCGACCCCTTCCTCCGGAAGAGCTTCCGCGGCGCCATGGACTTCCTGATGATGAAGCGCGCCGCGCAGTTCCCGGACCCGGAACTGCTCGAACGCCAGCGCACCCTCGCCGAGCACATCCGCCGCTACAGCCTCTCGCGCCTGCCGGAGCTGCTCGAACGGCTCGAAGCCAACCTGCAAAAGAACGGCGTCCAGGTGCACTGGGCCGAGACGCCCGACGAAGCGAACGCGATCATCCTCGACATCTGCCGCCGCCACGACGCGAAGCTGATGGTCAAGGGCAAGTCCATGGTCAGCGAGGAGGTCGAGCTGAACCACGCGATGGCCGCCGCCGGCGTCGACGCGCTGGAGTCGGACATGGGCGAGTACATCGTCCAGCTCGCCGGCGAGAAGCCCTCGCACATCATCATGCCGGCGATCCACAAGACCAAGCAGCAGATCGCCGAGCTGTTCGCCGAGAAGGTGCCGGGCGTCGCCTACACCGACGACGTGGACGCGCTGATCCAGATCGGCCGCCAGGTGCTGCGCCGGAAATTCATGGAGGCCGAGGTCGGCCTCTCCGGCGTGAACTTCGCGGTGGCCGAGACCGGCACGCTGTGCCTGGTCGAGAACGAAGGCAACGGCCGCATGTGCACGACCGTGCCGGACGTGCACATCGCCATCACCGGCATCGAGAAGGTGGTCGAGAAGCTGGAACACGTGGTGCCGCTGTTCGGCCTCCTGACCCGCTCGGCCACCGGCCAGGCGATCAGCACCTACTTCAACGTCATCACCGGCCCGCGCAAGCCGGGCGAGAAGGACGGCCCGCGGGAAATGCACCTGGTGCTGGTCGACAACGGCCGCTCGCAGGCCTACGCCGACGAGCAGTTGCGGCAGACGCTGCAATGCATCCGCTGCGGCGCGTGCATGAACCACTGCCCGGTCTACACGCGCATCGGCGGCCACGCCTACGGCACCACCTACCCCGGCCCGATCGGCAAGATCGTCTCGCCGCACATGCTCGGGCTGGGCGCGACGCATGTGCTGCCCGGCGCGTCCACGCTGTGCGGCGCCTGCGGCGAGGTCTGCCCGGTGAAGATTCCGATCCCCGACCTCCTGATCCGCCTGCGCGAGGAAGCGACGCACGAGGCGAAACCGGGGCATGCGCCGCTGGCCGGCCAGGGCGCCGGCAAGACCGCCCTCGCCGCGCTCGCCTTCAAGGGCTTCGCCTTCCTCTACGGCCGGCCGGCGCTGTACCGCGCCTTCGCCTGGGCGGCGACGCGCTTCCGCTTCCTGACGCCGGGCAGCCAGGCCGGCTGGACGAAGTCGCGCACGCCGCTGAAGCCGGCGGCGAAGAGCCTGCGCGAGCTGCTCGCGGAACGGCGGAATGCGAGAAACTGAACATCCACCGCAGAGGCGCAGAGACGCAGAGGTGACGCAGAGATATCAATTCGCTTTTCTCTGCGAATTCTCTGCGCCTCTGCGTCTCTGCGGTAGGTTTTGATTTTCCAGGAACCCCCATGACCGACAACCAAGACAAGGACCTCCCCCTGCGCGACGACATCCGCCTGCTCGGCCGCCTCCTGGGCGATACCGTGCGCGAGCAGGAGGGCGACGAAACCTTCGCCGTCGTCGAGAAGATCCGCCAGACCTCGATCCGCTTCGAGCGCGAGACCGGCGCCGAACGCGAACGCTGCCGGGCCGAGCTGCAGGCGATCCTCGACGGCCTGCCGCGCGGCGCGACGACCCCCGTGGTCCGCGCCTTCTCGTACTTCCTGCACCTCGCCAACATCGCCGAGGACCAGCACCACATCCGCCGCCGCCGCGCGCACGACCTGGCCGGCTCGAAGCCGCGCGAGGGCAGCCTGGTACACACGCTGGAACGCATCCGGGCGGCCGGCATCGCGCCGAAGACCGTGCGCCGGGTGCTCGACGTCGCCCTCGTCTCGCCGGTGCTGACCGCGCACCCGACCGAGGTCAGCCGCAAGAGCATCCTGCAATGCCAGCACGAGGTCGCCCGCCTGCTCGACACGCGCGACCGCATGGCGCTGACGCCCGAGGAAACGGCCGAGAGCGATCTGGCCCTGCGCCGCGCCGTGCTGACGCTGTGGCGCACGCGCATGCTGCGGCCGAACCGGCTGGCGGTGGTCGACGAGATCAGGAACGGCATCAGCTACTATGACGAAACCTTCTTCGCCGAGCTGCCGCGCCTCTACGCGCAGTTCGAGGACCAGCTCGCCGCCGCCTTCCCGGAGCATGAGGACTGGTCGCTGCCGCCCTTCTTCCGCATCGGCTCGTGGATCGGCGGCGACCGCGACGGCAATCCCTTCGTCACCGCCGACATCCTGCGCGCCGGGCTGCGCCTGCAATCGACCGCAGTCTTCGAGTTCTATCTCGGCGAGCTGCACGCGCTCGGCGGCGAGCTGCCGCTGTCGCTGCTGCTCACCGCCGTCTCGCCGGAACTCGCGGCGCTGGCGGCGAAATCGCCCGACGCCTCGCCGCACCGCGCCGACGAGCCCTACCGCCGCGCGCTCACCGGCATCTACGCGCGCCTGGCGGCAACCGCGAAGGCGCTCGACCGGCACGAGGCGACGCGGCACGCGATCGCCGATGCCGAGCCCTACGCCGCGACGGCCGAACTCGCCGCCGATCTCCGCGTGCTCGCCGACTCGCTGCACGCGCACGGCGCCGCGCTGCTCGCCGGCGGCCGGCTGCGCCGGCTGATCCGCGCCGTCGAGGTGTTCGGCTTCCACCTGGCGCCGATCGACCTGCGCCAGAATTCCGACGTGCACGAGCGCACGGTCGGCGAACTGCTGGCGAAAGCCGGCGTCTGCATGGCCTACGAAAAGCTGCCGGAAGAAGCGCGCATCGGCCTGCTGCTGACCGAGATCGCCAGCCCGCGCCCGCTCTACTCGCCGCACGCCGACTACGCGGAAGAGACCGCCGGCGAGCTGGCGATCTTCTTCGCCGCCAAAGAGCTGCGCGACAAATACGGCGACGCGGCGCTGCCGAACTGCATCATCTCGAAGACCGACGGCGTCTCCGACCTGCTCGAAGTGGCGCTGCTCTTGAAGGAAGCCGGCCTGCTGCGGCCGGGCCGGCCGCCCGCACTCTCGATGAACATCATCCCGCTGTTCGAGACCATCGGCGACCTGCAGAACAGCGCCGGCGTCATGGACCGCCTCTTCGGCCTCACCGCCTACCGCGCGCTGGTGGCCTCGCGCGGCGACGAGCACGAGGTGATGCTCGGCTACTCGGACAGCAACAAGGACGGCGGCTTCCTGACCTCGGGCTGGGAGCTGTACAAGGCCGAGGTCGAACTGACCGAGGTGTTCAGGAAGCACGGCGTGCGCCTGCGCCTGTTCCACGGCCGCGGCGGCTCGGTCGGCCGCGGCGGCGGGCCGAGCTACCAGGCCATCCTGGCGCAGCCGGACGGCGCCGTGTCCGGCCAGATCCGCATCACCGAACAGGGCGAGGTGATCGCCTCGAAGTATGCCAACCCGGAGGTCGGCCGCCGCAACCTGGAAATCCTCGCCGCGGCCACGCTCGAAGCGACGCTGCTCAACCTCGAACACGAGGCCGAGCCGGCGGCCTTCCGCGGCGTCATGGACACGCTCTCGGAACTCGCCTTCCGCGCCTACCGCGGGCTGGTCTACGAGACCGAGGGCTTCACCACCTATTTCCGCGAATCGACGGTGGTCTCCGAAATCTCGCAGCTCAACATCGGCAGCCGGCCGGCCTCGCGCAAGGCGTCCGAGCGCATCGAGGACCTGCGCGCCATTCCCTGGGTGTTCAGTTGGGCGCAGTGCCGGCTGATGCTGCCGGGCTGGTACGGCTTCGGCACGGCGGTGGACACCTGGCTGTCGACCAACCCGAACGGCCTCGACCTGCTGCGCCGCATGCATCGGAGCTGGCCGTTCTTCCGCACCCTGCTCTCGAACATGGACATGGTGCTGGCCAAGACCGACCTCGGCATCGCCTCGCGCTACGCCGAGCTGGTGACGGACGCGGAGCTGCGCACCACCGTCTTCGGCCGCATCCGCGACGAATGGGAGCGGACGCGCCGGCACCTGCTGGCCATCGAGGAACGAGACGAACTGCTCGCCGACAACCCGCTGCTGGCGCGTTCGATCCGCAACCGCTTCCCGTACATGGACCCGCTCAACCACCTGCAGGTCGAGCTGCTGCGCCGGCGCCGCGCCGGCGACGACGACGAGCGCGTGCGCCGCGGCATCCACCTGACGATCAACGGCATCGCCGCCGGCCTGCGCAACAGCGGCTAGAATCGAGGCTTTTCGACGACGCCCCGAACGCCATGGAATCGCCAGCCGCAGTCCGCTCCGTCTTCTACGTCTCCGACGGCACCGCCATCACCGCCGAAACGCTCGGCCACAGCCTGCTGACGCAGTTCGAGGGCGTGCGCTTCAAGCAGGCGCGGATACCCTTCGTCGACACGCCGGAGAAGGCGCACGCGGTCATCCAGCGCATCGAGGAGGCCGGTCGCGCCGACGGCGCCCGGCCGATCGTGTTCACCACGCTGGTCAATCCGGAGCTGGCGCAGATGGTGCACGCCGCGGACGCGCTCAGCCTCTCCTTCATCGAGACCTTCGTCGTACCGATGGAGACCGAGCTGGGCGTCAAATCGACGCATTCGGTCGGCCGCTCGCACGGCTCCATCGACACCTCGGACTACAAGAACCGCATCGAGGCGATCAACTACACGCTGGCGCACGACGACGGCGTCACCGACCGCGACCTGGAGATCGCCGACGTCATCCTGGTCGGCGTCTCGCGCTGCGGCAAGACGCCGACCTCGCTCTACCTGGCCATGCAGTTCGGCCTCAAGGCCGCCAACTTCCCGCTGATCCCCGAGGACTTCGACCGCGGTCGTCTGCCGGGAACGCTGGAAAAGCACCGCAGCAAGCTCTTCGGCCTGACCATCCAGCCCGAGCGGCTGGCGCAGATCAGGGAGGAGCGGCGGCCGAACAGCCGCTACGCATCGCTGGAAAACTGCCGCGGCGAGGTGCGCGAGGCGGAGAAGATGATGAAGCGCGAGGGCATCCGCTGGCTCGACTCGTCGACCAAGTCGATCGAGGAGATTTCGACGACGGTGATGCAGGAAGTCCGGCTCGACAGCCGGGTTTATTGATCCCGGCGCACCCGTTCGAACAGGCAGATCGCCGCGGCCGCGGCGACGTTCAGCGACTCGGTGCCGCCCGGCATCGGAATCCGCACCGACAGCTTCGCCGCCGCCGCCACCGGCGCGCTGACGCCCTGCCCCTCGGCGCCGAAGACCCAGGCCAGCGGCCCGTCGAGCGGCGTCTGCCAGAGCGTCGCCGGCGCATCCAGCCGCGTGACCACGCCCTGTCCGGCGTAACCGGAGAGAAAATCCGCGAGGTCGACCGCCTCGTGGACATCCAGCAGGAACTGCGCACCCTGCCCGGCGCGCAGCGTCTTCGCCGCCCACGGGTCGGCGCAGCCCGGCGCCAGCAGCGCCTGGCGCACGCCGGCGGCGGCCACCGTGCGCAGCAGCGCGCCGACGTTGCCGGGGTCCTGCACGCCGTCGAGTAGCACGCAGTCGGCATCGCAGGCCGGCGGGCCGGCGGGCGTCGGCTTCGCGGCCACGGCGAGGATGCCGGACGGCGTTTCAGTGGCGGCGAACTCGGCGAACGGCGCATCCGGGAATTGCAGGACCTCCAGATTCGGCCGGCCGGCCAGCCAGCCGGCGATCTCCGGCCGCCGCGCGCCGCTCTGCGACACGGCGACCTCGTCGATGCGGCCGCCGGCGGCGAGCAGCGCCTCGATCAGGTGCAGGCCGTCGAGCAGGATCACGCCGTCCTCGCGCCGCGCGCGGTGCTGCGTCGCCCAGCGGCGCAGGCGCTTGAAACGGGGGTTGTCGCGGGAAACGATGGTCTTCACGCGGGACTAGAGCAGCACGAGCTGCGCCACCGGCGCGAAGCTGCGGCGATGCGCCGGACACGGGCCGTGCGCTTGCAGCGCGGCGAAGTGCGCCGGCGTCGGGTAGCCCATGTGGCGCTCGAAGCCGTATTCCGGATGAAGCTGCGCCAGTTCGCGCATCAGCGCGTCGCGGTGCGTCTTGGCGAGGATCGACGCAGCGGCGATGGCGGCCACCTTGCCGTCGCCCTTGACCACCGCCTCGCCCGCGCACGGCAGGCCCGGCGGCACCTTGTTGCCGTCGATCTGCGCGCGCTCCGGCGCCACGGCCAGCCCGTCGACCGCCCGCCGCATGGCGAGGAAGGTGGCCTGCAGGATGTTGATGCGGTCGATCTCGACGGCGCTGGCCTCGGCCACCGCCCAGGCCAGCGCCTTCTCGCGGATTTCCGCGGCGAGGCGTGTGCGCGCGGCTTCGGAGAGTTTCTTGGAGTCGTTCAGCCCGACGATCGGCCGCGCCGGGTCGAGGATCACGGCGGCGGCGACGACCGGCCCGGCGAGCGGCCCGCGGCCGGCCTCGTCGACGCCGGCGACCGGCGCCACGCCGGGTTCAGGCCACGGCAAGGCCATTGTCGCTGCCGTTCTCTTGCCGGCGCAGACAGGAAAGCACGGCCTCGGCCGCGCGCTCGGCGGTGTTCTGCCGCAGCTCGCGGTGGATGCGCTCGAACTCGGCGACGATGTCCGCCCGGCCCGCCTTGTCCTCGTACTGCGCGAGCAGCGCCTCGGCCAGCTTCTCCGGTGTCGCGTCCTTCTGGATGAACTCGGGCACGACGAAGCGGCCGGCGAGGATGTTCGGCAGGCCGACGTAGGGCAGATAGCCCATGCACTTCATCAGGAAATGCGAGAACGAGGTCAGCCGGTAGGCGATGACCATCGGCCGCTTCAGCAGCGCCGCTTCCAGCGTCGCCGTGCCGCTGGCGACGAGGACGCCGTCGGCGGCGGTCATGGCCTCGTGCGCGTGGCCGAAGAGCAGGCGGATCGGCAGGTCCTGCGCCTGGCAGCGGTAGAGCGCCTGCTCGAACATCAGGCGCGTCTCGCGCGTGGCCAGCGGCACCAGGAAGCGCGCCTCCGGCAGTTTTTCGCGGACCAGCCGGGCGGTGCCGATGAAGGTGTCGGCGAGGAAGCGCAGCTCGCCCTGCCGGCTGCCCGGCAGCAGCGCGAACACCGGCGCATTCTGCGGGATGCCGAGCAGTTCGCGCGTCGCTTCGCGGTCCGGGTTCATCGGCAGCAGGTCGGCGAGCGGGTGACCGACGTAGCTCACCGGCACGCCGGCCTTCTCGTAGATCTCCGGCTCGAACGGGAACAGCGCCAGGATGCGCGACACGGCGCGGCGGATCTTCTTGATGCGGTCGCCGCGCCAGGCCCAGATCGACGGGCTGACGTAGTGCACCGCCGGAATGCCGCGCGCCTTCAGCGCCGCTTCCAGGTCGAGGTTGAAGTCGGGCGCGTCGACGCCGATGAAGACGTCGGGCGGATCGGCCAGCAGGCGCTTCTTCAACTGCCCGCGGATGCCCGAAAGCTCGCGGTAGCGCCTCAGCGCGTCGGAAAACCCCATCACCGACAGCGTCTCGGCCGGCCACCAGGCATCGAAACCGCAGGCCGCCATCTTCGGCCCGCCGATGCCGCAGAACACGGCGTCCGGCACGCGCGCCTTGAGCGCAGCGATCAGGTGGCTGGCGAGCAGGTCCCCGGACGCCTCGCCCGCGACCATGGCGACGCGCAGGCTCATCTGACGATGCCGCGCTTCGAAACCGCGAGGAAATCGACGAAGCGCTGCACCTCGGGATGCATGCGCGCCTCCTCTTCCAGCTTCGCGCGCGCCTCTTCCAGCATCAGGCCGGACTTGTAGAGGATGCGGTAGGCGCGTTTGAGCGCCTGCAGCGCCTCCGGCGAGAAGCCGCGGCGCTTCAGGCCCTCGGCGTTCAGCCCGTAGGGCGAGGCGGTGTTGCCGGCGGCCATGATGTAGGGCGGCACGTCCTGCAGGATGACGGTGCCGACCGCAGTCATCACGTGCGCGCCGACGCGGCAGAACTGGTGCACGCCGGTGAAGCCGCCGAGGATCGCCCAGTCGTCGACGTGCACGTGCCCGGCGAGCTGCGAGTTGTTGGCGAAGGTGGTGTTGTTGCCGACCTGGCAGTCGTGCGCGATGTGCACGTAGGCCATGATCCAGTTGTCGTTGCCGATGCGCGTGACGCCGACGTCCTGCGCCGTGCCGAGGTTGAAGGTGCAGAACTCGCGGATCGTGTTGCGGTCGCCGATCTCCAGCCGGGTCGGCTCGTCGGCGTATTTCTTGTCCTGCGGCACCTCGCCGAGCGAGGCGAACTGGAAGATGCGGTTGTCGCGGCCGATCGTGGTGTGCCCGTTGACGACGACGTGCGGCCCGATCCAGGTGTTGTCGCCGATCTCGACGTGCTCGCCGACGATCGAGTACGGCCCGATCTCGACGTGCGCGCCGATCTTCGCGTTCGGGTGGACGATGGCGGTCGGGTGGATCATTCGGCGATGTCCCGCTTGGCGCACATCAGCTCGGCCTCGGCGACGACCTGGCCGTCGACGCGCGCCTCCGCCTTGTATTTCCAGATGCCGCGCATCTGGCGCAGGATTTCCACGTGCAGGTGCAACTGGTCGCCCGGCATCACCGGCTTCTTGAAGCGGGCGCCGTCGATGCCGACGAAGTAGAACACGGAATTCTCGTCGGGCTTCGCGCCCATGGTCCTGAACGACAGGATGCCGGCGGCCTGCGCCAGCGCCTCCATGATCAGCACGCCGGGCATCACCGGATGGTGCGGGAAGTGGCCGACGAAGAACGGCTCGTTGATCGTCACGTTCTTGTAGGCGTGGATCGACTTGCCCTCCTCGATTTCGAGGACGCGATCCACGAGCAGGAAGGGATAGCGGTGCGGCAGGTGTTCGAGGATTGCGTGAATATCCATATTATTCAATTCGTTCTCTCCATTTCCTCAAGTTTTTTCTCAAGTTCGGCGACGCGTTCGGCGAGCTTCGCCAGGCGCTTGATCTGGGCCGCGTTGCGCAGCCATTCCGCGTGCGCCTCGAGCGGAAAGATGCTGGTGTACTGGCCCGGCTTGGTCAGGCTCTTGGTCACCATCGTGCCGGCCGAGACGTGCACGTCGTCGGCGAGTTCGAGGTGGCCGATGATCATGCCGGCGCCGCCGACCGTGCACCGGGCGCCGATCGTCGTGCTGCCGGCGACGCCGACGCAGCCGGCCATGGCCGCGTTGTCGCCGATGCGCACGTTGTGCGCGATCTGGATCTGGTTGTCGAGCTTGACGCCGTTGCCGATCACCGTGTCGTCGAGCGCGCCGCGGTCGATCGAGGTGTTGGCGCCGATCTCGACGTCGTCGCCGATGACGACGCGGCCGATCTGCGGAATCTTCAGCCAGCGTTCGCCTTCTCTGGCGAAGCCGAAGCCGTCGGAACCGATCACCGCGCCGGCCTGGATCACCGCGCGCGCGCCGATCGTGCAGTCGTGCCGGACGACGACGTTCGGGTAGAGCACCGAATCGTCGCCGATGCTGACGCCGTCGCCGACGACGACGCCGGGGTACAAAACGACGTTCTCGCCCAGCCTCACCCGTTCGCCGACGACGACGTTCTCGCCGACGCTGGCCGAGGCCGGCACCGGCGAATGCGTCACGGCGCTCGCATGCACGCCGCGCGGGCGCTGCGGCGCCGGGTTGAGCAGCGCGACGACGCGCGCGTAGTAGGCATAGGAATTGGCGTGGACGATGCGCGGCAGCGGCGTGTCGTCGGCCGCGGCCGGCGGCACGATCACCGCCGACGCGGCGGTCGTCGCCAGTTGCCTGCGGTACTTCGGGTTGGCGAGGAAGGCGATCTGCCCTGCCCCGGCGCCGGCGAGCGTACCGACCTGTGAGACGACGACCGAACCGTCGCCCCTCAGCTCTCCACCGAGACGGGCGACGATCTCGTCGAGCCGCAGACCTCCAGGCACACGTTCACCGAACCGTTGCGGGATGCTTACTTGCCTTCCGAGAGGGCCTTGATGACCTTGTCGGTAATGTCCAGCTTGGGGCTGACGAGGACGGCGTCCTGCAGGATCAGGTCGAACTTCTCGGCGTCGAAGATCTGCTTGATGGCCTTGTTGGCCTTCTCGATGATCGCCGCGTTCTCCTCGTTCTGGCGCAGGTTGAGGTCTTCGCGGAACTCGCGCTGCTTGCGCTGGAAGTCGCGCGACAGGTCGTTCAGCTCACGTTCCTTGCGCCGGCGGTCGGTTTCCGCCATGGTCACGCCGTTCTTCTCCAGGCTTTCCTGCAGCGCCTGCAACTGCTTGGCCATGGCCTGCAGATCCTGGTCGCGCTTGGAAAACTCGGATTCGATCTTCTTCGCCGCGCGCTGCGCCGCCGGTGCGTCGCGGAAAATCCGTTGGGTGTTGACGTAGCCGATCTTGATCTCGGCGGCCGCGGCCTGCCAGGCGGGCAGCGCGACCATGAGGGCGACGATCAGTGCGGCGATCTTCTTGTTCAAAGCGACATCTCCTGTTTAGAAAGTCTGTCCCATCTGGAACTGGAACGATTGTACTTTATCGCCCGGTTGCTTGTTAAGCGGCGCCGCCACGCTGAATTTGAGCGGCCCCATCGGCGAATGCCAGACCGCCGAAATACCCGAACTGAATCGGATCGGCCCGGCGTCCTGGGTATTGCTTTCCTTGCCCCAGACCTGGCCGGCATCGACGAACAGCCCCAGGCGGAAGGATCGGTCCAGCCCGAGTCCCGGCAGCGAGAACAGGACCTCGGCCGTCGCGTTGACCTTGCGGTTGCCGCCCAGGCGCTCGTCCGACAGCGTGCCGTCGGAGAGCAGGTCGCGCGGGCCGAGGCTGGCCGTCTCGTAGCCGCGCACCGAACCGATGCCGCCGCCGAAGAAGTTCTTGAAGAACGGCAGTTCCTGGCCGCGCAGACCGTTGCCGTAGGCCGCCTCGCCGCTCAGGAAGAGCGTGAAGTCCTTGCTCAGCGGAACGAAGCGCTGGAACTGGTAGTTCAGGCGATAGTAGGTGAGATCGCCCGGCGGCGTCGCCAGCTCGACGGTGGCGCGGTGGAAGGTGCCCTTGTTCGGGTAGAGCACGCTGTCGCGGCCGTCGATGGCCCAGCCGGCGGTCAGCGGGAAGGAGAAGTTCGATTTGCCGAAGTCGCGGACGAAGTCCTGATAGCGCTGCGGGCTGTCGCTGAAGACGTCGAGACTGGTGTGGTCGACGGAAATGCCGAAGCTGAGCGATTCCTTCTCGCCGATCGGGAAGCCCCAGCGGATGCCGCCGCCGGTGGACTGCGAGCGATACGTGCCGACCGACAGCGAGGTCGGATCGGTGCGCCGGTGGTAGACGTCGAAGCCCTGGCTGATGCCGTCCACCGTGAAGTACGGATCGGTGTACGAGAAGGCCAGGATGCGGTTGATCTTGCCGGTGTTCAGCGACAGCGAGGCGAACTTGCCGCTGCCAAAGAGGTTGGCCTGGCTGATCGAGCCCGAGAGGATCAGCTTTTCCGCGCTGGAGAAGCCGGCGCCGAGCGAGATGTTGCCGGTGTTCTTCTCGGTGACGGAAACGTTCACGTCGACCTGGTCGGTGGTCCCCGCCACCGGCGGCGTCTCGACGTTCACCTCGCTGAAGTAGTCCGTCTTGTCCACCCGCTCGCGCGAACGCTGCACCTTGTCGGCGTCGAACCAGGCGCCCTCGAGCTGGCGCATCTCCTGGCGGATCACCTCGTCGCGGGTCTTGGTGTTGCCGGTGATGTTGATGCGCCGCACGTAGACCCGCTTGCCCGGGTCGACGAAGATGGTGAAGGCGACCCGGCGCTTCTCCTTGTCGACCTCCGGCGCCGCGTTCACGTTGGCGAAGGCGTAGCCCTGCGCGCCGAGGCGGTCGCTGATCGCCTTCGTCGTCTCGTTCAGCAGCTCGCGCGAAAAGACGTCGCCCGCCTTGAGCCTGACCAGCCGGCGCAGCTCGTCCTCGGGCAGCAGCAGGTCGCCGGCGAGCTTCACCGAACTGACCATGAAGCGCTCGCCCTCGGTGACGCTGACGGTGATGTAGATGTCCTTCTTGTCCGGCGAGATCGAGACCTGCGTCGAATCGATGTTGAATTCGAGGTAGCCGCGGTTCAGGTAGTGGGAGCGCAGCGACTCCAGGTCGGCCGAGAGCTTCTGGCGGGAATACTGGTCGCTCTTCGTGTACCAGGAGATCCAGTTCGGCGTGCGCAACTGGAACAGGTCGAGCAGGTCCTTTTCCTTGAAGGCGGTGACGCCGACCAGGTTGATCTGCTTGATGCTCGCCGCCTCGCCTTCGTCCACGTTGAAGTTGATGGCGACGCGGTTGCGTTCGAGCGGCGTCGTCGTCGTCGCGATCGTCACCGCGTACTTGCCGCGCGACAGGTACTGGCGCTTCAGCTCCTGCTCGGCGCGATCGAGCGTCGCCCGGTCGAAGATGCGGCCCTCGGCGATGCCGTTGTCGCGCAGCGCCTTCTTCAACTGGTCCTTGTCGAACTCCTTCAGGCCGACGAAGTCGATGCTGAAGATCGCCGGCCGCTCCTCGACGAGGACGACGAGGACGTCGCCCTCGACCTCCATGCGCACGTCCTTGAAGAAGCCGGTGGCGAAGAGCGCCTTGATCGACTGCGCCGCCTTGTCGTTGGTCATCGTGTCGCCGACCTTGATCGGCAGGTAGCTGAACACCGTGCCGGCCTCGGTCCGCTGGATGCCTTCGACGCGGATGTCTTTGATGGTGAACGGTTCGAACGCGCCGGCGCTCGTCGCGGCGATCGCCGCAATCAGACCTGCGAGCAGGTGTTTCTTCATCTTCAGCCGGAAATCAGTCGAGTGATGTCGTTATAGAAGGCAAAGGCCATGAGCATCAGCAGTAGCGCCAGGCCGACCTGCTGGCCGATCTCCATGCTGCGCTCGGAAACCGGGCCGCGTTTGATTATCTCGGCGAGATAATACATTAAATGCCCACCGTCCAGAATCGGGATCGGCAGCAGATTGAGCACGCCGAGGCTGATGCTGACCAGCGCCATGAACTTCAGGTAGTACTCGACGCCGAGCTTGGCCGACTGGCCGGCATAGTCGGCGATCGTCACCGGCCCCGAGAGGTTGCGCCAGGACACCTCGCCGGTGAGCATCTTGCCGAGCATGACCAGGCTGAACACCGACTTGTCCCAGGTTTCGCGCAGCGCGCGGCCGAGGGCCTCGGCCGGCCCGTAGGCGACGACCACGGTCAGGTCGTCGCGCAACTGGCCCGGCTCGTGGATCGAGATGCCGAGCCGGCCGAAGCGCTGGCCGCGCTCCTCGTGCAATTCCGGCGTCAGCGTCAGCGACAGTTCTTCGTCGCCGCGCCGGACGTCCGCGCGCAGCGTCTTGCCCGGCGCCGCGCGGACGATGCGCACGACGTCGGACCACCAGTCGACCGGCTCGCCGTCGATGGCCAGGATCAGGTCGCCCGGCTGCAGCCCGGCGCGCGCGCCGGCCTCGCCGGCGGCGACCTTGCCGATCACCGCCGGCAGGCGCGGCCGGTAGGGGGTCAGGCCGAGCTGCCGGAAGGCGTCGCCTTCCCAGCCGGAATCGCGGATGGCGCCGAGGTCGAGGCGGCGCACGGCGATCTCGCGCCGCTCGTCGATCACCTCGATCTGCGCTTCGCTGCCCTCGGCCGCCCGTTGCAGCAACTGCCAGCGCACGTCCTCCCAGGTCTGCACCGGCGCACCGGCGACCTTGAGGATGCGTTCGCCGTGCGCGAAACCGCCGGCCGCGGCCGCGGTCGCCGCCGGCGGCGCGCCGAGCACCGGCCGCAGCTCCTCGGTGCCGTGCCAGAAGATCGCCCAGTAGACGAGGATGGCGAGCAGGAAGTTGGCCGCCGGACCGGCGGCGACGATGGCCATGCGCCGGCCGACCGGCTGCCGGTTGAAGGCGCGGTGCGTTTCGTCCTCGGCCACCGGCGCCTCGCGCTCGTCGAGCATTTTCACGTAGCCGCCGAGGGGGAAGGCACCGATCGCCCA
The DNA here is from genome assembly GCA_019455325.1 of Rhodocyclaceae bacterium. Taxonomy (GTDB): domain Bacteria; phylum Pseudomonadota; class Gammaproteobacteria; order Burkholderiales; family Rhodocyclaceae; genus Proximibacter. The sequence continues at coordinate 214,110 of JACFMQ010000001.1, read as the reverse complement.
CTCCGTGCCGTCCGGACCGAAACGCTTCATCCACAGCGGACGGCCGAAGCCGACCGAGAAGCGCAGCACCTTGACGCCGCAGAGCCGGGCCACGGCGTAATGGCCGTATTCGTGCACGACGACGAGGACGCCGATGACGACGATGAAGGCGGCCGGATAGAAGAGGATGTCGCTCACCGGGCGATCCTCGGGGAATCAGGCACGCTCCCGACGGGCGGCCGGACAGGGGTGTTCATGCCGCGACGGCGCGGGCGAGATAGCCGCGCGCCGCGGCGCGCGCTTCGGCGTCGGCGGCGAGCACCGCGTCGAGGCTGTCCAGCGGCTTCGCCGGCAGCGCGTCCAGGCAGGCGGCGATCAGCGCCGGGATGCCGGTGAAGCCCAGCGCGCCGTCGAGGAAGGCCTGCACCGCCACTTCGTTGGCCGCGTTCAGCGTCGCCGGCGCGCTGCCGCCGGCGGACAGCGCGCGGAAGGCGAGCGCCAGGCAGGGGAAGCGTTCGAGGTCGGGCGCCTCGAAATCGAGCCGGCCGACCTGGAACAGGTCGAGCGCGGCGACGCCGGCCGCGATCCGCTCCGGGTAGGCCAGCGCGTGCGCGATCGGCGTGCGCATGTCGGGATTGCCGAGCTGGGCGATGACCGAGCCGTCGACGTACTCGACCAGCGAGTGGATGACGCTCTGCGGGTGGATGACCACGTCGATGCGCTCGGCGTCCATGCCGAACAGCCAGTGCGCCTCGATCACTTCCAGGCCCTTGTTCATCATCGTCGCCGAGTCGACCGAGATCTTGCGCCCCATCGACCAGTTCGGATGCGCCACCGCTTGTTCGGGCGTGACCTTTTCCAGCGCCGCCGGCGAATGCGCGCGGAACGGCCCGCCGGACGCGGTCAGCAGCAGGCGGCGGACGCCGCGCGCCGGCAGCGCGTGCGACGGATCGCCGTGAAAGCCGTCCGGCAGCGACTGGAAGATGGCGTTGTGTTCGCTGTCGATCGGCAGCAGCGCGGCGCCGTGCTCGCGCACCGCGCGCATGAACACCGGGCCGGCCATGACCAGCGCCTCCTTGTTCGCCAGCAGGATCTTCTTGCCGGCGCGCGCCGCGGCGAGCGTCGGGCGCAGGCCGGCGGCGCCGACGATGGCCGCCATCACCGCGTCGACCTCGGGCAGCGCCGCCATCCGTTCCAGCGCCTCGACGCCGGAGAGCGCCTCGGTCGGCAGGCCGGCGGCGGCGAGCTGCGCCTGCAGCGCCGCCGCGTCCTCCGCGTCGCCGAGCACGGCGAAGCGCGGGCGGAACTCCAGGCACTGCGCGAACAGCAGGTCGGCCTGCCGGTGCGCGCACAGCGCCGTCACGCGGTAGCGGTCGGGATGGCGCCGCACCACGTCGAGCGTGTTGACGCCGATCGAGCCGGTGCAGCCGAGAATCGTCAGATTTTGAAGCGGCATGTGGGGTCAGGAGACGGTGAGCCAGAGCAGCGCGACGAGCGGCAGCGTCGAGGTCTGACTGTCGATGCGGTCGAGAATTCCCCCGTGGCCGGGCAGGAGCTGGCTGCTGTCCTTGATGCCGGCCTGGCGCTTGAGCAGCGACTCGAACAGGTCGCCGACGATGGAGAGCGCGGTCAGCGCGACGAGGGCCGCGGCGAACGGCAGCGCGCCGCCGCGCTGCAGCGCCTCGGGCAGCAGGCCGGCGGCGGCGAAGCCGTAGACGAGGACGCCGGCGACCGCGCCCCAGGCGCCGGCCCAGGTCTTGCCGGGGCTGATGTTCGGCGCCAGCTTGCGCTTGCCGAAGGCGCGGCCGGCGAAATAGGCGGCGATGTCCGCCGCCCAGACCACGGCCATGGTCGCCAGCAGCGTCGTCGGCCCGAGCTGACGCAGTTGCGCCAGCGCCAGGCAGGTCGGCAGCAGCACGACGGCGCCGACGACGAGGCCGCCGGCAACGCCGGGCAGCGGCCAGCGAGCCCGCAGCCAGAGCGGCAGCGCGCAAAGCCAGAAGAGCGCCGCCGGCACGTACAGCCAGCGGCCGAGTTCCCAGGCCGCGGCGAGACTCCAGCCCACGCCGCCGAAGGCCGCCGGGAAGGCCAGGATGGCCGCCGCGCAGAGCAGGAAGCAGCCGGCGCCGAGCGCCACGCGGCCACGTCCGCCGAGGCGCATGAAGCCGCCCCACTCCCAGCCGGCGAGCGCCGACACGGCGGCGACCAGCCAGGCCCAGGCGAGCGGAGGAAGGAGGAAGAGCGCCGGCAGCAGTCCCGCCAGCAGGGCGAGCGCGGTGATGACCCGCGTTCTAAGCATCGAGACGGGAACCGGTCGGACGGGCCGCGCCGTCCGCCGCGGTCACGGCGCGCGGATGCGGATCGGCGAGCAACTGTTCGCTGGTGCGGCCGAAGCGGCGCTCGCGCCGGCGATAGGATTCGATCGCCCGGTCGAGCGCAGCCCCGTTGAACTCCGGCCACAGCGTCTCGGTGAAGTGGAATTCGGTGTAGGCGAGCTGCCAGAGCAGGAAGTTGCTGATCCGCTCCTCGCCGCCGGTGCGGATGAAGAGGTCCGGCTCCGGCGCGTAGTTCATCGACAGGTAGGGCGCGAGGTCGCTTTCCTGCCAGCGGCCGGCCTTCTCCGGTTCGGCCAACGTCAGGCGGTTGGCCGCCTGCAGGATGTCCCAGCGGCCGCCGTAGTTGGCGGCGACGGTCAGCGTCAGCCGCGCGTTGCCGGCGGTTTTTTCCTCGGCAGCGCGGATCATCCGCTGCAGCTTGGCGTCGAAGCGCGACAGGTCGCCGACGACGCGCAGGCGCACGCCGTTGCCGTGCAGCTTGACCACCTCGTGCTGCAGCGCGCGCGCGAAGAGCTGCATGAGCAGCGTCACCTCCTCCTCCGGCCGGCGCCAGTTCTCGGAGCTGAAGGCGAACAGCGTCAGGTAGCCGATGCCGCGTTCGAGGCAGGCGCGCACCACGTCGCGCACCGTCTCGACGCCGCGCGTGTGGCCGGCGACGCGCGGCATGAAGCGCTTCTTCGCCCAGCGGCCGTTGCCGTCCATGATGATGGCGACGTGCCGGGGCACGGCGCCGGCGGCCGGGATCTCCTGCGTCGAGCTGGTAAAACGGCTCATCGGGTGCGGCGGCGGGCGCTCAGACCGCCATCAGCTCGCTCTCCTTCTGGGCGAGCATCTTGTCGATTTCGGCGACGTACTTGTCGGTGAGCTTCTGGATGTCGTCCTGGGCGCGACGCTCGTCGTCCTCGGAGATAGTCTTCGCCTTGACGCCGTCCTTGAGCGCGCTGTTCGCGTCGCGGCGCAGGTTGCGCACGGCGACCTTGGCGTTCTCGCCTTCGTGCTTGACCACCTTGGTCAGCTCGCGGCGGCGCTCCTCGGTCAGCGCCGGCATCGGCACGCGGATCAGTTCGCCCTGCGTCGCCGGGTTCAGCCCGAGGTCGGAGTCGCGGATGGCCTTCTCGACCTTGGCGACCATCGGCTTCTCCCACGGCTGCACGCCGATGGTGCGGGCATCGACCAGCGTCACGTTGGCGACCTGGCTGAGCGGCACCAGCGAACCGTAATACTCGACCTGGATGTGGTCCAAGAGGCCGGTGTGGGCGCGGCCGGTGCGCACCTTGGCGAGGTCGTTCTTCAGCGCCTCGAGGGACTTCTGCATCTTCGATTCGGTGTTCTTCTTGATGTCGGCAATCATTGGGGGACTCCTTCAGCAATAGACCAGCGTGCCTTCGCTCTCGCCCAGCGCCACGCGCTTCAAGGCGCCGGCCTTGAAGATCGAGAAGACGTTGATCGGCAGCTTCTGGTCGCGGCACAGCGCGAACGCGGTGGCGTCCATGACGCCGAGGCCGCGCGAGATGGCTTCGTCGAAGCTGATGCGATCGAAGCGCGTGGCGGCCGGATCCTTCTTCGGATCGGCCGTGTAGATGCCATCGACCTTCGTCGCCTTGAGCACGATCTCGGCGCCGATCTCGGCGCCGCGCAGCGCGGCGGCGGTGTCGGTGGTGAAAAACGGGTTGCCGGTGCCGGCGGCGAAGATGACGATCCGCCCCTGCTCCAGGTAGCGGATGGCCTTGCCGCGGATGTACGGCTCGACCACCTGCTCGATCGACAGCGCCGACTGCACGCGGCAGTTGATGCCGGCGACGCGCATCGCGTCCTGCATCGCCAGGCTGTTCATGACGGTGGCCAGCATGCCCATGTAGTCGGCCTGCGCCCGGTCCATGCCGGTGGCGGCCGGGGCGACGCCGCGGAAGATGTTGCCGCCGCCGATGACCACGCCGATCTGCACGCCCAGGTCGGCCACCGCCTTGATCTCCTGGACGATCTCGCCGATGGTCTGGCGATTGATGCCGTAGGCGTCGCCGCCCATCAGGGCCTCGCCGGAGAGCTTGAGGAGGATGCGCTTGTACTTGGGCGTGCCGTCGGTCATGGTCTGGTCGTTACCTCGCTTCGGTTATTTCTGCGCCGCGGCGGCGGCCTGGGCGGCCACTTCGGCGGCGAAGTCGTTCACCTTCTTCTCGATGCCTTCGCCGACGATGTACAGCGTGAAGCCGGCGATCGAGGCGCCCTTGGCCTTCAGCAACTGCTCGATCGTCTGCTTGCCGTCCTCGGCCTTGACGAAGACCTGGGCGAGCAGCGTCACTTCCTTGAGGAACTTCTGCACGGTGCCTTCGGCGATCTTTTCCAGCATCGCTTCCGGCTTGTTGTCGGCGCGCGCCTTCTCGACGGCCACGCGGCGCTCGGTGTCGATCAGCTCCTGCGCCACGCCCGAGGCGTCGAGCGCCTTCGGTTTGGACGCGGCGATGTGCATGGCGATGTCCTTGCCCAGTTGCTCGTCGCCGCCGACCAGATCGAGCAGCACGCCGATCTTGGCGCCGCCGTGGATGTAGGAGAACAGCTTGCCCTTGGCTTCGACGCGGACGAAGCGGCGGATCGACATGTTCTCGCCGATCTTGCCGACCAGCGCGGCGCGCGTCGACTCGACGGTACCCTCGCCCATCGGCAGCGCCGAGAGCGCGGCGACGTCGGCCGGGTTCTTCGCCGACACCAGCTCGGCGCAGCCCTTGACCAGCGCCAGGAAGTCGTCGTTCTTGGCGACGAAGTCGGTCTCGCAGTTCACTTCGATGATCGAGCCGAGCTTGCCGTCGGCCGCGATGTCGATGCCGACGATGCCCTCGGCGGCGATGCGCGTCGCCGCCTTGGTCGCCTTGTTGCCCAGCTTGACGCGCAGGATCTCTTCGGCCTTGGCCATGTCGCCGTCGGCCTCGGTCAGCGCCTTCTTGCACTCCATCATCGGCGCGTCGGTCTTCGCGCGCAGTTCTGCCACCATGCTTGCGGTAATTGCCGCCATTTGTTTCTCCAACAGGTAAGGAGCGAGGAGTAAGGGGTGAGGAGCGCGAGGGTTGCCCCCCTCACTCCTCACCCCTCTCTCCTCACGGAATTATTCGGCCGCTTCTTCGACGTAGTCGTCGCCGCTGTCGGCAGCCACGATCTCCTGCACCACGTGGGCGCGGCCTTCGAGGATGGCGTCGGCCACGCCGCGGGCGTACAGGCGGATGGCGCGCGACGAGTCGTCGTTGCCCGGGATGACGTAGTCGATGCCTTCCGGCGAATGGTTGGTGTCAACCACGGCGATCACCGGGATGCCGAGCTTGTTGGCCTCGGTGATGGCGATCTTGTGGTAGCCGACGTCGATGACGAAGAGCGCGTCCGGCAGGCCGCCCATGTCCTTGATGCCGCCGATCGACTTCAAGAGCTTGTCGTGCTCGCGCTTGACCATCAGGGCTTCCTTCTTGCCCAGCTTCTCGATCGAGCCGTCCTCGATCGTCGCTTCCATGTCCTTCAGGCGCTTGATCGAGCCCTTGACCGTCTTGAAGTTGGTCAGCATGCCGCCCAGCCAGCGCTGGTCGACGCACGGGGCGCCGGCGCGCGCCGCTTCCTCGGCGACGATCTCGCGCGCCTGGCGCTTGGTGCCGACGAAGAGGATGGTGCCGCGGTTCGACGAGAGCTTCTTCACGAAGGCCATCGCCTCGTTGTACTTGGCGAGCGTCTTCTCGAGATTGACGATGTGGATCTTGTTGCGGTGGCCGAAGATGTACGGGGCCATCTTCGGGTTCCAGAAACGGGTCTGGTGGCCGAAATGAACGCCGGCCTCCAGCATCTGACGCATGGTCGTAGACATTGCTTGACTCCTTAAGGGTTGAACCGCCACCCGCCGAACTGCCGCCCCTCCTGCGAGGAGCACCCTTAAAACGGCGGGTGTGTGGATTCGGCGCAGCCACCGTGGCCGCGCCGCCGAGTTTCTCCGTCCGGAGGCTCCGGTCGGAAAAACTTGCGGATTATAGCATCCAATCCATCCCGCATTCAAACCCCCGCCGCGTCTCCCGCGGGCGGCGAACCTTCCCGCCGCGAAATTGCCCAATGCCCGGCCTTGCCTGTATCCTTCGACCTTTCCGGCATCACGCCCCGCCCCGACATGAGCATCAATATAAAAACTCCCGACGAAATCGAAAAAATGCGCATCGCCGGCCGGCTCGCCTCGGAGGTGCTCGACCACGTCGCCCCCTTCGTCAAGGCCGGCGTCACCACCGGCGAACTCGACCGGATCTGCCACGACCACATGGTGAACGTGCAGGGCTGCGTGCCGGCGCCGCTGAACTACGCGCCGGCCGGCTACCAGCCGTATCCGAAGTCGATCTGCACCTCGGTGAACCATCAGGTCTGCCACGGCGTGCCCGGCGACAAGGCGCTGAAGAACGGCGACATCGTCAACATCGACGTCACCGTCATCAAGGACGGCTTCCACGGCGACACCAGCCGCATGTTCCAGGTCGGGGACGCCTCGATCCAGGCGAAGCGCCTGTGCGAGATCACCTTCGAATGCATGTGGATCGGCATCGACCAGGTCCGCCCCGGCGGCCACCTCGGCGACATCGGCGCGGCCATCCAGAAGTACGCGGAAGGCAACGGCTACTCGGTGGTGCGCGAGTTCTGCGGCCACGGCATCGGCCGCCGCTTCCACGAGGACCCGCAGGTGCTGCACTACGGCCGGCCGGGCACCGGGCCGCGGCTCGAACCGGGCATGATCTTCACCGTCGAGCCGATGATCAACGCCGGCAAGGCGGCGATCCGCGAACTGCCGGACGGCTGGACCATCGTCACCAAGGACCGCAGCCTCTCCGCGCAGTGGGAACACACGGTGCTCGTCACCGACGCCGGCTTCGAGGTGCTGACCGTCTCCGCCGGCAGCCGCGAGCGGCCGGCCGCGCTCGCCGCCTGAGCGGGGCCGCCGTGTCGGACGACGCGCCGCGGGCGACGCTCTCGGCCCTGCGCGGGCGGCTGCAGGCCGGTCAACAGGAACTGCGCCAGCGCTATCTCGCCGACGGCGACGCCGAGGCCATGCTGCGCGGGCGCTGCGCACTGATCGACGGCATTCTCCGCGACCTCTGGCGCGAACAGAACTTCCCGGCCGGGCCGGCGCTCGTCGCCGTCGGCGGCTACGGCCGCGGCGAGCTGTTCCCGGCCTCCGACATCGACCTCCTGATCCTCCTGCCCGGCGAGCCCGACGCCGCGCTGCAGGCGCAACTGGAGACGACGGTCGGCCTCTTCTGGGACGTCGGCCTGGAGATCGGCCACAGCGTGCGCACGCCGGCGCAGTGCCTGGCCGAGGCCGCCGCCGACATCACCATCCAGACCGCGCTGCTCGAATCCCGCCTGCTCACCGGCAACCGGGAATTGTTCGAGTCGTTTATCAACAAACTTCACCAATCGATTGATCCACAAAGATTCTTCAAGGCGAAGCGGCTCGAACAGGACGAGCGCTACCTGCGCTTCCAGGACACCCCCTTCAGCCTCGAACCGAACATCAAGGAAAGCCCCGGCGGCCTGCGCGACCTGCAGGTGATCCTGTGGATCGCGCAGGCCGCCGGCCTCGGCAGCAGTTGGCAGGACCTGCAGGACGGCGGCTTCGTCACGCCCGAGGAGCGCGAACACCTGGAGCGCAGCGAGGCCAGCCTGCGCCGGCTGCGCATCCGCCTGCACTACCACCTGAACCGGCGCGAGGACCGCCTGCTCTTCGACTACCAGACGGCGCTCGCCGAACAGCTCGGCTTTGCGCCGACCGCCGCCCGCCGGGCGAGCGAGCGGCTGATGCAGGACTACTACCGCAACGCCAAGTCGGTGACGCAGTTGAACGTGATCCTGCTGCAGAACATCGGCGCCGCCATCTTCCCGCCGCCCGACCTGGCGCCGCGGCCGATCAACGAACGCTTCCAGATCGCGCACGACATGCTCGACGTGACGCGCGAGGACGTCTTCACGCGCACGCCGTCGGCCATCCTCGAAAGCTTCCTGCTGCTGCAGCAGGACGCGGCGCTGAAGGGCATGACCGCGCGCACGCTGCGCGCCCTCTTCCGCGCGCGCACGCTGATCGACGACGCGTTCCGCGACGATCCGGCCAACCGCGCGCTCTTCCTCAGCATCTTCCAGCAGCCGCGCGGCCTGGTGCACGAGCTGCGGCGGATGAACCAGTACGGCATCCTCGGCCGCTACCTGCCGAACTTCGGCGCCATCGTCGGCCAGATGCAGCACGACCTGTTCCACGTCTACACCGTGGACCAGCACATCCTGATGGTCGTCCGCAACCTGCGGCGCTTCACGATGGACGAGTTCGCGCACGAGTACCCGTTCTGCACGCGGCTGATCAGCGAATTCGACCGGCACTGGCTGCTCTACGTCGCCGCCCTCTTCCACGACATCGCCAAGGGCCGCGGCGGCGACCACTCCGAGCAAGGCACCGTCGACGCGCAGGAATTCTGCGAGCGCCACGGCCTGTCGGCGGAAGACACCGAGCTGGTCGTCTGGCTCGTGCGCCGCCACCTGACCATGTCCAACGTCGCCCAGAAGCAGGACGTCTCCGACCCCGAGGTGGTCGCCGCCTTCGCCGCCGTGGTCGGCGACGAGCGGCACCTGACCGCGCTCTACCTGCTCACCGTCGCCGACATCCGCGGCACCAGCCCGAAGGTCTGGAACAGTTGGAAGGGCCAGTTGCTGCAGGATCTCTACCTTGCCACCCGGCGCCTGCTGCACGCGGGCGGCGAGGCGCCGGCGCCGCATGGCGTGATCCAGGAGCGGCAGGCCGAGGCGATGCGCCTGTTGCGCTACTTCGCGCTGTCGGCGACGGTGCACGAGCGGCTGTGGAAGCAGCTCGACACCGTCTATTTCCTGCGCCACTCGGCCGAGGAGATCGCCTGGCACACGCGCTGCCTGCACTACCGGCCGAACGACGAGAAGCCGGTGGTCAAGGCGCGCCTCAACCCGGCCAGCGAAGGACTGCAGGTGATGGTCTACACGCGCGACCAGCGCGACCTCTTCGCCCGCCTGGCCGGCTTCTTCGCGCGCGCCGGCTACACCATCGCCGACGCCAAGATCCACACCACGCGCCACGGCTACGCGCTGGACAGCTTCGTGCTGCTCGACACCGGCGGCCGCGACAACGACCGCGAGATGCTGAGCTACATCGAGCACGAGCTGACCGGGCGGCTGATCGCCCAGACGCCGCCGGAGGCGCCGCTGGCCGCGCGCCTGTCGCGCCGCCTGAAGCATTTCCCGATCGCGCCGTCGGTGAGCATCGAGGCCGACGACAAGGGCGCACACTTCGTCCTTTCGCTGGTCGCCGCCGACCGCCCCGGCCTGCTCTACGCGGTGGCGACGGCGCTCGCCGCGCACGGCGCGACGCTGCATACGGCGAAGATCGCCACCCTCGGCGAGCGCGTCGAGGACACCTTCCTCGTCAGCGGCGGCGACCTCGACCAGAGCGCCGGCCGCCTGCGCCTCGAAGCCGAACTGCTCGAACTGCTCAAGGTCTAGGCCGGCGCGGCCTCACTCGCTCAGTCCGCAGACCCCGGGATAGCAGCCGGCGAGACGCTCGATGACTACCCGCACGCGCTGCATCGACTCCTGCAGCACGCCCTCGATCGCCTCGAAGCTGATGCCGTCCTTGCTGTCGGCGCGGCCGGCGGCATGGTTAGCGACGACGTTGATCGCCGCGTAGGGCACGCCCAGCTCGCGCGCCAGCACCGCCTCGGGCATGCCGGTCATGCCGACGACGTCGGCGCCGTCGCGCTCCAGGCGGTCGATCTCGGCCGCGGTTTCCAGCCGCGGCCCCTGCGTCGCGGCGTAGACGGCGGCGATGTGGAAGGGGATGCCGACGTCGGAGGCGGCGAGCAGCAGGGCCTGGCGCAGCGCCCCGTCGTAGGGCTCGGTGAAGTCGACGTGCGTCACCGTGCAGCCCTGCCCTTCGTGGTAGGTGGACTTGCGGCCCCAGGTGTAGTCGATGATCTGGTGCGGGATGACGATGTCGCCCGGCGCCAGGTCGGCGCGGATGCCGCCGACCGAGGCCACCGAGACGATGCCGGTGGCGCCGCGGTCCCACAGCGCCCAGATGTTCGCCCGGTAGTTCACCTCGTGCGGCGGAATGGTGTGGCCGTAGCCGTGCCGCGCCAGGAACATCGCCGGCTGGCCGCTGATCTGGCCGAAGGTGACGGCGCCCGACGGCTCGCCGTACGGGGTGCGCACCACCTCGCGGTGCGAGACGTCGAGGCTGGCCAGTTGCGTCAGGCCGCTGCCGCCGATTATGCCGAGCATTGCGGCTCCTCTTTCACAGCATAGATCGCCGGCAGGTTGCGCCAGGCGCCGCAGGCGTCCATGCCGAAGCCGAAGACGAAGCGGTCCGGCACCTTGAGCGCGACGAAGTCGGCGGCGATCGGCTTCTGCTTGCCGTTCTCCTTGTCGGCGACGACCGCCATCAGCACCTCGGCGGCGCCCTGCTGCAGCAGCCGGTCGCGCACCGCGGCGAGCGTCACGCCCTCGTCGAGGATGTCGTCGACGACCAGCACCGTCCGCCCCTTGACCGAGATCCACGGCGCCGCGCGCCAGGACAGCGCGCCGCCGGCGGTGTCCTGGCCGTAGCGGGTGACGTGCAGGTAGTCGAAGTCGAGCGGGAACTGCAGCATGGTCATCAGGTGGCCGGCGAACGGCACGCCGCCGCTCATCACGCAGAGCAGCACGGGGTTCGATTCGCCGAGCCGTTCGCTGATCTCGCCGGCGACGCGCTGTACCGCGCCGAGCACCGCCTCCGCCGAGTGGACGAGTTCGGCCGAAGCCAGGAGGTCCTTCGCTTGTTGCATCTTGCTCATGCTGCCAAATCCTTCAGATATTGGGTGAAGGCCGCGCCGACCTCGGGGTGGCGCTGGCCGAAGACGACGGTCGCCTGCAGGTAGCCGAGCTTCGACCCGCAGTCGTAGCGTACGCCATCGTAGCGGTAGGCGAGAACCTGTTCCTCGGCGAGCAGCGAAGCGATGCCGTCGGTGAGCTGGATTTCGCCGCCGGCGCCGGGGCGGACGCGTTCCAGGTGGTCGAAGATGCGCGGCGTCAGGATGTAGCGGCCGACCACGGCGAGCGTCGACGGCGCCTCCTCCGGCTTCGGCTTCTCGACGATCGCCGCCACCCGCTCCAGGCGCTCGGCCACCGGCTGGGCGTCGACGATGCCGTAGCTCCGGGTGTCGGCGCGCGGCACGTCCTGCACGCCGAGCACCGAGCAGCGGTAGTAGTCGAAGGCGTCGGTCATCTGCCGGAGTACCGCCGGCCGGCCGTCGAGCAGGTCGTCGGCGAGCAGCACGGCGAACGGCTCGTCGCCGATCACCGGCTTCGCGCAGAGCACCGCGTGGCCGAGGCCGAGCGCCTCCGGCTGGCGGATGTAGATGCAGTTGATGTCCTTCGGCAGCAGGTTGCGCACGAATTCGAGCGTCTCGCCCTTGTTCTTGCGCTCGAGCTCGTTCTCCAGCTCGTAGGCCTTGTCGAAGTGGTCCTCGATCGCCCGCTTCGAGCGGCCGGTGACGAAGATCATGTCGGTGACGCCGGCCTCGACCGCCTCCTCGACCGCATACTGGATCAGCGGCTTATCGACGACCGGCAGCATTTCCTTCGGGCTGGCCTTGGTCGCCGGCAGGAAGCGGGTACCGAGACCAGCCACCGGGAACACCGCCTTGCGCACTTTCTTCATTCGTTTCCTCCCCTTGCGAACGTCTTTCCAAGCATCGTCATCAAACCCTCCTCGTCGAGCACCGGCACGCCGAGCGCCTGCGCCTTGTCGAGCTTGCTGCCGGCCTCCGCGCCGGCGACCACGTAGTCGGTCTTCTTCGACACCGAGCCGCTGACCTTGCCGCCGGCGGCCTCGATCAGTTCCTTCGCCGCGTCGCGCGACAGCGTCGGCAGCGTGCCGGTGAGGACGAAGGTCTTGCCGGCCAGCGCGGCGGCCGTCGCCGCCGCTGCCAGCGCCTCCGCCGGCAGGGCGGCGAGGATTTCCGCGCGCAGGCCGGCCAGCGCGCGCAGCAGCGGGCGGTTGCCCGGCGCCTCCAGCCAGTCGGCCAGGGCCGCCCTCGTCTCCTCCGGCAGCTCCGGCGCCTCCGGCAGGCCCTCGGCCAGCGCGCCGCCGTCGACCAGCGCAGCAAGCTGGCGCGCGCGCACCGGCGTCAATTTCGGGACGCCGAGCGCCGCATAGAGTTCCGCCCAGCCGAGCCGTTCCGCCAGGCCGGGGTGCGGCGCATGCTCGTCGGCCGCCGCGACGCCGGCCGCGAACAGCGCGTCCACGGCGGCGAGGTTGCGCGGCTCGGCGAAGAAATCGGCGATCGAGGCGGCCACCGTCGCGCCGATGTCGGGCAGCACGGCCAAGAGCGGCGCCGGCGCGCGGCGCACGAAGTCGAAGCGCCCGAGCCAGTCGGCCAGCGTCTTCGCCGTCGTCTCGCCGACGTGCCGGATGCCCAGCGCGAACAGCAGCCGGGCGAGCTTCGGCGACCGGCTGGCGGCGATGCCGGCGAGCAGGTTCTCCGCCCAGCGGGTGGCGATCTGCCCCGCCTTCACCGTCTCCGGCGTGGTGCCGTCGCGCTCGTCGGCGCGGCGCTTCATTTCGAGCAGGTCGTCCAGGGTAAGGCGGTAGAGGTCGGCGACGCCGTGCACGTAGCCGAACTCGACGAGGCGTTCGACGTAGCGGTCGCCGAGGCCGTCGATGTCCATCATCCGCCGGCCGGCGAAATGCAGGATCGCCTGGATGCGCTGCGCGCGGCAGGAAAAGCCGCCGGAGCAGCGGGTTGCGACCTCGCCCGGCTCGCGCACGACGTGCGCACCACAGACCGGACAGACGGCCGGCATGACGAAGGGCCGGGCGTCCGCCGGCCGGCGTTCGGCGACGACGCCGACGACCTCGGGAATGACGTCGCCGGCGCGGCGGACGATCACCGTGTCGCCGATGCACAGCCCGCCCTTGCGCTCGATCTCGTCGGCGTTGTGCAGCGTCGCGTTGGTCACCGTGACGCCGCCGACGAACACCGGCGAGAGCCGCGCCACCGGCGTCAGCGCGCCGGTGCGGCCGACCTGCACCTCGATGTCGAGCAGCGTGGTCAGCGCCTCCTCGGCCGGATACTTGTGCGCCACCGCCCAGCGCGGCTCGCGCGTGACGAAGCCGAGCCGCTCCTGCAGCGCCAGGCTGTTCACCTTGTAGACCACGCCGTCGATGGCGAACGGCAGCGCGTGCCGCCTGGCCGCGACGCCCGCGTGGAAGTCGGCCAGCGCCTGCGGCCCGGCGAGCACCGCGCGCTCGGCGCAGACCGGCAGGCCGAAGGCGACGAGCGCGTCGAGCACGCCGGCGTGCGTCGGCGGCACCGGCCAGCCCTGCACCTCGCCCAGGCCGTAGGCGAAGAAGGACAGCGGCCGGCTGGCGGCGATCTTCGGGTCGAGCTGGCGGATGCTGCCGGCGGCGCCGTTCCGCGGATTGACCAGCGTCTTCTCGCCGGCGGCCAGCGCGCGCGCGTTGAAGCGTTCGAAATCGGCGCGCTTCATGTAGATCTCGCCGCGCACTTCGAGCACCGCCGGCGGCGCGTCGGTGTGCAGGCGCAGCGGAATCTGGCCGACCGTGCGCACGTTGGCCGTGACGTCCTCGCCGACCTCGCCGTCGCCGCGCGTCGCCGCCTGCGCGAGCACGCCGTGCTCGTAGCGCAGGCTGATGGCCAGGCCGTCGAACTTGAGTTCGGCCGCGTACTCGACCGGCGGATCGCTCTCGCCGAGCTTCAGCTCGCGGCGCACGCGGCCGTCGAAGGCGAAGGCGCCGGACGCCTCGGTGTCGGTCTCGGTGCGGATCGACAGCATCGGCACCCGGTGCCGCACCGGCGCGAAGGCGGCGAGCGGCTGGCCGCCGACGCGCCGCGTCGGCGAATCCGGCGTCGCCAGCTCGGGGTGCGCCTCCTCGATCGCCTGCAGCTCGCGGAACAGGCGGTCGTACTCGGCGTCCGGCACCAGCGGCGCGTCGAGCACGTAGTAGTGGTAGTCGAAGCGTTCCAGCTCGGCGCGCAGGGCGGCGGCGCGCGCGAAGTCCTCGGGCGAAGCGAACAGCATCAGGCGAACAGGCGCAGCGCCAGCGGGCCGCCGGCCGGCAGCCCCTTGGCCGCAAGCTGCGACTGGTATTGGCCGATCTGCCGGCGGAAGGGATCGAGCATGCTTTCGGTGAGCGGCCGCCGGTTGTCGTCGACGAGCACGCCGTTCAGCGTCTCGGCCATGCGCCGGGCCAGTTCGAGCATCTGCGCGAAGGCGCGGTCGCCGTGGCCGACGCGCGGCACGTCGAGGAGGAAGACGAGGCCGTGCGTGCTCGTCGTCTTCATCGCCTCCGGCGTGAAGCCGGCGGCTTCCTGGCTGGCCAGCGTATAGAGCGCATGCCCTTCCTCGTCGCAGCGCACGAAGCGGCCGGACGAATCGAGGACCATGCCGGCGGCCTCGGCCAGCGCGCGGATCTTCGTGCCGGCGAAGGGCTGCCCCTTGCCGATCACGTTGATGCCAACCTGGATGTCGACCTCGGCGCAGAAGCGGTCGAGGGCGATGGCGGCGGCGAGCGCCGAGTCGCGCGGCGGCATGTCGGCGACCGCCATCAGTTCGTCGGCGATGTTCAGCATGGCGCCGTGGAAGGTCAGCAGGTCGGCCTCGCCGAGCGGCCCGCGGCGATCGGCGAGGAGCAGGCCGAGGCGCAGCCGGCGATAGGCGCCGCCGGCGGCGATGCGTTCCCAGTGGCCGCTGCGGTCGTTCAGGCCGACGCGGGCGATCGGTTTCGCGACGCGGGCGAGGAGTTCCTGCTGCGAGGCGAGAATCTGCTCGCCGGACACCGCTTCGACCAACTCGAAGGCGGCGATGTAGTCGATCACCGGCGAAACGAGGTGTTCCGGCGGCTCGTCGCCGGCGGCCGCCGGCGCGTGGGCGGCGGGTTCCGCCGGCATCGCCGCCTCGACCGCCGCAGGAGCGGGGGCCGGCGCCTCGACCTCATCGTCCGCCGCAGGCAGCGCCTCGTCCAGACTCAGGACCGGCTCTACGCGCTCGCTGCGACGCCCGCGCGGCTGCTCGTCGGCAAACGGCGCCGGTTCGACGAAGGCCGGCGCGTCGTCTTCTTCGACGGCAACCGGCGGATGGGCTTCCGCCGCCGGCGCGTCGCCGAGCAGCACGTCGGCGTGCGCGCGCGGCATCGACCGCTCGACCAGCCGCCGGTGGCGGTTTTCCTGCCACTTGTTGTAGGCGAAGACGCCGGCGACCCCGCAGACGCCGAGCCCGATCAGCCCGAGCTGCAGTTCATTCATGCCGCCACCTGCTCGCGCATGCGCAGCGCCTCGTCGATGTCCACCTCGACGATGCGCGAGACGCCCGATTCCTGCATGGTCACGCCGACCAGTTGCTCGGCCATCTCCATGGCGATCTTGTTGTGGCTGATGAACAGGAACTGCGTGTTGGCCGACATGCGCCGCACCATGTTGGCGAAGCGCTCGGTGTTGGTGTCGTCGAGCGGCGCGTCGACCTCGTCGAGCAGGCAGAACGGCGCCGGATTGAGCTGGAACATGGCGAACACCAGCGCGATCGCGGTCAGTGCCTTCTCGCCGCCGGAGAGCAGGTGGATCGTCGAATTCTTCTTGCCCGGCGGCTGCGCCATGACCTGCACGCCGGAGTCCAGGATCTCGTCGCCGGTCATGATGAGGCGTGCCTCGCCGCCGCCGAAGAGCGTCGGGAAGAGTTCGCCGAAGTGGCGGTTCACCGTGTCGTAGGTGGTCTGCAGCAACTCGCGCGTCTCGCGGTCGATGCGGCGGATGGCGTTCTCCAGCGTTTCCAGCGCCTCGCCGAGGTCGGCGGCCTGCGCATCCAGATAGCCCTTGCGCTCCGTCGCCGATGCCAGCTCTTCGAGCGCCGCGAGGTTGACCGCGCCGAGCGCCTCGATCTGCCGCTGCAGCGAGGTGATCTGGCCCTGCAGCGGCCCCGGCCTGGCGCCCGGCAAGTCGGCGGCGAGCGCCGCCTCGTCGGCCTCTGCCTCGGCCAGTTGCTGCGCCAGTTGCTCGACGTTCATCGCCGCCGCCTGTTCCTTCAGGCGCAGCTCGCCGATGCGGTCGCGCAGCGGGTTGAGGCCCTGCTCGATCTTCAGCCGCTCCTCCTCCAGCCCGCGCAGGCCGGCGGTCGCCGCTTCCAGCGCGTCGCGCATGCCGGCCAGCGCCTGCTCGCGCACCATGCGCAGTTCGAGCGCCTCCTGCAGCCGGGGCACGATCTCTTCCGGGTCGAGATTGCCGGCGCTGTCCGCGCAGCGCGCCAGATCATCGGCGACGCGCGTCAGTTGCCGGGCCGCCAGCTCGCGGCCGGCGGCGATCTCTTCGAGCTTGCCGGCGCATTCGCGCTGCGAGAACTGCGCCTCGCGCAGCTCGCGCTCGGCCACCGACACCTGTTCCCGTTCGTCGCGCAGCGCGCGCTCGGCGGCTTCCAGCCCGCCCTTGGTCTCGTTCAAAGCCACCTGCCGTTCGCCGACCCGCTCGCGCTGGGCGGCGATCGATTCCTCGGCGAGCAGCATGCGCTCGCGCTCGCCCTCTTCCTCGGCCTGGAACTCGCGCAACGCCTCGTCGATCTGCGCCATGCGGTCCTGGTAGCGCTCCATGATCTGCGTCAGCCGGAGCACGTCGAGCTGCACCGCGTGCGCGCGCTCCTGCCGCGCTTCCAGTTGCCGGCGCGCCTCCTCGACCTCGCCGCGCGCCGTTTCCAGCCGCTCGTCGACCTCGACCAGCCGCGCCTCCTCGCCCTCGACCGCCTGCTGGCGCTCGTCGATCAGCGCCTGCAGCGATTCGATCTCGCGCTGCCGTTCGAGGAAGCCGTGCTCGGCGGCGTCCGCCGCGAACAGCGTCACGCTGTGGCGGCCGACGAGGTCGCCGCCCTTCGTCACCCAGATTTCGCCGGCGGCCAGCTCGCCGCGCCGCGCCAGCGCCGACGGCAGGTCGGCGACGCTGCGCACGCCGCGCAGCCAGTCGGCGAGCGGGCCGGCGATCGCCGCGTCGTCGCAGCGGACGCGCGCCAGCAGGCTGTCGCTCTCGCCTCCCCCCGCGCTGCCGTCGCCGCCGCCCGGCAGCAGCACCGTGACCTTGGCGCCCGGCCGGTCCTTGGCCCAGGCGGCGAGGTCGGCGTCGCCGGCGTCCACCGCCGACAGCCGCTCGCGCAGCACCGCTTCCAGCGCGTCTTCCCAGCCGGCCTCGACGTGCAGCCGCTTCCACAGCGGCGTGCGCGCCGAGAGGCCGTGCCGCTGCAGCCATTCGCCGATCTTCGAACCGCTCTGCATGCGCTTCTGCAACTGCTCGAGCGCGTTCCGCCGCGCCTCGGCCTCGCCCTTGGCCTGCTGCGCGCGCTGCAGATCCTGCTGCGCCTCGCGCCGGCGCGCTTCCAGCTCCGGCAGGGACTGCTGCGTCGCCAGCACGCGCTCCTGCGCCGCCGCCACCTCTTCCTGCAGCGAGTCGTGTTCGGCCTCCTTCAGCGCGATCTCGGCCTCGTCCGGCTTGGCCAGCGCCGCCGCTTCCTGCTCCAGCCGCTCGCGGCGGCCGCCGATGTTGAACAGCGTGCGCTCGGCGTTGGCCTTGTGCGCCTCCTCGACGCGCAGCTTCTGCTCGGCCTCGGCCACCGCCGCGCGCTGCGCGTTGACCGCCTCCTGCGCCGCGGCCTGCGCGTCCTCGGCCAGCGGCAGGCGCTCCTGCTGCGCTTCGAGGCGCATCGCCGCCTCTTCCGTGCGCTCGTCGGCGAGTTCGGCGAGCTCGCGCCAGCGCCGCTCGTCGGCGTCGGCCTTCTCGGCCTGCACCTGCCACTGCTGGCGCTCGGCGTTCAACTGCGCGACGCGCTGTTCCAGATCCTGCTGCGCCTCGCGCCGGTGGCGCAGTTCGGTTTCCAGCCGGGCGACCTCGGCGTTGGCGGCGAACAGCTCGCTCTGCGCGTTGTGCACGCCGTCCGACGAGCCGAAATGCTGTTCGCGCGCCGCTTCCAGCCGCGCCTCGATCTCGCGCAGGCCGGCCATCCGGCCTTCCAGGTCGTTCGCCGCGCGCTCGACGTCGCGCGCCGCGCGCTCGCGCTCGGCCTCGGCCTCGTTGCGCTTCAAGAGCCACAGGAGTTGCTGCTTGCGGGTCAGCTCGCCGTTGTATTCGTGGTACTGGCGGGCGACCGCGGCCTGCGCTTCCAGCCGCTCCATCTGCGCCGCCAGCTCGCCGCGGATGTCCTCGATGCGGGTGAGGTTCTCGCGCGTGTCGGCGATGCGGTTCTCGGTCTCCCTGCGCCGCTCCTTGTAGCGGGTGACGCCGGCCGCCTCTTCGAGGAACACGCGCAGCTCGTCGGGCTTGGCCTCGATGATGCGCGAGATCATGCCCTGGCCGATGATGGCGTAGGCGCGCGGCCCCAGCCCGGTGCCGAGGAACAGGTCGGTGATGTCCTTCCGGCGCACCTGCAGGTTGTTGATGTAGTACTCGGACTGGCCGGTGCGCGTCAGCACGCGCTTCACCGACAGCTCGGCGTACTGCGACCACTGGCCGGCGGCGCGGCCGAGCGAGTTGTCGAAGATCATCTCGACCGAGGCGCGGGCCACCGGCTTGCGGTTGGACGAACCGTTGAAGATCACGTCCTGCATGGACTCGCCGCGCAGCTCGGAAGCCTTGGATTCGCCGAGCACCCAGCGCACCGCGTCGATCACGTTCGACTTGCCGCAGCCGTTCGGACCGACGACGCCGACCAGTTGGCCGGGCAGCGCGATCATGGTGGGGTCGACGAAGGACTTGAAACCGGCGAGCTTGAGTTTGGTCAGGCGCATGGGCGGGGCGTGTTCTCGTGCGGGGCGGGAAGGTTCGATCCGTTTCGGCGGCAGCGGCGGGCGGCCCGGGGGAAGGCCCGGAATCGCCGGCTATAATAACATTTTGCATCCCCTTCACGGACCTCCCGAGCATGCCCAGCCAGCCTTCCAAGACCCTGGAAACCTTTCCCAATCCCGCGCCGGAGCGCGATTTCCACATCCACATGGAAATCCCGGAATTCACCTGCCTGTGCCCGAAGACCGGCCAGCCGGACTTCGCCACGCTGCTCCTCGACTACATCCCGGAAAAACTCTGCGTCGAGCTGAAGAGCCTGAAGCTGTACATGTGGTCGTTCCGCGACCAGGGCTGCTTCCACGAAGCCGTCACCAACCGCATCCTCGACGACCTGGTGAAGGCCACCAGGCCGCGCTACATGCGGCTCACCGCAAAGTTCTACGTGCGCGGCGGCATCTTCACCAACGTCGTCGCCGAGCACCGCAAGAAGGGCTGGCAGCCGGCGCCGCGCGTCGACCTGACGACCTTCGCATCCCAATCCAACACCCGAGGCTGAGCCATGAACGAAAACACCGCCGCCGGCCGCGAGCCGGCGATCACCGACGCCGAACTCGACCGCCTCGAAGCCCTGCTCGACGACCCGGCCTTCGACGAGGCGATGCGCCTCGACGAGGCGCAGGGCTATCTCTGCGCCGCGCTCGCCGGTCCGGCGCAACTGCCGGAAAGCGAGTGGCTGGCGGAAATCCTCGGCAGCGAGGCCGGGCTGGCCAGCGCCGCCGGCCAGGAGGCCGCCGAACTGCTGCGCCGGCTGGCCGCCGACGTCGCCGCCCAGCTCGCCGACGACGAGCCGCTGCTGCTCTATCTCTACCCGGAGAGCGACGCCGACGACGCGCCGAGCGACTACGAGCCGTGGTGCCTGGCCTACCTGCACGGCGTCGACACGGCGGTCGAGGACTGGTTCGAGGGCCTCGACGACGAGGAGGAGATCGAGTGGCTGGACGAGCGCCTGTTCCCGCTGATGGTGCTCACCGGCGAGGCCGAGGCCGCCGCCCGCGAGCACGGCGAGTCCTGGCCGGAAGGCGAGGAGCTGGCCGAGCTGCTGCGCGATTCGGAAGAGGAACTGGCGCGCGCCGTCTCCGAGATCTTCATGTTCTGGACCGCCAAGCGCGGCCACGGCACGATCCGCCGCGGCGACGGCAAGGTCGGCCGCAACGACGCCTGCCCCTGCGGCTCCGGCAAGAAGTACAAGCACTGCTGCGGCGCGCTAGCGTAGGCCCTGGCGCCGGAACCGGCCGCCGGCGCGCGAGTCTGACGGTTGCGGGCCGCCGCGAGAATGCGGCCCGCCTTTTCCACCGCCAAGGAGACCGTTCATGACACGCGCCAACTACCCCGCGCTCGCCACCGGCGCCGTTTCTTCCGCCGGCTGCTTCGTTTCCGCCAGCCTGACGCCGCCGCCGGTCTACCTCGATTCGCCGGCGCTGCAGGTGATGACCGACCTCAGCCGCACCCCCGCCGCCGCCATCGAGGCCGGCGCACTCGTCGCCGACGCCAACCAGGCGATGATCCATCGCGGCGTGCGCATGCTCTTCGTCGTCGACGAGGCGCGGCGGCTGCAGGGCGTCGTCACCGCCAGCGACGTGCTCGGCGAGCGGCCGCTGCAGTCGGCGCAGAACCACGGCCTGAGCCGCGGCGAACTGCGCGTGGCGCACATCATGACGCCGGTCGTGCGGCTCGACACCATCGAACTCTCCATGGTCACGCGCGCCGAGGTCGGCCACGTCGTCGCCACGCTGAGAGCCTGCGGCCGGCAGCACGCCTTCGTCGTCGACCGCGACGCGCACGGCCGGCAGGTGGTCTGCGGCGTCTTCTCGGCGACGCAGATCGCGCGCCAGCTCGGCATGCCGCTGCCGGAGGGGGAAACGGCAAGGACCTTCGCCGAGATCGAGGCGGCGATCGCCGCCGTCTGAATCAGCGGGCGACGAGGCGCTTCGGGTGCAGCAGCCCGGCGCCGTCGCCGCGGCCGAGCCCGAGCAGGCGGCCGTCGGCATAGACCCGGCACGGGCCGGCAAGGTCGGCGGCGACCGGGTTGCCGTTGCCGAAGCGGAGCGCCGCGGCGGCGTCGAGGACGACCGGCGGCAGCCCGGCGAGAAGCGTATCCACGGGCAGCAGCAGGCCGTCCTGCGCCTCCTCCGCGCACGCCTCGATGTCCGCCAGCGTGCGCGCGCCGGCAAGATCGAGCGGGCCGACGCGCGTGCGCCGCAGCGCGACGAGGTGCGCGCCGCAGCCGAGCGCGGCGCCGATGTCCTCGGCCAGCGTGCGCACGTAGGTGCCCTTGCTGCAGGTTACGCGGATCGAGACGTCTTCCCCGGAAACGCCGAGCAGCGTCAGTTCGTGGATGAACACCGCGCGCGCCGCGCGCTCGACCTCGACGCCCTGCCGGGCGAGTTCATAGAGCGGACGGCCGTCGCGCTTCAAGGCCGAATACATCGGCGGCACCTGTTCGATGGCGCCGGTGAAGCGCGGCAGCGCGGCGGCGACCTCGGCCTCGCCGACGTTCACCGGCCGCCACTCCAGCACCTCGCCCTCGGCGTCGGCGGTGGTCGTCGTCGCGCCCAGGCGCAGCGTCGCTTCGTAGGTCTTGTCGGCGTCGAGCAGGTCGGCGGAAAACTTGGTCGCCTCGCCGAAGCACAGCGGCAGCAGGCCGGAGGCGAGCGGGTCGAGGGTGCCGGTGTGGCCGGCCTTCTCGGCCGAGAACAGGCGGCGCGCCTTCTGCAGCGCGTCGTTGGAGCTGATGCCGGAGGGCTTGTCGAGGAGCAGGACGCCGTCGACCCGCCGCCAGCGGCGCCGGGCGGGCGGGTTCATTCGCCGTCGGCGTCCTTGTCGGGAGGCGCGGCGGATTCGGCGGGCGCCGAATCCTCGCCGTGCAGGCGGTTGGCCTCGTCGATCAGCCGCGACAGGTCGGCGCCGCGTTCGAGCGAGGCGTCGTGCACGAAGTGCAGCTCCGGCGTCGTGTGGATGCGCACGCGGCGCCCCAGCTCGCGGCGCAGGAAGCCGGACGCCTGCTTCAGCCCCTGCAGGACCTCGGGAATCTTCTCCTCGCCGGCGAGCGTGCTGAACCAGACCTTGGCGTGCGCGTAGTCCGGCGTCACCTCGACCTCGGTGATGCTGACCATGCCCACGCGCGGGTCCTTCAGCTCGCCGCGGATCAGATCCGCCAGCTCGCGGCGGATCTGTCCGTTGACGCGCTCCTTGCGCGAGAAGCCGGCGGCGTGGTGCTTAGAGCGTCCGGGCAATTTCCTTGATCTCGTAGATTTCGAGCTGGTCGCCTTCTTCGATGTCGTTGAAGTTCTTCAGCGACAGACCGCACTCGAAGTTGGCCTTGACTTCCTTGACGTCGTCCTTGAAGCGCTTGAGCGAATCGAGCTCGCCGTCCCACTGGACGACGTTGCCGCGCAAGAGCCGCGCGCGGGCGCCGCGCCTGACGACGCCGTCGAGCACGTAGCAGCCGGCGATGGTGCCGATCTTCGAGGCGCGGAAGACCTGACGGATCTCGACGGCGCCGATGATCTCCTCCTTCTTCTCCGGCGACAGCATGCCAGAGAGCGCCGACTTCACCTCGTCCACCGCATCGTAGATGATGTTGTAGTAGCGGATATCGACGCCGAAGCTCTCGGCCGCCTTGCGCGCGCCGGCGTCGGCGCGCGTGTTGAAGCCGATGATCACGGCCTTCGAGGCCTGCGCCAGGTTCACGTCGGATTCGCTGATGCCGCCGACCGCGGCGTGGATGACATTGACCTTAACCTCGCCGGTCGACAGCTTCTGCAGCGACTGCACCAGCGCCTCCTGCGAGCCCTGGACGTCGGCCTTGATGATCAGCGGCAGGGTCTTCACCTCGCCCTCGCCCATCTGTTCGAAGATGTTCTCCAGCTTGGCGGCCTGCGCCTTGGCCAGCTTGACGTCGCGGAACTTGCCCTGGCGGAAGAGCGCGATTTCGCGCGCCTTCTTCTCGTCGCCGAGCACCACGGCCTCTTCGCCGGCGGCCGGAACGTCGGACAGGCCCTGGATCTCGACCGGAATCGACGGGCCGGCTTCCTTGATCGGCTTGCCGTTCTCGTCGAGCATCGCGCGAATCTTGCCGAACATCTGGCCGGCGAGCAGCATGTCGCCCTGGCGCAGCGTGCCGGTCTGCACCAGCATCGTCGCCACCGGGCCACGGCCCTTGTCGAGGCGGGCTTCGATGATCAGGCCCTTGGCAGGGGAATCCTTGGCCGCCTTGAGTTCGAGCACTTCCGCCTGCAGTAGGACCTGCTCCAGCAGATCGTCGATGCCCTGCCCGGTCTTCGCCGAAACGCCGATGAAGGGCGAATCGCCGCCGTATTCTTCCGGCACCACTTCCTCGGCGACCAGTTCCTGCTTGACGCGGTCGGGGTTGGCTTCCGGCTTGTCGACCTTGGTCACGGCGACGACGATCGGCACGCCGGCCGCCTTCGCGTGGTGGATCGCTTCCTTGGTCTGTGGCATGACGCCGTCGTCGGCGGCGACGACCAGGATGACGATGTCGGTCGCCTTGGCGCCGCGCGCGCGCATCGCCGTGAACGCCTCGTGGCCCGGCGTGTCGAGGAAGGTGACCATGCCGCGCGGCGTCTCGACGTGGTAGGCGCCGATGTGCTGCGTGATGCCGCCGGCCTCGCCGGAGGCGACGCGCGTGCGCCGGATGTAGTCGAGCAGCGAGGTCTTGCCGTGGTCGACGTGGCCCATGACGGTGACCACCGGCGCCCGCGGTTCGAGCACGTAATCCTTGTGCTCGGCGTTTTCCTCGAGGAAGGCGTCCGGATCGTCGAGCTTGGCGGCGAGCGCCTTGTGGCCCATCTCCTCGACGACGATCATCGCCGTCTCCTGGTCGAGCACCTGGTTAATGGTGACCATCGAGCCCATCTTCATCATCGTCTTGATGACCTCGGTGGCCTTGACCGCCATCTTGTGGGCGAGGTCGGCGACGGAGATCGTCTCCGGCACGTGCACTTCGCGCACCAGCGGCTCGGTCGGCGCCTGGAAGGCGTGCTCGCCGTCGTCGCGCTTGCCGTGCCGGCCGCCGCCCTTGCCGTCGCGCCAGCCGCCGCCGGCGTCGCCGCCGCGCGTCTTGATGCCGCGCTTCCGGGCGCTGTCGGTCCAGGTGCCCTTCTTGTCGTCCTTCTTGGCGTCCTTGCCCTTGCCTTCCGGCTTCGCCGGACGGTGCAGGGTCTTGTCCTCGGCCGGCTTCTCGGCCGCGCTCTGCGCGGCGGCGGCCTTGGCGGCCTCCGCGGCGCGCGCGGCGACGGCCTTTTCCTCGGCTTCCAGGCGCAGGCGGGCAAGCTCCGCCTGGCGCTCCTGGCGCTCGCGGAAATCGGCGGCCTGGCGCTCGGCCAGCGCGGCGGCGCGGCGCGCCTCTTCCTCGCGCTGACGCACTTCTTCCTCGCCGATCACCGAGGCCAGCGACGGCCGGACCGCCTTCGTCTTGGTCGCCTTGGTCGTCTTCGCCGGCGCTTCCGGAGCTTCCGGCGCCGCTTCGACGACGATCGGCGCCGCCGGGACCTCGACCACCGGTTCCGGCACGACGACGACCACGGGTTCCGGCTCGGGCGCGACGACGACCGGTACGACCGGTTCTTCAACCACCGGCTCGACGACCGGCGCCGCAACGACGGCCTCGGCCGCCAGCTCGGCGGGGTCGCGCTTGACCAGCACGCGCTTCTTGCGCACCTCGACCTGCACCGTGCGGGTCTTGCCCGAGGCGTCGTGCGCCTTGATCTCGCTCGTCTGCTTGCGCGTCAGCGTGATCTTGGTCTTCGCCTGCGCCTCGCCGTGCGCCTTGCGCAGGTAGTCGAGGAGCATCGACTTGTCGGCCTCGGTGAGCAGGTCGTCGACGCCCTTCTTGTCGACGCCGGCCTTCCTCAGTTGCTCGAGCAAGGATGTCGCGGGCAGTTTCAGTTCGCCCGCAAACTGGGAAACACTCGTTTGCGCCATATGGTTTCTTCTCCCTGTCGCTTACTCGAACCAGTGCGCGCGCGCGTTGGTGATCAGCTGTGTCGCACGGTCGGCGTCGATGCCGGTCATTTCAGTCAGTTCGTCGACGGCCAGGTCGCCCAGGTCGTCGCGGGTCTTGATGCCGCTGCCGGCGAGCCGGGCGGCGAGCGCCTTGTCCATGCCGTCGAGATTGATCATCGCCTCCTCGACGCCTTCGAGCTGCTCCTCGGTGGCGATCGCCTCGGTCAGCAGCACGTTGCGGGCGCGGTCGCGCAGCTCCTGCACGGTCGCCTCGTCGAAGGCTTCGATCTCGAGCATCTCGTGCAGCGGCACGTAGGCCACCTCTTCCAGCGTCGAGAAGCCTTCCTCGATCAGGATGTCGGCGACCTCCTCGTCGACGTCGAGCTTCTCCATGAAGAGCACGCGGATGGCGGCGGTCTCGGCCTCGGACTTCTTCTGCGACTCTTCCTCGGTCATCAGGTTGATCGTCCAGCCGGTCAGCTCGGACGCCAGCCGCACGTTCTGGCCGCCGCGGCCGATGGCGATGGCCAGGTTGTCCTCGTCCACGACCACGTCCATGCTGTGCTTCTCCTCGTCGACGACGATCGACGAGACTTCGGCCGGTGCCAGCGCGCCGACCACGAACTGCGCCGGATCGGCCGACCACAGCACGATGTCCACGCGTTCGCCGGCGAGTTCGTTGGTCACCGCCTGGACGCGGGTGCCGCGCAGGCCGACGCAGGTGCCGATCGGGTCGATGCGCTGGTCGTTCGACTTGACCGCGATCTTCGCGCGCATGCCGGGGTCGCGGGCAGCGGCCTTGATCTCCATCAGGCCGTCGTCGATCTCCGGCACTTCCAGCTCGAACAGCTTCATGATGAATTCGGGGGCGGTGCGCGACAGGATCAGTTGCGGGCCGCGCGCCTGGCGGTCGATCTTCAGCAGGTAGGCCTTGACGCGGTCGCCGATGCGCACGTTCTCCTTCGGGATCGTCTGGTCGCGCGGCAGCACGGCCTCGACCTTGCCCGACTCGATGATGGCGTTGCCGCGCTCCATGCGCTTGATCGTGCCGGAGACGATGTGCTCGCCGCGCTCGAGGAAGTCGTTGAGGATCTGCTCGCGCTCGGCGTCGCGGATCTTCTGCAGGATCACCTGCTTGGCGGCCTGCGCACCGATGCGGCCGAAGTCGATCGGTTCGAGCGGCTCCTCGATGAAGTCGCCGACCTGGAATTCCGGGTCCTCGACCAGCGCCGCCGAGATCGGCACCTGCAGGTGCTCGTTCTCGAAGTCGTCGTCGGCGACCACCGCCCAGCGGCGGAAGCTGTCGAAGTCGCCGGTTTCGCGGTCGATGGCGACGCGCACGTCGGCCTCGTCGTGGATGCGCTTCTTGGTCGCCGAGGCCAGCGCCAGTTCGAGGGCGCCGAAGACGATGTCCTTGGGAACGTTCTTTTCGCGCGCCAGCGCATCGACCAGCAGCAGAATTTCGCGGCTCATTCTTTCCTAACCTCCTTTGTCCAGGCTCAATCGAACCTGGGGACCAGACGGGCACGCTCGACGTTGCCCAGGTCCAGTTCCACCTCGCCCGCTTCGAGGGCGAGGCGCAGCTTGCCGTCCTGCAGCCCCTGCAGGACACCGTTGAAATTGCGACGACCGTTGACGGGAACGCGCAGCTTGAGATGCACCTCCGAGCCGGCGAAGCGCTCGTAGTCGGCCGGCTTCTTCAGCGGCCGGTCGAGGCCGGGCGACGATACCTCGAGGCGGTCGTAGTCGATGTTCTCGACGGTCAGCACCCGCGACAACTGGTTGCTGACGGCGACGCAATCGTCGATGTCCACGCCGCGCGCCTTTTCCGGCTTGTCGATGAACACCCGGAGAACGCGCGCGCGCGGGCTCATCTCCAGGTCGACCAGCTCATAGCCGAGGCCGGCGACGGTTTTCTCGATCAGTTCGTGAAGGTTCATGCGCTACAAATAAAAAATGGGCGAAACGCCCATCCAGAAATGCCCCGCCTCAACGGAGGCCGGCGGAAGAAAGCGTCGGATTATAGCGGGAAACGCGGCCGGATGGCAACGAAGTCGCCACCCGGCGCCGCTATTCCGCCGCTATTCCGGCTTCGGCGCGCGCCCGCGTCCCCGGCGGCCGCCGCCGGCGGGTCGGCCGCCCGCCGCCGGCTTGCCGCCGGTGCGTGCGCCGCCCTCGGCGCGCTTGTTGCCGTCCGCCTCGCCGCCGGCCGCCGAACCCCGTCGCGGCGGCCGCGCCTTGCGCGGCGCCGGCGCGCGGTTGCCGTCGACGACCTTGCCGTCGCGCGGCGCGCGGCCAGGGCGCGGCGCCCGGTTGCCGTCGACCTCGCCGGCCGGCCGGGCGGCGCGCGCGCGTCCCTTCTCCTCGCCGCCCGAGCCGACGCCGAAGCTCTTCATCAGCGCCTGCACTTCCGCTTCTTCCAGCTCCTTGGTCTTGCCGCGCTTCAGGTACGGCGGCAGCAGGAAGGGGCCGTAGCGCACGCGGATCAGCCGGCTGACCGTGGCGCCGACCGCCTCGAACATGCGCCGCACCTCGCGGTTGCGGCCTTCCGAGAGGGTCACGCGGTACCAGTGGTTGGCACCCTGGCCGCCGCCGTCCTCGATCGTCTCGAAGTGCGCCGGGCCGTCCTCCAGCTCGACGCCCTCGCGCAGTTGCTCGATCTTCTCCTCGGAGAGGTCGCCGAGCACGCGCGCCGCGTACTCGCGCACCAGCTGGTAGCGCGGGTGCATCAGCCGGTTGGCCAGTTCGCCGGAGCTGGTGAACAGCAGCAGGCCGCTGGTGTTGAAGTCGAGCCGGCCGACGGCCACCCAGCGGCCGCCGTTGATGCGCGGCAGCGCGTCGAACACCGAGGCGCGCTTCTCCGGATCGTCGCGCGAGACGATCTCGCCCTCCGGCTTGTGGTACATGATCACGCGCGGCAGCCGGCTGGAGAAGGAGAACTTGGCGTGCACCAGCTTGCCGTTCACCTTGATCCGGTCGCTCGGTCCGACCAGTTGACCGACGTGCGCCGGCAGGCCGTTCACGCTGATGCGGCCGGCGACGATCATCTCCTCCATCTCGCGCCGCGAGCCGATACCGGACTGCGCCAGCACCTTGTGCAGGCGCTCCGGCTCGCCCTGCTGCTCGACGCTGGTGCGGCCGCGGCGGCCGCCCGGCGCCGGCGCCTTGTTCGCCGGTTTTTCCTGCGGCAGGCGGTTGCCGTTCACCGCCCGGTCGAGCGCCTCGTCGTCGCCGTAGCGCTCGAAGGCGGCGGGCCGCGTTTTCGCTTTCGCGCCCTGCGGCGGCCGGAAGGGAGTGCGGCGGGATTTGTTAACCATTGGCCAGTTCCAGTGCTTGGTTGATCTGCTCCAGCGGCGGCAGCTCGGTCAGGCTGCGCAGGCCGAGGTCGTCGAGGAATTTCTTGGTGGTCGCGTAGAGCGCCGGCCGTCCCGGCGTGTCGCGGTGGCCGACGGCGTCGACCCAGCCACGCTCCTCCAGCGCCTTGATGATCTGCGAGGCGACGGTGACGCCGCGGATGTCCTCGATGTCGCCGCGCGTCACCGGCTGCCGGTAGGCGATGATGGCCAGCGTTTCGAGCACGGCGCGCGAGTACTTCGGCGGCTTCTCCGGGTTCAGCCGCGCCAGGTAGCCGAGGTATTCCGGCCGCGTGCGGAAGCGCCAGCCGCTGGCGAGCTGCACCAGTTCGGCCGGCCGGCCGCTCCATTCGTCGCGCAGCTCGTCGAGCAGCTTCCTGACGACGTCGCTGCCGATATCCTCGACGAACATCCGGCGCAGGTCGCTCACCGGCAGCGGCTCCTGCGCGGCGAGCAGCGCCGCTTCCAGCACGCGCTTCAGCGCGTCCGGGTTATCCGGCAGGCTGCTCGGCGTCTCCGTCGGGCTGTTCGACGGCGGGTTCGACACTTCTTCCATCGGCCAACCTCACGTAAATCGGGTCAAAGGCTTCGGTCTGGGTGATCTCGACCAGGTGCTCGCGCGCCAGTTCCAGCATCGCCAGGAAATGCACGACGACGCCGGCGACGCCCATCGCCGGCTCGAACATGCGCACGAACTCGACGAAGCCGTCGGTCTCGCGCAACTGGCGCAGGATGATGCCCATGTGCTCGCGCACCGACAGCTCCTCGCGCTGCACCCGGTGGTGCTTGTGCAGCTTCGCCTGGCGCAGGATCGCCGTCCAGGCTTCCTGCAGGTCGACGACGTTCACGTCCGGGAAGCGCCGCACCATCGACTTCTCGACCCAGACCTCGACCCAGGCGAAGTCGCGCTCGGCCTGCGGCAGCGCGTCGAGCTTCGCGGCGGCGAGCTTCATCTGCTCGTATTCGACCAGGCGGCGCACCAGCTCGGCGCGCGGGTCCTCGACCTCCTCGCCCTCGGCCGCCTTCGGCCGCGGCAACAGCATGCGCGACTTGATCTCGATCAGCATCGCCGCCATCACCAGGTAGTCGGCGGCGAGTTCCAGGTTCCGGGAGCGCATCGCCTCGACGTAGTCCAGGTACTGGCGCGTCAGCGGCGCCATCGGAATGTCGAGGATGTTTACGTTGGCCTTGCGGATCAGGTAGAGCAGCAGGTCGAGCGGCCCTTCGAAGGCGTCGAGCATCACCGCCAGCGCGTCGGGCGGAATATACAGGTCCAGCGGCAACTGTTCCAGTGGCTGGCCGTAGATGCGCGCCACCGGCTCGGCGCCGGCCGCCTCCGCCGGCGGGGGCGGCGGCTCGATGCCTTCGAGGAGCCCGTTCTCGCTCATGCCCGTGGTTCCGCCGGCGCCCGGTTCAGCGGTAGCCGAGGCCCATCGCCGCGCGCACGTCGCGCATCGTCTCGCCGGCGAGCTTCCTCGCCTTCTCGTTGCCGGCGGCGACGATCTCGCGCACCAGCGCCGGGTTGTCGAGGTAGCGCTGCGCGCGCTCGCGCATCGGCGCCTGCTCCTTGATGATGCCGTCGATCACCGGCTGCTTGCACTCCAGGCAGCCGATGCCGGCCGAGCGGCAGCCTTGCTGCACCCAGGCTTTCACCTCGTCGTTCGAATAGACCTCGTGCAGTTGCCAGACCGGGCAGCGCGTCGGTTCGCCGGGGTCGGTGCGGCGCACGCGCGCCGGGTCGGTCGGCATGCGCCGCACCTTCTGCGTCACCGAGGCTGCGTCCTCGCGCAGCGTGATCGTGTTGTTGTACGACTTGGACATCTTCTGCCCGTCGAGGCCCGGCATCTTCGATTCTTCGGTGAGCAGCGCGCCGGGCTCGACGAGGATCATCTTGCCGGTGCCTTCCAGGTAGCCGCACAGGCGCTCGCGGTCCTCGTGCGGCAGGTTGTCGACCTCGTCGAGCAGCGCGCGCGCCTTGGCTACCGCGCCCGCGTCGCCATCCTGCTGGAAGCGCGTGCGGAAATGCTCGAAGCTGCGCGCGCGCTTGCTGCCGAGGCTTTTCACCGCCGCCCTGGCCTTTTCCTCGAAGCCCGGCTCGCGGCCGTACATGTGGTTGAAGCGGCGCGCCAGCTCGCGCGTGAATTCGACGTGCGGCAACTGGTCCTCGCCGACCGGCACCTTGTCGGCGCGGTAGATCAGGATGTCGGCGCTCATCAGCAGCGGGTAGCCGAGGAAGCCGTAGGTGGTCAGATCCTTGTGCGTGAGCTTTTCCTGCTGGTCCTTGTAGGTCGGCACGCGTTCCAGCCAGCCGAGCGGCGTCGTCATCGACAGCAGCAGGTGCAGTTCGGCGTGCTCCAGCACCTGCGACTGAATGAAGAGGCTCGCCTTCTCCGGATCGACGCCGGCGGCCAGCCAGTCGATGACCATGTCCCAGGTGGCGCCGTCGATGCCGCGCGGGTCGTCGTAGTGCGTGGTCAGCGCGTGCCAGTCGGCGACGAAGAACAGGCACGGGTATTCGTGCTGCAGCCCGACCCAGTTCTTGAGGACGCCGTGGTAGTGGCCGAGGTGCAGGCTGCCGGTGGGGCGCATGCCGGAAAGGACGCGTTCCTGGTACATGGTGGTGATCAGGTGGGTAACTGGAAAATCGTGGCGATGAGGCTCGTGACGACGGTCATCAGCGGCCGCAGCACGCTGCCAAGGATACCGGTAAACAGCAGCACGAGCAGGATCGGGAAGCCCCAGCGCTCGAGCTGCGCGAAGGCCAGCGCCTGTCGCGTCGGCAGCAGGCTGACGGCGATGCGGCCGCCGTCGAGCGGCGGCAGCGGCAGCAGGTTGAGGACCATCAGGCTGACGTTGATGAGGATGCCGATCTCGGCCATGCGCGCCATCGGCAGGCTGAAATAGTTGAACGGCAGCAGCCAGGCGAGCTTCATCAGCGCCGCCCAGGCGAGCGCCATGACCAGATTGGCGCCGGGGCCGGCGGCGGCGACCCAGAGCATGTCGCGCTTGGGGTTCCTCAGGTTGCCGAAGTTCACCGGCACCGGCTTCGCCCAGCCGAAGAGGAAGCCGCCGGTGGAGACGATGAGGATCAGCAGCGGCACGAGGACGGTGCCGATCGGATCGATGTGCTTGAGCGGGTTGACGGTGATGCGCCCGGCCATCCACGCCGTCGGGTCGCCGAAGCGGCGGGCGACGTAGCCGTGCGCCGCCTCGTGCAGCGTGATCGCCAGCACCACCGGCAGCGCGGCGATGGCGATCGCCTGGATCAGGGCGTAGATGTCCATGCGCTCAATCGGAGAAGGCGAACGGCGCCAGGCTGCCGCGGCCGGTGCGGATCAGCGCCGGCTGGCCGCCGGTGAGGTCGACGACGGTGGTCGGCTCGGTGCCGCAGTGGCCGCCGTCGAGGATCAGTTCGAGCTGGCCGTCGAGCCGGTCCTGGATTTCCCAGCCCTCGGTCAGCGGCGCCTCGTCGCCGGGCAGCAGCAGCGTCGTCGTCAGCAGCGGCTCGCCGAGCGACGCCAGCAGCGCCAGTGCCACGCGGTGGTCGGGCACGCGCAGGCCGATGGTCTTGCGCTTCGGGTGCAGCACGCGCCGCGGCAGCTCCTTGGTGCCTTCGAGGATGAAGGTGTAGCTGCCCGGCGTCGTCGCCTTGAGCAGCCGGTACTGCGCGTTGTCGACGCGGGCGTACTGGGCGATCTCGGAAAGGTCGCGGCACATCAGCGTCAGGTGGTGGCGTTCGTCGACCTGGCGGATGGCGCGGATGCGGTCCACCGCCGCCTTGTCGCCGAGGTGGCAGCCGAGCGCGTAGCAAGAATCGGTGGGAAAGGCGACCAGGCCGCCGTCGCGCACGATCGCCGCCGCGCGCTCCAGGTAGCGCGGCTGCGGGTCGTCCGGGTGGATCTGCAGGTATTGCGTCATGCGCGGCTCAGAACGATTCCCAGACCGGCGTCAGGCCGTCCGGCAGCGGGCCGAGGCGGCCGAGGTCGACGTAGCTCTCCTGCGGCCCGTGGAAGTCGGAGCCGCGCGAGGCCAGGAAGCCGAACTCGCGCGCCAGCCGGCCGAAGACGCCGACGTCGTCGAGCGAATGGCTGCCGGAGACGACCTCGATGGCCTGTCCGCCGAAATCCTTGAATTCGCCGAGGAAGCGCCGCAGCGCGCCGTTGGAGATCTTGTAGCGCGCCGGGTGGGCGACGACGGCGATGCCGCCGGCGCCGTTGATCCAGCCGACGCAGTCGGCGACCGAAGCCCAGCGGTGGTCGACGTAGCCCGGCTTGCCGGGCACCAGGTAGGACTCGAAGACGCTGCGCACGTCCTTGCACACCTTGGCCTCGACCAGGTAGCGGGCGAAATGCGCGCGCGAGACCAGGTTCGGGTTCTCGGCGTGGCGCATGGCGCCGTCGAAGGCACCGCCGATGCCGAACTTCTCCAGCGCCGCCGCCATGCGCCGGGCGCGCTCGACGCGGCCGGCGCGGATGCCGGCCAGCCCGGCGTTCAGCGCCGCGTCCTGCGGGTCGAAATCGAGGCCGACGACGTGGATCTGCATGCCCTCCCACTCGATCGACACCTCGACGCCGGCGACGAAGGCCATGCCCATGGCCGCGGCCGCCTCGCGCGCCGCGGCGAGGCCGGCGATGTCGTCGTGGTCGGTCAGCGCCAGCAGCTCGACGCCGTTGGCGGCGGCGCGACGCGCCACCTCGGACGGCGAGAGCAGGCCGTCGGAGGCGGTCGAATGGCAGTGGAGATCGGCGTTGAGCACGGTAGGAAGCGACTTTCCGGAAGGCGGGAATGATAGCACAGCGAGGCGGACGC
Source organism: Rhodocyclaceae bacterium (assembly GCA_019455325.1). Taxonomy (GTDB): domain Bacteria; phylum Pseudomonadota; class Gammaproteobacteria; order Burkholderiales; family Rhodocyclaceae; genus Proximibacter. Next base: position 180,780 of record JACFMQ010000001.1, on the reverse strand, counting down.
CCCGTCCCCGCGGGCTTGCGGACCGGGCCGCAGCGCGCGGCAGGAGCGCCCTCCTTGCCAGCGGCGACGGCGAGCCGGTATAGTCCGAGCCGCAAACGGAAGAGAACTGCACCGCAGTCGCCGAAGGCGCAACGCACCCGCAACCGCTCAGGCAAAAGGACCGTTTCGCGGCATCGAATTCTCTGGAGAGCGATGGACGCCAGGACCATCCACCGACGGGGCAAGTCGCCGATCCGGCGACCAATCTCTCAGGTACCAAGGACAGAGGGGTGAGCTTTTTGGCTCGCCCCTTTTTCGTTTCTGGAAACCGACTCAACACCCTCGCCCAAGGGACTGATATGACGCAAAAAACCGTACTCAACGAAGTGCACCGCGCGGCCGGCGCCCGGATGGTCGATTTCGGCGGCTGGGACATGCCGGTCAACTATGGCTCGCAGATCGAGGAGCACCACGCGGTGCGCCGCGACTGCGGCATGTTCGACGTCTCGCACATGTGCGCCGTCGACGTCGCCGGCCCGGATGCGAAAACCTTCCTGCGCCGGCTGGTGGCCAACGACGTCGACCGGCTGAAGACGCCAGGCAAGGCGCTCTACTCGGCGATGCTCAACGACGCCGGCGGCGTCGTCGACGACCTGATCATCTACTACCTCGACGACGCGCGCTTCCGCGTCGTCATCAACGCCGGCACCGCGATCAAGGACCTCGCCTGGATGGACGCCCGCCGCAAGGACTGGGGCCTGGACCTGACGATCACCGAACGCCGCGACGGCAACGATCCGCTCGCCATGATCGCGGTGCAGGGCCCGAACGCCAAGGCGAAGGTGTGGCAGGTGCTGCCGCAGGTCAGGGCGGCGACCGAGAACCTCGGTCCGTTCTTCGGCGTGCAGGTCGGCGAGTATTTCGTCGCCACCACCGGCTACACCGGCGAGGCCGGCTTCGAGATCGCGCTGCCCGCGGCCCAGGCCGCCGACCTGTGGCGGGCGCTCGTCGCCGCCGGCGTCGCCCAGTGCGGCCTCGGCGCGCGCGACACGCTGCGCCTCGAAGCCGGCATGAACCTCTACGGCAACGACATGGACGAGACCGTATCGCCGCTCGACGCCGGGCTGGCGTGGACCGTCGACCTGAAATCGGAGCGCGACTTCGTCGGCCGGGCGGCGCTCGTCGCCGGCGGCCAGCAGAAGCAGTTCCTCGGCCTCGTGCTGCTCGACAAGGGCGTGCTGCGCAGCCACCAGAAGGTGATTACGGCGCACGGCGACGGCGAGATCACCAGCGGCACCTTCTCGCCGACGCTGCAGCAGTCGATCGCGCTCGCCCGCCTGCCGCTCGGCGTCGCCGCCGGTGACGTCGTCGAGGTCGAAATCCGCGACAAGCGCCTCGCGGCGAAGGTCGTCAAGCCGCCGTTCGTCCGCAACGGCAAGGCGCTCGTCCAGATTTGATTGTCCACGGATCGTGTCTATAATGGATTCGAAACATGGACACAAGGAGCGGGCAATGAACAACTGGAACGTCGGCCAAGCCAAGCAGCATCTGTCGGAGGTGATCCGTGAAGCGGCGCACGAACCGCAGCTCATCTACAGCCGCAACCGGCCGGTGGCGGCGGTGATCGCCGCCGAGGAACTGGCCGAGTACCGCGTATGGAAGGCGGAACGTGCCGCCAGACCACGCCGCAGCCTCGCCGACGAATTTGCCGAACTTCGACGGCTGCTGATCGACGCCGGCCATGAGGACGGCCTCGATTGCGGCGTGAGGTCCGACCGTCCCAACGCCATGGTTCAGATGCTGGAAGAAGAGCATCCGGAATCGGCGCCGGGCGCCCGAGCATGAGTTTTCTCGTCGACACCAACATCGCCAGCGAGCTTTCCCGGCGGCGCCCCAACCCGGGCGTCCTGCGCTGGCTGTCGACGGTCGACCAACTGACCGTGAGCGCAATCACCATCGACGAACTGTGTTTTGGCGTATCGCGAAAACCGAGCGTGGAATTGCTTCAATGGCTCGACCAGTTCCAGGAATCTCATCGGGTTCTGCCGGTCACGTCGGATATCGCCCAGCGTGCCGGCCGGATGCGCGGCGAATTTCTCAGACGCGGCATCACGCGAACCCAGGCCGACATGCTCATCGCCGCCACCGCGCAGGCGCACAACCTCGCGCTTGTCACCCGCAATACCCGCGATTTCGAGGGCTGCGGCATCGCCCTCCTCAACCCGTTTTCCGAATGATCTTCCCCAGGAGACTCCCATGTCCAACGTTCCCGCCAGCCTGAAGTACACCGAAAGCCACGAGTGGATCCGCGCCGAAGCGGACGGCACCGTCACCGTCGGCATCACCGACCACGCGCAGGAAGCGCTCGGCGACCTCGTCTTCCTCGAACTGCCGGAAGTCGGCAAGGCCTACGCCGCCGGTCAGGAAATGGCAGTCGTCGAATCGGTGAAGGCCGCCGCCGACGTCTATGCGCCGATCACCGGCGAGGTCGTCGAGGTGAACCAGTCCGCCGCCGACGCACCGGAGAGCGTGAACCAGGACGCCTACGCCGCCTGGCTGTTCCGGCTGAAGCCGGCCAACGCTGCCGACGTCGACGGCCTGCTCGACGCCGCCGCCTATCAGAAGATCGCCGACGCCTGAGCGTCACCGACAGCGCCGCCGCCCCGGCCGACGCCGGCGCGGCGGCTTCGTATCGAGCCATCCGAGGATTCCGCATGACCGCCCCGACCCCGACTTCCCTTCCTCTTTCCGCACTCGAACAGCGCGACGAATTCAGCCACCGCCACATCGGCCCGAACGCCGACGAGCGGGCGGCGATGCTCGCCGCCGTCGGCGCCGGGAGCCTCGACGACCTGATCGAGGAAACCGTACCGGCGGCGATCCGCCTGCCGGCGCCGCTGCCGCTCGCCGCACCGCTGCGCGAGCACGAGGCGCTGGCGCGCATCAAGGGCATCGCCGCGAAGAACGTGGCGAAGAAGTCGCTGATCGGCATGGGCTATTACGACACGCTGACGCCCAAGGTCATCCTGCGCAACGTGCTCGAAAATCCGGGCTGGTACACCGCCTACACGCCCTACCAGGCCGAAATCGCACAGGGCCGGCTGGAGGCGCTGCTCAACTTCCAGCAGATGGTCATCGACCTGACCGGGCTGGAACTCGCCAACGCCTCGCTGCTCGACGAAGCCACGGCCGCCGCCGAGGCGATGACCATGGCCCGCCGCGTCTCGAAGTCGAAGTCGAACGTGTTCTTCGTCGACGCCGAGTGCTTCCCGCAGACCATCGACGTGGTGAAGACGCGCGCCGCCTTCTTCGGCTTCGAGCTGAAGTTCGGCACTCCGGAGGAAGCCGCGCAGGCGGAATGCTTCGGCGCCCTCTTCCAGTATCCGAACGACCGCGGCGAGGCAAGCGACCTGACCGGCGCCGTCGCCGCCGTCAAGGCACAGGGCGGCGTCGTCGCCGTGGCCACCGACCTGATGGCGCTGGTGCTGCTGAAGTCGCCCGGCGAAATGGGCGCCGACATCGCGCTCGGCTCGTCGCAGCGCTTCGGCGTGCCGATGGGCTTCGGCGGCCCGCACGCCGCCTTCTTCGCCACGCGCGAGGCGAACGTGCGCGCCATGCCCGGCCGCATCATCGGCGTCTCGAAGGACGCGCGCGGCAAGACCGCCTACCGCATGACGCTGCAGACGCGCGAGCAGCACATCCGCCGCGAGAAGGCCAACTCGAACATCTGCACCTCGCAGGTGCTGCTCGCCAACATGGCCGGCATGTACGCGGTCTATCACGGCCCGCAGGGGCTGAAGACCATCGCCGGCCGCATCCACCGCCTCGCCGCGATCCTCGCCGAGGGCCTGAAACGTGCCGGCGTCGCCGTCGCCACGCGCAGCTTCTTCGACACCGTCCGCGTCGAACTGGGCGAGCGCACCGAGGCCGTCCGCGCCGCTGCCTGCGCGGCCGGCTACAACCTGCGCCCGGCCGGCAGCGAACTCGGCATCGCCGTCGACGAGAAGACCACGGCCGCCGACGTCGCCGCGCTGATCAGGCTGATCGCCGGTGCAGATGCAGACATCGCCGCGCTCGACGCCGCCGTCGCCGCCAGCGACCCGGCCGCCGGCCTGCTGCGCGGCGACGCCATCCTGACGCACCCGGTGTTCAACAGCCACCACACCGAACACGCGATGCTGCGCTACCTGAAGAAGCTGCAGAACCGCGACCTGGCGCTCGACCACTCGATGATCTCGCTCGGCTCGTGCACGATGAAGCTGAACGCCACCAGCGAGATGATCCCGGTCACCTGGCCGGAGTTCGGCGACATCCACCCGTTCGCGCCGATCGAGCAGGCGCAGGGCTACGTCGAGCTGATCGACGGCCTCGCCGACTACCTCAAGGCCGTCACCGGCTTCGACGCCGTCTGCATGCAGCCGAACTCCGGCGCGCAGGGCGAATACGCCGGCCTGGTCGCCATCAGCCGCTACCACGCCAGCCGCGGCGAGGGCCACCGCGACATCTGCCTGATCCCGAAGTCGGCGCACGGCACCAACCCGGCCACGGCGCAGATGTGCAACATGCAGGTGGTGGTCGTCGACTGCGACGAGAACGGCAACGTCGACGTCGCCGACCTCGCGGCCAAGGCCGAACAGCACGCCGCCAGGCTCGCCTGCATCATGCTCACCTACCCGTCGACGCACGGCGTCTTCGAGGAAGCGGTGAAGGACATCTGCGCCATCGTGCACCGGCACGGCGGCCAGGTGTACATGGACGGCGCCAACCTCAACGCGCAGGTCGGCCTCACCTCGCCCGGCCACATCGGCGCCGACGTCAGCCACATGAACCTGCACAAGACCTTCGCCATCCCGCACGGCGGCGGCGGGCCGGGCATGGGGCCGATCGGGCTGAAGGCGCACCTGGCGCCGTTCATGGCCAACCACGCCGTGCAGCCGGTGCCCGGCCCGCACGCCGGCCAGGGCGCGGTCTCTGCCGCGCCCTACGGCTCGGCGTCGATCCTGCCGATCTCGTGGATGTACATCGCCATGCTCGGCGGCGAAGGCGCGACGCTGGCGACGAAGATCGCCATCCTCAACGCCAACTACGTGGCGACGAAACTCAAGGACCACTACCCGGTGCTCTACGTCGGCAGCCGCGGCCGCGTCGCCCACGAGTGCATCCTCGACATCCGCCAGATCAAGGCGGCCACCGGCATCGCCGAGATCGACATCGCCAAGCGCCTGATGGACTACGGCTTCCACGCGCCGACGGTGAGCTTCCCGGTGGCCGGCACGATCATGGTCGAGCCGACCGAATCGGAGCCGAAGGCCGAACTCGACCGCTTCATCGCCGCGATGATCGCCATCCGCGACGAAATCCGGAAGATCGAGAGCGGCGTCTGGCCGGCCGACGCCAACCCGCTGAAGCACGCACCGCACACGCAGGCCGACGCGCTCGCCGCCGACTGGGACCGCCCGTACAGCCGCGAGGAAGCCGTCTTCCCGCTGCCCTTCGTGCGCGAGAACAAATTCTGGCCGAGCGTGAACCGCATCGACGACGTCTGGGGCGACCGCAACCTGCACTGCGCCTGCGTGCCGGCGGCAGAATACGGCGGCGCCGACTGACGACACTGGCGGAAAACCGCGCCCGCAGGCTATCATCGCGGCCGCGACGCGCCGCGATGGGAGCGCGCGCGCAGCCAGACGACGACAACGAGGCGCCGCCCATGCGGCGGCGCCGCCGGAGAAACGATGCAAGCGACGCGATTCGGGCCGCGGGGGACGGTCGAAGAATCGGCGGCGGCACGGCCGTCCGCAGCCATTACCGAGGCTCTCGGGCCTGAGGCACTGGCCCTTCTGGAACGGCCGCCGGCCGCCGACGGATTCACCGTCACGCGCGCCTGCGAGCTTCTCCTGCTCGCCGCCTTCGCCGCCGTGCCGCTGGTGGCCATCGGCTACCTCCTCTACTTCCGCGACCCGCGGCTGGTCTTCGAGCACCACACCTTCCACGAGGCGGCCATCGCCGTCGCCATCGCCATCAGCGCCTTCATCACCTTCGTCACCTGGCGCTGCTACCGCTCCTCCGGCGAACCCTTCCTGCGCTGGCTGACGCTGTCCTTCCTCGGCTTCACGCTGGTCTATGCGCCGCACGGGCTGTTCACCCGCGCCGCCCACGACAATCTGTGGCTCTTCCTGCTGTACGGCCCGCTCTCCCGCTTCGTCATGGCCGCCTGCCTGTTCGCCGGCCTGCTCGCCTACGGCCGGCCGGCGGACCACCGCGCCACGCGCGACTCCCGCGCCTTCTGGGGCGCCTGGATCGCCGCCTTCGTCGTCCTCGACCTGCTCGTCGCCGCAGCCACGCACGCCCTGCCGCAGGCCATGCCGGCCCTGCGCCTGATCACGGAATACGGCGCGCTGGCCCTGGCGCTGCTCGGCGTCGTCGCCATGCTCGCCAGCCGGCCGGGCTCGCCGCTGATGCTGCTCTACGCGCTGGCGCTCGCCTTCTTCGCCCAGTCCTCGTTCGCCTTCGTCCTCGCCCGCCCGTGGGACCATCTGTGGTGGCTGGCGCACGCCATCTCCGCCGGCGGCTTCCTGCTGCTCGGCTACGGCGTGCTGCACGCCTACCACACGACCCGCTCGTTCTCGCTGGTCTTCAGCCACGACGAGGTCATCGACTACCTGCGTGCCGCCAAGGCCCACGCCGACGAAGCGAGCGAGCGGCTGCGCCAGCTCAACGACGTACTGCTCCGGCTCGCCGCCACCGACCCGCTCACCGGCATCGCCAACCGCCGCCACTTCATCGAGCGCACCGAGGCCGAGATCGCCCGCGCCGCGCGCAGCGGCGCCGCGCTGTCGCTGCTCGCGCTCGACCTCGACCACTTCAAGCAGGTCAACGACCGCCACGGGCACGCCGCCGGCGACCGGGTGCTCGAACGCTTCTGCGAAACGATCGGCGCGCTGCTGCGGCCGAGCGACGTGCTCGGCCGCGTCGGCGGCGAGGAGTTCATGGTGCTGCTGCCGGACACCGGTCCGGTCGACGGGGCTGCCATCGCCGAGCGCATCCGCGCCGCCGTCGCCGGCATGACCAGCGGCGACGGCCTGCCGCAGATCACCACCAGCATCGGCCTCGCCTGCCACGCCATCGACGGCGACACGCTGGAGGCGCTGCTGCGCGTCGCCGACGACCGTCTCTACCGCGCCAAGCACCGCGGGCGCAATGCCGTCGTCGGGCCCGCGGCGGCGGATCGGCCGGCCAGCGATTGATCCGGCGCCGCCCCGGCGCTACGACGACCGCCGGCTGGCCTGCGGTACACTGGCTGCCCCGTCCATCTCCGAGGAACGCATGGATTCCAACGTCGCCGCCGCCATGGCCCGCTGGCCGAACGTGCCGGACTGTCGTGGCTGGCTGTCGCTCGACCGGCGCGGCCGCTGGCGGCTGCAGAGCAGTCTGGTGACGCACGCCGGGCTGGCCGAGTTCATCGGCCGCCACTACGGACGTCACGAGTCCGGCGCCTGGTTCATGCAGAACGGCCCGCAGCGGGTATGGGTGGAACTGGCGGCGACGCCGTGGATCTTCCGGCTGGCCGGCGACGGCTTCACGACCCATACCGGCGTTCCGGCCGGACGCATCGGCGCGGCCTGGCTGGTCGACGGCGAAAGCCTGTGCCTGCTGGGCGAATGCGGGCTGGGGCTGGTCGACGACCGCGATCTGCAGGCGCTGTTCGAGCGCATCCGGCGGCCGGACGGCGCGGCCCCGGACGGCGACCTGGATGCAGAAAGCGCGCTGAGCCTCGCCTGGGGCGGCGACGCCCTGCCCTTGCGGCGTGCGACCGACGCCGAGCTTGAGGCGATCGGCGATTTCCGGCGCTCGCCCTGAGTGCCCTCGGTGGCATGGCATCGGGGCGGAACATTGACGGGGTCGCTTCAGAAAACGGAAAAATAAAGCCCGCTAAGCGTGCGCGGTGGCTGGTACCCAGCGGTAGAGCGTTGGAATCGACACGCCGAGGTTCTTGGCCACGTCCTTGGGCGGCACGCCGCTGGCCAGCAGCTTTTTGGCTGACTCGATCTTGCTGTCGGTCATCTTCGGCTTGCGGCCGCCTTTGCGGCCGAGTTGCCTGGCGATTTCCAGTCCGGCGCGGGTGCGCTCGACGGTCAGCTCGCGCTCCATTTCGGCCAAGCTCGCCATGACGTGGAAGAAGAACCGGCCTGAAGGCGTACCTGTGTCGATGGAGTCGGCGAGGCTCCTGAACTGGACTCCTTGCTTGTGCAGTTCGCCGACCAGATCGACCAGTTGCTTGACCGACCGGCCAAGCCGGTCGAGCTTCCAGACAACCAGGGTGTCGCCCTCGCGCAGCATTTCGAGCGTTTTGGCCAAGCCTGGACGGTCTGCCCGCGTGCCGCTCACCTTGTCTTCAAAGACCTTTTTGCACCCGGCCTTGGCCAAGGCTTCGCATTGCAGTTCAAGGTTCTGATCCTGCGTCGAGACGCGCGCATAGCCGATCAACATGGCTTGTCTCGCGCCTGATCGATGCGTTCCTGCATCGCCTGCATGACTTCTTCGTGGGTGTACGACCTGGCGTTGGGGTCGTCGGCTTTCCGCAGGGCTTCCTCAACCTCGCGGGTCATCCGCTCGTACTCTCTCGGCCATAGCACTTGCTCCATGCGTAGCGATGCTTGCCCGAGCAGATGCAACAGGCCAAACAGACGCATATCGTTCGTGGCGACGATATGCTCCCGAATCCGCTCTTGGATGGCCTCACTGACCTGGTGCGCTTCGGGGGTTGCCGTACCTTCGTAGTCGGCTGGAAATCCCGCTTCCTGAGCGATCCGCGCCCAGGCACTGGCCAGCGCCTCGATGCTGGGCGTCCTCATTTGCTCATCCACTTGCGCAGCAAGCGCTTTTTCAGGGAAGCGCGCTCCTGTGGATTGCGCCCCTTGTGATCGGCGATGCGATCCGCCGTAGTGACCTGGCGCTTTACGGGCCAGTAGGAGCGGCCATCCTTGCCCATCGACCAGACGTTGCTGACCTCGTTCTCCAACAGGGGCAGATGGGCGCTCAAGGCTTCGGGCGATACGCTGGCCAGCACGGTGCGCTCGCGGGTTCGCCAGCGCTGATGCCAGAGCTTCTTGTCCTCGCGCTCGCTGCGGCAGGTCGTATGTCCGACGATGGGTGTTTTTCGGCGGCTGCGGCTCATGACGTGGCTGTCTCCAAAAACATTCAGGACCGATCCCAGGCGTCGATGATCATGGTTCCACTCCATAGTCGTTGCGGTTCTCGCTCATACCGGTTGCGCCTCCGCGAGCACCTTGGCCCGGAACTTCGGCGGCAGATCGCCGGGCGTCAGCAAATCGACATGAATGCCGAGCAGTGATTCCAGTTCATCCAACAGCCCGCCCAAGTCAATCAACGTGGCGCCAGGCAGAGCGTCGACCAGCAGATCGAGGTCGCTGCCGTCCCGGTCGGTGCCATGCAGCACCGAGCCAAAGACACGCGGGTTCGCCGCGCGAAAGCGGCCGACCGCTTCGCGCACTGCGCTTCGCTTCATGTCGAGCGCAACGGACGGTCGCATGGGCATCCTTTCTTATCGAAACTCGTTGAGATGATATGCAACTATGAATGGAGTTTCAAGAACCATTTTCGAGAATCGAAATGCCTTGATTTACCGTACCGAGCCGGTTGCCTTGGCGGGCTTGTCACAAACCTACGTTCAAAAGCTCACGACAGGCATCCGGGCGGGGCATTGACTCGGCATTCCTTTGAACAGGAAAATAAGAACGGTTCTTGATTCGCCAGCCAAGCCTCCGATCTCCGTCGCGGCCCAGCCAGCGCCTTGGTTTCCCGGAGACTCCGCGTGCGCATCACCGTTCCCCCCGATCCCGTCGCCGAACTCTACGCCGACCACCACGGCTGGCTGAAAGGCTGGCTGCGCCGCAAGGTCGGCTGCCCCGAACAGGCGGCGGACCTGATGCAGGACACCTTCGTCAAGGTCATGCTCAACCAGAGCGAGTCCGGCATCCGCGAACCGCGCGCCTATCTGGCCACCGTCGCCAACCGGCTGGCGGTCGACTTCTTCCGCCGCCAGCAGATCGAGCGCAGCTACCTGGAAGCGCTGGCCGCGCTGCCGGAAAACGAATCCCCTTCGGCCGAGGAAGCGCTGCTGTTCAAGGAAGCCCTGTTCGAACTGGATCGCCTGCTCGACGGCCTCGGCCCCAAGGTCAAGCAGGCCTTCCTGCTCGCCCAGTGCGACACCCTGAGCTATGCCGAGATCGCCGCCCGGCTGGGCATCTCGGTACGTTCGGTGAACAACTACGTAGCCCGCGCGATGGCCCACTGCTGCCTGGCGCTGGCATGAATTCGCCGCACGACCCCGAAACGCAGGCCATTCACGAGGCCGCCGACTGGTACGCCCGCCTGCGCGGCGAGCCTGCGACGCCGGCGCTGGAGCAGTCCTGGCAGGCGTGGCTGGCCGCCAGCGAGCACAATCACCGGGCATGGCAGCGGGTGGAAACGGTATGCGGCCGATTCAAGCGCGTTCCCGGCCAATTGAGCATTCCCGCCCTGAGCGCGCCGGAAAAGCGGCGCGCCGTGCTGCGCGGCTTCGTTCTGTTCGCCGTGCTCGGCGCCGGCGGCATGCTGGCTCATCGCCAGGCGCCCTGGCGCGAATGGGCCAGCGATTACCGGACGGCCGCCGGCGAACGCCGCGACATCCGCCTGGCCGACGGTTCGCGGCTCCTGCTGAACACGCGCAGCGCCGTCGACGTCCGCTTCGACGGCGAGCAGCGGCTGATCCGCCTGCACGCCGGCGAGATTCTCGTCGCCACGCACGATGACCCGGTGACGCCGCCCCGCCCTTTCCGGGTACACACCGAGCACGGCCGGATCCTCGCCCTGGGAACGCGCTTTGCGGTGCGCGTGGAAGACGATGCCACCACGGTCAGCGTGCTGGAAAAGGCCGTTGAAGCCTCGCCCCTGCATCTGCCGGAACAGCGGCAACGGGTCGAGGCCGGCCAGCGTTTCCGCTTCGGCGAGCGCCATGCCGCACCGGCGGAAGCCGCCGATCCGGCCGCCGGCAGTTGGGAAAACGGCCGCCTGGTCGTGGTCGACCGCCGCCTCGCCGACGTGCTCGCCGAACTCTCCCGCTACCGCAGCGGCCACCTGGGCTGCGATCCCGCGGTCGCCGACCTGAGGATTTCCGGCGCCTTCCCGCTGGCCGACACCGACGAAGCGCTGGCCGCGCTGGCCGAGGGCTTCCCGCTGCGGATCGAATATTTCACCCGCTACTGGGTACGCGTCCTGCCGCGCTCGGCCTGAGCGCAAAAATTTCTGCGCGCATTTGCATTTGCCGGGGGCCTCGTCCGTCCTCCCAGTGATGTCCTTTTCAATCCATCACTGAACGAGACGCCATGAAACCTTCGATTTCCTTCCGCCTGCGGCCGCTGGCCATCGCCATCCATGCCGCGCTGGTCTGCGTCGCCGGCCAGTTGCCGGCCCATGCCGCCGAAACCGGCGGCAGCACGGCCAGCGCCGTCGCCAGCCGCCACTACGACATCCCGGCCGGGCCGCTGGCCGAAGTCCTGAGCCGCTTCGCCGGCGCCGCCGACGTGACACTGGTTTTCGATGCAGCGCAGCTTGCCGGCCTGCGCAGCAGCGGACTGCGGGGCAGCTACAGCGTGCGCGAAGGGTTCTCGCGCCTGCTGGCCGGCAGCGGCTACGAAACGGTGGATGCCGGCAGCGGCCGCTGGTCGCTGCGCCGAGCGGCGAGCGAGGGCATCACGCTGGCCTCGGTAACGGTCACCGCCGACGCCGAGCGAAGGGCCGGCGAACTGCCGCCGGCCTACGCCGGCGGACAGGTGGCGCGGGGCGGCCGCCTGGGCGTGCTGGGGAACGTGGACATCATGGACGCCCCGTTCAGCGTCAGCAGCTATACGGCCGAGCTGATCGAGAACCAGCAGGCGCGCAGTCTTGCCGAGGTCATGCAGAACGATTCCTCGGTGCGCAGCGTATTCGCGCAGGGCAGCGGAATCGACCAACTCTACATTCGCGGCTTCCTGTCGGCCAACCAGGACACGGCGTTCGACGGCCAGTTCGGGATCGCACCGAGCGCCAGCGGCATCCTGGCCGTCGAAATGTACGAGCGCGTCGAGGTCCTGAAGGGCGCATCGACCTTTCTCTATGGCATCGCGCCCAGCGGCAGCGCGGGCGGCATCATCAACGTCGTGCCCAAGCGCGCCGGCGAGGCGCCGGTCACGCGGCTGAACGCAAGCGCCGGTTCGGACAGCATGCTCGGGGTGCATGCCGATATCGGCCGCCGGTTCGGCCCCGGCAGGATGTTCGGAATCCGCGTCAACGCCCTCAGGCGCAAGGGCAAGGCGGCCTGGAAAGACAACGAGCGCGACACGACGCTGGGATCGGTCGCGCTCGACCTGAGAACGCAGAAACTCCGTGCTTCCGTCGATCTCGGCTACCAGGAACAGCGCAGCGAGGTCATGCCCGTCAGCGTCCGTCTCGGGGCCGGCGTGCCGATCCCCGCGCCGCCGAAGCCCGGGGAAAGCTACGGCCAGCGATGGACGTTCAACGAGTCGCAGAACAGGTTCGCAGCCGTCCGCGGCGAGTTCGACGCGACGCCTACGCTTCAGCTCTACGGGTCGTATGGATGGAATGCCCTCTTCAACGAGGTGCTCAGTTCGTATCCCACCGTCACGGATGCGGCCACCGGCGCCATGCGGGAAAGCGCGCCGTTTCACTCGAACACGCACACCGAGAGGAATTCGGCGGAAGTCGGCCTGCGCACCTGGTTCGCCACCGGCCCGGTCCAGCATGCGGTGACGCTCAGCGCCAACGCCTACCGGCAGGAGACGGGGCTTGCCCGGGAAGCGCCGCTCGCCTGGGCCTTCTCGTCGAATCTTTACGATCCGCTTCCCGTACCGCGACCGGCCATCTCGCACTTCCCGGAAAAGCCGCCGAAAACCGACGAGAGCCGCTTTTCCGGCATGGCCCTGGCCGACACGCTGAGCCTCTTCGACGAACGCTTGAAGATCACGCTGGGCGCGCGCAACCAGAAGATCGAGAACAGTACGTTCAACGCGACGACAGGCGCGAGAACGGCGCGCTACGACAAGTCCGCCGTCACGCCGTTCTTCGCCGTCGTGGCGAAACCGCGGCAGCACCTCTCGATCTATGCGAATTACATCGAGGCTCTGAGCCAGGGACCGCAGGCGCCGCTTGGTGCCGTCAACGTCGGCGAGGTGTTCGCGCCCATCAAGTCCAAGCAGCACGAGATCGGCGCAAAGGCCGATTTCGGCCGCTACGCCGTGACCGCCAGCCTGTTCCAGATCACGCGCCCGAGCGCCGCGACCGATCCGAACACCAACCGCTATGGCCTGATCGGCGAGCAGCGCAACCGAGGCATCGAGATCAACGTCTTTGGCGAGCCTGTCGCCGGCATCCGGGTGCTCGGTGGCCTGACCTGGCTCGACGGCGTCCTCTCGAAGACGGCGGGCGGCGCGAACGACGGCAGGACCGCACCCGGCGTTCCCGACTGGCAGGCCAACCTGGGCGGAGAATGGGACGTGGCCGGGGTGCCGGGGCTGACCCTGAACGCGCGCGTGATCCATACCTCCTCCCAGTACTACGACCAGAACAACGTTCGCGGCATTCCGGGATGGACCCGCTTCGACATGGGCGCGAGATACGTCGTCCAGGGCCCGTATCCGGTCACGCTGCGCGTCGCCGTCGAAAACGTCGCCGACAAGCGGTATTGGGCTTCCGCCGTCGGCACGTTCGGCTCGGAGCTGAATGCCGGCGCCCCGCGCACCCTGCAACTGTCGGCCTCGCTGGCCTTCTGAGGGTAGTGCGCGCATGAGAAGGATCTGGCTCGTGCTGCACCGCGGCGTGGGGCTCGCCATCGCGCTGTTCCTGTTCCTGGCCGGCAGCACCGGCGCGCTGATCTCATGGGACAAGGAACTCGACGAATGGCTGAATCCGCAGCTTCATCAGGCCCATGGCCAGGGGCAAGCCCTCGACCCGTTCGATCTGGCGCAGAAAATCGAGGCGGCGGACCCTCGCGCCTGGGTGATCCGGGTGCCGCTGTTTCGGGAAGAAGGGAAGTCGGCGAAATTCCTCGTAACCCCCCGGATCGACCCGGCCACGGGAGCGCCTTACGAACTGGATTACAACGAAATCTATCTGGACCCGGTGAGCGGAGAGGAGGTCGGGCGGCGCGAATGGGGCAAGTTTTCCCTGGACAGGACGCATCTGCTGTCGTTCCTCTACAAGTTCCATTACACCCTGCACATCCCGGACTTCTGGGGCATCAACCGCTGGGGGGAATGGCTCATGGGCGGAATCGCCCTGCTCTGGCTGTCCGACTGCCTCGTGGGGTTCGCCCTGACGCTCCCCCGCCGCTGGCGCGGGACGACGAATCCGGCGGGCGAGGAAGCTTCGGGAGCGACAAATCCCCGGCATCATCGTTCGTGGTGGCGGCGATGGCGCCGTTCCTGGGGCGTGCGCTGGCGTCGCGGCCGCTTCCAGCGGATGTTCGATCTGCACCGCGCAGCGGGGCTGTGGACATGGCTCCTGCTCGCCACCCTTGCCTTGAGCGCGGCGACGCTCAACCTGTTCCCCGAGGTCTTCCGGCCGATTCTGCTGGCGGTTTCCGACTTTTCGCCGCGGCCGATCGACGTCTATCCGGAAGCGCCGGAGCGACAGCCCATCATGCCGGGGCTGGCTTATCGGGAGGTCGTCGCCCGGGCCGCCGAAGAGGCCCGGAAACTCGGCTGGAAAGAGCCCGTGAACCGGGTCTTCTATTCCCATCGGCGCGGGTACTACAGCGTCAGCTTCTTCCACCCGGCGGACTATCTCGCCGTCGACGGCATGCCGCACAAGCGACTTTTCTTCGATGCGTTCGACGGCCGCCTGATCAGTATCAGGGCGCCTTGGGCCGGCTCAGGCGCGGATGTCTTCGTCCAGGCCCAGTTCCCGGTTCACTCGGGGCGCATTCTCGGCCTGCCGGGCCGCATTCTCATCTCGGCCATGGGGCTGGTGGTTGCCGTTCTGAGCGTCACGGGCGTCTACATCTGGCTCAGGAAGCGGAAGGGAAAAGCGGCTGGCCACCAGACGTGATCGCCGCGGCCCTCCCCTTGCGGCATGCGCGACGATCATCAGATCGAACAGCCCCTGGCGCTGGCGTGTCGCACGCAGGCGGCCGTGCATGCCAGCGACAGCGCTGCTCCCGTCCAGAGTGGCGACATGGTTGAAGAGCTTATAGCGCCTTCGCCGGCATCATGAGCGCGTCGGGCTCCCATCTTGTGGCGGCTGGACCGCCACTCGCCGGACCAGCGTGGAATACCTTTCGAGCGCACCGTCCGTACTCAGCAAATGGGCCGGCAAGGACTCCGCCTGGGCGACCAGCAGGCGGTCGAAAGGATCGCGGTGGTGCCAGGGCAGATGCCTGACGCGTCGGCAATGCGCCGCCATGACGGGAAGTTCGACAAAACCGGTCTGCCGGGCAAGCACTTCGATATCCTCGGGCTCGAAGTCGAAATCATCGCGCTGGAGCGAACGCTTGATGGCAATCTCCCAAATGCTGGCGGCGCTGAACAGAATGGTGTTGTCCGGATTTTCCAGTTCGCTGCGTACCGCGGCCGGCAATCGCTCGGGGGCGATCAATGCCGCAAGCAGGATATTGGTGTCCAGCAGCACGGTACTGCTTCCCGGCGCCTTTTCCATTCAGGCGGCACCTTCGAACATGGCGCGGATTTCATCCGCCGCCAGGGAATCGAAATCTTCAGGCAGGGTAAAACGACTTTTGCCCAATCCAAGCCGGCGCGGCGCCGGCTGCGCTGTTTCCAGCGCGACAAGGCGTGCCACCGGTTTGCCGGCACGGGCGATGATGATCTCTTCGCCGGCGGCGGCCAGGTCGACAAAGCGCGACAGATGCGTTTTTGCTTCGTGGATGTTGATCGATTGCATGCTTCCCTCGCCCAGGCCAAGTTGACCTGACCAAGCTTAGTCCGACTCTTTCCCGATGTCCACGTTGTGCCCTGGCGGCCGGAGGAATCGGCTTCAGGCGCTCACGGCGAGCGCCTGCGCAAAGGCGACGCCGGCGCGGTAGAGCGGGTCGTCGCGCAGCCCCTCGGCGGTCGGCGGCGGGATCGTCGGCAGCAGGCGTTCGACGCGCGCGCTGCGCAGCGGGTCGAGCGGCTCCTGCCAGCGTTCGAGCAGTTCGCCGACCGAATCCGGGCTGTTGCAGACGAGCAGCATGTCGCAGCCGGCGCGGTAGGCGGCGGTCGCGCGGGCGACGATGTCGCCGGCGACGCTGGCGCCTGCCATCGACAGATCGTCACTGAAGACGACGCCGTCGAATTCCATATCGTTTCTCAACAAATCGATCCAGTAATTCGAAAATCCCGCGGATTTCGCATCGATTCCCGGAAAGCTGACGTGCGCCGGCATGACCGCGTCGAGCCGCAGCCGGCGGTACGGCAGCATGTCCGGCGCCAGTTCCTCGGCGCTGCGTTCGTCGACCGGAATGGCCACGTGCGAGTCCGCCTCGACCCAGCCGTGGCCGGGGAAATGCTTGCCGCAGGCGATCATGCCGGCCTGCCGCAGACCGGCGATCAGTTCGCCGGCGAGCGCGGCGACGATCTCCGGATCGCGGTGGAAGGCGCGCGTGCCGACCACCGCGCTGCGCCCCCAGTCGAGGTCGAGCACCGGCGTGAAGGAGAGATCGACGCCGTGCAGGCGCAGTTCGGCGGCGAGCACGTAGCCGACGGCGCGCGCCATTTCCTTCGCCTTCGCCGGATCGCGGTCCCAGACCTCGCCGAGCGAGCGCATCGCCGGCAGGCGCGTGAAGCCCTCGCGGCAGCGCTGCACCCGGCCGCCTTCGTGGTCGATGCCGATCGGCAGCGCCGGCGCGCGCAGCGCGTGGATTTCCGCGCACAGCCGGTCGAGCTGTTCCGGGCAGGCGTAGTTGCGCGCGAACAGGATGATGCCGCCGACCGCCGGGTGGCACAGCCGCTCGCGGTCGAGCCCGGTCAGTTCGGTGCCGGCGACGTCGATCATCAGCGGGCCGAGCGGTAGATTCTTCATGCCTGCTCCAGGACGACGAAGGCGACGGCGTGGTCATGCTCGTCGGCAATGGAAAGATGGGCGGTGAGGCGCTTCTCGCGCAGCAGCGCCGCCAGTTCGTCGGAGAACGCGAACGCCGGCTTGCCGAGCGCGTCGTGCACGACGGCGATCGCCGGCAGCGTCGCCGGCGCGCGCACACCGGTGCCGAGCGCCTTGGCGAAGGCTTCCTTGGCAGCGAAACGCTTGGCGAGGAAGCGGCCCTTGTCCGTAGCCCGCTCGAAGTCGGGCATTTCGGCCGGCGCCAGCAGCTTCGCCACCGCCACGTCGCCGTGCCGCTCGAACAGGCCGGCCAGCCGCTCGACGGCGGCGATGTCGGTGCCGATGCCGTGGATCATGCGCCGCCTACTCCCCTCGCCGCGCGGCCTCGCGCATCAGCGCCTTCATCTCGCGCACCGCCTCGCGCAGGCCGACGAAGACCGCACGGCTGACGATGGCGTGGCCGATGTGCAGCTCGCGCACGCCGGCGAGCCGGGCGATCGGCTGCACGTTGTAGTAGTTGAGCGCGTGGCCGGCGTTGAAGCGCATGCCCAGCTCGCGGATGGCCTTGCCGGCGCGGCGCACCTTGTCCAGCTCGGCGAGCACGGCCGGCGCCTCGGCGTCGCGCCCCGCGCCGTGGAAGGCGTGCGCGTAGGGCCCGGTGTGGATCTCGCAGACCCTGGCGCCGATGCGCGCCGCCGCCTCGATCTGCGGCAGTTCGGCGTCGATGAAGACGCTGCTGACGATGCCGGCGTCGGCCAGCCGGGCGACGGCCTCCTTCAGCTTGGCCTCCTGCCCGACGCAGTCGAGGCCGCCCTCGGTGGTGATCTCGTGCCGGCCTTCCGGCACCAGCATGGCCATCTCCGGCTGCAGCCGGCAGGCGATGTCGAGCATCTCGTCGGTCGCCGCCATTTCCAGGTTGAGCTTGATCTGCGTCAGCTCGCGCAGCCGGGCGACGTCGGCGTCCTGGATGTGGCGCCGGTCCTCGCGCAGGTGCACGGTGATGCCGTCGGCGCCGCCGAGGTGGGCTTCCACCGCCGCCCACGCGGGATCGGGCTCCCAGGTGCGGCGCGCCTGGCGCAGCGTGGCGACGTGGTCGATGTTGACGCCGAGTTCGATCATCTAAAGCTCCTGCAGCTCCATGAATATCTTGCGCGTTTCCAGCGGCTGGCCGCCGAGGTAGTGGGTCATCAGCGCCCGCATCAACTGCTTCGATTCGGCGAGCGAGCGCGGGTCGGAGAAATCCTCGCGGTCGAGGTCCAAGAGCGTCTTGCCGCACACCGACAGCGCCGAACCGCCGGGGCGCTCCAGGCGCACGGCGCCGCGTTCGATCTCGTAGGCGTAGTATGCCAGCGGATCGATTGCCCGCCCTTCGCAGTCCTGCGCCAGCGTCAGCCCGTAGCCGAGTTCGGCGAGCAGCGCGTGCTCGAACATGCGCAGGTCGGCCTCCTGCACGCCGCCGGCGAAGCGGCGCAGCGTCTCGGTATAGGCGGCGAACAGCTTCTCGTGCGCGTCCTCGCGCGGCAGCAGGTTCATCAGCAGCTCGTTGAGATAGTAGCCGCAGAACAGCGCCTTGCCGGTCAGCAGCGGCTGGCCGCCCTGCCATTCGGCCTTCATCAGCGTTTGCACCTCGCCCTTGCCGGCCCAGCCCAGTTCGAGGGGTTGGAAGGCCATGAGCAGCCCGCGCAGCGCCGAGCGCGGCCGCCGCGCGCCGCGCGCGAGCAGGGCGACGCGGCCATGGTCGCGGGAAAAGGTTTCGACGATCAGGCTCGTCTCGCGGAAGGGATAGGTGTGCAGCACGTAGGCCGGCTGCGCGTCGACGCGTTGCCGCTGCATGCCGGTTTATTCGTAGCCGAGGCTCTTCAGCAGGCGCTCGTCGTCGGTCCAGCCCGACTTCACCTTGACCCAGATTTCCAGGTAGACCTTGCCGCCGAACAGGCGCTCCATGTCCTGCCGCGCCTCGCTGGCGATGCGCTTCAAGGTCTCGCCGCCCTTGCCGATGACGATCGCCTTGTGTCCCGGCCGGTCGACGACGACGGCGGCGAAGATGCGCTTGAGCGCCCCCTCCTCCTCGAACTTCTCGATCTCGACGGTGGTGGCGTACGGCAGCTCGTCGCCGAGCAGGCGGAAGAGCTTCTCGCGCACGTATTCGGCGGCGATGAAGCGGCTGCTCCGGTCGGTCATCTCGTCCTCGGCGAAGAGCCGCTCGGTGTGCGGCAGATGCTTTCTCACCTCGCCGAGCAGTTCGTCGAGCTGTTTACCGTTGGCGGCGCTGACCGGCACCACGGCGGCGAATTCGCGCCGGCCCGCCACCTCGGCGAGAAACGGCAGGAGGCCGGCCTTGTCCTTGATCTGGTCGATCTTGTTGACGACGAGGACCACCGGCCTGTCCTGCGGCAGCAGGTCGAGCACGACCTTGTCCTTGCCGCCGAAGCGGCCGGCCTCGACAACGAAGAGCACGACGTCGACGTCGGCCAGCGCCTGCGTCACGCCGCGGTTCATCGCCCGGTTCAGCGCATTCGCGTGCTGCGTCTGGAAGCCCGGCGTGTCGACGAAGACGTACTGCGCGTCGGCGTCGGTGCGGATGCCGGTGATGCGGTGGCGCGTGGTCTGCGCCTTCCTGGAAACGATGCTGATCTTCTCGCCGATCAGCGCGTTCAGGAGCGTCGACTTGCCGACGTTGGGACGGCCGACGATGGCCACGTAGCCGGAGCGGAAAGCGGTCATTTCAGGTTCTCCAGGGCGCGCTCGGCGGCCATCTGCTCGGCGGCGCGGCGGCTCTGGCCGACGCCCTCGGTGCGGATGGAAAGCGCGCCGATCTCGCAGGCAACGCGGAAGCTGCGGGCGTGCGCCTCGCCGGCGGTGTCGAGCAGCACGTAGTGCGGCAGCGCCAGCCGCCGTCCCTGCAGGCATTCCTGCAGGCGCGTCTTGGCGTCCTTGATCTGCTGGCCGGGGACGATCTCGGCGAGGCGTTCGGCGTAGAGCCGGCCGACCAGCGCCGCGGCGGCGTCGAAGCCGGCGTCGAGGTGCACGGCGCCGATGATCGCCTCGACCGCGTCGGCGAGGATCGACGGCCGGCGGTGGCCGCCGCTCTTCAGCTCGCCCTCGCCCAGGCGCAGGCAGTCGCCGAGGCCCAGCGACTCGGCGATGCGGTGCAGGCTGTCCTGGCGCACGAGGTTGGCGCGCAGGCGGGACATCTCGCCCTCGTCCAGCGTCGGGAAGCGCCGGTAGAGCTCGAGGGCGACCGCGCAGTTGAGCAGGGAATCACCGATGAATTCCAGGCGCTCGTTGTGCGACGCGCCGTGGCTGCGGTGCGTCAGCGCCGTCCGCAGCAGGCCCGGGTCGGCGAACACGTGCCCGAGCGCCTTCTCCAGCCTGCCCTGCGTCATTGGCCGGCGGTCGACGCCTGGTAGTCGATGAGCAGGCTGACAGGGCCGAACAGAGCGATCTTCTTCTCGTAGGCGACCGAGACGACGACCCGGCCGTCTTCCTTGGTGATGTCCAGATCCTCCGGCCGAACGTCGGTGATCTGGTCGATCTCGACGTACTTCGCGTAGGCCCGGCGCACGTCGGCGACCGTCGCTTCCGGCCCGGCGTTCTGCGCCACGGCCGCGATGTCCTTGCGGATCTTGTGGAACTCGATCGCCGACGGCGCGACCTTGATCACCACCAGCGCCGCCACCGCCAGGACGACCCCCCAGACCATCAGGCCGGAGAGGCTGAGCCCGCGTTGCTTGTTCACCGCGTTCCTCCTATTTGAACGACCCGATGCGGCCGAGATCGCTGAAGTTGAACCAGATGAAGAAAGCCTTGCCGACGATGTTCTCGTCCGGCACGAAGCCCCATACCCGGCTGTCGCGGCTGTTGTCGCGGTTGTCGCCGACCATGAAGTAATGGCCGGGCGGCACCGTGCAGATCACGCCGGCATTATTGTAGAGACAATTCTCGCGGTACGGGAACAGCGCCGCGTCGTTGATGAAGGACGGCGCGTCCTCGTCGTTGAGGATGCGGTGCTCGGCCTCGCCGAGCTTCTCGGCGTACTGCTGTGAGTAGTAGAGGCGCTCGGGATGCAGGTAGTCGTCGCGCCGGTCGACGGCGACCGGCTCGCCGTTGATGGTCAGGCGCTTGTTCTGGTAGGCGACCTTGTCGCCGGGCAGGCCGACGACGCGCTTGATGTAGTCGAGCGACGGATCTTCCGGGTAGCGGAAGACCATCACGTCGCCGCGCTGCGGCTGGCCGACGTCGATGACCTTCTGGTTCACGATCGGCAGGCGGATGCCGTAAGCGTACTTGTTCACCAGGATGAAGTCGCCGACGAGCAGCGTCGGGATCATCGAGCCGGACGGAATCTTGAACGGCTCGATGATGAACGAGCGCAGAACGAAGACGATCAGGATCACCGGGAAGAAGCCGGCGCCGTACTCGACCCACCACGGATCCTTGCCGCCGGGCTGGCGCTTCGGTTTCAGGAGCAGCGAATCGACGACCCAGATGGCGCCGGAGACGAGCAGCAGGACGAAGAGGATCAGGGCGAAGTTCACGCGGCGCTCCGGTTATTTGCTGTCGACGCGCAGGACGGCGAGGAAGGCTTCCTGCGGGATTTCCACCGTGCCGACCTGCTTCATGCGCTTCTTGCCGGCCTTCTGCTTCTCCAGCAGCTTCTTCTTGCGGGTGATGTCGCCGCCGTAGCACTTGGCCAGCACGTCCTTGCGCATGGCCTTGACGTTCTCGCGGGCGACGATGGTCGAGCCGATCGCCGCCTGGATGGCGACGTCGTACATCTGCCGCGGGATCAGCTCGCGCATCTTGGCCGCCAGTTCGCGGCCGCGGTACGGGGCGTTGGCGCGGTGCACGATGATCGACAGCGCGTCCACCTTGTCGCCGTTGATCAGCACGTCGAGCTTGACCACGTCGGCGGCGCGGTACTCCTTGAACTCGTAGTCGAGCGACGCGTAGCCGCGCGACACGGACTTCAGCTTGTCGAAGAAGTCCATCACCACCTCGGCCATCGGCATGTCGTAGACCAGCTTCACCTGGCGGCCGTGGTAGTGCATGTCGACCTGGTTGCCGCGCTTCTGGTTGCACAGCGTGATCACCGCGCCGAGGTAGTCCTGCGGCACGAAGATGGTCGCCGTGATGATCGGCTCGCGCACCTCCTCGATCTTCTGCGTCTCCGGCAGCTTGGCCGGGTTCTCGACCTGGATCACGCTGCCGTCGCGCATGACCACCTCGTACACCACGGTCGGCGCCGTCGTGATCAGGTCCTGGTCGAATTCGCGCTCCAGGCGCTCCTGCACGATCTCCATGTGCAGCAGGCCGAGGAAGCCGCAGCGGAAGCCGAAGCCGAGCGCCTGCGAGACTTCCGGCTCGAACTGCAGCGAGGCGTCGTTGAGCTTCAGCTTTTCCAGCGACTCGCGCAACTGGTCGTACTGGTTGGCCTCGACCGGGTAGAGGCCGGCGAAGACCTGCGACTTGATTTCCTTGAAGCCGGGCAGCGGCGCGGCGGCCGGCCGCTCGGCCAGCGTCACCGTGTCGCCGACCTTGGCCGCGTCCAGCTCCTTGATGCCGGAGATGATGAAGCCGACCTCGCCGGCCTTCAGCTCGGCGCGCGCCAGCGACTTCGGCGTGAACACGCCGACCTGCTCGCACAGGTGCGCGGCGCCGGTCGACATCAGGCGGATCTTGTCCTTCGGCCTGAGCGTGCCGTCGACGACGCGCACCAGCATGACCACGCCGACGTAGTTGTCGAACCACGAGTCGATGACCAGCGCCTTCAGCGGCGCGCCCGCGTCGCCCTTGGGCGGCGGGATGCGGGCGATGATCGCTTCCAGGATGTCCTCGACGCCCAGGCCGGTCTTCGCCGAGCAGAGCACCGCCTCGGTGGCGTCGATGCCGATCACGTCCTCGATCTCCTCGCGCGCGGCGTCCGGGTTGGCCGACGGCAGGTCGATCTTGTTCAGCACCGGCAGCACCTCGACGCCGAGTTCGATCGCCGTGTAGCAGTTGGCCACGGTCTGCGCTTCCACCCCCTGCGACGCGTCCACCACCAGCAGCGCGCCCTCGCAGGCGGAGAGCGAGCGGCTGACCTCGTAGGAAAAGTCGACGTGTCCCGGCGTGTCGATCAGGTTCAAGTTGTAGACCCGGCCGCTGCGCGCCTTGTAGCTCAAGGCCGCGGTCTGCGCCTTGATGGTGATGCCGCGCTCGCGCTCGATGTCCATCGAATCGAGCACCTGCGCCTCCATTTCGCGGTCGGAAAGGCCACCGCAGAGGTGGATGATGCGATCGGCCAGCGTCGATTTGCCGTGGTCGATGTGGGCGATGATGGAGAAGTTGCGGATGTGGTCCATGCGGCACGAAAAAGGGGGCTGTCGGGCCCCCTCGGGATAAGCGTCAAGGCGCGGATTTTAGCGGATTTGACTCAAATAATCACGGACTTTGGTCGCATCGAGGAAGTAGTGGCAGAGCTCGACCTCGCCGTGCAGCAGCACCGGCACGAGCTCTCCCCAGCGCGCCTCCAACGCCTCGTCGGCGTCCACGTCCACCACCTTCACGGCGGCGCCGAACTCGCCGGCCAGCGGCGCCAGCGCCGCCTCCATGTCGTGGCAGAGGTGGCAGTAGCCGCGCGACAGCAGGGTCAGCTCCATGCTCAGCGGTCCCCGTTGATGCCCTTGATGGTGACGAAGGTCTGCATGTCGCCGCGGCGCACCAGCAGCGTCACGTTGGCGCTCTTGTCGAACTGCGACAGCAGGCGGTTGAACTGCTCCGCCGAACGCAGCTCGGTCGTCGTGCCCTTGCTGATCAGCGCCAGGATGATGTCACCGGGGCGCAGGTCGGCGCGCGCCGCGTTGCCGCGGATGTCCTCGACCAAGAGGCCGCCGTTCGTGCGCAGCTCGCGCCGCTGCTCCGGCGTCAGCTCCGAGACGACCAGGCCGAGGCGGTTCGCCGCCTGCTCGGCCGGCTTCGCCTTGCCGCCGGCCGCGGCCTGCCGCTCCTCGGCCGGCATCTCGGCGACGACCAGCGACAGCTCGCGCTGCGCGCCCTTGCGCCACAGCGTGACCGGAACGCGCGAACCCGGCCGCGTCATGCCGACGATGCGCGGCAGGTCGGAGGAGGCGGCGATGGCCTTGCCGTCGAACTTGAGGATCACGTCGCCCGGCTCGATGCCGGCCTTCTCCGCCGGACCGCCCTTCTCCACCGAATTGACCAGCGCGCCCTGCGGCTTGCCGAGGCCGAAGGATTCGGCCAGTTCCTTGGTCACCTCCTGGATGACCACGCCCATGCGGCCGCGGCTCACCTTGCCGTGCGCCTTCAACTGATTCTGGATGTCCATCGCCAGGTCGATGGGGATGGCGAAGGAGATGCCCATGAAACCGCCGGAACGGCTGTAGATCTGCGAATTGATGCCGACCACCTCGCCCTTCATGTTGAACAGCGGGCCGCCGGAGTTGCCGGGGTTGATGGCGACGTCGGTCTGGATGAAGGGCACGTAGTTTTCCTGCGGCAGCGAGCGGCCCTTGGCGCTGACGATGCCGGCGGTGACGCTGTTGTCAAAGCCGAACGGCGAGCCGATGGCCAGCACCCATTCGCCGACCTTGAGCGCCTCCGGGTCGCCGAGGCGCACCGTCGGCAGGTTGCCGGCCTCGATCTTGAGCAGCGCGACGTCGGTGCGCTTGTCGGCGCCGATCACCTTGGCGCGGAACTCGCGCTTGTCGGTCAGCTTGACGACGACCTCGTCGGCGCCGTCCACCACGTGCGCATTGGTCAGGATGTAGCCGTCGCTGCTCAGGATGAAGCCGGAGCCGAGCGAGCGGTGCTCGAAGTCGCGCGGCGCGCCTCGCCCATGCGGCGGCATGAAGCGCCGGAACAGGTCGAACATCGGGTCGTCCTCGTCGAAGGGGAACGGCGACTGCATGCTGCGCCCCTTGATCACCTGCGTCGTGCTGATGTTCACGACGGCGGCGCCCTGCTTCTCGACCAGTTCGGTGAAATCGGGCAGGCCGCGCACCTGGGCGACGGCGGCGAAGCTCAGGAACAGCAGGAAAACTGCGGAAAGCAATTTTTTCATGGGATGACTCGCCTCCTGAAAGACTGGAACGGATTCAGACGATATGGGGGTGGAAGCGCGGATCGCAATGCCGGCGCTTCTGCCGCCAGGCGACCCAGCGCCAACCCGCGGCCAGGCCGATGACGGCGCCGACGAGCGCGCCGGCCTCGCCGAAGGCCGCCGAACCGAGGACGGCGCCGGCGATCAGCAGCAGCAGCGGCTGGACGTAGATGAGCAGCACGCTGGCGCCGATCGCGCCGTCGGCGACGGCGATGCGCACCTCCTCGCCGACGGCGGCGCGGCGCGGATTGAGCACCCGCCATTCGCGCGGCGCGGTGCACAGCATCCGGCTGACGCGCACGCCGCCGCAGCCGCCGTTCTCGTGGCAGCGGCCGCAGCCGTTCTCTTCGGTCTTGACCAATGCGTAGTCGCCGTCGACGGCGGTGACGATGCCTCGTGTCTCGCTCATGCGCCTTGCTTGCTTCGTTGCGAAAAAATGCCGTTGCCGCTACCAGCGGCGGTCCGGCGAAACGTCGAGCAGCGGCCGCAGCTTGGCGGCAACCGCCTCGCGCGCCCGGAAGATGCGCGAGCGCACGGTGCCGATCGGGCAGTCCATGATGCGCGAGATCTCCTCGTAGCTGAGGCCCTCGATCTCGCGCAGCACGATCGCCGTGCGCAGCTCCTCGGGCAGCGCCTCCATCGCGGCGTCGACCGTCTCGCCGATCTGCTTCGAGTGCAGGACGCTCTCCGGCGTGTTGATGTCGCGCAGCAGGTCGCCGTCGTCGAAGGTCTCCGCCTCCTCCGAATCGAAGCTCGTCGAGGTCGGCGCCCGCCGGCCCTGGGCGACGAGGAAGTTCTTCGCCGTGTTGGTACCGATGCGGTACAGCCAAGTGTAGAACGCGCTGTCCCCGCGGAACGAAGGCAGGGCGCGGTAGGCCTTGATGAAGGCTTCCTGCGCGACGTCCTCGACCTCCGCCGGATCCCGGATGAAGCGGGACAGCAGCCGGGCCAGCTTGCGCTGGTATTTCTGCACCAACTGTTCGAAAGCGCGCTTGTCGCCCCGCTGCGCCCGTTCGACCAGCACCTGGTCAATTTCGCGCTCGCTCATGCTTTATAGCGTCCCTGTCGGATGATCTTGTGTTTTGTGCGGAAAAGTATAGCGCAAGGCTCCAGAGCGCGGCCAACGCGCAAGCGGGAAACTTTGCCTCGGCCCCCGTTTTCCGCGCCCGCCCGGGCCGCCGGCGGCGACCGCACATGCTATAGTTCCGCCTCCTTCGGCGCCATTCCGGATTTTCCCCGATCGTGTCCCTTCATTACGACGTTCTCATCATCGGCAGCGGGCTGGCCGGCCAGTCCGCCGCGCTGCGCCTCGCCGACGGAAAGAAGCGCGTCGCGGTGATCAGCAAGCGCACCGTGGACGTCAGCGCCTCGGCCTGGGCGCAGGGCGGCATCGCTGCGGTGCTCGACAGCCGCGACTCGATCGAGGCGCACATCCGCGACACCTTCGAGGCCGGCAGCCACCTCAACGACCCGACGGCGACGCGCTTCGTCGTCGAGAACGGCCGGCGGGCGATCGACTGGCTGATCGACCAGGGCGTGCCGTTCAC
The DNA here is from genome assembly GCA_019455325.1 of Rhodocyclaceae bacterium. GTDB lineage: Bacteria > Pseudomonadota > Gammaproteobacteria > Burkholderiales > Rhodocyclaceae > Proximibacter. The sequence goes on along the minus strand of JACFMQ010000001.1, from coordinate 154,065 downwards.
GCGCGGCGAAGACGGCTACCATCTGACCCGCGAAGGCGGCCACAGCGCGCGCCGCGTGATCCACGTCGCCGACGCCACGGGGCTGGCCGTGCAGCAGACGCTGACCGAGAAGCTGCTCGCGCACCCGAACATCACGGTGCTGGAAAACCACATCGCCATCGATTTCATCACCGGCGACAAGCTCGGCCTCGGCGACAGGCGCTGCTACGGCGCCTACGCGCTCGACACGGCGAGCGGCCGGGTGCTGACCGTCGGCGCGCCGGCGACGCTGATCGCCACCGGCGGCGCCGGCAAGGTCTATCTGTATACCACCAACCCGGACACCTCGACCGGCGACGGCATCGCCATGGCCTGGCGGGCCGGCTGCGCGGTCGCCAACATGGAATTCATCCAGTTCCATCCGACCTGCCTGTACCACCCGAAGGCCAAGTCCTTCCTGATTTCCGAGGCGGTGCGCGGCGAGGGCGGCATCCTGCGCCTGCCCGACGGCACCCGCTTCATGCCGCAGCACGACGCCCGCGCCGAACTGGCGCCGCGCGACGTCGTCGCCCGCGCCATCGACTTCGAGATGAAGAAGCGCGGCCTCGACTGCGTGTTCCTCGACATCGCGCACAAGGGCCGGGATTTCATCCTGCATCACTTCCCGAACATCCACGCGCGCTGCCTGGAGCTGGGCATCGACATCACCCGCGAGCCGATCCCGGTGGTGCCGGCGGCGCACTACACCTGCGGCGGCATCGTCACCGACCTCGCCGCGCGCACCGGCATCGACGGCCTCTACGCCGCCGGCGAGGCGGCCTGCACCGGCCTGCACGGCGCCAACCGGCTGGCCTCGAACTCGCTGCTGGAATGCCTGATCTTCGCCGAGGCGGCGGCGAACGACATCCTCGCGCAGCCGCCGCGCGCGCTCCCCGAATTGCCCGGCTGGGACGAAAGCCGCGTCACCGACGCCGACGAGGAAGTGGTCATCTCGCACAACTGGGACGAGCTGCGCCGCTTCATGTGGGACTACGTCGGCATCGTGCGCACGACCAAGCGGCTGCGCCGCGCGCAGCACCGCATCCGGCTGCTGATGCGCGAGATCGACGAGTTCTACGCCAATTTCCGCGTCACCAACGACCTCATCGAGCTGCGCAACCTGGTGGTCACCGCCGACCTGATCATCCGCTGCGCGCTGCAGCGCAAGGAGAGCCGCGGCCTGCACTTCTCGCGCGACTACCCGGAAACCGCGGCGAAAGGGCGTCGGACCGTCCTCAGGCCGCCGCGCCGCGCGGGCTGAAGCGGGCGCGCCAGCGCAGCCACAGGCGCAGCATCCGGAAATCGGCGGCCGGCAGGCTGTCGGGCAGCACGACCAGCGCCGTCGACCGGCGCTTCCCCTCCCCCGCGCGGACGCGCACGACGACCAGCGACACCAGGGCCAGGCCGCCCGGCAGGATGTCCAGCCGGAGCGGCTCGTCGGCGCCGTCGATGCGGCTCAGCACGCCGTCGTCGCCGAGGCGGTAGGCCGCGGGCGGCGGCGGCCGCCAGCGATACCCGAGGGACACGGCGAGCAGCAGGAAGCCGGCCAGCGCGGCCGCGGGCGGCATGTCCGCCAGCGCCAATGCCGCGCCCGCCGCCGCGTGCGCAAAGACGAGCGCCGCCCGCAGGCGGCGCGACGATCCGATTTCGACGACGACCGGGAAGCGCATCTCCCGGCCCCGGCCGCTCAGACCCGGCGGAAGACGACGGAACCGTTGGTGCCGCCGAAGCCGAAGGAGTTGGAGATGGCGGCGTCGATCTTCATCTGCCGCGCCTCGTTGGCGCAGTAGTCGAGATCGCACTGCTCGTCCTGGTTGAAGATGTTGATCGTCGGCGGCGACACCTGGTGATACACCGCCAGCGCCGAGAACACCGCCTCGATGCCGCCGGCAGCGCCGAGCAGGTGGCCGGTCATCGACTTGGTCGAGTTCACCACCAGCTTCTTCGCGTGCTCGCCGAAGGCGCGCTTCACCGCGATGGTCTCGGCGAGGTCGCCGAGCGGCGTCGAGGTGCCGTGCGCGTTCACGTACTGGATGTCTTCCGGGTTCATGCCGGCGTTCTTCAGCGCGGCCAGCATGCAGCGGCGGGCACCGTCGCCGTCCTCGCACGGGGCGGTCATGTGGTTGGCGTCGGCGCTCATGCCGTAGCCGGCCAGCTCGCCGTAGATGCGCGCGCCGCGGGCCTTGGCGTGCTCGTACTCTTCGAGCACCAGCACGCCGGCGCCCTCGCCGAGCACGAAGCCGTCGCGATCCCTGTCCCACGGACGGCTGGCCGTGGCCGGATCGTCGTTGCGCGTGGACAAGGCGCGCGCCGCGCAGAAGCCGCCCATGCCGAGCGGCGACACGGTGGCCTCGGCGCCGCCGGCGATCATCACGTCGGCGTCGCCGTACTCGATGATGCGACCGGCCTCGCCGATGCTGTGCGTGCCGGTGGTGCAGGCGGTGACCAGCGCGATGTTCGGCCCCTTGAAGCCGAACATGATCGACAGGTTGCCGGAGATCATGTTGATGATCGAACCGGGCACGAAGAACGGCGAAACCTTGCGCACGCCGCCCTTGAGGTATTCGTCGTGCGTCTGCTCGATCAGCGGCAGGCCGCCGATGCCGGAGCCGATGGCGACGCCGATGCGCTCGGCGTCGGCCGCGTGCGCCTCCAGCCCGGCGTCCCTGACCGCCTGGATGCCGGCCGCCATGCCGTAATGGATGAAGGTATCCATGCGGCGGGCTTCCTTCGGCGACAGATAGGTGCCGATGTCGAAATCCTTGACCTCGCCGGCGATCTGCGCCGGGAAGGTGGATGCGTCGAAACGCGTGACGCGGCCGATGCCGGTGCTGCCGGCGACGATGTTCTGCCAGGCCTGATCGATGCTGTTGCCGACGGGCGAAACGATGCCCAGGCCGGTGATGACGACTCTACGGCGTGCCAAGTTGAACTCCGGAAACAAAGGGGCGTGGTGCGGAATCGGGCCGGGGCGCTCCGCGCAAAACTCGGGCCGGCGTGTCAGGACACTGGCCGGCCCGCGCTGTGGGGAGTCCCGAGAGAATCGATTACTTCTTGTTGGCGAGGATGTAGTCGATCGCCTGTTGAACGGTGGTGATCTTCTCGGCCTGATCGTCCGGAATCTCGGTCTCGAATTCTTCTTCGAGCGCCATCACCAGTTCAACGGTATCCAGCGAATCCGCGCCGAGATCGTCGACGAAGGAGGACTCGTTCTTGATGTCCGCTTCGTTCACGCCGAGTTGCTCGGCGACGATCTTCTTGACGCGTTGTTCGATGTTTTCCATTAGGGGCTCCTTCCCTGTTGCAGGTATGAAACGAAATGCGGATTCTACCAAAACGCCATGCGCTTACCAATCGGCGCGCAGGCCATTGAAAATTTGGATCAATCCATGAACATGCCGCCGTTCACGTGGATCGTCGATCCGGTGACGTAGGCGGCGCTGGGTGAGGCGAGAAAAGCGACGGCGGCGGCAACGTCCGCCGGTGTACCGAGGCGGCCGAGCGGGATGCTGCCGACCAGACCTTCCTTCTGCTTGTCGTCGAGCGCCTTGGTCATGTCGGTATCGATGAAGCCGGGCGCGACGCAGTTCACGGTGATGTTGCGGCTGCCCAGCTCGCGCGCCAGCGAACGGGTCATGCCCGAAACGCCGGCCTTCGCCGCGCAGTAGTTGGCCTGCCCCGGGTTGCCGGCGTGGCCGACGACCGAGGTGACGTTGACGATGCGGCCGCTGCGCGCCTTCATCATGCCGCGCATCACCGCCTTGCAGAGGCGGAAGACGGCCTTCAGGTTGGTGTCGACGACCGCGTCCCACTCCTCGTCCTTCATGCGCAGCGCCAGGTTGTCGCGGGTGATGCCGGCGTTGTTCACGAGGAGGGTGACAGGAACGCCGAACTCCTTCTCGATCTCGGCGATCAGCGCGTCGACCTGCGCCTGGTCACGCACTTCCAGCGCGGCGCCGCGGCCCTTGACGCCGGCCTCGGCGAGATGGGCGCCGATCTTCGCAGCGCCGTCGGCAGTGGTCGCCGTGCCGACGACGATGGCGCCGGCCTTGCCCAGCTCGAGCGCGATGGCCTGGCCGATGCCGCGCGAAGCGCCGGTGACCAGGGCGAGTTGTCCGTTCAGCATGGGAATCACTCCAGGTTCAGGTTGGCTTCGATGGCCGCGGCGTCGGCCAGCGCCACGCCGTCGATGCCGTCGGCGCCGCAGCGCTTGGCGAGGCCGGCGAGCACCTTGCCCGGGCCGCACTCGGCGACCTTGCTGACGCCCATGGCCGCCATCTTCTGCACGGTCTCGACCCAGCGCACCGGATTGTAGGCCTGGCGCACCAGCGCGTCCTTGATCTTCGCCACGTCGTTCTCGATGGCGACGTCGACGTTGTTGATCACCGGAATCCGCGGCGCGGCGAGGCTCAGCTCGGCCAGCCGGGCGGCCAGCCGGTCGGCGGCCGGGCGGATCAGCGAGGAATGGAACGGCGCCGACACCGGCAGCGCCACCGCGCGCTTGGCGCCCTTCGCCTTGCACGCCTCCATGGCGCGCTCGACGGCGCCCTTGTGGCCGGCGATGACGGTCTGGCCGAGGGCGTTGAAATTGACCGGCTCGACGACTTCGCCCTGCGAGGCTTCGGCACAGGCCGCACGGATGCCGTCGTCGTCGAGGCCGAGGATGGCGGCCATGGCGCCGGTGCCGAGCGGCACCGCTTCCTGCATGGCGGCGGCGCGCAGGCGCACCAGCGGCACCGCGTCCTTCAGTTCGAGCACACCGGCGGCGACCAGCGCCGCGTATTCGCCGAGGCTGTGACCGGCGAGCACAGCCGGCTGCCGGCCGCCCTTCTCCAGCCACAGGCGCCAGGCGGCGATGCCGGCGGTGAGCATCACCGGCTGCGTGTTCACGGTCTGCGCCAGCCGCTCGGCCGGGCCGTCGGCGACCATCTGCCAGAGGTCGTCGCCGAGCGCCGCCGAGGCTTCGTCAAAGGTGGCGCGGACGACGGCGGCGTCGCCGTAGGCGGCCATCATGCCGACCGACTGCGACCCCTGGCCGGGGAAAACGAAAGCAAAGGACATCGGTGGTCTCCCTCCTAGAATTCGAACAGCGCGGCGCCCCAGGTGAAGCCGCCGCCGACGCCTTCGAGCATGACCTTCTGGCCGCGCCTGATGCGGCCGTCGCGCACCGCCGCGTCGAGCGCCAGCGGCACCGAGGCGGCCGAGGTGTTGCCGTGCCGGTCGACGGTGACGACGACCTTGTCCATCGGCAGCCCCATCTTCTTGGCGGTGGCCTCGATGATGCGGATGTTCGCCTGGTGCGGGATCAGCCAGTCGACGTCGGCCGGCGCCACCTGCGCCTGTTCGCAGCACTCGTGCGCCACGTCGGCGAGCACGCGCACGGCGAACTTGAACACGGCCTGGCCGTCCATGCGCAGGAACGGATCGCCGATCACCTTGCCGCCGCAGACGTTGCCCGGCACCGACAGGATGCCGTGGTGCGCGCCGTCGGCGTGCAGCGCCGTCGCCAGGATGCCGGGCTTCTCCGCCGCTTCCAGCACCACGGCGCCGGCGCCGTCGCCGAAGAGCACGCAGGTGCCGCGGTCGTTCCAGTCGAGGATGCGCGAGAAGACCTCGGCGCCGACCACCAGCGCCCGCTTGTGCGAGCCGGAGCGGATGAATTTCTCGGCGATGGCCAGCGCGTAGACGAAGCCGCTGCACACCGCCTGCACGTCGAAGGCCGTGGCGCCCTTGTTGCCGAGCTTCGCCTGCAGCAGGCAGGCGGTGCTCGGAAAGACGAAGTCCGGCGTGGAAGTGGCGACGATGATCAGGTCGAGCGCTCCGGCGTCGACGCCGGCCATCTCCATGGCGCGCTGCGCGGCGACCAGCCCGAGCTCGCTGGAAGTCTGCCCGGCCTCGGCCAGGTGGCGCGCCTTGATGCCGGTGCGGGCGACGATCCATTCGTCGCTGGTGTCGACGCCGCGGGCGACCAGGTCATCGTTTGAAACGCGGTTTGACGGCAGGTGGCTGCCGACGCCGGCGATACGGGCGAAGATCACTAAGCGTTCTCCTGCGGGGCGGCCATCGCCGCCATGCGTTCGCTGATGCGTTCGATGACGCCGTTGGCCGCCGTTTCCAGCGCGACGCCGATGGCGTTGCCGAAGGCGAAGACGTCGGCGGAGCCGTGGCTCTTGACGACGACGCCCTTCAGGCCGAGCAGGCAGGCGCCGTTGTAGCGGCGATGGTCGGCGCGCCGCTTGAAGGCGTTGAGCACCGGCAGCGCGGTCAGCGCGGCCAGCTTGGTGAACAGGTTCTTCTTGAATTCCTGGCGCAGGAAGGTGGCCAGCATCTGCGCCAGCCCTTCCGAGATCTTCAGCGCCACGTTGCCGACGAAGCCGTCGCAGACGACGACGTCGGCGTCGCCCATGTAGACGCCGTCGCCCTCGACGTTGCCGACGAAGTTGAGGCCCGATGCGCGCAGCAGGTCGGCGGCCTGCTTGACCACCTCGTTGCCCTTGATCTCTTCCTCGCCGATGTTGAGCAGGCCGACCGTCGGCCGCTCCTTGTGCTCGACGGCGGCGACCAGCGTCGTGCCCATGACGGCGAACTGCAGCAGGTGCTCCGGCCCGGAATCGACGTTGGCGCCGAGGTCGAGCACGTGCACGTGGCCCTTGACCGTCGGCAGCGTCGTGCAGATCGCCGGCCGGTCGATGCCCGGCAGCGTCTTCAGCACGAAGCGGGAAATGGCCATCAGCGCGCCGGTGTTGCCGGCGGAGATGCAGCCCTGCGCCTCGCCCGACTTGACCAGGTTGACCGCCACGCGCATCGACGAATCCTTCTTGCCGCGCAGCGCCAGCGCCGGCGATTCGTCCATGGCGACGACCTCGCTGGCATGGCGGACGGCGACGCGGCCGCCCGCGTCGCCCTTGAGCAGCGGACGCAGCTCATCCTCCCGCCCGACGAGGACGACGGAAAGCTCGGGATGCCGCTCGATCGCGGCGAGCGCCGCCGGCACGGTGACGCGCGGACCGTGGTCCCCGCCCATGCAGTCGATGGCGATGGTGATGGCCATGGGAGGCAAAAGAAAAGGCAGGCAGTCCGCCGCTCAGGCCGACTGCCTGCCCGCTTTCCGGGTGCTTATTCGCCCTTGCCCTTGACGACCTTCTTGCCGCGGTAGAAACCCGACGGGCTGATGTGGTGGCGCAGGTGCGTCTCGCCGGTGGTCGGTTCGACGGCCAGCGGCGGGTTGGTCAGGAAATCGTGGGCGCGGTGCATGCCACGCTTCGACGGGGACTTCTTGTTCTGCTGAACGGCCATGAAAACACTCCTAAAAACGAGTCAGGACGCCTTGTCCTTGAGCGCCTTGAGCGCCGCGAAAGGCGATACCTTGGTTCCGCACGCACTGCCGCCGGGCAGCGTGCAATCTTCGTGTCGCGGCGCCGTCGGCAGGGCGAGAATGATCTCGTCCTCGACCAGCGCTGCGACGTCCAGTTCCTTCTGCGCGACGAGGAAGTCCCGGCTGTCGTCCTCCAGCTCGTCCTGGCTCAGGTCGGCCTCATCGGCGACCAGTTCCAGCGTGCTGACGATCGACAGCGGGTGGTCGAGCCGGCCCAGGCAGCGCTGGCAGACGAGCGGGAGTTCCCCGACCACTTCCAGCACCAACTGGAGCTTGCCCTGACGGCTCGTTCGCCCGTTCAGGCGAAAGACGACGGTGCCGGCGACTTCCGCCAGCGTGTCGTGCAAGCGTTCCAGCCCGGAAACCGGCAGTTCGCCCTGCAGCGAACGCCCCTCCCGCGCAAACGACAGACTGTCAATCACAATCTGTTGCGACATAAGGCGCGCATGATATTATTTTCGTCTTTCCAAGTCAAAGACGTTTTTCCAGAAAAAGCACGGACTTGGCCGCCACAGCTTCCCCGTTTCCTGAGCAGCACCATCCCCCGCCATGAACCGACCGCAGCTCGTCCTCGCCTCGACCTCGCCCTTTCGCCGCGAGCTCCTCGGCCGCCTCGGCCTGCCCTTCGAAACCGCCTCGCCCGACGCCGACGAATCGCCGCTGCCCGGCGAAACGCCGGAAGCCACCGCGCTGCGCCTCTCCGAAGCCAAGGCGCGGGCGGTCGCGGCGCGCCATCCGGCGGCGCTGATCATCGGCAGCGACCAGGTCGCCGTGCTCGACGGCCGCATCTACGGCAAGCCGGGCACGCACGAGCGCGCGGTCGAACAGTTGCGCACGATGCGCGGCCGCACCGTCAACTTCTTCACCGGCCTCTGCCTGTACAACGCCGCCACCGGCGCCGCACGCGTACGCGGCATCCCGACGCTGGTCACCTTCCGCGATCTGTCGGATGCCGAGATCGAAGGCTACCTGCGCCGCGAGCAACCGTACAACTGCGCCGGCTCGGCCAAGTCCGAGGGCCTCGGCATCGCCGTCATCGCCCGCATGCAGGGCGACGATCCGAACGCGCTCGTCGGCCTGCCGCTGATCGCGCTCTGCGATCTGCTGCGCGAGGAAGGCGTCGGCGTTCTGTGAGCGCCGGCACCCTCTATCTGATTCCGGTGCCGCTCGGCGCCAACGCGCCGGCCGAGGTACTACCGGCCCCGGTCCTCGAACGCACGCGCGCCCTCGCCCATTTCGTCGCCGAACACGCGAAGACGACGCGCGCCTTCCTCAAGGCCACCGGCCATCCGCTGCCCCTGCAGCAAATCGCCATCGCCGAGCTGAACGAGCACACGCGCGACGGCGAACTCACCGCACTGCTCGCGCCGCTCGTCGCCGGCCACGACCTCGGGCTGGTCTCCGAGGCCGGCTGCCCGGCGGTCGCCGATCCGGGGGCGCAGCTCGTCGCGCTGGCGCAGCGCGAAGGCATCCGCGTCGTGCCGCTGGTCGGCCCGTCGTCGATCCTGCTGGCGCTGATGGCTTCCGGCCTCTCCGGCCAGCATTTCGCCTTCCACGGCTATCTGCCGGCGAAGGACGCGGAACGCGGCAAACGGTTGAAGGAACTGGAAGCCGAATCGCGCAAGCACGGTCGCACGCAGATCTTCATAGAGACGCCCTACCGCAACCGGCAGATGTTCGACGCCCTCCTCACCGCCTGCGCGCCGCAGACGCGGCTGTGCATCGCCACCGATCTGACGCTGCCGGACGAAAGCGTGGCAACGCGGCGCATCGGCGAATGGCGGAAGCAGGCGCCGCCCGATTTCGAGCGCCGGCCGACGGTCTTTCTGCTGCTCGCCTGAGCGGCCGCGCGCCAAGCGGTAGAATTGGCGCCCCCGCAATGTCCGCCGCCCCACCGCCCATGTCCGATCCCCGGCCCGCCCCCGAACGCCTCGAACTCCTCGCCCCGGCCAAGACCGCCGCGTTCGGCGTCGCGGCCATCGAGCACGGCGCCGACGCCGTCTACATCGGCGGCCCGGCCTTCGGCGCGCGCGCCCACGCCGGCAACGACATCGCCGACATCGCCGCGCTCTGCGCACACGCCCACCGCTACAACGCCCGCGTGCTGGTGGCGCTGAACACCATCCTGCACGACGACGAGCTGGAGGACGCCCGGCGCATCGCCTGGGAGGTCTGGAACGCCGGCGCCGACGCGCTGATCGTGCAGGACATGGGGCTGCTCGAAATCGACCTGCCGCCGATCGAGCTGCACGCCTCCACCCAGTGCGACATCCGCACCGTCGACAAGGCGCGCTTCCTCGGCCGGGTCGGCTTCTCGCAGATGGTGCTGGCGCGCGAGCTGAGCCTTGTGCAGATCCGCGACATCCGCGCGGCCACGGCCGAAGACGGCGTGACGCTCGAATTCTTCGTCCACGGCGCCCTGTGCGTCGCCTTCTCCGGCCAGTGCTACATCAGCCACGCGCACACCGGACGCAGCGCCAACCGCGGCGACTGCTCGCAGGACTGCCGCCTGCCGTACACGCTGAACGACGACCAGGGCCGCGTCGTCGCCTTCGAGAAGCACCTGCTGTCGATGAAGGACAACGACCAGACCGGCAACCTAGAGGCGCTGATCGACGCCGGCATCCGCAGCTTCAAGATCGAGGGCCGCTACAAGGACCTCGGCTACGTCAAGAACATCACCGGCCACTACCGCCGCGAACTGGACCGGATCATGGCAGGCCGCGCCGGCTTCCGCGCCGCCGCCAGCGGCAAGACCACCCTCTTCTTCACACCGGACCCGGAGAAGACCTTCCACCGCGGCGCCACCGACTACTTCGTGAACGAGCGCCGGATCGACATCGGCGCCTTCGATTCGCCGAAGTTCGTCGGCCTGCCCGTCGGCACCGTGACGAAGGTCGGCGCCGGCTGGTTCGAGATGGAAGCCGCCGAGCCGCTGGCCAACGGCGACGGGCTGAACTACATGCACAAGCGCGAGGTCGTCGGCGTGCCGGTGAACGTCGCCGAAAGGCGCGGCAACGTCTGGCGCATCGTGCCCAACGTCGACGTCGCGCGGCTGCCCGGCTTCAGGCCCGGCACCGCCATCAACCGCAACGGCGACCACGCCTGGGAACTGGTGCTGGCGAAGAAATCGGCCGAGCGCCGCGTCGCCATCGACCTGGAATTCAGCGAAACCGAAGACGGCTTCGCGCTGACGCTCACCGACGAGGAAGGCGTCGCCGCCGGGGCGCGGCTGGCCGCCGACAAGACGCCGGCGACCGACCCGGAAAAGGCCGCGGCAACGCTGCGCGAAAACCTCGGCAAGCTCGGCGCCACGATGTTCGCCGCCCGCCGCATCGACCTCGCCCTGTCGCAGCCGTGGTTCGTGCCGGCCTCGGCGGCGAACGGCCTGCGCCGCGACGCGGTCGCCGCGCTGGAAGCCGCCCGCGCCGCCGCCTATGCGCGTCCGCCGCGAAAGGCGCCGGTCGAACCGCCGGCCCCCTGCCCCGACGAATCGCTCTCCTACCTCGCCAACATCTACAACGACAAGGCCCGGCAGTTCTACGCAAGGCACGGCGTCAGGCTGATCGACGCGGCCTTCGAGGCGCACGCCGAGGACGGCGAGGTGTCGCTGATGGTCACCAAGCACTGCCTGCGCTTCTCGTTCAACCTGTGCCCGAAGCAGGCCAAGGGCGTCACCGGCGTGCAGGGGCAGGTGCGCGCCGAGCCGATGACCCTGGTCTCGGGCGGCGAGCAATACACGCTGCGCTTCGACTGCCGGCCGTGCGAAATGCACGTCGTCGGCCGCATCAAGAAGCACGTGCGGCAGTCGCCGCCGCCGGGCGCGGCGGCGCAGCCGCTGGTCTTCCACCGCCGGCGGCCGGGCGCCGACGCCTGATCAGTAGTGCGGCGGGATCTCGTCGCGCAGGCTGCGCGCCGGGCCGCCGGGGATCGCCTGCACCTGCCGCTGCAGGTCGGCGAGCTGCCGCTGCAGCGCGTCGATCCGCTCCTGCTGGCGGAAGACGGCGAGGTTGAGCGTCTCGATCAGGTCCTCGGCGTAGGCGAGCTTGATCTCCAGCTCGGTCAGGCGGGATTCCACGGATTCCATTGCAAGCTCCTCGTCGACGGGCGCTACTCCGCCCGCTTCAGCCACTTCGGTTCGAATTCCAGCGTCGCCGCCGCGTCGGCCAGCCACACGCGGCCGTCCTGGATCGTGCAGTTGAGCCGCATGCTGCGCCCGGCCATCGCCGCCAGCGCAGCGCTGTCGGCGGCGTCGAGCATCAGTACGGACAGTTTTTCCAGCGCGTTCAGCCGGCTTTCGTTCTGCTGCCACCAGATGTCGGCGGCGCGGCCGCCGTAGGCCAGCACCGTCACCGCGTCGGCGCGGCCGCAGGCGCGGCGCAGCTCGCGCTCGTCGGGCAGGCCGACGGCGATCCAGCGGCGGATGGCGCCGCCCGGGTCGCGCTCCCACAGCGCCGGCTCGTCCTCGGTCGACAGGCCGCGGCCGAAGGCCAGGTCCTCGGCGGCGAAGAGCGCGAAGGCGAGCAGACGGACCATCAGCCGCTCGTCGGTCTCCGACGGGTGGCGGGCGAGCGTCAGCGAATAGCTTTGATAGTGGTGCCGGTCGAGGTCGGAGACCTCCAGTTCGGCCTTGAAGACGGTGGATTTGAGGGCCATGGGGCAGCGGGCGGTCCGGCAAAAGGCGGCATTATCCCGCGACGCCGGGCAAAGCCCAAGGCGCCGCGTGCACGACGGCGCTGCCTGCTGCTATGATCGGCGCACGCCGGCCCACCGGCGACGATAACGACAATACCCGCTGCCATGCTCACCGAACGCTACCGCCTCCTCGTCCGCCTCGCCCTGATGCTGGTCATCGGCTTCCTCGCCGTCAGCCTCGGCGCCTTCTGGGTCTCGCGCGACTCGCTGCGCAGCAGCCTGATCGACGAAGCGCTGCCGCTGACCAGCGACAACATCTACTCGGAGATACAGAAGGACATCCTGCGCCCGGTCTTCATCTCGTCGCTGATGGCCAACGACACCTTCCTGCGCGACTGGATCCTCGCCGGCGAACGCGACGTCGGCCAACTGGCGCGCTACCTGCGGGAGATCAAGGAGAAATACGGGACGCTGACCAGCTTCTTCGTCTCCGAGCGCAGCGCCAACTATTACCACGTCGGCGGCGTGCTCAAGCAGATACGCCCGGACGAGCCGCGCGACGCCTGGTTCTACCGGGTGCGCGAGATGTCCGCCCCGTACGAGCTGAACGTCGACCCGGACCTGGCCAACCAGGACGTGCGCACCATCTTCATCAACTACCGCGTGCTCGACTACGACGGCCGCTTCATCGGCGCCACCGGCGTCGGCCTGCCGCTGGCGCTGGTCGCCGAGCAGATCGAAGCCTACGAGAAGCGCTTCCGCCGCCGCATCTATTTCCTCGACCACGACGGCCGCGTCGTCCTCGCCGCCGCCGCCTTCCGCCGGGAAGGCGCGTCGATCCACGAAACGCCCGGCATCCGCGACATCGCCGAGCGCATCCTGCAGCGCGACGCGACGCCGGCGCCGCTCGAATACGAGCTGGACGGCGCCACCGTCCTGGTCAACGCCCGCCACATCCCGGAGCTCGACTGGCACCTCGTCGTCGAACAGGGCGACAGCGAGGCGATCGGCCCGGCGCGCCGGGCGCTCGTCCTCAACCTCGGCATCGCCGCGCTGGTCACCCTGCTCGTCCTCGCCACCGTGCTGCTCGCCGTCAACCGCTACCAGCGCCGGCTGGAGGCGGCCGCGGCCACCGACCCGCTCACCGGCGCCCTCAACCGCCAGGCCTTCGACGTCGTCTTCAACCTCGGCCTGCGCGAGACGCAGCGCAACGACCAGCCGCTGTCGGCGATCCTCGTCGACATCGACCTGTTCAAGCAGATCAACGACACGCACGGCCACCTCGCCGGCGACGCGGTCCTGCGCGCCGTCGCCGACGTCATCCGCGGCCAGTTGCGCGACACCGACGTGATGGCGCGCTGGGGCGGCGAGGAATTCCTCGTGCTGCTCAAGGACTGCCCGCTCGGCGGCGCCATCGCCGTCGCCGAGAAACTGCGCCACGCCATCGCCGAACACGACTTCGCCCCGGCCGACGGCAGCGGCCGGCCGCAGCGGCTGACCGTCAGCCTCGGCGTCGCCGCCCGCTGCCACGGCGATACCGCGGAGACCCTGTTCTCCCGCGCCGACCGCGCGCTCTACCTGGCCAAGCGCAACGGCCGCAACCGCGTCGAATCGGCCGAGGCATGACTTCGTAAATTATCGGCCGGCGGCCCGTCCACCCGGATACAAGCGCCGGGTTGACGGGCATAATTGCCGACAGCCCGCCACGCCTACGGATGGCCCACATGACAACGACACCGGAAGCGGCCCAGACCACCCTATTGATCGTCGACGACACGCCGGAGAACCTCACCGTGCTCAGCGAAGTGCTGCAGCCGACCTGGCGCGTGCGCGCCGCCAACTCCGGCCGCCGGGCGCTGCAGATCGCCGCCGGCGATCCCAAGCCCGACCTCATCCTGCTCGACGTGATGATGCCGGAGATGGACGGCTACGCCGTCCTCGCCCGCCTCAAGGAAGACCCGGAGACGGCGGAGATCCCGGTGATCTTCGTCACCGCCATGGACGCCACCGAGGACGAGGAGCACGGGCTGGACGCCGGCGCCGTCGACTACATCACCAAGCCGGTGCGCCCGGCCATCGTCCGCGCGCGCGTGCGCACGCACCTCGAACTGAAGCGGGCGAAGGCGCTGCTGCTCGACGAGAACCACTGCCTGGAAGCGGAAGTGGCGCGCCGCATGCACCAGAACCAAGTCATCCAGGAAGTCAGCATCCACGCGCTGGCGCGGCTCGCCGAGACGCGCGACCCGGAGACCGGCCGCCACCTGCGCCGCACGCAGGCCTACGTGCGCATCCTGGCCGAGGCGCTGAAGGACGATCCGCGCTTCTCGGCGCACCTTGCGCCGAACGCCATCGAACTGCTCGTCCGCTCGACGCCGCTGCACGACATCGGCAAGGTCGGCATCCCCGACCACATCCTGCTCAAGCCGGGCAAGCTGACGCCCGAGGAGTGGGAAATCATGCAGACGCACGCGCGCCTCGGCAGCGACGCCATCGAGGCCGCCGAGCGCGACGCCGAGGAGAGCGTCGATTTCCTCGCCATCGCCAAGGACATCGCCCACTACCACCACGAGAAGTGGGACGGCAGCGGCTATCCGGAGCGCCTCGCCGGCGACGCCATCCCGGTCTCGGCGCGGCTGATGGCGCTGGCCGACGTCTTCGACGCGCTCACCTGCCGGCGCGTCTACAAGCCGCCGATGCCGATCGGCGAGGCGCGCGCCATCATCGAAGGGGAGCGCGGCCGGCATTTCGATCCGGACATCGTCGACGCCTTCGCCCGCTGCTTCGACGACTTCGCCGCGATCGCGCAGCGCTACGCCGACGACGACCTGCTCTGACGCGGCAAGCGAGGATGACGACCCCGAGCGCGCAAGCGCCCTCCGGCAAGCCCGCGGTGTGGAGCGAGATCGCCCGCGTCGTCGTCCCCTACCTGATCTTCGCCGGCCTCTGGATCCTCTTCTCCGACGCCACGCTCGACCGCCTGGTGCGCGACCACGACACCCTGGTCCGCCTGCAGACCCTCAAGGGCGGGCTGTTCGTCGCCGTCACCGCCGTCCTGCTGGCGCTCCTGCTGCACCGCCTGGTCGTCCGCCTGCAGGCCGGCCGGCGCGAGCTGGCGGCGAGCGAGGCGCGCATGCGCGGGCTGCTCGACGGCCTGCCCGGCATGGTCTGGCTGAAGTCGCCGGAAGGCCGCTACCTGGAGATCACGCCGCGCGCCGCGCGCCTCTTCGGCCTGCGGCCGCCGCAGGTGGTCGGCCGCAGCGACCACGAGCTGCTGCCCGGCGAGATCGCCGACCGGCTGCGCGCCGCCGACCGCGCCGCCGTCGACGCCGGCGGCGCGCGCAGCAACGACGAGTGGCAGACCTTCCCGGACGGCCACCAGGAGCTTCTGCACGTGGTCAAGTCGCCGCTCTACGACGACGGCGGCAACCTCCTCGGCGTCCTCGGCATCGCCCACGACATCACCGCCGCCTACGCCTTGCAGCAGGCCGAGCGCCAGGCGCTGATCCGCACCGAGACGGCCTTTCACGCCAGCCCGGCGGCGATCGCCCTGTCGCGCATGGACGACGGCGTCTTCATCGAGACCAACGACACCTTCACCCGCCTCTTCGGCTGGTCCAAGGACGAACTGCGCGGCCGCGGCGCCGCCGACGTCGGCATCTGGCCGGACGACGCGGCGCGGCTCGCCTACCACCGCGCGCTGGCGGCGCAGGGCAGCCTCGCCGACTACGAGACGACGCTGCTCGACCGGCACGGCCGCCCGCACTTCGTCAGCATCGGCGCCAAGGTGATCGAGATCGACGGCACGCCGCACGAGGTCGCCTTCATCCTCGACGTCACCCAGCGCGTCGACGCCGAGCACGAGGTGCGCGGGCTGCGCGAGCGCCTCACCAAGGCCTTCCAGGCGGCGCCGGTGGCGGCCTGCATCACGCGCCTGCGCGACGACCGGCTGGTCGAGGTGAACGAACAGCTCACGCGCGAATACGGCTGGACGCGCGAGGAGCTGGTCGGCAGGA
The DNA here is from genome assembly GCA_019455325.1 of Rhodocyclaceae bacterium. Lineage (GTDB taxonomy): Bacteria > Pseudomonadota > Gammaproteobacteria > Burkholderiales > Rhodocyclaceae > Proximibacter. The sequence continues at coordinate 138,024 of JACFMQ010000001.1, read as the reverse complement.
CGGCGGCCGAGGCCGGCCTCTGGGGCGATCCTGCCGAGCGCGAGGGTATGATCGCCGACATCCGCGCGCACGGCATGATCGAGAATTTCGAGAGCGTCGGCATCGCCCGCAACGGCCGGCGCCGCAACATCAGCGTCTCGGCGACGCTGATCTCGCTCGACGACGAGCCGCACTTCCTCGCCTACATCGTCGACGTCACCGACGCCTTCCGCGCCCGCCAACTGGTCACCGGCCACAACCTGATCCTGCACGGCATCGCCGAGGACGCGCCGCTGGCGCAGACCCTGGACAGCCTCGTCCGCCTGGTCGAAGGCCAGTTCGACGGCACCGCCGCCTCGATCCTGCTCCTCGACGACGGCGGCCGCCATCTGCGCATCGGCGCCAGCGGCAGCCTGCCCGCCGACTATGCGGCCGCCGCCGACGGCCTGGCGATCGGCGAGGGCGTCGGCTCCTGCGGCACCGCCGCCTTCCGCGGCGAGCCGGTGGAAGTGGACGACATCGCCAGCCACCCGTTCTGGGCCGGCGCGCGCGACCTCGCCGGGCGCTTCGGCTTCGCCGCCTGCTGGTCGATGCCGGTGCTCGACCCCGAGAACAGGGTGCTGGGCACCTTCGCCATCTACGCGCGGCGGCCGGGGCCGATGCCGGAAGGGCTGCGGCCGCTGCTCGAGACGCTCGCCCAGACCGCCGCCATCGCCATCCACCGCAAGCGCGCCGAGGCCGCGCTGCGCGCCAGCGAACGGCGCTGGGTCCTGGCGCTCGACGCCGCCGGCCACGGCGTCTGGGACTGGGACCTGCGCAACGACACCGTCTTCTTCTCCGACTGCTGGAAGTCGATGCTCGGCTACGCGCCGGACGAGATCGAGAACGACCTCGACGAATGGAAGTCGCGCGTGCACCCGGACGACCTGCCCGGCGTGCTGGCGGCGATCACGGCGCACCAGCGCGGCGAGCAGCCGGTCTACCGCAACGAGCACCGCATGCGCGACCGCAACGGCCGCTGGAAGTGGATCCTCGACCAGGGCATGGTCGTCGAGTTCGACGCCGCCGACATGCCGACGCGGATGATCGGCACGCACACCGACATCGACGACTACCGCGCCACCATCGACCAGTTGCAGCGCCTGCAGCTCGCCGTCGAGCAAAGCTCGAACAGCATCGCCATCACCGACGCCGACGGCGTCATCCAGTACGTCAACGCCGCCTTCGTCGCCATCACCGGCTACGGCCGCGAGGAGGCGGTCGGCCGCCGCGCCGGCTTCCAGAAATCCGGGCAGACGCCGCCGGAGACCTACGCCTCGCTGTGGCAGGCGCTCAAGCGCGGCGAGAGCTGGCGCGGCGAATTCATCAACCGGCACAAGAACGGCGAGCCGATCGTCTGCTTCGCCAGCATCTCGCCGGTGCGGCTGGCCGACGGCTCGGTCAGCCACTACCTGTCGGTGCAGGAGGACATCACCGAGAAGACGCGCGTCGCCGATGAGCTGGCGCAGCACCGCCACCACCTGGAGGAGCTGGTCGCCGCCCGCACCGCGCAGCTCGAGGAGGCCAACCACCGCCTGCAGATCTCCGACACGCGCCTGAACGCCATGTTCGCGATGAGCCAGCGCGCCGCCTCGCTCGACGAGCGCGAGCTGCTGCTGCTCGGCCTCGACGAGGCGGTGCGCCTGACCGGCAGCGAGATCGGCTACCTGCACCTGATGAACGAGGACCAGGAGACGATCCGCCTCTACCTCTGGTCCACCGGCACCGAACGCTACTGCAACAGCATCGACGACGCGCACTACCCGGTCTCCGCCGCCGGCATCTGGGCCGACACCGTGCGCACGCGGCTGCCGGTGATCCACAACGACTTTGCCGCGCTGGCCGCCAGCGGCGCGCTGCGCAAGGACCTGCCGGAGGGGCACGCGCCGCTGCGGCGGCACATGGGCGTGCCGGTGATGGAAGGCGGCGAGGTCCGCCTGCTGATCGGCGTCGGCAACAAGCTCGCGGCCTACGACGAATCGGACGTGCGCGAGCTGCAGTTGATCGGCAACGACCTCTGGCGCATCGTCATGCGCCGCCGCGCCGAGGCCGCGCTGGCCGAAGCCAAGCGCGCCGCCGAGGCGGCCAGCCGGGCGAAGTCCGACTTCCTGGCGAACATGAGCCACGAGATCCGGACGCCGATGAACGCCATCATCGGCCTCACCCACCTGGCCCTCAACGAGGCCCGCGAAGCCAGCCTGCGCGGCCGCCTGCAGAAGGTGGCGACGGCGGCGCAGCACCTGCTCGGCGTCATCAACGACATCCTCGACCTCTCCAAGATCGAGGCCGGGCGCCTGTGCCTGGAAGCCAGCGACTTCCCGGTCGCGCGCATCCTCGACAACGTCGCCACGCTGGTCGCCGACAAGGTCGCCGAGAAGGGGCTGACGCTGCGCTGCGAGGTCGCTCCGCAACTGCCGTCGGCGATGCGCGGCGACCCGCTGCGCCTCGGCCAGATCCTGATCAACTTCGTCAGCAACGCGATCAAGTTCACCGAGCGCGGCGGCATCGTCGTCCGCGCCGGCGTCGAGCGCGAGGACGCCGACGGCGTCCTCGTCCGCTTCGAGGTCGAGGACACCGGCATCGGCATCGCGCCGGAGGCGCAGGGGCGCCTGTTCACCGCCTTCGAACAGGCCGACGTGTCCACCACCCGGCGCTTCGGCGGCACCGGCCTCGGGCTGGCCATCAGCCGCCACCTGGCGACGCTGATGGGCGGCGACGTCGGCCTGCGGAGCACGCCGGGCGAAGGCAGCACCTTCTGGTTCACCGCCCGCCTCGGACGCGGCACCGCCCCGGTGCCCGAGGTCGGCAGCCCCACCGCCAGCAGCGAGGAAGCGGTGCGCCTGCTCGCCGCCGGCCACGGCAGCGCGCGCATCCTCCTCGTCGAGGACAACCCGATCAACCAGGAAGTCACCCTCGACCTGCTGCGCGGCGCCGGC
>JACFMQ010000001.1:0-134970 GCA_019455325.1 Rhodocyclaceae bacterium | reverse complement strand
GCGCCGGCAAGGACTACGACCTGATCCTGATGGACATGCAGATGCCGGTGATGGACGGCCTCGAAGCGACGCGGCGGATCCGCGCCGCGCAGGGCCGGATGCCGATCGTGGCGATGACCGCCAACGCCTTCGGCGACGACCGGCGCCGCTGCCTGGAAGCCGGCATGAACGACCACATCGCCAAGCCGGTGGACCCCGGCACCCTGTTCGCGACGCTGCTCCACTGGCTGCCGCAGCGCCCCGCCGACGACGGCCCGCTGCGCCTGCGGCCGAGCCCGGCGAGCGGCGGCGACGAGGCCTTCGTCGCCCGCCTGCGCGCCGTCGACGGGCTCGACGTCGACTTCGGCCTGCGCTCGGTGCGCGGCCGCTGCGCCAGCTATCGGCGCCTGGTCCGCCTCTACGCCGAGACGCACGCGGCCGACGCCGACGCGCTGCGCCGCCATCTCGCCGCCGGCGACGGCGACGCCGCCCGCCGCTGCGCCCACTCGCTCAAGGGCGCCGCCGCCACGCTCGGCGCCGTCGGCGTGCAGAAGCTCGCCGCCGAGCTGGAACAGCAACTGCGCTCGGGCGGCGAGGCCCTGCGCATCGGCGAGCAGATCGACCGCCTCGACTATTTCAACCGCTCGCTCTGCCGCACCCTGCTCGACGCCGACCGCCGCGACGAGCCCGCCGCCGCCGGCGGCGACCCGGCGGCGGCGCGCGACCGCCTGCGCCGCCTGCGCACGCTGATCGCCGAGGACGACGTCCGCGCCGAGGCCCTGCTGCGCGAATCGCGCGATCTGCTGCAGCCGCTCGGCGGCGACGACTACGCGGCGCTCGCCCGCGCGCTGGCCCGCTTCGACTTCGAGGAGGCGCTGCACGCCCTGGGCGGCATCGAGGCGTGCCTGCCGCCGGGAGACGCCGATGCTTGACGCCCCGCACGCCGTCGCACGCCGGCGCACGCTGCTGCTGCAGATCGTCGGCGGCTACCTGCTCGTCCTCGTCCTCATCGCCAGCGGCGGCGCCCTCCTCTTCTACGAGCAGGCACGGCAGGCGCGCGCGCAGATCGACGGGCAACTGACGTCGATCGCCGAACTGAAGACCGGCCAGATCGGGCAATGGCGCGACGAACGCCTGTCGCACGCCCGCGTCCTCTCCGGCAGCGCCCTCTTCGCCCGCGCCGTCGAGGACTGGTTCCGGCAGCCGGACGAGCGCAACCGCCTCAGGCTGCGCAGCGCCTTCCTCAACCTCGAACGCCACTACGGCTACGTCAACATCCTCCTGCTCGACGCCGAGGGGCGCGTCGCGCTGCGCCTCAACCCGTCGGCGGCGGCGCTGTCGCCGGACATCGTCGACCTGGTGCACGCGGCGCTCGCCCGGCGCGAGCCGCTGCACGGCAACCTGCACCAGTTCGCCGACGAGCCGGCGCCGCACATCGACCTGGTCGCCCCGATCTTCGCCGGCGCCGACGAAGGCGGCCGCCCGCTCGGCGCCGTCCTGCTGCAGGCCGACCCGAACAACTTCCTCTACCCGCTGCTGAAATCCTGGCCCACGCCCACCCTTTCCGGCGAAACGCTGCTCGTCGAGCGCCGCGGCGACCGGGTGGTCTATCTCAACGGCCTGCGCCACGTCGAGAACAGCGCCATGCGGACGTTCCGGCCGGTCGACGAGGACGCGCTGCCGGCCGCCCGCGCCGCGCGCGGCGAACAGGGCATCGTCGCCGGCCGCGACCACCGGGGCGTGCCGGTGATCGCCGCGCTCAAGCCGGTTCCCGGCACCTCCTGGCACATGGTCGCCAAGATCGACCGCGACGAGGCGCTGGCCACCGGCCAGACCATCTCCTGGCTGATCATCACCGTCACCGTCGGCAGCATGATCGGCGCCACCGCCTTCTTCGGCCTGCTCTGGCAGTCCATCGGCAAGCGCCAGTACCAGCAGTTGTTCAAGGCCGAGACGGCCAACCGCGAGCTGCGCGAACGCTTCAGCGTCGCCTTCAGCGCCAGCCCGGTGGCGCTGTCGATCATGCGCGTCGGCGACGGCCTGATCGTCGACGTGAACCAGCGCTACGCCGAGGATTTCGGCTGGACGCGCGACGAGTTGATCGGCCGCACGGCGGCCGAACTCAGGCTGTGGACCGACCGCGCCGAGTACGACCGCTGGATCGCGCAACTCGAGTCGGAAAAGAACCCGCCGCCGCTGCAGACGACCATCCGCCGCCGCGGCGGCGAGCCGCGCCAGGTCAGCATCTCCGGCGCCATCGCGCAGCTCGAGGGCGAGCCGCTGCTGATCGCCTTCGTCAGCGACATGACCGAGCTGCAGCGCAACGCCCGCGAACTGGAACAGCACCGCCACCACCTCGCTCGCCTGGTCGAGCAGCGCACCGCCGAACTGGCGCAGGCCAAGGACGAGGCGGAATCGGCGAACCGCGCGAAGAGCGCCTTCCTGGCCAACATGAGCCACGAGATCCGGACGCCGATGAACGCCGTCATCGGCCTCACCCACCTCGCCCGTCAGGAGGCGCGGACGCCGGAGCAGCAGGAGCGCCTGCGCAAGATCGGCGCCTCGGCGCAGCACCTGCTCGGCATCATCAACGACATCCTCGATCTCTCCAAGATCGAGGCCGACAAGATCACGCTGGAAATCCTCGACTTCGACGTGGCGCAGGTCTTCGAGAACGTCGTCACGCTGCTTGCCGACAAGCTCGAAGCGCGGGCGCTGTGGCTCTCGCGCGAGATCGACCCGGCGCTGCCGGCGGTGCTGCGCGGCGACGCGCTGCGCATCGGCCAGGTGCTGGTGAACTACGTCAGCAACGCGCTCAAGTTCACCGAGCAGGGCGACATCGCCATGCGCGCCCGCGTCGTCGAGCGCAGCGAGGCGGGCCTGCTCGTGCGCTTCGAGGTCGAGGACACCGGCATCGGCATCGCGCCCGAGGTCATCCCCCGCCTGTTCCGCGCCTTCGAGCAGGCCGACACCTCGACCACGCGCAACTTCGGCGGCACCGGCCTCGGCCTGGCGATCAGCGCCCGCCTCGCCCGCCTGATGGGCGGCGACGTCGGCGTCACCTCGGCGCCGGGCCGGGGCAGCACCTTCTGGTTCACCGCCCGCCTGCAGCAGGGTGTCGGCAGCGTCGCCGTCACCGCCGCCGGCGCGCGCCACGACACCGACCGGCTGCTCGCGCAGCGCGCCTACGGCCGGCGCGTGCTGCTCGCCGAGGACAACGTCGTTAACCAGGAAGTGGCCCTCGGCCTGCTGCGCGGCATCGGCTTCCAGGTCGACCTCGCCGAGAACGGCCAGGAGGCGCTCGACCGCGTCGATACGACCAGCTACGACCTGATCCTGATGGACATCCAGATGCCGGTGATGGACGGCCTGCAGGCGACCCGCGCCATCCGCGCGCGCGCCGGCGGCGACAGCGTGCCGATCCTGGCGATGACCGCCAACGCCTTCGACGAGGACCGCCGCCGCTGCGCCGAGGCGGGCATGAACGACCACCTGCCGAAGCCCTTCGAGCCGGCGCAGCTCTACGAGCTGCTGCTGCGCTGGCTGCCGGAGCCGGCCGGCGACGCCCTGCCGCCGCCGGCCGCGGCGGCGCCGGCGGCCGCCGATCCGCCGCGGCTGCCGATCATCGCCGGCATCGACACGCGCCAGGGCATCCGCAACGTCGGCGGGCGCATCGAGGTCTATGCGCGCCTGCTCGGCACCTTCGCCGACCGCCACGCCGGCGACATGGACCTGCTGCGCGAGCAGATGTCGGTCGGCGACCGCGAGGCCGCGCGGCGCACCGCGCACAGCCTGAAGGGCGCCGCCGGCTCGCTCGGCCTGACCCTGCTGCACGGCGCCAGCGCCGGCCTGGAACAGGCCATCGCCGGCGGCGAGGCGAGCGACACCGTCGGCGCGCTGGCGGCCACCGCCGAGGCCCGCCTCGACGAAGCCTGCACCGCCATCCTCGCCCTGCGCCAGACGGAGGACGACGGCGAGCCGGCGGCCGGCGACCCGGCGCGGGCCACGCCCCTGCTCGACGAGCTCGACCGCCTGCTCGCCGACGACGACCCGCGCGCCGCCAGCCACCTGCAGACGCACGCCGCGGCGCTGCGCGCCGCCCTCGGCGGGCGCTTCGGCGCGCTGCGCGCCCAGGTTTCCGATTTCGACTTCGTCGCCGCGCTCGCCACCCTGCGCGAGGCGCGCGCCGCATCGCCCCAGGCGGAGGAAAAGCAGACATGCCGCTGATGCAATGGAACGAACATTTCGCCACCGGCATCGCCATCATCGACGAACAGCACCGCTGGCTGATCGACCTGGTGAACGCCGCGGCGCCGGTGCTCGCCCTCAACTACCAGCGCCACCACGAGCGCATCGACGACCTCCTCGACCAGTTGGTGAACTACGCCACCTTCCACTTCCAGACCGAGGACCGGCTGATGCACGCCTACGGCATCGACGCCCGGCACGAGACGCACCACCAGGAATCGCACGCCAACTTCGCCGCCGAGGTGGCGCGCATGCGCAGCCGCTACCAGGCCGGCGACGCGCCGACCGGCGGCCGGCTGCTGACCTTCCTCGCCAACTGGCTGATCTACCACATCCTCGGCGAGGACCAGGCGCTCGCCCGCCAGTTGCACGCCATCGACGGCGGCCTGTCGCCGGCCGAGGCCTTCGACCGCGCCCAGGGCGACCGCCGCGACCCGACGCACAGTGCGCTGACGCAGGCCCTGATCGACGCCTACACGCTGATGACGGAGCAGAACCGCAACCTGATGGAGAACAACCGGGAGCTGGAACGCCACCGCCACCGGCTGGAGGAACTGGTCGAGGCGCGCACCGCCGACCTGGCGCGCGCGCTCGACGCGGCGGAGGCGGCCAACCGGGCGCGCAGCAGCTTCATCGCCAACATGAGCCACGAGATCCGCACGCCGATGAATGCCATCGTCGGCATCACCTGGGCGCTGCGGCAGAACATCGCCGATCCGGCGCAACTGGCGCGGCTCGACCAGGTCGGCGAGGCGACGCAGCAGCTCCTGGCGATCATCAACGGCCTGCTCGACATGGCGCGCATCGAATCCGACCAGATGACGCTGGCGCCGCTCGACTTCGACCCCGGCAAGGTCCTGCACGAGGTGCTCGGCGCCGTCGCCGACAAGGCGGCGGCCAAGGGGCTGCACGTCACCCTCGACGCCGACGGCCTGCCGCCGCTGTTGCGCGGCGACCCGGTGCGCCTCGGGCAGATCCTCGGCAACTACGTGAGCAACGCGGTCAAGTTCACCGAGAAGGGCAGCGTCGCCATCCGCGCCCGCCGGCTGCCGGACGACGACGGCGGCATACGCCTGCGCTTCGAGGTCGAGGACACCGGCATCGGCATCGCCGCCGACGCCCTGCCGCGCCTGTTCCGCCCCTTCGAACAGGGCGACGCCTCGTCGACGCGGCGCCACGGCGGCGCCGGCCTCGGCCTGGCGATCAGCCGCCGGCTCTCTGAGATGATGGGCGGCCGCACCGGCGCCGACAGCACGCCGGGCAAGGGCAGCCGCTTCTGGCTGGAGCTGCCGTTCGAGGCGGCCGCCTCGCCGGTCGACGGGAGTTCGCCGGCGGCCGACGCCGCCGGCGACGGCGACCGCGAAACCCTGCAGCGCATCGCCGCGCTGCTCGCCGACGACGACGTGCGGTCGATCACGCTCTGGCGCGAATGCGCCGGCCGGCTGTCGCCGCGCCTGGACCGGCAGTTGGCCCCGTTCGAGGCGGCGCTCGCCGCCTACGACTTCGCCGCCGCGCATGCCCTGCTCCGCCAGGCCATCGACGACGACGGCGCGGCGGGCGCCTAGTCCTCCGCGGCCGGCGCCTCCGGCATCGGCACGGCGGCGCGCTCGGCGCGGCGCTGCGGCGTCTCCAGGCTGATGCGGCCGAGCGTACCGCTGCGGTAGTCGGTGAGCAGGATCGCCGCCGCCCGTTCCAGGTCAGGCTCGCCGCCGCGCCCCTTGAGCAGGCAGCCGCGCTTTTTCGCCACCGCTTCCAGCGCGCCGGGCGCGTCCAGCCCGGCGACGGCGAAGCCGTAGCGCGCCGTCAGCACCGCCGGGTAGTGCGCGAGCAGGAAGCCGGCGAGCCAGGTCGCCACCTCCTCGTCGATGTAGGCGTTGACGCCGACCGCATGGCTCGCCGCCAGCATCAGGCCGTCCTCCGGATGCTCGATCTTCGGCCAGAGCAGGCCCGGCGTGTCGTAGATCGTCAGCCGCGAATCGATATCGATGCGCTGCTGGCTCTTGGTCACCGCCGGCTGGTCGCCGACCGCCGCCACCTTCTTCTTCACCAGCGCGTTCATCAAGGTCGACTTGCCGACGTTGGGGATGCCCATGATCATCAGCCGCAGGGGCTTCAGCGCGCTGTCGCGGTGCGGCGCCAGCGCCTGACAGAGCGACGGCACGCGCGCCGCGTCGCCCGCTTTCTTGCACGAGATGGCGACGGCCTTGGTGCCCGGCTGCGCGTTGTAGAAGTCGAGCCAGGCGCGCGTCGCCGCCGGGTCGGCGAGGTCGGCCTTGTTCAGCAGCTTCAGGAAAGGCCGCTGGCGGAAGGCGCGCAGCTCGTGGATCATCGGGTTGGAGGACGCCGCCGGCAGGCGCGCATCGACCACCTCGACGACCACGTCGGCCTTGGCCAGCGTCTCGGCCGCCTTGCGGCGCGCCGAGGTCATGTGGCCGGGGAACCATTGGATCGACATTTCGGAAGCGTCCTCTTGCTGTTTACACGTACTATCTCAGGTCGCCGAAAACGGAAACCGCCATGCACATCTGGGTCGATGCCGACGCCTGCCCGGCCGTCGTCAAGGACATCCTCTACCGCGCCGCCGAGCGCACCAAGCTGCCGCTGACGCTGGTCGCCAACCAGTGGCTGAAGACGCCGCCCCATCCGAACATCCGCATGGTGCAGGTGCCGGCGGGCTTCGACGTCGCCGACCGGCACATCGCCGAGCGGGTCCAGGCGGGCGACCTCGTCGTCACCGCCGACATCCCGCTCGCCGCCGCCGTCGTCGACAAGGGCGCCACCGCCATCAACCCGCGCGGCGAACGCTACACCGCCGAGAACATCCGGCAGGCGCTGGACATGCGCAACTTCATGGACAGCCTGCGCAGCGGCGGCGTCGACACCGGCGGCCCGCCGGCCTTCGGCCACGCCGACCGGCAGGCCTTCGCCAACCAGCTCGACCGGCTGCTGGCGAAGCGCTGAACCCTACGCCACCTCGCGCGCTTCGAGGAACTGCAGCTTCGGGTACTTCTCTTTCACCATGTTCAGGTAGACGTTGTTCGGCGCGAGGTACACCGGATCGTCGGCGCCGTCGAGCGCGACGTTGGCGCTGTAGCGCTCGGAGAGCTGGCGCAGCTCGCCCTCGTCGCCCTTGATCCAGCGCGCGGTCGAGCAGTTGTACGGCTCGAAGATGACCTGCACGCCGTATTCGTGTTCCAGCCGGTGGGCGACGACGTCGAACTGCAGCGTGCCGACCGCGCCGAGGATCAGGTCGCTGCCCGAGACCGGCCGGAAGAGCTGCGTCGCGCCCTCCTCGGCGAGCTGCTGCAGGCCCTTCTGCAACTGCTTGATCTTCAGCGGGTTGGCGATGCGCGCCAGGCGGAAATGCTCCGGCGCGAACGACGGAATGCCGGTGAAGCGCAGCTCCTCGCCCTCGCTGAAGGTCTCGCCCAGGCGGATGGTGCCGTGGTTGGGGATGCCGATGATGTCGCCCGGCCAGGCTTCGTCGGTGGTGCTGCGGTCGCGCGCCATGAAGGTGATGGCGTTGTTCACCGCGATCGTCTTGCCGCCGGCCACCTGCCTGACCTTCATGCCGCGCTCGAAGCGGCCCGAGCAGACGCGCAGGAAGGCGATGCGGTCGCGGTGCTTGGGGTCCATGTTGGCCTGGATCTTGAACACGAAGCCGGAGAACTTCGCCTCGTCCGGCCGCACCTGGCGGCTGGCGGCCGGCCGCGCCTGCGGCGCCGGCGACAGTTCGACCACGGCGTCGAGCAGCGACTGCACGCCGAAGTTGTTCACCGCCGAGCCGAAGAACACCGGCGTCTGCCGGCCGGCCAGGTATTTTTCCGCGCAGAAGGCGTGCGAGGCGCCGCGCACCAGCTCCACGTCCACGCGCAGCTCGTCGGCCTCTCCGCCGATCAGCTCGTCGAGGCGCGGATTGTCGAGCCCCTCGATCATCTCCGAGGTGCCCTTCTCGGCCTGCGGGTCGAAGAAGCTGATCGTATCGTCGTAGAGGTGGTAGACGCCGCGGAAGCGCTTGCCCATGCCGATCGGCCAGGTCATCGGCGCGCACTCGATGCCGAGCACGGATTCGATCTCGTCGAGCAGGTCGATCGGCGCCTTGCCCTCGCGGTCGAGCTTGTTGATGAAGGTGAGGATCGGCGTGTCGCGCATGCGGCAGACGTTGAGGAGCTTGATCGTCTGCGCCTCGACGCCGTTCACCGAATCGATGACCATGGTCGCCGAATCGACGGCGGTCAGCGTGCGGTAGGTGTCCTCCGAGAAATCCTCGTGGCCCGGCGTGTCGAGCAGGTTCACCATGCACTCGCGGTACGGGAACTGCATTACCGACGAAGTGACCGAGATGCCGCGCTGCTTTTCCAGCTCCATCCAGTCCGAGGTGGCGTGGCGGCTGGCCTTCCTCGCGCGCACCTCGCCGGCGACCTGGATGGCGCCGCCGAACCACAGCAGCTTCTCGGTCAAGGTCGTCTTGCCGGCGTCCGGGTGCGAGATGATGGCGAAGGTGCGGCGGCGGGAGATTTCGTCGGCTAGGGCGGTCACGGTGGGGCTTCTGCGAGGCTGGGGTCGAGGGGCGCGATTATACCCGTCCGCATCGCGTCGCCGGCAGCGGGAACCTTCCCCTTTCGCCCGCGACGGGCGGCGGGATCACCGCCGATAGTGGCTCCCCGTGCGCACCGCCAGGTAAATCTCGCGCAGGAAGAGCGACAGCGAGACGACCATGGCGAACATCGCCGCGACGAACAGCCCGGCCACGGCATGCGCGAGCTTGACGGAAATCATCGCGCCGATGAAGGCGCCGGCGACGACCAAGCAGACCAGCAGGGCGCTGAACACGGCAAACAGGATCGACAGGTAGACCAGCCGGCTGCGCCGGGCGAGCAGCAGCATTTCCTCTCCCGCCTCGGCCAGGTCCTCGGCGCCCGGGTGGCGCAACTGTTCGAGGACCACGCGCCGCCGGTCGACGATGCGGCCGAGGCGCCCGTTCATGGCGTTGATCAGCGTGGCGATCGCCGTCAGCAGGAAGACCGGCGCCACCGCCAACTGGATGACGTGCGCGATGTCGTCGAGATCGCCGAGCATGCCGATCAGGCCGCGCGCGGCAGGGCCGCGCGCTCGGCGAGGATCTGTTCGATGCGGCGGTCCTTCGCCCGCCAGACCTCGTCGACCCAGGCCGACAGTTGCCGGCGGTACGCGGCGCTGCCGATGTCGCTCCCCTTCGGCAGGGCCGGCAGCTCCAGCGAGCGGACGTGCACGACGACCTCGCGCATGCGGCCGCAGAGCAGGTCCCAGAAGCTCGGCACGCCGCCCGGATAGACGATGGTGACGTCGAGGTAGGAGCGGAAACGGTCGCCCATCACCGACAGCGCCATGGCCAGCCCGCCCACCTTCGGCGCCAGCAGGTGGCGGAAGTCCGCGCCCTGCGCGTCGCGCTTTTCCGGCGTGAAGCGGGTGCCTTCGAGGAAGTTGATCACCGAGGTCGGAATCTCGCGGAAGCGCTCGCAGGACTTGCGCGTCGCCGCCAGGTCGCGGGCGAAGCTGCCGCCGCGCCGCATGAACGGAAAGTCGAGGGCCCACCAGGCGAGCCCCATGAACGGCACGTACATCAGCTCGCGCTTGAGGAAGAACTTGAGCAGCGGCACCCTGCCGGTCAGCGCCTTCTGCAGCACGAGGATGTCCACCCAGCTCTGGTGGTTGCTGCCGAGCAGGTACCAGCCGCGGCGGCGCAGCGTCTCGACGCCCTGCACCTCCCAGCGCACCCGGCCGACCAGCCCGACCCACCAGCCGTTGACGGCGATCCAGGTCTCGGCGAGGCCGTTGAGGATGCGGTCGATCGGCTTGCGCACCGCGGCGAACGGCAGGCACAGCTTGGCCAGCGCGAACGGCATCATCGCCAGGAAGATCGCCAGCACGTTGACGCCGAGGACGAGCGCCGCGGCGCAGCCCTTGATCGCCTCCAGGGCGCGCCGGCCGGCGAAGCGCCCGGTCAATTCAGCTCTTCCCGCCGCTTCGGGCGCGGCAGGCGCAGGACGTCGATGCCCTCCTCCTGCAGCGCCGCGCACTCGTCGGCCGAGGCGATGCCGCGGATCGGCCGCTCCGGCGCCTCGCAGTGGTGGATGCGCCGGGCCTCCTCGGCAAAGGCGCTGCCGACGTCCTCGCTGTGCCGGATCATTTCCTCGATGAAGTCCTTGGCCGCGGCCAGCGGGTCGACCGCCGGCTGCGGCGCGGCGGGAGCCGCCGGGATGGCGAGGTGCGCCGCCGACGGCAGGCGCCGGACCTCCTGCGAGCCGCAGTAGGGACAAAGCACCATGCCCTGCGCCTCCTGTCTGGCGAAATCGTCGGCGGAACGGAACCAACCCTCGAAACGGTGATCGGCGGAACAGGTCAGGTCGAAAATGATCATGTGCGGGAGCGAGTGGTACCCGGAGCGGGAATCGAACCCGCACGCCTTGCGGCTCCGGATTTTAAGTCCGGTATGTCTACCAATTCCATCATCCGGGCGGGAGGCGCGATTATAGCCCGATCTCCGGAAAGCCGAAGGATGCGTCGCCCGCACCGCTGCGCCCGGAAAAAACGGAGACGCCCGCCCCACCCTGCCCGATCCGCGACACGAACTTTTCCCCGGCTACCGTTACACACCGCACGACGGGCAGCGACAAGCGTCGCTCGGCCCGGCAATACACGACAGGAACGGAAGCCATGGGCCAAGAGGATGTGCACCAGTGGATGAGCGAGATCGGGCCGCTGCTCGGGCTCGGCGAAGTCATCGAATACCCCGGCGAGGCGCTGTGGATCATCGTTTTCCAGGATGGCCAGGTGCTCGAAGCCGAATACGACGCGCCCGGCGAGCGCCTGCTGCTGTCCATGGATCTGGGCGCGCCCCAGGCCGGCGAGGCGGCGGCGCTGCACCGGCTCCTGCTGCAGTACAACCATTCGTGGCGGCAGACCGGGGGCGTGCACATGGCGCTGGCCGGCGACAACGCGGTGCAGATGCTGGCGCTGGCCGGCCCTAGCCTGGAACGGCAGACGCTGGCCAGGGCGCTCGCCGGCCTGCACGCCAACGCCGCCCTGTGGCGCGCCCTGCTGACGCCGCCGCCGCCCGGCGCGGATGCCGCATCCCCCGACCCCCACGCGCTTCGCGTCTGAGACAGAGGAGAGCACCGCCATGCCGAACACGATCATCAACGGCACCATCCGGCCCACCTTCGACGACATCCGGGAACACCTGAGCGGAACCGATCCGCGCCAGGGGGAAAAGCACCTGCGCCTGGACGACGACCGGGGCCTGCACCTGCACGATTCGGGCAAACCCAGCGGCATCGGCCCGCAGGCCCTGCGCGCGCGCCAGGAGAAGCACCAGCAGGCGTTCCACCAGGTGGTCGAGGCCATCGACCGGCAACTGCGCCGCACGGAAGGCGGGCAGACCATCCACATCGGCAGCGGCGAGGACGTGCTGCGCGACGTGCTGGACGAACGCAGCTTCCGGGAAAGGCGGATCAGCGTAAACGACCTGGGGCGCATCGCCCGCCGCCTGGAAGACGTCGAACGCGCGCACAGGGACGCGCTCATCGACCGGATCGTGGACAGCTTCGCCGGGCAACTCGGCGAAGACGACCCCGAACTGGCACAGACGCTGCGCCAGAAACTCAAGGACGCCCCCTTCCCCGGCGTCAAACCCGACGTCCTGTGCGGCTTCGCCAAGGGCGAAAACGACTGGCAGGCGCACCCGCCGCAGGATCTGGCCGGCCTGCGCGACGACCTGGAACGCCTGGGGCCGTGGCAGGCGCTGGCGCGCCATGCGCTGATCCACGATGTCTCCATCGACGCCAGAACCCACATCGCGTACCGGCAGCTCACCGTTCCCGACCGCGAGGGCTTCACCCTGCAGGCCATCCTCGACAACCAGGCGGCGCAGCGCGCGGAAAACCGCCCCGACGGCGCAATCATCGGCCGGCACGGCAAGATCGAATCCGGGGGCGCCTTCTTCCACTACACCACCCACGACGTGGCGAACTGCGTCGAGACCGGGGACAAGGTACACATTTCCGTCGCCCCGGAGCAACTGGCGCGCGCCTGGAACGCGATCGCCCCGATCCTCATCGACAACCCGGATGCGATCAAGCAGTTCAAGGTCAGCGACCTGGAGGTCGCGCGGCAGGAGATGGCCCGGCTGGACGGGCGCATCGAGGACATGGAGGCCGGCAGGGCGAACCCCGAACTCAGCGACGATGACCGCCGCCAGCTCGACCTGCACATCGCCAGCCTGCGCACCCAGCGCGAAACCCCCGAGCGGGTGTACGAAGGCGCGCAGATCACCATCTACCGCCACCGGCCCGAGGACGGCGAGGGTCTCCCGCCCGAGCGCTTCCAGCAGCTCATCGCGCAGATCACCGAGGCGCTGCAGAAACACCACGTCGAGCCGGGCCGCCGGCCGGCCTCCGATCTGCCGGTCAACGACTTCGTCACCTATCGCAACGACAAGACCGAGGACGGCGGCGATCTGCGCCCGGAAGACCCGCGCTACGACGAACACCTGGAACGGATGAAGGGCCGCCCCCTCTACATCGCCCTGACCCACCCGCAGGCCGCCGACGCGGTGCGCGAGCTGCGGCAACTGGGCGAACGCATCGGCGCCGGCGAGGAAATCCGCGGGCGGCGCAACGCCGACGGCAGCGTCACCCTGTACGGCAGCAGCCGCAGGCCCGGCCTGGGCAGTTGGCTGACCGGCCAGACCGAGCGGCGGCGCGAACGCGCGCACGACGAAGTGGCGCAGATGCTGACGCGCTTCGCGGCCGCGCTCGGCCCGGACGGCGCCCACCCGGCCACCCGCGACGCGCTGCAGCGGCTGCGCGCCAGCCTGGACGCAGGCCCGCTGCGCGGCGAGCGGCTGTCGCAGGCCGTCACCGAGCTGGCGCAAACCCTGCACCGGGATCGCAGCGACGAACTGCAGCGCCACCGGGACGAAGCCGCGCAGCGCGAGGCCGAGGCCCGCCAGCTCACCCGCGCGCGCGGCGTCGAGGTGCGCGACATGGACGGCGGCTGGGTCGGCGACGGTCTGGACGCGCTCGCCCAGGACATCCGCGGCTTCGACCGCAGCACGCTGCGCCCGACGGAAACCAAGGAAACGGGCCAGGGCCTGGACGCGGAAGGACTGCGGGACGCTTCCATGCACGACGCCATCAGCCACCGCTACCCGCCGCAGCCGCTGGCCCGCCAGCACGTGGCGGACGACGTCGTCGAACCCGGTTTCGACGTGATCGACCCGGAAACGATCGACACCGTCGAGTTCACGGAGATTGCGCAGCACCTCCATCAGGCGCTGCGCGAGAACGCCCCGGATCGCCGCGCGGCGCTGGCGGTCCGCCTGAGCGGGCTGATCGCCCGCGACCTGGCGGCGCTCGACCGCGATAGCCAGTTGAACCTGACCCTGGGCAGCGGCCAGGCCATCATCGACGGCCTGATCGACGCGCTGGAAACCTCATGGCCGCCCCACGACATGCGCCAGCCGTTGGCCGACTTCGTCGCCCGGGCCTACGGCCGTGCGCTGACGCAACTGTCGGACCGCGTCGACGCCGACGGCAGCGTGGTGGTGGACGGCAAGACCTATGCCCGGCAGTCCACGCTCAGCGCCAACGCCTTCGGCAGGGTGGAGCTGTACCAGGCCGAGGACGGCACGCGCATCGTGCTCAAGACGCCGCTGCGCAACGAGCTGCACACGCTCGAGCGGCAACTGCAGGACGCGCGCGACGAAGTGCTCGCCCATCGCGCCGCCCAGGGCGACGGCGAGGACGGCGTCCATCCCCTGATCATCGGCTTTCGCGGCGCCATGCGCGGCCCCGACGGGCTGGTGCGCATCGCCCTCGAATACGCGCCGGGCGGCAACCTCAACGGCCTGATCGGGCGCATCGACCAGGCCGCCAGGCAGGGCGACATCAGCCCGCAGGCCGCCACGCTGGCGCGCATCACCCTGCTGCGCGACATCGTCGAAGGCATGCGCCACGTGCAGGAAGCGCGCGGCATGCTCCACCTGGATCTCAAGCCGATCAACTTCTTCATCGGCGAGGACGGTCTGGCCAAGGTCGGCGACTTCGGCACCGCCCGCGTCGGCGACAGCCTGCACCTCGCGCGCCGGCTGGTGGACAACCCGCGCTGGCAGGCGCCGGAGATGATCCGCAGCTTCAGCAACGGCGACGGCCTGACGGTCGACGGCGCCAGCGACGTGTGGTCCCTGGGCATCACCGCCTATCAGTTGTTCCACGAAGGCGCCCTGCCTTTCGACCACCCGCAGTTCACCAGTCCCATCGACAGAAAGCTGATCGAGTTCGGCGCCAGCGACGCCAATCGCCTGCGCACGCTCGGCCTCGGCCCCGACGGCGGGCCCGGCAGGCTGGGCGTCACCGCGCTCGACCGTCTGCTCAACCAGATGCTGCACCCCAACCCCGAACTGCGTTCGGACCTGGGCCAGATCCTCGACAGCCACCTGTTCCAGGAACCCGGCGTCGGCGGCGACGACGTGCGCGCCCTGATCCGGGCGCTCTGCGCGGACAGCCAGGACGAGGTGCGCGCCATCGGCGAGCGCATGGGCGCGTGACCGATGGCCATGATTCCGATCGCTGTCCGCGCTCGCCGCGGCACCCGGCCAGCCCGGAAAAGCCCGGGCCGCGCGGGTTGCGCGCGGCCGTTTTCGGCGAATCCGTCCCAGGTTGAGTGAATGCGTCCACAGCCCCCTCGGCACGCACGCCGTCCGGCCCCATCCTTGCGGCATGTATTCCTCTCTGTCGCCATCCTGCATGCCGGATCGTCCGTCGTCGCCTGACCCGGCGCCGTCCCTGCGCGACGAGGCGCGGCGCGGGCACGCCCACCGCTGGGTGGAAACGCTGCCGCCGCCCGGCGCCGAGCTGGCGGCGGATTGGCTCACCCTGCACGACGGCACCTGCGTGTTCGGCCTGATGCGCTCGTCGGCCGGCGAGATGCCGGCCGCGTCGCAGCGCATGGCGAATGCCCCGGCCATGGTCGTGCTGACGCTGATCCAGTCCGGCGAGATGCTGTGCGATGCGGCGCCGGGCAGGCAGCAGCGCATCGGACCGGGCACGCTGGGGCTCTACGACCCCCGGCGCATGGACAATTACCGCTGGCGCCAGGATTCGCGCGGGGTATTCCTGGCGCTGCCGCGCGCGGAGGCCGCGGCAGCGCTCGGGCAGGAGCCGGACGACCCGGTGATTTCCCCCGAACGCTGCGCGCTCGCCCCGGTGCTGGCGAGCCAGTTGAGCCATCTGGCGCAGATGATGCAGCGCTCCGAAAGGGTCGACGGCGTGGAATACGCGGGCCTGCTGGAAGCCACGCGCAAGCTGGCGCTGCTCGCGCTGCGCAACCTGGGACGCCAGGGCGCCGGGCAGACCGATCCGGACGACGACCTGAACCGCATCCGCTATGCGGCGGCGCTGCGCTTCATGGAAAGCCAGGCCCACCGGCATGACCTGGATGCCGCCGCCATCGCGCGCGGCGCCGGCTGCTCGCGCACGCGGCTGTACGAGGCGTTCGCCGCGCAGGGCGCGACGGTGATGGGCAGCCTGCGCGAACTGCGCCTGCAGCGCGCCCGGTCCCTCATCGAGCAGAGCCCGCGCCTGCACGTGGGCGCGCTGTCGTGGCGCTGCGGCTTTGCCGACCTGTCGGGTTTCAGCAAGCTGTTCCGGGCGCGCTTCGGCATGTCGCCCTCGGCGTGGCGCCAGTGGGCGCGGGCAAGCGCCGACGATGGAGGGGCGCCCGCATGAGCGCCCCCGCCCGGCCGCCCGAAGGGGGCGCTCTTCCTCCCTTGGGGAGGATGTCGCGCAGCGACAGGAGGGTAGTCCTGTGAGCGATGAACGCGCCCAGGCGACGCTCGCGCTCCTCGGCGAACGGCTGGGCCTGCAGGGGCTGCGGCTGAATGCCTCGGGCGTCTGCCGGCTGGTGTTCGAGCAGCGCTGGGTGGTGACGCTGGTGCACGACGCCGCGCTGCGCCAGATCGTGCTGCATTGCCCGCTGTGCGCCGCGCCGCAGGCTGCCACGCTGTCGCCGGCGACGCTGCGCAGCCTGCTGCAGGCCAGCTTTATGGGCCAGGGCTGCGGCGGCGGTCAATTGGCCATGGCGCCGGACGGCCACGTCTGCCTGCAATGGGCCGTGGCGCTGGCCGACGCCGACGAGGCGCTGGCCCCTGCGCTGGAAAGCCTGCTCAACCAGGCCGAGCGCTGGTCGCCGCGGCTGCAGGCGGGCGACCCGGCGGCGCCGGCGGTCGACGAGGCGGCGACGCTGCCGCCCGCCTGGACCATGCAGAAGGTATGAGGGCCGCGGCCGGCTCAGAAATGCTTGACGATGTGCAGCTCGTTGGCCTCGCGGCCGCGGTGCCGGGTGCGCTCGTAGCGCACGGCGTCGGCCATGGTGCGCACGAAGTGCACGCCCAGGCCGCCGATCTCGCGGCTGTCCACGTCGAGCGTGGTGTCGGGCTCGGGCGCCTGCAGGGGATCGTAGGCAAAGGCGAAGTCGATCAGGGTCAGGCGCAGGCTGCCGTCCGCGACGTCGGCCTCCAGCGCCATGCGGCCCTCGGCGCCCCGGTAGCCGTGGATGACGACGTTGGTCATCAGTTCGTCGAGCATCAGGCCGACGCGGGCCAGCGCGCCGGCGGGCACGCCCTGGTCGCCGGCCCAGTCTTCCAGCGCCTGCATCATGGCCGCGATGGATTCCAGTTGCGCGGGCATTTCGCACTGGAAGGTGGGGGGAGGCGTGCGGGACGGCGTCTGCATCGCGCTATTGGATCACGAGTATGAGAAGGCGAACGTCCACCGCAAAGACGCAAAGGCGCAAAGGTTCGCAAAGGAAAAAACGAAAACGAGGGTTTTCTTTGCGTTTCCTTTGCGCCTTTGCGCCTTTGCGGTAGGTGTTCACGTCGTTCAACCGCGCCAATCGCTCATTCGATCCCCCCGGGCGGATTGCCCGCATAGCGCATGACCACGCAGGTGATGTCGTCGGCCTGCGGCGCGCCGCGCTCGAAGGCATGGACGTCGGCCAGCACGCCTTCGGCGATCTGCTCGGGCGCGCATTCGGGCACGGCCATCAGCGCGTGCAGGACGCGCTCCAGCCGCTGTACGCCGTACTCCTGGCCATCGGCATCGAACGCCTCGGTGACGCCGTCGGTATAGAGAAACAGCCGATCGCCGGCCGACAGATCGACGCTGCCGGCGCGATACGGAAACCCTTCGCTGACGGCCACGGCCATGCCGCCGGTGCCGGGCAGCATGGAGACGCCGCCGTCCCCGCGCAGCAGGTACGGCGAGTTGTGCCCGGCGTTGACGTAGCGCAGCCGGCCGCTGTCCAGGTCGAGCACGCCGTAGAACATGGTGACGAACATCATCTGCTCGTTTTCCGCGGACAGCAGGTCGTTGAGCTGGCCCAGGCAGCGCGTGGGTTCGGCGATGAACTGCGCCGTCGCCTTGAGCAGCGTGCGCGCGATGGTCATGAACAGCGCGGCGGGCACGCCCTTGCCGGAGACGTCGGCGATCACCAGGCCCAGATGCGCATCGTCGATGAAGAAGTAGTCATAGAAATCGCCGCCCACCTCGCGCGCCGGGGTGATGCTGCAATGGAGCTGCACGCGCGCATCCTGCGGCTGCTGGCGCGGCAGGATGCTGAGCTGCACCTGGGCGGCGATCTGCAGTTCCTGCTCCAGCCCCGCGAGACGGTTCTTGGTGGCCAGGGCTTCGCGCAGCTCCTGCACCATGCCGGTCAGGCGCTGGTGCTGGTCGATGAGGCGGCCGGACAGTTCGTTCATGACGCCGGCCAGTTGGCGCAACTGCTCTTCGTCGCTGTGGCCCGCCGGCAGCGTCAGGGGCTGGTCGGTGGCCTCGGCCAGGTGCTGCAGCTTGCTGCGCAGCAGTCGCTCCTGCCTTGCCCGCACGCGTTCGCGCAGGGCGCGCGCAGCGGCAAGCTCCTGCGCGTTGCGCCGGAATGCCGCCACGGCACGGGCGATCCGGCCGATCTCGTCGTCGCCGCCATGCGGCAGGCGCACGCTGGCATCGCCCTGGGCCAGGGCCTGCAAGGCGTCGATCGAACGCTCCAGCGGGCGCAGGCCGCGGCGCAGGTAGAAATTCAGCCCGAGCAGCACAGCCAGCAGCAGGACGGCGACGGCCGCCAAGGCCAGCCGGCCGAGAAAGCGGCCGGCCGCCGTGTCCTGGGTATGGTCGGCCAGCGTGATCAGCGTGCCCGCCGCATGGCCCGCGAGGTCGTGCACCGGGATGCTGCCGAGCGTGTGGGTTCTGCCGTCCAGCGTCAGTTCGCCATGCAGCAGCGCGCGCCGCGCCACGTGCTCGGCGGCGCTTCGCCACAGATCGGCATCGGTGGTCGCCAGCAGATTGCCGCGCACATCGAGCAGAGTGACCACGGACGCCGTGCGCCGGGCCATGTGCTGCAATGCGTGGCGCACGTCGCGCGCGACGACCAGCACGGCGGGATCGGCCTGGTCGGGAACCCGCCGGGTGGACAGCAACAGCGCCTGCGCCGCGCCGCCGACGAGACGCAGACCGTCCATCGCATCGCCCGCGACCGCCCGCTCCAGGCTGTCCGCATCGAGCAGGGCACGCTCCGGCGCCGGCCCGTAGACGATGGGGCTGCGGCCCAGGCCGAGCACGGCCGCGAGTTCCAGCGGCCGGCCCGGCCCCGCTTCGATGCCGGCCTGCTCGATGGCATCAGCGATGGCGGCCGGGTCGGCGCGCCGCACGGCCTGCGGGAAGTGCGGCGTCAGGACCAGCCTGTCGGCGTACTGGTCGAGCACCCTGTCCTCCGCCGCCAGCGTTTCGGCCCATAGCGCCGTCTGCGCCGCCCGCGCCGTGGCGGCGAGGCGTTGCAGCAACAACTGCTCGCGCAGCAGACCGGCGCCGCCCAGTCCGAGCGTCGTCAGCAGCAGGCCGCCGGCGGCGAGCAATGTGATGCGGGTGCGCAGCAGCATGTCAGCGGTCCTCGGTCGTGGCGCGCACGATGCGCTCGATGTCTGCGCGCATGGCGCCGTCGAAATCCACGGCCAGCAGTTCCTCGGCGTAAGCCTGCACGGCGTCGCCAGCGGCACGCTGTTCGGCGTCGCCCTCGATCAGGGCTTCGAGCAGGGGCTGCAGGCCGCCCTCGCCTCCTGCCAGGGCTTCCAGGCGGACGGCGGCATCCGCGTCGACTTCCCCGCCCAGCCAGGCCAAAGCCGCCCGGCGCTGGCGTTCGAGCCGCGTCCCCGGCCCGAGCGCCGCCCACAGCCCGGCGCACAGGGCCAGGGCGAACACCGCTACGGCGCTGAAGATCCGGGCCCGCGCCAGGCTGCGCGGCAGGGCGGCGCCGCTGCCCGTCACCGCCACCACGGTGCCTGCGCTGCCGCCAGGAAAAGCGATGTCCACGCGCACCCTGTCGGCATCGCCGGCCACGGCGCCGGCGCCCGCCGCATGCAGCGTGCGGCCGTCGGGCAGCACCACGGCGAGCGAGGCCAATGCGGGCTGATGCGCCAGCGCCGCCGCCAGATGCGGCTCGATCCCCGGCAGTTCCGGCAGCGGGATGCCGAGCCGCACCGCGCGCCCCAGTTGCTGGGCCAGCGTCTGGGCCACGGAGCGGGCCAGCGCCCGCGCGTCCTCGCCGGCGGCGCGCGCGCCGCCGATGCGCAGCTCGTGCAGCGTCCACAGCGCACAGGCGCCGCCGACCACGATCAGCACCGCAAAGGCCAGCAGCCCGGCGCGCCAGCGCAGATCCTGCATCGCCCGGCGGCAGCGTTCAGGCTTCATGGTCCATCTCCTCCAGCCGCGCCATGCGCTGCCGGCAGTGCTGCCGCACGGCCTGCCACTGCTCGCGCTGCCGCACGGCCGCCTGCGCCAGCGGCATGCCTTGCCGCGCCGGCGGCGCGCCGCACAGGATGCGCGCGGCATCGCGCCAGGGCCGGAACAGCAAGCCGAGTCCCCAGGACGTACCGGCCCAGGCCGCCAGCGCGGCCAGGACCGCGAGCAGCAGCCAGCGCAGCGCCTGTTGCCCTCTTTCCTGCCACTGTTCCAGTGTCTGCGGCCCGGGTGCGGTGGACAGGGTGACGACGATGCCGCCCGCGGCCTGCCCCAGGTCATTGTCGAAGCGCTGGCCGATCTGCCGCAGCATCAGCGATTCGGTGTGCCAGGGCCGGTCCTGCGCCAGATGCCGGCGCCAGGCATCGGGCACGGGCCGGCCGCGGCTGTCCGCATCGGTGCTGTAGAGCACGCTGCCGCCGGCGGCGAAGACGTCGATGGCGACGACCCGCGCAAAGGCCGCCTGCTCGCGCTCGATCACGCCTTGCAGCGCGTCCATCTGATCCAGTTGCAGGCCCGTGGCGAGGAAGTTTTCGGCGGTGGCGCGCAGACTGCGCAGCAGATGGCCGTCCAGTTGCGCTTCCATGTCCGCCTGGCGGGAACGCTCGGCCTGCTGCGTCAGCAGCAGCAGGGCGGCGAGCAGGGCGAGCAGGCAGGCGAGCACGATGGCGTGGATGCGCTTCGGCAGACTCATGCCCCCTCCCCCGCGTCGCACAGGCAGCGGTGCGGCGCCAGCCTGGCCGACAGCGCCAGCAGCACGTTGGCGGCGACGCCGGCCGCCGCCGCCAGGGTCTGCAGCGGCTGCTGCCGGCCATAGACCTCGGCCCACATGCCGGGCCGGATCTCCCCGGGCGCATAGCCGCTCACGTCCAGCCCGACCATGCCCATGGCCACGCCGCCGACGATCGGGGCGGGACGCCCGGCCAGGATCAGATGGCCGCGATTGACCAGCGCGAACGGCAGGCCGTCGCCATAGCCCATGGCCACGGTGGCGATGCGCCGCGGGCCGGCGGCGACGTAGCTGCCCGCATAGCCGACTTCACAGCCCGCGGCCACCTCGGTCACGCGCAGCACCGGCGCCTGCAGGCTGGCCACGGGCTGCAGCGGCGCGCTCGACGCCCCGGTCGGCACGCCGAACAGGGCGCTGCCGACGCGCGCATGCTCGAAATGCCAGTCAGGCCCGGCGAAGACGCTGGACGAGGTGGCGATGCTGCGTTCGGCCCGCGGCAATTGCGCCGTCCAGTGCACGAAGCGTTCGCGCTGGCGCAGGCACTGCGGCAGGCCGGGATCGTGGAAGCGCCCCAGGTGCGTCACCCACACCTGGGCCCGGGCATCGGCCCACAGGCCGGTATCGGGCAGCAGATACGGCAGGTCTTCGGCGCCGAATCCCAGGCGCGTCAGCCCGGTGTCCAGATGCAGGGCCACGGCCATGCGCTCGCCGTGGCGCGCGGCGTGGCCGGCCAGCGCCGCCAGCTCGTGGCGGCCGGCGAGCACGGGAATCAGGCCGTGCGCGGCGAAATCCGCCGCCGCCAGCCCGGCCAGGCCGTTGAGCACCAGGATGCGCAGCCCGGCCGCCGCGCCATCCGCGGGCAGACAGGCGCGCACGGCCAGCGCCTCATCGACGGTGGCCACCCAGAAATCCCGGCAGCCCAGTTGCCACAGTCGGGGAGCGATGGCCGCGGTGCCGAGGCCATAGGCATCGTTCTTGAGCACGGCACCGATGCGCCCGCCGGGGCTGGCGCGGCGCACGGCGTGCCAGTTGTGCGCCAGCGCAGCGAGATCCACGCGCAGACGCGGGCCGTCGTGCGCGGCGGGCGGCCGGTTCACGGGGCGGCCCTCCCGGCGGGTACGCCCACCGGACCGCCCGTCCCTGTCGGCGGCACCAGGCGCAGACTGCCGGCCGCCGCGCCGGGCGCCGTGCCGCGCCATCCCTGCGCCAGCAGTGCCTGTTGCCGCGGCAGTTCGTTGCCGCCCAATTCCAGCCCTGCGCCCGCCGCGCCCGCTTCCTGCGGAACCCGGGCGAGCAGATAGCGGGCGTGGCCGCCGTAGCGGTACACCAGCGCGCGCACCGCGAAGCCGCAGGCCAGCAGGTTGCGCCAACTGGGCGGGTTGCACGGCGCGGCGGTGGCGAACAGCGCGGCGTCGCGGGGCGCGCAGGCGAGGCGGCGCTCGATCAGCATGCGCTGCAGCCCCAGGCCGCGCCAGCCGGGCGCGACGGTCGCCCCCGCCAGCTTGCGGACCGGCTGGGCGGCGTCCAGCCCGAGCAGCATCCGTGGATCGTCCTCCGCCAGCAGATCGTGCTGCAGCACGCCATAGGCCACGAGCGCGTCTTCGTGCCAGGCGCCGATGACGGTTCCCCTGCCCTGCAGCAGGCCGAGCAGGAAATCGCGCGACTCGGGCTTGACCGCCTGCGCGGCCATGCCGGCCATGCCGAGCAGATGCAGATCGTGCATCGCCGGCAGGTCGTGCGGCAGCAGCAGGCGCCATTGCAGGCAATTCGCATCGGGCATCATGACGGGAAGGCGGGCGCATCGCCGACGGCGATGACCTCGGCGTAGTTGAGCATGTCGATCGGCGGATACAGGCGCAGGCTGTGCGCCACGCGCATGTTGACCAGCAGGGAGAAACGCTTGAGCGTTTCCACCGGCAGCGCGCCCGCCGGCTTGCCGCCGGCCAGGATGTCCACGGCCTTGGCGCCGGCCAGTTGCCCGACCGAGTAATAGCGGCTGACCAGCCCGAGCAGCGCGCCGCCCGAACGCACCGCCAGTT
This sequence comes from Rhodocyclaceae bacterium, assembly GCA_019455325.1. Classification (GTDB taxonomy): domain Bacteria; phylum Pseudomonadota; class Gammaproteobacteria; order Burkholderiales; family Rhodocyclaceae; genus Proximibacter. The sequence goes on along the minus strand of JACFMQ010000001.1, from coordinate 112,147 downwards.
CCGCCGCGCCGAAGGACGGCAGCCCGAGCTGCAAGGCCACCGGCGCGATGCGGCCGAACAGCGTGCCGAGAAAGGTGTCCGGCAGCAGGTACAGCCACTCGGCGCCGGCGGCATGGATCTGCGCCACCAGATCCTCCACGCCGTCGCCCACGGGCTGCCCCTGGCCGCCGGTGCGGAAGGTGCGCGCCACCAGCTCGGCGCCCTGGCGCTCGCAGAAGGCCCGGGCCTGGGCGACGATGGCGCGGGAATTCGGCTCGGCGCTGTTGTAGAGCACGCCCAGCCTGCGGAAGGGCCGATAGTTCTGCATCACGCGCAGTTGCACCTCGGGCGGCACCACGTGCACGGCGCCCGTCACGTTGCGCCCCGGCGCCTCCAGGCTTTGCACGATGCGCGACTGCACGGGCGCCGCCACCAGGGCGAAGACCACGGGAATGTCGTGCACGTGGTGCCGCGCCCCGGGCGCGTCATGCGGCCCGACCACGGCCAGCGTCACCGGCGTGCCCCAGGCGTAGATCAGATCCGGCGCCAGCGCCTTGGCCTCGTCCAGGATGGCGGGAACGCGGGAGACATCCTGCTGCACGTCGCGCACCGTGAACCTCACGTCCAGCCCGGCATCGGCCAGATAGGCGCGAAAGCCCCTGTCCACATCCGTCTCGCCGCGAAAGGTGATCATCAGGACATGGAACGGCCGGCCGGCCGGATGCCGTATCGGCGCGGCAAAAGCGGACAGCGGCCCGAGCATCGGCAGGCAGGCGCCTTGCAGGCAACGGCGAAGAAAACGGCGGCGTGACATGGCAGCGGGCCTCCTGAAAACGATCACGAAAATTCCGGCCCGGCGCGGCGGCGCAGGCTCCAGCCGTAGACGAGGCTGCCGCCAAGCGTCAGCGCGCCGATCACCGCCAGCGCCGGGCCGAAGCCGACGGCGGGCAGCAGCCAGGCGCCTGCGGCAGGCCCGAGGGCGCTGCCGCCGCGCTCGGTGAGCCGGAACAGGCCGAGAATGCCGGCCCCCTGGCGCACCGGCAGGCTGCGCGCCAGATCCGCCACCAGGGCGGACTGCGGCGTGATGGAGAGCGCCTGCCCCAGGCCGAGCCCGAGCAGCACCACGGCCAGCGGCATGAGCGCGCCGTCGGCGGGCCAGGCCAGCATGGCGCTGGCGCCGGCCAGCAGCCCGCCGGCGACGACGAAGTTGCCGCGCTGCCGCCAGCGATCCGCCAGACGCGCCGCCAGCGGCACCAGCAGCACCATGGTCAGCGGATAGATGGTCTGCAGGCGCCCGGTGACGGCGCTGCCGTAGCCCATGTCGTGCAGGTGCATGGGCAGCAGGTAGAAGCACAGCGCCGCCAGCAGCAGCTTGGCCGGCAGCGCGCAGCCGAGCAGCAGCGCCGCCAGCCCCGGCCGGCGCAGCACGGCCGGCCAGGAAAGGTCTTGCGTCGCGGCCGCGGGCTGCGGCAGGGCGCGGTCGCGCGTCGGCATCTGCATCCAGGCCACGGCCGCCGCGAACACGGCCACGCCGGCCGCCAGGGCAAAGGCCGCGGGCACGCCCCAGCGGTCGGCGGCCAGCCCGCCCAGCGGCGGCCCGCACAGGCCGGCGACCAGAATGGCGCGCACGAACTGCGCCAGATTGCTCGCGCGATCATGGCTGGCCGAGCCGTCGATGGCGGCGCCCTGCGCCGACACGAAGACCAGGGCGAAGCCCACCGCCCCCAGCAGGCGCGCGGCCAGCAGCGCGACGTATCCCGGCATGACGGCCGCCAGCGCCAGACCGGCCGCGCCCAGCAGCGCGCCCAGCATCAGGCCCGGCCGGCGGCCGAAGCGTTCGGACCACGCCGCCAACGGCCATTGCAGCAGGGCGACGACGGCGAGGAAGACGACCAGCGGCAGGCTGGCGAGCAGATCGGGCGACAGCGCGCCATCGACCGGCGCCAGCGTTCGCGCCCAGGTCGGCAGGAAAGGCCGGGTCAGCTCCTCGGCCAGCATGAACAGAAACAGCGCCGGGCGCACCGACGCGGCGCCGGCGACGCGCCAGGACACCGGCGCGGCATGCGCCAGGCGGCTGCGGCGCGCGTCGGCCACGGCCAGCGCCCGGGCGCCGCGCGTGCCCAGGCCCAGCGCCAGCAGCTCCATCGCCATCAGCAGGCAGACGGCGCCGAGAAATGCCATGTCCAGGAGCGTTGCCTGCAGCTTGCGCGTGAGCACGCCGGAATCCAGCGTCAATACCACCTCGCCGGCCGCCGCCTCCTGGCCGGCGCCCGAGGACACGGGCGCCGTCACCGTCAGCCGGCCGGGGGCCGGCGCGCTGCCGGCCAGCAATCGCCCATCCGGGGCGAGAACGGCCAGGCCGGCGATCTCGGGGCTTTGCCCGTGCAGCGCCGCCGCATGCGCCTCGACGCCGACCAGTGCGTCGGCCGGCACGCCCACCGCCAGCGCCCGGGCGATCAGCGCGGCGCTGGAACGGGCCATGGCCTGGGCCTTGGCGATCTGATCGGGCTGGATGCCGGCTTCCCCGGCGACGCTCGCCCGCCACCCCACCCATGCCAGCGCGGCGCCCAGCAGCAAGGCCGCGGCGACGGCCAGCAAGGCCCGCTCGCCGCCGGGGAAGCCCAGGGGCCGGGGCCGCCGCCGCATCCGGGCCACCAGCCCGGCGCAGAGCAGGGCGATCGCCGCGCACATCGACGCCAGCGCCGGCCAGACGGCCTGCCGCACCACCTCGTGCAACCGCTGCTGCGCGCTGCGCAGCGCGCCGTCGTCATAGTCCAGACTGGCCCAGCCCACCGTCTCGCCCAGATCGTTGCGGATGGGCGCGCGGGCCTGCGCCGTATCGCGCCCCGCGCCGGTCCGATCGACGGGCGCGGCGAGCAGCGCCTCGCCCTGCGCGGAGACGATGACGAAGGAACGCAGCGCCGGTTCCAGCGCCGCCTCGCGCGCCAGCAGCCCGGCCAGGGGGGTATCCGGCGCCAGCGGAACGCCCAGGGCCAGGGCGTTCTCCGCGGCCGCGGCGGCGCGCTCGGCGACCAGCGCGAAACGGGCCGTGAACGACTCCCGCTGGGCGCCGCGCAAGGTGCTTTCCGTCAGGTAGCCGCCGGCGAGGAGGGTCGCCGCGCAAATGGCGGCCAGCATGGCGGCCAGGCGCCACAGCAGCCGCGCCATCGACGACACCGCCCAGGAAGCGGCGAGGCTTCCGGCCGGCCGCGTCCGTACCGCGCCTGCCGGGCCGGCCTCTTCGCCGCCGCGCATTTCAGCGGCCCCGCGCATGCGCAATCCGAGGCCAGATCCCGCTAATCATCTGCTGCGCACGCCCTTGGCTCATGGTTCTACCCTGTCGTAACCCTCCTGGCCGCGCGCTGCCCCGCGGCCTGCTGTGCGGTGTGTAACAGCAGCCGCGGAAAAGTTCGCGTGGCACACTGTCGAAGGCGCCGGTTCCCGCCGATGGCCGCGTCGCAATTTCTTTGCAATCCGGCGGGAACCGCACCGGCCCTTTCTTCACTCACAGCACGAGTAGACTCCTGCGCTGACGCCATGAACCCCATCACCCCGAACGCCGGCCCATCGCCCCAGGCGATGATCGACGCCTTCCGCGAAAGCGCCAGGCAGGGCGATGCCGTCCGCGTCATCGAAGTGGACGGCCAGTCCTTCCAGGTGCTCGCCGAAGGCCACCTGCCGGGCAGCCAGGGCGGCAGCCGCAGCGTCGCCTGGGTGCAGGAGGACGCCGACGCCACCGGCGTATTCCTGCAGGCCCTGGCCCAGCGCTTCGGCGCGGGCATCGCCGACCACATCGCCCAGGCCCTGGCGCTGGAACCTTCGCCCGGCAAGCCGCTGGCCTCGCGCCTGGTGCCGCAGGCCATCGACATGGCCGAGACCTGCGCCCAGGCGCTCGCCGGCGTGGACTTCCTGACCCAGATCGAACACTCGGCCAGCAGCGGCGGCGTCGCTTTCCGGGCCGCCGCCGCCCATCTGGGGATCGACCCTGCGCGCCTGGATGCGGATACCCGCAAGCTGCTCGACCAGCACATGCAGGCGGACTTCGCCTACGCCGCCGCGCGCGGCGAAAGCCCGGTGCCTTCCGCCACCGCCACGCAGTGGCTGATCGGCCATCTGGAACGCATGAACCTGCCGCGGTGAGCGCCGCCGCGGCGCGCGGGACGCATTGACCATACCTGGGACGCTGATCCCAAAGGTAGCGCGGCACCGGGAAAACGCTTGTCTATAGAATTTTTCTCATCGCCTCTCCGGCCTATTCCGCTCCCGGCGCCGCGCCGGGAGCCATCGAAACCATGAAGGCAGCCATGCGCCACCCGCCGCTCACCACCACGCCAGCCGACCCCGACGCGGCGAACGCGGAGAAGGACGCGGCCGCAGACAAGCACATCCTGTTCAAGGAACTGGTGCAGCAGCACCAGACCCGGCTCTACCGCTTCATCGTCAAGAACATCGGCTACGGCACCGATGCCGAGGATCTGACGCAGCAGGCTTTCGTCGAGGCCGCCAAGGCCTACGAGACCTTCCGCGGCGCGTCGGAGTTCTCCACCTGGCTGTACGGCATCGCCATGAACCTGGTGCGCAACTACCTCTCGCGCGCGCCCCACCGCCGCTACACCTTCGAGGACGAGCAGGTGCTCGACGGCGTCGCGACCAACGGCCCCGACCCCAGCGAGCAACTGGCGCAAAGCCAGGCCGTGCGCATTCTCCAGCGCGAGATCGACGCCCTGCCCGCGAGCATGCGCGACGTGCTGCTGCTCGTGGCGCTGGACGAAGTGAGCTACGAGGAAGCCTCGGTGATGCTCTCCATCCCGGTCGGCACGGTGCGCAGCCGCGTCTCGCGCGCCCGGGCCACGCTGCGCCGGCGCATGGAAGCGGCGCAGGTGCCGCTGGATTTCTGAGAAAGACGAACGTCCACCGCAGAGGCGCAAAGGCGCAAAGGAAAACCGAAAACAAGGAATTTCTTTGCGTTTCCTTTGCGCCTTTGCGTCTTTGCGGTGGGTGTTTATCGGTCGCCGTCCTCCCGCAGCAGCATCTTCTCCGTCGGGCCGGGCGGCACCGTGGCGGCCGGCGGCGCCTGGCCGGGCAGGCTGACGATGGTCGGGCGGATCAGGAACAGGCGCTCGCGCCGCTGCACCGTCTGGGTGCGATTGGAGAACAGCAGCCCCACGCCGGGAATGTCGCCGAGCAGCGGCACGCCCTGGCGGTTGTCGAGATGCTGGTCGGAACTGTAGCCGGCGATCAGCAGCGCCTCTTCGGGCCGGACGATGGCCTGCGTGCTCACCGCGCTGCGGCGCACCGTCGGCAGGGTGTCGATCTCGCGATCCTGGATCTGCCCGTCCTCGATGTCGATGACCAGTTGCACCAGACTGCGCTCGGCCTCGCCGATGACCCGGGGCGTGACGCGCAGCGTGGTGCCCGCCGTCACCGGCGTGACGGTCGCCACGCGCTCGCCCTGCACGCGGATGTAGAAGGTTTCCGACAGATCGAGCAGCGCGCCGATGTTGTCCACGGTGACGAGCGAGGGGCGGCTCTGGATCTGCGCGTCGCCCTTGGTTTCCAGCAGCCGGATCTGGCTGATCAGGTAGTTGCTGGCGTTCACCGAGAGCGAGGAGGAGGTGAAGACCGCGTCGCTCGGCCCGCGCACGATCGACAGGGTGCCGCTGGCCGGCGTGCTGGAAAGGGTGCCGAAGCCGACGGCGGTGCCGCCGGCGCGGCGCGACCAGTCGATGCCCAGATCCTTGGCCCGCTCGGTGTTCACGTCGATGATCATGGCCTCGATCTCGATCAGCGCGGTGGGCACGTCGAGCTGCTCGATCAGCGCCCGGTAGACGGGCATGCGCTCGGGCACGTCCTGCACGATGACGGCGTTCAGGCGCGGGTCGGCCTGCACCGAGGGCGCCTTGGTGCGGCCCGTGCCGCCCGGCATCCCGGCCGACGCGCCGCGCCCGGCGGCGCCGCTCTCCGCCGGCCCCGTCGCCGCCGACGCGCGCACGCCGGTGCTGTCGCCCTGGGTGTCGGGCGCGCTGCGCAGCGGCGCGGCGATGGCGCTCAGCGATTCGTTGCCGGCCAGGTCGCCGCTGCGCCCGGCGATCAGCTCGCGCAGCACCGTGGCCAGACCCGGCGTGGTGATTTCCCGGTCGCGGTAGAGCATGGTGCGATCCTGCGCCGAGGCGTGCCTGAGCCGGAACACCGCCACCTGCTGCGCGCCGCCGGATATCGGCAGGTCGCGCACGGTGGATTCGATCAGGTCCACGTAGCCGGGCGGCCCCGACACCAGCACCACGCCCTGCTGCGGCAGCTCGCCCCAGCCGAAGCGCGCTTCCAGCAAACCCAGGTCGGCCAGCGCCTGGCGCAGGCCGGCGAGGTTGCCGCTCGGCGCGACGATGCTGCGGCTCTTCAGGTCGCTGGCGCGGCTGACGTGCAGCACGCCGGCATGGGTGTACCAGGCGAAGCCGTACACCCCGGCCAGGCGCGTGATGAATTCGGTCGGGCTGGCGGCGGTGAAGCGGCCGTTGACCGTGCCTGCCACGCCCGGCGCCAGGTCGAGCGCCAGGCTGAAGCTGCCGGCGAATTCGGCCAGCACCTGGGCCAGGGGCTTTTGCTCGGCGAAATGGCTGTAGGGCGCATCGACCCACGGCACGCGGCCGGCGTGCGCCGCCGCTGCGCCGAGCAGCATCGCCGAGAGCACGGCCGCCCGCAGGGAAGGAAGACGGGGCATCGCTCTCATGACATCAGGCGGCCGAGAACGCCTGCGCCGCGCAGACGGGACGCCAGAAGGCCAGCGCATTGACGAACTCGGCCAGCGCGTCCTCCACGGCGACGGCATCGGCCGTGGCCGGCACGAACTGCTGCAACAGCAGCGCCTGGCGACGCTCGTCCAGACACAGGCCGCTGGCGTATTGCCGCAGCATGCCGGCGGCCTTCTGCGCCAGCGGTTCGAGCACGCGGTCCAGCCCGGCCGGATGCCAGACGCCGGTCAGCGACAGCAGTTGCGACGTGATGGCCACCCGGTCGTGCGACGCCGGCTGGAGATGGATGCGCCAGGTGCCGTCGATCACCAGGGTCAGGCGCCCGTCGGCGCGCAGCGCGTCGCTAGAGAGGCCCTGGCTGGCCATGAAGGCGCCGATCGCGGCGCAGGTGGCGGGAGGAAATGCTGCGGTGTCGGTCATAGTCGTCACTCCGGGGTCGTGCCCATGTCCTGGATCAGCCGCAGCACTTCGGCCACGGGTTCGATGAGTTCGCTGGGGATGTACTGGTCCAGCGGCGCGGTGTTCATCAGCGCGTGCGCCAGCGGGATGTTCTGCAGCACCGGGATACCCTCCTCGCGCGCCGCCTCGATCATGCGTTCGGCCAGCCAGCCCTCGCCCTTGGCCACGACCACGGGCAGCGGCGTCTTGTCCTTGTCGTACTGGATGGCGATGGCCAGATGGGTGGGGTTGGTGACCACCACCTGCGCCTTGCGCGTGCTCTGCACCGCGCCCTGCTGCAGCATCTCCTGATGCAGGTGCTTGCGCTGGTGCTTGATGTGCGGGTCGCCCTCGGCCTCCTTGTATTCCTGCTTGATCTCGTCCTTGCTCATCATCAGGCCCTTGACGTGCTGGTAGCGCTGCCAGGCGAAGTCGGCCAGCGCGATCACGGTGTAGGCCACGGCCACGTTGGCGATCATGGTCTTGAGCAGCATGCCGACGGCCTGCCCGACCCCGGCCACGCCGGCGGCGGGCAGCGTCATCAGCGTCGGCAGCGCGTCGCGCACCACCAGGTAGATGAGCGCCGAGAGGAAGGCGATCTTCAGGTTCGACTTGAGGAACTCGACCAGATTCTTCACCGAGACCATGTTCTTCGCGTTGTTCAGCACGTTGAGCTTCTTGCCCGACGGCAGCATGGCCTTGAACGAGACATTCATACCGGTCTGCAGCATCTCGGAAAACAGCCCCAGGCCGATGACGATGAGCAGGAAGGGCAGCAGCAGCCAGACCGCGTCCTTGGCCAGCGTGGTGATGGTCACGTTGGCCGCGTCCTCGAAATTCATGCCGAGCACGCCCACGGGGTGCAGGATCATTTCGGCGAGCGACTGGAACAGGCGCTCGGCGTCCATCAGCATGTAGCCGAACAGCGCGAGGATCAGCACCGTCTGCGTGAAGTCCTTGCTGTGCGCGACCTGCCCGTCCTCGCGCGCCTTGCGCAGCTTCTTGGCGGTGGGGTATTCGGTCTTCTCGCTCATGGCGCGCGATCCGCCATCCACTGCCCGTCGAGGAAGGGCACGACCTGATGCAGGTCGCGCACGTAGGCGCCGCCGTACTCGAACAGCGTCATCATGTAGATCGTCAGCACCAGCATGGCGATGGCGCACTTGATCGGCATCGCCATGAAGAACACCTGCAGCTGCGGCACGAAGCGGCTGACCAGCGCCAGGCCCACTTCCGCCAGGAACATGGCGACGATGGCCGGGGCGCTGAGCAGCACGGCGATGCGCACCAGCCGGCCGAGCTGGTCGAGCAGGAGCGGCATGGTCTCGGGCCGCAGCGTGGGGAACCAGGCGAACACGTTCCACAGGCGGAAGCTGTCGTAGAGCAGCCCGAGCATGAGCAGGAAGCCGCCGCTGATGAAGAAGAAGACGATGAACGCCTGGTTGAACAGGATGCCGAGCGGCGAGGTGTCGTTGCCCGTCACCGGGTTGAGCGTGGCGGCGACGCTGGCGCCGCGCTGGTTGTCGATGAAGAAGCCGACGGCCTCGAAGGCCCAGAACGGAATCGCCACCAGGAAGCCGAGCACGAAGCCGACGAACGCCTCCTTGGCGAGGATCAGCAGCACCATCGGGGCGGAAAGCTCGCTGCCCGCCACCTGCGGCATCAGCGCCGGCGCCGCCAGCGCGGCCAGCGCCGCCGCCACGGCGTAGCGCATCATGCCCGGCATGATCTGGCGGTTGAAGATGGGCAGCACCGCGAACATGCCCATGACGCGCGGCAGCGCCAGCGCCAGGGCGCCGAGAAAGGCCCGGGCATCGAGGTACAGCGCCGCGTCCGTGGTGCCTGTCATGCGGTCTCCGGATTCAGCGCACCAGCAGCGGGAAGGATTCGAAGATCGACGCGGCGTAGTTGTACAGCTCACCGCCCACCCAGCGCGCCGACAGCGCCAGCGTGACCATCACCGCGATCAGCTTGATGCCGAACGACAGGGTCTGCTCCTGGATCTGCGTCAGCGCCTGGAACAGCGAGAACAGCGTGCCGACGACGGCGGCCACGATGATCGGCGGCAGCGACAGCCAGAGCACCAGGTAGAGCGCCTTGGAGAGAAAGGAAACGAGATCGGGAGCGGTCATGGCGCCGGCCTTCAGGCGTAGGTCAGGATGAGTCCGTGGATCAGCCGCGACCAGCCATCGACGGAGACGAACAGGAACAGCTTGAGCGGCAGCGAGATGGTCACCGGCGAGACCATCATCATGCCCATGGCCAGCAGGATGTTGGAGACGATCAGGTCGATGACGATGAAGGGCAGGAAGAGCAGGAAGCCGATCTGGAAGGCCATGGTCAGTTCGGTGACGATGAAGGCCGGCGCCAGCACCAGGAAGTCGGTGCCGCGCACCTCGGCGGCCATCTCGGCGCCCCACATGCGCTGGGCGGTGCGCACGAAGAAGTCGCGCTGCTCGGGCCGGCTGTTGCGCACCATGAAGGCGCGCAGCGGCTCGGCGCCGTCGCGCAGCGTGGTCGCCATGGCGGCCACGCTCTTGAGCGCCGCCGGGTCGTCGCGGACGGCGTCGACCATGCGGCCGGCGATGGGCGCCATGATGTAGGCCGACAGGATCAGCGCCAGGCCGTAGAGCGCGATGTTCGGCGGAATCTGCTGCACGCCCAGCGCGTTGCGCACCAGGCTCATGACGATGGCCAGCTTGAGGAAGGACGTGGTGCAGATCACCAGCACCGGTACCAGCGACATCAGCGCCAGCGCGATGGCCAGCGTGATCGGGTCGAAGTTGGTCACGGCGCGGCCTTTGCCGCAGGCGTCAGGGAGGCGATGCTGACCGCCAGCCGGCCGTCGATCTCGACCAGTTCGCCGCTGCCGATCAGCGCGCCGTTGGCGCGAATGTGCACCGCCTGGTCGAGCGGGCGCGACAGTTCGAGCGACTGGCCGACCTGCAGCGCCTTGATTTCGCCGAGCGTGAGGGTACGTTCGCCGAGATCGAAGCTCAGGCGCACGGGCAGGCTCTGCCAGTCCGGCGGCGTCTCGGCGGCGTGCTCGCCTGCCGGCGAGGGGGCGAGCGCGGTCTCGGCTTCGGGTTCGGGCATGGCAAGTCCTATCGGGGTCGCTGTCTGAGTAACATCCAGACGGCCATCGTTCCATCGCACGCGCACGCCGATGTCGCCGGCCAGCAGCCACAGGCTGCCGTCGGCGTCGAGCCAGGTCCGTTCCAGCAGGACGGCGTCGCCCGGACGCAGGCTGTCCAGCTCATCGGCGGACAGGCGGGCGGTGCCGAGCGTGGCGAAGAGCGGCACCGGCAGCCGGTCTTCGTCGAGCGCATTGGCCTGCACCGGCCGCTGCGCCAGCAGACCGGCCATGAGCATCAGGCCGAGCGTATCGGCGGCCAGCGCGCCGTGCACCACGGCATCGCCCTGCGCCAGCCGCAGCCCGAAGCGCTGCGGCCCGCCCGCATCGCCATCGGCGCGGGACAGGGATTCCAGCCGCGCCGCGCCGCGCTGCAAGCCGCTCAATGCCGCCAGCGCGGCATCCAGCGCCTCTTCCAGCACGGCGGCGGCAAAGGCTTCCGGCAGGGTCGGCAGATCGAGATCGGGCGCGCTGGCGCTCATCCAGATCTGCGCCGCCGACGCCGGCAGCCACAGGTCGAAGCAGGCGCCGCCCCAGCTCAGGCGCAGGTGCCAGTCGTGCGCCGCCGGCGGCGAGGCGCCCTGCCCCGGCGGCCAGGGCTGCACGTCGAGCGTCCAGGGCTGGCCCGCCAGTTCGACCGGGCAGGCCAGCGCGCGCTGCGCCACGAGGTTGCGGGCCTGCGCCTCGTTGCGGCTCAGGCGGGGCCAGGGCATGGCCGGGGGCGGATCGGAGGGCATCGTCATGGGAAAGCCAGCGCCTCTCGCAGGCAGGGATCTTCGTCATCGTCCGTCTGCACGCGCAGCAGCACCGGGCGGTTCAGGCGTTCGGCCAGCGTCCGGGCATTGGCATCGAGGGCGGCGTCGAGGCGCTGGCGCGAATCCTCGTTGCCGCAGATGAAATCCACCTGCAGCCGGCCTTCCAGCTCCTGCACCACGACGCTGACGCCCGGCAGCAGCTCGTCCTTGAGTTCCATGCGCACCTGCCGGTTGCCGCTGCCGCCGTCGCCGACCATCAGCCGCGCGATGCCTTCGGCCATGCGCTCGCCCAGTCCGTCGTCGGCGGCCGGCGGCTCGGCTGCGCGGGCGAGGCTGCCGAACAGGGCGAACGGCTGCGGCGCCGCCGGCTGGTCGGGCGTGCCCTTCGGCGCGGCCGGGGCGGCCATGGCCTGCTCGAAACGCTGCCGGGCCTGGGCATCGGGCTGCGACCGGCCGTCCGGGACGCTGCCGCCCAGGCCGCCGTCCGTCCCGCGGGCGCCGTGCTCGGGCAGCGACAGGTTGAGGTTCACGCCGCGATCGATGCTCATGCCGCTTCCTCCGCGTGGTATTCGTCCCAGTCGGCGCGGTCGCGGCGGGTTTCGGCAGCCTCTTCCAGCTCCGCGTCCTCCTTGCGTTCCAGCTCCTTGATCTGCTCGTCGGCGTGGGCCTGGGCCAGTTCCACGAACTTCTGCTTGGCGCGCGCGGCTTCGTCGAGAACGGCCTTGCAGCCGTCCAGGCGCTCGCGCTCCTGCTCGCGCTGCCGGGCGGCCTCGCGCACGAGGTCCTGGTGGCGAAGCTCCTGCCCGCGCAGGTCGGCCACGGACTGCTGCACGTCCTCGATGTCGCGCAGGCGCACGACGCGGCGGCACAGGTCGGCATACAGATCCAGCTCCTGCGCGACGGCGTACTGGCGAAAGCGTTCCAGCGTCTCCTGGCGTTCGCGCTCGCAGGCCTCGGCGTCGGCCAGGGTCTGGCGCTGCCGGCGCACGGCGAGTTCCGCCTTGCCCTCGCGGAAGACCTTGATCGACAGCAGTTCCTTGAACACGCTCATGGCCGCCTCACCTGCCCACCAGCGCCGCGAGGGCGCCCAGGGTCTGCGCCATGCTCGCGCCCTCATCGGTGCGCTGGCGCAGGAAGGCGCGGATGCGCTCCTGCTTGTCGATGGCCTCGTCCGTGGTGGCGTCGCCGCCGCGCTTGTATTCGCCGATCTTGACCAGCAGCTCGACCTCGGCGTACTTGGCCATGAGTTCGCGCAGGCGCCCGGCGTCGGCCTTGTGCTCCCGCGTCACCACGTTGTTCATCACCCGGCTGGCCGAGGCCAGCACGTCCACCGCCGGATAGTGGTTGGCCGCGCCCAGCTTGCGCGAGAGCACGATGTGGCCGTCGAGGATCGAGCGGGTTTCGTCGGCGATGGGTTCGGTCATGTCGTCGCCCTCCACCAGCACGGTGTAGAGCGCGGTGATCGAACCCTTGTCGTTCATGCCCGCGCGCTCCATCAGCTTGGGCAGGGTGGCGAAGACGCTCGGCGGATAGCCGCGCCGCGTCGGCGGCTCGCCCGCGGCCAGGCCGATCTCGCGCTGGGCGCGGGCGAAGCGGGTGACGCTGTCCATCAGGAACAGCACCTTCTTGCCCTGGTCGCGGAAGTATTCGGCGATGGCGGTGGCGACGTAGGCGGCCTTGGCGCGCTCGATGGAACTCTTGTCCGAGGTGGCGCAGACCACCACGCTCTTGCGCCGGCCTTCGTCGCCCAGTTCGTGTTCGAGGAATTCGCGCACCTCGCGGCCGCGTTCGCCGATCAGCGCGATCACCGTCACGTCCACCGCCGCGCCCTTGACCAGCATGCCCATGAGCGTCGATTTGCCGCCGCCGGCGGCGGCGAAGATGCCCATGCGCTGCCCTTCGCCGCAGGTCAGCACGCTGTCGAGCACGCGCACGCCCAGTTCCAGCGGCTGGTTGATCAGGCGGCGCGTCAGCGGGTCGGGCGCCTCGGCGTACACCGGGTAGAACTTGTCGGCCGCCAGCGGGCCGCGCTCCTTTTCGTCGAGCGGGTGGCCGAGGCCGTCGAGCACGCGGCCGAGCAGGCCGCTGCCCACCGGCACCATGTGGGCGCGGCCGGTGGGAATGACCTCGGTGGCGCCGCTGATGCCGTACATGTCGCCGATCGGCGTGAGCAGCGCCGCGTCCTTGACGAAGCCGACCACCTCGGCCTTCATCTCGAAATCCTCGCCAGGGTTGACCAGCAGGCAGACCTCGCCGACCTTCACCGTCGGCACCACGGCCTTGATGATGGTGCCGATGACCTGCGTGACGCGCCCCTTGATGCGCAGCGTCGGCGTGTCCTGCAAGGCCAGCGCCAGCATGTCGGTGATGTATTCGAATTGCCGCATGGTCGGGCGTCGCTGGCGTCAGATGCGGCTGCCGAGCACTTTCTGGAAGGCGTTGCGCAGGGCCTGCACCTGCCCGTCCAGGCTCGCCTCGACCAAGCCGATCTCACTTTCCAGGATGCAGGCATCGGGCTTGAGCCGGGCATCGGGCACGATGTCGAGATAGCCGACGCCGGGGTAGGCCGCCAGCAGCTCGCCGACGTGGCGCTTGACCCGCTCGACCTGCTGCGGGTTGAGGCGCAGCGTCATCTGCTTCTGGTTGCGCACCACGGCCAGCACGTTGCGCACGGTGATCAGCACGCGCTCGTCGTCGTCGAAGTCGCTGACGATCTTCTGCACCGCCTGCATCACCAGATCGACCATGCGGCCCTCGACCTGGCCGAAGTAGTCGACGGTGCGCGAGACGTTCTCGATCATCTGCTCGGCCTGTTCCAGCCGGGCCTCCTCCTGCCCCTCCCGGTAGCCGCGCTCACGCTCGGCCTCGTAGGCGGCGGCCGCCGCCTCGGCGATGGCCTGCGCCTGCGCGCGCGCCTCGTCGACGATGGCCTCGGCCGCGCGCCAGTCGGCCATGGCCTGCGCGCGCACGATGCGCGTGCCCGGCGCCAGGCCCAGGTTCAGGCGCTGCCGCGGATGCAGCGGATGGCGGGGAACGATGACCGTCGTCATGCGGGGTTCAAGCGATGAAGCAGGAGCGCGAGCGTCTGCAAGGCTTGCTCGGGCGTGTGGCGATCGACCGGCGCGGCCTCGGCATCCTGCGCCGCCGCGGGCGCCAGACGCAGGCGCAGGCGCTGCGCCCAGGCCGGCGGCACGGCGTCGAAGGCGCGCCACAGCAGGGCCGCGCCCCGGCGCTCGCACGCGGGCAGCAGCTCGGCCGCGGGCAGCGGCGGCGGCTGGAAGCATTCATCGGGCTGCGCCAGCGCCCAGGCATAGCCGGCTTCGCCCAACTGGTCGCGCAACAGCGCCACCGGCTCGCGCGCGATGACGCGGCGCAGGTGGCCCGCTGTCAGACTGGCGCCGGCCACGCGCTGCAGGCGTGCCCACGCCTCCGGCGACAGCAGGGCCAATGAAGGAACGGAATCGTCGGGTGCCGCGCTTTCTTCCAGCGGCGCCAGCGTGCGCACCAGTTGCGCCGACCAGTGCCGATGCAGGCGCCGCCACGCCGCGCTCCCCGGCGGCAGGCGGGCCAGCCAGGCCGCCGCGCCGGCGGGCAGATCGGCGTGCCGGTCGGGATGCAGGGTCATCGACGGCAACAGCGCCCAGCGCAGCAGGGAGCGGCGCTGCGGATCGGCCGTCGGCGGCAGCCATGCGCTACGGGCGTCGGCCATGCGTCAACGCTCCTCGGGCGCGGGCCGCGCGCCCCGGCGCGCCGGCCACCAGAATTTCCAGCCGAGCCAGGCCAGGCTCCCCAGGCTGGCCAGCAGCAAGGCCGCCAGCGCGCCAGCCACGGCCAGCGGTACGCCCGCCGCCGGGGCGGCGGCGGACGGGGGCGCGGCGCCGGCCGGGGCGCTCTGCGCGGCCACCGTGACGATCGACACCTTATCGGGCGTGAGGCCGGGAATGCTGTTCACCACCAGCCGGCGAATCTGCGGCTGCACGGTGTCGAGGTTGTAGTCCACCTGGTGCTTGATGAACACGGCGGCAGAGGACGGCAGGCTGGGGTCGCCGGGGCTGCCGCGCTCGGGCAGCACCACGTGCACCCGCGCCACGACCACGCCGTCGATCTGGTTGAGCGTGGCGCCCAGCTCCTGCGACAGGGCGTAGATGTAGCGCGCGCGCTCCTCCAGTGGCGAGGAGATCAGCCCTTCCTTGCGAAAGACGTCGCCCATGCCCGTGAAACGCCCGCGCGGCAGGCCCTGCGCGCGCAGCAGGTCGACCGCGCGGCCGACCTCGTCGGCGTCCACCGAGACGCCGACCATGCCCTCCTTGCCGGGAATCTTCCTGGCCGCGATGCCGGCATTGACGAGCGCGGCCAGCACCTCGTTGGCCTCGGCCTCGGGAATCGAAGCCATCAGCTCCACCCGGCTGCCGCAGGCCGCCAGGCTCAGGGCCAGCAGGCCCGCCAGGCAGGCATGGCGCCAAAGACGACAACATCCACCGCAGAGGCGCAGAGACGCAGAGATTCGCAGAGGAAACCAAAGCAGGGATGACTTACCCCGTTTTTGATCTTCTCTGCGTTCCCTCTGCGCCTCTGCGTCTCTGCGGTGGGGGGTAGCGGTTTTCAGGCTCATTGCAGCTTGACCAGTTGATCGAGGTTCTGCGCCGAGCGGCTCACCGCCTTGCCGATCAGTTCATGCTGGATGGAGATCTGGGCGAGGCCCATCTGCATCCTGAGCATCTCGGGAAGCGTCATCTCCTGCCCGCCGTCGAGCGCGCCCTGCACCATGCGCCAGGACGCCTTGAACTCGCCGGAAAAATTCTCCATGCCCGCCAGGATGGAATCGCCGATGCTGCGCTCCGCCGGCGGCGGCAGCGCCGGCGAGCCGGCCGCGGGTGGGTCGGCGACGGGCGGCGGCGCGCTGCCCATGAGTTCGGCAAACCGCGCCGTGGCCAGCGGATCGGCGGCCACGGGCGCGGCGTCCGCCGCCGTGGCGTGGGTCAGGGCGTTCACAAGGGGAGAGGCGGCGATGTCCATGACTCATGGCTCCGGGGAAGTGCCCATCGGCGGGGGGAGAGAGGTGTCGTGCTCGGCGGCGGGGGATGCCGCATCGCCTGCCATGCGGCGGGCCAGGGGATGGCTGCCGGCGGCGGCCAGGGCGCGCCGGCGCTCGGAGCCGCGCCCGGCCAGTTGCAGGGCCAGCGCGCGAAAGGCGTGCATCTCGGGCCGCTCCTCGGCCACCACGAAATCGGCGTGCCGCTCCAGCAGGCGCGCGCCGTCGTCGGCGCGGCCGGCGTTGACATAGCACAGCGCCAGGCCGACCCAGGCAAAGCTGCGATCGGCGCGCAGGCGCTGCAGCGCGCCGAAGATGACTTCGGAGCGCTGCACGTCGCCACGGCCGGCGGCTAGAAAACCGACCTCGGTCAACAGACGGATGTCGCTACTGTCGATCAGACGCGGCTCCCGGTGACAGCAAGGCGGCCATGGCCTGCGCCCGCTCGCCGGCCTTGGCGCAGCCGGCGTCGCCCGGCCGCTCCCGGCAGAAGCGCACGACCATGTCCAGGGTCTGGCGCGCCTCGTCCTCGGCCCCGGCCAGCAGCAGGCATTCGGCGATGGCCAGCGTGTGCTGCGGCTCCCCGGCGTCGATGGCGGCCATGAACGAATACACCGAGAGCGCCTCGGCATAGCGCCGGAGCATCTTGTAGGACAGCGCCAGGCCAGCCAGGTAGGCGATGCAGGTGGGCCGGTACAGCGTCAGCAGCGAGAAATAGCGGAAAGCCATGTCGAAGTGCCCCTGGGCCACGTACTGGTAGGCCTGGGCATAGATGACCTCGGTGTCCGAAGGCTTGAGGCGGGCGCCGGACGGCAGCGCCTCCAGTTGCGCCTTCAGCCGCGCCACTTCCTGGCTGGCCGGCGCGTTCGCGGGGATTTGCGTCATGTCGGCACGCCCTCGGTCAGATGTTGCGGGCGATGCCGCGGTTGGTTTCGATGGCCGTCTGCTGGATGGACTGCAGCTTGTCGCGCACGTCGCGGATCACGTCCATCGTCTGCTGCATCACCTCGTTGGCGTGCTGCGCGCCGGTTTCCGCGACCTTGGCCTTGGCGTCCAGCTCGGCCTTCTTCGCATCCGATTCGCTGGCCGCGAACTCGAACGCCGACGAGGCGATGCCGCCCAGGCCGCCGGTCATGCTGCCCGTGGCCTGCCCATAACCCTGGAACTTGACGCCCGCGGCCGTGAACCCCGCGCCCTCGACCTTCATGGCGTTGATCTGCCTGCCGAGGTCGGCCTTCAGGTTGGCGCCCAGGTTGCTCTGCTGCATCTCCGACTGAAGGTTGCCAGCCTTGGCGTCGATCTGCGCGCCCTTGATCGTATTCGCCGCCGAAGCCGCGGACATGCCCATCTGCGCGGCGCCGCCGGCGATCTGCAGCGCCCCGGAGACGATGCCGCCGGCGAAGCGCAGCGCGGCGGATTCGCGCATCTGGTCGGCGGCGTCGTTCATCGCCCCCACCTGCGCCTGCATCTGCGTGTTGCGATCCAGCCGGGCGTGGTCGCGCATGGTCTGGGCCAGCTTCTGGAACAGGGCCATGAAGGCGTAGATGTCGGCGCTGACCTGGCTGTCGCTCAAGGCGCCCAGGTTGTTCAGCGCCTGGCCCTGCAGGGTCTTGTCGGCATCGTCCGGCGGCGGCAGTTCGACGCCGCCCTTGAGGCCGTCCGGCAGGGTCGGCGGCGGCGCCATGCCGGCCTGCGGGGTGGGCGGGGGCGTGCTGCCCTTGACCTTGCCCGCGCCTTCGGCGCCGGTCACGTCCGTCTGCCACTGGCCGGCGGAAGGCGGGGAAAATGCGGTGGGGATGTTGACCATGATCGTGCTCCTGGGCAATGCAATGGGTGGGAAAGGAAGGCCGGCCCGCGTCAGATGAGCGGCCCCTTGCCCGTCAGATTCGCCGTCACCTGCGAGCGGCTGTCGCCGGCGGCGTTGATCATCTGGCTGACGATGTTCACGCCTTCCATGATCTCGTCGATCACCTTCTTGATCTGCTCGCGCTCGTCTTCCATCTGCTGCTGCAGCTTGACGATCACGCCGTCGATCTGCTTCTTGTCGGCCTGGGCCAGCGCGGCGTCGCGCTCGTCGTGCGCCTTGGCGATCTGCACGCCGCCCCTGGCCACGGAAGTGGCGCCGGCGGTGATGCCGGCGACGGCCTGGCCGATCTTGGCGGCGGTGGCCACGGTCTTGGCGATGCCATTGACGGCTTCGGTCGCCGCCGCCCCGCCGGTGGCCACCACCATGAGAACCGAGACGGCGATGGTCGCGACGGCGGTGAACACGCCGGTCAGCACGGCGTTGGTCATCGCGTCGCCGGCGCCCAACTGGGTGATGCCGCCGGCCAGTTCGCCGAGCAGGGCCGGGTCGATCAGCGCCGCGCCGGAGATCACGCCCAGCGCGCCGGCGAGCGTGCGCGCGGCGGCGTCCACCTTGTCCGCGGGCACGCCCACGGCGGTGAGGCAGACCGTGGCGAATTTCGTCATCAGCGAAGAGAGTTCCAGCGGCGGGCCGCCGCACTCCTGGCTGATGTGGCTGGCCAGCCCCATCGTGGCGCCGATCAGCCCCATGATCGACAGCGCCAGCAGCGGCGCGGCCGCCCCGCCGGTGGCCACCGCCGCCACGCCGGCGACCACGGTGGCCATCAGCGCGCCGACGAAACCGGCGATCTTGGCCACCCAGCCCATGACGCCGCCGGCCTTGTCCTTGGCGCCGGCGCTCTCGCAGCTCTTGATCCAGTCGTTGATCTTGGCCAGCGCGCGCTCGTTCTGGTCCTGCATCTTGAGGCGGCTGCTTTCCAGCCCCTCGCGGGCGGTGCGCAACTGCGCGTCCTGCGTCTTGCCCTGCAGCACCAGCAGCGCGGCGGCCATGTCCTCGGGCGAGAAATTGAGGGTGACGTTGCCGATGCTGGGCGCGCCATTGCCGTTGCTGATGCCCGGTTGAGCGCCCAGCGTCGAGGCGAGCTGCACCAGCTCGGCGAACGGCTTCTGGCCGGTGCCGCCCACGTTCCCCAGATTGCCCGCGCCGATCGGCGCCGCGTCCGGCAGGGGCGCGCCCCCCCGGGCATCGGGCGCGGACGGCGTGCCGTAGGTGGTGCCGAAGCTGCCGGGGGCGTTGATCATTTCGCTTGCCATGTCCGCGTCTCCAAGTCAGGAAGTGGCCTGGGCCTGCCGGTCGAGCAGCGCCAGCAGGGCCTGGGCGCGCTCGCGCAGAGGCTGATGCGCGGCGTCCCCGCTTTGCGCGACGACGAAGCCCAGCGCCTCGCGGGCGTCGTCCAGCCGGCCCAGCGCGATCAGGCACTCGGCGGTGTGGAAGGTGGGCGCCGGGTCGCTCATGTCCATGGCGCTGGCCAGCGTGTAGTACTGCACCGCCTCTGCATGGCGCCCGGCCATCTGCAGGCTGGACGCGAAGGCGCCGACGAAGCGCTTTTCCAGGTGGTTGTGCATGACCAGGAAGCCGAACGCCTTCACCGCATCGGCATAGCGCCCCTGCGCATACAGGCTGTGGCCGAGCGCGTACAGCACCTCGTAGTCCTGCTCGGTGTAGTCGTAGATGGCGCCGAGCGTGCCGCCGTTCATCAGCAGCTCGGTGATCTGCTCGGCGAGGGGGGCCGGGGTCGGCGGGCGCGGCGCCATCAGCGCATGTTGCCGACGATGGAACTGCGGTTGTCCTGCATCTTCTTGATGAAGTTGGTCATCAGGTCGAAGGCCTCGTTGCGCTTGTTCGACAGGCTTTGCAGCCGCAGCATGTCCATCTGCTGGCTGTTGCTGGCGCTGTCGATCTTCGACTTCAATTCCTGGATCACGCCTTCCAGCTCGCCCTTGGTGGCGTTGCCGGTGATGCCGCCCGGCAGCCACTCCTCCGCCTGGGTGCGGCCGCCCTTGCCATCGTTGGCCGGCTTGAAGGGCG
Organism: Rhodocyclaceae bacterium; assembly: GCA_019455325.1. Classification (GTDB taxonomy): domain Bacteria; phylum Pseudomonadota; class Gammaproteobacteria; order Burkholderiales; family Rhodocyclaceae; genus Proximibacter. Next base: position 92,166 of record JACFMQ010000001.1, on the reverse strand, counting down.
CGATGCCGGCCTCTTTCAGCGCGGTGTTGATCTGCTTTTCCAGCGCGCAGTCGTCGGCCTTGAGGTAGTTGGTGAGCTTGTCGCCGGCGTTCGCGCTGGTCGGGATGTTGGACTGGAGCTTGGTCAAGAGGCCCAGCGCCTCGTTGAGCTTCGAAATCTGGTCGTTCTTCGCCTGCACCTGGGCGATCTGGTCCTTGAGCTGGGCTTCCAGCAGGTTGGCGCGGTTGCTCTGCACGGCCATCATGGCCGTTTCCAGATCCATGCCGCGGATGTCGAGCGCGCCGATGGCACCTGCGCCGTTCATGTTGATGGCACTTGTCATGTTTCTCTCCTGTGGCGGTAAGCGTGGAACGAAAGGCGGCGAGCCTCAGATCATGTTGCGCGGACGCTTGGGCGCGCCGCCCGGCGCGGCCTTGGACGCGGCGGAAAAGCGCAGGCGCGCGGCGCTTTCGTCCACCTCGCGCTGGATCTCGGCCTGGTCGCTCTCGATGATCTGCCGCAGCTCCTGGCGCTCGCGCTCGCCCATGAAGGGTTCGCAGGCGCCCTGCACCTTGGCGGGGTCGATGTCATTGCTGCGATAGAACTCGGCGGCGGCGTCGAAGTCCTGCTGAATCTTCTGGATCAGCGCCTCGGCCTCGGCGACGACGGAAGGAACTGGGCTGTTCGGCTGCGACATGGCGGCGTTTCCTTGCTGTGAAAAAAGGCCCGGACTCGGGCCGGACAAGCGTTGAGTAACGCCGCCTGCGGCCCGGTTCCCGACGCCCTGGAATTTGCCTCGAACACCCACCGCAAAGACGCAAAGGCGCAAAGGAAACGCAAAGAAATTCCTTGTTTCTGGTTTTCCTTTGCGCCTTTGCGCCTCTGCGGTGGACGTTCGCCTTTTCAAAGAAACCCACCTGCGCAGGGAACCGCGGACGCGCGCGCGTTACTACCGGTGACCGGGCCGCGCGCCCCTCGCACAGACCTCAGGCACCCCCATGATCCGTATCGATGGCAATCCGCTCGGGCAAACCGGCCTGAACCAGGCGCCGCCGCAAGGCCAGACCCAGGCGCGCACGGGCACCTTCCAGGGCGAGCAGGCCACGGTCAAGGACGCCAGCTCGGCGCTGGCCGACGCCGCCGAGGAAATCAGCCTGCACCACAGCGAAAAGGCCGAACAGAAGCGTTTCAGCGAGCGCGAATGCCGCACCGAGAAGCAGATGGCGGTGCTGCAGGCGCAGGAAATCATGGCCTACCTGGAGGCCACGCAGGCCTTCGACGACCCGCAGAAGCTGGCCGCGCTGGCCAAGCGCATGCAGTCGGGCCAGGAGAACCCGCGCGAGCTGGCGCGCCAGCAGTCGCGCGATCCGGCGCAGCAGTACATGCTCATGCAGTACGCCTTGCAGGACGGCGAGCGCGGCGGCGCCCCGCCGCAGGCGCTGGAAGAGCTGCGCGACGCGCTGGCCGACCTGGAAATGGAATCCGGCCCGCAGATCCGCGCCGGCATCAACACCGCCGGCACGGCCAGCGAGTACGCCCACGGCGCCGAGGACGTCGCGCGCTTCCAGGCCACCTACCAGGACGTGGTGCTCGGCCACCCGACGCTGGCGCAGACCCTGCAACTGGTGCTCGAACGCCTGGGCGGCCCCGGCGGGGAGGATTTCACGCGCGGCCTGGCCGGGCTGATCAAGGCCCTGGGCGCCGACCTCGCCGCCGCCCGGCCGTCGCAGGACGGCAACCGGCTGCAAGCCATCGTGCAGGACCTCTACCAGCTCGAAGTGGCGGCGACGGTGCTCGACGCCTGCAAGGAACTGAAGGCAACGCTTGCCGCCCGCTTCGCCGCCCCGGGCTTCGAGCCGGTGCAGCTCATGCAGGAGCTGGTCGCCGTCAGCGGCGAGAAATGGGTGTCCGCCAGCCGCTTCACCGGCCTCGCGGACAAGCTGGGCGTGAGCGACACGGGCGCGCGCATCGGCTTTCAGACCGCCGTGAAGGCGATGATGCGCGAGCTGCCGGTGAAGGTTTTCGCCGACGCCGACGTCCGCCAGACCATTCTGAACGCCGTGCAGGAAGCGCTCGATCAGGCCATCGACCAAGAGGAAGAATGACCCCCATGAACTGGATCGACGAAACCCTGGCCGACTTCGGCCGCCGCCTCGGGCTGGCGCACCTGGACTGCGGCGCGCACGGCGTCGCGCAACTGGCGCTGGCCGGCGGCGGCCTGATCGCCATCGAACCCGTCACGCGCGGCGACGCCGAGGAAGTGCTGGTCTACGTCGGCCGCCGCGCCGGCCACGACGCGCCGCGCCTGCTGCGCCAGGCGCTGATCAAGGCCCACCACGGCCAGGCCGGCAGCCTGCCGGTGCAGGTGGCGATGCGCGGCCAGGGGCCGGACGCCATGCTGCTGGCGCTGCTGCGCCTGCCCGCGCGCGAATTCACGCCGCAGCGCCTGGATCGCGCCTTCGACCATCTGAACCGCTGGCTGGACGCGCTGGCCTAGCCCTGGAGGAAACCCCATGTCCGACTTCCGCATTGGTTCCGGCCCCTTCTTCGACCGGGGCATCGACAGCATCACCTTCAAGAGCGGCGAAGCCGTGCAGGGCCTGCCGCCGCCGCACGAGCTGACGCCCGCCGACCACGCCGAGCGCCCCCGGCTGGAGCAACTGCTGGCCCTGCCCGGCATGGACGCCTTCCTGGAAGACGCCATCCGCCCCGAGCTGGACAACCGCGACCTGCTGCTGCCCACCCATTTCCGGCAGGCGCTGGACGGCGCGCGCGGCGCCTTCGCCCAGGTCGCCAAGGAACGGCAGGAGAGCGACCCCGACGCCGCCAAGGTGCTCAACCGCGCCACGCGCCTCCTGGGCGAGGAAGCCAGCCTGCGCGACCTGCTCGCCATGTACCGCTCCGTGCTGTTCCAGGGCTGATTCGATGAGTTCGACGAGTGCGATGACCGAGCAGGAACAGGCTTTCGCCGCCCTGATGGGCTACGTGTTCCTGCAGAACGCCCGCCCGGACAAGGCGGCCGTGGTGCTGGCCGCGCTCGACATCCTGGCGCCGGACCAGCCGCGCACCCTGCGCGCGCTGGCGCTGGCGCAGGTGCGCAGCGGCAAGCCGGCGCCGGCGCTGCAGACGCTGGAACGCCTGGCCATGGCCGGCGGCGTCGACGCCGCCTTCCACCTGCTGCGCGCGCAGGCGCTGCACGCCCTGTCGCGCCACGAGGAGGCGGCCTCGGCCATGCAGGCCTACGTCGCGCTGCGCGCCGTGCCGCCGCCGGCGCCGCCGGAGGCCGATTGAATGGAAGCCACCCTGCAAGATCGCTTGCAGCTCCTCGTCATCCGCATCACCGGCCGCAACGACCTGGTGCTGGCGGTGCTGCTGGTCTCGATCATCTTCATGATGATCCTGCCGCTGCCGACCTGGCTGGTGGACGTGCTGATCGGCGTGAACATGACCATCTCGGCCATGCTGCTGATGGTCGCCATGTACCTGCCCTCGCCGCTGGCGTTTTCCAGCTTCCCGTCGGTGCTGCTGGTGACCACGCTGTTCCGGCTCGGCATCTCGATCGCCACCACGCGGCTGATCCTGCTGCAGGGCGACGCCGGCCACATCATCGACACCTTCGGCAACTTCGTCGTCGGCGGCAACCTGGTGGTCGGCCTGGTGGTGTTCCTGATCCTCACCATCGTCCAGTTCGTGGTCATCACCAAGGGCGCCGAGCGCGTCGCCGAGGTGGCGGCGCGCTTCTCGCTCGACGCCATGCCCGGCAAGCAGATGTCCATCGACGGCGACATGCGCGCCGGCACCATCGACATGGATGAGGCCAAGCGCCGCCGCAGCGTGGTGGAAAAGGAAAGCCAGCTCTACGGCGCCATGGACGGCGCCATGAAATTCGTCAAGGGCGACGCCATCGCCGGCCTCATCATCGTCGCCGTCAACCTGCTCGGCGGCATCCTCATCGGCACCATGCAGCGCGGCATGCCGGCGGCCAAGGCGGCGCAGACCTATTCCATCCTGACCATCGGCGACGGCCTGATCTCGCAGATTCCGGCGCTGTTCATCGCCATCTGCGCGGGCATGATCGTCACCCGCGTTCAGGGCAGCGAAGGCCCGTCCAACGTCGGCAAGGACATCGGCGCCCAGGTGCTGGCGCAGCCGCGCGCGCTCATGATCGCGGCGGCGGTGGCCGTCGGCATGGGCCTGATTCCGGGCATGCCGACGCTGACCTTCGTCACCCTGGGCGCGATCATCGGCACCATGGGCTTCACGCTGCTGCGCGGCACGCGCAAGGTGGTGGACGCCAAAACCGGCCAGGTCACCGAGGTGCCTGCCATGCAGGCCGCCGCCGCGCCGCCGCGCAAGGACGCGTCGGACGCGGGCGAGGAGTTCGCCCCGACCGTGCCGCTGATGATGGACGTGGCCGCGCACCTGCAGGCTGGCTTCGACCCCGAGGTGCTCAACGAGGAGCTGCTGAAGATCCGGCGCGCGCTCTATTTCGACCTGGGCGTGCCCTTCCCCGGCATCCAGTTGCGCTTCAACGAGAACCTGCCGCCCGAGAGCTACAACATCCTGCTGTCCGAAGTCCCGGTGTCGCAAGGCCGGCTGCGGCCCGGCCACATCCTGGTACGCGAAAACACGCAGAACCTCGATGCCCTGCAGATCGCCTACGAGACCGACAAGAAGTTCCTGCCGAACATCCCCACCCTGTGGGTCGAGGAGCGCCTGAAGGAGCCGCTGACGCGCGCGGGCATCGCCTTCATGGACCCGAGCCAGGTGCTGACCTACCACCTGGCCTTCGTGCTCAAGAAGTATTCCGCCGACTTCATCGGCATCCAGGAGACCAAGTTCCTGCTCGGCTCGATGGAGGCGCGCTTTCCCGACCTGGTCAAGGAAGCCACCCGCGTGCTGCCCATGCAGAAGGTGGCCGAGATATTGCAGCGCCTGGTGTCCGAGGACATTTCCGTGCGCAACCTGCGCACCGTGCTGGAGGCGCTGATCGAATGGGGGCAGAAGGAAAAGGATTCGGTGCTGCTGACCGAGTACGTACGCTCCAGCCTCAAGCGCCACATCAGCCACAAGTACGCCAGCGGCCAGAACATCCTGCCCGCCTACCTGCTGGCGCCGAACGTGGAAGACACGGTGCGCGGCGCCATCCGCCAGACCAGCGCGGGCAGCTATCTGGCGCTGGACCCGGCGGCGAGCAAGCGGCTGGTGGAGAACATCAAGAAAACCGTGGGCGACCTGACGGCGACGGCGCAGCGGCCGGTGCTGCTGACCTCGATGGACATCCGCCGCTACCTGCGCAAGATGATCGAGCAGGACCTGTACGACCTGCCCGTGCTGAGCTACCAGGAACTGACGCAGGAAATCAACATCCAGCCGCTGGCCAGGGTGGACCTATGAGCGCCCCCGACCGGCCGCCCGAAGGGGGCGCTCTTCCTCCCTTGGGGAGGGCGGAGCAGGGGTTTCGCGGAGCACTGCTCCGCGCCTGCGGAGCGGGTCGGCTGTGCAAAGCCAACCCTCCGTCGCGCAGCGACAGGAGGGTAGTCCAGTGACCCGCGCGGCCGTCGTCTCAGACCTTGCCCAGCCCCTCGTCGAGAGTCGCGCTCACCGGGAACAGCGCCAGGAAGCCGCTCATCTCGAACACCTCGCGCACCATGTCGCGCATGCCCGTCAGCGCCAGCTTGCCCTGGCTGGCGCGCAGCTTCTTGCCGGCGAGCAGGATCACCCGCAGGCCGGCCGAACTGACGTAGTCCATGTCGGCCAGATCGAAAACCATGCGCTGGACGCCGGCGGCCAACTGCTCCAGAACCAGCCGCTCCAGCTCGGGCGCGCTCGTGCTGTCCAGGCGGCCCACCGGCCGAAGAATCAGCACATCCCCTCGTGTTTCCTGTTCCAGTGTCATCGTGATCTGCCGTTGCAGCGTGCGGTTGCGGAGCGGGAATTCTAGGGCCTGGGTGCGTCATGAGCAACACCGCGACCCTCGAATTGCGCATTCACGCCGGCATCCACGCCGGCGCGCACGCACCGCTGCCCGAGCAGGACGCCTGCACCATCGGCGCCGACCCGGCATGCGATTTCGTGCTCGCCGACGAGGGCATCGCACCATCGCATCTGCGGCTGACGCGCGACGGCGCCGGGGCGTGGAAACGGGAAAGCAGCGGGGAAAGTAGCGGAGAAACCGACGCGCAGGAAGCTGTCGTTCCGGGCCGCCTGCTGTCCCTGGGGCCGGTCGTCGTCTCGTTCGACGAGGCGGACAGCCCGTGGCCCGATGCGCAGGCCGTGGAAGCCGCTGCGCAGCACGCTGCCGCCGCACCGGCGGCGCCCGCGGACGAAGCCGCCATGACGGAGGCTTCGCCATCGCCGGAGGACGATGCGCCGGCCGCGATGCCGGAGCCGCCGCCACCGGCGCAAGCCACGGCGGACGCGCCCGGCCCCCGTCTTTCCGCGGCAGCCAGAATTGCCGGCGTGCTCCTGCTGTGCCTGGCGGCGCTGCTGGGCGCGGCGCTGTGGTGGCTGTCCACCCTGCAGGATGCGTCCGCCGCGCCCCTGCCGGCGGCGGCGCCCGCCAACGCCGCCGTGCAGCGCGCCGCCATCGAGAACGTGCTGCGCAGCCTGCGTCTGGAAGACCGTGCCACGCTGAGCGCCACGCCCCTCGGCGGCTGGGCCGTGGAGGCCGCGGCGCTCGACGAGGAGACGCTGGAAGCGCTGGCCCTGGCCTTGTCGCGGCTCGACCCCAGACCCGGCCTGCGGGTCGCTGCCACCGAAGAGACGATCGAGGCGCGCGCCCGGCGCCTGCTCGCCGACCTGCAGGCGCAGCGCCTGGGCACCGTTCGCGGCGAATGGTCGGGCGATCGGGCGCGTCTGGAAATCGTCGCCAGCGTGGCGGCGAACGACGTGGCCCGCTGGGAGCGGGCGCTGATCCAGACGGCGCAGCGTCACCCGGACGTACCGTTCCATGCCCGCCTCGAACGGCTGCCGGCCAAGCCCCCGGCGCGCCTGCCCTTTCGCGTCATGACCGTGGTGAACGGCGCCACCGACTACGTCGTCCTCGACGACGGCAGCAAGCTGCTGCTGGCTGGCCGCCGCGACGGCTGGCAACTGGTGGCGGTGGATGCGCACGAGGCGGTGTTCGAGAACGGCCGCGCCCTGCGCGTCAGCGTGCCGCGATGATCGAAAGTGAGAGCATGCCCGTCATGACCGAACTGGAGGCGCGCCTGGCCGCCCCCGACGGGGAGGAGACGCGCCGGGCCCTGCTGGCGCACCTGGCGGATCTGCACTGGCAACTGCGCCAGCAACTGGCCGCCAGCGTGCCGCGCGCCGACTACCGGGACCTGGCGGCGATCGCCCAAGCCGTCGAAGCCGCGCGCGACGTACTACTCTGCCATCCGACGGCCCCCCGGCCGTAGATTTTTTTCAGCCCGTTCCTCAACGAGAAAGGAAAGCACCATGGCCATCACCGCAGCAGGCACCGGCCTGACCTTCGACTACATCAACAACTCGATCGCCACGGTCGTGCAGAGCCGGGAATCGGCCCTGCTGACCCAGATCGGCAACCTCGGCGAATCGCCGACCACGGCGGATCTGCTGGCCATGCAGCAGCAGGTCCAGCAGTGGACCATGACCACGCAGATCCAGAGCACGCTGGTCAAGGAAATCTCGGACGCGCTGAAATCGATCATCCAGAAATCCGCCTGAGCCTGCGCGCTCCCGCGTCCGGCTCCCATGGCGCGCTGCCGTGGGGGCCGTTTTCTTTTGGTCGACAGGGCGCTGAACCGCGCTTGCAGAGGAACCGCGCATCCCTTGGCTGTTACTCACTGTCCAGACCTCGGCGCCGCTCCACGCCGCCCCTCTGCCACCCACTCCCAAGGAAAGAGACCCATGGACAGCACACAGATCACGAACGAACTCGCCCGCCTGGGCGAGCAACTGGGCATCGGCGCGCTCGCGTTCGATGAGCAGGGCATCTGCTCCCTCGCCATCGACGATGGGCGCTGGATCGTTGCCATCGGCCACAGCGCGGGCGAGAACAGCCTGCGCCTGATGCTGTGTGTGGATGAACGGGTACCCGACGAGCGCCAGGCCTATCGTCTGCTGGCCGCCAACTTCGCCTGGCAGGACAGTGATGGCGCCACCTTTGCGCTGGCCCCCGGCAGCGGGGCGCTCATCGTGCAGCGCAATGTGTCCGGCGACGAACTGGGCGCCGGGCAACTGCCCGCCCTCCTCGAAGCCCTGGTCGCCACTGCCGAGCGCTGGACGGCCGAGCTGGGCAGCACCCCCGCCCTCGAATCCGGCGCCCCCGAAACGAACGACTGGCAAGGAGTGCGCGGATGAACCCGATCTCCATCGAACGCTTCTGGAAAGCCGGCGGACAAGCCGGTGAAGGCGACGTGCGCATCGCCCGGGGCAACGAAAACACACTCGTCAACAAGGGCACGCTGGGCCACCGCATGGCCAGCGCCATCCAGGGCTTCGCCCGCAGCATCGGCCTGATGCGGCCCGACACCACCCGCGCCCAGCGGCAGCAGCAGGCCATGGACAGCTTCGCCGCATCGCTGCGCAACCGCTACGGCAAGGCCAATGCCGAGGTCGCCCTGCAGCGGGCCGGACTCGACCAGGACGGCGCGCGCCTGACGGGCCGTGCCATCCGCAGCGCCATCCTGGCCGCAGAGGGCCGCCGCGACGCCACAGGACTGAGCAACCTGGCGGGTATGCAGAAGTTCCTGCCGCCCACCGCCGGCAACACCCCAAGCGACGCCTTCCGCACCCTCGTCACGCAACTCGACCCCGGCCTCGACGCGGAGCGTCTCGACCCGCAGGTGGCCAAGGTCTATGCCCAGCGCCTGCAGGAAGCCGTGCGCGAAGAAGGCCGCATGGGGCGCGAGAGCATCAGCCCCCAGGACCTCGGCGACCTGGCCAGGAGCACGCTCAAGAGCGTTCTCAAGCTCCACCAGGCGGGCCGGCTGGAAGCCAGCGTCCAGGCCCGCGCCGACTACCGCGACGCGCTCGGCGCCTGGATCAGGGACGTCGCCGGCGGGCGCGATGCGGGGCGGGTCATGGATCGCATGACGACCGCCCTGAAAGCCTTCGACAAGCTCTCCGCCACCGAACGCCTGGACGAAGTGGGCGGCGGCGAATTCCATATGCTCACGCGCATCGCCATCTCCTCGTTCATGGCCAGCCTGGGCGACCCCGCTGCCTCCGCCCGCCATGCCCTGGGCAAGACGCTGATGGACGGCAGCGCCCTGCGCGAGACCGTAGCCTGCATCGACAAACTGATCACCACCACCATCATGCAGCCGGAACCGACCACCCAGGCCGGCCGCATGAAGGCGCTGGCCTCGAATCTGGTGCAGGCGCTGGGCGTGCGCGGCGCATTCACCGGCGCGTCCGGCGACGACCTCGACCTGCTGGGCACCGCTTCCAGCAAGAGCGGCAGGCCGTCCACCCAGGTCATGCAGCAGCTCCTCACCCGCCTGGACGCCGTGCCCACCGGCGCACAGGCGCTGATCGACACCATCGTGCTGTCGCGCAGCGGCATCGACCCGGAAACCGGCATTCCCGAATGGCACGACCAGGAAACCCTGGAGCAACTGGAAGTCCTGCTGCACTGCGCCCAGGGCGCCGTCGGCAAGCCGATGGCGGCGCTCATCGACGAGTTCAAGGCGGCGCTGGAAACCCGCAGCGACCTGCCGCCCGGCCTGCGCGACAAGCTGCACGCCGGGGTCGAGGTGCTGCGGGGACAGCTCGCGCTGGGCGCCGCCCTCGACAATACGCCGGGCTTTCCCCGCCTGCCCGATGAACGACTGTGGCAGCTTTTCTCGACAGCCGGGCAGCGCAGCGATCCGAAGTTCTCGGCCTGGAGCCTGGAGCACTTCAACCAGGGTTCGGTCGGCGGCCTGCAGCAGGCCTTCACGCGCATGCTCGAAGACCGGCACAACGGCGTCGCGCTCGATGCCGGCTGGCTCGAAGGAATCCACAGGGAGGCCACCCGCGACAACTTCCGCACGGAAGCCCTCGCCATGACCTACCGGGAGGACGTCCGGCAATCCCCGGCGATGATGGAAAGCATCCTCTCGATGGCGCGCATATCGCCGGGCTACCGCATGGACCAGACCGATCTGGCGCTCAGGCTGGATACGGACACCACCCCGCAAGGGCGTGCCGAACTCCAGGCCCTGGGCGGCAACGACCCCTGGTTCGGCGACATGGAGGTGGGCGGCACCCTCAGCACGAACACCTTGCTGATGAAGATGCCACAGCCCCCGGACCCCGAGGCCGCGAAGCAGCGCGCCGCCGCCATCCTCACCGCCTTCCACGAGGAAATGGGCCGCGCGCAGAACGACGACGACAAGCTGCTGGCCGTGGCCCGCGCCACGCAGGCCCTCTACCGCTCCCACCTGTTCGAGGACGGCAACACCCGTTCGGTGGTCTTCATCGCCATGAACCGCATGTTGCTCGACGCGGGGCTGCCCCCGGCGGTGCTCGACAACCCCAAGGCGGCGGCAGGCTTTGGCCTGGAGGAGTTCGCCCGGCATATCCGCGAGGGGCAGCAACACCTGGCATCCATGGCCTGACCGCTCCCCGGGTTGCTTCCAACCCCCCAGCCCCTGCCGGCAACCTGCCCGCAGGGGCTTTTGTTTTTGCAGCCGCATGAAATCCGCCGACCCCCGAGGAACCGCCCTTTCCCCCTCGTTACTCACTGCCCAAGAGAGGCGCGGCATCCCGCGGCGCCGTCCACACCGCAGGAGAGACGAACATGCCTCTGAACAGTATCGGCAACCGCAGCCAGTTGCAGCACGCCACCCTGGAACACACCGCCCTTGCCGGCAAGGACCAGAAGGCCAACGTCGGTGCGCTGCGCGGCCCGCAGGGCCAGCAGCGCACCATCACGCTGGCCCAGTCGCACACCATCTTCGGCACGGTGAACGGCGGCACGGGCGGCGCGCGCAAGCTGTCGGACCTGAAGCTCGACGGCATCCCGCCCCAGCAGATCGGCACCAGGCGCGACCAGACCGTGGGCCAGATCAACGCCCTCATCAACGCCATCGAGGCCGACCGCGCCAGCAACGGCGGCGAACTCAGCCCGCAGGGTCAGGCGCTGCGCGAACATGTCGACCTGCTGGGCGACGCCTTCGCGCAACTGTCGGAAGGCCCGACGGTGGGTGACAAGCTCATGGCCCGCATGGAAGGGCTGGATACGCTGCAAAGCAGCCTGGCCGAGCACCTGAAGGCAGGGTTCGATCACCTGCCCGAGGCCGTGCGGGAGCAGGTGCAGGCGCTGTGCGAAAACCTGAGCGCGCAAACGCAGGACCGCATCAGCTACCTGGGCCACACGGTGACGGATTCGCCGCTGTCGCTCGCCAAGATGTACGAAAGCAAGGCCCAGTTCTCCGAAGGCGCGGTGCGTGTCATCGACCAGGAACTGGCGCGCACCGACCTCACCTACGACCAGCGCGACAGGCTGACCCGGGCGCGCGACGACATTTTCAAGGCCCGCACCGAAACCCTGCGCGCGAAAGCCATGCTGACGCCCGGCGAACTCGGCGACCCCAAGGAAGTGGTGGGCAAGAAGCCCGCCAAGGGCTTGCTGGGCAAGCTGTTCGCGGGCGAGCAAAACCGCGCCCGCGAAACCCACGTGCACGAGATGCTCACGCAGCACAGAACCAGCCTCAACACGCCCAAGATCGACGAACAGACCATGATCCAGGACACGCTCAAGGCCGTGTTCAATAACGCCGGCCTGTCCACCCGCGAACTGGGCCACGCCTTCCACCAGGCCATGAACGACGTGCTCAACAAGGATCAGGACTGGGCGCCCATCGTCAAGGAAATCCAGCTCCAGTCGGGCAGCGAAACGGTGCTGAGCTACAGCGAAACCACGCCGGCAGGCAACTTCATCGAAGCCTATGCCGGCAAGGGCTTCAACGCGCACAGCAGCACCGAATACACGCACGCGGTGAACCTGGCGCAGACCAAACTGACCGACGGCCAGGGCGAGGTGCTGTTCTCCGGGATGCGCCACGGCGTGATCTCGGCCTTCGGCATCAACGCCGGCGACGTCAGGCACATGAGCGACGAAGAACTCGCGCCCATGGTCGAGACGCTGCTGCCCAGGGAGATGTGGGCGCGAGAGAACGAGCGCATGGTGATGCTGGCCAACTCGCTGGACAACATCGGCATTGGCGGTTTCGACGGCGACGACGCGCCCCAGGTGGGCGAGATCAGCCTGAAGGAAACCCTGGCCGCCGTGCGCGAAAACCCCGCCCTGGTGGACGCCATGCGCCGCCAGGCCAACGCCAACCGCGCCCACGAGACGGTGCTGGGCACGCTGCTGACCGATCCGCAACTGATGGAGCGCGCGCTGGGCGGCGAAACCGTGCCGGTCGACATCCTGTCGATCTCGCTGCTCACGCCCGACAACATCCGCCCGATGATCAAGGGCGCGCACGAGAACGAGCGCCAGATGGTGCAGGACCAGATGCAGGCATGGCAGGACGTGCGCGGCGTGCAGACCTTCGAGGTCAGGGACGCCGAGGGTCAGATGCGCCAGATCACCGTGGACGTGCGGCCCGTGGCCTGCAACTACGGCGTGAACGCCGGCGGCGTCGGCTCGGCCTCGTGGCTGGCCGGCGGCTGGGACAACGTGGCGGGCATCAACGGCGAGGCCATCGGCCAGTTGCTCGGCGACGACATCGAATCCCTCACCCACGGTGGAATGCCCGGCGGTCTGATCGGCGAGCGTATGCAGGCGCTGGAAGAGCGGATCCTGATGAACCGCGAACTGCTGGAATCGGCGCTGCGCATCGGCGATCAGGAGGTAGCCGACGAGAAGCGCGCGCAGTTGCGCCTCGACGAGCCGAAGCTCGCCCAGGCGCGCGAGCTGACGCAGCAGATCGCCCAGATCCAGCAGGACGGCAGCTACAGGATCGCCGGCCAGGAACCCTACAAGATGCCGACCCGCCTGGCCGTGCTGGCCGAGATGTTCGACGTGAAGGTCATGTTCAACTGCAAGAGCGGCAAGGATCGCACCGGCGAGCTGGACGCCGAGATCAAGCACTTCAAGCTGCAAACCAACCTGACCGGCAAGGTGCCGCACTACGAGCGCACGCGCAGCCCCTCGGAAATCGCGCAGTTCCACGAAGTCGTGACGCACAGCGGCAACTTCGAGATGCAGCGCCTGAACACCGGCTACGCGGGCTACAAGCTGCTCGGCGTGAATTCCCTGTACGAGCAGTTCGGCGGCCAGAACAAGCACGACGAGATCACCGGCAACTTCCTCGGCCTCTCGGGCTACACCAAGAGCTGATTTTCAAGGAGCGATTCATGGATACCCGCGAACACGCCGACGCCCTCGTGCGCGCCCTCGGCGACACGCTGCAACTCAAACTGGCGCTGGACGCCGGCGGCGCCTGCGGCCTGCGCATCGACGACCGGCTGGAACTGACCCTGCGTCTGGAAAACCACCCGCCGGCCCTGCTCGCCTACGCCCAGATCGGCGCCCTGCCCGCCGGCGGCGCCGACGGCGTGCTGCGCCGGCTGCTCGCCGCCAACCACATCTGGGAAGGCAGCCAGGGCGCCACCTGGTCGCTGCACGACGACCAGCTCGCGCTGGCCCGCCTGCTGCCGCTGGCGGGGCTGGACGCCGGGCAACTGGCGCGCGAGCTGGCACGCTTCGCCGACGTGGCGCGCACCGAGCAGGATCGGCTACAGCGCCCGGGCGGCGCGCTTTCTCCCGAAGCCGGGCGGCCCCCGTTCGGCATGATGACCGCCTGAGCCGAAAGGAATTTCCATGGACGCATTCAGCCTCATCGCCCTCTTCGGGCAGGAAAGCGGCACCGCCCTGACGCTGGGCGAATCGGGAACTGCGGCACTGGCCGTGGATGGCGGCCCGACGCTGCATCTGGAACACGACCCGGCCGCCGACCTGCTGCACTGCTACGTCGTGATCGGGCAGGCGCCCGGCGACGACGCCCGGCGCGGCGAACTGTTCCGGCAGATGCTCGCCGCCAACGCCTTCGGCCGCGACACCGACGGCGCCACGCTCGGGCTGGACGAAGTCAGCGGCGAACTCGTGCTGTCGCGCCGCCTCGAACTGGCGCGTGCCGACACGGCCTGGCTGCGCGCCACCTTCGAATCGATGGCCGCCGTCGCCACGCACTGGCAGACCCGCCAGGCCGATCCCGCACCGTCCACCGCCAGCGACGCCGCCATGCCGGATTTCGGCATCCGCGCCTGACCCCTACAGGAAACATCGACCATGCCCGGCATTCAGACCATGGGCCAGAGCGCCCTCCAGAACCGCCAACGCGAACACCTGGAATCCGGCCCGCTGGGCCGCGTCGGCAACCTGCGCTTCAAGGCGGAAGCCGGCGCCACGCCGCGCGCCGGCGGCCCCAATCTCTTTCAGCGCCTCGGGCAGTTCCTGTCGAAGACGGTGTTCCGCGCCACGGCCAGCCCCGAACAGCGCGCGCAGCAGCGCGTGCTCGATCAGGCGCGCGACAACAGCCGCCGCGTCGGCGACCTGCTCGGCAAGCTCACCGCAGCGCCGGGCGACGCCAGGGCGCAGCAGAAAATCGCCCAGGAGCTGGCGCGGCTGGCCGAACGCTCCGGCGGCGACCTCGCGCGCCTGCCCGGCGGCGCCCAGGCGCTCGCCGCCTACCTGCCGGAACTGGCGGTAATCGACGTGACGGCGCTGAAAAGCGGCGCGCTCGGCAGCCCCGAAGCCCGCCAGGCCATCCTCGCCAGCATCGAGCCGCCGGAACTGCGCACGCAGGCCGAAAGCGTGCTGACGCAGATTTCCACCGCCGTCAGCGAACGGGTGGCCGAACTCGTCTTCGCCGAGCCGCTGACCGCCATCGGGCCGCTGTGCGCCAACAACACGATCGACGGCGCCGCCCTGAACGCGCAGCTCACCAAGCTGGCCGACCACGTCGCCATGTTCGGCCGCGACCTGCTGGAAGACGCCCCGCAGAACCTGTCCGACAAGATGCTCGGTGCGCTCTACCGCGCCGCGCAAGGCGGCAAAGCGGAAAACGTGCGGCAGGCGCTGGCGCAGATCAAGGATCTCAACGCGGGCCAGCTCCAGCGCAGCCAGGCCATGCTGGAACTGCTGAATGCGGTGGTGGAAAAAGACGCGCAGGCACGCATGGAGCGCCTGCTGTCGCCGCCGATCGCGCAACTGCGCACCGCCATCGCCAGCGGCGACCGCGCCGCCATCGGGCGCGAACTGTTCGCGCTGAACCTGAGCACGGGGCCGCTGCAAACCAACTTCGGCCTGCCCCTCCCCGAGAACGCCAACGCCATGTTGCGCGAAGCCGTGAGCGAGGCCATGGCCGCGCTGCGCGACGAGGCGACCAATCCCGACGGCCCGCTCACACGCGATTCGCTGCAACGGCTGGACGACGAAACCCTGGGCCTGCTGTGCCGCTCCGGCACCCAGCTGGGAAGCTACGGCCTGGCGTGGTCCAGGAACGATGCACAGGCCGAATCCCTGTCGCGCCTGCGCGACCTGGATCGCAACGCCGTCGGCAGCGCAGTGGACATCCTGCGCACCCTGGCGGAGAACGAGGTGCCGCCGCACGTCCTGGTGCGCCAGTTGCGCGAACTGGCCGGGCTGGAATTCCAGCGCACCCTGCAACTCGGCCGGATGGGCCAGCACGGCGAGAACGCGAGCGTCGACAACCGCAGGCTGTCCATCTTCCCGATCATGGACGCCGCCATCGCGCAATTGCGCGCACAGGGCCAGGACGCCGTGGTTGAGCGCGCAGGTTCCCGCATGGATTTGGTACAGGGGCTGGGAAATCAGTACGGCCTGGCCATCTTCGGCCTGGGCCACCTGTCGAGAACCGAGTGCCACCAGAGCGTGCAGGAAGTCCTCAAATCGATCAAGACCATGGAAGCCGTGCTCTCGGGCCTGAGCGAGCGTCTGCCGCTGCCCGAAGGGAAGACCCCCGAGGACATCGAGCCGCTACCGCTGCTGCCCGAATACGAACAGGCGCTGGCCGAGCAGTTCGGCGTGCGCTACGACCCCGACACCATGAGCAGCACAATCAACCTGAACGACGCCCAGAACGCCTACATGGGCCGCTTCTTCGACATGGCGCCCCCGCCCGGCAAGGCGCCGCAAACGGTCACGCTGCCGGTGCACGGCGTGGATACGCAGTTCTCCGTCAGCGAGGCGTTCTACATCGACGCCATCCAGCGCCCCAGCATCTCGCTGTCAGTGCGCGGCCCCAGCCTGGAGGGCGGCACGCCCGTGCGCTCCACCTGGCCCCGTGACATGCCCGACGAGCAGTACGACGCCTCCATGGGCGAGGCGCTGAACGCGCTGACGCAGGTAGCGGGCCGGTCCACCGAGGCGCTCACGCGCCTGATGACCCAGGAACTCGGCGCGAACATGGTGCTGGCCCTGAAGGCCATGGGCAACGACTCGCCCTTCAAGCTCGAAGACGGCTCGGTGATCCAGATCAACGGCGCCGGGCACTTCGACTTCGACATCGAGAAAAACGCCGACGGGAGCTTCCGCATGGTCGCCACCATGCACATTCCCATGAGCCACGGCATCCAGACCGATGCGGCCGGCAACGACGAGCCGGTGGCCATGAAGTCCGGCAGTTGGGCCGAGGTGCGCGTGGTGCTCCACGTCGCGCCCGACGGCGCCTCGGCCCGCATGGTCGAGCAGCCGCGCTTCGGTCATCACTTCGAGACGAAACCGGACGACTATTTTGACGATTGACGCCGGAGGGCAGCGCAACGGTCAACGAAAAAGGGGGCACGAAGCCCCCTTTTTACTTTCCGACGATCTGGAGCGGCAGAAGAGTCTCGAACTCTCGACCTCAACCTTGGCAAGGTTGCGCTCTACCAACTGAGCTACTGCCGCGATGTTCTCTGGAGGCGCGAGCCGGAGTCGAACCGACCTACACGGATTTGCAATCCGGTGCATAACCGCTTTGCTATCGCGCCTTTTTCCGGCATCGCACACCGGAACTGAAGGGGGAAAGCGGAACCGCTTTCCCCCGGAATTCTTGGAGCGGCAGAAGAGTCTCGAACTCTCGACCTCAACCTTGGCAAGGTTGCGCTCTACCAACTGAGCTACTGCCGCGTTCAGCGAAGTTCGGCATTATAAGGACTGATCTTCCGGTGTCAAGCGAAAGCCGGGAATTTCGTCGTTCAATGCCGATGCTCCCGCCGGGCGATCTCCGGCCAGGCCATGCGCATGTAGTAGCCCATCGACCACAGCGTCAGCACCGCCGCCACGTAGATCAGCCAGGTGCCGGCCTGCTTCATGTCGACGCCGGCGAACGGCGCGTGGAAGAGCAGCATCGGAATGGCCAGCATTTGCGCCGTCGTCTTGATCTTGCCGATCATCGAGACGGCGACGCTCCGGTGTGCGCCGATCTGCGCCATCCACTCGCGCAGCGCCGAGATGGTGATCTCGCGGCCGATGATGATGGTGGCGATGACCGCATCGACGCGCCCCAGTTGCACGAGCACGATCAGCGCCGCGGCGACCATCAGCTTGTCCGCCACCGGGTCGAGGAAGGCGCCGAAGGCCGAGGTCTGGTCGAGCTTGCGCGCCAGGTAGCCGTCGAACCAGTCGGTGATCGCCGCCGCGCAGAACAGCGCGGTGGCGGCGACGTCGCGGCTGTGGCCGTAGAGCCAGCCGTCGGGCACGTAGTACACGGCGATCAGCAGCGGGATGGCGACGATGCGCAGCCAGGTGAGGAAGATGGGCAGGTTGAAAGGCATTCAGTGCAGTGCCGCGTGGATTCTTTCCGCAAGTTCGTCGCTGATCCCGGGCACGCTCGCCAGTTGCTCGACGCTCGCCGCGGCGATGCCCTGCAGTCCGCCGAAGTGCGCGATCAGCGCCTTGCGCCGCTTCGGTCCGACGCCGCCGATCTCTTCCAGCCGGGAAGTGCGGCGGGTCTTGCCGCGCGCCGCGCGGTGGCCGGAAACGGCGAAGCGGTGCGCCTCGTCGCGGACTTCCTGGATCAGGTGCAGCCCGGGGTTCTCCGGCGGCAATTGTAGCGGCTCGCGGCCGTCGGGGAAGATCAAAGTTTCCAGGCCCGGTTTCCTCGCCTCCCCCTTGGCGACGCCGATCATCGGCAGGTGCGCGAGACCGAGTTCCTCCAGGATCGCCGCCGCCGCGGCCACCTGCCCCTTGCCGCCGTCGATCAGGATCAGGTCCGGCGCCACGCTCTCGCCCGCCGCCACCTTCTCATAGCGCCGCTGCACGGCCTGGCGCATGGCCGCGTAGTCGTCGCCGGGCTGGATGTCGCGGATGTTGAAGCGCCGGTATTCCGACTTCTTCATGCCGTTGCCGGCGTAGACCACGCAGGAGGCGACCGTCGCCTCGCCCTGCGTGTGGCTGATGTCGAAGCACTCGATGCGGTCGACGCCTTCCAGCCCGAGCGCCTCGGCCAGCGCCTGCTGCCGCTTGCCCTGCAGCGACAGCGTCGTGCGCCGGGCGGTGATCGCCAGGCGGGCGTTGCTCAAGGCCATCTCGACCCACATGCGCGGCATGCCCTGCCGCGGCTCGACGATCGGCACCGGCCGGCCCGCGATGGCGGCCAGCGCCTCGCCGATCTCGTCGTCGGCCGGCGGCGGGTTGACCAGAATCTTGCCGGGGATCGGATGGTCGAGATAGTGCTGTTCGAGGAAGGCGGCGAGCGCCTCGTCGGGCGGACAGGAAACGCCGCCGGCCGGAAAGTGCGGCCGGTCGCCGAGGTGCCGGCCGCCGCGCACCATGGCCAGGTTCACGCAGACCATGCCGCCCTCCTCGGCGGCCACGACCACGTCGACGTCCTCGCCGCGCGCGCTCTCGACGTACTGCTTCTCCTGCACGTGGCGCAGCGACAGGATCTGGTCGCGGTAGAGCGCCGCCTGCTCGAAGGCGAGTTCGGCCGAGGCCGCTTCCATGGCCTTGGTCAGCCGTTTGATCACCTCCTGCTGCCGCCCCTGCAGGAACATGCGCGCGAGCTGCACGTCCTCGGCGTAGGCCGTGGCCCCGACCAGGCCGACGCAGGGCGCGGAGCAGCGCTTGATCTGGTGCAGCAGGCACGGCCGCGAGCGGTTGGCGAACACCGAATCCTCGCAGGTGCGCAGGCGGAACATGCGCTGCAGCAGATGCACGCTGTCGCGCACCGCCACCGCCGACGGATACGGCCCGAAGTACTCCGCGCGCCGGGTGTCGAGGCTGCCGCGGTAGTAGGCGATGCGCGGGAACTCGTCCTTCGTCATCAGGATGTACGGGTAGGACTTGTCGTCGCGGAAGAGGATGTTGTAGCGCGGGTTGAGGCCCTTGATCAGGTTGTTTTCGAGCAGCAGGGCTTCCGCCTCGGAGCGCGTCACCGTCGTCTCGACGCGGGCGATCTGCCGCACCATCAGCGCGATGCGCGGGCTCGGGTGGTTCTCTCGGAAGTACGAGGCGACGCGCTTCTTCAGCGCCTTCGCCTTGCCCACGTAGAGCACGCTGCCGGCGGCGTCGAGCATGCGGTAGACGCCGGGCAGCTCGGGCAGCGTGGCGAGCAGCGTCCGGTGGTCGAACGGCGGCGCGGGCTCGGAACCGGCGGGAATCTCGGGGGCTTCGGACATGCGGGTCGGGCGGCGGCGATGCGGTACGATGCGGCCTTCGATGTTAGCACGCAGCGCCATGCCCTCCCCCGCCTGCCCGCAACGCTGGGACGTCTTCTGCACGGTCGTCGACAACTACGGCGACGTGGGCGTCTGCTGGCGCCTGGCGCGGCAGCTCGTCGCCGAGCACGGCGTCGCGGTGCGCCTGTGGGTGGACGACCTCGGCGCCTTCGCGCGCCTCTGCCCGGAAGCCGACGCATCGCGCGACGCGCAGCGCTGCGCCGGCGTCGACGTCCGCCGCTGGCGCCGGCCGTTTCCGGATGCCGACCCGGCCGACGTGGTCGTCGAAGCCTTCGCCTGCGAACTGCCGGAAAACTACGTCGCGGCCATGGCGCGGCAACGGCCGCCGCCGCGCTGGATCAACCTCGAATACCTGTCGGCGGAAGCCTGGGTCGCCGACTGCCACGGCCTGCCCTCGCCGCATCCGCGGCTGCCGCTGACCAAGCATTTCTTCATCCCCGGCTTCGACGCGCGGAGCGCCGGCCTGCTGCGCGAGCGCGACCTGCTCGCCCGCCACGTGGCCTTCGACGCCGCCGGCTGGTGGGCTGCGCGCGGCGGCGCGCCGGCCGCCGGCAGCCTGAGCGTTTCGCTCTTCGCCTACGAGAACGCCGCCGTCGCCGCGCTGCTCGGCGCCTGGCGCGCGGGCGAACGGCCGGTGCGCTGCCTGGTCACCGATTCGCGCGTCCTCGCCTCGGTGGCGGCGGCCGCCGGCCGGCCGCTGGTGCCCGGCGACACCTGCCGCGACGGCGCCCTCGAACTGCGCGTGCTGCCCTTCCTGCGCCAGGAAGCCTACGACGACCTGCTCGCCGCCTGCGACCTCAACTTCGTGCGCGGCGAGGATTCGCTGGTGCGCGCCCTCTGGGCCGGCAAGCCCTTCGTCTGGCACATCTACCCGCAGGACGACGACGCGCACCGGGTCAAGCTCGACGCCCTCCTCGACCGCTACTGCGCCGGCCTGCCGGCGCCGGCGGACGACGCGCTGCGCGCCTTCTGGCACGCCTGGAACGCAGAAAGCGTCACCGCCGGCCAGTGGCGGGCGTTCGCCGGGCACCTGCCGGAGATCGCCGCGCACACCCTGCTCTTCCGCGACCGGCTCGCGCAACTCCCTGATTTGACGAAAACACTGGCGGATTTTTGCCGCGATCCGATATAATGCCGGGTTTCCATTTTCCGCCCACATTCACAGGATCACCCCGATGAAAACCGCCCAGGAACTCCGCTCCGGCAACGTCTTCATGGTCGGCAGCGACGCCATGGTCGTGCTCAAGGCCGAATACAACAAGTCCGGCCGCAACGCTGCCGTCGTCAAGATGAAGATGAAGAACCTGCTCACCGGCGCCGGCGCCGAGACGGTGTACCGCGCCGACGACAAGTTCGAAGTCGTCCAGCTCGACCGCAAGGAAGTCACCTACTCCTACTTCGCCGACCCGATGTACGTGTTCATGGACGCCGAGTACAACCAGTTCGAGATCGAAGCCGAGGCCATGACCGACGCGCTCAAGTACCTGGAAGACGGCATGCCCTGCGAAGTGGTGTTCTACGACGGCAAGGCGATCTCGGTCGAACTGCCGACCAGCGTCGTCCGCGAGGTCATCTACACCGAGCCGGCCGTCAAGGGCGACACCTCGGGCAAGGTCATGAAGCCGGCCAAGATCAGCACCGGCTTCGAACTGCCGGTACCGGCCTTCGTCGATATCGGCGACAAGATCGAGATCGACACGCGCACCGACGAGTACCGCAGCCGCACCAAGTAAGCGCGGCCGCCGCGGCAGGAACGAAGGGGCGGCTGCGGCCGCCCTTTTCCGTGCACGGCCGCTACAATCGCCCCTCCCCTCGACACGACCCGCCGCCCCCACGATGGAAACGACCAGCGGACGAACGTCCCCTCCCCCGCCAACCCCCCGCTCCCTCGTCTTCGTCGACCTGGAAACCACCGGCGCCAACTTCGCGCGCGACCGCGTCCTAGAAATCGGCCTGGTCGAGGTCGACGAGCACGGCGTCCGCGAATGGGATGCGCTGGTCAATCCGGGCGTGCCGGTGACGCCCTTCATCACCGGCCTGACCGGCATCGACGATGCCATGGTCGCCGACGCGCCGGCCTTCGCCGCGCTCGCCGACGAGCTGCGCGAGCGGCTGGCCGGCCGGCTCTTCGTCGCGCACAACGCGCGCTTCGACTACGGCTTCCTAAAGGGCGAATTCGCCCGCCTCGGCATCGACTTCCGCGCCAGCGTCGTATGCACGGTGAAGCTCTCGCGCAAGCTCTTTCCGCAGCACAACCGGCACAACCTCGACACCCTGATCGAACGCCACGGCGTCGCCGCCGACGCCCGCCACCGGGCGCTGGCCGACGCGCGCGTGCTCTGGGATCTGTGGCGGCGCTGGCACGCGGAGCTGGGCGCCGACGCCGTGGCCGGCGCGCTCGGCGCGCTGACGCTGCCGGTCGAACTGCCGCCGCAGCTCGACCCGGCGCTCGCCGACGAGCTGCCGGAAGCGCACGGCGCCTACGCCCTGCTCGACGCCGACGGCGAGACGCTGGCCGTCGGCCGCGCCAGCAACCTGCGCAGCAAGGTCCTGTCGCTGTTCGCCGGCGCCCGCGCCGCGCTGCCGCCGGCCAGCCTGGTGCGCCGCGTCGACTGGCGCGACGCGGCCGGCGAATTCGGCGCCCGCCTGCATGAAATCCTGCTGCAGCGGCGGCGCAAACCGATTCCCGAGGAGCTGTGCGCCTGGCGGCTGCGCGCGGCGGCGCCGGGCGACTTCCGGCCGGAACTGGTGTCGCCGCAGGAAGCGGCGTTCGGCGAGGACGACGACCTGTACGGCCTCTACGCCACGCGCCGCGAGGCGCGGCAGGCGCTGCGCAAGCTGGCCGAGGCGCATTTCCTGTGCCCGGCGCTACTCGGGCTGGAGGCGGAAAGGCCGGGCAAGCCGTGCTCGGCCGTCAAGGGGCATCACTGCCGCGGCGTCTGCGTCGGCAAGGAGCCGGCGTCGCGCCACGGCGCCCGCCTGCTGACCGCGCTGGCCAAGGCGAAGCTCAGGCCCTGGCCGTATCCGGGGCCGGTGGCGCTGGTCGAGCGCGACGCCTTCGGCATGATCGAGGATTTTCACGTCGTCGACCGCTGGCGCCATCTCGGGCTGGCGCGCAGCGACGAGGCGCTGGCGGAGATCGCCGCAGCGAAAGACGAAGCGCCCTTCGATCCGGACGTTTACCGGCTGCTGCTGAAATACCTTCAGAGCAGCGGGCTACGCGTCAGGGCGATCGCCTGAAAAGGCAAGCGTCCACCGCAAAGGCGCAAAGGAAACGCAAAAAAAAACCTGCTTGGATGGCACGGCACCGCCCCTGCGGTGATGGGCCAAGATGAAATCGATAACGATTCTCAGTAAAATGAGCATCACCGATTTCCCTTGCCCCTCCATGTCCGCCACCGACCCGTCCCTGCGCGCTACCGTCGAAACCCTGTACCAGGAACACCATCCCTGGCTGCGCGGCTGGCTGCAGCGCA
The DNA here is from genome assembly GCA_019455325.1 of Rhodocyclaceae bacterium. Classification (GTDB taxonomy): domain Bacteria; phylum Pseudomonadota; class Gammaproteobacteria; order Burkholderiales; family Rhodocyclaceae; genus Proximibacter. Next base: position 69,061 of record JACFMQ010000001.1, on the reverse strand, counting down.
AACTCGGCGATTCCGCGCAGGCCGCCGACCTGGCGCAGGACACCTTCGTGCGCCTGCTGCTGCCCCGCGCCGTTCCACAGGATCTGCACAGCCCGCGCGCCTACCTGCTCACCATCGCGCGCAGCCTCCTGATCAATCACTGGCGCCGCCGCGACATCGAACGCGCGTGCCTGGACGCCCTGGCGGCACGAACCGCCGAGTTCGCCCTGTCGCCGGAAGATACCCGCCAGATCGTCGACACCCTGGTCGCCCTCGACAAACTGCTCCACGGCCTGGGGCCCCAGGTGCAGCATATCTTCCTGCTGTCCCAGCTCGACGGCCTGACCTACCCCGAAATCGCCCGGCGGCTCGGTCTTTCCGTCAGCCAGGTGCAAAGGGCGATGACCAAGGCCATCGGCGCCTGCTTCGATTTCGCCACGCGTGACTGAGGCCGCCATGCCCCCGCCTTCCGCCCCTGGCGATACGCCCGCCATCGGCGACGATGTTCGCCGGCAGGCCATCGCCTGGTTCGTCGAAAGCCAGTCCGGCAGCATGAGCCCGCTGCGCCAGCAGGCACTGCTGCAATGGCGGCAAAACGACCCATGCCACGAAGCCGCCTGGAATCGCCTTGCCAGCATGGAGATGCTGTCCCGCGGCGCGGCCGGTGTGAACAGCGCCCTGGCGCTCGACGTCCTGCAGCAGGCCGGGCGGCAGCGCCGCCGTACGCTGAAGCTGCTCGCCGGCGCGGGCCTCACCGGCGGGCTGCTGTGGCAGCTGCGCGATACCTGGCTGGTCCGGCAGGCCATCACCGACCACCATGCCGGCATCGGCGAGCGCCGCGACCTGCGCCTGCCCGACGGCACCCTGGTCAGCCTCAACACCCGCAGCCTGCTCAACGTACGCTACGACGAGCACGCCCGCCGCCTCATCCTCGCGCAGGGCGAAATCATCGTCACCACCGCCAGCGATCCGCAGGGGCGCCCGCTGTACGTCGAAACGCCCGCTGCCCGGCTGCGTCCCATCGGCACGCGCTTCATCGTCCGCCACGAGTCGGATGCCCTCGGCACCCGGCTCTCTGTCAACGCAGGGCAGGTGGCCGTCTCCCGCCCGGCGGGTACCGAAGAAATCATCGTCGCCGCCGGCCAATACACCCGCATCGACCGCCACGACATCCAGCCGCCGCAGGCCGAAACCGGCAGCCCCGCCGCCTGGGCCGACGGCCTGCTGATCGCCACGCGCATGCGCCTCGGCGACTTCGTGCAGGAACTCGCCCGCTACCGCCCCGGCATCCTGCGCTGCGACCCCGCGGTGGCCGACCTGCGCCTCACCGGCAGCTATCCCCTGGCCGACACCGACCGCATCCTCGCGGCGCTGGCGCAGACCCTGCCGGTACGCGTCACCTATCGCACCCGCTACTGGGTCACGGTGGGCGCCCTGGCTGGCTGAACGAAAAAAATTTTCACTCCCGCCGAAGTTTCAGGCCCCCCCGATTGGCATGGGAGGTAGATGCCCCCGTGACGGGCATCCCGACCAACCGAAAAGGAACGCCTGATGAACACTGCCACGCATCTCGCCGGCCCGCGCGCCGCCGGCCAAGCCCTGCGGCCCCTCACCCTCGCCATCGCCGCCGCACTCGCGCTGCCGCTCGCCTTGCCGGCGCACGCGCAGGACACGACTGTCGGTGCCCACCAGCCAGCCTCCCGGCAATACGCCATCCCTGCCGGCGATCTCGACCACGCCCTGGGCCTGTTCGGCCAACAATCCGGCGAACTCGTCTCGGTGGACGCCCGGCTCACCGAAGGGCGCAGCAGTCCCGGCCTGGACGGCCGGTACGCCAGCGCGGACGCCCTGTCCCGGCTGCTCGCCGGCAGCAGTCTGGAAGCCTTTCAGGGCCAGGATGGAACGTGGCGCCTGCGCGAGGTGCCGGCCGCCTCGCGCGGCGATGCGACGCTGGCTGCGGTGACGGTCACCGCGTCGGCAGAACGCAGCGGCATCACTGAAGGCACCGGCAGCTACACCCAGACCGGCCCCAGCAGCACCGCCACCAAACTCAACCTGACCCTGCGCGAAACACCCCAATCCATCAGTGTGCTCACCCGTCAGCGCATGGACGACCAAGCCATGGAAACGCTGGAGGATGTGATCGAAAACACGCCGGGCATCGTCCTGAGCAAAGCCGGCGGGGAGCGACCAGCAATCTATTCGCGAGGATTCTGGCTTCAGAAGATGACGTACGATGGTTTGACGGGAGCCTACGATGGTGACTACGTAGGTTCGCCCAATCTGGCAATGTATGACAGGGTCGAAATCGTGCGAGGCTCCACTGGACTGACCACGGGCGCGGGCACGCCATCGGCTGCCATCAATATGGTCCGCAAGAAGCCTACGCGCGATTTCCAGTTGAACCTGACAGGCAGCATTGGCAGTTGGGACAATTACCGCACGGACGTGGATGTTGCCGGTCCGCTCAATCAGCACGGCAGCCTGCGTGGGCGTGCAGTGCTGAGCTATCAGGACAAGGATAGCTTCACCGACGTCGTCAACAACAAGTCCGGACTGGTGTATGCCATCCTGGAAGCGGATCTTGGCCCGCGTACCATGCTCAGCTTCGGCGGTTCCTACCAGAAGGACGACAATCGCAATACCTGGGGCGGCGTCCCGTGGGCAGCAGATGGCAGTGATCTGCACCTGCCGCGATCGAGCTATTTCGGCTACGACTGGGAATACTGGGATAAGGAAAACAAGGAGGTTTTCATCGAGTTGCAGCACCGCTTCGCCAATGACTGGGCCCTCCGTCTGGCTGGAAGAAAAGGGTGGAGCCGGATGGCGTACCTGGGAACCCATTTGACCAACTACAACACATGGGCCCAGATTGGCGCGGAATACGACGCCCATCTCGATACTTCCAGCTATGACCTGAACGCCAGCGGCCCGTTCACACTGCTAGGGCGTGAGCATGAGCTGGTTTTGGGTGCCAGTTTTCAGGAGTCAGACAAATTGCTCGCAGGTGGGCAAGGTACCATCCGCAGCACCGGCATCGACGTCTACAACTGGGATTCGGGCAGTCTGGCTCGCCCCGCATTCGATCTCGGCATGCTGCGCAACAACTACCTCGTCGAACAACGAAGCGCCTACGCAACGAGCCGGCTAAACCCCCATGACGACTGGAAGATCATCCTGGGAGCCCGGCTGGACTGGTACCAATACGATGCCAGCACGAGCTGGATGGGCAATGCTTCCGTCAGTGGCTACAAAGTCACGCGCAATCTGACCAAATATGCGGGGGTGATCTACGACCTCGATGACCGCCATTCCGTCTATGCCAGCTATACGGACATCTTCGAACCGCAGAGCCAAAGTGGCTTTTCCGGCAAGTTGCTGGACCCGATTCTGGGCAAGAACTACGAACTCGGGATCAAGGGTGAATACTTCGGCGGCACGCTCAATACCAGTGCAGCTTTGTTCCAGATCGACCAGGTGAATCGTGCCGCGCTCGCCCAGAACCAGGCAGGCTGCCCGATCAACAATTGCTATGAAGCCTCCGGAAAGGTGCGCAGCAAAGGCGTTGAGCTGGAAGTCAGCGGCGCATTGAGTCCAAATTGGAATCTGGCTGCCGGCTATACCTACACCGATGCAAAGTACATTCGCAACGCAGCCAACACGGCACTGGAAGGCACGAGGTTCGATACGGCCTTTCCAGAGCACTTGTTCAAGCTCAGCACCCTCTACCGCCTGCCGGGAAACCTGAACCAATGGCGCGTGGGCGCCGGCATCCAGTGGCAGAGTGAAATCTACAAGACGGGGGTCAATGCCGGGACGCCGTTCCGTATCGAGCAGAAAACCTACGCCGTGGCGGACCTCACGCTGGGTTACCAAGCATCAAAGAATGTCGACGTGCAATTGAACATCGACAACCTCTTCGACAAACGCTACTACCACTCACTCGGCTCGCACCCGGGCTGGGGTGGCGTTGCTCGCTATGGCATGCCGCGCAACTTCATGATGATGGTGAAGTACCAGCTCTGACCACCCGGATCGCCCCATTCATGCGCATGAGCGGGGCGATCCAAAAGCAGCCATAAGCTTTAAGCCGCAAGCAGAAGTAAAAGCCGACGCTCTTGCAGCTTGCAGTCGGGCTGGCCTTGCTCTTCCTTGTCTGTCACTTATAATGGACACATGCACAGAGCATCCGGACTACCGCCGTTTTCGATGCTTGGTACGAGGGTTTGCGTGACCGCCAGGCGCGCGCCCGCATCGCCATCCGCATCGGACGCCTGGCCTTCGGCAACCCTGGCCAGCATCGCAACCTGAGCAATGGCGTGTCGGAACTGAAGATCGACTACGGCCCCGGCTACCGGGTGTACTACGTCGAGCGCCACGGCGTAACCTACATCCTGTTGTGCGGCGAGAACAAAAAATCCCAGCAGCACGATATTGAAACTGCCCTGTCCCTTGCGGACGGGGTATGAAGGAGGCCCATCATGGCTACCACGAGAATCGAAACCCGCCCATGGGACGTTACCGAACACCTGCGCGACGATGAAGACATCCGCCTCTATATCGAGGCTGCCCAGGAAGAGGCGCCCGACGATGCCGCCTTCATGGCAAAGGTTCTAGGCGACGTGGCGCGGGCGCGCAACATTTCCGAACTGGCACGGCAGACAGGCATCGCGCGGGAAACGCTGTACAAGGTGACGCGCGGCGAAGGCAACCCGACGCTGGACACCATCAGCAAGCTGGCCCATGCGCTGGGGTTCCGCCTGACGCTGCAACCGTTGCCCCATCAGCGGACCTGAAAGCTCATGCGCGCCATGCCCCTCACCAGCGCAGCGCGCTGATCAGGATATTGGTATCGAGCAAGCCAAGCGGCGCGTCCTCACCTTGCCGGCGGCGCCTGGATCGCCTTGCCGCTGAGCCCGCCGGCGGCGCGCAGCCGGTCGAAGAGATCGGTGTTGCCGCCGCGCAGCGCGTAGTCCATCGCCGTCTCGCCGCGCTCGTCCCTGGCGTTCGGGTTGGCGCCCCGCTTCAGCAGCAGCGCCGCCGCTTCCTCGTGCCCGCCGCGCGCGGCGGCGATCAGCGCGGTGAAGCCGTTGTCGGCGCGTGCGTCGATCTCGGCGCCGTGGTCGAGCAGATAGCCGACGACCTCCGCGTGACCGTTGAACGCGGCGTAGATCAGCGGCGTCCAGCCGGGGATGTTGACCAGCGCCCGCGCCTTCACCAGGCGCTCGACCATCGGCAGCGAGCCGCGGAACGCGGCCAGGCGCAGCGCCGTGTCGCCGTGCGCGTTGCGCGCGTTCGGGTTGGCGCGGGCGGCGAGCAGCACGTCGACGATCTCCTCGTTACCGTCGCGCACCGCCAGGATCAGCAGCGTGTTGCCCTCGCGGTCGACGATGTTCGGGTCGAGCCCGCGCTTCAGGAGCGCGGCCACGTCCGGCGCGCTGCCGCGCTGGATGGCGACGAGCATGTCGTCGTAGATGCCGGCGTGGGCCGGCAGGACGAGCGCGAGCGAGAGCGCGGCGGCGGCGAGCAGTGTCTTCATCGTGACTCCAGCCATGGGCGGGTGCCCGGAAAGAGCCGGGCAAAGTTGGTCGTGGTGGCCTCGGCCACGGCGTCGAGATCGAGGCCGCGCAGGCGGGCGATTTCCTCGGCGACGTGCAGCACGTGCCCCGGTTCGTTGAGCTTGCCGCGGAACGGCACCGGCGCGAGATACGGCGCGTCGGTCTCGACGAGGATGCGGTCGAGCGGCGTCTTCTGCGCCACCTCCTTGATCTGCAGGGCGTTCTTGAAGGTGACGATGCCCGAGAAGGAGATGTAAAAGCCCAGGTCGAGCGCCGCCGAAGCGACCTCCCAGGTCTCGGTGAAGCAGTGCATGATGCCGCCGACCTCGGCGGCGCCCTCCTCGGCCAGCAGGCGCAGCGTGTCGGCGGCCGCGTCGCGGGTGTGCACGACCAGCGGCAGGCCGGCTTGTCGCGCCGCGGCGATGTGCGTGCGGAAGCGGGCGCGCTGCCATTCCGGCGCGTCCGCGTGCCAGTGGTAGTCGAGGCCGGTTTCGCCGATGGCGATGACCTTCGGGTGGCGGGCGAGCGCGACCAGTTCGTCGACCGTGGGTTCGCGCGCATCCGCATACTCCGGATGCACGCCGACCGTGGCGAACAGCCGCGCATCGCTCTCGGCGAGCGCGATCACCTTCGGCCAGTCTTCCAGATTGACGCCGACGCAGACGGCGGCGCCGACGCCGTTCGCGTCCATGCGCGCGAAGACCTCGGGCAGGCGCCCGGCGAGGTCGTCGAAATCGAGGTGGCAGTGGGAATCTACGAGCATCGGCTGCGCTGCCGCCCAGCGGCGGCTCAAAGGGTGTGCGTCGGCCGGCTCGACTGCATGACGCCGCCGAGCAGGCCCTCGATCTTGCGGCGCGCCTCGACGCCGCTCTCGTCGGCGTTGAAATGCACGCCGATGCCCTGCGCCTTGCTGTTCTGCGCGCCGGCCGGCGTGATCCAGACGACGGTGCCGGCGATCGGCAGCTTGGCCGGATCGTCCATCAGCGAGAGCAGCATGAACACCTCGTCGCCGAGCTTGTAGCTGCGCGAGGTCGGAATGAAGATGCCGCCGTTCCTGAGATGCGGCATATAGCCCGCGTACAGCGCCGACTTCGAGTTGATGTTCAGCGACAGGACGCTTGCACGGGGCGCGGCGGGCTTGGCGGTTTCGCTCATGGATCGCGTCAGCGTCGTTCGAAAAGCGCCGCGTAGCCCAGGAAGAAGTCTTCGAGGAACAGGCGGCTGTTCAACGGATGCTCGGAATGGCGCCTGTATTGTAGCGCCTTGCGGCCGAAGGCCAAGAGCCGCTGCGCGTCGGAGCGGGCGGCGAGCTTCTCGATGCGCTCGCGCTCGCCGACGAAGTAGCGGACCGGCAATTGCGCGGCGGCGAGCGACAGGTCGACCAGCCATTTCTGCGCCCATTCCATCAGCCGCTTCATCGGCGCCGCGCCGCCGCCCTTCTCCGCCTTCACCGTCTTGTCCAGCGCCGCGGCGGCGGCCAGCGGGTCGAGCGCCGGGCCGCGCGCGAGCTGTTCGAGCAGCGCCTCGATCAGCCGGCTCTCGCCCGAGCCGCCCAGTTCGGCGGCGAGCAGCGGCGCGCCGCCGGCCAGCGCCAGCCAGCGCTCGGCGTCGGCGACGCCGGCCGCGGCGAGCCAGGCCCGCGCCTCGGCGGCCGAGGGCAGCGGCACGGGCACGCTCTGGCAGCGGCTGCGGATGGTCGGCAGCAGGCGCTCCGGCTCGTGGCTGACGAGCAGGAACAGCGTGTCCGGCGCCGGCTCTTCCAGCGTCTTCAAGAGCGCGTTGGCGGTGTTGCGGTTCATCGCCTCGGCCGGGCAGACCAGCACCACGCGCAGGCCGGCGCGGTGCGTGCCGACGTGCAGGAAGTCGTCGAGGCCGCGCACCTGGTCGATGGTGATCTGCTGGCTGGCCTTCTTGCCGCTGTCCTCGCCATCGCCTTCCGCCTCGGCCAGCGCCTCCGGCTGCAGCAGGCGGAAATCCGGGTGGTTGCCCTGGCTCAGCCAGTTGCAGGCGGGGCAGGCGCCGCAGGCTTCGCCGCTTTCCTGCGGCCGTTCGCAGAGCAGCGCGGCGGCGAAGGCGCGCGCCAGGTCGAACTTGCCGAGCCCGCGCCGGCCGCCGAGAAGCAGCGCGTGCGGCAGTTGGCCGCGCCGCGCCTGCAGCCGCTGCCAGAGGCCGGAATGGAGCTGGATGACGTTCATCGACAGATGCCCAGAACGATTTCTTCGACCGATTTCCGGATTTCGGCGAGCGGCCGGTCGGCGTCGATCACGCGTATCCGCTGCGGCGCGCCGGCGGCGCGTTCGAGGTAGGCCTGGCGCACGCGCTCGTGGAAGTCGGCGCGCTCCTGCTCGAAGCGGTCGAGTTCGCGCGTCTGCTGCACGATGCGCTCGCGGGCGACGGCGAACGGCAGGTCGAAGAGCAGCGTCAGATCCGGCTGCAGGTGGCCGTGCACCCAGTGCTCCAGTTCCAGCAGCTTGTGCCGGTCGAGGCCGCGGCCGCCGCCCTGGTAGGCGTAGGTGGCATCGCTGAAGCGGTCGCAGACGACCCAGTCGCCGCGCGCCAGCGCCGGCTCGATGACGGCCGCGAGGTGCTCGCGGCGGGCGGCGAACATCAGCATGGCTTCGGTTTCCAGGTGCATCGGCTCGTGCAGCAGCAGCTCGCGCAGCTTCTCGCCCAACGGCGTGCCGCCCGGCTCGCGCGTGCCGACGACGGTCAGACCGCGGCCGCGCAGCAGCTCGCAGACGCCGGCGATGTGGCTGCTCTTGCCGGCGCCGTCGATGCCCTCGAAGGTGATGAACTTGCCGCGCATCAGGGTTTCCCGCCTTTCAGTTGGTAACGCACCACGGCCCGGTTGTGCTCGTCGAGCGTGCGCGAGAACTGGCTGCTGCCGTCGCCGCGGGCGACGAAGTACAGCGCGTCGCTCGCCGCCGGGTTCAGCGCCGCGCGCAGCGAAGCGAGGCCGGGCATGGCGATCGGCGTCGGCGGCAGGCCGGCGCGCGTGTAGGTATTGTAGGGCGTGTCGGCGAGCAGGTCGCGCTTCCTCAGGTCGCCGTCGAAGCGCTCGCCGAGGCCGTAGATCACCGTCGGGTCGGTCTGCAGCAGCATGCCGCGGCGCAGCCGGTTGACGAAGACGGCGGCGATCAGCGGCCGCTCGGCCTCGCGGCCGGTCTCCTTCTCGACGATCGAGGCCATGGTCAGCGCCTGGTGTGCGTCCTTGTACGGCAGGCCGGGCGACCGCTCCGCCCATTCGCGTTCGAGGTGGCCGCGCATCGCGCGGTGCGCGCGGGCGAGCACGGCGAGGTCGCTCGACTGCTTGGCGAACAGGTAGGTGTCGGGGAAGAACCAGCCCTCGGCGCTCGCCGCGTCGACGCCGAGCCGGCGCAGGATCTCCGCCTCGGGCAGGTCGCGGCTGTCGTGGCGCAGGTCCGGGTGGGCGTCGAGGCGCTCGCGCATCTGGCGGAAGGTCCAGCCTTCGATGAAGGCGATCTCGGCCTGCGTCACGTCGCCGCGCGTCAGCTTGCGCAGCAGTTCGAGCGTGGTGACGCCGGTAGTAACTTCGTAGCTGCCGGCCTTGATCCGCGCGTCGACGCCATGGAGGCGGCCGAGCAGTTCGAGCAGCCGCGGCGGCAGCTCGACGCCGGCGGCGACGACCTGCCGCTCGGCGCTGCGCAGCGAGCTGCCGGCGGTGACGGTGAAGTCGAGCGGCGAACTCGCCAGCCGCAGCGGCTGGATCGCCAGCCAGTACGTCGCGCCGGCGGCGGCGATGGCGACGAGGAACGCCAGCAGGAGCAGGTTGCGCAGGATCTTGAACATCGGAAGGCGCCGCGGGCGCGGCGGCGGGCGGTTCATGCGGAGGCGCTATAATAGCCGAAAGCCCGCACACCACACGAGACACGGCGACATGAATCCCACCTGGAAAGAAGCCCTCGGCGCCGCCGGCGCCCGTTTCGACGATTCCCGCGGCGACGAGGTCGCCGACTTCGGCGACGCCGCCGGCGAGCTTGCCGCGGCGCGCGACGCCACCGTCCTCGTGCCGCTCACGCACCTCGGCGTCATCCGCGCCGGCGGCGAGGATGCCAAGTCCTTCCTGCACAACCAGCTCACCAGCGACATCAACCACCTCGCCGCCGACGGCGCGCAGCATTCCGCCTGGTGCAGCGCCAAGGGGCGCATGCTGGCGAGCTTCGTCATCTGGCGCGACGGCGGCGACTACCTGCTGTCGCTTGCCGCCGACCTGCAGGCGGCGATCGCCAGGCGCCTGCAGATGTACGTGCTGCGCTCGAAGGTGACGGTCGCCGACGCCGGCCTGGCGCTCTTCGGCCTCGCCGGCCCGCAGGCGGCGGAAACGCTTCGCGCCGCCGGCCTGCCGGCGCCGGCGGCGATGCAGACTGCCGCGGCCGACGGCTGCACCGTGCTCCGCCTCGACGGCGAACGCTTCCATGTCGCCGCGCCGACCGCCGCCGCCGACCTGTGGGCGAAGCTCGCCGCGCGGGCGCGGCCGGCCGGCCTGCCGGCCTGGCGCTGGCTCGACGTGCGCGCCGGTCTGCCGCTGATCTGTGAGGCGACCAAGGAACATTTCGTGCCGCAGATGGCCAACTTCGAGCGCATCGGCGGCGTCAGCTTCCACAAGGGCTGCTACCCCGGCCAGGAGATCGTCGCCCGCACGCAGTACCTGGGCAAGGTCAAGCGCCACCTCTACCGCCTTGCCAGCGAGACGGCGATGGCCGCCGGCGACGAGCTCTACGCCGAGGCCGTGCCCGACCAGTCCTGCGGCATGGTGGTCAGCGCCGCGCCGTCGCCGGCCGGCGGTTACGAGGCGCTGGCCGTGCTGATGGAAACGGCGGCGGACGCCGGCGTCCGCCTGCGCGCCCGCGACGGTGCCCTCGCCACAGCCGCGGCGGTCGCCGCCGCGGCCTGATTCCCGTCCCTTCCCTGCGGACCCGCCGGCGATGTGCCTGATCGTCGTCGCCTGGCAGGCGCACCCCGACCACCCGCTGGTCGTCGCCGCCAACCGCGACGAGTTCTTCGCGCGGCCGACCGCTGCCGCCGCGCGCTGGCACGACGCGCCGCAGGTCGTCGCCGGCCGCGACCTGCAGGCCGGTGGCACCTGGCTCGGCGTCGCCGCGGGCGGGCGCTTCGCCGCCGTCACCAACGTGCGCGAGCCGGGCAAGCCGCCGGGCGAACGCTCGCGCGGCCGGCTGACCGCCGATTTCCTGACCGGCGACGACAGCGCCGCCGACTACGCGCGGGCCATCGACGGCGCCGCCCATTCCGGCTTCAACCTGCTCGTCGGCGACGGCCGCGAGCTGTGGTACGCGTCCAACCGCATCGCCGAGCCGCAGCCACTGGCGCCGGGCATCTACGGCGTTTCCAACCACCTGCTCGACACGCCGTGGCCGAAGCTGGCCACGGCCAAGGCGCGCTTCGCCGAAGCGCTGCCGCGGCTGCCGGCGGAGGATGCCTTCTTCGCGCTGCTCGCCGACGACGAGATCGTGCCCGATGCGCACCTGCCGGCGACCGGCATCGGCCTGGAATGGGAGCGGCGGCTGTCGGCGATCTTCGTGCGCTCGCCGGACTACGGCACGCGCGCATCGACCGTCGTCCGCCTCGACGCCGGCGGCGGCGGGCGTCTGCGCGAGCGGCGCTTCGACGCGGCGGGCGCTGCCGGCGAGAGCGTCGTCGACCTGGCCTGAATTCAGTCGTCGGCGTCGATGAGCACTGGCGTGCCGACCGGCACGCGCACGAACAGTTCGAGGATGTCGGCGTTGCGCATGCGGATGCAGCCGTGCGAGCCCGGCGCCCCCATCGCCGCGCTTTCCGGACTGCCGTGGATGTAGATGTAGCGGCGCATGGTGTCGACCGCGCCGAGGCGGTTGAAGCCCGGCTCGCAGCCGGACAGCCAGAGGATGCGCGTGAGGATCCAGTCGCGCCCCGGGTGGGCGGCGCCGAGTTCCGGACAGTAGATCTCGCCGGTCGGCCGGCGGCGGACGAAGACCGCGTTCACCGGCTGGTCGCCACCGATCTTCGCGCGCACCACGTGCCGGCCGCGCGGCGTACAGAGGCTGCCGAAGGTCTCGCCCGGGCCGTTGGCGGCGGTGGAGACGGACCAGCGGCCGAGCGGCCCGCCGGCGTCGTCGAGGAGCGCCAGCTCCTGGCGGGGGATGGAGATGCGGACGATCATTGGCCGCGGCTCCGGCGGCGGGCGGCGAAGAAATCGGAGAGCAGCGCCCCGCACTCCTCGGCGAGCACGCCGCCGACGATCTCGGCGTGGTGGTTCAGGCGCTCGACGGCGAACAGGTCGACGACGCTGCCGTGCACGCCGGTCTTCGGGTCGCGCGCGCCGTAGACGACGCGGGCGACGCGCGCATGCATCATGGCGCCGGCGCACATCGCGCACGGCTCCAGCGTGACGTAGAGCGTGCTGCCGGGCAGGCGGTAGTTGCCGAGGCGGCGGGCCGCGTCGCGCAGCGCGGCGATCTCGGCGTGCGCCGTCGGGTCGCTCTCGCCGATCGGCGAGTTGAAGCCGCGGCCGACGATCTCGCCGTCGAGCACCAGCACCGCGCCGACCGGGACCTCGCCCAGGCATTCGGCGGAACGCGCCAGCGACATCGCCTCGCGCATGAAGTATTCGTCGTTCATCGTCCGCGATTGTAGCAAGCGCGGCCGGCGGTCAAGGGAGGTGGGCTGAACGTCCTCGGGCATTCGCATGAACGTTCTCGCAGGCAGGCGGCATCGACCTGGCGGCGGCGATGCGCAGCGCAATGTGCAGGCGGCGGGATGAAAACACGGCAAAAGTGACGGCCAAACCCACAAACCCACATTTGTGGCAAACTGGCATACTGAACCCTTCAATCGAGAGGCAACCCCATGAGCCGCCTGACCATCGACATCACCGAGCAGCAGCACCAGAGCCTCAAGGCCCTGGCCGCGCTCTCCGGCAAGACCATCAAGCAATACACGCTGGAGCGGCTGTTTCCCTCCGACGAGGAACAGGCCGTGCAGGAGTTGAAAGCCCTGTTGCTTGACCGTCTGGCCGAAGCCGAGCGGGGCGAGGTCTCGCCGCTATCCGCCGTCGAGATCGCCGAGGAAGTGCTCCGCGAAACCGGCGCGGCATGACGCGCCCCTACCTCTATTCCACGCTGGCGGATACCGACCTGCGCGAAATTCTCCGCTACACCCAACGGAAATGGGGCGCTGCACAGGCACGCGCCTATGCCCGGCAGATCGACGACGCCGCCGCCGCCCTTGCCACCGGCCATGGCGTCTTCAAGGACTGGAGCGCGCTCCTGCCCGGCCTGCGCGTCAAGCAGGCTGGCAGCCATTACATCGCGGCCGTGCATCGCCCCGGCCGCCCGATGCTCATCCTCGCCATCCTGCACGAGCGGATGGATTTGATGGCCCGCCTCAAGGACCGATTGGCGCAGCCCTGAGCGCCGCCCGGCACGGCGGCGGCGATGCGCAGACAGGGACAGGGGGGGCCTGCGGCCAGGATGGCGCCAGCCTCGGCGCTTCCTTGATAGAGGGTTGCCCAAGATACACAAAATACGCACAATACGGATGTTCCATGCAAACATTCCGAAGGATGCAGCCCATGAAGACCATCAGTTCCCGTGACGTGCAAAAAAGCTTTGGCGCCGTCGCCGACATGGTTGCGGCCGGCGAAGCGGTGCGCATCACCCGGCATGGCCGCCCCGCCTTCCTGCTGATTCCCGACTCGGGCGACGCGGAAGAAATCGTGCGCGAGTTGGCCGCCCGCCGACTGGCCCGCATGCTGCAGCAGGCGCAGCCCACCTCAGCGGCCCGGGAGTTGTCGCAGGAAGACATCAACCGCCTGATCGCCGACGATGCCGAAGCCCCCCCGACCTGAAGTCGTCGTACTGGACACCAACCTCGTCGTCAGTGCTTTCCTGCGCCCCGATGGGGCTGCCGCTCAGGCGTTGGTACGCGCTCTGCAAAGATTTGAAGTGGTCGCATCTCACCAGACACTGGATGAATTGCTGGATGTGCTGGGACGCAGCAAATTCGACCGCTATCTGCCAAGGCTTGAGCGCCTGGAATACGCTCAGACGTATGCGCAAGCTGTCCGCCTCGTTGAGGTGGGCACCTGCGTCAACGATTGCGCAGACCCCAAGGACAACAAATTCCTCGCTCTGGCTCTGGACGCCCATGCCAGCATGCTGGTCTCCGGCGACAAGAGGGATCTGCTGAGCATGGATCCCTATCGCGGCATGCGCATCCTCTCCATCGGGCAGTTCCTATCCGAGTAATCCGGCGGTGATCTTGGCCTGTTCATGGTGCCAAGCGGCAGCCGCCAGCAGGCGGACCACCTGGCTGGCACCGTTCTTGAACGACTTGGTCGGGCTGCGCCCAGCCCGGCCCTGGGAGCCTCTCAGGTCGACAGGCGCTCAGAACCTGTACTTCATGCTGACCGAAACCCGGCGCGGCTCGCCGTAGGTGAAGGTTCCCCACGAGCCTTCGTAGTTTAGATTGTGGACGTTGGTCTGCACCGACAGCGGCCTGCTAATCTGGTAGTGCGCCATCAGCCCCACGATTGCGAGCGCCGACTGCCCGACGAAATGAAAAAAGCCGCCGGCGACGCCGGCGGCTTTCTCGGGAATGCAACGGACGCCGACGGTTCAGCGTTCCGTCCAGCTCCGGCGCGGCTGGCCGCCGCTGCGCGGGGCGCCCTGGTCGAAGCGCTTGGCGAAGCCTTCGCGCTTGCCGCCCGCGCCCTGGCCGCTGCCGCGGCGGTCACCGTGGCCGGCATTGCCGCGCGGCTGGTAATCCGCCCGGTTGCCGAAATTGTCCGGCCGGGTGTCGGACCGTTCGACGCGGTTGCCGAAGTTGTCGGGGCGCGTGTCCGGACGCTCGGCGCGGTTGCCGAAATCGTCCGGCCGGCCTTCGCTGCGGCCGCTCCTGAAACCGTCGCCGCGCGCCGGGCCGGCGTAGCCGCCCGGTTTGCCGAAACGCTTCTCGCCGTCGCGGGAGAAGCCGCCGCCCTTGCCGTGGCGGTCGCCGCCGCGGCCTTGCCCCGGCTTCCAGCCGGCCGGCTTGGCCTTCTTCGGCGCCGGCGTGCGCTTCGGCTCGTGGCCGGGAACGACGTCGACCGGAATCGCCTGCTTGGTGAAGCGCTCGATGCGCTTCACGTGGATGCCCTCGGCGTGGTGCACCAGCGACACGGCGATGCCGCTGCGGCCGGCGCGGCCGGTGCGGCCGATGCGGTGCACGTAGTCCTCGGGGAACTTCGGCAGGTCGTAGTTGAAGACGTGGGTGATGCCCGGCACGTCGATGCCGCGCGCGGCGACGTCGGTGGCGACGAGGATGCGCAACTGGCCGCGGCGCAGCGCGTTCAACGTACGGTTGCGCGCGCCCTGGTGCATGTCGCCGTGCAGCGGTGCGGCGGCGAAGCCGTCGGCGTTCAACTGGTCGGCGATGGTGTCGGCGTCGCGCTTGGTGGCGGTGAAGATCACCGCCTGGTGCAGCGCGGCGTCGCGCAGCAGGTGGTCGAGCAGGCGGTTCTTGTGCGACAGGTCGTCGACGAAGTGCACCTTCTGCTCGATGTTCTCGTGCTTGGTCTGCGAGCCGGCGATGCGGATCACCTGCGGCTCGCGCGTGATGCGCTCGGCCATGCGGCCGATCTCGCCGTCGAGCGTCGCCGAGAAGAGCATGGTCTGGCGCGCGGCCGGCGTCGCCGCGATGATCGTCTCGATGTCGTCGATGAAGCCCATGTCGAGCATGCGGTCGGCTTCGTCGAGCACCAGGATCTGCAGTTGCGAGAAGTCGATCTTGCCCGAGTTCATGTGGTCGATCAGGCGGCCCGGCGTGGCGACGAGGATTTCCGGGTTGCGCGCCAGAAGCTGCATCTGCTTCGGATAGGGCATGCCGCCGAGGATCGACACGGCGCGCATGCGGCGCAGGTTGGCGCCGTATTTCTCGGTGGCGGTGGTGACCTGCAACGCCAGTTCGCGCGTCGGCGTCAGCACCAGCATCTTCGGCTGCGCCGGCGCGAAGCGCGGCCGCTCGCCGCGCGCGCGCGCCGACTGGCGCTCCTGGTTCGGCGTCTTCACCGCCGGCAGCGGGTCGTCCTGCGCCACGGTCGCCAGCTTGTGCATCGACGGCAGCATGAACGCCGCCGTCTTGCCCGAGCCGGTCTGCGACGAGACGAGCAGGTCGCGGCCGGCGATCGCCGCGGGAATGGCCTGCGCCTGCACCGGCGTCGGTTCGGTGTAGCCCGCGTCGGCGAGCGCCTTCAGGATGGCCGGATGCAGGCCGATCTCTTCAAAAGTCATCGTTTTCTTTCACAAAAATGGGCGCGCGCGACCGGTCCGGAGGACGGGCGACGGGCGCTGGAAATGCAGCGCTAACCCACGAAATTGCGTGAAAACTCAGGGGATCGAGATTTCGGCACGAAAGCTTTGTGCCGGTGCGGCGCTCCGCTCGTTGTTGCTCGGCGGCGCCAGTGGGGCAGGAAGGCTTTGTCGTTGTTGCTGCTTCAGGTTCGCGATGCGCGTTTCGTGCATGCGATTGTTGCAATGCACAAGGCGGCGGATTCTACGCAGGCCCGGCGGCGATGTCCAGCGGAATTTTCAGTAATCTTCCTCGCCGCAGCCCATCAGGTCCGGCAGCAGGCGGCGCGCGCGGTCGAGCGCGGCATCGAGGTCGGCGCAGACGTTGCCGGGGTCGAGGTGGCCGAGGAAGCCGGAGCGGCGCAACAGCGAGCCGGGCTGCGCGTTGAGGCCGCAGACGAGCAGCGTGCAACTGCGCTTCTTCAGCTTCTGCAGCAGGTTCTCCAGCCCTTCCAGGCCAGTGGTGTCGAGCTGCACCAGGCGCGTCATGTCGAGAATGACGATCTCCGGATGGCCGGCGGCCGGGTCGAGCAGTTCCTCCAGCTTGTTCACCGCGCCGAAGAAGAGCGAGCCGTAAAGCTGCCAGGCGGCGACGCGCATGGTGCCGTCCGGGTACAGGAAGCACGGCTCCATCGCCTCCTCGTCGAGCGGCAGGCGAGCGATCTTGGTCAGATCGGACATGCGGTAGATGAAGGCCAGGCACGCCAGCACCATGCCCAGCTCGACGGCGATGGTGAGGTCGAAGATCACCGTCACGAAGAAGGTGGCGAGCAGGATGATGCGGTAGTTGTTGGTGTAGCGGCGCAGTTCGAGGAACTCGTGCCACTCGCCCATGTTGATGGCGACGACCATGACGATCGCCGACAGCGTCGCCAGCGGTACGTAGGAGGCGAGCGGCGCAGCGACCAGCACGATGGCCAGCAGCACGCCGGCGTGGATCATGCCGGCGACCGGCGTGCGGCCGCCGGTCTTGACGTTGGTGGTGGTGCGGGCGATGGCGCCGGTGGCGGCGAAGCCGCCGAAGAGCGGCGCGGCGATGTTCGACAGGCCCTGCGCGATCAGCTCCTGGTTCGGGTCGTGGCGGTCGTCGATCTGGCCGTCGGCGACGCGCGCCGAGAGCAGCGATTCGATGGCGCCGAGCAGCGCGATGGTGATCGCCGGCGAGATCAGCTTGCCGAAGTCGTGGATCGACAGATCCGGGATGCCGAAGGCCGGCAGCTCCTGCGGGATGCCGTTGAAGCGGCTGCCGATGGTCTCCACCGGCAGCTCGAACAGCCAGGCGGCGAGCGTGCCGGCGACGAGCACGGCGAGCGGCCCCGGCGCCCGGCGCAGCGGCGCGAAGATTTTCGCCAGGCGGTTGTAGAAGAGCAGGAAGAGCAGCGAGGCGACGGCCAGCCCGAGCGTCGGCAGGTCGACGGTGTGGGCGTGCGCCGCCAGCGTCTTGATGCGGGCGAAGAACTCGGCCGGCAGCGAGTCGATCTGCAGGCCGAAGAAATCCTTGATCTGCGCCATGAAGATGACCACGGCGATGCCGTTGGTGAAGCCGATCACCACCGTCACCGGGATGAAGCGGATCAACTGCCCCATGCGCGCGAAGCCCATGGCCAGCAGGAAGGCACCGGCGAGCATGGTGGCGCCGAGCAGGTTCACGAAGCCGTGCGCGGCGACGATGCCGTAGACGATGGGAATGAAGGCGCCGGTCGGCCCGCCGATCTGCACGCGCGAGCCGCCGAAGGCGGCGGTCAGGAAGCCGGCGACGATCGCCGTCCAGATGCCGGCGGTCGGCGAACAGCCGCTGGCGATGGCGAAGGCCATGGCCAGGGGCAGCGCCAGCACGCCGACGGTGATGCCGGCGGCGAGGTCCTTGCCGAATTGCGCGCGGTTGTAGCCGGGAAGGCAGTCGAGGAGCTTGGGGCGGAAGAGGAAGTTCATGATGGCCGGGTCGAGAGGCGCATTCTATTCCCTTCATGTGTGCTGTCAATGTTAATCAACTGATAATTTTTGGCCGGATCGCGGCCCGCCCGGCATTCGCCTGCAACGTATCGGCGGCTTTTCTGCTCCAATCGGGAAACCGCCGAACCAACGCAAGGAGACCGCCATGGCAACCCAGCCCACGCGCACCGAACACGACGCCCTCGGCCCGGTCGAGGTGCCGGTCGACGCCCTCTGGGGCGCGCAGACGCAGCGTTCGCTGCACTACTTCCGCATTTCCGACGAAAGGATGCCGGCGCCGCTGCTGCACGCGCTGGCGCAGGTGAAGCGCGCCGCCGCCGAGGCCAACGCCGCGCTCGGCCGGCTCGACGCGGACATCGCCGCGGCCATCGTCGCCGCTGCCGACGAGGTGCTCGCCGGCGGGCACGCCGACGCCTTCCCGCTGTCGGTCTGGCAGACCGGCTCCGGCACACAGACCAACATGAACATGAACGAAGTGCTCGCCAGCCGCGCCACGGCGCTGCTCGGCGGCGGCCGGCGCGTACACCCGAACGACCACGTGAACCAGGGGCAGTCCTCGAACGACGTGTTCCCGACGGCCATGCACGTCGCCGCGGCGACCGCGCTCCGCGGCGACGTGCTGCCCGCGCTGGCCCGCCTGCGCGACACGCTGGCGGAAAAATCGGCGGCCTTCGCCGACATCGTCAAGATCGGGCGCACGCACCTGCAGGACGCGACGCCGCTGACGCTCGGCCAGGAAATCTCCGGCTGGGTGGCGCAGCTCGACCACGCCGGCCGGGCGATCGAGGCCGCGCTGCCGGCACTGCACGAGCTGGCCATCGGCGGCACCGCCGTCGGCACCGGCCTCAACGCCCATCCGCAGTTCGGCGAGCGCGTCGCCGCGGCGCTGGCGGATGCCTGCGGCCAGCCCTTCGTGCCGGCGGCCAACCGCTTCGCCGCGCTCGCCGGCCACGACGCCATGGTCGCGGCGCACGGCGCGCTGAAGACGCTGGCCGCGGCGCTGACGAAGATCGCCAACGACGTCCGCTGGCTCGCCTCCGGCCCGCGCTGCGGCCTGGGCGAGCTGCGCCTGCCGGAGAACGAGCCGGGCAGCTCGATCATGCCGGGCAAGGTGAACCCGACGCAGTGCGAGGCGCTGACCATGCTCTGCTGTCAGGTGATCGGCAACGACGTCGCGCTGACCCTCGGCGGCGCCTCCGGCAACTTCGAGCTGAACGTCTACAAGCCGCTGATCGTGCGCAACTTCCTGCACAGCGCGCGGCTGCTCGCCGACGGCATGGACAGCTTCGAGACGCACTGCGCGCGCGGCATCGTCGCCGACCGGCAGCGTATCGCCGAACTATTGGAACGTTCGCTGATGCTGGTGACGGCGCTCAACCCGCACATCGGCTACGACCGGGCGGCGGCGATCGCCAAGCGCGCGCACCGCGAGGGCCTGACGCTGCGCGCGGCGGCGCTGGACTCGGGTTACGTGACGGAAGAGGATTTCGACCGCTGGGTGCGGCCGGAGGAGATGATCTGACGGGTCGGAAAGAAAAACGCCCGGGGCGCGGCCCCGGGCGTTGTACAGTGGATTACTGGGTCTGCTGGATGCCGGCGAGCAGCCAGCCGCCCTTGCCGTCACGCGGCTTGGCCAGGTGCCAGATCTCGTCGACCGGCTCGGCGGCGGCGTTCGCGCCCTCGCGGACGAGGCCGGTGAAGCGGACGCTGACGACGTAGCGGTTCGCTTCCTCGGCGACGTCGATGACGTCCGCCTCGATGCTGACGACGTCGGTCTCCTGCGCCTCGCCGGCGCGCTCGGAGATGTCCATCTTCAGTTCGGCGAACATCTCCGGCGTCGTGAACTCGCGGATGTCGTCCAGGTTGCCGGCGTCGTTGGCGGCCTGCAGGCGGATGAAGTGCACCTTGGCGTTGCGCACGAAGGCGGGCACGTCGAAGTCGGCGGGAATGTTGCCGCCGCCCGTCGCGGCCGCAGCCGCAACCGCAGCGGGCGCCGCGCCGGAGGCCGGCAGCGAAACGTCGTAGCCGCGGTTGGCCGACTGGCCGCCGGCGTTCGCCGAGTAGCGCGTGGCGCCGGCCATGGCCGGCTGCTGGGCAGCCGCCCGCTTGCGCATGATCAGGCCGACGACGACCATCACGGCCATGACCAGGAGGCCGATCATCAGCATCGAGGCGAGTTCTTCGCCGAAGCCGAGGTGCGAAGCGAGCGCCGCCAGGCCGAGGCCGGCGGCGAGACCGGCGACCGGCCCCATCCACGAACGCTTGGGCTGCGCGGCAGCGCCGGCGGCGTTCTGGGTCGGCGCCGGCGCGGCGGCCGGCGATTTCGCCGGCGGCGGCGTGGTCGCCTGGCGCTGCATGCCGAAGGACTTGCCGCCGCCCAGACGCTTCGCCGCTTCCGCGTCGCCGGCCGTAAAGGCCAGGCCCAGCGCGAAGATCGCGGCCACGAGCGAGAATGTCTTCATGATGTGGTCTCCTATGGAATGGTGATGCTGCGCCCGCGAGCATAGCGGCTTACAGCGCAATATAAAAACAGAATTACCGGCAGTTTTCGTTCGAGAAAATCTGATCGACCGGCGGCTCGGACATCAGCCGCCAGGCGATGCGCAGGCCGAGGACGGCGTTGACCACGGCGAACCCGGCCAGCACCAGCGCGACCGGCAGCGGCAGTTCGTAGGCGCGCAGGATGAACGAGATCGCCGTCGACAGCGCGTTGAGGACGATCAGCAGCCAGAACTGCGGGTTGCGGGGCTGGAAGAGTCGGGAGATTTTCATGGGCGGAGGGTCGCGTCCGGTCGCGGGAAAGCCGCAATCTTTTTTCATGGTACCGCCTATTGCCGGCGGCGGGCGCGGGACGCACGACCGCGCAGCCGGGGCAGGCGCGACCCGCCGGCTATAATCCACAGGAACGAACCACGAGGCCCGCCGCGCATGGCATTCCACGCCGACCTGCACGTCCATTCCAAGTACTCCCGCGCCACCAGCCGCGACCTGGATCTGGAACACCTGGCCTGGTGGGCGGCGAGGAAGGGCATCGCCGTCGTCGCCACCGGCGACTGCGTGCATCCGGCCTGGCTCGCCGAGATGAAGGACAAGCTGGTGGCCGACGGCAGCGGCCTCTTCGCGCTGCGGCCGGAGATCGAGGCCGAGGTCTGGAAGACGCTGCCGCCGAACTGCCGGACGCCGGTGCGCTTCATGCTCTCCACCGAGATTTCGACGATCTACAAGAAGGGCGAGCGCACGCGCAAGGTTCACCACGTGGTCTACGCCCCCGACTTCGCCACCGTCGACCGGCTGGCGGCGAGCCTCGGCCGGATCGGCAACATCGCCTCCGACGGCCGGCCGATTCTCGGCCTCGATTCGCGCGACCTGCTCGAAACGGTGCTGGCCTCGGGGCCGCACGCCTACCTCGTGCCGGCGCACATCTGGACGCCGTGGTTCGCCGCGCTCGGCTCGCAGTCCGGCTTCGACTCGATCCAGGAATGCTACGGCGACCTCGCCGAGCACGTGTTCGCCGTGGAAACCGGCCTGTCGTCCGATCCGGAGATGAACTGGCGCATCTCCTCGCTCGACCGCTTCCGCCTGATCTCGAACTCCGACGCGCATTCGCCGGCCAAGCTCGGCCGCGAGGCGACGCGCTTTTCCTGCGCGCCGGACTTTTTCGCCATGCGCCGCGCGCTGGAGACCGGCGACGGCTACGTCGGCACCGTCGAATTCTTCCCCGAGGAAGGCAAATACCACCTGGACGGCCACCGCGCCTGCGGCGTGCGGCTGGACCCGGCCGAGACCCTCGCCCACGGCGGGCTGTGCCCGGCCTGCGGCAAGCCGGTGACGGTCGGCACCGCGCATCGCATCGAGGCGCTGGCCGACCGCGCGGTCGGCGTGCCGCCGCCGACCGCCGGCACGGCGACCCACCTCGTGCCGCTGCCCGAAATGCTCGCCGAGATCCTCGGCAGCGGCGTCGCCTCGCTCGGCGTGGCGCGCGCCTACGACCGCGTCTCGGCGGCGCTCGGGCCGGATTTCACGATCCTCGGCGAGACGCCGGTCGACGACGTGCGCCGCGTGCATCCGCTGCTCGGCGAAGCGGTGACGCGGCTGCGCGCCGGCCGCGTCATCCGCCAGGCCGGCTACGACGGCGAATACGGCGTCATCCGCCTGTTCGAGGACGGCGAACTGGACCGCCTGAGCCGCGGCGACCTGCTCTTCGACGCGCCGCTCCCGCGCAAACCCCGCGCCCGCAAGCCCGTCGCCGCTGCGGCCGCCGCGCCGGCGGCGCCCGAGCTGCCGCTGCCGGCGCCCGCGCCCTCGGGCCACGCCGGCATCCTCGCCGCGCTCAACGCCGACCAGGCCCGCGCCGCCGCCACGGACGGCCCGCTGATCGTCGCCGCCGGCCCCGGCTCGGGCAAGACGCGCATGCTCACGCATCGCCTGGCGCACCTGATCCTGGAACGCGGCGAGCCGGCGGCAAGCTGCCTCGCCATCACCTTCACCCGCCGCGCTGCAGAGGAACTGCGCGAACGCCTCGCCGCGCTGCTGCCGGCAGGCAGCGGCGAATGCGCGATCCACACCTTCCACTCCCTTGGGCTGGCCTTCCTGCACGCCGAAGCCGCGGCCGCCGGCCTGCCGGCCGATTTCCGCATCGCCGACGAACGCGAGCGCGCCGCCCTGCTCGCCGCCGACCTCGGCGTCGGTACGGCCCGCGCCGCGCGCCTGCTGAAGGCCGTCTCGCTCGCCAAGCGCACCGGCGCCGTGCCCGCCGACGAAGAGACCGCTGCCGCGCTGGCCGCCTGCCGCCGGCTCGGCCAGGCCGGCCACTGGCTGGATTTCGACGACCTGGTCGGCCTGCCGGTGGAGATACTGGAAAACGACCCGGCCGTCGCCGCGCGCTGGCGGCAGCGCTTCCGCCATATCTGCGTCGACGAGTTCCAGGACCTCGACGCCCGCCAGTACCGGCTGCTACAGCTCATCGCTCCGCCCGCCGCCGACGTCTGCGCGATCGGCGACCCGAACCAGGCGATCTACGGCTTCCGCGGCGCCGACGCCACCCTGTTCGCCCGCTTCGCCGAGGATTTCTCCGGCGCCCGCACGCTGCGCCTCGGCCGCAACTACCGCTCGACCGGCAGCATCGTCGGCGCCGCCGCGCAGGTCATCGGCAGCGGCACGCCGGACGACGCCACCCGGCCGCTGCTCGATCCCCTGACGCTGCACGTCGCCGCCGACGAACGGGCGGAGGTGGATTTCGTCGCCGCCACCATCGAAAGCCTGCTCGGCGGCCACGACATGCTCGCCGCCAACCGCAAGGGCGCGGCCGGCAAGAATGCGGAGCGGCCGCTCGGCTTCGCCGACTTCGCCGTGCTCTACCGCACGGACGCGCAGGCCGCGGTCCTGCGCGAAGCCCTCGACCGCGCCGGCATTCCGCACGGAAAAAGCTCGCCCGCGCCCATCGCCGGCCAGCCGCTGGTCGATGCCCTGCTCGACGCTCTGGCGCAGCAGGATGCCGAGGCAGCGGCCGCCCCCCTGCCCGCCCGCCTCGCCGCCGCCGCCGACCGGCTGCGGCCGGCGCAGGACGCCGCCGGCCAGGCCGCGCTGGCCGAAGCCCACCGCTGGCTCGCCGCGCTCGCCGACGGCGACGAAGCGCAGTTGCGCGAGCGGATTGCGCTGTGCACCGAGGCCGATTTCTGGGACGCGCGCGCCGACCGCGTGTCGCTGCTCACCATGCATGCCGCCAAGGGGCTGGAATTCCCGGTGGTGTTCGTGATCGGCGTCGAGGACGGGCTGACGCCCCTGTCGTGGGGCGCGGCCGATACCGACGACGACGACGGCACGGCGGACGAGGAGCGCCGCCTGTTCTACGTCGCCCTGACCCGCGCCAGGGACCGGCTGTTCCTCAGCCGCGCCCGCGAACGCGCCTGGCGCGGCCAGCGCCGCGCGCTGCCGCCCTCGCCTTTCCTGGATGCCATCGCGTCGGCGCTGCTGCGCGCCGAGGACGGCCGGGCGCGCGCCACGCAGCGGCAGTACAGCCTGCTCTGACGCGCCCGGCGGCCGTCCCCGTCACTTTCTGGCCGCCCGCCACGCGTTCCAGGCCGGGCCGGGCTCAGTCGTCGGACACGGCGATGTCGCATTTGCCGCAGCGTTTCACCTTGTACATCGCCTGGTCGGCCTGGTGCAGCAGTTCCTCGGGGGACAGGCCGCAGCCCTTGCGGTAGAACGCCATGCCGACGCTCGCGCCGACGGACACCGCGCGGCCTCCCAGATCCGTCGGCTGGCAAAGCCTGGCCAGGACGCTCTCCGCCATCTGCCTGGCCTCGTCCTCGGCGCGCAGCCCCTCCAGCAGGATCACGAACTCGTCGCCGGCGAGGCGCGCCACGAGGTCGGTGCGGCGGACGATCCCCGAGAGCCGCAGGGCGACCTCCTTTAGCAGTTCGTCGCCGGCCTCGTGTCCGAGGTCGTCGTTGATCTTCTTGAAGCCGTCGAGGTCGATGAAGAGCAGCGCGAACAGTTCGCCGGAGCGGTCGGCGCGGGCGATCGAGCGCGGCAGCACCAGGGACAGCCGGCGGCGGTTGGGCAGATCGGTGAGCGCGTCGTGCGTGGCCTCGCGCTCCAGCAACTGGGCGATGCGCTTCTGCTCGGAGATGTCGGTGATGAAGCCGACGAAGGTGAGCTGCTTGTCGGAGCGCACCTCGCCGACCGCCAGCCGGATCGGGAAGATCGAGCCGTCCTTGCGCTGGGCGGCCGTCTCCCGCCCGATGCCGATCACCTTGGCCGGCCCGCCGTCGAGATAGTTCTTCAGATACTGCCCGTGCATCGAGCGGTTGGGTTCGGGCATCAGCATCTTGACGTCCTGCCCGATCAGCTCTTCCGGCGCCCAGCCGAACAGGCGCGTCACCGAAGGATTGACCGAAAGCATCGTGCCGTGTCGGTCGATGGTGATGATGCCGTCGACGGCGGTGTCGAAGATCGCCTTCTGGCGCGCCTCGCTCAGCCGCAGTTGCCGATAGAGCAACTGCAGGCGCAGGAAGACGTTGCCGGCGAGCACCGCCCCGCCGAGCGCGACGGTGACGATGGTGATGCCGGCGATCAGATCGGTGTCGAGGCGGTGGACGTGGCCCGGCACATCCTCGCCGATGAAGCGGGCGGCGCCCATCGCCACGTAGTGCATGGCCGCCACCGCGACGCCGAGCGCCGTGCCGCTGAGCACGGTGACGGCCGCGTTGCCGAGCAGCCGCGTCTGCCGCAGGCCGAAGCGCAGCCACAGCGCGAACCAGGCGAGCAGCGCCGAAACGACGATCGACGCGGCGAACCAGGCCGGGTCGAAGCGCAGCAGCGGCGCCATGCGCATGGCCGCCATGCCGCTGTAGTGCATGGCCCCGATGCCGGCGCCCATCAGCACGCCGCCGGCGAGCAACTGGCGGCCCGTCACCCGCTCCCTGGCCAGCATTTGGAGCGCGATCCACGAGGACAGGACCGCCGGCACCACCGAGGCCAGCGTCGTCGGCGCGTCGTAGCCGACCGGCGTCGGCAGCCTGAAGGCCAGCATGCCGATGAAATGCATCGACCAGATGCCCGCGCCCAGCGCCAGGGAGCCGCTCGCCACCGCCAGGTGGCGAAACCTCGGGCTCCGGCTGCTCCGGGCGATGCCGGCGATCAGCATGCCGATGCAGCAGCTCAGGATGGCGATCAACACCGACAGCGCGACCAGGCTCGGCTCGTACTCTCCCACCAGCAGGCGCGCCGGGTCGCCGTTCATCCAGAAAAACCGTTCCAGCATCGATCGCCTCTCGCCGTGGGGATACAGCCATATTACAAGATTACAAGAAGCCTCTCCCGGATGTCATCGCAGCATGCCGTTCGCAGCCGCACCCCGCCCGCAGGCGACCGCGACGCTGCGATGCCGCCGGCCCCAACGACGGCGCGACGTCTTGCGCATGGATGCCTCCCTGCGATTGCCCGGGCGGGCGCTCCGGCAACGCCCGCGACACATAAAATTGTTATCATTCGCGTCGTGAAGAACGGCCGACCGCCTGCCCGGACCCCCCCACAGCGCACGATTGTCCCTGATGCGACGCCGGCACGGCGCGGCCGGGCCGGCGTTCTCCGCGCCTCTTCGCGCACGGTCGCCGCCCCGCGGCGCGCCGCCCTGCGAACGCCGGCGCCCCCGGCCCTCATTGATGGATGACCATGTTCCGACCGGACGACTCCGCCACCCCGCTTTCCCGATTCCGCTCCCTCCTGCGCCGCCCGGCGGTATGGCTGCTCGCGCTGGCCGTGCTGGCGGCGGGCCTGTGGTACTTCGTCCTGCGCAGCTCCGCCGCGGCGCCGCCGCCCGGCCCCAATCCGTGGCGAGGGCCCGTGCCCGTGCGGGTGGAGGCCGTGCAGCAGGAGGATTTCACCGTGCAGGCACAGGCCATCGGCACGGTGACGCCGATGAACGCCGTGACCGTGCGCAGCCGCGTGCCCGGCCAGCTCGCGCGGGTGCTCTTCCGCGAGGGCGAGCAGGTGCGCCGCGGCCAGTTGCTGGCCGAGATCGACCCGGCCCCGTACCGCGTCCGGCTGGCGCAGGCGCAGGGCCAGCAGCAGCAGAACCTGGCGCAGTTGAAGGTGGCCGAGAGCGAGCTGGCGCGCTATCGCCAGCTCTTCGAGCAGGACGCGGTCGCGCGCCAGCAGCTCGACCGCCAGGAGGCGCTGGTGCAGCAGTTGCGCGGCACGCTGCAGTCGGACCAGGCGCAGGTGGACGATGCGGCGCTGCAGCTCTCCTACACCCGCATCGAGGCGCCGATCAGCGGCCGCGTCGGCATGCGGCGCGTGGACGAAGGCAACCTGGTCGCCGAGAACGACGCCAACGGCCTGTTCACCATCCTGCAGACGCAGCCGGTGACGGTGGTGTTCAGCGTGCCCGAACCGCAGGTGGCGGCGGTGCGCGCGGCGCACGCCGGCGCCGTGCCGCCGCCCGTCCAGGCCTGGGACCGCGAGGGCCGGCGCCTGCTCGCGCGCGGCCGGCTCGACACGCTGGACAACCAGATCGACCTGGCCACCGGCACGCTGCGGCTGAAAGCGCGCTTCGACAACGCCGACGACGCGCTCTTTCCCAACCAGTTCGTCAACGTGCGGCTCGACCTGCGCACCCTGCCCGGCGCGCTGACCATCCCCGCCGAAGCGGTGCAGCACGGCTCGCGCGGCAGCTACGTCTACGTGGTCGCCGACGGCAAGGCGCAGGTGCGCCCGATCGTGCCGGGCCCCGCCGGCGACGGGCGCATGGTCGCCACCGAGGGACTGGCCGCCGGCGACGCGGTGGTGCTCGAAGGGCTCGACCGGCTGGAAGACGGCCGCGCCGTGACCATCATCGACCCCGCGCCGGCCGCGGCGCGCTGAGACATGGAGCTGTCGCGCCCCTTCATCCTGCGGCCGGTCGCCACCGCGCTCCTGATGCTGGCCGTGCTCATCGCCGGCCTGCTCGCCTGGCGGCTGCTGCCGGTGGCCGCGCTGCCGCAGGTGGACTACCCGGTCATCCAGGTGTTCACCTTCCATCCGGGCGCCAGCCCGGACGTCACCGCGCGCACCGTCACCGCGCCGCTGGAACGCCGGCTCGGGCAGATTCCCGGCCTGCAGCAGATGTCGTCCACCAGCTCGGGCGGCGCCTCGGCGATCACGCTGCGCTTCTCGCTGGAGGTCGAGATGGCCGTCGCCGAGCAGGAGGTGCAGGCCGCCATCCAGACCGCCGCCAGCCTGCTGCCGGCCGACCTGCCGACGCCGCCGATCTACCGCAAGGTGAACCCGGCCGACGCCCCGATACTGACGCTCGCCGTCACCTCCGGAACGCTGCCGCTGCCGCGCGTCGTCGACCTGATCGACACGCGCATGGCGCAGAAGATCTCGCGCCTGCCCGGCGTCGGCCTGGTCAGCCTGGCCGGCGGCCAGCGCCCGGCTGTCCGCGTCGAGGCCAACGCGCGCGCGCTGGCCGTGCACGGCCTGTCGATGGAGACGCTGCGCGCGGCCATCGCCGCGGCCAACGTGAACCAGCCCAAGGGCAGCTTCGACGGCCCCACGCGCTCGACCATGCTCGACGCCAACGACCAGATCCGCTCGATCGAGGAATACCGCCGGCTGATCGTCGCCTGGCAGGACGGCGCGCCGCTGCGCCTGGGCGACGTGGCGCGCGTCGAGGAAGGCGCCGAAGACCGCTACCTGGCCGCCTGGACCGGCACGCAGCCGGCGGTGCTGCTCAACATCCAGCGCCAGCCCGGCGCCAACGTGATCGAGGTGGCCGACCGCGTGCGCGCCCTGCTGCCCGAGATGAGCGCGACGCTGCCGGCGGCGGTGAAGGTGCACGTCCTCACCGATCGCACCGAGAGCATCCGCGCCTCGGTGCGCGACGTGCAGAAGGAGCTGCTCTTCGCCATCGCGCTGGTCATCGCCGTCACCTTCGTCTTCCTGCGCACGCTGCCGGCGACCATCATCCCGAGCATCGCCGTGCCGCTGTCGCTGGTCGGCACCTTCGCCGCCATGCACCTGCTCGGCTATTCGCTGAACAACCTGAGCCTGATGGCGCTGACCATCGCCACCGGTTTCGTCGTCGATGACGCCATCGTCATGCTGGAGAACATCGCCCGCCACCGCGAGGCCGGCGCCTCGCCGATGGAGGCGGCGCTGAAGGGCGCGCGCGAGATCGGCTTCACGCTGGTCTCGCTCACCGTCTCGCTGGTGGCCGTGCTGATCCCGCTGCTGTTCATGGCCGACGTGGTCGGGCGCCTGTTCCACGAATTCGCGGTGACGCTGGCGGTGGCCATCGGCATCTCGCTCGTCGTCTCGCTGACGCTGACGCCGATGATGGCTGCGCGCATGCTGCGCCGGCCGCCGACCGCCTACCACGACGGCGACGAGCCGCCGGCGGACTGGCTCGGCCGCGTCATCGCGCGCTACGCGCAGGCGCTCGACTGGGTGCTGGCGCGCCAGCCGCTGGCGCTGGCGGCGCTCGCCGCCACGTTGGCGCTGACCGCGCTGCTCTATCTGGCGGTGCCCAAGGGCTTCTTCCCGGTGCAGGACAGCGGCCTGGTGCAGGTCGTCACCGAGGCGCCGCAGGGCGTCTCCTTCCAGGCCATGGCCGAGCGCCAGCAAGCGCTGGCCGCGGCCATGCTGGAAGACGAGGACGTGCGCAGCGTCGCCTCGTTCATCGGCGTGGACGGCAGCAATGCCACGCTCAACGGCGGCCGCATGCTGATCGGCCTGGCGCCGCACGGCGAGCGCGCCGGGGCGACGGCGGTGATCGCGCGGCTGCGCGAGCGCGCGGCCGGGGTCCTCGGCCTCGTCGCCTGGTTCCAGCCGGTGCAGGAGCTGGGCATGGAAGACCGCGTCAGCCGCACGCAGTACCAGTTCACGCTGAGCACGCCCGACGCCGACGAACTCGCGCAGTGGACGGAACGCATGGTCGACCGCCTGCGCAGCCGGCCCGAGCTGGCCGACGTCGCCAGCAACCTGCAGAACGCCGGCCCGCAGGCGCACGTCGAGATCGACCGCGACGCCGCCGCCCGCCTCGGCGTCAAGGTCAGCGACGTGGCCGCGGCGCTGCACAGCGCCTTCGGCCAGCGGCAGGTGAGCACGCTGTTCACGCAGTCGAACCAGTACCGCGTGGTGCTCGCGGCCGACGACGCCGACACCGGCGGCCTGCGCGCGCTCGAAGGCATCTTCGTCGTGCCCGGCGGCGACGGCGCGCAGCCGGTGCCGCTGGCCGCGCTGGCGCGCGTGACGCCGCGCCTGGCGCCGCTGGCCATCGAGCACCAGGGGCAGTTCCCGGCGGTCACGCTGTCGTTCAACCTGGCGCCCGGCCAGTCGCTCGGCGACGCGGTCGCCGCCATCGAGGACGTGCAGCGCGAGATCGCCCTGCCCGCCTCGGTCGAGCTGGCCTTCCAGGGCGCGGCGCTGGCCTTCCGCAGCTCGCTCGCCGACACGCTGTGGCTGGTGCTCGCCGCCGTCGTCGTCATGTACCTGGTGCTCGGCATGCTCTACGAGAGCACGGTGCATCCGCTGACCATCCTGTCCACGCTGCCCTCGGCCACGGTCGGCGCGCTGCTGGCGCTGCTGCTCGCCGGCCGGCCGCTGGACCTGATCGCGGTGATCGGCATCGTGCTGCTGATCGGGCTGGTCAAGAAGAACGGCATCATGATGGTGGACTTCGCGCTCGACGCGCAGCGCCGCCTCGGGCTGTCGCCGCAGGCGGCGATCCGCCGCGCCGCGCTGCTGCGCTTCCGGCCGATCCTGATGACGACGCTGGCCGCGCTGTTCGGCGCCGTGCCGCTGATGCTGGCCAGCGGCTCGGGCGCCGAGCTGCGGCAGCCGCTGGGCATCGTCATGGTCGGCGGGCTGATCGTCAGCCAGGTGCTGACGCTGTTCACCACGCCGGTGGTGTACCTGGCCTTCGACCGGCTCGCGCGCAGGCGGCGGCCGGCCGCCGCGGCCGAGGCCGGATGAACGCGCTGGCCCGCTTCTTCATCCGCCGGCCGGTGGCGAGCGGCATGCTCGCCGTCGCCGTGCTGCTCGCCGGCCTGCTCGCCTGGCGGCTGCTGCCGGTGGCGCCGCTGCCGGCGGTGGACTTCCCGATCATCGAGGTGCGCGCCAACCTGCCCGGCGCCAGCCCCGAGAGCATGGCCAGCACCGTCGCCGCGCCGCTCGAACGCGCGCTCGGCTCGATCGCCGGCGTCACCCGCATCCAGTCCGGCAGCAACCAGGGCGCCACCCGCATCACCCTGGAATTCAACCTGGACCGCAACATCGACGACGCCGCGCGCGACGTGCAGGCGGCGATCAACGCGGTGCGCAGCCAGCTCCCCTCGGGCATGACCGACAACCCCAGCTACGTCAAGGTGAACCCCTCGCAGGCGCCGATCATGGCGCTGGCGCTCAGTTCGCCGCGGCTGCCGCCGTCGGCGCTGTACGACCACGCGGCGACCGTGCTGGCGCAGAAGCTGGCGCAGATCGTCGGCGTCGGCGAGGTGCAGGTGGACGGCGCTTCACTGCCGGCGGTGCGCGTGCAGCTCGACGCCGCCGCGCTCGTGCATCGCGGCCTGTCGATGGAGGACGTGCGCCGCGCCGTCGCCGATGCCAACGCCTGGCGTCCGCTGGGCGCGGTGGCGCAGGACGCGCGCCGCTGGCAGATCGCGCTGTCGGCGCCGCTGCGCACGGCCGCCGACTTCGCCGATCTGGTGGTGTACCGCCGGGGCGACACCGTCGTCCGCCTCGCCGACGTCGCCGAGGTCAGCGATTCGGTCGAGAACCGCTACACCAGCGGCTATCACAACGACCACCCGGCGGTGGTGCTGCTCGTCAGCCGGCGCATCGACGCCAACATCGTGCAGACCATCGACGCCATCCACGCGCAGATGCCGCAACTGCAGGCGCTGCTGCCCGCCGACGCCGAGCTGCGGGTGGTCATGGACCGTTCGCCGGGCATCCGCGCCACCCTGGCCGAGGCGCAGTTCACGCTGCTGCTGGCCTGCCTGCTGGTGATGGCGGTGGTCTGGCTGTTCCTCGGCAGCGCGCGCTCCGCGCTGATTCCCGCGGCGGCGCTGCCGGTGTCGCTGATCGGCGCCTTCGCCGTGATGTGGTGGCAGGGCTTCTCGCTCAACAACCTGTCGCTGATGGCGCTGATCGTCGCCGCCGGGCTGGTCGTCGACGACGCCATCGTCGTGCTGGAAAACGTGCAGCGCCACGTCGAGCGCCGGCCCGGCGGCCGCTTCGCCGTCTGGCGCGCCGCCCTGCGCGGCGCCGGCGAGGTCGGCTTCACGCTGCTGGCGATGAACCTGGCGCTGGTCGTCGTCTTCGTCTCCATCCTGTTCATGGGCGGCGTCGTCGAACGGCTGTTCCGCGAGTTCTCGATCACGCTGGCGGCGGCGGTGCTGATCTCGCTCGCCGTCTCGGTGACGCTGACGCCGGCGCTGTGCGCGCACGCGCTGCCGGCGCGTCCGCCGCGCGCCGGCCCTTTCGTCGCGCGCTGCCGCGCCCTCTTCGCCGGCCTGCAGCAGGGCTACGAGCGCAGCCTCGGCTGGGCGCTGCGGCACGGCATCGTCACCCTGCTGCTGCTCGGCGCCGCCATCGGCGTGAACGTCTGGCTCTACGTCGCCATCCCCAAGGGCATGCTGCCGCAGCAGGACACCGGCCAGTTGAGCGGCTTCGTGCGCGGCGACGACGGCTTCTCCTTCCAGGTCATGCAGCCCAAGATCGAGGCCTACCGCCAGTTGCTGCTCGCCGACCCGGCCGTCGCCGACGTCACCGGCACCAGCGGCGGCCGCGGCGGCATCAGCAACTCGCGCTTCCGCGTGCGCCTGAAGCCGCTGGCCGAGCGCAAGGAATCCGCCGCCGCCGTGGCCGACCGGCTGCGCCGCAGCGCGCCGCCGATTCCGGGCGGCATCCTGTTCATCAACGTCGAGCAGGACATCCGCCTGGGCGGCGGCCGCGGCGGCGACGGCGAATACCTCTTCGTGCTGCGCTCCGATTCGCTGGAGGCGCTGCGCGCCTGGGCGCGGCCCGTGGGCGAGGCGCTGCGCGCGCTGCCCGAACTGGCGGACGTGAACATTCCCAGCGGCGAGGACGCCCAGCAGGTGGTGCTGCAGGTGGACCGCGAGGCGGCGCGCCGCCTCGGCGTGCGCATGCAGGACGTGGCTTCGCTGCTGAACAACTCCTTCTCGCAGCGGCAGGTGGCGATGCTCTACGACGCGCTCAACCAGTACCGCGTGGTCATGGAGCTGGACCCGCGCCAGGGCAGCGAGCCCGACGCGCTGGCGCAGGCGCAGGTGATCACCGAGAGCGGCGCGCGCGTGCCGCTCTCGGCCTTCGCCACCTGGCGCTACGGGCTGACGCGCGACCGTGTCTTCCACGACAGCCAGTTCGCCGCCTCCGGCATCAGCTACGCCCTGGCGCCGGGCGTGACGCTGCAGCAGGCGCAGCAGGCCATCGACGACGCCGTGTCGCAGCTCATGCTGCCGGCCAGCATCTTCACCGGCGAGCCGACGCCGGACGTCAACGGCCTGGCCGAGACACTGCGCCGCCAGCCCTGGCTGATCCTGGGCGTGCTGGTGGCGGTGTACCTGGTGCTCGGCATCCTCTACGAAAGCACGCTGCACCCGGTGACCATCCTGTCCACGCTGCCGCCGGCCGGCCTCGGCGCGCTGCTGGCGCTGCGGCTCTCCGGCACCGAGTTCAGCCTGATCGCGCTGCTCGGCCTGTTCCTGCTGATCGGCGTGGTCATGAAGAACGCCATCCTGATGATCGACTTCGCGCTCGCCGCGCAGCGCCGCGACGGCCTGCCGCCGCGCGAGGCGATCCGGCAGGCGGCGCGCCAGCGCCTGCGCCCGATCCTGATGACCAACCTCGCCGCCCTGCTCGGCGCGGTGCCGCTGGTGCTCGGCTTCGGCGAAGGCTCCGAGATCCGCCGGCCGCTGGGCATCGCCATCGTCGGCGGGCTGGCGGTGAGCCAGTTGCTCACGCTCTACACCACGCCCGTGGTCTATTTCTACCTCGAACGGCTGCGCCAGCGCGTGCTGTACGGCCGCATCGCCCCTTCCGTGCCATGAAGAAACCTGCCGCGACCTTCCGCTTCGCCCCGCTCCTTCCGTCCCTGCTGCTGGCCGCCTGCGCCGCGGGCCCGGCGCCGACGCCGCCGGACCCGGCCCTGCCCGCCGACTTCCACTATGCCGGCGGCTGGCAGCGCGCCGACGCCGCGCCGCCCGAGGCCGCCGGCCCCTGGTGGGGGCCCTACGGCGATCCGGCGCTCGACCGCCTGCTGCGCGATGTGGCCGAGGCCAACGCCACGCTCGCGCAGGCCGAGGCGCGCCACCGGCAGGCGCTGACGCAGATCGACGCCGCGCGCGCCGGCGCCTGGCCGAACGTCGAGGGGTCGCTCGGCCACACCCGCAGCGGCGGCAGCGCCCCCGGCACGCGCCTGTACGAAGCCCGGCTGCAGATCGGCTGGACGCCCGACCTGTGGGGCCGCGTCGCGCTCGCCGCCGAGGCGGCAGACGCCGACGCCGGCGCCGCCGAGGCCAGCCTCGCCGCCGCGCGGCTCGCCCTGCAGATCACCGCGGCCCAGGGCTACGTGCGCCTGCGCACGCTCGACCTGCACGACGCGCTGTTCGCGCGCGCACTGACCGCCTACGAGCGCTCGCTGCAGCTCACCCGCCGCCAGTACGAGGCCGGCCTGGTGGCCCGCGCCGACGTCATCCAGGCCGAGACCCAGTTGCAGTCCGTGCGCACGCAGCGGCTGGCCGCCGCGCGCCAGCGGATGCTGGAAGAGAACGCCCTCGCCCTGCTCGCCGGCCGCACGCCCGCGCAACTGCGCCTGGAACGCCGCGACGCGTCGCTGCCGGCGGTGCCGGCGACGCCGGCGCAGGTGCCCGCCGCGCTGCTCGTGCGGCGCCCCGACGTGGCCGCCGCCGAACGCCAGATGGCCGCCGCCAACGCACGCATCGGCATCGCCCGCCGCGCCTGGCTGCCGACGCTCGACGTCGGCGCCGCCGGCGCGCTGCAGGGCGGGCGCTGGCGCGAACTGGTCGATGCGCCGGCGCGCGTCTGGTCGCTCGGCCCGTCGCTGGCCGCCCTCCTCTTCGACGGCGGCGCGCGCCGCGCCGAGGAGCTGCGGACGCAGGCGCTGTACGACGAGCAGGCCCAGGTCTGGCGCGCCAGCGTGCTGCAGGCAGTGCGCGAGACGGAAGACGCGCTGGCCTCGCTGCAGTCGCTGGCCGAGCAGGACGCGCAGCAGCGGCGCCTGGTGGCGCTGGCCGAGGAGAACGAGCGCGTCGTCACCTACCGCTACGAGGCCGGCGAGGTCACCTTCCTGGAAGTGGCGAGCGCCCAGGCGCTCGCCCTGAGCAGCCAACGCAGCGCGCTGGACGTCGAGGCCGAGCGCCTGCTCGCCAGCATGCAACTGATCGCCGCGCTCGGCGGCGACTGGCGGCCGGCCCCCTGAAGCCGTGCCGCGGCCGTCCGCCGGCGGCGGATGGTTCGCGGAGGCGGCCCGCGGCGGCCGCCGGCGCTCTCACGCCCTCAATGCCCCCGACGGCACCCGGTCCCCGACGCCCCGGCAGCGACTTTTTTGTAACAGTGTGTAACGAACGTGACCTTTTTTCGCGTCTCAAACGACATGTCTACTGAGAGCACGAAAAACGCAGCGTCCGTCCCGGCCCTTCGGCCGACCGTTCCTTCCAGGGATGAAGTTCGCCACGACGCTGCCGGCGCTTTCCCTTTCCTTTCCGACCTTCCGAGGGCCGCTCATGCAAAACGTTTCCGTCGCCGGGCTGATCCGGCGCTTCCTTCCCATTCTTGCGCTGGCCGCCGCCCCGGCCGCAGGCGCCGACTATTTCTGGATCGACCGCGACGCCGCCGGCACCCGCATCCAGGCCGGCGAGCTGGCCAAGCCACAGTCCGAGGCGCCGGCCGTCCAGGGCGCCCGCGCCTTCTCGGCCGACGGCAAGGCCGTGCCGCTCGGCGCCTGGGACGGCCACTTCCCGGCGGACCCGGCGGCCGGCGACCTGCGCTTCACCGGCAGCCGCGCCGAAGAAAAGCTGCTGACCGTGTTCCACGCCCGCTTCGGCCGCCAGGAAACCAAGGCGGCGAGCGACCTGGAGCTGGTGCCGACGACCGCCGGCGGCGACACCTTCCGGCTGTTCTGGAAGGGCAATCCGGTCAATGCCGCCCAGGTCAACGTCTACACCTCCGAAGGCTGGTCGCGCGTGCTGCGCCCCGGCGCCGACGGCGCGGTCAGCCTCAGGCCGTCCTTCCCGGCGCTCTACGTCCTCGAGGTTTCGGCCCGGGTCAACGGCGCCGCCACGGTCGACGGCAAGGAATACGAGGAAGTGCGCCACGTGGCGACCCTCAGCTTCCGGGTCGGCGACTGATGCGGCCGCTGCGCTGACCCCCGCCGCCGATGCGAACCGACCTGTCGCCCCCCGCCGAACTCGCGGTCGACGCGCTCAAGCGCGCCCGGCTGCGCGTCACCGCCGCCCGCGTCGACGTCTTTGCCGCGCTGCAGGGCCAGCCCGGCTTCGTCCGCCCGGAGGTGCTGTTCCGTATCTGGGTGAAAGACAAGGGGCACGCCAACATCTCGACGATCTACCGGTCGCTGACCGATCTCTCGAAGGCGGGCGTCATCCTGCGGGCGCGCGACACCCAGGGGCGGAGCGTGTTCGCCGCGCCCCGCGACGATCCCGCCGAATCGGGCGTCTTCCTCTGCCTGCACGGCCAGGCGCCGATTCCGCTGCAGGATGCGGCGCTCAGGGCCTATATCGAACAGGCGGCGCAGGCGGCCGGCATCGACCTCGGGGAGGCGCCGCTGCACATTTCGCCGGCCCGTCCCGCCGGGCACAGACGAAACGGCTGACGCCCAGGCCCGGTCAGCGGACCGCCGGCGCGCCGCCGAAGAGGCGCAGCGACAGGTTCTCCGCCATGTCGGCGCCGAGCCGCTTGGCGAAGCGCTCGGCGAGGTTCTCGCGCACCGAGTAGTCGAGCGTCTTCTCGGCCTTGAGCACGTCGCGGGCGACGCTCTCGACCGTGCCGAAGCCGTCGGCGAGGCCGAGCTGGATACTCTGCGCGCCAGTCCACATCAGCCCGGAGAAAAGCTCCGGCGCGTCCTTGAGACGCTTGCCCCGCCCCTCGCGGACGACGGCGACGAACTGCCCGTGGATGTCATCGAGCAGGCGCTGCGCGTGCTCCTTCTGCTTCGCGTCCTGCGGCGAGAAGGGATCGAGGAAGCCCTTGTTCTCGCCAGCGGTGAGCAGCCGCCGCTCGACGCCGAGCTTGTCCATGCTGCCGGTGAAGCCGAAGCCGTTCATCAGCACGCCGATCGAGCCAACGATGCTCGCCTTGTTCACATAGATGTTGTCGGCGGCGGCGGCGACGTAGTAGCCGCCGGACGCGCAGAGATCCTCAACCACCGCGTGCAGCGGGATCTCCGGATGCTTGGCGCGCAGCCGGCGGATCTCGTCGTAGATGATGCCGGACTGCACCGGGCTGCCGCCGGGGCTGTTGATGCGCAGCACGACGCCGACCGTGCGCTTGTCCTCGAAGGCCGACTGCAGCGAGGCGACGATGCTGTCGGCGCTGGCCTCG
The DNA here is from genome assembly GCA_019455325.1 of Rhodocyclaceae bacterium. GTDB lineage: Bacteria > Pseudomonadota > Gammaproteobacteria > Burkholderiales > Rhodocyclaceae > Proximibacter. The sequence goes on along the minus strand of JACFMQ010000001.1, from coordinate 32,142 downwards.
CCCTTGGCCTCGATGGTGCCGCGCAGGTTGACGACGGCGGTGTGCTTGCGGTCGGCGAGCTTCTCCGGGCCGCCCCAGTCGACGACGAGGACGAGGACGGCGATCAGGTAGGAAAAGCCGAGCAGCTTGAAGAAGATGCCCCAGCGCCGCTTCGCCCGCTGCTCGCGCAGCACGTCGCCGGCCAGCCGCTCCAGCGTCCGCCGCTCCCAGTTCTCGCCCTGCGCGTTGTCCTTGTCCTTGCTCGCTTCGTCCATGGGATCACTCTGTCGGAATCAGGTAGATGTTGCCGTCGCGTTCTTCGACCGGCACTGCCGTCAGGCCGCGGCCGCTGCAGCGGCCGCCCAGGCATTGCCCGCTTTCCGGCGCGTACAGCGCGCCGTGCGTGGCGCAGATCAAGTATAGCCGCGAATCGTCGAAGAACTCGCCGTGCTGCCAGTCGAGCTCGACCGGCACGTGGCCGCAGCGGTTGAGGTAGGCATGGACGCGGCCGCGGAAGCGGACCACGAAGGCCGGCTCGTCGGCGCCGTGGCGGCGGACCGTGAAACGGACGCCCGGCCCGCCGTCCGCCAGCGCCGCGCCGGCGCAGATCAGGCGTGCGTCTTCAGCCACCGGCGAAGCTCCTCGACCGCCTGCAGGCGGGCCAGCGGTGCGAGCGCATCGAGCGCCTCCGGCGGGTGCGCGCCGTAGGCCACGGCCAGCGAGGCGACGCCGGCGTTCTTCGCCATCTGCAGGTCGTGCGTCGTGTCGCCGATCATCAGCGTCCGCTCCGGCGTCACGGCGAAGGCGGCCATCAGCTCTTCGAGCATCTGCGGGTGCGGCTTCGAGTGACATTCGTCGGCGCAGCGCGAATCGTGGAAATACGGGCCGAGGCCGCTGACCTTGAAGGCCCGGTCGAGGCCGAGCCGGCTCTTGCCCGTGGCCACGGCGAGCATGAAGCCGTCGGCGGCGAGTTCGGCGACCAGCTCGCCGGCGCCGGCGAACAGCGTCAGCTCGTGGTCGCGCGACAGGTAATGGTGGCGGTAACGCTCGACCATGCGCGGGTAGCTCGCCTCGGGCAGATCGGGCACGGCGTGGCGCAGCGCGTCGCCGAGGCCCAGCCCGATGACGTGGCGCGCGCGCGCGTCCGGCGGCGGCTCGATGTCGAGGTCGCGGGCCGCCGCCTGGATGGCGGCGACGATCGCCGCCGCCGAATCCATCAGCGTGCCGTCCCAGTCGAAGACCAGCAGTTCAAAACGCTTCGCCATAGTCCTTTTCTTCCGTGGCCGAGAGCTGCGCGAGGAATCCCGCCAGCGCCGCCGGCAGCGGCGCCTCCAGCCGCAGGCGCTCGTCCTTCTGCGGATGCGGGAAATCCATCTTCCAGGCGTGCAGGAACATCCGCTTCAGCCCCTCGCGCTGCAATACCTTGTTCAATGCGAAATCGCCGTACTTCTCGTCGCCGGCGATGGGAAAGCCGAGGCGCGCCAGATGCACGCGGATCTGATGCGTGCGCCCGGTCTTGAGTTGGGCTTCGAGCAGGCTGAAGCGTTCCCAGCGGGCGAGCAGGCGGAAGACGGTGTGCGAGAACTTGCCGTCCTCGGCCACGCGCACGCGCCGTTCGCCGTTCTCCAGTAGGTATTTGTGGAGCGGCAGGCGGACATCGCGCTTCTTCTCCTGCCAGCGGCCGGCGACCAGCGCCAAGTAGCGCTTGTCGGCCTGGCGGCCGCCCTCGCGGAACATGTCGTGCAGCGCATTGAGCGCCGAACGCTTCTTGCCGACGAGCAGAATGCCCGAGGTCTCGCGGTCGAGGCGGTGCGCCAGCTCGAGGAATTTCGCCTGCGGCCGCTGCCGCCGCAGCGCCTCGATGACGCCGAAGGAGACGCCGCTGCCGCCGTGCACGGCGATGCCCGCCGGCTTGTCCACGACGAGCAGCGCCTCGTCCTCGAAGAGGATCGGCAGGTCCGAGCGCAGCATGGCGCCGGCGTCGGCCGCTTCTGCCTTCTCGGCGATGCGCAGCGGCGGCAGGCGCAGCTCGTCGCCGGCCTGCAGCCGGTAGGACGCCTCGGCGCGCTTCTTGTTCACCCGCACCTCGCCGCTGCGCAGGATGCGGTAGACGTGGCTCTTCGGCACGCCCTTGCAGATTCGGAGCAGGTGATTGTCGAGGCGCTGGCCGGCCTCTTCCTCGCTGATTCGAGCCCGGGTGACGGAGTTTTTGCTTATATCGGGCATTTTTAATATACTGGGCGGGATTTGCGTCTCGGCCTGAAAGAGACGCTGACCCGTGAGACCGTCGAGCCGCGTCATCCCTGCGGCAGTTTTCCGGCAGGCCTCAGTCGCCTCGCTTGCGCCAACCTTGCGCAAGATCATCCAACGCAAATCCTGGTTAAGTTCGCTCACCAAAAGTAGCGATACTACTTGATTTGCGCGTGCCCGGCACGCGCCGGATCGCCCCGAGCAGATTCCCCGGCCGCGGTTTTCGCGGCCGAAAAAAACATCCAGCGAAACCACACTTTTAGTTGCGACAACCCTGAGAGCCATGAAGCGCCCCACCCACAACTAAACCTGTCGCTGCCTGCTTGCGGGAGCTCCGGCCACGCCTACGCGCGGGAGCCCAAGCATCATGAAACGCATGCTTTTCAATGCGACACAGGCCGAGGAACTCCGTGTCGCCATTGTCGACGGTCAGAAACTGATCGATCTCGACATTGAATCGGCCTCGAAGGAACAACGCAAGAGCAACATCTACAAGGGTGTCATCACCCGCGTGGAACCCAGTCTGGAAGCGGCCTTCGTCAATTACGGCGAGGAACGCCACGGCTTTCTGCCGTTCAAGGAAATCTCCCGCGCCTACTTCCAGCCCGGCACCGAACCGTCCAAGGCGCGCATCCAGGACGTCATCAAGGAAGGCCAGGAGCTGATCGTCCAGGTCGAGAAGGACGAGCGCGGCAACAAGGGCGCCGCGCTCACCACCTTCGTCAGCCTGGCCGGCCGCTACCTCGTGCTGATGCCGAACAACCCGCGCGGCGGCGGCGTCTCGCGCCGCGTCGAGGGCGAGGAGCGCAACGAACTGCGCGAGATCATGGACCAGTTGCAGGTGCCGTCGGGCATGAGCCTGATCGCCCGCACCGCCGCCATCGGCCGCACCGCCGAAGAGCTGCAGTGGGACCTCAACTACCTGATGCAGTTGTGGAGCGCGATCGAGGGCGCCGCCAGCCAGCAGGCCGGCCCCTTCCTGATCTATCTCGAAGGCAGCCTGGTCATCCGCGCCATCCGCGACTACTTCCAGCCGGACATCGGCGAAATCCTGATCGACACCGACGACGTCTTCGAGCAGGCGCGCGCCTTCATGGGTACGGTGATGCCGGGCAACGTCGGCCGCGTCAAGCGCTACCGCGACGACGTGCCGCTCTTTTCGCGCTTCCAGATCGAGCACCAGATCGAATCGGCCTACTCGCGCCAGGTCAACCTGCCCTCGGGCGGCGCCGTGGTCATCGACCACACCGAGGCGCTGGTCGCCTGCGACGTGAACTCCGGCCGCGCCACGCGCGGCGCCGACATCGAGGAAACGGCGTTCAAGACCAACTGCGAGGCGGCCGACGAGATCGCCCGCCAGCTCCGCCTGCGCGACCTCGGCGGCCTGATCGTCATCGATTTCATCGACATGGAGAGCAGCAAGAACCAGCGCGAGGTCGAGAACCGCCTGCGCGACGCGCTGCGCTACGACCGCGCCCGCGTGCAGATGGGCAAGATCAGCCGCTTCGGCCTGATGGAGCTGTCGCGCCAGCGCCTGCGTCCGGCGCTCGCCGAGACCAGCTACATCACCTGCCCGCGCTGCACCGGCACCGGCCACATCCGCTCGACCGAATCGGCCGCGCTGCACATCCTGCGCATCCTCGAAGAGGAGGCGATGAAGGAGAACACCGCCGCCGTGCACACGCAAGTGCCGGTGGACGTCGCCACCTTCCTGCTCAACGAAAAGCGGCCGGACATCGCCGCCATCGAGCTGCGGCACAAGGTCAGCATCCTGCTCATCCCGAACGTGCACCTGGAGACGCCAGCGCACACCATCGTCCGCCTGCGCCACGACGACCTGAACCAGGAAGACCTCAGCCAGCCCTCGTACAAGATGGTCGAGACGCCGCTCGAGGAGGTCAGGCTCGCCGGCACCCAGGCGGAAAACCGGCAGCCGCGCCAGGAAGCGGCGATCAAGCACATCGCGCCGGAGCAGCCGGCGCCCGTGGTCGACGAGAAGCCGGCGGCTACGCCGGCGCCGGCCGTGGCAGCGCCGACGCCCGGCCTCATCGCCAGGATCGTTTCGTGGTTCGGCGGCGGCAAGGCGGCCGAGCCGGCCCCGGCGCCGGAGAAGAAGAAGGCCGACGAGCGCCGCTCGGGCCAGGGCCGCGAACGCAGCCGTGACGGACAGCGCGACGGACAGCGCGAAGGCGGCCGCGGCCGTGGTCGCGGTCGCGGCCGCGACGAGGAGCGCGAAGCCCGCGAGCCGAAGGAAGCGCGTCCGCCGCGCGAGGCGCGCGAGCCGAAGGAACCCCGCCAGAGTGCCGCCCGCGAGGAAGGCCAGACGCAGCCGGGTCAGCGCGAAGGCCGCCGCCAGCGCGGCGAGCCGCGCCCCGAACGCAACCGGGAAACGCAGCAGGCAGCGGCCGTCGAAGCGAAGCTGACGAGCGCAGCAGCAGCGCCGATCGCCGCTGACGGCGCGGCGCCGGCCGAGGCCGGCGGCGACGAGGCGCGCGGTCGCCGTCGCGGTCGCCGCGGCGGTCGCCGCGAGCGCGGCGAAGGCCGTCCGGAAGGCCAAGTCGAAGAAGCCGCCGTCGCCGGCGAAGCGCTGGCTGCCGACGACGCCGTGCCGCCCGCGACCGAGGCGCCGGCTGCGACGACGGTCGTCGTCGCCGAGGCCGCGCCGGCACCGGCAGCGGTCGAGAGCGAGGCTGCCGCACCCGCGGTAGCCGCCGACGACACCGCCCCGTCCACGCCGGCGGTGGCCGCCCTCGAAGCCGCACCGATCGTCGTCGAGACGCCGGTGGCCGCCCCGGTCGAGATGCTGCCGATCGAGATACCGCCGGTGGAGACGCCGGTGGAGACGCCGGTCGAAGCGGCCGTCGAAACGACGGCAGCGGTCGAAGCCGCCGTCGTCGAAGCCGAGACCGCGACGCTCGTCGAAAGCGCCGCCGAGGTCGCTGCGCCGGCGCAGCCGGAACCGCCGCCGGCCGTAGAACCGATCGCCGTGCCGGCGCCGGTCGCCGCCTCGCTCGACGTCGCCCTCGCCTCCTCCGGCCTGGTCATGGTCGAGACGACGCAGGACAAGGCGCGCACCTGGGCGCCGGAGCCCGCGGCGGCCCCGCAGCCGCGCCGCCGCAAGCCGGCGCCGGCCGTCGCCAGCGACGAGCCGATGGTGATGATCGAGACGCGCAAGTAAGCCGTCTAGACGAAAAAACGAACGGGGCGCCGCGGCGCCCCGTTTTTCGTTCACCCGACGCGCGGCCTACGCCGCCGGCTCGGATTTCTTCGCCTTCTTGGCCAGCACCGGCACCGGCGGCAGGCGCTCCTCGATGTCGTCGAGCAGGCCGATGGCCGCATCCTCGACCATGTCGATGACCAGATCGAAGCCGTGGCCGAGGCCATAGTACGGATCGGGCACCTCGTCGTCGTCGAAGTTGCGCGCGTAGTCCATGAACAGGCGCAGGCGCTCGGCCAGTTGCGGCGGGCAAAGGGTGCGCAGGACGCCCAGGTTGTTGCGGTCCATGGCCAGAACCAGGTCGAAGTATTCGAGATCCGCCGGCGTCACCTTGCGCGCGCGGATCGACGACAGGTCGTAGCCGCGCGCCGCGGCGGCGCGCTGCGTGCGCGGGTCCGGCGTCTCGCCGACGTGGTAGCCGTGCGTGCCAGCCGAATCGACCTCGACGCGCGCCTCCAGCCGGCGCTCCTGCAGCAGCTTGCGAAAGACGCCCTCGGCGGTCGGCGAGCGGCAGATGTTGCCCATGCACACGAATAAAACTTTGATCATGCGTTCGGCTCCGTATCGTGCGTGGCCGCGCCGAAGGCCCCCGCCCTGAGCCGGAACAGCGCGTCGCGGGCGGCGGCGGCCTTCTCGAACTCCAGGTTCCTGGCGAAGTCCTGCATTTCCTTCTCCAGGCGCTTGATCTCGCGGGCCAGCTCCCGTTCGCTCATCGCTTCGTAGGTCGCCGTCTCCTGGGCGGCCTTCAGCTCGCGCTGCGCGGCCTCGGCGTCGTAGACGCCGTCGATGATGTCCTTGATCCGCTTCGAGACGCTCTTCGGCGTGATCCCGTGTTCCTCGTTGAAGCGGATCTGCTTCGTGCGACGCCGCTCCGTCTCCTGCATGGCGCGGCGCATCGATTCGGTAATCGTATCAGCATAGAGGATGGCTGTCCCGTGCACGTGCCGGGCGGCCCGGCCGATGGTCTGGATCAGCGAACGCTCGGAGCGCAGGAAGCCTTCCTTGTCGGCATCCAGAATGGCCACCAGCGACACCTCGGGAATGTCCAGACCCTCGCGCAGCAGGTTGATGCCGACGAGCACGTCGAACTCGCCGAGGCGCAGGTCGCGGATGATCTCGACGCGCTCGACGGTGTCGATGTCCGAGTGCAGGTAGCGCACGCGCACGCCGTTCTCGCCGAGGTAGTCCGTGAGGTCCTCGGCCATGCGCTTGGTCAGCGTCGTCACCAGCACGCGCTCGTTCACCTCGACGCGCTTCCTGATCTCGGAGAGCAGGTCGTCGACCTGCGTCGACGCCGGGCGCACGATCACCTCCGGGTCGACCAGGCCGGTCGGCCGCACCACCTGCTCGACGACCTGCCCCTGGTGCTCCTGCTCGTAGCCGGCCGGCGTCGCCGAGACGAAGATCGTCTGCGGCAGCATGCGCTCGAACTCGTCGAACTTGAGCGGCCGGTTGTCGAGCGCCGACGGCAGGCGGAAGCCGTAGTCGACGAGATTCTCCTTGCGCGAGCGGTCGCCCTTGTACATGCCGCCGGTCTGGCCGATGGTCACGTGCGACTCGTCGATGAACATGATCGCCTTCTTCGGCAGGTAGTCGAGCAGCGTCGGCGGCGGCTCGCCGGCCTGCCGCCCGGAAAGATGCCGGGAGTAGTTCTCGATGCCCTTGCAAAAGCCGAGCTGGTCGAGCATCTCGATGTCGAAGCGCGTGCGCTGCTCGATGCGCTGCGCCTCGACCAGCCGCTGGTTGGCGTTGAAGAACTCGATGCGCTCGCGCAGCTCGGCCTTGACCGCCTCCAGCGCGCGCAGCACGGTGGCGCGCGGCGTCACGTAGTGGCTCGACGGAAACACCGTGAAGCGCAGGAGCTTGTGCTGGATGTGCCCGGTCAGCGGGTCGAACACCTGCAGGCTCTCGATCTCGTCGTCGAACAGCGAAACGCGCACCGCGTGCTCGGCGTGCTCGGCCGGAAAGATGTCGATGACGTCGCCGCGCACGCGGAAGGTGCCGCGGTGGAAATCCATTTCGTTGCGCTCGTACTGCATCTCGGCCAGGCGCTTGACGATGGCGCGCTGGTCCAGGCGGTCGCCGACGCGCATGGTCAGGATCATGCGCGCATAGTCTTCCTTGTCGCCGATACCGTAGATGCAGGAGACGGTGGCGACGATGATGCAGTCCTCGCGTTCGAGCAGGCTCTTCGTCGCCGACAGGCGCATCTGCTCGATGTGGTCGTTGACCGCGCTGTCCTTCTCGATGAACAGGTCGCGCGACGGCACGTAGGCTTCCGGCTGGTAGTAGTCGTAGTACGAGACGAAGTACTCGACCGCGTTCTCCGGAAAGAACTCCTTGAACTCCGAATAGAGCTGCGCGGCGAGCGTCTTGTTCGGCGCCAGCACCAGCGCCGGCCGGCCGGTGCGGGCGACGACGTTGGCCATGGTGTAGGTCTTGCCCGAGCCGGTGACGCCGAGCAACGTCTGGAACGACAGCCCGTCCGCCAGTCCCTCGACCAGTTGGTCGATGGCCGCCGGCTGGTCGCCGGCCGGCGGAAACGGCTGGTGCAGACGGAACGGGCTGCCGGGGAAGGCGACGACGCCGGCCTTCGCCGGCGGGACGATTTCGGCGTTTCTGCGGCTGCTGTCGGGTGCGGTCATGATAAAATTTTGCGCTGCCTTGAGCCCGTGATCACCGGATCCGGGCATTTTTCCGATTATCCCATGGAGTGCGTATGAGTTCCTCGATCTTTGCGGCGGTGGAGATGGCTCCCCGCGACCCGATCCTTGGCCTGAACGAAGCGTTCAACGCGGATGCCCGCGCGACCAAGGTCAACCTCGGCGTTGGCGTCTATTTCGACGACAACGGCAAGATCCCGCTGCTCGCCGCCGTCAAGGCCGCCGAGGAAGCTCGCCTGAAGGCCGCGCCGCCGCGCGGCTACCAGCCGATCGAAGGCCCGGCCGCGTACAACAACGCGGTGCAGAACCTGCTCTTCGGCAAGGACTCCGCGCTGCTCGCCAACGGCCAGGTGGTCACTGCCCAGGCCCTCGGCGGCACCGGCGCGCTGAAGATCGGCGCCGACTACCTGAAGCGCCTGAACCCGGCGGCCAAGGTCTACATCAGCGATCCGTCGTGGGAAAACCACCGCGCGCTGTTCGAGTCGGCCGGCTTCGTCGTCGACAACTACGCCTACTACGACCCGGCCACGCGCGGCGTGAACTTCGACGGCATGAAGCAGAGCCTGAAAGCCATGGCGCCAGGCTCGGTGGTCCTGCTGCACGCCTGCTGCCACAACCCGACCGGCGCCGACCTCAGCGACGCGCAGTGGGGCGAAGTCGTCGAACTGTGCCGGGCCGGCGGCCTCGTGCCCTTCCTCGACATGGCCTACCAGGGCTTCGCCGAGGGCATCGACGCCGACGCCGTGGCCGTCCGCGCCTTCTCGGCCTCTGGCCTGCAGTTCTTCGCCTCGTCGTCGTTCTCGAAGAACTTCTCGCTCTACGGCGAGCGCGTCGGCGCGCTGTCCATCGTCACCGCCGGCAAGGACGAAGCCGCCCGCGTGCTGTCGCAGGTCAAGCGCGTCATCCGCACCAACTACTCGAACCCGCCGATCCACGGCGGCGCGCTGGTCGCCGCCGTGCTCGCGTCGCCCGAGCTGCGCCAGCAGTGGGAGCAGGAACTCGCCGGCATGCGCGACCGCATCCGCGCCATGCGCACCGGCCTGGTCGACGCGATCAAGGCCGCCGGCGTGACGCAGGACTTCTCGTTCGTGGTGAAGCAGCGCGGCATGTTCTCCTACACCGGCCTCTCCGCCGCGCAGGTCGAAACGCTGAAGACCGACTTCGGCATCTACGCCGTGTCCACCGGCCGCATCTGCCTCGCGGCGCTGAACACGAAGAACATCGGTTACGTCGCCGAGGCCATCGCCAAGGTGCTGTAACCGCGCCAGCGCAGATGAAAACGCCGGCCTCGCGCCGGCGTTTTTTTTCATGCGTCGGGCACGGACACCGCGCCCTCCGCCACCGGCAAAAGCCCTCCGCCGCGGGCGAGTCGCGCAAACGCGACAGACCGGCGCCGGTTCGCCGGGGCCACCCGGCCCGCTCCTTGACATTCGGAAGCGCATGGAGGCACTCTTTATTTACAAGAAAAGATAAATCGGTCGGCGGACCGCGACGAAGAGTGCGGCCGCAATAACTCCGCGCGGGTGAGAGGAGGGAGGGATGACCGTCATCGAGAGCACCGATTCGGTGCAACGTGCTGACAGGTTTGATTTCTGGCGCCGGGTGGTTTCCGAGCGCTTCAACATCGATTGCGCCATCGAGGCCGATCCAGCGTCGTTCCAGCAGCGGCTGTCGTTCCGCCAGTTGGGGGCGCTCTCCATCCTGGAACAGGAGGGGACGCCGTTCACCGCGTCCCTGCGCGGGTCGGAGAAGGACTGCCTGGTCATCGTCGTCATTCCCCGCGAGGGGGAAGGCACACTCCGGCTCGGCGGCAGCACCGTGCCGCTGAAGGTCGGCAGCTTCTACGCCTACCACTCGTGCGAGGCTACCCGGCTCGACTGGGACAGCGCCTGCCGCCACCTGATCCTCACCTATCCATCGGTCCACCTGGACGACCGCTGTCCGGAATGGCGCTGCGACACCCCGCTCGTCCTGCCGGCGACCGAAGGCGTCGGCACGCTCTTCGTCGAGATCGCCCACGCCCTGTCCCCACAGGGCGACCTGTCCGAATCCTGTCATCAGGAAGCGATCGACTTCGCCCTGGCGCTGCTGAGCACGGCGGTGAAAAGCCAGGAGAAGACGGCCGAGGTTTCGCCCACGCACATGCGCTCGTACCACAAGAAGCGCATCCGCGACATCGCCCTCCTCCGGCTGCGCGACGCCGACCTCGACGTGCCGCGCATCGCCGCGGCCGCCGGCCTCTCGGTGGCGCACGTCCATCGCCTGTTCGCGGACGAGCCGCTGTCCCTGATGCACTGGATCTACGAGGAACGGCTGAACCGCTGCCACCGCGATCTGGCGAATCCCGAGATGAGCCGGCGCTCGATCAGCGGCATCGCCTACGCCTGGGGCTTCAACAGCCCGTCCCATTTCTGCCGCGCCTTCCAGAAGCGCTTCGGCATCACGCCCAGCGCGCTGCGCGCGCAGGCGAAATCCTCCTCCGGGAAACTTCCGGTCAAGGAATACGCAACCCCGAGGCAAGACGACCCGGACGATCACCGTTAGTCTCTGTTCAACGTCGCAGATGAAGAAACGGCCGCACGACGGCCGACCCGCACAAGACGGGGCGACGTTGGAGGAGAGGATGAATCCCACCCGTTTCGTATCCGCGCAAGCGACGAGCCCGTTCCGGGGGCGCGTGTGCGCGCATCTGAGGAGGAGATGACGACCATGAAAAAAACCCTGTGCATTCTCGCGGCAGCCTGCCTACCGCTGGCCGCCCAGTCCGCCGACGCAGACGCCGCAAAGGCGCTGCTGAAGAAGAACGACTGCTTCAAGTGCCACGCGCTCGACAAGAAAAAGGACGGCCCCTCCTACAAGGAAGTCGCCGCCAAGCACAAGGGTGAAGCCGACGCCGAGCAGAAACTCCTGACGCACATGACCACCAGCCCGAAGGTGAAGGTCGACGGCAAGGAAGAAGAACACAAGCAGATCAAGGGCAAGGACGAAGAGATCCAGAACCTGATCAAGTGGATTCTCTCGCTCTGATCTTCCCTCCGCCGTAGCGCCGGCGGAGTAGAAACGACATCCATTGATGAACGAGGCGCCCCGGCACGCCGGGGCGCGGGGAGGAACTCGTCGCATGTTGAACAAGATCTCGGAAAAGCTGCGCCCTTGGTGCGCCGGGCCGCGCGGTCCGCTGCTCCTCCTCTGCATCGGCCTGCTGGTCGGTCTGGGCTTCGTCGGGTCGACCAGCGCGGTCCTCATCGCGACCGGCACCGAAAAATTCTGCGCCACCACCTGTCACGAGATGGAGAACAACGTCTATGCCGAATTCAAGGGGACGATCCACGACGTGAACTCCAGCGGCGTGCGCGCCACCTGCGTCGACTGCCACGTGCCGCGCACCGGCATCCCACTGTACTTCCGCAAGATCAACGCGGCGCGCGATCTCTGGGGGCATTTCGTCACCGGCTCGATCAACACCAGGGAAAAATTCGAGGCCAAGCGCTACGAAATGGCCGTGCGCGTCTGGACCTACATGAAACAGAGCGATTCGCGCGAATGCAAGGCCTGCCACAACATGGACAAGGCCGAGACGTCGAGCGAGAAGGCGCAGGTCAGGCATACCCGGGCCAAGGCCGAGAACATGGCCTGCATCGACTGCCACTACGCCATCGCGCACAACGAGCCGGAAGGCGGCCCCGGCCCGCAGGAACTGGTCATCAAGTAGCAGCCGTACGACAACGAGAGCATTCACGGAGGAGGAAACCGACAATGAGCAAACGACACCCATTCCTGGTCGTGCTCCAGGCAGCGGTCCTGGCGTGCGGCGTAGTCTTCGCGGCGCACGCCGCGGAGGAGAATAAACCGGGCGCCCGAGACGTCATCTTCAAGGGCGACGCCAAATGCACCGGCTGTCATGACGAGAACGACAACGCGCCAGTGTTCGCCATCGGCAAGACCAAGCACGGCGTCGCCGCCGACGGCCGCAACATCGGCTGCGTCGGCTGCCACGGCGAGAGCAAGCTGCACGCGGAAAACCCGCAGGGGCTGAAGGACCGCCCGAAGGTCGATCGCGGCTTCCTGAAGAACACCACGACGCCGGTCGAGGAACGCAACGCCGCCTGTCTCGGCTGCCACGAAGGCGGCAACCGCATGCACTGGGCCAGCAGCCAGCACGCCAGTTCCGACATCGCCTGTACTTCCTGTCACCAGGTGCACACCCAGCACGACAAGGTGCGCGACAAGGCGAAACAGGGCGAGGTCTGCTTCGAGTGCCACAAGCAGCAGCGCGCCGAGAGCCTGCGCGCCTCGCACCATCCGATCAAGGAGGGCAAGGTCGCCTGCTCGAACTGCCACAACCCGCACGGCTCCACCGGTCCGAAGCTGCTCGCCAGAAACACCGTGGTCGAGACCTGCTACACCTGCCACGCCGAGAAGCGCGGTCCCTTCCTGTGGGAGCACCCGCCGGCCGGCGACAACTGCCTCAACTGCCACTCGCCGCACGGCTCGAACCACCCCACCCTGCTGAAGGCGAAGCCGCCGTACCTGTGCCAGCAGTGCCACGACTGGAACCAGCATCCGGGCAACGTGTATAGCGGCGCCCAACTGCCGGCAGCCGTCGGCGTCGCCGGCAACGCCGGGCAGCAGCTCGTGCTCCGCGCCTGCCTGAACTGCCACACGCAGGTCCACGGCAGCAACCACCCGTCCGGGTCGCGCAACACCCGCTAAAGGGAGAACCGACATGACACGCAAACACGCAAAGCAGCCCTCGCGCACCGTCCTGGCGGTCTCGATCGCGGTCATCGGCCTGGGCACACCGCTCGCCGCCTGGTCCGATGACGACGACGAAGTCCGTCGCCTGCTTCGCCCGGAAAGCGAGATCGAGGTGGGCGCCGGCAACGTATCCTCGAGCAGCTTCAAGTTCGGCGACTACCGCGGCCTGGGCGAATCCGGCACGCACGCCATCGCCAACGTCGAGTACGTCCAGCGCGGCGAAGGCGACGCCCGCTGGCTGGAAATCGTCGGCCGCAACCTCGGCCTCGATTCCCGTTCGCTGAAGGTCGAAGGCGGCGAACAGGGCAACTACAGGCTGCGCCTGGAATACGACTCCCTGCCCAAGCTATGGACGGACAGCTACCAGACGCCGTTCGTCAATCCGGGGAGCAGCACCCTGGCCCTGCCCGCCGGCTGGGTCGCCGGCGCCTCCACCAAGGCCATGCCCAACCTTGGCGCGAGCATGCGCTCCTACGACATCGAGTCGACGCGCAAGACCCTCGGCCTCGGGCTGACGAAGGCGCTGCCGGCGGGCTGGGAAGTGGTGTTCGACTACAAGCGCGAACGCAAGGAGGGCGACCGCCTGATCGGCGGCGTGGTCGGCAACAGCGGCGGCAACCCCCGCGCCGTCGTCCTGCCCGAGCCGGTCGACTACACCACCGACCAGTTCGAGGCGATCGCCCGCTACGTGGCGCCGAAGCTGCAGTTCCAGGTGGGTTACTACGCGTCGCTGTTCAGGAACGAGAACAGCGGGCTGGTCTGGCAGAACCCCTACAGCAACGCCTGGGGCGCGGCCAACGCCGGCTACGGGCAGAGCGGCCAGTGGGCGCAGCTCAGCCTGCCGCCGGACAACCAGTTCCACCAGATCAACGCTTCCGGCGCCTACCAGTTCACCAAGGACACCCGCCTGACCGGCGCCCTGAGCTTCGGCCGCATGACGCAGGACGACAATTTCCTGCCCTACACGATCAACCCGAACATCGCCACCACGGCCCTGCCCCGCGACTCGCTGGACGGCCGGATCAACACCACCCACGCCAGCCTGAAGCTCACCTCGAAGCTGACGCCCAAGCTGCACCTGAACGCCGCCTACCGCTACGACGACCGCGACAACAAGACGCCGCAGTCGCTCTACTACATGGTCGGCGGCGACTCGCTGGCCCAGCCCGCGGTCGGAGCGACGGACAAGAACATCCGCTACAACCTGCCCTTCAGCAGCACCAAGCAGCAGATCGGCGCCGAACTCGACTGGCGCTTCGCCGCCCAGACCAAGCTCAAGGTCGGCTACGACTACGACTGGGTGAAGAAGACCTACGAGCCGATCGACAGGGAAACGGAGCACACCGTCAAGCTCGGCATAGACCACCGGTTCGGCGACATGGCCTCGGGCGGCTTCACCTACTCCTATTCCGACCGAGACACCAGCACCTACGACGCGTCGGTGCCGTTCCGCGCCGGCTTCCCCAACGACTGGACCGGCGTGAACCAGTGGGGCGTGGACAACGTGCCGACGCAGAAACGCTTCTTCCTCGCGCCGCGCCAGCGGGACAAGCTGCGCGCCTACGCCAACGTGTCGCCGACCGAGCGGCTGGACCTGCAGTTCGGCGTCGACTACAAGAACGACGACTACCACAAGTCGTACCACGGCCTGCGCGAGGCCGGCGGCTGGTCGGCGCACTTCGACGCCAACCTGATAGCGACCGAGGCGGTGAGCACGCACCTGTTCGCCTCCTACGAGCACTACGGCTCCAAGTCGCGCTCGTCGCAGTTCAGCACGGCCAACGCGTCGCCGGACTACCTCAATCCGGCGAAGGACTACACGTACGACATCGACGACCGCACCTTGACCCTCGGCGTCGGCTTCCGCGTGCAGCCGGGCGGCCGCTACGAATTCGGCGGCGACTTCACGCATGCCTACTCGAACGGAGAGATCGGCGTGAAGAGGGGGCCGGCGGTGACGACGGCGGTCGCCCCGCTGCCCGACATCGTGTCGCGCCTCAGCCGGCTGGAGCTGTTCGGCAAATACTGGATGCAGAAGGATCTGTCGCTGAACATGCGCTACGTGTACGAACGCTACCACTCGAAGGACTTCGCCCTCGACGGCGTACTGGCGGATTCCGCCAACAGCGTCGTCGGCACCGGCCAGCTCAGCCCGGACTACAGGGTGCACCTGATCGGCGTCACCCTCTCCTACCGCTTCCGCTGAGCGGCGGCAGGAACGATGCCCCGGCCCGGCGACGGGCCGGGGCATCGTCGCGTCGGCCGCCGCAGTTTTGCGGCTGCTCCGGCCCAGGCGCAGAAATCTGGATCTTTCGATTCAAATCGATGCAGAGGCGGCTTTTGGCGCCGAAACATACCGTTGGGATTTTTTGCACAGGGGCTTTCGGCACGGACGCACGCCTGAAAGCGTGCGCCCATCCTCGCCGTGGCAAAACGCCGGCAAAGCCATGCCGGAACGCGCGCCGAGCCGCAAATGAAAAAGGCATCCGGCGTTGCCGCCAGATGCCTCGGTGTTCTTGGCTCCCCGAAAAGCCCACACTACGAACCAAAACTCTCCACGTCATCCTGCCCAAGAGCATGATTCGGGGATGTCGAGGTCAGGCTGAATCTATACAGCATTCAGCATGAAAAACTACCGCACGCAGACGTGCGTCGCATTGGTGGGCGCGGCGGCGACTGACGGTCGCGGCGATTGCGCAGCGCCAACGGGGAGGCTTCGGCCTCCCCTTTTTTTGCATCTTCCTCCCGCCGAAACTGCCGGCAGTCGCGGTCGGTGCGTGCTCTCCTCTCCCCTCTCCTCCGGCCGCCCTTCCGCGACGACCTTCTTCTTTATGGGGTGGCGAATGGCGGGTCAGGGACGGCGGATTCTGTTGTCCGGCGCGGAACGCGGCCGGGTGGTGCGCTTCGTTTCGGAGTCGATCCGGCTGGGCGAAGGCCAGCCGACCTCCTGGGTGACGGTGACGCGCACCGGCGAGTTTTCCGACCCGCGCTACGGCAAGTTCAGCATCACCCGGATCATGCTCGACGAGATGGTGCGGAACTTCGAGTCCGGCACCTACGGGCAGGACATTTTCTACGACGTGGCCCACAAGCCGGAGAACGGCGCGGCGGGCAAGGTCATTGCGCTGGCGGTCGAGGGCGACCGGCTGCGCGCGAAGGTGGAGTGGACGCCGCTCGGCGTCGACGCGATCCGCAACAAGGGCTATGCGTACTCCTCCGCCGAGTATCACGAGAGCTGGCGCGACAACGAAAAGGGCGACCTCCACGGATGCGTTCTCCTGGGGGCGGGGCTTGTGACGCGGCCCTGCATCAAGCGACTGGACCCTGTGCAGTTGAGCGAATCCGACGGCGACGGCGCAGCGATCCTGCTGCATCCGAAGCTGCTGACCGACCTGATCCATGAGGTAAAGGACACCATGAACAAGCATCTGGAGGCGCTGCGCAAGCAGCTCGAAGCCAAGGGCCTCTCCGAGGCCGCAATCAAGAGTGCCGTGCAGCTCGCCGAGAAGGCGATGGCCGGCATGACCGACGACGCGCAGATGAAGGCGCTGTGCGACGCCTTCGCCGAGAACGCGAAGCAACTGACCGAGGGCGGCCCGGTGCAGGTGACCGTGCAGGGGCTCTCCGCCGCGGACGTGAATGCGGCCGTGGCGAAGGCATTGGCCGAGCTCGACGACGCGGCGAAGAAACTGGCCGAGGATCTGGAAGGCAAGCGGAAGCTCCTGGGCGACACGATCAACGAACTCGGCAAGTCGCTCTCCGAGGAGACGCGCCGCGAACTGGCCGAGGATCTGGCGCCGACGCTGGTGGCGGCGATGCCGGAGGCCGCGGTGAAGGCGCTGGCCGAGGCCCAGGTGAAGATGGCCGAGAAGGCCGAGGCGAACAAGCAGTTGTCGGCGATGGGCTTCAGCTTCCGCGGCTCCGCCCGCATCGAGGTACCGGCCGAAGCGCCGACGAAGATTTCCGGCCTGGTCCGCGAGGCGCTGAAGCTGACCGATGCGGTTCAGCGCGGCGCCCTGCGCCTGGCGGAGAAGGATTCGCCGTTCGTCGAGCGGGTGCTGGCCGATTTCGACGCGCGCCACGGCCATGCCCTGGCCGAGGAGCACAAGGCGCTGTCCGGCGGCCAGGCCGTGGTCGGCGACTACTACTTCCCGGCCGGCATCCAGCGCGAGGTCATCCGCGTGGCGCTCTCCGACCTGAACATCCTCAGCCTGATCCGCACCAGCGTCGACCCGACGGCGCAGGCGACGACCGAGATCCCGTTCGAGGTCCGGCCGGCCTACCAGGCGGCGAACGAGGGCGTGGTCTTCGAGGGGCAGCCGATTCCGCGCTACCAGACCCGCACGGACCACGAGACGGCCTACATCACGCCGATGAAGATCGGCATGGAGTGGACGAACGAGCTGCAGCACTTCACGCGCCGCGGGCTGGTGAACTGGGACGCCGTGGCCGAGAACCTCGCGGCGAACAGCCGCACGGTCCGCGAGCTGGTGGCGCGCCGCATCGCCAACGAACTGCAGCGCGCCGGCGACAGCTACGGCGCCGTCGCCGTCGCCGGCGAGAACATCGCCGCACAGCTCACCGGCAGCAACTCGATCGTCAAGACGGCCAACTTCCCGGTGGTGCGCCCGTTCCAGGCGCGCAACCTGAAGGGCGAAGCCGTCGGCAGCGCCGAGAACCCCATCGCCCTCGTGGTGAACGGCACGACGATCCAGCCGTGGGACGGCTCCGGCAAGCAGGCCGCCGGCACGTACTGGCGTGCGCTGTCGTACAACATGGGCTACATCCAGTTGGTCGACAAGGACGGCAACCCGGCGACGCCGACCGCCGCGACGGCCTGCACCATCGGCTACAGCCGCGCGACGAACATCGTCAAGGTGGATCTGGACGTGCCCGGCGGCAGCTCGCTGGAAAAGCACCTGAACAAGGTGCTGCAGGCGATCGGTGCGCGCAAGGCGATGCTGTCCGGACAGCGGTTCGTGCAGGCCGACTTCTCGCTGATGAGCCCGACGCTCAACGACACGGTGACCAACGCCGAGTCGTTCGTGGCCTCGATGAAGCGGAACGGCACCGACACCACGGCGCAGGGCGACCTCGAAATGGTGAAGGGGCTGCCGGCCTTCGGCACGAACCAGCCCGGCATCGACCTCGGCGACGAGCGAATCCTGATCGCCCCGCGCGGCCTCCTCGGCTACACCATCAGCAAGCCCTTCGCGATGGAGGGCCAGCCCTTCGAGGTGGTGGATGCGAACGGCGCCGCGCTCGGCAAGAAACAGGTCTACGGCGAGGAGTACAACGCCATCCACGTGCCGTCTCCGGTGCGCGGCTACCTGACCAGCGTGCTCTGCTACTCGGCGACGAACCGCTGACCCTGCAACCGGCTCCCCTCGCCGCCGGCGGGGGGAGTGGAGGAAGACCATGGACAAGATTCCCTTCACGAACGAGACGGATCGCTTCGTGCACGTCGGCGGGGTCATGATCCCGCCGCACGACACCCGCGACGTCGATCCGCGGCTGCTCGCCGGCGCCACGACCGAGTCGCCGGCCCCGGCCGCCGAGGACGACGACCCGCTGCTCGCCATTCTCGACGCCAAGGTCGGCGCCGCCATCGTCGGGCTGCCGGCGCTGTCGAACGAGGAACTGGCACGTCTCGGCGAGCTTGAGGCCGCGCACAAGAACCGGAAGACGCTGATCGAGGCGATCGCCGTCGAACAACTGGCGCGCGCCGAGAAGGCCGCCGCCGAGAATACCCCCGGCGCGAGCGACGACCCGGCCGACGACCCCGCGCCCAACGGCGCGGGCGAGGCCGGCGGCGGCGGCGAGGACTGAATGCCGGGAACGATGAGCCGGGCGGACCTGCGGGCGGACCTGCAGGCCAGCCTGCACGACGCCGCCAGTGTGCTGGACGAACCGGGCGACCTCGACCGCTGCCTGAACGCGGCAGCCGAGGATTTCGGCCGTTTCTGCCCGCGCACGCGTGCGGCGACGCTGGCGCTGACGGCCGGCCTCGGCGAATACCCGGCACCGGCCGACCTGCTCGGCTTCAAGTCGAGCACCTGGGCCGACGGCCGGGCGCAGCCCTGGGAGAAGGCGCACCCGGGGCGACTGCCGCGGGTGACGAACGAGGACGGCATCCTGCTGTTCTCGCCGCCGCCCTCGGCGCACCAGATCGCCGTGCTCGGCGCGAGCTTCCGCTACTTCTACTTCGCCGGCCATGCCGTTGGCGATACCGCCGAGACGACCACCGTGCCGGCGAGCCTGCGCGCCCTGCTGATCCTGCGCGCGCAGGCCGAGGCCTGCCGCGAGCTGGCGGCGCGCGCCGTGGCGATGCCGGTGACGCTGCGCGACGGCATTTCGGGCCAGCCGCGCAACGGCACGCCGGCCTACCTGTTCGAGAAGCTGATGGCGGAGTTCAGGGAAAAGGCCGTGCGATGAGGGTAGAAATCCGCATCGACGACCTGGTGCCGCGCGAGATGCTGGAGCGAGCGCAGGATTTTTTCACGCGAAAGCTGTCGGCGGCACTCGCCCGCGGCGCGCAGGAAATGGCGCGCGAGGGGCGCAAACAGGCGCCGAAGGCATTTTCCACCCTCGCGGACTCAATCCGTGCGCAGCGCGAGAACGACCTGCACTGGTCCATCCATCCCGACGTCAACTACGCTCGCCCGGTCGAAGCGGGCCGCATGCCGATGCGTAAATTTCCGGACATCGTTTCGCTGAAGCTCTGGATCAAGAGGAAGCTCGGCGTCAGCGATGACAAAAAAGCCGACCGGCTTTCGTTCGTAATCGGCCGCGCCATCGTGCGGCAGGGCATTGATCCCCAACCGTTCATGAAACCCGCCTTCGAGGCGAAGAAGGACCGCGTCGTCGAACTGGCGAACGCGGCGATGCGCGACGCCGTGGCCCACCTGAATGGGGGCGGCCGTGCTGTCTGATGCGCTGAACGGCATGAAGGCCGCGCTGGCCGCCGCACTACCGGCGCGCGTGGTAACGCGCGACCTGAAGAACTTCGACCAGCGCAAGGACGCCGAGCTGCAGGCCGGCGTGCTGACCCTCGTCGCCGCCCGCGAGTTCGGCTACGCCAACCACCGCGGCCGCGAGGCCGACATGGGCCGGCTGTCACTGGCGATCGTCGGGCAGATCAAGCTGCCGGGCAAGCCTGCGCCGTCGACGGTCGAAGACGCCGAGTTCGCCTTCGCCGCCGAGGTGAAGACGTTCCTTGCCGGCGCGCTGCCGGTTTCCGACGCGCTGCTCCTGGAGACGCGGTTCTCGGGGCAACTCGAAGCGCCCTACGGATGGTTTGCGATGGACGTGGAGGTAAGACCATGAAGCGAAAGACCCCGCCGGCCGCGCCGGCGGAACCGAAGGACAGCCATGCCGGCATGGGCGGCAGCTACGCGATCGACCCGGCGACGGGCGAGCGGAAGCTGGTGTCCAGAACCCGCCCCGCCGGCGATCAACCCGAAGAGAAGGAGAACGGCGATGCTCAATCGTAAGACCGCGGTCCTCGCCAAGATCGAGACCGTCTATGGCACCGACCCTGCACCGAGCGGGGCCGCGAACGCGATCCTGGTGTCGAAACCCAACATCCGGCCGATGGAAATGCAGACGGTCGGCCGCGAGGTGATCCGGCCCTTCCTCGGCAACAGCGAGCAATTGCCGACGGGGCTGTTCTCCCGCGTCGAATTCTCCTGCGAGATCGCCGGGTCCGGCGCCGCCGGCACGCCGCCGGCCTGGGGGCCGCTGCTGCGCATGTGCGGCTTTTCCGAGACGATCACCGCGGACGAGAAGGTGGAGTACGCGCCGGTGTCCGACGCCTTCGAGTCCGGCACGCACTACTACAACCTCGACGGCGTGCGGCACAAGCTGACCGGCGCACGCGGCACGGTCAGCTTCGACTTCACGAACCACGCCATTCCGCTGATGAACTTCTCCTTCACCGGGCTGTTCAACGCGGTGCAGGACGGCGCATCGCCGGCCGTGACGCTCTCCGCCTGGAAAAAGCCGCTGCCGGTCAACCGCACCAACACCCCGACGCTGACCCTGCACGGCGCGGCCGGCCGCGTGCAGAGCCTGACGGCCGACATGGCGATCGACGTGATCCACCGTTCGCTGGTCGGCGGCGAGGAATCGGTACAGATCGTCGACCGCAAGCCGGCGGGGCAGATCGTCATGGAAGCGGTGTCGGTGGCGACGAAGGACTGGTGGACGTCCATCAAGGACGTGACGACCGGGCCGCTGAACCTCGTGCACGGCCTCGTCGCCGGGAACAAGGTGCAGTTCGAGGCGCCGACGGTGCAGATCATCAACCCGCAGTACCAGGATTCGCAGGGCATTGCCATGCTGTCCTGCGGGCTGGTCTTCGCGCCCGGCGCCACCGGCAACGACGAGATCAGGATCACCGTTTTCTAGGAGGCCGCATGTTTCTCAACGATCCGAACGCAACCTTCGAGGCCACGGTACTGATGCCCCTGCCCGGCAAGCCGCCGGTCATGGTCAAGATGGAGATGGTCTACCGGGACTTCGACGAGTACCACAAGATGTTCGCCGACGTGCGCAAGAACGGCGAAAGCTCGGGGCAACTCCTCGGCCGCATCGTCAAGAGCTGGGACGAGGCGGCGATGGGCGGGCCGGTGACGCCGGAAAACCTCGACCGGCTGGTGCTCAAGCACTACCGCTGCGGCGAGGCGATCATCCGGACCTACCGCAACGAACTGATCGGGGCGCCGGAAAAAAACTACTAGGCGCCGTTCGCCACTGGCTGCGCGGCGGCCGCGAGGACCTCGGCGAGGCCATCGCTGCCCTCGTGGCCTTCGGCGCCGACCCCGAGGCGGCGCGGTGTTTCGCCGAGGGCGACGAGGCGGGGCCGGTCAAGGACTACGCCATCCTCCCGCGCAACTTCGAGGCGATGCGGGTCTTCGCCGGCGCCTGGCGCCGCTGGACTTTCAACCCGATGACCGGCGAACGGATCGCGATGGATGCCGCGCAGACGGAATCGACGATGCGGCTGATGGGCATCCCGCCCGAACGCTGGCCGGCGGTGTGGGATCTGCTGCTGCAGTGCGAGCAGGAGGCACTGCGCGGCAAGGCGTGATCCCGCCCTTTTTTTGCGCGAGAGAGGCCACGAGACTGGCGAAATGAGCGAACCCACCCTGCCCGACGTCGCCTTTCAGTGCAAGGCCTGCCGGCACACCTGGCAGGCCGAGCCGGCGCGCGTGGCGACGGCCGACGACGACCCGGACCCGCTCAAGGCCGACTACTTCGCCCCCTGCCCGAAATGCGGCGCCGAGTGCCGTCAGGCCTTCTGGCAGCGCGGCCTGTGGGCGGCCGAGGGCAAGCGCCGCGGCCCGACGACGGCGGCGGGCAAGGCGCGCTGCGCCGAGAACCTCGCCAACATGACGCCGGAGCAGAAGCACCGCGCGAAGTACAACAACGTCAAGCACGGCCGCTACCTCAAGGAAATGACGCCGCTGCCGGCGAAGCCGGACGGCTACGCCTGGTGCGCCGGCTGCGAGATCGCGCGCGACTACTGCGCGACGCAGCCGGTGTGCATGCTCAAGGCCTCGCACTTCGTGCTGGTGCGGGCGGCCTTCGAGCAGCGCGACCCGTCGCTGCTGAACGGCGTCATGGCCGAGGCGCACGGCATGAGCCTGATGGTCGTGCGGGAGATGCTGCTGTCGGTGCTGCAGCAGGGGGTCTCGCGCGAGCTGCCGCGCGTGGTGCTGGACAAGGACGGGAACCCGCGCGTGGTCGAAATCCTCGACAAGGACGGGAACATCACGCCGGTGACGCAGCAGGAGATCAACCAGTTGCTGCGGGTGATCCCGGACTGGATTTCGCGCATCGGCCTCTCGCTCTCCGACCTCGGCATGACGCCGAAGGTGATCGACGACGGCGACGCAGCGATGGGCCGGCTGAAAGACGAGGAAGACCGGCGCGAGGCGCTGGCCGACTTCGCGCGGCAGAACGCCGCCTCCCTCGAAGCCCTGAAAGGCATGCTGCTGCGGGCGCAGGAAAAGAAGGGGCGCGACCCGGTGCTGATCGAGTACAACCAGCAGAACGGCGGCTGACCGATGACCCGCCTTTCCGCCACCCAGCGCCTGACCGTCGCCAGCCGCGCGGAGGTCGAGATCATGCGCTACAGGCACGACCACGCCCTGTGGCATCGGCACGTGCACGGGGTGACGCTGGACCCGATGCAGATCCTGAAGTGCATCGAGATGGACCAGCACCCGAACACCATCGACGTATCGTGCCGGCGGACGGGGAAGACGGCGATCAAGGAAATGTACTGCCTGAAGCACCTGGCGACGACGCCGGCTCAGGAGGAAGGCATCGTCGCGCCGCGGCTGCAGCAGAGCCAGACGAACCTGACCTACCACACCGAGGCGATCCGGCGCTCCGACATCCTTTCCGCCTACGTCGGCTACCGGAACGGGCGGAAGCAGTTGAAGGACACCGGCTATGCCTTCGAAAACGGCTCGAAGTGCGGCGCCTACGGGATCATGAGCCAGATCGACGGCGACTCGATCACCGTCGCCTCGCTGGAAGAAACCGACGACATGCCGCAGGACCGGCTGCTGTCGCGCTTCCTGCCGATGCTGGGCGCGCAGCGGCGGCTCGGCGTCGACGCCGACGCCAGAACCTTCAAACCGCAGATCCGCATGACCGGGGTGTTCAAGGGCGCGGACGTGGTGCAGGGACTGATCGACAGCGGGGAGTATCACCTGCTGCCGGCGGTCGACGTGTATCTGGGCGTCGAACTGGGCATCCTCAATGCCGCCTGGGCCGAGTCGATGCGGCAGCAGCAGACCGAGGGCGAGTGGATCAGGCAGTTCCTCTGCAGGAACGTCGCCAGCCAGAACTGGATCTGGGAGAAGTACATTCGCAAGGCGCTCGCCGTCGGCCTGCAGGCGATGCTGGCGCCGGCCGGGCCGCTGCCGGGGGCGAAGTACCGGAAGCGCGGGCTGATCTCGTTCGGCTACGACCACAGCGGCCACGGCGAGAGCGCCACCGCCTCGAAGTCGGCGCTGGTGGTGGCCGAGCAGATCGGCAACTTCTGCACCTTCCCCTTCGTGCGCACCTGGCCGGCGGGAACCGACGACCGGGTGATCGAGCGCGACCTGCTCGGCCTGTGGGAATTTTTCATGCCCGACTACGCGCTGGGCGACGCCTACGGTCTGGGCATGCTGACGACGCTGAACGACCGGCTCTACACGAACGGGCTGACCGCCATCGACCGGCGCACCATCAACGAGGGGCAGAGCACGGCGAGCAGTTGGCCGGGCTGGGCCTTCGCGCCGATCCGCTTCTCGGGGATGACGAAGCACAGCATGGCCTCGATGCTGCGGGCCGCCTTCCACAACGGGCAGGCCGCCATCGCCTGGTTCGACGAGTTCGACATGCGGCCGGAGCTGGACGACTGGCGGGCCTTCGTGCGGCAGCTCGGCAACATCAAGGCCGAGGCGACGAAGGCCGACTACAGCAGCTTCAGGATGGCCGACCCGAAGCAGGGCGACGACCTCTTCGACGCGGCGATGGCGGCGGTCTGGGCGCTGACGACGCGCGGCCAGGAGGATGCGCCGA
The DNA here is from genome assembly GCA_019455325.1 of Rhodocyclaceae bacterium. Taxonomy (GTDB): domain Bacteria; phylum Pseudomonadota; class Gammaproteobacteria; order Burkholderiales; family Rhodocyclaceae; genus Proximibacter. The sequence goes on along the minus strand of JACFMQ010000001.1, from coordinate 7,692 downwards.
CGGTGATCGGTCGGCGCACGGTGACGCGCGAGCAGTTGCTGGGCGGCGCGGCGAACGACCGCCTGCTGACGGGAGGGCTCGGCCGTGCGGTGGCGTGAACTGCTTTTCTGGCTGGCCGCCTTCCAGGCGGTGCTGCTGGCGCAGTGCTGGGCGATGGAGGTGTGGTGGTGGTGAAGAGCTACGCCGAGGCCAAGGGGCGGCCGCCCTCCCCCGCCGCGCGGCCGGCGGCGGCAGCGCCGCGGACGCTGACCGACGCCGAGCGGGCGGCGGTGGCGGCGAACAAGTTCTTCGTGGAGGCGCACCTGCCGGAGCTGGTGCCGTTCGTGAAGGAATTGCACGCGGAAGGATTGATCGACGGCTGGCGCGCGGTGCGCCATTGCCGACTGCTGAAAGGGGCTGATGATGGGGCTGGCTGAAATCTGGGCAAGGCTGCGCGGCGCCGGCGCCTCGGCAACGCCGAACGCGCAGGCGGGCGCGACGGCGCGGAACAGCGAGCGCGGCCGCCGGCCGACGCCGGAGAACTCGCTGAAGTACCAGTACCGGCAGATGTGGGTCGACCCCGACGTCCGCCAGTCGATCCTCGACGTGCGCGAGATGGACCGGCAGGACGGCCGCGTGCGGCGCATTCACGGCCGCATCGCCCGCGACGCGGTGAAGGGCGGGCTGGTGTTCACGCAGACGAAAACGAGCCGCGCACTGGCGAAGGCCTGGGAGGGCTTCGCCCGCCGCCTGCAGCTCTCCCGCGTGGAGAAGCTGAAGAGCGACGCGCGCGGGCTGGCGATGGAGGGGAACCTGCCCTTGCAGTGGGTGATCGACGACGCGCAGGCGGTGGTGGCGGCGGTGCGCATGCCGAGCGAGACGATCCTGCCGAACGTCAATGCCGGCGGCCGCTTCAAGGACGTGGCCGACGCCTTCTGGCAGATCGACATGACGACCGGAACGAAGCTCGCCGGCTTCCCGCTCTGGCAGTTGTTCCTGTGCCGCTTCGACCCCGATTCGTTCGACGACATGGGGGCGATGGGCCGGCCCTTCCTCGATGCCAGCCGGGAGGTGTGGCGAAAGCTCAGGATGACCGAGGAGGATCTGGTGATCCGCCGCCGGCACCGGGCGCCGCTGCGGCTTTCGCACGTGCTGGAAGGGGCGAGCAAGCCCGAGCTGGACGAATACCGCGCGAGCGTGGAGAACGAGAAGGGCGAGATCACCACCGACTTCTACAGCAACCGGAAGGGCGCGGTGAGCGCGGTGCAGGGCGACGCGACGCTGGGCGACATCGGCGACGTGGTGCACCTGCTCGACACCTTCTTCTCCGGCACGCCGGCGCCGAAGGGGCTGATGGGCTACACCGAGGACATGGCGCGCGACATCCTCGAAGACCTGAAGCGAGACTACTACGAGGAGGTCGACGTGTTCCAGGACACGCTCTCGTTCGCCTACGCCGAGGGGTTCCGCCTGCAGCTCCTGCTCAAGGGCATCGTGCCGGACCCGGAAGAATACTGGATCGGCTTCGCCGAGCGGCGGACGGAAACGCCGAACCAGACCGTGGACCGCATGCTCAAGTGGCGCGCGCTCGGCATGCCGCAGGACATGATCTTCGAGGAGCTGGGGTTCAACGCCGCGGCGGTGCGCCGGCGCATCGACGCCGAGGTGAAACGCGGCGACCCCTACCCCGCCGGCGCGGGCAGCATCGGCCGCGATCCGCTGCACGGCGAGTGGACGCCCGGCCCGCCGCGCGTGAACATCACGCCGGGCAATGCGCCGAAGGGTGAGAGCGCGACGAGCATCGGTGTCGCCGCGGCCGAACAACGGAATGGGCGGCGACCCGGAGAGTTCTTGCTGTATGACCCGGATCAACCTAGAGTTCCCGCTGGAAACCAGAACGGAGGGCAGTGGGTGGGCGACAACAGGGAGGCAGGAGATGTTGTTGTAAACCTTATAAAAAAACCGGGAACATTCGGTGCAACCGTTGAGGTACTGGACGATGGTCGCATCGATGTTTTCTGGCCCGGCTTCGGTGAGTCGCCAGGAAGGCTTCGGGACATGGTTCAGAATGCCGTGCTAGAGAAATTCCGCCCAAAGATGAACGACGGGGTCTTCTGGAGGTTTACGAACAACAAGGACGAGTTGTCTTTGGCTGCAGCAGGGAAGCTGAAGCCTTCCATGAATCATGCAGATGGCTTTTCTGAAATCGGCGTTTCCGTAGCATCCGGCGCACATTACTCTGCTCAAGGCTACAAGTATGGATACAAGGTAAGGGGGACGGTTCTTGGAACCGGCTCCGATGGCGAACCGCTGCTTGACCCTAGAACAATCGCGCCAGTTTCAGGACTGCTTCCGTCTTCAGAGGTAGCAAAGCAGGATCGGCAGGCGGCGAAAGAAATCCTGAAGAATCACGGCTGGAGTTACGAACAGTTGCGCTCGGTGGCAAACGGCAGATTCAACATAAAATGAGCCTCCGCGAGCGCGCCGAAATCCGCCGCGCGACGCTGGCCGCCCGGCGGGCGCTGGAGGAACTGGACGCCGCCGGCGCCGAAGAGCTGGCGCGGCTGTACGGCGCTGCCGCGGAGCGGCTGCGCGCGGCCATCGCGCGCGCCGCCGCCGGCGACGGCAACCTGTCACTGGTCGAGATGCGGCAGGTGCTGGCGCAGGTGGAGACGATCCTGGCGCAGGTGACGGAGCTGCGGAACGCCACGGTCAGCGCCGGACTCTCCCATGCCGCCGCCCTCGGCGCCGGCGCGGTGCTGGGAACCGCCGCCGCGATGCCGGTGGCGACCGAGGCCGTTTCGTTCGTGCGCCATTTCGTGGCGGCGGACGGGCTGATGCTCTCCGACCGGCTCTGGCGCATCGACCGCGCGGCGAAGGCGGCGATCGCCGAGGCGATCGAGCTGGCGGTAATCCAGGGGCACGGCAGCGCCGAGGCGGCGCGGGAGTTCCTCGCACGCGGCCGGGAGGTGCCGCCGGAGGTGGCGGCGCGGCTGGGCGCGGCGAACGCCGCACGCCTGGGCGACCAGGCCGCCGAGCTGATGACGGGCCGGGGCGAATCGGCGCTGTACCAGGCGCACCGGGTGTTCCGCACCGAAATCAACCGCGCGCACGGCGAGGCGTACATGGCCGGTGCCGAGGATCACCCGGACTTCGCCGGCTTCCGCTTCCTGCTCTCACCGGCGCACCCGAAGCACGACATCTGCGACCTGCTGGCCGCGCAGAACCTACATGGGCTGGGGCCGGGCGTGTATCCGAGCCGCGAGAAGTGCCCGTGGCCGGCGCACCCGAACACATTAAGCTATGTGGAAGTCGTCTATCGGGACGAAATCACCGACGCCGACCGGGCCGGCAAGGAAACGCCGATGGCGGCGCTGGAACGCCTGCCGGCGGCGGTGCGCGCGGGCGTGCTGGGCAAGGGGAAGGCCGAACTGTTCAACGAAGGGCGGCTGCGGCAGGGAATGATCCGCGCCCCGCTCTCGAAGGTGGCGGCTAGAATTGCGAGAACGGAATCCTCGGTCGCCGGGCAGCCCCCGGACACCTATGCGATTGCCCACGCCGGCGGCGCGCATCACGGCTTTCTGCTGCGCCAGCGCGAACTACCCGACCACCTGATCGAGAAGGGCATGCGGTCGCTGCAGGGGCAGATCGATCGTCACGAGCGATGGATCGCGCATCCGGAGGAGAAGGTCGGCAAGGATTGGCCGCCGGAGCGCGTGGCCGACCTAGTCGAGAAGAAATGGCCGAAGGACATCGCCCGGCAACAGGCGCAGTTGGAGATCCTCGGTGGGATCATGAAGGAGAGGAAAGATGGCACAGGCTGATTTCAAGGTTGTCCTGCAGGAGATCGTGCACGCGGCGCGCGACGGCGCCGCCGAGGCGAACCGGGAGGGCGGCAGCTTCAGCAGCGGCAAGGTGATGGCGTACTACGACGTGCTGACCATCGCCATGGAGCAGGCAGAGGTGATGAACATTCCCCTCGACGAGATCGGGCTGGAGGGGTTTGATCCGGATGGATTGTTGGGAAGAGAATCCCCTATATCAGGATAGCCTTTAAATCGCCAGAAAAAACTCAGACAAAACTATTTCTCGCTGCTATGGGCATCAAGGAACGAATCCATAGCCTCGGGAGAGATCACCATTTCTTTATCTAGCTTGGCGCCCGCAAAAATCGCTGCCTCTTTCATTTTTGATGCAGCAGCCTTCATCTCTTCTTCTGCCTCTTTATACTCATCTATTGCCTTCCTAAAATCCTCAACTGCCTTATCTGACGTGCGTTTTGCATGCTGATAACTATAGGAGGTTGATGTACGTAGGTCATCTATCGACTGGGATGCCCAATTTTTAGCGGCATTTACAGACAAATCTTTCTGCGTCATCGCACCCATCGCACGAATGAAATCTTGCGCGGTTCGGATGTAAGAGGCTGCAATATCAGTCGTTTCCTTGTTGGTGGCGGTTGAAAGCGTCTGAACATCAAGTAGCCGTTTATCGAGTTCCGCAAGGTCGCTATCGACCTTGGAAAAAAATTCCTTATATGTGATGTTTGATTTATCAGTCTTCAATCTGGCGAAATTTTCTATACGCAGTGAGGTATTTTTCACGTGCGGGCGCACGGCCTCAACTAGTTGGCGCTCCTGATACTTCGTGTAGCCAAAGAACCCTACCGCCACCAGAAGCAAGACAACGATGACTGCCGCCAAGCGCTTCATATTGCCCCCATGTATTCAAAGAGCATGATTCTAACCGATTGCAACGTCGATGAAACTCTCGGAGTAAGCCGTGGTTCTGCGCCAACGACATCTGCGAGGTGCTCGAATACACCAATCCACGCGACGCCATCGCGAAGCATGTCGATGAGAATGGCGTCGCGAAACGCGACATCATCGATGCTTTCGGGCTACCGTTGATGGCATACCATGCCGGGCGGCGGCTGCCACGCGGCGGCGACTGACGGTCGCGGCGATTGCGCAGCGCCAACGGGGAGGCTTCGGCCTCCCCTTTTTTTGCGCCTGCCCCCGCAGAAAAATCGGGAGCATGAGCGACCAGAACGACATCCGAATCGATATCGTCGGCAGCGTCGAGGGGCTGAAGCCCGCCACGGCCGAGGCCGGGCGCGAGCTGGACAAGGTGAACGACGCCGCCGGCAAGACGGGTGGCGCGCTCTCCGATCTTGGGCGGGACGCCGCCAAAGAGGCCGCAGAAGGGCTCGGCATGTCCTCGCGCGCCGCCACCGTGGCGTCGAATGCGATCGGCGCGCTGCGCACGCCGGTCGCGGTGGCCGTCACCGCCCTCGCCGCCCTCGCCGCCGGCTGGATCAAGGGGGCCAAGGAAGAGCAGGAATTCTCGCGGTCGCTGATCCTTTCGAACAACGCCATCGGCAGCAGCGTCGATCAATTGCGGGCGCTGGCGATGGAATCGAGTTCGGCCACGCGCTCGCAGTCGGCGCTGTCCGACGCGCTGGCGAAGTTGGCAGCCACCGGCGAAGTTTCCACCAATGGCCTGAGTTCGGCCGCGCGCGTGGCGACTGATCTTGCCCGCCTCGGCGTGCAGTCGGTCAGCGAGACGGTCGGGCAGTTCGAGCGCCTCGGGCGCGAGCCGGTGGCAGCGATCCTCAGGCTGAATGACCAGTACCGTTTCCTCACAGCCTCCGTCTTTCAGCAGATTCAGGCATTGGATACAGAGGGGCGGCGCGAAGAAGCCGCTGCGCTGGCGCAGCGCACCTATTCAGCGGCAATGGAGGAGCGGACGCAGAAGCTGGGAGCGTCGCTTGGCTCGCTGGAGCGGATGTGGAAGGGAGTTGGCGACGCGGCGCGGCAGGCGTGGGACATGATGCTGGCCGTCGGCCGCACCCGTTCGCTGCAATCACGGATCGACGAACTGCGGCAGAAGGCGGCGCCGGGGAGAGGCATCTTCTCCGGGCTGTCAGATTCGGAAAAGTCCGAGCTGTCGCGGTTGGAATCCCAACTGGCCTACGAACAGCGCATTGCGCAGGCCGCCGGCGATCGAGCAAAAAAAGAAGAGGCCGCCCTCGCCTGGCTGCGCGAGGGCGAGGAATACCTCGACAAACAGGCACGCCTTGCCCGCGAACTGGCGAAGATCGATGCCCTGGGCGAACAGGCGGGAGTGTCAAAGGCGGAGATCGCAGCGCGCAAGGAAGCGGCGCGCGCGAAGTACGCAGACAAGACCTCCATCAGCGAGGCCGCCGCCCTCCTGAAGGAGCAGTACGCCAACCGCCTCGCCACCATCAAGGAATCCCTCGCCGCCGAGGATGGCTTGCTTCGGATCGCCCGCGCCAGGGGCGAGCTCGACGAGCGCGCGTACCTCGACCGGCTCGGCGAGGCGCAGCGCGAGTCGTTCGCCGCGCGCGCCGCCGTGCTGCGAGAGCAGCTCGCCACCGCGACGAAGCCCGCAGATCGCGAGCGCATCCTCGGCGACATCCAGAAGCTCGGCGCCGAGGCCGCAGCGGCCGCCAACGCCAGCACGCTCGCCTACGTCGAACTCGACAAGGCCGCCCGCGCCACGCTCGCCACGCTGACTTCCGAGGCCTGGGGCGAGGTCGGCCAGCTCGCCACCGACAACGCCGCGCTGCGCGAGGAACTGGTCACGCTCGGTATGACCACCCAGCAGCTCGACGAATACCGGCGGCAGAAGACCCTGGCTGCGCAGGAATCCGCGAACGACTTCGCCGATGCGCTGGAAGAGGCCGCCGCCGCCATCGATAGCGAGGGCGAGGCGGCGCAGCGTGCGAAGCAGTATTACCTTGATTTGGCGACAGCCCGGCGCGCCGCCGCCGAACAGTTCGGCGAGCGTGCAACCTTGGAACGCCAGCTCGCCACCAGCCGCGAGGCGCTGCGGCTGGCGACCGAATCCGCCAAGGTCTGGCAGGAAGGCTGGCAGGAGACCGACCGCATTGCGCGCGATGCCTTCGTCGCCTGGGCGGACGACGGCGCCAGCGCGGCCGAGCGCATCGGCCAGTCGCTGCGCGCCGCGCTGCTCTCGGCGATCTACGAGGCGACGCTGCGGCCGATCGCCCTGCAGGTCTACACCACGGCCGCCGGCGCGCTCGGCCTCTCCGGCGGCGCGGCCGGCGCCGGAGCGGGCAGCAACCTGCTCGGGATGGCCAGCAACGCCAAGAGCCTCTACGACCTCGCCAGCGGCGACTACGGCCTGTATGGCAGCTTCGCCACGTCGCAGTATGGGCAGGCGCTCGGCCTTTCCACGGCGGGCGTCACGGCATCGAGCATCGGCACCGGGGCGAGCCTCGGGTACGGCGGCCTCTTCGCCAACGGCGCCACCGCCGGCTCGACGAGCGGTGTCGCCAGCATGTCGACGCTCGGCTCCGCGCTCCCGTGGGCGGCCGGCGGCGGCATCCTGGCCGGCGTGCTCTACGGCGGCAAGGGGCAGAGCGCGGCCGGCGGCGCCATCGGCGCGGGCGTCGGCTACGCGACTGCTGCCGGATCTGCCTGGGCATCTGGCGCGGCAATGGGGTCATGGGCCGGCCCAATCGGTGCGCTGGCAGGGGCTGTTATCGGCGGCTTCCTCGGCTCGCGTATCGGCGGCGGAGAACGGTTCAAATCGACTTACGGCTCCGCGAGCGGCGCCTTCGACGACGGCCGCTACACCTCCACCGGCGCCTGGCAGGGCGGCCGCCAGTTCGGCGACGACGTCGACCAGGTGCTGGACCGCGCGACGCAGGCCTTCTCCGCGCGC
>JACFMQ010000005.1 GCA_019455325.1 Rhodocyclaceae bacterium | reverse complement strand
TACTCCTTCTGCTTGCGCAGGCTTTAGTGTGTTGCATCGACCGGTTGAATCCGCAATCTGAAGCCGCTCATGCACGCCTCGCCGCCATGCGGAGAGGCGTGCATCCATTACAGGATTCAGACTCATGAAAGCATATTTTCGCCAGAGCATGTCCTGGCTGCACACCTGGACCAGCCTGGTGACGGGCTGGCTGGTGTTTTTCATCTTCGTCACCGGCACGGCTTCGTTCTTCATGTACGACATCACCCGCTGGATGGAGCCGGAGCGGCCGCTGGAAGTCGGTCTGCGACAGGCGCCGCAAGCGGAACAGGTCGAGCGGGCGCTGGACCTGCTGATCGGGCAGTCGCCCGATGCCCATCTGTGGCAGATCAAGCCCGCCCATATCCGCAACCAGCCGGACAACTCCGCCAGCCGTACGCATCTGGTGGTTCGCACCTTTCCCAATCCACAGCCGCGGTGGTTCGACCCAGCGACCGGTGAAGAGGCGTTGCGCCCCGAGGTCCGCGAGACCGAAGGCGGCGTGGCCTTCCGCCGCCTGCACCATCAGTTCCATTACATGGACAAGATGGTCGGCATCTACCTCGCCGGGCTCTGTGCCTTTCTGGCACTGGCGGCCATCGTCAGCGGGGTGATCGTGCACAAGAAGATCTTCAAGGATTTCTTCGCCTTTCGCCCTGGCAAGGGGCAACGATCCTGGCTGGATGCGCACAACGTCACCAGCGTGATGGCGCTGCCGTTCTTCGTGATGATCCTCTACACCGGGCTGGTGTATTACAGCGGCCACTATCTGCCGCTGCCCGGGGAAGTCATCGGGCAGTTCAAACCCAATGCGCCGGCCAAGCCCACCGCCCTGCCCGTCGGTCAGCGCCCGCAGGTGCCGATGGCTAGTCTGATCGCCGAAGCCGAGGCCGTTTTCGGGCCGGGCAAGGTCGGCCAGATCATGGTCCAGCGCTTGCAGGGCCAGGGTTTGTCCGTGGATGTGTCGCGCCCCTTCGGCTCGGAATTGACGAGAACCGTCACCGATTCGACCACGCTGCGCTTCGATGCGCTGACCGGCGAACGCCTGCCGGTGATCGGCGGCCACGATCCGGGCACGGCGTGGTTCCGTACCCTGGTCTCGCTGCACGAAGCCTGGTACGCCACCTATCCCCTGCGCTGGCTGCATTTCGTTTCCGGCCTGCTCGGCTGCTTCATGATCGCCACCGGCATGGTGCTGTGGGTAGTCAAGCGCCGAGCGCGCCATGCCAGGGAAGGCATCCCCGAACACTTCGGCCTGCGATTGATGGCCTGCCTGAACGTCGCCGTGCTCGCCGGCCTGCCCGTGGCGGTGGCGGCCTACTTCTGGGCCAACCGCCTGCTGCCGGCAACCCTGGCCGACCGGGCCACGTGGGAGCTGCATGCGATGTTTCTCACCTGGGGCTGGCTGTTCTGCTATGCCGCGTTCCGCCCCGAGAAACGGGCCTGGGTGGAAACCTTGTGGCTGGCGGCAGCGGCTTTCGGGCTGCTTCCGCTGCTCAATGCGCTGACCACCGACAGGCATCTGGGGGTAACGGTTCCGGCCGGCGATTGGCCGCTGGCGGGATTCGATCTGACCATGTTCGGGCTGGCGGCGATGTTCGGGGCGATCGCCTGGAAGCTGGGCCGCAAGTGGGCGGCAACCAGCCCCGTCGCCGCCATGGGCGACCCGGCCGTGGAGGGCGTGCGATGACGATGCGGGTCCTTTTGAACGGGACGGCCCGCTACCGCCTGGGTGTGCTCTCCCGCATCCTGGCGGCCGCGCTTGGCGGCTATGCCCTGGCTTCGGCATTGACCACGCTGCTGCTGGCGGCGCTGATGTCCATGCCGGAGGTTCAGGCCAGGGTATCCGCGCTCAAACCGGGCTTCCTGATCTACCTCCCGATTCTGCTGTGGGTGTTCCATACCCGCAGCGCCACCCGCGCCTGGGTATGGCTGACAGTGTGGACCGGGCTGGCTGCGGCCCTGTGCTGGGTTCTGCTGCAAGGAGGCGGGGCATGATGCCGGACCTGTTCATCGGCTGGCATGTCCTGGTGCTGGCCTTGAGTCTGGGGGGCTTCGCCCTGCTGGCGCTGGCAAGCGAACGCGAGGGCAGACTGCTGCTGGGGCGCGGGCCGAGCGCGCAGCAGAGGCGGGCTTTCCGGCTACTGGGCTGGCCGTTGCTGGCCCTGGCATGGGCAGTGTGCGTTCGGGGCTGGTTCGGCCACTTCGGTACGGTGCTGTGGTTCGGCTGGCTGACGATGGCGGCGACGGCGCTGGTGTTTGCCATTGCCTACTGGCCCTGGCGAAAGCAGAGCGGACGGCAAGCCGACGGCAGCATCACGGCCGCCGCGAACCGCTTGCCGGATGCCGCCCCGCCGCCCGCGCGAGGCTGGCGGAGCCTGTGGCTCCTGCTGCTCGTGGGCTTGCCCCTGGGCTTCGGCTGGCAATTGCATCAGGCGCCGCCGCATCCCTTGCTGCGCTCCGACGCCGTCACGGGGCAAGTCGGCCCGTGGCGCTTCGTCATTGCGGAGGAGGAACGGGAAGCCCCGGAAATTTCCGCCATCGGGGTGCCGGTCAAGCATTTCATGCTGCGTTTCTGCGATGAGTGCGAATTGCAGATTGCCGAGGCTTGGCTGCAGATTCGCCAGCCGTATTCTCTGCAGGCGGCCGGCATGCGTCTCCAGCGCGAAGGCAGGAAACGGGAAGCCATGCTCGCCGTTCCTCCGGCGGCGCGGGCGGAGGATGGCCTCTGGCTGACGGTGCGAAGCCGTTCCGGCGAGGTATATCAGACGATCCTCGACATCCGCCAGGTTTCGCCTGCCACGGCCAGATTCCTGGCGGCACGCGGGCGCTCGCAGGAGGTGGCCCCATGAAACTTTTCCGTCCCATTGGAATGCTGGCGCTGCCCCTGGCCCTGGGGAGCGTGCCACCTGCGGCCATGGCCCACGGCCCGGAGCACATCACGGTGTTGCAGTGCTGGGCGGCCGGCGCACAGGTGGCCTGTCGGGTCAGGGAGTCGGACGGCAAGGCCAGGCCGGACGTCAGGATCGAGGTCCGGGGCGGCGATGCCGGGGTGCTACAGGCGGCCCGGACGGACGCGCAAGGTCATGTGCGTTTCGCTCGTCCGGACGAGGATTTTCACGTGCTGCTGCATGACGGACGTGGCAACACCCAGGAGCTGCGGGTCAGCGACATTGCGGCCACCCGCCCCGCGATCCCCGAAATCTAGTCGTCACTCGACAGCATGGCTTGGATGCTGGCTTCCAGAGCGTCGAGGTGCCGGTCGATCACGGCGGCAACCGTTTGCGAATCGATTTCGCCCAGGTAGTTATGCACCAGGATGTTGCGGAAACCGCTGATGTCCCGCCAGGGAATGTCCGGCCAGGCGGCTTTCTGGTCCTCGGGAAGATGCTGGGTGGATTCGGAGAGCGTTTGCAGGTTGCGCAGGGCGGCATCGTAGAGGATGTCGTCCTGGGTCAGGTCGCCCCGCGCCTGGATGCGCCGAATCTTGGCGATGGCATCGAGGATGTATCGGGCATGCGCCTGCCAGGATTTGCTCATAGCTCGACGGCTTCTTTCAGGATGCTGTCGCGCAGGTGGCGGTTCAGTTCGTGTTCGGGCACCAGATCCACCGGTCGCCCCAGCAGTTCGGAGAGTTGCCTGGTCAGCGGCAGGCGCTGGGCGAAGAGGTCGTAGCCATGATCGAACTCGACCAGAAAATCCACGTCGCTGTCCGGCCCTTCTTCGCCGCGTGCCACGGAACCAAAGACACGGATGCGCCGGGCGCCGTATCGGCTGCCCAAGGCGGCAATGGCGTTCTTTTGCGCATGCAGTTGGTTCAGCAGCATTTTTCGGCTCCGGGCGGCGTTGCCTTGGTTGCCCATTATAGAGCCGGAAACGGTGGATGAATTTGTATGGCGAGCGAGGCGCGACGAGGCGCCGGGAATCCTCACATCAGCACGATGTCGTACTGCTCCTGCGAGTAGCTCGGCTCGGCCTGCAGCGACACCGGCTTCTCGATGAAGTCGGAGAGCATCGCCAGCCCCTGCGACTCCTCGTCGAGGAACAGGTCGACCACCGCCGGCGAGGCGATCACGCGGTACTCGCGGGCGTTGAACTGGCGCGCCTCGCGCAGCAGTTCGCGCAGGATTTCGTAGCAGACGGTGCGCGCCGTCTTCACCTCGCCGCGCCCCTCGCAGGTCGGGCACGGCTCGCAGAGCACGTGCGCCAGCGACTCGCGCGTGCGCTTCCTCGTCATCTCGACCAGGCCGAGCGCGGTGAAGCCGTTCACGGTCAGCCGCGTGTGGTCGCGCGCCAGCGCCTTGTTGAACTCGGCGAGCACGGCCTCGCGGTGCTCGGTGCTGTCCATGTCGATGAAGTCGATGATGATGATGCCGCCGAGGTTCCTCAGGCGCAGTTGGCGGGCGATGGTCTGCGCCGCTTCCAGGTTGGTCTTGAAGATGGTGTCGTCGAAGTTGCGCACGCCGACGAAGCCGCCGGTGTTCACGTCGATCGTCGTCATCGCCTCGGTCTGGTCGATGATCAGATAGCCGCCGGACTTCAGCTCGACGCGGCGGGCGAGCGCCTTCTGGATCTCGTCCTCGACGCCGAACAGGTCGAACAGCGGCCGCTCGCCGGTGTAGTGGTCGAGCAGCGGCCGCACCGCCGGCGTGTAGCCCTCGGCGAAGGCGGAGAGCTTCTGGAAGTTCTCGCGCGAGTCGACGACGATGCGCGTCGTCTCCGGGTTCACGAAGTCGCGCAGCACGCGCTGCGCGAGGTTCAGTTCCTGGTAGATCATCGCCGGTGCCGCCGCGGTCCGCGCCCGCGTCTTCAGCTCCGCCCAGATCTTGCGCAGGTAGGCGATGTCGTTGGCGAGGTCGGCCTCCGACGCGCCCTCGGCCATCGTGCGCACGATGAAGCCGCCCGCCTCGTCGGCGGGCACCAGCCGCGACAGCTTCTCGCGCAGCGCCTCGCGCTCGGCCTCGTCCTCGATGCGCTGCGAGACGCCGATGTGCTTTTCCTGCGGCAGGTAGACGAGCATGCGGCCGGCCACCGAGATCTGCGTGGACAGGCGCGCGCCCTTGGTGCCGATCGGGTCCTTGATCACCTGCACGAGCAGGCTCTGCCCCTCCGACAGCATGCGCTCGATCGGCCGCGGCGGCTCGCCGCCGTGCCCGTTCGGCCGTGCTTCGAGGATGTCGGCGATGTGCAGGAAGGCGGTGCGTTCGAGGCCGACGTCGATGAACGCCGACTGCATGCCGGGCAGGATGCGCACGACCTTGCCCATGTAGACGTTGCCGACGATGCCGCGCGAGGCGGTGCGCTCGATGTGCAGCTCCTGGGCGGCGCCCTGGCGCATGATGGCGACGCGCGTTTCCTGCGGCGTGAAGTTGATCAGGATCTGTTCTGGCATGGTGCGGGGCGGCGCCGGAGGCGTTGGGGCCGGGCGCGTATAATTTGGGGACTGCCCTCATTGTACCGTCCCGCATGAAAACCCCCGAACTGCTCGCCCCCGCCGGCTCGCCGGCGATGCTGCGGACTGCCTTCGCCTTCGGCGCCGACGCCGTCTACGCCGGCCAGCCGCGCTACAGCCTGCGCACGCGCAACAACGCCTTCGGCGATCTCGACGCCCTGGCCGCGGCGGTGCGCGAGACGCACGCCGGCGGCCGGAAGCTCTACGTGGTCAGCAACATCTACCCGCACAACGCCAAGGTGCGGACCTACCTCGACGACATGGCGCCGGTGGTCGCCATGCGGCCGGACGCGCTGATCATGGCCGACCCCGGCCTGATCATGCTGGTGCGCGAGCGCTGGCCGGAGATGCCGGTGCATCTCTCGGTGCAGGCGAACACGGTGAACTGGGCGGCGGTGCGCTTCTGGCGTTCGCTGGGCCTGTCGCGCGTGATCCTCTCGCGCGAGCTGTCGATCGACGAGATCGAGGAAATCCGCCAGCAGTGCCCGGACATGGAGCTGGAGGTCTTCGTGCACGGCGCGCTGTGCATCGCCTACTCCGGCCGCTGCCTGCTCTCCGGCTACTTCAACCACCGCGACCCGAACCAGGGCACTTGCACCAACAGTTGCCGCTGGGACTACAAGGTGCAGCCGGCGAAGGAGGACGCCGCCGGCGACGTCTGGCTGGTCGAGGAGAAGGAGCGGCCGGGCGAATCGATGCCGATCGAGGAAGACGAGCACGGCACCTACGTCATGAACTCGAAGGACCTGCGCGCCATCGAGCACGTGCAGCGGCTGGTCGCCATCGGCGTCGACTCGCTGAAGATCGAGGGCCGCACCAAGTCACCGTACTACGCGGCGCGCACCTGCCAGACCTACCGCCAAGCCATCGACGACGCGGTCGCCGGCCGGCCGCTCGACCCGGGGCTGCTGGCGCAGCTCGACGGCCTGGCCAACCGCGGCTACACCGACGGCTTCTACCAGCGCCACCACGACCGCGAGTACCAGAACTACCTGCGCGGCCATTCGGAATCGGCGCGGAGCCTCTACGTCGGCGACGTCGTGGCCTGGGACGCGGCGCGCGGCCTCGCCGAGATCGAGGTGAAGAACCGCTTCGCGGTCGGTGACCGGCTGGAGATCGTGCACCCGGCCGGCAACGCCGAGATCGCGCTCGACCGGCTGGAAAAGGCCGACGGCACGCCGACCGGCGTGGCGCCGGGCAACGGCCACCGCGTCTGGGCGCCGCTGCCGGCAGCGAGCGTCGGCGCCTTTGTCGCGCGCTTCGTCTGACGCGCTCCCGCGCCGGCGTCACCGCTTGCGGGCGAACTGCCTCGCCTTCAGGAACTCGCTCCACTCGCACACCATCTCGACGAGGAAACGGCGGTCCTCCTCGGCGAGCGGCTCGATCCAGCGCTTGATCATCAGCGCCTGGTCGTCGGCGGTGCCGGAAGATTCGGACAGCAGGCTGGAAACGGAGACCTGCAGACAGCCCGCGACAAGCTCCAGCCGGGCCAGGGACGGAAGGTTCGAGCCGCGCTCGAAACGCGAGATGGTGATTGTGTCGACGCTGAGCCTTTCCGCCAATTCCGCCTGCGTCCAGCCGAGCGCCTTGCGCCGCTCGGCGATTCGCTTGCCCAGTGCCGCGCCGAGCGCGTGTGCGCGACCAGTCATGTGTTGCCCGCCAGGCTTGATGTAGACCTCAATTGTCTACAAAGAGCATCCAGCGACCAATGACACTAAATGATAAAAGCTTCTAAATCGCGCCTACCCCGAACCCTCGCCATCCGCCCGCAGCGAAGACGAGGCCGGAAACGGACGCGGGCAATCGGGCCGGGTCGGGCCGGCCGGCGCCTCGCACGGTCGATCGCAGCGGAAACTCAGAGCGGATGGTCGAAGCGCCGCAGCAACTGCGCCGTCTCGAACAGCGGCAGCCCCATGACGCCGCTGTAGCTGCCCGAAAGGTGCTCGACGAACATGCCGGCGCGGCCCTGGATGCCGTAGGCGCCGGCCTTGTCCATCGGCTCGCCGCTGTCCACGTAGCGGCGGATGTCCGCCGGGTCGAGCCTGGCGAAGCGCACCTCGCTGACCGACAGCGCGGTCTCGACGCGCGACTCGAAGCAGACGGCGACGGCGGTGAGCACGCGGTGCGTGCTGCCGGACAGGCGTTCGAGGATGCGCATCGCGTCGGCGGCATCGGCCGGCTTGCCGATGATCTCGCCGGCGAATTCCAGCGTCGTGTCGGCGGAGAGCACCGGCTGCGGCCGCAGGTGCCGCCAGCCGACGCAGCGCCAGCCGTGCTCGCACTTGGCGCGGGCGACGCGCTGCACGTAGGCGACCGGATCCTCGTCGGGCAGCGGCGTCTCGTCGGTCTCGGCGTCGGCGCGCGCCTCACCGCGGAAGAGCAGCGTATCGAAATGCACGCCGAGCTGGGTCAGCAGCTCGCGCCGGCGCGGGCTGCGCGAGGCGAGGTGGATGCGGGGCATGGACGGGTTCATCGGGCGTTTTTTCCTTCTGCGTCGCCGGCGAAGCGGGCGGCGGCGGTTCGCGGCGCCGGGACGATCCGGCGGGCGCCGCTCATCCTTCGCGGTGGTAGGGGTGGTTCTTCAGCACGCTGGCCGCGCGGTAGAGCTGCTCGCACAGCACCAGCCGCGCCATGGCGTGCGGCAGCGTCAGGCTGGACAGGCGGATCGTCTCGTCGGCGCGTTCCTTCAGTCCGGCGTCGAGGCCGTCGGCGCCGCCGATCAAGAAGGCGGTGTCGCGGCCGTCCCGCATCCAGGCTTCCAGGCGCTGCGCCAGTTGCTGCGTGGTGAGATCCTTGCCGCGCTCGTCGAGCGCGACGACGCGCCCGCAGCCGGCGATCGCCGGCAGGATGCGCGCCTTCTCGGCGGCGGTGAGCTGTTCGCGGCTTTTTCCACCACTCTTGCCGCCGCGCGGCTCGGGCTTGATCTCGACGACGGAAAGCGGCAGTTCGCGCGGCATCCGCTTCAGGTATTCGTCGCAGCCCGCCGCCACCCAGTCCGGCATCCGGTGGCCGACGGCGGCGATCAGCAGCTTCATGCGGCGGCGCTGTCCTCTTCGGCGACGGCCCGGCGCTTCGCCGGCCGGGCGGACCACAGTTCCTCGAGGTTGTAGTGCGCGCGGATCGCCGGCTGCATCACGTGCACGACGATGTCGCCGAGGTCGACCAGCACCCACTCGCCGTTCTCCTCGCCCTCGACCGACAGCACCTCGCCGCCGGCCTCGGCGACCTTCTCCTGGACGCTGCGCGCGAGCGCCTTCACCTGGCGGTTGGAGTCGCCGGAGGCGATGACGATGCGGTCGAAGAGGGAGGTGAGCTTGGTGGTGTTGAGGACTTCGATGTCGCGCCCCTTGATGTCTTCGAGGGCGGATACGACCAGTTTCTGCAGCTTTCTAAGATCCATCGTGGCTTCGGTAGAGGTGGTGGAGGGCAATATAGTCGATAACCGCGGGCGGCAGCAAATAGCGGGCGCTGCGGCCGGCGGCGAGCAGCGCGCGCACCTGCGTCGCCGAGACGGCGAGCGGCGTCGTCGTGAAGCCGAGGATGCGGCCGGCCGGCGCCGCGGCGAGCGCCGCCGGATCGTCGTCCGGCGCGCGGCGCGCGCGCTCCTCGGTCTGCAGCTCGGCGGGCAGCGCCGCCGCGTCGACGGCGACGCCGGGGCGGCGGGCGACGGCGACGTGCGCCAACGCGAAGATTTCCCGCCAGCGGTGCCAGTCGGGCAGCCCGGCGTAGGCGTCGGCGCCGAGCAGCAGCACCAGCGGCCGCGTTGCGCCGAGCTCGGCGCGCAGCCGTTCGAGCGTCGGCACGGTGTAGCTGGCGGCGCCGCTGTCGACTTCCGCCGCGTCGAGCCCAAAGCGCGGGTTGCCGGCGACGGCCAGTTCGACCATGCGCAGGCGGTGCGCGGCGGCGACGCGCGGCGCGTCGCGGTGGCGCGGCCGGCCGGCGGGAATCCAGCGCACCGCGGCCAGCCCGAGCGCGTCCGCGGCCTCCTCGGCGAGCCGCAGATGGCCGACGTGCACCGGGTCGAAGGTGCCGCCGAAGACGCCGAGCGGCAGTTCCTCAGGCATCGGCCGGCGGCTCCGCCGTCGGCGCCGCTTCCGGCGGCATTTCGGCGGTGGTGAACACGTCGCGGTAGCTGACGTAGAAGCTGGCGATCAGCGAAGGGGCGAGAATGAGCAGCAGCGGCACGACGAAGAGCGAGGAGACGAAGGCGGCCGCACCCGGGAAGGCGGCGACGAAGACGCCGAGCACGAGGCCCGGCAGCACGGCGCCGAAGGCCGCGACGCAGGCGCCGTAGGCGAGGAAAGCCTGCCAGTTGCGCAGGCAGGCGATGAAGCTGAAGAACAGCGCCTTGCCGGCGCCGAAGCCGTGCCAGGCGACGAGCACCGGCGCATACCACCAGGCCATGATCACCGGCGCCATGACGATCAGCGCCGTCTGCGCGCCGATGACGAGACCGCCGCCGGCGAGGTCTTCCTCGCTCGGCTTGTAGGTGCCGAGCATCGTCTGCATGAACAGGCCGCCGTCGACCAGCGAGGAGACGAGCAGCGCGAACAGCGAGGCGGCGAGATAGAGGCCGCCGAGCACGAGCAGGGTCTTCAGTTGCGCCGTGCGGAAGCCGGAGAAGAGCGTCGGCAGCAGCAGCACGCGGCCGCGGTCGATCTCGCGGCAGGCGCTCATCAGGCCGACGGAGAAGGCCGGGATGGTCACCGTCGCCAGCACCGGCCCGAGCATCGGCAGCGCATTGACGAAGGCGACGATCAGCCAGTAGCCGACGACGATCAGCGTCAGTTGCGCCGGGTTGCGGCGGAAGATGGCGAAGCCGGCGCCGAGCCAGCCCCAGCCTTGTCGCGCGGTGAGTTTGAGGGCCTGCATGTCAGCGGCCCTCCGGTGCGGAATTCAGTGGTTTCATCCGTTTTCGTTTCAGCCGAGAAAGATGTCCCTGTGCGCGGCGTGCAGCACGCCGGCAAGCACCGGGACGAGGACGAGGAAGCCGAGCCCCATCGGCAGCAGCGCGAAGAAGCCGAGCGCCAGCGAGACCAGCGCCAGGACGAGCATCGCCGGCCAGCTCATCAGGCTCGCCGAGAAGCTCGCCTGCAGCGCGGCGACCGGCGCCATGCCGTTGCAGTAGACCAGCGCCGGCGCCAGCCACATGGCCAGGCACAGCGGGATGCCGAGCAGCAGCTTGAGGACGAAGGCGAGGAAGAAGCCGGCCAGGCCGATGCCCACGCCCATCGCCGGCTGCCCGATGACGCCGGCGGCGACGCCGCCGACCACGCCGCTGCCGGCGACGACCGCGACGACGAGCAGGATCGCCGCCCAGCCGGCCATGAAGAGCAGGCCGAGCACGACCAGGGCGCCGGCGTTGTTCCGGAAGCCGGCGAAGAGGTCGTCGAGCTCGCAGCGCCCCTCGTCGCCGAGGCGGCGCGCGGCGTGCAGCAGGCCGGCGACGAAGGTCGGCGCGAGCAGCGCGGCGACGAGGCCGCCGATCACCGGCACGAGCTGCAGGCCGAGGAAGACGACCAGCAGCAGCACGGTCATCGCCACCCACTGCCCCGGCGCCGCGGCGAACAGCGCCCAGCCCTGGTGCAGCCAGGTGAACGGCGCGTCCGGCGGCACCGCCCGGGGTTCGCCGGAAAAGGCGACGGGCGTGAGCGGGAACGAAGTCATGGCCGGGTCTCGTGAGGGAACGGGGCAAATGCTAGCCGCGCCCCCGCCCTCAGGCAAGCCGCAGCGGCGCGTCGCCGAGCGCGCGCCGGGCGAGCAGGATGCGGCGGTAGGCGTCGGGATCGCGCACGGTGACCGTCTCGCCCGGCTGCGGGCAGTGGAAATCCTCCAGCCGCGACAGCCAGAAGCGCAGCGCCGCGGCGCGCAGCCGGCGCGGCCAGGCGGCGCATTCGTCGGCGGTGAGCGGGCGCAGCGCGCGGTAGGCGGCGATCAGCGCCCGCAGGCGCGCGTCGTCGAGGCCGCCGTCGTCCTCGCCGCACCAGTCGTTGGCGACGACGGCGAGGTCGAAGAGGAAGTCGCCGCGGCCGGCGAAGTAGAAGTCGAGCAGGCCGCCGATGCGCGGACTCGCCCCGTCGCCGACGAAGAGCGCGTTGTCGCGGAAGAGGTCGGCGTGGATGACGCCGGCCGGCAGCGGCGGCGACGGTTCGCGCTGCGCCGCGATCTCGTCGGCGAGCAGTCCGGCGTCGGCGGCCGGCAGCCGCGGCAGCAGGCGGGCGGCGGCGGCCTCGACCCAGTCGGCGCCGCGCGGGTGCGGCGGCGCCGGGAAATCGCGGCCGGCCAGGTGCAGGCGAGCGAGCGCCTCGCCCGCCGCGGCGCAGTGCGCCGGCGTCGGCCGCGCCACCGAGGCGCCGGCGAGCCGCGAGAAGAGCGCCGCCGGCCGGCCGTTGAGCGTGCCGAGCAGGCGTCCGTCGCGCATCGGCCGCGGCGCCGGGCAGGGGATGCCGTGCCGCGCCAGGTGCGCCATCAGGTCGAGGTAGAAGGGCAGCGTCGCCGGATCGACCCGCTCGAACAGCGTCAGCACGTGCCGGCCGCGTTCGCCGCCAGCGTCGGTGTCGACGAAGAAGTTGGAGTTCTGCACGCCCTCGGCGATGCCTGCGAGCGCGGTCGGCGCGCCGAGGTCGTAGGCGGCGAGCCAGGCGGCGAGCTGTTCGCGGGAGACGGGAGTGAAGACGGACACGTCGGCGGGAAGTTCGGCGGTTGGGGCCGGCGGACGTGGCGCCGGCCGGCCGATGAAAGGGTCAGAAGGTCTTGATGATCCACATCGGGACGCGCGTGCGGTCGTCGAGCGTCTCCATGCGCGTGAAATTGCCGTCGCCCTGGGTGTCCACGAGGAAATAGGGCACGCCGTGCGGCGGCGTCACCTTGAGCATGTACACGCGGCCGCCCATGCGGTATTCCTCGACGGTGTCGCCGTCGCGCTTGCGGATCGTCACCTCCGGTTCGAGCGCCGAGTCGAACGGCACGATCTCGGGCGGCGGCGGCGGCACGGCCGGCAGCGGCTGCAGGTCGGCAGGCTTGCCGGCCTGGGCGAAGGCGGCGGTGGCGACGAAGGCCAGGAGCGGGAGGAAGCGGCGCATAGGGTGTCCCCGAAGGAATATTCGAGAATTGTATTACAGGTTGAGCAGCATCTCCCGCTCGTCGGCGGAAGGGGCGAAGCCGCGCATCTCGTAGTGCTTGAAGATGGCCTCGACGATCTCCTCCGGCCCGTCGAGCACCTGGATGAGATCCATGTCCTCCGGCGAGATCATGCCCTCGTCGACCAGCCGGTCGCGGAACCAGTCGATCATGCCGCGCCAGAACGGCGTGTGCACGAGGATGATCGGGATGCGCCGGCTCTTGCCGGTCTGCACCAGCGTCAGCGCCTCCATCAGCTCGTCGAGCGTGCCGAAGCCGCCGGGCATGACGACGTAGGCGCTGGCGAAGCGGACGAACATGTACTTGCGCGCGAAGAAGTGGCGGAAGGTCTGCGAGATGTCCTGGAAGGCGTTGGCGTGCTGTTCGTGCGGCAACTGGATGTTCAGCCCGATCGACGGGCTCTTGCCGTGGAAGGCGCCCTTGTTCGCCGCCTCCATGATGCCCGGGCCGCCGCCGGAGATGACCGAGAAGCCGGAATCGGAGAGCCGGCGCGCGATCTGCTCGGTCAGTTCGTAATAGGGGCTGCCGGGTTCGACGCGGGCGCTGCCGAAGATCGACACCGCCGGGCGGATCGGCGCCAGCCGTTCGGTGGCCTCGACGAACTCTGCCATAATGCCGAAGATTCGCCAGGATTCGCGCGCCGACACGGATTGCGCGAGGATTTCGGGGTCCGCCCGCGGCGGCAGTTTCTCTTTTTCGCTCATTCTTTTCGCTATGTCCGTGCTGCTTCTGGTCGACGGCTCGTCGTACCTCTATCGCGCCTTCCACGCCCTGCCCGACCTGCGCAACCAGGCGGGCGAGCCGACCGGCGCCGTCGTCGGGGTGCTGAACATGCTACGCCGGCTGGAAAGCGACTACAAGGCGCGGGGCGTGGCCTACAAGGCCTGCGTCTTCGACGCCAAGGGCAAGACTTTCCGCGACGACTGGTACCCGGAATACAAGGCGCACCGGCCGCCGATGCCGGACGATCTGGCGCGCCAGATCGAGCCGCTGCACGAATGCATCGAGGCGCTCGGCTGGCCGCTGATCATGGAGCCCGGCGTCGAGGCCGACGACGTCATCGGCACGCTCGCCCGGCAGGCGTCGGCGCAGGGCATCGAGGTGGTCGTGTCGACCGGCGACAAGGATCTCGCGCAGCTCGTCGACGAACGCGTGACGCTGGTCAACACGATGAGCAACGAGGTGCTCGACGAGGCCGGCGTGCTGGCCAAGTTCGGCGTGCCGCCGGAGCGCATCGTCGATTACCTGGCGCTGATCGGCGACGCGGTGGACAACGTGCCCGGCGTCGCCAAGTGCGGCCCGAAGACGGCGCTGAAGTGGCTCGCGCAGTACGGCACGCTCGACGGGCTGATCGCGCACGCCGACGAGCTCGGCGGCGCCGCCGGCGACAACCTGCGCCGGGCGCTCGACTTCCTGCCGCTCGGCCGCAGGCTGGTCACCGTGGTCTGCGACCTGCCGCTCGCCGAGACGCCGCAGTCGCTGGTCGCCCGGCCGATGCAGCGCGAGAGGCTGGTCGAGCTGTTCACGCGCCTCGAATTCCGCAGTTGGCTGAAGGAGGTGAGTAGCGCCGGCGAAGCCGCCGATGCGCCGGAGGCGGCTGCGGCTGCGCCTCACTCCTCACTCCTCACTCCTGACCGCGAAGCCTACGAAACGGTGCTCGACTGGCCGACCTTCGAGCGCTGGCAGGCGAAGATCGAGGCCGCCGAGCTGACCGCCATCGACACCGAAACGACCAGCCTCGATCCGTTCGCCGCGCGCATCGTCGGCGTCTCGCTCGCCGTCGCGCCGGGCGAGGCCTGCTACATCCCGGTCGCCCACCACTACGCCGGCGTGCCCGAACAACTGCCGCGCGACGAGGTGCTGTCGCGGATGAAACCCTGGCTCGAATCGCCGCGGCACCGGAAGCTTGGCCAGCACCTGAAATACGACCAGCACGTCCTCGCCAACCACGGCATCGCGCTCGCCGGCGTCGCGCACGACACGCTGCTCGAATCCTACGTGCTCGAATCGGACCGGGGCCACGACCTCGGCCAGCTCGCCTCGCGCCACCTCGGCCTCGACACCATCTCCTACGAGTCGCTGTGCGGCAAGGGCGCCAAGCAGATCGGCTTCGACCAGGTCGACGTCGACATGGCCGCCAAATATTCGGCCGAGGATTCCGACATCACGCTGCAGGTGCACCGCGCCTTGCTGCCGCGCATCGACGCCGAGGACGGGCTGAAGCGCATCTACCGCGAGATCGAGATGCCGGTGCGCGAAGTGCTCTTCCGCATGGAGCGCAACGGCATCCTGATCGACGCCGCGCTGCTCGCGCAGCACAGCCACGAGCTCGGCCTGCAGTTGATCGCGCTCGAAGGCAAGGCGCACGAACTCGCCGGCCAGCCGTTCAACCTGAATTCGCCGAAGCAGCTCGCCGAGATCCTGTTCGGCAAGCTCGGCCTGCCGGTGCAGAAGAAGACGCCGTCGGGCACGCCCTCGACCGACGAGGAGGTGCTCTCCGAACTGGCGCTCGACTACCCGCTGCCGAAGGTGCTGCTGGAAACGCGCCAGCTCTCGAAGCTGAAGAGCACCTACGCCGACAAGCTGCCGCGCATGGTCAATCCGGACACCGGCCGCGTACACACCAGCTTCTCGCAGGCAAGCGTGATTACCGGCCGGCTGGCCAGCTCGGAGCCGAACCTGCAGAACATCCCGGTGCGCACCGCCGAGGGCCGCCGCATCCGCGCCGCCTTCGTCGCGCCGGAAGGCAGCAGCATCGTCTCCGCCGACTACTCGCAGATCGAGCTGCGCATTATGGCCCACCTCTCCGAGGACCCGCGCCTGCTGGCGGCCTTCGCCGCCGGCGAGGACGTGCACCGGGCCACCGCCGCCGAGATCTTCGGCGTGACGCCGCTCGAAGTCGGCCCGGACCAGCGCCGCGTCGCCAAGGTCATCAACTTCGGCCTGATCTACGGCATGAGCGCCTTCGGCCTCGCGCGCCAGCTCGACCTCGAACGCGGCGCCGCGCAGGCCTACATCGAGCGCTACTTCGCGCGCTACCCCGGCGTCGCCCGCTACATGGAGGAGACGCGCAACGCGGCGAAGCGCGACGGCTGCGTCGAGACGGTGTTCGGCCGCCGCCTGTGGCTGCCCGACATCCGCGCCAATCAGGTCGGCCGCCGCCAGGGCGCCGAGCGCGCGGCGATCAACGCGCCGATGCAGGGCACGGCCGCCGACCTGATCAAGCTGGCGATGATCGCCGTGCAGCGCTGGCTGGACGAGCGGAAGATGGCGGCGCGGCTGGTCCTGCAGGTACACGACGAGCTGGTGCTGGAAGTCCCGGACGCCGAGCTGGCGCAGGTCCGCGTCGAACTGCCGCGTCTGATGACGCAGGTGGCGAAGCTGCGCGTGCCGCTGGTCGTCGAGGTCGGCGTCGGGCCGAACTGGGATCTGGCGCACTGACGGCCGTGTCATAATCGGCGACGGGCGCATCGCGCAGGAGGCCATGATGAAAATCGCCGAATACACCAAGGTCAGCGAGGACGACTACTTGGCGCTGGAGGTGCGCAGCCCGGTGCGCCACGAGTACGTCTGCGGCGACGTCTACGCGATGACCGGCGCCTCGCTGCGGCACAACGTCATCGCCGGCAACGTCTTCGCGCTGCTGCGCGCGCACCTGCGCGGCACGCCGTGCCGCGCCTTTGTCGCCGACGCCAAGCTGCGCATCGCCAAGGCCGGCGCCTACTACTACCCGGACGTGATGGTCACCTGCGACCCGCGCCATCTGACGGTCGGCAGCGAGGATCAGGTGGTCGAGACGCCGAAGCTCGTCGTCGAAGTGCTGTCGACCTCCACCGAGGCCGTCGACCGGCGCGAAAAGCTGATCGCCTATCGCGGCATCCCGTCGCTGCAGGAATACGTGCTCGTCGCGCAGGACGAGGCGAGGATCGAAATCCACCGCCGCCACGGCGACATCGGCTGGGAGATCGTGACGCTGACGCCGGGCGACCCGGTCGAGCTGAAGAGCCTCGAATTCGCCAGCGACTTCCCGGCGATCTACGAAGAGACCGGCCTGGTCCCGGGCGGCGTCGCCGGCTGAGCGCCGGGCGGGCCGCGCCGCCGTTACAAACCGTTACTTGAGCTTCGCCGCCGGCGGAACTACCCTCGTCCGGCCGCCGGGTCTCCTGCCGGCACCGCCCCGAACCGGACCGGAAAGCCCATGCCGTCCTCGTCGAAACCGTCCCGCCGCTTCCTCGCCTCGCTCGTCGTCATCGCCGGCCTTTGCCTGCTGCCGGCGCACGTCGCCTGGTCGCCGGAAGCGGCGCCGCCGGACGGCTACCTGCTGATCGTCGGCGGCGGCGACACGCCACCCGACGCGCAGGCCCGCTTCGTCGAACTCGCCGGCGGCCCCGGCCGGGCGCGCATCGCCGTCTTTCCGATGGCGAGCACGAGCGGCGACGAGGAGGAGGCCGACGAGGTCGTCGCCGAACTGGGCGCGCTCGGCGCCGACGCGTACATCATCGACCTGAGCCGGGAAGAAGCCGAGGACGAGGCAGCCGCCGAACGCTTCGCCGGTTTCACCGGCTTCTGGTTCTGCGGCGGCGACCAGGCGCGGCTGGCGGCGCTGATGCGCGGCACGCCGGCGCTGGCGGCGATCCAGAAACGCTACTACGCCGGCGCCGTCGTCGGCGGCACCTCGGCCGGCGCGGCGGTGATGTCGAACACCATGCTCACCGGCAACCGCTACGGCGACGACGAGGCAGACGGCCTGCCGGCGATCGCGCGCGGCCTCTTCGAGCTCGACGAGGGCTTCGGCTTCCTGCCCGGGGTCATCGTCGACCAGCACTTCCTGCGCCGCTCGCGGCACAACCGACTGCTCAGCGTCGTGCTCGAGCGGCCCGACCTGCTCGGCGTCGGCATCGACGAGGGCGCGGCCATCCTGGTCCGTCCGGACCGCCAGTGGGAAGTCCTCGGCAGCAGCTACGTCAAGGTCTTCGACGCCCGCCGCGCGCAGATCGCGCCGGTCGACGGCGCGCTGCTCGGCTCCAGCGACATCACGCTGCACCTGCTGCCGTCGCGCAGCGTCTACGATCCGTCGAACGGGCGCACACAGTTGCCGGCGATCTGACCCGCTGGCCAGTCGAGCGCGACGCATTCGCCGTAGGCGAAGCGCAGTTGCGTCCACTGCGCTACCGGCAGGCCGTGCGCATGGCCGAACGCCGCGCGCATCACGCCGGCGTGCGTGACCGCGACGCAGGCCGCCGGCCCTTCCGCGGCCAGCGCATCGAGGCAGGCGACGACGCGCGCCTGCAGCGCAGCCGCCGACTCGCCGCCGGGCGGCGCGTGGTGCAGCAGGTCGGCGGCCCAGGCGTCGAGCGCGTCAGCGCCGATCTCGTCCCAGCGCCTGCCCTCCCATTCGCCGAAGTGCATCTCCACCAGCCCCGGCGCCAGCCGCGGCGATGGGTGCAGCGCCTCGGCCAGCGCGCGGCAGCGGGCGAGCGGGCTGGAGATCACCGGCAGGCCGCCAGGCAACTGCGCGCGCAGCGCGGCGGCGGTGGCCTCGACGTCGACCGCCGGCAGGTCGAGCCGGCCGTAGCAGATGTCCGGCGCGACCCGCAGCCGCGGGTGGCGGATCAGGAAAATCTGCACAGCAGGCCGAAGTAGAACGCCAGCTCGGCGAGCTGCTGCGTCGCGCCGAGGCAGTCGCCGGTGTAGCCGCCGAGGCGCCGCGCGAACTTGCGCGCCATGAAGGCGGCGGCAACGACGGCGAAGACGAGGCCGGCGAGCGCGCCGGCCGGCGGCAACAGAGCCAGCCCGGCCAAGCCGAAAACGGCGGCGAGCGCCAGCTCGCCGGCGGAGATGCGCGTCGCCAGCGGCTTCGCCTTGCCTTCCTCGCGCGCGTAGTCGAGGAAGCGCAGCAGGCTGACCGCGCACAGCCGCGAGAGCGCGTGGCCGGCGATCAGCGCCGGCGCGACGAGTACCATGTCGAGCTCGATCAGCGCCATGAACTTGCCGAGCAGCATGAGCACGAGCGCGATCGCGCCGTAGCTGCCGAGGCGCGAGTCCTTCATGATTTCCAGCGCGCGCTCGCGCGTGTGGCCGCCGCCGAGGCCGTCGAGCGTGTCGGCCCAGCCGTCCTCGTGGAAGGCGCCGGTGACGAGCAGCGTCGCCGCCATGGCCAGCAGCACGGCCAGCGTCTTCGGGAAGAAGAACGAGGCGAAGACGAAGACCAGCGCGCCGATCAGACCGACGATCAGACCGACCAGCGGGAAGTAGCGCGCCGAGCGGTCGAGCGCCTCCGGCGAATGGCCGACCCAGGCCGGCACCGGCAGGCGCGTGAAGAAGCGGACGGCGCCGAAGAAGTATTCGAATTCGCGGCGCAGCCGGTTCATCGGGTCTTTTCCGAGACGCCCGCCGACTCGAAGCTGGCCATCTCGTCGAGGAAGGCCGCCGCCGCGCGCAGGAGCGGCCAGGCCAGCGCGGCGCCGGTGCCCTCGCCGAGGCGCAGGCCGAGGTCGATCAGCGGCTCGCCGCCGAGCGCGGCGAGCTGCGCCTGATGGCCGGGCTCGGCCGAGCGGTGGCAGAACACCGCGTAGTCGACGATCGCCGGCTGCAGGCGGGCGGCGACGAGGAAGGCGGCGCCGACGATGAAGCCGTCGATCAGCAGCACCATGCCGGCCTCGGCGGCGGCGAGCATGGCGCCGCTCATCATGGCGATCTCGAAGCCGCCGAATTCGGCGAGCACCGCCAGCGCGTGCTCACCGTCGGCGCGCGCCGGCAGCCCGGCGCGGGCGGCGGCCTGCGCGAGCAGCGCGCGCTTCCGGGCGAGACCAGGATCGTCCAGCCCGGTGCCGCGGCCGATGCAGTCGACCAGCGGCGCGCCGGTCAGATGATGCGTGATCAGCGACGCGGACGCGGTGTTGCCGATGCCCATCTCGCCGAAGCCGACGACCTTGCAGCCGGCCGTAGCCAGTTCGCGCGCGATCGCCGCGCCGCGGGCGATGGCCTCGTCGCGCTCGGCCGGCGTCATCGCCGCCGCCTCGACGTAGTTGCGCGTGCCCGGCGCCACCTTGGCGTCGACGAGCCCTTCGCGCGGCCCGAAGTCGTGCGCGACGCCGGCGTCGACCACCGTCAGCGCCAGCCCGTTGGCGCGCGCGAAGACGTTGATGGCGGCGCCGCCGGCGAGGAAGTTCTCCACCATCTGCCAGGTGACGTCCTGCGGAAAGGCCGAGACGCCGGCCTTGGCCGCGCCGTGGTCGCCGGCGAAGACGAGCATGTGCGGGCGGTCGAGGCGCGGGCTGAGGCTCTGCTGGACGAGGCCGACCTTGAGCGCCAGCCGTTCCAGTTCGCCGAGCGCGCCGAGCGGCTTGGTCTTGTGGTCGATCTTGTGCTGCAGGGCGGCGGCGAGCGCGCGGTCCGGGCGGGGAATGGAAAAATTCATCGCAAGGCTTCGTGGCAGAATGAGGTGGCGGGCGGCACCGAAAAGACGCTCCGGCGCGGGTTCGCCGGGAGTATACCCGCATCCCCTGCGGCAACCGCGAAGACGACGACATGAACGACGGCAGACGACAATTGATTCTCGGCGGTGCCCGCTCCGGCAAGAGCACGCTCGCCGAACGGCGGGCGGCGGACGCCGCGGCGGACGGCCTGCGCGTGCTCTACGTGGCGACGGCCGAGGTGCGCGACGCCGAGATGGCGCGCCGCATCGCCCACCACCGCGAGCGCCGGCCGGCCGCCTGGGGGCTGGTCGAGGCGCCGCTGCACCTCGCCGCCGCGCTGCGCGCGCACGCCGCGGCCGACGCCTGCCTGCTCGTCGACTGCCTGACGCTGTGGCTCTCCAACCTGCTCTTCGCCGGCGCCGCGGCGCGCCAGGCGGAAGCCGGCGAGGCCGTCGACTGCCCGCTGCTGCGCGACGAGACGGCGGCGCTGGTGGACGCGCTGGCGACGCTGCCGGGCCGCATCCTGCTCGTTTCCAACGAAGTCGGCTGGGGCATCGTGCCGATGCACCCGGTGTCGCGCTGCTTCGCCGACGAGCAGGGCCGTCTCAACCAGCGCGTCGCCGCCGTCTGCGACGGCGTCACGCTGGTCGCCGCCGGTCTGCCGCTGGCCCTCAAATAGGCGCGCTACCTCCCGGCGCCCATGGCCGCGGGCGGCAGGCAGGCGGCCATCTTTTCCCAGTCGAGCGCGCCTTCGACGCTGTCGGCCAGCCGGTCGATGTCCGCCTCGCGCCGCGCTGCGGCGTCGAAATGCGCGTCGGTCGCCTGCACGCCGGCCCAGGCGAGCAGCGCGGCAAGCGCCATCGGCGCGTCGAAGAGTCCGTGGCAGTAGGTGGCGAGGATCTGCCCGTCGGCCGACAGCGCGCCGTCGGCGTGGCCGTCGAGCGTCGCCGCCGGCGTTGCCAGCGCCGGGCCGGCGGTAACGCCCATGTGGATCTCGTAGCCGCGCACCGCCGGCCGGCCCGGCAGTTCGAGCGTGCCGGCCACGTTCTTCAGCCGCTTTTCCCGCGCCAGCGTCGTCTCGCAGTCGAGCAGGCCGAGGCCGGCGACGCTCGCCGGCGCGCCTTCCAGCCCGAGCGGATCGTGCAGCGCGCGGCCGAGCATCTGGTAGCCGCCGCAGATGCCGATCAGCCTGCCGCCGTAGCGCAGGTGGCGGCGGATCGCTTCTTCCCAGCCGTTGGCGCGCAGCCAGGCGAGGTCGGCCTGCACCGCCTTCGAGCCGGGCAGCACGATCAGGTCGGCGGGCGACGGCGCCTCGTTCGGCCCGACGAAGCGGAAATCCACGTCCGGGTGGAAGCGCAGCGGGTCGAGGTCGTTGTGGTTCGAGATGCGCGGGAAGGCCGGCGCGATCGCCTTCAGCCGGGTCGCGCCCTTGGCCTCGGCGCCGCGCGGCAGCGCGTCCTCGGCATCCAGATACAGCCCGTGCAGGTAGGGCAGCACGCCGAGCAC
This sequence comes from Rhodocyclaceae bacterium, assembly GCA_019455325.1. Lineage (GTDB taxonomy): Bacteria > Pseudomonadota > Gammaproteobacteria > Burkholderiales > Rhodocyclaceae > Proximibacter. The sequence goes on along the minus strand of JACFMQ010000005.1, from coordinate 325,972 downwards.
CGGCTTGCCGGTGCGCCGCTCCAGCCAGTCCAGCCCCGGTTCGAGCAGCTTGATGTCGCCGCGGAAGCGGTTGATGACGAAGCCCTTGACGCGCGCCTGCTCCGAGGGCGAGAGCAGTTCCAGCGTGCCGACGAGGTGCGCAAAGACGCCGCCGCGGTCGATGTCGGCGATGAGGATCACCGGGCAGTCGACGGCCTCGGCGAAGCCCATGTTGGCGATGTCGCGGTCGCGCAGGTTGATCTCGGCCGGGCTGCCGGCGCCCTCGACGAGCACGCATGCGTACCGCGCGCACAGGCGCTCGTAGGATTCGAGCACGGCCCGCATGGCGCGCGGCTTGTAGTCGTGGTAGGCGCGCGCGTCAAGGTCGGCGAGCGCCTTGCCGTGGATGATCACCTGCGCGCGCCGGTCGGTGTTGGGCTTCAACAGCACCGGGTTGAAGTCGGTGTGCGCGTCGAGGCCGGCGGCGAGCGCCTGCAGCGCCTGCGCGCGGCCGATCTCGCCGCCGTCGACGGTGACCGCCGAGTTGAGCGCCATGTTCTGCGGCTTGAACGGCGCCACGCGCACGCCGCGCCGCCGGAGGATGCGGCACAGCGCGGCGACCAGCGTGCTCTTGCCGGCGTCGGAGGTGCAGCCCTGCACCATGAGGGTCGGCGTTTTCACGGACGGGGGCGATGCGGACATAACGAAAGGCGGCCATTGTCGCACGCGCGGCCGCCGGCGGGCTCGCCGGCGAACGGGCAAACAGGGCAATCGCATGAACGTTTTCGTAACTCGGGGGGAGCGGTATGAACGGCGTAAACACCTACCGCAGAGGCGCAGAGACGCAGAGGTAACGCAGAGAAATGCTTTTTCTCGGTTTTCCTCTGCGAATCTCTGCGTCTCTGCGCCTCTGCGGTGGACGTCAGCCTTTTCATGCAATCACCCTGCCTGCCATGCCCGCCGCCTGACGGCCGGTGCGGGGGCGCGGTAGAATCCGCTCCTCCGCCCGTTCGTCGCCCGCCGTCCCGTGTCCCTGCCCGCCCCCCTGCTGCTGCCGCTGTTCGCCGTCGCCGGCGCCACGCTCGACCGCCTGCTCGGCGAGCCGAAGCGCTGGCATCCACTGGTCGGCTTCGGCCGCATCGCCGGCGGCATCGAACGCGCCCTGAACCGGCGCGCGGGCGGCGACGGCGGCGCGCGGCTGGCCGGCCTTCTCGCCTGGAGCCTCGCCGTGCTGCCGCCGGTGCTGCTCGCCGCCTTCCTGTGCACGCTGCCGCTCGGCTGGCTGCTGCATCCGCTGCTGCTCTGCTTCGCGCTCGGCGGCCGCGCGCTCGACGAGCACGGCGAGCGCGTCGCCGCCGACCTCGCGGCCGGCGACCTCGCCGCCGCGCGCGAACACGTCGGCTGGCTGGTCTCACGCGACACCTCGGCACTCGACGAGGAGGGCGTGGCCAGGGCCGCCGTCGAGTCGCTGCTGGAGAACGGCAACGACGCGGTGTTCGGCGCGCTGTTCTGGTTCTTCCTGCTCGGCGGGCCGGGCGCGCTGCTCTTCCGGCTGGCAAACACGCTCGACGCCATGTGGGGCTACCGCGACGAACGCTTCCTCGCCTTCGGCGCCGCCGCGGCGCGACTCGACGACGCGCTCAACTGGCTGCCGGCGCGGCTCACCGCGCTCTCCTACGCGCTCTTCGGCAGCACCGCGCGCGCGCTCGCCTGCTGGCGCGCGCAGGCGCCGCGCTGGGAGAGCCCGAACGCCGGCCCGGTGATGGCCGCCGGCGCCGGCGCGCTGCAGGTCTCGCTCGGCGGCCCGGCCGTCTATCGCGGCCGGCTCGAAGTGCGGCCGCGGCTCGGCGAGGGCCGGCCGCCGATGGCGCTCGACATCCAGCGCGCGCTGGCGCTGGTACGCAACGGGCTGCGCCTGTGGCTCGGCGCGGCGCTGCTCGTCGGCCTGCTGGCCGCCTTCCTCGCGGGCGGGGCGCCGCATGCTTGAACACGGTGGACGCCTGCGGCCCGCTGCCGCGCGCTGGGGCATTCCGCTTGCCGACTGGCTCGACCTGTCGACCGGCATCAACCCGCGGGGCTGGCCGGTGCCGCCCCTGCCGGCCGACTGCTGGCGGCGGCTGCCGGAGGACGACGACGGGCTGGCGGAAACCGCCGCCGCCTACTACGGCAACGCCAGCCTGCTGCCGGTCGCCGGTTCGCAGGCGGCGATCCAGAGCCTGCCGCTGCTCCTGCCGCGCGCCGCCGTCGTCATGCCGGCGCCGCTCTACGCCGAACATCCGTTCGCTTGGGAACGCGCCAGCCACAAGGTGCGCCGGCTGCCGGGCGCTTCGCTCACGCGCGCGCTGGCGGCGATGGCGCCGAACGTGCTGCTGTGCAACCCGAACAACCCGACCGGCCGCGCTTACGCCCGCGACGAACTGCTCGACGCCGCCGCGCAGTTGAAGAAGCGCGGCGGCACGCTGATCGTGGACGAGGCCTTCGCCGACGCCGACCCGGACGGCTGCGTGGCGCCCTTCGCCGGCACGGCGGCAGCGCCGAACCTGATCGTGCTGCGCTCGCTCGGCAAGTTCTTCGGGCTCGCCGGCGCCCGCGTCGGCTTTGTCTTCGCCGGCGGCGAGCTGCTCGCGCGGCTGGCCGAGGCGCTCGGCCCGTGGGCGCTGAGCGGCCCGGCGCGCGCCGCGGCGCAGGGCGCGCTCGCCGACCGCGGCTGGCAGGCGGCGACGCGTGCGCGCCTCATCGCCGACGGCGAGCGCCTGCGCGCGCTGCTGGCGCCGCTCGCCGGCGACGGCCTGGCCGGCGCCAGCCCGCTCTTCCGCTGGCTGCCGACCGAGCGCGCGCAGACGCTGCACGATTTCCTCGCCGCGCGCGGCATCCTCGTGCGGCTTTTCGCCGACGTTCCCGGCGTCCGCGTCGGCCTGCCGGGCGACGAATCCGAATGGCAGCGGCTGGCGGCCGCGATCGAAGAATGGAGAGTGAAATGAACGATGACATCCACCGCAGAGGCGCAGAGGCGCAGAGGAAACGCAGAGGAATGCTTTTCTTTCGCCGCGAATCGATGGCCGGCGCATACAACGGGTTTCGGCTGGCGCCTTTCTCTGCGTTCTCTCTGCGCCTCTGCGCCTCTGCGGTAGGTGTTCTCATCTCCCTCTCCACCCACGCCGAAGTCAGCGTACGCGACGACGTCGGCAACACGGTGACGCTCGCGCAGCCGGCGCGGCGCATCGTCAGCCTGGCGCCGCACATGACCGAGACGCTGTTCGCCGCCGGCGCCGGCGCGCACATCATCGGCACCGTCGAATACAGCGACCATCCGGAGGCGGCGAAGAAGATTCCGCGCGTCGGCGGCTACTCGCGCCTCGACCTGGAAGCCGTCGCCGCGCTCAAGCCGGACCTGCTCGTCGGCTGGCAGAGCGGCAACGCGGCGGCGCACCTCGACAAGCTGAAGGGCCTCGGCTACACCATGTACGTGTCGCAGCCGAACCGCATCGAGGACGTGGCCAGCGAGATCGAGCGCCTCGGCGTCCTCGCCGGCACCGACGCCGTCGCCGCCGCCGAGGCGAAGCGCCTGCGCGAGCGCCTGGCGGCGCTGCGCGCGCAGTATTCGGGCAAGTCGCCGGTGCGCACCTTCTACCAGATCTGGAAGCAACCGCTGATGACCGTGGGCCGCAATCAGATCATCACCGACGCGATCCGTCTGTGCGGCGGCGAGAACGTCTTCGGCGCGCTCGAGCAGATGGCGGCGACGGTAACCGTCGAGGCGGTGATCGCCGCCAACCCGGAAGTCATCGTCGCCAGCGGCATGGGCGACTCGCGCCCGGAATGGCTGGACGACTGGAAGCGGTGGACGAGCATGGAAGCGGTGAAGCGCGACAACCTGTTCTTCGTGCCGCCCGAGCTGATCCAGCGGCACACGCCGCGCTTCCTCGACGGCACCGAGCGGCTGTGCCGGCACCTGGAGACGGTGCGCCAGCGGCGGGGATACTAGGCGGCGGACGGCGCGTCCCGCCACAGCTCCGTGGTGCCCAGCTCGGTCATCGGCCGGTGGGCGCGGATGAAGGTCTCGGCGTGCTCGGCCGGGAGCGGGCGGCTGATCAGGTAGCCCTGGATCTTCTCGCAGCCGATGCTCTGCAGGTATTTCAACTGCGCCTCGGTCTCGACGCCCTCGGCGATCGTCTCCAGCTCCAGCTTGTGGGCGAGGAGCACGGTGACGTCGCAGATCTGCGCGTCGCTCGGGTCGGTCTCGATGTCGCTGACGAAGGAGCGGTCGATCTTCAGCGTGCGGATCGGGAACAGCTTGAGGTAGGAGAGCGACGAGTAGCCGGTGCCGAAGTCGTCGATCGACAGCGTCATGCCGTGCGCGGTCAGCGCCTCCATCATCGTCACCGTGTCTTCCGGCGCGCGCATCGACATGGACTCGGTCACTTCGAGATCGAGGTCGCCCGGCGTCAGGCCGGCGGCGGCGAGGATTTCCTGGATGCGCAGCGGCAGGCGCGGATCGAGGAACTGGTGCGCCGAAAGATTCACCGACATGCGCAGCCCCTCCAGCCCGCCCGCCTGCCAGACGGCGAGCTGGCGACAGGCTTCGTGCAGCACCCAGTCGCCGAGCGGCACGATCAGCCCCGTCTCCTCGGCGGTGGGGATGAACTCCGCCGGCCAGATCAGGCCGCGCTCCGGATGGCGCCAGCGCACCAGCGCCTCGACGCCGCACAGCCGGCCGGTGCGCAGGTCGAGCTGCGGCTGGTAGTGCAGTTCGAACTGCCGGCGCTCGACGGCCGTGCGCAGCTCGTTCTCGATGGCGATCCGGCGCAGCGTCGCCAGTTGCAGCTCGGTGGTGAAGAACTGGTAGTTGCCGCGCCCCTGCGCCTTGGCGTGGTACATGGCGACGTCGGCCTTCTTCATCAGGTCGTCGCTTTCCTGCGCGTCGTCCGGGTACAGGCAGATGCCGATGCTCGGACTGGTGCGCAGGCTGTGGCCGTCGATCGGGTAGGGCTGGGCGACCGCCTTCAGGATCTTTTCGGCGACGTGGGCCGCGTCCGCCGGCGTGTCGACGTCGGGCAGCACGACGACGAACTCGTCGCCGCCGAGGCGGGCGACGATGTCGCTGCCGCGCACCGACTGCGTCAGCCGCTGCGCCACCTGCACCAGCAGCTTGTCGCCGGTCTGGTGGCCGAGGGTGTCGTTGATCACCTTGAAGTTGTCGAGGTCGATCAGCATCAGCGCCAGCGTCTTCTGGCTGCGGCGGGCGAAGCCCATGGCCTGGCCGAGCCGCTCCTGCAGGCTGAAGCGGTTCGGCAGGTCGGTCAGCGCGTCGTGGTGCGCGAGGTGGCGGACGCGCTCCTCGGAGGCCTTGCGCTCGGAGATGTCGACGAAGCTGCCGATGTAGTTCACGACCGTGCCGGCCGCGTCGCGCACGACCGAGATCGACAGCCACTTGGGAAAGATCTCGCCCGACTTGCGCCGGTCCCACAGCTCGCCCTGCCAACTGCCGCGCGCCGCCAGCGCCTGCCACATCTGGCGGTAGGCCGGCGGCGGCGTGTTGCCGGCCGACAGGATGCGCGGATTCTCGCCGGCGACCTCCTCGGCGGCGTAGCCGGTGAGGCGGGTGAAGGCGTCGTTCACGGCGATGATGCGGTTATCGGCGTCGGTGATGAGGATCGCCTCGTTGCTGTTGGAGAACACCGTGGCCATGATGCGCGTGTTCTCCTCGGCCTTCTTGCGCGCGGTGATGTCCTCGAAGATGGTGGCGAAGCAGCCGGCCTGCGTGGCGTAGGCGCGGATGTGCAGGTAGCGGCCGAGCGGCGCGAGGAAGGGCTCGAATTCGGCCGGCCGGCCGGTGTCGACGATGCGCGCGTAGGTGCCGAGGAAGGGCGCCTTGGCCATGCCGTAGGCTTCGCTGGCGAGCTTGCCGACGACGTCCGCGGCGGGCAGGCCGACGTGCGCGACGAAGGCCGGGTTGACGGCGAGGATGCGGTAGTCGACGGCGCGGCCGTCGGGCGCGCGCACCAGCTCGTGCAGCGCCATGCCGGCGGTCATGTTGGCGAACAGCGTCTGGAAGCGGTCCTCGCCGAGCGCCAGATCGTCGCCGGCCTCGACCGGCCCCGGCGGCAGATCGCGCAGACGGGCGGCGAGTTCGCGCTCGACGTCCGCCGGCGTCAGGCAGGCGTCGGCGCCGGCCTCGGCCGACGCCGCGCGCAGCGCCGGATCGTCGGCCGGCGCGAGGAGGAGGAAGGGACGGCCGGCGTAGTCCGGCAGCCGGCGCACCCGCCGGCACAGCTCGTCGCCGCGCATGTCGTGCAGCGTGCTCTCGGCGCAGACGAGGTCGATCCGACGCGCGGCGAGCAGGGCGAGCGCGTCGCCGCCGCCGGCGCACAGCAGCAGCTCGCAGTCGTCCGGATCGAGCGCCGCCGCGAGCGCGCTGCGCAACGCCCTGCTGTCGCCCGCCAGCAGAACCCGGCGACGATGGTCGGTCATCATTCCTCCCTGTCGGCCTCTCGCCGCCCCGGGACGCGCGTTCGCGGGGGCGGCCGCGTCGGCCCGATGGCGGCGCGGGGTTCGGCTCGTCCGTTGTTCGAAGCCGCCCATGTTAATCCCTCCCGACCCGGCCGTCCGCAAATCCATCATGGCGTGTCTTTTGCCGGAATTCTCCCCGTCGCGGCGGACGTGCGACAATCCCACCCCCTGCCCGCCCGCCGCCGCGATCCGGAAAGCCCATGCACATCACCCAGCACACCGACTATGCGCTGCGCGCGCTGATCTACCTCGGCACCAACAACGATCGCCTGGTCACCATCCAGGAAATCTCCGACCGTTTCGCCGTCTCGCGCAACCATCTGATGAAGGTCGTGAACCAGTTGATCCGCGCCGGCTTCGTCGAGGGCGTGCGCGGCAAGGGCGGCGGCCTGCGCCTCGGCCGGGCGCCGGCCGAGATCGTCGTCGGCGACGTCGTCCGGCGCATGGAGCGCGGCATGGACCTCGTCGAGTGTTTCGGCGCTAGCTGCAACTGCATCCTCGATCCTTCCTGCAAGCTCAAGGTGGCGCTGTCCAAGGCGCTCACCGCCTTCCTCGACGTCCTCGACGGCGTCACGCTCGCCGATCTCCTCGGCAAGAGCGAGCGCTCGATCCTCAAGTTCATGCGGCCGACGGCCCGCTCCTGAAACGCCGCCGATCGTCGGCGTCGTGCCGCGCCGAATAAGATGCAAAAACGTTGCATCTTTAAAAAGATTCAAATAATATGCCTCTTAGCAAAGCCCCTTCCCAGGGGTTTTTCGCCTTGCCAACGTCTATCGTCAATTCTCAGAAAGGACATCCGCCATGCACGCCACGCGCAAGCTCTGGACCTGGCTGGCCGTCATCTGCGCGCTCTCCTTCGCCGCACTCGGCTGGGTGGGCACGGAGATCTACGTCAGCGCGCCGCCCATTCCCAAACAGGTGGTCAGCAGCGAGGGCCAGACCCTGTTCCCCGAAGGTTCCGTCCAGCGCGGCCAGGAAGCCTGGCTGGCCGCCGGCGGCCAGCAGTTCGGCTCGGTCTGGGGCCACGGCTCCTACCTGGCGCCGGACTGGTCGGCCGACTGGCTGCACCGCGAGGCCGTCGCGCTGCGCGAGATCTGGGCGCAGCAGCAGCACGGCACCGATTACGCCCACCTGCAGCTCGGCCAGCGGGCCGCTCTCGACGCGCGCCTGAAGGAGGAGATGCGCCGCAACACGCACGACGCGGCGACCGGCGTCGTCACCCTCTCCGCCGAGCGCGCCGAGGCCGTGCGCCAGGTGGCGAAGCACTACGCCGACCTGTTCGGCGACGAGGCTTCGCTCGCCGATCTGCGCGAGCAGTACGCGATGCTGCCCGGCGTGCTCAAGGACGCCGCCGACCGCGAGGCGCTGGCCGCCTTCTTCTTCTGGAGCGCCTGGTCGGCGACCACCGACCGGCCGGGCGAGACGGGGCTCTCCTACACCAGCAACTGGCCGCACGAGCCGCTGGTCGGCAATACGCCGACGGCGTCCGCCGGCATCTGGTCGATCGCCAGCGTGATCCTGATGCTCGGCGCCATCGCCGGCATGATCTTCTTCCACTCGCGCCACCGCGAGGAGGGCGATCCGGTGCCGCCGAAGGCCGATCCGCTGTTCAGCCTGAAGCCGACGCCGTCGATGCTGGCCACGCGCAAGTATTTCTTCGTCGTCGTCGCGCTGATCCTGGCACAGGTCGGCATGGGCATCCTCACCGCGCACTACGCGGTCGAAGGCACCGCGCTGTTCGGCATCCCGATCGGCGAGATCCTGCCCTTCACGGTGAGCCGCACGATCCACACGCAGTTCGCCGTGCTCTGGATCGCCACCGCCTGGCTGGCCACCGGCCTGTACATCGCGCCGGCCATCTCCGGCCATGAGCCGAAATACCAGAAGCTCGGCGTAAACCTGCTCTTCTACGCGCTGCTCTTCATCGTCGTCGGCTCGACCGTCACCGGCTGGATCGGCAGCCTGCAGAACCCGGGCAGCGCGTTCTCGTTCTGGATCGGCAACCAGGGCCTGGAATTCACCAGCATGGGCCGCGTCTGGCAGATCCTGCTCTTCGTCGGCCTGCTCATCTGGGTGACGCTGCTCGGCCGCGGCCTGTGGCCGGCGCTGAAGAAGCCTTCGGAGAGCCGCGGCCTGATCGCCATGGTCTTCCTCTCGGCGCTGTGCATCGGCGGCTTCTACGCCACCTCGCTGACCTGGGGCCGCAGCACGCACTACTCGATGATCGAGTACTGGCGCTGGTGGCTGGTGCACCTGTGGGTCGAAGGCTTCTTCGAAGTGTTCGCCACCGCCGTCATCGCGCTCTTGTTCTCCCGCCTCGGCCTGATCCGCGCGGCCACCGCCAACAGCGCGATCGTGCTGGAAACCATCGTCTTCCTCTTCGGCGGCATCCTCGGCACGCTGCACCACCTCTACTTCACCGGCACGCCGACTTCGGTGATCGCCATCGGCGCCATGTTCTCGGCGCTGGAAGTGGTGCCGCTGGCGATGATCGGCATCGAGGCCTACCGCAACTACCAACGCTCCAAGGCCGCCGACTGGGTCACCGCCTACCGCTGGCCGATCCTCTGCTTCATCGCCGTCGGCTTCTGGAACGTGGTCGGCGCCGGCCTGCTCGGCTTCTCGATCAACACGCCGCTCGCGCTCTACTACATGCAGGGCATGAACATGACCGCGGCCCACGGCCACGCCGCGCTGTTCGGGGTGTACGGCATGCTCGGCATCGGCCTGATGCTCTTCTGCCTGCGCGGCCTGTTCCCGCGCGCCGCGTGGTCCGACCGGCTGCTCGGCTGGATGTACTGGTCGGTGAACGTCGGCCTGGCGATGATGGTCTTCATGTCGCTGGTGCCGGCCGGCATCGCCCAGGCCTGGGCGAGCATCACGCACGGCGTCTGGTTCGCGCGTTCGCCCGAGTTCGTGCACTCCTACATGATGGAACTGTTCGTCTGGCTGCGCGTGCCCGGCGACATCGTCTTCGCCTTCGGCGTGGGCTTCCTCGCGCTCTTCGCCTTCCGCCTGGCCGGCGGCGGCGCCGCGGCGCCCGCCGGCAGGCTGGGCGCGGCGTCCGGCCGGGCCTAGCGCTCGGCCTCCTGCAACCGGCACACCAGTTCGGCAAGCGTCATCGGATAACCGAGGAGCTTGCCCTGGGCGTGCCGGTAGCCCGCCTGGCGCAGGAAGGCGAGCTGTTCGTCGGTTTCCACGCCCTCGGCGATGGCTTCCAGGCCGAGGCCCTGCGCCAGCAGCAGGGAAGAGCGGACGATCGAGTCGCTGTACGGGTCGCGCAGCGCGTCGCCGATGCAGCGGCGGTCGATCTTCATCGCCCGGAACGGCAGACGGCGCAGGTAGGCCGGGCTGAAATAGTCCCGGCCGATGCCGTCGAGCGCCAGCGAGACGCCGTGCTCGGCGAGGGCGCTCAGCGCCTTCACCGCCTGCTCCGCGTTGTGCAGGAAGACGCTTTCCGAGATTTCCAGCTCCAGCCGCCCGGGCGCGATGCCGTGGCCCTCGATCGCCGCCAGCGCGTCGTCGGCGAAGGGCTGTCCGCGCAGGATCTGCAGCGGCGAGACGTTGACCGACAGGCGCACCTCGGCGTGGCCGGCGCGCTGCAGGCGCTGCAGCGCGGCGCAGGCCTGGTGCAGCGCCCAGCCGCCGAGCTTGGCGATGCTGCCGGAACGCTCGGCGACGGGGATGAAGTGCGCGGCGGCGAGCAGGCCATGCTCCGGGTTGCGCCAGCGCAGCAGGGCTTCGGCGGCGGCGACCCGGCCGCTGACGAGGTCGACCTGCGGCTGGAAGAGCAGCTCGAATTCGTCGTTGTCGAGCGCCGCGTCGAGGCGCGCCCTGTCCGTCGCGCCGGCGCCGGCCGGCGCCTCGGTCGCGCTCGCGGTGTAGCAGGCGACGCTCCGGCCGCCGGTGCGCTTCGCCCGGTACATGGCCTGGTCGGCATGCTCCATCAGGGTTTCGAAATCCTTGCCGTCGTCCGGGTAGATGCTGATGCCGACGCTGGCGCCGATCCGCCCGTAGGCGCCGCAGGGTCCGAACGGGATGCGGAAGGACTCGACCAGCCGGCTGCACAGCGCACGCACCGCCTCCCGGTGGTCGACCTCGGGCAGCAGGGCGACGAACTCGTCGCCGCCGACGCGGCTCAGCGTGTCGTTCTCCCGCAGCCGCGCCGCCAGCCGGGCCGCCACTTCCTGCAGGACGCCGTCGCCGACGGCGTGGCCGTGCCGGTCGTTGATCGGCTTGAAGTTGTCCAGGTCGATGAAGGCCAGCGCCAGGGGCCGGCCGGTGCGCTTGGCACGGGCGATCTCGTATTCGGTGCGGTCACGCAGCAGCGCCCGGTTGGCGAGCCCGGTGAGGACGTCCTGCAGCGACTGCTCGCGCAGGCGCTCGGTGTGCGCGTGCTCTTCCGTGATGTCGCTGACGACGCCGATGAACGAGGCTTCCATCGGCAGGCCGGGCGGCAGCCGACGGATTTCGAGCTTTCCCAGGTAGTGCCGGCCCGACTTGCTGCGGTTCCAGACATTGCCGCCCCAGCGCCCCGACTTGACGAGCGAGGTCAGCAGCTTGCGATGGAATTCCGGCGGGTGCAGGCCGGAGCGCAGCATGCGCGGCGTCCGCCCGAGCAGCTCTTCCCGCCGGTAGCCGGTGATCTCGCAGTAGGCGCGGTTGACGTGGACGATGCGGCTGGTGCCGTCGGTGACGACGACGCCCAGCGGCAGCCGATCCATGATGCCGGCGCAGAGCGCATGCCACTCCGCGTGCGCCGCCTTCTCCTCCTGGGCGGCGGCGCGTTCGATGGGCGCGTCCACCGCGCCGCGGATGGCCGCGGCCAGGCCGACCCGGTTGGAGACGTGGAACTTGCGGAAGATCCGCGCCAGATGGGTGCGTACCGTCCAGTAGCTGATGCCCAGCTCCTGGGCGATCTGCTTGTCGCGGTGGCCGGCGACGGCGAGCGCGCAGATGAGCTGCTCGCGCTCGGTCAGCCGGCTCAGCATCTGCGGATCGAACGCCCCCCGCTCCGTTTGCGCGCGGGCGACGGTCTCCCGCTCGCCCTGGCGGCTCAGCAGCCGGCGCACGTGGAAGATGAGTTCGAGCGGCGCCACGGGCTTCGGCAGGAAGGACTCGGCGCCGGCGCGCAGGGCGTCGATCCGCCGCGCGTCGTCCTCGAAGCCGGAGACGGCGATGATCGGCGCGTTGGCGGAGCGCCCGCTCGACTGCCGCAGGCGGCGGATGAAGCTGACGCCGGACTGACCGAGCCCGAGCACCAGATCGGTGACGACGATGTCGAAGGCGTTCCCTTCGCCCCCGTCGAGCGCCGATTCGACCGAATCGAAGAGCGCCGTCGACATGCCCTCGCGGATCAGCAGGCTCTGCAGCAGGAAGCCCTGGATGCGGTCGTCCTCTAGGATCAGCGCGCTCTTGCCGACGAGATCGGCGCCTTCCTCGTCGGCGAAGCTCTTCAGGTAGGTGCGGAAATCGGAGAGGTTGCGCCACGAGAACGCCTCGGTGACGCCGGCGACGAACGCCCGTTCCGCGGCGCCGGCGTCCTCCTCGGCGCCGAGGACGACGATGGGGGTCGTTTCGGAAGCGGAGCGGGCCCGGATGCGGGCGATGAGTTCGACGAGGGTGCCCGCGGCCGGGGTGCCGGTGGTGACGACGAGGTCGAAATGCTGTTCGTCCGGCATGCCGGGCAGGTCGTCGTCGGAGAGATGGCTGCAGGCGTAGATCTCCCAGCCGGATTCCCGCAGGAGGTCGGCCAGTCTGGCGCGCAAATCCTCGTCCGGCTCGATGCAGCACGCTCTCGGTGTCATGTCAGTCGCTATTCCCGTACAAGTCCGATCAACCACGTGGCTACCGAACGACAGGCGGCCGCGGACCCCGCCTCGGCAACCATACGGCACAGAACGGGCTGGCCGTTATGCTACCGAGGTAGGCAGGTCGTGTCTGTCCCTGCTAATAGCTACGGCCGGCGCGAACGCCCCGCCCCGTCAGGAGACGGCCAGCATCCGCTCCAGCGCCAGCCTGGCCAGCGCCGCCTCGTGCGCCGGCACGCGGATCGCGTTCGCCACCTTGCCCTCGACCAGGTTCTCCAGCGTCCAGGCGAGGTGCTGCGGGTCGATGCGCTGCATGGTCGAGCACATGCAGACGGTCGGCGCCATGAACTGGACGGTCTTGCCCTCCGGCTTCACTTCGTTGGCCAGACGGTCGACCAGGTTCAGCTCGGTGCCGACCAGCCAGCGCGTGTTCGCCGGCGCCTCCTTGATCGTCTTCACGATGTACTCGGTCGAACCGACGTGGTCGGAGTTGGCGCAGACGTCGAAGTTGCACTCCGGGTGCGAGATGACGATGCCGTCCGGATGCTGCTCGCGGAAGCGCCGGATGTGGCTCAACTGGAACATCTGGTGCACCGAGCAGTGGCCCTTCCAGAGCAGGATCTTCGCCTTTTTGATCTGCTCGGGGGAAAGGCCGCCGGATTCGCGGTCCGGGTCCCAGACGAGCATTTCGTCCATGGCGATGCCGAGGTTGTGGCCGGTCCAGCGGCCGAGGTGCTGGTCCGGGAAGAAGAGGATCTTCTCGCGCTGCGCGAACGCCCACTGCGCGATCCTGCCGGCGTTCGACGAGGTGCACACGATGCCGCCGCGCTCGCCGCAGAAGGCCTTCAGATCGGCGGCCGAGTTGATGTAGGTGACCGGCGTCACCTGCGCCTCGGCGTCGCCGAGGACTTCGCCCAATTCGCGCCAGCAGCGCTCGACCTTGGCCAGGTTGGCCATGTCGGCCATCGAGCAGCCGGCCGCGAGGTCGGGCAGGATCGCCGTCTGCGTCGGCGCCGACATGATGTCGGCGACCTCGGCCATGAAGTGCACGCCGCAGAACACGATGTATTCCGAATCGGTCTGCGAGGCCAGCCGGGAAAGCTTGAGCGAGTCGCCGGTGAGGTCCGCGTGCTGGTAGACGTCGGCGCGCTGGTAGTGGTGGCAGAGCAGGACGGCCTTGCTGCCGAGCTTTGCGCGCGCGACGCGGATGCGCTCCTGGCAATCCTCGTCGCGCATCAGGTTGAATTTGTCGAAGGCGATGGTCTGCATGCTGTGTTCGATCCTGCGGAGTCGGCGTCGTTCGTCGGTTCGGTCAGTTGGTCCACGGCAGGCCGGCGCGGCGCCAGCCGCCGACGTTGCCGCGCCGGCCGACGGCGTCCTTGTCGCCCTCGAAGCCTTCGAGGACGTTGTAGCACTCGCTCCAGCCGTTGGCCGCGGCGAGCGCCGCCGCGTGGTGCGAGCGGACGCCGCTGCGGCAGAGGAAGAGCACCAGCGCCTCGCGGTCGACCTGCTGCCGCAACTGGGCGAGGAAATTCGGGTTGGTCTGCCCCTCCGGCCAGCTCTGCCACTCGATCTCGACGGCGCCGGGAACGCGCCCGACCCAGACCCATTCGGCGCGCGTGCGCACATCGACGAGGCGCGCGCCCGGCGCCAGCCGCCAGATCTCGTGCGCTTCCTGCGGCGTCAGCGCGCCGGCGTAGGCGAGCCGCTGGGCTTCGGCGCGCGCCCGCGCGAGCTGCAGTATTTCGGAGAGCCTGCCCATGGGGTCGGATCGGAGTGGAAGAATGGCGGGGCTGCAAGTATACATACGATACGACGCCTCCGCGCCGGTGCCGTTCCGCCGATCCGGCGGCGCCACCGTCCGGTGAGCGCACCATTTTGGTGCATGCGCCGGGCGCAACGCACCTCGGCGGTGCGCGGCCAAATCGCCGCGGCCCGGCCGGAAGCGTTGTGGCACAATGCGCCATCCCCTCGTGACCGGGTGGCACGCTTTCTGCTGAGAGGTCACGCACGATTTTGATCATCAGCCGGCCGAGCCGGCACCTGTTCAGGAGATTCTGCGCCATGGCAACCCCGCAAGACGTCATCAAGCTGGTCAAGGAAAGCGACGCCAAGTTCGTCGATTTCCGCTTCACCGACACCCGCGGCAAGGAACAGCACGTCACCGTTCCGGTGTCCCACTTCGACGAAGAGAAGTTCGAGGCCGGCCACGCCTTCGACGGTTCCTCGATCGCCGGCTGGAAGGGCATCCAGGCCTCCGACATGCTGCTCATGCCGGACCCGGCCACCGCCTACGTCGACCCGTTCTTCGACGAGACCACCGTCGTCCTGACCTGCGACGTCGTCGACCCGACCGACGGCCGCGGCTACGACCGCGACCCGCGCTCGATCGCCAAGCGCGCCGAGGCCTACCTGAAGGCTTCCGGCATCGGCGACACCGCCTACTTCGGTCCCGAGCCCGAATTCTTCATCTTCGACGGCGTCGAATGGTCCGTGGACATGTCCGGCTGCTCGCTCAAGGTGCATTCGGCCGAGGCCGCCTGGACCTCGGGCGAGAAGAACGAGGGCAGCGGCGCCTCCGGCCACCGGCCGACGGTCAAGGGCGGCTACTTCCCGGTGCCGCCGGTCGACAGCCTGCACGACATCCGCTCGGCCATGGTGCTGACGCTCGAATCGCTCGGCATCCCGGTCGAGGTGCACCACCACGAGGTGGCCACCGCCGGCCAGTGCGAGATCGGCACGGTCTTCAACACGCTGGTGAAGCGCGCCGACTGGACGCAGGTCCTCAAGTACGTGGTGCACAACGTCGCCCACCAGTACGGCAAGACCGCCACCTTCATGCCGAAGCCGATCGTCGGCGACAACGGTTCGGGCATGCACGTGCACCAGTCGATCTGGAAGGACGGCAAGAATCTGTTCGCCGGCAGCGGCTACGCCGGCCTCTCGGAGACCGCGCTCTTCTACATCGGCGGCATCATCAAGCACGCCAAGGCGCTGAACGCCATCACCAACCCCGGCACCAACTCGTACAAGCGCCTGGTGCCGCACTACGAAGCGCCGGTCAAGCTCGCCTACTCGGCGAAGAACCGTTCGGCCTCGATCCGCGTGCCGCACGTCGCCTCCGACAAGGCCCGCCGCATCGAGACGCGCTTCCCGGACCCGATCGCCAACCCGTACCTGTGCTTCGCCGCGCTCTTGATGGCCGGCCTCGACGGCATCCAGAACAAGATCCACCCGGGCGACCCGGCCGACAAGAACCTGTACGACCTGCCGCCGGAAGAGGACAAGCTGATCCCGACCGTCTGCGCCAGCCTCGACGAGGCGCTTGCCGCGCTCGACCAGGACCGCGACTTCCTGACCCGCGGCGGCGTCTTCTCGAACGATTGGATCGACGCCTACATCGACCTGAAGATGGACGAGGTCAACAAGATCCGCATGACCACCCACCCGGTCGAATTCGATCTGTACTACTCCTGCTGAGCCTCGCTCGGCAGCGGCGAAAGGCGGGGTTCCCCCCGCCTTTTTTCTTCGTCCCGGCGCCGTTTCGATGCGTTAAACTCGGCACGACCGGATGCTTCAACGGAGGAACGATGCGACCGACCCTGACGATTGGTCTGGCGCTGCTGGCGGCCCTGCCGGCGTACGCGGACATCTACAAGTGCACGGACGCAGCCGGCCACGTCACCTATTCGAACGTGGCCACCAAGGGCTGCACGAAGATGGACCTCGAACCGGTCTCCACCGTCCCGCCCCCCCCGAAGCCGGCCGCCAGGACGCCGACGCCGGCGGAATTCCCGCGCGTGGACGCAGGCACGCAGAAGGCCCGCGACGGCGACCGCCGCCGGATTCTCGAACAGGAGCTGGCCGCCGAGCAGAAAAGCCTGGCCGAGGCGAAAAAGGCGCTGGCCGAGCAGGAAGAGACGATCCTGCCGGAAGAGCGCCTGGCGCCGCAGCAGCAGTGCAAGACCGTGACGCTGGCGGACGGCAAGACCGGGCAGTCGTGCACCGCGGTCGGCGGCGGCATCAACAACGCCAAGGTGCTCGAACGGCGGCAGCCCTACAAGGACCGGGTGGCGATGCACGAACGCAACGTCGAGGCCATCCGCAAGGAACTGCAGAACCTCCGCTGAGATGAACGCGGCGCGCACCCCGGCCGGCCTCGGCCCGCCCTCCCTCTGAGCGCGCCCCGGCATGTCCGACCGCAGCGCGCGCGCCTTCGCCGGCCTCGACCTTCTCGCCTCCGCCGTCGTCCTGGTCGACGACGGCTGCCGCATCCGCTACCTCAACCCGGCCGCCGAGAACCTCGTCGCCGCCAGCCTGAAGACGCTGCAGGGCAAGGCTCTGGGCGAAGTGCTCGCTTACTCTCACAGCCTGCAGACGGCGCTCGACGAGGCGCTCGCCAAGCGCTGGGCGTACACCGGCCAGAACGTCGAACTGCGGCGCGCCGACGGCCAGGCGCTGCAGGTCAACTGCACGGTGACGCCGGTCGAGGCCGACGGCGGCGGCCTGCTCATCGAGATGTGGCCGATCGACCAGCAGTTGAAGGCAAGCCGCGAGGAGCGCCTGCTCGAACAGCAGCAGGCCAACCGCGAGCTGATCCGCAACCTGGCGCACGAGATCAAGAACCCGCTCGGCGGCATCCGCGGCGCCGCGCAACTGCTCGAACACGAGCTGGCCGGGCTGACCGGCGCGCCGGCGCTGCGCGAATACACGCAGGTCATCATCAAGGAGGCCGACCGCCTGCAGGATCTGCTGCAACGCCTGCTGACACCGCAGCGGCCGATGCACCCCGGCCCGGTGTCGATCCACGAGGTGCTCGAACGCGTGCGCAGCCTGCTCGTCGCCGAGTTCCCGCAGACGCTGACCGTGCACCGCGACTACGACACCAGCCTGCCCGAGCTCGTCGGCGACCGCGAACAACTGATCCAGGCCATCCTCAACGTCGCCCGCAACGCGGCGCAGGCGATGCAGGGCAGCGGCACGATCACGCTCAGGACGCGCGCCGTGCGCCAGGCGACGCTGGCCAAGAAGCGCTACCGGCTGGCGCTCGAACTGCGCGTCATCGACGACGGTCCGGGCGTGCCGCCGGCGATCCTCGAACGCATGTTCTACCCGCTCGTCTCCGGTCGCGAGGGCGGCTCCGGCCTCGGCCTGACGATCGCCCAGAACTTCGTGCTGCACCACCACGGCACCATCGAATGCGAAAGCCGGCCGGGGCACACCGAGTTCATCATCCGCCTGCCGCTCGGCCAGGCATGAAACTCGCTATGGATGCCGGCGACACTTACGAAAGCGCGATGAAAAGACCATGAAACCCGTCTGGATCGTAGATGACGACCGCTCCATCCGCTGGGTGCTGGAAAAGACCCTGGCGCGCGAGCAACTGCCGTTCAAGAGCTTCGCCTCGGCCACCGAGGCGCTCTCGCAGCTCGACCGCGGCGCCGAGCCGCCGCAGGTGCTGCTCTCCGACATCCGCATGCCCGGCCAGTCCGGGCTGGAGCTGCTGCAGTCGGTGAAGGCGCGTTTCCCGGCGCTGCCGGTGATCATCATGACCGCCTACTCCGACCTCGAATCGGCGGTCGCCGCGTTCCAGGGCGGCGCCTTCGAATACCTGCCCAAGCCCTTCGACGTCGACCAGGCGCTGGAACTGATCCGGCGGGCCATCGACCAGTCCATGCACCAGGCCGGTGCATCGGAGGAAGTCGGCCTGACGCCGGAAATCCTCGGCCAGGCGCCGGCCATGCAGGAAGTCTTCCGCGCCATCGGCCGCCTGTCGCAGTCGCACGCGACGGTGCTGATCACCGGCGAATCCGGCTCCGGCAAGGAGTTGGTGGCGCGCGCGCTGCACCGGCACAGCCCGCGCGCCGACAAGCCCTTCGTCGCCATCAACACGGCGGCGATCCCGAAGGACCTGCTCGAATCCGAACTCTTCGGCCACGAGCGCGGCGCCTTCACCGGCGCCCAGGCGCAGCGGCGCGGCCGCTTCGAGCAGGCCGAGGGCGGCACGCTCTTCCTCGACGAGATCGGCGACATGCCGGCCGAACTGCAGACGCGGCTCCTGCGCGTGCTTTCCGACGGCCACTTCTACCGCGTCGGCGGCCACTCGCCGATCAAGGCCAACGTGCGCGTCATCGCCGCCACGCACCAGAACCTGGAGACGCGCGTCAAGGAAGGGCTGTTCCGCGAGGACCTGTTCCACCGCCTGAACGTCATCCGCGTCCGCCTGCCGGCGCTGCGCGAGCGGCGCGAGGACATCCCGCTGCTCGCCCGCCACTTCCTGTCGAAGAGCGCGCAGGAGCTGGGCGTCGAGACCAAGCGGCTGTCCGAGGGCGCGCTGCGCTTTCTCGCGGCGCTCGACTTCCGCGGCAACGTGCGGCAACTGGAAAACCTCTGCCACTGGCTGACGGTGATGGCGCCGGGACAGACCGTCGAGGTCGCCGACCTGCCGCCCGAGCTGCGCGAGACGGCGCCGGCGGCGGCGGTGGCCGGCGACTGGGAGAGCGCGCTCGCCGCCGAGGTCGACCGCCTGCTCGCCGCCAGCAGCGGCGACGTGCACGGCCGCCTCAGCCAGTCCTTCGAGCGCGTGCTGATCAACCGCGCGCTGGCGCACACCGGCGGCCGCCGCATCGAAGCCTCGCTGGCGCTCGGCATCGGCCGCAACACGATCACGCGCAAGATCCAGGAACTCGGGCTGGAGCGCGGCAAGGGCGAGGAGGGCTGAACGGCGTAAACACCTACCGCAGAGACGCAGAGATTCGCAGAGGAAAACCGAGGCAAGGCATTTCTCTGCGTTACCTCTGCGTCTCTGCGCCTCTGCGGTGGACGTTCGCCTTTTCATGTGATCGCCCTGGCCCCGCGCGTTCACGGGCGCTGCGCCGGGCGGATTCGGCGATAATGCGGCCATGTCCGCCGCATCGATCGACCCCGCCCGCCTGAAACCCCTGCTCGGCGCCCTCGCCGCCCGCTTCGACGTCGACGCACTGGCCGAGGGCAGTTCTTCCAGCGACCTGCTGCTCGAACGCGCCGCTGCCGGCGCCGCCTCCGGCAGCGTTCTCGTCGTCGACCGGCAGACCGCCGGCCGCGGCCGGCGCGGCCGGCACTGGGCCTCGTCGCCGGAGGCCAGCCTGACCTTCTCGCTGCTCTGGCGCTTCGACGGGGGCGTCGAGCGCCTCGCCGGCCTCTCGCTCGCCGTCGGCGTCGCCGTCGCCGACGCGCTGGCCGCGCTCGGCGCACGCGGCGTCGCGCTGAAATGGCCGAACGACGTGCTGCTCGCCGGCGGCAAGCTGGCCGGTATCCTCGTCGAACTGGCCGGCGAACGGCGCGGCGTGACGGCGGTGATCGGCATCGGCCTCAACCTGCTGCCGCCGCCCGCGGACGCCGCGCTATCCCCGGCGCTGCCGGCAACGCCGCCCGCGACGCTCGCCGACGCGCTGCCGGCGCTGCCCGAACGCCACGCGCTGCTCGCCGCGCTACTGCGCGCGCTGGCGCCGGCGCTCGACCGCTTCGCCGCCGGCGGCTTCCCGGCGCTGCGCGACGAATGGCAGGCGCTGCACGCCTGGCAGGACGCGCCGGTACGCGTGTTGCGCGACGGCCGCGTCACGCTCGAAGGCGCCTGCCGCGGCGCCGACGTCGACGGCGCGCTGCTCGTCGAGACGGCGGCCGGCGTCGAGCGCTGCCTCTCCGGCGACCTCTCGCTGCGCGGCGCCTGAGCCATGTGCATCGTCGCCATCGACGCCGGCAACACGCGCATCAAGTGGGGCGTGCGCGACGACGACGGGCGCTGGTCGGCCGTCGGCGCGCTGCCGACCGCCGCCGCGGCCTCGCTCGCCGCGGTCGCCGCCGGCTGGCCGCACGGCGCGCGCATCGTGCTCTGCAACGTCGCCGGCGACGCGGTGCGCGACGCCATCGTCGGCGCGCTGCCGGCCGGCGCCGACCTCCGCCGCTTCGCCGCCAGCGCCGAATGCTGCGGCGTGCAGAACGGCTACGAGCAGCCGGCGCAGCTCGGCGCCGACCGCTGGGCGGCGCTCGTCGGCGCGCGCGGCCGCTGCGCCGATGCCTGCCTGGTCGTCTGCGCCGGCACGGCGACGACCATCGACCGACTCGACGCCGACGGCCGCTTCCGCGGCGGCGCCATCCTGCCCGGCTTCGACCTGATGCGCGCCGCGCTCGCCGGCAACACCGCGCAACTGCCGTTCGCCGACGGCGAGTTCCGACCGGCGCCGACGAACACCGGCGACGCCATCGTCAGCGGCTGCCTCGCCGCCCAGCTCGGCGCCGTCGAACGCGCCTTCGCGGCGATCGCCGGCGAACCCGGCGCGCGCTGCCTGGTCACCGGCGGCGGCGCGGCGCGCCTCGTCCGTCACCTGAACGTGCCGGCGGAAGCGGCCGAACACCTCATCCTCGACGGCCTCGCGCGCTTCGCGGCGACGGCGTGAGTACCTGAAAACCGCACACCCACCGCAGAGGCGCAGAGACGCAGAGGAAACGCAGAGAAAGTCCTTGCTTTGGTTTTCTCTGCGAATCTCCGCGCCTCCGCGCCTCTGCGGTGGATGTTCATCTATACTCCCCTGCTCGAAAAACAGGCAACACGGGGACTCCATGCAAGCCACGCGCATCCTGCTCGACCAGAGCGAGATTCCGACCCACTGGTACAACGTCGTCGCCGACATGGCAAATCCGCCGGCGCCGCCGCTCGGGCCGGACGGCCTGCCGGTGCCGCCGGCGAAGATGGCCGAAATCTTCCCGGACAACATCCTCGAACAGGAAATGTCCGCACAGCGCTGGATCGAGATTCCCGAGGAAGTGCGGCAGATCTACGCGCTGTGGCGGCCGGCGCCGCTGTGCCGCGCCGTGCGCCTCGAACAGGCGCTGGGCACGCCGGCGAAGATCTTCTACAAGAACGAAGGCGTCTCGCCGGCCGGTTCGCACAAGCCGAACTCGGCCGTGCCGCAGGCTTTCTACAATCACGCCGCCGGCATCCGCCGCATGACCACCGAGACCGGCGCCGGCCAGTGGGGCTCGTCGCTCGCCTTCGCCGGCCAGATGTTCGGCATCGCCGTGCGCATCTACATGGTCAAGATCAGCTACCGGCAGAAGCCGTTCCGCCGCTCGCTGATGCAGACCTGGGGCGCCGAGGTCTTCGCCAGCCCGACCGACATGACCGAGGCCGGCCGCCGGGCGCTGGCGCTCGACCCGGACAACGAAGGCTCGCTCGGCCTCGCCATCTCGGAGGCCGTGGAAGAGGCGGCGTCGCGCGCCGACACCACCTACGGCCTCGGCTCGGTGCTCAACCACGTGGTGCTGCACCAGACGATCATCGGCCTGGAAGCGAAGAAGCAGTTCGAGAAGATCGGCCTCTATCCGGACGTGATCGTCGGCCCCTGCGGCGGCGGCTCGTCGCTCGGCGGCATCGCCTTCCCCTTCCTCGCCGACAAGGCGGCCGGCGACCGGCGCGCGCAGCACCTGCGCTGCATCGCCGTCGAACCGACCTCGTGCCCGACGCTGACGCGCGGCCACTACGCCTACGACTTCGGCGACGCCTCCGGCTACACGCCGCTGATGAAGATGTACACGCTCGGCCACGACTTCATGCCGCCCGGCATCCACGCCGGGGGGCTTCGCTACCACGGCGATTCGCAGCTCGTCTCGCAGCTCTACCACGAGAAGCTGATCGAGGCCGTGGCCGTGCCGCAGCTCGCCACCTTCGAGGCCGGCGTGCAGTTCGCGCGCGCCGAGGGCATCGTCCCGGCGCCGGAGTCGTGCCACGCAATCCGCGCGGCCGTCGACGAGGCGCTGAAATGCAAGGCCACCGGCGAGCCGAAGACCATCCTCTTCAACCTCACCGGCCACGGCCACTTCGACATGGCCGCCTACGACCGCTACTTCGCCGGCGAACTGGAGGACTACGCGTACCCGGCCGAGGCCATCGCCGCTTCGCTCGCGCACCTGCCGAAGGTCGGCTGACGCGGCCCCATGCGCGCCTTCGTTTTCCTGCTGGTCCTCGCCAACCTGGTCTTCTTCGCCTGGACGCAGGGCTACTTCGGCCAGGCGGAGAGCCCGGACGCGGCGCGCCTCGGCCGGCAGATCGCGCCCGAGCGCCTCGTCGTCGTCTCCCGCGACGAACCGCCGGGCGCCCACGGCGACGGCGCAGCCGGCCCGCAAGGCGCGGATGAGGCCGCCGGCAAGGCGGCGGACGAAGCCGGTGGCGCGCCGGGCAAATCCGCGACGGCGCCCGAATCCGCCCGCTGCCTCGCCTGGACCGGGCTGACCGCGCGCGACGCCGATGCGCTCGACGCGGCGCTCGCCGGCGAGCGCTTCGCGGCGCTGCGCCGCGTCCGCCACAGCGCGCCGGACGCGAAATCCTGGTGGGTCTTCATTCCGCCGCAGGCGAGCAAGGCCGACGCCGAGAAAAAGGCCGGCGAGATACGCCGCCTCGGCGTCACCGACTATTTCATCATCCAGGAGGCCGGCCCGAACCGCCACGCCATCTCGCTCGGCATCTTTTCCAGCGCGCCGGCCGCCGAAGCGCACCTGAACGCGCTGCGCGCCAAGGGTGTGCGCAGCGCGCTCGTCGGCGGCCGCACGGGCAACGGCAGGACGGCGGTGACGATCGAGGCGAGCGGCCCGGCCGCGCTCGTCGCCGCGGCCGGCGAGGCCGTACGCGCGCTCCTGCCGGCGGCCCGCCAGGCCGCCTGCGGTGCGGACTGAGATGTTCGTCGTCGGCCTCACCGGTGGCATCGGCAGCGGCAAGAGCACGGTCGCCGAGCTGTTCGTCGCGCGCGGCGCCGCGCTCGTCGACACCGACGCCATCGCCCATGAACTGACCGGCCCGGACGGCGCCGCCATGCCGGCGATCGTCGCCGCCTTCGGCGACGGCGCGCGGCGGGCCGACGGCGCGCTCGACCGGCCGGCGATGCGCACGCAGGTCTTCGCCGACCCGGCGGCGAAGGCGCGGCTGGAAGGCATCCTGCATCCGCTGATCGGCGCCGAGGCGGACCGCCGCTGCCGGGCGGCGACGGCGCCCTATGTGATCCTCGCCGTGCCGCTGCTGGTCGAGTCCGGCAACTACGCCGAACGCTGCGACCGCATCCTCGTCGTCGACTGCGCCGAGGCCACGCAGGTGGCGCGCGTGACGGCGCGCAGCGGCATGAGCGCGGCCGAGGCACACGCCATCCTCGCCGCCCAGGCTCCGCGCCAGGCGCGGCTCGCCGCCGCCGACGACGTCATCGACAACGACGGCCCGCCGGAGGCCCTGCCGGCGCAGGTCGAGCGCCTGCACCGCGCGTACCTGCAGGCGGCCTTGACCAAAGTTAAGGCAAACCGTTGAGATTTTGCTGCAAATGATTCAGAATCCAAGCATTTTCCGCCTACACGATCGGCCTGCGGCGTGATTATCTACGAATACCCCTTCAACGAGCGCATCCGTACCCTGCTGCGCCTGGAGGATCTGTTCGACAAGGCCACGCACTTCCTGCAGCACGACGGCCCGCAGGAACACCACGTCGCGCTGGTCACGCTCTTCGAAATCCTCGAGGTCGCCGGCCGCGCCGACCTCAAGATGGACCTGATCCAGGAACTCGAACGGCAGCGGCAGACGCTGCTCGCCTTCCGCAACAATCCCGAGATTTCCGAGGAAGCCCTTTCCAGCGCGCTCTACGAAATCGAGCAGGCCGCCGCCGCGCTGCTGGCGATGACCGGCAAGATGGGCCACTACCTGCGCGAGAACGACTGGCTGATGGGCATCAAGAGCCGCGCCGCGATTCCCGGCGGCGTCTGCGAGTTCGACCTGCCGTCGTACCACTACTGGCTGCACCAGCCGGTGGAGGCGCGGCGCGGCGCCGTCCTCGGCTGGCTGAAGCCGCTGCTGCCGCTGCGCGACGGACTGGCCATCGTGCTCCGCCTGCTGCGCGCCAGCGGCCGGCCGGAACACCAGATGGCGAAGCACGGCACCTTCCAGATGATGCTCGGCGGCAGCGCCGCGCAAATGGTGCGCGTGGCCGTGCACGCCGGCGATCCGAGCATCCCCGAGATCAGCGCCAACAAATACGCGCTGAACATCCGCTTCACCTCGCCCGACGGCGACCTGCGGCCGCGCCCCTGCGACCGCGAGGTGGCCTTCGACATGACCTTCTGCAGCCTGTAACGACGTTCAGGACGATTCAAGACCGCGAGAGCGACGGTGGCACGGTCGACGAGCCGGCCGGCTGCCCCCTTGCCGGGATGGCATGAACTAATCCAGCGGATTACAATCCGATCCTGTGCAAACCGTCGCCGAAACCCCCGAGTACATCCACCGCGCCGACAAGCTGCTGAGCGACGACGAGAGACGGGACGTGCTGCACTACCTGGCCGCCCACCCCCGCGCCGGCGACCTCATGGAAGGCACCGGCGGCGTGCGCAAGCTGCGCTGGGCGCGCGGCGGGCGGGGGAAAAGCGGCGGTGTGCGGGTGATCTACTATTTTTACAGCGATGCGATGCCCCTCTACCTGCTGACGCTCTTCGCCAAGAACGAGCGGGCGAACCTGAGCAAGGCGGAGCGCAACGTGCTGGCGGAACTGGTGGGCGCCCTGGTGGCGACATGGATTGAGGAGTGAGGGACGTGGGCAAGGCATTCGACAGCATCAGGCAAGGACTTCAGGAAGCCATCGCGCACGCGCAGGGCGAGGCGAACGCGGGTGTCCGGGTGTATCGTCCCCATCCCGTGGATGTGAAGGCGCTGCGGCGCCGCGTCGCGATGACACAGGAGCAGTTCGCCGCGCGCTTCGGCTTTTCCGTGGCCACGCTGCGTCACTGGGAGCGCGGCGACCGCACGCCGCAGGGACCGGCGCTGGTACTGCTGAACGTGATCGAGAAAGACCCTGGTGCGGTGCTGAGCGCACTGAGCTGAACCGCAGAGCAGCCGGAACTCCTTGCCGGCTTGCCCTGGCGAATTCACCAGAAGACATACGAAGAGGGTGCAATGAAAACTACAGCAAGGCAGGAATTGGTTCGCATCAAAACGGCCGTGCCGATGGGGAACCCCTCGCTACCCGCTCAGGTTGGCCTCTGATGGCGTCGACGCCGCCGAAGGTACGCTGCCCGCAGTGCGGGGCGGAGTCCGTCTGGAATCCGGAGAACAAGTGGCGCCCGTTCTGCTCCGAGCGCTGCAAGCTGATCGACCTCGGCTGCTGGGCCGACGAATCGTACCGCGTGCCGGCGCAGGAGGCGGGGCTGCCCGCGGACGCGCCGCCGCACGACGACTGAGCCCCAGCCCCCATCCTGAAGACGATTCGCCGCGCCTACCGCTCGGGGCGCGGCGCCTGCTCGCCAACGGCCCCGCCTTGCCCAAACCCTGGATGGGCCTCGCCGAAAATGGGACATCCGGCCCGCGCCGCCGGAATTGCCGCCAAGGCGGTCGACATGGATAATTGAGACCAATTCCCATTTGACGCGACGCAGCGCGCGCCCCGGAGTCGTCCCGTGAGCACATCGGACCACGCGTCCCAGTCTTCCGTCGAGCTGCTGTACATCGACCATCACCACTGGCTGCAGGGCTGGCTGCGGCGGCGGCTGGGCAATGCTTCGGACGCGGCCGACCTGGCCCACGACGCCTTCCTGCGCCTGCTCGCCGCGCCGCGTCGCTTCGACAGCGTGGCGCAGGCCCGCGGCTATCTGCGCACCATGGCCAACGGCCTGTGCATCGACCTCTGGCGCCGCCGCGAGGTCGAGCAGGCCTGGCTGCAGACCCTGGCCGCCCGGCCGGAGGCGGTCGAGCCGTCCCCGGAGCATCGCGCCGTCATCATCGAAACCCTGCTGGAAATCGGCGACATGCTGCGCCGTCTGCCGCAAAAGGCGGCGACCGCGTTCGTCATGGCCCAGGTGGACGGCGCGCCCTACCGCGAGATCGCCCACCGGCTCGGGGTCTCCGAACGCATGGTCAAGAAATACATCGCCCAGGCCATGCTGCAGTGCGCCCTGATCGAAGCCGGGCTCGCGCCCTGATCATGGCGGCAACCGATCTCCCGGCGCCGCCCGAGAACGACGCCGCCAAGGCGGGCTTCGACAGCCTGGAGCAGGCGGCAAGCTGGTACGCCACCCTGCGCAGCGAAGACGCGACCGAGCAGGAACGCCAGTCCTGGCGGGACTGGCTGGCCCAATCTCCCGAGCATGCCCGCGCCTGGGCGCACGTCGAGGCGGTCGGCCGGCGCTTCGATCCGCTCCGCCGCAGCGGGCGCGAGGCCGCCGTGGCCGGCATCGAGGCCGCCCGGCGCGGCACGGTCGGCCGGCGCCAGGCGCTCAACGGCATCGCCGGCCTGTTCGGGCTGGGCCTGGCCGGCTGGCTGGGCTGGCGCCATACCCCCTTGCCCGAGATCGTCATGGCCTGGAGCGCCGACTACCGTACCGCCACCGGCGAACAGCGCGAAATCGCGCTTGCCGACGGCAGCCGGGTCTGGCTCAACACCGGCAGCGCCCTGCGCGTGGACTACCGGGCCGACATCCGCCTGCTCAGGCTGATCGCCGGCGAGATCCTGATCCAGACCGCCGCCGACGACGCCGGCCGCCCGTTCTGCGTCGACACGCGCTGCGGCCGCATGCAGGCCCTGGGAACCCGCTTCTCGGTGCGCCACGACGAAGGGCGCACCCGCCTCGACGTGTTCGAGAGCGCCGTCGAAATCCGCAACACGGCAGGCGCCGTCCAGCGGGTCGACGCCGGACAGCGCGCGGACTTCACCGGGCACATCATCTCCGCCCTCGAACCCGCCGAAGCCGCCCGCGAAGCCTGGCGCCGGGGCGTGCTCCTGGCCGACAACATCCCGCTCGGGCAACTGATCGACGAACTCGCCCGCTACCGGCCGGGCCGCATCGGCGTGGCGCCGGAAGTGGCCGAACTGAGCGTGATGGGCGTCTATCCCGCCAACGACCCGGAGCGCGCGCTCGCCATGCTGGAGAACACCCTGCCGGTCCGGGTGCGCCGGACGCTGCCCTGGTGGATCACCGTCGAGGCGCGTTGATTTTCAGGGTACGAAAAAGACGGCCAACCGGTTCCCCTTTTTGCATCTCGTCCGATTTACCGGGTGAGATGCCAGTCGATCAACCATCAACAGCCACCCAAACGGCGCGCGATGCCGGCCCGGACAGCCGGCCATCGCGCTTCCCGTTCGCCCCGTGCGTTCAGGTAGCCAGCGCGATGCCCTTGACGGCGCCTCTCCCCGTTCAACCCATTTGCCTGAGGGAACCCGTCCTATGTCCAGCCGTTGCGCCAGCCCCGGCGGTGCCGCCTACCGCCATGTCTCTTCCGCCACCCCGCGTTCGCCGTCCGCAGGCCGGCAGGCGTTCGCCTTCGTACCACGCCCGCTGGCGCTGGCGGCGCATGTCGCCGTCGCCGGCTGCCTGATCACCGGCGCGGGCGGGCTGCCGGAAGCCCGGGCGCAGGAGCGCGCCGCGCAGACCGCCGTCCAGGACAAGGCTTACGACATCCCGGCCGGGCCGCTGGCCGGCGCGCTGAACCGCTTCGCCGAAGAAGCGGGCGTGTTCCTCACCGCGCCCGGGAGCGTCACCCAGGGCAAGAGCAGCCCCGGACTGAAAGGCCGGCACACGGTCGCGGGCGGCTTCGCCGCGCTGCTTGCCGGCACCAGGCTGGAAGCCTTCCGGCAGGCGGACGGCAGCTACGGGCTGCGGCCGGCGCCGGCGGTCGACAAGGGCGGCGAGGCCACACTGGCGCCGGTGAAAGTCTCGGCCCAGCTCGACCGCGCCGGCGACGCGCTGACCGGCTACACCGTCCGCCGCAGCGCGACCGGCAGCAAGACCGACGCCGAGCTGGTCGAGATTCCCCAGGCCATCCACGTCGTCACCCGCCGGCAGATGGAGGACCAGGGCGTGCAAAGTCTGGACGAGGCGCTGCGCTACACGCCGGGCGTGGTCACCGGCGTGTATGGCGGCGCGACCTATTCCGACTACGTTTACCTGCGCGGCTTCAGCGCGCCGCAATACCTGGACGGCGCCCGCATGCCCTACGGCCTGCGCGGCTACGCCCAGTTGCGCATCGAGCCCTACGGGCTGGAGCGCGCCGAAATCCTCAAGGGGCCGGCGTCGGTGCTGTACGGACAGAACGCGCCGGGCGGCATGGTCAACTCGGTGCGCAAGCGGCCGACCGCCGAGCCGGTGCGCGAACTGCAACTGCAGGGCGGCAGCTTCGACCGCCGCCAGGCCGCCTTCGACCTCGGCGACCGGGTCGCCGGCAGCGAGAACCTGAGCTACCGGCTGACCGGGCTCTGGCGCGACGCCGAAACCCAGGTCCGGCACACCAGCGACGACCGCCGCTTCATCGCGCCCGCGCTGGAGTGGGCGGATGCAAGCACCCGCATCACCCTGCTCGCGCAGTACCAGGAAGACACGGCCGCCTATACCTCGCTGCCCGCCTACGGCACGCTGCTGCCGAACAGGAACGGCAAGCTGTCCACCAGCGCCTTCCTCGGCTACCCGGACTTCGACCGCTACCGGCGCCGGCAGTCGGCGCTCGGCTACGACGTCGAACACCGCTTCGACGACACCTGGAGCATCCGCCAGGTGGCCCACTATTCCCGCGTCGACATGGATTTCCGCTATGCCTACCTGAGCCGGCTGCAGGCCGATCAACGGACGATGAGCCGGGCGATCTGGAATTCGCGCGACGAGGCCGACGCGCTGACCGTCGATACGCGCCTGCAGGCCGACTTCAGCACCGGCGCGCTCGCCCACGTCCTGCTGCTCGGCGTCGACCATTCGCGGCTCGGCTACGACTCCTGGTGGGGCGGCGCCGCGGCCGGCACCGTGGACATCTTCAACCCGTCCTACGTCCGCACCACGCCCAACCCGACGCTGTCGCCCGACCAGTCGGGCACCCAGAAGCAGCTCGGCTTCTACGTCCAGGACCGGATCAAGGCCGGCCGCTGGGTATTTTCCATCGGCGGACGCCACGACCGTGCCCGCAGCGACCACCTGAATTCCAACAACGGCGTCGCCACCCGGCAGAACGACAGCGCCACGACCGGCCGCGCCGGCCTGGTCTACCTGTTCGACAACGGCTTCGCGCCCTATGCCGGCTATTCCACGTCCTTCGAGCCGACCGCCGGCAGCGACGCCCAGGGCGCCGCCTTCAAGCCGACCGAAGGCAAGCAGTACGAAATCGGCCTGCGTTACCAGCCCGCCGCCGACCGCACCCTGGTCACGCTGTCCGCCTTCCGGCTGACGCAGCGCAACGTGCTGACCCAGGACCCCAACCCGCCGGCCAGCAATCCCTGGGCGCAGGTGCAGACCGGCGAAATGACGGTGCGCGGGCTGGAACTGGAAGCCAAGCTCAACCTGACCGCGGGCCTGGACCTGGCGGCCTCCTATGCCCATACCGACTCCGAGATCACCCGCAGCAACGACGCCGGCCAGCTCGGCAACGAATTCCAGCGCACGCCGAAACGCCAGGCCGCCCTGTGGGCGAACTACCGCTTCTCCGGCGGCGCGCTGACCGGCCTCGGGCTCAGCGTCGGCGTCCGCTACTTCGGCGCCGCGTACGGCGACCTGGCCAACGTCATCGAGCTGCCTTCCTACACGCTGACCGACGCGGCCCTGCGCTACGACCTGGGGCATCTCGACCCGACCCTGCGCGGCCTGAGCCTCAGCCTGCACGCCAGCAACCTGTTCGACAAGACCTACGTCTCGTCGTGTTTCTCGCTGAGCAACGGGAACTGCTATTTCGGCAACCGACGCACCGTGAACGCCACCCTGCAATACCGCTGGTAGGCGCGCGCGCGGATGCCTCCCCGATCACCGTCGCCGAGCGGAGCACGCGCGGCGACGGCGATCATCCCGTTTCCGTTCGGCAACCGGGAATACCGTCTGCCGCCTGCCGCGCCAGGAACGCCTCGTCGTTTGACGCCACCCGGCAAATTCGAAACAATGAGAACGATTCGCAAAAACCAGCCAACCCGCCCGGGCCAGCCAGCGACGTTCTCCCCCGGAGGTTTCCTTGAATACCGCGGCAGCACCCGACCCGCTCTCTGCGTTGTACCGCGACCACCACGGCTGGCTCAACGGCTGGCTGCGCCGCCGGCTGGGCAACCGCTGCGACGCCGCCGACCTGGCCCACGACACCTTCCTGCGCATCATCGCGTCGCGCAACCTGCCGGCCATCGAAGAACCGCGCAAATACCTGGCGACCATCGCCAACGGGCTGGTCGTCGACCGCTTTCGCCGCCAGCGCATCGAGGCGGCCTGGCTGGAAACCCTGGCCGCCCGGCCGGAACCGCTGGCGGTGTCGCCCGAGAGCCGGGCGCTGATCCTCGAAACCCTGGTCGCCATCGACCGCATGCTCGACGAACTCGAACCGCGCGCCCGCGAGATTTTCCTGCTCTCCCGGTTCGAGGGGCTGACCTACGCGCAGATCGGCAAGAAACTCGGCGTCTCGGTCACCACGGTCAAGAAACACCTGACGCGCGCCCTGGCCCGCTGCCTGATCCTCGGCGAAGGCTGCCATGGCTAGCCGCGAGCTGCCGCACGACGTCCTCGAAGCCGCCGCCCACTGGTACGTCCAGTTGAACGACGAGGCGACGCGGCCGGATGAGCGCGCCGCCTGGGAACGCTGGCTGGCCGCCGACGCCACCCACCGCCTGGCCTGGGAACGCATGCAGGCGCTCGAACGCCGGCTGGACGGCCTGCCCGGCGACGTGGCGCTGCCGACGCTGAGCGGCGCCCGCGCCGGCCGCCGGCGCACGGTCAAGCTGCTGACGCTGCTGCTCTCGGCCGGCGCCGTCGGCGCCCTGCTGCGGCCGGAAATCGAAACCGGCTGGCGCATCGCCCGCGCCGGCCAGCGCACCGCCGTCGGCGAACGGCGCCGCGTCGAACTGGCCGACGGCGGCCGGCTGGACATCAACACGGACTCCGCGGTCGACATCGACTACGGCCCGGATTTGCGCCTGCTGCGCCTGTTGCGCGGAGAAATCCTGGTGCAGACGGCCGGCGATCCCCGTCCCTTCGAAGTGCATACCGGACACGGCGCCATCCGCGCGCTCGGCACGCGCTTCAGCGTCCGCCGCGAGGACGGGCAAACCCGCGTCGCGGTGCTCGAACACGCCGTCGAAATCCGTCCGAACGCCGGCCCGGCCATGCGCATCGACGCCGGCAGACAGGCAACCTTCTCCGCACGCGGCGCCTCGGCGCCGACCCCGGTCGAACCCGGCGAAGGCGCCTGGCGCGACGGCAGGCTGGTCGCCATCGACCGCCGGCTCGACGATTTCCTCGCCGAACTCGGACGCCACCGGCCGGGAAAGATCGTCTGCGCCCCGGAGGTCGCTGGCCTGCGCCTCTCCGGCGCCTTCCGCCTGCACGACACCGACGCCGTGCTCGACAACCTGACCGCCTCGCTGCCGGTCAGGCTGCGCTACCTGACCCGCTACTGGGTCCGCGTCGAGGCGGCCTGAAGTTTATTTGCATCCCGGGGTTGCTCTTTTTCCCTTGAAAACGGCCAACAGAGTAGAGGCGGTCCGCCGCGTCTTTCTACGGTCAACCCAGGAAAAAGAGGATTTTCACCATGACACGACCCTTCCCTTCGCATCCGCGCCCCCTGGCCCGCGCCCTGCGCGCCGCGCTGCTCGGCCTGGCCCTGGCCGGCCCCGTCGCGCTGCTGGCGGCGCCGCCGGCCCAGGCGCAGACGGCGCCGCGCAGCTACCAGATTCCGGCCGGCCCGCTCGATGCCGCGCTCACCGCCTTCGCCGCCAGCGCCGACATCACCCTCTCCTTCGAAGCGGCGCAAACGCGCGCCCTGCGCACCGCCGGGCTGAACGGCGAATACACGCCGGAAGCCGGCCTCGCCCGGCTGCTCGCCGGCAGCGGGCTGGAAGCCGTGCATCGCGGCCAGGGCAACTACGTGCTGCGGCCGGCGCCGCCGACGGCGCCCGGCGAGACGCTCCTGAAACCGATGACCGTCACCGCCAACCAGCTCGGCGAGATCACCGAAGGCAGCGGCAGCTATACCCCCGGCGCCATCGCCACCGCCACCCGGCTGCTGCTCACCCCGCTCGAGACGCCGCAGTCGATCAGCGTCGTCACCCGGCAGGAGATGGACGACTTCAACCTGACCTCCATCGATAAGGTCATGGAGCACACGCCGGGCGTCAGCATCGTCACCTACGACAGCGAACGCACGGAGTACTACGCGCGCGGCTTCGCCATCAGCAATTTCCAGTACGACGGCATTCCGATGCTGCGCGACTCCGCCTACTCGGCCGGCCACACGCTGAGCGACATGGCGATCTACGACCGCATCGAAACCCTCAAGGGCGCCACCGGCCTGCTCACCGGCACCGGCGATCCGGGTGCCACGATCAACCTGATCCGCAAGAAACCGACCAAGGATTTCCAGGGCCAGGCGACGCTGGGCGTCGGCTCGTGGCAGAACTACCGGACCGAGCTCGACTTCAGCGGCCCGCTCAACACCAGCGGCAGCCTGCGCGGCCGCGCCGTCGCGGCTTACCAGGACAAGCATTCGCATCTCGACCACTACCGCAGGAAGACCTCGGTCTTCTACGGCACGCTGGAAGCCGACCTGGCACCCGGCACGCTGCTCACCGTCGGCGTCGATTACCAGAACAACGACCCCAAGGGCAGCACCTGGGGCGGCATTCCGCTGTTCGACAGCACCGGCCAATTCAACAAGATGCCGCGCGACTTCAACAACGGCGCGAACTGGAACGGTTGGCAGCAATACACGCGCACCGCGTTCGCCACGCTGGAGCATTATTTCTCCAACGACTGGGTCGCCAAGCTGCAGTTGAATCATCAGATCAACGGCTACGATGCCCGCCTGGCGGCGGCGGCCAGCGGCAACCCCGATCCGGCGACGGGCACCGGCGTCAGCCTCTGGGGGCCGAGCTGGTACGACGGCAAGACCACGAGCAACGCGATCGACGTCTATGCCAGCGGCCCCTTCACGCTGCTCGGGCGCAAGCACGAACTCGTGCTGGGCGGCAGCTTCTCCAAGCGGAAATGGGAAAGCGACACCTATGTCCGCCAGGCGGGCTACAACCGCAGCGTGGCCGACTACTACGCCTGGAACGGCGACATTCCCAAGCCGGTCTGGCAGCACTCGGCCAGTTTCGGAGACAACACCTATGAAAACGGCTTCTACGCGACGACCCGCCTCAACGTATCCGACGACCTGAAGGTCATCGCCGGCAGCCGGCTGCTCAACTACCGGAAAGCGGAACTCAAGGAATCCGACGTCGTCGTGCCTTACCTCGGCGCGGTGTACGACCTGAACAGGAACTTCTCCGCCTACGCCAGCTACACAACGATCTACAAGCCCCAGTCCGCACAGACCAAGGAAGGCAAGACGCTCGATCCGCTGGAAGGAAAGAATTACGAGACGGGTCTGAAAGGCGAATTCTTCGGCGGCCGCCTGAACGCCAGCATCGCCTACTTCCAGCTCGACCAGGACAACTACGCGGAATACACCAGCGACACGACGCCGACCGGCGGCACCGCCGCCCGCGCCATCCAGGGCGTCAAGACCCGGGGCTACGAACTGGAAATCTCCGGGCAACTGACGCCGCGCTGGCAGCTCCACGCCGGATACAGCCACAAGGTATCGCGCCAGCAGGGCGAAAAGGTCGCCACGCTGACCCCGGAAAACGTGGTCACGCTGTACACCAGCTACAAGCCGTCGCTGCTTCCCGGCCTCACGCTGGGCGGCGGCGCCCGCTGGCAGGACAAGACCTGGGGCGAGGTCACCGACCTGGTGAATCCGGGCAAGAACGTGGACGCGGTTGCCAAGGCCTACTGGCTGCTCGACGCATCGGCCCGCTACGAGTTCGACAAGCACCTCTCGGCGACGCTGACCGTCAACAACCTGCTCGACAAGAAGTACTACACCATCTTCAACTGGTACAGCACCTACACCTGGGGCGAACCGCGCAGCGTCATGCTGACGATGAAGTACAAGTTCTTCTGACCCCGGCCGCCTGGCCGAAAGCAACGGCGCCCGTGGCACGGGCGCCGTTTTTACGTGTATGCCCGGAATCGACGCGCGAGCGGCGTTCCCTGCCGCCCCCGCCTGCCGATTTCTGCGCCCCACCGCCGGGCTTCCGAAAAATTGACGCCATCCGCCGAATCCACAACAATGCGAACCATTCGCAACAAATGACGCCAGCCACGCCTGACGGATTTCCCCGGGCCAGCCCGCCGTTTCGTCCCCCGGAGGTCCGCTTGAGCACGCCCACCGCCATTCCCCATTCCGACCCGCTCTCCACCCTGTACCGCGACCACCACGGCTGGCTCAGCGGCTGGCTGCGCCGCCGGCTGGGCAACGCCGACGACGCCGCCGACCTGGCCCAGGATGCCTTCATGCGCGTGCTCAAGGCGCGCAACGCGGCCGAGATCCGCGAACCCCGCCATTACCTGACCGCCATCGCCAAGGGCTTGGTCGTCGACCTGTTCCGGCGCCGCTCGCTGGAAGCCGAATACCTGGCCGCGCTCGCCCGGCTTCCCGAGCCCGAATGGCCGTCGCCGGAAGTCCGCGCGCTGGCCGTCGAGGCGCTGATGGAAGTCGACGCCATGCTCGAAGGGCTGGGCAGCCGCGTCCGCCAGGTGTTCATCCTCTCCCAGTGCGACGGGCTGACCTACAAGGAAATCGCCGCGCAGACCGGACTCGCCCTGCGCACCGTCAACAAGTACATGGCCGCCGCCGTGGAACACTGCTGCCTGTACCGCCTGCAGCGAGCAGCGTCCGCCGAATGAACCCATCGACCGCGGCCGACGACGACGAACGCGAAGCGATCCGTGCCGCGGCCGCCTGGTACGCGCGCCAGTACTCCGGCAGCTTCGGCGACGACGAGCGGACGGCCTGGCAGGCCTGGCTGGAAGCCTCGGACCTGCACCGCCGCGCCTGGCTGCAGGTGGAGGGCGTGCGCGCCAGCCTGAGCGGGCTGCCCGGCCACCTCGCCGGCCCGGCGCTGCGCGGCGTCTCCGCCAGGCGGCGCGAGGCGCTGCGCATCCTGGCCGTGCTTGCCGCCGCCGCGCCGCTCGCCTGGTTCGGCCATCGCGCCCTTTCGGCGCAGGGCTACGGCGCCGACCTGCGCACCGCCGTCGGCGAACGCCGCCCGTTCCAACTGGCCGACGGCAGCAGCCTGATGCTGGACACCGACAGCGCGCTGGACGTCGCCTTCGACCCCCGGCAGCGCCTGCTGCGCCTGCGGCGCGGCCGGATCATGGTGACCACCGCCTACGATCCGCTGGCCACGCTGGACACCCCTTGCCGGCCTTTCCTCGTGGAAACCGCCCACGGCCTCTGCGAGGCGCTCGGCACCCGGTTCACCGTGCGCACAGACGGCAATCGCACGCAGGTCGCGGTGCTCGACGACACCGTCCGCATCGCCCCGAACGCGCACCCGGAACGTCCGGTCCTGGTCGACGCCGGCCGGCAGGTCGCCTTCGACGACGCCGGCATCGGCGCCGTCGAATCTGCCGCCACCTCCGCCGGCACCTGGGCCGGCGGCAGCCTGGTCGCCGTCGACATGCCGCTCGCCGACCTGCTCGCCGAAATCGCCCGCTACCGGCGCGGCGTCCTGCGCTGCGCCCCGGCGGTCGCCGGCCTGCTGGTTTCCGGCGCCTTCCCGCTCGACGACACCGAGCGCGCCCTGAAGCTGCTCACCGATACCTTCCCGCTGCGCAGCGTCAGCCATACTCGGTACTGGGTAGAGATCGTTCCGGGGTGATTGCCGTGCAATCACCAGCCGCCAGATGGCGGCTGGCGTCAGATAAGGCCAACGACCAGCAGGAGCGCCCTATCGATCGCTTTCATCCGCTCATCATCGAGGCGGCCAAACGGTTCGCTGATTCTGGTTCGCGGTAGCGTCGAAAGCTTGTCCACCATGACTTGCGATAGCGCGCGCAGCCCGTTGGCCGGATTCGGTTCCACGGTGACGCGAAACGCTGCATTGCGCAGATCGCTTGTCACCGGACACAGCACGACGCTTTCCAGGTCGGTCAGCAAGTCTGATTGAACGATCAAGGCTGGCCGTGGTTTGCCGTAGTCACCCTGCAATGAGACCGCCACGAGGTCGCCTCGCTGCATCACTCCCAGCCCTCAACGTGCGATGCGGCCTCTTCGGTAAAGCGCAAAACCTCAGCTTCTGCCGGGTCGCCCTTCAGGCTCTGGCACTGCTTGCGTACTTGCGCCGTGAACTCGGGCGAGCGTGTGTCTGGCACCCAGAACTGGACAGGACGCAGCCCCGCCGCACGCATCCGCTCGCGGTGCCGCGCTACCTTTGATTCGTGAATTGATGGCATGGTGCTTTCCATTGGTTGCATGTGTTGTTACATGATACTAAGCATGTAACCACCCCGGAACAAATTTTCGCCGCCGCGTGCACTTTTTCGCGAGCTGCTTCGGCCCCCGGTAGAAGTCCAATTTCTATCCGAGGAAAACCATGCCGTCAGCCCGCGACATCCCGCCCTTCATACTCCGCCTCTCCTGCACGCTGCTCTGCCTCGCCGGCCTGGCGACCCTGCCGCCGCCGCTGCATGCCGCCGAAACGCCTCCAGCCCGCGAGGCCGCCGCGCGCAGCTTCGACATCGCGCCCGGCCCGTTGAGCGAGGTGCTGGCCCGCTACGCCGCCAGCGCCGGCGTCGCGCTCTCCTTCGATGCCGCGAGCCTGCGCAACATCCAATCGCCGGGGCTGAAAGGCAGCTACACCGTGCAGCGGGGATTCGACAGGCTGCTGGCCGGCAGCGGCATGGCGGCCGTGCCGCGCGGGCAGGGCGACTATGCGCTCAAGACAGTACCGCGGATCAGCAGCGACGCGAAGGAAAGCCAACTGTCAGCGGTGACGGTAACGGCAGACACCGAGCGCGACGGCACCACCGAAGGCAGCGGCAGCTACGCCACGCGCAGCACCAACACCGCCACCGGGCTTGCCCTGTCGCCGCGCGAGACGCCGCAGTCGGTCAGCATCATCACGCGGCAGGAGATGGACGATTTCAATCTCTCGACCATCCACAACGTGCTGCAAAGCACGCCGGGCATCGGCGTCACCACGGTCGATAACGACCGCTACGAATACACCGCGCGCGGCTTCTTCATCAGAAACTACCAGTACGACGGCATGCCCGCGTTCTACCAAAGCGGCTACAGCGGCGGACAAGATACCAGCGACATGGCCATGTACGACCGCGTCGAGGTGCTCAAGGGCGCGGCGGGCCTGATGGACAGCAGCGGCGACCCCGGCGCGACCATCAACCTGATCCGCAAGAAACCCACGCACACGTTCCAGGGCCATGCCAGCACCAGCCTTGGCTCGTGGAACGACCGCCAGGGAGAATTGGATCTGAGCGGCCCGCTGAACGAGGCGGGCACCGTGCGTGCGCGCGCCGTCGCTTCCGTACGCGACCGGGATTCCCATGTGGACCGCTACAGCAAGAAAAGCCAGATGGTTTACGGCGTCATCGAGGCCGATCTGTCTGCGGCCACGCTGCTGACCGTGGGCGCGGACTGGCAGGACACCACCCCCAAGGGGTCGGCCAATGGCGGCATCCCCTTGTTCGACAGCAACGGCAACTTCACCAACATGCCGCGCTCCTTCAACCCCGGCGCGCGCTGGAGCAGTTGGAGTTCGACCGCCAGCGGCGTGTTCGCCACGCTGGAGCACCAGTTCGACAACGACTGGAAGCTCAAGCTGCATACCGCGCACCGCAGCACCGAGCACGACGACCGTGTCGGCGCGATCGCCGGCGGCAACCCCAATCCGGCCGCCGGCACGGGCGCGGGCATGTGGCTGGGCCGCTACGAGGGCGGCGCCAAGGAAGATTCCGTGGACTTCCAGGCCAGCGGCTCCTTCCAGTGGCTGGGGCGCCAGCACGAACTCGTGTTGGGCGGCGGCAGCTACCGGCGGGACTGGCACAGCGACAATTCCGGCCCAGAGGCGGGCTATGCCGGCGCGGTCGGAAACTTCTACCAGTGGACGGGCGACGTGCCCGAACCGCTATGGACCAATAGCTACGGCCGCATACGCTATAAAACCCGCGAGCACGCGCTCTATGGCACGCTGCGCCTGAATCCGCACGACGACCTGAAACTGCTCCTGGGCGCGCGCGCCATGCGGCACGATTCGCTCACGGATCAGTTCTGGCGCGTGGCGCCGGAAAAAGGTAGCAAGTCGGTGTTCATTCCCTACGCGGGTGTCGTATATGACCTGACGCCGCAGCTTTCGGCCTATGCCAGCTACACCACCATCTTCAAGCCGCAGACCGCACAGGATGTGACGGGCCGCACGCTCGATCCGATGGAAGGCAACAACGTGGAAGTGGGCCTGAAGGGCGAGTTCTTCGACAAGCGCCTGAACGCCAGCCTGGCGCTGTTCCAGGTGGATCAGGACAACTACGCAAATTCCACCGGTGCCAAGGCCCCCAGCGGCAACCCGGCCTACGAGGCGGTCGATGGCGTCAAGACCCGGGGCTGGGAACTGGAAGCAGTGGGCCATCTGACCCCGCAGTGGCAGGTGCATGCAGGCTTCACGCACAAGGTGGCGCGTCGCGATGGCAACAAAACAGGTACCGACGTCCCCGAAAACCAGATCACCCTGCGCAGCAGCTACAGGTTCGGCGGCGACCTGGCCGGGCTGACGCTGGGCGGCGGCGCACGCTGGCAAAGCAAGGCCTGGGCGGATATCTGGCACGGCGCGAGCGGCAGCTACATCGCCCATACCGCGTCCGGCTACACGGTGCTGGACCTGATGGGCAGCTACCAGTTCAGCCCCAAGCTGTCGGCATCGCTCAACGTCACCAACCTGCTGGACAGGAAGTACCACAGCATGTACAGCTATTACGGCACCTACGCCTGGGGCGAGCCGCGCCGGGTAGCGGTCAACCTGAAATACCGCTTCTGATTGGTTCGCTCATGAAAAGAGGCATCCAGCGCTTGCTGCATAAGCGATGGAAGCCACTTTCACCTGATAGGGCAGATGCGTGTACTCATGGGCCTGACCCATGGGTTTCCCAGTCGAAACGCGGCAGGTTTTCGAGGGCCATGAGCAGGCCCTCGTTCCATTTCTCGGAAATCTGGCGCGCGAAGGGGTCGTCGTCGCGGAAGAACAGGCGGCGGCCTTCGTCCAGCGCGCCGCACCGGTAGATCAGCAGTTCGATGGGCGGGCCGACCGTGACGTTGCTGCGGATCGTCGAATTCATCGACACCAGCGCGCAGCGCGCGGCGCGTTCGAGCGACACGTCGCGCTTGATGACGCGGTCGAGGATCGGCTTGCCGTACTTGAATTCGCCGATCTGCAGGAAGGGATGGCCGGACGATTCGTGGATGTAGTTGCCCTGCGGGTAGACCATGTACATCTCGGGCGGCTGGCCCTCGATCTGGCCGGCGAGGATGAAGGTCGCCTCGAAATTCGTGCTCGCGGTGTCGCGGCTGGCATGGTGCTTCTGTACCTGGGCGCTGATCATGCCGACGTAGTCGGCGGCTTCCTGCATCGTCGCGGCGGTGGCGAGGTTGGGCACCAGCCCGGCGGGCACGTCGCCGCTGAGCTTCTTGACCACGGCCTGCGTGGTGGCGAGATTGCCCGCCGAGAGCAGCGCGAAGAAGCGCGCGCCCGGCCAGGCGAAGCTGAACATCTTGGAATAGGTGCTGACGTTGTCCGTGCCCGCGTTGGTGCGCGAATCGGAGCAGAGCACGAGGCCGTCGTTGACGTTGATGGCGAGGCAATAGGTCATGGCGCGTACGGAAAGTCGGATCGTGGCGGATTGTAGGCCCTAGCAAGGTCGGTGCCGAGGAAAAGTTGGGCTGGCGCGTTTGTTGCGTTACGTCGGGCATGAGTATCGAACTGGCCAATTATCCCCAGCCCGGCGCATGGGACGAACTGCTCGACGCGAACCTCCGGCCGCGACCCGCCGCGCGCCTTCTCCTCGAGTATCTCGACCGCCTCGGCTGCGCGGAACTGCAAGCGCGCCGCGCGAGCGTGGACGCCGCCATCATGGCGATGGGCATCACCTTCACCGTCTATAGCGACGCGGGCAACATCGACCGCGCCTGGCCCTTCGACATCGTGCCGCGCACCATGTCGAGCAAGGAGTGGGCACGCATCGACGCCGGCCTCAAGCAGCGGCTGACCGCGCTCAACCTCTTCATCGACGATCTCTACAACGCGCAGAAAATCGTCCGGGACGGCGTGTTTCCCCTCGAAGTGCTGGCCGGCTCGAAGAATTTCCGCGAACAATGCAGGCACATGACGCCCCGTTTCGGTGTCTGGGCGCACGTCTGCGGCACCGATCTGGTGCGCGACAGGGACGGCACGGTGTATGTGCTGGAGGACAACCTGCGCGTGCCCTCGGGCGTCTCCTACATGCTGGAAAACCGCCAGCTCATGAAACGGCTCTTCCCCGAGCTGTTCAAGGCCAGCGACATCCTGCCCGTCGACGACTATCCGACGCGGCTGTTCGAGACCCTCGCCGCCCTTTCGCCACGCGACGGAGAGAGACCCGTGGTTGCGGTCCTGACGCCGGGCATCTACAACTCGGCCTACTTCGAGCACAGCTACCTCGCGCAGAAGATGGGAGCCGATCTCGTGGAGGGCAGCGACCTCGTCGTGCGCGAGGACGACTGCGTCTACATGAAGACCATCTCCGGCCCGCGGCGCGTGGACGTCATCTACCGCCGCATCGACGACGACTTCCTCGATCCCGAAGCCTTCCGGCCCGACTCGGCGCTCGGCGTGCCCGGCCTGATGCGCGCCTGGCGCGCCGGCAAGGTCGGCATCGCCAACGCGCCCGGCGCCGGCGTGGCCGACGACAAGGTCGTCTATACCTTCGTGCCGCAGATCATCAGGTACTACCTCGACCAGGACGCCATCCTGCCCAACGTGCCTTCGTTCATGTGCATGGTCGACGCCCAGCGCGAGCACGTGCTCGCCAAGCTCGACGAGCTCGTCGTCAAGCCGGCCAACGAATCCGGCGGCTACGGCATGCTGATCGGACCGCGCGCAAGCAGGGAGGAACGCGCACGGTTCGCCGACCTGATCCGCGCCAACCCGCGCAACTACATGGCGCAGCCGACCCTGTCGATCTCCACCGCACCCACGCTGGTCGGCGACAAGCTCGCGCCGCGCCATCTCGACCTGCGGCCCTTCGTGCTGCAATCGGACAAGCTCCATGCCACCACCGGCGGGCTCACGCGCGTCGCGCTGCGCGCAGGCTCGCTGATCGTCAATTCCTCGCAGGGCGGCGGCAGCAAGGACACCTGGATCGTCAACGCCGAGGAGGGAAACGCCTGATGCTCTCGCGCGTCGCCGAAAACCTCTACTGGATGGGCCGCTACCTCGAGCGCGCCGAGAACACCGCGCGCTTCATCAACAGCGCGACGCAGGTACTGCTCGACCTGCCGAAAGACGCCTCCTTCGGCTGGGACGTGCTGCTCAAGGTCGCCGGCCTCGACGAACGCTTCGCCGCGCGTTCCCCCGGCGTCGACGAAGACGGCATCATGCCCTTCCTCATCGAGGACGAAACCAACCCGAGCTCGATCCTCGCCAGCATCCGCCAGGCGCGCGAGAACGCGCGCACCGTGCGCGAAGTGCTGCCGATGGAACTGTGGGAACGCATCAACGGCCTCTACCTCTACGCGCGCGACAACGCGGCGCGCGCCCGGCAGGGCCGCGGCCCGCGCGGCGAGGTGCTTTCCGGCATCATCGGCCGGCGCGAATCGATCATCGGCCTGCTCACCGGCTCGATGAGCCGCGACGTCGCCTACCAGTGCATCAAGCTCGGCCGCAACCTCGAACGCGCCGACATGACGACGCGCATCATCGACGTCAATTCCGCCGTGCGCCTGCCGCGCGACCCCGCCCTCACCACGGTGGCGACGGAACGCATGTGGATGTGCACGCTCAACGCCCTGTCCGCCTACCAGATGTACCGCCGGCACGCGAACGTCCATGTGCGCGCCGACGCAGTCGTCGACTACCTGCTGAAGAACCCGCACTTCCCGCGCACCGTGCTGCACTGCCTCGCCGAGATCGAGGGCTGCCTCTCGGTGCTGCCGGAGCATGCCACCGCGATGAAGAAGGTGCGCCGGGCCTGGCGGCGCGTCGAGGCCATGCAGTCGAACGACATCAGGCCGACGGTGCTGCACGAATACCTCGACCAGGTGCAAAGCGACCTCGGCGAAGTGCACGACGCCGTGGCGAAGCAGTATTTCCACCTGCACCAGCAACACGACACCGAACAGTAAGTGGCGCCGTGAACTCGCCGCCGGCATGCGTCGCCGCGGCCGAGTCGATTCGCCTGCGCTGGAATCCGGGAAACGCCCGTACCTGCACGCTTGAGCCGGGAACGCGCCACCCGGAGGCCGCAGCCTCCTGTTCGTCGATCCAGCCAGAACGTCCTCGACCCACCAAGTGGTGCAGCCGGCAGAGCCTGACGCAGGGCGCATACGCGGTGGTGGACCTGATGGCCGGCTACCGGCTGACGCCTCCGGCCGCTTCCGTTTTCGCCGCTCCACGGGGAGAAAATGATAACTGTTATCAGGTAAACTTACGCCGATCAGGTGGGGGCTCCGTCCCGCCCAGTCTCTTTCGTCAGGATGAACATGTCGGTTTCCCACACGCTTTCCCCGACCCTCGTCGTCTCGCGCATCGCCGCCGCGCTGCTCGGCGGCTATGCCTTCGTCTGGGGGTTCGTCGCCCTGTCCATGGCCGGCCTGTTCGCGCTCGGCATGCCTTTCCACGATGCCGAGCATCTGTCCAGCATCCTCGCCTTCCTGCTGTATCCCGCCGTGTTCCTGTGGGCCTTCGCCGCGCGCCGCCTGGGCCGGGTGTGGGCCGTGCTGGCCGGCGGCGGCGCGGCGATGACGGCGGCCGCCTCGCTGGTTCAGCATCTGCTGGTCTGAGAGGGAGACGCGCATGTTCAAGAGCTTCCGTCTGTCCATGACCTGGGTGCACACTTGGTTCGGCCTGGTGCTCGGCTTCGTGCTCATGGCCGCGTTCTTCTTCGGTGCCCTGTCCGTCTTCGACCGCGAGATCGACCGCTGGGCCGTTCCCCAGTCGCGCTTCGAGCCGCAGCCCATGCCCTCGTTCG
Source organism: Rhodocyclaceae bacterium (assembly GCA_019455325.1). Lineage (GTDB taxonomy): Bacteria > Pseudomonadota > Gammaproteobacteria > Burkholderiales > Rhodocyclaceae > Proximibacter. The sequence continues at coordinate 282,605 of JACFMQ010000005.1, read as the reverse complement.
ACAGGATGCTGCGGCCCGTCTTCGAGCGCATGCAGCCCTCGGCCGACAGCATCGAGCGCATGCGCGAGCGGGTGAACGGCCCGCTGCCCGAACGCTTCGACACGCCGATACGGTGGGGCGCCTACACCACCCACCGCGATCCCGTCCTCGGCCTGTTCGCCGGCTACGAGGTGCCCAACGCCAAGGAGCCGGAAACCAGCATCTGGGCCAACCGGACCATCGACCCGCGCACCGGCGCCGCGCTGCCCGACGACCGCCTCAAGATCGGCAGCCGCTTCTTCTATCCGCTGCACTACAGCCTGACCCTCCACTGGATGAACCTGGGCTACTGGATCGTCGGTCTGGCTTCCCTGGTCATGCTGGTGGCGCTGATCAGCGGCGTGGTGATGCACCGCAAGATCTTCCGCGAGTTCTTCACCTTCCGCCCCTGGCGGAACATCCAGCGCGGCACGCTCGACCTGCACAACCTGACCGGCGTGGTGGCGCTGCCCTTCCACTTCTTCTTCGCCTTCACCGGGCTGGTGATCTTCGCCGGCATCTATTTCCCGGTCGGGCACACCCAGCTCGAACCGCTGCACGAACTGCACGAGAAGCACGACGCCGAGAACACCGGGCTGCCGCACGACCGCGCCGGCGTACCCGCCCCGCTCGCCTCGGTCGACGCCATGGTGGCGGAAGCGCAGCGCCGCTGGGCGACGCGCGGCATGGCCGGCGAGGTCGGCTTCCTCGCCGTGCAGCACGTCGGCGACGCCAACGGCTACGTCAGCGTCTACCGCGCCGGCACCGACCGCATCGCGCTGGTCGGCGAAGGCATCCACTTCAAGGCCAGCACCGGCGAGCTGCTGCGCGAGGATCCGCCGCGCACGGCGGTGGACGGCATCAACACCTTCCTCACCGGTCTGCACCTGCAGCACTTCCGCCACTGGCTGCTGCGCTGGCTGTACGTGCTCGGCGGCCTGGCGGGCTGCGTCTGCATCGCCACGGGCTTCATCTTCTTCGTCGAGAAGCGCAAGCGGCAGCATGCGCAGGCGGGCGGACAGGGCGCGCGCGCAGTCGATGCGCTGGCCGCGACCACGGTCACCGGCATGCTGATCGCCACGCTCGGCATCCTGATCGCCAACCGCCTGCTGCCCGAGAGCCTGCCGGCCGGCTGGCCCGGCCGGGGCGACGTGGAACGCTACGTCTTCTGGGGCGTCTGGCTGCTGGCCATGGCGCACGCCTTCTGGCGCAGCGCGCCGGTGGCCGCCGGCCGCATCGCGCCGGCCTGGCGCGAGCAGTGCTGGGCGATCGCCGGCTTGGCGCCGGCCGCGGTGCTGCTCAACTGGGCGACGACCGGCGACCATCTGTTCAAAACCCTGGCCGAGCCCTACTGGCCGGTGGCCGGCCTCGATCTCTCCCTGCTCGTCGGCGGCCTGCTGGCGGCGGTGGCCGCCCGCCGCCTGCGGCGGAAGGAGCAAAACGACGACGTCCGCCTGCCGGCGGCGGGCATCGTCGGCGAAGCGGAGGTACGACATGGTTGATCTTCTGTTGCTCGCCGCCACGGCGGCGTGCGTCTGCGGCATGACCTGGCTGGCGCTGGCCATGGAGCCGCACTGGAAGCAGGTGCGCGGCGGCGTGCCGCCGGCGCGGACGGTGCGCGCGCTGCGCGTGCTCGGCGCATCGTCCCTGTTCGCCTCCCTGCTGTTCTGCCTGGCGGCGGATCACGCCTCGATGGCCTCGCTGGTCTGGGTCATGCTGCTGGCCGGCGCCGCGCTGGCCGTCGCCTTCACCCTGAGCTGGCGGCCGCGCCTGCTGGCGCCGCTGATCGCCTGGGCCTGAACCCTCAGGACGACATCTTCATCAGGACGAGGCCGCCGACGATCAGCGCGGCGGCCGCGATCCGCATGGCGCTCGCGCTCTCGCCGAGCACGAGGACGCCGACGAGGAACGCCCCGACGGCGCCGATGCCGGTCCAGACAGTGTAGGCCGTGCCCAGCGGCAGGGTCTTCATCGACATCGACAGCAGCGCGAAGCTGGCGATCATCGCCACCAGGGTGACGGCGGTAGGAATCGGTTTGCTGAAGCCGAGCGACAGCTTCATCGTATAGGCCCAGACGATTTCGAGCAGGCCGGCGAGAATCAGCAGAATCCAAGCCATGAGGCTCTCCTTTGCAAAGAGCCGGGTCGTCCCGGACGGTATCGTCGCCAGAAGGCCGGGGTCGTCCCCAGCCCCGGATTATAGCCTCGACCGAAGGCGCCGGCCGATTCGCTATTCGCGGCCCGCGTCAGCCCCAGCCGCGCATCAGCGCGATCCCGTGCGCGCCGTGCGCCCAGGCCTCGCCCATCGTTTCCGGCCGCATGCCGCCGAGCGCGAACACCGGCAGCGGGCTGCGCTCGACCAGTTGCGCGAAGGCTGGCCAGCCGAGGCCGGCCGACTGCGGGTGCGTCGGCGTCGGCCGCACCGGGCCGAGCAGCGCGTAGTCGAGTTCGAGCTGCGCGGCGCGGCTCAGTTCTTCCGCGTCGTGGCACGAGGCACCGACCCAGGCGAAGTCCGGCCGCGCGTCAGAGCGCATCAACGTGCGCGCCGGCAGGTGCAGTCCGTCGGCGCCGATGCGGCGGGCGAGTTCGGCATCGTCGTTCACGACGACCAGCGCGCCGTGCCGCCGCGCCAGCGCCACGGCAGCGCGCGCGAAATCCTCGCGCATCGGCAGCGGCAGCGTCCTGTCGCGCACCTGCACGAAGCGCAGGCCGTTCTCCAGCGCCGCCGCCAGCCGGGCAAGCTCGGCGTCGACGCCGTTCTCCTCGGCGTTGGTCAGGGCGCACGCGGTCGGCAGCGCCAGCCCCTTCAGGATCGGCCCGTTCGCCGGCAGGATCGGTTCGACGCTCGGCGCGCGGTCGGCGCGCAGCCAGGCGATGGCGTCGTGCTCGTGCGGGTGGATGTCGCCGTCCCAGGCGGTGACGCGAAAAAAACGGATGCGCACGGTCGCGTGCGGATAGACGAATTCGCGCGTCAGCCACGGCGTCGCCTGCGTGATGGCGATGCCGAGTTCCTCGCGCAGCTCGCGCACCAGCGCGTCGTGGAAAGTCTCGCCCGGCTCGACCTTGCCGCCGGGGAATTCCCACCAGCCGGCGTAGACCTTGCCTGCCGGGCGGCGGGCGAGCAGGAATTCATCGAAGGCGCCGGGCAGCGCGGGACCGTCGCCGGCGCGCAGCAGCACGGCGGCGGACACGAGCGTGACCGCGCTCACTTCTTTTTCTTCGCCGGCTTGCCGGCCTGCGCGCCGGCCCAGTCCTTGGCGAACTGCCAGGCAACGCGGCCGCTGCGCGAGCCGCGCGCGAGCGCCCAGTTGAGCGCGTCGCGCTCGGCGCGGGCGATCGTCGCCGCGTCATCGATGCCGAAGTGACGCAGCCAGTGCGCGACGATGTCGAGGTATTCCTCCTGCGAGAACGGATAGAAGGACACCCACAGGCCGAAGCGTTCGGAGAGCGAGACCTTCTCCTCGACCGCCTCGCCGGGGTGGATCTCGCCGTCGACGCTGTGCGCTTCCAGGTTCTCCGAAAAATACTCCGGCATCAGGTGGCGGCGGTTCGACGTGGCGTAGATCAGCACGTTCTCCGGCGGCGCCGCCACCGAGCCGTCGAGCACCACCTTGAGCGCCTTGTAGGTGGCGTCGCCGGCCTCGAAGGAAAGGTCGTCGCAGAAGATCATGAAGCGCTCCGGGCGATCCTGCACCAGTTCGACGATGTCCGGCAGGTCGACGAGCTCGGCCTTGTCCACCTCGATCAGGCGCAGCCCCTTCTTCGCGTACTCGTTCAGCAGCGCCTTGATCAGCGAGGACTTGCCGCAGCCGCGCGTGCCGGTGAGCAGCACGTTGTTCGCCGGCAGGCCGGCGACGAAGCGGCGCGTGTTGGCGTCGACGCGCGCCTTCTGGTCGTCGATGTCCTTCAGGTCCCTGAGGCGGATCGGGTGCGGCCTGGCCACCGGCTGCAGCCGGCCGCGGCCGTCGCCGGCGCGGCGCCAGCGGAAGGCGACGGCCGCCCGCCAGTCGGGCGCGGCCGGCGGCGCCGGCAGGGCAGCGTCGATGCGGTCGAGCAGACGTTCGGCGCGTTCGAGGAAGCGGGCGAGCTGCGGGGCGAGGTCGGTCATGGCGGACGGTAGAATGCGAACTTCGAGGAACCCCGAACTCTAGCGAAACCCATGCACAAACACCATCGCGCGCTGCTGCTGGCGCCCCTGCTGCTGATCCTCGCCGCCTGCGCCGCGCCGCGCGCCCCGCAGCCCGTCGCGGCGCCGGCGGCGCCCGCGGCCGCCTGCCCGGCCTGCGCACCGTGCCCGAAGTGCCCCGACGCGGAACCGCCGCCGCCGGCCGCCAAGCCCTTGCAGCCGGCGCGCTGGGAAGACGTGCCGGGCTGGACCGAGGACGATCCGCGCGCCGCCTGGCCGGCCTTTCTGCAGAGCTGCCGCGGTCTTGCCGGCAGGCCGCAGTGGCCGCTCTGGCAGCCGGCCTGCGACGCGGCGAAGGCGGTCGACGCGAACGACGCGGAAGCCGTCCGCCGCTTCTTCGAGCGCGAGTTCCTGCCCTTCGCCGCGATCAATCCCGACGGCAGCGACGAGGGCCTGGTCACCGGCTACTACGAGCCGCTGCTCGCCGGCAGCCGCCGGCGCGACGCGGTCAACCGCCACCCGCTGCACGCGGTGCCCCAGGATCTGCTGACGATCGATCTCGGCGACGTGCTGCCCGACCTGAAGAACCGCCGCCTGCGCGGCCGCCTGGTCGGCAACAAGGTGGTGCCGTACTGGTCGCGCGCCGAGCTCGGCGAGCGCGACGCGGTGGCGCCGGTGCTGCTCTGGGTCGAGGACGCGGTCGAAGCCTTCTTCCTGCAGATCCAGGGCTCGGGCCGCGTGCGCCTGCCCTCCGGCGAACTGGTGCGCGTCGGCTACGCCGACCAGAACGGGCATCCCTACCACTCCATCGGCCGCGTGCTCATCGAGCGCGGCGAGCTGCGGCCGGGCGAGGCGTCGATGCAGGGCATCCAGGCCTGGGCGCGCGCCAATCCGCAGAAGCTCGACGAACTGCTCAACGCCAACCCGAGCTACGTCTTCTTCCGCGAGCTGCCGTCGAAGTTCGGCCCCGAGGACGGGCCGCCGGGCGCGCTCGGCGTGCCGCTGGTCGCCGAGCGCACGATCGCCGTCGACCCGCGCCACGTGCCGCTCGGCGCGCCGGTCTTCCTGGCGACGACGCGGCCGAACTCGGACGAGCCGCTGCGCCGGCTGGTGATGGCGCAGGACACCGGCGGCGCCATCAAGGGCGTGGTGCGCGCCGACTTCTTCTGGGGCTTCGGCGCCGAGGCCGGCGCGCAGGCGGGGCGGATGAAGCAGCGCGGGCGGATATGGGTGCTGCTGCCGCCGGGCGCCGCGCCGAAATGAGGCATCGCCCCGGCGGGCCTCAGCCGGCCTGGCCGTCGGACAGGGGCTCCCAGCAGAACCGGTTCTTGCCCGAGTGCTTGGCGGCGTACATGGCCGAATCGGCATGGGCCACCAGCGCGTCGATGTCGTCGCCGTGCCCGGGGAACAGGGCCGCCCCGACGCTGGCCGAGACGCAGACCGGGGCCCCGTCGACAGCGAACGGCATCGCCAGGGCACGGACGATCTTGCCGGCGACGACCTCGCAGTCCTGCGCCCGGGTCAGGGTGGCCAGCACGATGCCGAACTCGTCGCCGCCGAAGCGCGACACGGTATCCTCGGCGCGCACGCAGTCTTCGAGACGCCGGGCGGCCTGCTGCAGGAGCGCGTCGCCGGCCGCATGGCCGCGGCTGTCGTTGACCGCCTTGAACCCGTCCAGGTCGATATAGAGGACAGCCGCCGGTTGCCCGTGCCGGCGCGCCGACTCCAGCACCCGGGCGAGCCGGTCCTCGAACATCACGCGGTTGGGCAGGCCGGTCAGCGCATCGTGCAGCGCGTCGTGCGACAGACGCGCCTCCAGGTCCTTGCGGGCCGTGATGTCCTGCGCGACCGCCACCAGAAAGTCCGGCCGGCCGTGCGGATCGTTCACCACGCCGAGCGCCTCGCACACCCACAGGATCGAGCCGTCCTTGCGCCGGTAGGGCTTCTCGATCTCCGGCGAGAAGCCCGGCGAACTGGCCGACAGCCGATGCGCCAGGAACAGGCGCGCTGCCTCCCGGCTGTCCGCGTCGCTCAGATCGAACACCGTGCGCGCGCGCAGTTCGTCGCTGCCGTAGCCCAGCATGCGGCAGAACTTTTCGTTGGCACCCAGGATGCGTCCGTCGGGCGCGATGTGCGCGATGCCCATGGCGGCCTGGTGGAAGGTCGCCCGGAACAGGGCCTCGCTGGCCTGCAGCGCGTCGGCCGCCGCGCGCTGGCGCGCCAGCGCCAGCATCAGCAGGCCGGCGAAGACCAGCAGCGCCGCGGTCGCGCCGGCCGCCATCGTCAGGTAGCTCGACCGGCGCTGCAGCACCGTCGCCAGTTCGTCGGCATAGGCCGTGCCCACGGTCACCATCAGCGGGTAGTCCGCCATGCTGCGGTAGCTGACGATGCGCGCCACGCCGTCCACGGCGCCGCCGTCGTCCATGAAATCCTCCTCGGGCACCGCGGCCCGGCGCTGGAACCAGCTCAGTTCCTGCGCCGCCAGCCCGAAGCTGTTCCGGTCGCCGATCTTGCGTCCGCGCACGACGCCGTCGAGGCCGGTGAGCTCCAGCAGGCCCCGCGCCCCGAGGTCGGCCTGGCGGGAGAAATCGGTGAAGTCGGCCGGGTCCACCGACATCACCACCACGCCGCCGAAGCTGCCGTCGGCACGCAAAATGCGCAGCGACATCGGAATCTGCCAGCGGCCGGAGACGCGGCCGAGCACCGGCCGGCTGACGAACAGCTCGTCCCCGGCGCCGTCGCGCTGCGCCCGAAAGAACTCGCGGTCGGCGTAGTTCACCCTGCCGGTCGCCTCGCTGCTGCCGACGATCTCGCCGGTTTCGTCCACCACGCTGACGATGGTGAACATCGCCTCCCGGATGACGCGCTGCTCGACCCAGCGGCGCAGGTCGATGCCGGGGCCCTGCCGGAGGTACTGCTCGCGCACGAAGGCGGCGACCTGCTCGGCGGCCTTCAGGGTGCGGGAGACCTGCTGCTCGAAGGCGATGGCCAGGTGCGCATTCGATTTCATGGCGGCGGCCACCGCCTGCTCGCGCTCGAACGCGATGCGCTGCAGCGTGACCAGCCAGATGCCGGCGACGGCGACGAGGCACACCGCCGCGATGGACAGGTTCTGCGGCGTCCGGACGCACCGGCGCCAGGATGCGTTCGCGGGCCGGCCCTCGTCCGGCGGCAGGTGCGCTGTCATCGCACGATTTCCCCAAGCCTCATTTATGGAAAATGAATCACCCCGAATTTACCGGTTTGGGCATCCGCGGTCGAATAAAAGGCGCGACGCACGGCCGCGAACGTTCAATGCCGGCCGATCACCGGGGACCGGAACGGCGCACCGCCGCCGGGCGCGGCACCGGAATGAAGCGTCGTCCCGCGCGCGGTGCGGGCGCGCACCGCCGTGGTGCCGCCCTGCCGGACGGCGCCCGACGATGGTGCGCGCCCGCCGCCGGGATGCGGCCAAGTCCTTGATTCGACGCGCACGGCAGGCTGGCAGGCTTATTGCTGAAGGGCTCCGACCGTTTTTTCCGGAGGAGCCATGGACACGCTCAAGACTTCCAGCGACACCCTGTTCATCCTGCTCGGCGCCATCATGGTGCTGGCCATGCACGCCGGCTTCGCCTTCCTCGAAGTCGGCACCGTGCGCAAGAAGAACCAGGTGAACGCGCTGGTGAAGATCATCACCGACCTCGGCGTGTCGACCGTCGCCTACTTCTTCATCGGCTACGGCATCGCCTACGGCGTCGATTTCTTCGCCGGCGCCGAGACGCTGGCGGCGAAGAACGGCTACGAGCTGACCAAGTTCTTCTTCCTGCTCACCTTCGCTGCGGCCATTCCGGCGATCATCTCCGGCGGCATCGCCGAGCGCGCGCGATTCAATCCGCAGCTCGCCGCCACCTTCCTCATCGTCGGCTTCGTCTACCCGTTCTTCGAGGGCATCGCGTGGAACCAGGCCTTCGGCATCCAGGACTGGCTGCAGGCGACGTTCGGCGAGCCCTTCCACGACTTCGCCGGCTCCGTCGTCGTGCATGCCATGGGCGGCTGGATCGCGCTGCCGGCGGTGCTGCTGCTCGGCGCCCGCCACGGCCGCTATTCGAAGAGCGGCCAGATCTCGGCGCACCCGCCGTCGTCGATCCCCTTCCTCGCGCTCGGCGCGTGGATCCTGACGGTCGGCTGGTTCGGCTTCAACATGATGAGCGCGCAGACGCTCGACAAGATTTCCGGCCTGGTCGCGCTCAACTCGCTGATGGCCATGGCCGGCGGCACGCTGGTGGCACTGGTGCTCGGCAGGAACGACCCCGGCTTCGTGCACAACGGCCCGCTCGCCGGCCTCGTCGCCGTCTGCGCCGGCTCCGACCTGATGCACCCGATCGGCGCGCTCGCGGTCGGCGGCATCGCCGGCGCCCTCTTCGTCGTCACCTTCACGCTGACGCAGAACCGCTGGAAGATCGACGACGTGCTCGGCGTCTGGCCGCTGCACGGCCTGTGCGGCGCCTGGGGCGGCATCGCCGCCGGCATCTTCGGCCAGCAGGCGCTCGGCGGCCTGGGCGGCGTCGCCTTCATGCCGCAGTTGATCATGACCGCGCTGGCCATTGCCGTCGCGGTGCTCGGCGGCGGCGCGGTCTACGGCGCGCTGAAGGCGACGGTCGGCCTGCGCCTCGACCAGGAGGAGGAGTACAACGGCGCCGACCTGTCGATCCACCGGATCACGGCGACGCCGGAGCGGGAGCCGAACTGGTAGGGCGGCGCCGCATTCATGGCCCGATCAGCCCCAGTTCACGACAGCGCCGCTCCCATTCGGGCAACCAGTCGACCAGCGCCGCCATCGGCATCGGCCGGGCGATGAAATAGCCCTGCGCGATGTCGCAGCCGTGGGCGCGAAGGAAATTCCAGTCGTCCACGTCCTCGACGCCCTCGCCCACGCTGCGCATGCCGAGCTTCCGGGCGATGTCGAGGCTGGCGTCGCAGATGGCCGCCAGTTGTGCGTCGCCACAGGCGCCGTGCACGAAGCTGTGATCGATCTTCAGTTCGTTGAAGGGCAGGTCGCGCAACTGGGCGAGCGAGGAATGCCCGGTGCCGAAATCGTCGATGGACAGATCGACATGCCGCAGCCGCAGCCGCGCGAGGATGTCGAGCGGCGCGCGCATGTCCTTCATCAGGCGGCTTTCCGTGATTTCCAGCACCATGCTGGAGAGCGGCACACCCATTTCCTGCGCGGCGGCGACCACGAAGTCGGCAAAGGCCAGGTTGCTCAGGTTGTCCATCGACACATTGATCGCCACATGCAGCGCGTGGCCGGCATCGAACCAGGCGCGCGTCTGGCGCAGGGCGTCGCGCAGCACCGATTGCGTCAGGCCGTCGATCAGGCCGTGTTCTTCCGCCACGGCGACGAAGCGGTCGGGGAACACCAGTCCGTCCGTGGGGTGTTGCCAGCGCACCAGGATCTCCACGCCGGTGAGCGCGCCGGTGGACAGACTCACCTTGGGCTGGCAATGGCAGATCAACTCGCCGGCGACGATGGCCTGTCGCAGTTCATCCGGGTCATAGCGTCTGCCGTCGGCGCCCGGCCTGGACGCGATTGCATCGGCGTGATGCGCGAGCACTTCGGCGAGCCGTCCCGGTTCGACGGGCTTCATCAGCCGGCCCAGCACGCGCAAGCCGTGGGCGCGCGCCAGTTGCTCGGCGGTCTTCAGGATGCGTTTGTCTTCCCCACTCACCAGCACCAGTTCGCCGTCGTAGTCGTGCTGCGTCAGGGCGCGTACGAATTCCACGCCGTCCATGCCGGGCATCTGCAGGTCGGTCAGGATGACGTCGAAGCGAGCGCCCGCGGCGATGAGCGCAAGCGCCTCCGCGCCGCCCGATACGGGGGTGAGGTCCCGGAAACCGAGGCTGCTCAGTTGATGGACCAGCAGCTCGAGGGCGAACGCCTCGTCGTCGATGAGCAAGATCCTCATGTCGATTTTTCCTCGGATAGCAGCGGCGCCAGCGCCTCTTCGACCTTGGCGAACAGCGCCTCGAATTGCGCCATGCAGCGCGCCACGGCCGGGCCGTCGTTGCGCTTGCCGGCGTTTTCCAGTTCCGCGCACAGGTCGCCGAGCGGCAGGGCGCCGACCGAACGCGACGACGACTTGAGCTTGTGGGCGACGGCCGCGACCTGCGCATGCTCCCGCGCCGCCGCCGCCGTGCGCAGCTCGGCCACAGCGCCGGCGGCCGTGCGCGCGTAGGTGGACAGGAATTTGCGGAGAATGCCCGGATCGTCGCCCACCAGCCGCTGCAGCACCGCCACGTCGAGCGCGCGGGCAGGCGCTGCGGCGGACGCGGTCCCGCCGCTCGGCAGCCAGGCTTCCAGCACTTCCCGCAACTTGGCGAGCGCCACCGGCTTGGTCAGATAATCGTCCATGCCGGCGGTCTTGGCGCGCACCGCCTCGCCGTGCAGGGCGTTGGCGGTGAGCGCGATGATCGGCGTGCGGCGCCCGCCGTTTTCCTGCCGGCGAATCTCCGTCGCCAGTTGATAGCCGTCCATCGCCGGCATGTGCAGGTCGGTGAAGAGCAGCGCGAAGCCGCCGTCGGCCCAGCGCGCCAGGGCCTCGGCGCCGTCGCCGGCGACCTCGGCGGCGTAACCGAGCAGCGCCAGTTGTTGCAGGATGACCTGCTGGTTCACGCTGTCATCCTCGGCGACGAGGATCAGGCGGTTTTCGGCGCGCGCCTGCGCCACGGTCGGCGGCGGCGTGGATTCGCCCGGCAGCGCATCGGTCGAGCGGTCGTCGAAGATTTCCGGCGAGGCGCGTCCGGCCGCGACCGCGACCGCGCGCAGGAAGACCTGCCGGCGCAGGGCGTCGCCGTCGATCGACACGCAGTCGGGGGCATTCAGCCGGGCCCGCCGGCGACGGCCCTGGCCGATGCGGACGCGGCGCAGGTGCGCGGGCAGATCGCCGCCCTGCCAGCGCCGACCTTCAGCTTCGGCGTGAATGAGGACCGCCGGCGCACCCGCCTGCGCCGCCGAACGCACGGCCTCCTCGACGGCGCGGCAGCGTCGCACCGTGGCGCCGGCGTGTTCCAGGTAGCGGGTCAGGGCTTCGGCGTCGATGTCCGCGTCGTCGAGCAGGCAGCAGAGGAGGCCGGAAAGATCGGGCTGTTCGCGCACCGGCTGTTCCGGGGCAAGGATGAAAGGCAGGGTGACGGCGAACACGCTGCCTTCGCCGGGGCGGCTGGCGACGGCGATCTCCCCGCCCATCAGGTCCACCAGCCGCTGGCAGATGGTCAGGCCGAGGCCGGTGCCGCCGAAGCGGCGCGTGGTCGAGGCCTCCGCCTGGGTGAAGGGGACGAACAGGCGCGCCCGCGCCGCTTCGTCCATGCCGATGCCGTTGTCTTCGATGGTGAAGGCGATGCGCAGCGGCTCGGACGCGGCGAGCGTCGCCCGCACCGCCACCCGGCCGGCGCGGGCCGGGTTGCCGGCGGAAAACTTGATGGCATTGCCGACCAGGTTGTAGAGCACCTGGCGCAGGCGCGTGTCGTCGCCCAACACGCACTCCGGCAGCTCGGGGGCGACGAACATGCGCAGCGCCACGCCGCGCCGCCGCGCCACGCTGAGCTGCGAAGTGCACAGCCCCTCGACCAGGTCGGCCACGCACAGCGGTGCCTGTTCGAGCTCGATGCGGCCGGCCTCGATCTTCGAGAAATCGAGGATGTCGTCGATCAGCGCCAGCAGCGTGGCGGCGGAACCGCGCATGGTCTGCACCTGGTCGCGCTGGTGTTCGGTCAGCTTGCCGTGTTCGAGCACTTCCAGCATGCCCAGCACGCCGTTCATCGGCGTGCGTATCTCGTGGCTCATGGTGGCGAGGAAGGCGGACTTCGCCTGGTTCGCCTGCTCGGCGTCGGCGCGCGCCTTCGTCAGTTCGTCGATGAGGCGCTTGCGGTCGCGGAGATCGTGCAAGGTGCCGATGAAGAATTTCTCCCCGTCGTGCGCGAACTCGCTGACCGAGAGCTCCAGTGGAATGAGCGTCCCGTTCTTGTGCTGCCCCGTCACTTCGCGGGGGATGCCGATGATGTGCGCCTCCCCGGTCTGCAGGTAGCGCCGGATGTAGCCATCGTGTTCGCTCCGCTGCGGTTCCGGCATCAGCACGGAGACATTGCGGCCAAGCAGCGCCTCGGCGGAGTAGCCGAGCACGCGCTCGATGGCCGGGTTGACGCTGCGCACCGTGCCGCGGGCGTCGATCGTCACGACGGGATCGTGAAGATTGCTCAGATAGGCCCTTTCCCGGACGCTGGCGGACGCGAGCTGCACGTAGAGCTTGCCGTTTTCCAGCAGCAGCGCGATCAGCACGAAGCTCGCGGCCATCAGGCCGTAGACGCGTCCCATGTACCAGCCGACGTCGTAGCGCCCCTGGTTGAGCACGGCGGCCAGCGCGACGTCGAATATCCAGACGAGCATGATGACCATCAGCCACATGTCGAGCAGCGAATGCGGCTTGCGCAGCCAGAGCTGCGCCAGGGCGGCGAAGCTGATGGCCCAGACGGCCAGCGCGACGAATATCTTCGTGCCGGCATCCATGTTGCCGCTCATGATCGGCGGCAGCAGCCAGGCGCCGCTCGTGGCGAGCAACATGAAGGCGGAGGCCAGGGCCAACGCGACGATCACCGCGATCCACATCGCCCACGCCAGCGGCATGCGTCGCTCGATCGCAGTCACCGCCTTGTCTTTCAGAAGCACATAGGCGATGACGAACAGCGGAAAAGCGCCGTGCCAGAAAAAGTACAGCCAGGCCGTGGTTTGCGGTCCGGAATTCAGGAGGCCGGACGGCGCGAACAATCCGGGAAAGCTCAATGCGTGGAAGACGGCCATCGCGGCATTGAAGAGATAGCCGCAGGCGATGACGAACAGCCCGCGCGAGCGCAGGATGTCGTACTGTCCCAGCAGGAGGATGAAGGTAATGACGTCCCCGATGATGACCGAGGACTGATAGGCGGGAAGGAAGGCCGGAATCGGCGCGAGCGGCACCCGGGCGAACGGCGCCGTGCCGAGAAAGGCCAGCAGCGATCCGAGCACGATGACGACCGCCAGACGCCTTTCATGTCGGCTGGGGCGCACGGCCGATATGAACGGTGAAGCCTCCTGCCTCCCCGCCTCGCTGCATTGATCGTCAGTGGCCTGAATCATTGCCGTACCACCCTTTCCCCTCTGGCTACGGGAACAGCGGATCGATCACGATAATCACCGGGGACATGGAGTCACCCAAGCCGTTTATGTTGTCGTATTACGACAATGTTGTCTATCGGCCGAAGGACGCACATGCCGTACGAATCCTTCTCGAAGCCGTTTCACATACGCGGGCATCGAAGCCGATGCATGCCGATGTCCGACGGCTTCTACGACACGTCACTCCGCCAGACGTTCCGCCAGGAACTCCACGCACGCCTTCAGCCGCCCCGACGCCGACAGCCGTGACGGATACACCGCCCAGACGTCCACCCGCTGCGCGTATTCCGGCAGCACGCGCACCAGGTCGCCGCGTTCGAGGCTCGGGCCGACGTCCCAGATCGAGCGCAGGATGACGCCGTGGCCGTCGATCGCCCACTGGTGGACGATCTCGCCGTTGCTCGCCGACAGCGGGCCGCCGACCTTCACCGTCTCCTCGCCGCGCGGGCCGTGCAGGGTCCAGCGGCCGAAGTCCTGGTAGCGCTCGCGGATGACGATGCAGCGGTGCCGGGCGAGCTCGGCCAGCGTCGCCGGCGCGCCGCGTTCGGCGAGGTAGGACGGCGCCGCGCAGAGCACGCGCTCGTTGGCGGCCAGCCGGCGCGAGATGAGATAGGGCTCGCGCGCCTCGCCGAAGCGGACGTCGAGGTGGAAGCCTTCCTCGATCAGGTCCACCGGCCGGTCGAGGAGTTCGAGCTGGATTTCCAGCGCCGGATGGCGCTTCGCCAGCGCGGAGAGCGCCGGCGCCACGCGGTTGCGGCCGAAGCCGGCGCTGGTGCAGATGCGCAGCAGGCCGGCCGGCTCGGCGCGCGTCTGCGACACGGCATCGGCCAGCTGGTCGACGTCGTCGAGGATGCGCTGCGCCCACAGCAGCACGGTCTCGCCCGGCTCGGTCGGCGCCACGCTGCGCGTCGTCCGGTGCAGCAGCGCGGCGGCCAGCGTCGCTTCGAGGACGGCGATGCGCTTGCTGACGAAGGCGTTGGAAACGCCCAGCTCGCGCGCCGTGGCGGCGAAGCTGCGGTTGCGGGCGACGGCGCAGAACAGGCGCAGGTCGTCGAGTTGCGGCGTATTTTTCACGATTCGTAAACGGTGAAGTGACGATTCACCGGATTTTAGTTCGATCCGTGATTGATATCCTTGCCGGTCTTTCCCCTTTCCAGGAGTCGACCCGCATGAAGACCCGGCGCATCGCCGTCATTCCCGGCGACGGCATCGGCAACGAGGTGATGCCCGAGGGGCTGCGCGTCGTCCAGGCGGCGGCCGCGAAGTTCGACCTGCCGCTGTCGTTCCAGCCCTTCGACTGGGCGAACTGCGACTACTACCAGCGCACCGGCCGCATGATGCCGGACGACTGGTTCGCGCAGCTGAAGGATTTCGACGCCATCTACTTCGGCGCCGTCGGCTGGCCGGCGCTGGTGCCGGACCACGTCTCGCTGTGGGGCTCGCTGCTGAAGTTCCGCCGCGACTTCGACCAGTACGTGAACCTGCGCCCGGTGCGGCTGATGCCCGGCGTGCCCTGTCCGCTCGCCGGCAAGCGGCCCGGCGACATCGACTTCTACGTGGTGCGCGAGAACACCGAGGGCGAGTATTCGGCGGTCGGCGGCCGGATGTACGAAGGCACGGAGCGCGAGACCGTGCTGCAGGAATCGGTGTTCACGAAGAAGGGCGCGGACCGCATCCTGAAGTACGCCTTCGCGCTGGCGCAGAGCCGGCCGAGGAAGCTGCTGACCGCGGCGACCAAGTCGAACGGCATCGCCATCTCCATGCCCTGGTGGGACGAGCGCGTCGCGGCGATGGCGGCGAACTACCCGGACGTGGCGTGGGACAAGCAGCACATCGACATTCTCTGCGCGCGCTTCGTGCTGCAGCCGGAACGCTTCGACGTGGTCGTCGGCACCAACCTGTTCGGCGACATCCTCTCCGACCTCGGCCCGGCCTGCGCCGGCACCATCGGCATCGCGCCGTCGGCGAACCTCAACCCGGAGCGGACCTTTCCGTCGCTGTTCGAGCCGGTGCACGGCTCGGCGCCGGACATCTTCGGCAGGAACGTCGCCAACCCCATCGGCATGATCTGGTCCGGCGCGATGATGCTCGACTTCCTCGGCAACGACGACGAATGCGGGGATGCGCGCTTCACGGCGGCGCACGACGCGATCCTGCGCGCCGTCGAGGCGACCATCGCCGGCGGCCCGTGCACGCCGGACATGGGCGGCACGGCGGACACCACGGCGGTCGGCGAAGCCATCGCCGCCGCGCTCTGAGGGACCGCGCATGGACCTCTCTCCGGCCATGCTCGAACCGCTGCTGCTCGGCGCCGTGCTCGGCGGCGTCGGCGGTCTGCTCGGCGTCGGCGGCGGCATCGTCGCCATTCCGGTGCTGGCCATGGGCTTCGGCATGAGCCAGCAGATGGCGCAGGGCACGGCGCTGGTGATGATCATGCCGAACGTGCTGCTCGCCTTCTGGCGCTACCGCCAGCGCCACCCCATGTCGCTCGCCACGGTCGGCCTGCTCGGCGCCTGCGCCATGCTCGCCACCTGGCCGGCGGCGTGGCTGGCGATCCGCCTCGATTCGCGCGTGCTGAGCCTGTGCTTCGCCGTCTTCCTGGTCGGACTCTCGCTCTACTTCCTCTACGGCACGCGCGCCGCCGCGCCGGCGGACGCGGGCGGCGCCCGCTGGCATCCGCGCTACCTGCCCGGCGTCGGGCTCGCCGGCGGCTTCATGTCCGGCCTCTTCGGCGTCGGCGCCGGCCTCGTCGCGGCGCCGCTGCTGGTGCGCGGCTTCGGCCTGCGCCAGGCGGCGGCGCAGGGCATGGGGCTGGCCATGGTGGTGCCGGGCAGCGCGCTGGCGCTCGCCACCTTCGCGCAGGCGCGGCAGGTCGACTGGCAGACCGGCATGCTGCTCGCCACCGGCGGCATGGCGACCATCTCGTACGGCGTGGCCTGGGCGCACCGGCTGCCGGAGCGGCGGCTGCGCCGGCTGTTCGCGCTGCTGCTGCTCGTCACGGCGGCGCTGATGATCGCGCGCGGGCTGGGCTTCTAGCCGCCGCGGCGCCCGGCCAGCCCGCGCGCCACGGACAGCCGCGCGGCGCGCTCGATCTTCTGCGCGAAGGCCGGGAAATCCAGCCCGTGGCGCGCGCGCAGCTCCTTTGCATGGCTGTGCAGCCAGCGCCAGCGCGGCGCGAAATGCCGTTCGCGGAAGGCGAAGAGCACGTGGTTGCCATCCTCCGGCACCGGCACGACGATCACCTGTTCGTCGAAGGCGTCCATCGCCGCCGCGATCAGCCCGGCGTAGCACGCGCCCTCGCCGGCGAGGTTGATCACCAGCACGCCCTTCGCCGCCAGCCGGTCCCACGCGCAGCGCAGGAAGTCGCGGCCGGCCAGCCCGGAGGCGAAGCCGTGCGCGTCGAAGGCGTCGACCAGCAGCGCGTCGAGGCCGGGCTCGGCGGCCGCCAGCCATTCGCCGCCGTCGCCCTGCACGATCTCCAGCAGCGGCCCCGGCGGCGGCAGCGCGAAGGCATCGCCGAAGGCGAGCACGTCGGCGTCGATCTCGACCGCGGTGAAATGCGCCTCCGGCAGCCGGCGGCGGCAGAACTTGAGCAGCGAGCCGCCGCCCAGCCCGATCAGCGCGATGCGCGCCGGCCGCGGCTGGAACAGCAGGAAGCTCATCATCTTGCGCGTGTAGCGCAGTTCCAGCGCGTCCGGCGCGGCGATGCGCATGGCGCTCTGCATCAGGCGCGTGTCGAAGTAGAGGTATCGCAGCTCGCCGTCGTCGACGACGAAGGGCCTGTCGTAGCGGCCGGCGAGCAGGCGCGCGCGCAGTTCGCCCGCGCTCGCCGTCGGCGGCTCGCGCAGCAGCAGTGTGCCGGCTTCCGTCTCGAAAGGGCTGGGCATGGCGAAGAAGCGGGCGGCGAGGTCGGGCGGCATCGGCTCGGCGGAAAACGCGCCGGCGCGGCGGCGGTCGAACGGTAAGGCGCTCATCGCGGTACATTATGCGCCCCACGCCGACAGGCTCGCACAGGGAAGACCATGAAGCTCGTCCGACGCTCGTTTCTCGCCGCCGCGCTGCTCGCCGGCGGCCTCGCCGCGGCCGCCGGTTTCCTCGAACGCGAGGTGGCGTTCTCGGAGGCCGAGATCCAGGCCGAGCTCGACAGGACGACGCCGCAGCAGTTGTCCTACGGCGGGCTGATCACCGTCGCGCTCAACGCGCCGCCGCGCATCCGGCTCGACGGCGACGACGGCCGCGCCCGCATCGACGCCGGCATCGACCTGGAGACGCCGGGCCGGCCGCCGATCCGCATCGATTTCAGCGGCCGCGCCGGCATCCGCTACGACGACCGCAGCAAGGCCTTCTACCTCGAAAATCCGGTCGCCGATTCGGTCGCTTCACCGACGCTGGGCAAGGAGGCGGCGCCGGCGGCGCGGCTGGCGATCACGCAACTGATGGCGAGCTACTTCCGCACGAAGCCGGTGTATGTGCTGCGCGAGGACGGCTCGCCACAGGAACTGACCGCGCGCTGGCTGCTGAAGTCGGTGCGCATCGAAGCGGGGCGCGTGGTCGCGGTGCTGTCGCCGGTCTGAAGTGACGCGCCGGAACGAAAAGGCCGCCCTCGCGGGGCGGCCTGCCGGTCCCGGCGGCGGCGGACGGGATCAGTGCTTCTTGCCCATCCACTGGGCGCTCTTGCCGTCGGTCGTCTTCTCGCAGGAGACGTCGACGCCGGAGATCGTCGTCCTGGCGCCGACGTCGAAGAACCTGCCGTGATCGCCGGACCAGCACTGCGGCGCCTTCGCCGCCGGCGCGGCGGCCTGCCTGGCGGGAGCGGCTTCCTGGGTGGCGCAGGCGGCAAGGGCGAGCGCGGCGGCGGCAATGATCGGGTAACGCATGGACACTCCTCGGGTCGGTTTGAAAAATCGACCCGATTGTCGAAAGCCGGCGTTACACCCGTATTTCATCGCACGCGCCCCCCCTTGCGCGGACGCCCGCGCCGCCACAGCCGGAGATAGACGCCCAGGTTGAGCAGCAGCAGGCCGACGCCGAGCAGGATCTGCAGCTCGCGCGTCAGCCCCGGCGGGTAGATCAGCGGCACCAGGTAGCGCTCGACGAAGTCGCCGGTGTAGCCCGCCTCGCCGGCCGCCGCGCGCAGCCGGTTCTCCAGCGGCGTCAGCGGGCAGATCCAGCCGAAGGCGACGACCGCCGCGCCCCAGAGCACGGCCGGCAGATGCAGCCAGGCCAGCCGCGGCCGGCGCAGCACGAGCGCGCCGCCGGCGACGGCGAAGACGATGAAGGCGAAATGGACGGCGACGACCAGGTCGGCGAGCAGCGCGTGCATCGGCTCAACCGTCGGCGGCGCGGCGGCGCAGCCAGTCGGCGAAGACGCGCGCCGCCTCGGTCGCCGGCTCGCCCTCGCGCAGCAGGTGGTAGGCGCCGCTCTCGAACGGCGCGGCGAGCGGCAGCTCGACCAGCGCGCCGCCGAGCAGCAGGCCCTCGACGAAGAGGCGCGGCACCAGCGCGACGCCAAGCTCCTCGACCGCTGCCTGGATGGCGAGGATGGTGTTGTCGAGTTCGATGAAATGCGCGGCGTTCGCGGCGGCCGGCGCCTCGCCGAGGCCGGCGGCGGCGAACCACTTCGGCCACAGGTCCGGACGCGTGCGCATGCCCACCCGCGGCGCCGCCAGCAGATCGGCAGGCGTGCGCCAGCCGCCGCGGCCGGCCAGCCGCGGGCTGCAGACCAGCGTCGCGTGCTCGCACATGAACGGCTCGCCGGCGAGGCCGGCGAAGTGCGCCGGGTCGCGGCGGATGTGCAGGTCGACGGCGCCGCTGCGCACGATGGTCTCCTGCGAGGTGCCGAGGCGCACCTCGATGTGCGGATGCGCGGCGCGGAACTCGGCCAGCCGCGGAATCAGCCAGTGCAGCGCGAAGGTCGGCGTCGCGTCGATGCACACGCTGCCGCGCGCCAGCCCGCGCACGCGCTCGGCGGCCTGCTCGACGGCGGCGAGCGCCGGCGCCACCTGGGCGAGGAACAGGCGGCCGAGCTGCGTCAGCTCGATGGCGCGGTGGCGGCGCTCGAACAGCGGCGCGCCGAGATGCGCCTCGAGCGCCTGCACCTGCCGGCTGACGGCGCCGGGCGTGACGCACAGTTCGGCGGCGGCGACCTTCAGGCTGGCGTGGCGGGCGGCGGCGACGAAGACGCGGATGGCGTTGAGCGGCAGGGCAGGCATGATCTTTCGATTGTAGATAACTCAACCGAAAGCGCACATTTTTTCGCTTGAGCGCCAGTATTCCGTTACGTCATGATCATCGGACCGAATCAGAACGATTGACCGTCATGCACCCCACCTCCGACCCGGACGCCGGCCGCTGGCTGCTCGGCCTGTGCCTCGCGCGCCTCGGCTTCTCGCTGATCAACACCGTCTACGCGGCGCTGATCCCGCTGCTGCGGCCGGCCTGGGGCATGTCGGCGAGCCAGGCGGGGTCGGTGCAGTCGGCCTGGTACGCCGGCTACATCGTCTCGCTGGTCGCGGCCAGCCTCTTCGCCGGCCGCTACGGCGCCCGCCGCACCTTCCTCGGCATGGGCTGGGCGGCCTGCGCCAGCAGCCTGGTGTTCGCGCTCGGCGCCGTCGACTACGCCAGCGCGCTCGTCCTCTACGGGCTGGCCGGGCTGTTCGCCGGCGGCTCCTACGTGCCCGGCCTGACGCTGATCGCCGAGCGCGTGCCGCCGGCGGCGCGCGGCCGGGCGATGGGCGCCTACATCGCCGCCGCCTCGCTCGGCTATGCCGTCGGCCTGGTCGGCGCCGGCCTCCTCGCCGAACGCGGCGGCGGCGCCGCCGGCTTCCTGCTCGCCGCCGCCGGCACGCTGCTCGGGCAGGCGCTGGCGATCGCCACGCTGCGCCGCACGCCGAACGTGATCGTTGCCGCGCGCGGGCCGCTGATCTCGCTCGCCTCGATCGCCTGGCTGTGGCGGCACCGGGCGGCGCGCTACGTCATCCTCGGCTATACCTTCCACGCCTGGGAACTGCTCGGCCTGTGGGCCTGGCTGCCGGCCTTCCTCAGCGCGGCGGCGGCGCAGCACGCCGGCGACGGCGGCGCGCTGGTCTTCGCCGGCGCCGGGCTGGCGGCGCTGACGCACCTCGTCAGCACCGTCGGCAGCCTGTTCGGCGGTCACTGGTCGGACCGCCGGGGGCGGACGCAGGTGATCCTGGTCATGTCGCTCGCCAGCATCGCCTGCGCGCTCGTCTTCGGCTGGGCGATGACGCTGCCGCTGTGGCTGCTGGTGGCGCTGGCCGTGCTCTTCAACCTCGCCGCCATCGGCGACTCGGCGATCCACTCGGCGAGCCTCTCCGAGCGCATTCCGGCCGAACACCTGGCCACCGCCTATTCGGCGCGCTCGATCCTCGGCTTCGGCATGGGTGTGCTGGCGCCGTGGCTGTTCGGCCGCGTGCTCGACGCCGGCGGCGGCGGGCCGGCGGCCTGGGGCTGGGCGTGGACGCTGCTCGGCGTGGTCGCCGTCGTCGGACCGTGGGCGACCTGGCGGCTGCAGCGCGGCGGCTAGCGCGGCAGGTACTGCGCCGGCGCCAGCGCGATCGGGAAGAGCGGCTTGGCCAGCAGCGCGCGCGCCGCGGCCTCGGTGACCGAGATGCAGGCGCCGAAGCGCGGCGCTTCGCCGCCGGACTGGATGCGCTGCACGGCGGTGACGATGCCGACCAGCCGGCCCTCGCCGTCGAGCAGCGGGCCGCCGGAAGAGCCGGGGCGGCAGTAGTTCTCGGACAGCAGGAAGGTCTCGCCGCCGCGCTCGGTGCGCTGGCGGAAAGGGCCTTCCGACCAGGCGACGTCGGCGATGCCGCCCGGGTGGCCCATGGCGTGCACGGTGTCGCCCGGCCGCAGCGCGGCCGAACTGCCCCACTCGACGGCCTCGCCGCCGGCGCCGGGCGCGAGCAGCAGGCAGGCGTCCACGTCGTCGAGGCGGGCGTACTTCTCGACCCGGACGCTGCGTCCGGTCAGGCCGTGCACGGCGACCATGCCGTTGCTGGCGGCGCCGGCCAGCACGTGGCAGTTGGTGAGGATGCGGTCCGGCGCGATGAGCACGCCCGAGCCGGACTTGTTGCGCTGATGGATGGCGAACACCGACCAGGCGACGTACTGCGCGTCGAAGCCGGGATTCTTGCTGCCGCGCCGCGGCGGCGGCTGCAAGACGGCGGCGGCGGCAACCGGCGACGCCTCGGTGGGCGCATTCTGCGGCTCGGCCGACGCCGGGAGCGGCACCTCTTCCGCCGCCACGGGCGCGGGCGACGGCAACGCCTGCGGTTCGTCGGCGAGGGAGATTTCGGGCGCCGGCGGCGCCGCGACCTTCGGCGGCGAGGCGGCGAGGAAGAAGGCGCTGCCGCCGACGACGGCGGCGAGCAGCAGCCAGTTGCGCAGGCGCGCGCGCGGCGGCCCGTCCCCGGCGAGGGCGACGCCGGCGTCCGCCTGCCGCCGCGCCAGCCGCCGGTCGTAGGCGGCGCGCTGTGCCGGGTCGCGCAGCGTGTCGTAGGCCACGCGCAGCAGCGACAGCGCGTCGGCGTCGCCCTGCAGCGAACGCAGCCGCGCGGCGTGCGCGGCCTCGATCTCGGCCGCGCCGGCGTCGGCCGCGACGCCGAGCACGGCGTAAAGGGTGTTCTCGGGATTCACGCGTTGAAAACTCCGTCGGGTCTTCCGCAGTCTAAAATCGTGCCTCGTCGACTCACGAGATTTTGCCATGATTTCCTTCCGTCATTATTCATTTGTATTCGCCTTCGCCGCGGCGCTGTTCCTGCCTGCCCCGCCGGCGCACGCCGGGGTGGTCGACATCGACAGCGGCGAGCTGGCGCGGCTGACGGCGGCCGGCGTGCCGGTCATCGACATCCGCACCGAAAGGGAATGGAAGGAGACCGGCGTCGTGCCCGGCAGCCGGCTGATCACCCTCTTCGACGAGCAGGGCCGCGCCGACGCGCCGGCCTGGCTGGAGCAGGTGAAGCGCGCGGCGCCGCCGGCGCAGCCGGTGGTCGTCATCTGCCGCAGCGGCAACCGGACCAAGGCGGCCAGCCGGCTGCTCGCCGAGCAGGGCGGCTACGCCACGGTGTACAACGTGAAGAACGGCATCCGCGCCTGGATCGGCGAGAAGCGCCCGCTGGCGCCGGCGGCCGAGGCGCTGGCGGCGTGCCCGGCGGGGGCGCGCTGCTGATGAAGGCGAAGCAGGAGAAAACCCACGACATCCGCCCCGGCCAGTCGGTCGAACTGCTCAAGGAACTGCACATCCTGACCCGCGACGGGCGGATGAACCAGGACAGCCGGCGCAAGCTGAAGCAGGTCTACCACCTGTTCAACTTCATCGAGCCGCTGCTCGCCGAGGCGCGGCAGGCGCACGCCGACGTGCATCTGGTGGACCACGGCGCCGGCAAGTCCTACCTCGGCTTCATCCTCTACGACCTGTTCTTCAAGGAGCGGGCGCCGGCATCGACGGTCTGGGGCATCGAGACGCGCGACGAGCTGGTCGCGCGCTCGCACGCGCTGGCCGAGCGCCTCGGCTTCGCCGGCATGCGCTTCCTCAACCTGTCGGCGGCCGATGCGGTCGTCTCGCCCGCGCTGCCGGAGCGCGTCGACGTCGTCACCGCGCTGCACGCCTGCAACACCGCCACCGACGACGCGATCCGCTTCGCGCTGGCGAAGAAGGCGAAGTACGTCGTGCTCGTGCCCTGCTGCCAGGCCGAGGTGGCGGCGACGCTCAGGAAGCACAAGGCGACGGCGCTCGCCGACGCGCTCGGCGAGGTCTGGCGGCATCCGATCCACACGCGCGAGTTCGGCAGCCACCTGACCAACGTGCTGCGCTGCCTGCGCCTGCAGGCGCACGGCTACGACGTGACGGTGACCGAGCTGACCGGCTGGGAGCACTCGCTGAAGAACGAGCTGATCGTCGCCGTGGACAGGCAACTGCCGACGAGGAAGCCGGCCGAGCGGCTGGCCGAGCTGCTGGCCACCTTCGGCCTGGAGGAGCTGCGCGAGCGCTTCGCCTAGGCGTCCCGGAAACTCGCGCCGGCCGTTGCGGTCGAGAACGAAGGCGGCGGCGGAATCCGTCCGCTGCCGCCGCTCCCGCCACCGATCTCAGGAAGCAGCCATGCGAGACGACCCCGACAACGACGCCGCCGCACCGCCGGCGGACCTGGCCGACGGCCTGACGCCGCAGGCCTGCGACGTGCTCTTCGCGGAAGCGACCGAATACCCCGGCAGCAGCCCGCTCAACGCCGAGAAGCGCGACGGCACCTTCGTCTGCGCCGCCTGCCTGACGCCGCTCTTCGAGAGTTCGGCGAAGTACGACAGCGGCACCGGCTGGCCGAGCTTCTGGCGCGCGCTGCCGGACGCCGTCGCCACGCGCGTCGACCGCAAGCTGGCGCGGCCGCGCACCGAATACCACTGCGCGCGCTGCGGCGGCCACCAGGGGCACGTCTTCGCCGACGGGCCGGCGCCGACCGGTCTGCGCTACTGCAACAACGGCGTGGCGCTGCGCTTCGTGCCGCGCGGCGAGCCGCTGCCCGAGCCGCGCCGCTGAACTCTCAGGAAAACAGGCGCGCGGCCGCGGCCGGCGCCGACGGGAAGTAGAGGTGCAGGTAGCTGGCGATGAGCCGTTCGACGCGCCACACCGGCTCGCCGTCGCCGGCGCCCTGCTTCTTCGTCGCCCGCGCGTGCGGCGCGAGCGCGCATTCCGCCCGCGAGTAGTGGAAGGTGTGACCGCGCAGCGGCGCCTCGCCGGCGAGCGCGACTTCCTGCATGCCGAGCGCGGCGAGCCGCTTCTGCATCGACACGCGGCCGGGCAGCAGGCCGGCGAGGCGGTGTTCGCCGCCATCGACGTCGACCAGCGTCTCGAACAGCGCCATCATGCCGCCGCATTCGGCGAGCGCCGGCTTGCCTGCGGCGACGTGCGCAGCGAGCGCGTCCCACAGCGGCCGGTTGGCGGCGAGCCGCGCGCCGTGCAGCTCGGGATAGCCGCCGGGCAGCCAGAGGGCGTCGCACGCAGGCAGCGCGGCATCGGCGAGCGGCGAGAAGAAGAGCAGCCGCGCGCCCATGGCTTCGAGGCATTCCAGGTTCGCCGGATAGAGGAAGCAGAAGGCCGCGTCGCGGGCCACCGCGATGGTCCGGCCGGCAAGCAGCGGCGGCAGCGCCGGGCGTCCGGCGGCGGCGAACTCGACCGGCGGCGGCAGCGCGGCGGCGTCGGTCTTCGCCAGCGCGTCGGCCATGCGGTCGAGGCGCGCCGACAGATCGGCGATCTCGGCCGCCGGCAGCAGGCCGAGGTGGCGCTCGGGCATCGCCGCTTCGTCGTCGCGCGGCAGATGGCCCATCCAGCGGATGTCGGCGGGCAGGCTCTCTTTCAGCAGCCCGGCGTGGTAGTCGCTGCCGACGCGGTTGGCGAAGGCCGCCGCCAGCGGCGTGCCCGGCCGGTAGTGCTTGAGGCCGTAGGCGATGGCGCCGAAGCTCGCGGCCATGGCCGCGCCGTCGATCACGGTCAGGATCGGGAGGCCGAGCCGCTGCGCCAGTTCGGCCGCCGACGGGTCGCCGTCGAACAGGCCCATGACGCCTTCGACGAGAATCAGGTCGGCGTCCCGCGCCGCCTCGGCCAGCCGCCAGCGCGCGTCGTCCTCGCCGCACATCCACAGGTCGACGTTGTGGCACGGCGCGCCGCTCGCCACCGCGTGGATCTGCGGGTCGAGGAAATCCGGACCGCACTTGAAGACGCGCACCTTTCGCCCCTGCCGCGCGTGCAGCCGCGCCAGCGCGGCGACGACGGTGGTCTTGCCCTGGCCGGAGGCGGGCGCGGCGACGACGAGGGCGGGGCAGGACGGCATCGTCTACGGCCTGAAGCCGAAGACCTTGCCGATCACGGCGATCGCCTCCGGGCTGTCCCACTCCTTGGCGCCGTAGTACTTGGCGAGCACCTTGCCCTGGGCATCGACCAGCACCGTCAGCGGGATGCGGTCGGCGCCGAGCATGTTCTCCAGCGCCAGCCGGTTGTCGATGAAATGCGGGAACGCGGTCTTCGCCTGCTTGAGGAAGGCGTCGGCGCGCGCCGTGTAGTCGTCGGTGGAAATGCCGATCACGTTGAACTGCCCGCCGTAGCGGCGCGCGAGGCGGTCGATCGAAGCCATCTCGGCGCGGCACGGGCCGCACCAACTGGCCCAGACGTTGATGATCAGCGGCTTGCCGCGAAACGCGGAGAGCGGACGATCCGGCCCGGTCAGCCCCTGCATGCGCGCCTCGCGCAGCGTGCCGCCGACCTCGACCTCGCCCGGCGTCTTCGCCTGCGCCGGCGAAGCCAGCGCGGCGAGGCAGAGCAGCAGCGAAAGGAACGGTCTTTTCATGGGGCGCAGTCTACCAGCCGGCACCGCTTCCGTTCGCCGGTCGCGCGGCTCAGTACTCGACGCCCGGCATCGCCTTCACGCCGGCCTTGAAGGCGTGCCTGACCATGCCCATGTCGGTGACGGTGTCGGCGGCCGCGACCAGCGCCTCGGGCGCGGCGCGGCCGGTGACGATCACCGTCTGCATCCTCGGCCGCGCGGCGATCGCCGCCAGCACCTCGGCGAGGTCGAGCCAGCCGTACTTGAAGGCGTAGGTCAGCTCGTCGAGGACGACCAGGTTCACCGCGTCGTCGGCGAGGCATTCCCGCGCGAGCTGCCACGCCGCCTGCGCGGCCTGCGCGTCGCGGCCGCTGTCCTGCGTCTCCCAGGTGAAGCCCTCGCCGCAGACGTGCCAGCGCACCGCTTCCGGGAAGCGGCGGAAGAAGGCCTGCTCGCCGGTGTCCGAACGGCTCTTCACGAACTGCACGACGGCGACCTTGTGGCCGTGGCCGAGCGCGCGCGCGACGACGCCGAAGGCCGCCGACGACTTGCCCTTGCCGGTGCCGGTGTTCACCAGCAGGACGCCGCGCTCCTCCTGCGCGGCGGCGATCTTGGCGTCGATCACCTCCTTCTTGCGCTGCATGCGGTCGTGGTGGCGCTGCTCGCGCGTGCTGTCTTCGTTCATGCGGATTCCTTCGCGGGCGTTTTCAGGCGGGGATGAACCAGCGGCGGCCGTCGCTTTCGACTTCCTTCAGCGGATGGCCGTAGAGTTCGGCGAGGCGGTCGGCGGTGAGCAGTTCGCGGCAGGCGCCCAGCTCGCAGCGGCCGTCGCCGTAGACGAGCAGCGCGCGGTCGCAGTAGCGGTCGGCGAGGCCGGGCTCGTGCAGGACCATGACGACGCCGGCGCAGCGGTCGCGCGCCGCGGCGGCGAACAGGTCGAGCACGGCGATCTGGTGGTTGAGGTCGAGGTGGGCGAGCGGTTCGTCGAGCAGGTAGAGCGGCGGCGCCTGCGTCAGCAGCGTGGCGATGGCCAGGCGCTGGCGCTCGCCGCCGGACAGCGTCTGCACGTCGCGCTGCTCCATGCCGGCGAGGCCGACGGCGGCGATGGCCGTGCGCGCGATCTCGGCGTCCCGCTTCGATTCCCAGTCCCAGCGGCCGAGGTGCGGGTGGCGGCCGGTCAGCGCCGTCTCCAGCACGGACGAGGCGAAGGCGTCGCCGTGCCGCTGCGGCAGCCAGCCGCGGCGCTGCGCCGCGGCGCGCGGGCCGAGCGCAGCGTAGGTCTCGCCGCCGAGGCGCACCTCGCCGGCGTCCGCCGGCCGCAGGCCGGCAAGCACCGAGAGCAGCGTCGACTTGCCGGCGCCGTTGCGGCCGAGGATGGCCAGCCGCTCGCCGGCGGCGAGCGCGAAGCCGAGATCGCGGCAGACGACGTGGCCGCCGACGCTGACGGCGAGGCCGCGGGCTTCGATCAGCGCACTCATGCGGCCACCTTGGTAAATGAAAACGACGACACCCACCGCAGAGGCGCAGAGGCGCAGAGGAAACGCAGAGAAATTCCGGTTTTCTCTGCGAATCTCTGCGCCTCTGCGCCTCTGCGGTGGACGTTCTCGTCTCTCAAACTCATTGCCGATGCCTCGCCAGCAGGAAGAGGAACACCGGTACGCCGATCAGCGCGGTGAGCACGCCGACCGGCAGTTGCTGCGGCGCGACGACGGTGCGCGCCAGCGTGTCGGCGAAGGTGAGCAGCGCGCCGCCGGCGAGCACCGCGGCCGGCAGCAGCAGGCGCTGGTCGTTGCCGATGGCCAGCCGCACCAGGTGCGGCACGACCAGCCCGACGAAGCCGATCGAGCCGGCGCTGGTGACGGCCACCGCCGTGACCAGCGAGGCGATGCCATAGACGGCGTATCGCAGGCGCTTGACGTCGACGCCGAGCGACTGCGCCGTATCCTGCCCGCGGGCGAGCAGATTCAGCTCGCGCGCGAACGGCAGCGATACGGCGAAACCGGCGGCGAGCACGGCCAGCGCCGCCCACGGCGCGCCGGTCTGCGACAGGTCGCCCATCAGCCAGAAGAGCATGCCGCGCAGCTTGTGCTCGGGCGCAATCGACAGCATCAGCGCGACCAGCGCGCCGCAGCCGGCGGCGACGATGACGCCGGTGAGCAGCAGCCGCGTCTGCGTCCACGCGCCGTCGCCGTGCGCCAGGCCGAAAACGACGAACATGGCGGCGAGCGCGCCGAGGAAGGCCAGCCCGTTGATGCCGGCGGCGGCGAAGCCGAGCAGGATGGCGAACATGGCGCCGACGCCGGCGCCGCCGGAGATGCCGAGCACGTAGGGGTCGGCCAGCGGATTCCGGAGCAGCACCTGCATCAGCGCGCCGGCCAGCGCCAGCAGGCCGCCGCAGGCGAAGCCGGCGAGCGCGCGCGGCAGGCGCAGCTCGCGCACGATGGCCGCGTGCTCGACCGGCTCGCCGAGGAGCGCGCCGACGACGTCGGCGAGCGGCACCGACAGGCTGCCGATGGCCAGCGCCGCCGCGAAGCTCGCCGCGCCGAGCAGGACGAGCAGGGCGAGGACGAGGACGGCGCGGCGGTGGGAGGGCATGGATCAGTAGTCGAGCTGCAGTTCGGCGAACCAGGTGCGGCGGGGTGCAGGGTAATACGAGAAATACTCGCGGTCGAACAGATTGTCGACGGACAGCGCGACGGCGACGTGCTTGTCGAAGCGGTAGCCGAGCTTGGCGTCGGCGACGAAATAGGCGTCGTAGCCGGAGTAGGCGTGGCTCGCCCTGTCGCTGTTGTCGTCGGTCGAGTACTGCTTGCTCGCGTAGCGGCCGGAGGCGGCGAACGTCCACGCGCCGATCCGCGTCTCGCCGCCGACGGTGGCCTGCACCCTGGGCAGGTTGGTCAGGCGCTTGCCCTCGATGGCCGGCGACAGGGAGTGCTTCTTCACCTCGGAATCGGCGAACGTGGCGTTGGCGAACAGGCGGCTGCCGCTGCCGATCCGCTGCGCGAGGCCGAGCGTGAGGCCGCGGCTTTCGGCGCGCTCGACGTTCACGCGGTCGCGCACGGCGCCGCTCCCCTGCACGTAGATCAGGTCGCGCATGCGGTTGAGGAACAGCGTCGCCTTCAGTTCGCCGCCCTGCCAGGGCTTCAGGTCGACGCCGACGTCCCAGGTTGCCACGGTTTCCGGATCGAGATCCGGGTTGGCGCGGTAGGTCGTGGTGCCGATGCGCGTGCTGCGATAGAGCTCATACACCGTCGGCGCGCGGAACGCGGAACCGAGCGAGGTGCGCAGCGCGAGGCCGGGCTGCGCCTGCCAGACCAGCGCCAGCTTCGGACTCAGCGCCGACTCGCTGCGCGACGGGTAGTCGCGGGTGATGCGGCTGGCCGCCGGCCAGCCCGGCGTGCGGATGCTGCCGTCGCTGTTCTCCCAGTGGTCGTAGCGCAGGCCGAGGTGGGCGATGAGGTCGGGGCGCAGTTGCCAGTCGTCCTGGACATAGATACCGACGGTCGTCGTCTCCCCTTCGGCGGTCGCATAGAGGGCGCTCTTCGAGCCGTCGTCGGTCCAGTCGGCGAGCGTGTGCTCGTTGTTCGTCGCCCGGTCCTGCCGCCAGGCGACGCCGGTGGTCAGCGCGTGCGCGCCGAAGGCCCGGTTCCAGTAGGCGTCGAGGAAGCGCGAGCGCGTCGGGCTGTCGTTGACGCGGCCGCCGCCACCGACGACGTTGCCGGTCGGCGTCACGTAGGTGTTCACGGCGACGCGACTGTAGCCGGCGTTCACGGTGAGCAGGCCGTCCGCCAGCGCGGTCTCGTAGCCGACGTTGAACAGGTCGCGGCGGTATTCGGCGTCGCCGTTGATGAACAGCGACTGCGTGTAGGTGCTGTAGGTCGGCGCGCCGGCGGCCGTGCGCAGATAGGTCCGCGGATCGTCCTGGCCGTAGCTGTAGGCCTGCTGCTGCCAGCCGAAGCGCCAGCGGGAACCGTTGCCGAGGCGCTGTTCGAGCTTCAGGAAGTAGTTGTGCTCGTCCCACTCGGTGCGCCCCTTGTCGCCGATCAGCCAGGTCGGCGCGCCGGTGCGCTGCGGCACGACCGACCCGCCCGTCAGGCCGGCGGCCGGCGCCGTCGTGCTGGTCACCCACTCGGTGCGGTAGCCGTCGGTGGACGCCCACGAGCCGCCGAACAGCACGGCGAGGTCGTTGGCGAAGCGGTTGCCGATCGAGACGCTGGTCCGGCGCACCTTCTCCGGCCCCTTGCCGGACTGGAAGGGATCGCCGAAGCCGGTGCGCAGGCGGAACTCGGCTTCCTTCGGCATGCGCGTCGTGAAGGCGACGACGCCGCCCATGGCGTTGCCGCCGTAGAGCGAGGACATCGGACCGTAGAGCACCTCGGCGCGTTCGAGATTGACGACCGACAGGCCGCCGAACGGCAGGCCGCCGGTGTAGCCGTCGTTGAGCGGCACGCCGTCGAGCAGCATGAGCGTGCGCTTCTCGTCGGGGATGCCGCGCAGCGCCAGACTCTGCACGTGCTGCGCCATGCCGCGGCCGGTCTGGATGAAGACGCCGGGCAGTTCGTTCAACGCATCGCTGACGCGGTGCACGTTGCGCTTTTCGATGTCGGCGGCGGTGACGACCTCGACCTGGCCGGGCGCGTTCTCCAGCGGCGTCGGGTTGCGCGTGGCGGTGACCAGCACCGGGGCGAGCGCCTCCTCGGCGAACGGGGCCGGCGCCCAGGCGAGGAGCGCGGCGAGCAGCGAGGAGTGCAGGGCGTGTGTCTTGTTCGCGTTCATCGCCGTCTCCTAGCGCGGTGCGTAGCGCACGCCGACGAACAGGTTGCGCTCGGCGGTGGCGTAGTCGTTGAACGGCCCCATGGTGCTGCGGACCACGGTGTATTCCTTGTCGAGCGCGTTGTTCAGCCGCGCGAACAGCGTCCAGTCGCGGTCCAGCCGGTAGGCGGCGTCGACGTTGAGCAGGCCGTAGCCGGCCAGCGTCTGCGTGTTGTTGCGGTCGTTGTAACGCTGGCTGACGCCCTGCAATTGCACGCCGACTTCGGCGGCGTCGAAGCGGCGGCGCAGTTCCAGCGTGCCGGTGCGCGGCGCCCGGCGCTGCAGGGTGTTGCCGGAGGCGTCGTCCTTCGCGCTCAGCCAGTCGAGCGCCGCCCGGTACTCCCAGACCCCGGCGCGGTGCGCGAAGTGGAAGGAGGCACCCTTGAGCGTCGCGCTGTGGACGTTGCCGTAGGTGCCGATCCAGGTCGGCGCCGAGCCCGGCACGTAGTCGAGCAGATCGCGGAGACGGTTGTGGAAGAAGCTGAGTCCGGCGCGGGTGCCGCCGCGCTCGTAGCCGACACCCAGCTCGCGGTTGCGCGCGCGCTCCGGCTTCAGGTTCGGGTTGCCCTGGTAGAAGTTGACCAGGTCGAGCGGCCAGTAGAGGTCGTTGAAGGTCGGCGCATGGAAGGCAGTGCCGACCCCGGCGCGCAGCGTCCAGGCGTCGTCGAGGTGGTAGCCGTAGGCCAGCGAGCCGGTCTCGTGGCTGCCCATCCGCTCGATGTCGTCGGTGCGCGCGCTGGCCTGCAGCGAATGATTGCCGTAGCGCCCCTGGTAGCCGAGCATCAGCGAGCGCGTGGTCTGCGCGTCGTGGACGAAGACCTGCGTCGAGTCGACGCGCACGCGGCGCCACTCGGCGGCGGCCGTCAGGCGGTGCGCCGGCGAGAAGACGAAATCGTTCTGCCAGGTCAACTGGTCCTGCGTGGTGTCGTAGCGCTGGCGGACCTCGTAGACGGCCGCGCTCGGATCGTGGCGCCAGGTGCTCATCCTGTCCTGGCTCTGGCCGAGGCGCAGCGAGGTCTTCCAGAACGACGAGACACGATAGTCGACGTGCGCGGCGTAGGCCGTGAGGCGCTGCCGCTGGCGGTTGTCGAAGTCCGCCGTGCAGACGAAGCCGAAGTCGTCGCAGTTGGTGCTGTCGAAACGCTTCTTCGCATCCACGTGCAGCAGTTCGCCGCCGAAGCTGAGGTCTTCGTTCAGGCGGTGGCTGAAGCGCGCGGCGACGTTGCCGTTGCGGTAGTCGTCGTCGTCCGGGTTGTACATGTCGTAGAGGCCGCCCTTGGGCGCACGGATCGAGCTGAAGCTGTCGCTTTCCTCCCAGCCGGCCTGCAGGTCGAAGCGGGTGTCGCCGACCTGGCCGCCGTAGCCGACGCTGCCCTGGCGCGTGCGATAGGTGCCGGCGCCGAAGCTCGCGCGCGGCGCCGGCGCCCCGTCGCCGGCGCGCGTGAAGATCTGGATGACGCCGCCGACGGCGTCGCTGCCGTAGAGCGAGCTGGCCGGTCCGCGCAGGATCTCGATGCGCTCGATCTGGTCGAGCGGCAGACTCTCGATGGCGGTGGCGCCGGTGGTCGCCGACGACAGGCGCAGGCCGTCGACCAGCACCAGCGTGTGATTGGTGTTCGTGCCGCGCAGGGACAGCGAGCCGGTGGCGCCGCGGCCGCCGTTGCCGGCCACCTGCACGCCGGGCAGGCGGCCGAGCAGGTCGGACAGGGTGTCGGCGCCGAGGCGGTCGATCTGCTCGCGGTCGACGATGGTCACGTCGGACAGCAGGTCGCTGCTCTGGGTCGGCGTGCGCGTCGCGGTGACGACGGTGGTCGCGAGCGCGATCTCGGTCGCATGCGAGGGCAGGGCAAGAAGGAGGGCGGAGACGAGTCCGGCCCGGCGAAACTGATTGTGCATATGACGTACTCCCCCAATCCCGGCTTGCGTCCCCGCAAAACCGGCAGGCTGGCGAATGAACGCATCGGGGGAGTTCTTTTCTGTCCGAATGCACGTGCGGCCGATGGCCCGCGCGCTGTTGCCGCCTCCCCGCGACACGTCCGCTGATGGTCGTGCGAAGGCCGGTCTCCGGGCTCGCGAGGCTGCGACGCGCCGCCTTCCCAGGCTTTCGCCCAGTGGCTGTGTGGCGCGACTTCACTCGCTTACCGTTGCGGGGGCAGCAGCGGCATTGCGTACCGGTGGAGGCCGGACGCGCACCGCTTTCCCGTTTCACCGCGGCAGAGAAATCTGCGCTGCGGCACCTTGCACGGTCCGCCGGTCACGAAAACAGCCCGTGATCGGCGGGTCGCGGATTATACCGTGCGCCCCGGTATGGATAAAAGAGAATGCGCCGGGCGCCGTCGCCACAAATCACATTCAAAACACATCCTTACTCCTTGACTCGTCTTGATTTCTACTCCTATAGTTGCCGCCATGATCAACGAACTGACCGCGCTCGAAGGCAAGATCGCCCAGGTGACGGACCTGTGCCGCACGCTGCGCAGCGAGAACCGCGACCTGCAGCAGCGCCTCGCCGCGCTGGAAGCCGAAAAGCGGCAGCTGGTCGAACGCATGAACGGCGCGCGCGAGCGCCTCGAATCCCTGGCCGGGCAGCTCCCCGAAGCGAAAGACTGAACGCGCGCATGGCCGACCAGAACGCCCCCAGCCATCTCGACATCACGCTGCTCGGCAAGGAGTACCGGGTGGCCTGTCCGCCCGAGGAACGCGAGGCCCTGCAGGCCGCCGTCTCCTACGTCGACGAGAAGATGCACGAGATCTCCGACCGCACGAAAAGCAACGTCGCCGAGCGCATCGCGGTGATGGCCGCGCTGAACATCGCGCACGAATTCCTGAGCGCGCGGGCGAAGGGCGGCGAGCCGGTCGGCGGCCTTGATTTCGCGGCCGCGAGGCGTAGAATCGCCGACATGGAGGCACAGCTCGACGTGGTGCTCGCACCGCAGGAAAAGCTGTTCCAGGAGCCCTAGGGTTCTTGGTCGCCAGCCTCCGCAGAGCGTCCCCTGCGGTGTTCGCCAAGGCCATACATTCCTTGAACCAATGCTGATTGGCATCGGTTGCGAACCACGAAACCGCTGTTGTGCGCGCCCTTCGTCGGGTGTGCCTGATGCGGAAGGAAAGCAGCCACTCTGAACCCAGGTTCAGGATGCCGGCCGAACGGCACAGGCGGGGGTCCATACCCAAGACAGCGCGGAAGATTTCCGCGCTGTTTTCATTTCGGAGAGGCGATGGCCTACTGGCTGATGAAGTCCGAGCCCGACGAGGTGTCGATCGACGACTTGGCGGCGGCCGGCAGCGCGCCCTGGTTCGGCGTGCGCAACTACCAGGCGCGCAACTTCATGCGCGACGCGATGCAGGTCGGCGACCAGGCCTTCTTCTACCATTCGAGCTGCGCCCAGCCGGGCATCGCCGGCCTGTGCACGGTCTGCGCGCCGGCGCACGCGGACGCCACGCAGTTCGACCCGGAAAGCCCCTACTTCGATCCGAAGGCGACAGCGGAGAAGCCGCGCTGGTTCTGCGTGGACGTGAAGTTCACGAAGAAGACGCGTCTCTTGCCGATCGGCGAACTGCGCGGACATCCCGAGCTGGCCGCGATGCCGCTGCTGCAGCGCGGCAACCGGCTGTCGATCACGCCGGTGGCGCCGGCGGAGTGGCGCTTCATCATGGGGCTGCTGAAATGAGCGAGCTGTGGTGGGCCTACCTGCTGCTCGGCGCCTTCGCCGGCTTCATGGCCGGGCTGCTCGGCCTCGGCGGCGGCGGCATCATGGTGCCGATCCTGACGACGATCTTCCTCGCCGAGGGTTTCGCCCGGAGCGAGGTCGTGCACCTCGCGCTCGGCACCTCGATGGCGGCGATCGTGTTCACGTCGATCTCCTCGCTGCGCGCGCACCACGCGCACGGCGCCGTGCTCTGGAACGTGGTGCGCGGCATCACGCCGGGCATCCTGCTCGGCACCTTCGGCGCCACCTTCCTCGCGGCGCGCGCGCCGACGATGGCGCTGACGCTGTTCTTCGCCGTCTTCATGTCCTACGTGGCCGTGCAGATGCTGCTCGACATCAAGCCGAAGCCGCACCGCGAGCTGCCGGGAACGCTCGGCATGAGCGCCGTCGGCGTCGGCATCGGCGGCGTCTCGGCACTGGTGGCGATCGGCGGCGGCACGCTGTCGGTGCCGTTCATGACCTGGTGCAACGTCAAGGCGCGGCACGCCATCGGCACCTCGGCGGCGATCGGCCTGCCGATCGCGCTCGCCGGCACCGCCGGCTACCTGATCAACGGCTGGGGCCACCCCAACCTGCCGCCGGCCTCGTTCGGCTTCGTCTACCTGCCGGCGCTGGTGCTGGTCGTCGTCGTCAGCATGGCGACGGCGCCGTTCGGCGCCCGGCTCGCGCACCGGCTACCGGTGGCGACGCTCAAACGCGTCTTCGCCGGCGTGCTCATGCTGCTGGTGGCGAAGATGCTGTGGGGCGTGTTCGGCTGATTCAGGGCGTGCGCCGCCCCAGGCGGCGCACCGTCGCCGACGCGGCGATGCGCGTCGCGCGCGCGAAGGCTTCGACGTTGGCCTCGATCTCGTCCGGATCGTAGAGGTAGTTCACCATCATCCCGAAGGACTGGCGCAGCCCTTTCTCGCTGTCGTCGGCGAGCCAGTCGATCTGCTCGACGCGGGCGCCGTTGCCGAGGTGGAAGCGCGACACCGGATCCCACGGCTTGTCGTTGCGGCGCGCTTCCAGCAGGTAGCGCGCCGCCAGCCGCGGCAGCTTGTCGCGCAGCGCGCGCAGCAGCGCCTTGTCGGCGCGCCACTCGCCGCCGGCCAGCGCCTCGGCGTCGAGCGCGACGCCGGCCTCGGCGAGCGCCTCCGGGTGCCTGCGCACCCACGACGCCAGCCCCGGCATCGGGGAGAGCGTGGCGAAGGTCTTCAGCCGCGGGAAGTCGCGCTTGAGATCGTCGACGACGCGTTTGAGCAGGAAGTTGCCGAAGGAAACGCCGCGCAGGCCGTCCTGCGTGTTCGAGATCGAGTAGAAGATCGCCGTGTCGGCGCGCTCGGCGTCGAACACCGGGGCGTTCACGTCGAGCAGTTCCTGCACGTCGTCGGCGAGGTGGTCGGTGAGCGCGACCTCGACGAAGATCAGCGGTTCGAGCGGCATGCGCGGGTGGAAGAAGGCGTAGAGGCGGCGGTCGGCGTCGAGGCGGTTCTTGAGGTCGTCCCAGGAGCGGATCTCGTGCACCGCCTCGTACTGGATCAGCTTTTCCAGCAGCGCCGCCGGCGAGTTCCAGGTGATGCGCTGCAGTTCGAGGAAGCCGACGTCGAACCAGGCGCCGAGGCGCGCCTCCAGCTCGCGGTCGAGCGCGGCAAGCTGCGGATCAGCGTCGAGATGGCGCAGCAGATCGGCGCGCAGGTCGACGAGAAACTTGACGCCCTGCGGGATGGCGTTGAACTGCGTGAGGATGCGGATGCGCGCCGAGCGCACGGCGCGACGCAGGCCGGCCTCGGCGTCCCACTGCGCGTCGCTGCCGACGGCGGCCTGGTAGGCGGCGTGCGCCGCGGCCACCGCCGCTGGGTCCGGGCCGAACTCGATGGCGATCAGGCGCAGGAACTCGCGCCGGCCGGCGTCGTCGAGGCCGAGGTAGGTTTCGGCGAGGCGCGCCGCGCGCTGGCGCGTCGACACTTCGCCGCCAAGCCCTTCGGCGCATTCCTGCAACTGCCGGCGCACCTGGCTGCGGCGGTGCGGCGGCAGCCCCGGCGGCGGCGCCGCGATGGCGGAACGCAGGCGCTGCAGGCCGCGGCGGACGAGGTTCGATTCCGGCATGGGCGGGTCTCCTGGGCGAGGGGCACGGCCGGCGGGCGGCGTCAGCGCCCCTTGAACACGGGTTTGCGTTTTTCCAGGAAGGCGGCGAGGCCTTCCTTGTAGTCCTCGGTGTCGAGGAAGGCAAACGAATCGCGCAGTTCGGCCTCGGAAAGCGGCGCCTCGCGCTGCAGCCGGCGCACCCACTGCTTGTGCCAGCGCGCGACCAGCGGCGCGCCGTCGCAAATGCGGCGGACGGCGGCGGCGACCTCGTCGGCCAGCCGTTCGTCAGGCACGACGCGGCCGACCAGCCCTTTCTGCAGCGCCTCGGCCGCCGGCAGGATGCGTCCTTCGAGCAGGATTTCGAGCAGCACCGCGGGCCCGACGAGGCGCAGCAGGCCGGCCATCTCGCCGGGGTACATCGAGAAACCCGCGCGGTTGATCGGCGCGCCGAACTTCGCCGATTCGCCGGCGAGGCGCAGATCGCACTGGCCGGCGATCTCCAGCCCGCCGCCGATGCACGGGCCCTGGATCATGGCCACGGTCGGGTGCGGGCAGTCGGCGATGGCGGCGAGCGCCTCGCCGACGCAGCCGTGGTAGTGCATGGCCTGGTCGACGGTGGCGCGCGCGGTCAGGAATTCTTCGAGGTCGCCGCCGGCGGCGAAGGCGTCCACGCCGTCGCCGCGCAGAACCACGCAGCGCAGCGCGTCGTCGGCCGACAGCTCGGCCAGGGTCGCCGCCAGTTGCCGCCACATGCCGAGGTCGACGGCGTTGAGCTTGCCGGGGTTGGCGATGCGGACGGTGGCGACGCCGCCGTCGATGGAAGACAGGATGCTGCCGGGCATGGCGCGGGCAGCGGGCTCAGGCGGCCTTGGCGCTCCTGGCGCCTTCCGCGGCCTCCCTGGCGTAGATGCGCGCCAGCGCCTCGCGCCCGGAGAGCAGGTGGTCGTGCATCGCCTTCTCGGCGCGGGCGGCGTCGCGCGCCTTGAAGCCGGCCATGATCGCCCGGTGCTCCTCCAGCGACTGCTGCAGGCGGCCTTCGAGCGACAGCGAATGCAGGCGGGTGAGCTTCAGCACCTTGCGCAGGTCCTGGATCACCTGCAGCAGCCAGCGGTTGTCGGCCAGCTCCTGCACGATGCGGTGGAATTCCTGGTTGGCGTCGAAGAAGCGTTCCTTGTCGCCGACCGCGGCGTATCGTTCGAGCAGCGCGTGGATGCCTTCGAGCCGGACCACGTCCTCGGCCTTCGCCTTCTGCGTCGCCTCGAACGCGGAGCGGCCTTCGAGCATGGCCATCAGCGGGAAGATTTCGTCGAGGTCGCGCTCGGAGATTTCGGTGACGTAGCAGCCACGGCGCGGCTTCAGCGTCACCAGCCCTTCCGCGGCCAGCACCTTCAGCGCCTCGCGCAGCGGCGTGCGGCTGATGCCGTAGTCGACGGCCAGCGCCTGCTCGTCGATCCAGGTGCCGGGCGGCAGCTCGTGCGAAAAGATGCGCTGGCGCAGGCGTTCGGCGACTTCCTGATAGAGTGCGGTCTGGGCGATGCGGGCGGGATTCATGGCGGGATTATACCTTGCGTGGCCAGTCTTGCATTCATAATTATGGATAAAGTATTATTGAAGCCCTTCTCCGGCGTGTCAAGCGGCGTCATGTCGCGGGCATGGCCGGTGAATTTCCGACAATGACCCGACCCGGCCCGCCGCATTCGCGCGCCACGGCCCAAACAGCACGAGGTTCCCATGTCCAGCGAGAGCGGTTTTTTCGATTCCAGCAACCTTGACGCCTGGCAGAAGGCCGCCGCCAAGTCGGCGCCCGGCGGCGACGTCGCCGCGCTGAACTGGACGACGCCGGAAGGCATCGTCGTCAAGCCGCTGTATACGAAGCAGGACGCGGCCGAACTGCCGTACGCCGACACGCTGCCCGGCTTCGCGCCCTTCCTGCGCGGCCCGCAGGCGACGATGTACGCCGGCAAGCCGTGGACCATCCGCCAGTACGCCGGCTTCTCCACCGCCGAGGCGTCCAACGCCTTCTACCGCAAGGCGCTCGCCGCCGGCGGCCAGGGCGTGTCCGTGGCCTTCGATCTGGCCACGCACCGCGGCTACGACTCCGACCATCCGCGCGTCACCGGCGACGTCGGCAAGGCCGGCGTGGCCATCGACTCGGTCGAGGACATGAAGATCCTCTTCGACGGCATCCCGCTCGACAAGATTTCCGTGTCGATGACCATGAACGGCGCCGTGCTGCCGATCCTCGCCGGCTACATCGTCGCCGCCGAGGAGCAGGGCGTGTCGCAGGACAAGCTCTCGGGGACCATCCAGAACGACATCCTCAAGGAGTTCATGGTCCGCAACACCTACATCTATCCGCCGACGCCGTCGATGAAGATCATCGCCGACATCTTCGGCTACACGGCGCAGCACATGCCGAAGTTCAACTCGATCTCGATCTCCGGCTACCACATCCAGGAAGCCGGGGCGAATCAGGCGATCGAACTGGCCTTCACGCTCGCCGACGGCATGGAGTACGTGCGCACCGGCATCAAGGCCGGCATGGACGTGGACGTCTTCGCCGGCCGCCTGTCGTTCTTCTGGGCCGTGGGCATGAACTTCTACCTGGAAATCGCCAAGATGCGCGCCGCGCGCCTCTTGTGGCACCGCATCATGAGCGGCTTCGAGGCCAAGAGCCCGAAGTCGATGATGCTGCGCACGCACAGCCAGACCTCGGGCTGGTCGCTGACCGAGCAGGACCCGTACAACAACGTCGTGCGCACCACCATCGAGGCCATGGCCGCGGTCTTCGGCGGCACGCAGTCGCTGCACACCAACGCGCTCGACGAGGCGATCGCGCTGCCGACCGAGTTCTCGGCGCGCATCGCGCGCAACACGCAGCTGATCATCCAGGAAGAGACGCACATCTGTAACGTGGTCGACCCGTGGGCCGGTTCGTACATGATGGAGAAACTCACCCAGGACATGGCCGACAAGGCCTGGGGCATCATCCAGGAGATCGAGGCCATGGGCGGCATGACCCAGGCCGTCGAGTCGGGCTGGGCGAAGATGCAGGTCGAGACCTGCGCCGCCGACAAGCAGGCACGCATCGACTCGGGCAAGGACGTGATCGTCGGCGTGAACAAGTACAAGCTGGCCAAGGAAGACCCGATCGACATCCTCGACATCGACAACCACGCGGTGCGCGAGGCGCAGATCGCCCGCCTGCAGAAGATTCGCGCGACGCGCGACGCGGCCGCGGTGCAGGCCGCGCTCGACGCGCTGACGAAGTCCGCCGAGACCGGTGAGGGCAACCTGCTCGACCTGTCGGTGAAGGCGATCCGCCTGCGCGCCACCGTCGGCGAGGTGTCGGACGCGCTGGAAAAAATCTTCGGCCGCTTCCGCGCCAACAACCAGACCATCTCGGGCGTTTACGGAGGCGTCGTGGCCGGGCAGACAAGCTGGGAAAGCATCAAGGCGGACGTCGAGCAGTTCGCGCAGGAAGAAGGCCGCCGGCCGCGCGTGATGATCGCCAAGCTCGGCCAGGACGGCCACGACCGCGGCGCCAAGGTCGTCGCCACGGCCTTCGCCGACCTCGGCTTCGACATCGACGTCGGCCCGCTCTTCCAGACGCCGGACGAGGCGGCGCGCCTCGCGGTCGAGAACGACGTGCACGCCATCGGCTGCTCGTCGCTCGCCGCCGGCCACAAGACCCTCGTGCCGCAGCTGATCCAGGCGCTGAAGGCGCAGGGGGCGGAGGAGATCATCGTCTTCGCCGGCGGCGTCA
This sequence comes from Rhodocyclaceae bacterium, assembly GCA_019455325.1. Classification (GTDB taxonomy): domain Bacteria; phylum Pseudomonadota; class Gammaproteobacteria; order Burkholderiales; family Rhodocyclaceae; genus Proximibacter. Next base: position 242,590 of record JACFMQ010000005.1, on the reverse strand, counting down.
TCCCGGCGCAGGACTACGACGCGCTGTACGCGGCCGGCGCCAAGGCCATCTTCGGTCCGGGCACGCGCATCGAGGATTCGGCCAAGCGCGTGCTCGAAGAGATCCGCAAGGCGCGCGGCTGACCATCCCACGGATGAGCGCGCGGGAAACGCCCTTGTCGGCGGACACGTTGCCGCCGGAGGACCGGGCGCTCGTCGAGGGCGTGCTGGCCGGCCGGCGGCGCGCGCTCGCCAAGGCGATCACGCTGATCGAATCCACCCGCGCCGACCACCGCGCGCGCGCGCAGCACGTGCTGAACGCGCTGCTGCCGCAGACCGGCAACGCGATCCGCGTCGGCATCTCGGGCGTGCCCGGCGCCGGCAAGTCGACCTTCATCGAGGCGCTCGGCGTCTGGCTGATCGGCCAGGGGCACCGCGTCGCGGTGCTCGCCGTCGATCCGTCGTCGTCGATCACCGGCGGCTCGATCCTCGGCGACAAGACGCGCATGGAGACGCTCTGCCAGAAGGAGGAAGCCTTCATCCGGCCGAGCCCGTCGGCGGGCTCGCTCGGCGGCGTCGCCGAGAAGACGCGCGAGGCCATGCTGCTCTGCGAGGCCGCCGGCTACGACGTAGTCATCGTCGAGACGGTCGGCGTCGGCCAGAGCGAGACGACGGTCGCCGGCATGGTCGACCTGTTCTGCCTCTTGCAACTGCCGAACGCCGGCGACGACCTGCAGGCGATCAAGAAGGGCATCGTCGAGATCGCCGACATGGTGGCGATCAACAAGGCCGACATCGACCCGAAGGCGACGGCGGTGGCGCGCGCGCAGTGGAAGAACGCGCTGCACCTGGTGCGCCGTGCCTCGCCGAACTGGGAGCCGCCGGTGCTGGCCCTCAGCGCGCTGAAGAAGGAAGGCATGGCCGACTTCTGGGCGCAGGTCGAGAAATACCGCGACGCGCTGACCGCCAGCGGCGAATTCGCGCAGAAGCGCCGGCGCCAGTCGCTGGCCTGGATGTGGCAGTTGATCGAGGCCGGCCTGCAGCAGCGCTTCAGGGAGCACCCCGGCGTGCGCGAAAGCCTGCCGCGTCTCGCCCGCTCCGTCGAGGACGGACTGACCACCCCGGCGGCGGCGGCGCACGCGCTGCTCGCCCGCCTGCAGCACTGATTTCGTTTTTGAGTGACCGGAACCTTCCAGGGAGAATCCGTTATGCACGACATCATCCGACAGTTGGAAAAAAAGCGTGAGCTGGCCCGCCTCGGCGGCGGCCAGAAGCGCATCGACAGCCAGCACGCCAAGGGCAAGCTGACCGCCCGCGAACGCATCGAGCTGCTGCTCGACCCCGGTTCCTTCGAGGAATGGGACATGTTCAAGGAGCACCGCTGCGTCGACTTCGGCATGGACAAGGCCGAGAAGACGCCGGGCGACGGCGTCGTCGTCGGCTACGGCACGATCAACGGCCGGCTGGTGTTCGTCTTCTCGCAGGACTTCACGGTGTTCGGCGGCTCGCTGTCGGAGACGCACGCCGAGAAGATCTGCAAGGTCATGGACCACGCGATGAAGGTCGGCGCGCCGGTGATCGGCCTCAACGACTCGGGCGGCGCGCGCATCCAGGAAGGCGTCGCCTCGCTCGGCGGCTACGCCGACGTGTTCCAGAGGAACGTCATGGCCTCCGGCGTCGTGCCGCAGATCTCGATGATCATGGGCCCCTGCGCCGGCGGCGCGGTGTATTCGCCGTCGATGACCGACTTCATCTTCATGGTGAAGGATTCGTCGTACATGTTCGTCACCGGCCCGGAAGTGGTGAAGACCGTGACGCACGAGGACGTCACCGCCGAGGAGCTGGGCGGCGCGGTCACGCACACGAGCAAGTCCGGCGTCGCCGACCTCGCCTTCGAGAACGACGTCGAGGCGCTCTCCATGCTGCGCCGCTTCATGAACTTCCTGCCCGCCTCGAACCGCGAGAAGCCGCCGGTGACGCCGACCAACGACCCGGCCGACCGCATGGACCACTCGCTCGACACGCTCGTTCCCGACAACGCCAACAAGCCCTACGACATGAAGGAGCTGATCATCAAGGTGGTCGACGACAGCGACTTCTTCGAGCTGCAGCCCGACTACGCCAAGAACATCATCATCGGCTTCGGCCGCATGGACGGCCACCCGGTCGGCATCGTCGCCAACCAGCCGCTGGTGCTCGCCGGCTGCCTGGACATCAAGAGCTCGATCAAGGCCGCGCGCTTCGTGCGCTTCTGCGACGCCTTCAACATCCCGGTGGTCACCTTCGTCGACGTGCCGGGCTTCATGCCGGGCACCACGCAGGAATACGGCGGCATCATCAAGCACGGCGCCAAGCTGCTCTACGCCTACGCCGAGTGCACCGTGCCCAAGGTCACGGTGATCACGCGCAAGGCCTACGGCGGCGCCTACGACGTGATGTCCTCCAAGCACCTGCGCGGCGACGTGAATATCGCCTGGCCGTCGGCCGAGATCGCGGTGATGGGCCCGAAGGGCGCGGTCGAGATCATCTTCCGCGAGGAGAAGAACGACCCGGCCAAGCTCGCCCAGCGCGAGGCCGAGTACAAGGCCAAGTTCGCCAACCCGTTCGTCGCCGGCGCGCGCGGCTTCATCGACGACGTGATCATGCCGCACGCCACCCGCAAGCGCATCTGCCGCTCGCTGGCCATGCTGCGCGACAAGCAGCTCGACAATCCGTGGCGCAAGCATGGAAACATCCCGCTGTAGCGGGATGTTTCAGGGAGGAGCGAGGAGTGAGGAGGCAGGAGAAAACCTGCCGCTGCTTCAAGCTCCGGTGAATGAATCGGAATACACAAATTAACTACGGAAAGAGGCTGGGCTTGTGATGGGGGTTTACTCCTCACTCCTCACCCCTCACTCCTCACTTGGGAACATAAAATGTTCACAAAAATTCTGATCGCGAACCGCGGCGAAATCGCCTGCCGCGTCATCAAGACCGCCCGCAAAATGGGCATCCAGACCGTCGCCGTCTATTCGGAAGCGGACAAGGATGCGCTGCACGTCGACCTCGCCGACGAGGCCGTGTGCATCGGTCCGGCCGCGTCGAAAGAGTCGTACCTGGTGATGGACAAGATCATCGCCGCGTGCAAGCAGACCGGCGCCGAGGCAGTGCATCCGGGCTACGGCTTCCTCTCCGAGAACGCCGAGTTCTCGCGCCGGCTGGAAGAGGAAGGCATCAAGTTCATCGGCCCGAAGCACTACTCGGTGGCCAAGATGGGCGACAAGATCGAGTCGAAGAAGCTGGCCATCGAAGCCAAGGTGAATACGATTCCCGGCTACAACGACGCCATCGCCGGCCCGGACGAGGCGGTAAAGATCGCGCAGAAGATCGGCTATCCGGTGATGATCAAGGCTTCCGCCGGCGGCGGCGGCAAAGGCCTGCGCGTCGCCTACAACGACGCCGAGGCGCACGAGGGCTTCTCCTCGTGCGTGAACGAGGCGCGCAACTCCTTCGGCGACGACCGCGTGTTCATCGAGAAGTACGTGCTCGAACCGCGCCACATCGAAATCCAGGTGCTTGGCGACAGCCACGGCAACTACGTGTACCTGAACGAGCGCGACTGCTCGATCCAGCGCCGCCACCAGAAGGTCATCGAGGAGGCGCCGAGCCCCTTCGTCGACGCCGAGATGCGCAAGGCCATGGGCGAACAGGCCGTGGCGCTGGCGCGCGCGGTGAACTACGAATCGGCCGGTACGGTCGAGTTCGTGGTTTCCGGCGCGACCAAGGAGTTCTACTTCCTGGAAATGAACACCCGCCTGCAGGTCGAGCACCCGGTCACCGAGCTGATCACCGGGCTCGACCTGGTCGAGCAGATGATCCGCGTCGCCTACGGCGAGAAGCTGCCGCTCGCGCAGGCCGACGTCGGCATCAACGGCTGGGCCATGGAGTGCAGGATCAACGCCGAAGACCCGTTCCGCGGCTTCCTGCCGTCCACCGGCCGCCTGGTGAAGTTCCAGCCGCCGGCCGAGATTCCCGGCCAGGTGCGCGTCGACACCGGCGTCTACGACGGCGGCGAGATCTCGATGTTCTACGACTCGATGATCGCCAAGCTGATCGTGCACGGCGCCACGCGCGAGCAGGCCATCGCCCGCATGCGCGACGCGCTGAACGCCTTCGTCATCCGCGGCATCTCGTCGAACATCCCGTTCCAGGCGGCGCTGATGCAGCATCCGCGCTTCCAGTCCGGCATCTTCGACACCGGCTTCATCGCCAAGGAATACCCGAAGGGCTTCGACCCCTCGATGGTGCCGCACGACGACCCGGCGCTCTTGGTCTCGGTCGCCGCCTTCGTCTACCGCTCCTACACCGACCGTTCGGCCTCGGTCTCGGGCCAGCTCGAAGGCCACGAGCGCCTGGTCGGCGACAAGTGGGTGGTGGTGCGCCTGACCGCCGACGGCAAGGAGCCGCACGAAGTCGTCGCGCGGCCGGTGGCCGGCGGCTACCACGTCGAGTACAAGGGCGAGCAGTACACCATCCTGTCCGACTGGAAGCTCGGCGAGTCGCTGTTCCGCGGCACCTGCAACGGCGATGAGTTCACGCTGCAGGTCGAGCGCCACAAAACCAAGTACAGCCTGTTCCACTGGGGCACGCGCGCCGACTTCATGGTCATGAGCGCGCGCGCCGCCGAGCTGCTGGCGCTGATGCCGGACAAGCCGGCGCCCGACCTCTCCAAGTTCCTGCTCTCCCCGATGCCGGGCCTGCTGCGCGAAGTGGCGGTGCAGGTCGGCCAGGAAGTGAAGGCCGGCGAGAAGCTGGCGGTCATCGAGGCGATGAAGATGGAGAACATCCTCAAGGCCGAGCAGGACTGCAAGGTGAAGAAGATCGCCGCGCAGCCGGGCGAAAGCCTGTCGGTGGATCAGGTCATCGTCGAGTTCGAATAGGCGGCGCGCCGCCCGAGGAACGACGGCCCGCGCATGCGGGCCGTTTCTTTTTGCGCGGGGGGCCCGGCCGGAGCCACCTACTCGCAGCGCAGGCGCTCGAAGTCGGCGCCGCGCTCGATCGCCTCGCCGAGGCGCAGCCCGTCCGGCAGGCCGGCGATCTCCAGCCGGGCCAGCCGGGCGAGCAGGCCGCCGGGCACGAGCACGCTCGCCGGCGTTCCCGCGTCCGGCGCCGGCGGCAGGAAGATCGCCGGCAGATCGAGCGCGCGCCGGCTGCCTTTTTCCTCGCCGGCCGCCAGCAGCGGCAGGGCGCGTCCGGCCAGCGGGCGGAGCACGGCGACCAGGCTGCCGTCCTCCTGCGTCGCCAGGCTGCGCACGACGGCCAGCCGGCAGCCGTCGGCGTCGCGCACGGCGACCAGGCCGCGGCAGCTCAGGCGGACCTCGCCGGCTTCGCCGGGCGGCCGGCGCAGGATTGGTTCGCCGGCATCCTCGGCGAGCGCCTGCCAGGGCTCGGTGGGAACGGCGACGGCGCCGCCGGCCGCCGGCCTGACGACGTGCCCGAAGATGGCGATCTGCTCGTGCTCGCGGCGCGCGCTCACCGAGGACGGCAGCGCGCCGCCGGCCAGGCCGCCGCCGCCGAGCAGGCGGTAGGCGCGCTCGACGCCGCCGGCGACGTCGACCGTGCGCGCATCCTCGCGCGCCGCCGGCAGCGGCGGCGGCGCTTGCTGCAGGCGGCCGTGCAGCGCCTGCAGCAGCGCGACGCAGGCCTCGGCCGGCAGGTCGCTGCCGAGCCTGAGCTCCTCCGGCGAGGCGCCCGCCTGCAGCGATCTGGCGCGGCGCCTGATCTTGCCGAGGACGGCGTCGAGCGCGATCCAGCGCGGCATCGACGGCGCGCCCTCGCCGCCGTGCAGCGGCGCGTCCGCAGCCAGGTCGACGACGACGCAGCGCTCGTCGTCCGGCGGCGGCGCGGCATGGACGACGGCCTGCTCGCGCCAGCGCGCCAGCCAGCGCACGACGGCGGCGAACTCGCCGCGCGACAGCTCGGCCGGACGGGCGAGGTGGAGCAGCACGGCCATCGCGTAATGGCCGCGGACCGTGGATTCGCGGGTCTCCACGAGCAGGCGGTCGGCCACCGGCGTCGCGGCGACGCCCAGTTGCTCGGCGGCGGCGAACACCGCGTGCAGGCAGCGCCACCACGCGCCCGGCACGGCTGCGCCGCCGCGATGGCGGGCGAGCTGTTCGCGGCGCAGCGCCGAGATCGCCCGGTGGCAGACCTTGGCCGCGTCGACGGCCGGCGCCGGTCCGCCGTCGAGGCAGGCGCGCAGGCAGTGCAGGTAGGCGGTGGCCGTCTCGCGCCAGAGCCGGCAGGACGCGTCCAGCGTCTTCCGTTCGGCGGGCGACAGCGGCAGCGGGCGATGCGCGTAGCGTTTGGCGCTTTCCGCGTCGACGGCGAGGCTGGTCCGGCGCAGGGTTTCGACGATGCGGTAGCGCTCCGGCGGCGCGATCGGCCAGGCGTTCAGGTCCGCCAGCCGGTCGGCCAGTTCGTCCTGCATGCGGGCTGCGTCGGTCAGCGGCTGCGTCGCCAGCCAGCGCTCGCAGCCGGCCCTGTCGACGAACGGCGGCGGCGTTCCCGAACGCGCCGGGGGCAAGGAAAACCAGGTCATCGCCTCATCTCCTAGGATGGTCCCCCCCATTGCAGCGGCCCGCTTGGCGCGGGCTTCATGACGAGCGAGATTACCCCAGGCGGGCGAAAGCCTCCACCACTTCCGGCGGCGCCTGCACCAGCTCGATCAGCACGCCCTCGCCGCCGATCGGGAATTCCTCGTTCGCCTTCGGGTGCAGGAAGGTGATGTCGTAGCCGGCCGCGCCCTTGCGGATGCCGCCCGGCGCGAAGCGCACGCCCTGCGCCGTCAGCCATTCGACGGCCACCGGCAGGTCGTCCACCCACAGGCCGACGTGGTTCAGCGGCGTCGCGTGCACGGCCGGCTTCTTCTCCGGGTCGAGCGGCTGCATCAGGTCGACCTCGACCTTGAACGGCCCCGAACCCATGGCGCAGATGTCCTCGTCGACGTTCTCGCGCTCGCTGACGAAGTTGCCGGTGACTTCCAGCCCGAACATGTCGACCCACAGGGTCTTCAGGCGGTCCTTGGACGGGCCGCCGATAGCGATCTGCTGGACGCCGAGGATGCGGAAGGGACGCTGGCTCATGAAAAGCTCCTTTGAATCAAGAATTCATAATTACGGAGATTTTACACGAGCCGCTCCTGGCCGGCGTCAGCGCCGCCGGCCGGCGACAACGAGCAGCGCGATGCCGGCGAGCACCATCGGCAGCGACAGCCACTGCCCCATGCTGACCGTGTAGGAGAGGCCGAAGATGCCCTCGTCCGGCGTGCGGAAGAACTCGGCGAGGAAGCGGAAGACGCCGTAGCCGACGAGGAAAGCGCCGGAGACGGCGCCGACCGGGCGCGGCTTCGAGGAGAACAGCCAGAGCAGCGCGAACAGCGCCAGCCCCTCGCCGGCCATCTGGTAGAGCTGCGACGGATGGCGCGGCAGCGCGTCCACGTGCGGAAAGACCATGGCCCACGGCAGCGCCGGATCGGCGACGCGCCCCCACAGCTCGCCGTTGATGAAGTTGCCGAGCCGGCCGGCGGCCAGCCCGAGCGGCACCAGCGGCGCGATGAAGTCGGTCACCTCCAGCCAGCGCCGCTCGTACTTGCGCGCGACGAAGATCATTGCCGCGAGCACGCCGAGGAAGCCGCCGTGGAAGGACATGCCGCCCTTCCAGACGGCGAGGATTTCGAGCGGATGCGCCAGATAGTAGCCGGGCTCGTAGAACAGCACCTGGCCGAGGCGGCCGCCGACGACCACCCCGAGCACGCCGTAGAAGAGCAGGTCGTCGAGCGCCCGGACGCTGAAGCCGGGCGCCAGCCCGCGCTCGATGCGCCGCTTGCCGAGCCACCAGAACTGGACGAAGGCGACGAGGTACATGAGGCCGTACCAGCGCACGGCGAGCGGGCCGACGGCAACGGCGATGGGATCGAACTGAGGGTGGGTCAGCATCGTCTAAGGGATTCGGCTAAAATTCAGGGTTCCCGATTATAGTCGGGCCGCCCCCGGCAGTCCCTCGCGGCCCCGCGTTTCCCACGGAGTTCCGTCATGCCCCAGTATCGTTCCCGCACCTCCACCCACGGCCGCAACATGGCCGGCGCACGCGCCCTGTGGCGCGCCACCGGCATGCAGGAAGGCGATTTCGGCAAGCCGATCATCGCCGTCGTGAACTCCTTCACGCAGTTCGTGCCCGGCCACGTGCACCTGAAGGACCTCGGCCAGCTCGTCGCGCGCGAGATCGAGGCGGCCGGCGGCATCGCCAAGGAATTCGACACCATCGCCATCGACGACGGCATCGCCATGGGCCACGCCGGCATGCTCTACTCGCTGCCCTCGCGCGACCTGATCGCCGACTCGGTCGAATACATGGTCAACGCGCACTGCGCCGACGCCATGGTCTGCATCTCGAACTGCGACAAGATCACCCCGGGCATGCTGATGGCCGCGATGCGCCTGAACATCCCGGCGATCTTCGTCTCCGGCGGCCCGATGGAGGCCGGCAAGGTGAAGTGGGAAGGCAAGACCATCGCCGTCGACCTGATCGACGCCATGATCAAGGCCGGCGACAGCAGTTGCTCGGACGCCGAGGTCGCCGAGTTCGAGCGCTCCGCCTGTCCGACCTGCGGCTCCTGTTCCGGCATGTTCACGGCCAACTCGATGAACTGTCTGACCGAGGCGCTCGGCCTCTCGCTGCCGGGCAACGGCACCGTCGTCGCCACGCACGCGCTGCGCAAGGAGCTGTTCCTCAGGGCCGGCCGCACCGCCGTCGACCTGTGCCGGCGCTGGTACGAAGAGGACGACGCCTCGGTGCTGCCGCGCTCGATCGCCGGCAAGGCCGCCTTCGAGAACGCGATGGCGCTCGACGTGGCCATGGGCGGCTCGACCAACACCGTGCTGCACATCCTCGCCGCCGCGCGCGAGGCCGGCGTCGACTTCACCATGGCCGACATCGACCGCATCTCCCGGAAGGTGCCCTGTCTGGCCAAGGTGGCGCCGGCGACGCAGGACTACCACATCGAGGACGTGCACCGCGCCGGCGGCATCATGGGCATCCTCGGCGAACTCGACCGCGCCGGCCTGATCCACCGCGACGTGCCGACCGTGCACACCAAGACGCTCGGCGAGGCGATCGACCGCTGGGACGTGATCCGCGAGCACGACATCAAGGTCCACGACTTCTTCAAGGCGGCGCCCGGCGGCATCCCGACGCAGACCGCCTTCTCGCAGGACCGCCGCTACAACTCGCTCGACCTCGACCGCAGCAACGGCTGCATCCGCAACAGGGAGCACGCCTACACGCAAGAAGGCGGGCTCGCCGTGCTCTACGGCAACATCGCGGCGGACGGCTGCATCGTCAAGACCGCCGGCGTCGACGAGTCGATCTGGAAATTCACCGGCAAGGCGCGCGTCTATGAAAGCCAGGACGACGCGGTCGAGGGCATCCTCGGCGGCGAGGTCGTCGCCGGCGACGTCGTCGTCATCCGCTACGAGGGCCCGAAGGGCGGCCCGGGCATGCAGGAGATGCTCTATCCGACCTCGTACCTGAAGTCGCGCGGCCTCGGCGCCCAGTGCGCACTCCTGACCGACGGCCGCTTCTCCGGCGGCACCTCCGGCCTGTCCATCGGCCACGCCTCGCCCGAGGCGGCCGACGGCGGCGCCATCGGCCTGGTCGAGAACGGCGACACCATCGAGATCGACATCCCCGGCCGCCGCATCCACCTGGCGATCTCCGACGCGGAGCTGGCCAGGCGCCAGGCGGCGATGGCCGCGAAGGGCGAGCAGGCGTGGCAGCCGGCGACGCGGCAGCGCACCGTCTCCGCCGCGCTGCAGGCCTATGCGCTGATGGCCACCTCGGCCGACAAGGGCGCGGTGCGCGACGTCACGCAGATCCAGCGCCGGAAATAGGCCGCCCCGGCCGGGGCGGCGCCTCGTGTCAACGATTCGCCGCCTCACGCCGTTATATAAACAGCGCCGGTCGCCAACCATGAAAATTTGATGCATCTTATTTTCATGGTTGGAGATTGTGGAATAAGATCGGCGCTCCCGATTGATCACCAACCGAAAATACGGAGCGAGAGAGAGATGAAAGCGATCACCGTGTCCCTGCTGGCTGCCGCCGGCATCCTGTCCGCCGGTGCCGTGCAGGCCGATGAGGCACTGGCAAAGGCAAAGAACTGCATGACCTGCCACCAGGTCGCCAAGAAGGTCGTCGGCCCGGCCTACAAGGACGTGGCAGCGAAGTACGCCGGCAAGGGCGCCGAAGCCACGCTGGCCGAAAAGATCATCAAGGGCGGCAAGGGCAACTGGGGTGCCGTGCCGATGCCCCCCAACCCGAAGGTCACGCCCGACGAAGCCAAGAAGCTGGTCAGCTGGATTCTCAGCCTGAAGTGAGTCTTCCCGCTCCCCGAAAAAGCCGGCGTCCGCGCCGGCTTTTTCGTTGTCGGCGTCCGTTATTGACAAGCCTTTGCGCGCTAGGGAGAATCGTTCGCTTTCGTGCCCCTGCGCGGCCTGCGAAGGTTTTCGGTACAACGACAACACTGGAGACACGTCCATGCAACTTTCCCGCTTCCCCGGCATCACCCTCGTCCTCGCCGCCTCCATCGCGCTGATCGGCTGCGGCCAGAAGGAAGAACCGAAGCCTCAGGCCGCCGCGCCGGCGGATTCGGCCGCATCGGCGCCGAAGCCGGAGGTGGTCGTGAAGATCGGCCACGTGGCGCCGATCACCGGGCCGCAGGCGCACCTCGGCAAGGACAACGAGAACGGCGCCCGCCTGGCGATCGAGGAACTGAACGCGCAGGGCGTCGAGATCGGCGGCGCCAAGGCCAGGTTCGAACTGCTCCCCGAAGACGACCAGGCCGATCCGAAGCAGGGCACGCTCGTCGCCCAGAAGCTGGTCGACGCGAAGGTCAACGGCGTCATCGGCCACCTCAACTCCGGCACCACGATCCCGGCCTCGAAGCTCTACGCCGATGCCGGCATCCCGCAGATCTCGCCGTCCGCGACCAACCCGAAGTACACCCAGCAGGGCTTCGCCACCGCCTTCCGCGTGATGGCCAACGACATCCAGCAGGGCAAGGTGCTCGGCGAATTCGTCGCCAAGCTGGGCGTCAAGACGGTGGCCATCATCGACGACCGCACCGCCTACGGCCAGGGCCTCGCCGACGAATTCCGCAAGTCCGCCGAGGCGGTCGGCCTGAAGGTCGTCGCCAACGAGTACACCAACGACAAGGCCACCGACTTCAAGGCGATCCTGACCAAGATCAAGTCGACCAAGGCCGAACTGGTCTTCTACGGCGGCATGGACGCGCAGGGCGGCCCGATGGCCAAGCAGATGAAGGAGCTCGGCCTGAAGGCGAAGTTCCTCGGCGGCGACGGCGTGTGCACGCCGGAGTTCATGAAGCTCGGCGGCCCGGCCACCGAGGGCCACTACTGCTCGCTGCCCGGCGTGCCGCTGGACAAGATGGCCAAGGGGCCGGAGTTCCGCGACAAGTTCACGAAGAAGTTCGGCGCCGAGATCCAGCTCTACGCGCCGAACGTCTACGACGCGGTGATGGTCATGGCCGACGCCATGAAGCGCGCCGGCTCGGCCGAACCGGCCAGGTACCTGCCGGAGATCGGCAAGACCAGCCACGACGGCGTCACCGCCAGGATCGAGTTCGACGAGAAGGGCGACCTGAAGGGCGGCGCCATCTCCATCTACCAGTACGCGGGCGGCCAGTTGGCCTACGTCGAGACGCTCGGCGGCGGTGCCGGCGCCGCCAGTGCTGCCGGCGTCGCCGAGGCGGTCAAGGAAGCGGCCGAAGCCACCGGCGACGCGGCCAAGGCCGTCGCCGGCGCCGCCACCGAAGCCGCCAAGGAAGCGGTGAAGGAGGCGGCCGACGCCGTCAAGGGCGCCGCCGAAGCGACCAAGGCGGCGGTGGAGAAGAAGTAGGCGGGCCGGTATAATCCTGTCCGACAACTAGGAAACGGCGCCGCCAGGCGCCGTTTCTGTATCCACCGAACGACCCGAACGACGGCATGGACATTCTCTTCCAGCAGATCATCAACGGCCTCGTGCAGGGCTCCATCTACGCGATGGTGGCGCTCGGCTACACGATGGTCTACGGGATCATGGGCCTGATCAACTTCGCGCACGGCGAAGTGGTGATGATCGGCACCCTGGTCGCCATCAGCATCGTCACGCTGCTCGTGCAGAGCGGCATGCCGCCGGCGCTTGCCGGCGCCTTCGGCGTCGCCGGCGCCGCGCTCGTCTGCATGGCGCTCGGCTGGAGCCTGGAGCGCATCGCCTACCGGCCGCTGCGCCGCGCCCAGCGGCTGGCGCCGCTGATCACCGCCATCGGCATGTCGATCGTGCTGCAGAACCTGGCGATGATGATCTGGGGGCGCAACTACATGACCTTTCCGCCGCTGATCGAGAAGACGCAGTACGAGTTCGCCGGCGCCGCCTTCACCAGCGTGCAGGTGATGATCGTCGTCGTCGCCGCGCTGTCGATGAGCGGCCTCTTGCTGCTCGTCTACCGCACCCGGCTCGGCATGGCCATGCGCGCGACGGCGCAGAACCCGGCCGTCGCCGGCCTGATGGGGGTGAACGCCAACCGCATCATCTCCTCGGCCTTCGTCGTCGGCTCGGCGCTCGGCGCCATCGCCGGCGTCATGGTCGGCACCTACTACGAGGTCGCCCATTACCAGATGGGTTTCATGCTCGGCCTCAAGGCCTTCACCGCCGCCGTGCTCGGCGGCATCGGCAACTTCGCCGGGGCCATGGCCGGCGGCGTGCTGCTCGGCCTGATCGAGGCGCTCGGCGCCGGCTACATCGGCGACCTCACCGGCGGCTTCTTCGGCAGCCATTACCAGGACATCTTCGCCTTCGCCGTGCTCATTCTCGTGCTGATGTTCCGGCCCTCCGGCCTGTTCGGCGAGAAGACGGGAGACCGCGCATGAACAAGTGGCTCACGCCGCGCTCGACGCTCGGCCTCGTGCTCGTCGCCGCCGCCCTGATCGTGCTGCCCTTCGTCGTCGGCATGGGCGGCCAGGCCTGGGTGCGCATCCTCAACTTCGCCATCCTCTACGCCTTCCTGGCGCTCGGGCTGAACATCGTCGTCGGCTTCGCCGGCCTGCTCGACCTCGGCTACGTCGCCTTCTACGCGGTCGGCGCCTACACCTGGGCGCTGCTCGCCAGCCCGCATTTCGGCCTGCACCTGCCGTTCTGGGCGATCCTGCCGATCGGCGCCGTCTTCGCCTGCATCGCCGGCGCCCTGCTCGGCGCGCCGACGCTCAAGCTCAGGGGCGACTACCTGGCCATCGTCACGCTCGGCTTCGGCGAGATCGTGCGCATCTTCATGAACAACCTGAACGCGCCGGTGAACATCACCAACGGCGCGCAGGGCATCACGCTGATCGATCCGGTGGTCGTCGGCCAGTTCAAGTTCAGCGCGACGTCGACGATCTTCGGCCTGACCGTCACCGGCCCGCAGAAGTACTACTACCTGCTGGTGCTGCTGGCGCTCGGCGTCATCCTGGTGAACTACCGCCTGCAGCACTCGCGCATCGGCCGCGCCTGGCAGGCGATCCGCGAGGACGAGATCGCGGCCAAGGCGATCGGCATCAACACGCGCAACGTCAAGCTGCTCGCCTTCGCCATGGGCGCCTCGTTCGGCGGCATCGCCGGCGGCATCTTCGCGGCCATGCAGGGCTTCGTCTCGCCGGAGAGCTTTTCGCTGATCGAGTCGATCATGATCCTGGCCATGGTCGTGCTCGGCGGCATGGGCCACATCCCCGGCGTCATCCTCGGCGCGGTGCTGCTCGCCATCCTGCCGGAGGCGCTGCGCTACGCCGTGGTGCCGGTGCAGAAGGCGCTCTTCGGCGAGGTGCTGGCCGATCCGGAGAGCCTGCGCATGCTCGTCTTCGGCCTGGCGCTGGTGCTCGTCATGCGCTTCCGGCCGGCCGGTCTGTGGCCGTCGCCGGAGCGGCGGCGAGAGCTGGCGGAGAAGACGCAATGAGCGCCCCCGTGCTGCTCGAAGCCCGCGCCGTCGCCAAGCACTTCGGCGGCGTCAAGGCGCTGCGCGACGTTTCGCTCACCATCCGCCAAGGCGAAGTCTACGGCCTGATCGGCCCGAACGGCGCCGGCAAGACCACCTTCTTCAACTGCATGACCGGCCTCTACGTGCCGGACGGCGGCGGCTTCGTCTTCGCCGGCGCGCCGCTCGTCGCCGACGCGCCGCACCGCGCGGCCGAGCGCGGCATCGCCCGCACCTTCCAGAACATCCGGCTGTTCGGCAACATGACGGCGCTGGAGAACGTCATGGTCGGCCGCCACGTGCGCACCCGCGCCGGCGTCTTCGGCGCCATCCTGCGCAACGGCGCGACGCGCGCCGAGGAAGCGGCGATCCGCCGCCGCGCCGAGGAGCTGCTGCACTACGTCGGCATCGAAGACTGCGCCGACGACCTCGCCAAGAACCTCTCCTACGGCGACCAGCGCCGCCTGGAAATCGCCCGCGCGCTCGCCGCCGAGCCGAAGCTGCTCTGCCTCGACGAGCCGGCCGCCGGCATGAACGGCGCCGAGACCGCGGAGCTGCGCGTGCTGATCGAGGGCATCCGCGCCGACGGCGTCACCATCCTGCTCATCGAGCACGACGTCAAACTGGTCATGGGCCTGTGCGACCGCGTCGCCGTGCTCGACTACGGCGCGCTGGTGATCGAGGACGTGCCGGCGGTGGTCCAGCACGACCCGCGCGTGATCGAAGCCTACATCGGAGTCGCGGCATGAGCGGCAACGGCAACAACGGCAAGGGGCCGCTGCTCATCGCCGAGGGCCTGCGCGTCGCCTACGGCGGCATCCAGGCCGTGCGCGGCATCACCTTCCACGTGGACGAGGGCGAAACGGTGGCGCTGATCGGCGCCAACGGCGCCGGCAAGACGAGCACGCTGCGCGCGCTGGCGCGCATGCTCGACCCCGCCGGCGGCAGCGTCCGCTACCAGGGCCGCGAGATTTCGGCGCTGCCGCCGCACCGGCTGGTGCACGAAGGCATCGCGCTGGTGCCGGAGGGCCGCGGCGTCTTCCCGCGCCTGACCATCGCCGAGAATCTGGCGATGGGCGCCTTCAGCCGCAGCGACAAGGCCGGCATCGCGCACGACCTCGACCACGTCTACGGCCTCTTCCCACGCCTCAGGGAGCGCGAGAAGCAGCTCGCCGGCACGCTCTCCGGCGGCGAGCAGCAGATGCTGGCGATCGGCCGCGCGCTGATGAGCCGGCCGAAGCTGCTGCTGCTCGACGAACCGTCGATGGGTCTGGCGCCGATCATGGTGCAGAAGATCTTCGAGGTGATCCGCACGGTGGCGGCGGAGGGCATGACCATCCTGCTCGTCGAGCAGAACGCCAAGCTGGCGCTGGAGACCGCGCAGCGCGGCTACGTCATGGAGAGCGGCGGGATCACGCTGACCGCCGAGGCCGCCGCGCTGCTGCACGACCCGAAGGTGCGCGAGGCCTATCTCGGCGAGTGAGCCGGCCTCAGTATTCCATCGCGTCGGCGAAGGCCAGCGCGGCCAGATGCGCGCGGTTGACCCGCTCCGACGACAGCCCGAGGAGATCGGCCTTCGCCGCCAGCGCGGCGCCTCCGCCGTCCTCGCAGGCCCGGGCCAGATCGAGGAAGGGCGCGTAGAGGCCGTCGCCGCCGAGCAGCGCGTCGGTGATCGGCGGCGGCAGGTACATCGCGTCGAGCGCCTGCTCCATCTCCACGCCGAGCAGCAGGTCGAGCAGCGAGAAGGCGCCGGTGATGAACAGGTTGTCGTACTCGGACGGATCGACCAAGCCCTCGCCCAGTTGCTCCATCAGCCGGCCGCGCGCCACCGCCGTGTGCATCAGCGTCGGCGCCAGCGGGTCCTTGCTCGCCGTCACCAGCAGCAGCGACAGCCACTTGTTCAGCTTGTCGTAGCCGAGGATGGCGACCGCGTGCTTGAACGACTGCACCTCGCAGGACAGGCCGAAGCCGACGGAGTTGATGTAGCGCAGCAGCTTGTACGAAAGCGCCACGTCCTGCTTCAGCGCCGTCTCGATCTCGCCGACGTCGGCGTTCCGGCGCACCAGGTTGAGCACGCGCACGATGTGCGCCTGGCTGGCGTTGAGCTGCTTCGCCGGCGCCTCTGCCGGCCGCTTGACGAACCAGCCGGCGGCGGCGCTCATGCCGGCGTCGAGGCAGGCCAGGAATTCCTGCGGCCCCTCGACGTTGAGGGCCAGCGGGATGCCGGACGACTCGGTCTTCGCCGCCAGCGCCTGCAACTGCGCCGGCGAGAAGCTGGTGGCGTCGAAGCCGATGAAGCGGAAACGCACGCCGCCGGCGAGCACCTGCGCCGCATCCTCGTCGAAGTGATAGCACAGCGACAGGCCCGATTCGCGCAGCGCAGCGACGAAGCCGGCTGCCTGCGCGTCGCCGAACGGCGCGCCCGGCAGCTCGACGGTGACGTTGGCCGGCGCCACCCAGTCGAGCAGCGACGCGCCGCCGGGCAGGGCGTCGAAATGCACGAACAGGCCGCGCTCGCCCTGCGGCCAACTGTCGGTCAGGTCGTTCAGCGCGTCGATCGCCGCCGCCGCGTTGCCGCCGCGGTCGTAGATGCAGAGGCGGGTGGCGATGATCTTCCCCTGGCGATTGATCACCGGCTGGCGGGTGAGAAACAGGCTCATCGGAACTCCCTCTCGTTGGCGCGGGCGCGCGGCGGCGCCGGCTATCCCTTGTCGTTGGCGAAGTCGAAGGCGTCGGCGAAGAATTCTTCTTCCGGCAGGCCGCAGCGCCCGCAGAAATCGCGCCGGGCCGCGGCGACCATCGCCGGCGCACCGCAAACATACGCCTGGTGGCCGGAAAGATCCGGAAAATCGGCCATCGCCGCCTCGTGCACGAGGCCGGTGCGGCCCGGCCAGGCGTCGCCGGCGGCCGGCTCGGAGAGCACCGGCACGAAGCCGACGCCGTACCCGGCCGCCCAGCGCTCGGCAACCGCGCGCTGGTAGAGGTCGGCGGCGGCGCGGCCGCCCCAGTAGACGACGATCGGCCGCGTGCAGCCTTCGGCGAGGGCGTGCTCGACCACCGACCGGATCGGCGCGAAACCGGTGCCGCCGGCGACCATCAGCATCGGCTTCACCGACTCCTCGCGCAGGAAGAAGCTGCCGTGCGGGCCGTTGAAGCGCAGGATGTCCTTCTCCTTCATCGCCGAGAAGACGTGCGCCGTGAACTCGCCGCCCGGCACCAGGCGGACGTGCAGTTCGAGCAGCGCGTCGTCGTGCGGCGCGTTGGCCAGCGAGAAGCTGCGCCGTTTGCCGTCCTTGAGCAGGATGTCGATGTACTGGCCGGCGAGGAACTGCAGGCGCTCGTTCGCCGGCAGCTTCAGGCGGACGATCATCACGTCCGGCGCCGCCCGCTCCAGTTGCTGCACGCGTGCCGGCAGCGTCTTCAGCGGAATGTCGCCGGCCTTCCTGACCTCGCGCGACTCGATGACCAGATCGGACTTCGGCCGCGCGCAGCAGAACAGCGTCTGGCCGGCGGCGCGCTCGGCGTCAGAGAGCGCGTGCGGCTGCGCCTTGCCGTGATCCACCTCGCCGGACAGCACCTTCCCCTTGCAGGCGCCGCAGGCGCCGTCGCGGCAGCCGTAGGGCAGGGTCAGCCCCTGGCGCAGCGCCGCTTCGAGAATGGTTTCGTCGCCCTCGACGGCGAGCGTGTGGCCGGAAGGCCGGATGCTGACCGAAAAGCTCATGGATCCCCTTGTTCGTCTTCCGCGCCGGCCGCTCCGGCGGCGGGAGCGGGTTGGTACAATGCCGCGGTGCAAAAGCTATTGATCGTCGGCTGCGGCGACGTCGCCTGGCGGGCGCTGCCCCGACTCCTCCGGCGCCATCGCGTCTTCGCGCTGCTGCGCGAGGCGGGCGACTGCGCGCGCTGGCGCGCGGCCGGCGCCGTGCCGCTCGTCGGCGACCTCGACGACCCGGCCAGCCTCGACCGCCTCGCCGGCCTCGCCGACCGCGTGCTGCATCTGGCGCCGCCGCCGGACCGCGGCGACCGCGACACGCGCACGCGCCACCTGCTGGCCGCGCTCGGACGGGGAAAAAGTCTACCACAGCGCCTCATCTACATTAGTACCAGCGGCATCTACGGCGACTGCGGCGGCGCCGTCGTCGACGAGACGCGGACGCCGCATCCGGAGAGCGCGCGCGCCGTCCGCCGCCTCGACGCCGAGCGCGCGCTGCGCGCCTTCGGCCGCGAAACCGGCGTCGCCGTCGGCATCCTGCGCGCGCCCGGCATCTACGCCGCCGACCGCCTGCCGCTGGCGCGCCTGACGAAAGGCACGCCGGCGCTGGCCGCGGCCGACGACGTGTTCACCAACCACATCCACGCCGACGACCTCGCCGCCGCCTGCTGCGCGGCGCTCGTCCGCGCGCGGCCGAACCGCGCCTACAACGCCTGCGACGATTCGCAACTGAAGATGGGCGAATACTTCGACCGCGTCGCCGACGCCTTCGGCCTGCCGCGCCCGCCGCGCCTCGCGCGCGCCGAGGCCGAGCGGACGCTGACGCCGCTGCAGCTCTCGTTCATGCGCGAGTCGCGGCAGCTCACCAACCGCCGCCTGCGCGAGGAGCTTCGTCTCGCGCTCGCCCACCCCACCGTCGACGCCGGCATCGCCGCCGCGCGTCAGGAACAACAGGAAAGGAAATCCGCATGCTCGTCGTGAAGGCCCTGCACATCTCGTTCGTCGTCGCCTGGTTCGCCGGCCTCTTCTATCTGCCGCGCATCTTCGTGAACCTCGCCATGGTGCCGGCAGAGAGCGCCGCCGAGCGCGAACGCCTGCTGCTGATGGCCGGCAAGCTCTACCGCTTCATGACGCCGCTCGGCATCCTCGCCGTCGGCCTCGGCCTCTGGCTGTGGCTCGGCTTCGGCTTTGCCGGCGGCTGGCTGCACGCGAAGACGACGCTGGTCGTGCTGCTGATCGTCTACCACCTGTACTGCGGCCAGTTGCTGCGCACCTTCGTCGCCGGCGCCTCGACGAAGAACCACGTCTGGTTCCGCTGGTTCAACGAACTGCCGGTGCTGGTGCTCTTCGCCGTCGTCTTCCTCGCCGTGCTCAAGCCCTTCTGATGAACAACTATTTCGCCTCCTGCCCGCGCGGCCTTGAAGCGCTGCTCGCCGACGACATCGCCGCGCTCGGCGGGCAGCATGTGCGCGCCGTCGGCGGCGGCGTCCTGTTCGCCGGCGAATGGCCCGTCTGCTACGCCGTCAACCTGCATTCGCGGTTGGCCACGCGCGTGCTCTGGCGCATCGCCAGCCGCGGCTATGCGAAAGAGGACGACATCTACCGGCTGGCGCTGGACGCCGACTGGCCGGCCCTGTTCGCGCCGACGCAGACGCTGCGCGTCGACGTCACTGCGATCAAGTCGCCGCTGAAGAGCCTCGACTTCGTCACGCTGCGCGTCAAGGACGGCATCTGCGACCGCTTCCGCCGCGACTGCGGCGACCTGCGGCCGAGCATCGACACGCGCAGCCCCGACGTGCGCGTGCACGCCTTCCTCAGCGAAACCGAATGCACGCTGTACGTGGACACCTCGGGCGACCCGCTGTGGCAGCGCGGCCTACGCCGGAAGACGGTGGACGCGCCGCTGAAGGAGAACCTTGCCGCCGGCATCCTGCGGCTGGCCGGCTGGCAGCCGGGCACGCCGCTGTTCGATCCGATGTGCGGCAGCGGCACCTTCCTGCTCGAAGCCGCGCAGATCGCGCACGGCATCGCGCCGGGCAGCCGCCGCGACTTCGCCTTCGAGCGCCTGCGCGGCTTCGACGCCGAAGCCTGGCGGCGTATGCGCGAGGCAGCGCTGGCCGCCGAGAAGCCGGTCGCCTGGGCGCAGCTCTTCGGCGCCGACGTCTCGGCGCAGGCGCTGCGCGCGGCAACGGCCAACCTCGACCGCGCCGGCCTGCTCGACGCGGTCGAGCTGATCCAGTCCGACATCCTCGAAGTCGCGGCGCCGGCCGAACGCGGCATCCTCGTCTGCAACCCGCCCTACGGCGTGCGGCTGGAGGAGCAGGAATCGCTCGCCGCCTTCTATCCGAAGCTCTCGACCGCGCTGAAGAAAAACTTCGCCGGCTGGACCTGCCACTTCTTCACCGCCGACCTGCGCATGCCGAAGCTGATGCGCCTCGCGCCGAGCCGGAAGACGCCGCTCTACAACGGCGCGCTGGAATGCCGGCTGTTCGAGATCAGGATGGTGGCGGGGAGCAACAGGAAAGGCGCCGCGCCGCCCGCCGGCGACGCGTAGGCGGGCGCGGGCCGCTCAGACGATGTCGAGGTGGCCGATGCCGGTGGTCAGGTCGCGGTCCTTCGCTTCCTTGCCGTGCAGCTTGATCTGCAGGCGCAGGTCGTTCACCGAGTCGGCGTTCCGCAGCGCGTCCTCGTAGCTGATCCGGCCCGCCTCGTAGAGGTCGAACAGCGCCTGGTCGAAGGTCTGCATGCCCAGCTCGCGCGACTTCTTCATGATCTCCTTGATCTCATGGATCTCGCCCTTGAAGATCAGGTCGGAGACGAGCGGCGAGTTGAGCATGATCTCGATGGCGGCGACGCGGCCCTTGCCGTCCTTCAGCGGCAGCAGGCGCTGCGAGACCATGGCCTTGAGGTTGAGCGAGAGGTCCATCAGCAACTGCGGACGCCGCTCTTCCGGGAAGAAGTTGATGATGCGGTCGATCGCCTGGTTGGCGCTGTTGGCGTGCAGCGTGGCGATGCACAGGTGGCCGGTCTCGGCGAAGGCGACGGCGTGGTCCATGGTTTCGCGGTCGCGGATCTCGCCCATCAGGATCACGTCCGGCGCCTGGCGCAGCGTGTTCTTCAGCGCCGCTTCCCAGTCCTCGGTGTCGATGCCGACCTCGCGCTGCGTGACGATGCAGTTCTTGTGCTCGTGCACGTACTCGATCGGATCCTCGATGGTGATGATGTGGCCGTGGCTGTTGGCGTTGCGGTAGTCGACCATCGCCGCCAGCGAGGTCGTCTTGCCGGTGCCGGTGCCGCCGACGAAGACGACGAGGCCGCGCTTGGCCATGCCGATGTCCTTGATCACCGACGGCAGGCCGAGCTCGTCGATGTTCGGGATGGCGGTGTTGATCGTGCGGCAGACGACGGCGACGCGCCCCTGCTGCACCAGCGCGTTCACGCGGAAGCGCCCGATGCCCGACGGCGAGATGGCGAAGTTGCACTCCTTCGTCGCCTCGAAGTCGGCGGCCTGGCGGTCGTTCATGATCGCCCGCGCCAGTTCGGCGGTGTGCTGCGCCGACAGCGTCTGGTTCGACACCGGCGTGACCTTGCCGTCGAGCTTGATCGCCGGCGGGAAGCCGGCGGTGATGAACAGGTCCGAGCCCTTCTTCTGCACCATCAGGCGCAGCAGGTCGTGCATGAATTTCAGCGACTGGTCGCGTTCCATGGTCCGCTATCTCCTGCGTCCGGCGCCTCAGCCCGGAATCGCGTCCTTGTTCGCCGCCTTCGCGCGCGCCTCGTTGCCGGAGACGACGTTGCGGCGGACCAGGTCGATCAGGCACTGGTCGAGCGTCTGCATGCCGAACTGCTGGCCGGTCTGGATCGCCGAATACATCTGCGCCACCTTGGCCTCGCGGATCAGGTTGCGGATCGCCGGCGTGCCGATCATGATCTCGTGCGCGGCGACGCGGCCCTGGCCGTCCTTGGTCTTCAGGAGCGTCTGCGAGATCACCGCGCGCAGCGATTCGGAGAGCATGGCGCGCACCATCTCCTTCTCCGCCGCCGGGAAGACGTCGATGATCCGGTCGATGGTCTTCGCCGCCGACGAGGTGTGCAGCGTGCCGAACACCAAGTGGCCGGTCTCGGCCGCGGTCAGCGCCAGGCGGATGGTTTCCAGGTCGCGCATCTCGCCGACCAGGATCACGTCCGGGTCCTCGCGCAACGCCGAGCGCAGCGCGTTGCTGAACGACTGCGTGTGCGGGCCGACCTCGCGCTGGTTGATCAGGCACTTCTTCGGCTCGTGCACGAATTCGATCGGGTCCTCGACGGTGAGGATGTGGCCGTGCTCGCTCTCGTTGATGTGGTTGACCATCGCCGCCAGCGTCGTCGACTTGCCCGAGCCGGTCGGCCCGGTGACGAGCACGACGCCGCGCGGATACTCGGAGATGTCCTTGAAGATCTTCGGGCAGTTCAGATCTTCGAGCGTCAGCACCTTCGACGGAATGGTGCGGAACACGGCGCCGGCGCCGCGGTGCTGGTTGAAGGCGTTCACGCGGAAACGGGCGAGGCTCGGCACCTCGAACGAGAAGTCGCACTCCAGCGTCTCCTCGTAGATCTTGCGCTGGCCGTCGTTCATGATGTCGTACACCATGGCGTGCACGTCCTTGTGCTCCATCGGCGGCAGGTTGATGCGGCGCACGTCGCCGTGGACGCGGATCATCGGCGGCAGGCCGGCGGAGAGGTGCAGGTCGGACGCCTTGTTCTTGACGGCGAAGGCCAGCAGTTCGGTGATGTCCATCGGGGAATCCTCGGGGGCGGGGTGGAGGGCGCTGCTGCTATACTTCGCTGCCCTGCAGGCCGATCGATTATGACGTCAATTTCCGCCAAGCTGCAAGCCGTGCGCCGCCGCATCGACGCCGCCGCCCGGGCCGCCGGACGCGATCCGGCGGGCGTCTCGCTGCTCGCCGTGAGCAAGACTTGGCCGGCCGACGACGTACGCACGGCGGCCGCCGCCGGACAGCGCGCCTTCGGCGAGAACTACGTGCAGGAGGGCTGCGCGAAGGCCGCCGAACTGGCGCCGCTCGGCCTCGCATGGCACTTCATCGGCCCCTTGCAAAGCAACAAGACGCGGCCGGTCGCCGAAGCCTTCGACTGGGTGCACTCGGTCGACCGGCTGAAGATCGCCGAGCGCCTCTCGGCGCAGCGGCCGGCGGCGAAGGGGCCGCTCGCCGTCTGCCTGCAGGTGAACGTCAGCGGCGAGGCGACGAAGAGCGGTTGCGCGCCGGCCGACGCGCCGGCGCTGGCGCACGCCGTCGCCGCGCTGCCGAACCTGCGCCTGCGCGGGCTGATGTGCATCCCGGAGCCGAGCGACGACGCCGCAGCGCAGCGCGCGCCGTTCCGCGAACTGCGCGCGCTGTACGAGCGGCTGCAAGGTGAGGGGCTGGCGCTCGACACGCTGTCCATGGGCATGAGCCACGACCTGGAGGCGGCCATCGCCGAAGGCGCGACGCTGGTGCGCGTCGGCACCGCCATTTTCGGAGAACGGGAGAAAGCATGAAGATCACCTTCCTCGGCGGCGGCAACATGGCCGCCGCGCTGATCGGCGGCCTCGTCGGCAAGGGCTTTGCCGCCGCCGACGTCGCCGTCGTCGAACTCAACGCGGACAACCGGGCGAAGCTCGCCGCCGACTACGGCGTGCGCACCTTCGCCGGCTCCGACGCCGCGGCCTGGGACTGCGACCTGATCGTCCTCGCCGTCAAGCCGCAGCAGATGCAGGCGGCCTGCGCGCCGCTGCTGCCGCACCTGAAGGCGCAACTGGTGGTGAGCATCGCCGCCGGCCTGCGCCTCGCCGACCTGTCGCGCTGGCTCGGCGGCCACCGCCAGTTGGTGCGCACGATGCCGAACACGCCGGCGTTGATCGGCGCCGGCGTCACCGGCCTCTACGCGCTGCCGGAGGTCGACGCCGCCGGCCGCGCCGCTGCCGAGCGCGTGCTGCAGGCCGTCGGCAGCACGCTGTGGATCGCCGACGAGGCGCTGATGGATTCGGTGACCGCCGTCTCCGGCAGCGGCCCGGCCTACGTCTTCCTGTTCATCGAGGCGCTGCAGCAGGCCGCGCTCGACCTCGGCTTCACGCCCGAACAGGCGCGGCAGATGGCCATCGAGACGACGCTCGGCGCGGCGAAGCTCGCCGCGCAGTCAGCCGAGCCGGCGAGCGTGCTGCGCGAGCGCGTCACCTCGAAGGGCGGCACCACCGCCGCGGCGCTGGCGACGATGGAGGAACGCGGCGTGCTCGCCGGCATCGTCGCCGGCGTGCTCGCCGCCGACGCGCGCGGCCGCGAACTCGGCGAGCAGCTCGGCAAGGATTGATCCGGGAGACCCGACCATGGCCCAGGCCCTGCTGTTCCTCATCGACGCGCTCGCCAGCTTCTTCACGCTGCTGCTGCTCGCCCGTTTCTTCATGCAGTTGAACCGCGTCTCCTTCGCCAACCAGCTCGGCACCTTCGTCGTGCAGTTGACCAACTGGGCGGTGAAGCCGCTGCGCCGCGTCATCCCGGGCATCATGGGCTGGGACCTGGCGACCCTGCTGCCGGCCTGGTGGCTGCAGTGCCTGCTGCTTCTCGTCGTCCTCTCGCTGCGCGGCATCGCCCCCGAATTCGGGCAGACCGGCGAGATCGCGCTGCTCGTCCTCTGGCGCGGCGCCACCGCCACGCTGCGCCTGGCCGTCTACCTGTTCATCGGCGCGCTTCTCGTCCAGGCCGTGCTCTCCTGGGTGAATCCGCATTCGCCGCTGGCCGCGCCGGTGTACCAGTTCAACCGGCCGATCCTGCGGCCGATCCAGCGCTTCCTGCCGCCGATCGCCAACATCGACCTGTCGCCGCTGGTCGCCATCCTGCTGCTGCAGGTCGTGCTCATCCTGCTGTGAGCGACGACGGCGCCTGGCTGCGGCGCGGCGCCGACGGCCGCGCGACGCTGACGCTGCACGTCCAGCCGGGCGCGAAGAAGACCGAGGTCGCCGGCGTCCACGGCGACGCGCTCAAGCTGCGCCTCGCCGCGCCGCCGGTCGACGGCAAGGCGAACGCGGCGCTGCTTGCCTTCCTCGGCGAGCGGCTGGATCTGCCGAAGGCCGCGCTGACGCTGAAGAGCGGCCAGACCTCGCGGCGCAAGGTGGTCGAGGTGACGGCGCCGCCGGCGGACCTCGTCCAGCGCCTGTCGCCCGGCTGAAGCGCCCCGGCTGCTGCTAAGATGCGGCTTTCCGGTGAGCTACTTGGGGGAATGAAAGGGAAATGAGCGAACAGAAATTCCGCTTGGTCACGCGCAGCGACTTCGACGGCCTGGTCTGCGCCGTGCTGCTCAACGAACTCGACCTGATCGACGACATCAAGTTCGTCCATCCGAAGGACATGCAGGACGGCAAGATCGACATCGGTCCGCGCGACATCACCACCAACCTGCCCTACGTGCCGGGCGCG
Organism: Rhodocyclaceae bacterium; assembly: GCA_019455325.1. GTDB lineage: Bacteria > Pseudomonadota > Gammaproteobacteria > Burkholderiales > Rhodocyclaceae > Proximibacter. The sequence goes on along the minus strand of JACFMQ010000005.1, from coordinate 217,414 downwards.
CACCTGGCCTTCGACCACCACGAGTCGGAGACGCTGCGCAACACCGGCGAGCGCAAGAATCACGTCATCGACGCCAGGGCGCCGTCGGCGGCGCGCGTCGTCTACGACTACTACGGCGGCAAGAAGACTTTCCCGAACATCGCCGACGACATGATGGTGGCCGTGGACAAGGCCGACTCGGCGCAGTTCACGCGCGACGAGATCCTCGACCCTCAGGGCTGGGTGCTGCTCAACTACCTGATGGACGCGCGCACCGGCCTGGGCCGCTTCCGCGAGTTCCGCATCAGCAACTACACGCTGATGATGGATCTCATCAAGTACTGCCGGAACCACGGCATCGACGAAATCCTGGCGCTGCCCGACGTCAAGGAACGCGTCGAGCTGTACTTCGAGCACGCGGAGAAGGCCAGGGAACAGCTCCTGCGCTGCGCCACGGTGCACAGGAACCTGGTCGTGCTCGACCTGCGCGACGAGGAGACGATCTGGGCGACCAACCGCTTCATGATCTACGCGCTGTTCCCGCAGACCAACATCTCGATCCACGTGCTGTGGGGCGTGCAGAAGCAGAACACGGTGTTCGCCACCGGCAAGTCGATCCTCGACCGCGGCAGCAGGACGAACGTCGGCGAGCTGATGCTGCAGTACGGCGGCGGCGGCCATCAGGCGGCCGGCACCTGCCAGGTGGACAACGACAAGGCGGCTGAGACGCTGCAGACGCTGATCACGAAGATCAACGCCGACGGCTGAAGAAGCCGCGCGGAAGCAAAACGGGCGACCCGCGGGTCGCCCGTTTGCGTTTGTGCGACGCTCTCAGCCGCCGAAGACGACGCGGCCGCCGACCACGGTCGCGCGCACGCGGCCCTGCACCTCGCGGCCCAGGAACGGGGTGTTCTTGCCCTCGCTCCGCAGCGTGTCGGCGCCGACGCGCCAGGTCGCCTGCGCATCGAAGACGCAGACGTCGGCCGGCGCACCGGCCGCCAGCTCGCCGCCGGCAACGCCGAGGATCGCCGCCGGATCGCAGGTGATGCGGGCGAGCGCCGCCGGCAGCGGCACGCCCGCCGACTCCGCCCATTTCAGCGTCAGCGGCAGCAGCAGTTCGAGGCCGCTGGCGCCGGCCTCGGCCTCGCCGAACGGCAACTGCTTGCCGTCCTCGTCGATCGGCGTGTGGTCGGAGCAGATCGCCAGCAGGCCCTCGGCGGCGGCCGCCGAAAGCGCCTCGCGGTCGCGCGCTTCGCGCAGCGGCGGGTCGAAGCGGGCGTCGCTGTCGAAGAAGCCGATGTCCGCCTCGGTGAGGTGCAGGTGATGCACGCCCGCGTCGCAGGTGACGGCGAGGCCCTCGGCGCGCGCGCGGCGGACCAGGGCGACGCCGCCGGCGGTGGACAGGCGCATGAGGTGCAGGCGGACGCCGGTGGCCCGCGCCAGTTCGAGCGCGGCGGCGATCGCCACCGTCTCGGCGGCGGCGGGAATGCCCGGCAGGCCGAGGCGGGCGGCGACCTCGCCGTCGTGGGCCACGCCCTCGCCGACGAGGTGCCTGTCCTGCGGCCGGAGCCAGACGGCGTGGCCGAAGGTGGCGGCGTACTGCATGGCGCGCAGCAGCACCTGCGTATCGACCGGCGCCGCGCCGCCCTGCGAGAAGGCGACGCAGCCGGCGCGCGTCAGGCCGTCGAACTCGGCCAGCGCCTCGCCGGCGAGGCGCGCGGTGAGCGCGCCGACCGGCAGCACGCGGGCCAGCCCCGCATCCTCGGCGCGGCCGACCAGGCGTTCGACGAGGCCCGGCGCGTCGAGCGGCGGCCGGGCGTCGGGCGGACAGGCCAGCGACGTGACGCCGCCGGCGACGGCGGCGGCAAGCTCGCTTTCGAGGCCGGGCAGGCGTGCCGCCAGGTCGACCAGGCCCGGGCAGACGACGCAGCCGGCGGCGTCGATCACGGCCGCGTCGGCGAAGCCGTCCGGCGCGCCGCCGACGGCGGCGACGCGGCCGTCGGCAAGGTGCAGGTCGAGGCGGGCGTCGACGCCGTGCTTCGGGTCGATCAGGCGGCCGTTCTTGATGGAGATTTTCATGTCTCTATGACGTACTTAGCTTGTCTGCACAATAGTCGCTGCTGATTTTCATCAGCTATTGGCGGAATGGCGGCAGCTTGTTGCGAGTGATTCGAGTAAGTCGGCCAGTCCGGGTAATAGCCTTGTGCCTGATTTCCCCATGTCGTCCAGCCTTCACGCGAACCTCGGGCGAACATTTCGAGGAACGGTCCCCAACTGCATTGCTCAATCAAATCGTATGCCTCGTCCGGCTTGCGGGAATGTTCCCGCTTCATCGTGCACAAGACATTGACCTGCCTGCGACCAGGTGCCAACGTTCGGGCGTTTTTCCCACGAGTACCGAACAACAGCAGTTCAGTCGTGTTGCGAAAATAGAAGCCGACGCCTCGCCCGTCCGGCCCTCCGTCCTTACGAACCTTGTTCCAGACGATATTGGTTTTGTACTGAAAGCCCCACCGCCTCATGACCTCCAATCCGTCCGGCAACAGAGCATTAGGGACCCAGAGATAGAGATGCGCCGTTTCTGCCGAGATAGACTCGACGGGTAACGTGCAGATATCGTCGGTAATCATGGTTCCGTAACGCGCCAACCTCTTGTGCTCCGGAGCCATCTTGCCGGTGCGGTTTTGAAATCGCCACGGAGGATCGGCCAGAATGGTCGAGAATCTCTGGCCATTAGCCACTTCGATCAATTCGCTTGTAGCCCGGGCCAACACCGCGTCACTTGTTTTCGTCATATAGCCTCCGGGTAATACCAAACACCAGCAGTGGACAACCACCGCCACTACCGCCGTTTATTCGAGGGAGCAATTTCCCCATGTGCGTCGTAGAGTTACCAAAACTCGACCCGCGCCCAAGTTCGTTGAAAACACTTTGTAACTCGTCACAGCGAGTGATGATAACGCCGACGCTTGCGACACGCAGATCGAAAAGCAGGCGGAAATTATTGAGATCACGATCGTAAAAGGGATCCTTGTTGTTCCATTCGATTTCAAGAGCAACGCGGTTCTTGAAGCAGTCTACTTTGTGTGTCGGCGACTCGATCTTGTGGCCGTCTACAACGATAGATGTTTCGAACTGCTTCTCCTCCCAACCACGTGCGTAGAACTCGGAATCGATCCGCTTCGATACATCAGATTTATTCTTTCCGCCAACTTCGATCCAGCTTCGATGCAATCGAAACGCAGAAAGTACATCTATGATGTCTTCCCATTCACCCGGAAAATCCTGGGCAAGGATTGCCGTTGCATGCTTCCACTCATGAACTTCGTAGTGATCGAGAATGACATCGGGGAGAAGTTCCGTACCCATCTCAGTTCCCCGCGACGATGCTCATCACCGCCATGCGCACGGCGATGCCGAAGGTGACCTGCGGCAGGATCACCGCCTGCGGCCCGTCCGCGACCTCGGAGTCGATCTCGACGCCGCGGTTCATCGGCCCCGGATGCATGACGATGGCGTCGGCCTTGGCCAGCGCCAGCTTCTCCGGCGTCAGCCCGTAGCGGCGGAAGTATTCGCCGGCCGACGGCAGCAGCGCGCCGTTCATGCGTTCGTTCTGCAGGCGCAGCATGATCACCACGTCGCAGCCGGCGAGCCCTTTCTCCATGTCGTGGAAGACGCGCACGCCGAGCTTTTCCAGTTGCGTCGGCAACAGCGTCTGCGGGCCGATGGCGCGCACCTCGCCGGCGCCGAGCGTGTTCAGCGCGTGGATGTCGGAACGGGCGACGCGCGAGTGCAGGATGTCGCCGACGATGGCCACGGTCAGGCCGTCGAACGCCTCCTTGTAGTGGCGGATGGTGTACATGTCGAGCAGGCCCTGCGTCGGATGCGCGTGCCGGCCGTCGCCGGCGTTCACCACGTGGATGTCGTTGCGGCCGACGCGCGCCAGGTGCTCGGCGATCAGGTAGGGCGCGCCGGAGGCGGCGTGGCGGACGACGAACATGTCGGCGTGCATCGCGCACAGGTTGTCGATGGTGTCGAGCAGGGTCTCGCCCTTGGCCGTCGACGAGCGCGTGATGTCGAGGTTGAGCACGTCGGCGGAGAGCCGCTTGGCGGCGATCTCGAAGGTCGTGCGCGTGCGCGTCGAGTTCTCGAAGAAGAGGTTGAAGACGCTTTTGCCGCGCAGGAGCGGCACCTTCTTCACGTCGCGCGCAGAGACCTCCATGAACGACGCGGCGGTGTCGAGGATGTGCACCAGCACCTCGCGCGGCAGACCCTCGGTGGACAGCAGGTGGGTCAGTTCGCCGTTGGCGTTCAACTGCGGATTGCGCCGCGCGTCACTCATGGTCGAGCCTCCACGCCAGCCGCCCGTCATCGTCGCGCGCCAGCACCAGCGTCTCGCCGGGCGCCAGCGTCACGTCCCAGGTGTTGTACTGCGCCGCCACCGGCAGCTCGCGGCCGCCGCGGTCGGCGAGCACGGCCAGTTCGACCTTGGCCGGCCGGCCGTAGTCGAAGATCTCGTTCAACGCGGCGCGCGTCGTGCGGCCGGTGTAGAGCACGTCGTCGACGAGCACGATGTGCCGGCCCTCGACCTCGAAGGGGATCGAGGTCGGCTTGACCTGCGGGTGCAGGCCCTTTTCGGCGAAGTCGTCGCGGTAGAAGGAGACGTCGATGCTGCCCGGCGCGTCGGCCATGCCGAGCAGTTCGCGCAGGCGTTCGGCGATCCAGACGCCGCCGCTGTGGATGCCGATCAGGGCCGTCTCTCGGCCGACGTGCGGCCGCAGTTGCTCGGCCAGCGCCGCGCACTGCTGCTCGGCGTCAGGTAGGGGTCGCGTGGACATGGGTCTCTTCGGGTTCGCTGTCGAAATGGGTTTGCAGGATGAGCTGGGCGGCGACGGCATCGAGGTGCGCCTTGGCGCTTCTCGCGTCGCGGCCGGCCGCGCGCAGTTGCGCAGCCGCGTCGGCCGAGCTCAGGCGCTCGTCGGCGAAGGCCACCGGCAGGCCGAAGCGGCCGTGCAGGCGGTTGCCGAAGCGCGTGCAGCGCGCGGCCAGCGCGTGCGGCGCACCGTCGGCGGTGGTCGGCATGCCGACCACCAGCCGCACCGGCCGCCATTCGTCGATCAGCGCGGCGATGGCGGCGAAGCGTTCGTCGTTGGCGTGCGCGTGGATGACGGTCAGCGGATGTGCGCTCTTCAGCAGGGATTCGCCGACGGCGACGCCGATGCGCTTCTCGCCGTAGTCGAAGGCCAGCACGGTGCCGGCCGGTTCAGGCATGTCCGGCGTCCCCGGCGAGGTTGGCGAAGCTGATGCCCAGCGCGCTCATCGCCGCCGGCAGGCGCCCCTCGAAGGGCGTGCCGAAGAGGATGCCCGGCTGCGCCGGCACCGTCAGCCAGGCGTTCTGCGCCAGCTCGTCCTCGATCTGCCCGGCCGACCAGCCGGAATAGCCGAGGGTGACGATGATCTCGCTCGGATCGCCCTCGCGGCCGACCGACTGCAGCACGTCGCGCGAGCTGGTCAGCGCGATCTCGCCGTTCACCGCCAGCGTCGATTGCCAGCCGCCGACCGGGCGGTGCAGCACGAAGCCGCGGTCGGTCTGCACCGGGCCGCCGAAATAGACCGGCATGCGCTCGAAGCCCTCCGCCTCCAGCGGCACCTCGATCTTCTCGAAGAGCGCGGCGAGCGTCATGTCGAGCGGGCGGTTGACGATGACGCCGAGCGCCCCCTGCTCGTTGTGCTCGCAGACGTAGATGAGGGTGCCGGAGAAATACGGGTCGGCCATCGCCGGCATGGCGATGAGGAAGTGATCGGTCAGATTGACGGACTGCATGTCCGGCATTTTAATCGCCGCATCCCCCCGAGACAAACCGGACGCCGCCCTTCCGTCGCCAATGAACGCACCTTCCCTTGTCTGGTTCCGCCGCGACCTGCGCGACGCCGATCACGCCCCGCTGGCGGCGGCGCTCGCCGCCGGCGGTCCGGTTTACTGCGCCTTCGTCTTCGACGCGACGATCCTCGACGCGCTGCCGACGCGCACCGACGCGCGCGTCGCCTTCATCCACGCCGCGCTGGTCGAACTCGACGCGGCGCTCGCCGCGCGCGGCGGCGGCCTGATCGTCCGTCGCGGCAACCCGGTGCGCGAAATTCCGACGCTGGCGGCAGCGCTCGGCGCGGCGATAGTGTTCGCCGGTCGCGACTACGAGCCGGCGGCGAAGGCGCGCGACGCGGCGGTCGCCGCCGCACTCACCGCCGACGGCCGCCGGCTCGAACTTCTGCGCGACCAGTCGATTTTCGATGGCAGCGCCGTACTGACGCAAGCCGGCACGCCGTTTTCCGTGTTCACGCCGTACCGCAACGCCTGGCAGCGCCGACTTGCCGAAGACGATCTGGCGCCGCGGCCGAGCATCACCGGTCGGCTGGCGGCGCCAGCGCTGCCGCCCGGCGTGCCACCGCTCGCCGGGATCGGCTTCGCCGCCGTCGACCTGGCCGCGCTCGGCGTCGTACCGGGCATGTCCGGCGCCCGCGCGAACTTCGACGATTTTCGCGAGCGCCTTTCGCGCTACCGGGCACAGCGCGATTTCCCGGCGGTGAAGGGCGTATCCTACCTGTCGCCGCATCTGCGCTTCGGCACGATCTCGGTGCGTGAACTCGCCGCGCACGCCTGGCACGAAGGCGGCGAAGGTGCCGACTGCTGGCTCGCCGAGTTGGTCTGGCGCGACTTCTACTTCATGGTTCTTGACCATTTCCCGCACGTCGTCGACCGCAGCTTCCGGCCGGAATACGACCGCATCGTCTGGGACGACTGGCCGGAAGGACTGGCCGCCTGGTGCGAAGGCCGCACCGGTTACCCGCTGGTCGACGCGGCAATGCGCCAGCTCGCCGCGTCGGGCTACATGCACAACCGCCTGCGCATGGTCGCCGCCTCCTTTCTGTGCAAGGATCTCGGCATTGACTGGCGGCATGGCGAGCGCTGGTTCGCCGTGCACCTGCTCGATTTCGACCTCGCCGCCAACAACGGCGGCTGGCAGTGGGCAGCCTCGACCGGCTGCGACGCGCAGCCGTGGTTCCGCATCTTCAACCCGGTGACGCAGTCGAAAAATTTCGATCCGGAAGGCCGCTTCATCCGCCACTACGTGCCCGAGCTGGCGACGGTGCCATTGCGCTGGCTGCACGCGCCGTGGCAGATGCCAGCGGCCGAGCAGGCGGCCTGCGGCGTGACGATCGGCCACGACTACCCGCTACCGTTGATCGACCACGATACCGCGCGCCAGCGAACGCTGGCCCGCTACGAGGTCGTGAAAAAGGCCGGCTGAACGGCCGGCCTTTCCAGGGGGCGAAGCCCGCTCAGGATTGCTGCCGCTTCGCCCGGGTATAGTCGCCGACCAGCGCGAGCAGCTCCTCTTCCTGGTAGGGCTTGCCGAGGTAGTGGTCCACGCCGATCTCGAAGGCGTAGTTGCGGTGCTTGTCGGCGGTGCGCGAGGTGATCATGATGACCGGCACGTGCTTCAGCTTCTCGTCGGCACGCACGTTGCGCACCAGGTCGAAGCCGTCCATGCGCGGCATCTCGATGTCCGCCAGCAGCACGTCGGGAACGACGTCGAGCATCTGTTCGAGCGCGTCGACGCCGTCCTTCGCCGTCAGCACCTGGTAGCCCTCGCGTTCGAGCAGGCGGCCGGTGATCTTGCGCACGGTCAGCGAGTCGTCCACGACCATCACCGTCGGCAGCGTCGCCGCCGGCAGCCGGGTTTCGGCCGGCGCCGCGGCGGCGCCGGGGTGCGCGGCGTGCGCGCGCGAGGCGAGCGCCACCGGGTTCAGGATGAGCACCACCTGACCGTCGCCGAGCACCGTCGCGCCGGCGATGCCGACGACGCGGGCGAGCTGCGGCCCGATGTTCTTGACGACGATTTCGCGGTTGCCGCGCAGCTCGTCGACGTGCACCGCCGCCCGCTGCGCGCCGGAGCGCAGCAGCAGCACCCAGTACTGGCGGCGCGCCTCCGGCAGCGCCGCGGCGTCGCCGAGGAGCTGCGGCAGGAAGCGGTAGGGATAGCGGTTGCCCAGCCACTCGGCCTCGCCGGCCTCGCGGATGCGCGCAAGGAAGGCTTCCTTCAGATCCAGCACCTGCTCGATCATCGACGACGGGATGGCGTAGACGCCCGCACCGGCGCGCACCAGCAGCGCCTGTGTGACGGCCAGCGTCAGCGGAATGTAGAGGCGGAAGGTGGTGCCCTGGCCCGGCGCCGAGTTCACCTCGATGCGGCCGCCGAGGTCGCCGATCTCGGTCTTGACCACGTCCATGCCGACGCCGCGGCCGGCGATCTGGCTGACCTCGTCGGCGGTCGAGAAGCCGGGGGCGAAGATCAGCTTGATCAGCCGCCCCTCGTCGGGCGTCTCGTCGGGCGCGAGTAGACCGGCCTCGACGCCGCGCGCGCGGATGCGCTCGAAGTCGAGACCGGCGCCGTCGTCGGCCATGGTCAGGATGATTTCGTTGCCTTCCTGCGCCAGCGTCAGCGTCACCTCGCCGATCTCCGGCTTGCCGGCAGAGAGCCGCGCCGCGCCCGTTTCCAGGCCGTGCGCGACGGCGTTGCGCAGCAGGTGTTCGAGCGGCGCGCCGATCTTGTCGAGCACCGAGCGGTCGACCTCGACCTGGCCGCCGCGGATTTCCAGGTTGGCGCGCTTGCCGAGCGCCTTCGCCGTCTGCCGCACGATACGGTGCAGGCGGTCGGCCTGGCTGGCGAAGGGCACCATGCGCACGCTCATCAGCGACTGCTGCAGGTGCCGGTTCATGCGCGCCTGCGCGAGGATGGCGGCGTTGGCCTCGTCGAGGTTGCCGAGCAGGTTCTGCTGCACGGTGGCGACGTCGTTCACCGACTCGGCCATCATCCGCGTCAGCTCCTGGAAGCGGGTGAAGCGGTCGAATTCGAGCGGGTCGAAGCCGGCGTGCGCTTCCTCGCTCTGCGCGATGCGCGACTGCATCTGCGTCTCGGCCTGGATCTCGATGTCGCGCAGTTGCCGGCGCAGGCGGACGACGTTTTCCGTGAGGTCGAGCAGCGAGTTCTTCAGGCCGGCCATCTCGCCCTCGATGCGCGTGCGCGCGATCGACAGCTCGCCGGCCTCGTTGACCAGTTGGTCGACGAGGTCGGCGCGCACGCGGATCACCGCCTTCTGGCCGCTCGCCTCGTCGCCGCCGGCGTCGCCGGCGACGGCTGCCGGCGCGGCTTCGTCCGGCGGCGCTTCGGCCGCCGGCTCGCCGGCCGGTTCGGGCTGCGGGCCAGGCTCGGCCGGCGCCGGCGTCTCGCCGCGCTGCAGGCGCTCGACGAGGTGCACGACGCCGTCGAACGCCGCCTCGACCTCGTCGATCAGCGCCGGCGCCGCGCCGCCCGCCTTGTCGGCCTGCTCGACGCTCGATTCGATGGCGTGGGTGATCTCGCCGATCGTCATGGCGCCGGCCATGCGCGCGCTGCCCTTGAGCGTGTGGAACAGGCGGTGCAGCGCGCGCAGCGTCTGCGCGTCGTCGGGCGCAGCCCGCCAGGCGCGCAGTTGCTCGTCGATGGCGGCGGTGAGCTCGGCCGCCTCTTCGAGGAAGATCGGCAGCAACTGCTCGTCGATTTCGTCGTGGACGCCGCCCAGGTCGGCGGCGATGCCGGCCGCCGCCGGCGCCGCGGTCCGCCCGTCGTCGACGACCGGCGCCTCGGCCGGCGCCGCGTCTTCCGGGCCGGCCGCGGCATGCGCCGCCGGCGGGTAGAGCGCGGCCAGCGCGTCGAGCAGCGCCGGCTGCGCCTCGGGCGGGCGCTCCTCGGCGACGTCCTCGATCATCGACGCGAGGGCGTCGATGGCCTGGCCGACGACGGCCACGCCGTCGGCGCTTTCCGGATGCTCGGTCGTCTCGCGGCGCAGCAGCGCGTGCTCCAGGGTCGCGCCGAGGCGGTTGACGGCGGCGATGCCGACCGTGCCGGAGATGCCGGCGAGGGTATGCGCGGCGCGCGCCATCGGGAACGGCGTCGGCTGCCACGGGTCGGCGGCGAAGGCGGCGAATTCCCGGCGCAGCGTCGCCACGTGGGTGCGCGCCTCTTCGAGGAAGATGTCGTAGAGCGTCGGCGAAATGCCGAGGCTGGCGCCGCGCGCCGGCGACGGCGTGGCGACGTCCGTCGGAGCGGGCTCGTGCGGCGCCCCGGCGGTTTCCGCGGCATCGTCCGCCGGCGGCTCCGGCAGTCCATCGGCCTCGGCGGACGCCGGCTCGCGGCGGCCGAAGTCGGCGTGCACGACGTTCGACGCCGGCGACGCGCCGCCGTCCGCTGCGAGCGGGGCGGCATCCGCGTCGACCGGAGTTTCGTCGACCGCAACCGGCGCAGTCGCCTCGACAGGCCCGGCGGCCGGCGCCGGCTTCGGCGCCTCGCCGGTGCGCAGCGATTCGGCGAGCGCGACCAGCGGCCCGGCGTCCGGCAGCGGCAGTTCGCGCGATTCGAGGTGCGCGACCCAGATCGAGAAGACGCGGTGCCCCTCGCTGATCATCTCGAACACCGGCTGCGTCAGTTCGAGCTCCTGGCGCAGCCAGAGGTTGAGCACCTGCTCGACCGCCCAGGCCACCTCGCCCAGCTCGCGCAGGCCGACCATGCGGCCGGAGCCCTTGAGCGTGTGGAACGAGCGGCGGACGTTGGTCAGCACCTCGATCTCGTGCGGCTGCTCGCGCAGCCGCACGAGATCGGCGCCGACCGCGGCGAGGACGTCCTTCGCTTCTTCGATGAAGATCGCCAGCAGTTCGGCGTCCAGATCCTCCTCGTCGGCCAGCGCCAGTTGCAGCGTCTCGGCCGACGGCGCCGGCGCCGCGGCGCCGTGCGCGCCGAGGCCGGCGAACGCGGCGTCGAGGGCCGGGGCGCCGGCGTCGAGCGCGGACAGCGCCGCCTTCGCCTGCCGGCCGAGTTCGCCGTCGGCGACGAGGTCGGCGTCCTGCCTGAGGGTTTCCAGGTTCTGCTTGAGCTCCCGGCGCAGGTCCTCGTCGGCCGGCTGGTCCTTGAGCGCCTGCAGCAGCGCCCGCGCCTCGCGCTTGGCCTGTTCGAGCTCCTGCTCGACGCTGCCGGCGGCGGTTTCCTCCGCCGCTTCGTCGACGACCGGCGGCGCGCTCATGGCGCGCGTGAATTCGGCGAAGTCGGTGGCGCCGTTCGGCATCGCGTCGATGAAGAAGCCGAGCGCCGACAGGCGGTCGGCGACGCGCTCGAAGTCGGCCTCGTCCGGCACGTAGTCGGCGGCGGCGAAGCGGCGGATCTCGCCTTCGCACTCGCGCAGCGTGTCGACGGCGGCGCTCTGGCCGAGGATCGTCAGCGCGCCGGCCGCCTGGTGCAGCGGCCTCTCCAGGCCGGCGAGGTCGCCGCGCCGGCCGGCGTCGCGGAAGAAGCCGTCGAGCACCTGCTCGATCTGCGCCAGGTTGCTCTGGATCTCCTTCGCCACCTGGCCGACCAGCAGCCGCTCCTGCGCCTGCCGCGACATCTCGTCGAGCAGCGGCACTTCCGAACCGGGCTCGGGCGGATTGCCGGCGAGGAAGCCGTGCAGGCGGGCGACCATCACGTCGACCTGGTGGGCGAAATCGGCGCCGAGGCGGCCGAGGTTCTCCTGCGCGTTCTGCGCCAGCAGGATGGCGGTGGCGATCTCCATGGCCAGCGCCTCGCTGTGGCGCGACGGCCGTTCGGCCAGCCAGTCGGCGGCGTTGGCGACGGCGCGGGCGAGGCGGCGGTAGTCGGTGTGGCCGAGCTCGCCGACGATCTGCTGGATCGCCGCCGCCTGCTCGCGGAAGGCGGGCAGCGACTGCGCGGTGCCGGCGCAGAACTTGTTCCACGCTTCCTCGGCAGCGGCGATCGCCTCGCGCAGGCGCCGGCGCAGCGCGCCCTGCGGCGCGGCCTCCGGCGCCGACGTCGATGCCGACGGCAGCAGGCCGCGCAGCCGGTAGGCGTCCTGCACCTCGCGCACCAGCGGGTCGTCGCTGTCGGCGCGGGCAACGTAGTAGAGGGCGTCGCGCATCAGGCGCTCGGCGACGTTCCGCGAACCTTCGATCAGGCGCCGGATCTGCAGGTCGATGCGGGCGCACAACTGCTTGATGTCGACCTCGGCCGGCAGGCGGCCTTCGGCCAGCGCCGTCAGCATGCCGGCGGCGACCCACCAGAAGGCGCGGGCGGCGGCGAGCTCCTGCGTCGCCTCGACCTGGCGCGTGGCGTCGAGCATCTCGGCGACGCCGGCGCGGTCGTCCGGCTTGCGCAGCCAGGCGAGCAGGCCGCGCTGGAAGCGGCTGCGCTGCACGCGCAGGAGCTGCAGCAGCTCGTCGCGCGGCAGCGGCGCCGCCGGCGCGCGGCGCGGCGGCCGCAGCGACAGGTCGGGGAAGAACAGGTCGGTGGCCAGCACGCGCTTCTCACCGCGCGCCGCCAGTACCTCGCCGTAGATCGACAGCAGCCGCAGCGGCTGGTCCGGCGCGCCGTCGATCAGGTCGTCGAGGTAGTGGCGGACGGCGTCGAGGGCGCGCTGCGCGAGCGCGACGCGGCCGGCGTCGGCGGCCGCCTCCTGCCGTTCGAGATCGTCGAGCAGGCCCTCGACGCTATCGACGAACTGCGTGACGCCGTCCAGGCCGACGATGGCCAGCGCGCCGCGCACCTGGTGCAGGTGGGTGCGGGCGAACCTGAGCTGCGTGGCGTCGCCGCCGCCGGTGAACTGCGCGAGCGCGTCACCGGCGCGTTCCAGCGCCAGGTCGATCTCGCCCTTCACCCAGGTCAGCGGACCGACGTCGAATTCCGTCGCGGCGTCCATGCGGCCTCGTCTCTCCTCTGCGGGCGGCCGCTCAGGCGACCTTGAAGCCGGCGACCGAGCCCTTCAGCTCGGTGGCCAGACCGGCCAGCTCGCCGACCGCCTCGGCGGTGCGCTGCGTGCCGGCCGTGGCCTGCTCGGTGACGCGCAGGATGTCCTGCATCTTGCTCGCCACGCCGGTCGCCGACTGCGCCTGCCGCTGCGTGTCGGCCGAGATGTTCTCGATCAGGCCGGCGAGGCTCTTCGACACGTCGCCGATCTCGGCCAGCGCCTGGCCGGCGGCATCCGACAGTTTGGCGCCCTCGACCACGCCCTGCGTCGACTGCTCCATCGCGGACACCGCGTCCTGCGTGTCGGTCTGGATGGTCTTGACGATCGCCGCGATCTGCTTGGTCGCTTCCGCCGAGCGTTCGGCCAGCCGCTGCACCTCCTCGGCGACGACCGTGAAGCCGCGGCCGGCGTCGCCGGCCGAGGCCGCCTGGATGGCGGCGTTCAGCGCCAGCACGTTGGTCTGCTCGGTGATGTCCGAGATCAGTTCGACGATCTCGCCGATCTCCTGCGAGCTTTCGCCGAGGCGCTTGATCCGCTTCGAGGTCTCCTGGATCTGCTCGCGGATCTCGTTCATGCCCTTGATCGAATCCTGCACCGCCTGCGCGCCCTTCTCGGCGGCGGCCAGCGACTGGTGCGCGACCTGCGCCGACTGGCTGGCGTTGGCCGACACTTGGTTCATCGAGTGCGCCATGTCGAGCGCCGAGCGGCCGGCGTCCTGGATTTCGAGCGACTGCTGCTCGGCGGCGGCGAGCAGCTCGGCCGAGGTCCGCTGCGCGATCTCGGTGGCCTGCGTGACGCGGCCGGCAGCGTCGTTGATGCGGCCGACGAGCACGCGCAGTTCCTCGATGGTGTAGTTGATCGAGTCGGCGATGGCGCCGGTGATGTCCTCGGACACCGTCGCGGTGACGGTCAGGTCGCCGTCGGCGAGGTCGCCGAGTTCGTTCATCAGGCGCAGGATGGCGTCCTGGTTGGCGCGGTTCAGGCGCTCGGTCTCCTGGCGGCTGGCCTCGGCCTCGGCGGCGCGGCGCGCCGAGTCGTCGAGGTAGACCTTGGCCATCAGGCCGAGGATGACCAGGGCCAGGCCGCCGAGGACGACCAGGGCGGCGGCGAAGGCCGCGCGCTCGGCGAGCGTCTCCTGATAGGCCGCGGCCAGCCGGTCGGTGGCGGCGAGCAGCGTTTCGGAGTCGCGGAAGATGTTGGCGCCGGCCTGCTTGGCCAGCACCAGGCGCTGCATGGCGCCGAGGATGCCGCTGACCGCCGCCTGATAGTCCTTGAACGAGGCATCGAGCTCGGCCAGCTTCTGCCGCGCGTCGGGGTCGGCGGCCGGGCTGATGCGCAGCGCGTCGCTGCCCTTGGTCAGCGCGCCGAGCAGATCGCGGAAGGTGTTCGTGTCCTTGCCGAGAAGGAAGGCCACCTCCGGGTCGATGGCATCGCCGACGAGCAGCGCCGAGGCGTTCTTGGCGATGCGCTGCGTCAGCATCACCAACTGGTTGGCGGCGACCACCTCGCGCGCGCCGCCGCCGACCTGCAGCTTCAGCGCCGCCACCTGCTCGGCCTGTTCGAGCAGCAGCGGGTTCTTGTTGTTGATGGTGGCGACGTCGTTGCCCAGCGCCACCAGGTTCTTCTCCATTTCCAGCAACTGGCTGGCGTTCTTCCCGGCCTTGTCCCATTCGCCGGCGAGCACCGCCAGCGGCTCGCGCACGCCTTCGGGCGACGGCGGCACCGTGACGTCGCCGATCTCACCGCCGTTCGTCACCTGCTCGATGAGGAAGGAGAAGCGGTCGCGCGATTCCTTGAGCTGCCGGAAGGCGACCGGGTTGCCCTGCAGCGCCAGCGTCGAGGCCTTGGCCAGCCGCTGCGAGAGCATGCGCATCTCGCCGGCGGCGGCGACGTAGGCGGTGCCGTGCGCGGACTGCCGGTTGTCCCGGTAGATCAGCGCGATCAGCATGAGCACGGCGAGGAGCAGCGCGACGCCGAGGATCTGCAGTTGCCGGTTGACCGAGTAGCGGCCGAGGAGGCTCCCGCCGGCGCCGCTCCGCGCCGGCCTGCCGCCGCCCGTCGCGTCCGCCGCGGATTGCCGGCCGTCGTCGCCGGACCGTGTCAGCTTGAGGGCCATGAATCGCCTCCCTTTCTTGTGTTCGTTCGTCTGTCGTCGATCTGCGTCCGGGGCCGCGCCGGCGCCCGGCCGGCGCTCAGGCGCCGATCTCCATGAATCTCGGGTCCGCCAGCAGCGCGCGGACGCCGAGCTTCCGCCACTCGCGGCCGTCGGCGTCGCTCAGGCGCTCCGCTTCCCAGGGCGGCGCCGTCGCCGACGGCGGCAGCGGCGTGAACTGCTCCGGCCCCTTCAGGCCGAGCATGCGCGTCACCAGCAGCGCCGCGTTGCTGCCGTGGCGGGTGCCGACGAGGAGCAGGCGGGAAGCGGCGTGCGTCGGCGTCGGCTCGCCGCCGGCGAAGGCGGCAAAGTCGGCGACCGCGTAAAGGTTGCCGCGGATGTTGGCGATGCCGGCGAACCAGGGATGGGTCAGCGGCACCGGCGCCAGCGGCGGCAGGGAAACGATCTCGCCGGAATCGGAGAGGTTGAGCAGCCAGCGGTCGTCGCCGGCCTGCACGCCGAGCAGGGCCGCGCTCGCCTGTCCCTTGGCGGCGCTGGAGAGGCGGGCGGCCAGATGCTCCTGGAACTCCCGCAGGCTGATCTTCTTCGCCATGCCGGCGTGCCGCCCGCTCAGAGGGCGGCGATCCTGGCCAGCAGATCCTCCGGATCGACCGGCTTCACCAGATAGTCCTGGGCGCCCTGGCGCAGGCCCCAGATCTTGTCGGTCTCCTGGCTCTTGGTGGTGCAGACGAAGACCGGGATGTTCTTCGTCTCGTCGTCGCGGGTCAGCGTGCGCGTCGCCTGATAGCCGTTCAGCCCGGGCATGACCACGTCCATGATGACGAGATCCGGCTGCTCGGCCTTGGCCTTGCTGATGCCCTCCTCGCCGCTTTCGGCGGTGACCACCTCGTAGCCCTTGCCGGTCAGCAGCTCGACCAGGAAATGGCGTTCGGTGGGGGAATCGTCGACGACGAGAATCTTCTTCACGGGCATGCTGTCACTCCGATGATTGCGTGCGATGCGAGTCTATCTACTGGACCGGCTGCGGCGCGAAGCTCGCGACCGCCTGCAGCAGGCTGTCCTTGGTGAACGGCTTGGTGAGGTACTGGTCGGACCCGACCATGCGGCCGCGCGCCCGGTCGAACAGGCCGTCCTTGGAAGACAGCATGATCACCGGCGAGGCGCGGAAGCGGGGATTCTTCTTGATCAGCGCGCAGGTCTGGTAGCCGTCGAGCCGGGGCATCATGATGTCGCAGAAGATGATGTCCGGCTGATGGTCGGCGATCTTGGCGAGCGCGTCGAAACCGTCCTCGGCGAGCAGGACCTGGCAGCCGGCCTGCACCAGAAAGATTTCGGCACTGCGCCGGATGGTGTTGCTGTCGTCGATCACCATCACCTTGACGCCGCGCAAGTTAGCCGCTTCAGCCAATTCGTTCCTCCATGGGCGCCGGCCCGTGCCTGCCCGGCCTTCTTCCCGCCGATCGGCCGACCCCGACCCGGAACCTCACAATATACCGTCAAACGGGCCGGATATCGATCATCCCGGCGTCCTCGGGCAGGACGCGCGGACGAACGGGCCGAATCCGGCGACGGCCGGCGCGGACACCGACCGCTACGGCCGCGGCCCGGAGGCGCGCAGCGCGAACCGCCGTGCCTTTGCGCCCCCGGCATGCGCCCGCCCCGGGCGCGGCCGCGCGGCCTTATCGGGTAGAATCGCCGATTCTAGCCAAACCGCTTTCGCCGTGCCAACCGGCGCCGCGCATGAACCCGAACGCCCGACCGACCCCGCCGATCGTCCTCACCTTCGCCGCCAGCGACCCGTCCGGCGGCGCCGGCGTGCAGGCCGACCTGATGACCCAGGCATCGATGGGCTGCCACCCGCTGTCGGTGATCACCGCCATCACCGTGCAGGACACGCTCGGCGTCGAGGCGGTGCACGCGCTCGACGCCGACTGGGTCGAGGACCAGGCGCGCGCCGTGCTCGAGGACATGCCGGTGGCCGCCTTCAAGATCGGGCTCCTGGGCAGCGTCGAGAACGTCTCGGTGGTCGCCGAGATCCTCGCCGACTATCCGGACGTGCCGCTCGTCTTCGACCCGGTGCTCGCCTCCGGCCGCGGCGACGAGCTGTCGACCGAGGAGATGGTCGAGGCCATGCGCGAGCTGCTGCTGCCTCAGACCACGGTGCTCACGCCGAACAGCATCGAGGCCCGCCGCCTGGCCGAGGAGGACGGCGACGAGGACTCGCCCGACCTCGCCGGCTGCGCGCAGCGGCTGATCAGCTACGGCTGCGAGTACGTGCTGGTCACCGGCACGCACGAGAACACCACGAAGGTGATCAACACGCTGTACGGCGAGAACGGCCCGATCCGCAGCGACCGCTGGGATCGCCTGCCCGGCAGCTACCACGGCTCGGGCTGCACGCTGGCTTCGGCCATCGCCGCCAACCTGGCGAACGGGCTGGACCTCGGCGACGCCGTGCGCGACGCGCAGGAATACACTTGGCAGGCGCTGGCCGCCGGCTTCCGGCCGGGCATGGGCCAGCACATTCCCGACCGCTTCTTCTGGGCGCGCGCCGAAGAGCTGGAGCAGGATGAGCCCTGAGCTGCGCGGACTGTACGCGATCACGCCGGAAGCGCCGGACGAGGATCGCCTGCTCGCGCTCGCCGGCGAGGCCGTGCGCGGCGGCGCGGCGCTGCTGCAGTTCCGCGACAAGACCGACGACGCCGGCCGCCGACACCGGCTGGCCGCGGCCCTGCGCGCGATGTGCCTGGCGCACGGCGCCCGCTTCATCGTGAACGACGATCTGGCGCTGGCGCTGGCCGTCGACGCCGACGGCGTGCACCTGGGCGCCGACGACGGCGACCTCGCCGCCGCCCGCCGCGCGCTGCCCGCCGGCAAGGTGCTCGGCGCCTCGTGCTACGCCGATTTCGAGACGGCGCGGCGCGCCGTCGCCCTCGGCGCCGACTACGTCGCCTTCGGCGCGGTTTTCCCGTCGCCGACCAAGCCGGCCGCGGTGCGCGCGCCGCTCGACCTGTTCGCCCGCTGCCGCGCCGAGCTGCGCGTGCCGGCCTGCGCCATCGGCGGCATCACGCTCGCCGACGCGCCCGGCCTCGTCGCCGCCGGCGCCGACCTGCTCGCCGTCATCACCGACCTTTTCGCCGCCCCCGACGTCGCCGGCCGGGCGGCCGCCTATCAACGACTGTTCGAGGAAAAAACGCCATGACTTCGCGCAACCAGCAACTCTTCGAGGCCGCTCAGCGGCACATCCCCGGCGGCGTCAACTCGCCGGTGCGCGCCTTCCGCTCGGTCGGCGGCGCGCCCCGCTTCTTCCGCGAAGGCAAGGGGCCGCACGCCTGGGACGCCGACGGCAAGCGCTACACCGACTACGTCGGCTCGTGGGGGCCGCTGATCCTCGGCCACGCGCACCCGGAAGTGATCCGGGCGGTGCAGGAATCGGCCGCGCGCGGCCTGTCGTTCGGCGCGCCGACCGAGGCCGAGATCGAGATCGCCGACCTGCTCTGCGAACTTCTGCCGGGCATGGACATGGTGCGCCTGGTCTCGTCCGGCACCGAGGCGACGATGAGCGCCATCCGTCTGGCACGCGGCCACACCGGCCGCGACGTGCTGATCAAGTTCGAGGGCTGCTATCACGGCCATTCCGACTCGCTGCTGGTGAAGGCCGGCTCCGGCCTCTTGACCTTCGGCAACCCGTCGTCCGGCGGCGTGCCGGCCGACCTCGCGCAGCACACGCTGGTGCTCGACTACAACGACCCGCAGCAACTGGCGGAGGCGTTTGCGAAGCACCCGGACCGCATCGCCGCGGTGATCGTCGAGCCGGTCGCCGGCAACATGAACCTGATCGCGCCGAAGCCGGAATTCCTGAAAGCCATGCGCGAACTGTGCACGCAGCACGGCGCCGTGCTCATCTTCGACGAGGTGATGACCGGCTTCCGCGTCGGCCCGCAATGCGCGCAGGGCTACTACGGCATCGCGCCGGACCTCACCACGCTCGGCAAGGTGATCGGCGGCGGCATGCCGGTCGGCGCCTTCGGCGGCAAGCGCGAAATCATGGAGAAGATCGCGCCGCTCGGGCCCGTGTATCAGGCCGGCACGCTCTCGGGGAACCCGGTGGCGGTGGCCGCCGGCCTGGCCACGCTGAAGCTGATCCGCCAGCCGGGCTTCTACGAGTCGCTCGCGAAGAAGACGCTGCGCCTGACCGACGGCCTCGTCGCCGCGGCGAAAAAGCACGGCGTCGACTTCGCCGCGCAGGCGGTCGGCGGCATGTTCGGCGTCTATTTCGCCAAGGCCTGCCCGACCGGCTACGCGGAAGTGATGGCCTGCGACAAGGAAGCCTTCAACCGCTTCTTCCACGCCATGCTGGACGCCGGCCACTACTTTGCACCGTCGGCCTTCGAGGCTGGCTTCGTCTCGGCCGCGCACAGCGAAGCCGACATCGACGAAACGGTGGCCGCCGCCGACGCGTGGTTCGCCAGACAATGAGCCAGTCGCTCGCCTGGCTCGTGCTGTTCGTCGCCGGTCTCTGCGAGATCGGCTGGGCGGTCGGGCTGAAATACACCGAGGGCTTCTCGCGGCTGTGGCCGACGACCGGCACCGTCATCGCCATGGTCGCCTCGGTGGCGCTGCTCGGCCTGGCGCTGAAGGCGCTGCCGCTGGGCACGGCCTACGCGGTGTGGACCGGCATCGGCGCCGTCGGCACGGCGATCCTCGGCATCTATCTGTTCGACGAGCCGCGCGACGCGCTGCGCCTCGCCTGCATCGCGCTGATCGTCGCCGGCATCGTCGGCCTCAAGCTGGTGACGCCGTCGGCCGACTAGATCAGGAACAGCGTCGCCAGCCCGAGGAAGATCAGGAAGCCGCCGGAGTCGGTGAGCGCGGTGATCATCACCGAACCGCCGATGGCCGGGTCGCCGCCGAGGCGCAGGCGCAGGATCGGGATGGCGACGCCGGCGGTGGCGGCGAGCAGCAGGTTGAGCGTCATCGCCGAGGTCATCACCAGGCCGAGCGAAACGCTGTCGTAGAGCCACCACGAGACGACGCCGAGCAGGCCGCCCCAGAGCAGGCCGTTGATCATGGCCACGCCGAGCTCCTTCCTGAGCAGGCGGTTCAAGGCGTCCGGCTGCACCTGGCCCATGGCGATGGCGCGCACGATCATGGTGATCGTCTGGTTGCCGGAGTTGCCGCCGATGCCGGCGACGATCGGCATCAGCGCGGCGAGCGCCACCAGCTTCTCGATCGAGCCCTCGAAGGCGCCGATCACGCGCGAGGCGACGAAGGCGGTGATCAGGTTGATCGCCAGCCAGGCCCAGCGGTTCTTCACCGAGTCGATGACCGGCGCGAAGATGTCCTCCTCCTCGCGCAGACCGGCCTGCGCCAGTTGCTCGTTCTCGGCTTCCTCGCGGATCAGGTCGACCACCGCGTCGACGGTGACGCGGCCGATCAGGCGGCGCTCGGGATCGACCACCGGCGCCGACACCAGGTCGTAGCGCTCGAAGGCCTTGGCCGCTTCCTCGGCGAAATCGTCCGGCTGCAGCTCGACGCAGTCGGTGAGCATGACGGCGCCGACCTCGGTCTCCGGGTCGTTCACCAGCAGCACGTTCAGCGGCAGCACGCCCTTCAACTGCGCCTCGCGGTCGACGACGAAGAGCTGGTCGGTATGGTCCGGCAGTTCGTCGAAGCGGCGCAGGTAGCGGAGCACGACCTCCAGCGTCACGTCCTCGCGCACAGTCACCAGGTCGAAGTCCATGATCGAGCCGACCGAGTCCTCGGGGTAGGACATGGCCGCGCGCAACTGCTCGCGCTCCTCCGCCGGCAGCGAGCGGAAGACGTCCTCGATGACCGCTTGCGGCAGGTCGGGCGCGAGGTCGGCCAGTTCGTCGGCGTCGAGGCTTTCGGCGGCGGCCTTCAGCTCGGCCGGCGCCATCGTCTCGATCAGCGATTCGCGGACCGCGTCGGAGACTTCGAGCAGGATCTCGCCGTCGCGCTCGGCGCGGACGAGGTCCCAGACGATCAGGCGTTCCTGCGGCGGCAGCGCCTCCAGGACGTAGGCGATGTCCGCCGGGTGCATCTTGTCCAGGCGCGCGTGCAGTTGCTGCAGGTGCTGCTTGTGCACCAGGTCCTCGACCAGCTCGTGGCGCGGCATCTCCTGGCGATGGACGAGGCCCTCCACCAGCCGGTGCCGGGCGAGCAGTTCCTGCACCTCGGCGAGGTGGGCCTGCAGTTCTTCCGCGTCGGAGTGGCGCAGTTCCTCGCTCACGCTGCCGCTCCTTCACCGCTGCCGATGTTCATCACGACTCCTCTTCGGGCGCGCCGCCGCGGCACGCACCGGTCTGCGCAGCCGCCGCGGGCGGCTGCCGGTTGCATCGAGAATGGTCGCTTGAGAGGCGGGGGAGGTTCCCCCGGAGTGCGCACCATCCTGCCGATTCGTTCGGGCAGGACGGCGGCCGGGACGGCGCTATCCTGCCATGGTGCCGGCACTGGCCGGCCTGTTGCTACACGGGCAACTGTCCACGTGGATGACCCCGGAAATGAGATGCGGCGGAGTGTACAACGTTTGTCGCGCCGCAACAATCGTGCCCCGCCGCGATTGCAGGCGGTTTACGGGTTACGGCACCGCCGCCGCCGGCATGCGGGCGAGGATGATGTCGGCCTTGCGCGCGAGGCCGGGCGCGCCGCGGTTGCGGTCGTAGAAGCGCGGGCTGGGCACCATCGCCGCCAGCCGCGCCGCCTGTTCCGGGCCGAGCTGCCCGGCGCCGACGCCGTAGTAGTGGCGGGCGGCGGCCTCGGCGCCGAAGACGCCGTTGCCCCATTCGATGACGTTCAGGTAGACCTCGAAGATGCGCCGCTTGCTCCACGCGGCCTCGATCATCAGCGTGATCACCGCCTCCTCGCCCTTGCGCGCGAGCGAGCGCTTCGGCGTCAGGAAGAGGTTCTTGGCGAGCTGCTGCGAGATCGTCGAGCCGCCGGCGACCGGCCGCCCTTTCTTCTCGTTCTTCTCCATCGCCCGCTGGATGCCCTCCCAGTCGAAGCCCTCGTGGTGCACGAACTTGGCGTCCTCGGCGGCGATCAGCGCGCGCTTGAGGTGGATCGAGATGCGCTCGTAGGGCACCCACTGCTTCTTCAGCGTCGCGTTCGGCTGTTTCGCCTGCAATTCAGCGAGACGGATCTCCATGAAGCGCGTGGTGCCGGGATCGAAGCGCCCCCAGAAAAGCACCCAGCCGAACAGCCAGAGCAGGTAGAGCAGGGCCAGCGCCAGCAGCGCGAACAGCGCGCGCCGCAGCCAGCCGGCCAGCCGCCTCATGCGGCGCGCAGCGCGGCCAGCACCGGCGCCGTTTCCGGCCGCACCCCGCGCCAGACGTGGAAGGCTTCGGCGGCCTGCTCGACGAGCATGCCGAGGCCGTCGGCCAGCCGCGCGGCGCCGAGGCGGCGGGCGAGCGCGAGGAAGGCGGTGTCGCCCTTGCCGTACATCATGTCGTAGGCCAGCGCGCCGGGCGCGAAGACGCCGTCCGGCAGCGGCGGCGCCTCGCCGGCGAGACTCGCCGAGGTGGCGTTGACGACGAGATCGAAGGCTTCGCCGGCAAGCTCGGCGAAGCCGCCGCCGCGCACCGGGCCGAGCGCGGCGAAATGCCGCGCCAGTTCGTCGGCGCGCGCCGCCGTGCGGTTGGCGACGACGAGCGCCGCCGGCCGCCGTTCGAGCAGCGGGCCGAGCGCGCCGCGCGCCGCGCCGCCGGCGCCGAGCAGCAGGATGCGGCGGCCGGCGAGCGGCGTCGCCAGGTTCTCCGCGAGGTCGCGCACGAGGCCGGCGCCGTCGGTGTTGTCGCCGGCGATGCGGCCGTCGGCGAAAGAGAGCGTGTTCACCGCGCCGGCCAGCCGCGCGCGCTCGCTGAGCGCGTTGCACAGGCGGAAGGCTTCCTCCTTGAACGGCACGGTGACGTTGGCGCCGCGCCCGCCCTCGGCGACGAAGTCGCGCACGCTCGCGGCGAAGCCGTCGAGCGGTGCCAGGCGCGCTTCATAGACGAGGTCTTCGCCGGTCTGCCGGGCGAACATGGCGTGGATCGCCGGCGACTTGCTGTGGCCGATCGGGTTGCCGAAGACGCAGTAGCGGTCGGTCATGGGACGACCCTCCCCCCGACCCCCTCCCCGCGGGAGGGGGCGATCGCGGTTCGCCGCGCTGCGGCTCCGGGTGCTGGGCGGCTCATATGCTTTTCCTCAGCGGGTCTGCAGCGCGTCGCCGCGCGTGAAGGTCCAGGTGCGGGTGATCTCGATGATGTCGGTATCGCGCCGGACGTCGGGCGGGAAGGGCGCGTAGGGCGCGGCCATCTGCACGATGCGCAGCGCCGCCTCGTCGAGCACCTTGTGTCCGGAGCTGCGGTTGATCTCGATCTTCTGCACGGCGCCGTCGCTCAGGATGCTCACCGACAGCACCAGGCTGCCGTAGAGCCGGCCCTTCGCCGCCTCCGGGTAGTTCAGCGTGCCGACGCGCTCGACCTTCAGCCGCCAGTCTTCGACGTACTGCGCGAAGCGGTATTCGTCGGCGCGCGTGCCGATGTTCCGCTTGCGCGGCCGCTTGTTGTACTCGTCGACGTTCTTCGCGATCTCCGCTTCCAGACGCGCCATGGCCAGCGCCGACGAGGCCAGCTCGCGGCCGGAAAGCACCGGCGTCGGCGCCGGCTGTGCCTCGGCCGGCTCCTGCGGCACGGCCGCGACCTCGCTCTGCGTCTGCGCGAGCAGCTTCTGCTGGCGCGCTTCCAGCTCGTGCACGCGGCGCTGCTTCTGCTCCAGCTCGCTGCCGGCCTGCCGGCTGGCCGACGGCGGCAACGGCGTCCTCGCCCGCCGGTTGTCGTCGACGTTGCCGCCGCCGTCGAGGCGGACCTGCGCCAGCGCCTGCGCCTCCGACGGGCGGCGCACGGACTGGGCGTTGACCAGGATGATTTCCAGCGCCTTGTCCTTGACCAGGCGCGAGGCGTCGGGAAAGCGGAAATTCACCGCCAGCACCGCCGCATGCAGGGCGATCGAAATGCCCAGGGCGAACGGCAGGGTGATTGCCGCGGGTAACAGGCGGGTGACGAACGATGGCAGCCCCGGCGCCATCTCAGTCGTCCGTCACCTCGTCGTCGGCGACGGCCTCCGCGGCGCCGAGCGTTTCCACATAGCGGCAGTCGAGTTCCAGCGTCAGCTCGTCCATGCCGCCGAGCGCCAGCCGCACGCGCTGGCCCGGCGGCAGCTCGGGCAGCGAGGGCACGCGCTGCACGAGCGGCAGGTGGTCGAGCTTGACCAGGTTCTCGCGGCGCACGGTCGCGTCGATCGCGGAGAGCCCGTGCTGGCGCAGCCAGCGCAGGCACCAGTAACGCTCCATGCCGCGCTGGTACTCGGCGTAGGCGGCGTAGGTCAGGTCGAAGTCGCGCATCGCCGCGAACAGCGCGTCGTTGCTGTTCTTGCCCTTGCCGCCGAAGTGCGGCGTCAGATCCTGCAGGTGGGAAATCAACTGCCACTGGTTGATCAGGTCGACGTAGCGGCGCAGCGGCGACGAAGACCACGCGTACTGCGCCACGCCGAGCCCCTCGTGCGGCAGCGGCGAGGTCGTCATGCGCGCCTTGCCGGCGGTCTGCGCGCGGTAGATGGCGGCGACGTTCTTGTCGGCGAGCAGCCCGCCCCAGGTGCTGTTGGCGACGATCATCAGCTCGGCGACGAGCTTGTCGAGCGGGCTGCCGCGTTTCCTTTCCTCGATCTCGACGCGGCAGTTCTCGGCGTCGGCGAGGTCGCCGACGATGGCGAAGTTGTAGTCGTTCACGCCCTGCACCGCCGAGGGCTTACCGCGCCGCCCCTCGCAGGCGCAGGCCAGTTGCCACAGGAGCCGCAGCTCGTCGCGGAACGGGAAGTCGGGCAGGCCGGCGGCCAGCGTGGCGTCGTTGAACAGCGGCTCGATCTCGTGATGGCGCAGGTTGGCGACCACCGGCACGATCTCCAGCCGCGACTCGTGACCGACGATCTCCAGTTCCGGCGTCACCGTCAGGTACATCGACACCGCCGGACAGTCGCGGCCGGCCGACAGCGTGTAGCGTTCGACCACCGCGTCCGGCAGCATGGTGATCTTGCTGCCCGGCATGTAGACCGTCGACAGCCGCTCGCGGGCGATCGCGTCGAGCGGCGAGCCGGGCCGGATGCCGAGCCCCGGCGCCGCGATGTGGATGCCGACGCGCCAGCCGATGCCGGGCAGCGCCACGACCGAGAAGGCGTCGTCGATCTCGGTGGTCGCCGCGTCGTCGATCGAAAAGGCGCGCACCTCGGCGCGCGCCAGGCCGGCATCGGGATCGGGCACCGGCACATCGGCAAAGCCGGTGCCGCGCGGAAAATACTCGTGGAGGAAGCGCTGGTAGTGATAGTCGTGCGCCGAACGGATCGCGCCGCAGCGCGCCAGAAGCTGCACGGCGGCGACGCCGAGGTCGGCGCAGGCGGCTTCCAGCGCCTTGGTCTCGGGCTTGTTGCGGTCCGGCTTGTAGAGCAGTTCGCGCAGCAGCGGCGGAAACTCCGGCGGCAGCGCGCCGGCCTTCAGCGTCTCGACCATGCGCTCGATGGCGAGCGCTTGCTGACGCTTCTTTTCAAGACCGGCCAGAGCGGCTGCCAGAATGTCGGCAGGAGCCTTCCTGAAGCGGCCCTTGCCCTTGCGATGGAAGTAGACCGGCGCTGCGTGCAGGGCCAGCAGGATCGCAGTCGCTTCGAGCGGCGAGGCTTCGTGTCCGTAGTAGTCGCGGGCAAAATCAAGAAAAGAAAATTCGCCATCGCCGGCGCACTCCCAGAGAAATTCGGCCTCGATACCCTCGGCCAGCGGCTCCGCGGCGTCGAGCAGAACGCTCGCCGCGGGCTCCCGGAAACGCAGCAGCACATTCGCCGCCTTGATCTTGGCGCGCTTCCCCGAAACCGTCTCGACCTGCAACGAAGCATCGTTGTCGGCGAGCAGGGAACCGGTCTTGAAGGCGCCGTCTTCTTCGAAAAGGACAAACATCCGGCCGATTATAACCCGCAGGATTCAACGATCTGCGGCACGAAATCGGGAAAGCGGGTGAAGCCGTGGTCGCCGCCCGGCAGCACCGTCTGCCGGCAGCCGGCGTAGCGGCGGACGGCCTCGCGGTAATCGAGCACCTCGTCGCCTTCCTCGACCAGCAGCCAGTAGCGCGCCGGCGTGATCGCCGGCGCCTTCAGCGCGTGCAGCGCGGCGACGTGCGCCGCGGTGAACGCGAAGGTTTCGCCGGTGTAGAGGTTGGTCTGCGGCCCGACATAGGCTTCCAGCGACAGCGGCGCGACCACCGCCGGGTTGATCAGCACAGCGGCGAGGTCGTGCTTCTCGGCCAGCCAGGTCGCGTAGTAGCCGCCGAGCGAGCTGCCGACCAGCGTGCACGGCCCGTGCTCGGCGAGAGCGGCCTCGGCCTGCGCCACGGCCGCGACCGGATCGTGCGACAGCGCCGGGCAGTGGAAGCGGTCGGCCAGCCCGTGCGCGGCCATCGCCTCGCCGAGCAGGCGGGCCTTCCACGACAGGGGAGAGGAGCGGAAGCCGTGCAGGTAGAGCAGCCCCCGCGCGCCGCCCGCCTTCATCGCTTGCGCAGCCATTGTCCGGCGACGCCGGGGAGCGGGCCGTCGTCGGCCGACAGCCAGGCGGCGGCGGCCGCATCGGCGGCCAGGTACGCGCGCCAGAAGCCGAGGCTGACCGCCTTGAGCGCGGCCGCGCCCGGCCGGGCCGGCGCCGGCGGCCGCACCGCCATGCCGGCGAAATCCGGATGCGTCGCGCCGTCGAGCGACAGCAGGTATTTGTCCGGCCCCGGCATGTGCGCGAACGGTAGGCGGCGGTCGGCGGCCGCGATGTCGCCGGGGCCGATGCCGTCGTCGCGGCTGCCGGTGAGGTGCAGGCACGGCATCGCCACGCCGGCGAAGCGTTCGGCGAGCGGCAGGCTGCCGCCGCGCGCCGACGGGCTGAAGAGAACGGCGGCGGCGATGCGCGGGTCGGCCGGCCGGTCGTCGCCGCCGCGCCGTTCGCCGATCAGGCGCAGCGCGCTGGCGGCGCCGAAGGAATGGCCGGAAAGGCCGATGGCCGGCGGCGCTTCTTCGGCGATCCGGTCGAGCGCGAACTGCAGGTCGTGCCGGCGGGCGGCGAGCTGCGCCGCATCGACCGCCGTGCGCAGCAGGTGGCGCAGCGCCAGCGGCGAATCGGAAGCGCAGGCGTCGGCATCGGTGCCCGGATGCTGCACGGCGACGCCGGCGATTCCCCACGAAGCCCAGTGCGCGAGCCAGTCGGCGCCGCTCTCGCGCGATCCGCCGAGGCCGTGCGAATGGACGACGCACGGCGTTGGCGCGGTGGCGGCGACCTGCGGCCGGTAGCGGCGCCAGCGCAGCCGGCGGCCGCGGCCGGCGTCGAACCATTCGCCGTCGTCGATGGCGACGGCATGCGGCCCGGGCAGGGCGTAGCCGGACTCGCCGGCCACGGTCGCCGCCGGATCAGCCATGCGACCAGTCGACGACGCCGGTCCAGGCGCTCGCCAGGACGAGCGCGCCGAAGACGATGCGGTACCAGGCGAAGACGACGAAGGTGTGGCTGGAGACGAAGCGGATGAAGGCACGCACGGCCCACATCGCGGTGACGAAGGAGGCGACGAAGCCGACGGCGAACACCGGCAGGTCTTCGACGCGCAGCAGCGCCCAGTTCTTGTAGACGTCGTAGGCGGTCGCCGCAAACATGGTCGGAATGGCGAGGAAGAACGAGAACTCGGCCGCCGTCTTCCGCGACAGGCCGAAGAACAGCCCGCCCATGATCGTCGCACCGGAGCGCGAGGTGCCGGGGATCATCGCCAGCGCCTGCGCGAAGCCGACCTTGAGCGCATCCGGCCAGCGCATTTCGTCCACCGTGCCGATGCGCGGGTGATAGGCGCGCTTTTCGAGCCAGAGGATGACGAAGCCGCCGACGATCAGCGCCGTGGCGACGGTGATCGGGTTGAACAGCACGTTCTTGATCGTCGAATGGAAGAGAAAGCCGAGCACCGCCGCCGGCAGGAAGCCGACAAAGAGCAGGCCGACGAAGCGGCGGGCGGCCGGATCGTTACCGAGGCCGGCGGCGACGCGCGTCAGGCGCTCGCGGTAGTCCCAGCAGACGGCGAGGATGGCGGCGAGCTGGATGACGATCTTGAAGACCTTGCTCGTCTCGTCGTTGTAGTCGATCAGGTCGCCGACGACGATCAGGTGGCCGGTGGAGGACACCGGCAGGAATTCGGTGAGACCCTCGACGACGCCGAGGAGCAGGGCTTTCAGGAGGAGCAGGGCGTCCATGCGGGGGCGGGCGGAAAAGCCCGCAGTTTACACCCGGCGCGCGAGCGCAGCCGCCGGCCGGGGAGCGGGGGCAAGCTCGGGCGCGGTTTCCCGCTCCAGCCGCGCCAGCCAGACCATCGCCTGTTCCCGCGTCTCGCCGCACATCTCGGCCGAAGGCTTGAGGCCGGCGCAGAAGGCCGGCCGCTCGGGGCGGCCGAAGATACGGCAGCGGTCGGCGTCGTCGAGCTGCACGCAGCGCACGCCGGCCGGCTTGCCGTGCGGCATGCCGGGCAAGGGGCTGGCGATCGACGGGGCGATGCAGCAGGCGGCGCAGTGGGGGCGACAGTTCAAGGGGGAGCCGGCGAGATTCGGTCGTTGCTCGCCGCCCAGTCCTGGCGCGCTGCGGCCAGCAACAATTGCGCGACCGAGGCTTCAGCCATGAACAACCTTTCCCTCGCGTAGAGCCCAGTAAAGCGCCGACCCAGGTTGGTCGCCCCAGCGCGCGACTTCGTCTTCCGAATAGACGAGAATGTCCGCCGGCACCCGTAAGGGACGCAGCAGCCTGCGCAAGCGAACCATTTCGCGAGCCCGGTCGTCGACCGCTTCTTCGATGACAAGCAGGTCGAGATCGGAATCGTCGGTGGCGTCGCCGCGGGCGTACGAGCCGAAGAGTACGATGCGCTTCGGCTTGTCGTCAGCGGCTACCGCCCCGATGGCGGCTTGCAGGGCTTCGGCGGAGATCATCGCAATACCAATACCGTGTCCTGGCGGATCAGACCTTACGATAAACCTCGGCGCCGGCCTTTACAAACTCGACGGCCTTCGTCTCCATCCCTTTCTGCAGCGCCTCGGCCTCATCAACGCCCTGCTGCGCGGCGAAGTCGCGCACGTCCTGCGAGATTTTCATCGAGCAGAACTGCGGGCCGCACATCGAGCAGAAGTGCGCGACCTTGGCCGACTCCTTGGGCAGCGTCTCGTCGTGGAATTCGCGCGCCTTGTCCGGGTCGAGGCCGAGGTTGAACTGGTCCGCCCAGCGGAATTCGAACCGGGCCTTGGAAAGCGCGTTGTCGCGGATCTGCGCGCCGGGGTGGCCCTTGGCCAGGTCGGCGGCGTGCGCGGCGAGCTTGTAGGTGATGATGCCTTCCTTGACGTCGTTCTTGTCGGGCAGGCCGAGGTGTTCCTTCGGCGTCACGTAGCAGAGCATGGCCGTGCCGTACCAGCCGATCATCGCCGCGCCGATGCCGCTGGTGATGTGGTCGTAGCCCGGCGCGATGTCGGTGGTCAGCGGCCCGAGCGTGTAGAACGGCGCTTCCTTGCAGTATTCGAGCTGCAGGTCCATGTTCTCCTTGATGAGATGCATGGGCACGTGGCCCGGCCCTTCGATGATCGTCTGCACGTCGTGCTTCCAGGCGATGTCGGTGAGTTCGCCGAGGGTCTTCAGTTCGCCGAGCTGCGCCTCGTCGTTGGCGTCGTAGATCGAGCCGGGGCGCAGGCCGTCGCCGAGCGAGAAGGCCACGTCGTAGGCCTTCATGATCTCGCAGATGTCCTCGAAGTGCGTGTAGAGGAAGCTCTCCCGGTGGTGCGCCAGGCACCACTTGGCCATGATCGAGCCGCCGCGGCTGACGATGCCGGTCATGCGGTTCGCCGTCATCGGCACGTAGCGCAGCAAGACGCCGGCGTGGATGGTGAAGTAGTCGACGCCCTGCTCGGCCTGCTCGATCAGCGTGTCGCGGAAGATTTCCCAGGTCAGCTCCTCGGCCTTGCCGTTCACCTTTTCCAGCGCCTGGTAGATCGGCACCGTGCCGATCGGCACCGGCGAGTTCCTCACGATCCACTCGCGCGTCTCGTGGATGTTCTTGCCGGTCGACAGGTCCATCACCGTGTCGCCGCCCCAGCGGATCGACCAGGTCATCTTCTCGACCTCTTCCTGGATGCTGGAGCCGAGCGCCGAGTTGCCGATGTTGGCGTTGACCTTGGTGAGGAAGTTGCGGCCGATGATCATCGGCTCGCTTTCCGGATGATTGATGTTCGCCGGGATGATGGCGCGGCCGCGCGCCACCTCGCTCCTGACGAATTCCGGCGTGATCTCTTCCGGGATGGCGGCGCCGAAGCTCTGGCCCGGGTGCTGGCGGCAGAGCAGCTTGGCCAGCCGCTCGCCCTGCGGGCCGGCGGTCCTGAGGCTGTCGACGTAGGCGCGGCGGTTGTTGTTCTCGCGGATGGCGACGAACTCCATCTCCGGCGTGACGATGCCGCGCCGGGCGTAGTGCATCTGGCTGACGTTCATGCCGGGCTTGGCGCGCAGGGGCTTCCGGTGCAGGTCGGGGAAACGCAGTTCGTCGAGGCTCTGATCGGCGGCGCGCTGGCGGCCGTATTCGGAGGAGAGATCGGCAAGCCGCTCGCTGTCGTTGCGCTCGGCGATCCAGCCGGCGCGCAGCGCCGGCAGACCGGCGCGGATGTCGATCCTGGCCGCCGGATCGGAGTACGGGCCGGAGCAGTCGTAGACGAAGATCGGCGGGTTCTTCTCGCCGCCGAACATGGTCGGCGTGTCGTCCTGTGCGATCTCGCGCATCGGCACGCGGATGTCCGGGCGCGAACCTTCGACGTGGATCTTGCGCGAATTGGGCAGCGGCTTGACCGCGGCTTCGTCCACGTGGGCGGCGGCGGCGATGAATTTCTCGTTGGCGTTCATGGAGGCTCCTTGCGAGGCGGACGTTGCTTGAGGCAGTGCGCAAGGGAGAGGGGGAGTGATTCGAGGATGGATCAGCTCACGCATCCCTACGGCGGCATTACCCGACCAGGTTCAAAGGGTATTTCTCAGCCCGGACGACCGTCTTGGCGGCGGCGCCGGACACCCCTCACGTGTTCTGGCAAATTACTTGAAAATCAGGGCGATGGCAAGGAAAGCCAGGCGCCGGACTAAAGTTTTGCCGCCCACGGCCGATTCGTTTACGTTACGAGAACGAAGAATCGATTGCCAGGGAGCCGCGCCATGCGCCAGCACATCGCCGCCGCATTCATGCTCGCCGCCGCCGCGCCGCTCGGCGCGCAGGCGGCGTGGGTCGCCATTTCGTCCGACGCCGCGAGGCGCATCGAGATCGATCCAGCGAGCGTGCAGAAGGAAGACGGAAACCGGCACGTCGCCCTCGGCCGCATCCTGTTCGAGAAGGAACTGGTCGACCCGCGCAGCTCGGAGAACTACAAGAGCATCGAGGCACTGACGCGCTACGACTGCTCGCTGCGCACCTTCGCCACGCTCAAGCGCACCTGGCGCAAGGCGGACGGCGAGCTGCTGCGCGAGGAGGAGGTGCGCTCGGTGGCCGAGCTGCCGGTGCGCTCCGGCAGCCTGGAGGACAAGCTGCTGCGCGAGGTGTGCCGGCCGCGCTCGGCGGTGGCGGCGCAGGGCGCGGCCGCCAAGCTGGCCGAGCGGGCGGACGCCGCTGCCGGCGACCTGCGCCGCGCCAACGAGGCGATGATCCAGCAGCAGGTGAACAAGGAAATCCGCAAGAACGTGAAGACGGCGACGCTGCCGGTCGCCGAAGGCGGCGCCGCGCCGGCGGCGGCCGCGCCAGCGCCCAAGCCGGCCGCCGCACCGGCGCCCGCGCCGGTTGCCGCGGCACCGCAACCGGCGGCACGCCCGGCGCCGAAGCCGAGGCCGGCGCCAGTCGCGGCGCCGGCGGTCGAACCGACCCGCTCCTACGCCAACATCCCCTGGTCCTACGAGGGCGAGGGCGGTCCGGACCACTGGGGCAAGCTGAAGCCGGAGTACGCGACCTGCGCCAGCGGCAAGCGGCAGTCGCCGATCGACATCCGCGACGGCATCCGCGTCGACCAGCCGGCGATCGAGTTCTCCTGGCGTCCGTCGCAGTTCCGCATCGTCGACAACGGCCACAGCGTGCAGGTGGCGGTCGGCGGCAGCAGCATCGGCCTGCTCGGCAAGACCTACGAGCTGCTCCACCTCCATTTCCACCGCCCGTCCGAGGAGCGCGTGAACGGCCGCAGCTTCGAGATGTCGGCGCACTTCGTGCACAAGTCCGAGGACGGCCGGCTGGCGGTCGTCGCCGTGCTTATGGAGCGCGGCGAGGAGAACTCCTTCGTGCAGACGCTGTGGAACTACCTGCCGCTGGAGAAGAACGAGGACGTGACGCCGCCGAACGTGGTCGTCGACCCGGCCAAGTTCCTGCCGGCCGACCACAGCTACTACACCTACATGGGCTCGCTGACGACGCCGCCGTGCACCGAGAACGTGCAGTGGCTGGTGCTCAAGCAGCCGGTGCCGGTCTCGGCCGAGCAGATCGCCATCTTTTCCCGCCTCTACCGCAACAACGCCCGCCCGATCCAGCCGAGCTTCGGCCGGCTGATCAAGGAATCGCGCTGAGCGAGCGGCCGCCGGCCAGCCGCGGCAGGGCTTCGCCGAGGTAGCGTTCGAGCCGCCTGTCGAGCGCGTAGGCGACGTTGAAGCGCAGGCACGGCGAAGACTGCTGCTGCGGCCGGAAGATGCCGCCCGGCGCCAGCATGATGCCGCGCGCCGCCGCGTCGCCGGCCAGGCAGGCGGCGTCGCCGATGCCCGGCGCCTCGGCCCAGACGAACATTCCCCCCTTCGGTTCGCCGTGCGGCTTCAGCCCGCTGCGTTCAAGCATGCGCAGCGTGCGGCTGGTGGCATCGGCCAGCCGCCCCTGCACGCGCTCGATCAGCCTGCGGTAGTGGCCCTCGGTGAGCATCAGGTACACCAGGCGCTCGGCGAACTCGGACGTGGACACGCAGGAGACGATCTTGACGTCGGCGAAGCGCGCGCGCAGTTCCGGCCGGCAGGCGAGGAAGCCGACGCGCAGGTCGGCGGAGAGCGTCTTGGCGAAGCTGCCGACGTAGACCACGCGCTGCAACTGGTCGAGCTGCGCCAGCCGCGTCGCCGGGCCGGGATGGAAGTCGCTGTAGGCGTCGTCCTCGACGATCAGGAGATCGTACTTCTCGGCCAGTTGCAGCACGCGGAAGGCGGTCGCCGGCGTCAGGTTGCCGGAGGTCGGGTTGTGCAGCACCGAGTGCGTGAAGAAGATCTTCGGCCGGTGCTCGGCGAGGATCGCTTCGAGCGCGTCCGGGTCCGGGCCGTGGTCGTTGCGCGGCACGCCGACGAGGTTGGCGCCGTAGAGGCGCAGGTTGGCGAACAGGTTCCAGTAGCCGGGGTCGTCGACCAGCACGCAGTCGCCGGGCTGGACCAGCGTGCGGATGACGATGTCGAGCGCCTGCGTGGCGCCGTGCGTGAGGATGATCTGGTCCGGCTGGGCGCCGATGCCGAAGTCGGCGAGCTTGACCTGCAACTGCTCGCGCAGCGGCCGGTAGCCGAGCGCCGTGCCGTAGGTGGTGGCGTGCACGTCCGGGCGGCGGGCGAGCGCGCGCAGGTTGCGGCGCACGCCTTCCTCGTCCATCCATTCCGGCGGCAGCCAGCCGACGCCGGCCTTCAGGCGCTCCGGCGCGTCCTCCAGGCTCTGGTACATGACGCCGGCGTTGTCGAAGGCGCGCTCGATTTCGCCGGGCGGCGCCTCGGCCGCCGGCACCGGCTTGCGGCCGGCGACGTAGAAGCCGGAGCCGCGGCGCGAGGTGACGTAGCCGAGCGCGACCAGCCGGTCGTAGGCCTCGACGACGGTGAAGCGGCTGACCGCGTGCCGCTCGGCGAAGCCGCGGATCGGCGGCAGGCGCATGCCGGTGCGCAGCAGGCGGTCGTCGATGTGCGTGCGGATGCCGCCGACGATCTGGTCGACGAGCGGCATCGCCGACTCGGGGTTGAGGCTCAGTTGCAGCATCTGTCTGCTCCTTCGGACGGACTGTATCGCCGGAATCGCCGGTACGGCCTGGCCGGCGTCCTGCGGAATTGTACATATGGAATGGGTAAAGTGTCCGGTAGTGTCTGCCTGCCGCTCGACGTCGACGGCAACACTTCAAGGAGACCGACATGACTGCCCAGACCGGCACCCGCCGCGGCCTCGCCGCCGGGTCCTCCCTCTTCCTCGCCACGCTGCTGCTCGCCGTCGCCGCCTGCCATCCGGCCGGCGAGATCACCGCCGGCAAGCGCATCGAGGTCAGGTGGGAGGAGCGCCAGTTGCTGCTCGTCGGCGACGCGCGCACCGGCAGCGCGCGCGTCTTCCACATGCGGGCGGCGCCGCTGCTGATCGGCGAGATGCGCGCGCCCGGCCGGACGGCGGTGCGCGACATCCGCATCGACGCGGCGCGGCAGCGCGTGTGGATTCTCGGCGAGGCGGCGGTCTATGTGCACGATGCGCGCACCTGGTCGCTGATCCGGCGCATTCCGGCGCCGGCAGCGGCAGCCGACCGCCTCGAACTCGCCGCCGACGGCGGGCCGCTGCTGCTCGGCGACGACGGCCGCCGGCTCGCGCGCATCGAGCCGACGCACTTCACGGTCGAGGCCGTCCGGCTGGCCGGCAACTGAGCGGGGATGCGCGTCCGGCGGGCGGGGCGCGGCCCCGTCCGCCCCGCGGCTTCGGCGGTTCAGCCGCCGAAGCCGAACACCTTCTTCAGGAGCGCGCTGCCGGTGGACACCGGGTCCTTGCGGATCGCCTTCTCCTGCTCGGCGACCATCAGGAACAGGCCGTCCATCGCCTTCTGCGTCACGTACTGGTCGAGGTCGGCGTCCTTCTCGTCGAGCAGCCCGAGCTTCGACGCCCGGCCGGCGTACTGGTTGTACTTGTCGGCGAGCTGCACCTTCGCCGTCGCCTGCTTGACGATCGGCAGGAACTTCTGCGCGATCTCCGGCGAGGTGGTGCGCCGGAAGTAGTTCGTCGCCGCGTCGTCGCCGCCGGTGAGGATGCCGCGCGCGTCGTCGAAGCTCATGCTCTTCACCGCGTTCACCAGGATCGGCTTCGCCTCGACCACCGCCGACTCGGCGGCGCGGTTCATCGTCTCGATCAGTTCGTCGGCGTACTTGCCGGCGCCGAGCGTGCGCATCATTTTCTCCGCCTTGCGCACCGAGTCGGGCAGCGGGATGCGCACGCGCTTGTCGCCGAGGAAGCCGTCGCGCTTGCCGAGCTGCGCCAC
Source organism: Rhodocyclaceae bacterium (assembly GCA_019455325.1). Taxonomy (GTDB): domain Bacteria; phylum Pseudomonadota; class Gammaproteobacteria; order Burkholderiales; family Rhodocyclaceae; genus Proximibacter. The sequence goes on along the minus strand of JACFMQ010000005.1, from coordinate 182,163 downwards.
CGCCACCTCGGCGCCGCGCGTCAGCGCCTCTTTCAGGCCGGAAGCCGTTTCAGCGGCACTCGACGCCGCCGCCGCGGCCGGCAGGGAAATGAACAGGGACAACAAGAGGGCAAGGACTGCACGCATGGCCATGACTCCGTCGGCAAAAACAAAGAAGATTGCCCAGCGTAACGCCGGGGGGCCACCGCCAGCAAGCGGCTTCACGGCGGGATCGGCCCGAAGCCGCGTGGGGTGCAAGTTCAAAAAACCACGGCCTTTGCGACTTCCAGCACGATGCGCTTCGGAACACTCGCCGGAACGTCCACAAATCGGGCGCGGGCGTACTTCGCAAGCGGTAAACTGCACGCAATTCATCAAGGATGCATCGAGGACGGCAGACGTTGAAAACAGGAGATGACCGAGAGATCGGTCTGGCGACGGAGAATGACTCCGGCACGGCCCGCCTGCTGGCGGCAATAGCGCACAACATCCGCTTCCTGAGAGGCCAGCGCGGTATGACGCGCAAGGGGCTGGCGGAGCAGTCCGGCGTTTCCCTGCCGCATCTGGCCCGCCTGGAAAGCGCGCAAGGCAATGTGTCCGTGGCCGTGCTGGACAAGGTCGCCAGGGCGCTCAATCAACCCGTTTCGCGGCTTTTCGACGAGCAGGGCAGCAGCGCCGGCGATCTTCCGCTGATCGTGGAAGTGCTCAAGCGACGCACGCCCGAGGAGCTCGGGCGGGTCCGCAAATGGCTGTTCGCCGAATTCGAGTCGAGCAATGACAAGACCGGCCGCATTGCCCTGATCGGCTTGCGCGGCGCGGGAAAATCGACGGTCGGGAAAGAACTGGCCAGCGCACTCGGGCGCCCGTTCATCGAATTGAACAGGGAAGTCGAGCGCGAGGCGGGCATCAGCCTGCAGGAGATCATCGGTTTCTACGGCCAGGCGGGCTACCGGAACCTGGAGCGACGCTGCCTCGAACGCCTGCTGGCGACGCATCCGAACATCGTCCTGGCCACCGGCGGCGGCCTCGTCGCCGAGCCGCTCACCTACGAGATTCTGCTCAGGTCCTTCTATACGGTGTGGCTGCACGCCGAGCACGAGGTCTATTTCCAGCGCGCCCTGGCTCAGCACGACGTGCGCATCGCCATGCCGCCGCTTTATTCCGAGGCGATGGACAACATCCACCGCACGATGGCGGCGCGCGACCATCTCTATCGGATGGCCGACCTCGACATCGATACGACGCAAATGAACGTCGAGGACGTCGTGCAGCAGATCGCTGCGAAAATCAGAAGCGAAGCACCGGCGGCGGCCTGAACGGGAGGGTTCCCGCGCAGGCCGTCGCATTCCGGTCAGAAGACTTCGTCGGCCAGCGCGAGGAGCAGGCCGTCATCCGACCGCACGGTCATGGCCAGACCTGCCGTGCGCGGCAGCACGTGATCGGCGTAGAACTTCGCCGTTGCCAGCTTCTCGGCGTAGAACGGATCGTCGGCGCCGTTCGCCAGCGCGGCGGCGGCGACCCGCGCGGCCTTGCCCATCAGCCAGCCGCCGACCGTCGTTCCCATCAGGCGCAGGAAGGGTTCGGCGACGACCAGGCCGGCCGCCGGATCGCTCGTCATCTTTTGCCGGATCGCGTCCGCGGCCGACGCGGCGTCGTCCAGGCTCCGCGCCAGCTCCTCCGCAATCGCCCGCACCGTCGGATCGTCGGCGGTGCGCATGGCCGCCCGGTCGCGTCGCATCTCGTCGAGAAAGGCGTTCAGGGTTTCGCCGCCATCGCGGGCGAGCTTGCGGCCGGCGAGATCGGCGGCCTGGATCGCCGTCGTCCCTTCGTAGATCGGCGTGATGCGCACGTCGCGCAGACATTGCGCGATGCCGGTCTCCTCCACGAAGCCCATGCCGCCGAACACCTGGATCGCCATCGAGGTCAGATCGACGGCGGATTCGGTACTCCAGCCCTTGAGGATCGGCGTCAGCAGCTCGACGCGGCGATGCGCCCGCTGCCGCTCCTCCGCGTCTTCGGCGTGATGGGCCACGTCCTGTAGACCGGCGATCGTATACGCCAGCGCGCGAATCGCCTCGGTCGTGCTGCGCTGGGTCATCAGCAGCCGGCGCACGTCGGGGTGGCGAACGATCGGCACCTTGCCGCCGCTCTTGCCGTCGCTCCCCTGGAGGCGCTCCCTGGCGTAGGCCGAGGCCATCTGCCAGGCGTATTGCGCGACGCCCAGGCTTTCGGTGCCGACGGACAGGCGCGCCGAGTTCATCATGACGAACATGATTTCCAGGCCGCGCCCGATCTCGCCGATCAGGTAGCCGAGCGAGCCGCCGTGATCGCCGTGGACCAGCGTCGTCGTCGGGCTGCCGTGCACGCCGAGCTTGTGCTCGATGGACGCGCAATGAACGTCGTTGCGCGCGCCGGGCGCGCCGCCGGCATCGAGGATGAATTTCGGCACCAGGAACAGCGACAGGCCCTTGACGCCCGGCGGCGCACCGGGCGTGCGCGCCAGGACCAGATGCACGATGTTGGGCGCGATGTCGTGGTCGCCGTAGGTGATGAAGATCTTCTGCCCGAAGATGCGATAAGTGCCGTCTTCCTGCGGCTCCGCGCGGCAGGCGATTGCCGCGAGGTCGGAACCGGCCTGCGGTTCGGTGATGTTCATCGTGCCCGTCCATTCGCCCGACACGAGCCTGGGGAGATAGGTCGCCTTCAGTTCATCGGAACCCGCGATCGTCAGCGCCTCGATTGCGCCGTGCGTCAAGGTGATGACGTGCGAGAACGAAAGGTTCGCCCCTTTCCACATCTCGCTCACCGCCGTCGCCAGCAGCCGCGGCAGGCCCTGGCCGCCGAATTGCGGGGCGCAGGGCAGCGCCATCCATCCGCCCTCGACGAATCGGCGATACGCCTCGGGGAATCCGGGCGCGGTGCGCACCTCGCCCGTGCCGTCGCTTCCCGGCTGCCAGCGCGCGCCTTCCCTGTCGCCGATCGCGTTCAGCGGCGACAGCACTTCCCCGGCGAATTTCCCGGCTTCGTCCAGGACCGCGTCGATCAGCGCCGGATCGCATTCCGAGGCGCGGTAAGCCGGCAGCGCGCAGATCGACGCGGCGCCGACGAGCTCATGAATGACGAAACGGATATCGCGGATGGGGGGGTTATAGGACTGCATGGTTTTCGTCTCCTGAAAAATATCAAATAAGATCGCTTGCGCTCTGTAAAGCTATCGCATAGGATATCTAAACGCAACACGAATATCATCCATGATGCGTTACAACAAGCCCACCTATCAGGGGCGAGGAGACGACAATGAAACGTAGTACGGAAGCCGGCCAGGGCGCCGGGCGAAGCGCGCCGACCGGGCCGCGCGCCGCGACCAGCGATGCGAAACGCCTGTTTGCCCCGGCGCGGGTGACGGTCGAAAAACGGGCCGACGGGAGCCAGATCCTGCGTTCCCCCGTGGCGCTGGACCCATGCGTCGACAAGGTCGGCGACTGGCTGGAGCGATGGGCGAAGGAAACGCCCGAGCGCATCTTCATCGCCGAACGCGGCGGCGACGGCCAATGGGTCGAGTTGAGCTACGCCGAGACGCTGGCGCGGGTTCGCGCCGTCGCGACCTGGCTGCTCGGCCGGAATCTCTCGGCACAACGGCCGATCGTCGTGCTTTCCGACAACAGCATCGAACATGCGCTGCTGATGCTCGCCGGGATGCACGTCGGCGTGCCGGTGTCCTGCGTCTCGCAGGCCTATTCGCTGGTTTCGCGCGATCACGCCAAGCTGAAGGCCAATATCGAGCTGCTCGGGCCCGGCCTGATCTTCGTCGAGGACCACGCGCGCTTCGCACCGGCGCTGGCCGCCATCGCCCCGCTGCACGACGGCACGGTGGTCGCCGGCAGCCGCTCCGGCGAGACCGGCGCGGCGACGCCCTTTTCCGAACTGCTGCAAGCGACGGACGCCGCCGCCGTCGATGCGGCCTTTGCCGGGGTAGGGCCGGACACGATCGCCAAGTTCCTGTTCACCTCCGGTTCCGTAGGCGCGCCGAAGGCGGTCATCAACACGCAGCGGATGCTCTGTGCGAACCAGCAGGCCAAGATCCAGACGTGGACTTTCCTCGCCGAAGAGCCGCCGGTCATCGTCGACTGGCTGCCGTGGAGCCACACCTTCGGCGGCAATCACAATTTCAACATGGTGCTGTGCAACGGCGGCACCCTGTACATCGACGAAGGCAAGCCCGCGCCCGGCGCTTTCGAGACCAGCCGGCAAAACCTCTCCGAAATCGCGCCGACCGTCTATCTCAACGTACCGCGCGGCTTCGATCTGCTGGTGGCCGCGCTCTACGCCGACGACGCCCTGCGGAAGAATTTCTTCAGCCGGCTGCAGGTCATCTTCTATGCGGCGGCGGCCCTGCCGCAGCATCTGTTCGACGACATCAACCGCCTCTCCGAAGAAACGCTGGGCCATCGCATCCCCCTCGTTTCCGGCTGGGGCTCGACCGAGACTGCGCCTTCCTGCACGGACAGCCACTTCGCGCCCGAGCGTTCGGGCGTGATCGGCATCCCGGTACCCGGCGTCGAACTCAAGCTGCTCCCCTCGGCCGACAAACTCGAAGTGCGCGTGCGCGGGCCGAACGTCATGCCGGGCTACTGGAAGCAGGCCGATCTTTCCGCGGCGGCTTTCGACGAGGAAGGCTTCTACAGGATCGGCGACGCCATCGAATTCGTCGATCCCGAACTGCCGGCGAAGGGGCTGCTGTTCGACGGTCGCGTCGGCGAGGATTTCAAGCTCGTCACCGGCACCTGGGTGCATGTCGGCAGCCTCCGCATGAAGGGCATCGAGGCCCTGCTGCCGATCGCCCAGGACATCGTCGTCACTGGCCACGACCGCGACGAGGTCGGCTTTCTCGTCTTTCCCAACGTCCCGGAGCTGCGCAAGCTGTCGGCCAATCTGCCGCCCGACGCATCGGTCGGCGATCTGCTGCGCCAGCCGTCGATCCGGTCGATGGTGGCGCGCGGCCTGGCGCGCCTCAAGAAGGAGGGCGGCGGCTCTGCCGGCAGCGCGGCGCGCGCGATGCTGCTGGCCGAACCGCCGTCCATCGACGCCGGCGAAATCACCGACAAGGCTTACATCAACCAGCGCATGGTGCTGACGCGCCGCGCCGACTTCGTGCTGCGCCTGCATGCCGACCAGCCCGACGACGACGTGATCCTGCCGGCGCACGAAGCCGGCTGAACACCCACCCTCAACAGCAAAAAAAGGAGCATTCATGGGGTTTGACAACATCAAGCTCACCATCGACGACAACATCGCGCACCTCCGCCTCCATCGGCCGGACAAGCGGAACGCGGTCAACAACGGGCTGCTCAGGGACATCGAGACCTGCTTCGACACCTTGCCCGAGATCGTCAAGGTCGTCGTTCTTTCGGGCGAGGGGCCGCACTTCTCGGCCGGGCTCGACCTCTCCGAGCACCAGGTGCGGACGCCGTTCGAAGTGCTGCAGCACTCGCAGTGGTGGCACCGCGTCTTCAACAAGATCCAGTTCGGCGGCCGGCCGGTGCTGGCGGCCCTGCAGGGCGCGGTGGTCGGCGGCGGGCTGGAGCTAGCCACCAGCACGCACGTCCGCGTCGCCGACCGCACGACCTTCTACCAGCTGCCGGAGGGGCAGCGCGGCATCTTCGTCGGCGGCGGCGCTTCCGTCCGCGTCTCGAAGATCATCGGCCCCGACCGCATGACCGAGATGATGCTGACCGGCCGCAGCTACGGCGCCGAGGACGGGCTGCGCCTGGGGCTTTCGCACTACGTGGTCGACGAGGGCGCGGCGCTGGCGGAGGCGTTCCGCCTGGCGCGCCAGGTGGCGAGCAATGCGCCGCTTTCCAACTGGGCGTCGATCAACGCGGTTGCCAACATCGGCGACATGTCGATGGCAAACGGCTTCTACACCGAGTCGATGGCCGCGGCCATCGCGCAGAGCAGCGACGAGGCGAACCGCCGGATGCAGGAGTTCCTCAACCGAAAGAAGAACTGACCCGACAGGCGTGGCGCCCCTCGCCACGCCGCTGACCACAGAGAAGAAATCCATTGCCTTGGCTCCCCGGGGAGCCGAGCGAGGGGGCTTTTTTTCAAAAATCAACCGCGATTTCCAAGATCGGAGACAGACCATGCGACTCGAAAATTCCACCTTCATCGTCACCGGCGGCGCTTCGGGACTCGGCGCCGCCACCGTGCGCCTCTTCCACGACGCCGGCGCCAAGGTCCTCATTGCCGACGTCGGCGTCGACAAGGGGCAGGCGCTGGCGGCCGAGCTGGGCGCGCGCGCCGCCTTCTGCAAGACGGACATCACCAGCGAAGCCGAGGCGAAGGCCGCCGTCGCGCTCGCCGTCGAGCGCTTCGGCGGCCTTCAGGGGCTGGTCAATTGCGCCGGCGTCGGCAGCGCCTGGAAGGTGCTCGGCAAGGAGGGGCCGCACCGGCTCGACGATTTCGCGCGCGTCGTGAACATCAACCTCGTCGGCACGTTCAACGTGCTTCGTCTCGCGGCGGCGGCGATGGCCGGGGGCAAGCCCAACGACGAAGGCGAACGCGGCGTCGTCATCAACACCGCCTCGGTCGCCGCTTTCGAGGGGCAGATCGGCCAGGCCGCCTATGCCGCGTCCAAGGCCGGCGTCGCCGCCATGACGCTGCCGATCGCGCGCGAGCTGGCCCGCGCCGGCATCCGCGTGAACACCATCGCCCCCGGCCTCTTTCTGACGCCGATGATGGAAGCCCTGCCCGCGGAGGTCCAAGCCTCGCTCGGCGCCGCCACACCCTTCCCGCCGCGCCTGGGCAGGCCGGACGAATTCGCCGCGCTGGCGAAAGCCATCGTCGAGAACGTCATGCTCAACGGCGAAACCATCCGTCTCGACGGCGCCGTCCGCCTGGCGGCCAGGTGAGCCGGCGATGAACAAGGTCATCACGGCAGAACAGGCGGCCGGCCTGATCAAGGACGGCGACACGGTGGCATGGACGACGGTCGGCATGTCGTTCTTCGCCGAAGAGATCGCCATGGCGCTCGAAAAGCGTTTCCTCGACACCGGCTCGCCGCGCGGCATCACGCCGGTTCACGACTGCGGCTGCGGCGATCTCAAGACGCGCGGCATGGGGCATCTGGCGCACGAGGGACTGGTCAGGCGCCTGATCGCCGGCCATACCGGGCAGGCACCGGCGATGGGGCGATTGATCAACGACGACCGGATCGAAGCCTACCTGCTGCCGCAGGGCGTGCTGGCGACGCTGTGGCGCCAGATCGCCGGGCGCAAGCCGGGCGTCATCACCAAGGTCGGCATCGGCACCTACGTCGACCCGCGCCACCAGGGCGGCAAGGTGACGAGCAAGACCACGGAAGAACTGGTCAAGGTGATCGAGATCGAGGGCGAGGAGTGGCTGCTCTACAAATCGTTTCCGCTCGACGTGGCCGTCATTCGCGCCACCACCGCCGACGCCAACGGCAACCTCACCATCGAGGAGGAGCCGATGATCGCCGAAGCTCTGCCGATGGCGCAGGCGGCGAAGAACTCCGGCGGCATCGTCATCGCCCAGGTGAAGTACCTCGCCGACGCCAGGACCCTGCATCCGAAGGAGGTGAAGGTGCCCGGCGTGCTCGTCGACCACGTGGTCGTCGCCAGGCCCGAGAACCACATGCAGACGATGGGCACGGTGTACAACCCCGGCCTTGCCGGCCATATCAGGGTGCCGCTGGCCAGCCTGCCGCCGATGGCGTTCAGCGAGCGGAAGATCATCGCCCGCCGCGCGGCCATGGAGCTGGCGCCGAAGGCCATCGTCAACCTCGGCATCGGCATCCCCGACGGCATCGCCAGCGTCGCGGCCGAGGAAGGCGTCGCCGATCTGTTCACGCTGACCACCGAACTCGGCACCTATGGCGGCATCCCCGCCGCCGGCGCCGACTTCGGCAGCGCCTGGAACGCCGAAGCGATCATCGAGCACGAGGCCCAGTTCGATTTCTACGACGGCGGCGGACTCGACATCGCCTTTCTCGGGCTGGCCCAGACCGACCGGGAAGGCAACCTCAACGTCAGCAAATTCGGGCCGCGCGTCGTCGGCCCCGGCGGCTTCATCAACATCACGCAGGGATCGAAGAAGGTCGTCTTCTGCGGCTCGCTGGCGAACGGCGCCGAACTCGATTTCGGCGGCGGCAGGGTTCGCGTGGTCAGCGAAGGGAAGACCCGGAAGTTCGTCGAGCGCGTGGACCAGATCACCTTCAGCGGCGGCTTCGCCCGGCAGAACGGCGTTCCGGTGCTGTACGTCACCGAGCGCGCGGTCTTCGAGCTCCAGGAAGGCGAAGTCACGCTGATCGAGATCGCGCCCGGCCTCGATCTCGAACGCGACGTGCTGGCGGCCATGGATTTCCGGCCGCGCATCTCGCCCGCCCTCAAGGAAATGCCGGCGGAAATCTTCGCCGAGACCTGGGGCGGCCTGAAAGAAATCATGGCGGCGCATGCCCGCTGACAACCGGAGACAAAAGAAATGAGAAAAGTCGTAATCACCAGCTATGCGCGCACGGCCATCGGCGCCTTTCTCGGCACGCTCAGGGAGACGCCCGTCGAAGCGCTCGGCGCCGCCGCCATCGCCGAGGCCGTCAAGCGTTCCGGCCTGAAGGGCGGCGACGTGGACGAAGTCATCATGGGCCACGTCACTTCCAGCGCCGACTCGCCGCAGCTCGCGCGCGACGCCGCCCTGCTCTGCGGCATGGTCGACACGCCGGCCTTCACCGTCAATCGCATCTGCGGCTCCGGCCTGCAGGCGGTGGCCTCGGCCTGGCAGGAGATCGTCACCGGCGCCGCCGACGTCGTCGTCGCCGGCGGTGCCGAATCGCTGTCGCGCGCGCCCTACTACCTGCCGCTGCCGGCCCGCTATCAGGGGCTGCGCAACGGCTCGACGCAGCTCAAGTGCGCCAACGAGCAATCGCATTTCAATGCGGCGCCGCATCCGCTGTATCCCGCGGTCTGGATGGGGAACACGGCCGAGAACGTGGTCGTCCGCTGCCAGATACCGCGCGAGGATCAGGATCGCTTCGCCTACGAGAGCCAGATGAAGGCCCGCGAGGCGCAGCAGTCGGGGCGGCTGGCACGGGAGATCGTTCCGTTCGAGATCAAGTCGCGCAAGGGTTCGACCTTCTTCGAGCACGACGAGCACGCGCGGCCCGACGTCACGCTCGAAAAGCTGGCGACGATGAAGCCGGCCTTCCAGGAGGTCGGCACGGTCACGCCCGGCAACTCGACCGGCATGAACGACGCCGCGGCCGCCCTCGTGCTGATGTCGGAAGAAAGATGCCGGGCGCTCGGCCTGCAGCCGATCGCCTGCGTGCTCGACTGGTCGGCGGCCGCGCTCGATCCGATGGTGATGGGCCTCGGCCCCGCCTACGCGATCCCGAAGCTGCTGCAAAAGGCCGGCCTGAAGATGAGCGACATCGATCTCTTCGAGATCAACGAAGCCTTCGCCGGCCAAGTGCTCGGCTGCATGAAGGAAATGGGCTGGTACCTCGATTCCCCGCAATACCGGCATCTCAACGTCAATGGCGGCGCCATCGCGCTCGGCCACCCGCTCGGCATGAGCGGCGCCCGCATCAGCGGCAGCCTGGCGCTGGAAATGCAACTGCGCGAGGCGCGCTACGGGGTCGCCAGCGCCTGCATCGGCGGCGGCATGGGAATCGCCGTGCTGCTCGGCCGCCCCTGAGCCAGCCACGGAATGTGAAAGGAGATCGTGAAGCCGCGTGCCCCGGCAGACGGCTCGCGGCAAAGGAGAGGCGGTTCGCAGGAACCGGATGAAGGGAACAAGAGAGGAGACAAAGATGGACGATCAACGACAACTCGACCGGGTTTATTCGAACCCGAAATTCGCCGATCTGGTCAATCGGCGAAGGCGCTTCGCCTGGATTCTGACCCTCGCGGTCCTGGGCAGTTTCTTCAGCTACCTGATGATCGGCATCGCCCGCCCGAACTGGCTGGCGATCCCGCTCTACGCGGGCGCTGCCACCACGATCGGCTATCTGCTCGGCGCGGTGCTGATCGCCATGGCGTGGATCAGCACGGGCATCTACATCCGGCGGGCGAACGAAGAGTTCGACCCGCTGACCGAGGAAATCCTGCGGGAGTCGAGGAAATGAAAGCGAACGCGCTCAAGAAAATCCCCTTCGCCGCGCTGCTTGCCGCGAGCAATGCCGCGCTTGCCGCGCCGGCCGCCATCGGCGCGGTCGAGAAGCAGTCGATCAACATGACGGCCGTCGGCATGTTCCTGTTCTTCGTCGTCGTCACCCTGGGGATCACCTGGTGGGCCGCGAAGCGCACGAAAAGCGCCGCCGATTTCTACACCGCCGGCGGCGGCATCTCCGGCTTTCAGAACGGCCTGGCGATCGCCGGCGACTACATGTCGGCGGGCACCCTGCTCGGCATCGCCAGCCTCGCCTACTTCAAGGGCTACGACGCCATGCCGTTCGCCGTCGGCTTCTTCATCGGCTGGCCGGTGATTCTCTTCCTGCTCGCCGAGCGGCTCCGCAATCTCGGCCGCTTCACCGTCGCCGACATCGTCTCCTTCCGCCTCGACGAAACGCGGATGCGCATCATGACCGCCGCCGGCTCGATCACCGTCGTCCTGTTCTACATGATCGTGCAGATGGTCGGCGCCGGGCAGCTGATCCAGCTGCTCTTCGGCCTCGACTACGTCTATGCGGTGCTCTCGGTCGGCGCGCTGATGGTGGTTTACGTGACCTTCGGCGGCATGACCGCGACGACCTGGGTGCAGATCATCAAGGCCAGCCTGCTGCTCATCGGCGGCACGGTCATGTTCGTGCTCACCATGGCGCAGTTCGACTTCAGTTTCGAAGGCATGTTCAAGGCCGTCGGCGCCGCCCACAAGGACGGCGCCGCCATCCTTGCCCCCGGCATGTTGCTCAAGGACCCGATCTCGACGATCTCGCTGTCGTTCGGAATGATGTTCGGTACGGCCGGGCTGCCGCACATCCTGATGCGCTTCTTCACCGTCCCCGACGCCAAGGAAGCGCGCCGGTCGGTGTTCTACGCCACCGGCTTCATCGGCTACTTCTTCCTGATCGTCGTCGCCATGGGCATCGCCGCCATCGCGATCATCGGCACCAACCCGCAGTTCTTCGTCGGCGGCAAGCTGGACGGCGCGCTGATCGGCGGCGGCAACATGGTCGCCATGCACCTGGCCAACGCCGTCGGCGGCAACCTTCTCCTGGGCTTCATGTCGGCCGTCGCCTTCGCCACCATCCTCGCCGTTGTCTCGGGGCTGGCGCTCGCCGGCGCCTCGGCGGTGTCGCACGATATCTACGCCAAGGTGATCCGCAAGGGGCAGGTCAGCGGAGACGACGAAATGCGCGTTTCGAAGATCGCCACGATCGGCATCGGACTGCTCGCCGTGCTTCTCGGCATCGCCTGCGAGAAGATGAACATCGCCTTCATGACGGCCCTCGCCTTCGGCGTCGCCGCCTCGGCCAACTTCCCGGTTCTCGTCCTCGCCATGTCGTGGAAGGGGCTGACGACGCGCGGCGCGCTGTGGGGCGGATTCTCGGGGCTGATCGTCGCCGTCGTGCTGGTCGTGCTGTCGCCGGCCGTGTGGAAAACCGTACTGGGCAACCCGCAGGCGATCTTCCCCTACGACCATCCGGCGCTCTTCTCGATGCCGCTGGCCTTCCTCGTCTGCTACGTGGTTTCCATCCTCGATCGCAGCAGCACGGTTCAGAGCGAGCGCGACGGCTACGGCCCGCAATTCGTGCGCGCACAGACCGGGCTGGGAATCGCGAGCGCCGCCCAGCACTGACGGATGCCGCACTCCCCGTCGGCGCTCCTGCTCCGATCGCCGGCGGGGTTTCTTGAAGAGGCAGTTTCCTGCCTCTCCTTTTGCACGCCATCCGCCTGATCGAACCCACCGTTTACCGGGGAACGCGAGCATGACCCAACCCTGCGCGGCAGATACGCATTCGCTCCCGGCGACGGGCGACGCACAGCACTTTTCGGGACTGGTCTGGCTACTCGCCGGATGCATGATGATCCAGCCCCTGTCGACGGATCTCTACCTGCCGTCGCTACCGCACATCGCAACGGCCTTTGGCTCGTCGCCGGCAGGCGCCCAGAAAACGCTCTCCCTCTTCATGCTCGGATTCGCCAGCGTCCAACTGCTGAGCGGGCCGCTGTCCGATCGCTGGGGACGCCGCCCGGCGCTGCTGGCCGGCTTCCTCGTCTTCATCCTGGCGAGCGTCGCCTGCGCCCTGGCGCCGACCATCGACGCGCTGATCACCGGGCGGTTCATGCAGGCGGTCGGCTGTTGCACCATCGTCGTGGTCGCTCGCGCCGTGATCAACGACACCCAGCCCGGCATCGGCGGCGCGCTCATCATGGCGCGGGTGAGCAGCATCTACGCGCTGGGGCCGATCTGCGGGCCGCTGCTCGGCGGCTACCTGCAGGTCGCCTTCGGCTGGCGCGCGGCCTTCGTCGTTCTGTCGCTGCTCGGCATCGCGCTCGGCGCCCTTGCGTTCTTCCGGCTGCCGGAGACCAATCGAAGCCGGAATCTCCACGCCCTGAATCCGGGCAGGTTCGTCGGGAACTACGCAAAGATCGCCGGGAGCGCGCATTTCTGGGCATGCACCCTGCCCGGCGCGCTGTCCTTCGGCTCGATCTTCGTTTACCTGTCCGGCAGCGCCTTCCTGCTCATCAACGTTTTCTTCGTTCCCACCGCTTACGTGGGCGCCTGCTTTGCGCTGAGCGCCGGCGGCTATTGGTGCGGGACCGTCATCTGCCGCCGCCACCTGCATCGGCACGGCATCGACAGAACCTTGCGCCTCGGCGCCAACGCCAGCTTTGCCGCCTGCCTGCTATTCCCGGCGCTGGTCGTCGGGGGCCTTGCGCATTGGGCGGCGCTTCTGTTCGCGCAATGCCTCGTGATGCTTGCCCACGGCATCGGTTTTCCGTGCGCCCAGGCCACTGCCGTTGCGCCCTTCCCGGCGAACGCCGGCGCCGCGGCGGCGCTGATGGGAGCCGTCGTGATCCTGTTCTCGTTCGTCGTCGGCACGCTGGTCGGAGCGACCTACGACGGGACGCCGTACCCCATCGGGATCGCATCGGCGGCCATCGGCCTGCTCACGCTCGCGTGCAGCCGGGGGTTGGAAAGATTCCGCATTCGCACGGCCTGATGGCAACGGCAGGGATTTGCCGGCCTGGCCGGCAAATGGTCGCGGCGGCGCGCCTTTTCCGATACGGCGCGGCGCCGCGCTTCGTGGATGGACCTTTTGCCGCCGCCCCTCCGGAGGCGGTGGACGAAGGGTTCGCCAATTTTGATTTTCACAACAGGAAAGGATGAGGAGATGAATAACAAGATCGTCGTGCTGGGCGGAGTCGCCGCACTGCTCTCGGCCGGTGCCGTCGCACAGAGCAGCGCCCAGGTTTATGGCGTGATCGACGTCGGCTACGTGCATTTCAGGGCCGCTGACAAGAAGGTCATGAACACCATCGACAATGGCATGAACCAGCCGTCGCGAATCGGCTTCAGGGGCACCGAAGATCTCGGCAACGGACTCAAGGCGGTGTTCGTGCTCGAATACAACATCGCGCCGGACCAGAATTCCGGCATCGGCGACGCCGCGTCGCGGACCCGCTTCACCGGCACGCAGGCCCGCCAGCAGTACGTCGGGCTGAGCAGCGGCGCCTACGGAACCGTCGTCGCCGGTCGCCTGCAGACGGCCGGTTTCGATTTCGCCTGCACCTACAACCCGGTGGCCGGCGGCGCCTTCAACGTCACCGACCGGATGAAAGCCGCGACGATCGTGGTTTGCGGCAACGGGGGGCGGCGCGACAATGCGGTGGCCTGGAACTCGCCGAGCTTCGCCGGTTTTTCATTCGCGGTGAACCACGCGCGGCTGACTGAAACGGCCGGCACGACGAATAAAAACGACGCGTCGGCCAACCTGCTGTCGGTGAGCTACGTCAATGCCGGCCTCAGGCTCGGCGCCGTGTATTCAAAGATGGAGATGCGCGATACCGCGGCGGACGACGATGTCCGCGAATACGGATTGGGGGCGATCTACGATTTCGGCGTCCTGAAGACTTTCGCCATGTACCAGAACTGGAAGGTCGACGGCCAGTCGAGCGACAGCAAGTGGGCGCTCGGCGTTGCCGTGCCTTTCCTGGAACGGAACACGGTCAAGCTGGCCTACGGACAGAACCGGATCCGGAGCGGTGGCCTGAGCAATGCCGACGCACAGGCCTGGTCGGTGGCGTACAACTACGACCTGTCGAAGCGCACCCAGTTGTATGCGGGCTGGACGCATCTCAGCAACGAGCGCAATGCGACGACGGCCTTTGCGTCGGACTACGTCGTCGGTAACGGCGCCAATGGCGATCTGCTCGCCTTTGGCGTGTCGCATAAATTCTGAGCGCCCCACCCTTTGGAGCATCGACCCGGCCCGAGCGCCGGGTTTTGCATTCAACCGGGCCGGCCGGAACGCCGGATGCGGTCATCCGGCGTCAGTTGTCAGCCCACCCCGGCCTCGTGCGCCTGCCGGTCGGCCCAGTAGCTCGAACGCACCATCGGCCCGCAGGCGGCGCCGGTGAAGCCCATCTTCTTCGCTTCTTCCTCGTACATCCTGAACACGTCCGGATGCACGTAGCGCGACACCGGCAGGTGGTGGCCGGAGGGGGCGAGGTACTGGCCGATGGTCAGCATCTCGACGCCGTGCGCGCGCAGGTCGCGCATGACTTCGAGGATTTCCTCGTCGGTCTCGCCGAGGCCGACCATCAGGCCGGACTTGGTCGGCACCTGCGGATACTTCGCCTTGAAGGCGCGCATGAATTCCAGCGAGTGCCGGTAGTCGGCGCCCGGCCGCGCCTGCTTGTAGAGGCGCGGCACGGTTTCCATGTTGTGGTTGAGGACGTCCGGCAGCGACTGGCCGAGCACGTCGATGGCGACCTCGTGGCGACCGCGGAAGTCGGGCACCAGCGTCTCGATGGTCGTGGTCGGCGACTGCGCGCGCACGGCGGCGATGACGTCGACGAAGTGCTGGGCGCCGCCGTCCCGGAGGTCGTCGCGGTCGACGCTGGTGATGACGACGTAGCGCAGCCGCAGGTTGGCGACCGATTCGGCGAGGTGCACGGGTTCGTTCGGATCCGGCGGCAGCGGCTTGCCGTGGCCGACGTCGCAGAACGGGCAGCGGCGCGTGCAGATGTCGCCGAGGATCATGAAGGTGGCGGTGCCGCGGCCGAAGCATTCGCCGATGTTCGGGCAGGCCGCTTCCTCGCACACGGTGTGCAGCTTCTGCTCGCGCAGCATGGTCTTGATCTCGCCGAAGCGGCCGGCGTTGTTGCCGGCCTTGACGCGGATCCACTCCGGCTTCTTCTGCGGCACGTGCGGCACGATCTTGATCGGGATGCGGGCCGTCTTCAGTTCGCCCTTCTGCTTCACGCCGCGTTCGCTCATTCCTTCCGCTCCAGTTGTGCGATGAGATGCCTCGTCAGCGCCTCGGCCGCTTGTGGCGGCGTCAGCAGGATGCCGAGGTCCTTCGTCTGCGTCACCGGCATGCCGGCGTAGCCGCAGGGGTTGATCGCCGCGAACGGCGACAGGTCCATGTCCACGTTCAGGCTGACGCCATGGTAGCAGCAGCCGTTCCTGATTCTCAGGCCCAATGCCGCGACCTTCGCTGCGCCGACGTACACGCCGGGCGCGCCGTCGCGGCGCGCGGCGACTACGCCGTGCTCGCCGAGGCAGTCGATCACCGCCTGCTCGATGCAGTTCACCAGTTCGCGCACCTTGATTTTGCGCCGGGAGAGGTCGATCAGCAGATAGACCACCGCCTGGCCGGGGCCGTGATAGGTGATCTGGCCGCCGCGGTCGATCTTCACCAGCGGGATGCCGTCGTCGCGCAGCAGGTGCTCCGGCTTGCCGGCCTGGCCGAGCGTGAACACCGGCGGATGCTCGACGACCCACAGTTCGTCCGGCGTATCCGCCGTGCGCGCGGCGGTGAAATCGATCATCGCCCGCCACGTCGGTTCGTAGTCCGCCAGACCTAGCTGGCGGACAGTAAGGGGTAAGGCGTCAGGAGTGAGGAGTAAACCCGCCCCTTCGCTCACCGTTCCGACCCACTCCTCACTCCTCACTCCTCACTCCTCACAGCCATCAAAGCACTATCTTCACCAAAGGGTGGGCAGTGAGTTCCATGTACAGCGCGTCGAGCTGCGGCTTCGAGGTCGCGGTCACGGTGCAGGTCAGGCTGACGTACTTGCCGCCGCTGCTCGCCCGCATCTCCATGGTCGCGCCGTCGAAGCCCGGGTCGTGCTTCAGCACGACTGCGAGCACGGCCTGCGCCAGGTCGTTGCTGGCCAGCCCCATGATCTTGATCGGGAAGTCGCAGGGGAATTCGAGCAGCGTCTGCGCGCTTTCGTCAGCCACGGCGCATCACCTCGTCCTTGAAGCGCTGGTACCAGCCGTGCATGCGCTGCGCCAGCGGGCCGGGCACGCCGCCGCCGACCGGCCGGCCGTCGAGCGTGGTGATCGCCAGCACTTCCTTGGTCGACGAGGTCATCCACACCTCGTCAGCGGCGCGCAGCTCGGCTTCGGGAATCTCGCGCACCTGGTGCGGGACGCCGTGCCCGGCGGCGAGTTCGAGGACCACGTCGTAGGTGATGCCGGGCAGCATGCGGTGGTCCTTGGGCGGCGCCAGCAGCACGCCGTCCTTGACGACGAAGATGTTCGACGCGGCGCCCTCGATCATGAAGCCGTCGCGCAGCAGGATGGTCTCGGCGCAGCCCTGGTCCACCGCGTGCTGGCGGGCGAGCACGTTGGCGAGCAGGGCGACGACCTTGAGGTCGCAGCGCAGCCAGCGGTTGTCGAGCGCGGTGACGGCGGCGACGCCGGCGGCGCGCACGCTGTCCGGCGTCGTCGTCAGCGGCGCGGTGAAGATGAAGACGGTCGGCGGCACGCCCGGCGGGAAGGCATGGTCGCGCTTGTCGTCGGCGCCGCGCGTCACCTGCAGGTACACCGACTGGTCGGCGAAGGGCGCGGCGGCGACGATGCGCTCGACGCGCTCGCGCCACTCGGCGGCCGTGTGCGGGTTCGGCAGGCGGATGCCGTCGAGCGTGTACTGCAGGCGCGCGAGGTGTTCGCCGATGCGGAACGGCCGCCGCGAGTAGACCGGGATCACCTCGTAGGCGCCGTCGCCGAACAGGAAACCGCGGTCGAGCGGCGAGATGCGCGCCGCGGCGAGCGGCAGGTAGTCGCCGTCGAGGTAGCAGAGGGTGTCGGTCATCGGCGGCCCGCCGTCAGTTGAACCAGAGGCGCACCGAGTCGATGGCGCGGCCGAGGGCGCCGGCCTGCGGCACGCTCTCCAGCGCGACGACCGGATAGTCGCCGAAATGCTTGCCGTCGACGCTGACCTTCATCGTGCCGACGGTCTGGCCGGCCGAGACCGGCGCGATCAGCGGCTGCTGCGAGACGAGGTCGGCCTGCACCTTCTGCGCGTAGCCCTTGGGCACGGCGAGGATGAAGTCACCGGTGAAGCCGGCCTTGACCGTCGCCGAGCCGCCCTTCCACACCTTCAGGCTGGATACCGGCTGATCCTTGGCGTAGAGCTGAACGGCGTCGTAGAACTGGTAGCCGAAGTTGAGCAGCTTGAGCGACTCCTGCGCGCGCACGGCGTCGGAGGCGGTGCCGAGAACGATCGACAGCAGGCGGCGCGGGCCGCGCTTGGCGGACGAGATCAGGCAGTAGCCGGCGGCCTCGGTGTAGCCGGTCTTCATGCCGTCGACGGTGGGGTCAAGCCAGAGCAGGCGGTTGCGGTTCGGCTGCGTGATGTTGTTGTAGCGGAACTCCTTGATCGAGTAGTACTTGGCGTAGTCCTCGGGGAAGTCGCGGATCAGCGCGCCGGCGAGCGTCGCCAGGTCGCGCGCCGTGGTGTAGTGCTCGGCGTCGGGCAGGCCGGTGGCGTTGCGGAAGCTGGAGGCGCTCATGCCGAGGCGCTGCGCCTCGCGGTTCATCATCTGCGCGAAGTTCTCCTCGCTGCCGGCGATGGCCTCGGCGAGCGCGACGCAGGCGTCGTTGCCGGACTGCACGATCATGCCCTTGATCAGCTCCTCGACCGTCACCTGCGTGCCGACGCGGATGAACATCTTCGAGCCGCCGGTGCGCCAGGCCTTCTCCGACACCGGCACGGGCTGGTCGATCTTCAGCGTGCCCTGTCTGATCGCGGCGAAGGTCAGGTAGGCGGTCATCAGCTTGGTCAGCGAGGCCGGTTCGAGGCGCTCGTCCGACGCCTGGCTGGCCAGCGTCTGGCCGGAGCCGGACTCGATCAGCAGCCAGGACTTGGCGGCCAGCGCCGGCGGCACCGGCATCTGCTGGGCGAAAACCAGCGACGGAACGAAGGCGAGCAGGAAGGCGATGACTTTCATGGGGGCGCTTGGCGGAGGTTCTGCGGGGAGCGGCGATTATAGCAACCCGGCCGGCCGCAACCGCCGGCGCTTACAGACTGTCACAAAGACCCGGGGCCGGCGCCTAGCGCGTCACGAAGGTCGGCTTGAAGCCGTGCTCCTGGCGGATGCGCTCGGCGACGCGCTCGGCCTCGGCGCGGCCGGCGAAGGGGCCGAGGTGCAGGCGGTGGATGCCGCCGGCGCTGTTGATGCGCAGCTCGCCCTCGACCCAGTCGAGCTCGCGGACGAGGCGCTGGCGCATGCTCTCGGCGTTGTCGGCGTTGGCAAAGGCGCCGAGCTGGAGCAGCACGCCGCCGGCCGGCAGGACGCCGGCGGCGCCGTCGAGGCCGACCGCCGCCGCGCTCTGCACCGGCCGTTCCTCGGCGGCGAGCTTCTCGGCGAGGCCGGCGATCTCGTCGCTGCCGGCGGCCGGACGGGCGGCGGTCGGCGCCACCTGTGCGTAGGCGACGCCGGTGGCGTCGGGCAGGATGGCCTCGACCTCGACCCGCGCGCTGCCGGCGCGAATGTAGTCGAGCCGGTGCGCGGCGGCGTAGGAGAGGTCGATGATGCGGTCGGCGTGGAAGGGGCCGCGGTCGATGACGCGGACGACGACCGAACGGCCGTTGGCCAGGTTGGTGACGCGCGCGTAGGACGGGATCGCCAGCGTCGGGTGCGCGGCGGTCATCGCGAACATGTCGTAGGGCTCGCCGATCGAGGTCTTCTGGCCGTGGAACTTCTTGCCGTACCAGCTACCGATGCCGCGCGCCTTGTACGGCTTGAGGCCGGCGTTCGGCACGTATTCCTTGCCGAAGACCACGTAGGGACGGTTGGCGAAGCGGTGCAGCGGCTCGACGCGCGGCACGGCGTCGGGCAGCTCGTCGAGGCCGTCGGGCAGTTCGTCGGCCGGGCCGTCGTCCTTGTAGTAGCCGCCGCCGCGCTTCGGCGCAGCCGCCGGCTGGCGGCCCGCCGACGGCGCACCGGCGCTCGTCTCGCCGGCCGGCTTCGGCGCGCTGCCGCAGGCCGCCAGCAGCAGCGCGACACACAGCAGCGCGGCACACGCCGGCGCGAAGCGCCGCCCCTCCCGACGCCTCACGCCTACCTCCTCGCCGCCCCTCATTTCTTCACCAGCATGCGATGCGTCTGGATGCTCATCAGGATGCCGAGGCCGGTGCACAGCGTGACCAGCGCCGTGCCGCCGTAGCTCATGAACGGCAGCGGCACGCCGACCACCGGCAGCATGCCGGTGACCATGCCGATGTTGATGAAGACGTAGGTGAACAGGCTGAGGGTGATCGAGCCGGCGAGCAGGCGAGCGAAGAGGGTCGAGGCGTTCACCGCGATCATCATGCCGCGGCCGATCAGCAGCAGGTAGAGGACGAGCAGCACGAGGTTGCCGAGCAGCCCCCACTCCTCGGCGAAGACGGCGAAGATGAAGTCGGTGTGCTTCTCCGGGATGAATTCGAGGTGCGTCTGCGTGCCCTGCAGCCAGCCCTTGCCGGCGCTGCCGCCGGAGCCGATGGCGATCGTCGACTGGATGATGTGGTAGCCGGAGCCGAGCGGGTCGGAGGTCGGATCGATCAGGGTCATGATGCGCCGGCGCTGGTAGTCGTGCAGCATGTGCCAGAGGAAGGGCGCGGCGGCGAGGCCGGCGGCGGCCAGCCCGATCATGATCTTCCACTGCAGGCCGGCGAAGAAGAGGACGTAGAAGCCGGCGGCGCCGATCAGGATGGCGGTGCCGAGGTCCGGCTGCTTGGCGACGAGCAGGAAGGGCACGGCGAGCAGCAGCGCGGCGATGAGGTAATGGCGCAGCTTCAGGTTCGCCTCGTGGCTGTGGAAGTACCAGGCGAGCATCAGCGGCATGGCGAGCTTCATGATCTCGGAGGGCTGGATGCGGGTGATGCCGATGTGCAGCCAGCGCTGGGCGCCGTTTACGGTGATGCCGAACATGAAGACGAGGACGAGCAGGAACAGGCCGCCGACGTAGAGCGGCACGGCGAAGCGCATCAGCTTCTGCGGCGGCACCTGGGCGACGGCCCACATCAGGCTGAGGGCGACCGCCATGTTCACGAGCTGGTTGAGGATGCGGTTCTCGCTGTCGTAGGTGGCGGAGAAGATCGTCGCCAGGCCGACGCCCATCAGGCAGAAGGTGATCGTCAACAGCGGCGCGTCGAGATGGTCGACGGCGCCGTGCCAGAGGCGGCGGGCGAGATGCTGCCAGGCGATCATTCGTCGGCCTCCACGGCGCTTTCGTCCTCCTGCGCGGCGCCCTTGGGCAGCTTGCCGAGCAGGTAGTAGTCGAAGACCATGCGCGCGATCGGCGCCGCCGACTGGGCGCCGAAGCCGCCGTTCTCGACGAGCACGGCGAGCGCGATCCTCGGCTTGTCGGCCGGCGCATAGGCCATGAACAGCGCGTGGTCGCGGCGCCGCTCGTGCACCTTGCCGGCCACGTACTTCTCGCCGCGCAGGCTGAACACCTGCGCCGTACCGGTCTTGCCGGCGGCCTCGTACTCGGCGCCGGCGAAGGCGCGGGCGCCGGTGCCCTCCTTGGTCACGCCGACCAGCGCACGCTTGATGACGTCGATGTTCTGCTGCTTGAACGGCAGGCGGCGCAGCGGCTCCGGCTCGATCATCGTGCGCTCGCCGGTCATCGGATCGGTGATGTACTTGACCAGGTGCGGGCGGTACATCACGCCGTCGTTGGCCAGCGTGGCGGTGGCCTGCGCCAGTTGCATCATGGTGTAGGCGTTGTAGCCCTGGCCGATGCCGACCGAGATCGTCTCGCCGGCGTACCACTTCTGCTGCTCCGGATTCTTGAAGCGCCGCCGCTTCCACTCCGGCGACGGCAGCACGCCCTCGGCCTCGCCGTCGATGTCGACGCCGGTGCGCTGGCCGAAGCCGAACAGGCGCATGAAGCCGGAGATGCCGTCGATGCCCAGGTCGTTGGCCAGGATGTAGTAGTAGGTGTTGCACGATTGCACGATCGACTTGTACATGTCGACCAGGCCGTGCCCGCCCTTCTTGTCGTCCATGAAGACGTGGCCGCCGAAGTTGAAGAGGCCGGGATCGGCGATCGTCTGCTGCGGCGTGCGCTTGCCCGCCTCCAGCGCCGCCAGCGCCATGAACGGCTTGAAGGTCGAGCCCGGCGGATAGGCGCCGTAGATCGCCCGGTTGATCATCGGCTTGTCGGGGTCGTTGTTCAGCCGTTCCCAGTCCTCGGTGCGGATGCCGTCGACGAAGAGGTTCGGATCGAAGGTCGGCGTCGACACCATGGCCAGGATGCCGCCGGTCTCCGGCTCGATCGCCACCAGCGCGCCGCGGCGGTCGCCGAAGGCCCGCTCGGTGACTTCCTGCAGCTTGATGTCCAGCGTCAGCGTCAGGTTCCGGCCGGGCACCGGCGCGGTGCGCGACAGGATGCGCACGGCGCGGCCGCCGGCGTCCACCTCCACCTCCTCGTAGCCGGCCTGGCCGTGCAGGTCGAACTCGTACTTCTGCTCCAGGCCGGTCTTGCCGAAATGGTCGGTGCCCTTGTAGTTGGCGTCCTGGCCGGCGGTCTCGATGGTCGCCAGGTCGCGGTCGTTGACCCGGCCGATGTAGCCGAGCGCGTGCGAGCCGACGTCGCCCTGCGGGTACTGGCGGAACAGCCTCGCCTTGACCTCGACGCCGGGGTGGCGGAAGCGGTTGGCGGCGAAGGTGGCGACTTCCTTGTCGGTGAGCCGCGTGCGGATCGGGATCGACTCGAAGTTCTTCGACTCCTCCATCAGCTTCCTGAAACGCTTGCGGTCCTTCGCCTGGATCTCGATCAGCCCGGCCAGCGAATCGATCGTCGCTTCCAGGTCGCGCACGCGCGACGGCGTGATCTCCAGCGTGAACGCCGAATAGTTGCGCGCCAGCACGGCGCCGTTGCGGTCGACGATGACGCCGCGGCTGGGCGCCACCGGCACCAGCGAGATGCGGTTGCCCTCGGCGCGCGTCGCGTAGTAGTCGTGGTGCATCACCTGCAGCCAGAAGAAGCGGGCGAACAGGATCGAGAAGGCGAACAGCACGGCGACGGCGGCGAAGCCGACGCGGAAGCGGAAACGGTCGAAGTCGCCGTCCTGCTGGTGGAATGCGTCGTAGCGTCGGCGCATGCTCGTTCAGGGCTCAGATCGGACGGTTGGCATCGTGCTCCACCGGCTGGTACTGCGGCAGCAGCAGCAGCAGCGACAGCGGCGCCCAGAGCACGGCCGCGACCAGCGGCCAGACGAAGAAGCCGAGGCCGGGGAAATCGCTGCCGGCGAGCATGCGCACGCCGACCTGGATCAGCGGCACGATGGCAAGCAGCGGCAGGATCTGCAGCGCCTGCTGCAGCAGCGGGAACCACAGCACGCGCCGCGACAGCGACGAGGCGCCGTAGGCGAGCAGCACGTAGGCGAGCGCATGCTGGCCCATCAGGCTGGCGTCGGCGACGTCCATCGCCAGGCCGAGGAGAAAGGCCCAGCCCATGCCGACCTTGCGGAACTCGCGCACGCTCCAGAAGCAGAGGACCAGCGCCACCCAGTCCGGCACGCCCGGCCACCAGGCGGTCGGCAGCATGTTGAGGAGCAGCGCGACGATCAGCGACAGGGCGATGAACCACGGCCGGACCGGCAGCAGGATGCGGGAGGAGGTGAAGGTGGTCTGCATCGATCTCGTTCCTTCGGCGTCAGGGCCGGCGCAGCGGCCGCGTCTTGCGCGTCTTCACGACCGTCTCCTCGGGCGCGCCGTCGACCGCCTCGGCCGGATCGGGCAGCGGCGGCGGCGCCTCGCGCTGGGCGAGGATCATCACCTCGCCGAAGTTCTCGACGCCGGCCACCGGCACGCAGAGGATGCGCGCGAAGGAATACGAGCTGTCACGCTCGACCTTGAGCACGCGGGCGACCGGGAAGCCCGGCAGGAAGACGCCGTCGAGCCCGGAGGTGACGAGCACGTCGCCTTCCTGCACGTCGGCGTTGGCCGGCATGAAGCGCAGTTCGAGCTGGCCGTTGCCGAGGCCGAAGACGACCGAGCGCAGCCCGTTGCGGACGATCTGGACGGGCACCGCCTGATCCTTGCCGGTGATCAGCGTGACCTCCGAGACGAAGGGATAGACGCGCGTCACCTGGCCGACGATGCCGGCGTCGTCGACCACCGGCAGGCCGGCGACGATCTTGTCCTGCTGCCCCTTGTCCACGACGATGCGGCGCGAGAACGGATCGCGCGCCGCGTAGAGCACCTGCGCCACCTGGCCGCCCGCCGACTGCCGTTCCCTGACCGCGAGCAGCCGGCGCAGGCGCGCATTCTCCACTTCGAGCTGCTGCAGGCGCAGCATCAGCGGCGCGCTTTCGAGGCGGGTGCGCTTCAGGCGCTGGTTCTCGTCGTGCAGCGTATCGACGCTCTGCAGGTATTCACCGGCCTGCGCCAGCCCGCGCGCCGGCGCGTGCGCCAGTTGCTGCAGCGGGTGCGTGACCACGGCCAGCGCCTGGCGCAGCAGGTCGAGGTAGTGGAACTTGGCGTCGAGCACGAGCAGCGAGACGGCGAGCGCGACGTACAGCGTCAGCATGGCCAGCGGCGCCGGCCCACGCTTGAAGAAGGGCGGAGGCGTGTGATCGAAGGCGGCCACGGATCAGGACGGCGAGACGACGGAAGGACGGACGGCGACCGGGGCGGGAGAATCCGGAATCGGGTGCTGCGACACGGCCATGGCGAGCCCGGCGGCGCCCTATTCGGACGCGAAGATGCTGCCGAGCTTGTCCATCTTTTCGAGCGCCAGGCCGCAGCCGCGGGCGACGCAGGTCAGCGGATCCTCGGCGACGATCACCGGCAGGCCGGTCTCTTCCATCAGCAGGCGATCTAGGTCGCGCAGGCAGGCGCCGCCGCCGGTGAGCACCATGCCCTTCTCGGCGATGTCGGCGCCGAGCTCGGGCGGCGTCTTTTCCAGCGCCGACTTCACCGCCGAGACGATGTTGTTCAGCGGCTCGGTGAGCGCCTCCAGGATCTCGTTCGACGAGATGGTGAACTTGCGCGGGATGCCCTCGGCCTTGTTGATGCCGGAGACCTCCATCTCGCGCACCTCGGTGCCGGGAAAGGCGGAGCCGATGGTCTTCTTGATGTTCTCGGCGGTGTTCTCGCCGATCAGCATGCCGTAGTTGCGGCTGATGTAGTTGATGATCGCCTCGTCGAGCTTGTCGCCGCCGACGCGCACCGAGCCGGCATACACCATGCCGCCGAGCGAGATGACGCCGACCTCGGTGGTGCCGCCGCCGATGTCTACGACCATCGAGCCGGTTGCCTCGGAGACCGGCAGGCCGGCGCCGATCGCTGCGGCCATCGGCTCCTCGATCAGGAAGACCTGGCTGGCGCCGGCGCCGATCGCCGATTCGCGGATGGCGCGGCGCTCGACCTGCGTCGAACCCGAGGGCACGCAGATGATGATGCGCGGGGAGGGCGAGAACAGCTTCGAGTCGTGCACCTTCTTGATGAACTGCTTCAACATCTGTTCGGTGACGGTGAAATCGGCGATGACGCCGTCCTTCATCGGGCGAATGACGGTGATCGCGCCCGGCGCCTTGCCGAGCATTTCCTTGGCTTCCTTGCCGACGGCCTGGATCGTTTTCTTGGCGTTGGGGCCGCCCTCAAGGCGGATGGCGACGACCGACGGCTCGTCGAGGACGATGCCCTGGCCGCGCACGTAGATCAGCGTGTTGGCCGTACCCAGGTCGATGGCCATGTCGTTGGAAAAATACTTGCTGAGGATGCCGAACATAGTTTTATTGAATTTCCGGGAGAAAGCCCTGCGCCGCCCAAGGCCCGGGCTGCGGCAGTCAAAGGGTTCATGATACCCTATCGGACCCGCCAATATAAGACATCCGCCGCCCGTCAAACCCATGTCGCTCACCCTCGAACAGGTCCGGCGCGTCGCCCATCTGGCGCGCATCGACATCAGCGAAAGCGAGGCCGAAAGCACGCTCGGCCATCTCAATGGAATCTTCTCCCTGATCGAAGCCATGCAGGCCGTCGACACCCGCGGCATCGAGCCGATGGCGCACGCCCGGGACGTCGCTCAGCGCCTGCGCGAGGACCGCGTGACCGAGGAAAACCGCCGCGCCGCCTTCCAAGCCGTGGCGCCCGAGACCGAGGCCGGCCTCTATCTCGTGCCGAAGGTGATCGAATGATCGGCAGGACACTCAAGGAACTCGGCGCCGCGCTCGCCGGCCGGGAAATCTCGTCGGTCGAGCTGACGCAGCTCCACCTCGACCGCATCGCCCGGCTGAACCCGGAGATCAACGCCTTCATCACCGTCGACGCGGAGCGGAGCCTGGCCCAGGCGCGCGCCGCGGACGCGCGGCTCGCCGCCGGGGAGGGGGGGGCGCTGACCGGCATCCCGATCGCGCAGAAGGACATCTTCTGCGCCGAGGGCTGGCGCACCACCTGCGGCTCGAAGATGCTCGGCGACTTCGTCAGCCCCTACGACGCGACGGTGATCGAGAAATTCGCCGCCGCCGGCGCGGTGAACCTCGGCAAGACGAACATGGACGAGTTCGCCATGGGCTCGTCGAACGAAACCTCGCACTTCGGCCCGGTGAGGAACCCCTGGGACCGGACGCGCGTGCCCGGCGGCTCCTCCGGCGGCTCGGCGGCGGCGGTGGCCGCGCTGATGGCGCCGGCCGCCACCGGCACCGACACCGGCGGCTCGATCCGCCAGCCGGCGGCGCTGTGCAACCTGACGGGGCTGAAGCCGACCTACGGCGTGGTCAGCCGCTGGGGCATGATCGCCTTCGCCTCCTCGCTCGACCAGGCCGGGCCGATGGCGCGCACGGCCGAAGACTGCGGCCTGATGCTGAACGCCATGGCCGGCTTCGACGACCGGGATTCGACCTCGCTCGAACGCGAAACGGAAGACTATTGCCGCGAACTGGCGGCGAACGTCGGTGAAAAACCGCTTTCCGGACTGAAGATCGGCCTGCCCAAGGAATTCTTCGGCGAAGGCTGCGACGCCGGCGTCATGGCCTGCGTGCAGGAAGCCATCGCCGAATACCGCCGGCTCGGCGCCGAGACGGTCGAGGTCTCGCTGCCGAACATGCGGCTGGCGGTCCCGGCCTACTACGTGATCGCCCCGGCCGAGGCCAGCTCCAACCTGTCGCGCTACGACGGCGTGCGCTACGGCTACCGCGCGCCGGACTACGCCGACCTCGACGACATGTACCGGAAGACGCGCGCGCAGGGCTTCGGCGCCGAAGTGAAGCGGCGCATCCTGATCGGCACCTACGTGCTCTCGCACGGCTACTACGACGCCTATTACCTGCAGGCGCAGCGCATCCGCCGGCTGATCGCCGATGACTTCGTCGCGGCGTTCAGGCAGTGCGACGTGATCCTCGGACCGACCAGCCCGTGCACCGCCTTCGGCCTCGGCGAGAAGGCGGCCGACCCGGTGCAGATGTACCTCTCGGACATCTACACCATCGCCGTGAACCTCGCCGGCCTGCCCGGCATGTCGATTCCCTGCGGTTTCTCGGCCGGTCTGCCGGTCGGCCTGCAACTGATCGGCGACTACTTCGCCGAAGCGCGCCTGCTCAACGTCGCGCACCGCTACCAGCAGGCCACCGACTGGCACCTGAAAACGCCCGATGCGTAAGCGCCTGCTCGCCCGCTTCACGGCGCCGGGGCTGGCCGCCCTGATCGGCGCCTGCGCGACGCCGGAACCGCCCGCGCCGCCGCCCGCAGCCTCGGAGCCCGCCCCGGCGGCGACGCCGAAGGCCGAAAAGCCGCGCATCGAGTCGCAGCCGCTCAAGCACCTGGCCGGGCGCAACCTGAAGCCGATGCCGATCAGGCCGCTCAACGTGAAGACGCGCTGCACCTTCCGCGACGAGGTCACCGGCACGCGCGGCCGGCTCGACCTGCAGGTGCACGAGGACGAGGTGAAGCGCTTCGCCGCCGAGGTCGACATCCCGAAGCACGGCGTCTGCCGCTTCGACATGAAGGACTTCGCCCAGGACAGGGGCCGCCACCCGGTGACGCTGAACGGCAACGGCAGCGGCTGCGCGGTGCGCGTCTGGGAACAGGCGTCGCGCGTCACCGTCGCCTTCAGCGAGTGCGCCGCCAAGTGCGAGCGCAACGCCCACGAATATCTGTGGCCGATCCTGATCGACGGGAAGACCGGCCGCTGCGTCTGACAAGGTAGGAAAACGTATGAACCACTGGGAAGTCGTCATCGGCATCGAGACGCACGCACAGCTCGCCACCCGCTCGAAGATCTTTTCCGGCGCCTCGACCGCCTTCGGCGCCGCGCCGAACACGCAGGCCTGCGCCGTGGACCTGGCGCTGCCCGGCGTGCTGCCGGTGCTGAACCGCGGCGCCGTCGAATGCGCGATCCGCTTCGGCCTGGCCATCGGCGCCGAAATCGCGCCGAAGTCGGTGTTCGCGCGCAAGAATTACTTCTATCCGGATCTGCCCAAGGGCTACCAGATCAGCCAGTTCGAGCTGCCGGTGGTAGTCGGCGGCAGCGTCGCCATCCAGGTCGGGCAGGGCGAGCAGGTCTACGAGAAGACCGTGCATCTGACGCGCGCGCATCTCGAAGAGGACGCCGGCAAGTCGCTGCACGAGGATTTCCACGGCAAATCCGGCATCGACCTCAACCGCGCCGGCACGCCGCTGCTGGAAATCGTCACCGAGCCGGACATGAGTTCCTCAGCCGAGGCCGTGGCCTACGCCCGCGCGCTGCACGCGCTGGTGCGCTGGATCGGCATCTGCGACGGCAACATGCAGGAAGGCTCGTTCCGCTGCGACGCCAACGTCTCCGTGCGCCGTCCCGGCGCGCCGCTCGGCACCCGCCGCGAGATCAAGAACCTGAATTCCTTCCGCTTCCTGCAGCAGGCCATCGACTACGAGATCCGCTGGCAGATCGAGACGCTGGAAGACGGCGGCCGCATCCAGCAGGCGACCGTGCTCTTCGACCCGGACACCGGCGAGACGCGCGTCATGCGCACCAAGGAGGACGCGCACGACTACCGCTACTTCCCCGACCCCGACCTGCTGCCGCTGCTCATCCCGCGCGACTGGGTCGAGCGCACGCAGGCCGCCCTGCCGGAACTGCCGGCGGCGAAGAAGCGGCGCTTCATGGCCGACTACGGGCTGTCGGCCTACGACGCGACGACGCTCACCGCCTCGCTCGAAATCGCCGATTTCTACGAGGCGACGGTCGCCGTCGCCGGCAAGGCCGCGGCGAAGCCCTGCGCCAACTGGGTGATGGTCGACCTCGCCGCGCGCCTGAACCGGGACGAGCGCGAGCTGGCCGACTCGCCGGTCTCGGCCGCGCAGCTCGGCGGGCTGGTCGCGCGCATCGCCGACAACACGATCTCGAACAACATCGCCAAGAAGGTGTTCGAGGCGCTGTGGAACGGCGAGGGCGCATCGGCCGACGAGATCATCGAAAAGCAGGGCCTGAAGCAGATCACCGACAGCGGCGCCATCGAGCAGTTGATCGACGAAGTGCTCGCCGCCAACGCGGCGATGGTCGCCGAGTTCAAGGCCGGCAAGGAGAAGGCGTTCAACGCGCTGGTCGGCCAGGCGATGAAGGCGACCAAGGGCAAGGCCAATCCGCAGCAGGTGAACGAGCTGCTGAAGAAGAAGCTCTCCTGAACGGCCCGCTGCCGCAGCACCGGCAGCGGCGTCTCCGTCGAACCCATCGACCGCCGAGGCGCGCCAACCGCCCGGCGGCAGCCTGCGGACGAGCGCGGTCCCGCTACCGCGCCGGAGCGGGAAACGGGCCCGCGATCCGGCCTCGCCCGGAATGACCCGATCGGCCGCTCCCGCATCCCCGGATTGACGCCTTTGCGCGGCCGGGCAAAAATGAGAACTATTCCTGATTTGCCAGCCAACGGTTCCCGCCGCAGCCAGCGCCAGGTTCTCTTCCGGAGTTTTCGATGAGTACCGCCGTCCCGCCGGCCCACCCCGTCGCCGACCTCTACGCCGCGCACCACGGCTGGCTGCACGCCTGGCTGCGCAAGAAGCTGGGCTGCACGCACCGCGCCGCCGATCTGGCGCACGACACCTTCGTCCGCCTGCTCAGCCGCGAAGCACCCGTCCCCTGCCAGGAGCCGCGGGCCTATCTGACCACCATCGCGCGCAACCTGATGGCCGATCACTGGCGGCGGCTGGCGCTGGAGCGCGCCTACCTCGACGCCCTGGCCGCCCGGCCCGAGCCGCTCGCCCCGTCGCCCGAGGAGCGCCTGCTGATCCTCGAAACCCTGCTCCGCATCGACCGCTGCCTGGGCGGGCTGCCGGCGCTCACCCGGCGCATCTTCCTGCGCTCGCAGCTCGACGGCCTGATCTACACCGACATCGCCGCGGAAATGGGCATCTCGCTGCCCACCGTCAAGCGCCACATGAGCAAAGCCTTCCTGGCCTGCCTGAGCGTCGGATGAACGCCCGCGAAAGCGCCATCGACCCCGCCATCCTGCGCGAAGCCGCCGACTGGCTGATGCGCCTGCATGCCGGCGACGCCGGCCCGGCGGAATGGGCGGCGGTCGAACGCTGGCGCACCGCCAGCCCCGCCCACGGGCAGGCCTGGCAACGGGCCGAAGCCCTGCTCGGCGATCTCCGGCAACTGCCTTCCGGCCCGGTCCGCGCCGCCCTCGAACGGCCAAACGGCCGCCGCCGCCATCTGCTGCGTCTGGCCTGGGTTCCGGCGCTGCCGGCCGGCTGGCTGGCCTGGCGGCACTTCTCCGTTGCCGGCGAGCGCTGGCAGAGCGCCACCGGCGAACAGCGCCCGCTGACGCTGGCCGACGGCACCCGGCTGTTGCTCAACACGGCCACCGAGATCGCCGTGCGCTTCACTGCCGAAACACGGCTGATCCGCCTTCTGGCCGGCGAAATCCTCGTCACCAGCGCCCCCGACCCGCTGCCCCGCCCACGCCCGCTCATCGTCGCCACCGCCGACGGCACGGCGCGCGCCATCGGCACCCGCTTCTCGGTCCGCCGCGCCGGCGGCGAGGAAAACAGCCGCGTCGCCGTCTTCGAAGGCGCCGTCGAAGTCGCCGCCGGCAGCATCCGGCGCCGGGTGGACCGCGGCCAGCGCATCGTCTTCGGCCCGGCCGGCCCCGGCGGGCCGGAAGCCGCCGACGGCGCCGTCGACGACGCGTGGATCAACGGCATGATCGTCGCCCGCCGCATGCGCCTCGCCGAGCTCGTCGCCGAACTCGACCGCTACCGCCCCGGCCTGCTGCGCTGCCACCCCGCCGTCGCCGACCTGCGGGTGTCCGGCACCTTCCCCGCCCTCGAACCGCAGCGCAGCCTCGACCTGCTCGCCGCCAGCTTCCCGCTACGGATCGACTACCGCACCCGCTACTGGGTCACCGTGGCGCCGGCCTGATATTTTTCCGCGTCGTTCAGCCTTGCCCCAGGTCTTGCCAGGCGGTCACGAAACAATGTTCCCGCTCATGGCTCTCCGCTCCGCCATAGACCAGAACGGGCTTCAGCGTCGGCACATTGCCGGCGAATTTCCGCCATTTCTTCAAGCCATCCGTCCAGTCCGGGGCGAAGGTGCTGCCGGACTTGATCTCGACGGCCTGCAGGCCGGCCGGCGTTTCGTACACCACGTCGATTTCGTGGCCCGCGCTATCCCGCCAGAAATACAGGTCGGCCGGCTGGCCGGCATTGAAACGCTGCTTGATCAACTCCGAAACCACCCAGGTTTCGAACAGCGCGCCGCGGGCAGCGTGGGTCGCCACCGAGGTTTCGTCGCGGATGCCGAGCAGCCACGCCATCAAGCCGACGTCGAGGAAGTACAGCTTGGGCGATTTCACCAGGCGCTTGCCGAAATTCTGGAAGTAGGGCGGCAGACGGGCGACCAGATAGCTCGCCTCCAGCACCGACAGCCATTCGCGCGCCGTCGCCGCCGAAATGCCGCAGTCCGCGCCCAGCCCGGCAAGGTTCAGCAACTGCCCTGAACGCGCCGCACACATGCGCACGAAACGCTGGAACTGCGACAAATCCCGCACCGCAATCATCTGCCGGACGTCGCGCTCCAGATAGGTCGCCACATAATTCGGAAACCAGTCCGCGGCCGCCAGATCGCGCTGGTAGATCGCCGGATAGCCGCCGTTCAGCAGCAGCCGATCGAGGGCCGACGGCAGACAGTCGCCCTCCCGCATCTCCGCCACCGACAAGGGGAGAAGCTCCACCCGCCCGACCCGGCCGGCCAACGACTGGCTCATGCCGGCGATCAGGTCGAACTGGGCCGAGCCGGTCAGGACGAACGATCCCATGCGCTGGCGTTCATCGACGATGCCCTGCAGCCACGACAGCAGCGCCGGGCAGCGCTGCACCTCGTCGAGAACCGCGCCATCAGGAAAGCGTTCCAGAAAACGCCGCGGATCCTGATCGGCAAAATCCCTTTCGTCCGGGTTTTCCAGCGAAACATAGGGCTTGTCCGGAAAACAGGCACGGGCCAGCGTCGTCTTGCCGGACTGGCGCGGCCCGGTCAGCGCCAGCACCGGAAACCCCCTGGCCAGACGTTCCAGCGCCGCACGAGCTTGACGTGGATACATGGCGGACACCTCTGTTTTGCAAATCGGAAGTTTAATCTACGATCTGCAAAATCTAGCAGGAAGGGCTCATCCCCGACAACAACCGCAGCCTCTCCCCTGAACCACCGATCCGCCACCGAGCCGCGGCGGAGCCGGCCTGATACCTTTTTCCGCTTCGTTCGTCGTGTTCGTTGAAACCCGTCGAAACACGTCACGAAAGGAAAATCCGTGTCCAACACACCGCCCATTCGACGCCGCCCGGCGACCGTCGCCCTCGTCCTGCTTCTCGCCGCCGCCCTGCCGGCCGCACCGCTGCACGCGCAGGAAACGGCCCAGCAGACCCGCAAGACCTACGCCATCGCCGCCGGCCCACTGGAAGACGCACTCACCCGCTTCGCCGCAAGCGCCGGCATCGCGCTGTCCTTCGACCCCGCCCTCGTCGCCGGCCTGCACAGCCCCGGCCTGAACGGCAGCCATACCGGCGCGGAAGGGCTGCGCCGCCTGCTGCAGGGCAGCGGACTGGAGCCGGTGGAACGCAGCGACGGGGGGTATACGCTGCGCAAGCTGCCCCCCGCGCCGGCCGGGGAAGCCACGCTGGCGCCGGTGACGGTGAGGGCCTCGGGCCTGAGGGACGTCACCACCGAAGGCACCGCCTCCTACGCCGCCAGGGCCACGACGCTGTTCAAGGGCACGCAACCCCTGAAGGACATTCCCCAGTCCGTCACCGTCATCACCCGGCAGCGGATGGACGATCAGGGGTTGGACACGCTGGAAGACGTGCTCACCAACGCCACCGGCGTCACCCTGCGCCGGCGTGTGGGCGGCGGCAACGACATCATCATCCGCGGCTTCGAGACCAACACCATCCAGTACGACGGCATGCCGCTGCCTCGCTCCTACACCAACGGCAACATGCTGCAGGCCAGCTCTGTTTATCTCGACCGGGTGGAAGTGCTGCGCGGCGCCCAGGGCCTGCTGGAAGGTGCCGGCAGCCCGGCCGGCGCGGTGAATCTGGTGCGCAAGCGGGGCACGGTCGAGCGCCAGTTGATGGTGGAAGGCCGCGCCGGCTCCTGGGACAACTACGGCGCCCGCGTCGATGCCGGCGGCCCGCTGAACGAAGCTGGCACGCTGCGCGCCCGCGCGGTGTTGGATTACGAAGACAAGAGCGCGTACGTGGACAAGGTGTGGGACCGTAATCTGAGCGCCTATGCTGCGCTGGACCTCGATGCCACGCCGGACACCACCTTTGGCCTGGGGCTGGCCCATACCCGCTTCAAAGGCAACAGCGGCGTCTATAACGGCCTGCCACGCCATGCCGACGGCACCATGCCGGACCTCTCCCGCCGTGCCAACATGGATGCCGACTGGAGTGAGGCGACTCGGGAGGAAACCCAGCTCTTTGTCGACTTCGAGCACCGTTTCAATCCGGACTGGAAGCTGAAGGCCAGCGGCACCTACATCGACGAGACCCACGATGCGGTCACCGCCCTGTCATACTTCCGGCTGATCCCGGTCGGCGGCAGCTCGATGACGGCACCTGGTTTCGCCTACGATTTCGGCGGCCAGAGCAAGGGCATGGACATCAACCTGAGCGGCACATTCCAGGCGCTGGGGATCGCCCACGAAATCGTCGTCGGGAGCAGCTATTCCAACCAGGAGCGCGACGACGCCTTCGACGAATACACGAACACCACCATCGACATCTTCGACAGCAAGGCCGACATCACCCCGCTCGGCGCCCGCGCGCTCAGCCGCATGCGCGATCTCAGTTCCAAGACCACCCAGCGCGGCATCTACGGGCTGTGGCGCGGGCACCTCACCGAGCGCACCACGCTGATCCTCGGCGGCCGTACGAGCTGGTACGACTACCGCAGCGCCATCGTCAATCCGGTCAACGGCGTCTTCGTCACCAATGTCCGCAAAAAGGAAAGCGGCGAATTCACCCCCTATGGCGGTCTGGTTTACGCCCTGACGCCGCAGTGGTCCGCCTACGCCAGCTACGCCGAGATCTTCGAACCGCAAAGCGTCACCGACGCCGAATTCAAGGTCCTGCCGCCGATGACCGGCGTCAATTACGAACTGGGCATCAAGGGCGAGTTGTTCGACGGCGCCCTCAACACCTCGCTGGCGGTATTCCGCGTCGACCAGGAAAACCGCGCCATCACCGACTACGATTCGCCCATGCTCTGCAACGGCTGGTACTGCTCCCGCGCCGCCGGCAAGGTGCGCAGCCAGGGCTTCGAGCTGGAAGCCCACGGCACGCTGGCGCGCGGCTGGCAACTGAGCGGCGGCTACACCTACAACCGCAACAAGTACCTGAAGGATGCGGACGAAAGCCTGGTCGGCAAACCGTTCAACTACGAAACGCCCAGGCACATGCTGCGCCTGTGGTCCGACTACCAGTTGCCCGGCGAGCTGGAAAAGTGGCGCATCGGCGCCGGGGTGAACTACCGCAGCAAGCAAAAGACCGACAGCGCCACCATGAAGAACCCGGTACAGGGCGGCTACGCCGTCTGGAACGCCCGAGTGGCCTACCGGATCGACAAGACCTGGAGTGCCGCGCTCAACGTCGAAAACCTGTTCGACAAGCGCTACTACGCCAACATCACCGCCAATTACCTGCACAACTACGTGGGCGAACCGCGCAACTTCCTACTGACCGTGCGCGGCAGCTTCTGACGCCCCGCCCGAAGCATCACGACCGCCGCGGCGCCGACTCCGGCGCCGCTTTTCATTTCGGCGCCTGCATGCGCGAACCGCGCAGCTCCCGGTAGCGGCGCTTGTCGTCCTCGTACCTGGCGCGGACCGCCTCCAGCTCCTTCTTCTTCGCCTCGATCGTCGCCTGCTGCGCCAGAATGTCCTCGTCGACGGCCTTCAGCCCCTTGGCGACAGACGGCGGCAGGGGCTTCTTCCTGTAGAACTCGGCCTCGTCCTCGAACTTCTTCCGCCGCTTGCCGGCCTCGACGATCTTCTCCTCGGCCGCCTTGATCGCAGCCACCACGTCGGCCTCGGCGCGCTCGCGCAACTGGTCGATGTCCGCCTCGCTGCCGTAGGTCTGCAGCAGCGCCTGGTCGAGCCGGCGGCGTTCCCTGGCGGCCTCCTCGGCCGCTTTCTGCCGGCGCTCCTCGGCCGCCTTCTGCGCGCGCTGCTCGGCCGTCGGCGGCGCCTCGACCCGGCGCACGACGAGGCCGTTCGGCCCGATCTCGCGGTAGGCGCGGCCGACGCAGACCGACGGCAGGATGTCGCCGCAGGCGTTCCTGCCGTGCTCGTCCTGACAGCAGAAGATGTTCGCCGCGGCCAGCGCCGGCAGGGCGGCGGTCAGCAGCGCCGCGCCGAGGGCGAATCTAGCCGCGCGCAACTCCGTATTCCTGGCGATAGGCGGCGACCGCCGCCGCGTTCGCCTGCAGGTCGGCGCGCTGGCCGAGGAAGGCGAGCAGATCGTCGAGCGTGGCCACCGCCACCACCGGGATGCCATAGTCGCGCTCGACCTCCTGCACCGCCGACAGCGCGCCGCTGCCGCGCTCCATGCGGTCGAGCGCGATGACGACGCCGCCGGGCACGGCGCCGGCGGCGCGGATCAGCTCGACCGATTCGCGCACCGAGGTACCGGCGGAGATCACGTCGTCGACGATCAGCACGCGGCCGGCGAGCGGCGCGCCGACCAGCGTGCCGCCCTCGCCGTGGTCCTTGGCCTCCTTGCGGTTGTAGGCGTAGGGCAGGTTGCGGCCCTGCTGCGCGAGCGCCATGGCCGTCGCCGCGACCAGCGGAATGCCCTTGTACGCCGGCCCGAAGAGAACGTCGATTTCGAGTCCGCTGGCGAGGATCGCCTTCGCGTAGAATTGCGCCAGCCGGTCGAGCGAGGCGCCGTCGTTGAACAGGCCGGCGTTGAAGAAGTAGGGCGACAGCCGGCCCGCCTTGGTCTTGAACTCGCCGAAACGCAGCACGTTCCGGTCCACGGCGAACTCGATGAATTCCTGACGAAAGTCCATTTACAGATATCTTCTTGTATTGTCCGTGCGCCGCCAGCACGGCGCGAGACGCCCATGTTACGCATCATCACCCTCAACCTCAACGGCATCCGCTCGGCCTGGAACAAGGGCCTGCTGCCCTGGATCGAGGCGCAGAACGCCGATGTCGTCTGTCTGCAGGAAATCAAGGCGCAGGACGCCGACCTCTCCGCCGAAATACGCGCGCCCGACGGCCTCGGCGCCTACTACCACTGCGCCGAGAAGAAAGGCTACAGCGGCGTCGGCCTGTGGTGCCGGCGACAGCCCGACCGCGTCGTCGAGGGCCTCGGCCACGGCGAGTTCGACGCCGAGGGCCGCTTCATCCGCGCCGACTTCGGCAAGCTCTCGGTGGTCTCGCTCTACCTGCCGTCCGGCTCCAGCTCGCCGGAGCGGCAGGAGGCGAAGTTCCGCTTCATGGACTACTTCCTGCCGCTGCTCGCCGACATGGCGAAGGAGGGCCGCGACATCGTCGTCTGCGGCGACTGGAACATCGCGCACCGGGAAATCGACCTGAAGAACTGGAAGTCGAACCAGAAGAACTCCGGCTTCCTGCCCGAGGAGCGTGCCTGGATGAGCCGCGTGCTCGGCGAAGCCGGCTGGGTCGATGCCTACCGGCAACTCCATCCCGACGCCACCGACGCCTGCTACACGTGGTGGTCGAACCGCGGCCAAGCCTGGGCGAAGAACGTCGGCTGGCGCCTCGACTACCAGTTGGCGACGCCCGGCATCGCCGCCGCGGCGCGCGCGGCGAGCGTCTTCAAGGAACAGCGCTTCAGCGACCACGCGCCGCTGACCATCGACTACGACTATGCGGCTTGATTGCCTATCGCCGCGCGACGCGCTACGCTTGGGCATTCCTACGCAAAGATCAACCCGTTAAAAAGGAAAGCATCATGGCCGACACCACCGACGTCTCCAACGTTGCCAAGGACAAGCTCGTTTCCGACATGAAGATCGTCATCGCCGACGCCGAGGAAATCCTGCGCGCCACCGCCAGCCAGGCCGGTGAAAAGGTCGGCGAGCTGCGCGAGCGCATCCAGGAGCGCCTGCGCGACGCCAAGATCCGCCTGCAGGACGCCGAAGCCGCGCTCGTCGACCGGACCAAGGCCGCCGCCCGCGCCACCGACGACTTCGTGCACGAGCATCCGTGGCAGGCGGTCGGCGTCGCCGCCGCCATCGGCCTGGCGCTGGGCGTGCTCATCGGCCGCCGCTAAGACGGCGCCGGATGGCAGCCGATCCGGACCGCGGGGAGGCCGGCGGCCTTCTCGCGGCCTTGCGCAATTCGGCCGCGACGCTGGTCGCGACGGCGCGCACGCGCATCGAACTGGCCGGCAACGAGCTGGCGAGCGAGCGCATCCGCCTCGTCCGCCTGTTGCTGTTCGCCGTGGGCGCGCTGTTCTGTCTGGGCGTCGGCGTGCTGCTGCTGTTCGCGCTGGTCGTCGCGCTCAACTGGGAGCAGCGGGCGCTCGTCCTCGGCGGCGGCGCGGCGCTCTTCCTGCTCGGCGGCGGCCTGCTGCTGTTCGCGGCGCTGCGCGCCAACGACCGCCGCCAGGCCTTCGCCGCGACCATCGCCGAACTCGAGGAAGACCTGCGTCAACTGCGCGCGGCCGCCGGCCATGGAAAAAAACCTGATTGAACTGAGCCTGCAGCGCGGACGCCTGCAGGAACGCATCGCCGCCCAGCGCGCGGCGCTGACGACGCAACTGCGGCCGCTCGCCGATGCGCTCGACACGGCCGACCGCGGGATCGCCGCGGCGCGGCGCGGCGTCGACTACCTGAAGCGCCACCCGGTCGAGGTCGGCCTCGGCGTCGCACTGCTCGCCGCACTGCGGCCGCGGCGCGCCTGGCGCTGGGGCCGCCGCGTCTTCATCGCCTGGCACCTGTGGCGCAGGGGGCGGGCGCGGCTCGCCGCCGCCGGCTTCGACTTCTCCCGGCCGGCCGCGTGACACCGACGCGGGACAAAAGGAGCGCCCTCGGGCGCTCGTTCGATCGCCTGCTCGCCGTGCAGAAGCGCGAGGCGCGGCGCGCGCTCACCGAATTGCTGGCCGTGCGCGGGCTGATGCCGCTGCTGATGAAGGCGCGCAACGGCGGCCGCTGGACCGCCGCCGAGAAGACCGAGCTGCTCGCGCAGTTGCGCCGCCTGTCGCGCCTTTCGCCCTACCTGCTGTTCCTGCTGCTGCCCGGCTCGGCACTGCTGCTGCCGGTCTACGCCTGGTGGCTGGACCGCCGCCGCACGCCGCGCGCGCCCGCGGCTAGCGAGGTCTCAGTCCCAGACTCCCTGCGCCCGTAGCTGCTTCTCCGCCGCCTCCGCCCAGCCGCGGTTCGCCGCCGGACTGGCCGGGCTCGGATGCAGCACGCGGCCGATCTGCACGCCCGTTCCGGCCAGCGCCTCGGCCGCGCGCGCCTCGGCGAAGCCGCCGACGCCGATCAGCCATGCCGGTTCGAGCGTTTCGACCAGCGCGCGCAGGTGCGCGTCGCAGGCCGCGAGCAGCGGCGCCGCCTCGCTCGCCGGCAGCTTGTCCGGCGTGAGATTCCGACCGTGGTCGAAGAAGGCCAGCGGGCAGTAGTTGGCGACGAAATGCTCGGCGAAGAAGGCATCGGCCGTGCCGAAGCGCTGCGCGAACAGCCCCCACAGGCGGCGGCCGCTCACTTCCGAACGCGCGCAGGCGAAGCCCTCGATCGGCCGCTTCGGGTTCTCCACGGCCGGCTTCGCCACCGGCGCCGCGATGCCCAGCCAGTCGCGCACCGCCGCCACCTCGCCGAAGGGCACGCCGGTCTGCACCATGCCGAAGGGGCCGGGGTTCATGCCGAGGAAGACGACGCGCTTTTTGCCGTTGCCGTAGCGCGCGAGGTACTGCTCGTGCGGCGCCCGCGCGTAGTCGAGCGGGTTGTAGACGTGGCTCACCGGCGACGCGAAGCGCAGCGGCGCCAGCGCCGCGGAGAGTTCGCGGGCAGCGGCGATCAGCCGGCCGGCGCGGGTCTTGGTTCCTTGTTTTCGTTCCATGGCGCGACCTTGAACAGCAGCAGCATGCCCGGCACCGCGAGCACGAAGCACAGCCAGAAGAAATCGACCCAACCGAGCTGCTCGACGAGCCAGCCGGCGGAGGCGTTGATGAAGGTGCGCGGCACCGCCGTGAGGCTGGTGAACAGCGCGAGCTGCGTCGCCGTGTAGGCTGGATGCGTGCTCTTGGCGATGAAGGCGACGAAGGCAGCGGTGCCGAGCCCGACGCCGAAGGCCTCGACGCCGATCACCAAGGCCAGCGCGACGAGCCGCTCCGGCGTCGCCGGCGCCGGGCCGGCACCGGCCAGCCAGACGAAGCCGAGGATGGCGAACATCTGCACGACGCCGAAGACCCACAGCGAGCGGTTGATGCCGAGCCGGATCATCCACAGCCCGCCGACCAGGCCGCCGAACACCGACGGCCACAGCCCGGCGTTCTTCGCCACCAGCCCGATCTCGGTCTTGGTGTAGCCCATCTCCAGGTAGAAGGGCGTGGCCAGCGCGGTACACAGCGAGTCGCCGAGCTTGTAGAGGAAGATGAAGCCGAGCACCAGCAGCGCGCCCGAGAGGCCGGAACGGCCCATGAACTCGCGGAAGGGCTCGACCACCGCCGCTGCCAGCGTGCGCGGCGCCGGCGCGCGGCCCGGCTCTTTCACCATCAGCGTCATGATCAGGCCGGGCAGCATGAACAGCGCGGTGACGGCGAACACCTCGAACCACGGCAGGCGG
Source organism: Rhodocyclaceae bacterium (assembly GCA_019455325.1). Taxonomy (GTDB): domain Bacteria; phylum Pseudomonadota; class Gammaproteobacteria; order Burkholderiales; family Rhodocyclaceae; genus Proximibacter. Next base: position 142,484 of record JACFMQ010000005.1, on the reverse strand, counting down.
TCGGCGAGCCACAGGGAGAGCGAGCCAGGCACGAGGCCGGCGACCTTGTAGGCGTTCACGTGCACCGCGTTGCCGAGGCCCAGTTCCTCGTCGGCCAGCAGTTCGCGGCGGAAGGCGTCGAGCGCGATGTCGAGCGTCGCCGAGAGCACGGCGACGACGCAGGCGATGGCGGCGATGGTGGCGAGCGATTCCTTCGGCGACAGCGAGCCGAGCCAGACGATGGCGGCGACCAGCGTGAGGTGCGAGGCCGCCATCCAGCTCCGCCGGCGGCCGAGCCAGGGCAGCGCGTAGCGGTCCATCAGCGGCGACCAGAGGAACTTCCAGGTGTAGGGAAACTGGATCAGCGCGAAGAGGCCGATCTCCTTGAGGCCGATCCCTTCCGTCTTCAGCCAGGCCGGCAGCAGGTTGAGCAGCAGGAACAGCGGCAGGCCGGAGGAAAAACCCGTGAACACGCAGATCAGCATGCGGCGGGTGAGCAGGGGGGCGAGCCAGGCGGGCATCAAGGGCGGGATCTTGGCAAAGGCGACATCTTACCGTGCCGGCGCCGCCTTGCCGGCATCGGCGGCCGTCAACCGCGGCCGAGGCGGTACAGGGCGACGTCGGCGTTGAGGTTGGGGTCTTCGGTCACTGCCCGGCCTTCGTCGAAGAACAGGCCCTCGCGCACTTCGATGCCGTTCTCCGCGCACAGCGCCTCGAAGTCGGCGATGGTGAAGAAGCGCACGTTCGGCGAGTCGTACCACTGGTAGGGCAGCGACTCGGAGACCGGCATGCGGCCGCGGGCGATGGCCTCGCGGTGGCTGCGGTGGCCGAAGTTGGGGAAGGAGACGACGGCCTCGTGGCCGACGCGCAGCATCTCTTTCACCAGCGGTACGGTGTGGCGCACGGTCTGCAAGGAGAGCGACATGATGACGTGGTCGAAGGCGTCGTCATCGACGCCGGCGAGCCCTTTTTCCAGGTCGAACTGCAGCACGTTCACGCCGTTCCTGAGCGCCGCCAGCACGTTGTCCGGATCGTTGTCCACGCCGTAGCCGCGGATGCCCTTCTCGACCTTGAGGAACTTCAGCAGCGAGCCGTCGCCGCAGCCGAGGTCGAGCACGCGCTCGCCGGGGACGATCCAGTGGGCGATGACGTCGAAGTCGAAGCGGCCGAAAATTTCCGTCACTTGGCCTTCCCCCCATCCCCCTTCCCGCGGAAGGGGGCGATTACGGTTCGCCGCTCTGCGGCTCCATGTGCTGAATGCGCCGCCCTTGGGGCGGCCCGGCGGGCGGCGGTCATGTCTCGATCCTGTCGAAATAGGCACCGACGACCGAATGGTAGTGCGCGTCGTCGAGCAGGAAGGAGTCGTGGCCGGCGCTGCAGTCGATTTCGGCGTAGGAGACGTCGCGGCCGTTGTGCATCAGCGCGTAGACGATCTCGCGGCTCCTTTCCGGCGAGAAGCGCCAGTCGGTCGAGAAGCTGGCGACGAAGAAACTCGCCTTCGCCCGCGCCAGCGCCGACTGCAGGTCGCCGCCGTAGTCGCGCGCCGGGTCGAAGTAGTCGAGCGCCTTGGTCGTGATCAGGTAGGTGTTGGCGTCGAAGTAGGCGGTGAACTTGTCGCCCTGGTAGCGCAGGTAGGACTCGATCTGGAAGTCGGTGTCGTAGCCGTAGGAGAGCCGGCCGTTCTTCAGCTCGCGGCCGAATTTCTCGGCCATCTGCGAATCCGAGAGGTAGGTGATGTGGCCGACCATGCGCGCGAGCCTGAGGCCGCGCACCGGCACCGTATCGCGCTCGTAGTAGTGGCCGCCGTGGAAGTCGGGGTCGCCGAGGATGGCCTGCCGCGCCACCTCGTTGAAGGCGATGTTCTGCGCCGTGAGCTTCGGCGTCGAGGCGATCACCAGCGCGTGCCGCACGCGATCGGGATACTGCAGCGTCCATTCGAGGGCCTGCATGCCGCCGACCGAGCCGCCGAGCACCGCCGCCCAGCAGGCGATGCCGAGGCGGTCGGCGAGCCGCGCCTGGACGGCGACCCAGTCCTCGACCGTAACCACCGGGAAGTCGGCGCCGTAGGGCTTGCCGGTGGCCGGGTTCGTGCTCATCGGCCCGGTCGAGCCGTAGCAGCCGCCGAGGTTGTTCACGCCGACGACGAAGAAGCGGTTGGTGTCGAGCGGCTTCCCAGGCCCGACCAGGTTGTCCCACCAGCCGACGTTGTTCGGCTGGTCGGCGTAGACGCCGGCGACGTGGTGGCTGCCGGAGAGCGCGTGGCAGACGAGAACGGCGTTGCTGCCCTCGGCGTTGAGTTCGCCGTAGGTCTCGTAGACCAGATCGAAGGCCGGCAGCGTCGCCCCGCCGCTCAACGCGATCGGCACGTCGAAGGAGGCGCGCTGCGGCGTCACGACGCCGACGGATTTCATCTGCTGCTCACCTGCACGGTTCTTTTCTGCCTCGGAAAACGAAAAACCCAGTCGGCTGGCGCGGACTGGGTTGCCCTCGCTTTAGCCGCATTTGTTGAGCGCCCGCAAGCTGATCGGTTCAAATCGGCGCTATAGGGCTGCAGTTAACCGCAGCCGGGGGCGATTGTCAATTCAGGTCGGAGCGGATGTGACGCCGTTCAGGCGGTCGAGCTGTTCGCGGATCTTCGCCGGCTCCTCCAGGCGCAGCAGGCGGCGCACCTGCGGCGCCAGCTCGGCGACGTTGCTCTTCAGCACGCGGCTCTTCACTTCCAGGATCTGCGCCGGGTGCATCGAGAAATTGCGCAGGCCCATGCCGAGCAGCAGCCGGGTCAGCGACGGATCGCCGGCCAGTTCGCCGCAGATGGAGACCGGGATGCCGGCCTTCTCGCCGCTGTGCAGCGTGTGCGCGACGAGCATCAGCACGGCCGGGTGCAGCGGATCGTAGAGCGGCGCCACCTGCTCGTCGGTGCGGTCGATGGCGAGCGTGTACTGGATCAGGTCGTTGGTACCGATGGAGAGGAAGGCGAGGCGGCGCAGGAACATGCCGATGGCCAGCGCCGCCGCCGGGATCTCGATCATGCCGCCGATCTCGATGGCGGCGTCGAAGCCGATCTTGTCGCCGCGCAGGCTCGACTTCGCCTGCTCGACGGCGGCCAGCGTCGCGTCGATCTCGTGCGCGTGCGCGAGCATCGGGATGAGCAGCTTGACCTTGCCGTATTTGGAGGCGCGCAGGATGGCGCGCAACTGCGTGCGAAACATCTTCGGCTCGGCCAGCGACACGCGGATGGCGCGCAGGCCGAGCGCCGGGTTGGTCTTGACGCGGTCGCCGAGCGTGCCCTCCGGGTTGAGGTCCTTGTCGGCGCCGAGGTCGAAGGTGCGGATGGTCACCGGCCGGCCGTCCATGCCCTTGACCACCTTGCGGTAGGCCTCGAACTGCTCGTCCTCGGACGGCAGCTCGCCGCGGTCGAGGAACAGGAACTCGGTGCGAAAGAGGCCGATGCCCTCGGCGCCGCCGTCGAGCGCCGTCGGTACGTCCGAGGGCAGTTCGATGTTCGCCTGCAGGGCGATCTCGACGCCGTCCAGCGTCGTCGCCTTCGCCGTCTTCAGGCGCCTGAGCTTGGAGCGTTCGAGCTCCAGCCCGCTCTTGCGGAACTGGTACTCCTCGAGCACGCGCGGATCGGGATTGACGATGACCACGCCGCGCGTGCCGTCGACGATCAGTTGCTCCTTGTCGCGGATCAACTGGCGCGCGTTGTGCAGGCCGAGCACCGCCGGCAGCGCCATCGAGCGGGCGAGGATCGCGGTGTGCGAGGTGGCGCCGCCGACGTCGGTGATGAACGAGGCGAAGCGGTGTTCCTTGAAGGCGATGGCGTCGGCCGGCGACAGGTCGTGGGCGACGACGATCAGGTTCTCCTCCTTGACGCCCTTGGCCGCGCGCAGCGCGGCGCGACCGGGATGGCCGGCCAGCTCCTTGATGACGCGCTCGACGACCTGGCGCACGTCGTGGCCGCGCTCGCGCAGGTAGGGGTCCTCGAAGGCGTCGAACTGCGCGACGAGATGCTCCATCTGCTGCACCAGCGCCCACTCGGCGTTGCAGCGGCGCTCGCGGATGAGGATGCGCGGCACCTCGCACAGCTCGGGATCGTCGAGGATCATGCGGTGCAGGTCGAGGAAGGCGCCGAACTCGGCCGGCGCGTGCTCGGCGTTCTCGCGCATCGTCGCCAGTTCGTCGCGCACCTTCTGCAGCGCCGTGTCGAAGCGCGCCAGTTCCTTGTCGATCATGCGCGCGGAGAGCGTCAGGTGCGCCACCTCCAGCGTCGCGTGCGACATCAGGTGGGCGACACCGATGGCGATGCCGCCGGAGACGCCGAGGCCGTGCAGCACGAAGCTCACGCGCTACTCCTCCTCGCCGAAGCGGTCGGCGATCAGCGCCAGCAGCGCATCCATCGCCTCGTGCTCGTCGTCGCCGTCGGTCTCGACGACGACCTGCGAACCCTTGCCGGCGGCGAGCATCATCACGCCCATGATGCTCTTGGCGTTGATCCGCCGCGCGCCCTTTTCCATCCACACCTCGCTCTTGAACCGGCCGGCGATCTGCGTGAGCTTCGCCGACGCCCGCGCGTGCAGGCCCAGCTTGTTCACGATCTCGGTTTCACTGCGCAGCATCAATGCTCCCCCATGTTCAGGATGCCGTCCCGGCCGCCGCTGACGGCCTTGGTGATCATCGTCTCCATGCCCTTTTCCCGGTAGGTGATGGCGCGCAGCAGCATCGGCAGGCTGACGCCGGCGATGCCCTCGACGCGGCCGGGTTCGAGCAGCTTCATGGCCAGGTTGGCCGGCGTCGCGCCGTAGATGTCGGTCATCACCAGCACGCCTTTGCCGCCGTCGACCTCGTTGAGCAGCAGCTTGGCCAGTGGCAGGATGTCGAGCGGGTCGTCCTGGGCCGCGACGCCGAGCTGGGCGATCAGCGGCGGCCGCTTGTTGAGGACGTGACAGACGTTCTGGACGAGCGCCTCGCCGAAGGCGCCGTGGGTGATGAGCAGGATTCCGATCATGGCGTGCATTCTAGTGGGGGCGGCGTTTCCGGGCTAGAGGCGGCAAGCGCCGCCGGTCAGTCGACGACCGTCGCCGCGATGCCCGGTTCGAACTTCAGCCGCGCCGCCAGCGTGCGCGTGACCTCGACGCGGCCGTCGGCGTCCACGCGCAGCGCGCCGGCGACGCCGAGCGGCGAGACGAGGCGCCGCCACGCTTCGCGGCCGGCGATGAACAGCGGCTTCGACGCCGCGTCCGAGCGCATGCCGGCGTCCGGCGCCGGCGCGACGAGCACGGTCAGCGCCTGCGTGTGCGCGACCGGCGCCGCCGTGCGCGGGTCGAGCAGATGGCAGTAGCGGCGGCCGTCGAGCTCGAAGAAGCGCTGATAGTCGCCGGAGGTGCCGACGGCCTCGCCGTCGGCCAGCGTCAGCGTCGCCAGCGGGCCGGCGCCGCGCGGATGCTGGATGCCGATGCGCCACGGCTCGCCGTGCTTGGCGCCGAGCGCCATGACGTTGCCGCCGATGTTGATCAGCGCGTTGCCGACGCCCTGCGCGCGCAAGAGCGCCGCGGCGCGGTCGAGGGCGACGCCCTTCAGGTAGCCGCCGAAATCGAGCGCCACCTCGCGCTTTTCGCTCGTCACCGCGTTGCCGTCGATGCGCAGGTCGGCGATCGACGGCGTCGCCTCGCGCCAGGCGGACAGCGCCGCCGGGTCGGGCAGTTGCGGCCGGAACTCGTCGGACTGGAAGCCCCACAGCGCGACCAAGCGGCCGATGCCGGGGTCGAACAGGTGCGCGCCGGCGGCGGACACCGCCTGCGCCTCGGCGATGAAGGCGGCCAGCTCCGGCGCCACCGCGTGCGGCTTGCCGTCGGCCAGCGCGGCGTTGAGTTCGGTCAGCTCGGAGGGCTGCCAGGCGTGGTAGGCGCGGTGCAGGCGGTCGAACTCGGCGAGCACCGCGGCGGCGGCACGGCCGGCGCGCGCCGCGTCAGCGTCGGCGACCAGCACCTCGACGCGCGTGCCGAAGACGAAGGCTTCGCGCTGGTGCACCGGCGGCTTGCTGCAGGCGGCGAGGAACAGCGCCGCCAGCAGCGGGATCAGGAAGCGCACGCGCGCTCCAGCGCCTCGACGAACAGCACCGCCGGGTCGACGTCGCTGCCCTTGGCGATCTCGACCATGCAGGTCGGGCTGGTGACGTTGATCTCGGTCAGCCAGTCGCCGATCACGTCGATGCCGACGAAGAGCAGGCCGCGTTCGGCCATCACCGGCGCCAGCGCCTCGGCGATCTCGCGGTCGCGCGCGGTGAGCGGGCGCACCTCGCCGATGCCGCCGGCAGCCAGGTTGCCGCGCGTCTCGCCGGGCTTGGGCACGCGCGCCAGGCAATAGGGCACGACCGCGCCGCCGATCAGCAGGATGCGCTTGTCGCCGTCGGCGATCTGCGGGATGAAGCGCTGCGCCATGACGCTGCGCGCGCCGTCGGCGGAGAGCGTCTCGATGATGGCGTTGCGGTTCGGATCGTCGCGGCGGACGCGGAAGATGCCGCGGCCGCCCATGCCGTCGAGCGGCTTGAGGATGACGTCGCCCTCGCGCTCGATGAAGGCGGCCAGCCGCGCCGCGTCGCGCGTCGCCAGCGAGGGCGGTGCGAATTGCGCGAACTCGGCCAGCACCAGCTTCTCCGAATGGTCGCGCAGCGCGTCCGGCCGGTTGAAGACGCGCGCGCCCTCGCGCTCGGCCTGTTCGAGCAGCCAGGTGGCGGCCACGTATTCGATGTCGAAGGGCGGGTCCTTGCGCATCAGCACCGCGTCGCAGTCGGCCAGCCGCAGCGTCTGCGCCGCCGCCGCGCGGCATTCGTCGTCGGCGAAGACCACCGGCGCCGCCTCGGCGGTGACGCCGGCGGCCGTCTCCCAGCTCAGGCGGTCGACCGTCGTCGCCCACACCTCGTGGCCGCGCACCGCTGCCGCGCGCATCATGGCGACGCTCGAATCCTTCGCCGCCTTCAGCGTCGGCAGGGGGTCGGCGACAAACAGCAGGCGCATGTCAAACCTCCGCGGCCACGGGTTCGCTGCGCTCGATCTCGATCGCCGCGGCCAGCGCCGCCAGCCGCGCGACGACGCCGTAGGCGTAGAAGCGGTTCGGCGCCGCGTCCGGGTTCTGGCGCGCGTCCGGACACAGACAGCTCGTCTCGAAGGCCAGCGGCTCGAAGTGCATGCCCGGCGCATTCAGGTTCTCGTCGACGCCGCGCGCCGCGTTCACGCGGTAGAAGCCGCCGACCACGTAGCGGTCGATCATGTACACCACCGGCTCGGCGACGCCGTCGCCGACGCGCTCGACGGTGTGCACGCCCTCCTGGATGATCACCTCGGAGACTTCCAGTCCCTCCTTGATCACGCTCATCTTGTTGCGCTGCCGGCGGTTGAGGCCGACCACCTCGGCCGCGTCCTTCACCGACATCACGCCCATGCCGTAGGTGCCGGCGTCGGCCTTGACGATAACGAAGGGCTGCTCGTCGATGCCGTGCTCGCGGTACTTCTCGCGGATCATGCCGAGCACCGCATCGACGTTGGCGGCGAGGCATTCCTCACCCTGCCGCTCGTGGAAGTTGACGCTGCGGCAGACCGAGAAATAGGGGTTGATGCGCCACGGGTCGATGCCCAGCATCTGCGCGAACTCGGTCGCCACCTCTTCGTAGGCGGCGAAGTGGTTGGACTTGCGCCGCGTCGCCCAGCCGGCGTGCAGCGGCGGCAGTACGAACTGTTCGTCGAGGCCCTTGAGCATCTCCGGCACGCCGGCCGAGAGGTCGTTGTTGAGCAGGATCGTGCACGGGTTGAAGCCGTCCAGCCCGAGCCGGTTGCCGGTGCGCTTCAAGGGTTCCAGCGTCAGCGTCGAACCGTCGGGCAGTTCGATCGGCGTCGGCGCGACGATCTCCGGCAGCAGCGAACCGATGCGCACGTCGAGCCCGGTCTGGCGCAGGATGCCGGCGAGCCGCGCGACGTTCTGCAGATAGAACAGGTTACGCGTGTGGTTCTCCGGGATCAGCAGCAGGCCGCAGGCCTCCGGGCAGAATTTCTCGATCGCCGACATCGTCGCCTGCACGCAGAGCGGATGGAAGGCCGGGTTGAGGTTGTTGAAGCCGCCGGGGAAGAGATTGGTGTCGACCGGCGCCAGCTTGAAGCCGGCGTTCCGGAGGTCGGTCGAGGCGTAGAACGGCGGCGTGTGTTCGTTCCACTGCGCGCGCAGCCAGCGCTCGATCTGCGACGAGGCGTCGAGGAAGCGGCGTTCGAGTTCGAGCAGCGGCCCGGTGAGGGCGGTGGTCAGGTTAGGCACCATGCGAGGCTGTCTCCGTGCCCCGGTCGATGGCGGGGGCGTGTTGTCGAGAGCGAATGTTACACCGCGGCGGCAGCGGAGAAGGACGCCGGCAGCAGCGCCTCCTGCAGGCTACGCTGCGTGAACAGGTAGCGACCGTCGCAGACGAAGCCGAGCTCCTCCCAGTTCACCGCGTTCAGCCGATCGCACAGCGCGGCGAGGTCGGCCGCCGGATCGTGCGGGAAGAGGGCGAGCACGGCGCCGTCGAAGTTGTTGCACGGGTGCAGGAAGAAGGGCCGCAGTTCGCGCGTCTTGCAGTTGACGTAGATGCGCGGCCGGTCGGTGATCGGATGCAGACGGCCCCACTGCCACCAGCTCTTCTCGTCGAAGCGGCGGATGCGGCGGGCGAGCAGGCGCTGCTTGAAGGGTTTCAGCGCCGGGTGCGGCGCGTTGAAGATCATCCGCCGCGTCTTGCCGTCGCGCACCGTGTGCGAGCAGACGAAATCCATCGTGCCGTGTTTTTCGCTGGCGAAGATCGCGTCGGCGCCGGACACCGCGCCGACCTTGACCGAGAAGAGGGTCGACAGCGGCACCGTGCAGTCGACGCGGGTGAACGCGAGATGGCCGCCGGCGAGCAGGAAGTGGCGCGTCTCGGCGCCGCCGCTCCCGGCCTCGTAGCGCGTGCGCCGCGAGAAGTCGCCCTTCTCGAAGCGCCAGATCGCACAGTTCGGCGTCGCCCCGGCGAAGATGCGCGCGTCGCCCAGTTCGACGAAGTCGGTGATCGTGCCGGCGGCGAAGAGCAGCCGGTTGAGGCGTACCGCCGAGGTCGCCTTGAGGAAGTCGCGCGGCGTGATGAAGATCAGCTCGCCGCCCGGTTCGAGGTGGCGCAGGCATTTCTCGATGAAGAACAGGTAGAGGTTGGAGCGGCCGTCGAAATGTTCGGCGGAGAGCCGTGCGCGCGTTTTTTGCGGGATGTCCTGGTAGCGCACGTAGGGCGGGTTGCCGACGATCGTGGCGAATTTCTCGCTTTCCGGGTAGGTGAAGAAGTCGAGGTTCAGCGCTCCCGGCGGGCAGTGGCGGGGGTCGATCTCGATCGCCGTGCAGCCGGGTAGGCAGTGCGAGAAGGCGCCGGCACCGCATGAGGGTTCGAGCACGCGGCCGCGGTTCCGCACCAGCGCCAGCATGCGGCGCACGACCGGTTCCGGCGTGAACACCTGACCGAGGCGGGCGACGTCGAGCGGCGGGGAGGCGGGAGGTGGCATGGGGCGGGAGGATAGAGGGGAAGCGGGGCGGAGGCCAGAAGCGCGGGGCGGATACGCATCGAATATGCGGTGTCCGGGATGGCATCGAATCTTACCAAGCCGAGCGGCGCCCATACAATCGGCGTCGTGCGCACCGTCTCCGCGCAAAAAACCACCGGGAAAGGAAGTACCTTCGATGAACAGTAACCGCCATCCGCCTTCAATTTGGCACATCCTGCACTGCACGTTCCAGCTGTTCCGCCAGACGTTTCAGCCGGCCTATCGAATGCTCCATCGCCTCCAGATAGCGGTTGCATGACGTCATCCCGGGGCCAACCGAATAACGGTCGGTATCGAGCTTGCTCTGGAGGCCATCCAGGCCTGGAAATGAGCCAAACCTGGCCATGCACGTCTTAATCAGCGCATCGCGGGTCTTTGCGAATCTTTCCGGGTCGTTCCGCGCAAGCAGGCTCAACTCGTCGAAATCGAACGCCGGAGGTCTTTTCTCAGTCACCTCTGGCGTCCCCCTCAATACGGTGCAATAGGCCACGGCTGCCTTCAAGAATCCTCGGCGGACAGACTCTTCCAGCACAGCGGCAGAATGACATTTCCAACAATTCTTTATGGAGACAGAGTTCGCCTCACGGGGATGCGGAAAGATCCGCTCCCCGTATCGGCTCAGTCCGTCATTTTCCGCCGGTCGCCACCTCCTCCAACTTGCTGAGCGACACGTCGCTTTCCTTCACGCCCTTGGGATTGGCCTTCATGTTGGCCGACCAGGTGGTGGAGTGGTTGCGCTTGACGTCGATGACGTGGCCGACCACCGGCATCACCGCCTTGTAGCCGTCGTCGCCAATGTCCGGCCGGTTCTGGAAGATCATGTATTTCCAGAACTCACCCTTCTGGTCGTACATCTCGCCCAGGTAGGGGCGCGGGAAGGCGACCTCCATGTACACGACCTTCTTGCTGTAAGGGTGCTCCGGCGGCGGCGTGCCTTCCACCACGTACACTTCGCGCGGCTCCCATTCGATGTGCTTGGCCGGGAAGAAGTAAGGCGCCTCGGTCAACCCGACCGACGGGAACTCCGCCGGGGTGTCGCGCTTGCCGCTGTCCACGCTGACCAGCGGGCTGTGCGCCACCGCCAGCACCCAGCGCTTGCCGACCAGCTTGTTCTGCCGATACTTGGTCGGGAAGGCGTCCCAGATGTCCCAGTCGTCGTAAAGCTGGTCGGTGCCGCCGATCGGGTCCATCCAGGCGCCGCCGGACAGCCGGCGGGTACGCCGCACCGACTTCAGGTAGGCCCAGGTGTCGTCCGGCTTGGCCGAGGTCGGGTCGTTGTAGCGGATGGAGAAGGTGCCCAGGCCGCGGATGTCCTGCGGGCTGGTGGCGAAGAGGTAGGTCTTCTGCGCGATGTCACCACCACCCTCGGTCACTGGCCCGCCATCCAGGCGACCTTCCATGTAGTAACGGCGCGACTGCCAGCGCTGCACCCGCTCGACGCCGGTGGCGCCGCTGATGAACACGAAGGAGATGTCACGCAGGTCCATGGTGGCGCCGTAGGTGGCCGCGCGCAGGTTCCAGATGACCTTGTCCCCGGCATTGGGGTCGTCGAGCTTGATCGTATCCGGCGGGAAGGGCATACCCGCCTTCCAATTGCTCATCGTGCGCGTGGCCGGATCGAACTTGACGCTCTTGGCGGACTCCCTGGTCGCCGCTACGTACTTCGGATCCATCTCGATCGGCTTGGAATGTGCAAGTTTGATCGTCAGGCCGAAATTCTTGATCATCGCTTCGAGCCTGTCGGGGACCATGCTGGCGATGGTCTTGCCCTCGAAGGTCTCGCCCTTGATCTTGTCGTAGTTGTCCTTGGTGATGACGAAGCCGGCCTGCAATTCGCCCGCGTGAAGCTGGCCGGCGAGAGCAAGGCCGGTGCAGATTGCCAGCGACTGTAGAACCTGCCTGCCGGTCGGCCGCGTGGCTTTGTTCAGTGCTTCCATGCTTGTGTCTCCTTTTTTGGATCAGAACTGCCGTGTTAAACGAAGGGTGAATTGGTTGTTCTTGGCGAAATAGCCGAACAACTGGACCGAGCGATCGGGGTCGAACAGGGTTTTCGCCGAGCCGTTGTTCCAGAACAGATCGGCCTCGGCCTTCATCCGCCATTTGTCGCCGAGCACCACCTCCACGCTAGGGATCACGAAGCCGCCGCCGTTCGTCAGGTCGACCCCGACCGCGAGGCCCGGATTGATGGTGTCGCCGGCGTAGTTGAGGACGGTGAAGGCGGTCAGGATGGTGTTGTGCTCGGGCAGCGGGGCACCGAAGGCGAAGAGGCGGGCGAGATCGTCCGATTTCTCGTAGTCACGTACCCAGACGTCGAACAGTTGAACCGACGAGAAGGACGGCCGGTTGGTGCCGAGCAAGCTCTGCAGGTTGAGGTTCTTGTCCGCGCGCAGCATCGTCGTGATCGTGTCCTTGAGCTTGATGCCGCCCAAGCCCAGCAGGGCGCCGGTGCCGACGTTGTAGGGCTGATCCTTGGTGTAGGCGATCTCGGCACTGAACACCGTGTCGAAGGTCGCCGAGTATCCGCTCACGGTGGCGCCGAAAACGTCGATCTGGGGGTAGATCCGATCGAACAGCGCACCCTTCGGCGCCTTTTTGTAAGGTGCGGCCGCCGAGTTCGCCACCGGGTCGGCGGCGAAGGCCCTGATGTAAGCCAGCGAGTAATCCAGCGATCCGGCCGTGCCCGACCAGCGGATGCCGCCAGTCCAGTCGTCCTGGTCGGCCTCGGGGTGATCGCAGTCGAGCTTGGTCACCGCAGTCAGGTCGAAACCGCGGTAGGGCTGGAAGAACCAGCGGCCGCCGCCGACATCGTAGGTGTTGCCGATATCCTTGCAGCGATCCAGACCAGGGCGCAGGTAGGCATGGATCTGGCCGTCGGCCTCGGGCACGTCCACCTTGACGCTCGCCAGCCACAGCGGCTTGCGCCACTCCTCGTTCTCGCCCTCGAAGAACAGCCGCCAGCTCAGATCGTAGCCGTGCACCACGTCCATCGCATGGAAGAAATCCGACTCGCCCCACACGATCTGCTGCTTGCCGAGACGGAAGGTGGTCCGGTCGCCGGCCTTGAACTCGCCCCAGAACTCGCGCAGATCCTCGTTGTTGTAGTTATTCAGGATGCTGCCGTGATCGCCGCCGGTGGTGCCATTGGTCTTGCGCAGAGACTCCAGATCATCCAGGTAGGAGGTCTTGACCTCGCGGTCCAGACGACCGACCGCCTTCCATTTGATCGGCCCGGTGCGGGCATCGGCATCAAGGAGGATGGAACCGCGCAACATCGACAGCTTGCCTCGATCATTGCCTCTGGTTTCGGGCTGATCCTGCAGATTGAAGGCCGCCCAGCCCCGGACGTAGCCACCCAGCCGGAAATAGTTGCCGTTGTCATCAATGCCGTCTGCGGCCAGCCCAAGGCCGGGCTTGCACAACATACCCAAGCCTACGGCCATGCTCGCGGCGAGCGCGCGCCTGTTATCGAGTCTCATCTTTCGCCTCCATTTCTGTTGTTGTGGAAAAAACTTCCCTGTCTCCCGGCGCCACGGCGCCGGGAGTTGTCAAGGGGCACTGCTCGGGATCACAGGCAGCACGGCGGGCTGGAACTCGGCGGCCTGTTCAATGGGATGACGCCTGGAACCGACGATGAACTCCGGCCGGAACACATAGACCATGGCCGGCATCAGGAAGAGTGCGGACGCGGCGGAGATGAACAGCCAGATGGCGATGAGGATGCCCATGTCGGCCTGCAGTCGCAGCGACGAGAAACTCCACAGCACCACACTGGTCACCAGGGTCAGTGCGGTGATGAGCACGCCCTTACCCGAGGTCGCGATCGACCTGATGATGGCGCGGCCCACGTCCTTGTGGCGGTGCAGCTCCTCACGGATGCCGTCGACGATGTAGAAGCTGTAATCGACGCCCAGTCCGATGCCGAGTGCAACCACCGGCAGGGTGTTGATGTTCATGCCGATACCCTTCCACGCCATGTAGCTGAAGGTGAGCGTGTTGGACAGCAAGACCGGCACCATGAAGAACATGCCCGCCACGGTGGATCGGTAGGTCACCATGCAGCACACCACCAGCACCAGCAGAGCGAACGCGATGGCTTCGATCTGGCCGGCGAAGATCACCTCGTTGACCGCCGCGAGTACGCCGACCAGGCCGCCGGCGAGCAGGAACTCGGCGTCCTGCAGCGGATTGGCGGCGACATACTCCTTCACTCGTGCGATTGCGGTACGGATGGTCTCGCCCTGGTGATCCCGGAAGAACAGCGTCACCGCGCCGTTGAGTCCCTGTGGATCGGCGTAGCGATCCATGTCGCCGGGATCGGCACCGGAGACGAACATGTACACCAGCTCGCCGTTCTCGTCGGCACTGTTGCCCAGCTCCTGATAGCGCGCATTGCCTTCGCGCACCACGCGCTTTACCGCCGGCAGGATATCGGCCAGCGAGATACTGCCGCCGACCTCCGGCTGGGCCTCCATGTACTTCTGGAAGCGCTCCATGCCCTCCAGCACGCTCGGTTCCTTGAGCGCACCTTCGTGCTTGCCGGCGACCACCACGAACATCCGGTCCGAACCCTGGAACTTGTGGTTGATCGCGGCCGCATCCTGGTTGTAGGTCGAGTCCGGCCACAGGATGGGCGAGCCCGGATTGGCATCGCCCACCTTCAGATTGAAGGCGTAGATACCCGACACCGCGAACACCACCACCGCTCCCAGCACCACGGTGAGGCGCAGCCGCGAGGTGACGATGACCGAGCACAGGCCGAGAATCTTCTGCAACAAAGGCATCACGTTGAACGGATGCACCAGGCGCTTGCGCACACCGCACCAGGACAGCAGCACCGGCGTCAGCACCATCGCACTGAACATGATGGAGAGGATCCAGACCGTGCCGATGTAGGAGATCTTCTCCAGCATCGGGATGGGCGTCAGCGCCACCACCAGCACGCAGCCGGCATCGGCGACGATGGCCAGCATGCCCGGCTTGAACAGATTGAGGATGCTGGCGCGCGCCGCTGCGGTGGCCGAATCGGCGCCAGCCGCAACCTCGTCGTCGAAGCGCGAGATCAGCTGCACCGAGTTGGAAATCGCCTGCGCAGTGATCAGAAAGGCCACCACGATCACCAGCGGGTCGAGGTGAAACCCCATCAGTTTGGCCGCCCCCAGCGCCCAGATCGCGCTGACCACCCCCGTCGCCAGCGGCAGCATGGTGCCGTGCCAGGTGCGAGTGATGAGCAGCAGCAGCAGGAACAGCGCGCCGACCGTCACCAGGAAGATCTGGAAGGTCTCGGTCAGATAGTGGTTCACCAGACCGTAGAGAATGGGCTCCCCGACCAGGCGCACCAGCACGCCGTCGCCACGCGCCCGCTCGGCGATCTCGGCGATCTGCCGATAGGCCTTGAGGTAGTCAACCGTGCCGTCGGTGAAGTCGGCGGTGATCAGCGTCGCCCGCATGTCGAACGACACATAGGGGCCATAGACCAGCGGATTGTTCAGCACCGCCTCGCGCAGCACCGCGATGTCGGCGGCATCCCTCGGCAGGTTGGGCCACATCAGCGGGCGCGACTCGATGCCCTCGGTGGAAGCGCGCACCTCCTTCATCTTCTTCGAGGCGAGCGAGACGATCTGGTAGGTGTCCACCCCCTCGACCTTCTGTAGTTCCTGGGTGATCGATTGAACCTTCTTCAACACCATCATGTTGAAAACGTCACCCTCTTCCACCTCCAGCATGATGCTCACCATGTTGGAGCCGCCGAAGGTCTGCTTGAACCTGTCATTGACTTCCACATAGGCGTGATTGCGGGGCAGCAAGTCGCTGAAAACGGTTTTCACCTCGATCCGGGAGGCGAAATAGCCCATCAGCGCGGTGACGCCGATGATCACTGCCAGCACGGCGACCCGATACCGCAGGATCGTGTCGATCAGCCTGGTCAGCGCCTTGAACGTCGCGTTTTTCATTCCTGTTTCCTTGTTCTCGTGATGCCGCCTGAGCGGATTCCGTCAGTCGCGGCCAAAGACGTGCAATGCGTCATCGCGCAGCACCGAGAGGTTTGCACCGGCCAGCACATGGGCATCGCCGGTACTGACGATCTGCGTGTGCCAGGACAGATCGCGCTCGTCGATGCGGCCAGCCTTCCAGTCCTTGCCTGCGGCATCGGCTGTAACGCGTATCCCCTTGTCTCCTACGGCCACCCAGGAGCGGCCGTCCCAGACCACGCAGTTGAGGTGCTCCCGCGTCAGCTGCGGAGCCTGGCGCCAGTGCTGGCCTCCGTCCGCAGTCACCAGTGCCGTACCGGACAAACCCACGGCGACACCGTGCCGCTCGTCGCGGAAATGCACCGACATCAGGCTGTTCCCGGCCGGACTCTCGACAGGCGCCCAGTTCGCGCCGCCATCGGTCGTGCGCAGAATCTGGCCGAACTCGCCGACCATCCAGCCCGCCGGGCCGTCAAAGAAGATGTCGTTCCAGGCCTGATCCTTCTCCGGCATCACCCGTTCCCAGGTGGTGCCGTAGTCCAGGCTCCGGAGCACCGCACCGACTTCCCCCACGGCCCAGGCCACCCCTCCGGGATAGGCCCGCACCTGCATCAGCTTGTTGGCCACCTCCGAACGCGGAGCCTGCGCTTCCTTCCAGGTCTTGCCGCCGTCGGCGGTAATCACCACCAGGCCACGGTTGCCTACCGCCACCGCGCGCTCGCCGTCCCAGGCGGCGATGGCCTGCAGGTGGCTGACTACGGGTGTTGGCTGGATGCGCCAGGACTGGCCGCCATCGTCACTGCGGACGATCTTGCCGTAGGAGCCCACCGCCCACAGCGTCCCGGCACCGGGCGCCGTCAGGCCGTAGAAGACATCCCGCCGCTCGATCGGATGGATCGCCAGACTGTCGACGGCCGGCTCGGCCTTGACGAAAAGTGCTGCGTACAGCAGGCCGCCAATGATGACCACGGGCAACAACGAAGTGCCTACCGAGGACACCAGCTGCGCACCACGCCCAAATTTGCCGATGGCCTTAAGCATGCTGCCTCCCGCCTTCTGCGGATATGCCCGCAGACCTGCCGTTCAAGCCAGCAGCCATTGGTGTCGCCGGGCCGCGCCGCGGACAGATTTTTATTGTCTCCATACCTGCTCCAAGGTGTTTCCAAATTGTCGAAATGCCGCCGGCGAGGGTTGTCATTCCTGCGGCAATTGAAAAACGCCTGCCCCCCCGATCCGGCCTTCCACCACGCCATCCGATTTCGCAGCGGAGCAGGCCGGAACACATTCCGAACCGCCGCACGATCCAGTCAGCAAATTAGGTGCCAGCCAGAAATTTCATATTTATATGTTTATTATCAATTGGTTAAAAAAACACCAGCCCGGCTATCCCATTGCGGCGTAGCAACATTCCGGATTGCCCGTCCGGTAATCCGCCGCATCTCCGCCCGGTTATCGAACGGGTCGCCTTGCGACGCGGTGAGCAGCCGTCCCCCTGCGCACGGAGGCGCATTGCTCCTGGACTCGGTGGGAATGTCCTGTTCGGGACGCTAAGGGAATCAGGCCGGCATCATGAAAACACCACGACGCCCGCCCGATGGATCACGCTCGTAACCGGGCAAGGCTTTCCAGCACCAGTTCGGGGGGCTGTTCGGCCGGGATCTCGACGAAGTAGAACTGACCCGGCCCCAGCACCGGCAAGGCGCTTCCGGCCCACAGTGCGGCGCTGACATCCACGCCCGAGGACATGGACGCGGCGGCCCGGACGATTGGCGAGATGAGCGCGTCGAAATCGGCCGGCGGCAGCGACACCCGCTCTGCATCGCCGCGCGGCCGCAGCACCAGCGACCAGCGATAGTGCTTGGCGACATTGATGAGCGGGCGATAACGCTCGACGTCGGCCACGCCGATGTCGGCTGGATGTTCTTCCAGCAGCACGCCGCCCACCGCGTAGGCCGACACCGAGCGCAGCAGATCGGCCATGTACATGGCGGCATCCTCGATGCCGTCCGGGTCCAGTTCGGCGTCGCCCCGTCCCACCAGCGCATTGGCATGGTGCAACCAATGCCTGGGCGACGGCATCGCCAGTACCAGCGGGGTCTGACCCCGCAGGTTGGCGATCACGGCCTCGACCACCTCGGCGAGGAGCTGGCGCGGCGCCTCCTGTTCGAGCAGCTTGCGCAGCGGATACGAGAGGCGCCGCTTGGCGCCCAGCTCCACCGCCACCGTCGGGTGGCGAGCCAGCCAGGCGTCGAACAGCTCGCCAACTTCGACCACGGCGACATCGGGGCGCAGCAGGCCCTGGGCCTGACTGAAGTAGGCGAGGTACTGCGGCGCGCTGGCCCAGGGGTCGCCCCCTGCGCCCAGGAGAAGCCGACGGGTGTAGGCCGAAGACTTGAGCCACACCCGCAGGCGCCCGTTGCCCGTGCCGCCGGGCAGATCGTCGGCGAGGCTCCGGCTCATTGCTTTTCACCTCCCAGTGCGCCGAGTGCCGCGAGCCGCGCTTCCAGTTCGGCGATGCGCACGTCTTTCGGGTGGGGCATGTAGTTGGGTCGCGGTGCGGCGGCTTCGCGGTACTTGCCCACGTCGCCCATGTAGAGCTTGCCGACGTCGTCGCCCCAGCAGCCGAAGTACTGCAGGTGCGACGGCGGCGTCGGCTTGTTCCACGACTTGACGAACTCGGCGTAGGGCACGCCGCGCGCCACGCGCGCCTTGCGCTCGGCATCGCGCGCCGCGGCGGTGGCGTCGTGGTTGATCGCCAGCGTCGCCGGATCGAACTTGACCTTGTACAGACGCTCGGCCACGGCCGGCGAGATCAGGCCTTGCTCGATGTCGCGGATGACGCCGGCCGGATCGCGCTCCAGCAGGTCGCCGTAACCGGCACCGGCACCCTGCGAGATCATGAAGAGTTCGCCGCGCTTGGAGATCTCGAAGCCCATGCCCATGTGGTGGGTGGTATAGCTCGCGCCCTCGAAAGGCTGCTCGTTCATGATCTCCTCGATGGAGTGCTTGAACTTCTCCGGCGTGTCGAGCAGCACGTCGTACACATCCACGCCCTTGACCTTGGAGAGCGGATAGGCGCCGCAGGCGTAGCCGCCGAACAGGCCCTGCAGCGGCGGAATCTTGGCGCCCTGGCAGGTGGTCATGAATCCCCACTGCTCACTGTCCTTGGTCGCCACGATCATGGTGTAGCCCTGGCCGCCGCGGTACTTGCCCGGGGCGATGGCGTCGCGCGTCATCTTCTTGGAGACGAGCTGCAGGAAGGGCACGTCCTCCTCGTTGAGCTCCTGTTCGCCGATGTCGGCCATGGTGGCGAAGATCGGTGCCAGCGCATGCTCGCCGTCACGGTCCACCGTGGCGCCCGCGCCCATGCCGTTGAGGTCGGCGCAGAGGTTGCCGAGGGTCTCGCCGTGCTGGCTGACCCCACCCCAGATGAAGGTGTTGATCATGTTGAAGGTCGGGGCATGGACCTTGGTGTACTTCTCCGGGCAGCTGTAGAGGAACTTGGCCACCGCGTGCTGGCCGGCGGTGAAGCCGGTGAAGATCGACATCAGGCTCTGCGAGTTCGGTGCGTCGTAGGAGCAATTGACGATGGAGTGCGGGTCGGTGATCACCTCGATCGGTGCGAAGGCGGCCTGGCCGCGCGGCAGATCCGGCCACACGTAGCACAGGAAGACCTGCGCCAGCATGCCCTTGAGGCCGGCGACGATGGTGTTGGTCGGCCGGTTGGTGAATTCCGGCGCCGAGCCGCGGAAATCGAAGATCAACCGGTCGCCGGTCTTGGTGAGCTTGCAGTTGATCTTCACCACGCAGTTCTCGCGCAGGGTCGAGTCCTGGATGATGTAGGTGCGCACCGTCATGTCCGGCCATTCGCTGATGCGGCGCTTCACCTCGGCGCGCACGTTCTCCATGGTCAGGCGCAGGGTGGAGACGAGGGCACTGGGACCATCGGTCTTGAGCGTTTCCTCGATGCGCTGCTTGATGCGCAGGCAGGCAAACAGCTTGACCTTCATGTCCTCGTACTGCAGCTTGGGCTCGCGCACCGAGTTCTGCAGGAAGGTGAGGATGTCGCGCTTGATCTCGTAGTTCTCGGCGACCTTGAAGGGGCTCATCTTGAGGCCTTCGTCGCACGGGCTTTCGGCCATCGACGGCATGCCGCCCGGCTCGATCGCGCCGTTCTCGCCCTCGTGCACCGTCGAGGCCACCCAACACACCAGCTTCCCCTCGTGAAAGATGGGCAGAATCATCGACTGGTCGGTGTTGTGCACGTTGCCGTAGCGCGAGTCGTTGTGGATGAAGCCGTCGCCCTCGCGCACGCCCACCGTCGGGTCGTTCATCCAGTTCTTGATGATGAACTTGATCGGATGGTGCACCAGCGCGGAGAAGATCAGCACGCCGCCGGCGCTGGCGATGGCGAGGTCGCCCGAGGCCGAATACACCCCGGTGATGACGTCGCCCCATTTGGCACCGGGCGCCGCGCCCATCTGCTCGACCATCTCGTAGCCTTCGTCGCAACCGGCCTGGATGCGGTCGCGGATCTTGGCGATGGTGTGGGCGTCGCTCATCTTGCGGATGGCCTCGTCTTCGGCCTCGGTGCGCGGCATGAGGTCATGGTTCTGCATGATCTCCGGGTCGGGCCCGAGGAACAGCGTGGTGTCGCTGAGGAACTTCTTGATCAGCGCCAGTTCCTCGGCGCTGGGCGTCTTTGCCTTCACAGGCGTAGCGATGTCGTTCATGTTCGATCCTGTCTGAAAGATGGTCGATGGTCGTCCTGCAGCCCTCAGGCGCGCAGGAACCAGGAGGCCCCCTGCTTGGCGGCGACGAAGTTCCAGCCGGGATTGACCAGGAAGGTGGTCACTTCGGAGGCGACGATGGCGGGGCCGGCGATCTGCACGCCGGGCTCGATCGCCGCGCGGCTCCACACCGGGGTCTCGAACGCACCCTCGTGGCCGACGAAGTGGCACTTGCGGGTGGCCGACGGCGGCGGCGGCGACTTGCGCTGCTCGGCCGGGAGCGGCTTGATGTTCTCGAACTTCACCGTCTCGTGACGCACGAAGGCGGCCACGCGGATGGTGTTGATGCGGATGCCGGCCTCCGGCGCCTGCGAGCCTTCGCCGAAGCGCTTGCCGTAGTCGTTGGAGAACTGCTCGATGATCGCCAGCACATCGGCCGGACCGTGCACCTCGTGGCGCGGAATCACCGCGGTGGTCTGCACCAGCTGGTTGCCGTAGCGCAGATCCAGCTCCAGGTTGTGGCAGATGTCCTCGCGCGCCACGCCCTGACGCAGCAGATCCTGGGTGCCTTGCTCCTTGAGGTCGGCGACGATGGTGTTGAAACGGTCGTAGTCATCGAACAGGTGGCGCGTGTTCGAGTCGTACAGCACCATGTAAAGCGAGGCCTCGTGGATGTGGAGCTGGTGCATGTTGCCGGCGCCAACGGCCGAGAACACCGAGCTGAGCGGAGGCGCCAGAATCCTGTCGATGTTCAGGTTCTGGGCGATGCCGCAGCAGTGCAGCGGCCCGTTGCCGCCATAGGCGAGCATGGTGAAGTCCTTGGGGTCGTAGCCGCGCGCGCGCAGTTCGGTGAATAGCCCGTTGGCCATGTTGTCGTCCACCTTCTCGCGGATCAGCAACGCTGCCTCGATCACCGAACAGTCGAGGTCGTCGCACAGCGCGTCCTCGATCGCCGCCGACGCGCGTCGCGGGTTGAGCGGGATCGAGCCGCCGGCATAGTTCTTCGGGTCGAGGTAGCCGAGCAGCAGGTCGGCGTCGGTCACCGTCGGCCGCATGCCGCCGCGGTCGTAGCAGGCTGGCCCGGGGTCGGAACCGGCGGACTCGGGGCCGCACTTCACCGTGTTATACATGCGGTCATAGCTGGCGATGGAGCCGCCGCCCGCGCCCAGGGTCACCAGGTGCACCATCGGCACCGACACCAGCCAGCGGTCGATCACCGGGTTGAAGTCGTAGTGCTTGATGCCGCCTTCGACCACGATGCCGATGTCGTAGCTGGTGCCGCCCATGTCGGTGGCGACCACATTGCCCAGGTCGCACTGCATCGCCAGGTGCTCGGAGGCGCCGATGCCGGACACCGGGCCGGAGTGGATGGTCTGCAGGGCATCGGTGGAGTTGAGCTGGGCCATGCCGCCGGAGTTGTGGATGACCAGCATCGGCTTCTCGTAGCGGTGCGCCCGCAGGTTCTGCTCCAGCGCCGACAGGGCGTGGTACATGGTGTTGTGCAGGTAGCCGTCGACGATGGCCGAGGTCGCCCGCACGTATTCGCCCTTGCGGCCCGCCACCTGGTGCGACAGGATCACCGGGATGGCGCCGAGCAGATGCGACGGATATTCCTCGAGCAGAATCTCCTCGATGCGCTGCTCGTGCGCCGGATTGACCACCGCATTGACCAGCGCCACGACGATGATCTCGGCGCCGCGGTCCACCAGCTCGCGGATCTGGGTGCGCACGTCGCCCTCGTCGAGCGGCATCACCAGCTCGCCCTGGAAGTCCACCCGCTCGCGCACGCCGCGGATCATGTGCGGCAGCACCAGCGGATCGGGGCGCCGGGCGTTCGGCATGTCCTGCTGGCCGAGGTTGTCCAGCCCTTCGCCGTAGCCGCGGGCACGCGACAGCGGCACCGTGGCCTCGTAGCCGGCCGTGACCAGCATGCCGATCTTGGGCCCCTTGTGCTCGATCAGGGCGTTGGTGCCCAGCGTCGTCGCATAGCGCACCGAGTCCACCTGGGAGAGGATTTCCTCCAGCTCCAGGCCGAGATCGTGATAGGCCTTGCTCAGGGCTTCGTTGAAACCCAGTGCCAGGTTGTGATGGGTGGTCAGGGCCTTGGCTTCGATGTACTTGCCGTCCCACACCACAAAGCAATCGGTGAAGGTGCCACCGATATCGACTGAAACGCGCCTCATGCTATCTCCTTGATTCTGTTCCGCCGGGGCCGCCCGGATCGCGGGCGGCCTTCCTGTCCGGCGCTTGAATGGGGCTTAGTGGCTGTGGCCCTGATCGGCCGTCACCGCGGGGCCGACCACCGGCACCGTGACCTCGCCGCGTTTGGCCCACTGCGCGCGCAGCGCGGGCAGGTCGGGCTGCATGTCGTGCAGCGGCGGATGGCCGGGGACGGCGTACTCGGTCTCGACCATCGTTCCGCAATGCGGGCAGTAGTACTCGAGGATGCGCACCCACTCGGGATCGGGACTGAAGGTGAAGCGGTACTTCTCGGGATCAATGATGGGTGGATGGATTTCGCGCGGGTCGCGGTCGTAGACCAGCATGCCTTCCTTGTAGCCCTTGGTCGCCGGACCGATCTCGTGGTTGCACACGCGGCACTCCCACTTTTCGGAGTCGAGGTCGACGCACAGGTATTCAGTCATCGGTACTTTCATTTGTCAGGCCTTCCTGTTCAGCATGATGTCGCCCGCATCGCTGATGACGAAGCTCCAGCCATCGAGCACGTGGCACGTGAAAAAGTCTTCCTCGACGATCGCCGGGCCGCTCGCGTGGTCGCCTGTGGCGAGGTCGGCAAGGCGATAGACGGGGATGTCGATGCGGCCCTTGCCGCGGCTCAGAACCTTGCGCGTCCCCGCTGCCGTGGCCACCTGGGCGGGCGCGAAGCGGGCGGCCTTGCCGGCGTCGGCGCGCAGCGGCTTGACCGCGCGCAGGCCAAGTTCCACCGTGCTGGCGCGGGCCAACTCCGGCGGGAAATCGGCACCGTCCGCGAGCGGGCAGCTCAGCTCGCTGCCATCCTCCATCTCACCGGCGAGCCAGGCTTCGATGTCGTACTGGCCTTCGGCAAAGCCCTCGGCGAACATGTCGCGCGCCGCCTTGAGCTTGAGGCCGGCGAGTGCCTCACCCAGGCCCGCGGTGCTGCGGTCGTCGAGCGCGACCGCGTAGCGCTGGGAGATGTCGCAGGAGCCGATGCCGAAGGCGCTGAACACGGCCGCCAGCTTGGGCACCGCGACCCGGTCGATGCCGGCCTTCTCGGCGACACCGCACGCATTGAGCGGGCCGGCTCCGCCGAAGGCGAGCATCACGGTGTCCTTGGAGACCTTGGTGAAGCGGTGCAGCTCGACTGCGATCTTCTCCTCGTAGGCGTGCTCCATCTGCAGCAGCGCGTCGTCCAGGCCAACGCCGAGCGGCTGGGCGATGTTGAGGCTCACCGCTGTCGCCGCGCGGTCGAGGTCGAGCGCCATGCCGCCGCCGAAGTAGGACTTCGGGTCGAAGATGCCGCACAGCAGGCTGGTGTCGGTGATGGTGGCTTCCTTGCCGCCGCGGCCGAAGGCCGCCGGCCCAGGCACCGCGCCCACGCTCTCGGGGCCGATCACGATACGGTTGTTGACCACCTTGCAGATGGAGCTGCCGCCCGCACCGGCGCTCATGATTTCGCACAGCGGGAAGGACACGCTGATGCCTTCGACGTGGCCGCGCTGCACCTCGGCCACCTTGCCGTTCAGGCACTGGCCGATGTCGGTGGTGGTGCCGCCGACGTCGATGGCGACCACGTCGGACATGCCGTAGAGCCGGGCGAAGGACTTCATGCCCTCCATGCCGCCGCGCGGACCGGAGCTGTAGGTCTTGATCGCCACTGTCTTGGCGACCCGCGAAGCATCGCCATCGTTGCGGAAGATGAGCAGCGGGTTCTTCGTACGATAGGCGCGCAGGCGGTTCTCGGCGTTGAACAGGAAGGCTTCCATCGCCGGATGCAGGAAGGAGTTGATCAACGCCGTCCAGGTGCGGCGGACGACGTCGCGGTCCGTGGTCAGATCACTGCCGTAGAGCACCGGCACCGCGCCCAGCAGGTGGCGCGGATACTTGCGCAACACCACCTTGCGGAATCGCTCTTCCACCTCGCGGAAGGCGCTGCCGCCGAAGCTGACCACCAGCCGGTTGGCACCGGCGGCGGTGAGCTGGTTGATCGCCTTCACCACGTCGACGTCCGCGCTGTCGCCGCAAACCACCGCGGCATCGAGGAAGGCGACACGGTCGCCGACCAGCGCCTCGTACACCTCTGGATCGTGCTCGGCCAGCCGCACCGGTAGATCGCGTGCGCCGGCATCGATGATCAGGCCCAGGCGCGGACCCTTGCGTTCGCAGATGGCGTTGGTGCCCTGCGTCGTCGAGTAGCGGATCAGGTCGACTTCCTCGAGGAGGCGCCCGACGTCCGGGGTCTCGTAGAGCACCCCGGAGGCCTTCTGCAGGCCTTCGAAAAAGCACTTGCTCAGGTCATAAGGCGTGGTCAGCACCTTGGTCTTCCTGACCGCATCATCGGCCATGATGCAGATATCAGTGAGTGTCCCACCGTTATCGATATTGATTTGCAATGCCATGCTGCATTACCTCCTGCCATCTCGTTCGTGGATTGAGATTCTTCCGACTTCCGTTCCTGGTACTCGGATCGTCTGGATTCCAGATTTCGTCGCCGCAGCCGTGACACAACGGACTGAATCGACGAAACCGGACCTTCCGAAAACTCTTATCGCAAGCCCCGTGCCAATTTTCGAAAGCTGGAGCAGATCAACCAACCAATTGTTTTCAATGAGTTTTTAATTCATTGGGAATAGCCTTCAAATCAAACGCGTTTTTCCTCCAGATAAAGCGTTCGATTTCCGGTTTGATTGATGCGACGCAATATCCGGAATTGAATCGGTCAATCGGCGCGACGCCCGGCAGACGACGGAGGTTCGGCGAGGCAATTGAATAGCCCTTGCGCCCGCGGCAAATGGCGCGGGGCAAGGGCGAAACGGAATGGAATGAGACTGCCGGCAGGCCGGCCGGAATTACCGGGCCGCGGCAAGGGCGCGAACGCGCCGTTCGGATGCGGCGGCGCCGGGGATTTCATCCGCCCCCGACGGCTGCAGGGGCGGATGGATCAGCGCGACGATCAGGACGCCGGAGCGATATCAGACGCGATAGTTGCGCAGATCGTCCACATAGGCTTCCAGGCCGAAGCGCTTGAGCTTTGCGTAGACGGTGCTTTTGGCGATGCCCAGTTCGCGCGCAACGGCCGTCATGTTGCCGCGGCAGGCCTTGATTGCACGCAGGATGGCCTCGCGCTCCGCACTTTCCAGGCAGGTCAGGTCGCGCGCATCGCACGGCGCATCCGGGTCACCCTGCGGCGCGATCTCCAGCGCCGCCCGGATGTCGAGCGGCAGGTCCGCTTCGGTAAGGACGCTCGCCTGCGAGGTCAGCAGCATGCTTTCGATGACGTTGCGGAACTCGCGGATGTTCCCCGGCCAGCCGTATTGCGCCAGGCGTTCGGCCGCGCCGGCCGACAGCGTCCGCGGCCCCAGCCCGTGCTGCTGCGCCAGCGCCTTCAGGTAATGGTCGCCGAGCAGGGGAATGTCGCCGGGACGATCGCGCAGCGACGGAATGCTGATGCTCGTCACCGCCACCCGGTAGAAGAGGTCCATGCGAAAACTGCCGGCCTGGATTTCCCTGCGTAGATCGCGGTTGGTCGCGGCGATGAGGCGGAAATTCACCTTGCGCGGCTTGTTCTCGCCGATGCGATAGACCTCGCCTTCTTCCAGCACACGCAGGAAATGCGGCTGCAAGTCGATCGGCATCTCGCCGATCTCGTCCAGGAACAGGGTGCCGCCGTTGGCGGCCTCGATCTTGCCAATCATGCCGCCACGGCGCGCGCCGGTGAACGAGCCCTCGGTGTAGCCGAACAGTTCACTGGTCAGCAGCTCGCGCGAAAACCCGCCACAGTTGAGGGCGACGAAAGGGCCGCCCTTGGTCGCACCGGATTCGTGAATGCAGCGCGCGAAAACGTCCTTGCCCACGCCGGTTTCACCCAGTAGCAGCACGGGCACGCGCGATTTTGCCAGCAGCTGCGCCCGGCCGACGGCCTGCATCAGCGCCGACGACGCACCCACGACCTTCTCGAAGGCGCCCTTTTCGACGGCTTCGCCGAAGTACAGCGGTACCGACCGGGACAGGCTGCCGGCCTGGGGATGGCGGCTCGGCAGGGTTAAGACGGTACCGAGGAGCTCCCCGCCAATGATCACCGGCTCCAGCCAGTTCCGGTCTATCCAATCGGGCAATCCCTCCGCTACCCCTTCGGTCTGCTTCCACTTCAACGTCAGCGCGTCCAACGCGCCGGCAGACGAGCATCCGGCGAGGTCGGCCATGACCGTCGACGCCCGCGGGTTGGCCTTGATCGCGCGGCCGCGACGGTCGAACACGATCACGCCGTCCAGAGCCGACGGCGACAGACGATCGACGCAGGTCTCGAGCAGCCGGTAACGCACAGCCATCTCCATGCGCGCCAGCCGGTTCTCGATCCGCCCCGCGGTAGCCACCACCAGCGCCAAGCTGTGGCGGCTGTAGGAGGCCGACAGTCCGGACACGTCGACCACGCCGAGTATCGTTTCATCATATGGATCGCGGATCACCGTTGCCGAACAGGACCACCGCTTGATGCCGGCGCAGTAGTGCTCCGCCGAGTGGATCTGCACCGGCTGGCCGATCTCGAGCGCAGTGCCGATGGCATTGGTGCCGCAGGCCAGTTCGCTCCAGTTCGCACCGGACAGGAGATGCACGCTCTCCGCGGCACCGCGGGTGAACATGTCGCCTTCAAGACTGAGGATGGTGCCGCTGTGATTGGTCAGAACCATCACCGTCCCGGTTTCGGACAGAAAATCCCGCGCTGAGGCCATTACCGGGGCGCTGGCGGTCAGCAGATCGGAGGATTCGTCGCACAGGTAGTGCAGGGAGTCGTCGCCGACCGGCGGTGGCGCCTGAAAGCACCCGGGATCCACGCTGGCACCAAAGCAGCGGCGCCACGAATCGTCTATCAGCCGGCGCAGTGCGTCCGACCCGGCCTCACCCCCATTAACGAAGTGCTCCCATGAGGCCATGATGCGGCCATCGTTTTCCGGAACGGAAAACATCTGGCCTGAAATAGTGGCAGGCATGTCCACCCTCCTTTGTGCCGATACGCTGACTGCGTCGTCGGCTGCGGACCTCCGGTCCGTACGCCGCGTGCAGTTCTCTCATGTCTCCTGGCCGTGTCCCCGTGCCGGAGTGCCTCCGCCGAGGCACCGGCACACGACCGCTTCTTCGATCCCGTGTTGTTCCCGCAAACGGGACCGGCGTGTGTCTCGGCACGCGGCCCCGTCTTGACAGACCGGGATGGCTTGTCAGACTGGTCTCGATCCGCGCAAAAATCAAGCGCCGTGCAGACCGATGTTCGGACCCAGCAAATTCTGCGCCAATCCGACAAATGATTGACAAGGAGGCGGATTCACCCGCCTTCAGCTTCGTGGTGAGGGGCTAGGTGACGAGGGACGTTCGATAATCGAACGCTGGTGTAGTCCGATTATCGAACGCCCTGTCTAAAAGCGTGCAGTGGCGGGAAAATGCCCGCACCTGCAAGGCGGCGGACTGCACGCCTATTGCAGGGCGACGACGAAATCGACGGCGGTGGCGGCCCTCACATCGTCCACACTGGTATCCGGCGCGAGATCGACCAGCGCCAGACCGCCGTCGCGCACTTCGAATACGCAGAGATCGGTCACGATGAGATCCACCACGCCCGTCCCGGTCAGCGGCAGCGAGCACTCGCGGACGATCTTGGGCTCCCCGCGCGCGGTGTGTTCCATGATCACCACGACGCGGCCGACCCCGGCCACCAGATCCATCGCGCCGCCTATGCCCTTGATCATCTTGCCCGGCACGGCCCAGTTCGCCAGGTCGCCCTTCTCCGACACCTGCAGCGCCCCCAGCATGGACAGCTGGATATGGCCGCCGCGGATCATGCCGAAGGAGGTGGCGCTGTCGAAAAAGCTGGTGGTCGGCAGCGTGGTGATGGTCTGCTTGCCGGCGTTAATCAGGTCGGCATCCTCCTCGCCTTCCCACGGGAAAGGGCCCATGCCGAGCATGCCGTTCTCGCTCTGGAGCTGAATGGACATGCCGGGCGGCACGTGATTCGCCACCAGGGTGGGAATGCCGATGCCCAGGTTGACGTAATAGCCGTCACGCAATTCCCGGGCGGCACGTGCCGCCATTTGATCTCTTGTCCAGGCCATTTCTCACTCCTCCGCCAAGGCCGTGCGACGGCGCACCGTCCGCTGTTCGATCCGCTTGTCGACCCTCTCCACGAGCACGATGCGATCCACATAGATGCCGGGCGTGACGATATGGTCCGGAGCCATTGCGCCCGGCTCGACCAGTTGCTCGACCTCAGCCACAGTCGCGGCTGCAGCCGTAGCCATCATGGGGTTGAAGTTGCGCGCCGTCATGCGATAGACAAGATTGCCCTCGGTATCGCCCTGCCAGGCGTGCACCAGAGCCAGATCCGCCCGCAGGCCCCGCTCGAGCACATAGGTCTTGCCGTCGAATTCGGCCGTCGGCTTGCCTTCGGCGATTACCGTGCCGATGCCGGTAGGGGTGTAGAAGGCGGGAATGCCGGCACCGCCGGCGCGGATGCGCTCGGCCAGGGTGCCCTGCGGGTTGAATTCCACTTCCACTTCACCGGCCATGTACTGGCGCGCGAACTGGGCATTCTCGCCCGCATAGGAGCAAATCAGCTTGCGCACCTGGCGGGTGTCGAAAAGCTTGCCGAGACCGAAGCCATCGCTGCCCGGATTGTTCGAGATGAGGGTCAGCCCCTTCACCCCGGATTCGAGCACCGCGTCGATCAAAATGGCGGGAATGCCGCACAGGCCGAAGCCGCCCGACATGATCGTCATGTCATCGTGCAGCAGGTCTTTCAATGCCGAAGCTGCCGTCGGATATCGCTTTCTTGAAGACACTTTGCATTCCTTCGATTTGAGTTGCGCCGTTTCCCGGAATTCGCATTGGCCGGAATTCCCGCGCGGAGCATTTCCGCCCGCATGACTTGCACAGCAAAGGCAGTGCCAGAACGGCCAACCACCTGATTCAAAACAAGAACGAACCCGAAGCCGGATTCCGGCGAGCCGCGTCGTCGTTTCGTTTGCGGTCGATCGCGACCAGGCTTCGTTCGAATTCAAGGCGGGCAGTGAACGGACCATTCGATGCCGCCGGGCGGATCGCATCACTCAAACGCGGCAGGACGGCGCCGCTGCCGTGTCTTCCAGCATTTCGCGCAGGGCCGTCTTCAGCACCTTGCCGTAGTTGTTCTTCGGCAGGGCGGCGACGAAGCGGTATTCCTTGGGCCGCTTGAAGCGGGCGATGCGGTCCAGGCAGTGGCGGTCCAGTTCTTCGGCAGCGACGCCGGCCTCCGGATCGACCACCACGAAGGCAATCACCACCTCGCCCCAGTCCTCGTCGCGCCGGCCGACCACCGACACCTCCCTGACCGCAGGATGGGTGACGAGTACCTCCTCCACCTCGCGCGGGTAGATGTTGGCGCCGCCCGAGATGATCACGTCCTTGGAGCGATCCTTGAGCGTGACGAAGCCGTGCGAATCCATCGCCCCTATGTCGCCCGTCCACAGCCATCCGCCACGCAGCGCAGCCGCGCTCGCCTCGGGCTGCTGCCAGTAGCCCGCCATCACCGTCTCGCCGCGGACCACCACCTCGCCAACCTCGTCGTTCGCCAGCGGCCGACCCTCGGCATCGACGATGCGGACTTCGACGAGCGACTGCGCGACCCCGACCGAGGCGATGCGCGACGCCCAGGCAGGATCGCTGCGGTCGGCCAGGATGGCGCGCGACAGCGCGGTGATGGTCATCGGCGATTCGCCCTGGCCGTAGATCTGCACGAAGCGCGGCCCCATCACCGTGAGCGCCTCGGCGATGTCCTCGGCGTACATCGGACCACCGCCGTAGACGATGGTCTGGAAACCCGACGGATCGCTGCCCGCCTGCTTCACCCGGTCGGTGAGCCGCTTCACCATGGTCGGCGCGACGAACATGGCCAGCCGCCCAACCCGGGCCGCAAGCGCGATCAGCTCGGCCGGATCGAACCCTCCGGACTCCGGGACGACGTGGCGGCAGCCCCGCAGCACGTAGGGGAAGCTGTAGAGGCCGGCGCCGTGCGACAACGGTGCCGCATAGACCGCCACATCGGCCTCGGCGACCGGGTCCACGTCCATGAAGAAGCAGGACGTCATCGTCAGCAGGTTGCGGTGGCTGAGCATCACCCCTTTGGGCTTGCCGGTCGTACCCGAGGTGTAGAACAGCCAGGCCAGGTCATCGGGCAGACGTTCCTGTACCGGAATCGCCAGGGCGGACACCGCACGGGTGTACAGCGCGTCGCCGGGCACCAGCGTCGGCAGCACGCCGCCGTTGCCGCCGAGGCAGGCGCCCAGTCCCTCCGCCAGATCGCGCGACACGCACGCCAGGCGGGCGCCGGCATCGGCGAGGATGAAGGCCGTCTCGCGCGGATGCAGCTTGGCATTGATCGGCACCGCCACCAGCCCCGCCCACAGCACCCCGTAAAGGCATTCGAGGTATTCGGGGCAGTTCGTCATGTGGATGGCCACCCGCTCCCCGGGCTCCAGCCTGAGGTTGCGCCGCAGAAAGCCGGCCAGCCGGGCCGAGCGCGCGGCCAGCCCGGCATAGGTATGCAGCAGGCGGGGGCCGGCCATGACTGCGGGCCGCTCTGGAAAGGTCCGCGCCGAACGCGCGAGCAGTTGGGCGAGGTTCATTTTGTGCGCTCCAGGATACTCACGTAGTTGGCGACCGCCGCGCCGCCCATGTTGAAGACACCCGCCAGACTCGCATCCTTGACCTGCATGTCGAGCGCCTCCCCGGTCAGTTGCATGGCCGCCATCACGTGCATGGACACCCCCGTCGCGCCGATCGGATGCCCCTTGGCCTTGAGACCGCCGGACGGATTCACCGGGAGCCTGCCGCCCGCATGGACGCTGCCGTCCAGAAGGCAGTCTCCGCCGTGGCCGGGTGCGGCCAGCCCCATGGCCTCGTAGGTCAGCAGTTCGGCGATGGTGAAGCAGTCGTGCACCTCGGCGAGCGAGAGGTCGTGCACCGCGCATCGGGCATCGGCCAGCGCCCGCTGCCAGGCTCGCCGCGGGCCCTCAAAACCGAGGACGTCGCGGCTGGAAACCGGCAGGAAGTCATTGACCTGGGCGCGGGCGCGCAGGCGCACCGCGCGGCGGGCACCCGCGGCCACCGCATCGTCGGCCAGCACGAGCGCGGCTGCACCGTCGGACACCAGGGAGCAGTCGGTCTTGCGCAGCGGGCCGGCAATCCGCGGATTGCGCTCCGACTCGGTGTTGCAGAACTCGAAACCCAGATCCCGGCGCATGTGTGCCCAGGGATTGCGCGTGCCGTTGGCATGATTCTTCGCGGCGATGCGGGCCAGTGTCGCTGCGTGGTCGCCGTAGCGGCCGAAGTACTGCTCGGCCAGTTGGCCGAACAACCCCGGGAAGGTCAGCCCCTTGGCCGCCTCTTCGGGAACGTAGGAGGCCGACGCCAGCACCTGTGTGACCTCGGGGCCGGACACCGCCGTCATCTTCTCGGCGCCGACCACCAGCGCGATGCGCGCCCGCCCGGCCTCGATCGCATCGCAGGCCGCATAGACCGCCGCGGCGCCGGACGCGCAGGCATTCTCGACGCGGGTCGCGGGGCACCAGCGCAAGGCGGGAGCGGCCTGCAGGACGAGCGACGAACAGAAGATCTCCGGCACCAGGCCCCCGTTCAGGTGGCCCAGCCAGATGCCATCGACATCCCCGGCCGGAACTCCCGCATCCTGCAGTGCGCCGCGGCTGACGCCGACGATGAGCGACTCGAGGTCGACCATGTCCAGCCGTCCGAACGACGAATGTGCCCAACCGATAATGCTGACGCCCATGTTGTTTCCCCTTGTGAGTAAATGATCCGCAGGGTCATTTAGCATCGGCCATGCCAAAGGCGCGGCTTCGGATGACGCTCGCAAACCCCTGATTTTCCAAAGCCAAAGAGGCACCGGCGGAACGCCGGCGGCGCCCCGGCGTCCGATTGTCGGACGCTCGCCCAGATC
This sequence comes from Rhodocyclaceae bacterium, assembly GCA_019455325.1. Taxonomy (GTDB): domain Bacteria; phylum Pseudomonadota; class Gammaproteobacteria; order Burkholderiales; family Rhodocyclaceae; genus Proximibacter. Next base: position 110,047 of record JACFMQ010000005.1, on the reverse strand, counting down.
CTCGCGTTCGATTCCAGTACGCATTCAGCCGGCGACTGCCGTCATGGGTACCGCGGTGCCACTGCCTCGACGGGATTGCCGACGCCTTTATGCGGTGGCATGGCCTTTGCATCGTTCCGGCCTGCTTCATCAAGAACGATACCGGAGACAAACATGCCCAGCCCTGCTGCGTCGCGGCCGACCCGCCGCCCGATCGATCGCATCCCGGTCAGCCTGCTCACCGGCTTCCTGGGTACGGGCAAGACGACCCTGCTGAACCGGTTGATGAAGGACCCGGCGATGGCAGGGACCGCCCTGCTCATCAACGAATTCGGTGAAATCGGCATCGACCACTACCTGGTCGACACGCTGGACGACAGCACCCTGCTACTGGATTCCGGCTGCATCTGCTGCAGCGTGCAGGGCGATCTCGTGCGCGCCTTAAGGCAGCTCCACCAACGCTTCTCGCGCCGCGAAATTCCGGCGCTGTCGCGGGTGGTCATCGAGACCACCGGCCTCGCCGACCCGGTGCCGGTGGTGCAGACGCTGATGGAAGAACGCTTCGTCGCGGCGCGCTACGTCTGCGACAGCGTGCTCACTGCGGTCGACGCCAGCCACGGCTGCGAACAGCTCGGCCGGCATCGCGAGGCGCTGCGGCAGGTGGCGATGGCCGACCGCCTGCTGATCACCAAGACGGACCTGACCAACACCGCCACCCGGACGCGACTGGAAGCGCAGCTCGACCTCCTCAACCCGGGCGCCCTCCGGATCGAGGTACGACACGGCAAGGTGGCGCCGGACCAGCTCTTCGGCAGCGGCATCTACTCGATCGGCGACAAGCTGCCGGACGTGGTCCGCTGGCTCTCGGACGAACGCGAGCAGGCGCAGAAAGCTGCAATGTCCGCGGTGGCCACGCCGCAATGGACCAAGGCGCGCATGCCATTGCGCCGCCCGCCGGCCCGGCACCATGACGGCACGGTGTCGTCCTTCGTCATCCGCTTCGACGCGCCGGTGGCATGGCTCGGCTTCGCCGTGGCGGTGGGCGGCATCCTCGCCGTCCATGGCGCGAAGATCCTCCGGATGAAGGGTCTGATGAACGTAGCCGGCGATCCCCTGCCGCACGTCATCCAGTGCGTGCAGCACACCGCCTATCCCGCGCTCCGCCTGCCGGCCTGGCCCGAGGGCGGTGGCTTTGCCGATCGCTGCGGACGCCTGGTGTTCATCGTGCAGGATCTCGATGCGGCGGCGATCGATTCCATCCGCCAGGCGCTGGCCGAACTCCCGGGCGACGCCGCCGCCGCCCGCATCAGCGCCGCACAGCCGATGCTCGCCACCCGCTGCTGGCTGAGCCAGCGCATGCCGGTTGCCCCGCGCGGCGGCATGGCGCTCGATGCCTGGTTCGTGCAGCCCAAGCGCTTCGCCCGCCGCGCCGCCGGCAGCCGCGCCTGAGCGACGGCCACCGGCATCTCTCAACGCAAATCCTCAAGGGAGACAAGCCATCGTGTTTTCCACCGGTAAATGGCTGCGCCATCTCGAATACTTCGCCGACGCGCTCGACACCGGCGCCACATTCACCGCGACCTTCAGCGGGCCGAAGCGGCTTGCACGGCTGTCCATGCGTCTGGATGCAGCCTACGGCGCGCTGCTCGACCGTCACGCGGCGACACGACGCGCGCTCGAATCGCTGGAGATGGAGGCGGGACAGCTGCGCACCGCGCTGTTCGCTGCCAGCAGCGAGGCCGACCGCCTTGCCGAACGCTTTGACCTGATTAGCCGCGCCAGCGGCGAGGGCCTGTGGGACATCAGTATCGCTGACGGCGATCCGGCCAGCGCCGCAAGTATGGTGTGGTGGTCACGCCAGTTGCGTCAGCTGCTCGGTTTCGAGGACGAAACCGATTTCCCCAACCGCCTGGAGAGCTGGCGCAGTCGCATACACCCGGAGGATACGAAACGCGTGCTCACCGCCTTCGCCGCCCACCTTGCCGACAGCAGCGGGAATACGCCCTATGACATCGACTATCGACTCGCCACCAAGAGCGGCGAATACCGCTGGTTCAGGGCCATAGGCACGACGCTGCGGGGACCGGGCGGCGACCCGCTACGGGTTGCCGGCTCGCTGCTGGACATCCACGAGAGGCTGGAACGCGAGGCGCTGCTCGACCGCAGCCTGGACCGCTTCGAGCTGGTGCGCGAGCTGCTGAGCGACGGGCTGTGGGACATCGAGATCCGCGCCGGCAAGGCCCTCGACACGGCCAACACCGTGTGGTGGTCGCAGCAACTCCGGCGCCTGCTGGGCTACACCGACGAGAGTGACTTTCCGAACACGCTCGACGCCTGGGCCAGCCGTATCCACCCGGACGATCGCGACCAGGTGTTCAAGGCCTTTCTCGCCCACGTCGACGACCGCAGCGGCCAGACCCCGTACGACCGGCCGCACCGTCTCGCGCTCAAGACCGGCGAATACCGCTGGTTCCGTGCCCTGGCCCAGACGCGCCGAAGTCAGGACGGCAGCCCGCTGCGCGTCGTCGGTGCACTGACCGACATCGACACTCAACTGCGCGAGCAGGAGCAACGCGAGGCGATGGAGCAGCAACAGGGCAAGCTGGAAGCGACGCTGCGCCGCATCAACGAGCTCGTGGGCACGATCAAGGAGATCGCCGACCAGACCAATCTGCTCGCACTCAACGCCGCCATCGAAGCTGCCCGGGCGGGCGAGAGCGGGCGCGGATTCGCGGTCGTCGCCGACGAGGTCCGCAAGCTCGCGGAACGCACCCGCGACACCACCGCGCACATCGAGAAGATGGCGACAGCGGAACCTTAGCCGGGGCGCGCCCCGCCTCGCCAAGCGGTTTCACGCTCCGCCGTCGCCAAGACTTTGGGGGGATGGAAAGGTCCGCACCTTCACCTTCTTCTTCCGTATCCAGACGCAGACCGACCGGTAGCTTGAGCCTGCCGTACACCGCGAAGCCGCCGACCAGTTGCGGACCGGAGGTGACACCGCCGACGCCCCCTGCGCTTTGCTGCCGAAAATGCCGACGGCGATTCCGTCCCATACCCCGCACAGGCCGTGCAGCGGCCTCGGATGCGCTACGGCCGATGTCGGGTGCTAAAACAGCCGCAGCAGGACGAAGGCCGCCACCGCAGCACTGTGATCGCACACGGTGACGCGTTCCCGTCGTGGCGACGCGTTCGTTCCAGTGCTAGCGTGGTTCCGGTTTGAATCACACCAAGGAGCACTGCCATGCCCATCGCCGTCAACCAAGCCCGTCTCAAATCGGAACGTCGCAAGCGCGGCTGGTCGCAGGATCATCTGGCGGCGGCAAGCGGGATAAGCACGCGCACAGTGCAGCGCCTGGAACGCGGCGGCAAGGCAACCATTTCCTCGCTCGCGGCTCTAGCGTCCACGCTCGCCCTATCCGTGGACGCGCTCACGGCCTCCATCGGCCCGGTCCGACGCATCACTCCACTGACCATTCTGCCCGATATCGAGCCCAGCCTCGATCGATTTCGCCGAATGGGTTTCGGCGTGATTGAAACCGACGACCCCGGCTGCACAGGCGTAGTGGCAGGCAGCAGCTATCACCTTCTGTGCTCCCGCGCCTTCATGGCTGGCAACTACCCGGCAGAAATTATTGCGCCACTCGTGGGGCAAACGATTCCCTACATATGGGTTTCCTCGCTGGAAGCCGCCAGCCATGCCTGGGGCAAGGTCGTCCATCAAACAGTCACTCATCACGGCACGCGAGAGGCTTTGGTGGAAACCAGCAATCAATGGGCCATCCTGGTTGATACGACCGGCTATGGCAAACCATCGGCCTGACATTGCGGTTGAGGGAGCGTTCCGCAAGCGCAGCTTTACATCGTTTTACCCCCGCAACGATCAAGTTCTCCGTCAGGCCACCGAGAAAATGGACAGGGCAGTTTTGATGACACAACCTGACCAGGAGAACGAAAATGGTATCGAACATCGCTTCATCGACTACGGGCAGCATAGGCAATACGGGCAGCAGCGGCACCAGTTCCCAGGTTGCCGCGCTGGAAAAGCAGATCGCCTCGCTGGAAAAGCAGTTGGCCAAGTTGCAGGATGACGATTCCGAGGACTCCCAAAAACAGGCTGAACAGATCGAGCGGCAAATCCAGGCGCTTGAGGTTCGCCTCGCCCGCTTGCAGGCCCAGGAGGAAAAAAAGGCGAATGACGAACTGGCAGCGACAAGCGATACGGCAAAGGCCAACGCAGCGACTTCGCCCGGTGCATCGGATTCGACGATCGGCAGCAAGGTGGATGAGTTTGCCTGACGCGCGCATACGCAGCGAAGACGAAGAAGACGTTTTTTCCCGGCCGGGGCTTCCGTGCGTCGGAGCAGCGGATGTCGGCCATGCCGATGCGCAACGCGGCGTGACCCGGCGGCCGCTCGTCTCGAATCTCCAAGTGAGGGAGGAATCCATGAAACAGCTCATTGCCACGGCGCTCGCAAGCCTCGTCGCCGCTGCCTGCGCGAACACCCCGCCCAACGCCCACGAAGTCGCCTTCGCGTGCGCCGACGGACAGTCGCTGTCGGTGCGCTTTTTTCCCGCGCAAGAGATCGCCGTCCTGATGCGCAGCGGCGAAGCCATCGAACTGCGGCAGCAGCCCAGCGGCTCCGGCTTCATCTACAGCAACGGCCCGAACACCATTCGCGGCAAGGGTGACGAACTCACGGTCGAGATCGGCCGCATGGTGCCCATCCAGTGCAGGGCGAAAGGCCGCTGAACGCCATCGGAAAAATGCGGCCGAAACCGCAGAACAGACCTACCTCCGTCGTTACAGGGTAAAGATGACGTCCCCAGGCTTGATGGCCGGCCCATCCGGCGGGTCACTGATTTCGATGACGGAGAATCGCGGATAGACCTCCCGGATGGCGGCGCTCGCCCGGATCTTTCTTTCCGCGCCCAGCATCTGGCCGTTCAGGCCGGTGACCGGCGGTTCCTTCCAGCCGTGGATGAGCAGGGTGTCGCCCGCCGAAAGACCGGACTCGGCGCCGGCATCGATCTGCAGCCGGCGGCCTTCCGCCCTCAGGATGCGGGCGCTGAAAGGCAGACAGGCGGCGCTCCGCTCGGCCCAGGCCGCGATGTCGTCGAGCAGGCGGCCCCAGACCCGCCCGAAATCGCCCTGATAGAACTGCGGCGTCCCCACGCTCGGCCCACCTTCGAGCAGCACGCGGCCCATGGCCGTCGCGGCAAAGCGTTTCTGGGCCAGCACGCCGCCGTTCACGCCATCGTGCACGAAGGCTTCGATGGCGATGCGACGCACGCCCGGCTTGCCCAGGCCCGGAGCCTCCAGTCCGAAATCGCGATAAATCCCGGAGAGCACGTACTGGGCGCGATGCTGCCTGGCCAGCAGCGTGATCGGCGGTTCGCCGCCGTCGCCGGGATGGTGGAGCATGGGCGCCCGGGCAGGGGAGGCGTAGGGAAAGGCGTCGCTGCTGAAATCCGACAGCAGGATGGGGCGCTGCCGTATCTTCTTGGCCAGCTCGACGGCCGTCATCCGGCTGACCAGCGTGTGTTCGCGGCTGCGCTTCTGCTCCGGATGTTCGAGCGCGAAGCCGAGGACGAGCACGCGATTCACGTAGGCGCGTCGGCACGCCGGCTGGCAATCCGGGCCGTCGCTGACGGAGACCCGGAGTACGACGGTCAACCGCCCGCCCTCCTGCCGTTCGGATACTTGCTCGACGACGTCCGCGCAGGCCGAGCTTCTGACCTGGATGAATTCCAGCACGGCATCCGGCTGCAGCAGGGACGCGGCGCTCACCGTCGCCCCCCGGGATTCGGCGGCCCGCGCCAGGGCGCGGCGGGTGGCCAGTTCGCGGGCCTCGGCCAAGTTCCCGGCGACGATCTCGGCGCTGCCTTCGACCACCATCTCCGCCCAGGCGGAGGACGCGAGCAGCAGGCCTAGCGCGCAGGCCAGGGCGCCGCGGGCACCCATGCCAGGGCTCAGTGGCCGACGTAGGTGACGCCGGGCGCCGTGCAGCCGGCCGAGAAGCAGGCGGCCGGCGCCGGGACCGGCGCCGTGCAGCGACCCTGCCGCTGCACGCAGTCGAGGAACTGGCTGGAGATGACCAGCTCCACCGTGGCCTCGTAGTTGCCGTTTTCGAGCGTGGTCAGATTGACCACCCGGGCGCCGCGGATGAAGGCATCGACATAGGTGCGCACGCTGTCGTTCTGCGTGGCGAAGGCGGAAACGGCCGTGTTGCCCCAGACGCGGAACCCATAGACCTGCTCGGCGAGGTTGCGGTAGGCGTCCACCTGCGCCGCCCGTATGGCCATCAGCTCCCGCTGGCCCTGGGTGTAGCGGCTGTAGGCGCCGCTGGCGCCGTAGCCGGTGGCCAGCAGCCGGACGGTCTGCGCGGCCGGAGCGTCGGCGTTCGGCATCGCTGCGGTCGCAGGGGCCACGGCGGCGGAAGACTTGCAGCGGGATGTGCCGCAGGACTGCTCCGCCACTTCCTCCGTGGTCGTGGTGACCGTCACGGTCCTGGTCGCGTCGCAGCATGGCGTGGCGCAGCCGGCCAGCAGCGACAGGAGGACGACGACGAAGGGAAGGCGGGAGATCTTGAGCGCCATGTTGGTTTTTCTCCGAGGGTGGACGATGGAAACGCGTGGGTTCATGACGGCGGCGCGGCCTTGAATTTGTATACTATAGTATAAAGACGGGCGCGGATGCGGCCTCTACCTTTCTCCCTTCTTCAGGGAGAGGGCGTGGAGCCGAGCAAGGCATTCGGAAAGGTACTGCGGGAGCGGCGCAGCGCCAGCGGATTGAGCCAGGAGAAGCTGGCGCTGGAAGCCGGCCTCGAGCGGGTCTACATTTCCCTGCTCGAACGCGGCCAGCGGCAGCCCACCCTGACCACCCTGCTCAAGCTGGCCGGCCCCCTGGCGTGCGACGCCAGCGATCTGGTGCGGGAAGCGGAAATCCTGTGCCGGGAGGAATAGGGGAACGGCCCGCCGTCGCCGTCGGCGAAAATTCCGGCAAATTCTCTGAAAAACCGTTAAAATTCACGGTTCAACAAATTTCGCCCCGCCGATCAACCGCAGTACCCACACAATCCGGAGTTCGAACATGGCTTCCACTTCCAACCGCGACCGCCGCTCGGCCATCGAGCGCCGCTGCCTCTCGAAGGCCGCCAAGCGTCTGTACCGCAACAACACCAAGGGCGTGCGCAAGGCGATCTACGCCGCCGAGTGCCACCAGCGCGGCAAGCCGCAGCTGGGCGCCAGCAAGTAATTCCGGCGAGACCGGAGGCTTCCGAGGGCGGCGCGTGCCGCCCTTGTCGCTTCTGGCACCGCCATAGCCGCTCTCTTCGCCGTCCAGTTTCACCGCCGCTGCGCCCTGGCCAGCGCCCATTCAGGATTCCGCCGTGCTCGTCGCCGCCAACATCACCCAGCAGTTCGGGGCCAAGCCCCTGTTCGAGAACGTCAACGCCAAGTTCGGCGAGGGCAACCGCTACGGCCTGATCGGCGCCAACGGCGCCGGCAAGTCGACGCTGATGAAGATCTTCTGCGGCGTCCTCGAATCCTCGGCCGGCAACGTCTCCAAGGACAAGCACGAGCGCATGGCCTACCTGCGCCAGGATCAGTTCGCCTTCGAAGACATGCGCGTGCTCGACGTGGTGCTGATGGGCCACGAGGAAATGTGGGCGTGCATGCAGGAGAAAGACGCGATCTACGCCAACCCGGAGGCGACCGAGGAAGACTACATGCACGCCGCCGAGCTGGAGGCGAAGTTCGCCGAGTACGACGGCTACACGGCCGAGGCGCGCGCCGGCGAGCTGCTGCTCGGCGTCGGCATCCCGACGGAGCGGCACGACGGCCCGATGCGCGAGGTGGCGCCGGGCTGGAAGCTGCGCGTGCTGCTGGCGCAGGCGCTCTTTGCCGACCCGGACATCCTGCTGCTCGACGAGCCGACCAACAACCTCGACATCAACACCATCCGCTGGCTGGAAGACGTGCTCAACGCGCGCGAGTCGACGATGATCATCATCAGCCACGACCGCCACTTCCTGAACCAGGTGTGCACGCACATGGCGGACCTCGACTACGGCAAGCTGACGATCTACCCCGGCAACTACGACGACTACATGGAAGCCTCGACGCAGGCGCGCGCCCGCCAGGCCAGCGCCAACGCCAAGGCCAAGGAGCGCGTCGCCGAGCTGCAGGAGTTCGTGCGCCGCTTCTCGGCGAACAAGTCGAAGGCCAAGCAGGCGACCAGCCGCCTCAAGCTGATCGACAAGATCAAGCCCGAGGACATCAAGCCCTCGTCGCGCCAGTACCCGTGGATCCGCTTCGAGTACGACGAGAAGGAGAAGCTGCACCGCCAGGCCGTCGAGGTCGAGAACCTGACGCACGGCTACGACGCACCGCTGTTCTCCGACTTCACGGCGACCGTCGACGCCGGCGACAAGATCGCCATCATCGGCGAGAACGGCGTCGGCAAGACGACGCTGCTGCGCCTGCTGGCCGGCGAGCTGGCGCCGAACGCCGGCACCCTCAAGTGGACGGAGAAGGCGCGGCTCGGCTACTTCGCGCAGGACCACGCCGCCGACTTCGATTCCGACGAACCGCTGACCGAATGGATTTCGCACTGGGTGCGCGCCACCGGCGCCGAGGACACCGACGTCGAGACGCTGATCCGCGGCACGCTCGGCCGCCTGCTGTTCTCCGGCGACGAGGTGAAGAAGCCGGTGCGCGTGATCTCCGGCGGCGAGCAGGGGCGCATGCTGTTCGGCCGGCTGATGCTGCAGAAGACCAACGTGCTCTTGATGGACGAGCCGACCAACCACCTCGACATGGAATCGATCGAGTCGCTCAACACCGCGCTCGAAAAGTTCAAGGGCACGCTGCTCTTCGTCTCGCACGACCGCGAGTTCGTCTCGTCGCTGGCCACGCGCATCTGGGAGATCAAGGGCGGCCGCGTCATCGACTACCGCGGCAACTACGAGGAATACCTCGCCAGCCAGGGCCTGGAATAACACGGGCATGGCCCGCCTCTGCGCGCTGCTGCTCCGGCTGCTCGGCTGGCGCATCGTGCTCGTGCCGCCGCCGTCGGCGAAGACGGTGGTCATCGGCTACCCGCACACCTCGAACTGGGATTTTCCGCTGGCCATGCTGTGGCGCTTCGCCACCGGCTTTCCGTTCCACTGGGTGGCGAAGAAGGAGATGTTCGAAAACCCGCTCGGCGGGCTGTTCCGGCGCTGGGGCGGCGTGCCGCTCGACCGCGCGTACCCCGGCGGCTTCATCGACCAGATATGCGAGGAGTTCCGCCGCCGCGACCGCCTCCACCTGGTGATCGCGCCGGAGGGCACGCGCCGCAAGACGGCGCACTGGAAATCCGGCTTCTACCGGCTGACCCTCGCCGCCGGCGTGCCGCTCGGCCTCGGCTTCCTCGACTACGGCACGAAGACGCTCGGCATCGGCGACTGGATCACGCTCTCGGGCGAACGCGCGGCCGACCTCGAACGCATCCGCGCGTTCTACGCCGACAAGCGCGGCTATCGGCCGCAGCAGGCCGGCGACATCCGCTTCAACGACTAGCCGGCGCCGCGGCCGCGGCAGCTTCCTTCTCGGCCTTGCGCGCCGCGCGCTCGGCTTCCTTGGCCTCGCGCTTCTTCCGCTTTTCGGCGGCCTTCGCTTCCTTCTGCTTCTGCGCTTCCAGCTTCTTCTGCCGCTTCGCCTCCTCCTCGGCGAGCTTCTGCCGGTTCTCGGCAGCCTTGCGCTCCTTGTCGGCGATCTTCGCTGCGCGCTCCTCCGCGCGCTGCGCTTCCTCGGCGCGGTAGGCCTCGCCCTGCGCCTTCTGCTCGGCCTCGCGGCGCGGCGCGTCGGCGGCGCGCTGCGCTTCCCTGGCGGCGACGTCGCGGCGCTTCACGTCGCGCTCGATCTCCGTGCCTTCCAGCTCCATGCGCTTGGCGGCGCGCGTCTCCTGCGTATGCGCGCGCTTCGCGTCGTCCAGGCAATCGTTGATCAGGAACTTCTTTTGGCAGGCTTCGCTGGCCGCCTTGTGGCGCGCGTCGGCCGCCTGCTGCAGGCGCTCGGCCTCGTGCTTCAGCTCGGCCGCCCGCGCCAGCCGCTCGGCGCGCTCGGCCTCGGTATACGGCGGCGCGGCGGCCTGGGCGAAGGCGGCGACGGGAAGCAGCAGCAGGAAGACGGAAACGATCGTCGGGCGCATGGCGGTCTGGCGGCGCGAAGCCGGTAAAATGCCGATTCTACTCGCACCCGCGCCGCCCGCCGGCCCGCCTCCGACCCCACCCGCCCCGTCCGCCGCATGATCGTCCTCCGCAACCTCAGCTTCGCCCGCGCCGCGAAAACCCTCGTCGACAACGCCTCGCTGCAGCTCGGTCCGGGCTGGAAGATCGGCCTCACCGGCGGCAACGGCTGCGGCAAGTCCTCGTTCTTCGCGCTGCTCACCGGCGCGCTGCACGCCGAGAAGGGTGACCTCGACGTGCCGCCGTCGTGGGTGATCGGCCACGTCGCGCAGGAGACGCCGGCGCTGCCCGATCCGGCGCTGGAATTCGTGCTCGACGGCGACGCCGAGCTGCGCGAAGTCGAGCGCGCGCTGGCCGCCGCCGAGGCCGCGCACGAGGGAGAGAAGATCGGCGCGCTGCACGCGCGGCTTTCCGAGATCGACGGCTACGCGGCGAAGGCGCGCGCCGCCGAGCTGCTGCACGGGCTCGGTTTCTCGGATGCCGACCTCGCCAGGCCGGTGGCCGAGTTCTCCGGCGGCTGGCGCGTGCGGCTGAACCTTGCGCGCGCGCTGATGTGCCGCTCCGACCTGCTGCTCCTGGACGAGCCGACCAACCACCTCGACCTCGACGCCGTGCTCTGGCTGGAAGGCTGGCTGCGCGCGTATCGCGGCACGCTGCTGATGATCTCGCACGACCGCGACTTTCTCGACGCGGTGGTCGGCCACATCCTGCACATCGAGCAGGGCGGCATGAAGCTCTATTCCGGCCACTACTCGGCCTTCGAGCGCCAGCGCGCGGCGCAGCTTGCGTTGCAGCAGGCGATGTTCGAGAAGCAGCAGCGCGAGATCGCGCACCTGCACCGCTTCATCGACCGCTTCCGCGCCAAGGCGACGAAGGCGCGGCAGGCGCAGAGCCGGATGAAGGCACTCGAACGCATGGAGGAGGTGGCGGCGGCACACGTCGACACGCCGTTCACCTTCCGCTTCCGCGAGCCGGCAGCGGCGCCCGATCCGCTGCTGGTGCTGCACGAGGCACAGGCAGGCTACGGAGAGAGGACCATCCTCACCGGCGTCGAGCTGACGCTGCGCCCCGGCGAGCGCATCGCGCTGCTCGGCCGCAACGGCGCCGGCAAGTCGACGCTGGTCAAGCTGCTCGCCGGCGAACTCTCGCCGCTCGCCGGCCGGCGCACCGAGGGCAAGGGGCTGTCCATCGGCTACTTCGCGCAGCACCAGCTCGAACACCTGCGCCCGGACGAATCGCCCCTGCAGCACATGCTGCGCCTCGACCCGCAGACGCGCGAACAGGAGCTGCGCGACTACCTCGGCGGCTTCGACTTCCGCGGCGACATGGCGACGGCGCCGTGCGGCGCCTTCTCCGGCGGCGAGAAGTCGCGCCTCGCCCTGGCGCTGCTCATCTGGAAGAAACCCAACCTGTTGCTGCTCGACGAGCCGACCAACCACCTCGACCTGGAAATGCGCGAGGCGCTGACGCTGGCGCTGAACGAGTACGAGGGCGGCGTCGTGCTCGTCTCGCACGACCGCCACCTGCTGCGCACCACCGCCGACACGCTGCTGCTCGTCGCCGACGGCCGGGTGGCGCCGTTCGACGGCGACCTCGACGACTACGCCGGCTGGCTCGCCAAGGAGCGCGAGGCGGCGAAGGCGCCGGCGACGCCGGTCGCCGTCGACCGGGCGGCGGACAAGGCCGCCCGCATCGCCGCGCGCGAGCAGGCCGCCGCCGACCGGCAGGCGCTGCTCGCCCGGCGGCGGCCGCTGCTCAAGGAATCGGAGAAGCTGGAAAAGGACATCGCCGCCTGGCAGGCGGAGAAGGCGACGCTCGACGCGGCGCTGGCCGACCCGGCCGCCTACGCGGGCGGCGACCGCGCCGGGCTGGAGGCGAAGCTGAGGCGCCAGGCCGAACTCGCCGCCGCCATCGACGCCGCCGAGGAGCGCTGGCTGGAAGTCCACGGCGAGCTGGAAAGCCTCGCCTGAGCCGCCCGGCGGCGATGATAGAATCCGCCCTTTCGCCGCGCGCGGCGAGCGAACCGACACAGGGAGAATTCCGGTGAGAATCGTCTGTCTTGACCTCGAGGGTGTCCTCGTTCCCGAAATCTGGATCGAGTTTGCCGAGCGCACCGGCATTCCCGAACTGAAGCGCACGACGCGCGACGAGCCGGACTACGACAAGCTGATGAGCTACCGGCTGGACATCCTGCGCCGGCACGGGCTGGGCCTGCCGGACATCCAGAAGGTGATCGCCGAGATGGGCCCGATGGCCGGCGCCCGCGAATTCCTCGACGCGCTGCGCGAGGCCTACCAGGTGGTGATCCTCTCCGACACCTTCTACGAGTTCGCGCACCCGCTGATGCGCCAGCTCGGCTGGCCGACGCTGTTCTGCCATTCGCTGGAAGCCGACGCCGGCGGCATGCTGGTGAACTACCACCTGCGCATGCCGAACCAGAAGCAGGAGGCGGTGCGGCGCTTCAAGGAACTGAAGTTCACGACCGTCGCCGCCGGCGATTCGTACAACGACACGGCGATGCTCGGCGAGGCGCACGGCGGCATCCTCTTCCACCCGCCGGAGAACGTCGTCCGCGAGTTCCCGCAGTTCCCGGTGGTGCGCGACTACGGCGCGCTGCGCGCGGAAATCGACCGCGCGTTCGCGCGGCAGTGAGGAGGAAGGAGAGAGGAGTGAGGAGTAAACCCGCTGCCGGCTCTCCGCTCCTCACTCATAACTCATCACTCCTCACATGCACAAGACCCGCTTCTACACGCTGACCGCCTCCTGTCCGGACCAGGTCGGCATCATCGCCCGCGTGTCCGGCTTCATCGCCGGGCACGGCGGCTGGATCCTCGAATCGAGCTTCCACGCCGACGACCTCACCGGCCGCTACTTCATGCGCATCGAGATCAAGGCCGACTCGCTGCCCTTCCTGCTCGCCGAATTCCGCGAACGCTTCCGGCGCGAGGTCGGCGAGCCGCTGGCGATGGACTGGCGGATCGCCGACAGCGCGGTCAAGAAGCGCCTGGTCGTGCTCGTCTCGAAGCAGGAGCACTGCCTCTACGACCTGCTCGCGCGCTGGCAGGCGAAGGAGCTGGACATCGAGATTCCGTGCGTGATCTCGAACCACGACACCTTCCGCGGCTTCGTCGAGTGGCACGGCATCCCGTTCCACCACGTGCCGGTGGCGGCCGACAACAAGCCGGCGGCCTACGCCGAGGTGCGGCGCATCTTCGAGGACGTGCGCGGCGACTGCATGGTGCTGGCGCGCTACATGCAGATCCTGTCGCCCGAGCTGTGCGCCGCCTATCCGGGGCGCATCATCAACATCCACCATTCGTTCCTGCCCTCGTTCGTCGGCGCCAGGCCGTACCATCAGGCCTACGAGCGCGGCGTCAAGCTGATCGGCGCGACCTGCCACTACGTCACCGAGGAGCTCGACCAGGGTCCGATCATCGAGCAGGACGTGATCCGCATCGACCATTCCGATTCGATCGAGGACATGGTCCGCTACGGCAAAGACATCGAGAAGACCGTGCTGGCGCGCGGCCTGCGCTACCATCTGGAAGACCGGGTGCTGGTGCATGGCAACAAGACCGTCGTCTTCCGCTAGGCGCGGGGCGGCGGGCAGGGCGCCCGCTTTCAACGAAGGAGGCCGCACATGCTGATCGACCGCAACCAGTCGCTGCTGCTCATCGTCGACGTCCAGGAACGGCTGGCGCCGGCGATCCACGAGGGCGCGGCGGCCATCGCCAACAACGGCCGGCTGCTCGCCGCCGCCGAGCGCCTCGGCGTTCCCGTCTTCGTCTCCGAACAGTACGTGCGCGGCCTCGGGCCGACGGTGCCGGAACTGCAGCCGCTGCCGGCCGACGCCTGGCGCTTCGACAAGACGCACTTCTCGTGCACGCGCGAGCCCGGCTTCCTGGCGCGGCTGGCGCAGGCAGGCCGCCGGCAGATCCTCGTCACCGGCATGGAGACGCACGTCTGCGTGCTGCAGACGGTGCTCGGCCTGATCGACGCCGGCTACGCCGTCTTCCTGATCGAGGACGCCGCTTCCTCGCGCGCGCCGGAGAACCGCGCCGCGGCCATCGCCCGCGCGCGCGCCGCCGGCGCCCACATCGTCACCACCGAGATGGTTCTCTTCGAGTGGCTGGAGCGCGCCGGCACCGACGACTTCCGCGCGCTGCTGCCGCTCATCAAGTAGCGGGCGCCGCCGCCCGCCTTCAGCCGGCGCAGCGGTGCACCGCCGCGGCGGCGACCGGCAGCAGATGCGCGACCGGCTCGCCGCCGGCCGGCCAGTCGATCAGCAGCATGCCGCCGGGTTCCATGGTCCACGCCAGCGCGCTCGCGTCGCCCGAGAGATCGAGCGCCATCTGATGCGCCGGCGACGGCGCGATCGCCAGCGGCCGGCCGGCGAAGGCGGTGAAGATGGCGCGGTGCACGTGGCCGCAGAACACGGCGCGCACGCGCGGATGCCGCGTCAGCCAGGCGGCCAGCGCATCGGCGCCGGCCAGCCCGATCGCGTCCATGCCGGCGATGCCGGTGCGCACCGGCGGATGGTGCAGGAAGAGCAGGGCGTCGCGGTCGGCGCGCGCGTTGGCGTCCAGCCAGGCAAGCTGCGCCGCGCCGACGGCGCCGCCTTCCTCGCCGGGAACGAGCGTGTCGACGAGCAGCAGGTCGCCGGCGTCGCACTCGCGCCGCTGCTGCGCCAGTTCGCCGGCCGCCCACGGCTGATCGGGAAAGGCCGCGCGCAGCGCGGCGCGGTCGTCGTGGTTGCCGGGCATCGTCGCGTACGGCACGGCCAGCGCCGCCAGCCGCTCGCGCAGGTGGGCGTATTCGTCGGCGGCGCCGGCGTCGGTGAGGTCGCCGGAGAGGACGACGAGGTCCGGCCGCGGCGTCAGCGCGTCGATGCGCGCGATGGCGCGGACGAGCGCGCCGGCGGTATCGACCCGGCCATAGAGCCGCCTGCCCGGCGCGCGCAGGTGCAGGTCGCTGAGCTGGACGATGCGCGTCACGGCCGACGCCGCCGCCGTGTCGCCCGCGCGCCGGCGGCGGGCAGGAATCGTCGTTCGGGGGAGAGGTACGACGCCAAGAGATCTTCCTTCGCTGCTGTCGGCGCGCGGCGCCGGTTCCGGGAGGTCGATTATGGCAAAGAAACGGGCGCCCGGAGGCGCCCGAAAGCGGAGCTTGCCGCGAGAGGGAAAGGATCAGTGGTGGTAGGCCGATTCGCCGTGGGACACGATGTCCAGGCCTTCGCGCTCTTCTTCTTCCGACACGCGCAGGCCGACGGCGAGGTCCACCAGCTTGTAGGCGACGAAGGCGACCACGCCGGACCAGACGATGGTCAGGCCGACGCTCTTGACCTGGACCAGGACCTGGCCGGCGATGGAGAAGTCCGCCGCGCCGGTGCCGCCGAACCACGGCGCGCCGAGCACGCCGGTGAGGATCGCGCCGACGATGCCGCCGAGGCCATGGACGCCGAAGACGTCGAAGGCGTCGTCCGCGCCGAGCAGCTTCTTCAGGCCGTTCACCCCCCACAGGCAGACGAAGCCGGCGACCAGGCCGAGAATGATCGAGCCCATCGGGCCGATGAAGCCGGCCGCCGGCGTCACCGCGACCAGACCGGCGACCGCGCCGGAGGCGGCGCCGAGCATCGACGCCTTGCCGCCCTTGAACACGGCCTCGCCGATGGCCCAGGCGAGCACGGCGGCGCCGGTGGCGAGGATGGTGTTGATGAAGGCAAGCCCGGCCGTGCCGTTGGCCGCGCCGGCGGAGCCGGCGTTGAAGCCGAACCAGCCGACCCACAGCAGCGAGGCACCGACCATGGTCAGCGTCAGCGAGTGCGGCGTCATCGCCTCCCGGCCGTAGCCGACGCGCTTGCCGAGCAGGTAGGCGCCGACCAGACCGGCGACGCCGGCGTTGATGTGCACCACGGTGCCGCCGGCGAAGTCGAGCGCGCCGTCCTGGGCGAGCAGACCGCCGCCCCAGACCATGTGGGCGAGCGGGATGTAGCTGAAGGTGAACCACAGCACCGAGAACAGCATCACCGCCGAGAACTTGATGCGCTCGGCGAAGGAGCCGACGATCAGCGCCGTGGTGATGGCGGCGAAGGTGGACTGGAAGGCGACGAAGACGAACTCCGGGATGGTCGGCAGCGCGCCCGACAGCGTGTCGGCCGTGATGCCCGCCAGGAAGAGCTTGTCGAAGCCGCCGTAGAACGTGCCCTCGCCGCCGAAGGCCAGGCTGAAGCCGTAGACGGCCCAGAGCACGGTGATCAGCGAGAAGATGGTGAACACCTGCATGAGCACCGAGAGCATGTTCTTGCTGCGCGCGAGGCCCCCGTAGAACAGGGCGAGGCCGGGGATGGTCATGAGGATGACGAGCATCGTCGAGGTCAGCATCCAGGCCGTGTCGCCGCTGTCCAGCGCGGGCGCGGCGGCCGGTGCCTCGGCCGCGGCCGGCGCCTCGGCAGCAGCGGCGGCGGCTACCGCTGCCGCCGCCGGTGCCTCCTCGGCCCAGGCCGGGGCGCCGACGAGGACGGCGGCGGTCAGGGCCAGCATTGCAAATAGGCGTTTCATGATGTGCGCTCCTGTCAGAGGGCGTCCTCACCGGTCTCGCCGGTGCGGATGCGGATCACTTGCTCGAGGGGGAAGACGAAGATCTTGCCGTCGCCGATCTTGCCGGTGCTGGCCGATTTCTCGATGGCTTCGATGACCTGGTCGACGATGTCGTCCCTGACCGCCGCCTCGATCTTCACCTTGGGCAGGAAGTCGACGACGTACTCGGCGCCGCGGTACAGCTCGGTGTGCCCCTTCTGCCGGCCGAAGCCCTTCACTTCGGTGACGGTGATGCCCTGCACGCCGATGGCGGAGAGCGCCTCGCGCACCTCGTCGAGCTTGAACGGCTTGATGATTGCGGTGATGAGTTTCATGGTGGTTCTCCGAACGAAACGTCCTCAGAAGCTGCGCGAGACCGACAGCACGGCGATGCCGCGGCCGGCGTCCTTGGTGCTGCTGCTCGCGTCGAGCGCGCCGGCGTCGTCCTGCAGCGACTTGGCGAAGCAGTACGGCTGGAAGCTGCCGGAGCCGGAGCAACTGCCCTTGGCGTTGGTGTCGACGTAGGCGAGGCCGACCAGCCAGCCGTTGACGTCCTTGCTGACGCCGATCTTCCAGTCGGTGTAGCTGCCGTTCTTCATGTGCTTCGCCGACAGGCGGCCGACGTGGGCGTCGATGCCCCAGCCGTCGCCCAGGTCGTAGCTCGCCGCCAGTTCGAGGTAGTGCGTGCCGCGCGTGCTCTTGCCGGTGGAGGCGCCGGTGGCGTCCCAGCCGCGCAGCGAGAAGTAGTCGTCGACCGAGTGCGAATACTTCAGCGACAGGAACTGCCACGAAGCGCCGACGTAGACTTCCTTGTTGGTCACCGCGCCGCTGTCGGCGCCGAGGCCGAGGCCGCGCCCCTGGGAGCCGGGGTAGTAGTAGAGGATGGCGCCGAGGTCGAGGCCGAAGTCGCCCCAGGTCTTCTTCCAGCCGCCGTAGAGGTCCATTTCCAGGTTGCCGTCGGGGAAGCCGGCGCCGGAGCTGACGTTCGAGTTCCAGTTGCCGGCGTAGAAGCCGCTCTCGTGCGCGTAGTCGAAGCCGCCCTGCAGCGCCGGCCGGCCGAAGGTCTGGTCGATGCCGCGGAAGCGATAGCTGGAAACCAGGGCGAGGTTCGCCGACAGTTCGTGCGGGCTGGCCGGCGCGGCTTCGGCGGCCGGCGCCGACTGCGCGAAGGCGGGCACGGAGAAGGCCGAGAGGGCCGAGACGGCCGAGGCCAGGACGGTGGCGGTGAGCAGCTTCTTCATGGGGTGACTCCTTCTTGGTTGAATCGGGTTCGGACAAAAGCCTTGCATCCGTTCTTAGCATCAGCCGTGCCAGATTTTTTTCTCCGATCAATCAATCACTTGCCGCAGCGCACCACGACGGACGGAAAAACGCCGCACCGGCGCGGTGCGCGTCCGGGCGGCCGCGCGCCAGCGCGGTGCGGGCCGGCCCGGCCACCCGGCCGTGCTAAACTCGGCCGCTTGCCAACGCCTCTCCGACGGGGGAAAACACGATGCTCGACCCGAAGCTCTTCGAGGAACTGAACGCCCGCCTGTCGGCGCTGATCGCCGCCAGCCCGGCGCGGGACATCGAGAAGAACGTCAAGGCCCTGCTCGGCGGCCTCTTCGAGAAAATGGATCTGGTCACGCGCGAGGAATTCGAGGTGCAGGCGCAGCTTCTCGCCCGCACGCGCGAGAAGCTCACTGCGCTGGAGGCGCGCGTCGCCGAGCTGGAAGCCGCACAGAAGGCCGCGCAGCCGAAGTAAGCGCCGCATGCCGCTGGCCATCGTCCGCAGCCGGGGTCTCGACGGCCTCGCCGCGCCGGCGGTGGCGGTCGAGGTGCATCTCGCCGGCGGCCTGCCGTCGGTGACGCTGGTCGGCCTGCCCGACACCGAGGTCAAGGAAGCGCGCGACCGCGTACGCGCCGCGCTGATCAATTCCGGCTTCGAATTCCCCGCCCGCCGCATCACCATCAACCTGGCGCCGGCCGACCTGCCCAAGGAATCCGGCCGCTTCGACCTGCCGATCGCGCTCGGCATCCTCGCCGCCGCCGGCCAGCTTCCCGCCGACCGGCTCGACGCGCACGAATTCGCCGGCGAACTGTCGCTCTCCGGCGAGCTGCGCCCGGTGCGCGGCGCGCTGGCCATGGTGCTCGCCGCCGACGGCGCGGCGCGCAGCTTCGTGCTCCCCGACGAGAGCGCGGCCGAGGCGGCGCTGGCGCGTCCGGACGGCGTCTTCGCCGCCGGCAGCCTGCTCGCCGTCTGCGCCCACCTGCGCGGCGAGGCGCCGCTGCCGCCGGCCGTCGCCGTGCCGCCCGCCGACGACGCGGCGAGCCACCCCGACCTCGCCGAGGTGCGCGGCCAGGCGCAGGCCAAGCGCGCGCTGGAGATCGCCGCGGCCGGCGGCCATTCGCTGCTGATGTCCGGGCCGCCGGGCAGCGGCAAGTCGATGCTGGCGGCGCGCCTGCCCGGCCTGCTGCCGCCGCTCGCCGACGACGAGGCGCTGGCCTCGGCGGCCGTGCTCTCGCTGGCCGGCCAGTTCCGCCCGGCCGCCTTCGGCCGCCGCAGCTTCCGCAGCCCGCACCACACCGCGTCGGCGGCGGCGCTGGTCGGCGGCGGCGGCACGCCGCGCCCCGGCGAGATCTCGCTCGCCCACCACGGCGTGCTCTTCCTCGACGAGCTGCCGGAGTTCGACCGGCGCGTGCTCGAATCGCTGCGCGAGCCGCTGGAAAGCGGCCGCATCCACATCTCGCGCGCGGCGCGGCAGGCCGAGTTCCCGGCGCGCTTCCAGCTCGTCGCGGCGATGAACCCGTGCCCCTGCGGCCACCGCGGCGCGCCGTCCGGCCGCTGCCGGTGCACGCCGGAGCAGGTGGCGCGCTACCGCGGCAGGCTCTCCGGCCCGCTGCTCGACCGCATCGACCTCTGCGTCGAGGTACCGGCCGTGCCGGCGGAGGCCCTGCAACAGGCGCCCGCCGGCGAAACCTCGGCGACCGTGCGCGCCCGCGTCGCCGCCGCGCTCGCCCGCCAGTACGCGCGCCAGAGCCGGCCGAACGCCCGCCTGACGCCGCGCGACGTCGACGCGCACTGCCGGCCCGACGACGCCGGCGCCGCGCTCTTGCAGCAGGCGGCGACCCGGCTCGGCCTTTCCGCCCGCGCCTTCCACCGCGTGCAGAAGGTGGCGCGAACGATCGCCGACCTCGCCGGCGCCGAGCGCATCGCCGCCGCGCACGTCGCCGAGGCCGTGCAGTTGCGCCGGCAGGCGGCGCCGGAGTAAGCCCGATGACCGCGCTTGCCGCCGCGGGGCGCGCGCCCCGCCTGTCCGTCGGCGTCGCCGGCGCCATGGCCGCCGGCCTGTGCTGGGGCATGATCTTCTCGGTGCCGACGCTGCTGCCCGCGTACTCGCCGCTGGCGCTCTCCGCCGGCCGCTACCTCGCCTTCGGCCTGATCGTGCTGCTGCCGGCCTGGCTCGACCGCCGCCGGCTGGCCGCGCTCGCCGCCGCCGACTGGAAGAAGGCGCTGGAACTGGCGTTGGTCGGCAACCTGCTCTACTACTGCGGCATCGCCTTCGCCGCGCAGCACGCCGGGGCGCCGATGACGGCGGCGATCATCGGCACGCTGCCGGTGGTCATCGCCGTCAGCGGCAACCTCATCGACAAGCAGGTGCGCTGGCGGCGGCTGGCGCTGCCGCTCGTCGTCATCGCCGGCGGGCTGGCGCTGATCCACGGCCGCGAGTTCGGCCGCGCCGCCGGCGACGCGGCCGGCGGCGACTACCTGCTGGGCATCGCCGGCGCGCTCTTCGCGCTCTTCTGCTGGACCTGGTATCCGCTGCGCAACGCCGCCTGGATCGCCCGCCGCCCCGGCCTGTCGATGACCGCCTGGGCGACCGCGCAGGGGCTGGCGACGCTGCCGCCGGCGCTCGCCGCGTTTATCGCGCTGGCCTGGCTGCCGGGCCACGACTGGCCGCTCGGCGCCGATCCGCTGCGCTACGTGGCGCTGATGGCGGCGCTCGGGCTGGTCGCCTCGTGGCTCGGCACGCTGTTCTGGAACGTCGCCAGCCGCGAGCTGCCGCCGACGCTCACCGGCCAGATGATCGTCTTCGAGACGCTGTTCGGACTGGCCTTCGCCTACGCGCTGCGCGGCGAATGGCCGGACACGGCGAGCGCCGGCGGCATCGCGCTGCTCGTCGTCGGCGTCGTCATCGGCGTGCGCGCGTGCCGGCGGGGGGTGGTGTGAGAAGACTAACGTCCACCGCAGAGGCGCAGAGACGCAGAGATTCGCAGAGGAAAACCGAGGCAAGGCATTTCTCTGCGTTACCTCTGCGCCTCTGCGCCTCTGCGGTAGGTGTTCATCCATGACCCGCCGCCTCTCCGACCGCAGCTTCGCGCTGCTGCTCGCCACGCTCTCGGCGCTCGGTCCGTTCTCGATCGACACCTATCTGCCGTCCTTCCCGGAGATCGGCGAAACGCTCGCCGCGTCGCCGATCGAGGTGCAGCAGACGCTCTCCGCCTACCTCATCCCGTTCGCCGTCATGGCGCTATGGCACGGCGCCATCGCCGACGCGCTCGGCCGCCGCCAGGTGATCCTCTGGGCGCTGGCGCTGTTCGGCATCGCCTCGGCCGGCTGCGTCTTCGCCACGAAGATCGAGCACCTCTGGCTGCTGCGCGCGGCGCAGGGGATCAGCGCCGGCGCCGGCGTCGTCATCGGCCGCGCCATCGTGCGCGACCTCTACGACGGCGCAGCGGCGCAGCGGCTGATGTCGCACGTGACCATCACCTTCGCGCTGGCGCCGGCGATCGCGCCGGTGATCGGCGGCTGGCTGCACTCGTGGTTCGGCTGGCGCTCGGTGTTCGTCTTCATGGCGCTGTTCGCCGCCGCGCTGTGGCTGGTCAGTTGGCGCTGGCTGCCGGAGACGCTGCCGGTCGAGAAGCGGCGCTCGCTGCACCCGGTCTATCTCGGCCGCACCTACTGGAAGGTGCTGACGCGGCCGAGCTTCCTCGCCGTCACCGCCGCGCTGTCGCTCAACTTCTGCGGCTTCTTCATCTACGTGCTGTCGGCGCCGATCTTCCTGATGACGCACCTCGGCGTCTCCGAGCGTGCCTTCCTCTGGCTGTTCGGGCCGGCGATGTGCGGGCTGGTGCTCGGCAGTTGGCTGTCCGGCCGGCTGGCGGGGAAGCTCACGCCGCTGCAGTGCATCGGCCGCGGCTACGCCGTGATGGCGCTGGCGACGCTCCTCAACCTGGCGGTCAGCCACGCGCTGCCGCCGGCCGTGCCGTGGAGCGTGGCGCCGCTGTTCGTCTATACGGTGGGGATGTCGCTGGCCATGCCGGCGCTGACGCTCCTGGCGCTCGACCCCTTTGCCGACGAGCGCGGGCTGGCCGCGTCGTGCCAGACCTTCCTGCAGTCCGGCGTCAATGGCCTCGCCGCCGGACTGGTGGCGCCGCTCCTGTGGGCGTCGACGACGACGCTGGCCTGGGGCATGGCCGGCTTCGTGCTGCTCGGCGCCGGCGCCACCGCGCTCTATCTGCGCAGCCGGCGCGGCTAAGCCGCAAGCGGGCCAAGTCGCCGTAAAGCCTGTCTGCGGCGCTCTACGGGCTTGCAGCCATTTACGGCGCGCCTTCGGCGTCCGGCTTATTGCTCAACAGGGGAAATTGTCTGCAAAGGGGAGGGAATCCGATTCCGCGTGGCTTCCTATGACGTTCGTTATATCGTTTAACAACAATTGCCGTGGCGATTTATGTTATTTGTGTCTATCATTCACCCAATTTGAACGATAGCAATTTGCGATGACGGGGCCAGCGCTGGAAACCATTAGCCATCAGACACTCAAGGAGCTTGCGAAAGCCGGCAGTGTGCGCGGTGCGTGCCTGGTCGGGCAGCGTGGCGGCTTCGGCGTTGTCGTCCGTTATGGCGTTGTCGAGCGTGCTTTGTCGAGCACGCGCGGCCAAGTCCGCCTGTTCGCCTCCCTCGATACCGCCGTGCCCTATCTCAAACAGCTTGGGCTGGGTCGCTTCGAGGTTGACGCTACTGGATATGAACCAGGGCGGTTGCGTAAGCCCCGCCCGGATCGCGCGGAAGCCTTGCGTAAGACCAGGACCCGCCCGAAGCAAGAACAATTGATCTGACGCATACACGAGGAGAAACCATGTCACGACTTGAACGTTCGGCCTCTACGCCTATGCGCCGCACCAAGCAGCGCGGCCCGAGCTGGCGCGAGACGCTTGTTGAACGCCAAGCTGAACTATGGGAGCAGGTGCGGGAAGTTGGCGAGCAACAACGCACCAACCTTTCGGAGCGTGCTACGTACATCCTGGGCGATGCTATCCAGTGGCTTGCCGAGCTGCCGCCGAACTCGATCCATGCCGTCGTGACTGATCCACCCTATGGCTTGATCGAGTACGAGGACAAGGACCATGACAAGCTGAAGAAGGGCAAGGGCGGCGTGTGGCGGATTCCGCCATCGTTCGACGGCGCCAATCGTAAGCCGTTGCCGCGCTTTACCGTTCTCTCCCAGGATGAAATTGCCGGCCTTTACAACTTCTTTGGTGCCCTGGCCTATGGGCTACAGCGTGCCTTGGTGCCTGGTGGGCACATTTTCATCGCCTCGAATCCGCTGCTCTCGACGATGACTTTCCACGCCTTCCAGCGTGCCGGCCTTGAGAAGCGCGGCGAGTTGATTCGCCTCGTTCAGACCTTGCGCGGCGGGGATCGCCCGAAGGGGGCCGAGAAAGAGTTTTCCGACGTTTCCGTGATGGCTCGTTCATGCTGGGAGCCGTGGGGCATTTTCCGCAAGCCCTTCGAGGGGACCGCTGCCGAGAACCTTCGCCGCTGGGGAACCGGCGGGCTGCGTCGCATTTCGGATGATGAGCCGTTCAAAGACGTGATTACCTGCTCGCCGACCCGTGGCCGCGAAAAGGAGATCGCACCGCATCCCTCGCTCAAGCCGCAGCGCTTCATGCGCCAGGTCGTGCGCGGGGCGCTGCCGCTTGGTATCGGTATCGTGTTCGACCCGTTCGCCGGCAGTGGCTCGACGCTGGCCGCTGCCGAGGCTGTTGGCTATCACGCTATCGGCACGGATCGCGATATGGGCTATTTCGGACTTGCTCGCGAGGCCTTCGGACCGCTCTCTACGTTGCCGGTAGGTGAGCGATGACACCTGATAATCTGTTTGAGGAATTCACCTCGGGATTCCCGGCCCGGAAGTTCTCAGCCGGGTTGCTGATGGCCTTCATCGACCTCTATACCGAGCTGGGCATTCCGAGCGCCGGCGCCGCGAACTACCAGGACGTCATTGACCAGTTCCCGCGCCAGACGACGACCAACGGCGGTAAGCGAGCCAATACCTTGATCGTGGCTCGACCGGATGGCAGGACGCTTAGCCTCCGACCGTTCTACAACGCTGCCGAGCGTTTCTTTCGGGCGGAGAACAAGCGTTTCGATTATCCGAGCTGCGCCCCGCATGCGACGCAGGCCTGGGCGGATTACATCCCGTGGCTTGATGCACTGGCGACCTTCGATGCCGAGCAACTGGCGGCACTGCGCCAGCGGGTAGCCGATTATGTGTTGGCAGAACTCAAGAGCCAAGCGTTTGATCCGGCCTCGGTGAAAACCGAACCGCCGTTGTTCCGTTGGCTGCTCGAAAGCTTTGAAATGACCGCACAGAAAGGGGAGCCGACCGGCGCCGCTTTCCAGGGGATCGTTTTCGGCTTTCTACGTGCGGACAACCCGCACCTTCAAATCGAAATCGACAAGGTACGTACCGGCTCGAAGCGATTGCAGCGCGTCGGCGACATTGACGGCTGGGAAGGGGCGCGGCTCGCTATCTCTGCCGAGGTCAAGCAATTCGAGATAAAAGAAGAGGACGTCCCGGATCTGGAGGCCTTCGCCAATGAAATCGGCCGGCGCGGTGCGTTGGGCTTGGTTGCCGCCCTGGGCTTCCGTGACGGGGTGCGCGATCTGATCGAGAACATTGGTGTAAAGCCGCTGGATACCGATGACCTGCTGCGCATCGTTGAGCTTTGGGACCCGCTCAAGCAGCGCACGGCCGTCGCCTCGCTGATCTATTACGCCAGTCACGTCGAGAAGAATTCGACACTTACCGGCCGGATCGAGGACTTCTTTAGGACGCAACTCGAAGACCCGCAGCCGCCCGCAGACGAGGCAATCAAGGGAACCGAGGCATGATTTCCGGCCAACTGCGCTATTCGATCATCAACCCCGGGCCGGAAATCACACCCCTGAAATTCCGGGGCTGGTTCCGCCAGGAAGCGGCCCGGATTCAGGAGATGGCGAAGGGCCCGCACGACATCATCGTGATACGGCTTTTCATCACGCAACGGCTCATCGCCGGGGTAACGCAACGTAAGATCGATGTCGCCCTGCAGGACGCCGTCGACCGACACCCGAACATCCATCGTGTCGAGCTGCGCCCAGTCGAAAAGCCATTGACGGCGGACGAAATGATGGAAGCCGGCCGTGAAGCCCAACAAGACATTAACGAGGTAGCGGAAAGGCTAGCGGAGACCGTCGAGGACGAGAACGAAACACCACCGACACTACACTAGTCAGGCCATCTGCCGGCAGTGCGTCTCGCGCGCGAAGAGGATCAGCGCGAGCGACAGCGCAATGGCCGCGAACATCAGCGTGAAGCCCGCCTGGTAAGCGGCGGCGTCGTACACGCGGGCGCCGTCGACGGCGTGGCCGAGCCAGTGGCGGTCGAGGATCCAGCCGACGCCCGGCTGCAGGAACATGCCGCCCATCAGCGGGCCCATGTTGCAGACGCCGGAGGCCGTGCCCATCAGCCGCGCCGGCACCGATTCCTTGGCGAAGGCGAAGCCGATGATCAGGTTGCCGCAGGCAAAGCCGCTGACGACGAGCACGCCGGTCAGCGCCCAGACCGGCAGCGGCAGGTAGATGACGACGCCCCAGCCGATCAGCGCGACGACCGTGGTGATCACGTAGAGCGGCTTCCTTCGGCCCATGCGCTCGGACAGCGCGCCGAGGATCGGCCCGCCGAGCGCCCAGGCGATCAGCAGCGCCGAGGTGATCGCCGCCGCCGTCTTCGTCTCCAGCCCGTGCACCTGCCGGAGGTAGGGCACGCCCCACAGGCCGGCGAAGGTCAGCACCGAGCCGGCGACGCCGATCGGCACGATGACCAGGATCCAACTGTTGCGGTAGGAGAGCACCTGCATCAGCCCATGCCAGACCGAGGCGTGGTGATGGCCGCCCGCGGCCGGCGCCGGCGCGTGGCTCTGGTAGCCGCGCTCGCTCGGGTCGTCGCGCACGAACAGCCAGATGGCGACGCACAGGAGCGCGGTGAGCGCCGCCGTCACCATCATCACCGGCCGCCAGCCGAAGGACTCGACCAGCAGGCGCAGCGGCACGCCGGCGACGACGCCGCCGCAGACGCCGCAGAACAGCGCGATGCCCGAGGCGAGCGCGAACTGGTTCGGCCGGAACCAGCGCGTGGCGAGCTTGAGCATCGAGACGAAGGCCACCGCCACCGAGGCGCCGATCAGCAGCCGGCCGGCGTTGGCCCAGAAGATGGTCGGCGCGAAGGCGAAGAGGAAGGTGCCGAGCGCGGCGACGCCGGCGCCGGCGGCGAGCAGCCGGCGCGGCCCCCAGCGGTCGGCGATGATGCCGGTCGGGATCTGCATCGCCACGTACGAATAGAAGTAGAACGCGGAGAGGTTGCCGAGCGCGGCGGCGCCGAGCGCGAAATCGGTCATCAGCCGGTCGGTGATCACCGCCGGCGCCACGCGCTGGTAGAAGCCGATCAGGTAGAGCAGGGCGCCCAGGCCCCAGACGCTCCAGGCCAGCGCCGCCGGCGGGTGGCGCCGGCTCTCGCTCAACTCTGCTCCCACGGCAGGCCGTCGACGCGCCAGCCGTTGAGCGTGTTGCGGTGCATGTTCTCGTCGCGCTCGCCCTCGAAGCCGTGCAGCACGTTGATCACCTCGGCGAAGCCGGCCGCCTCCAGCGCCTCGCCGGCCTCCACCGTGCGCCGGCCGCTGCGGCAGATCAGCGCCACCGGCCGGCGGCGGTCGCCGTCGGCCAGCCGCGTCACCTCGTCGACGAAGTCGGGGTTGGTCTCCCAGTCCTCGCCGTCGTTCCAGGCGACGTGGATAGCGCCGACCGGGTGGCCGACGAAGTAGTATTCGATGGTGCTCCGGCAGTCGATGAACAGGGCCTGCGGCGTCCGTTCGAGGAAGGCGTGCGTTTCGCGCGGCGTCAGGTGTTTCATTGCCTATACTTTGTCGTTTGCGGAAAATCGGTCGAACGATTCTACAAGGAAGCCTTCCATGTTCAAGCAGTTCGCCGCCGGTCTCGTGTCGCTCGCCGCTGCCGTCCTGCCGGGCTGCGACGCCGTCCATCTCGACACCTTCGAGCCCGGCGTCAGCACCGCCGCCGAAGTGCGCCAGCGCATGGGCGCGCCGGCCGCCGAGTACGCCAACGCCGACGGCAGCGTCACCTGGGAATACAACCGCCAGCCGCAGGGCGTGCATACGCACATGCTGACCTTCGGCGCCGACCGCATCCTGCTGCGCATCGAGCAGGCGCTGACCGACGAGAACTACGCGAAGCTGGCGAACGGCATGACCAAGGAAGCGGTGCAGCGCATCCTCGGCCGGCCGGGCAGCACCACGACCTTCCCGCGCCAGCGCGAGGAGGTCTGGGAATGGCGCGTCGAAGGCCATCCATCGAACGACGAATGGCGCTTCCACGCGCATTTCGACGTCGACAGCGGCCTGCTCGTGCGGACGACGAAGATGGCGCTGCAACGGGGCGGCTGAATGCACGCCGCGAGACGCCGCCACGAACGCCGCCAGCGCCGGGAAAACGGGCGATGAGGCGGCGCTGGTCATGGCCCCGCCTGCAGTCGATGCTGCGCACCGAATGGCGCCACCTGACGGCGATCAACCGCAGCGACCGCGACTGGCGGATGCCCTTCGCCGCCGCGCTGGCCACCGGCCTGCCACTGCTGATCGGCGCCGGCCTCGACCGGCTCGACTTCGGGCTGGTGGCGTCGTTCGGCGGGCTGGTCTTCCTGTACACGACGAACACGCCGCTGCACCACCGCATGGTGCTGCTGATGGCGGCCGCCTTCGGCATGACGGCGAGCTTCGCGCTCGGCGCGATGAGCCGGATCCATCCGCCGCTGGCCGTGCTGGCCCTCGCCGCCGTCGCCACCCTGGTCACGATGGTCTGCCGCTACTACCGGGTGGGGCCGCCGGGCAGCCTGTTCTTCATCATGGTGGCGGCCATCGGCGCCTATTCGCCGATGACCCTGCCGCAGCTTCCGCAGCAGACCGGCCTGGTCGCGCTGGGCGCCCTGCTCGCGTGCATCGTCGCCTTCTTCCACAGCCTCGCCGAACTCCGGCGGAAACCGCCCGCGCCGGTTCCGCCGCGACCGCCGGCGACCTTCGATTTCGTCATCCTCGATTCGGTGATCATCGGCGTCTGCGTCGGCGCTGCGCTGGCGATCGCGCAGGCCCTGCAACTGGAGCGCCCGTACTGGGTGCCGGTGAGTTGCCTGGCGGTGATCCAGGGCGCGTCGCTGCGCGCGGCATGGACGCGGCACGTGCAGCGCATCGTCGGCACCGGCGTCGGCCTGCTGCTGTGCTGGGGCCTGCTGGTCCTGCCGCTCGAAAAGTGGAGCATCGGCCTGCTGATGATGGCGCTGGTCTTCGTCATCGAAACCCTGGTGGTGCGCCACTACGGGCTGGCGACGGTCTTCATCACGCCGCTGACCATCCTTTTTGCCGAAGCGGCGACGCTCGGCCACGGCGCGCCGGACGCGGTGATGCAGGCGCGCTTCATCGACACCCTACTCGGCTGCGTGGTCGGCCTGGCCGGTGCCGTCTGCCTGCACAATGCCGGCTTCCGCGAAGTCCTCGGCCGCCTCCTGCGCCGCCTCCTGCCTGCGCGCCTGCGAGCGAAGGCGCAGGGCACCGGGGTGCCGCCGGGAACGGCCGGCTGATCGGCCGGAAACGCACACCCTTGGGATATCGGCCTCCCGGCGTTAGAATCCGCGCTTCGCGCCGATTTGAACTTCAGCTTGCGGGCGCATAACAAATACGGCTAAAGCGGGTCTCCGAAACCCGTTCGCACCCGACGCTGAACGGGTTTTTTGCTTTTGAGGTTACCCACATGCAGCCCGACCGTACCGTCGAACTCTCCACCCTGCTGAAGCAGCGCATCCTCGTCCTCGACGGCGCCATGGGCACGATGATCCAGCGCCACGGGCTCTCCGAGAAGGACTATCGCGGCGAACGCTTCGCCGACCACCCGCACGACCTCAAGGGCAACAACGACCTGCTGCTGCTGACCCGGCCGGAGGTGATCCGCGGCATCCACGCCGAATACCTCGCCGCCGGCGCCGACATCCTCGAAACGAACACCTTCAACGCGACGGCCATCTCGCAGGCCGACTACAGGCTCGAATCCATCGTCTACGAACTGAACGTCGCCGGCGCGAAGCTCGCGCGCGAGGTCTGCGACGAATTCACCGCGCAGAACCCGCAGAAGCCGCGCTTCGTCGCCGGCGTGCTCGGGCCGACCTCGCGCACCGGTTCGATCTCGCCGGACGTGAACGACCCCGGCTACCGCAACGTCAGCTTCGACGAACTGGTCGAGACCTATACCGAGGCCATCCGCGGCCTGGTCGACGGCGGCGCCGACCTGCTGCTGGTCGAGACGGTGTTCGACACGCTCAACGCCAAGGCCGCATTGTTCGCCATCGAAGCCTTCTTCGACGCCGCCGGCCGGCGCTGGCCGGTGATGATCTCGGGCACCATCACCGACGCTTCCGGCCGCACGCTCTCCGGGCAGACCGCGGAAGCCTTCTGGAACTCGCTGAATCACATTCGCCCGCTCTCCTTCGGCCTCAACTGCGCGCTCGGCGCCAAGGAGCTGCGCCAGTACGTCGAGGAGCTTTCGCGCGTCTGCGACTGCTTCGTCTCGGCGCACCCGAACGCCGGCCTGCCGAACGCCTTCGGCGGCTACGACGAGACGCCGGAAGAGCTTGCGGAAGAAATCCGGGACTGGGCCGCGCACGGCTTCGTGAACATCGTCGGCGGCTGCTGCGGCACCTCGCCGGAACACATCGCCGCGATCGCCAGATACGTCGACGGGGTCAGGCCGCGCGCCATCCCGGAGATCGAGAAGAAGCTGCGCCTCTCCGGCCTGGAAGCGTTCAACGTCGGCCCGGAGTCGCTGTTCGTGAACGTCGGCGAGCGCACCAACGTCACCGGCTCGAAGGCCTTCGCGCGCATGATCCTCGAAGGCCGCTTCGACGACGCGCTGGCCGTCGCCCGGCAGCAGGTCGAGAACGGCGCGCAGGTGATCGACATCAACATGGACGAGGCCATGCTCGACGGCAAGGCGGCGATGGACCGCTTCCTCAAGCTGATCGCCTCGGAGCCGGACATCGCGCGCGTGCCGGTGATGATCGACTCCTCGAAGTGGGAGGTGATCGAGGCCGGCCTCAAATGCATCCAGGGCAAGGGCATCGTCAACTCGATCTCGATGAAGGAGGGCGAGGCCAAGTTCCTCGCCGAAGCGCGGCTCGCCCGCCGCTACGGCGCGGCGGTGGTGGTCATGGCCTTCGACGAGACCGGCCAAGCCGACACCTTCGCGCGCAAGACGGAGATCTGCAAGCGCGCCTACGACCTGCTCGTCGGCATCGGTTTCCCGCCGGAAGACATCGTCTTCGACCCGAACATCTTTGCGATCGCCACCGGCATCGCCGAGCACGACAACTACGCCGTCGATTTCATCGAGGCGACGCGCTGGATTCGCGCCAAGCTGCCGCACGCGCAGATCTCCGGCGGCGTCTCCAACGTCTCCTTCTCGTTCCGCGGCAACGACCCGGTGCGCGAGGCCATCCACACCGTCTTCCTCTACCACGCGATCCGGGCCGGCATGACGATGGGCATCGTCAACGCCGGCATGCTCGGCCTCTACGACGACCTCGACCCGGCGCTGCGCGAGAAGGTGGAAGAGGTCGTGCTGAACCGCCACGCCGGCGCCGGCGAGGCGCTGGTCGAGTTCGCGCAGACGGTGAAGGAAGGCAAGGCCAAGGACACCGGCCCCGACCTCTCGTGGCGCGAGCTGCCGGTCGAACAGCGGCTGTCGCACGCGCTGGTCAAGGGCATCACCGACTTCGTCGTCGCCGACACCGAGGAGTGCCGCGCCGCGCTCGCCGCCGCCGGCAAGCCGCCGCTGTCGGTGATCGAAGGACCGCTGATGGACGGCATGAACGCCGTCGGCGACCTCTTCGGCGCCGGCAAGATGTTCCTGCCGCAGGTGGTGAAATCGGCGCGCGTGATGAAGCAGGCGGTCGCTCACCTGATCCCGTTCATCGAGGAGGAGAAGGCGCGCACCGGCGCCGCCTCCAAGGGCCGCATCGTCGTCGCCACGGTCAAGGGCGACGTGCACGACATCGGCAAGAACATCGTCGGCGTGGTGCTCGGCTGCAACGGCTACGACATCGTCGACCTCGGCGTCATGGTGCCCTGCGACAAGATCCTGCACGCGGCGAAGGAGCACGGCGCGCAGGCCATCGGCCTCTCTGGCCTGATCACGCCGTCGCTGGAGGAGATGGCGCACGTCGCCGCCGAGATGCAGCGCCAGGGCTTCGACGTGCCGCTCTTGATCGGCGGCGCCACGACCAGCCGCGCACACACGGCGATCAAGATCGCGCCGAACTACGAATCGCCGGTGGTCTACGTGCCGGACGCCTCGCGCGCCGTCGGCGTCGTCACCAAGCTGCTGTCCGAAGACCAGTCGGCCGGCTTCAGGGCCGAGGTCGCCGCCGACTACGAGAAGGTGCGCGCGCAGCACGCGAACAAGAAGGGCGTGCCGCTGGTGTCGCTCGAAGCGGCGCGCGCCAACGCGCTGCCGTTCTCCGGCGCGCCGGTCGCGCCGAGGAAGACCGGCGTCACCGTATTGCCGGACGTCGACCTGGCGGCGCTCGTCGAATACATCGACTGGGGGCCGTTCTTCCAGACCTGGGATCTCGCCGGCCCCTACCCGAAGATCCTCGACGACGAGAAGGTCGGCGAGGCGGCGCGCAGCGTCTTCAAGGACGGGCAGGCGATGCTGGCGAGGATCGTCGCCGAGAAATGGCTGACCGCGAACGCCGTGTTCGGCCTGTGGCCGGCAAACGGCGTCGGCGACGACGTCGAGCTGTACGCCGACGAGACGCGGCGCGAGGTGCTCGCCGTCGCCCACCATCTGCGCCAGCAGCACGAACGTCCGAGCGGCAAGGCGCACCACTGCCTCGCCGACTTCGTCGCACCGAAGGGCACACCCGACTGGGCCGGCGCCTTCGCCGTCACCGCCGGCATCGGCATCGAGAGGAAGCTGGCCGAGTTCGAGGCGGTGCACGACGACTACCACGCGATCATGCTCAAGTCGCTCGCCGACCGTCTGGCGGAGGCCTGCGCCGAATGGCTGCACGCGCGCGTGCGCAAGGAATACTGGGGCTACGCCGACGACGAGGCGCTGACCAACGAGCAGTTGATCCGCGAGGAATACAAGGGCATCCGCCCGGCGCCCGGCTACCCGGCCTGCCCGGACCACACCGAGAAGGGCACGATCTTCGCGCTGCTCGACGCGCCGAAGAATGCCGGCATGAACCTCACCGAAGCCTACGCGATGACGCCGGCGGCGGCCGTCTCCGGTTGGTACTTCGCCCACCCCGCGGCGCAGTATTTCGCGGTATCGAAGATCGGCCGCGACCAGTTGGAGGACTGGGCGCAGCGCAAGGGCATGGGCGTCGACGAGGCGGCGCGCTGGCTGGCGCCGATTCTCTGAGGCGGGCAAACGCTAGGTAGTGCAATCCGGCGACCCGATACAGCGGCGGCCGATCCGGAGCGGCGCCGGCGCTCCGGAAACGGCTACAGGCGGCAACTGCGGTTGCGGCCGCCCGTCTTGGCCATGAACAGCGCCTGGTCGGCGCTCTCGATGCCGGACTCGATGCCCGCCTCCGGGCGCAGTTCGGCGATGCCGAAGGAGGCCGTGACGCGGATCGGCACCCCTTCCTCGACGACCGTGGCGGCGGCGATGTCGACGCGGATGCGCTCCATCGACGCCAGCGCCTCGTCGACCGAGGTGCGCGGCAGGCAGATGAGGAACTCCTCGCCGCCGTAGCGGAAGATGCTGTCGGAGCGGCGCAGCCGCTGCTGCACGATGCCGGCGACCGTCTGCAGGACGCGGTCGCCGACGACGTGGCCGTGGCGGTCGTTCACCACCTTGAAATGGTCGATGTCCATCATGCACAGGCAGCAACTGCCGCCGTGGCGCAGCACGCGCTCGCACTCGTCGGAGAGGCGCTGCGCGAGCGAGCTGCGGTTCCAGACGCCGGTCAGGTGGTCGATCAGGCAGACGTCGTCCATCAGCTTCATCTGCAGCGCGCGCATGGCGGTCTCGAAGCGGTAGGCGTGCTCGGCGAAGCGCTCGTAGTCGGCGATCGCCACCGGCGCCTGCGACGACACCCGCGCCAGCCGCACGGCGCTTTCGTGCATCTGCCGGTGCAGCGCCTCGATGTGACGGAGATGGTCGCGCCACGGCTCGTGCTCGGTCGGATCGATCTGCCCGTACCAGAGGCCGAAGGAGCAGGCGCAATGCACGTCGGGCGCCGTCGCGTCGCCGCAGAGCAGGACGCGGTGGTAGCCGCGCATCCAGCGCAGATGCACGTCGGCGATCCGGTCGAGGTCCCGGATCGTCCGCAGCTTGAGTTCCCTGGATCTGGCCGTACCCGGCATCGGCTCAGGGCTTTCCCGCCTCGCAGGGGCGCAGCCTGAGGATGAACGGGCAGGCCCCCGGACAGCCGCAGGGGCAGTCGGCGATCAGGCCGGACAGGAGGAGCCGCACCTTCTCCAGCGCGGCCACGCGCTGCTTCACCTCGTTCAGCTTGCGCTTGGCCAGTCCGAGAATCTCGTCGCAGTCGTGGTCGTTCACGTAATCGATCAGTTCGAGCACCTCGGCGAGCGTGAAACCCAGTTCCTGCGCGCGCCGGATCAGCAGCAGGCGCGCCAGGTCGTCCTCGCCGTATTCGCGGAAGCCGCCGGCCGCCGGCCGCCTGGGCAGGGACATCAGTCCGCGCCGCTGGTAATAGCGGATCGTCGGGATGCCGACGCCGGCCGCACAGGCCAAGCGTCCGATCGTGAGCTTCGTGTTCTTTTTGGGATTGGAGCTCATGTCCTGTCGTCCCGGTCGCCTCATGCCCGCCTTACTACGCAGGCATGGAGTCTAAACACTGCACCATGGTGCAGACGCAAGGCCCTTCTGGTCGCTGAAACCAGGGATGGCGGCCTTTGCCGGGGGCTGCGGCGGGGATGACGCCGGCACGGGCGGACGCCCGCGTCTTCTCAGTAGAGCAGGCACTCCCGCCGGGCGTCGCGCCACGCTGCCTCGTCCGGCAGCGCCAGCGCGTCGAGGTCGGCCGGCGTCGCCGCCGCATCGTCAACCCATTCGCGCAGCAGCGGCGAGCCGTTGATCAGGTCGATCGCCAGCCGCTCGTGCTCGTATTCGTAGGGGAAGTCGCGCCACAGCGGATAGTCCGGCGCCAGGCGGCGCAGCGCCTTGAAGGCGAGCGCCGTCAGGCGCCACGGGCGGAACGCGGCGTGCGCGTAGTGCGCGGGGTCCTCGACGTGGATCTGCACGCCGTGGCACAGCCGGCCGGCGTGCTTGTGGAAGGTCGGCTCGAACCAGCAGTCGCGCAGCGCGCAGCCTTGCAGCCAGTGCGGCGCGAGCGCGCGCATTTCGGCGATCAGCGCGCGCGCGTCGAGGTCCGGCGCGCCGAGGAGTTCGAGCGGCCGCGTCGTGCCGCGCCCTTCGGAGAGCGTCGTCCCTTCCAGCATCACGGTGCCGGCGTAGGCGCGCGCCATCGAGAGGTTCGGCGCGTTCGGGCTCGGGTTCACCCAACTGCGCTCGCCGAGCGGCCAGCCGTGACCGGGCGCGGCGTCGGGCTGCCAG
Source organism: Rhodocyclaceae bacterium (assembly GCA_019455325.1). GTDB lineage: Bacteria > Pseudomonadota > Gammaproteobacteria > Burkholderiales > Rhodocyclaceae > Proximibacter. The sequence goes on along the minus strand of JACFMQ010000005.1, from coordinate 75,311 downwards.
CCGTCCATTTCGACGACGCGGCAGTCGACGTCGAGCTTCAGCGTCGCGACGAACCAGCGCGCCAGCTCGCCGAGCGTCAGGCCGTGGCGCATCGGCATGGCGCCGGCGCCGACGAAGCTCTCCCAGCCCGGCCGCAGCGTCAGCCCCTCGACCGGCCGGCCGACCGGGTTCGGCCGGTCGAGCACCCACACCGCCTTGCCGTGCGCCGCCGCCGCTTCGAGCACGTAGCGCAGCGTGGTGATGAAGGTGTAGATGCGGCAGCCGAGGTCCTGCAGGTCGACCAGCAGCACGTCGAAGGTGTCCATCATCGCGTCGGTCGGCCGGCGCACCTCACCGTAGAGGCTGAACACCGGGATGCCGTGCAGCGGGTCGACGTAGTCCGGCGACTCGACCATGTTGTCCTGCTTGTCGCCGCGGAGGCCGTGCTGCGGGCCGAAGGCGGCGGCGAGCCGCAGTTCGGGCAGCGCGGCGAGCGCGTCGAGCGAATGCGTCAGGTCGCGCGTCACCGACGCGGGATGGGCGAGCAGCGCCAGGCGGCGGCCGGCGAGCGGGCGGCGCAGCGCCGGGTCGGCGAGCAGGCGGTCGAGACCGAAGCGGATCATGGTCGTTCCGTGAGTGCGAGGACGAAGCCGTCGCGGTGGTGGAAGTCGGGGCGGGCGGCCGGGTGATGCAGCGCCCACCAGGAGAGATCGCCGTCGCACGTTTCGAGCACGGCGGCGACGCCGAGGCGCCAGTCGCCCGGCGGCAGCGCGGCGGCCGGCAGCGTCGCCCGCAGTACCAGCGCGTCGGCGCCGGCGCGGCAATCGACGGCGGGTGCCGCCGGCGGCGCCTCGGTGCGGACGCGGTAGTCGGTAAAAGCGTAGCTCGCCCACTGCGAGGACGGCGAGAAGTTGAACTCGCGGTAGCCGGCGCCTTCGTCGCCGGCGACGAAGAGTTCGAGGCAGGTGTGCTGCCACAGATCGTCGGCGGCGGCAGGCGGCATCGGCGGCGGCAGCCGCAGCCGGCCGAGGTCGCCGCGCACCGCGTAGCGGACGACGAGCCCGCCGGAACCGCGCTCGATCTCGCCGCTCACGACGAAGGCCGGTGCCGGCAGCGCCGGATGCGGCCGCAGCGCGAACGGCAGCGCGCGGGCGCGGGAGGGCGATGCGGGTTCGGCGGCGGGCATGGCGCAGGGGAATGCGGAAGGTGCGGGCGGAAAAACGCGGACGACGAACGAAGAATCGGCGAAGCCCGAATGCTAACCCCTTTTCGGCCGGCCCGGCGTCCGGCGGCGCCGGCGCAGAGGGTAGAATCGCGGCATTCCGCGCGCCGCGCCGGCCCCGTCCGCCGCCGCGCCTTCCTCCCGACACCGACCGCCCGATGACTCTCGACTGCCAGCACCAGGCGCCGCTCGCCGACCTCAACACGCTGCGTCTGCCGGCGACCGCGGCGCGGCTGCTGCGCGTCGACTCGCCGGCGACGCTCGCCGCCGCGCTGCCCGACATCGCCGGCGAGAAGCGCCGCTTCGTCCTCGGCGGCGGCAGCAACCTGGTGCTCTGCGGCGACTTCGACGGGCTGGTGCTGCACGTCGCGCTGCCCGGCCGCGCGTTCGCCGGCGAGGACGCGGAGGCCTTCTACGTCAGCGCCGGCGCCGGCGAGAACTGGCACGACTTCGTGCAATGGACGCTGGCGCAGGGCCGGCCAGGGCTGGAAAACCTGTCGCTGATCCCGGGCACGGTCGGCGCCGCGCCGATCCAGAACATCGGCGCCTACGGGCTGGAAGTGGGCGAGCGCCTGGCCTGGCTCGACGCCGTCGATCTCGACAGCGGCGAGACGCGCCGCTTCGACGCCGCTACCTGCGGCTTCGGCTACCGCGACAGCGTCTTCAAGCGGGAGGGCTGGCACCTGTGCGGGCGCTTCCTGATCGTTTCTGTCACCTTCCGCCTGGCGAAGGCGTGGACGCCGCTGACGCGCTACGCCGACGTCGCCGCCGAGCTGGACGCGGCCGGCGTCGCGCGGCCGACGCCGGCCGACGTGGCGGCGGCGGTGATCGCCGTGCGCCGGCGCAAGCTGCCCGACCCGGCGGCGCTGCCGAACGCCGGCAGCTTCTTCCAGAATCCGACGGTGTCCGCCGCCGAGGCGGCGCGGCTGCAGGCCGCGCATCCGGCGCTGCCGACCTACGCGCAGGCCGACGGCCGGGTGAAGCTCGCCGCCGGCTGGCTGATCGAGCAGGCCGGCTGGAAGGGCAGGAACCTCGGCCCGGTCGGCATGTTCGAAAAGCAGGCGCTGGTGCTGGTGAACCGCGGCGGTGCCCGCGGCGCCGACGTGCGCGCGCTGGCGCAGGCGGTGCAGGCCGACGTGCTCGCCCGCTTCGGCGTCCGCCTGGAAGCGGAGCCGATCTACCTCGGCGCCGCGTAGAGGCAGGCGGCGACGCCGGTGGCGACGGCGTCGGCCATGCGCGCCTGGCGCACCGGGTCGAGCAGCAGCAGCTCCTCGTCGCGGTGCTTGATGACGCCGGCCTCGAAAAGCACTGCCGGCAGCGTCGTGCGGTAGAGCACGACGAGATTGTCGTAGTGGTGCACGGCGTTCGTCTCGTCCGCCCACGGCCGCTTCGGGTAGTGGTGGCGGGTCGGGACGAAGCCGGCGCGGCGCATCATGGCGCCGATCGCCGACGCGCAGCGGCCGCTGAATTCCGTCGCCGGATTGGCGCGCGAGACGTAGAGCGAGAAGCCGCTGTGCGCGTCGGTGTAGGTGAGCGTCCGGCCTTGCCACTGCCACTCCCGCAGCAGTTCCTCGCGCACCGAGTCGTGGTGTATCGAGAGAAAGAAGTCGGCGCCGGCCGCGGCCTGCGGCCGCGCCGCCAAGCCGCCGATGCGGCCGTCGAAGTTCACCGGCCGCACGGCTAGGCCGCGTGCCTCCAAGGCCGGTCGCAGGAGCGCGGCGAAATCCCGGTTGAACTCGAACTCCGGCCGGCCGCGCGCGCTGATCGCGCCGGGGTCGACGAGGCCGTGGCCGACGTCGACGGCGACCTCGGCGGCGCCGGCGCCGGTGGCGGCGAACGCCGCCGCAATGAGGATTCTTCGCATCGTCCCGGAAGCCGGAAAGTGAGGTTGTCCCCACGCGGACGGCGCCGGCCGGCATCGCCGCGCCAGGCAGAACCGCAGGGCGGCGCGGACGACCGCCGCCGCCCCTCGGGGGAGGCGTCATTTTCCCGGAAATCGCGCCGCGTGCCACGATTTTCCGCTGCGCAGGCGCCGGCCATGCCGGCAATCCGGCCGTTCCATGTTGCGCCCCGATCATGAGAATGGTTACCATTAACCACTCGACGATCCACCTCGCCCGAAGCACGATCCATGGCCGACGACGCCCTCCACCGCAGCCTCGCCACCCTCTACGCCGAGCACCACGGCTGGCTGAAGAACTGGCTGCGACGACGCCTCTCGTGCAGCGAGCAGGCCGCCGACCTGGCCCACGACACCTTTCTGCGCATGCTCGCCCAGCGCGAGCCGGTGGCTCTCGCCACGTCGCGCGCCTTCCTCACCACCGTCGCCCAGCGCGTGCTGGCCAGCCACTTCCGCCGCCAGCACCTGGAACGGGCCTGGCTCGACGCCCTCGCGCAACAGCCCGAGCTCGCCGCGCCGTCGGCAGAGACCCGCGCCCTGTGGCTGGAGACCCTGTGCGAGATCGACCGCCTGCTCGACACGCTGCCGCCCGTCGTGCGCCGCGCCTTCCTGCTCTCCCAGCTCGACGGCCTCGGCCACGCCCAGGTCGCCGCCGAGCTCGGCATCTCCATCGCCACGGTCAAACGCCACATCGTCAAGGCCGGCACGCTGATCTATTTCGCCCAATGAGCGCCGCCCGCAACGCCCCTCACGGCATCCCGCCCGAAGTCGCCGAGGCGGCGATGACCTGGTGGGTCGAACTGCACGCCGACCCGGTCGCCGACGACCTGCGCGCCGCCTGCCAGCAGTGGCGCGCCACCCGTCCAGAACACGAACGCGCCTGGCAGATCATCGCCGCCGCGCACGGCCGGCTGCGCGCCAGCGGCCTGCCCGGCGCGCTCGCCCGCGCTGCCCTGGCGGCACCGCGCAGCCCGGCCCGGCGCAAGGCCGTCAAGACCCTGGCCGTGCTGGTCTTCGCCGGCGGCGCCGCGTGGACCGCGCACCGGCCGGGCGCCGCGCCCCGCTGGCTGGCCGACCTGCGGACCGGCACCGGCGAGCGGCGCGACGTGGTGCTCGCCGACGGCACGCAGATCACGCTGGACACCGGCAGCGCCGTCGACGTCCGCTTCGACGACGCCGAACGCCGCCTGCGCCTGCTCGCCGGCCGCATCCACATCGTCACCGCGGCGGACGGCGCCGGCCGGCCCTTCATCGTGGACACCGCCCAAGGGAGCGCCCGGGCGCTCGGCACCCGCTTCACCGTGCGCCAGGACGACGGCAGCAGCCACGTCGCCGTCCATGAGGGCCGGGTCGCGCTGACGCCCCGGCGCGGCGGCACTCCGCTCGTCCTCGCCGCCGGCGAGCAGGCCCGTTTCGATGCGCACGCCGTGGATCGGACCCAGCCCGCCCGGGACAGCGACGACGCCTGGCGCCGCGGCATGCTCATCGCCACCGGCATGCGGCTCGACGACTTCGTCGCCGAACTCGGCCGCTATCGCGCCGGCTGGCTGCTCTGCGACCCGGAGGCTGCGGCGCTGCGCGTCTCCGGCTCCTTCCCCCTGGCCGACACGGACCGCGCCCTCGACGCGCTGGCCAACGCCCTGCCCGTGGACATCGTCCGCCGCACCCGCTACTGGGCCGCCGTCCGGCCCCGCGGCGCGCCGGACTGAACCCCCGAAAAAAATCCTGCGGCGGTGAGCCGTTTTCGTTTCTCGTGCGACAGACGGTGGACAACCACCGTCCCGAAGGAGAAACCTCGATGCAACCCATCCGCGCCAAACGCGCCACGCAGCCCGCCGCACCGCGCCGCAAGACGGCCGTCGCCGTCCACGCCGCGCTGCTCGCCATCGGCCTCGCCGCCGCGATCCCCGGCATGACCCGGTTCGCCCAGGCCGCCGAATCCGCCGCCGCCGTCACCGCCTTCGACATCCCCGCCGGCGCCCTCGACGCCGCGCTGGCCCGCTTCGGCCAGGCCTCCGGCGCGCTGCTCAGCTACTCGCCCGAACTCGCCGCCGGCCGCCGCAGCCCCGGCGTCAGCGGTGCCCACACGATTCCCGCGGCGCTCGCCCGGCTGCTCGCCGGCACCGGCCTGGAAGCCGTGCCGCAGGCCAACGGCGGCTATACGCTGCGGGTCTCGCCGACGGCAGCCTCGGATGCGACGCTGAGGGCGGTGACGGTCACCGCCGACGGCCTGCGCAACGCGACGACCGAAGGCAGCGGCTCCTACACCACGCCGTCCATGAGCACGGCGACCAAACTGCCGCTCTCCCTCCGCGAAACGCCGCAGTCGGTCACCGTCATCACCCGCGAGCGCATGGACGACCAAGGCCTGATCACGGCCAGCGAGCTCCTGAAGAACACCCCCGGCATCACCGTCACCGCTACCGCGCCCTACCGCGAGACCTTTTTCGCGCGCGGCTACGCCATCGAAAACTACCTCTTCGACGGCCTGCCCGTGACCACGAACTCGTCGCGGCGGGGCACCTTCCTGAACGATCTGGCGATGTACGACCGGGTCGAGGTCGTGCGCGGCGCCGCCGGGCTGACGCAGGGCACGGGCACGCCGTCGGCGGCGCTCAACTTCGTGCGCAAGCGGCCGACCCGGGATTTCCAGGCCAGCGTGCAGGGGCAGGCGGGCCGCTGGAACCACTACGGCGCCGAAGCCGACGTCTCCGGCCCGCTCAACGCATCCGGCAGCCTGCGCGGCCGCGCCGTCGTCCACTGGCACGACAGCGACAGCTTCATGGACGTGGTCGATGAAAGGCGGCAGCTCTTCTATCTGATCGGCGAAGCCGACCTCACCGCCAGGACGCTGCTGACGCTGAGCCTCGCCCGCCAGGAAAACGACAACACCACCACCTACGGCGGCCTGCCGACGGCGCTCGACGGCGGCGACCTGAAGCTGCCGCGCTCGACCTTCCTCGGCAACAAGTGGAACTACTGGGACGACGACACCACGTCCCTGTTCGCCAGCCTGGAACACCGTTTCGACAGCGGCTGGAAGCTGAATTTCGCCATCAACCGGATCTGGGGCGAGCAGGAGCAGTTGAGGGCCGGGGTCACCTGGAACGCGAACCTCGGCCAGTGGGACCAGACCGGCGGCAAGGCCAGCCTCTACAACGACCGGACCAGCTACGACCTGCACGCGCAGGGGCCGTTCCGCCTGTTCGGCCGCGAGCACGAACTGGTCGTCGGCGCGAGCAAGCGCACCGCCGACGAAGGCAACGACACGGCCGGGTACTGGAGCCTCCTCTACGCGCAGGACATCGACATCTACGACTGGCACCATAACGCGCCCAAGCCGGCGTCCTTCCTCGTCGATTACTACCAGCGCACCGAGGAGCGGCAGCACGGGTTCTACGGCACGACGCGCCTGAACCTGGCCGATCCGCTCAAGCTCATCCTGGGCCTGCGGGCCGACTGGTTCGAGTTCAGCAGCAGGCAGCGGGTGCTCAATCAGGCCGGAACCGCCTGGACGGCCTCGGCCAGCGGCTACGACTACGACCGCCACCTGACCAAGTACGCGGGCCTCGTCTACGACCTGAACCGGCAGCATTCGGCCTACCTCAGCTACACCGACGTGTTCAAGCCGCAGAACGCGCGCAGCACGTCCAACGACTTCATCACGCCGATCGTCGGCAAGAACTACGAGGCCGGCGTCAAGGGCGAGTATTTCGGCGGCGCGCTCAACGCCAGCGCCTCGGTCTTCCGGATGAACCAGGAGAACCTGGCGATGTCGGTCGGCGCCTGCCCCTTCAACGCCAACATGACGTGCTACGAGGCCACCGGCATGGCGCGCAGCGAGGGCTACGAGCTGGAAGTCCAGGGCGCGCTGACGCCGAACTGGCAGATCGGCGCGGGCTACACCTATGTCACCACGGAGGTCCGCAAGGACAGCAACCCGGCCCGGGTCGGCCTCAGGCTCAACACCCAGATGCCAACCCGGCAGTTCAAGCTGTCGACGTCCTACCGCCTGCCGGACGGCAAATGGCGCGTCGGCGGCAGCCTGCGCTGGCAGAACGACATCCACTATCAATGGACCGGCGGCAACTACCGCAGCGAACAGGACGCCTACGCCATCGTCGACGCGATGGTCGGGTATCGGCACGACCGGCACCTGGACATCCAGTTGAACGTCGGCAACCTGTTCGACAAGGTCTATTACAGCTCGATCAACGCGCAGCCGGTGATCTGGGGCGGCAACTCGGTCTACGGCACGCCGCGCAGCGTCATGCTGACCGCCCGCTACCGGTTCTGATGCGGGCGTTTCGTCGGACGCCGCGCCGGACCTGGCGATTCAGCCGGGCCCGGCGCGGTCTTTCCCGCCATTCATCGCGCCCGCTGCCGGCGCCGATCGAAGGAACGACATGAAAAACGGCTTCCGCCAGTCGATGGCCTGGCTGCACACCTGGACCGGACTCGTCGCCGGCTGGGTGCTGTTCTTCGTCTTCGTCACCGGCACGGCGGGCTATTTCCAGCACGAGATCACGCGCTGGATGCAGCCCGAACGCCCGTCGACCGAGGCGCCGGCCGTCGACGACCCCGCCACCGCCGCCGGCCGGGCGCTCGACCGTCTGGAACGGGTCGCGCCGGCCGCGGCCAGTTGGCGCATCACGCTGCCGCACGAAGCGCGCACCCGGCAAGGCTTTGCCATCCGCTGGCAGGACATGCCCAGGGACGGCCACGAACGGGGCGCCGGCGGCAGCGAACGGCTCGACCCGGCGACCGGCGCCGTGCTGCCGCACGACGCCGAACCGCGCACCACCGCCGGCGGCTACGGCCTGTACCGCATGCACTACGCGCTGCACTACATGCCCTACGACTGGGCCATCCGCATCGTCGGCGTGTGCACCATGCTGCTGTTGCTGGCCATCGTCACCGGCGTCGTCGTCCACAAGAAGATCTTCAAGGACTTCTTCACCTTCCGTCCCGGCAAGGGCCACCGTTCCTGGCTCGACGCGCACAACGCGGTGAGCGTCATGGCGCTGCCCTTCTTCCTGATGATCACCTACAGCGGGCTGGTGTTCTTCCTGTTCGTCTACATGCCGGCCGGCCGCGACCTGCTGTACGGGGCCGACCAGGCGGGACGCAACGCCTATCAGGACGCGCTGTACGAACGCGGAGAGCACCGGCACCTGCCGATCGGCCGCCCGGCCGCGCCGCTGGCGCCGCTGCTCGCCCAGGCCGAGTCCGCCTGGGGGAAGGGCGGGGTGGCGTCGATCGCCATCGAGCGCCACGACGGCGAGCCGTCCACGGTCGTTCTTTCCCGGGTGCCGGGCGGCGTCGATTTCTGGAACGTGCCGAAGCTGCGCTTCGACGCCGACACCGGCCAGCCCCTGCCCGACGAACCGCGCGCGGGCGGCGCCGCCGTCGCCACCCACAGCGTGCTGCTCCACCTGCACGAAGGCATGTTCGTCGACATCTGGGGGCGCTGGCTGTACTTCGTCGCCGGCCTGCTCGGCTGCGCGATGATCGGCACCGGGCTGGTGCTGTGGACCGTCAAGCGCCGCCGCCACCACCTGAGCGCAGGGCTGGAAGGGCGGGAGCACTTCGGCGTGCGTCTGGTGGAGGCGCTCAACGTCGCCACCCTGGCCGGCCTGCCGCTGGCGGTGGCGGCCTACTTCTGGGCCAACCGCCTGCTGCCCGTGGAGCTGGCCGACCGCGCCGCATGGGAGCTTCACGGCCTGTTCGCCGCGTGGCTGGGCAGCCTGTTCTATGCGCTGGCGCGGCCGCTGCGCCGCGCCTGGGTCGAGCTGTCGTGGGCTGCCTGCGCGGCCTACGTCCTGGTGCCCGTAATCAACGCCCTGACCACCGACCGCCACCTGGGCACGACGATTCCGCAGGGCGACTGGGTGCTGGCCGGCTTCGACCTCACCATGTGCGGGCTGGCCGCGCTCTTCGCCCTGATGGCCGTGAAGATCGAGCGCGGCCTGCGGCCCGCCGGCGTTCCCGTGCCGGTGCCGCCGGCCGACCGGCCGGCAGTGGATGGGAGAAGCGCATGAGCGCCCCCGACCGCCCGAAGGGAATGCGCCCGCCCGCGGCAAAAGGGTCGCGCAACGACAGGAGAGTGGTCCAATGAACCGCCGGACCGAGACCGTATCCGCCCGCTACCGCTGGGCGGTCGCCTCGCGCGTGGCCGCCGCCGCGCTCGGCGGCTATGCCCTGACCTCCGCCGCCACGGTGGCGCTGGCGCTGCTGTGGCCGATCCCGAAGGCGCAGGCGGTGCTGGCGGCGACCATGCTGAGCTTCACGCTCTACACCGTCGCCGTGCTGTGGGCCTTTGCCACGCCCAGCGCGACGCGGGCCTGGGGCGGCATGCTCGCCGGCACCGCGGCCCTGGCCGGAGTGGCCTGGCTGCTCGGCGCGGGAGGCGCGGCATGACGCTCGCCCATCTCTCCATGCTGGCCCTGAGCCTGCTCGGCTTCACGGCGCTGGCGCTGGCCACCGAACGCCACGCCCGGCACCTGCTGCGCCGGCTGCCGACGCCGCGCTGGCGCCTGCTGGCGCGCGTCGCCGGCTGGCTGCTGCTGGCCGCCGCCCTGGCCAGCGGCATCCGCGCGCTGGGCGCCGACGTCGGCCTCACCCTGTGGCTGGGCTGGCTGAGCGTCGCCGCCCTTGCCCTGGTGTTCGCGCTGCCCAAGTGGCCCTGGCAGCCGGCGGCAGCGCCGGCACCGGCGCGCAGGACGCGCGACCCGGCCGCCGACGGGAGTGCGCCGCTGCCTGCCGACGACGCATTCCGCCACCGGACGGCCTGGGCACTGCTGGCCGCGACCGTCGCCGCGTTCGCCGTCGGGCTGCTGCGCGAGGAACCCCACCCCCTGCAGCGCGGCGACGCGCAGCGGGGCCGCATCGGCCCGTGGACCTTCGCGCTGGCCGAGGCCGACCGCCAGCCGCCCGAGGTGGTGGACATGGACGTGCCGCTCAAGGCCTATCGCCTCCGCTTCTGCGAGGCCTGCGACCTGGACATCCGTCACGCCTACCTCAAGGTCAAGCGGCCACGTTCGCTGCGCGCGGCGGGGATGGCCTTCAACGGCGCGCGCTGGGAGCGGCGTGTGGAAATCCAATTGCCGGCCAACCTGACGGCCGACAGCGAGCTGTGGCTCACCGTCGTCGGCAAGGACGGCTCGGTGCACCAGGCGTCGTGGCCCATGTCGCAGGTATCGCCGGCCACGGTGGCGTGGTTCGAGCAGCAAAGGAAATCCGATGAAACGCGATAAGGCGGGAAAACGCCCGGCGGCGGCGCTGCTGCTCGCCGCCCTGCTGGCCGGCGCCGTCCTGCCGGCCCTGGCCCACGAGCCGATCCTCAAATGCGTGCTGCTCGACGAACGGACCGTGCGCTGCCGGGGCGGCTACGGCCACGGCGAGGACGCGCCCGGCGCGGCGATGGAGGTGATCGGTCACGACGACAGGACGATCCTGGCCGGCAAGCTGGACCGGCATTCGACGCTGACCTTTCCCCGCCCCGAGGGCGGTTTCTATGTGCTGTTCGATGCCGGGCCGGGACACCAAGCGGTGGTCGAACACGACGAGATCGGCGCGCCGCCGGCCGGGCACGGGCGGGCGCGGTGGATGCAACGGTGAGCACACCTCGCCGGCCCCGAAGCGTTCCGGGGGCACCGGCGGATACGCGCCATCAGCCGCCGAAGTCCTGCGGCGCCTGCCAGAGGACGAAGCCGCCCTTGTCGCGCGCCGTCAGTTCAAGCAGCTCGATGAAGGGCAACGCCCGCCGGCCGAGGCTGACCGCTTCCGGGTCGGCCTCGTCGCCGCCCCCGCCGGCTGCCCGGTCCACGTCGACCAGCCGGCGCAGGCGGGCGACGATCTCGGGCACCTCCTCGGCGCGGATCACGCCGCGCGCCGTGCATTCCTTGCCGGCGGCCTGCAGCAGGCTGCGGGCGGCGTCGGCGAACATCAGCATTTCGCCGGCGACATTCGATTCGAACTTGACGAGCATCGCGTTCTCCCAGGGAAGGCCCTATTGTCATCCACACGCGACTGGAGAACAATGCGGGACGAGGGAGGGGCCCATGTCCGGCATGACGAACGCAACCGAGTCGACCTGCGAGCTGGCGCAGTGGGTCCTGGCCGAGATCGAGAAGCGCCGGCGCATCGGCGAGCCGGTGAAGGCGATGGTCTGCGGCATCGGCGCCGAAAAGCAGGCGCTGCGCATGGCCGAGGCCGGCGCCCGCGTGCTGCTCCTCTCCGACCGGCCGGCGCCGCCGCACGTCGACATCGCGCAACTGCCGGCGGCCGGCGTCGCCGACCCGCAGGCGCCGCTGCCGCTCGAACCCTTCGACCTGATCCTCGACCAGCGCACGCTGTGCGCCCTGCGCTACGACGAGGCGCGGCAGGCGCTGCGGCGCCGCATGACGCGCCTGCGCATCGGCGGCAAGCTGTTCCTCTCGCTCTACGGCATCCATTCCGAGCTCGGCGACCACTATGCCGACGGCGGCAAGCTGGTCGGCGAGCGCTTCGCGCCGGTGGCGCCGGCGCTGGCCGAGCGCTACGGCCTCGCCGGGCCGGTCTGCCTGTACTCCGAGCGCAACCTGTTCTCGCTGCTGATGGAGGCCGGCGGCGCGGTGATCAAGACCTCGACCAGCGCGCTCGGCCACGTGCGCGGCGTCGCCGCCCGCGTCTGAGGCCGGCGGGCGCCGGCGGCTGCGGTAGAATGCCGCGTCGCAACATCCCGCCCCATGTCATGTCCGGCCTCCAGCACCTGTTCGAGAACAACCGCGCCTGGTCCGAGGCGATCCGCAAGGACGACCCCGACTTCTTCCAGCGCCTCTCCCGCCTGCAGGCGCCCGAATACCTGTGGATCGGCTGCTCCGATTCGCGCGTGCCGGCGAACCAGATCGCCGGCCTGCTGCCGGGCGAGGTCTTCGTGCATCGCAACGTCGCCAACCAGGTGGTGCACAGCGATCTCAACTGTCTTTCCGTGCTGCAGTACGGCGTCGATGCGCTGCGCGTCAGGCACATACTGGTCGTCGGCCACTACGGCTGCGGCGGCGTCCGGGCGGCGTACCAGAACCTGCGCCTCGGCCTGGTCGACAACTGGCTGCGCCACATCCAGGACGTGAAGCAGCGGCACGCCGCGATGCTGGCGGCGATCGCCGACGAAAAAGCGGTGATCGACCGGCTTTGCGAGCTGAACGTCGTCGAACAGGTGCTCAACGTCTGCCAGACGACGGTCGTCCAGGAAGCCTGGAACCGCGGCCAGACGCTGGCCATCCACGGCTGGATCTTCGGCCTCACCGACGGCATCGTGCGCGACCTCGGCGTCACGATCGAGGCGCCGGGCGCCGTGCAGGCGACCTACGAGCAGGCGCTGGCGGCGCTCACTGCGGCCTGATCCCGGCATGCGCATCGGCGTCGATCTCGGCGGCACGAAGATCGAGGCGGCGGCCTTTGCCGGCCGCGTCGAGCTGGCGCGCCGGCGCGTCGCCACGCCGGCCGGCGACTACCGGGCGACGCTGGCGGCGGTCGCCGCGCTGGTCGCGGACATCGAGCGCGAACTCGGCCGGCGCGGCTCGGTCGGCGTCGGCACGCCCGGCGCCGAAGCGGCAGCGACCGGACGCATCAAGAACGCCAATTCCACCTGCCTGATCGGGGAAGCGCTGCGGCACGACCTGGAGGCGCTGCTGCGACGGCCGGTGCGGCTGGCCAACGACGCCAACTGCTTCGCGCTGTCGGAGGCCACGGACGGCGCTGGCGCGGGCGCCGCGGTGGTCTTCGGCGTCATCCTCGGCACCGGCGTCGGCGGCGGCCTGGTCGTCGACGGCCGGAGCATCGTCGGCGCCAACGCCATCGCCGGCGAGTGGGGACACAACCCGCTGCCGGCGCCGGACGCGAGCGAGACGCCGGCGCCGCCGTGCTACTGCGGCCGCGCCGGCTGCGTCGAGACCTGGCTCTCCGGCCCCGGCCTGACGCGCGACCATGCCGCGGCCACCGGCGAGACGTTGACGCCGGAAACCATCGCCGCGCGCGCCGATGCCGGCGACGCCGCCTGCGCGGCGACGCTCGCGCGCTACGCGGCGCGGCTGGCGAAGGCGCTGGCAACGGTGATCAACGTCGTCGATCCGGACGTGATCGTGCTCGGCGGCGGCCTCTCCAATGTCGACCGGCTCTACGCTGACGTGCCGCGGCTGTGGGCGCCGCACGTCTTCTCCGACCGCATCGCCACCCGCCTGGCGAAGCACGCGCACGGCGATTCGTCCGGCGTGCGCGGCGCCGCCTGGCTGTGGCCCGAGGAAGATCGATGAGCGCACCGACCGTCACGCTCTATACCGGCACGCCGCGCTACATCGGCGACGAGGGCCAGTTCAGCGCCATCTGGAAGCAGCCGCTCGCCGGCCCGGTGCGCATCGCGCGCGACGGACTGGCCGGCGACGCGCAGGCCGACCGGCGCGTGCACGGCGGCCCGGAGAAGGCGGTGCACCACTACGCCGGCGAGAACTACGCGAAGCTCGCCGAGCGCTTTCCGCAGATCGCCGACGCGCTCGTCGTCGGCAGCATCGGCGAGAACGTGTCGACCTTCGGCCTCGACGAGACGACGGTCTGCGTCGGCGACGTCTTCCGCGTCGGCGGCGCGCTGCTGCAGGTCAGCCAGCCGCGCCGGCCGTGCTGGAAGATCGACGCGCGCTACGGCGTCGCCGGCATGGTCCGGCACATCGTCGACAGCGGCCGCACCGGCTGGTACTACCGCGTGCTGGAAGAGGGCGCGGCGGCGCCCGGCGACGCCTTCGCGCTCGTCGAGCGGCCGGCCGGCGCGGTGACGCTGGCCGCGCTGTGGACCGCCTGGCACCACCACCGCCCGGACGCCGACGGGCTCGCCGCGCTGGCCGCCGCGCCCGGCCTGACGCCGGCCTGGACGAAGAAGATCCGCGACCGCCTCGACTGGCTGGCGGCCAACCCCGACGCCGCGACGGGCCGGAGCTGACGCCGTGCCGCCGATGCCGCTCTCCCGCCTGCTGCTGCCGTTCGCCGCGGCCTACTTCATCTCCTATTTCTTCCGCACGGCGAACGCCGTCATCGGCCCGGAGCTGGCGCGCGAGCTGGACCTCTCCGCCGGCGACCTCGGCCTGCTCACCGGCGCCTACCTGCTCGCCTTCTGCCTCGCGCAACTGCCGCTCGGCATGCTGCTCGACCGCTTCGGCGCGCGCCGCGTCGAGTCGGCGCTGCTCCTCGTCGCCGCCGCCGGCGCCGCCGCCTTCGCGCTCGCCGACGGCCTGCCCGGGCTGACCGCGGCGCGGGCGGCGATCGGGCTCGGCGTCTCGGCCTGCCTGATGGCCTCGTTCAAGGCCTTTTCGCAGTGGTATCCGCCGGACCGGCAGGCGTCGCTGACCGGCTGGATGATGACCGCCGGCGGCCTCGGCGCGCTGGCGGCGACGGCGCCGCTGGAGGCGCTGCTGGCGCTCGCCGGCTGGCGCGAGATCTTCTGGCTGCTCGCCGCGGCGACGCTGGCCGCCGCCGCCTGGCTGTTCTTCGGCATCGCCGACGCGCCGGCCGCGGCGCCCGCCGGCGAAGGCTTTGCGGCGCAGTGGCGCGGCGTGCGCCAGGTCTTCGCCAGCCGCCACTTCTGGCGCTTCGCGCCGCTCGGCCTGACCATGACCGGCGGCTTCATGGCCGTGCAGGGCCTGTGGTCGACGGTCTGGCTGATGCAGGTGAACGGCCACACACGCGCCGAGGCCGCCGGCCACCTGGCGGCGATGAACTTCGCCATGCTGTTCACCTACGTCGGCATCGGCCTGCTGGCGACGCGGCTGGCGCACCGCGGCATCCCGCCGGTGCGGCTGTTCGCCACCGGCGTCGGCCTGTCGATGCTGATGCTGGCGCTGATCACCGGCGAGGCGCTGCCGTGGACGCACGCGCTGTGGATCGCCTACGGCGTCTGCGCCGGCTTCGGCACGCTCGCCTACGCGCTGACCGCCGCCGGCTTCCCGCCGGCGCTGGCCGGCCGGGCGACCACCGCCTGCAATCTGCTGGTCTTCGCCGGCGCCTTCGGCGCGCAGTGGGGCATGGGTCTGCTCGTCGACCTGCTGACGCAGCTCGGCCGCAGTCCGGCCGACGCGCTGCGCATCGTCTTCGCCGCGCTGCTCGCCGCGCAGGTCGCCGCCGGCCTGTGGTTCGTCGCCGCCGGCCGGCGCCGCGCCACGACGGCGGATTAACGGGCTTCCGGCGCCTCCGTCTTCCCCGCGGCGGCGCCCTCGCCGTGCAGGCAGCGGCGCAGGAATTCGCAGCGCGCCATGCCCTTCCTGCCCTGCGCCTGCCTGTGGCACGCCTTCATTCGCTCCTGGTACGACACCGCGGTCCGCGGCGCCCCGGCCGGCGGCGGCGCGGGGTCTGCCGCGGCCGGAACCGCGGCAGCGGCGAGGAGCAGGGCGACGGCAGGCAGTGCGAGGCGGGAGGGGCGCATGGCGGCGGCAGACGGCGACGGGAACCGCGAAGCTTAACAAAACCGCCCGGCGCCGATCCGCATCGACGAAATCTGCTCTAATAACGCCGTTCCGCCGACCGACCGACGCATGCCCATTCTCCTCCGCCGCGCGCGATGGAACTGATCAATCCGCGCACCTTCCTGCTCGTCGCTAACCTGCTCGGGCTGCTCTGCGCGCTCGTGCTCTGGGTGCAGGCGAAGAGCTTCCCGGCCGACATCGGCGGCCTGCGCGACTGGGCGAAGGCGGTCGTGCTGATGGGCTGCGCCGCCGGGCTGGCTTCGCTGCGCGGCCTCGTGCCGGACGTGCTGGCCATCGTCCTCGCCGCCGCGCTGCTGCTCTTCGGCGAGCTGCTGCTGGTGATCGGCCTGCTGCGCTACACCGGGCGCACGCCGCAGTGGCGGCCGGCCTTCGACGCGGTCGCCGGTCTGGTGCTGCTGATCGCCTGGCTGACCTGGGGCAGCCCGAGCTATCCGGGCCGCATCTTCATCATGTCGCTCGCGCACGTCGCCTTCTTCGCGCTCGGCGCCTGGCTGGCGCGGCAGGCGCAGCCGGCCGGCCTCGGCCGCGGCCTGCTCGTCGCCACCTTCGTGCTCGGCGCCGCCGTCGCTGCGCTGCGCATCGCCACGCTGTCGACCGATTTTGCCGGCGCCGACGAGGCCTTCGACCGCGACCCGATCCAGCAGGTGTACCTCGGCGCCTTCTCGCTCGGCATCCTCGGCCTGTCCATCGGCTTCATCCTGATCACCAACGAGCGGCTGCGCGAGGAGCTGGAATACCTGGCCACGCGCGACCCGATGACCGGCGCGCTCAACCGCCGCGCCTTCTTCGCCCGCGCCGAGGTCGAGTGGGCGCGGGCGGCGCGCGCGCGGCGGCCGCTGGCGGCGATCGCCTCGGACATCGACTTCTTCAAGAAGGTGAACGACACCTACGGCCACCACGTCGGCGACCAGGTGATCATCGACTACGCGCGGCGCGCCGGCGGCATGCTGCGCCTGCCCGACATCCTCGCCCGCTTCGGCGGCGAGGAATTCGTCGTGCTGCTGCCGGAGACCGGCCTCGCGGACGCCTGCCGCGTCGCCGAGCGCATCCGCCAGGAGATCGGCAAGCGCCGGGACAAGGCGCTGCCGCCGTACACCGTCAGCCTCGGCGTCGCCGTCGCCGGCGACGACGGCCCGGCCGATCTGGAAGCGCTGCTGGCGCAGGCCGACGCGGCGCTCTACCGCGCCAAGCAGGGCGGCCGCAACCGCGTCGAGTCCTGACGCCTACGCCCGGCGCGTGCTCACGCCGAGGTCGATCTGCTGCAGCGTGCCGGCGCCGCCGTCCTCGGCGAGGTAGACGCCGCTCTTCCGGATCTGGCCGAGCGTGCCGTTGTCGGCGTCCTTCAGCGCGAACGGCGTGCGCACGCTGCCCAGGTAGAGCGCGCCGACGCCGGTCTCCTTGAGCGGCTTCAGCTCGCCGTCCGGGAACCAGACGCCGAGCGCGGCGAAGACCGGGTCGGCCTCGTCGATCCAGCCGTTGCCGTCGGCGTCGAGCTTTTTCAGGTCGGCGAAGCCGTCGCCGGAGAGGGCGCCGAACAGCTCGCGGCCGTCGTCGATGCAACCGTTGCCGTTGACGTCGAGGCAGAGGTAGCCGCTGCCGCGGGCGAGCGCCGGCAGCGATTCGAGGCGGCCGTCGGCGTCGAGGTCGAAGTCGAAGCGCAGGTCGGTGAGCTCGGCGGCGCGGCCGGCGTAGTTGATCACCAGCGGATCGCGCAGCTCGATGCGGCCGCTTTCCTCGTACTCGCGCGTGCACTCGAATTCGCGGCACATGGTCAGCGACAGTTCGAAGTCGATCTCGCGGCCGTCGGCGGTGCGCACCTTGCCGCTCGCCGCGAACTCGGTGCGCTCCTTCTCGGCGACGTGCTCGACGGTGCGCCGGCTCCATGCCAGCGTGCGCGCCGCTCCGCCGTCGCCGGCGGCGGCCTCGCCGGCCGGCGGGGCGGCAATCTCGTCCACCCGGCAGCGGCATTTTTCGCCCGTCAGGCATTCCATCATCGAGGCGAGCAGTTGCTCCAGCAGCAGGCGCACGCGCTGGCCGCCGGCGGCATCCGCCGCCCCGGCCGGCGCCGTCGCGCTCGCCTCCTGCAGCGCGCCGCGGAAGCCGAAGACGGTCGCGGACTCGATGCGGCGCTGCTCGGAAAGTTCATGCCGGGCGTCCAGGCGGACGCCGGATTCGACGATCTTCATGATCGGTCTCCTGTGGTTGCGGACGGCAGTCCCCGCAAGGCCCGTGCCAACGGCCCCGCCTGCCGCGCCGCAGATTGCGTCGACGCCGCGCCGGGAGTAGCCTGCGATGACGACGCGCTCGGGGCGCATCCGGCCGGGGAGGGAGTATGGACTCTGCTGCCAACGACGAGGTGCCGGAGCTGGAACAGCTCGAACTGATCCAGCGGCTCGGCCGCATCGGCTACTGGGAATACGCTCCGGCGACGCGCGCCTTCACGCTGCCGCCGCACTCGCTCGATCTGCTCTCGTCGCTCACCGGCTGTTCGCCGACGGTCGTGCCGCGCCTGCGCGACGTGATGGTCGACGCCGAGCGGCGGCGCTTCCTCGACGCGCTCGAACAGGCGGTGCGCGGCCGCTTGGCGCTGCACCTGCAACTGCGCCTGGTCAGCTACCGCGGGCAGAGCGCGACGATCGTCGTCAAGGGCGTGCCGGTCGAGCGCGACGGTGACTCGCGCTTCGCCGGTACCTTCCACGACATCACGCGCGAGAAGCAGGTCGAGACCGAACGCGAGGAGGTGTTGAGCCAGTTGCACGCGGTGCTCGGCGGCCTGCCGGTCGGCGTCACGGTGTTCGACGAGGACCTCTGCCTGCTCTTCTGGAACGACCACATCTACGACATCCTCGGCCTGCCGCAGGGCGCGGTCTACAAGTACGTGCGCTTCGAGGACCTGATCCGCTACCCGGCCGAGCGCGGCGAGTACGGGCCGGGCGACCCGGACGAGCTGATCGCGCAGCGGGCGGCGCTGGCACGCCGCTTCGAGGCGCACCGCTTCGAGCGGGCGGCGCGCGACGGCCGCACGCTGCTCGTCGACGGCTATCCGTTCCGCTTCGGCGGCCGCATCTCCGGCTTCGTCACGACCTACACCGACATCACCGAGCAGAAGCGCAGCGCCGAGCAGATCGCGCACCAGCACCAGGTGCTGAAGACGATCATCGACAATTTCCCCGGCGGCATCTCGCTGTTCGACGGCAGCCTCCGCCTGGTCGCCTCGAACGCGCCGTTCCAGACGCTGCTCGATTTCCCGGATGCGCTGATGCAGCGCGAGACGGTCTGTTTCGAGGATCTCGTGCGCTTCAACATCGCCCGCGGCGAGTACGGGCCGGGCGACCCGCAGGAGCAGATCGCGGTGTTCATGGCGCGCGCGCGCGATCCGCAGTTGCACAAGATGGAGCGCACCCGGCCGAACGGCCGGACGCTGGAGATCATCGGCGCGCCGATCCCGGACGGCGGCTTCGTCACCATCTACATCGACGTCACCGAGCGCAAGCGCAGCGAGGAGCAGGTCCGCAACATGGCCCTGCAGGACGCGCTGACCCGGCTGCCGAACCGCCTCAACCTGAACGAGCAGATCGAACGGGCGCTGGCGCCCAGGGCCGGCCACGCCGAGACCTTCGCGCTGCTCTTCCTCGACCTCGACGGCTTCAAGGGGGTGAACGACTCGCTCGGCCACGACGCCGGCGACGCGCTGCTGACGCAGGTCGCCGGCCGCCTGCGCGAGACGGTGCGCGAGACCGATACCGTGGCGCGGCTCGGCGGCGACGAGTTCGTCGTGCTGCTGCGCGACGCGGACGGCGACGAGACGGCGCCGCGCATCGCCGAGGCGATCATCGCCCGTCTCGCCGAACCGTTCGCGCTCGACGCGACGACGGCGCGCATCGGCACCTCGATCGGCATCGCCGTGCACCCGCGCCACGGCGCCCACCGCGAGGCGCTGCTGAAGGCCGCGGACGAGGCCATGTACCGCGCCAAGGCGGCCGGCCGCGGCACCTGGCGCATGGCGGAAAGCAAGGACGGCCGGTAGGCGCGGCCGGCCGCGCTCAGAATTCCAGCGGGTCGACTTCCAGGTGCCAGCGCAGGCGCGACGGTGCCCTGATGCCCTCGACCGCCTGCCGCCACTCGCCGAGGAAAGCCTGCAGGGCCGGCCGCGACGACGATTCGGCGAGCAACTGGCCGCGCTCCAGGTTGGCCAGCCGCGCCAGGCGCATCGGCACCGGGTCGTAGAGCGTCACCGCCGGATGCGCCTCGGCGCCGGGCCAGGCGCGCGCCGTGGCGAGGAAGGCGATGGCGTCCGCCATCTGCGGCGCCTCGGCGCGCAGCATGGCCTGGAAGCCGTAGGGCGGGAAGCCGGCGACCTTGCGCTCGGCGAGCTGCGTCGCGGCGAAGGCCGGGTAGTCGTGGTTCACCACCGCGGCGTAGAGCGGGTGGTCGGGATACTGCGTCTGGATCAGCACCTCGCCGGGCAGCTCGGCGCGGCCGGCGCGGCCGGCGACCTGCATCAACTGCGCGAAGAGGCGCTCCGGCGCGCGGCAGTCGGCGGCGAAGAGCGCGGCGTCGGCGCCGACCACGCCGACCAGCGTCAGCTTCGGGAAGTCGTGGCCCTTGGCGAGCATCTGCGTGCCGACGAGGATGTCGGCGTCGCCGGCGTGGATGCGCTCGACCAGCGCCTCCCACTGTTTGCGGCTCTTCGCCGCGTCGCGGTCGGCGCGCAGGATGCGCGCCTGCGGAAAGCGGCCGGCGAGGAATTCTTCGAGGCGCTGCGTGCCGCGGCCGAAGGGGTGGATGTCCTGGTTGCCGCAGGTCGGGCAGGCGCGCGGGATGCGCGTCTCGAAGCCGCAGTGGTGGCAGCGCAGCCGGCGGTCCTTGAGATGCAGCACGAGGTTGGCGGCGCAGCGCTTGCACTGCGAGATCCAGCCGCAGGCGGTGCACGCCAGCACCGGCGCGTAGCCGCGGCGGTTGAGGAAGACCAGGCTCTGCTCGCCGCGCACGAGACGCTTCTCGATGGCTTCGAGCAGGATGCCGCTCAAGCCCTCCTCGGCCTTCTCCCGGCGCAGGTCGATGCGCTGCACGGCCGGCAGGCGGGCGCGCTCGACGGCGCGTTCCTTCAGTTCGAGCAGCGCGTAGCGGCCGCGCATCTCCGGCGCCGTGGCGTTCGCCCAGCTTTCCAGCGACGGCGTCGCCGAGCCGAGGACGATGGGCACGCCGCGGTCGCGCGCGCGGAACACGGCGACGTCGCGCGCCGAGTAGCGCATGCCGTCCTGCTGCTTGAACGACGGGTCGTGTTCCTCGTCGACGACGATCAGCGCCAGATCCGGCAGCGGCGCGAACACGGCGAGCCGCGTGCCGAGCACGATGCGCGCCTGGCCGGAGAAGGCGGCCTGCCAGTTGCGCAGCCGCGCCGCCTCGGTCAGCTCGCTGTGCAGGCTGACCAAGCCGGCCTCGGGGAAGCGCGCGGCGACGCGCGCTTCGAGCTGTGGCGTCAGGTTGATCTCGGGCACCAGCACCAGCGCCTGGCCGCCTTTTTCCAGCGCGTCGGCGATCAGCCGCAAGTAGACCTCGGTCTTGCCGCTGCCGGTGACGCCGAAGAGCAGGAAGGGCTTGAAGCCGGGGCCGGCGGCGCGCACGGCGGCCAGCGCCGCCGCCTGCTCGGCGGTGAGTTCCGGCGCCGGCGCGGGCGGCGGCGGCGCCTTCGCCGCGCGCGGCGTGCGGGGTTTGGGCGGATCGAGCCGCTTCAGCCCGGCCGGCAGCGTGGACAGCATGACCTCGCCGAGCGGCGCCTGGTAGTAGGCGGCGCAGAACTCGCACAGGCGGAACCAGTCGGCCGGCAGCTTCGGCTCGGGCAGAATTTCCTCGACCGGCTTCAGTTGTTCCGGCGCGAACTCGCTCGCCGCCGGCAGCGCGACGATGACGCCGATCGCCGAGCGGCGGCCGAAGGGCACGCGCACGCGGCGGCCGACGTCGTCCGCGCCGGCCTGCGGCGCGAGGTAGTCGAAATGGCGGTGCAGGGGCAGGTCGAGGGCAACGCGGACGAGGGTCACGGCGGGAACGATCCGGCGGGCTTCCTGACGAGGATGGGGGAGAGGGCGGGGGTGCGGCGGCGCAGCATCCGGGCGGCGTCGACTTAGGCCGCGTTGTTCGCCCGGCTTCTTGAAATCATGCGCAACTCCTTGCGTCGGAAAGCATTTTTTCGTTGCTCACAATTTCTGTGGATAACTTTGTGGATTACGCCCGGAGAACTTAGCCAACAGCCTGTCCCACAAGGGATTCTGTCACTTTGCTGCAAAAAAAGGCAACTGCAAAATCGTTTCAAATCATGCACTTGGAAAAACGCACTGATTTTCCTAAGGAATTTCCCGCCATACGCGGATGGCTGGAAATTCTGTGCATAAGTCAACCGGATTTTGCCTTTTCGGGCCCGGAATTTCGGGCCCGGGGAAGGCTCACCGGCGCAGTTCGCGGCTGTAGGCGTGCACCGTGTCGACCAGCGTCGTCACGTGCTCGGGCGGCGTGAACTGCGAGATGCCGTGGCCGAGGTTGAAGACGTGGCCGGTGTCGCCCGAGCCGTAGCTGTCGAGCACCTTCTTCGCCTCGGCGGCGACCTTCTCGGGCGAGGCGAAGAGCACGTTCGGGTCGAGGTTGCCCTGCAGCGCGACGCGGTCGCCGACGCGCCGGCGCGCTTCGCCGATGTCGATGGTCCAGTCCAGGCCGACGGCGTCGCAGCCGGTGTCGGCGATGGCCTCGATCCACAGGCCGCCGCCCTTGGTGAAGACGATGCTCGGCACGCGCTCGCCGTCCTTCTCCTTCTTCAGGCCGGCGACGATCTTCTGCATGTAGGCCAGCGAGAATTCCCGGTAGGCCGCGGCAGAGAGGGCGCCGCCCCAGGAGTCGAAGATCATCACCGCCTGCGCGCCGGAGTCGATCTGCGCGTTGAGGTAGGCGACGACCGCGTCGGCCGTCACCGACAGGATGCGGTGCATCAGGTCCGGACGGTCGTAGAGCATGGTCTTGACCTTGCGGTAGTCGTCCGACGAACCGCCCTCGACCATGTAGCAGGCGAGCGTCCACGGGCTGCCGGAGAAGCCGATCAGCGGCACCGAGCCGGCGAGCGCGCGGCGGATCTCGGAAACGCCGTCCATCACGTAGCGCAGGTGGTCGAAGGGGTCCGGCGCGGTCAGGTCGCGGATCGCCCATTCTTCCGTGAGCGGCCGCTCGAACTTCGGCCCCTCGCCCTCGGCGAAGTAGAGGCCGAGCCCCATCGCGTCGGGCACGGTGAGGATGTCGGAGAAGAGGATGGCGGCGTCCAGATCGTAGCGGGCGAGCGGCTGCAGCGTCACCTCGCAGGCCAGCGCCGGGTTCTTGCACAGGTTGAGGAAGCTGCCGGCGCGCTTTCTCGTCTCGCAGTATTCCGGCAGGTAGCGGCCGGCCTGGCGCATCAGCCACACCGGCGTGTGGTCGGTCGGCTCCTTCAAGAGGGCACGGAGGAAATTGTCGTTGCGGGGTCGGGTCATGGTGGCGCTGCCGGAGGATTGCGGAAGGGGGGAATTATCCGCCTTTTCGGCGGGCGCTGCCACGGCGGGGAAATCTCGCCGGGCAGCGGAGAATCCGCCCCTCAAGGCTCCCGCTTGAGCGGCCCGAGCGCATCGACCGCCGCTTCGAGTTGCCCGGCGACGCTATCCAGTTCATGCAGCAACTGGACGTCGACGTCGAAATTGCCTTCATATTCCGCCAGATTGCGCTTGGCGTGACAGCGATCCAGCACGCGCCATTGGGCAGGGGGAAAGCCGACGGTGTGTGCCAGCGCCTGAAACACGAGCATCCGGTTCTCAGAGCGGTAACCGTGCCAGCGCAGTGCCGCAAGGGCCAGGGCGTGCGCGGCGTTGTAGACGAGATCGAAGCGGCTTTCGTCGCTCAGGCCGGGAATGGCCGCATCCTTGCGCTTGCGCTTGGCCGAGCGCACCAAGCCATCGAACTCCGACTGACTCGGAGCCTCCTGTTTCAGCCCGCCCTTACTGACCTTAAGCAGGTTGTCCAGCGGGGAGGTCATCCTCGGAACCCTTCAGGAAAATCTTCGGTTGAGCCAGCACGCGCGTCACGAAGTGGTTGTCGTCGCGCACCTTGCGCTCGAATTCGGCCGTGCCATAGAGCGTGGGGCTGATCTTGCGGCCCAGGGTCTCCTCGGCCGTCGACAAGGCATTGAAGAGATCGGCATAGGCTAGGTCGTCGCTGACGATCAGAATGTCGATGTCGCTGGCCGCGGTATCGCTTCCCTTGGCGACCGATCCGAAAACGAAAGCCACATGGATTCTGGTTGCCAGGGGAGCCAGACCTTCGCGCAAGACATCGGCAAGCCCGAAGGTTTTGAGCACGATACCGCGCAATTCGCTGAAGATCGGCGCCGCCCGGTTGGCCTGGTAGTGCTTCTGGTTGCCGACGGCGCTTGCATTGACGAGACCCGCCGAAACCAAGCGCGCCAACTCGCGCTGAAGCCCGCCACGGCCGGTCTCTGTCAGGCGCAACAATTCGTTGGTGTAATAGGAACGCTCCGGCTGGCCGTAGAACAGAGCCAGCAGGCGCCGTTGAACGCCGGAGAAAAGGGAGCCTGCCAGGGAGGTTTCTGTCTGATCCATGTTGGGGATCATAGACCCCAATATAGGGATGAACAAGCCTCCAGGAGAATGGCAAGCCCAGGACGATCCCCGTCGCGGATTTCCACGCCGCTACTTGTGCCAGAAGGCCGGCGTGAGGACGACGAGCAGGGTGAAGATCTCCAGCCGGCCGAGGACCATGGCGAAGGTGCACACCCAGGTCTGGAAGTCGCTGAGGACGCTGTAGTTCGCCGCCGGGCCGACGGCGTCCAGCCCGGGGCCGGTGTTGTTCAGGCAGGCGACGACGGCGGAGAAGGCGGTGACGATGGGCAGGCCGCTGGCGGAAAGCAGCAGCGTCATGCCGACGATGCTCACCATGTAGATGAACGAGAAGCCGAGCACGGCGTGCAGCACCGACTCGGGGACGGTCCGCCCGCCGAGGCGCACCGGCCGGACGATGGCCGGATGCATGGCGCGCAGCAGCTCGCGGAAGAGCTGCTTGTAGAGGATCACCGCGCGCATCATCTTGATGCCGCCGCCGGTCGAGCCGGAGCAGGCGATGAAGCTGCCGAGGAAGAGGATCCAGAGCTGGGCGAACACCGGCCACATCGTGTAGTCGGTCGTGGACAGGCCGAGCGAGGTGGCAAGCGAAACACTGTGGAAGGCGACGTGGCGCAGCGCCGTGGCGAAGTCCGGATAGACGCCGAAGGCCAGCAGGTAGAGGGTGAGGCCGAGGATGCTCGCGCCGAGCGCGCCGAAGTAGTACGGAATCTCGGCGTCGGCGAGGTAGGGGCGCAGGCTGCGGCTGCGCAGCGCCATGAAGTGCGTGGCGAAGTTGATCGCCGAGAGCAGCGCGAAGCCCATCGCCACCAGCTCGATCGGCAGGCTCTGGTAGTGGCCGAGGCTGGCGTCGTGGCTGGAAAACCCGCCGAGTCCCATGATGCTGAAGGCGTGCATCACCGCGTCCCAGGGCGCCATGCCGAAGTGGTACAGCAGCAGGCCGCAGAGGATGGTGAGCAGCACGTATACCGTCCACAGCCCCTTGGCCGTCTCGGCGATGCGCGGCGTCAGCGCCGTCTCCTTCATCGGTCCCGGCACCTCGGCCTTGAACAGTTGGCGGCCGCCGATGCCGAGCAGCGGCAGGATGGCGACGGCGAGCACGATGATGCCCATGCCGCCGACCCAGTGCAGTTGCATGCGCCAGAAGTTGATCGACAGCGGCAGCGCGTCGATGCCGGAGAGGACGGTGGCGCCGGTCGCGGTGAGGCCCGAGGCGGCCTCGAAATAGGCGTCGGTGAAGCTGAGTTCCTCGATGTGGAAATAGAGCGGCATCGCCGCGTAGAAGGGCAGCACCACCCAGGTCAGCGCCACCAGCAGGAAGCCGTCGCGCACGGTCAGCGCGCGCCGGCGCCGGCGCGTCGCCAGCCAGAGGGCGAGGGCGCTGCCGAGGGCGACGAAGATCGCCTCGTCGTAGGCCCGTTCGGCACCGTCGCCGTACAGCCAGGCGATGGCCAGCGGCACGAACATGGTCAGCGCGAAGATGCCGAGGATGACGGCCAGCGCGTTGAGAACCTGGGCGTGACGCATGCGCCGGCGATCAGAAGAAGTGGAAGCCGACGGCGAAGAGCTTTTCCACCTTCTTCACCACCTTCTTGTTCAGGCAGAAGACGATGACGTGGTCGCCGCTCTCGATGACCACGTCCTTGTGCCCGATGACCACGCGGCCGCGGCGGCGGCCGAAGGTGTGCGCGTCGAGCAGCACCTCCTCGTACTTGTCGAGGTCGCGCACGATGGCGGCGATCACCGCGCCCTGGATCACCGGCAGGTCGGCGATGCGGCGGCCGACCACGCGCGAACTGTTGGCGTCGCCGTGCACCACCATTTCCAGCGCCTCGGCGGCGCCGCGGCGCAGGCTGTGCACCTGGGCGACGTCGCCGCGCCGCACGTGCGCGAGCAGCGAACCGATCGACACCTGCGCCGGCGACAGCGCGATGTCGATCGGCCCGCCCTGCACCAGATCGGCGTAGGCGCGGCGGTTGATCAGCGCCGCCACGCGCTTGGCGCCGAGGCGCTTGGCCAGCGACGCGGCCATGATGTTGTCCTCGTCGTCGTTGGTCAGCGCGAGGAAGAGGTCCATCTCCTCGATGCCTTCCTTCTCCAGCAGATCCTCGTCGGTGGCGTCGCCGGAGAGGACCAATGCCGATTTCAGCTCGCCGGCGATGAACTCGGCGCGGCCGCGCAGGCCCTCGACGACCTTCACCGCGCAGTTGCCTTCGAGGGCCTGCGCCACGCGCAGGCCGATGTTGCCGCCGCCGGCGATCATCACTCGGTGCACCGGCCGCATCATCCGCCGCAGCTCGCGCATGACCGGGCGGATGTGCTCCTCGGCGGCGAGCACGAAGACTTCGTCGCCGTCCTCGATCCGCGTGTCGCCGGTCGGCGTGATCGCCCGGTCGCGGCGATAGATGGCGGCGATGCGCGCGTCGATCTCGGGCGGCAGGTGCCGGCGCATGTCGCGGATCGGCTTGCCGACGAGCAGGCCGCCGGGATAGGCACGGACGGCGACGAGCGCCAGCCGGTCCTCGCCGAAGCTGAGCACCTGCAGCGCCGACGGGAACTCGACCAGGCGCACGATGTAGTCGGTGATCACCTGCTCCGGGCAGAGCGCGTAGTCGACGGCGAAGTTCTCCGGCGCGAGCAGCGCCTCGTTCTCCAGGATGTCGCGCGCGCGCAGGCGGGCGATGCGCGTCGGCACGTTGAACAGGCAGTGCGCGAGCTTGCAGGCGACGAGGTTGGTCTGGTCGCTCTGCGTCACGGCGATGAGCATGTCCGCGTCTTCCAGCCCGGCGGTGGCGAGCGTCGACGGGTGCGCGGCGTTGCCGACCACCGTGCGCAGGTCGAGGCGGTCCTGCAACTGCACGAGGCGCGCCGGGTCGGTGTCGACGATGGTGATGTCGTTTTCCTCCGAAACCAGGCTTTCGGCGACGCTGGCGCCGACCTGGCCGGCGCCGAGGATGACGATCTTCATCGCTCGCTATTCCTCGCCGCGCCGGCCGATCTGGATGCCGAGCTGCTTCAGCTTGCGGTAGAGGTGGGTGCGTTCGAGCCCGGATTTCTCGGCGACGCGCGTCATGTTGCCGCCCTCGAGGCGGAGCTGGTGCTCGAAGTAGAGGCGCTCGAAGGCGTCGCGCGCCTCGCGCAGCGGCTGCTCGAAGAAGGGCAGCAGCGACGGCGCGTCGCCGCCCTCGCGCTGCTCGGACTGCAGCACGCGGGCCACGTCGTCGGCGAGGATCTCCTCTTCCAGCGCGGTCAGCGCCAGGTTCTTCACCGTCGCCTGCAGCTCCGGCCAGTCGCCCGGCCAGCGGTGCATGCGCAGCGCGTTCAGCGCGCCGACGGCGAAGCGGCGCGGCGGCACTTCGCCGCGCTCGGCGAGCTGCGTGAGCAGCAGTGCGGCGATCTCCGGGATCTCGTCGGCGTGCGCGGCGAGCTGCGGCAGCGCCAGCCAGACCTCGGTGACGCGGGCGAGCAGGGCCGGGTCCCAGCCGCTCTCGGCGAGCGCCGGCAGCGGCTTGGTGGTGCCGCAGACGAGCATGACGTTGTTCTTTTCCAGGCGGTCGAGCGCAAAGGCGAGGTTCATCTGCTGCAGCTTGCCGAGCGCCGCCAGGTCGGCGGCGAAGAGGATGCCGCCGGCCGCCTTCTGCAGCATCTCCTGCGTCAGCGCCCCGCCGATCGCCGACAGGTCGAGCCAGGGCGCGTGCGGTGGCAGCAGCGAGCGCGCGCACAGCTCGGCGATGACGCTGGACGCGGATTTCAGCAGCAGCACCGGCGTCTTCGCCGCCGCCTGTTCGAGGCGCTTCTTCAGGTCCTTGATCAGCGGCGAGCGGGCGAAGGCGTCCAGCGTCAGCGGCGCCTTGGCCGGCGCCACCTCGTGCTTCAGGGCCTTCTTCACGGTGCCGAGCAGCTTCTGCAGCGCGATCGGCTTCTCCAGGAAGTCGGTGGCGCCGATGCGCGTGGCCTCGACCGCGGTGTCGATGGTGCCGTGCCCGGACATCATCACCACCGGCATGGTCAGGAGGCCGCCGCCGGACCACTCCTTCAACAGCGAGATGCCGTCGGTGTCCGGCATCCAGATGTCGAGCAGGACGAGGTCCGGCCGCTTCTCGCCGCGCACCCGGCGCGCCGCCGTGGCGTTCTCCGCCAGCCAGACCGTGTGCCCCTCGTCGGCGAGGATTTCCGAAAGCAGTTCGCGGATGCCGACTTCGTCGTCAACGACCAGTATCTGTGCCATGTTCCCGTTACTCCTCTGCGGCCAGCGGCAGGCGGATGAGGACCCGCGCGCCCGCCGGCTGCCGGTTGGTGATGTCGATGCTGCCGCGGTGCTCGTCGACGATCTTCTTGACGATCGCCAGGCCGAGCCCGGTGCCCTTGGCCTTGCTGGTGACGTAGGGCTCGAAGACGCGCGCCATGATCTCGGCCGGAAAGCCGGGGCCGGCGTCGGCGACGGCAAGCTCGGCGCAGCGGCCGGCGCGGTGCGTCGCGATCTCGATGCGCGCCTCCGGCCGTCCCTCCTGTGCGTCCTCGGCGTTGCGCAGCAGGTTGTGGATGATCTGGCGCAACTGCGTGGCGTCGCCGAGCACCGGCGGCAGGTCGTCGGCGAGCGTCACGGCGATGGCGGCGTGCGAGGTCTCGTACAGCCCGAGCACTTCGCCGACCAGCGCGTTGAGGTCGAGCGGCGCCAGCTCCGGCGCCGGCAGGCGGGCGTAGTCGCGGAAGTCGTCGACCATGCGCTTCATCGCCTGCACCTGGTTGATGATCGTCTGCGTGCCGCGCTGCAGGACCTCGGCGTCGCCGTTCGCCAGCCGGTCGGCGAGCTTCATCTGCAGGCGCTCGGCGGAAAGCTGGATCGGCGTCAGCGGGTTCTTGATCTCGTGCGCCAGGCGGCGCGCCACCTCGCCCCAGGCCGCGCTGCGCTGCGCCGCGATCAGCCGGGTGACGTCGTCGAAGACGACGACGTGGCCGCCGCCGCTGCCCTCCGGCAGCTTCGAGCCGCGCAGCAGCAGCACCTGCGGCATGCCGTTCGGCCGCTCCAGTTCGAGCTGGCTGTGCCATTCGTCGCCGGTGCGGCCGGCGAAGCCCGCGCGGATGGCGCTGCCGAGCACGCGCTGGCGCGGCCAGGCGTCGACCGGCTCGTCGAGCAGGCCGGCGAAGCCGTCGGCGAGGATGGCCAGCGCGCCGGCGTTCACGTTGTTCAGGCGGAAGCCGCGGTCGAAGACGAGGACGCCGGCGGACAGGTTGGCGAGGATCGATTCGAGGTAGGCGCGGCCGGCCTCGACCTCGGCGCGGTGGCGCTCGGCCTCCTTGCGCGCGTCGTCGAGCTGGCGCGTCATGCGGCTGAACGACTGGGTGAGCACGCCCAGCTCGTCGCGGCTGTAGATCGCCTGGCGCGGCGTGTAGTCGCCGGCGGCGACGGCCTGCGTGCCCTCGGCGAGGATGGAGAGCGGCGCCGACAGCCGGCGGGCCATGACGAAGGCCAGCGCGAAGGCGGCGAAGAGCGCGAGCAGCACGGTCAGCGTCAGCGTCAGCGCGTAGATCTGCGTCAGCCCCTGACGCGCCAGCGACAGCTCCTGATAGTCGCGGTACACCTCCTGCACCGCCTCGGCGTTCTGCGCGACGCCGATCGGCACGACGTGCGTCAGTTGCAGGAGGCGCGGCTCGCTGCCGAGGTCGCGCGAGATCATCGGCACCAGCACGCGCAGGTAGAGGTGTTCGGCCTCGCCCTCGATGGTGCCGACGCCGCGGCCGGCGCGCGCCTGCTGCAACTGCGTCGGCGAGGGCAGCGGCGGCAGCAGCACGCCGAGGCCGCTGGTGGCGCTGCCGATGAGCTGGCCGGAAAGCGTGAACAGCGCCGCCGTCTCCGAGCCGGCCTGCTCGCGCTGGCGGTTGAGCTGCGCGCGGTGCTGCGCCTCGGGCAGGTCGGCGAGTTCGAGCGCCGCGCCCTGCGCCTTCTCCATGAGGTCGGCGAGCTGCGCGTCGAGCGCGCTGCGGCCGAGGGCGAGGCCGGATTCGAGCGCCTTCTCGACGCGCACGTCGAACCAGCTCTCGATGCTCTTGGTCAGGAACTGCACCGACACGCCGTAGATCAGCGCGCCCGGCAGCACCGCCATCAGCCCGAAGAAGAGCATCAGGCGCAGCTTCAGGCGCGAGCCGAAGACCTGCTGCCGGTGCTCGCGCCAGAGCTGGCGCAACTGCCAGCCGACGAGCGAGGCGAGCGCCAGCGCGACGACGGCGTTGAGCCCGATCAGCCACGGGTAGTTGCGCGCGAACAGCGCCGTGTTGGCGCTGGCCGTCGCCAGCAGGAAGAGGAGGATGGCGCCGAAGGCGGCGGCGACGATCAGCAGGACCTTCATTGCTTCGCCTCGCCGCCGGTTGCCGCCGGCGGCGGCACGGTGAAGCTCCAGCGCCGCCAGTCGGAGGTCAGCACCCAGTCCTTGTTCGACAGCGCCTCGACCTGGAAGGGCTTCGGCAGTTGCGACACGTCGAGGTAGATGCGCAGGCCGGCGATGAAGGTCTCGCCCGGCTGCACGCGGCCGGCCTCGACCACCTGCCAGTGGCGCAGGCGGGAAAGGACGTGCAGGGCCTCGGCGAGCGAGGCGAAGCTCTGGTGCAGGATGCCGGTGGACAGGCGGTACTGGCGGGTCAGCGCGTGGTAGGTCAGGCGCCAGGTCTGGCCGGCCTTCGCCACCTTCTCGTCGAACCAGTACCAGCGCGGCCGCGTCAGCTCGAACTCGGTGACGAAATGCAGCGCCAGCCCCTTGCCGACGGCCTCCTCCAGGCGCTGGCTGAACTCGATGTCGAAGTCGGCGGACAGCGCGAAGCCGCTGTCCTCGGCCGGCGCCAGGCGGATGTCGCGCATGCCGATGTCGCCGGCCAGCGCCGCCGAGGCGGCGAAGCAAAGGGCGAAGAGGACCTCAGCGAGCCTTCTGCAGCAACGCATAATGGAAGCCGTCATGATCCCCCTGCGGCAGCAGCCGTTCTTCGGCGAGAAGCGTCGCCTGCGCCTGCGCGGCGACGAAGCGTGCGACCTGCTCGCCGTTCTCTTGCGGAAAGACCGAGCAGGTGGCGTAGAGGAGTTTACCGCCGGGCGCCAGCGTCGGCCACAGCGCATCGAGCATCTGCCGCTGCGTGCGCGCGAAGCCGGCGACGTCGGCCTCGCGGCGCAGCCACTTGGCGTCCGGGTGGCGGCGGACGACGCCGGACGCGGAGCAGGGCACGTCGGCGAGGATGCGCTCGAACGGCCGTCCGTCCCACCACGAGGCGACGTCGCGCGCGTCGGCGACGCGCACGTCGGCGGCGAGGCCGAGGCGGTCGAGGTTCTCGCCGATGCGCCCGGCGCGGCGGCCGTCGACCTCGAGCGCGGTCAGGTCCACGTCGGCCGTCTCCAGGATGTGCGCGGCCTTGCCGCCCGGCGCCGCGCAGGCGTCGAGCACGCGCTGGCCGGCGGCGAGGTCGAGCAGCTCGGCGGCGCGCTGCGCGCCGGCGTCCTGCACCGAGGCGAGGCCGACGAAGAAGCCGGGCAGCGCATCGACCGGCTGCGGCCGCGCCAGCAGCACGCCGGCGGCACCGACGGCGCGCGCCTCGATGCCGGCGGCGGCGAGCTGCGCCAGGTAGTCGTCGCGCGAGACGCGGCGGCGGTTCACTCTCAGCGCCATCGGCGGCTGGCCGTTGCCGGCGGCGACGATGCCTTGCCAGTCGTCCGGCCAGGCGGCGCGCAGCCGGCGCAGCCACCACGCCGGATGCCGGTGCAGCGCCTCGTCGTCGCCGGCGAGCGCCGCATGCAGTTCGTCGCGGCGGCGCAGGTAGTTGCGCAGCACGCCGTTCACCAGCCCGCGGAAGGCGCCTTTCGCCAGATGCCCGGCCGCCTCGACGGTCTGGTCGACGACGGTGTGCGCGGCCTCCGGCCGCGTATCGAGCCGGTACAGCGCGCACAGCAGCAGGGCACGCGGCTCGACCTGGGCGAGCGGGCGCGCGATCAGCCGGGCGAGCAGCGCATCGCCCAGGCCGTAGCGGCGCAGCGCGCCGTAGGCGAGATCCTGCGCCACGGCGCGCGATGGCTCGCCGGCGTGCGCGGCCAGCGCCTCGGGCAGGCTGCGGCCGCCGATCACCGCGGCAACCGCGCGCGCGGCGAGGAGCAGGGCATGCGCCAGCGAATCGGCCGGCAGCGGCGAAGGCGTGGATGTTGTACGCAAGCGACTGAAGCTCAAGGAAAACGTCGCGGAGTGTAGCATGGCTACAACAGCGTTCCGGCATAATGTCGGCATGGTGCCGCCCTCGCTGAAACGCTTCGCCTGGCTGTCGATCGCCGCCGCGCTCGCGACCATCGCGCTGAAGACCGCCGCCTGGTGGCTGACCGGTTCGGTCGGCCTGCTCTCGGACGCGCTCGAATCCGGCGTGAACCTCGCCGGCGCGCTGATGGCGCTGGCCATGCTGACCGTCGCCGCGCAGCCGCCGGACGACGAACACGCCTTCGGCCACGGCAAGGCGGAATACTTCGCCAGCGGCTTCGAGGGCTTCCTGATCCTCGCCGCGGCGATCGGCATCGCTGCTGCCGCCATCGACCGCCTGCTGCATCCGCAGCCGCTCGAACAGATCGGCGTCGGCCTCGTCGTCTCGGTGCTCGCCTCGCTGATCAACCTCGGCACCGCGCGCGTGCTGCTCGCCGCCGGCCGCGAGCACCGCTCGATCACGCTGGAAGCGGATGCCCGCCACCTGATGACCGACGTGTGGACCTCGGCCGGCGTCGTCGTCGGCGTCGGCGCCGTCGCGCTCACCGGCTGGCTGTGGCTCGACCCGCTGCTGGCGCTGCTGGTCGCCGCGAATATCGTGTGGACCGGCTGGCAGTTGCTGCGCCGCTCGACCGCCGGCCTGATGGACGTCGCGCTGCCGCCCGAGCAGCACGCGGCCGTGGTCGCCGTGCTCGACGGCTACCGCGCGCAGGGCGTCGACTACCACGCGCTGCGCACGCGCCAGGCCGGCGCGCGCTGCTTCGTCACCGTGCACGTGCTGGTGCCCGGCGCCTGGAGCGTGCAGCGCGGGCACGACCTGCTTGAGGAGATCGAAGCCGATATCCGCCGGGCCGTACCGCACGCCTCGGTGCTGACCCATCTCGAACCGCTCGAGGACCCGGTTTCGGGGCACGACATCGAACTCGACCGCGGCGCCGGCCAGCGGCGGCCCTGACGCCGCGATGGCCGCCCGCCGCCGGCGCGCCGGCCTCCTCTGTTTCCTGCTCTTCGCCGCAAGCGCGCCGGCGGACGCCTGGAACGCCGCCGGCCACCGCCTGTCGGCAGCGATCGCCTGGCGCGAGATGGCACCGGCGACGCGCGCCGCCGCCGGCCGCCTGCTCGCCGATCACCCCGAGTACACACGCTGGACCGCCCGCGCGCCGGCGGGCGACGCCGACTACGCCGCCTTCCTCGCCGCCGCCACCTGGCCGGACGACATCAAGCGCGACCGCCGCTTCCACGACGACGGCGACGCGCCGACCGCAACGCTGCCCGGCTTCCCGGACATGGCCCGGCACCGCCGCTGGCACTACGCCGACCACCGTCTCGACGACGGCACGCGCCTCGGCGGCGGCGAACTCGACCGCCGCCTGCCGCAACTGATCGAAACCCTGCGCGACCCGCGGGCGTCGGCGGGCGAACGCGCCTACGCGCTGCTCTGGCTGCTCCACCTGGTCGGCGACGCGCACCAGCCGCTGCACGTCGCCAGCCGCGTCGACGCCGCCGGCAACGACGACGCGGGCGGCAACCGTCTGTGGGTGGAAACGCCGCTGCATCCGCGACGGCCGGCGATGACGCTGCACGCCTACTGGGACGATCTGCCCGGCCCGCCCTGGCTGCGCGGCGAACGGCTGGAAGCGGCGGCGACGATGCTGCTGGACGCGGCGCCGGCAGACGTACCGGCAGGGGAGGCCGTCGATGACGCCGCCGGCTGGATCGCCGAAAGCCTGGAATTGGCGCGCAGCGTCGCCTACGCCGACCTCGCCGGCGAAGCGCCGGCCATCGACGCGCGCTACCACGACCGCGCGCTCGCCGCGGCGAAGACGCAGATCGTGCGCGCCGGCCGGCGGCTGGCGCGGCTGCTCGATGCGCTGTCGCCGGCTACGGACGTTTCACGTGAAACTGTTTCACGTGAAACACGATGAGCGCCCGCCGCCGAGACGCGAAGAAACCCCGCTCAAAGAATTTCTCTGCGTTCCTCTGCGCCTCCGCGCCTCTGCGGTAGGTGTTTGTATTCTCAACGTCCGAACGCCCGCAGCCGGGCGATGCGCTCGGCGGTCGGCGGATGCGTCGAGAAGAGGCCGGCCAGCCCGCCGCCGGAGAACGGGTTCATGATCATCATCTGCGCCGTCTCCGGATGCGCCTCGGCCGCGGGCAGCGGGATGTTGCGGGCGTAGGCGTCGATCTTGGCGAGCGCGTCGGCGAGCGCCAGCGGGTCGCCGCTGATCTCGGCGCCGCCGCGGTCCGCCTCGAACTCGCGGGCGCGCGAGATGGCCATCTGGATCAGCGACGCGGCGAGCGGCGCCAGGAACATGACGAGGATGCCGGCCAGCGGGTTCGCCGGCCGGCCGCTGGCGTCGCGGCCGCCGAAGAACATGGCGAAGTTGGCGAGCATCGAGATGGCGCCGGCCATGGTCGCCGAGATCGTCGAGATCAGGATGTCGCGGTGCTGCACGTGCGCCAGCTCGTGCGCCATGACGCCGCGCAGCTCGCGCGCCGACAGCAGCCGCAGGATGCCGGTGGTCGCGGCCACCGCCGCATTCTGCGGATTGCGGCCGGTGGCGAAGGCGTTCGGCTGCGCCTCGTCAATTATGTATACGCGCGGCATCGGCAGGCCGGCGCGCTGCGCCAGTTCGCGCACCATGGCGTAGAACTGCGGCGCCGACGAGGCGTCGACCTCGCGCGCGTTGTACATCTTCAGCACCATCCGGTCCGAGAACCAGTAGGCGAAGAAGTTCATGCCCAGCCCGAGGAGCAGGGCGAGCAGCATGCCCTCGGCGCCGCCGACCGCCGCGCCGACGGCGCCGAACAGGGCGAGAATGCCGGCCATGAGCACGGCCGTCTTCAACCAGTTGCCGAACATGTCGATCTCCTTTGTCGTCGGCCGGCACGGTTTCGTGCCTGGCCCGCATTTGAACTTTCAGATGGGGGCGGGCGGCCGTCGCGTCAAGCGGGCCGACCTTCGTCGGACAGGAATGAGCGCCGGAAATTTCCCGAATGCGCGCGTGGGCAGGTGCGGAACCGTTCAGCCGCCGAACAACACGCCCGGCGCGACGGCGTGGCCGGCGAGGAACTGCGCCGCCGACAGGCGCTTGCCGCCGGCCTTCTGCAGCTCGCCGACGCAGAGCGCGCCGTCGCCGCAGGCAACAACGATGCCGTCGCGGCCGGCGGCGAGCACCTCGCCGGGCCGGCCATGGCCGGCGACCGGCACGGCGCGCCACAGCTTGACCGGCGCGCCGGCGAGCGTCGACTGCGCGGCGGGAAAGGGATCGAAGGCGCGGATCTGCCGGTCGATCTCGGCCGCCGGCCGCGTCCAGTCGATCGCGCTCTCGGCCTTGTCAATCTTCGCCGCATAGGTGACGCCGGCGTCCGGCTGCACCACCGCCGGCAGCGGCAGGCGGGCCAGCGCGTCGACGATCAGGCGGGCGCCGAGGGCGGCGAGGCGGTCGTGCAGCGTTGCCGCGGTGTCGTCGGCGGCGATCGGCGTGGCCTCGGCAAGCAGCACCGGGCCGGTGTCGAGGCCGGCCTCCATCTGCATGATGCAGACGCCGGTTTCAAGGTCGCCGGCGAGGATCGCCCGCTGGATCGGCGCCGCGCCGCGCCAGCGCGGCAGGAGCGAGGCGTGGATGTTGAGGCAGCCGTGGCGCGGCAGGTCGAGCACCGCCTGCGGCAGGATCAGGCCATAGGCGGCGACCACCATGGCGTCGGCGCCGACGGCGGCGAGCCGCGCCTGCGCCTCGGCGTCCTTCAGCGTCGGCGGCTGGAACACCGGCAGGCCGCGCGCCTCGGCCAGACGCTTGACCGGCGAGGCCTGCAGGGCCATGCCGCGGCCGGCCGGCCGGTCGGGCTGGGTGAGGACGAGGGCGATGTCGTGGCCGGCGTCGGCCAGCGCCGCGAGCGCCGCCACCGCGAACTCCGGCGTGCCGGCGAAAATCAGCTTCATGCGGCGCCCCTCAGGCGGTGATGCGCGCCTGCTTGGCGAGCTTGGACTTGATGCGCATCTGCTTGAGCATCGACAGGTGGTCGACGAAGACCTTGCCCTGCAGGTGGTCGATCTCGTGCTGGATGCACACGGCGAGCAGGCCCTCGGCGTCCAGCGTCCGCGCTTCGCCCTGCAGGTCGAGGTAGCGGACGCTCACTTTTTCGGAGCGTTCGACCTTGTCGTAGACCCCCGGCACCGACAGGCAGCCTTCCTCGCCGACCTGCATCCCCTCGCCGGACAGCAGCTCGGGATTGATCAGCACCAGCAACTGGTCGCGCGACTCCGAAACGTCGATGACGATCACCTGCTGGTGCACGTCCACCTGCGTCGCGGCGAGGCCGATGCCCGGTGCCTCGTACATGGTCTCGGCCATGTCGGCGGCCAGCCGGCGAATGCCGTCGTCAACATTCGTGACCGGAGCGGCGACTTTTCTCAGACGCGGGTCGGGGAAGCGGAGAATGGGTAGCAGTGCCATGGAAAATCTTGATCGAATAAGTAATTACGTGCAGAATCTAACGCAAAGTCTCGACTCTGGCGAAGGTGGCGGCCGCCTGCGCGAAGCGCCTCCGGCCGATCGACCCGCGCGGCCCGTAGACACGGCCCAGGCCCCGGTTGTTCCGGGCGCTCGAATGAGGATAGCACGATGACCCGCATTATATCCGCGCTCCTGCTGGCCCTGGCCGCCGGCCTCGCCCAGGCCGCGGCCCCGGCACCGCTGCAGGTCGCCGACGATGCGCCGAACCGCCACGTCGTCGTTCCCGGCGACACGCTGTGGGGCATTTCCGCAAGATTCCTGAAGGAGCCCTGGCGCTGGCCGGAGATCTGGCGGCTGAACCGGGAGCAGATCAGGAACCCGCACCTCATCTACCCCGGCGACGTCATCCTGCTCGAGCGCGACGCCGACGGCACGCCGCAGTTGCGCCTCATCTCCGAAGGCTGGCTGCGGCCGAAGGCCTACAGCGAAGCGCTGACGCAGACCGTGCCGAGCATCCCACCGAACGTCATCGAGCCCTTCATTTCCGAACCGCTGATCGTCGACGAGGGCGGCATCGCCGACAGCGCCCGCATCGTCGCCATGCAGGAGGACCGCGTCTTCCTCGGCGCCGGCGACACCGCCTTCGTCGCCGGCGCCGGCGACCGGCCGCAGCAGGAGACCTGGCAGATCTACCGGCCGGCGCAGCCGCTGCTCGACCCGGAGACGCGGGAAGTGCTCGGCCACGAAGCCTTCTACCTCGGCACCGCGCGCCAGGTGCAGCCGGGCGAGCCCGGCGTCTTCACCATCGCCACGGCGAAGCAGGAGATCGGCCGCGGCGACCGCCTGCTGCCGGCGAAGCGCCCGCAGTTGGTGAACTACGCGCCGCACCGCCCGGAGCGCACCGTCGACGGGCGCGTGGCCTCGGTCTACGGCGGCGTCGGCACCGCCGGCCGCAACTCGGTGATCACCCTGAACCGCGGCCGCCGCGACGGCCTGGAAGTCGGCCACGTGCTGGCGCTGCACCGCAACCGCTCCGACACCTTCCGCAACGACGAGACCGGCCGGATGGAAACGGTCCGCCTGCCCGACCAGCGCTACGGACTGGTCTTCGTCTTCCGCACCTTCGAGCGCGTCGCCTACGCGCTGGTGCTCAGCGCCGCCGGCACGGTCAACGTCAACGACCTGCTGCGCCAGCCCTGAGCGGCCGGGCGCCGGCCGACCCATGCCAGCGGACGCCGCCGTCGCCGACTGGCTGCGTCTGACGCTGATTCCCGGCGTCGGCGGCGCCAGCCAGCGCAAGCTGCTCGCCGCCTTCGGCCTGCCGGCGCACGTCTTCGCCGCCGGTCGCCCGGCGCTCGCCGCCGTCGTCGGCGACAAGACCGCCGACCTGCTGCTCGGCACCGACAACCGCGACGCGGTCGCCGCGGCGCTGGACTGGGCGGCCGCCCCCGGCCGGCGCCTGCTGACGCTCGCCGACGACGACTACCCGCGGCCGCTGCTCGACATCCCCGACCCGCCGACGCTGCTCTACGTGCGCGGCCGCGTCGAGCTGCTGGCGCGGCCGGCGCTGGCCGTCGTCGGCAGCCGCAACGCGACGCCGCAGGGCGAGGCCAATGCCCGCGCCTTCGCCGGCGCGCTCGCCGCCCAGGGCATCGTCGTCGTCAGCGGCCTGGCACTCGGCATCGACGCCGCCGCGCACCGCGGCGCGCTCGCCGGCGGCGGTGCCACCATCGCCGTCGTCGGCACCGGCGCCGACCGCCTCTACCCGGCGCGCAACCGCGCGCTGGCCGAGGAGATCGCCGACAAGGGCGCCATCGTCTCCGAATTTCCGCTCGGCACGCCGGCCGCCGCCGCCAACTTCCCGCGCCGCAACCGCCTCATCGCCGGCCTGGCGCGCGGCGTGCTGGTGGTCGAGGCAGCGGTCGAGAGCGGTTCGCTGATCACCGCCCGGCTGGCCGGCGAGCAGGGGCGCGAGGTCTTCGCCGTCCCCGGCTCGATCCACTCGCCGCAGGCGCGCGGCTGCCATCGCCTGATCCGGCAGGGGGCGAAGCTGGTCGAGACGGTCGACGACATCCTCGAAGAGCTGGCGCTGCCGGCGGCCGCCGCACCGGCAAGCGCCGAACCCGTTGCGCCGGCCGACCGCGAGGCGCAGGCCGTGCTCGATCTGGCCGGCTTCGATCCGGTCGGCTTCGACGAGCTGCTCGGCCGCAGCGGCTTGACGGCCGATGCGCTTTCCGTGATCCTGTTGCGGCTGGAACTCGACGGTCGGGTCGCCAGCCTGCCGGGAGGCCGCTACCAGCGGCAGGCGGAATGCGCACAACGACAATGATCGACGTCCTCGTCTTCCTTTTCGAAAACTACTTCGACCTGAACGCCCACCCCGCGCCCGGCACGCTGGTGCGCAAGCTCTCCGCCGCCGGCTTCGATCCGGACGAAATCTCGCTCGCCCTCGACTGGCTCGACGATCTGAAGTCGGCGCGGCCGCTGCCCTTCGTCGCCGACCCGCGCGCCGTGCGCGTGCACACCGCCGAAGAGCACGACCGCCTCGGCGCCGACGGCCTCGACTTCATCCTCTTCCTCGAAGGCGCCGGCGTCGTCACGCCGCCGCTGCGCGAACTGATCATCGAGCGCGCGCTCGGCATGGACGACGAGCCGGTGCCGCTGGACAAGCTGAAGATCATCGTCCTCATGGTGCTGTGGAGCCAGGACCAGGACCTGCCGCCGCTGATCGTCGAGGAACTCCTCGCCGCGCCGGAAGAGGCGCCGCTGCACTGACCCGGCGCGGCCGCGGCTTGCGCGCGGCGGGCGAACCCTCTTATCATCCGTCGCAGTCCGCGACCGGCCCCGCCGGTCGGCCATCTCCCGAGCGCCCCCGCCATGAGCAAGCAGTTGATCATCGCCGAGAAACCCTCCGTCGCCGCGGACATCGCGCGCGCGCTCGGCGGCTTCGCCAAGCACGACGATTATTTCGAGAGCGAGGACTACGTCCTCTCCTCGGCGATCGGCCACCTGCTCGAACTGGCCTGTCCGGAGGACTACGAGGTGAAGCGCGGCAAGTGGTCCTTCGCGCACCTGCCGGTGATCCCGCCGCACTTCGACCTGAAGCCGATCGAGAAGAACGAGTCGCGCCTCAGGCTGCTGACCAAGCTGATCAAGCGCAAGGACGTCGTCGGCCTGATCAACGCCTGCGACGCGGGCCGCGAGGGCGAACTGATCTTCAACTACATCGCGCAGCACGCGAAGAGCGGCAAGCCGGTGCAGCGCCTGTGGCTGCAGTCGATGACGCCGGCGGCGATCCGCGAAGGCTTCGCCTCGCTGCGTCCGGGCGCCGACCTGCGCGGGCTGGCGGACGCCGCCGTCTGCCGCTCGGAATCCGACTGGCTGGTCGGCATCAACGGCACGCGCGCGATGACCGCCTTCAACTCGAAGACCGGCGGCTTCCACCTGACCACGGTCGGCCGCGTGCAGACGCCGACGTTGGCGATCCTCGTCGAGCGCGAGGAGAAGATCAAGCGCTTCAAGCCGCGCCCGTACTGGGAGGTCGAGGCGAGCTTCGCGGCCGCCGGCGGCGAGTACAAGGGCAAGTGGTTCGACGAGAAGTTCAAGCGCAACGAGGACGACGAGCACGCCCGCGCCGACCGCCTGTGGGACATGGCCAGGGCCGCCGCGCTGCGCGACAAGTGCCTCGGCCAGCCGGGCGAGGTCACGGAAGAGGCCAAGCCCTCGACGCAGCTCTCACCGCTGCTCTACGACCTGACCAGCCTGCAGCGCGAGGCGAACGGCCGCTTCGGCTTCTCCGCCAAGACCACGCTCGGTCTGGCGCAGGCGCTCTACGAGAAGCACAAGGTGCTGACCTACCCGCGGACCGACGCGCGCGCGCTGCCGGAAGACTACATCGGCACGGTCCAGGCGACGCTCGACATGCTCGCCGGCCGCGACCTGCAGAAGGGCGCCGACCCGTCGATCGCCAACCGCTACGGCGTCTTCGCCGCCGAAATCCAGAAAAAGAAGTGGGTCGGGCCGAACAAGCGCATCTTCAACAACGCCAAGATCTCCGACCACTTCGCCATCATCCCGACGCTGCAGGCGCCGAAGCACCTGTCGGAGCCGGAGCAGAAGCTCTACGACATGGTCGTGCGGCGCTTCCTGGCGGTGTTCTACCCGGCCGCCGAGTACCTCGTCACCACGCGCATCACGCGCGTCGCCGGCGAGCCGTTCAAGACCGAGGGCAAGGTGCTGGTGCAGCCGGGCTGGCTCGCCGTCTACGGCCGCGAGGCGCAGGACGAGGAGGCCAACCTGGCGCCGGTGCAGGCGAAGGAAAAGGTGGCCACCGAGGACGTGCAGGTCAAGGCCAACGAGACGCG
Source organism: Rhodocyclaceae bacterium (assembly GCA_019455325.1). Lineage (GTDB taxonomy): Bacteria > Pseudomonadota > Gammaproteobacteria > Burkholderiales > Rhodocyclaceae > Proximibacter. The sequence continues at coordinate 34,010 of JACFMQ010000005.1, read as the reverse complement.
GCCGCCCGCCCGCTATTCGGAAGCGACGCTGCTCTCGGCCATGGAAGGCGCCGGCAAGATGGTCGACGACGAGGAGCTGCGCGCGGCCATGGCCGGCCGCGGCCTCGGCACGCCGGCGACGCGCGCGCAGATCATCGAGAACCTGATCATCGAGCAGTACGTCCACCGCGAGGGCAAGGAGCTGGTGCCGACGGCCAAGGCCTTCTCGCTGATGACGCTGCTGAACGGCCTCGGCGTTCCCGAGCTGACGCACCCCGAGCTGACCGGCGACTGGGAGTGGAAGCTCGCGCGCATGGAGAAGGGCGAACTGTCGCGCGACGCGTTCATGAAGGAAATCGCGGCGATGACGCAGCACATCGTCGACCGCGCCAAGAGCTACGACAGCGACACCATCCCCGGCGACTTCGGCCCGCTCAAGGCGCCGTGCCCGAAGTGCGGCGGCCTGATCCGCGAAACCTACAAGAAATTCCAGTGCGCCGACTGCGACTACGGCCTGTGGAAGATCGTCGCCGGCCGCCAGTTCGAGCCGGAGGAGATCGAGACGCTGCTCACCGACCGCGTCATCGGCCCGCTGACCGGCTTCCGCAACAAGATGGGGCGGCCGTTCAACGCGCTGATCAAGCTCAACGCCGAGCACGCGCCGGAGTTCGACTTCGGCCAGGGCAGCGGCGGCGAGGAGGGCGCCGGCGAGGCGGTCGACTTCTCCGACCAGCAGCCGCTCGGCGCCTGCCCGAAGTGCCAGGCGCGCGTCTTCGAGCACGGCATGGCCTACGTCTGCGAGAAGTCGGTCGGACCCGAGCGCACCTGCGACTTCCGCTCCGGCAAGATCATCCTGCAGCAGCCGGTCGAGCGCGAGCAGATGCAGAAGCTGCTCGAAACCGGCCGCACCGACCTCCTGAAGAACTTCGTCTCGGCGCGCACCCGCCGCAAGTTCTCCGCCTTCCTCGTGCGCGGCAAGGACGGCAAGGTCGGCTTCGAGTTCGAGAAGCGCGAGCCGAAGGCGCCGGCCAAGGCAGTGAAGAAGGACGAGGCGGCGGAAGCGCCGGCCAAGGCGCCGGCGAAGAAGGCGGCGCCGCGCAAGAAGGTGGCCTGACGCCGGCACCGGCAAAGCAAAGGGCCACCCGCGGGTGGCCCTTTTGTTTCACGTGAAACGCCGACAGTCAGTACCCGCTCACTCTTCGAGCAGGCTGCGCAGCATCCAGGCGTTCTTCTCGTGCACTTCCATGCGCTGCGTGAGCAGGTCGGCGGTCGGCTGGTCGTTGGCCCGCTCGACGACCTTGAACACGTCGCGCGCCGTCCGCGTCACCGCCTCCTGGCCGGCGACGAGCAGGCGGATCATGTCCTTCGCCTTGGGCACGCCTTCTTCCTCGGGAATCGACGACAGCGCGGCGAACTGCTTGTACGAGCCGGGCGCCGGGTAGCCGAGCGAGCGGATGCGCTCGGCGATCTGGTCGAGCGCGTTCCAGATTTCCGTGTACTGGCCCATGAACATGGCGTGCAGGCTGTTGAACTGCGGGCCGGTGACGTTCCAGTGGAAATTGTGCGTCTTCAGGTACAGCGTGTAGCTGTCGGCGAGCACCCGCGACAGGCCCTCGGCGATCTTCTTGCGGTCCTTCTCGTTGATGCCGATGTCGATCTTCGTTGCCATTTTTCTTCCTTTCTCTCGTAAGAATGAGCCAAGGCTCATGGTTGAAGGATAACCCTCACCGCCGCCGCGATCCAGCGGTCGGCGTCAGGACAGCGACTGCACGCCGGGCGGCGGCGCCGCCAGGATCGCGTCGCGCAGCACGTCGATCGCCTGCGGCCGCGGAAAGGTGACGCGCCAGGCGAGGACGACGCGCCGCGTCGGCACCGGCTCGGCGAACGGGCGGATCGACAGCAGGCTCTCGTCGTGCGGCCAGGTCTCGACCGCCGAGGCCGGCACCACCGACATGCCGGCGCCGCTCGCCACCATGTGCCGCAGCGTCTCCAGCGAACTGCCCTCGAGCGCCCGCTCCAGCCCGCCCGGCTCGGAGAGCTGCGGACAGGCCTGCACCACCTGGTCGCGGAAGCAGTTGCCCTGGCCGAGCAGCAACAGGTGCTCGGCGCTGAGGTCCTCGCTCGGGATCGCCTTGCGCTTGCACAGCGGATGCCCGGACGGCAGCGCGACGCGGAACGGCTCGTCGTAGACGGCGCGGGTAACGATACCCGGCTCGCTGAAGGGCAGCGCGAGCACGGCGACATCGAGTTCGCCGCGGCGCAGTTGCTCGGCCAGCCGGGCGGTGAAGTTTTCCTGCAGGTAGAGCGGCATCTGCGGCGCCTGCGCGTGCAGCGCCGGGATCAGCCGCGGCAGCAGGTAGGGGGCGATGGTGTAGATGACGCCGAGGCGCAGCGGCCCGACCAGCGGGTCCTTGCCCTGCACCGCGATCTCGTCGAGCTTGGCCGCCTCTTCGAGCACGCGCTCGGCCTGCGCCGCCACCTGTTCCCCCAGCGGCGTCAGCCGCACGTCGGCCGACGAACGCTCGAAGAGCAGGGCGCCGATGCGCTGCTCGACCTTCTTCAGCGCCACCGACAGCGTCGGCTGGCTGACGTGGCACTTGTCGGCGGCGCGGCCGAAGTGCCGCTCGCGGGCCAGCGTGACGATGTAGCGCAGCTCGGTGAGGGTCATCGCGGCGCGGCCGGTCAGAAGGTGATGACCTTGTCCGCCTCGATCGCCGCCGCCGCCAGTTCGCTCAGCGTGCCGATGGCGACGCCGGGGATCAGCGGCAGCTCGGCGAGGCCGCGGGCGACGGCGCAGGTGCGGCAGAGGCGGACCGCCGCGCCCTGCGCGACGAGGTGCTCGATCATCTGCTGCAGCCCGCCGCCGGCCTCGGCGACCGGCTGGTTCGGCAGGCCGACGACGACGCCGTCGGACATCATGAACATCGTCAGGTCGACGCGCTCGTCTTCCTGGCCGAGCAGCGCCGTGGCGAGGCGCAGGGCGGAAAGTACGCGCTCGCTACCGTAGGGCGGGGCGTGCACTATCATCAGAATCTTCTGCATGGTCGGCTCCTCATTGTTCCCGACTATGATGCGCCTTCGGGCGGCGCCGGATCAAGAGGCGGCGGCCGGCGAGCGCAGGCGGTCGAGGTCGTCGGCGTCGAGCCAGCGCCACTTGCCCGGCGCCAGGTCGGCGGGCAGCGCCAGGCCGCCGACGGCGACGCGGCACAGCGCCTCGACGCGGTTGCCGGCGGCGGCGACCATGCGCTTCACCTGGTGGTACCGGCCCTCGTTCACCGTCAGCAGGATCTCGCGCTCGCCGACGCGTTCGCAGCCGGCGGCGGCGAGCGGCGCCGGCTCGTCGGCGAGCTGCACGCCGGCGAGCAGCGCGGCGATCTGGCCGTCGTCGACCGCGTGCTTCGCCGTCACCCGGTAGATCTTCGGCACCTTGCGCTTGCCCGAGCTGATGGCGTGGATGAACTGGCCGTCGTCGGAGAAGAGCAGCAGGCCGGTGGTGTCCTCGTCGAGCCGGCCGAGCGACTGCACGCCGCGGCCGTTCAAGGGCGGCGGCAGCAGCGCGTAGACGCTGGCGTGGTGCTTCGGCTGGTGCGAGCACTCGTAGCCGGCTGGCTTGTTGAGCATCAGGTAGGCTTTCGCCTGCCAGATCCAGTCCTCGCCGTCGACGGCGAAGACGAGGCCGTCGGCCTCGATCTCGCGGAAGGGATCGTCGACCGTTTCGCCGGCGATGGCGACGCGGCCGCGGCGGATCAGGACACGGCATTCCTTGCGGCTGCCGAAGCCCTGCGAGTGGAGCAGGCGTTCGAGCTGAAGTCTGGGCATGGCGCGCATCCTACCATCCGGCGTGACAGGCGGCCGCGGCCGGGGCGACAATGGCGGTATGAAGTTCGAACACCTGATCGAGATCAACGACCCGCGCAACCCGCTGATTCCGCTGATGACGCGCGCCGAACTGTGGCGCGGGCTGATGTTCCGCGCCGAGGACGCCACGCATTTCCTGCCCGGGCTCGACGCCTGCATCATCCTCGAACGCGGCGACGACCGGCTGCGGCGGCGCCTCGACTTCGGCCAGGCGGCAATCGAGGACACCGTCACCTGGCGGCACGAGGAATGGATGCGCTTCGCCGTCGCCCGCACCGACGCGCACGCCGGCGGCACGCTGACGATCACCGTCGAGGAGCCGGCGGAGAAACACCTCTTCCTGCGCTTCGCCTACGAAACCACGCTCGGCGAAACGCCCGGCGACGAGGACGCGGCCTACGCCGAATACGTCAAGTCCGCCTACCGCGAGTCGGACATCGAGACGGTGCGCGTCATCCGCAGCCTGCTGGCCGGCAATACCCGGCACTGACCCGAACCTCGGTCCGCCGAGCGGCATCGCTCAGCCGGGCCGCCACATTCTGCGCTGACGAAACGGGCAGAAGACTCCGACACAGATTTTTAATAGACGGCGTGCGAATTTACAGTCCCGCTACAGGAATTTTCCGGCGGCGTCGATAGAATTTTTTGTCGCGCCAATCTTTCCCTCCTCTCGGACATGGCCTTCCCATCGCCATCTCCTGAGCATGAAAACAATCCCATCCCGCGGTATTGAAATACGGTTCGATGCCAGAAAAACTCCCCTCATTGCTCAACCGGGTGGTTGCCAGCCGACGCTTCGCGCTTCTGATGGCGCTGCTGACCCTCGTCTTCAACGTCGCCCTGGGAGAATTGTTCGTTTCCATCGAACAGCGCGAAACCGAGGCTCGTCGAAACATCGACGTGCTTTCCTACGCCTCGGCCCTGCGCGCGCGCATCGAGCGCGAGCTCAACGCCCTGCTTTACCTGAACAGCGGACTCGGCAGCTATCTCGTCGTTCGCAACGACAACATCAATGCGCGGGAAATCAACGACATTCTTGCCGTCCTCCACCGCAGCACCCAGCACGTGCGCAATTTCGGCATCGCCGTCGGCGACCGGCTGACCTACGTTTACCCGCTGGCCGGCAATGAAAAGGCCGTCGGCCTGAAATATCGCGACCTGCCGGATCAATGGCCCGTCATCGAGCAGGTCATCGCCGGCGGCAAGCCGGGGCTGGCCGGACCGATCGACCTGGTGCAGGGGGGAAGAGGCCTCATCTACCGGGTGCCGCTGCTGATCGACGAGCGCTACTGGGGGCTGCTGTCGACCGTCATCGATGCCGACTCGCTGTTTCAGGCCGTGTTTCAGGGAGCGGACGATCACAACTTCACCTACGCGCTCCGCAGCAAGAGCGTGATGGGCATCGAGGCCCGGGCGCTGATCGGCGACCAGTCCCTGTTCGAGCGTGAGCATCCGGTCACGCTCGATATCGAGATTCCCGGCGGCTACTGGAGCATTGCCGTCGAAGCCAAGCCGAAAAGCTTCCTGCTCGGCAGGATGACGGCGCTTCGCATCGCCAGCCTGCTGATCGGAGCACTGCTGGCCTGGCTGATCTTCGTTCTGCTGCGCCACCGCAGCGAACTGGCGCACCTCGTTCTCTACGACACGCTGACCGGACTACCCAACCGTCGCCTGCTGGAAGACCGTCACGAGATGATCATCGCCCGCATGCGCCGCCATCCTCCGGAGCACCAGTGCACCCTGATGTTCATCGATCTCGACGGCTTCAAACTGATCAACGACCATTACGGCCACAAGGCCGGCGACGCCCTGCTGCAGGAAGTGGCGAACCGCCTGCGCAAGGTGCTGCGCACCAACGACACGGTCGCGCGCTGGGGAGGCGACGAGTTCGTCATCCTGATCGAGGACGTTTCCCCGGACGATGTCGAGGCGCTGAACGCACGCCTACACGAAACGATCGAGGAAGCGTTCAAATTCGGGGAGCGCCGGCTGAAAGTGAGGGCTTCCGTCGGCATTGCGACGTACCCGCCGGAAGGTACGTCGCTGGAAGAACTGCTGAAGACGGCCGACCAGCGGATGTACGCGGAAAAGACCTTGCACAAATCCGAGCGGACGACGGCGGCGTAGACGGGTCAGGCCGGGGCCGGGCAGGTGAATCCCGGGCCTGACGCCTGCCTGCGCCGTCAGACGTCGATGTTCCGCGCCGCCAGCGCGTTCGACTCGATGAAATTCCGCCGCGGTTCGACCAGTTCGCCCATCAGCGTCGTGAAGATCTCGTCGGCGCCGATCGCGTCCTCGATCTGCACCTTGAGCAGACGGCGGACCTTCGGGTCCATCGTCGTTTCCCACAACTGCTCGGGGTTCATCTCGCCGAGACCCTTGTAGCGCTGCTTGCTGACCGTGCGCTCAACCTCGGCCAGCAGCCAGCCCATCGCCTGCGCGAAGCCGGCCGCCGGCGCCTTCTTCTCGCCGCGCTGGACGTAGCCGCCGGCGCCGAAGAGGCCGGAGAGCATGTCGGCGGTCTTCATCAACTGCGCCCAGTCGCCGGAAATCAGCAGGTCCTCGTCGATGACGCCGACCTTGAGGTTGCCGTGGTGCATCTTCTCGATGCGCAGTTGCCAGCGTTCGTGCGCCTCGTCGTAGCGGGCGCGGATCTGGATGCCGTGATTCACCCGCTTCGAAAGTTCCGCGGCCGAGGCCTGCGCCGCGCCTTCATCGGACAGGTCGAGCCTGAGGTTGGCCTCGACCACCGCGTGCAGCACTTCCGGATTGACCAGATGGTCGAGACGGTTGATCACCGCTTCCGCCAACAGATATTCGCGCGCCATTTCCTCCAGCGCGACGCCGCGGATCGCCTCAGCGCCGGCCTTCGGCGTCACCGAGGCTTCGTCGAGCGCCATCTTCAGCAGGAACTGGTTCAGCTCGTGGTCGTCCTTGATGTAGCGCTCGGTCTTGCCGACCTTGACCTTGTACAGCGGCGGCTGCGCGATGTAGATGTGGCCGCGCTCGACCAGCTCCGGCATCTGCCGGTAGAAGAAGGTGAGCAGCAGCGTGCGGATGTGCGCGCCATCGACGTCGGCATCGGTCATGATGATGATGCGGTGGTAGCGCAGCTTCTCCGGCTTGTACTCGTCCTTGCCGATGCCGGTGCCGAGCGCGGTGATCAGCGTGGCGATTTCCTGCGACGAGATCAGCTTGTCGAAGCGCGCCTTCTCGACGTTGAGGATCTTGCCCTTCAGGGGCAGGATCGCCTGGAACTTGCGGTCGCGGCCCTGCTTCGCCGAGCCGCCGGCGGAGTCGCCCTCGACCAGGTACAGCTCGCACAGCGCCGGGTCCTTCTCCTGGCAGTCGGCAAGCTTGCCGGGCAGGCCGACGCCGTCGAGCACACCCTTCCGGCGCGTCATCTCGCGCGCCTTCCTCGCCGCCTCGCGCGCGCGCGCGGCCTCGACGATCTTGCCGGTGATCACCTTGGCGTCGGCCGGGCGTTCGAGCAGGAACTCGGCGAGCTTGGCGGCGACGACTTCCTGCACCGCCGGCAGCGCTTCGGAGGAGACCAGCTTCATCTTCGTCTGCGACGCGAACTTCGGATCGGGCATCTTCACCGAGAGCACGCAGGCCAGGCCCTCGCGCATGTCGTCGCCGGAGATGTCCACCTTCGCCTTCTTGGCGATCTCGTTTTCCTCGATGTACTTGTTGATGACGCGCGTCATCGCCTGGCGCAGGCCGGTCAGGTGCGTGCCGCCGTCCGACTGCGGGATGTTGTTGGTGAAGCACAGCACCTGCTCGGCGTAGGAGTCGTTCCACTGCATCGCCACTTCGACGCCGATCGTCGCGCCGTTCGGCGTCGTGCTTTCGCCGGCCGAGTAGAAGACGTTCGGATGCAGCACCGACTTCGAGCGATTGATGTACTCGACGAAGCTCTTGACGCCGCCGGCAAAGGCGAACAGCTCCTCCTTGCCGCTGCGCTGGTCCACGAGCTTGATGCTGACGCCGTTGTTCAGGAACGACAGTTCGCGCAGGCGCTTGGCCAGGATCTCGTAGTGGAACTCGACGGTGCCGAAGATTTCGTCGTCGGCGAGGAAGTGCACCTCGGTGCCGCGCTTCTCGGTGTCGCCGAGCACCTTCAGCGGCGACACCTCGAAACCGTCGCGCATTTCCAGCGCGCGGTCGACCGGCACGCCGCGGTTGAACTCGATGAAGTGCTTCTTGCCGTCGCGGCGGATGGTCAGGCGCAGCCACCTGGAGAGCGCATTGACGCAGGAAACGCCGACGCCGTGCAGGCCGCCGGAGACCTTGTACGAGTTCTGGTTGAACTTGCCGCCGGCGTGCAGTTCGGTGAGCGCGATCTCGGCGGCCGAGCGCTTCGGCTCGTGCTTGTCGTCCATCTTGACGCCGGTCGGGATGCCGCGGCCGTTGTCGGTGACGGAGATCGAGTTGTCCGGGTGGATGGTGACGACGATGTCGTCGCAATGCCCGGCCAGCGCCTCGTCAATCGAGTTGTCGACGACCTCGAAGACCAAGTGGTGCAGGCCGGTGCCGTCCGAGGTGTCGCCGATGTACATGCCCGGCCGCTTCCTGACCGCCTCCAGGCCTTCGAGGATCTGGATGCTGGCTTCGCCGTAGGCCGGGGCGTTGTTCTGTTCGCTCACTGTCTTGATTTCCCTGTTTCTCTTGCGTGTCGATGGCTCGTCGAAGGCGGCGTCAGATGCGCATCGGCATGACGACGTACTTGAAGCGCTCGTTGCCGGGAATGGTCACCAGCGCGCTCGAGTTCGAGTCGTTCAGCCCCCATTGCACGGTCTCGGCCGAGCTGTTGTTGAGCACGTCGAGCAGGTAGCCGACGTTGAAGCCGATGTCGATGGCGTCGCCGGCGTAGTCGACTTCGAGCTCTTCCTGCGCCTCTTCCTGCTCGGCGTTGGCGGCCATGATCTTCAGGCTGCCCGGCGACAGCACCAGACGCACGCCGCGGAACTTCTCGTTGGTCAGGATCGCCGCGCGCTGCATCGAAGCGAGCAGGGCGACGCGGTTGATCTCCAGCGCGTTCTTCAGCGTCGCCGGGATGACCCGCTCGTAGTCCGGGAACTTGCCGTCGATCAGCTTCGAGACCAGGTTGATGTGGTCGAACTGGAAGCGGATCTGGTTCGGCGCGGCCTCGATCAGCAGCGGCTCGTCGCTGTCGGAAAGCAGGCGGTTCAGTTCGAGCACGGTCTTGCGCGGCAGGATCAGCTCCTGGCGCGGCAGCTCGCCGTCGATCGGCATGCTGGCGAAGGCCAGGCGGTGGCCGTCGGTGGCCACGGCGCGCAGCTCGCCGCCGTCGATCAGCAGCAGCAGGCCGTTCAGGTAATAGCGCACGTCCTGCGCCGCCATCGCGAACTGCGTCTGCGCCAGCAGTTGGCGGAACTGCTTCTGCGTGACGCTGATCCTGTTCGCGTCGCCTTCGGCGATGGCCATGCGCGGGAAATCGTCGGCCGGCAGCGTCTGCAGGCTGAAACGGCTCTTGCCCGCGCGCAGCTGCAGGCGCTTGTCTTCCAGGATCAGGCTGACTTCGGCAGTGTCCGGCAGCGAGCGCAGGATGTCCTGCAGCTTCTTCGCGCCCACGGTCACCGAACCGTCGCCGTCGCCCTGGGCGCCCTGCGTGTTGGTGGTGATCTGGATCTCGATGTCGGTGGCGATGAAGGTCAGTGCCTCGCCCTTCTTTTCCAGCAGCACGTTGGACAGGATGGGCAGGGTGTGCCGCTTCTCGACGATGCCGGAAACCGACTGCAGCGGAGCGAGCAGCGTGTCGCGTTGGGTCTTGATGAGAACCATAAATCTAATTCCTATAAAGATAAGCTGCCGGTCAACTCTGTGGATACTTTCAAAAACCGTTTATTCTACAGTACGTTGCACATCAGAAACGCGGCTTGAAAAGCCTGTTGTCTGCCTGTTGATGGAAACTGGACGATTTATCCACAGGTGGAAAAATCGCGACTTGTCCACATTTCGCCCCCAGTCTGTGCACAGACTTGTCCAGACCGGGGAACGCCTAGCCCTTGAGAACCTGCAACAGCACGTGCAGGTCGTGGTTCAGTTCATTGTCCTTGATGCGCAGCGAGTCGATCGTACGCACCGCGTGCAGCACCGTCGTATGGTCGCGGCCGCCGAAGGCGTCGCCGATCATCGGATAGCTGTGCGCGGTGAGGTCCTTGGCCAGCCACATCGCCACCTGCCGCGGCCGGGCGATGGCGCGCGTGCGCTTCGGCGAGAAGAGGTCGGCGACCTTGATCTTGTAGTAGTCGGCGACGGTCTTCTGGATGTTCTCGACGGTGATCTGCCGGTTGACCGCGCCGATCACGTCCTTCAAGGCCTCCTTGGCCAGTTCGAGCTCGATCTCGCGGCCGTGGAACGAGGAGTAGGCGAGCACCTTCTTCAGCGCGCCCTCCAGTTCGCGCACGTTCGAGCGCAGGTGCTTGGCGATGACGAAGGCGACCTCGTCGCCGAGCGCGACGCCTTCGGCCTCGGCCTTCTTCTTCAGGATGGCGACGCGCATCTCGGTCTCGGGCGGCTCGATCTGCACGGTCAGGCCCCAGTCGAAGCGGGTAATCAGTCGGTCCTCGAGGCCCGAGATGTCCTTCGGATAGGTGTCGCAACTGATGACGATCTGCTTCCTCGCCTCGATCAGCGCGTTGAAGGCGTAGAAAAACTCTTCCTGCGTGCGGTTCTTGCCGTTGAAGAACTGCACGTCGTCGACCAGCAGCACGTCGAGCGAGCGGTAGTAGCGCTTGAAGACGTCGAAGGATTTCTGCTGGTAAGCGCGCACTACGTCGGAATAGTAGTCCTCGGCGTGCACGTAGCGGACGATCTTGTCCGGCTGCTGGGCGAGGATGAAGTTGCCGATGGCGTGGATCAGGTGCGTCTTGCCCAGTCCGGCGCCGCCGTAGATGAACAGCGGGTTGTAGGCGCCGCCCGGATTGTGGCCGACCTGCATGGCAGCGGCGCGGGCGAGGTCGTTGGCCTTGCCGACGACCAGGTTGTCGAAGGTGAACGAGTTGATCAGCCGGGTCTTTTCGTAGTGGCCGCTCTTCGGCGGAAGCAGCGCCGGTGCCTCGACGGCCGGGGCCGGTGTGGCCCCGATCGCCGCCGCGACGGCCGGCCGGCTCTCGGTGCGCACCGGCGCGGCCGCGGACCGGCGCTCGCCGAGCGTCAGCGCGATGCTCACCGGCGCGTCGAAATAGGCGCGGCCGAGCTCCTCGATGCGGCTCAGGTAGCGTTCCTTGACCCACTTCAGGATGAAACCGTTCGGCGCCACCAGGCGCAGGCCGCTGGCGACGTCGTCCTCGCCTTCCAGGCGAAGCGGGCGGATCCAGGTGTTGAACTGCTGTACGGGCAGTTCCTGCTCGAACCGGCTGAGGCAGGAATTCCAGAAAGCGCTCATATGCGGACGTTTCCCCACCAGGCGCGCAGCGTCATCGGGAGCGCGGTGCACGGGCACTGCGCCTCGGCCGGGGCGCGAAGCCTCGGATAGGTTTCAGACTTCTTGTTTATCATTGATTATCAAGAAAAAAAGCGGCCGGGAGGCACCGCTTTCAGTGGCATTCTACCGCGCATCGCCGAAAGTTATCCACAGGACCGGAAAAATATTGGCCTTGACACGAAACGCCTGCGGATGTCTAATTGCGCGTTTATCTTTGCATCAAAATCAAAGGCATAAATCATGAAACGCACCTACCAGCCCTCGGTTGTCCGCCGTAAGCGCACGCACGGCTTCCTGGTCCGCATGCGCACCAAGGGCGGCCGCAAGGTCATCGCCGCGCGCCGCGCCAAGGGCCGTCACCGCCTGGGCGTCTGAGCACGGCCCGGGCGACGGCCGCCGCTTCTGTCGTGCAGGCCGTGAGGACGGGCGGATCCGGCTTTCCGAAGCGCTATCGATTGACCAAAACGGATGAGTATTCATCCGTTTTTGGTTTCAGGAGAGCCCTGAAAAGCCCTCATTTCCTGTTACATTACCGCCCGCGAGCGGCAGGAGAGGATGCCTCCGCCCGCCTCGGCATCGTGGTTCCCAAGCGCCTGGTCAAGGCCGCGGTCCGCCGCAACCTGATCAAACGCATCGGCCGCGAACGCTTTCGGCTGCTGCGCTCCCGGCTGCCGGCGCAGGACCTGGTCCTGCGGCTCAACGCCAAGCTGCAGCCGATCGACCGCAAGGCCGTCGCCGAAGAGATCGGCGGGCTGCTGCTGAAGCTGCAGGCGGCCGGATGCCGGGACCGGGAGCGATGAAGAAACTGTTGCTGTTGCTGATCCGTTTCTATCAGTATGCGATCAGTCCGCTGCTCGGCCGCAACTGCCGTTTCTACCCCAGTTGCTCGGAATACACTGCCGAAGCCGTCCAGAAACACGGGGTCTGGAAAGGCGCGTGGCTGGGGGCGAAGCGCATCGCGCGCTGTCACCCCTGGCATCCCGGCGGCCACGATCCCGTCCCCTGACAACCCCTCACTCGAGCTGCGATGGATACCCGACGCCTGATTCTCCTGATGATCTTCTCCTTCTCGCTGGTCATGCTGTGGGACGCCTGGGAGAAGCACAACCAGCCGAAGGCGCCGACCGCGGCGGAAGCGGTCGCTTCGACGCCGCAGCCGACCGCCAGCCTGCAGGCCGCCGCGCCCGCCGCCACGCCGACGCCGACCGTGCCGCAGGCCGGCGCCGCGCCCGCCGCCGCCGCTGCGCCGGCCGCCGCCGAAACGGTCCGCATCAAGACCGACCTCTACACCGCCGACGTGTCGACGCTCGGCGGCGACATCGTCCGTCTCGAACTGGCCCGCTACTCGGCGACCGGCGACAAATCCAGGCCCTTCGTGCTGATCGACCCGGCGCACCGTTACGCCGCCCAGTCGGGCCTGATCGGCGAGGGGCTGCCGAACCATCGCTCGCAGTTCGTCGCGCTGCCCGGCGCGCGCGAGATCGGCGACGGCGACAAGCTGGAGCTCCAGTTGCAGGCCGAGGAGAGCAACGGCGTCAAGGTGACCAAGGTCTATACCTTCAGGCGCGGCAGCTACCAGATCGACGTCCGCCACGAGATCGTGAACGGCGGCGCACAGCCGCTCGCCGCGCACGCCTACTACCAGTTGCAGCGCAATGACACGGCGCCGGAAGGCGAGAGCGCGATGGTCATGACCTTCACCGGCGCGGCCGTCTACACCGAAGCCGAGAAGTACCAGAAGCTCACCTTCGCCGACATCGCCAAGGACAAGGCCAAGTTCGCCAAGACCGCCGAAGACGGCTGGCTGGCGATGGTCCAGCACTACTTCGTTTCCGCCTGGGTGCCGCAGGGCAAGGACAAGCGCGAGTTCTACGCGCGCAAGGTCGAGGGCAACGGCGGCGAAACGGTCGTCGCCGCCGGCCTGATCCTGCCGGTGGCGCCGATCGCCGCCGGCGAGGCCGGCACGCAGTCGATCACCCTCTACGCCGGCCCGCAGGAACAGGCGACGCTGAAGAAGCTGGCCGCGGGTCTCGACCTCGTCGTCGACTACGGCTGGCTGACCGTCATCGCCGCGCCGATCTTCTGGGTGCTGCAGGCGATCCATACGCTGGTCGGCAACTGGGGCTGGGCGATCATCCTCCTGACCATCGGCATCAAGGCCATCTTCTATCCGCTTTCGGCGGCCAGCTACAAGTCGATGGCCAAGATGCGCACGATCACGCCGCGCCTGATGCAGTTGAAGGAGCGCTTCGGCGACGACAAGGCGCGTCTGAATCAGGAAATGATGAAGCTCTACCAGACCGAGAAGATCAACCCGCTCGGCGGCTGCCTGCCGATCCTCGTGCAGATTCCGGTGTTCATCGCCCTCTACTGGGTGCTGCTCGGCGCCGTCGAGATGCGCGATGCGCCCTGGCTCGGCTGGATCACCGATCTGTCGTCGCCGGACACGCTGTTCGGCGTCATCCCCGGCCTCGGCATGCCGATCGGCCTGCTGCCGATCCTGATGGTCGCCTCGATGATCATCCAGACCAGGCTCAACCCGACGCCGCCGGACCCGATCCAGGCCAAGGTGATGATGATGATGCCCTTCATCTTCGGCATCATGTTCTTCTGGTTCCCGTCCGGCCTGGTGCTCTACTGGGTGGTCAACAACATCCTGTCGATCGCCCAGCAGTGGCAGATCACGCGGATGATCGAGGGTGCGGCGAAGAAGTCCTGAGCGCATCGCCGCCATCGCGACGGCGCCGGGCCGCGGCGGCATCGGCGTCGTCCGCGTCTCGGGCGCCGACCTGGCGCCCTTCGCGCAGGCGCTGACCGGCAGGACGCCGGCACCGCGCCGCGCGACGCTCGCCGAGTTCCGCGACGGCGCCGGCCGCGCCATCGACAGCGGCCTCCTGCTCTACTTCCCGGCGCCGCACTCCTTCACCGGCGACGACGTCCTCGAACTGCAGGGCCACGGCGGGCCGGTGGTCATGCAGTTGTTGCTTTCCCGCTGCCTCGAACTCGGCGCCCGGCTCGCCGAGCCCGGCGAATTCACGCGCCGCGCCTTCGAGAACGACAAGCTCGACCTCGCCCAGGCGGAGGCCGTCGCCGACCTCATCGATGCGGCGACGGCGAGCGCCGCGCGCTCGGCGGTGCGTTCGCTGCAGGGCGAGTTCTCGCAGGCGATCCATGCGCTGACCGACCAGCTCGTCGAACTGCGCGCGCTGACCGAGGCGACGCTCGACTTCCCGGACGAGGAGATCGACTTCCTGCAGTCGGCCGACGCCTTCGGCCGGCTGGCCCGGCTGCGCGAGCGGCTGGCCGCGGTCTTCGAGCGCGCGCAGCAGGGCCGGCTGCTGCAGGGCGGGCTGCACGTCGTGCTCGTCGGCCAGCCGAACGTCGGCAAGTCCAGCCTGCTCAACCGGCTGGCCGGCGACGAGCTGGCCATCGTCACGCCGGTCGCCGGCACCACGCGCGACGCGCTCAAGGGCAGCATCCAGATCGAGGGCATCCCGCTCTTCGTCATCGACACCGCCGGCCTGCGCGAGACCGAGGACGAGGTCGAGAAGATCGGCATCGCCCGCACCTGGCGCGAGATCGAACGCGCCGACGTCGTCCTGCTGCTCACCGACGCCCAGCACGGCGTCGGCCCGGCCGAGCGGGCGATCCTCGACCGCCTGCCGGCAACGGTCCGGCGCATCACCGTCGAGAACAAGATCGACCTCGCCGGCCGCGCGCCGGCGCGGCGCGACACCGCCGACGGCGTCGCCGTCGCGCTGTCGGCGAAGGACGGGCAGGGCGTCGACCTGCTGCGCCGGGAACTGCTCGCCGTCGCCGGCTGGCATCCGGCCGAGGACGTGTTCATCGCCCGCGAGCGCCACCTCGAAGCCTTGCGCGAAGCGGCGGCGCGCCTCGCCGCCGCCGAGGCGCAGTTGCCGCGGCTCGAACTCTTCGCCGAGGAGATGCGGCTGGCGCAGCGGGCGCTCGCCCGCATCACCGGCGAATTCACGGCCGACGACCTGCTCGGCGAAATCTTCGGCCGCTTCTGCATTGGAAAATGAACTCGCGCTGCTCGTGGCGCTGGCCTTCGCTGCCTTCGCCGCCGGCTTCATCGACTCGGTGGTTGGCGGCGGCGGGCTGATCCAGATCCCGGCGCTGTTCACGCTGCTGCCGCAGCAGTCGCCGGCCACGCTGTTCGGCACCAACAAGTTCGCCAGCGTCTTCGGCACGAGCAACGCCGCTTGGCGCTACGCCCGGCGCGTGGCAATGCCCTGGCGGACGACGCTGCCGGCGGCGCTCGCCGCCTTCGCCTGCGCCTACCTCGGCGCCATGGCCGTGGCCTGGCTGCCGCGCGAGCTGCTGCGGCCGCTGATCCTGGCGCTGCTCGTCGGCGCCGCGGTCTATACGTTCATGAAGAAGGATTTCGGCGCGGTGCACGGCCCGGCGCATTCCGGCCGCAAGGAACTCGCCTACGCCGTGCTGCTCGGCGGCGTCATCGGCTTCTACGACGGCTTCTTCGGCCCCGGCACCGGCAGCTTCCTGATCTTCCTGTTCATCCGCTTCTTCGGCTTCGACTTCCTGTACGCGTCGGCGGCGGCCAAGGTGGTGAACGTGGCGACGAACCTCGCCGCGCTCGCCTACTTCGCGCCGAACGGGCACCTGCTGTGGCAGGCGGCGATCCTGATGGCGCTCGCCAACGTCGGCGGCTCGGTCGCCGGCACGCACCTCGCGCTGAAGCACGGCAGCGGCTTCGTCCGCCGGGTCTTCCTCGCCGTCGTTTCGCTGCTGATCCTGAAGTTCGCCTGGGATACCTTCAACTGAGCGCGTGGCCGTACTTGGCGGCGACGCGCTGGAAAGTCTCGCTGCCGGTGATCACGCGCCAGTCGCGGGCGTTGTGCGCGCCGGCGCTGCGCAGGTAGCGCGATGCCTGGTCGGCGAGGTCCTGGCGCCAGCCCCGCCGGTCCATCAGCGCGCAGATCGCCTTCGCCGCGTTGACCAGGAACTGCACGTTCGGCACCGCGTTCGCCGCGTCGATCAGCAGGCGCACCGACTCTTCCAGGTTGCCGCTGCGCGCGGCGAGGACGCCGCGGTTGTTCAGTTCGACGATCTCGCGGTTGACCTGGTCGAGCAGCGCGCGGCCGGCGCCCTCGTTGCCGTTCCTGGCGAAGACGCCCTCGATGCGGGCGAGGACGTTCCTGTTCTCGTTGTGCTCTGCCGCCACCTTTTTCATGATCGTCTGCGCCGCCGCCTCGTCGCCGGCGGCGAGGCAGGCCTGCGCGAGGTCGACGGCGATCTTGTGCGGCATCGGCCGATCCGGCTCGCCTTCGGCCAGGAGCGTCTCGTGCAGGCGCAACGCCTCCTCGACGGCGGCCCGCGCCTTCGCCGGCTCGCCCTCGGCCTGCAGGCACAGGCTGTCCATCACCGCCGCCGCGTACTCGCCGTGCCGGTTGCCGCGCCAGTCGCGCTTCAGTTCCTGGATCACCTGCCGGGCGCCGGCGGCGTTGCCCTTGTCGAGCAGCACGCGCGACAGGTTGGCGTAGTCGTCGACCTGGCGCAGCGAGGAGCCGCGCTGGCGTTCGAGCACCTTGCCGTAGGCCTTCTCGGCGGCGTCGAGGTCGCCGTTGCGCAGCGCCACGTCGCCGACCGCGCGCTGCCGCGTCGCGTTCTTCGGCGAGATCGTCGCCGCCTGCTGCAGCACCGCCTGCGCCGCGGCGAGGTCGCCCTTTTCCTCGCGCACGCCGGCGAGGAAATCGTAGGCCGAAAGGTACTCGGGAAACTCGTCGACCACCGACTCGGCCAAGGCTTCCGCCTCGTCCAGCGCCTTTCGGCCGCGCAATGCGAACGCCAGGCCCATGCGCGCCCAGGGCACGGACTTGCGCGCCAGCACGTCGCGGTAGATGGCCTCGGCCTCGTCGTGGCGGCCGAGCGCGTTCAGGATCTCGCCCTTCAGGCGCAGCGCGTCGAGCGCGAACGGCGAGGTGTTGGCGAGCAGGCGGTCGCAGGCGTTGAGCGCGCCGACGTAGGCGCCGGCGTCGAGGCGCTGGTAGACCGGCGCGAAGAAGTTCTTCTTGAACACCGCCCTGAGCAGGCGCGCCTGCAACTGCTCGGCGGTGAACGGCTTGACCACGTAGTCGTCCGGCGCCAGCTCGGCGACGGAGACGACGTTGTGATAGCCGCGCTCGCTGGTGATGACCATGAACACCGTGCCGAGCGGAATCAGGCGCTGCTGGCGCAGCTCCTCGAGGAGCTGCTGGCCGTCGCGGCCGTCGTCGAGCAGGTAGTCGGAGAGGATGGCGTCGTAGACGTTGGCGCGGACCAGCCGCAGCACCTCGGCCGAGGTGCCGGCGCCGGCCACCGAGGTGACGCCGAGCGCCGACAGCATCAGGCGCAGCGAATCGCGCGCCGCCGGATGACGGTCGACGACCAGCACGCGCTTGCCCGGCAGCTCTTTCTGCAGGCGCTGTGCGAGCGCGTCGGCCGAGGTGTCGTCGGGGGCTGCCATGCGGCAAAGTAAGCGATGCGATGGGCGGTGACAAGGGCGCCGGGGCGGCCGTTCAGGGGTCGCGGTCGGGCGGCTTCGGGCGGCCGAGCAGGTAGCCCTGCAGCATGTCGCAGCCGCAGCCGAGCAGGTAGTCGCGCTGCGTCGTCGTCTCGACGCCTTCGGCGACGACGGTGAGGCCGAGGCTCCGGCACATGGCGACGATGGCGTGCACGATGGCCGCGTCCTGCGTGTCGCTGACGATGTCGCTGACGAACGAGCGGTCGATCTTCACCTCGTCGATCGGCAGCCGCTTTAGGCATGAGAGCGAGGAATAGCCGGTGCCGAAGTCGTCGAGCGAGATCATCACGCCCATGTCCTTGAGCTGGCGCATGCGTTCGGCGGCGGTTTCCTCGTCGCCGAGCAGCGCGCTCTCGGTGAGCTCCAGGCACAGGCGCCAACTGTCGGCGCCGCTGCGCGCGAGCGCCTGCGCCACCGAGTCGACGAAGTCCGGCTGGTGGAACTGCAGCGCGCTGACGTTGACCGACAGGCATTGCTCCGGGTGCGTCTCGCGCCAGGCGACGAGCAGATCGCAGGCGCGCTCGATCACCCAGCGGCCGATCGGCACGATCAGGCCCGATTCCTCGGCGATCGGGATGAAGTCGCCCGGCATGACCAGGCCGCGCTCCGGGTGGTGCCAGCGCAGCAGCCCCTCGGCGCCGAGCTGCTGGCCGCTGGCGTCGAACTGCGGCTGCAGGTACAGCTCGAACTCGTCGCGTTCGAGCGCGCGGCGCAGGCCGGCGAGGATGCGCGCCCGCTCGTCGATGGTGTCCTGCATCGCCTGGCTGAAGAAGCGGATGGTGTTGCGGCCGGCTTCCTTCGCCTCGTAGAGGGCCATGTCCGCCTGCTTGAGCAGGGTCTGCACGTCGGTCTCGCGGCCGAGGAAGAGGCTGACGCCGATGCTCGACGACAGCGTGTAGTCGCCGTCGCGCAGCGGGAACGGCCGCGTCAGCGCCGTGCGGATCTTCTCGGCGACGTTTTCGGCGCGGGCGGCGGCGCTCGCCGCCGCGGCGTCGAGGCCCTCGAGCATGACGATGAACTCGTCGCCGCCGATGCGGGAAACCGTGTCTTCCTCGCGCACCACCTCGCGCAGGCGACCGGCGACCTGCATCAGCAGGTCGTCGCCGGCGTCGTGGCCGCGCGTGTCGTTGAGCATCTTGAAGTGGTCGAGATCGAGGTAGAGCAGGGCGCCGTGCGTCCGCTGCCGCTGGCCGGCGGCGAGCGCCTGGCGCAGCCGGTCGAGCAGCAGGCGGCGGTTCGGCAGGCCGGTGAGCGGGTCGTAGAAGGCCAGGTTGCGGATCTGCATCTCCGCTTCCTTGCGCTCGGAAATGTCGGAGAAGGCGCCGACGTAGTGCGTCGTCCGGCCGCTCTCGTCGGTCACCGCCGAGATGGTCAGCCACTCCGGGTACACCTCGCCGCGCTTGCGCCGGTTCCACACCTCGCCCTGCCAGTAGCCTTCGCGGATCAGCGTCTCCCACATGTTGCGGTAGAAGTCGCTGCCCTGCCGGCCGGACTTGAGCAGCGACGGCGTGCGGCCGACCACCTCGTCGGCAGCGTAGCCGGTCAGTTCGCTGAAGGCGCGGTTGACGCGCAGGATGACGCCCTGGGCGTCGGTGATCATCATCCCTTCCTGCGACTCGAAGGTGGTCGCCGCGATGCGCTGCGACTCGGCCGCGGTCCATTCGGCGGTGACGTCGCGGACGACGAGGACGACGCCCTCGACGCTTTCGCGGCGGCCGCGCTGCGGATTCAGCGAGGCGCGGAAACGGCGGTTGCCCTGCGTCGTCGCGCAGGCGAAGTCGAGCGTCTGCGCCGCGCCGTCGGCCATCACCCGCGTCCGCGCCGCGTCGATGTGGCCGGCGGCCTCCGCCGGAAAGACGTCGGCGAGCGTGCCGACCGCTGGCAGGTCGCTGCCGGCGATCGCGGCGTCGGCCGGCAGATGGGTCATCCGGCGGCGCCCGGCGGCGTCGAGCAGCAGGACCGTGTCCGGCAGCGCGTCGAAAAGCGCGCGGAAGCGCCGATCGGAGGCCGCCAGCACCTCCCGCGTGCGCGCCTGGCGCGCCTGCGCCCGGTGGATCGCCAGCACCAGCACCAGCAGCACGGCGGCGAGCAGCACCGCCGCCAGCCGTTCCCGTTGCTGCTTCGCGCGCGCCGGCGCCAGTATCCGGTCGACGGGCAGGCCGACGGCCAGCGTGACGCCGATGCGCGGCTCGCGGTGAAAACCGTAGATGCGCTCGATGCCGTCGGTCTGCGCCACGTGGCGGAAGGCGCCGCTGGCCGGCGCATCGTCGGCGAGGAAGGGGATGCCGACGAGCACCCGGCCGATGGCGCCCTCGACCTCGGGGCCGCGGCTGAGGATCTCGCCGCTGCTGCGGACCATGGCGACGACCGCGCCCGGGCCGAGGTCCATGCTGCGGTAGAAGCTGACGAAGAAGTCGGGATCGACGGAGACGACGACGGTGCCGCGGAAGCGGCCGGAGTCGAGGATCGGGCGGACGATCTGGATCGACCACTTGCCGGAGACGCGGCCCTTCAGCGGCCGGCTGACGAAGAGACGGTCCTCGCCGCGCAGCGCCTGCTCGCGCGGAATGCGGAAATGCTCGCGGTCGGCGAGGTCGATGCGGGCGCCGCCGTTCGGCGCCAGGCTGCTGAAGTCCAGGCGGCCGTCGGCGCCGGTGACGCTGACCTGCAGGGCGATGTCGCCCATCAGCGCCTGGCGGCGAGCGACGGTGTCGGCGAAGCGGCGGCGGTCGGTGAGCCAGGCCTCGCGCAGGTCGTGCAGGATGAAGTCGACGCGCTGGAAGGAGGCGAGGGTGTGTTCGGCGAAGGCGCGGGCGAGGTTGCGGGTGTCGGCCTCGGCGGCACGCAGGGCCTGCGCTTCCGCGTCGCGATGCAGGCGCTGCAGCGAGAGCGCTGTGGTCAGCAGCACGACGCCGAACAGTAGCCATGGGAGAAGGATGTTGCGGCCCATGTCCGCGCGGTTGTGCATGCGTTCGCTTCGGTCGTGCCCGGTTCGCTCGGCCGGAGGGCGGATGGCCGAATGTGTCCCCATTGTAATTACTTTTCCTTATCCGTAACGGATTTCCGGATGATAGCTGACAGCTATCACGCCTATTCGAAATATAAATTAGATTTAATTGTCCCCGGCTCCTATCATCACAGACGTTGCTTCAATTTCAACCCAAGGAGATAAACATGAGCGCTTCCCTGATCAACACCGAAATCAAACCCTTCAAGGCCACCGCCTATCACAACGGCAAGTTCGTGCCGGTCAGCGACGCCGATCTGAAGGGCAAGTGGTCCGTGGTCTTCTTCTACCCGGCCGACTTCACCTTCGTCTGCCCGACCGAGCTGGGCGACCTGGCCGACGAATACGCCGGCCTCAAGGACATGGGCGTCGAGGTGTACTCCGTGTCGACCGACACCCACTTCACGCACAAGGCTTGGCACGACGCCTCGGAAACGATCAAGAAGATCCGCTACCCGATGATCGGCGACCCGACCGGCGCCATCACCCGCAACTTCGGCGTGATGATCGAGGAAGAGGGCCTGGCGCTGCGCGGCACCTTCGTCATCAACCCGGAAGGCGTGATCAAGGTCTGCGAAATCCACGACCTCGGCATCGGCCGCGACGCCAAGGAACTGAAGCGCAAGATCCAGGCCGCCCAGTACATCGCCTCGCACCCGGGCGAAGTCTGCCCGGCCAAGTGGACCCCGGGCGCCGAGACCCTGGCGCCGTCGCTGGACCTGGTCGGCAAGATCTAAACCCCCGCTAGCACCCCGCTCCCGGCCGGCAGGCCGGGAGTGCACCGCAAAGGCGTCGGCGGGTACCCCCCGACCCCTCCCCGCAGTGCCGCCCGTCGGCGCCTTTGCAGTGCAGTCCACCGCGACCGAAGCGAATCATCGAAGGGAGAAAACCATGCTCGACGCCGCCATCAAGCAGCAACTCACCGCCTACCTCGAACGCCTGCAGCAGCCGATCGAACTCGTCGCCTCGCTCGACGGCAGCGACAAGGCGCGCGAGATGCACGAACTGCTGCACGACATCGCCGCGCTGTCCGGAAAGGTCAGCGTGCGCGAGGACGGCGTATCGCCGCGCCGGCCCTCGTTCGCCGTCGGCCGCCCGGGCGAGGCTGCGCGCATCGAGTTCGCCGGCATCCCGATGGGTCACGAGTTCACCTCGCTGGTGCTGGCGCTGCTGCAGACCGGCGGCCACCCGCCGAAGGTCGAGCCGGAGGTGATCGAGCAGATCAGGGCGCTCGACGGCGAGTTCAGGTTCGAGACCTTCATCTCGCTCTCCTGCCACAACTGCCCGGACGTGGTGCAGGCGCTCAACCTGATCGCCGTGCTCAACCCGAAGGCGACGAGCGCGATGATCGACGGCGCGCTGTTCCAGGGCGAGGTCGAGGCGCGCAAGATCATGGCCGTGCCGACCGTGTTCCTCAACGGCGAACCCTTCGGCCAGGGCCGCATGACCATCGAGGAGATCGTCGCCCGGCTCGACGTCGGCGCCGAGAAGCGCGAGGCCGAGAAGATCAACGCCAAGGAACCCTTCGACGTGCTCGTCGTCGGCGGCGGCCCGGCCGGCGCCGCGGCGGCGATCTACGCCGCGCGCAAGGGCATCCGCACCGGCGTGCTCGCCGAGCGCTTCGGCGGCCAGGTGCTGGACACGCTGGCCATCGAGAACTTCATCTCGGTGAAGGAGACCGACGGCCCGAAGCTCGCCGCCGGCCTGGAGGCGCACGTGCGCGAGTACGACGTCGACATCATGAACCTGCAGCGCGCCGACGCGCTGATCCCCGGCGAGCAGTACCACGAGATCAAGACGGCGAGCGGCGCCGTGCTGAAGGCGAAGAGCGTGATCCTCGCCACCGGCGCGCGCTGGCGCGAGATGAACGTGCCCGGCGAACGCGAATACCGCGGCAAGGGCGTGGCCTACTGCCCGCACTGCGACGGCCCGCTGTTCAAGGGCAAGCGCGTGGCGGTGATCGGCGGCGGCAACTCCGGCGTGGAAGCGGCGATCGACCTCGCCGGCATCGTCGGCCACGTGACCCTGCTCGAATTCGCCGACGCGCTGCGAGCCGACGCGGTGCTGCAGAAGAAGCTCGCCAGCCTGCCCAACGTCACCGTCATCAAACAGGCGCAGACGACCGAGGTGCACGGCGACGGCAGCAAGGTGAACGCGCTCTCGTACAAGGACCGCGCCAGCGGTGAGACGAAGCGCGTCGAGCTGGAAGGCGTCTTCGTGCAGATCGGCCTCTTGCCGAACACCGACTGGCTGAAGGGCAGCCTGGCGCTCTCCAAGCACGGCGAGATCGAGATCGACGCGCGCGGCCAGACCTCGGTGCCCGGCGTCTTCGCCGCCGGCGATGCGACGACCGTGCCGTACAAGCAGATCATCATCGCCATGGGCGCGGGCGCGACCGCCTCGCTCGGCGCCTTCGACCACCTGATCCGGAGCTCGGTGCCGGCGCAGGTCGCCGCCTGACGCGGCGCTGTCGCAACGAGGAACGGCCGCCGCGCGCGGCCGTTTTTCTTTTCCGCGCTCAGTCCGGCGCGGGCATTCTTTCCGCGACCAGCGCGCAGCGCCCCTCGTGGCGCCGCGCCGGCATGGCGAAGTCGAAGCGATCGGCCTGCGCGCACAGGTCGAGGTCGGCGCGCGGCAGGTTCGGGTTGTCGCCGGCGAGGAAGCGCCGGCCGAAGTCCGAGTCGCGTACGCGCCGCGCGTAGAGTGCCGGGTCCGGCGCGCCGCCGCGCAGCAGGGCGTCGAGGTAGTCGGCGCAGGCGATGTCCTCGTCGCCGTCGCGGTCCACCCATTCGCCGGTGACGACGAAGACCACCTCCGTCGGCCGCAGATTGCGGATCGCCGCCGCCGTCGCCGCCGCGCAGACCAGGCTGCCGGCGAACAGCGCGCGGGCGTGGGCGAAGCGGCCGAGGCCGCGGACGCCGGCGGCGGTGCTCTGGATCAGCGTGCGCCCGGCGAGGTCGAGGTCGCACAGCGCGCTCGGCGAATTGCCGTAGTCGAAGCCGGACACCGGGTCGCCGCCGCCGACCGCGCCGGTGGTCAGCGCCTCGGGCAGCGCCGTTTTCAGCCGGTGCGCCTCGGCGATCGTCTCCACCGGGTAGATGCGGCGGGCGCCGGCGGCGAAGGCGTAGGCGGCGGTCGAGAACGAGCGCAGCACGTCGATGACGACGACCACGTCGTAGGCGCCGGAGTCCGGGTCGAGGCGGTCGAGAAAGAGGCGGCGGGTGCGCATGGCGGTTGGGTGCGTGTTTTCCCGGAGCATGCCACGGACCGCGCGAAACCCGGAAACCTGTTATTTTTCAGCGAATTGGCGTACAATTCCGCGCCTTTCCCGAAATTTCCGCGCGTTTTTCCGCGTTTTCCGCCAGGTCCCGAATCCCATGCTGTATCCCGAGCGTTTCGACGTCATCGTCGTCGGCGGCGGCCACGCCGGCACCGAGGCCGCGCTCGCCGCCGCGCGCATGGGCCGGCGCACGCTGCTGCTCACGCACAACATGGACACGCTCGGCGCGATGAGCTGCAACCCGTCGATCGGCGGCATCGGCAAGGGTCACCTGGTCAAGGAGGTCGACGCGCTCGGCGGCGCCATGGCCGCGGCCACCGACGAGGCCGGCATCCAGTTCCGCATCCTCAACGCGTCGAAGGGCCCGGCGGTGCGCGCCACCCGCGCGCAGGCCGACCGCGTGCTGTACAAGCAGGCGATCCGCGGCCGGCTGGAGAATCAGACTAACCTGACGATCTTCGCGCAGGCCTGCGACGACCTGATCCTCGAAGGCGACTGCGTGGCCGGCGCGGTGACGCAGCTCGGCATCCGCTTTTCGGCGCGCGCCGTCGTGCTCACCGCCGGCACCTTCCTCAACGGCCTGATCCACGTCGGCCTCGCGAACTACACCGGCGGCCGCATGGGCGACCCGCCGTCGGTGTCGCTCGCCGCGCGCCTGCGCGAACTCGCGCTGCCGGCCGGACGTTTGAAGACCGGCACGCCGCCGCGGCTCGACGGCAAGACCATCGACTTCTCGGCGCTGGCCGAGCAGCACTCCGACGATCCGCTGCCGGTGTTCTCCTTCCTCGGCCACGCCGGCCAGCATCCGCGGCAGTTGCCGTGCTGGGTGACGAGCACCAACGAACGCACGCACGCGATCATCCGCGACAACCTCGACCGCTCGCCGATGTACACCGGCGTCATCGAGGGCGTCGGGCCGCGCTACTGCCCGTCGATCGAGGACAAGATCCACCGCTTCGCGGCCAAGGACAGCCACAACGTCTTCCTCGAACCGGAGGGGCTGACGACGCACGAGATCTACCCGAACGGCATCTCGACCTCGCTGCCCTTCGACGTGCAGTTGCAGATCGTGCGCTCGATCCGCGGGCTGGAAAACTGCCACATCCTGCGCCCCGGCTACGCCATCGAATACGACTACTTCGATCCGCGCGGGCTGAAATCCTCGTTCGAGACCAAGGCCATCCGCGGCCTCTTCTTCGCCGGCCAGATCAACGGCACCACCGGCTACGAGGAGGCCGCCGCGCAGGGCCTCTTGGCCGGCGCCAACGCCGCGCTGTACGTGGCGGAGCGCGCGGCGTGGAGCCCGCGCCGCGACGAGGCCTACCTCGGCGTGCTCGTCGACGACCTGATCACGCGCGGCGTCGCCGAACCGTACCGCATGTTCACCAGCCGCGCCGAATACCGTCTGTCCCTGCGCGAGGACAACGCCGACCTGCGCCTGACCGAGCAGGGCCGCGAACTGGGCCTGGTCGACGACGCGCGCTGGGACGCCTTCAACCGCAAGCGCGACGCCATCGCGCGCGAACAGGCGCGCCTGAAATCGACCTGGCTGCGGCCGCAGACGCTGCCGCCGGCCGACGCCGAGCGCGTGCTCGGCAAGGCGATCGAGCGCGAATACACGCTGTTCGACCTGCTGCGCCGGCCGGACGTGAGCTACGCCGCGCTGCTGACGCTGCCCGGCGCCGCCGGCGAGACGCCGCTCGCCGATGCGCAGGTCGTCGAGCAGGTCGAGATCCAGGCCAAGTACCAGGGCTACATCGAGCGCCAGCAGGAAGAAGTGGCGAAGAACCTGACGCAGGAAGAGACCCTCCTGCCCGCCGACCTCGACTACGCGGCGGTGCCGGGCCTCTCGCGCGAAGTGCAGCAGAAGCTCGCGCAGCACCGGCCGCAGACCATCGGCCAGGCGTCGCGCCTCCAGGGCGTGACGCCGGCGGCGATCTCGCTGTTGCTGGTGCATCTGAAGCGCATCGGGCCGAAGGCCGGCGCCCGCGAGACGAAGCGCGCATGAGCCGCGAGCGGCAACTGGCGGACGGCCTCTCCGCCCTCGGCATCGACCTGCCGGCGCCGGCACAGGAAAAGCTGCTCGCCTACGCCGCGTTCCTGGAAAAGTGGAACCGCACCTACAGCCTGACCGCGCTGCGCGACCCGGCGCTCGCCGTCAGCCACCATCTGCTCGACTCGCTGGCGATCCTGCCCCACGTGCCGGCGGCGAATCTGCTCGACGTCGGCAGCGGCGGCGGCCAGCCGGGCATTCCGCTGGCCATCGCGCGGCCGGAACTGGCGGTGACGCTCTTGGACAGCAACGGCAAGAAGACCGCCTTCCTGCAACAGGCGGCGATCGAGCTGGAATTGAGGAACGTGCGGGTGGTCACGGCGCGCGTCGAGGCCTTCCGGCCGGCGGCGCCGTTCGCCGCGATCGTCTCGCGCGCCTTCGCCGAACTCGCCGATTTCGTCGGCCTGACGCGGCACCTGCTGGGAGGGAAGGAAAATGCGGACGGCGAGTGGCTGGCGATGAAAGGGCTTCGCCCGGACGCGGAAATGAATAAACTGCCGGCTGACGTCGCCGTCGCGGCGGTGCACCGGCTCGACGTGCCGGGCGTGGATGGCGAGCGCCATCTGGTCGTAATCAGGGAGCGATGACGTGGCCAAGGTACTGGCAGTGACCAATCAGAAGGGCGGCGTGGGCAAGACCACGACCGCCGTGAACCTCTCGGCGAGCCTCGCCGCGCTCGGTCAGCGCGTGCTGATGATCGACCTCGACCCGCAGGGCAACGCGACCACCGGCTGCGGCATCATGAAGCGCGAGGCGCTGCCGACCGTCTACCAGATCCTGATCGGCCGTTCGACGCTGGAAGAATCGCGCATCCGCACCGATTTCGATTTCGACGTGCTGCCCGCCAACCGCGAGCTGGCCGGCGCCGAGGTCGAGCTGATCGAGCTCGCCAACCGCGAGTTCCGGCTGCGCGACGCGCTCGCCGCGGCCGGCGCCGAATATGATTTCGTGCTCATGGACTGCCCGCCGGCGCTGAACATGCTGACGGTGAACGGCCTGGTCGCCGCCGAGGCGGTGATGATCCCGATGCAGTGCGAGTACTACGCGCTGGAAGGGCTCACCGACCTGGTGACGACGCTCCGGAAGGTGCGCGCCAACCTCAACCCGGCGCTGCACATCGAGGGTCTGCTGCGCACCATGTACGACCCGCGCTCGACGCTGACGCAGCAGGTCTCCGGCGAGCTGGAGAGCCACTTCGGCGACAAGGTCTACAAGAGCATCATCCCGCGCAACGTGCGGCTCGCCGAGGCGCCGTCGTACGGCAAGCCGGTGATCGCCTTCGACCGCCAGTCGCGGGGCGCGCAGGCCTACCTGCAACTGGCGCAGGAAATGCTCGACCGCCGCGACGGCAGGGTCGAGACCAGCCAACAGGGAGCTCTGGCATGAAACTGAAGGGACTCGGCCGCGGCCTCGACGCGCTGCTGGCCGGCGACGAATCGGCGAAGAAGGAAGTGCAGCGCGCGCTGCCGGTGACGGCGCTGCAGCCGGGCAAGTACCAGCCGCGCACGCAGATGGATCAGGGCTCGCTGGAAGAGTTGGCGGCGTCGATCCGCGCGCAGGGGCTGATGCAGCCGATCCTGGTGCGGCCGGTGGCGCCGGACCGCTACGAGATCATCGCCGGCGAGCGCCGCTGGCGCGCGGCGCAGCTCGCCGGCCTGACCGAGGTGCCGACGCTGATCCGCGAGATCCCGGACGACGCGGCGCTGGCCATGGCGCTGATCGAGAACATCCAGCGCGAGAACCTGAATCCGCTGGAAGAGGCGCTCGGCCTGCAGCGCCTCGTCGACGAATTCTCGATGACGCACCAGCAGGCGGCCGACGCGGTCGGCCGCTCGCGCCCGGCGGCATCGAACCTGCTGCGCCTCTTGCAGCTCGCGCCGCCGGTACAGGACATGCTGATGGCCGGGGACATCGACATGGGCCACGCGCGCGCGCTGCTGCCGCTCTCCAGCGCGCTGCAGGTGGCGCTGGCGCAGCGCATCGCGCAGAAGGGGCTGTCGGTGCGCGAGGCGGAGCGTCTTGTGCAGCGCGAAATGGCGCCGCCGTCGGAGAAGCTGCCGCCGAAGCCGGACCGCGACCTGCTGCGCCTGCAGGAAGAGCTCGCCGACGCCCTCGGCGCGACGGTGGCGATCAAGGCCAATCGCAAGGGCGCAGGCCGGCTGAGCATCGAATTTTCTGATCTGGATCAGTTGGAAGGTCTGCTGAACCGGCTACGATAACGCCCGGCCGGGGGAGGGTCGTGCGCCCGGTCTGTGCACTGCAACATCGGTTTGACTCTTGTAGAAGACCGGGGTAGACTGCCGCGGTTTTAGTCGGAGCATCCCTTGCACCCGCAAGTCCGCTGGATCATTGGCTGGCAGGTGGCGCTGACGCTGCTGGTGGCGAGCGTCGCCGCGGCGTCGGGGGGCGCGAACGCCGCGCTGTCGGCGATGGCCGGCGGCGGCATCGGGGTGGTGGCCAATCTGCTTTACGTGTGGCGGGCCATGCGCCTGTCGGTCGATGCGGCCGGCAAGCCCGACCCGATGCGCGCCTATCGCGGGCAGGCGGCGGGAGAGGCGTACAAGTTCGCGGCGACGCTTGGCGGGTTCGCTCTCGTCTTCGTCGGCTACAAGGGCGTCGCTCCGATCCCGCTGTTCGTCGGGTATGCATCGACCTTCGTAATTTACTGGCTGGCGCTGATTAGACGGCGCTGAGCGGCAACGGTTCTAGGGGATTGAGGGAGCATCATGAGCGCTGAGGGCGGCCTGACCACTGCAGGTTACATTCAACACCACCTGACCAACCTGGCGGTCTGCGCCGATTCCGCCAAGGACGCCACCGGTCATTGTCACGGATTCTGGACGCTGCACCTCGACACGCTGATCGTCTCCGGTCTCCTCGGCCTCGTCGCCTTCGGCCTGATGGCCAAGCTGGCGAGCCGCGCCACCGCCGGCGTGCCCTGCGGCTGGCAGAACTTCGTCGAGATGGTCGTCGGCATGGTCGACCAGCAGGTGAAGGACACCTTCCACGGCAAGAGCGCGCTGGTCACGCCGCTGGCCATCACCATCTTCATCTGGGTGTTCCTGATGAACGCCATGGACCTGATCCCGGTGGACTTCCTGCCGGTCGCGGCCAGCGCCGTCGGCGTCGACTACCTGAAGGTCGTGCCGACCACCGATCCCAACCTCACCTTCGCCATGTCGATCACGGTGTTCCTCATCATGATCTGGATGAACCTCAAGGTGAAGGGCTTCGGCGGCTACATGCACGAGATCTTCACCGCGCCGTTCGGCGCCAAGCTGGCCCCGGTCAACCTGATCTTCCGCATCGTCGAGGACATCGCCAAGCCGATCTCGCTGGCGCTGCGACTCTTCGGCAACATGTACGCCGGCGAGATGGTGTTCATCCTGATCGCCCTGCTCGGCCTCTACCAGTTGCCGCTGGCGCTGCCCTGGGCCCTGTTCCACATCCTGATCATCACGCTGCAGGCCTTCGTGTTCATGATGCTGACCATCGTGTACATGTCGATGGCCGCCGAATCTCACTGATCCGGCACTAACCCGTTTCGTTTCACAAACCGCTTTTCGATTAACCGCTACTTTCCAAACTTAGGAGTCAACATGGAACTCGCAACCGTCCTCTCCAACACCGCTATCGCTGTGGCCATCCTGATCGGCGCCGGCGCCCTCGGCACCGCCATCGGCTTCGGCATCCTCGGCGGCCGCTTCCTGGAAGGCGCTGCCCGTCAGCCGGAAATGATCCCGACGCTGCAGGTCAAGATGTTCATCGTTGCCGGTCTGCTCGACGCCGTCACCATGATCGGTGTCGGTATCGCCCTGTTCCTCCTGTTCGCCAACCCGTTCCTGGCCCTGCTCAAGTAATCGCCCGGTCCCTAACAGAAAGGAGTCTGGCGTGAGCATTAACGCTACTCTGATTGGACAGGCGATCTGGTTCGCGGTCTTCATCTGGATCACGATGAAGTTTGTCTGGCCGCCGCTGCAAAAGGCGATGGCCGACCGCCAGAAGCAGATTGCCGACGGTCTCGCCGCCGCCGAGCGCGGCAAGCAGGAGCAGGAGATCGCTGCCAAGCGTTCCGCCGACGCCCTGCGCGAAGCCAAGGAAAAGGCCTCCGAAGTGATCGCCGCCGCCGAGAGGCGCGCGCAGCAGATCGTCGAGGATGCCAAGGGTCAGGCCAAGGTCGAGGCGGACAAGGTTCTCGCCAGCGGCAAGGCCGAAATCGACCAGGAAGTCGAACGGGCCAAGCAGCAGCTGCGCGAGCGCGTGGCCGAGCTGGCCGTCGCCGGCGCCGAGAAGATCCTGAAGAAGGAAATCAACGCCGCCGCGCACGCCGACATCCTCGGTTCGCTCAAGCAGGGTCTGTAACGCATATGGCCGAAACCGTCACCATTGCCCGGCCGTACGCCGAAGCGGTGTTCTCGCTGGCGCGCGAAAAAGGCGCGCTGGCGCAGTGGTCCGACCGTCTCGAGGCGCTGGCGAACTTCGCCGGCAACGCCGAGGTGGCCGCTGTCATCGACAATCCGAATGTGCGCCAGGAGCAGCTCGTCGAGCTCTTCTCCGCGGCATGCGGCAAGGCGGATGACGGTCTGACCAACCTGCTGAAGCTGCTGGCCCAGAACGACCGGCTGACCGTCCTCCCCGAGATTGCCGGTCTCTACGAGACCATGAAGCGCGCCGAAGAAGGCACCCGCGACGGCGAGATCGTCTCCGCCTTCCCGATGTCCGAAGCGCAGGTCCGCGAAGTCACTCCCGAGCTCGAGAAGCACTTCAAGTGCAAGCTCAACCTGACGGTCAAGGTCGATGCGACCCTGATCGGCGGCATCGTGGTGACCGTCGGCGACCAGACGCTCGACGCCTCCGTGCGCGGCAAGCTCGCGGCGATGGCCGTGGCGCTGAAAAA
Source organism: Rhodocyclaceae bacterium (assembly GCA_019455325.1). GTDB lineage: Bacteria > Pseudomonadota > Gammaproteobacteria > Burkholderiales > Rhodocyclaceae > Proximibacter. Next base: position 2,942 of record JACFMQ010000005.1, on the reverse strand, counting down.
CTAGGAGATTTCCATGCAGTTGAATCCATCCGAAATTAGCGAACTGATCAAGAGCAAGATCTCGAATCTGCAGGCGACCAGCGAAGTTCGCACCCAGGGCACGGTCGTTTCCGTGACCGACGGCATCTGCCGTGTCCACGGCCTGCAGGACGTCATGCAGGGCGAAATGCTGGAATTCCCCGGCAACACCTTCGGTATGGCCTTGAACCTCGAGCGCGACTCCGTCGGCGCCGTGGTGCTCGGCGAATACGGCCACATCGTCGAAGGCGACACCGTCAAGTGCACGGGCCGCATTCTCGAAGTGCCGGTCGGCCCCGAGCTGCTCGGCCGCGTCGTGAACTCGCTCGGCCAGCCGATCGACGGCAAGGGCCCGATCAACGCCAAGCTCACCGACAAGATCGAAAAGGTCGCGCCGGGCGTGATCTGGCGGAAGTCGGTGTCGCAGCCGGTGCAGACCGGCCTCAAGTGCGTCGACTCGATGGTGCCGGTCGGCCGCGGCCAGCGCGAGCTGATCATCGGCGACCGTCAGACCGGCAAGACGGCGGTGGCCATCGACACGATCATCAACCAGAAGGGCAAGAACCTCTTCTGTATCTATGTCGCCGTCGGCCAGAAGGCTTCCACCATCGCCAACGTCGTGCGCAAGCTCGAAGAGCACGGCGCCATGGAATACACCATCGTCGTCGCCTCGTCGGCTTCCGAATCGGCCGCGCTGCAGTTCATCGCGCCGTACGCCGGCTGCACCATGGGCGAGTACTTCCGCGACCGCGGCCAGGACGCCCTGATCATTTACGACGATCTGACCAAGCAGGCCTGGGCCTACCGTCAGGTGTCGCTGCTGCTGCGCCGCCCGCCGGGCCGCGAAGCCTATCCGGGCGACGTCTTCTACCTGCACTCGCGTCTCTTGGAGCGCGCCGCGCGCGTCTCGGAAGCCTGGGTCGAGAAGCTGACCAACGGCGAAGTCAAGGGCAAGACCGGTTCGCTGACCGCGCTGCCGGTCATCGAAACGCAGGCCGGCGACGTCTCCGCGTTCGTGCCGACCAACGTCATCTCGATTACCGACGGCCAGATCTTCCTTGAGACCGACCTGTTCAACGCCGGTATCCGTCCCGCGATCAACGCCGGTATCTCGGTGTCCCGCGTCGGCGGCGCCGCGCAGACCAAGCTGATCAAGAAGCTCGGCGGCGGCGTGCGTCTGGCGCTCGCCCAGTACCGCGAGCTGGCGGCCTTCGCGCAGTTCGCGTCCGACCTCGACGAAGCCACCCGCAAGCAGCTCGAACGCGGCAAGCTGGTCACCGAGCTGATGAAGCAGCCGCAGTACGCGCCGCTGTCGATCTCGGAAATGGCCGTGACGCTGTACGCCTCGGACAAGGGCTACTTCGACGACGTCGAAGTGAAGCGCGCCCTCGACTGCGAAAAGGCGATGATCGCCTACCTCAAGGCCAACTGTGCCGACCTCATGAACAAGATGGAGTCGACCGCCGAGCTGGACGCCGAATCGGAGAAGCAGCTCGCCGCCGGCATCCAGGCTTTCAAGGGTACGTGGGCCTGATCGGTTAGGAGAACGCCATGCCTAGCGGCAAGGAAATTCGCAACAAGATCAAGAGCGTCGAAAACACGCGCAAGATCACGAAGGCCATGGAGATGGTGGCCGCATCCAAGATGCGCAAGGCGCAGGACCGGATGCGGGCCGCCCGCCCCTACGGCGACAAGATCCGGCGCGTGGCGGCGAACCTGTCGCACGCGATCGTCGAGTACAAGCACCCGTTCCTGGTCAAGCGCGAGGCGGTGAAGAACGTCGGCCTGATCCTCGTCACCTCCGACAAGGGTCTGTGCGGCGGCCTCAACTCGAACGTGCTGCGCCTTGCCGTGCAGCGCATGAAGGAATGGGAAGCCCAGGGCACCGGCATCCAGGTGACCGCCGTCGGCAACAAGGGTCTCGGCTTCATGCAGCGCGCCGGCGCGAAGATCGTTTCGCACGTCACCGCGCTCGGCGACACGCCGCACCTCGAAAAGCTCATCGGCCCGGTCAAGGTCCAGCTCGACGCCTTCGTCAAGGGCGAGATCGACCAGCTCTACATCGGCTACACGCGCTTCATCAACACGATGAAGCAGGAGCCGGTGATCGAGCAACTGCTGCCGCTGTCCGGCGAAGCGGTCGGTTCGGCGCAGACCAACTGGGACTACGTCTACGAGCCCGAGGCCAAGGAAGTCGTCGACGACCTGCTCGTCCGCTACGTCGAAGCGCTGATCTACCAGGCGGTGGCCGAGAACATGGCCTCCGAGCAGAGCGCGCGCATGGTGGCGATGAAGTCGGCGTCGGATAACGCCAAGAACGTGATCGGCGAACTCAAGCTCGTCTACAACAAGACGCGCCAGGCGGCGATCACCAAGGAACTGTCCGAGATCGTCGGCGGCGCCGCGGCGGTGTAACAGGTTTCAATCATTGAGGGATTCAACATGAGTCAAGGTACCATCGTTCAGTGCATCGGCGCGGTTGTGGACATCCAGTTCCCGCGCGAGCAGATGCCCAAGGTCTATGACGCCCTGATGCTCGACAAGAGCGAAGAACACGCCGCCGTCGAATCGGGTCTGACCTTCGAAGTGCAGCAGGAAATCGGCGACGGCGTCGTCCGTACCATCGCCATGGGCTCTTCCGACGGCCTGCGCCGCGGCATGAAGGTGAACAACTCCGGCGCGCCGATCTCGGTGCCGGTCGGCCACGGCACGCTCGGCCGCATCATGGACGTGCTCGGCCGTCCGATCGACGAAGCCGGCCCGATCGCCGGCAACGAAGTTCGCGCCATCCACCAGCCGGCGCCGAAGTTCGACGAGCTCTCGCCGTCGGTCGACCTGCTCGAAACCGGCATCAAGGTGATCGACCTGGTCTGCCCGTTCGCCAAGGGCGGCAAGGTCGGCCTGTTCGGCGGCGCCGGCGTCGG
>JACFMQ010000011.1 GCA_019455325.1 Rhodocyclaceae bacterium | reverse complement strand
TTGCCGACTGCGGCTTCCGCCGCAACCTCGGGACGGGGAAGTCCCTTTCATTCGTGATGAGAAAAGGAAAAGGCCCAGTCCGAAGACTGGGCCTTTTCACTGTGTTACTGGTCGGGGCGGCGGGATTCGAACTCGCGACCCCTTGCACCCCATGCAAGTGCGCTACCAGGCTGCGCTACGCCCCGACACGAGGCGCGGAGTATAACCGAAAGCGCCGGCCGACTCAAACGCGCAGCATCTCGATGATGCCGGCGAGCTCGCTGCGCAGCCGCTCCGGCGAGAGCGCCGCCGCCGTCGCCGGGCCCGCGCTTGCCGCAGCGCCGCCTTCGTCGAGGCGGTTGCGCGCACCGCTGATGGTGAAGCCCTGGTTGTAGAGCAGTTCGCGGATGCGGCGCACGAGCAGCACTTCGTGGTGCTGGTAATAGCGGCGGTTGCCGCGCCGCTTGACCGGCTTCAGTTGCGTGAATTCCTGTTCCCAGTAGCGCAGCACGTGCGGCTTGACGCCGCACAGCTCGCTGACTTCGCCGATCGTGAAGTAACGTTTTGCCGGAATCGGCGGCAATGCATCGCTGCCGATGTCTTTAGGATTGGCTTCCACGGTAGAACTGCTCCACCTCGGACTTCAGTTTCTGGCTGGCGTGGAAGGTGACCACGCGGCGGGCGGTGATGGGAATTTCCTCGCCGGTCTTCGGATTGCGGCCGGGGCGCTGCGGCTTGTCGCGCAACTGGAAGTTGCCGAAACCCGAGAGCTTGACGCCGTCGCCACGCTCGAGCGCATTGCGGATCTCTTCGAAGAAGGCTTCGACCATGTCCTTGGCTTCACGCTTGTTCAGGCCGACTTTTTCGAACAACAGATCGGCGAGTTCTGCCTTTGTCAGGGTCATTGTTCTTCCTTGTCAGACACGGCGCTGCGCCTTGAAGGCGTCTTGCAGATAAGCCACCAGATGTTGCATCGCGGCATCCGCTTCCGCGTCTTGCAAAGTCCTTTGAGTATCTTGCATAACTATACGGAAAGCAAGACTTTTCTGCCCAGAAGGCACCCCCTTTCCGGTGTAGACATCGAACAGTCGGATGTCCTGAACGAGGCTCGGTGCATGGGCCGAAAGACCGTCCAGAAGCGCCTGTAGTTCGAGCCCGTGATCGACCACGACGGCCAGGTCGCGGATCACCGGCGGGAAGCGCGAGACTTCCTCGTACTTCGGCAGCTCGGCGCGCTTCAGCGCGTCGAGATCGAGTTCGAAGACCACCGGCGGCAGCGGCAGATCGTACTTCTGCACCCACTGCGGATGCAGTTCGCCGACGACGCCGATCGCCTGGCCGTCGAGCAGAATCCGCGCGGCGCGGCCGGGGTGCAGCGCCGGATGCGCAACCTTCTCGAAGCGGGCGATGCGCGGCGCGAGCAGCGCTTCGAGGTCGCCCTTGACGTCGAAGAAGTCGACGCTGCGCGCCGGCGCGCCCCACTGCTCGGGCAGCGCGCCGCCGTAGGCGAGGCCGGAGAGGCGCCACGGCTGGTCGAAGCCGGCTACCGGGCCGCCCTTGGCATTGCGCAGGAAGCAGCGGCCGGTCTCGAACACGCGCACACGGTTCTGCTTGCGCTTGAGGTTGGTGGCGAGATTGGCGACCAGCCCGCCGAACAGCGTCGAGCGCATCACGCACATCTGGCTGGCGATCGGGTTGGCCAGGCGGATCGGGTCGGTATTGCCGCCGAAGTCGACCTCCCACGCCTCCTCGACGAAGGCGAAGTTCACCACTTCCTGATAGCCGGCGTCGGCGAGAATCTGGCGGATGCGCGCGAGCGGACGCGCCGACTCGGTCTGCGGCAGCATGGAGAGCGCACCCTGCGGCGCCGGCGCCGGGATGTTGTCGTAGCCGTGCAGGCGGGCCACTTCCTCGATCAGGTCTTCCTCGATCTCGATGTCGAAGCGGTACGACGGCGGCGTGACGAGAAAATCCTCGCCGTCGCGCGCATACGGCAGCGCCAGGCGATCGAAGAGAGCGGCAATCTGCTCGCCGCTGAAGGCGACGCCGAGGACCTTGGCGACGCGCGCGACGCGCAGGCGCACCGGCTTCCTCGCCGGCAGTTCGGCCTTGGCCTCGACCAGCGGGCCAGCTTGGCCGCCGCAGATATCGAGGATCAGTTGCGTCGCGCGCTCGATGGCGGCGCGCGTGGCGCCAAAGTCGACGCCGCGCTCGAAGCGGTGCGAGGCGTCCGAACCGAAGCCGTAGCGACGCGCGCGGCCGGCGATGGCGGCAGGCGCGAAGAAGGCGGATTCGAGGAACAGCTCCGTCGTCGCCAGCGTGATGCCGCTCTCCTCGCCGCCCATGATGCCGGCCATGGCCAGCGGCTTCTCGTCGTCGGCGATCATCAGCACATCGGCGTCGACCGGGATGGTCTGCTCGTTCAGGAGCAGCAGCTTCTCGCCGGGTTTGGCCATGCGCGCGTGGACGGCGCCGGCGAGCCTGGCGTTGTCGAAGGCGTGCAGCGGCTGCCCGAGTTCGAGCATGACGTAGTTGGTGATGTCGACCAGCGCCGAGATCGAGCGCACGCCGGAGCGCTCGATGCGGCGCTTCATCCACTCCGGCGTCGGCGCCTTGGCGTTCACGCCGCTGATCACGCGGCCGCAGTAGCGCGGGCAGGCCGCCGGCGCGTCGAGCACGATCGCACGCGCGGCGCTGCCGGTGACGGGCACTTCGGGAATCTCGACGTACTTCGCCGGCGTGCCGGTGAGCGCCGCGACTTCGCGCGCGATGCCGGTCAGCGACAGGCAGTCGGCGCGGTTCGGCGTGAGCTTCAAGGTCAGCAGGCGGTCGTCGAGATCGAGGTATTCGCGGATGCTCCGGCCCACCGGCGCGTCGGCCGGCAGCACCAGCAGGCCCGAGGCGTCCTCGGCGATGCCGAGCTCCTTGGCCGAGCAGAGCATGCCCGAGGACTCGACGCCGCGCACCTTGGCGACCTTGATCGTGAAGTCGCCGGGCAGCTTCGCGCCGGGCAGCGCGCACGGCACCCTGAGGCCGGCGGCGACGTTCGGCGCGCCGCAGACGATCTGCTGCGGCGTGCCGGAACCGATGTCCACCTTGCACACGTTGAGGCGGTCGGCGTCGGGGTGCTTCGCGACTTCGAGCACCTGCGCGACGACCACGCCGTCGAACGCCGGGGCGACGGTTTCCTCTTCCTCGACCTCCAGGCCGGCCATGGTCAGGAGATGCGAGAGTTCCTCGCCCGAGAGTTTCGGGTCGACGAAGGTACGGAGCCAGGATTCGGAGAATTTCATACGAATTGCCTCAGGAAGCGCAGGTCGCCGTCGAAGAACAGGCGCAGGTCGTTGACGCCGTAGCGCAGCATGGTCAGGCGGTCCGGCCCCATGCCGAAGGCGAAGCCGATGTATTTTTCGGGGTCGATGCCGACGTGGCGCAGCACGTTCGGATGCACCATGCCGCAGCCGGCGATCTCCAGCCAGCGGCCCTTGAGCGCGCCGCTCATGAAGGCCACGTCGATCTCGGCCGAGGGCTCGGTAAACGGGAAGAACGAGGGGCGGAAGCGCACCTGCAGGTCGTCGCTCTCGAAGAAGCGGCGCAGGAAATCGGCGACCACGCCCTTGAGATCGGCGAAGCTGACGTTCTCACCGATCCACAGGCCCTCGACCTGGTGGAACATCGGCGAGTGCGTGGCGTCGGAATCGACGCGATAGACGCGGCCCGGCGCGATCACGCGGATCTCGGGCATCGTTTCGAGGTGCCCGTATTTCGCCACGTGCTGCTGCATGTAGCGCACCTGGATCGGGCTGGTGTGCGTGCGCAGCAGGATGCCTTCGGCGGGCTTGCCGTCCGCGCCCTGCAGATAGAAAGTGTCGTGCATCGAACGCGCCGGGTGGTCGTCGGGCGTGTTCAGCGCGGTAAAGTTGTGGAAGTCGGTTTCGATCTCCGGACCGTCGGCGACCTCGAAGCCGATCGAGCGGAACAGGCCCTCGATGCGCTCCAGCGTGCGCGTCACCGGATGCAGGCCGCCGCGCACCTCGCCGCGGCCGGGCAGCGTCACGTCGAGCGCCTCCTCGGCCAGACGGGCTTCGAGCGCGGCCAGCCGGATCGCCTCGCGGCGCGCGTTGAGCGCGGCCTCGACCGCCTCCTTGGCGCGGTTGATGGCGGCGCCGGCGGTCTTCTTCTCTTCCGGCGGCAGCTTGCCGAGACCCTTCAGGAGTTCGGTGATCCGGCCGGCCTTGCCGAGGTAGAGGGCCTTGACCTGCTCCAGCGCGTCCGGATCGTCGGTTGCGGCGAAGGCGCCGCGGGCTTCGTTTACGATTGCGTCGAGATTCTGCATTTCATCCACCACACTCACCGAAAAAAAAGGAGGCGTGTGCGCCTCCTTTTTTCTGTCACCTGTCAGGCTGTGCGAAAGCTTCGCCTCAGGCGCCGAGGCTGGCCTTGGCCTGGTTCGCGATGGCCGCGAACGCCGCCTTGTCGAACACGGCCAGATCGGCCAGCACCTTGCGGTCGACTTCGATCTGCGCCTTCTTCAGGCCGTTCATGAGGGTGCTGTACTTCAGACCCAGCTCGCGGGCCGCCGCGTTGATACGGGCGATCCACAGGGCGCGGAACTGACGCTTGCGCTGACGACGGTCGCGGTAGGCGTACTGGCCGGCCTTCATCACCGCCTGCTTGGCGATGCGGTATACGTTCTTGCGGCGGCCGCGGTAACCCTTGGCCTGGACGAGAATCTTCTTGTGGCGCGCGCGCGCCGTTACACCACGTTTGACTCGGGGCATGTCGGCTCTCCTTTACGCGTAGGGCATCATGGCGCGAACCTGGGCCTTGTCGGAATCGTGGACTCCGGTCATGCCGCGCAGCTGGCGCTTCGACTTGGTGGTTTTCTTGGTCAGGATGTGGCGCTTGAACGCCTGCGAGCGCTTGATGCCACCGCTCGAACGGAGCTTGAAGCGCTTCTTGGCGCCGCTCTTGGTCTTCATCTTGGGCATTGAAATGCTCCTTAATGTCATGTCGCCAGGTGGCTTCCCCTGCGGAAGCGCTTCGACTACCCGACGCCACTTGGTATTGGCGATCCGCCCTGCGGCGAACCGCCGAATGCTTCTACGGCCTTATCTCTTCTTCGTCGGCGCGACGATCATCACCATCTGCCGGCCTTCCATCTTCGGCATCTGCTCGACTTGGCCGACGGCTTCGACGTCGCCCTTGATCCGTTCGAGCTGGCGCATGCCGAATTCCTGGTGCGCCATCTCGCGCCCCCGGAAGCGCAGGGTCACCTTGACCTTGTCGCCCTCTTCGAGGAAACGCGTCATGTTGCGCAGCTTGATCTGGTAATCGTTCTCGTCCGTGCCCGGACGCAGCTTGATTTCCTTGACCTGCACCTGCTTCTGCTTGAGCTTGGCCTCGTGCGCCTTCTTCGCCTCCTGATACTTGAACTTGCCGTAATCCATGATCCGGCAGACAGGCGGCTGGGCGAGCGGGGCGATCTCGACGAGATCGATCTCCGCTTCTTCGGCCATCTGCATGGCCGTCCTGATGCTCACGATTCCGACTTGCTCGCCGCCCTCCCCTATCAGGCGGACTTCAGGCACGTTGATTTCTTCGTTAACGCGGTGCGCTTTCTGCAGTGCTATGGTCTTAGCTCCCGATCGACAAAAACTAAGCCGTGCCACTCCGCGCGGCGACTTCATCGAGAAGTCGTTCGATCAGGGCTTCGACGGGCATCTGCCCGAGGTCCTGACCGCCGCGTGTGCGCACGGCCACTAGTCCGGCTTCCTTCTCCTTGTCTCCGACAACAAGCTGATAAGGCAACCGGTTCAAGCTATGTTCGCGTATTTTATAAGTAATTTTCTCGTTGCGCAAATCCGACTCGGCGCGGAGCCCCGCATTCCGTAGCATCTGCGCCACATGCTCGGCGTAGCCGGCCTGCTTTTCCGAGATGTTCAGCACGACGGCCTGCACCGGCGCCAGCCACAGCGGCAGCGCACCGGCGAAGTTCTCGACGAGGATGCCGATGAAGCGTTCGAGCGAGCCGAGCACCGCACGGTGCAGCATCACCGGCGTCTTACGCGTATTGTCCTCGGCCACGTACTCGGCGCCGAGGCGGACCGGCATCGAGAAGTCGACCTGCATCGTGCCGCACTGCCAGGAGCGGCCGATGGCGTCCTTGATATGGAATTCGATCTTCGGGCCGTAGAAGGCGCCCTCGCCCGGCAGCTCTTCCCATTCCAGGCCGGAGACGCGCAGCGACTCACGCAGGGCGGCCTCGGCCTTGTCCCAGACCTCGTCCGAGCCGACACGCTTTTCCGGGCGCAGCGCCAGCTTCACGGCGATGTCGGTGAAGCCGAAGTCGGCATAGACGTTGCGGACGATGTCGTTGAAGGCCGTCACCTCGGTCTGGATCTGGTCCTCGGTGCAGAAGATGTGGCCGTCGTCCTGGACGAAGCCGCGCACGCGCATCAGGCCGTGCAGCGCGCCCGAGGGCTCGTTGCGGTGGCAGGAGCCGAATTCGCCGTAGCGCAGCGGCAGCTCGCGGTACGAGCGCAGGCCGGCGTTGAACACCTGCACGTGGCCCGGACAGTTCATCGGCTTGATCGCGTAGTCGCGATGCTCGGAAGCCGTTGTGAACATGTTGTCCTTGTAGTTCTCCCAGTGGCCGGACTTCTCCCACAGCGAGCGGTCGAGGATCTGCGGGCAGCGCACCTCGTGGTAGCCGTTGTCGCGGTAGACGCGGCGCATGTACTGCTCGACCTCCTGCCACACGGCCCAGCCCTTGGGGTGCCAGAAGACGAGGCCGGGGGCCTCGTCCTGCATGTGGAACAGGTCGAGCTGGCGGCCGAGCCGGCGGTGGTCGCGCTTCTCGGCCTCTTCGAGCATGTGCAGGTAGGCGTCGAGGTCTTCCTTCTTCGCCCAGGCGGTGCCGTAGATGCGCTGCAACTGCTCGTTCTTGGCGTCGCCGCGCCAGTAGGCGCCGGCCACCTTCATCAGCTTGAAGGCCTTGAGCCGGCCGGTCGAGGGCACGTGCGGGCCGCGGCAGAGGTCGATGAAATCGCCCTCGCGGTAGAGCGAGACTTCCTGGTCGGCGGGAATGGCGGCGATCAGCTCGGCCTTGTACTTCTCGCCCATGCCGAGGAAGAAGGCGACCGCGTCGTCGCGCTTCCAGACTTCGCGCGTGACCGGGATGTCGCGCTTGGCAAGTTCGCCCATGCGCTTCTCGATCGCCGCCAGATCCTCGGGCGTGAACGGACGCGCGTAGGCGAAGTCGTAGTAGAAGCCGTTGTCGACCGTCGGGCCGATGGTGACCTGCGCCTCCGGGAACAGCTCCTTGACCGCGTAGGCCAGCAGGTGGGCGGTGGAGTGGCGGATCAGTTCGAGGCCGTCGACATCGCGGTCGGTGACGATCGCAAGCTCGCTGTCCCGCGCGATGGTGAAGCTGGTGTCGACCAGCTTGCCATCGACCTTGCCGCCGAGCGCCGCGCGCGCGAGGCCGGCGCCGATGCTTTGTGCGACCTCGGCGACCGTCACCGCTTGCGCGAACTCGCGCTTCGAACCGTCAGGCAGAGTGATAACCGGCATAGATTTCGATCCCGGAAACAAAAAAAGCCAGAGGCGGAGGGCGCTCTGACTTTCGGTATTCTGGTAGGCGCGATTGGATTCGAACCAACGACCCCCACCATGTCAAGGTGGTGCTCTAACCAACTGAGCTACGCGCCTGCTGCAAAGAAGGCCGCATTATAAACAGTCGGCGGCCGAATGCAATAGCCCCCGACGCTTTTTTCACGCCGGCCAGGCGGCGAGGTATTCGTCCCAGTGCTTGCGGCCGAGACGGCCGAGTTCGCCGCGCACGAAGGCCAGCTCGGCGTCGTATTCGGCGCGCGTCATCTCGCCGCGCATCAGGCGGAAGCGGCAGAGCACGAGGTAGGTATTCACCACGTCGGTCTCGCAGTAGTCGCGGATGTCGGCGATCTTGCCGGCCTGCCAGGCGTCCCAGACCTTGCCGCCGTCCATGCCGAGCTTGCCGGGGAAGCCGATCAGCTTCGCCAGGTCGTCGAGCGGCGCGCTGGCGCGCGGCTGGTAGAGCGCGAGCAGGTCCATCAGGTCGAGATGGCGCGCGTGGTAGCGGCTGATGTAGTTGTTCCACTTGAAGTCGCGGCTGTCGGCGTAGTCGCCTTCGCCCATGTCCCAGTAGCGCGGCGCGACGACGCCGTGCACCAGGCCGCGGTAGTGCAGCACCGGCAGGTCGAAGCCGCCGCCGTTCCACGAGACGAGCTGCGGCGTGAACTTCTCGACGCCGTCGAAGAAGCGCTGCACGATCTCGCCCTCGCCCTGCTCGGGCTCCGAGAGCGACCATACCTTGAACGCGTCGCCGGCGCGCAGCGCGCAGGAGACGGTGACGACGCGCTGCAGGTAGTGCGGCAGGAAGTCGCTGCCGCTCTGCGCGCGGCGCTGCTGGAAGGCGAGCTCGGCGACCTCGGCGTCGGCGATGTCCGCCGGCAGGTCGTGCAGGCGGCGCAGGCCGGCGACGTCGGGAACGGTCTCGATGTCGAAGACGAGGGTCGGCTTCATCAGGCGGGGAAGACGCCGGTCGACAGGTAGCGGTCGCCGCGATCGCAGACGATGCTGACGATGGTCGCGTCGTTCGCCTCGGCGGCGATGCGCAGCGCGACGGCGAGCGCGCCGCCCGACGAGATGCCGGCGAAGATGCCCTCCTCGCGCGCCAGGCGCCGCGTCATTTCCTCGGCCTCGGCCTGCGACACGCTCTCGACGCGGTCGACGCGGCTCCGGTCGAAGATCTTCGGCAGGTACTCCTCCGGCCACTTGCGGATGCCGGGGATCTGCGAGCCGTCCTCGGGCTGGCAGCCGACGATGCACACCGCCGGGTTCCGCTCCTTGAGATAGCGCGAGACGCCCATGATCGTGCCGGTGGTGCCCATGCTGGAGACGAAGTGCGTGACGCGGCCCTCTGTGTCGCGCCAGATCTCAGGGCCGGTGCCCTCGTAGTGCGCCAGCGGGTTGTCCGGGTTGGCGAACTGGTCGAGGATGATGCCCTTGCCCTCGTCGCGCATGCGCTCGGCGACGTCGCGGGCGAGCTCCATGCCGCCGTCCTTCGGCGTCAGCACGAGTTCCGCACCGTAGGCGCGCATCGACTGGCGGCGCTCGACGCTCTGGTTCTCGGGCATGACCAGGATCATGCGGTAGCCGCGCATGGCGGCGGCCATCGCCAGCGCGATGCCGGTGTTGCCGGAAGTCGCCTCGATCAGCGTGTCGCCGGGCCGGATGTCGCCGCGCGCCTCGGCGCGCGCGACCATGGACAGCGCCGGCCGGTCCTTGACCGAGCCGGCCGGGTTGTTGCCTTCGAGCTTGGCCAGGATGACGTTGCCGCGCGCGGCGACGGCGGCGCCGGGCAGACGCTGTAGGCGGACGAGCGGCGTGTCGCCGACGAAATCTTCGAGCGTCTTATGCATGTTGATCCAGCCATTCGACGTATTGGCGGACGCCTTCCTCGACGGTGGCGAACGCGTCCTCATAGCCGGCGGCGCGCAGCTTCGTCAGGTCGGCCTGGGTGAAGGCCTGGTACTTGCCCTTGAGCGCCTCCGGGAAGGCGACGTATTCGATCAGGCCCTGCGCCACCATGGCGTCGAGCGCGAGCTCCGCTTCGCCCCGGAGCGCGCGCGCGCCGTTCACCGAGGCGACGGCCACGTCGTTGAAGCTCTGCGCGCGGCCGGTGCCGAGGTTGAAGATGCCCGACTTTTCCGGGTGGTCGAGGAACCAGAGATTCACCTTGGCGACGTCGCCGACGTAGACGAAGTCGCGCTGCTGCCCGCCCGGCGCGTAGCCGTGCGAGCCCTCGAAGAGCTTGACGCGGCCTTCATTGCGGAACTGGTGGAAATGATGGAAGGCGACCGAGGCCATGCGCCCCTTGTGGTTCTCGCGCGGGCCGTAGACGTTGAAGTAGCGGAAGCCGACGACCTGCGACGAGGCTTCCGGCAGACGCTTCCTCACGATCTGGTCGAAGAGGAACTTGGAGTAGCCGTAGACGTTGAGCGGCCCCTCGCACTCGCGCTCCTCCTTGAACACCGTGCTCGCGCCGTAGGTCGCCGCGCTCGACGCGTAGAGGAAGGGCACCTCCTGTTCGAGGCACCAGTCGAGCAGGCCGAGCGAGTAGCGGTAGTTGTTCTCCATCATGTAGCGGCCGTCGGTCTCCATGGTGTCGGAGCAGGCGCCCTCGTGGAAGACGGCGTCGACGTCGCCGTCGAACTGGCCGGCGTGCAGCAGGTCGAGGAATTCGCTTTTGTCGATGTAATCGACGATGTCGCAGTCGACGAGGTTGCGGAACTTCTCCGCCTTGCTCAGGTTGTCGACGGCGATGATGCGGTCGACGCCGCGCGCGTTGAGCGCCCTGACGATGTTGGCGCCGATGAAGCCGGCGGCGCCGGTGACGATGGTGTACATGGTTCGAAAATCCTCTATTTGAGCGCCGCGTCGAGTTCGTCGCGGGTCACGACCGCGGTGCCGAGCTTGCCGACGACGATGCCGCCGGCAAGGTTGGCGACGTGCACCGCCTCCTCCCAGGCAGCGCCGACGGCGACCATCGCCGCCAGCGTGGCGATCACCGTGTCCCCGGCGCCCGACACGTCGTAGACTTCGAGCGCCCGTGCCGGTTCGTGGAACGCGCCGCCCTCGCGGAAGAGGCTCATCCCCTCCTCGCTGCGCGTGACCAGCAGCGCTTCCAGGCCGAGTTCGACGCGCAGCCGCTCGGCGCGGGCGGCGAGGTCGGCTTCGCTGGTCCACCGCCCGACGACCTCGCGCAGTTCGGCGCGGTTCGGCGTGATCGCCGAAGCGCCGGCGTACTTCGAATAGTCGTCGCCCTTCGGGTCGACCAGCACGCGCTTGCCGGCGTCGCGCGCCAGCCGGATCATCTCGGCGATGTGCGCGAGGCCGCCCTTGCCGTAGTCGGAGAGGACGACGACGTCGCATTCCGGCAGCAGCTTCTCGAACTCGGCGAGCTTGGCGCGCAGCACCTCGTGCGACGGCGCAGTTTCGAAGTCGATGCGCAGCAACTGCTGCTGGCGGCCGATGACGCGCAGCTTGACGGTGGTGCTGATGGCCGCGTCCAGGTGCAGGCTGGCGCGCACGCGCTCACCCTCCATCAGGCGGCCGAGCATGACGCCCGCCTCGTCGTCGCCGACCACCGAAAGCAGCGCCGCCTGCGCGCCGAGCGCGGCGGCGTTGCGCGCGACGTTGGCGGCGCCGCCGGGGCGCTCCTCGCTGCGCTCGACGCGGACCACCGGCACCGGCGCTTCCGGCGAGATGCGGCTGACGTCGCCGAACCAGTAGCGGTCGAGCATCACGTCGCCGACGATGAGCAGGCGGGCGGCGGAAAGATCGGGCAGGAACATCGCGGCGGTTCGTTCTCGGAACATTTTCGGTCGGGGTCCGGCCTACGCGGCCGGCGGCGGTTCGTCAGGGCGTCAGGTCGAATTCTTCGGTACGCTTCGGCGGGTAGGTCTCCCAGCCGCCGCAGGCCGGGCAGCGCCAGTAGAACTGGCGCGCCTTGAAGCCGCAATTATCGCACCGATAGCGGGCCAGCCGGCGCGTGTAGCCCTGCACGATGCCCTTGGCCAGGTCGATGTCGGCGCGCACCTCGGGCGAGGCGTTGAACAGGCGCGCTTCCAGCAGCTTGTCGAAGCCGAGCAGCGTCGGATTGCGCCGCAGCTCGTCGCGCACCAGCGCGTAGGCCGCATCCGGCCCCTCGCTCTCCAGCACCAGTTGGAAGACGACGTCGAGCAGATCGAGCGAGTGGTAGTTCTCCAGGTAGCCGCGCAGGAGGCGCAGCCCGTCGTCGCGGCGGTCGAGCGTGCGGTAGGCGGCGAGCAGGCGCTGCGCGACCAGCGCCAGGTAGGCCGGGTTCTGCGCCTCGATCTGCTGCCAGCAGTCGATCGCCGCCGGGTGCTCGCCCTCCTGCGCGTGCAGGTCGCCGAGCAGCAGGCTGGCGCGCACGCACAGACGATTCGTCTCCAGCGCCGTCGTCAGATGCGCGCGCGCCGCGTCGCGCCGCGAGCGGATCATCTCGGCCGCGGCCAGCTCGCAGTGGTATTCGGCAATTTCCTTGCGCGAAGCCACGTCGGGCAGTTCGCGCGCGATGGCGATGGCGCGCTCCCAGTCCTTGCCGAGCTGGTAGATTTCCAGCAGGTTGCGCTTCGCCTCTTCGTCGAGCGCGGTGCCGCGCAGGCGCTCGAAGGTTTCCTCGGCGCGGTCGAGCAGGCCGGCCTTCAGGTAGTCCTGGCCGAGCTCGGAGACGGCGGCGAGCTTGAGGTCGTCGGGCAGGTCGTCGCGCTCGATCAGGTTCTGGTGCATGCGGATCGACCGCTCGGTCTCGCCGCGCCGGCGGAACAGGCTGCCGAGCGCGAAGTGCAGCTCGACCGTCTGCGGGTCGACCTTGACCGCCTCGACGAAGGATTCGATGGCGCGGTCGGGCTGCTCGTTGAGCAGGAAGTTGAGCCCCTGGAAATAGGAGCGCGGCAGCGAGCGCGACTCCTTCACCAGGTGGCGGATGTCGATGCGCGCCGCCGCCCAGCCGAGCGCGAAGAAGGCCGGGAAAAGCAGCAGTTGCCAGTATTCGAATTCCATCGTGGATCAGGCGCCGGGCGGGACGGGTTCCCGATGCTCGCGGCGGGCGGCGGCAAGTTCGCGGCGCAGCCGGGCGATTTCGCGGCGCAGGCCGAAGAGGGTGCCGAACAGGGAGAGGGCGCCGAAGAAGGCGCCGACGGCGAAGAAGGCGAGGACGACGATGACCAGCGGCGCCTGCCAGGCGGCGTCGAGGAAGAAGCGCAGGCTGACCGGGTCGGTGTTCTTGATCGCGAAGGCGAACAGGAACAGGAAGATGAAGCCCCGGACAATCCACACCAGCGTTCGCATCGTCAACCTTCAGGCATAAAAAAGGGCGGCAACCCGCGTTGCCGCCCGCAATCTACCACAGCTTGCTCAGGGTCGCGCGCCGTCGACGCGCTCGCGCAGTTCCTTGCCGGCCTTGAAGTGCGGAACCCACTTCTCGGGGACGCTGACCTTGTCCCCGGACTTGGGATTCCGGCCGACGCGCGGCGGACGGTAGTTCAGCGCGAAGCTGCCGAACCCCCGGATCTCGATGCGATCGCCCTTGGCCAGCGCCTCGGACATCGCATCGAGCATCATCTTCACCGCGAAATCGGCATCCTTCGCGACCAGCTGCGGAAACCGCGCAGCCAGCCGCGCGATCAGCTCGGACTTGGTCATGCTCAGCCCTGGTTGTTGAGTTTCGCCTTCAGCAGGGCGCCCAGGTTGGTCGTGCCGGAGGCGGCATTGTCGGATGCGATCTTCTGCATCGCTTCATGCTGCTCGGCCTGATCCTTGGCCTTGATCGACAGGTTGATGCCGCGGGTCTTGCGATCCACGTTGATGATCATCGCCTCGATCACATCGCCGACCTTGAGGTGCTGCGACAGGTCCTCGATGCGGTCGCGCGCGAACTCGGAAGCGCGCAGATAGCCTTCGACGTCACCATCGAGCTGCATCACCGCGCCGCGCGCATCGACCGACTTGACCGTGCAACGCGTGATGGTGTTCTTCTCGTGCGTGGCGATGTAGTTGGTGTACGGGTCGCCCTCGAGCTGCTTGATGCCGAGCGAGATGCGCTCCTTCTCGGTGTCGATGGCGAGCACCACGGCTTCGACCTCGTCGCCCTTCTTGAAGCCGCGGATGGCTTCTTCGCCCGGCTGCGACCACGACAGGTCGGAGAGGTGCACGAGGCCGTCGATGCCGCCCGGCAGGCCGATGAAGACGCCGAAGTCGGTGATCGACTTGATCTGGCCGCGCACCTTGTCGCCCTTCTTGTGGTTCTGCGAGAACTCTTCCCACGGGTTGGCCATGCACTGCTTCATGCCGAGCGAGATGCGGCGACGGTCCTCGTCGATCTCGAGGATCATGACTTCGACCTCGTCGCCGAGCTGGACGACCTTGGAGGGGTGGACGTTCTTGTTGGTCCAGTCCATCTCCGAGACGTGCACCAGGCCCTCGATGCCCTGCTCGATCTCGACGAAGGCGCCGTAGTCGGTGAGGTTGGTGACCTTGCCGAACAGGCGGGTGCCCTGCGGGTAGCGGCGGCCGATGCCGATCCACGGATCTTCGCCGAGCTGCTTGAGGCCGAGCGAGACGCGGTTCTTCTCGGTGTCGAACTTGAGGATCTTGGCGGTGACTTCGTCGCCGACGTTGAGCACTTCGCTCGGGTGGCGGACGCGGCGCCAGGCCAGGTCGGTGATGTGCAGCAGGCCGTCGATGCCGCCGAGGTCGACGAACGCACCGTAGTCGGTGATGTTCTTGACGATGCCCTTGACGACGGCGCCTTCCTTCAGGTTTTCGAGCAGCTTCTCACGCTCTTCGCCCATCGTGGCTTCGAGCACGGCGCGGCGCGAGACGACGACGTTGTTGCGCTTGCGGTCGAGCTTGATGACCTTGAATTCGAGGGTCTTGCCTTCGTACGGCGTGGTGTCCTTGACCGGACGCATGTCGACCAGCGAGCCGGGCAGGAAGGCGCGGACGCTGTTGGTCATGACGGTCAGGCCGCCCTTGACCTTGCCGGTGATCGTGCCGGTGACCAGCGAGCCGTCGTTGAGGGCCTGCTCGAGGGCGTTCCAGGCGGCGATGCGCTTGGCGCGGTCGCGCGACAGGCGGGTTTCGCCGAAGCCGTTCTCGAGCTGCTCGATCGCGACCTGGACGAAATCGCCGGACTTGACTTCCAGCTCGCCCTGATCGTTCAGGAATTCTTCGACATCGATGTAGCTTTCGGACTTGAGGCCGGCGTTGACGACCACGAAGTTCTGGTCGACGCGCACCACTTCGGCGGTGATCACCTCGCCCTGGCGCATTTCCTGGCGCGCGAGGCTTTCTTCGAAGAGGGCGGCAAAGCTTTCGTTGGCGGGAACAGCAGACATTGGTTCTTTCCTTGCACCGCATCGCTGCGGTAAATCAGTTGGTTGAAGATCGTCGCCGGATCTCATCTTCCCCGGGAAGGGAAAAAACGCCCCGTCCGGTTCGAGCGCCCCGGCACGGCCGGTACGAGGGAAACCGAAGGAAGCGTCCTCGCGGAAAATCGGGAGACACCCTGTGGTGCTTGGTGCTGCTATACCTTTGCCTTCGCCCAGGCCAGGACCTTGGCCACCGCTTCTTCGATGGTCAGGGCCGAGGTGTCGAGCAGTTCGGCATCGGCGGTTTGCCGGAGCGGCGCCACGCTACGCTTGCTGTCGCGTTCGTCGCGTTCGCGCAGATCCTGCAAAATGGGCTGCATTGTAGCCGCAATCCCTTTTTCGATCAACTGCTTATGGCGCCGTTCGGCGCGCACTTCGGCGCTCGCGGTGAGGAAGACCTTGGTGCCGGCATCCGGGAAGATGACCGAGCCCATGTCGCGGCCGTCGCCGACCAGCCCCGGCGCCCGCCGGAACAGGCGCTGGCGGAAGAGCAGCGCCGCGCGCACGGCCGGCAGCGCGGCGACCTGCGAGGCGCCGATGCCCATTTCCTCGGTGCGGATGGCCTGGCCGACTTCTTCGCCGGCCAGGCGGATCGACTCGCCGGCGAAGACGACGTCGAGCTTGGCGGCGATGGCCGCCACGGCCGGTTCGTCGTCCCAGGCGACGCCGGCGCGGCGCGCGGCGAGCGCCGTGAGGCGGTAGAGCGCCCCGGAATCCAGGTAGTGCCAGCCGAGCGCCGCGGCCACGCGGGCGGCGACCGTGCCCTTGCCGGAAGCCGACGGGCCGTCGATGGCGATCACCGGCACGGCCTCGGTGACGCTCGCCAGCCGCTCGAAGTAGTCGGGGAAGGTCTTGGCCACGCACTTCGGATCGTTGATGCGCAGCGCGGTGCCGAAGGCGGCGAGCGAGAAGCACATGGCGATGCGGTGGTCGTCGTAGGTGTCTATGCCTTCGGGAGGAGAGAGGAGTGAGGAGGGAGGAGGGAGAACGCGGATGAAATCGGCGCCTTCCTCGACCTCGGCGCCGAGCTTCCTCAGTTCCTTCGCCATCGCCGCGATGCGGTCGGTTTCCTTGACGCGCCAGGAGGCGATGTTGGCGAGCGTCGTCGGTCCGTCGGCGAACAGCGCGGTCGTCGCCAGCGTCATCGCCGCGTCGGGGATGTGGTTGCAGTCGAGCGCGATGCCCTTCAGGCCACCTTCGGGCGAGCGGCATTCGATCCAGTTGTCGCCCATCTCGATGATCGCGCCCATCTGCGCCAGCGCCTCGGCGAAGCGCACGTCGCCCTGGATCGAGTCGCGGCCGACGCCCTCGACGCGCACCGGACCGCCGCCGATGGCGCCGAGCGCGAGGAAGTACGAGGCCGACGAGGCGTCGCCCTCGACGTGGATCGTGCCCGGCGAACGGTAGCGGCTGCCGGCCGGCACGACGAAGCGCTGCCAGCCGTCGCGCGCCACCGCGACGCCGAAGCGCGCCATGGTCGCCAGCGTGATCTCGATGTAGGGCTTGGAAATCAGCTCGCCGACGACTTCGACGGTCGTCTCGACGCCGGTCAGCGGCAGCGCCATCAGCAGGCCGGTGAGGAACTGGCTGGACACGTCGCCGCGCACCCTGACCACGCCGCCCGGCCTGATCCGCGCCGGCTTCAGTTGCAGCGGCGGATAGCCTTCGCTGCCGAGGTAGGCGATGTCGGCGCCGAGCTGCCTGAGGCCGTCGACGAGGTCGCCGATCGGCCGCTCGTGCATGCGCGGCACGCCGGAGAGCCGGTACGTGCCGTCGGCCAGCGCCAGCGCGGCGGTGAGCGGCCGGAACGCGGTGCCGGCGTTGCCGAGGAACAGATCGGCCTCGCGCACCGGGAAATCGCCGCCACAGCCGTGCACGCGCCAGGCGTCGCCGCCCAGCGCCTCGACCTTCACGCCGAGCATCTGCAAGGCTTCCAGCATGCGCGCGGTGTCGTCGGAGGCGAGCAGGTCGCGCACCTCGCTGACGCCGTCGGCGAGCGCGGCGAGCAGCAGCACGCGGTTGGAGATGCTCTTCGAGCCGGGCAGGCGGACGGTGCCGCGCGCCGAGACGAGCGGCGGGAGATCGAGGAATTCCATCAGAGCTTTCCTTCCGCCCAGGCGCGGCGCGCGGTGCGGGCGGTGTCGAAGATTTCTTCCAGGCGCCGGCCGTCGTTCGCTTCGAGCGCGGCGCGCATCTCGTCGAGCTGGTCTTCGTAGCGCTTCAGTTCGACGAGCAGCGCGTCGCGGTTGGCGAGCGCGATGTCGCGCCACATCTCCGGATGGCTGGCGGCGATGCGCGTGAAATCGCGGAAGCCGGAGGCGGCGAAGGTGAAGAACAGCTCGCGGTTCTCGCGCACGGCGAGGTCGTGCACCAGCGCGAAGGACAGCAGGTGCGGCAAATGGCTGACCGCCGCGAACACCTGATCGTGCTCGGCCGGCGTCAGCTCGAAGATCTGCGCGCCGCACCATTCCCAGGCCGAGCGCACGCGGGCGACGTCGAGCACGCTGTTTTCCGGCAGCGGCGTCAGCACCACCTTGCGCTCGCGGTAGAGGTCGGCCTTCGCTGCCGCCGCGCCGCTGTTCTCGGCGCCGGCGATCGGGTGTGCCGGCACGAAGCGGGCGATCTTCTCGCCGAACGCGGCGCGCGCCGCGGCGACGACGTCGGACTTGGTGCTGCCGCCGTCGGTGACCACCGTCTCCGGCCCGAGGTAGGGCGCGATGCGCGCCATGATCTCGGCCATCTGGCCGACCGGCGTGGCGATCAGCACGAGGTCGGCGTCCGCCACCTCCTGGCCGGGATTGGCGCCGACGCGGTCGATGATGCCGAGTTCGAGCGCCTGCGTCAGCGTGCCGAGGCTGCGGCCGAAGCCGACGACCTCGCCGACCTCGCCGGCCGCCTTCAGCGCCAGCGCGAAGGAGCCGCCGATCAGGCCGACGCCGAAGACGACGATTTTTCCAAACTCGGGTTGCATTGGTAACACCTACCGCAGAGGCGCAGAGGCGCAGAGAAAGCGCAGAGGAAGCCCGGAGAAAGCCGCACTTTGCCTTTCTCTGCGTAACCTCTGCGCCTCTGCGCCTCTGCGGTGGATTTTCATCACCTCTTCAACGCCGCTTCCAGCGCCTCAAGGAAGCGCAGGTTCTCGGCTTCGGTGCCGATGGTCACGCGCAGCCAGTCGGGCAGGCCGTAGCCGCCGATCGGCCGGACGATGACGCCCTGCTTCAGCAGGCGCTGGTTCACACCGGCGGCGTCGTCGACCTTGAAGGTGACGAAGTTGCCGTGCGCCGGGATGTGCGCGAGGCCGAGGCGCTTCAGGCCGGCGATGATCGCCTCCATGCCGCTGCGGTTGAGCGCGTAACTCTGCGCGACGAATTCGTGGTCGTCGAGCGCGGCGACGGCCGCGGCGAGCGCCAGGTTGTTGCAGTTGAACGGCTGGCGCACGCGGTTCATCAGGTCGGCGATCTCGGCGGAAGCCAGCGCGTAGCCGATGCGCAGGCCGGCCAGGCCGTAGATCTTCGAGAAGGTGCGCGTGATCACCAGATTCGGGAACTCGGCCAGCCAGGCCACCGTGTCGACGCGCTCGGCCGGCGGCAGGTATTCGTTGTAGGCCTCGTCGAGGACGACGACGACATCGGCCGGCACCGCCTGCAGGAAAGCCTTCAACTGCGGATACGGCAGGAAGGTGCCGGTCGGGTTGTTCGGGTTGGCGATCCAGACGATGCGCGTGTCCGGGCGGATCGCCGCGCGCATCGCATCGAGGTCGTGGCCGAAGTCCTTCGCCGGCACGACGACCAGTTCGGCGCCGGTGGACAGCGTGGCCAGCGGATAGACGGCGAAGGCGTGCTGCGCGAACACCGCCGAGCGGCCCGGCGCGAGAAAGACGCGGGCGATCAGGTCGAGCACGTCGTTCGAGCCGTTGCCGAGCACGATGCGCTCCATGCCGAGGCCGGTGTGGTCGGCGAGCGCCTTTTTCAGGTCGAAGTCGTCCGGGTAGCGTTCGAGCGAGCCGATCGCCCTTTCCATCGCCGCCCTCGCCTTCGGGCTCATGCCGAGCGGGTTCTCGTTGGAGGCGAGCTTGACGATCCTCTCCACCGGAATGCCCATCTCGCGGGCCAGTTCGGTGATCGGCTTGCCCGGCAGGTAGGGCGAGATGGCGCGCACGTAGGGCAGCGCCTGGTCGATGAGGGGCATGGCTATCCTTGGCAAGACAGGGGTTCAGTAAACGGCGGCGGGGTAGGAGCCGAGCACCTTCAGGTAGGCCGCCTGCCGCTGCAGCTCGGCCAGCGCCTTGGCCACCTTCGGCTCGTCGCAGTGGCCGTCGATATCGACGAAGAACACGTACTCCCACAGCGTGTGCCGCGCCGGCCGCGACTCCAGCCGCGTCATCGACACGCCGGCCTCGGCCAGCGGCAGCAGGAGGCCGTGCAGCGAACCGGTGCGGTTCGGCGCGGACATGATCAGCGAGGTCTTGTCGCGGCCGGAGATGCCGGCGTCGCGGCGGCCGAGGACGAGAAAGCGCGTCGTGTTGTTCGGCTCGTCCTCGATGTTGGCGACCAGGATCGGCACGTTGAAGCGTTCGGCCGCGGCCTCGCCGGCGATCGCCGCGGCGCCCTCCTCCTGCATCGCCAGCTCGGCGGCCTGCGAGTTGCTGGCGACCGAGATGCGCGGCACGTTCGGCAGGTTGCGATTCAGCCACTCGTGGCACTGCGCCAGCGACTGGGCGTGCGAGTAGATCTTCTTCACGCCGGCGAGCGCAGTCTCGCGCGTCATCAGGTTCTGGTGGATGCGCAGCACGACCTCGCCGCAGACCCTGAGCGGCGTCGAGAAGAGCAGGTCCATGCTGCGGCCGACGGCGCCCTCGGTCGAGTTCTCGACCGGCACCACCGCGTAGTGCGCGTGACCGGCCTCGACCTCGCGGAAAACGTCGTCGATCGACGCCTGCGGCAGGAGGCGCGCGGCGTGGCCGAAATGCTTGGTCGCCGCGCTGCCGGTGAAGGAACCGAGCGGACCGAGGAAGGCCACCGACAGCGGCTGTTCGAGCGACAGGCAGGCCGACATCACCTCGCGGAACAGCCAGGTGACGTTCTCGTCGGAAAGCGGCCCCGGATTCAGATCCTGGACGCGGCGCAGCACCTGCGCCTCGCGCTCGGGGCGGTAGATGAAGCCGGCCTCGCCGTGGCGCGCCTTGATCTCGCCGACCTTCTGCGCGCAGCGGGCGCGCCGGTTCAGCAGGTCGAGAAGCTCTCCGTCGATGCCGTCGATCTCGTCGCGGACGGCGGCGAGTTCCTTGGAAAGTTCCTCGCTCATGCCTTGCGCTTCCGGAAGTCGTCCATGAACGCCACCAGCGCGCGCACGCCGTCGGTCGGCATGGCGTTGTAGATCGACGCGCGCATGCCGCCGACCGACTTGTGGCCCTTCAGCGAAGCGAGCCCGGCGGCCTGCGCTTCGGCGAGGAAGGCGGCGTCGAGCGCGGGATCGGCGAGCGTGAACGGCACGTTCATGCGCGAGCGGTCGGCGACGCGCACCGGGTTGCGGTAGAAGCCTTCGCTCTCGTCGATGCAGGCGTAGAGCAGTTCGGCCTTGTGCCTGTTGATCCTTTCCATCTCGACGAGGCCGCCCTGGCGCTTCAGCCACTTGAAGACGAGGCCAGCGACGTAGATGGCGAAGGTCGGCGGCGTGTTCAGCATCGAGCCGTTCTCGGCCATCACCGCGTAGTCCATCACCGTCGGGATCGTCGCCGGCGCCCGGCCGACGAGGTCCTCGCGGACGATCACCAGCGTCACGCCGGACGGGCCGACGTTCTTCTGCGCGCCGGCGTAGATCAGCGCGTACTTCGACACGTCGACCGGCCGCGACAGGATATGCGAACTCATGTCGGCGACGATCGGCATGCCGGTCTTCGGCAGGCGCGAGCAGTCGATCTCGACGCCGTGGATCGTCTCGTTGGTGCATAGGTGCAGGTAGGCGGCGTTCGCATCGACGGCGATCTCGCCGTCGTCGAGGAAGCGCGTGAAGCCCACGGCCTCGGTGCTGCCGGCGACGCGTGCCGACGCCGGGCCGGCAACGCGCTGCGCTTCCTTGACCGCTTTCTTCGACCACGAACCCGTGACCAGGTAGTCGGCCGACCTGCCGGCGGGCAGCAGGTTCATCGGAATCTGCGCGAACTGCTGCGTGGCGCCCCCTTGCAGGAAGAGCACCCTGTAGTTGCCGGGAATGCCGAGCAGTTCGCGCAGGTCGGCCTCGGCCGCCTCGATGATCGACGTGAACGCCTTGCCGCGGTGGCTCATCTCCATGACGCCGCAGCCGGCGCCGTGCCAGTCGAGCAGTTCGTCCCCGACCTGCTCCAGCACTTCCGCCGGCAGCACCGCTGGACCGGCGCTGAAATTCCAGATGCGCGACATGAAAGCCCTCGCCCGTTCCTTACTCTTCGTCGTCGGTCTCGACGATCTTTTCGAGGCCGGCCAGCCTCTCGCCCGCGTCGAGCGAGATCAGCGTCACGCCCTGCGTCGCCCGGCCGAGCTCACGGATTTCCGAAACGCGCGTGCGGATCAGCACGCCGCCGGTGGTGATGAGCATGATCTCGTCCTCGTCGGTGACCAGCTTGGCGGCGACCACCTTGCCGTTGCGCTCGCTCGCCTTGATCGCCATGACGCCCTGCGTGCCGCGGCCGGAGTGGCGGAAGTCGGCGAGCGCGGTGCGCTTGCCGAAGCCGTTCTCGGTAGCCACCAGCACGGTCTGCTGGTCGTTTTCGGCGACGAGCAGCGACAGCACCTGCTGGCCCTTGCCCAGCTTCATGCCGCGCACGCCGCGCGCCGGACGGCCCATCGGACGCACGTCCTCTTCGTCGAACCAGACCGCGCGGCCGGCGTCCGAAACCAGCACGATGTCGTTCTCGCCGCCGGTGATCTCGGCGCCGATAAGGTAGTCGCCCTCGTCGAGCGCGACAGCGATGATGCCGGCCTTGCGGGGATTCGAGAACTCGGACAGCGGCGTCTTCTTGACCGTGCCCTGCGAAGTCGCCATGAAGACGAAGCGGTCCTGCGCGAACTCCTTCACCGGCAGGATGGCGTTGATCTTCTCGCCCTCTTCCAGCGGGAACATGTTCACGATCGGCTTGCCGCGGCTGTTGCGGCTGCCCTGCGGCACTTCGTAGACCTTGATCCAGTACACGCGGCCGCGGTTCGAGAAGCACAGGATGTAGTCGTGCGTGTTGGCGACGAACAGGTGGTCGACGAAATCGTCTTCCTTGATCGCCGCCGCCTGCTTGCCGCGGCCGCCGCGGCGCTGCGCGCGGTAGTCGGTGAGCGGCTGCGACTTGATGTAGCCGGTATGCGACAAGGTCACGACCATGTCCTGCGGCGTGATCAGGTCCTCGATACCGAGGTCCTGCGTGTGCGTGACGATCTCCGAGCGGCGCTTGTCGCCGAACTGTTCCTTCACCGCCTTCAGCTCGTCGCCGATGATCTGCGTGATGCGCTCGGGGCGGTCGAGGATGTCCATCAGGTCGGTGATCTTTTCCAGCAGGTCGCGGTAGTCGGCGACGATCTTGTCGCGCTCCAGCCCGGTCAGGCGCTGCAGCCTGAGTTCGAGGATCGCCTGCGCCTGGGCGTCGGAGAGCAGGTAGCCCTTCTTCGAGAGCCCGAATTCGAGGCCCAGCCCTTCCGGCCGCGTCGCGTCGAGCGCTGCGCGCGCCAGCATCTCGCCGACGGTCGGCGAGGTCCACAGCTTGCCCATCAGGCCGCGCTTGGCGTCGGCCGGCGTCGGCGCCGCCTTGATCAGCGCGATGATCTCGTCGACGTTGTCGAGCGCCACGGCCAGGCCTTCCTGCGTGTGCGCCTTCTCGCGCGCCTTGCGGAGCTCGTAGACGGTGCGGCGGGTGACCACCTCGCGCCGGTGCGCGAGGAAGGATTCGATCATCTGCCGGAGGTTCAGGAGGCGCGGCTGGCCGTCGACCAGCGCCACCATGTTCATGCCGAAGGTGTCCTGCAACTGCGTCTGCTTGTACAGGTTGTTCAGCACCACCTCGGGAATGACGTCGCGCTTCAGCTCGATGACCACGCGCATGCCGGACTTGTCCGACTCGTCCTGGATGTGCGAGATGCCGTCGATCTTCTTGTCGTTGACCAGTTCGGCGATCTTTTCGAGCAGCGTGCGCTTGTTCACCTGATAGGGCAGCTCGTCGACGATGATCGCCTGCTTGTTGCCCTTCTCCAGATCCTCGACGTGCGTGCGTGCGCGCATGACGACGCGGCCGCGGCCGGTGCGATAGCCGTCGCGCACGCCGGAGACGCCGTAGATGAAGGCGGCGGTCGGAAAGTCCGGCGCCGGAATGATCTCGATCAGGTCGTCGACCGTCAGCTCCGGGTTGGCGAGCAGCGCCAGGCAGCCGTCGACCACCTCGTTCAGGTTGTGCGGCGGGATGTTCGTCGCCATGCCGACGGCGATGCCGGCCGAGCCGTTGATCAAGAGGTTCGGGATGCGCGCCGGCAGGATCAGCGGCTCCTGCTCCGAACCGTCGTAGTTCGGGCCGAAGTCGCAGGTTTCCTTGTCGATGTCTTCGAGCAGTTGGTGGCCGATCTTCGCCATGCGCACTTCGGTGTAACGCATGGCCGCGGCGTTGTCGCCGTCGACCGAGCCGAAGTTGCCCTGGCCGTCGACCAGCATGTAGCGCAGCGAGAAATCCTGCGCCATGCGCACGATGGTGTCGTACACCGCCGTGTCGCCGTGCGGGTGGTACTTACCGATGACGTCGCCGACGACGCGGGCCGACTTCTTGTAGGCCTTGTTCCAGTCGTTGCCGAGCTCGTGCATGGCGAAGAGCACGCGACGGTGCACCGGCTTCAGGCCGTCGCGCACGTCCGGCAGCGCCCGGCCGACGATCACGCTCATCGCGTAATCGAGGTAGGAGCGCCGCATCTCGTCTTCGAGACTGATCGGCAGGGTTTCCTTGGCGAATTGTTGCGTCTGTTCCATATCCCATCCACATGCCGCTTGCTTGCGACCTATATTGTTGTGTCTTGGCGAAACCGGGGATTTTACCATGCCGCCGATGACTTACCCGGCCCCATGCCGTAGTCTGGAAAGACGCCGCCGAGCGAAGGGCAAGTCGTTCCCCGATGCCGGATTCGCCGCGCAGCCAACGAAATCATCCGGCCGAACCCGCACGGCGGCGCCGGCGGTCAAACGCAAGCGAAAGAATTGCCAAACGCGCGCCTCAGCCTCATAATCGGCGGCCAACATGATAGTGCGAATCGTTTTTGTTACCGAATGGAACGCGCTCAAGGTCTCTGGAGAGCGATCCGGCCGGCATCAGCCGCAACCGATTCGAGATCGTCAAGCCGTTGCCGGAGAGTGAGGCCCAAGCGTTCTGCGCGGCGCAGCACCCGTTCAGGAATGGCTGTCCGTGGCGCTGCTGCCCGAGGGGTTTTCCAAGTGGCGCACCGTCTTGACCGTGGACACGCGCAGTTAGAGAAATCACATGCCACATGCCCGCCGGGTGGAAAGCCAAGGGGTAGACAAGATCGTGAGCCCCCCGGAGTATGCGTCACCCACCATCGAACACCTCTACGATGACCATCACGACTGGCTCCAGGGGTGGTTACGCCGGCGGCTGGGCAACGCGGCCGACGCAGCCGATCTCGCGCACGACGCCTTCCTCCGCCTGATCGAGAAACCGCGCCGCTTCGACAGCGCTCCCGAGGCGCGGGTCTACCTGCGCACCATGGCCAACGGCCTGTGCGTGGACCTCTGGCGCCGTCGCAGCATTGAACAAGCCTGGCTCGATACGCTCGCCGCCCGGCCCGAGGCCGTGGCTCCCTCGGCCGAGCACCAGGTCATCGTGCTCGAAGCCCTTCAGGAAATCGACACCATGCTGCGCAGCCTGCCGCCCAAGGCCGCCCGCGCCTTCGTGCTGGCCGTGGCCGGCGACATGACGCACAAGGAGGTGGCCCAGGAGCTGGGCGTCTCCACACGCACCGTCACCACCTACGTCGCCCAAGCCATGCTGCACTGCCTGCGCCTGGAGGCGCGGCAAGTGGTGGAAGAACTGCCCTGCAGCGGCGAACAGACCCCATCCTTTCCGACGACTGTTCCCGCCGTCTCCTGACGGCGCGGTTCACACGCAGGTCGCCGCGCCTTGACCACCGCTTCCCTCAAATCCACCCCATCCGAGCCTTCGCACGGCGTGTTGGAACAGGCCGCCGAGTGGTTCGCGGTGCTGGACTCGGGCGAGGCCACGGCAGCCGACCGCAGCCGGTGGGAATCCTGGCTGGCCGAATCGGCCGAGCACCAGGAGGCGTGGCGCTACGTCGAGCGCATCAGTCACCGCTTCGAGCCCATCAA
This sequence comes from Rhodocyclaceae bacterium, assembly GCA_019455325.1. Classification (GTDB taxonomy): domain Bacteria; phylum Pseudomonadota; class Gammaproteobacteria; order Burkholderiales; family Rhodocyclaceae; genus Proximibacter. The sequence goes on along the minus strand of JACFMQ010000011.1, from coordinate 87,280 downwards.
GGCCAGCTCCGAGCGACAAACCGCCATCACCGCCTACGAACGGGCCAACAGCGTCCTGGCGCGGCGCCGGCAGGTGCTGCTCGGCATCGCCTCCATTGCCGGCAGCGGCCTGCTTGGCTGGATCACATGGCGCCATACGCCCCTGCCCGGCACGGCTCAGGCGTGGATGGCCGACTACCGCACCGGCACCGGCGAAGTGCGCGAAATCGCCCTGTCCGACGGCACCCGCATCTGGATCAACGCCGTCAGCGCCTTCAATCAGGACTACCGGCCAGACCAGCGCCGCCTGCAACTGGTGAAGGGCGAAGTCCTCATCGACACCGCCGCCGACCCACTGCGGCGCCCCTTCTATGTCGAGACCCCGCAGGGTCGCCTGCAGGCGCTGGGCACCCGTTTCACCGTGCGGCTGGACGAGACCGAAACCTTCGTGGCCGTCTTCGAGGGCCGCATCGAGGTGCGCACCGCCACCACCGGCGCCACCACCATCATTCCCGCGGGCCAGCAGCTCCGCTTCACCGATGCCTCGCTGGCGGCGGCCGAAGCCGCCGACCCTGCCCGCGAAGCCTGGACGCGCGGCCTGCTCGTCGCCCGCAACATCCCGCTGTCCGACGTGGTAAAGGAACTGCGGCGCCATCACCACGGCCACCTGGGCCTGGCGCCCGAAGTGGCCGACCTGCGCGTCTTCGGCGGCTACCCGGTGGGCGACCCCGACCGGACGCTGGCCATGCTCGAATCCGTCATGCCCATCCGCGTGCACCGCACGCAACCGTGGTGGGTCAGCATCGAGCCCAGGGGTGAGGCGGCGCGCTGATCACTCCGCGTGCCAGTTCACCACCTGCAAACCCGGCACGCGGGCGAACTCCCGCTCGTTGCGTGTCACCAGCCGTGCGTGATGGCGCCAACGGGAGCAACAGCTTTTCCAGAGCCTCCAGGCGCGGCACCACCTGGGTATCGCCCCGGAAGTAGTGGTTGATGGTGTTGCTGTCCAGAACCAGCAGCGTCAAAACCCAATGCGGGGCACGTCATTCCCCTGCAGAGGCAATTCGTCGCGCAGGGGGAAGTCGGAAAATGCCCCAGCCAGCGTGGCGCATTCGGCAGGCCAGACATCACGCGCGTGCTGGCGGATGAGTTCGGCGACCCAGCGGCTCTTTGACAGGCCGCACGCCTGTGCGGCCTGAGCCAGCAGCGCCTCCATGGCGTCCGAGATATAGAGAGCATCGTATATGTGGAACTGTATACGCCAAGAGAATGGACGCAAGTGCCCTGTTGCGCCAAGCCACCGCCCGCTTTCCATGCCGCTTGAGAGCACTTCTCAGAGTTTTTTCCAGAATCGCTTCTACCTTTTGGCCTCTCGTTCGATTAAGGGAGTGAGAGATCGCCAAAGTCATCGGTTCCGGCAGCCGTCGGGGGACAAGACGGGGTGACTCCGTTTCGCCAACCATCTTGCACGAGGAAGAACGTCCGTCATGTCCAGACATGCATCCCGTGCCGCGTCCGCGGCAGAGATCACCGTTTCCCACTCCACCCATCCAGGGTTCCGCCCCACACTGCTGGTGGCAGCCATTCACCTTACCCTGGCCGGCGGCCTGCTGGCCGTATGGCAGCCCGAGGCCCAGGCGCAAAACGCGGCGCCCGTGGCGCAACAAGCGCCTGGCATGCGTGACTACGACATACCCGCAGGACCGCTCGATGCTGTACTGACGCACTTCGTCGCCGAGTCGGGCGTGCCGCTGGCCGCCACGCCTGCACTGGTGCAGGGCAGGCAAAGCCGCGGCGTGCGCGGCACCTTCAGCGCGCAGGCCGCATTGGACACGCTGCTGGCCGGCACGGGGCTGGAAGCCGTGCGGAATGCATCGGGGGAATATCGTCTTCGCGCAGTGGCGTTGGGTGCGGCTACGTTGCCGGTTGTCGCGGTCACCGCCACTGCGCTTGGTGGGAGCGCCCTGACCGAAGGCACCGGCTCCTACACCACCGAACAGGTGAACGTCGCCACCAAGCTGCCGCTGTCGCTGCGCGAGACGCCGCAGACTGTGACGGTCATCACTCGGCAGCAGATGGATGATTTCGGACTGACGACCATGGACGAAGTGCTGCGCAGCACCAGCGGTGTCTATGCAAGTAGAGTGAATGGGGCCACCAACTACACCAGTCGAGGATTCGGCCTGCAAGTGCAGTACGACGGTGCGCCGGCGGATGCCATGGGTGGGTTTAACGTTGGCGAAGCTTCTCCCGATACCGCCTTCTTCGACCACGTCGAAATACAGCAGGGTGCCGCCGGATTGCTGAATGGCGCCGGCAATCCGGGCGGCACCATCAACATCGTGGGCAAGCGCCCCACCGAGCAATTCCAGGCGCATGTTGAAACCCAACTCGGCTCCTGGGACAAAAGACGGCTGGTGGCGGACGTTTCCACGCCGCTGGTGCAATCCGGCGCCCTCCGCGCGCGCGTCGTGGCTCTGTCCGACAAGGCCGAGTCCTTCATGGATTACGTTCATTCCGACAAGACAGCCGTCTATGGCGTGATCGAGGCTCTTCCCACGGACAGCACCAGGATTGGCATCGGCTACCAGCATGAGGAAAACGACAACAGTGGTCAGGAGATGGGTATGCCTGCGGCAGCCGATGGCAGCAGCCTTGGCCTGAGCCGTTCGCTGTTATTTGGCGTGCCACCCTATGGGTTCAGGAACACCGAGTCACGGCGAGCTTTTTTCTACATCGAGCAGCAACTTGGACATGGCTGGGACTTCAAGCTCAACTATGCCCATCATGATGGCGATGTCGACCAACTCCTAGGCGAGCAAGCGGGCAGGCCGGATCTGGTAACCGGAGATGGAATGAGTGCTGCGGCCTGGTGGAATCGCAGAAAAACATCGAGTGACTCATTGGATGCCCATGCTGCAGGCCCCCTGCACCTGCTGGGGCGCAAGCATGAGCTGGCCTTCGGAATCAATGGAAAAAAGGCGGAAAGTGCGAATGCATCCAGGTTCAGCAGCAGATTTAATTTCAATCTTTATGACGGCCCAGAGGCCTTTCCCTATGTGCATCTAAGCGATGCGCCCGCATTTGGCAATCCAAGCAAGACCAATCAGCATGGCGCCTACGGGGTCGCACGCCTGAATCTGGCCGACCCGCTCAAACTGATCCTGGGTACCCGCATCAGTTGGTATGAAAACATCAATTCTCAAGGCATCCGGATCATGGATGAAAATGCCGTGGTCACCCCTTATGCAGGGATCGTCTACGACATCAACGACAATTATTCGCTCTACGCCAGCTATTCGGACATCTTCCGACCGCTATCCAATCTTGGCCGCAATGGCGACGTTCTCAAGCCAGTGGTCGGTGCGAACTACGAGGCCGGCGTCAAGGGCGAGTTCTTTGCTGGCAGGCTGAATGCCGCGGCAGCGATCTTTCAACTGGAAGAAACCAATCGGCCGGCCCAGGATACCCAATTTGGCAACAGTTCCGGCAATGTCTGCGGCGGCTGGTGCTACTACTCTCAGGGCAAGATTCGCAGTGAAGGGGTCGAGCTGAGCCTCAACGGCGCCCTGTCGTCCAACTGGCAGATCGGCGCCGGCTATACCTTCGTCGAGTCGGAACATGCCAACGGCGCCAACAAGGGCCAACCTGCCGAGACTCGGATTCCCCGGCACGCCTACCGGCTGTTCACCAACTACCACATCCCCGGCACGAAATGGAGTGTCGGCGGGAGTCTGCGGGCGCAAAGTTCTACGTACCGGTCGGGCACTGGTTGGCGGATCGAGCAGAAGAGCTATGCCCTGGTTGGCCTCACCGCCAAGTACCGGATCAGCGAGCAGGCCGAAATCAGCGCGGTGGTGAACAACTTGTTCGACAAGGAGTATTGGGACCCGCTGGCTCTGAACCTCAACTACATCGGCGTGCCGCGCAATTTCCTCGTCAACCTCAGATATCAGTTCTGACGATAACGCCAGTTTGAATGGGTATGCCCGGTTGCATGATAAACCGGGCACTTCGTCTGTCGTCTGCGCTGTAATCAGATTTAAGGCATTGGATGAAAGAGCATTTCCGCCAGAGCATGGCCTGGCTGCACACTTGGGCGGGGCTTGTGACCGGCTGGGTGCTGTTTTTCATATTTGTGATCGGCACGGCGACCTATTTCCATATGGAGATCACTCGCTGGATGCGGCCGGAACTGCCACTGCGCCCAGCGCAGCAAACGGTGCCAACCACGCAGGCGGTGCAGACCGCATTCGGCTTTCTGGCCCGCCAGTCGGACAGCGCCACAGGCTGGCAGATCACCCTGCCCAATGACGGGCGGCGGATCGGCTGCGGTGAGGCATGCGGCAGTCAGCAGCGGGGGTATTCAAACGACCTTACCGTTTCCTGGAGCGGCCTTTCCGAACGTCTGGATGCGGTGACGAGGGAAGCGCTACCGCCGCCTCCGGCTGTGCGGGAAACGGAAGGCGGCATGCTGTTCTATGAGGTGCACTATCAGTTGCATTACATCGACGCTGCCACTGGGATGACCATCGTTTCCATTGCCACTCTCCTGTCCCTGCTGGTTCTGATCACCGGCATCGTCGTTCACAAGAATATCTTCAAAGATTTTTTCACCTTTCGCCCCAGCAAGGGCCAGCGTTCGTGGCTGGACGGACACAACCTGTCCAGCGTGATGGCACTGCCGTTTTTCGTGATGATCGTTTACAGCGGGCTGGCACTGCAGAGCTATATGCCCAAGCCGCTGCTGCATACACCCAAGCCCGTACAGCCGGCGCAGCCGACACCACACGAGGCGGTACCGGTGAAGTACGCAGACGTGCCGATCGTACAGATCGTCGAACACGCCGAACGCATGATGGGCAGTGGGGAAATCGGCAGCATCAAGCTGACCCAGTTGCCGGAACACGGGCCACTGATCGAGATCCAGCGCCCCCATGGCGTGGAATGGCCGCTGAAGAGCCGCTATGGCAGTCATCTGTATTTCAATGCCACAACCGGCGAGCTACTGGACATTCCCTATACCTTCGGCCAGAAGCCAGCACACCAGGCTTTGTGGTTCTTCACCATCTTCCATATGGCCTGGTTCGCTGGTACTGGTCTACGCTGGCTGCTGTTCCTATCCGGCCTGCTGGGCTGCGTGATGATCGGCACCGGCATGGTGCTGTGGGCGGTCAAACGCCGGGAGAAGCAAGCCCGGCTTGGCAATGCGTCCTTTGGCCTGCGACTGGTGGAACGTCTGAACATCGGTGTGTTGGTCGGTCTGCCGGTGGGAGTGGCAGCGTATTTCTGGGCCAACCGCCTGCTGCCGGTGACGATGTTCGAGCGCGCCGAATGGGAGGCACATTGCCTGTTTCTAACCTGGGCCTGGGTGCTGCTTTATGCCGCGCTGCGTCCGGTCAAGAAAGCCTGGCTGGAAACCCTGTGGCTGGCTACGGCTGCATTCGTTCTGATTCCGGTATTGAACTGGTTGACCACCGACAAGCACCTGGGTGCAACGATTTCCCACGGCGACTGGGTGCTGGCTGGCCTGGACCTGACCATGCTGGCGCTGGCGACGGTATTCGGCTTCATCGCCTGGAAGTTGCGGCGCAAGTGGGCTTCTATCCCGGCCACTCGGGCGGACGCCACGCCCGCCCGGGTAGGGGAGGCGCGGATATGACACTGACCTTGCTTCGCACTGGAGAATCCATTCGTTATCGCCTAAGCGTGGCATCGCGGGTGCTGGCGGCCGTGGTTGGTGGCTACGCCCTGGCGACGGCGATCCAGTTGCTGCTGACCTTGATCTCGCCGGTGGCGCCGGCCGGCATGGGCGCGCGCCTGGTGGTCTACGCCATCCACGCCGCCATCCTGATGTGGGCGTTCCACACCCGCAGCGCCACCCGCGCCTGGGTGTGGCTGACCGTGTGGACACTGGTGGTCTATGCCGCCTGCTGGTGGCTGGGAGCCAGGCCATGATGCCGATGCAGCCCTTCTGGTGGGACCTGCTGGTGCTTGCCTTGAGCCTGGCCGGTTTCGTGCTGCTGGCCCTGGCCAATGACCGTGAAGGCAAGCTGTTGCTGCGCCGGGTGCCGGGGCGTTTGCCGAAAGTCGTGCTGCGTGTGGCGGGGTATGGTTTGCTGGCGGTGGCGCTGGTGGTCTGTGTTCTGGGCTGGCGCGGCAATTTCGGGCCCTTTCTGTGGTTCGGCTGGCTGACGGTGGCGGTGCTGGTTTGGGTGTTTGCCATTGCCTACTGGCCGTGGCGGGCAATGCAGCCGGAACGGCAACTCCGCGCATCCCGGAGCAAGGCCCAGGCCACGGCGGATGTCGGTGGAGTGGCTGTGCCCGCACCCACCAGCGCCGCACTCTGGCGCCGAGGCTGGCATGCCCTGCTGGTGTTGCTGCTGATCGCCCTTCCCCTGGGATTCGCCGCTGCCGTGTACCAGGCCCCGGTCCATCCGCTGCTGCGCACCGACGCGGTGAAGGGGCAGGTCGGACCCTGGACTTTCACGCTGTCGGAAGAAGAGCAAGAGCCGCCGGAGGACACGCCCAGCGGCATTCCGGTCAAGCACCTGATGCTGCGCTTCTGCGATGCCTGCGACGCGGACATCCGCGCAGCCTGGCTGAAGCTGCGTCCGCCCCGTCCGCCGGCGCTGGGCGAGCGTTTCGTGGGGAATCGCTGGGAGCGCGAAGCCACGCTGCCGATTCCGGCGGGCATCCGGCCCGAAGACCAGCTTTGGCTCACGGTGGTCGGCAAGGAGGGGCAGACCCACCACGTGGCGCTGGACGTGGCGCAGGTATCGCCGGCCCTCGCGCAATTCATTCTGGAGACATCACGATGAGAACTTCATTCGCTGCCAGCACCGTTCTCGCAAGCGGGCTGCTGGTATCGGTACCGACGCTGGCCCACAACCCCAACCAGTCGAATATCCGTGTGGCCCACTGCTGGGCCGAGGATACCGAGGTGGTGTGCCGCTCGACCCGCGCCCTGTCCGGCGCCTGGAATCATGTGCCGGTGCAGGTGTTCGCCGCCGCCGACAATCTGTTGCATGCCACGAAGACCGACGGCCAGGGCCGGGTGCGCTTCGAGCGCCCGCCCGGCGCCTTCCATGTGCTGATCGGTGACAAGCCGGGTGAAGCCGTGGAAGTGGACTGGCGCGATGTGGACGCCGAGACTACCCGACGACGGGAGACGCGGTGACGGATTCGCGCCTTTCATTCTCTCGCAAGGGCCGTCCGCGGATACTGCACGGGTCGATCGCGGGAGCGGTGCTGGCCGCCCTGGCGCTGGTGTTGTGGTTGGGCTTCTTCCGCACCGTGCAGACCATCGAGACGGCGCCAGTGCGCCGCGCCAGCATCGAGAACACGGTAGCCGCCCTGGGCGCCCTGCAACCCCACCGCTTCGTGGACGTGGGCGCGCAGGTGTCCGGGCAGATCAAGCGCATCGCCGTCAAGGCTGGCAACGGAGTGAAACACGGCGACCTGCTGGTGGAGATCGACCCGGCCCTGCAATCGGCCACGGTGCAGACCAACCGCGCCACCCTGGCACGGTTGCACGCCGAATTGGCCGAACAGGAAGCCCAGCGTGACCTGGCGCGGCAGCAGGCCGAACGTCAGCGGCAGATGGCGGCGGAAGGCTCCACCCGATTGGAAGATGTGCAGACGGCCGAGGCCAGCCTGCGCATCGCCGAGGCGCGCATCGAGAGCCTACAGGCCCAGATCGAAGGCGCGCAATCCACTCTGCAGGGTAATGAGGCACTGCTGGGCTACACACGCATCTACGCACCCATCGACGGCACCGTGGTGACGCTGGACGCCCGCGAAGGCCAGACGCTGAACGCCACCTACCAGACGCCGAACCTGTTGCGCATCGCCGACCTGTCGCGGATGACGGTGTGGACGGAAGTCTCGGAAGCCGACGTGGGACGCATCCATTCGGGCATGCCCGCCTACTTCACCACCCTGGGCCTGAAGTATGACAACGGCAAAGCCCGCCGCTGGCACGGCACGCTGCGCCAGATCCTGCCGGCGCCGCCTTCCGCCCAAGGCGCGGTGGGCGGTGCGCAAGGAGGTGCGGCCGGCAAGGTGGTGCTGTACACCGCGCTGTTCGATGTGGACAACGCCGACGGCGCGCTGATGCCACAGATGAGCGCGCAGGTGTTCTTCGTCGAATCCGGCGCGAACGACGTGCTGGCAGCGCCCCTCTCTGCCCTCAGGCCTGTGGCCGGCCAGCCCGACACCTTCCTGGCCCAGGTATTGAGGGGCGAACGCATCGAGGAATGTGAAGTCGTGATCGGCGTGCGCGATCGCCTGCGCGGGGAGGTGCTGGAAGGCTTGAAGGAGAACGAGCGCCTCGTCACTGCCATCAAGCGCGAACAGGTGTCCCGGAGGTTGCGGTGGTGAACGAGGGACCGCGTTCAGGCACCTGTCGGCAGCAGTTGCGCGCCTTCATGGCGGGCAAGCGTCTTGTCGAAGGTGACGGTGACGGTGCAGCCCAGGCGGCGGTTGCGGGCGACGATCAGGCAGTCGGCAAAGCCGGCCTTGCCGTGGCGAAAGGCGGACGCGGCCCGCTCCAGGGTGGCGCGGTCCTCAAAGGCAAACGTCTTGACGGAAAGCAGCAGGTCGATCACGCCGGCCTGCGCATTCCTGTCCATCCCATAGCGTGCCTTGAGCACCCAGAGTGTTTCCGCAATGACCAAGTCGCTGATGAATACGGCTTCGGGTGTGTCGTTGATCGGTTCCAGCAGCTTGCGGACGGCATTGGCCTGCGCCGCATCGTCGTTGACGAGCAGGCGCACCAGCAGGTTGGTGTCGATGCCGATCATGCGTCGTCGTCCGCCGATCCGGTGGCAGCGCGGTATCGGTCCACGGCGGCTTGCTCGATGGCCTGCTTCATGTCTTCGCTGCTGACGGGTTTTCGTCCCGGTTGGTGGAGGACGCCGAAGATATCCAGCGCCGTGCGGCTGACCGGGCGGGCCCGGATGATGCCGTCGACGATTTCGAAATCCAGCCGTGTTCCCTCGACCAGGCCAAGCTGGTCACGGATGGGTTTGGGCAGGGTCACCTGGCCCTTGCTGGTGATGGTGGCGTGCATGAGGCGTCGCTCCCTGGAAATAATTTCAGCGAATCCTATTCTAGTCAGAAAAAACATCAATAGTAAGGAATCTCTCGGGTGTCGGATCTGAGCATGAATTCTCCACTGATCGAACTGCGCGGCATCCGCAAGCGCTATGGTGGCGAAGGCGACACAAATGCGGGGGAACCCAGCGTCGAGGTGCTGCACGGCATCGACCTGGACATTCACGCCGGCGAGTTCGTGGCCTTGATGGGCGTCTCGGGCTCGGGCAAGTCCACCCTGATGCACATCCTCGGCTGCCTGGACCGCGCCAGTGCCGGCACCTACCGCTTCGCCGGGCAGGACATCGCCAGCCTGAGCGCCGACGAACTGGCCTGGCTGCGGCGCGAAGCCTTCGGCTTCGTGTTCCAGGGCTATCACCTGATTCCGTCGCTCGATGCCCTGCACAACGTGCAGGTGCCGGCGGTGTATGCCGGAGTCTCGGCGACGGAACGCGAGACACGTGCGGCGCAATTGCTGGAGCGCCTGGGGCTGGACGAACGCGCCGGCCATCGCCCGCACCAGCTTTCCGGCGGGCAGCAGCAGCGGGTATCCATCGCCCGCGCGTTGATGAACGGCGGCCACGTGATCCTGGCCGACGAACCGACCGGGGCGCTGGATACCCAGAGCGGCAAGGAGGTGATGGCGCTGCTGCGGGAACTGGCGGATGCCGGGCATACGGTGATCCTGATCACCCACGATCCGCAGGTGGCCGGGCAGGCGCGGCGCGTGGTGTCCATCAGCGACGGCAGGATCATCCGCGACACTGCGCCGGAAGCGGAGTCCGAGCAGGCGGCAGACACTGTTTCGGCTGCCCCCGCCTCACCGGACGCCGGCGCCTTCATGGCGCGGATGGCCCAGGGTGTGGCGCATGGCGCCTCGTGGCTGGCCGATGCGGGCGAGGCGGTGGGCAGCGCCTGGCGCGCATTGTCTGCAAACCGCTTCCGCACGCTGCTCACCCTGCTGGGCATCGTCATCGGCGTGGCCTCGGTGATCGCGCTGATGGCCGTGGGCCAGGGCGCCAACGAAAGCCTGATGGAAAAGCTGGCCGCCTTCGGCAACGCCAACCGCGTGGCGATCGCGCCGGGCACCGACAGCCGCGGCCTGCGCGGCGTGATCACCGAGGCCGACGCGCAGTTGCTGCGCGAGGTGCCCAACGTCAGCCACGCCATGCCGACCATCGTCGGCCCGGTGCTGCTGCGCGCGGGCGACGTGGACCTCTCGCTGACCGCGCTGGCCTTCACCGGCGACGCCATGGCGATCTACAACTGGGAGGAGATGGCCGAGGGCATCTTCCTCGACGAGCGCCACGAGCGCGAACTGGCGACGGTGATCGTGCTGGGCAGCATGGCGCGGGAGAAGCTGTTCGGCGCCGGTGAAGCGTTGGGGCAATACGTGCTGGTCAACAACGTGCCGTTCCAGGTGATCGGCGTGCTGGCGCCGACGCGCGACGGCCCGGAAACCGACAACACGGTGATGATCCCGTTTTCCACCGGCAGCCGGCGGGTGTTCGGCAACCCGTATCCGTGGCGGATCCAGGTGCGGCTGGACGACCTCGAACGCATGCGCGAGACAGTGGCGGCCATTGACCAGACCTTGCAGAAGGCACACGGCCTGAAGGACTTCAACATCCTCGACCAATCGAAGCGGGTGCAGGCACAGCGCGAGGCCACCCGCCAGCAGAGCCTGATGATGGCGCTGATCGCCGGCATCTCGCTGGTGGTGGGCGGCATCGGGGTGATGAACATCATGCTGATGGCGGTGAAAGAGCGCACCCGCGAGATCGGCATCCGCATGGCCACCGGGGCGCGGCAAAGGGACATCCAGCGCCAGTTCCTCACCGAGGCGGTGATGGTGTCGCTGGTGGGTGGCGTGGCCGGGGTGGCGATCGGACTTCTCATCGGCGCGGCGCTGATCGCCTGGGGCGTGGCGGTGATCTTCTCGATCCGGGCGATGCTGCTGGCCTTCGGCTGCGCGGCAGCGACCGGGCTGCTCTTCGGCTTCATGCCGGCGCGCCAGGCGGCGAAGCTCGATCCCGTCGTGGCATTGGCGGGGGAATGATGAGACTCCTGCGCATCCTCTCCCTGATCGCCGCGAGCGCCGTGCTGGCCGGCTGCGCCGTCCAGGGTCCGCAGCGCGACGAGGCGGCGCTCCTGGAACTGCCCGCCCAATGGCGCCAGGCTGGCGAGGGTGCGGCGGCCGAGGTTCGCTCCGACTGGTGGCGCGCCTTCGGCAGCGCCGAACTGGATCGCCTGGTGTCCCGGGCCGAGCACGACAGCCTGGACCTGTCGACCGCCGTGATGCGGGTACGGCAGGCCGAGGCCAGCGCGCGCATTGCGGGCGCCGCGCTGCTGCCGGAAGTGGCGGCCGGCCTGGATGGCGGCCGGCGCGGCAGTCTGGAAGGCGATGGCAGTGCCGGCAGCCATGGGGCGGCCTTGGACGCACGTTTCGAGGTGGACTTCTGGGGGCGCCACCGCGCGGGCCGCGACAGCGCGGTGGCGATGCTGCAAGCCACCGCCTTCGACCGCGACACGGTACGGCTCACGGTGACGGCCGGCGTGGCATCGGCCTGGCTGAACGCGGTGGCCTTGCGCGAGCGCATCGGCATCGCCGAACGGAATCTGCAAAGCGCCGAACGCTTGCTGGAGCTGGTCGAATCCCGGGTGCGGGCAGGTGCGGCCACGCCGCTGGCGCTGGCGCAGCAGCGCGGACTGGCGGTGGGCCAGCGGCGCAGTCTGACCGCCCTACAGCAGCAGGCCGAGGCGGCACGCACGGCATTGGCGGTGCTGCTGGCGCAGCCGGGCGGCATCGAGATCGGTGAAACATCGCTGGCTACGCTGGAGACGCCGGACATCGGCGCCGGGCTGCCCTCGGAACTGCTCGTCCGCCGGCCGGACATCGCCCGCGCCGAAGCCTTGCTGGCGTCGGCCGAGGCCAATGTTCGGGCGGCGCGCGCGGCCATGCTGCCCAGCCTGACGCTGGCCGCCGGGGTGAGCGCGGAGGGGGACCATCTGCGCCGCGCTTTTGACAACCCGGTGTACTCGCTGGCGGCAGGGCTAGCAGCGCCAATCTTCAACGCCGGCCGGCTGGCCGCCGGGCACGAACTGGCCCAGGCGCGGCGGGAAGAACGGCTGGCGAACTACCGCCAAGCCATCGTCGATGCCTTCGCGGACGTGGAACTGGTGCTCAACGCGGTGGCCGGCCTGGACGCGCAGGCGGCCTTGCAGGCCGAGGAGCTGGCCCAGGCGCAGCGCGCGTTGACGCTGGCGGAATCGCGCTACCGCGCCGGCGCGGAGAGCCTGCTGACACTGCTCGATACGCAGCGCACGCTGTACGCAGCGCAGGATGCGGCAGCACAGCTCCGGCTGGCGCGGCTGTCGTCGTCGGTGGCGCTGTACCGGGCGCTGGGCGGCGGCTGGCGCGTCGCACCGGCGGTGCAGGCCATGGCCGCCGAGGGCGCCGCCCGATGATCCGCGCGCCGTTGCCTCTGCGTTCGGGGATGCCATCAAGCCCGCTCGACGACCTTGCGGACAGCGACCCGGCCGGCTCGGCGCAACCCTGGAGGATGGCGTCGATTGACGACTGAGATCGCATGCTCGCACGCTGCCGGGCGTCGGCGGCAACTCACGAAAGCGTAGGCCATCGACCTACGCTTTCGCGTTTCTGGGCCATGACTCGCGGGGCCTTGGCATATCACCGGCGCCGCCGCCCGCCCGGATACGCCGGCGCCCGCCGTAGGCGGAAAGACCCGTCCCCCTCTTGTCCCGTATAGACTTCAAGTATTCCGCCCGCCTTTCGAGAATGCTTGACAGGCGATATCTTTCATCCCTTATCTGCCATTGCCATGACAGAAACTGTAGACGAACTCATCCACCCCCGCTGGATCGTTCCCGTCGAGCCGGCCGACACCGTCCTCGACGACCACGCCGTCGCCGTCCGCGACGGACGCATCGTCGCCATCGTGCCGGAAGCGGAGGCGGCCGGGCGCTTCACCGCTGGCCGCGAGACCCGGCTCGACCGCCACGTCCTTATGCCCGGCCTGGTCAACCTGCACTGCCACGCGGCGATGACGCTGCTGCGCGGCCTCGCCGACGACACGCCGCTGATGACCTGGCTGCAGCACCACATCTGGCCTGCCGAGGCCAAACACGTCTCGGCCGAGTTCGTCCACGACGGCACGCTGCTCGCCTGCGCCGAGATGCTGCGCGGCGGCGTCACCTGCTTCAACGACATGTATTTCTTCCCGGAGGCGGCGGCGCGCGCCGTCGCCGCCTCCGGCATGCGCGCGGTGATCGGCCTGACGCTGCTCGAATTCCCCACCGCCTACGCCGCCGACGCCGACGACTACCTGGACAAGGGCCTGGCCGCCCGCGACGCGCTGCGCGACCAGCCGCTGCTGCATTTCGCGCTCGCCCCGCACGCCCCCTACACGGTCAGCAACCGCAGCTTCGAGCGCATCGCCACGCTCACCGGCGAACTCGACCTGCCGGTGCACGTGCATGTTCACGAGACGCGGACGGAAATCGAGGAAAGCCTGCGCATGCACGGCATGCGCCCGCTCGAGCGGCTGCACCGGCTGGGCATCGTCACGCCGAACCTGATCGCCGTGCACGCGGTGCACCTCGACGCCGCGGAAATCGCCCTGCTCGCCGCCGAGGGCGCCTCGGTCGCGCACTGCCCGGCGTCCAACCTCAAGCTCGGCAGCGGCATCGCGCCGGTCGCCAAACTGCTGGCGGCGGGCGTCAACGTCGGCATCGGCACCGACGGCGCGGCGAGCAACAATCGCCTCGACATGTTCGCCGAAACCCGTCTCGCCGCGCTGCTCGCCAAGGGCGCCAGCGGCGACGCCGCCGTCATGGGCGCACACCGGGCGCTGCACGCGGCCACCCTGGGCGGCGCGCGCGCGCTCGGCCTCGACCGCGAGATCGGCTCGATCGTCGTCGGCAAATCGGCCGACCTCTGCGCCGTCAGCCTCGACGACCCGCTGCTCGCCCCGTGCTACGCGCCGGAATCGCATCTGGTGTATGTCGCCGGACGCGAAAACGTCAGCCACGTCTGGGTTTCCGGCCGACTGATGCTGGAAAACCACACCCTGCGCGGGTTTCTCAAAAATGAATTGGAAAATATCGCATCCCTATGGCAAACTAGAATCCGTCCGTCCCAGCCTCGGCCCACCCCCTGATATGACGGGGGTTCCGGCGCTGTCGGCGGTCCGATTCCGCTGGCTGTCCAATCACCACTTATACGAGGGAAACGAATGAAGAAAATCGCCAAACACTCCCTGATGGTCGTCATCGCGGCCGCCATGGGTCTGGGCGCCACCGTCGCACAAGCGCAGACGGCCGCCGATCGCGTCTACGTCATCGACGGGCGCAACGAAGTCGCCAAGAGCGGCACCGGCCTGTGCTGGCGCACCGGCTACTGGACGCCGGCCGCCGCCGCCAACGACCCGGCCGGCTGCGCCTGCGACAAGGACATCCTGCCGAAGGAGAAGTGCGAGCCGGCTCCCGCCGCCGCTCCGGCCCCCGCTGCGCCGGCCCCGGCGCCCGCCACGCCGAAGCCCGCCGCCGCCAAGGTGACGCTGGCCGCCGACGCGCTGTTCGACTTCGACAAGGCCGTCCTCCGTCCGGAAGGCCAGAAGGCCCTCGACGACCTGGTCGCCAAGTCCGGCGCGCTGAACCTGGAAGTCATCATCGCCGTCGGCCACACCGACCGCCTGGGCTCCGACGCCTACAACCAGAAGCTGTCCGAGCGTCGCGCCGCCGCCGTCAAGACCTACCTGGTCGGCAAGAAGGGCATCGAGGCCAACAAGGTCTACACCGAAGGCAAGGGCGAGAAGCAGCCGAAGACCGGCGCCACCTGCAAGGGCAACAAGAAGACCAAGGCGCTGATCGAGTGCCTGCAGCCCGACCGTCGCGTCGAGATCGAAATCATCGGCACGCAGAAGTAATCCGCTGCGCCGACCGAAAAGCCCTGCGCAAGCAGGGCTTTTTTCTTTCCACCCTGCCATGCGACGAACATGATCAACGCCGACCCGACCGAACTGCAAAAATTCAGCGACCTCGCCCACCGCTGGTGGGACCCGAAGAGCGAGTTCCGGCCGCTGCACGAAATCAACCCGCTGCGCCTCGACTGGATCGACCGCCATGTCGGCCTCGCCGGCAAGAAGGTGCTCGACGTCGGCTGCGGCGGCGGGCTGCTGGCCGAGGGCATGGCCGGCCGCGGCGCCACCGTCACCGGCATCGACCTCTCCGAGAAGGCGCTCGGCGTCGCCCGCCTGCACCTGCTCGAAAGCGGCCGCAGCGTCGACTACCGCCACACCTCGGCCGAGGCGCTGGCGGACGAGGAAGCCGGCGCTTACGACGTCGTCACCTGCCTGGAAATGCTCGAACACGTGCCCAACCCGGCGAGCACGATCGCTTCCTGCGCCGCGCTGGTGAAGCCCGGCGGCCACGTCTTCTTCTCGACGATCAACCGCAATCCCAAGGCCTACCTGCTGGCGGTGATCGGCGCCGAATACGTGCTCCGCCTGCTGCCGAAGGGCACCCACGACTATGCGAAGTTCATCAAACCTTCGGAATTGGCGCGCTGGGCGAAAAGCGTCGGGCTGGAGCTCGACGAGGTGATCGGCATGAGCTACAACCCGTTCGCGCAGAGCTATTCGCTGGGCCGCGACACCGACGTCAACTACCTGGTGCACGCCGTGCGCGGCGCGTGATTCGTCGGCGCGGTTGAAATCCGCCGGGGGCGCCCCCATAATGGCGGTACGGTCGTAATTCCGGCAACCCGGAAGCGTTCTGGACGGCGGTTCGATTCCGCCCACCTCCACCACAGGGGGGGTGATCTGGTCTCGACAGGGCGAAAGAAGGCGAGCAGGCGGCCCGAAAGGCGACGGACGTAATCCGCGCAAATCCACAAACGCCAACGATGAGCGTTTCGCAATGGCCGCTTAAGGCCTGCTGAGGACATAGCCGTCCGATAAACAGAATGGCTATCGGCGGGGGCTTCGGCCCCCGTCGTCATTTCCGCCGTCATTTCCAATATCGCCGTTCAGGCGGCCGGCAGGTGGAGCGTGAAGACGTTCGTCCCTTCGCCGCAGGACACGCCGATGTCGCCGCCGTGGGCAACGAGGATGGAGCGGGTGATGGCCAGGCCGAGGCCGGCCTCCTCGCCGCTGCGGCGGCGGGAGGCGTCGGCGCGGTAGAAGCGGTCGAACAGGCGCGCCCGGTGCGCCTCGGCAATCGGTTCGCCGGAGTTCTCGACGCTCAGACCGACCCTGCCGCCGTCGGCGGCGGCGATGCGCACGACGACGCGGCCGCCCGGCGGCGCGTGGCGGATGGCGTTCGAGAGCAGGTTGCTGAAGGCCCGGCGCAGCATCAGGCGGTCGCCCCGCGCCGCGCCCTCGCCAAAGAGCGTCAGCGACACCGCCTTTTCCTCGGCCACCGCCTCGTAGAAATCGAACAGCTCGCGCATCTCGCGCGCCAGGTCGACCGCCTGCCGCTCCGGCACGATCAGCCCGTTTTCCGCCTTGGCCAGGAAGAGCATGTCCGAGATCATGCGCGCCATGCGCTCCAGCTCCTCGGCGTTGGAGGCCAGCACCTCGCGGTACGCCTCATCCGCGCGCGGCCGCGACAGCGTCACCTGCGTCTGCGTGAGCAGGTTGCTGACCGGCGTGCGCAGCTCGTGCGCGATGTCCGACGAGAAGTCGGAGAGGCGGCGGAAGGAATCCTCCAGCCGCGCCAGCATTTCGTTGAGCGTGCCGGCGAGCTGCGCCAACTCGACCGGCACGGCGTCGGCGGCGAGCCGGAAATCGAGCCGGTTCGCCGTCACCGCCGAGGCGTCGCGGCGCATCCGCTGCAGCGGCGCCAGGCCGCGGCGCACGGCCAGCCAGCCGAGGAAGCCGCTGACCACGGTGGCGAGCAGGACGACGCCCCACAGCGTCGCCAGGAAGGCGCGCGTGAAGTGCTCGTGGTGCGCGAGGTCGATGGCCGCGGCGACGACGAAGCGCTCGCCGCCGTCGGCCGCGACCGCGACGGCGAAGCCGCGGAAGCGCCGGCCGTCGGCGTTCTCCCAGATGGCCGGCGTCGGCGCCGCGGATCGCGGCGAGGCGAGCAGCGCCGCCGGGAAGTCGGCGGCGCCGGCGGCGAAGAGCGGCGTGCCGTCGCCGCGGAAAACCGCCAGCGACAGGTCCTCGTGCCCGACCAGCGCGTCGGCGAGCCGCCGCGGCAGCGCCTGTGCGCCGTCGCCCGCCGTCGCCGCCAGCGCGTGGCGGACCAGCCGCTCCTTGCCGCGCAGCACGTCCATGTCGAGGTCCTCGAAGTGCTGCTCGACCAGCCGGCCGACGACCAGGCCGAGGACGAGCAGCACGGCCGCCGAGAGCAGCGCGAACAGCGCCGTCAGCCGGAGCGTCAGCGAGGCCGCACGCATCAGTCGCCGCCGCCGGCTTCGAGGACGTAGCCCATGCCGCGCACGGTGCGGATCAGCTTCGGCTCGAAGCCGTCGTCGATCTTCGCGCGCAGGCGGCGCACCGCCACCTCGATGACGTTGGTGTCGCTGTCGAAGTTCATGTCCCAGACCTGCGAGGCGATCAACGAGCGCGGCAGCACCTCGCCGCGGCGCCGCAGCAGGAGTTCGAGCAGCGCGAACTCCTTGGCAGTCAGGTCGATCCGCCGCCCGGCGCGGCTCGCCCGCCGGCGCAGCGGGTCGAGTTCGAGGTCGGCGGCGCGCAGGATTTCCGTCTCGGTCCGCCGGCTGCCGCGGCGCAGCAGGGTGCGCACGCGCGCCAGCAGCTCGGAGAAGGCGAAGGGCTTGACCAGGTAGTCGTCGGCGCCGAGTTCGAGCCCGTGCACGCGGTCGTCGACCGCGTCGCGCGCGGTCAGGAACAGCACCGGCACGTCCCGGCCGGCGGCGCGGATGCCGCGCAGCACCTCCCAGCCGCTCATGCCGGGCAGCATCACGTCGAGGACGATCACGTCGTGGCTCTCGGTGAGCGCGCAGTGCAGGCCGTCGCGGCCGTCGCGCATCAGGTCCACGACGAAGCCGGCCTCGACCAGCCCCTGCTTCAGGTAGTCGCCCGTCTTCGCTTCGTCCTCGACCACGAGAATCTTCATCCGCCACCGCGCTCCACGTTTTCCGGCCCAGGCGCCGGCGCCATTCTGCGCCGGGACGCCGCCCTCCGGCCGAAGATTACGGGAATGTAATCTCCAGGTCAGCTTCCGGTAGGGCGCCGTCGGTCAGACTTGCGTCCGCGATCCGCTCGATAGCCCCCGGAGGCCCGACATGAACCGCCGCTTCATCGCTCCCGCGCTCGCCGCCGCCCTGCTCCTCGGCGCCGGCGTCCCGCTCTCCGCCCAGGCCAACGCCGGGCACGACCACGGCCATGCGCACGCGCCGGCCGCCGCGACCCAGGCCGACGGCGTCGTCAGGAAGGTCGACCGCCAGGCCGGCCGCGTCACCATCGCGCACGGTCCGCTGCCGAACGGCATGCCGGCGATGACCATGGTCTTCCGGCCGCAGGAGGCGGCCTGGCTGGAGCAGTTGCGCGAAGGCGACAAAATCCGCTTCCGCGCCGAGGACCGGCAGGGCGTGATGACGCTGACGCAGTTCGAGATCGTCAGGTAAATCTCCATGAACGGGTTCCGCCGCGGCCTCTTCCTCGCGCTCGCCGCCGTCTGCTGGAACGCCGCACCGGCCGCCGACGAGACGACGCCCGGCCGCAGCGTGGACTCGCTGCTCGCCTACGCCCGCGAGCACAACCCGGAGATCGCCGCGCTGCGCTTCGAGGCCGACGCCGCCGGCGAGCGCGTCGTTCCCGCCGGCGCGCTGCCCGATCCGAAGTTCCGCACCGAGTTCCGCGACCTCACGCGCATGGGCGAGCAGCGGGCGACGCTGTCGCCGAGCCAGGTCGGCAGCACGAAATACCTGCTGATGCAGGACCTGCCGTGGTACGGCAAACGCGAGCTCCGGCGCGAGATCGCCGAGCAGGAGGCAGAAGGCGCGCGCGGCCGCGTGCGCGGCGCCTGGAACGAGGTCGCCGCGCGCATCAAGGCGACCTACGCGCAGCTCTTCTACGTGCAGCGCGACGCCGAGCTGGCGCAGGAAATCCTCGACCTCATGGCGCGTCTGGAAAGGGTCGCGCAAGCGCGCTACGCCGGCGGCCTCGCCGCCCAGCAGGACGCCATCCGCGCCCAGGTCGAGCAGAGCGCGATGCGCAACGAATTGCTGCTGCTGGAAAACGAGCGCCATCACCTGCGGATGCGCATGAACGCCCTCCTCGCGCGGCCGGCGGACGCGGCGCTGGCCGAGCCGGCGGCGGCCCGGCCGCTGCCGGCGCCGGCCCGCCTCGACCGGGCGGCGCTGGAGGACCGGCTGCGCGCGCAGAACCCGCAGCTCTTCGCCGACGAGTCGCGCATCCGCGCCGCCGAGAAGAACCGCGAGCTGACCTACCGCAACCGCTATCCCGACTTCGCCGTCGGCGTCTCGCCGATCCAGTACCAGAGCGCGGTGCGCGAGTGGGAGCTGATGGTGGAGATGAACATCCCGCTGCAGCAGTCGTCGCGGCGCGCGCAGGAGCGCGAGTCGGAGGCGCTGCTCGCCGCCGCCCGCGCGCGCCGGGAGGCGACGACCTGGCAGTTGCTCGCCGAACTCGCCGAGAATCTCGGCGGCCTGGAAACCGCGCGCCGCAGCGAACTGCTGGCCGCCAATCAACTGCTGCCGCAGGCGGAGACCGCCTTCCGCGCGGCGCTCGCCGGCTACGAGAACGGCAAGGTCGATTTCGCCACGCTGCTCGACGCGCAGCGTCAGATCCGCCAGGCCAGGCGCAGCCTGCTGAAGGCGCAGGTCGAGGCGCAGATGCGTCTGGCGGACATCGAACGACTGCTGGGAGAGGATCTATGAGTGAACGGAACGGCCGCGGCGCCGGCATCGCACTGGCGCTCTTCGTCGCGCTCGCCGCGGCCGGCGGCGGCTACTGGCTGGGCAGCCGCGGCGGCCACGACAACGACGGCGCCGCCGCGCCGGCCGCGGCCGACGGCGGCAAGGAACGGAAGCTGCTCTACTACCGCAACCCGATGGGCCTGCCCGACACCTCGCCGGTGCCGAAGAAGGACCCGATGGGCATGGACTACATCCCGGTCTACGCCGGCGAGGAGGAAGCCGGTCCGGACGCCGCCGGCGCCGTGAACATCGGCCCCGGCAAGGTGCAGAAGCTCGGCGTGCGCAGCGAGGCGGCGGCGCTGCGCACGCTCGCTCGCACGCTGCGCGCCGCCGGCCGCGTCGAGCCGGACGAGCGGCGCCTGTACGCGGTCGCGCCGAAGTTCGAGGGCTACGTCGAGCGCCTGCACGTCGCCGTCACCGGCCAGCCGGTCGGCCGCGGGCAGCCGCTGTTCGAGGTCTACGGCCCGGAGCTGGTCTCGGCGCAGCGCGAATACGCCATCGCCCGCGAGGGCCTGGCCGCGCTGCAGGACGCCGGCGGCACCGCCCGCGCCGGCATGCAGCGGCTCGCCGAATCGGCGCAGGCGCGGCTGCGCAACTGGGACGTTTCCGAGGACCAGTTGAACGCGCTCGCCGCCGGCGGCGAGGTCAAGCGCACGCTGAGCTTCCGCTCGCCGGCCGCCGGCATCGTCGTCGAGAAGAACGCCGTGCAGGGCATGCGCTTCATGCCCGGCGAAACGCTCTACCGCATCGCCGACCTGTCGTCGGTGTGGGTCGTCGCCGACGTCGCCGAGCGGGACGTCGGGCGGGTGAAGACCGGCGCGCCGGCGACGGTGCGCATCGACGCCTACCCGGACAAAACCTTCGTCGGCAAGGTGAGCTACGTCTACCCGACGCTGCAGGCGGCGACGCGCACGGTGCCGGTGCGCGTCGAGCTGCCCAACCCCGGCCTGCTGCTCAAGCCGGCGATGTTCGCGCAGGTCGAGATCGGCGTCGGCGAAGCAACGCCGGTGCTCACCGTTCCCGCCTCGGCGGTGATCGACGGCGGCGCGCGCCAGGTCGTCCTGCTGCGCGCCGGCGAGGGCCGCTTCGCGCCGCGCCAGGTGAAGGTCGGCGCGCGCGGCGACGAGTACGTCGAGATCCTCGAAGGCATCGCCGAGGGCGACGAGGTGGTCGTCGCCGCCAACTTCCTGATCGACGCCGAGAGCAATCTGAAGGCGGCGCTCGACGGCTTCGCCGCCGCGCCGTCCGCCGCCCGCAGCGTCGGCCATCGGGCCGAGGGCCGGGTCGACGACATCGACGCCGCGGCCGGCACGCTGATGCTGCACCACGAGCCGGTGCCGAGCCTCAACTGGCCGGCGATGACGATGGAGTTCAAGGCGGCCAATCCGGCGCTGCTGCAGGGACTCGCGCCAGGCGCCGCGATCGCCTTCGAGTTCGTCGAGCGCCAGCCCGGCGAGTGGGTGGTGACGAAGATCGAGCCGAGAAACGCCGCCGGCCACCAGCACTGAGGCCGCACGCGAGACCGACATGCTGAACGCGATCATCGACTGGTCCGGCCGCAACCGCTTCCTCGTCCTGCTGGCGACGCTGTTCGTCGTCATCGCCGGCGTTTTCGCCGTGCTGCGCACGCCAATCGACGCGCTGCCCGACCTCTCCGACGTGCAGGTGATCGTCTACACGGAGGTGCCGGGGCAAGCGCCGCAGGTGGTCGAGGACCAGGTCACCTACCCGCTGACCACGGCCATGCTGTCGGTGCCGAAGTCGAAGGTGGTGCGCGGCTTCTCGTTCTTCGGCGCCTCGTTCGTCTACGTCATCTTCGAGGACGGCACCGACATCTACTGGGCGCGCTCGCGCGTGCTCGAATACCTCAACGCCGCCGCCGGCCGGCTGCCCCAGGGCGTCGCGCCGCGGCTCGGGCCGGACGCGAGCGGCGTCGGCTGGGTCTACCAGTACGCGCTGGTCGCCAAGGAGAAGACGCTCGCCGAGCTGCGCACGATCCAGGACTGGTACCTGCGCTACCCGCTCGCCAAGGCGCAGGGCGTCGCCGAGGTGGCTTCCATCGGCGGCTTCGTGCAGACCTACCAGGTGACCGTCGACCCGGTGAAGCTGCGCGCCTACGGCATCCCGCTCGCCAGGGTGGCGCAGGTGATCCGCGACTCCAACCGCGACGTCGGCGGCCGCGTCGTCGAGATGGCCGAGACCGAGTACATGGTGCGCGGCAAGGGCTATCTGCGCGGCCGGGCCGACATCGAGCAGTTGGTGGTCAAGGCCGAGAAGGGCACGCCGGTGCTCATCCGCGACCTCGCCCGCGTCGAGCTGGTGCCGGACGAACGGCGCGGCCTGAGCGAGCTGAACGGCGACGGCGAGGTGGTCTCCGGCATCGTCATGGCGCGCTACGGGCAGAACGCGCTGGCGGTGATCCACAACGTCCGGGAAAGTATCGCCGAGGCTTCGGCCGGGCTGCCTGCGGGCGTTTCCGTGGAAACGGTGTACGACCGCTCGGAGCTGATCCACCGCGCCATCGACGCGCTGAAGACGACGCTCATCGAAGAGAGCCTGATCGTCGCGCTGGTCTGCGTCGTCTTCCTGCTGCACGTCAGGAGCGCGCTGGTCGCCATCCTGATGCTGCCGGTCGGCGTGCTCATCGCCTTCGTCGCCATGCGCGCGCTCGGCATGAGCTCGAACCTGATGAGCCTGGGCGGCATCGCCATCGCCATCGGCGCGATGGTCGACGCGGCGATCGTGATGATCGAGAACGCGCACAAGCACCTGGAACGGCTGCCGCCGGCGCATTCGGCGAAGGACCGGGCCGAGGCGATGCTCGCTGCCTGCCGCGAGGTCGGGCCGGCGCTGTTCTTCTCGCTCCTGATCATCACCGTCTCCTTCCTGCCGGTGTTCACGCTGGAGGCGCAGGAAGGCCGGCTGTTCGCGCCGCTCGCCTGGACCAAGACCTTCGCCATGGCCGGCGCCGCACTGCTGTCGGTGACGCTGGTGCCGGTGCTGATGCTGCTCTTCGTGCGCGGCCGCATCCTGCCGGAGGCGAGGAACCCGGTGAACCGCGCGCTGATCCGCGGCTACCGGCCGATCATCGCGGCGGTGCTGCGCTTCCGCAAATCGACCCTGATCCTTGCCGCACTGGCGCTCGCCGCCTCGCTCTACCCGGCGACCCGGCTCGGCTCGGAGTTCATGCCGACGCTGAACGAAGGCACGCTGTTCTACATGCCGACCTCGCTGCCCGGCATGTCGATCACCAAGGCGGCCGAGGTGCTGCAGACGCAGAACAAGATCATCAAGAGCTTCCCCGAGGTCGCCTCGGTCTACGGCAAGGCCGGCCGCGCCAACACGGCGACCGACCCGGCGCCGGTCGAGATGTTCGAGACGGTGATCAACCTGAAGCCCGAAGCCGACTGGCGGCCGGGCATGACCATCGACGGGCTGATCGCCGAGATGGACAAGGCGTTGCAGTTCCCCGGCATCGCCAATTCGTGGACCATGCCGATCAAGGCGCGCATCGACATGCTGTCCACCGGCATCCGCACGCCGATCGGCATCAAGGTCTTCGGCAAGGACCTCGCCGGCATGGAGCGGCTGGCCAAGGAGATCGAGGCCGTGGTCAAGACCGTGCCGGGAACGACGAGCGCCTTCGCCGAGCGCATCACCGGCGGCTTCTACCTCGACATCGAGCCGGACCGCGCGCAGCTCGCGCGCTACGGGCTGGCCGTCGGCGAATTGCAGGACGTGATCGCCGCCGCGCTCGGCGGCGAGACGGTGACGACCACGGTCGAGGGCCGCGAGCGCTTCGCCGTCGGCGTGCGCTACCCGCGCGAACTGCGCGGCGACCCGCAGCGGATCGCGCGCGAGGTGCTGGTGCCGACCATGGACGGCGCCATGATCCCGCTCGGCCAGGTGGCGAAGATCGGCATCGCCACCGGCGCGCCGGCCATCCGCACCGAGAACGCGCTGCTCTCGGCCTACATCTACGTCGACATCCGCGACCGCGACATCGGCGGCTACGTCGCCGAGGCGAAGCGCGCGGTCGCCGAGCGGGTGAGCTTCCCGCCCGGCTACTACGTCGCCTGGAGCGGCCAGTTCGAATACCTGGAGCGCGCCGTCGACCGGATGAAGGTCGTCGTGCCGCTGACGCTGCTCACCATCTTCCTGCTGCTCTACCTCAATTTCCGGCGGCTCACCGAGACGCTGATCGTCATGCTCTCGGTGCCCTTCGCGCTGGTCGGCGGCGTCTGGCTGATGTGGGCGCTCGGCTACAACCTGTCGGTGGCCGTCGCCGTCGGCTTCATCGCGCTCGCCGGCGTCGCCGCCGAAACCGGCGTGGTCATGCTCATCTACCTCGACCACGCCTGGGAGGCGATCAAGGCGAAGTGCCGCGCCGACGGACGGACGCCCGGCGCGGCCGACCTCTACGCGGCGGTGATGGAAGGCGCGGTCGAGCGCGTGCGGCCGAAGATGATGACCGTCGTCGCCATCATGGCCGGCCTCCTGCCGATCATGTGGGGCAGCGGCACCGGCTCGGAGGTGATGCGCCGCATCGCCGCGCCGATGGTCGGCGGCATGCTCTCCTCGACCGTGCTGACGCTCGCCGTGATCCCGGCGATCTACGCGCTGGTCAAGGAATGGCGGCTGGCGCGCGGGCTGGAACGATGAGGGCCGACGCTTCGGCTAAACTGACGCCGCTCGACCACGAAGACGCCGCGCTTTCCGCGCGAGAAAACACACGGAGAACACCGATGAAAGCACTGACCGCCGCCCTGCTCGCCGCCGCCGCCTTCGGCGTTGCCGCCGCCGACCTGCCCGAGGTCGAGGTCTACAAGAGCCCCTACTGCGGCTGCTGCACCGAATGGGCGAAGCACATGGCCGACCACGGCTTCCGCGTGAAGGCGATCAACGTCGACGACGTTCCCGGCACGCGCGCCAGGCTCGGCATGCCCGAGCGCTACGGTTCGTGCCACACGGCGAAGATCGGCAACTACGTGATCGAAGGCCACGTGCCGGCCGACGACGTCAAGCGCCTGCTGCGCGAGAAGCCGAAGGCCGTCGGCCTCGCCGCGCCCGGCATGCCGGGCGGCTCGCCGGGCATGGAGAGCGCGAAGAAGGAGCCCTACGACGTGCTGCTGGTCGAGAAGAGCGGCGGGGCGAAGGTGTTCGCGCGGCATTGAGCCGGTAACGGCCCCGCCCCCAACGACGACGCCATCAGGTACGCCCCATCTTTGCCGTCCTCTTCCGAGGGTGGCGCCCTCCATCTGCCATCCGAGCAAAAGACTTTCCTCATCGCCCCGTAATACCTCTCGTCGGCTGGCCTGATATCTTGTCGGCGGTTATGATGACAGCAAATCAGTTGCGCATATCCGGCCACAACGATCCCGAGCTGATCGTACGCGATGGCCTGAGGGGGAGGTGGTGTGAGAAACGGCGACGACCCGGGATGGGTCGCTCATGTAAGGCATGAAGGCGGGGGCTTGCAGTGGCACGGCCTGAACGAGCACCTCCAGAAAGTATCCGCACTGGCTGCCGAATTCGCCACCGAATTCGGTGCCGGACCATGGGCGGCCCTGGCCGGCCTCTGGCACGACCTGGGCAAGTTCCGCGAAGGCTTCCAGCGCTACATCCGGCAATGTGGCGATCCCGACGCCCATATCGAAGGGCGGATATCCGACCCTGAAAAAACCCACTCGGCGGCCGGCGCCCTCTGGGCACAGCAGTATCTGGCCGAAGTGGACAAACGTTCCGGCCCGGTCGTCGCCCGCGTCCTTTCTTATCTGATCGCCGGCCATCACGCCGGCCTTGCCGACTGGCTGGGCGACAACGCCAGCCTGAACAATCGCTTTGCCCGAAGCGACACGCAGCGGGAGCTGAGCACCACGCTGGCGGCGGATATTCCATCAGCCATCCTGAAACCCGCAGCGCCGCTGCCCGACATCGCCGACCTGATGCGCTGCCGTGATAACGAGATTCCCGGCCGCTTCGCGCTGTGGGTCCGCATGCTGTTCTCCTGTCTGGTCGACGCCGACTTTCTCGATACCGAAGCCTTCATGTCGCCGGGCAAGACCGAAACGAGACAGGGTTTCATGCGCCTGGAGGACATGGAAGCTTTGCTGGACGTACGGTTGAGCGACATGGCGAAGGATGTCGCCGCCCGCGGCGAAGCCGACGGCAAGGTCAATCGCAAACGGACCGAGGTCTTGCGCGCCTGTCTTGCAAAAGCCGAACTGCCGCCCGGCGTGTTCAGCCTGACGGTGCCGACCGGCGGCGGCAAGACGCTGTCGAGCCTCGCCTTCGCGCTGCGCCATGCGGCCCTCCACGGCAAGCGCCGGGTCGTCTACGCCATTCCCTACACCAGCATCATCGAACAGACGGCAGGCATCTTCCGGGGCATCTTCGGCGAAGATAACGTCATCGAACATCACAGCAACGTCGATGCCGACGAAACGCAGGAGACCGCTCGTTCCCGGCTGGCCTGCGAGAACTGGGACGCGCCGCTGGTCGTCACCACCAACGTGCAGTTGCTGGAAAGCCTGTTCGCCAGCCGTACCTCGCGCTGTCGCAAGCTGCACAACCTGGTCGGCAGCGTCATCGTCCTCGACGAGGCGCAACTGCTGCCGGTCGCTTATTTGCAACCAGTGGTCGACGTGCTGCGCCTGCTCGTCAAGGACTACGGCGTCACCCTGGTGCTGTGCACCGCCACCCAGCCGGCACTGAAAAGCCGCAGCAGTTTCGATCAGGCCCGGGCGCTGCGTGGCTTCGCCGCCGGCGAGGTGTGCGAAATCGTCGATGACGTGCCCGGCCTTTACGCCGACCTGGAACGGGTACGCATCCACCTCCCGGCCGATCTGAAAACGCCGCGCTCCTGGGACGACCTGGCGCCCGAGATCGCCGCGCACGATGCCGTGCTGGCCATCGTCGGCCGCCGCGCCGACGCCCGCGAGCTATACGCCCGGATGAAGATGGAAAGCCGCGACGGACTGTGGCATCTCTCCGGCCTGATGTGCGCCCAGCACCGCAGCGACACGATTGCCGCGATCAAGGGCGCCCTGCTGGCACGACGGGAGGCCCTGGCCCTCGGCCGGGCCGCGGCACCGATCCGAGTCGTCAGCACCCAATTGGTCGAAGCCGGCGTCGACATCGATTTCCCCGTGGTCTATCGGGCGCTGGCCGGACTGGATTCCATCGCCCAGGCCGCCGGCCGCTGCAATCGCGAGGGACGGCTGGCGCATGGCGAGGTCCACGTATTCGTTCCGCCGAAAGCACCGCCGCCAGGACTGCTGCGCATGGCCGAGCAGGCGACCCGGATCGTCTGGGCCGGATTGCCGGGCGGCGCCGACCCGATGGGCGTCGAACGCTTCGCCGAGTATTTCCGCAGGTTGTACGGCGATGCCCGTCTGGATGAAAAGGGTATCTGTGGGCTGCTGCGTGCGGGGAAAGAGGCCGACGTCGCTTTTCGTACCGCCGCCGAAAAATTCCGCCTGATCGACGAGCAGGAGGGCGCCACGATTTTCGTCCGCTACCGACGCGACGAGCACGACGAAGTAATCGACATGTGGCTGCACACTCTGAGAAGGAACGGCCCGGAACGCTGGCTGCTGCACAAGCTGCAGCGCTACGGCGTGACCATCTACCGGAACGACCTGCAACGCCTGCTCGAGCAGGGCGATGTCGAACCGCTGGCAGGAGACCTGCCGGGGCTGTACGTGCAGTCGGCTGGGAACGATCTGCTCTACGACAAGGTGCTCGGCATCAATGCCGACGGAGCGCCGGGCGACCCTGGGAGTTTCGTGCTGTGAGGCAAACAGCAGCAACGATGATTGAAACGCGAAAGGAGAGGAAAAACGATGACGAGTTTTTGCCTTGAAGTTTCGGGCAGCTTCGCCTGCTTCACCAGACCAGAAATGAAGGTCGAGCGGGTGTCCTACGATGTCATGACGCCCTCGGCGGCACGGTCGGTGTTCGAGGCCATCCTGTGGAAGCCGGCGATCCGCTGGGAAGTGAAGCGCATCGAGGTACTGAGGCCGATCCGCTGGATCAGCGTGCGGCGCAACGAAGTGGCTTCCAAGGTGTCGGTGCGCAACGCCCAGGCGGCCATGGGAGCCGGCAAGGGCAATCTGGCCCTGTACGTGGAAGAGGATCGCCAGCAGCGAGCCGGCCTGTTCCTGCGCGACGTGGCCTATCGCATCCACGCCGATCTGGTCGCGGCCGGCGACGACGCCCGCGGCAACCCGGCCAAGTATCGTGAAATGTTCCAGCGCCGGGCCGAGAAAGGGCAATGCGTCAATCAGCCCTATCTGGGCTGCCGCGAATTCGCCGCCCGCTTCCGGCTGGTCGACGACCCGGCAACGGAAACGCCGGCCCTCGACGAAACCCGCGATCTGGGCTGGATGCTCTACGACCTCGATTTTTCTGCGGTCGACGATCCCAAACCGCGATTTTTCCGCGCCGACATGCAACGCGGAGTCATCGATCTGACGAAAGCACAGGTGGCGGGATGATTCTCCAGGCCCTTCACGACTACTATCAGCGCAAGACCCTCGACCCCGACCCGACACGGCGCTTGCCGGCCTTCGGGCTGG
Organism: Rhodocyclaceae bacterium; assembly: GCA_019455325.1. GTDB lineage: Bacteria > Pseudomonadota > Gammaproteobacteria > Burkholderiales > Rhodocyclaceae > Proximibacter. The sequence continues at coordinate 58,693 of JACFMQ010000011.1, read as the reverse complement.
AGGACAAGGAAATTCCCTTCATCGTCGAACTGGACGCGGAAGGCCGGCCTTTGGGCATCGTCGATACGCGTCAGGGCGACGGCAAAAGAAAGACGGCACGGCGCTATCTTGTACCCAAGGGCATCAAGCGCTCTTCGGGCGTCGCGGCCAACCTGCTGTGGGATACCGCCGAATACGTGCTCGGCGTCGATACGCGAGGCAAGCCGGAACGGGTCGCCGAGCAGCATGCGGCCTTCCGCCGGCGTATCGCCGAACTGCCGGAAGCGTCGCGCCGGGATGAGGGCATCCAGGCGCTGGAGGGTTTCTATGCCGATTACGGGCCGACCGCGCTGTCCGACGATCCGGCCTGGCCGGAAATCCTGGAAAGCAACCCGGTATTGACCTTCCGTTTGCACAACGACGGCGATCTGATCTGCCAGCGGTCTGCCGTCGTCGCCGGTTGCATGAGCGACGACGAAGCCGGCGGTGCATCCGTGTGTCTGATCACCGGCCAGCAGGTGGCGGCCGAACGTCTGCATACGGCGATCAAGGGCGTTTGGGGCGCGCAGAGCTCGGGGGCGACGCTGGTCTCGTTCAACCTGGATGCCTTTACCTCCTTCAACAAGGAACAGGGTGACAACGCGCCGGTCAGCCCGTTTGCCGCTTTCGCCTACACCACCGCGCTCAACCACCTGCTCGACCGCAATTCACGCCAGCGTTTCCAGGTCAGCGACGCTTCGACGGTGTTCTGGACGCAGAAGGAAGACATCGAGGCAGAGTCCGCCTTTGCCGCAATCTTCGGCGAACAGGACGATCCCGATGCCCGAACCGAATTAGTGCGCAGCATGCTGAATGCGGTGCAGTCGGGGCAGTTCGACGGCGGCCGCGGCGAAAACCGCTTCTACGTGCTCGGGCTCGCCCCCAACGCGGCGCGGGTTTCCGTCCGCTTCTGGCATGCCGCACCGCTGCACGAAATCGCCCGGAGGGTACGGCAATGGTTCGACGATCTGAAAGTCGTGCGCAGCGCCAGGGACCCGGAATACCCGAGCCTGTTCCGCCTGCTCGCTGCCTGCGCCCAGCAGGGCAAGGCCGACAATATTCCGCCCAACCTGGGCGGCGACATCATGCGGGCGATTCTATCCGGCGGGCCTTTCCCGGCGACCTGGCTCAACGCAGCGGTGCTGCGCTGCCGTGCCGAACAGAACGTCACCTATCTGCGGGCGGCCGCCATCAAGGCCAACCTCAATCGGCTTCGCCAGTTTCAATCCGATTCATCTCTCGAAAAGGAGTTGTTGCCCATGCTCGACCTTGAGAACGACAGCCCGGCTTACCGGCTGGGGCGCCTGTTCGCGGCCCTGGAGAAAATCCAGGAAGAAGCCAGCCCCGGTCTCAACGCGACCATTCGCGAGCGCTATTACGGCGCCGCTTCCAGCACGCCGGTGGCGGTCTTCACCACGCTGTTGCGTTTGAAGAACCACCACTTGGCCAAGCTTGCCAATCGCGGACGCGTCATCAATTTCGAACGTCTGCTCGGCGAGATCATGGGCGGCCTGAACGATTTTCCGAAGCATCTGAGTCTGCAGGAGCAAGGACGCTTCGCACTCGGCTACTACCACCAGCGCCAGGACTTCTTCAGCAAATCCACCCAGTCCGACGAATCCACCCAGGGAGAATCCAAATGAACCTTTCCAACCGCTACGACTTCGCTCTCGTCTTCGAGGTACGCGACGGCAACCCCAACGGCGACCCGGACGCCGGCAATCTGCCACGCCTCGACGCCGAATCCGGCCACGGACTGGTGACCGACGTTTCGCTGAAGCGCAAGGTGCGCAACTTCGTCGGGCTGGTGAAAGGCGAAACGCCGCCCTTCGACATCTACGTGAAGGAAAAGGCGGTCCTCAACCAGACCCACGAAAAAGCCTACATCGCCGTCGGCGCCGAAGAGGAGCTCAAGGGAGACAAGAAGCGCAAGGGCAGCGGCGATACCGTCGACAAGGCACGGCAATGGATGTGCGCCAATTTCTACGACGTCCGCACTTTCGGCGCGGTGATGTCCACCGGCGTGAACTGCGGCCAGGTGCGCGGCCCGGTACAACTGACCTTTGCCCGCTCCGTCGATCCGATCATCGCCCAGGAGCATTCGATCACTCGCATGGCGGTAGCGACGGAAGCCGAAGCCGAGAAGCAACAGGGCGACAACCGCACCATGGGCCGCAAGCACACGGTGCCTTACGGCGTCTATGTCGCCCACGGCTTCGTTTCTTCCTTCCTCGCCAAGCAGACCGGCTTTGGCGAGGACGACCTGGAGCTGCTCTGGCAGGCACTGGAGCACATGTTCGAGCATGATCGGTCGGCGGCGCGCGGCGAAATGGCGACGCGCGGACTGTACGTCTTCAAGCACGATTCAGAACTGGGCAACGCTCACGCACATGCACTGTTCGACCGCATCAAGATCGCACGTAAGACAGGCATCGACGTGCCGCGCAGCTTCACCGACTACGACGTCAGCATCGACGAGGCCAGCCTGCCGGCCGGGGTGACGCTGATCGAGCGGGTGTAACCTCTGCACCGCCACGGCCTGCTCGCCCAATGTTCCGGGCGGCGGCTGTGGCGGGCGATGGCGACGAGCAGCGATACGTGGACCGGTTTCCTGGAGATACCACTCGAAAGTCCGCCGAAGTTCCCGCCTGGCTGCCGGATACACAGTTCGGCGATAGCTTTTTCGGCAGACGCTGTTTCACCTCGCCGGCATCAGTTGCACGACGCGGCAGGCGATCTCTTCGTCCCAGGCCGCTGCACGATGGCTCGGACGTCTCGACGCTGACCCAGAGCCTTTCCGCAAGGACGACGCGCTCATTCGGGCTGAGCTGCATGGCGGCATTGGTGACTTGCTGGTAGGTGAGCGGCATCATGACCCCCTCCTTCGTGGAGGATCTCGGATTGTAGTCAGAATCTTCCAGATTGTTCGCATCATGAACGATGAACCTGTTGATCCAATTGCCCTTTCCGCCCTGCAGCACTGGCGCTACTGCCCGCGCCAGTGTGCTCTGATCCACGTCGAGCAGGTATTCGAGGACAACCTTTACACCCAGCGCGGCCAAGCCCTGCACAAGCGGGTGGACGATCCCGGCTTCGAAACGCGCGACGGCCTGCGCGTGGAGCGCGCACTTCCGCTCTTCTGCGACCGCCTTGGGCTCGTCGGCAAAGCCGACGTCGTCGAGTTCCTGACCGACGGAACGCCCTATCCGGTGGAATACAAACACGGTTCGCGGCACAAGCGCGCCGACATCGCGGCCTGCGACGACGTCCAGTTGGCAGCACAGGCGATATGCCTGGAAGAAATGTTCGGCCGACCGATAGCGGAGGGCGCCCTGTACTACGCCTCATCGCGACGACGGCGCATCGTCTCCATCGACGGAGCGCTGCGACAAAGCGTCGAGGAAACCGTCGCCGCCGTTCGTACCTCGCTCGCTGGCAGCACCATGCCGCCGCCGCTCAACGACGAGCGTTGCCGGGCCTGCTCGTTGCGCGACCTGTGCCAACCGGAAGCGCTTTCGGCTGACGCTACTCGCACCCGGACCTTGTCATCGTTGTTCGACCCGGAGATCTGACATGCAACTCCTGAACACGCTTTATGTGACGACGCCCGACAGTCATCTATGCCTCGACAACAACACCCTGCGCGTCGAAGTGGCGCGGGAAACCAGGCTGCGCGTGCCGCTCCACCACCTGAACACGGTCACGTGCTTCGGCCATGTCTCCGTCTCGGTTCCTCTGATGCATCGCCTGGCGGACGATGGGATCGGCTTGGTGCTGCTCGACGCCAACGGCCGTTTCAAGGCGCGGCTGGAAGGCGCCGTTGCCGGCAACGTGCTTCTGCGGCAGGCCCAACATCGGCTCGCCGGAGAGGCTGTGTTCGCGCTCGGCGTGGCGCGCAACTGTATCGCGGGGAAAATCCGGAATTGCCGGCAGATTCTGTTACGCGGTTCGCGAGAGGCGAAAAACGAGGAGGACGCCAACGCACTGGCGCGCGGCGCAGCCGATCTTGCGGCAAGCCTGCGCGCACTGCCGGAGGCAGCGGACATGGATACTCTGCGAGGCATCGAGGGTGAAGCAGCGCGGCAATATTTCGCCGTCCTCAACCGCCTGGTACGCACCAACCTGCGCGCCGATTTCCGCATGGGCGGCCGCAGCCGCCGCCCGCCGCGGGATCGAATCAATGCCCTGCTCTCGTTCATCTATTCTCTGCTGATGAACGACTGCCGCTCCGCGCTGGAAACGGTCGGCCTCGATCCGCAGATCGGCTTCCTGCATGTGGTACGTCCAGGCCGGGCTGCGCTGGCGCTCGACCTGATGGAGGAGTTCCGCATTTTTGCCGATCGCTTGGCTCTGTCGCTCGTCAACCGGGGGCAGATCACGTTCGGCGACTTCGTCGAACGCGACGGAGGAGCCGTTCTCCTGGAGGGAGATGCGCGCAAGACCGTTCTGGTCGCCTATCAGGAACGCAAACAGGAGAATCTTTCTCACCCCTTGCTCGCCGAACCCGTCCCGCTGGGCCTCCTGCCCCATATCCAGGCACGGATGCTCGCACGGACGCTACGCGGCGACGTTGCCGAGTACCTGCCTTATCTATTGAGGTAGATCAATGCTGGTCATCGTTTGCTACGATGTGAATACTGAAACACGGGAAGGCCGTAGACGTCTCCGGCGCGTGGCGAAAATTTGTGAGGGAATCGGCCAGCGCGTACAGAAGTCAGTATTCGAGTGCCAAATCGACCGTGCGCAGTTCGAATCGCTGGAGCGCCGTCTGGTCGACGAGATCAAGGTCGAAGAGGACAATCTGCGCCTTTATCGGATCGCGGAGCTGAAAGGCTACGAGGTACGCGAGCACGGCCACTTTCGCGCCACTAACTTCAATGCCCCGCTTGTATTGTGATCTGCGCGAACCAGGAGTGGTCGGCAATTCGTGGGGATGTTCGCGCTGTTTGCAGCGCAATGATTTTATTGCGGTTATCCAACTGCACATGCTTCAAATTAGATTTCTTACCGCTCATCAACTGTGGGTTCGCGCGAGGCAGGTTTTTTATGGCGTTGAATTCGGTAGTTGCAGATGAAGAGCTTCGTCCCTCGGGTTCGAGGGACGTGGGTTGAAACTTGACGGCAGAAATCCGGACGACCGGCCGCCGTGCTTCGTCCCTCGGGTTCGAGGGACGTGGGTTGAAACATGCCCGCAAGGGCGCCAACGACACCCGCCGCGTGCTTCGTCCCTCGGGTTCGAGGGACGTGGGTTGAAACTATGTAGGCGGCAGTCGTCTCGCGGTCGATCAGCGCTTCGTCCCTCGGGTTCGAGGGACGTGGGTTGAAACAGGAACTGATGGATGTGCCGGTGTCCTGGATTTCGCTTCGTCCCTCGGGTTCGAGGGACGTGGGTTGAAACGAGCTTGGCGGCGATGGCGGCGACCGGGTCGGCCTGGCTTCGTCCCTCGGGTTCGAGGGACGTGGGTTGAAACGTTCATCGCGCGGCCTTTGCCCAAGCGAGCCGGGGCTTCGTCCCTCGGGTTCGAGGGACGTGGGTTGAAACGTCACCGTACCGGAGACCGTGCTGCCGGGCGGGCTCGTGCTTCGTCCCTCGGGTTCGAGGGACGTGGGTTGAAACTCGTCACCCTGCACGTCGTCGTGGATCCACGAGAAGCTTCGTCCCTCGGGTTCGAGGGACGTGGGTTGAAACTTGACGACGGCGGTGGCGCCATCGAGCAGCACGCGCTTCGTCCCTCGGGTTCGAGGGACGTGGGTTGAAACTCCACCGTCTGCAAGATCGCGCAGGGAAGCATCAAGGCTTCGTCCCTCGGGTTCGAGGGACGTGGGTTGAAACACGTCAATGTGAAAGGAATGATCTGATGTCCATTAGGCTTCGTCCCTCGGGTTCGAGGGACGTGGGTTGAAACTCCAGCCGACCCACTGCCAGCGCCGCCGGCATCGGCGCTTCGTCCCTCGGGTTCGAGGGACGTGGGTTGAAACCGGTGCGGCCGATCACCGCCGCCGATCTGCCGCGCTTCGTCCCTCGGGTTCGAGGGACGTGGGTTGAAACAAGCGCCGGCTGTGGCCGATGGTCGCCGACTTCGGGCTTCGTCCCTCGGGTTCGAGGGACGTGGGTTGAAACACTGAGGCCCGCGAGGACGGAGTCATCGAGCCGGCGCTTCGTCCCTCGGGTTCGAGGGACGTGGGTTGAAACAGACCGCAACAGGAGTAAGCCATGAACATGCGAGGCTTCGTCCCTCGGGTTCGAGGGACGTGGGTTGAAACCCGAGCCTCAAGCGCCAGTATTGCACCGAGTATCTGCTTCGTCCCTCGGGTTCGAGGGACGTGGGTTGAAACAGCGAGGCGATGCCGCAGTACGAGATCACCGTGCGCTTCGTCCCTCGGGTTCGAGGGACGTGGGTTGAAACCTCTCATACCGCAGCCGGACAGGGGGCGTCAGCACGCTTCGTCCCTCGGGTTCGAGGGACGTGGGTTGAAACCACGAGACGGAGATCAGGTATAGCGTGGCCAACAAGCTTCGTCCCTCGGGTTCGAGGGACGTGGGTTGAAACGCCATGCGCTGCCTGATCGCCTGGCGCTACATGCGCTTCGTCCCTCGGGTTCGAGGGACGTGGGTTGAAACGTCACCCATCGCGTTTGCTCTGGCGCAAAATCGCCGCTTCGTCCCTCGGGTTCGAGGGACGTGGGTTGAAACTTGAAGGGAAGGTCGCGGGAAAGAACGGCGTCCGCGCTTCGTCCCTCGGGTTCGAGGGACGTGGGTTGAAACCGGTGCGGCCGATCACCGCCGCCGATCTGCCGCCGGCTTCGTCCCTCGGGTTCGAGGGACGTGGGTTGAAACTACCTCGACCGCGGCTGGCCCGACCGCCGCGGCGAGCTTCGTCCCTCGGGTTCGAGGGACGTGGGTTGAAACGCCTGCGCAGCCGGTCGAGGAAGATGCGCAGGAAGCTTCGTCCCTCGGGTTCGAGGGACGTGGGTTGAAACGGATGGCACGACGCGAATCCCTCTACCGAGGGGGGCTTCGTCCCTCGGGTTCGAGGGACGTGGGTTGAAACTTCATGCCCTGCCTTCGGTAGACGTCCAGCCGGTCGCTTCGTCCCTCGGGTTCGAGGGACGTGGGTTGAAACATCGAGTACGACCTGCTCGATGGCACGACCACAACGCTTCGTCCCTCGGGTTCGAGGGACGTGGGTTGAAACCGCAATGGTGGAGGCATGGCCCGCATGCCGCTGCGAGCTTCGTCCCTCGGGTTCGAGGGACGTGGGTTGAAACTCAACCAGTGCCAGCACGTTGTCGGCCCACTTGAGCTTCGTCCCTCGGGTTCGAGGGACGTGGGTTGAAACCGCACACACACGCGAGCATCTTGCCCGCCGACGAGCTTCGTCCCTCGGGTTCGAGGGACGTGGGTTGAAACGTGGTTGCCAGCCGCACAACCCGGCAGTCCACCGGCTTCGTCCCTCGGGTTCGAGGGACGTGGGTTGAAACGAGAGGACGAACCAGCGGCCCTCATCGGGGTCCGGCGCTTCGTCCCTCGGGTTCGAGGGACGTGGGTTGAAACGTCGGTGCGGTGGTCGTCGAAGACCGCGATGAATGCTTCGTCCCTCGGGTTCGAGGGACGTGGGTTGAAACAGGTCGGCGTCCGTGGCCTTCGCCATCTTCATGCGCTTCGTCCCTCGGGTTCGAGGGACGTGGGTTGAAACTCCGGCGTGGCGAAGAAGACCGAGGAGCCCTTCGGGCTTCGTCCCTCGGGTTCGAGGGACGTGGGTTGAAACTGGGATGAGTGCGGTACCGCCACAAGACGGGCACGCGGCTTCGTCCCTCGGGTTCGAGGGACGTGGGTTGAAACTTCGCCACGCCGGAGAACAACCTGGTGCGCAACGGCTTCGTCCCTCGGGTTCGAGGGACGTGGGTTGAAACTGAACATAGACGAAGCGATCCGGCCGGCGCTGAGGGCTTCGTCCCTCGGGTTCGAGGGACGTGGGTTGAAACAAGTATCGAACCGTCAGCGACGTGGTTCGTGGGCTGCGCTTCGTCCCTCGGGTTCGAGGGACGTGGGTTGAAACCCTACCCGGCCGAAGAGAAGGGCCAGGGCTGGACGCGCTTCGTCCCTCGGGTTCGAGGGACGTGGGTTGAAACATGACGGACGCTCACGATGCGAAAGACCGCCGGGAGGCTTCGTCCCTCGGGTTCGAGGGACGTGGGTTGAAACCTGATCGTGCCGGAAATGTTCCGCGGCGCGCTCGGCTTCGTCCCTCGGGTTCGAGGGACGTGGGTTGAAACGGCCATGCTCAAACGGTCAAATGGAGGCACGTCCCGCTTCGTCCCTCGGGTTCGAGGGACGTGGGTTGAAACGGCGTCCGTGCCGCCATCAGACTTCGGCGTGATGGCTTCGTCCCTCGGGTTCGAGGGACGTGGGTTGAAACCACAGGCAGAGGTCGAGGAATGGGTTGCCCGTCGGGCTTCGTCCCTCGGGTTCGAGGGACGTGGGTTGAAACGTCTGCAGCAAGGGAGAGGACGGCCGCCTGGCCGCTTCGTCCCTCGGGTTCGAGGGACGTGGGTTGAAACTCACTACGGAAGTTCGGGGCGACTCGGGCCGCGACGCTTCGTCCCTCGGGTTCGAGGGACGTGGGTTGAAACATCCACGACACCTACGGCAACCTGCCGGCGCGCGGGCTTCGTCCCTCGGGTTCGAGGGACGTGGGTTGAAACCCGCTTGGCGTCGATGCGGAATCCGGTGGTGCCCTGCTTCGTCCCTCGGGTTCGAGGGACGTGGGTTGAAACGACATGCTGGCCAACCTGATCGAGCCGACGGCTTGGCTTCGTCCCTCGGGTTCGAGGGACGTGGGTTGAAACTTCCCGGATGGCGCCATACCCAAATCCACTTCCTGCTTCGTCCCTCGGGTTCGAGGGACGTGGGTTGAAACCGCGTCACGTTCGGAATGCTGGTGCTGCTTGATGCTTCGTCCCTCGGGTTCGAGGGACGTGGGTTGAAACATCGTCGGTCTGCGCGACGATCTCGGGCTGGAGTACGGCTTCGTCCCTCGGGTTCGAGGGACGTGGGTTGAAACTGCGACACCGGCAACGAGCACGCCGAGGTCTATGTGCTTCGTCCCTCGGGTTCGAGGGACGTGGGTTGAAACCACATGAGATGCGGCGATCTGGTGGCCATCCCGGAGCTTCGTCCCTCGGGTTCGAGGGACGTGGGTTGAAACAAGCGGCCCCATCTTGTGGCCCCAGCGCACCAAAGCTTCGTCCCTCGGGTTCGAGGGACGTGGGTTGAAACCTCGGCTACGTCGTCTGGCCCGGCCACGTCTCCGCGCTTCGTCCCTCGGGTTCGAGGGACGTGGGTTGAAACCCGCCGGCCGGCCGCTTGCGGTCGGCGGCATCCTGCTTCGTCCCTCGGGTTCGAGGGACGTGGGTTGAAACAAACAGTACGGCGTCACCAAGGCCGCCGGCCTCAGCTTCGTCCCTCGGGTTCGAGGGACGTGGGTTGAAACAGCGACTGCAGGCCGAGGAAGAAGACCAGGGCGAAGGCTTCGTCCCTCGGGTTCGAGGGACGTGGGTTGAAACCATGAGCGTGCGGACCACGGACCCTGGCTGGAAGGCTTCGTCCCTCGGGTTCGAGGGACGTGGGTTGAAACGGAAACGAAGCGAGGCGCCTATCGCCCGCCTAACGCTTCGTCCCTCGGGTTCGAGGGACGTGGGTTGAAACCCAATCCTCGATTTCATCCGAAGCACGTTTGCGCAGGCTTCGTCCCTCGGGTTCGAGGGACGTGGGTTGAAACCTCGACCTGAACCTTGCGAAGGAGTAACGACCATGGCTTCGTCCCTCGGGTTCGAGGGACGTGGGTTGAAACGGGACGCAGTCCTGAAACGCAGCCACAAACTCAACGCTTCGTCCCTCGGGTTCGAGGGACGTGGGTTGAAACGCCGACTACGAGTACGTCATCCCGATGCGCGGTGAGCTTCGTCCCTCGGGTTCGAGGGACGTGGGTTGAAACCTGCTGGTCGCGCGGCACGTCGCCAAGGTGCCGCCGCTTCGTCCCTCGGGTTCGAGGGACGTGGGTTGAAACGTCGGCGATACCTCGTCGCGGTAGCGTACCAGCGGGCTTCGTCCCTCGGGTTCGAGGGACGTGGGTTGAAACCACGCTATCGCCGCGCTGGCAACCGGTTTGCCGGGCTTCGTCCCTCGGGTTCGAGGGACGTGGGTTGAAACCAGTCCGCGCCGGCCGGCCTCGAGCTGCCGATGGGCTTCGTCCCTCGGGTTCGAGGGACGTGGGTTGAAACATTGAAAGAGGAGCCGACGTCGCGGGGAGCTTCAGCTTCGTCCCTCGGGTTCGAGGGACGTGGGTTGAAACCAATGTGTCCTAGATACAAGTTTAGGCGCGGCTTCGCGCTTCGTCCCTCGGGTTCGAGGGACGTGGGTTGAAACTCTGGTTGTCACGGTGCAAGGTGTCGAAAAGACCGTCGCTTCGTCCCTCGGGTTCGAGGGACGTGGGTTGAAACGTCGAGATCGACCCGGCGCTGCACAAGGCGCTGAAGGCTTCGTCCCTCGGGTTCGAGGGACGTGGGTTGAAACATCGCCGCCAGCGGCCAGTGGAAGATAGTGGCGATGCTTCGTCCCTCGGGTTCGAGGGACGTGGGTTGAAACAAACAGAAGAAGTCGCAAGGCACCTGGGGTACGGTCGCTTCGTCCCTCGGGTTCGAGGGACGTGGGTTGAAACCGGAAAAGTATTTGCAGCAGGTAGAGGGCGTCGTGCTTCGTCCCTCGGGTTCGAGGGACGTGGGTTGAAACGAGCGCTGTCATTGCATCGCAGGTTTCCGGCACCGGCTTCGTCCCTCGGGTTCGAGGGACGTGGGTTGAAACCATTACCAAGTGATGACGCAATGGGGCGAACGCGGCTTCGTCCCTCGGGTTCGAGGGACGTGGGTTGAAACATTTCGATCAACGAGGAAGCCGGCCGCCTTACCGTGCTTCGTCCCTCGGGTTCGAGGGACGTGGGTTGAAACCTTACCATCCTGGCCGTCGGCCTGGCCGCCGTTGGCTTCGTCCCTCGGGTTCGAGGGACGTGGGTTGAAACATCAATAAGGGGTAATGCTAATGGCCTCGCAGTCGCTTCGTCCCTCGGGTTCGAGGGACGTGGGTTGAAACGGGCGTCACGATTTACACCGTATCGGCCGGCACTGTCGCTTCGTCCCTCGGGTTCGAGGGACGTGGGTTGAAACGCCGGCATCAGCGCCAGCGCGCCGCCAAGGCGCGACGCTTCGTCCCTCGGGTTCGAGGGACGTGGGTTGAAACAACTTGTCCCGCAACTGGGGCGCCACGGCCAAGCTGCTTCGTCCCTCGGGTTCGAGGGACGTGGGTTGAAACCTTGAACATGATCGCCAACGGCAACACGACCATCCGCTTCGTCCCTCGGGTTCGAGGGACGTGGGTTGAAACGTCGCCTGGGACACCGCCGCCAGCGCCGCCGCGCCGGCTTCGTCCCTCGGGTTCGAGGGACGTGGGTTGAAACCGCGAAGGCGCGGCCATGCTCAACCTCGACCTCAGCTTCGTCCCTCGGGTTCGAGGGACGTGGGTTGAAACCGAATGGTTGTCAAGACGCTCGAATCCAGAAGTAAGGCTTCGTCCCTCGGGTTCGAGGGACGTGGGTTGAAACACTGATGACGATGCCGAGTTTGTAGAACGGTACGCTTCGTCCCTCGGGTTCGAGGGACGTGGGTTGAAACCGTATTGCCCTTGAGGATATGGATTTGCAACTGCGCTTCGTCCCTCGGGTTCGAGGGACGTGGGTTGAAACATGATCGCCGCCACGATCATCCTGTGGGTGTGGGGGCTTCGTCCCTCGGGTTCGAGGGACGTGGGTTGAAACCGCAGCATCGGCCAGTCGGTTGAGCGCATCGATAAGCTTCGTCCCTCGGGTTCGAGGGACGTGGGTTGAAACTGATCAAGGCGACCAGGTCATGCAGACCAGAACGGCTTCGTCCCTCGGGTTCGAGGGACGTGGGTTGAAACAGCTTGAATCCGGCGGTATCCGGATGGGTGAGCAGCTTCGTCCCTCGGGTTCGAGGGACGTGGGTTGAAACCACGAGTATTGCTTGAGGCCTCGACGGAACGTACCGGCTTCGTCCCTCGGGTTCGAGGGACGTGGGTTGAAACCACGCCATTGCCGCGCTAGCAACCGGCCTGCCGGGCTTCGTCCCTCGGGTTCGAGGGACGTGGGTTGAAACTCCAAAACTACCTGTCGCCGCTCGCCATCGGCAAGCTTCGTCCCTCGGGTTCGAGGGACGTGGGTTGAAACTCATCCGCCTGAGTGCCATCCGGACACCCATTGCGCGCTTCGTCCCTCGGGTTCGAGGGACGTGGGTTGAAACACCAGAGCACCTACGACCGTCGAGGATGCGACGCGGGCTTCGTCCCTCGGGTTCGAGGGACGTGGGTTGAAACCAGCACGGGATTGACGGCGGCGAGCGCGGTCACGGGCTTCGTCCCTCGGGTTCGAGGGACGTGGGTTGAAACGACCCGAGAAAGCCGCCGATGATCGCGCCGGCGAGGCTTCGTCCCTCGGGTTCGAGGGACGTGGGTTGAAACCTTGAGTCGCTCGAATTCTCCGGTGCTCGCATCCGGCTTCGTCCCTCGGGTTCGAGGGACGTGGGTTGAAACTCGGTAATGCTGCGCACCTTGGCTTCGAGCCGCTGCTTCGTCCCTCGGGTTCGAGGGACGTGGGTTGAAACCTTCGGCAGCTTGTAGCGCGTCGTGGCGGCGAGGGGCTTCGTCCCTCGGGTTCGAGGGACGTGGGTTGAAACGACCTGGCGCAGTTGATCGAGGTAACCATGGACGGCTTCGTCCCTCGGGTTCGAGGGACGTGGGTTGAAACTCCTGGTAATCGTGGATGGGAAGATTCGTCGGCGAGCTTCGTCCCTCGGGTTCGAGGGACGTGGGTTGAAACGTTGCATTCGCATCTCCGACGGTCAGCAGTACGACGGCTTCGTCCCTCGGGTTCGAGGGACGTGGGTTGAAACATCGCGTTGCTGCTCAACCGGAGTTCCGGCACGGTGCTTCGTCCCTCGGGTTCGAGGGACGTGGGTTGAAACAGGAATGGGGGGAATCCGACCTCGCCGATTACGTGGCTTCGTCCCTCGGGTTCGAGGGACGTGGGTTGAAACTGGTTGTCGGTCATTACAGGAACGCCATTGCGACGCTTCGTCCCTCGGGTTCGAGGGACGTGGGTTGAAACGACCGAGCCGACGATGCCACCGCGCTCGAAGTGGTGCTTCGTCCCTCGGGTTCGAGGGACGTGGGTTGAAACACGCGATGGCCTCGATCGAAAACAGCCCGCCGCGCTTCGTCCCTCGGGTTCGAGGGACGTGGGTTGAAACCGCGTCGGGCAGTTCGTCTGCAGCAAGGGAGAGGAGCTTCGTCCCTCGGGTTCGAGGGACGTGGGTTGAAACGTCGACTTCGACCGCCGGACGACCCTGATCGTCAGCTTCGTCCCTCGGGTTCGAGGGACGTGGGTTGAAACATGGACATGGGCACAGGCAAGAGCCGCACGCTGCTCGAGCTTCGTCCCTCGGGTTCGAGGGACGTGGGTTGAAACACGTAGGCGGCGACCATCTCGCGGTCGATCAGCAGCTTCGTCCCTCGGGTTCGAGGGACGTGGGTTGAAACTCGATGAACTGCATCATGCTGGCCTCATTGTCGTGCTTCGTCCCTCGGGTTCGAGGGACGTGGGTTGAAACGCATGCGAAACAGACTCAACTCGGTCGAGGGGCTGCTTCGTCCCTCGGGTTCGAGGGACGTGGGTTGAAACTACGTCGTGAGCGATAAACTCCTGAAAGACCGGCGCTTCGTCCCTCGGGTTCGAGGGACGTGGGTTGAAACATCACACCGCCCCCTCGACAATCTGCCGAAACAGGCTTCGTCCCTCGGGTTCGAGGGACGTGGGTTGAAACCAGTTTTCCTTCATCGTGCTCTGGATGTCCATTGCTTCGTCCCTCGGGTTCGAGGGACGTGGGTTGAAACCCTCCACCCCCCATGCCTCGGCAGGACGCGTTCGGCTTCGTCCCTCGGGTTCGAGGGACGTGGGTTGAAACTTGCCGTGGGCAGGATTATTCCAATCCGTCGCCGGCTTCGTCCCTCGGGTTCGAGGGACGTGGGTTGAAACAGGCGTCGGCGGTTCGGGTACGTGCACATTAGGCGCTTCGTCCCTCGGGTTCGAGGGACGTGGGTTGAAACTTAACCATGACCTTCATTGACGGCATCGTTTTGAGAGCTTCGTCCCTCGGGTTCGAGGGACGTGGGTTGAAACCAGATACAGGGTTTTACACAGATCGTCCGCTGCGGGCTTCGTCCCTCGGGTTCGAGGGACGTGGGTTGAAACATGGCGGGGTCGCGCCGGCAGCGCCGCCTCGTCGCGCTTCGTCCCTCGGGTTCGAGGGACGTGGGTTGAAACGCTCGATGCGGAGGGCTGGGCAAGCGCCGCGCAAGGCTTCGTCCCTCGGGTTCGAGGGACGTGGGTTGAAACTTCGTGCGCGCCGGGGAGCGAGGCCAGGGCAACGCTTCGTCCCTCGGGTTCGAGGGACGTGGGTTGAAACGGTCATGCTGCCCTCCCCATTATCTCGATCTGCGCTTCGTCCCTCGGGTTCGAGGGACGTGGGTTGAAACAAAAGTCGGCTCTTTCGCCGCTGGCTCCCGTTGAGCTTCGTCCCTCGGGTTCGAGGGACGTGGGTTGAAACGGCTACGGCCTGAAGCCCGGCTTCTCTCACTGGCTGCTTCGTCCCTCGGGTTCGAGGGACGTGGGTTGAAACTGTCCATCCTGTGCTTGGTCTACCTTTGGCGCAGGCTTCGTCCCTCGGGTTCGAGGGACGTGGGTTGAAACATCGTCACGACCCCCGCCCCCGACCAGCTCGAGACGCTTCGTCCCTCGGGTTCGAGGGACGTGGGTTGAAACGCGGCGGCGTTGGCCTCGCGGGTTGCCTTGCTGGCGCTTCGTCCCTCGGGTTCGAGGGATGTGGGGTAAAACTACGATAAAGCCACATATGGCTTGGCAATAACGTGCCTCATCCCACTGCATTAAGCCGGTTGCTAAAATGTACTATGAATATAGTTTAATAATTTACATTGCCCCCCTCCCCCGCCGAAGCCGACTCGGCCGATCTTGGCCGGCACGAAAGAAAACGCTGGCAGCAGCGCGACCATCTTGCCGACACCGCCTGGGACTTGTTCGAGGCCGAAGGCTACGCGTCGGTGACGATGAAACGCATCGCCGCCACCGCCGACGTGTCGAAAGTCACGCTGAACAAGCATTTCCCGGTCAAGGAATCCTTACTGCGCCACCTCTTCCACTACAAGCTGCGCGAGGCGTAGCCGGCGATCCGGGCCGATCTGGCCGCTTTGCCGGCGGGGCAAGCGCAACTGGCGAGGTTTCTCGCCCTGCACGCCGACTGGTGCGAAAACCGGCGCGGCTACCTGCTACCCTACGTGTCCGCTAGGCCGCGCTGCGCGACGCGGCGGGAAGCAGCGCGGACAGCGAGCGTAGCGGCATGAACCGCACTTTACGGCTGATCAAGGCTGGGTAGGCGGCCAAGCACCGACATTCCCGCGCCGGTGCTCGCCATGCACCTGTAGGTCGCACAGCTCACCGCCCTCCCTCCTGCATTAGTAGTTCGACGGCGAGTTGCCACTGGTCGACGACATGACACGGCTGCTCGCCCTTGTCTGCAACGGTATGGCGCAACGGGGAAAAAAACGATGAACGACGCACCTCCCCTGCACGTGTGCCCAGACACGCCCGCCGCCACATGCCCCGACGCAGCCGCCTCATCTTCCACTATGGCCCCCACCCTCCGAAACGCCCGCCCCGCTGCTGCCCGGCATGCTCGCCACCGATCGACCGCCGACCGAGGTCGACGGCAAGGCCAAGCACCTCGGGCTACTGCTGCGCTATGGTCTACCGGCCCCGGATTTCCTCGTCGTCCCGGCACACTGGAACGGCCGCCGCGACATGGACGCGCCAGCGGCGCTGCAGGACACCCTGCGTGATGCGCTGGCCGAACGCAGTTGGCAGGATGCACCACCCTCCGTGTGCTCGCCCGGTCGGCGAGGATAGCGCGGCAGCCTCCTTCACCGGTATCTTTCGCTCCAGCCTGAACGTCCGCAGATTTCCGGCCTTGCTCGCAGCTTAGCAAAGTCTGGGCCTCGCTCGACGGCGAGGCCGCCCGCGCCTATCGCCGGCGGATCGGTTAGACGGGCGAGGTTGCGATGGCGGTGGTCGTCATGCCGATGCTCGATGCACAGGCCACTGGTATCGCCTTCACCTACAACCCGCGCTCCAGCCGTAAGGACCGACTGATCGTCCACACCCCCAGAGGTCTGGGCGAGGCACTGGTCAGCGGCGAAGCAGCGGGCGACGACTATCTGTTCGCGGAGGACGCGACCGACGTCTGGCGTGTCGTCGAACACTGAACAGGGCTACGCGCTGCTCCGGCTCGCCCGGCTGTAGAAGGAAATCACTCAAGGCCAGGGCCGGAACGGCGCAGGCGCTGCTGGACCAGCTAGACGCGCTCGCCGAGGTCGACGAGGCCCAGCACCGCCGCCAGCGAGACGCCGCCGATGCCGCCTGGCAGCACATCCGTGCCACTCTGGCGGCGGCTCTGGCTCAGGACGCTGGTCAAGGCCGCGAACCACAGCGCGAGGCCACTCGCAGCACTCTGATCGCCAACGTCGAACCGGCCCACCGGCTGATGCTAGCAGCGGCGGACCGGCTGATCGAGCGCGGCGGGCTCCACCGGTGCGACGACGTATTCGACCTGACGCTCCGTGAAATCGACCGCGCCCTAGCCAGCGACATACCGCCCGCTGGCATGCTTGCCCGCGTCGCAGCAGGCGTGGTTTCGCGCATGGCAGGCGAGCGAGCCGCCGGAATGGCTTCTCGTCGATCCGGCAAGGCAGACGTCGCCGTCCGCGGAGAAAGGATCGCAGCCAGCCGCACAAACCTCTAGCGGTGCCAGGGGCGATTCCCTCCCGCCCGTCGCACCGGGTGGCACGGCCTGACGCGGCGTCACCGCGGGCACGGGCCACGCGCGCAGCAAGGCCCGCCTGCTCCGCCCCTCTGCCGAAGGCGCGCGCCTGCACGCCGGCGACATCTTTCACCGACCCCGGCTAGACGCCGCTGTTCCTGAAGGCCGACGGGCTGACCGTCGCCCGCAAATTCGCGCTGCCCGCCGTACTCAACCTCTCCGGCATCCTCGCTGAACTGCGCGACGGCGAGGAAATCAAGGCGGCTGGCGCGGCGAAGTGCGGCGGATCGGCTGAGGCGCCCGCCGCACGCGGCCGGCGCGCTTCGGCTACCATCACGCCTTTCCGATCGTTCTGGAGAAGCCGATGATCAAGGCCGTCGTCACCGGCCACTCGCGCGGCCTCGGCGCCGCCGTCGCCGAGAACCTGCTGGCGCGGGAAATCGCCGTGCTCGGCCTTGCCCGCAGCGGCCACCCGGACCTGGCCGCACGCAGCGCCGGGCGGCTGACCGAAGTCGCGCTCGATCTCGCCGACGCCGCCGCCCTCGTCCGCTGGCTGGAAGGCGGCACGCTGGCGGCATTCGCCGCCGACGCCGACACGCTGCTGCTGGTCAACAACGCCGGCCTGCTCGCCCCGGTCGGCATCCTCGCCGCGCAGCCGCCGGCGGCCGTCGTCCAGGCCGCGACCTGCAACGTCGCCGCCGCGCTGGCGCTCGCCACCGCCGCCGCCCAGGCCGTCGCCGGCCGCGCCGAACTACGCGTGCTGCACGTTTCCAGCGGCGCCGGCCGCAACGCGATCGCCGGCTGGAGCGTCTACGGCGCCGGCAAGGCGGCGCTCGACCACCATGCGCGCACGGTCGCCGCCGACGCAACGCCGGGCGTGCGCATCTGCAGCCTGGCACCGGGCGTCGTCGACACCGACATGCAGGCGCAGATTCGCGCGACGCCGCTCGACGACTTTCCGCTGCGCGGGAAATTCGAGGCGCTGAAGGCGAACGGCGGCCTGGCGACGCCGGCCGACTGCGCCGCCGGCGTCGTCGCCCACCTGCTCTCCGACCGCTTCGGCGAAGCGCCGGTGGCCGACCTGCGGGAACTCGGCTGACGCAGGCACGCCCCGATGACGAAGAAGCACACCCATCGCGAACCCTGCCCCTGCGGCAGCGGCCGGCCCTACGCCGCCTGCTGCGGACGCTGGCACGCCGGCGAACCGGCGCCGACCGCCGAGGCGCTGATGCGCTCGCGCTACAGCGCCTACGTCCTCGGTCTTGCCGACTACCTGCTCGCCACCTGGCACGTGGCGACGCGGCCGGCGGCGCTCGACGACGCGCCGGCGCGCTGGCTCGGCCTGGAGGTGAAGCGCCACGAGACGACCGGCGCCGACAGCGCCGTCGTCGAGTTCGTCGCCCGCTACCGCGACGGCGGCCGCGGCCACCGGCTGCACGAGACGAGCCGCTTCGTGCGCGAGGGCGATCGCTGGTACTACGTCGACGGAGAGTTTCCGGACGCCTGAAGCCGGCGCGCAACGGACGCACCGGCACGGCGCAGAACGCCCCGCCATGCTCGACATCCTCCACCGCGACGCGGCGCTCGTCGCCGTCGCCAAGCCGCCCGGCCTGCTCGTGCACCGCACCGTGCTCGACCGCCGCGAGACCGAGTTCGCCGTACAGATACTGCGCGACCAGATCGGGCAGCCGGTGCACCCCGTGCACCGCCTCGACCGCGGCACCTCCGGCGTCCTCGTCTTCGCACTCGACCGTACCGCCGCGCGCTTCCTGTCGGAAGCCTTCGCCGCGCAGCGGGTAGAGAAGACCTACCTCGCCGTGGTCCGCGGCTGGCCGGCCGAGCGCGGCACCGTCGACCATCCGCTGAAGCGGCAGCCGGACGCCGCGGAATGGGTCGATCCGCGCGCGCAGTTGCTGCCGCAGGCGGCGGTCACGCACTGGCGGCGGCTGGCTACGACCGAGCTGCCGATCGCCGGCGAGCGCCACCCGACGACGCGCTGCGCGCTGCTCGAACTGACGCCGGAAACCGGCCGCCGCCACCAGATCCGCCGCCACATGAAGCACGCCGCACATCCGATCCTCGGCGACGCGACCTACGGCAAGGGGCCGCTGAACCGCGCCTTCGCCGCGCACACCGGCTGCGCGCGGCTGTTGCTGCACTGCGCGCGCCTCGTCCTGCCGCATCCCGACGGCGGCGCGCTCGACCTCGCGGCGCCGCTCGCCGGCGATTTCGCGGCGCTGGTACGCGCCCTCGGCTGGCAAGCCGCGGCCCAGACGGCCACATGAACCCCGATCCGCTCGAACGCCCCTCGCAGAGGCAGAAATGAACTCACTCTCCTCTACGCCCCTGCGCCGCTGCGGCAGGTGTTTCACACTGTCTGTACCTGCCCGCGGGCGTAGAATCCGGTTGAATACCACCGTGCTCGCGAGTACCATTCATGAAGCAACCGGTTCATTTCCAAATCAGTCGATTAGCGCCTTTTTTTCATGCGCATGGTGAAGTAGAAAGATGCTGACCCATCCCTTGCAGGACCTCGAAAACTGGGTGCTGTTCTTCAGCGGCGCCGACCTGCCGGTACTGCGCAACACGGTGCGCCAGCTCGACGCGCTGCGCGCCGACATCGACCGCGTGAACGGCCGCGACATCTCGCGCGTGGTCCTCCACGATCCGCTGATGACGGTGAAGGTGCTCGCCTACATCCAGCCGTTCAGCGGCAAGACCCTGCGCACCGAGATCACGACCATCGGCAGCGCCGTGATGATGATCGGCGTCGAGCCGTTCTTCGAGAAGTTCAAGGACCTCGTCACCATCGAGCAGATGCTCAAGGGCGAGCCGCAGTCCATGCTCGGCACGCTGCAGCTGATCCGCCGCGTCCAGCGCGCCGCGCATTACGCGCACGAGTGGGCGCTGTGGCGTCAGGATCTGAACGTCGAGGAAGTGACCATCGCCGCGCTGCTGCACGACCTCGCCGAAATCCTGCTGTGGTGCTTCGCGCCCAAGCTCGCCAGCGAGATCCGCGAGCGGCAGAAGGCCAATCGCACGCTGCGCAGCGCCGCCGTCCAGCAGGATGTGCTCGGCATCCGCCTGATCGACCTGCAGCTCGCGCTGTGCAAGGCCTGGCACCTGCCGGAACTGCTCGCCAACCTGATCGACCCGGCGCACGCCGAGCACCCGCGCATCCGCAACGTGCTGCTCGCCGTCGATCTCGCCCGCCACTCGGCGAACGGCTGGAACGACGCCGCGCTGCCCGACGACTTCGCCGCCATCGAGGCGCTGCTGCACCTCAACCGCGACGCGCTGATCGACCGCCTCAAGCTGACCGACGAGGAAAAGGCGCAGTTGCCGCCGATGCCGCTGATGCCGCCGCCGATCGACCCCGCCGAGCCGGTCGAACCGATCGAACCGGCCGAACCGGACCAGCCCGCCGTCTGACCTCGACGCCGGCGTGCCGTCCGCGCGCCGCAGGAATCCGCCGCAATGCGAACGAACCGCCGCCGTCTGCTCGCCGCCTCCGCCGCCCTGCTGCCCACCGCCCTGCTGCCGGCACCGCTCGTCGCCGCGCCGACGGCCAGGGGCGGTCGCGCCGTCGTCGTCGGCGGCGGCTGGGGCGGGCTGGCCGTTGCCCGCCACCTGCGCGCGCTCGCGCCCGAACTGCAGGTGACGCTGGTCGAGGCCAGCGACGCCTTCCACTCCGCCCCCCTCTCGAACCGCTGGCTGGCCGGCCTGGTCGACGGCCGCCTGCTGCGCCACGACTACGCGGCAGCGGCCCAGGCCGGCGGCTATGCCTTCGTGCGCGCGCGCGCCACCGCCATCGACCGCGACCGCCGCGAGCTGCGCACGACCGGCCCCACCCTGCCCTACGACTGGCTGATTCTCGCCACCGGCATCGACGAGGATTTTTCCGCCTGGTTCGGCGACGAGGCGCGACCGGCCGAGGAAGCCGGCAAGCGCTTCGGCAGCGCCTGGCGCGCCGGCGGACACGCGGCGCTGAAGGCGCGGCTGGACGGATTCGCGGGCGGCGACTTCCTGATGACGGTGCCGCCCATGCCCTACCGCTGCCCGCCCGCCCCCTTCGAGCGCGCCTGCATGATCGCCACGCTGTTCCGGCAGCGCGGGCTGAAGGCGCGGGTCGTCGTGCTCGACCCGAACCCCCCGATGCCCGGCTTCACCCGCGTCTTCGGCGGCGCCTACCGCGATCGCATCGTCTATGTGCCGCAGGCGCACGTCCGCGCCATCGACCCCTTCGCGCGCACGCTGCGCACCGATTTCGAGACCTTCCGCTTCGACGACGCCATCCTCATGCCGCCGCAGCGCGCCGGCGGCCTGGCGCGGCAGGCCGGCCTGATCGGCCGCGACGTCAACGACGCCGCACGCGCCAGCGGCTGGGCGGCGACCGTCGGCCCGGACACCGGCAGCTACCGCAGCGCCGCCGACCCGCGCATCTTCGTCATCGGCGACATGATCGACCGCGCCGGACAACTGTTCGGGCACTATCCGAAGACCGGCCAGATGGCGGCGCGCCAGGGCCGGATCGCCGCCGGCGAAATCGCCGCCGAGGCCCGCGGGCAGGAAGCGCCCAAGCAACTGCCGGACAGCACCTGCTTCGTCCTCGCCGGCGCCGAACCGATGGAGACGATGCGCATCGAGACCGCCTACCGCTTCCGCGGCGACGGCCTGATCGTGCAGACGGTCCGCCAGCATCACGACGCCCAGCCGCGCGACGAGGACATCGACTGGGCGCGCGGCATGTTCGCCGAACTGCTACTGGCGTCGCCGCCGGGTTGAGCGTCCGGCAAAGACAGGAAAGCGCCGGGTGGTTCGAGTGGCATAGACCGGGCGTACACGAAAAAAGGGCGCCCCGCAACGGAGCGCCCCCTTCGGGCCGGGCCGGGACGAATCCCGGCCGGCAGACCGATCAGTCCTTCAGCCCGAGCGCCTTCGCCACGCCCGCGCCGTAGGCCGGATCGGCCTTCGTACAGTTGGCGACGTGCCGGCGCTTGATCTCCTCCGGCGCATCGCCCATGGCCCGCGCCGTGTTCTCGAACAGCACCTGCTGCTGCGCCGGTGTCATCAGGCGGAAGAGCGCGCCCGGCTGCGAGTAGTAGTCGGCGTCGTCCTGGCGGTAGTTCCAGTGATCGGCGGCGCCGTCGATGGCCAGCGGCGGTTCACTGAAGTCCGGCTGCTCCTGCCACTGGCCGTAGCTGTTCGGCTCGTAGGCCAGCGTGCCGCCGTGGTTGCCATCGGTGCGCATGGCGCCGTCGCGGTGGAAGCTGTGGAAGGGGCACTTCGGCGCGTTCACCGGGATCTGGTGGTGATTGACGCCGAGCCGGTAGCGCTGCGCGTCGCCGTAGGAGAAGAGGCGGGCCTGCAGCATCTTGTCCGGCGAGAAGCTGATGCCGGGCACCACGGCGGCCGGGTTGAAGGCCGACTGCTCGACTTCGGCGAAGAAGTTCTCCGGGTTGCGGTTCAGCTCGAACTCGCCCACCTCGATCAGCGGGTAGTCCTTGTGCGGCCAGACCTTGGTCAGGTCGAAGGGATGGTAGGGCACCTTGGCGGCGTCGAGTTCCGGCATGACCTGGATGTACATCGTCCACTTCGGGAAGTCGCCGCGCTCGATCGCTTCGTACAGGTCGCGCTGGTGCGATTCACGGTCCTTGCCGATGATGGCTTCGGACTCGGCGTCGCTCAGGTTCTTGATGCCCTGCTGCGTGCGGAAGTGGAACTTGACCCAGAAACGCTCGTTCTTGGCGCTGATGAAGCTGAAGGTGTGCGAGCCGAAGCCGTGCATGTGGCGATAGCTGGCCGGAATGCCGCGGTCGGACATGACGATCGTCACCTGGTGCAGCGCCTCGGGCAGCGAGCTCCAGAAGTCCCAGTTGTTCTTCGCGCTGCGCATGTTGGTGCGCGGATCGCGCTTCACCGCGTGGTTGAGGTCGGGGAATTTCAGCGGGTCGCGGAAAAAGAAGACCGGCGTGTTGTTGCCGACCAGGTCCCAGTTGCCTTCCTCGGTGTAGAACTTGAGCGCGAAGCCGCGGATGTCGCGCTCGGCGTCGGCCGCGCCGCGCTCGCCGGCGACCGTCGTGAAGCGGGCGAACAGTTCGGTCTTCTTGCCGACCTGGCTGAAGATCTTGGCGCGCGTGTACTTCGTGATGTCGTGCGTCACGGTGAAGGTGCCGTAGGCGCCGGAGCCCTTGGCGTGCATGCGGCGCTCGGGGATGACTTCACGGTCGAAGTGGGCGAGCTTTTCGAGCAGCCACACGTCCTGCAGCAGGACCGGGCCACGCGGGCCGGCGGTCATGACGTTCTGGTTGTCGGGCACCGGGGCGCCGGCGGCGGTGGTGAGCTTCTTGTTTTCCATCTTGAATCCTCCTCTGCAGACGGTTGAAAAAAATCAGTGGGTTTCGGCGGCGAGCGCCAGGACGTCGATCCACCACCCATTCAGCGTAAACGGATTGGCAAACATGACAACCTCGCTTTCCCGCCCGGCGTGAATGCCGGTTCGTGGAGACAGTCTAGGCGGGGAGCGGCGATTGCCAAAGAAAATAATTGCTATACATCAAATAGCCGACAACTATCTTCCGAAAAGCCGCCGACAGGCTTTGCGATTACAATCCGGGCGACGCCACCGAACCGCCACGCCGTGAAGAAACCCGCCGTCCAACTGCCCCCCCGCGCCCGCAACGAAATCATCCGCAGGTCGATCGCCCTCGCCGCGGCGTGGACCGCGCTGCTCGGCCTGTCGCTCTTCTGGGCGTGGCGCGAGGAAGAGCGCCAGATGCTGGCGCTGGCCGAGACCGAGGCCAAGACGCAGTTGCAGAAGGACCTCGCCTTCCGCGTCTGGGCCACCAAGCTGGGCGGCCTGTACGTGCCGGTGACGCCGGACACGCCGCCGAATCCCTTCATGGCGATGGTGCCCGACCGCGACGCGAAGACCGCCTCGGGCAAGGAGATCACGCTCTACAACCCGGCCATCATGCTGCGCCTGCTGATGGAGACGCAGTCCAGCCTGTACGGCATCCGCACCCGGATCACCGGCGAACAGGTGCTGAACCCGATCAACGCGCCCGACGACTGGGAAAGGAAGGCGCTACGCATCGTCGGCGAGACGCTCGCCGACTACAGCGAGGTCACGGCGGTCGACGGCACGCCGGTGCTGCGGCGCATGCAGCCGATGATGATGGAGGAAGGCTGCCTGCTGTGCCACGGCTGGACCGGCATCAAGGTCGGCGAGATGCGCGGCGCCACCGACGTGGCGATTCCGCTCGCCCCCTACCGCAAGCTGCGCGACGACGCGCAGCGGCTGCTGCTCACCTCGCACGGCGCGCTCTGGCTCGCCGGCATCGGCTTCCTCGGCTTCGCCGCCCGCCGGCGGCTGGCCATCGTCGCCGAAAAGCACGCGCAGGACGAGGTCCTGCGCAAGCTCAACCGCGCCATCGACCAGAGCGCCAGCGGCATCGTCATCACCGACGCCGCCGGCACGATCGAATACGTCAACGACCGCATGCTCCAGATCTGCGGCTACGCGCGCGAGGACATGATCGGGCGGAACCCGCGCCTGCTGAAGTCCGGCGAGACGCCGCCGGAGACCTACGCGACCATGTGGCAGATGCTCACCGCGGGCCGCGAGTGGCGCGGCGAGCTGAAGAACCGCAACCGCTCCGGCGAGGTGTTCTGGTGTCTGGAGAGCATTTCGCCGATCTTCGACGAGCACGGGCGGACGAGCCACTACGTCGCCGTCATCGAGGACATCA
Source organism: Rhodocyclaceae bacterium (assembly GCA_019455325.1). Classification (GTDB taxonomy): domain Bacteria; phylum Pseudomonadota; class Gammaproteobacteria; order Burkholderiales; family Rhodocyclaceae; genus Proximibacter. The sequence continues at coordinate 33,908 of JACFMQ010000011.1, read as the reverse complement.
ACGAGCGCAAGTTCGCCGAATCGACGATCGAGCGGCTGGCCTTCTATGATCCGCTCACCGACCTGCCGAACCGCCGGCTGATGCACCAGCGCCTGGAAACGGCGGCGGCGCGCTGCCAGCGCAGCGGCCGGCGGCTGGCGCTGCTCTATCTCGACCTCGACCGCTTCAAGGTGGTGAACGACACGCTCGGCCACAGCGCCGGCGACCAGGTGCTGAAGGAAGCCGCCCGGCGCCTGCTCGGCGTGCTGCGCGACAGCGACACGCTGGCGCGCCTGGGCGGCGACGAGTTCGCCATCCTGCTCGAGGACATCGACCAAGCCGGCGACGTCACGCCGGTCGCCGGCCGCATCATCGCCGGCATGCAGGCGCCGTTCCGCATCGAGGACAAGGAGATGGTCGTCACCGCCAGCGTCGGCATCAGCCTCTACCCGACCGACGCCGCCGACATCGAGACGCTCGTGCGCAACGCGGATGCCTCGATGTACCTCGCCAAGCAGGCCGGCAAGAACACCTTCCGCTTCTTCGAGGACAAGATCAACAGCGCCGCCATCGAGCGCTCGCACCTGGAAACCGACCTGCGCCGCGCGCTGCCGGCCGGCCAGCTCTTCGTCGTGTACCAGCCGAAGCTTTTCCTCGGCGACCGGCGCGTCTACGGCATGGAGGCGCTGGTGCGCTGGCGGCATCCGGACAAGGGGCTGATCGGCCCGGACCGCTTCATCCCGGTCGCCGAGGAGATCGGCGAGATCGACCGCATCGGCGAATGGGTGCTGCGCACCGCCTGCCGCCAGGCGCAGCAGTGGCTGCAGGCCGGCCACGAACTGGTCGTCTCGGTCAACGTCTCGCCGGTGCAGTTCCGCCAGGGCAGGCTGCTGGAGGCGGTCGCCGAGGTCCTGCGCGAAACCGGCCTGCCGCCGGCCGCGCTCGAACTGGAGATCACCGAAAGCGCGCTGATGGACGATCCCGGACGCAGCCGGGCGGGCCTGCGCGCCCTGTGCGACCTGGGCATCAGCCTGTCCATCGACGACTTCGGCACCGGCTATTCCTCGCTCTCCCACCTCAAGCAGTTCCCGGTCGGCACGCTGAAGATCGACCGCAGCTTCGTGCGCGACATCCTCGACGACGGCAACGACCGCGCCATCGCCAGCGCCGTCATCGCGCTGGCGCGCAGCATGCGCCTCGAAGTCGTCGCCGAGGGCGTCGAGACCGAGGCGCAGTGCGAGCTGCTGCGGTCGCTCGGCTGTGACCGCATCCAGGGCTACCTGCTGAGCCGGCCGCTCTCGCCCGAGGATTTCGGCGCCTTCATCGCGCGCCGCGCCGAAGACTGACGGCGCGCGGCAGCACCCTCCCCCCGCATTCAGCGCGTACCGCGGCCGGCGAGCCGGCGCAGGAAGGCGCGCCGCGGCGGTTCGGAGGATTCGGCGAGGGACGCGGCGGGCGGCGCCTGCTCAGGCGCAGCCGGCGCGTCCGATGCATCCGCTGCGGCCGGTTCGGCCGCCGGCGAGAACAGCGTTTCCAGCGCATCGAGCGCCATCCGCAGCGCTTCCGCCTGCGACCTGAGCGCCGTCACCGGCGCCAGCAGCGGGCAGTGGAGCGCGGCCGGGATTTCGGCCGCGGGGTCGCAGTCGGCGATGAATTCGAGTTCGCCAACCGGGAACGGCAGCTTCACCCGCTCGCCGGTGCCGAGGTCGCGCCACAGCTCGCCGCCGCCGGGCAGCACGCAGAGGTTCACGAACCAGGGCGTGACGACGGCGCCGACCCAGTCGCCGCGATGGCGGCGGAAGCCGGCGATGTCGACTTCGAGCGCGCGGTTGACGAAGTCGAGGTCGCGCATCGTCGTTTCCCAGATGCGCCGGTACATGGCGAGCACGCGCGGCGCCGGGTTGTCGGCGTGCGGCAGCGCGGGCGCCGCCGGGCGTTCGGCGCGGTACAGCGGCTGGCGCGGGCGGGAACCGCTCACCGCCGGTCCAGGTCGGCGAAATGCCGGCCTGGGTCATAGTCGCCGTGCAGCGCTTCGTCGAGCGCGGCGAGCGCGTCCTCGATCAGCCGGCGGTTTTCCTCGTCGACGGTCTCCTTGGCCAGGCCGAGCGAGGCGAGGATCCAGGTGCCGACCGGCTGCGCGCCGATGAGCATCATGTTCACCCGCTCGCGGCGCAGGCCGTCGCCCTCGCCGCGCTCGACCCAGGCGAAGTCGCCGTCGGCGTCGTCCCATTCGACGACGCGCATCGGGATCGACAGGCACATCAGCTTTTCTCCGCGACTTCGACACCGGCCCGGCGCAGCTCCTCGACGACCGCCGCCAGCACCGCGGGGATCGTCGCCGCCACTTCCGGCGTCAGTTCGACGCCGGTGTCCAGGCTCTGCGGCTGGATGCCGATCAGCGTCAGGCGCTTCGGGAAGCGCTCGCGCAACTGCAGCGCGGCGAGCACGTCGGAAACGCCGATCTGGTGCGGCGAAATCTTGGTGCGGAAGAAGGCCGGCACCTCGTCGTCGACGCGCCGGATTACGGTCGCCGGCGGCTGGCCGACGCGCACGCAGTCGACGACGATCAGCTTGTCGAGGTCTTCCAGCGATTCGAGCAGCTCCATGCCGGCGGTGCCGCCGTCGATGACGCTCACCTCCGGCGGCAGCGCGTAGCGCCGCAGCAGCGCCTCGACCGCGTGCACGCCGATGCCTTCGTCAGTCAGCAGCGTATTGCCGACCCCAAGCACGACAAGCTTCATGTCACCTCGAAAAAAAAAGCGCGAGACCGTAAGGGGGAGGGTAGTCTCGCGCCGGGAAGGGAAAACGACCTTGCGTCAGGTCAAAACCCGATCACGCAGCCTTCACCTTGACGATCTCCTGGTGCTCCTCGTCGATCACATGGATGGCGCAGGCGATGCACGGATCGAAGGAATGCACGGTGCGCAGCACTTCCAGCGGCTTCTCCGGATCGGCGATCGGGTTGCCGACGAGGCAGGCCTCGTAGGCGCCGGGCGCGTCCTTCTCGTTCCTCGGCGCGGCGTTCCAGGTGGAAGGCACGACGCACTGGTAGTTCCTGATCTTGCCGCTGTCGATCACCACCCAGTGCGAGAGCACGCCGCGCGGCGCCTCGTGGAAGCCGACGCCCATCTGCTCGCCCTTCGGGAACACCGGCCGGTTGAAGGTCTTCAGGTCGCCGCGGCCCATGTTGGCGAGCAGCAAATCCCACTGCTTGACCAGCTCGTCCTGGATGACGGCGCAGCGTACGGCGCGCGCGGCGTGGCGGCCGATCGTCGAGTGCAGCGCGTCGACGCCGACCTTGCTCTTGGCGATGCCCGACACCAGGTCGAGCGCCGTCGTCGCGTAGCGCTTCGTCGGCTCGTGGCCGGCGGCGAACATGCACAGCACGTGCGCCAGCGGGCCGACCTGCATGGGCTTGCCGTAGAAGCTCGGCGACTTCAGCCAGGAATACTTGCCGTCGTCCTGGAAGTCGGTGTACTTCGGCGTCGTCTCGCCCTTGTACGGGTGCAGCGCCCTGTCGTTGCCGGCCGAGTAGTCGTACCAGGAATGCTTGACCGCCTCGGTGACGCCGTCGGCGAAGTACTTGTCGTCGAAGCTCTCGATCGCCTTGAAGGTCGACAGGTCGCCGCCGGCGATGTGGCCGCCGGGCATGGCGAACTGCGTGCCCTTGCCGTCGAGCGGCACGTCCGGCACCGACAGGTAGTCGACGATGCCGCGGCCGTGGCCGGTCCAGTCGGCGTAGAAGGCGCCGATGGCGGCGACGTCGATCAGGTAGACGTTCTTCACGAAGTCGTCGAGCTTGTCGATCCATTCCTTGACCGCGAGCAGGCGCTCGACGGTGAGCACCGACTGCGAATCGAGCGCCAGCGGATTGGCGACGCCGCCGACGGCGACGTTCTGGATGTGCGGCGACTTCGAGCCGAGCACGGCGACGATCTTGGTCGCGTAGCGCTGCACTTCCAGCGCCTGCAGGTAATGCACGACGGCGAGCAGGTTCACCTCCGGCGGCAGCTTCATCGCCGGGTGGCCCCAGTAGCCGTTGGTGAAGATGCCGAGCTGGCCGGTGGCGACGAAGCCCTTGATCTTGTCCTGCACCTTCCTGAATTCCTGCACGCTGTTGCCGCTCCACGACGACAGGCTCTGCGCCAGGCTCGCCGCCTTCGCCGGGTCGGCCTTCGTCGCGCTGACCACGTCCACCCAGTCGAGCGCGGAGAGGTGGTAGAAGTGCACGATGTGGTCGTGGATGGCGTGCGCGAGCATGATCAGGTTGCGGATGTACTGCGCGTTGACCGGGATTTCCAGCCGCAGCGCGTTCTCCACCGCGCGCACCGAGGCGATGGCGTGCACCGTCGTGCACACACCGCAGATGCGCTGCGTGATCGCCCAGGCGTCGCGCGGGTCGCGGCCGATCAGGATGTTCTCGACGCCGCGCCACATCTGGCCGGACGACCAGGCCTTCTTCACCCTGCCGCCGTCGACCTCGACGTCGACGCGCAGATGGCCCTCGATGCGGGTGACAGGATCGATCGTGACTCGCTTGGACATTCTTGTGACCTCCGAAAAGCCTTATTGGGCGACCTGCGCTTCTTCCCGCGGCAGCACCGGGAAGCGGCGGGTGATGACGATGTAGCCGAGCACCTCGACGGCGAACATGCCGATCGTCACCAGCAGCTCGGGCACGGACGGGAAGTAGTGCCAGCCGGGGTCGACGCCGACGCCGGTGTCGTAGCCGATGAGGAAGGCGTTCAAGCGCATGAAGACGCCGCCGAGCATGATGGCGACGCCGGCGAGGAAGAGCCGCGCCGGGTTGCGGCGGGCGGAAGCCGAGCCGACGACGGCGAACGGCGCCAGGAAGCACAGCGTCTCCACCCAGAAGGCGAGCGCCGCGACGCTGCCCTGGAAGGCGAGCGGCAGCGCGCCGCGCACGAGCAGGTCGCCGAAGCGGACGACGACGAAGGCGCCGAGCATGGTCAGCATGACCTTGGCCAGCGGTTCGAGCAGGTGCGTCTCGATCTTGCGGCGGTAGGCGGAAGAAGCCACGCAGGATTCGAACAACACCACGCCGTAGCCGATGACCACCGCCGTCAGCAGGAAGAGCAGCGGAATCAACTGGGTCTGCCAGAGCGGATTGACCTGCACGCCCATGACCACGATCAGCGTGCCGAGCGAGGACTGGTGCATCATCGGCAGCACGGTGCCGAGCGCGATCAGGAAGAAGAGCACCTTGTTCAGCTTGCGCCGGGCGTCCTCCATGCCCCACTTTTCGAGGAAGGCCGGCGAGAACTCCAGCCACATGACGACGATGTACGCCGAGATGCAGACCGCGACCTCGAACATCACCGAGTTCGGGTTGGCGTAGCCGGGCGTGAAGATGTGCCAGAAATTCCACCAGCGGCCGAGGTCGAAGATGACGCCGACGCCGGCCAGCGTGTAGCCGAACAGGCTGGCCAGGAGCGCCGGCCGCACCAGCGGGTGGTACTGCCCCTTGTTGAAGATGTACACCAGCATCGCCACCGAGAAGCCGCCGCAGGCGAAGGCCGAGCCGATGACCACGTCGACGACCACCCAGATGCCCCACGGGTAGCCGTCGTTCAGGTTGGTGACGGCGCCCAGGCCGAAGACGAAGCGGACGGCGAGGACGGCGATCATGATCGCGATCAGCACGCCGCAGACCAGCGTCGCCGCGTTGAACAGATTGCCGCCGACCGGGGCCGGCGCGTGGTGGGCGTGACGATCAGCGGCCATCGCGGTTCTCCCCTTCGTTCTCGTCGTCGTGGCGCACGTGGCGTCTGGCGATGAAGGTCATGGCGCCGAGCACGGCGAGCGGCATGACCAGGCCGCCGTAGAGCATGTGCTGGATCGACTCGGAGTGCGCGGCCGCCGCCTCCGGCGGCAGCTTCGGCATGCCGACCTTCTCGAACGGCACGCCGGAGAGCTTCAGAACCTGCGTGCCGCCGTACTCGGTCTCGCCATAGACGTGCTGCTGGTAGCTGCCGACGACGTTCTCGTAGCTCTGGTCCGGCTCCTCGCGCCAGACCGCGTGCCGGACGCCGCCCTCGTCGGCGGCGCGCAGCCGGCCGCGCGGGAACACCGCCGTCTCGCCCGGCTTCAGCGCCAGCCGGCGCTTGGCTTCGGCGAGCAGGTCCGCGCTGCGGCCGAAGAGCGTGGCGCCGGTCGGGCAGACCTCGGCGCAGGCGGAATAACGGCCGTCTTTGTAGCGGTGGCGGCACAGCTCGCACTTGCCGATCTTGCCGGTCGGCGAGTCGTACTCGTACTTCGGGATGCCGAACGGGCAGGCGACGACGCAGTAGCGGCAGCCGATGCAGGCGTCGGCGTCATACTCGACGACGCCGTTCTCCGGGTTCTTGGTCATCGCCGACACCGGGCAGGCGGAAACGCACGACGGGTCGGCGCAGTGCATGCACGAGGTCTTCATGAAGGCGTAGCCGTTCTCCTCGGCGTCCTTCGTCTGCATCGTGCCGCTGCGGTACATCTTGATCAGGTTGAAGGTATGGGCGCTGGTGTCGAGCGGCGTGTCCCACAGCCTATCGACCGTCGAGAACTCGGCCGGGTTGTCGTTCGCCTGTTTGCAGGCGGCGACGCAGGCCTTGCAGCCGACGCACAGCGTCGCGTCGAAGAGCAGGCCGAGCGCCTCGGGCGGGCGCTGCCTGGTCTCGCGCGCCGCGGCCGGCTTCGCCGCGCCGGCGGCGACCGCCGCGCCGCTCGCCGCGACCATGCCCCTGAGGAAATTGCGGCGGGTGCTCATCGTCACACCTGCGCCTTTTCGCCGGCCTTCTTCGCTTCTTCGGCCTGCTCGGCCTTGTGCGAGAGACCGAGGTTGCTGGCGACCATCGCGCCGGCGCCGGCGGCGGCCCCGGCCACGGCGGCGAGCACGGCGGCGGCGCCGAGCGTCGCGCCCGTGCCCTTCTCCTCGACGATGCGCGGATACTGCAGCGGCGGCTCGATGTTCTTCATCTTGGCGACCATGTGGATCGGCTTCTGGAAGCCGACGCCCTCCTCCGTGCAGCCGATGCACGGGTGGCCGCAGCCGACCGGCCAGGTGCCGCCGCCGGCGTCGCCGAAGAGGATGGTCGGACAGTTGGCGTAGGTCTCCGGCCCCTTGCAGCCGAGCTTGTACAGGCAGTAGCCCTTGCGGTGCCCCTCGTCGCCGAACTCCATGGCGAAGCGGCCGGCGTCGAAGTGCGCGCGGCGCTCGCAGTTCTCGTGGATCAGGCGCGAGTAGGCGAACTTCGGCCGACCGAGTTCGTCGACCGGCGGCAGCGAACCGAAGGTCAGGAAATGCACCACCGTCGACAGGAAGTTGTACGGATTCGGCGGACAGCCGGGAATGGTCACCACCGGCTTGTCGGTGACGATCTTGTTGGCGCCGACGGCGCCGGTCGGGTTCGGATCGGTCGAGGGCATGCCGCCCCAGGAGGCGCAGGAGCCGATGGCGATCACCGCCGCCGCGTCCTTGGCGCATTCCTTCGTCAGTTCGATCGCCGTCTTGCCGCCGATCTTGCAGTAGATGCCGCCGTCCTTGGTCGGGATGGCGCCCTCGATGACCAGCACGTACTTGCCGGCGTGGGCCTTCATCGCCGCCTCGCGCGCCGCCTCGATCTGGTGGCCGGCGGCGGCGAACAGCGTCTCGTGGTAGTCGAGCGAAATGACGTCGAGGATCAGCTTCTCCAGCGTCGGATGCTCGGCGCGCAGCATCGACTCGGTGCAGCCGGTGCATTCCTGGAAGTGCAGCCAGATCACCGACGGCCGCGGCTTCGCCGCCACCGCCTCGGCCACCGCCGCGTCGGCGCCCTGCGGCAGGCCGAGCGTCGTCGCCAGCGCCGCGCAGAACTGCAGGAACTCGCGGCGCGACATCTGCAGCCGTTCGGCCGCCGCCGCGATCTTGTCGTCCATTTCCAGCTTCAGCAGACTGGTATTCGCCATGACCCTCACCCTTCTTCTCGAAACCCCGGCGGATGGCCGGGAGATCACTTTGTCACGCCCGCGGCGTCTCCTATCGACAAGGCGATAACAAGAACCGTGCCAATATCTTTTCCCTTTTCGAACAAGGGGATGAGAAAAGGCGCGGACGCGCCGAAGGCTGCCGCGCTTACGCTGGAAAGGAAAAATGGAAACCTGCTTACCAGCCGGCGAAAGCGGCGGGCAGAAAGGGAACGGGCGGGGAAGAAGCGGCGCGGCCGGAAGGCCGGTGCGGCGGGGAAGCGGCGGCGCCGCCTCCCCGGGGATGGTGCGTCAGTAGCTGATGTTGAAACTGGCGGCGTCGACGCGGATCGTGTCGCGGCCGAGGGCCAGCGCCGCGTAGCGGGCGAAGTCGTGCGCCCAGTCCTTGCCGGCGGCGAAGCGCCCCTCGCCGCCGTAGCGGGCGACGCTGAGAATCTTGTCGATGATCAACACCTTGCCGACCGGATTACTCGGCTCGCATTCGAGGTCGGTGAATTCCTTGTCGAACCAGCGTCGCGCCTCTTCGGCGCTGCGCCCCGCGAGATCGGCGTCGGACATCTTGAATTCGTATTCCTTGTCCTTGCCGAAGACAACCATCACTTGATAGAGCATCTGCCCCTCCTCCTTGTGCTATGGACCTGCGTGCTTGCGACCGCCTCATTCTAGCCGCTTTTTTCCTGGCTGCCGACCCGCCCGCGCATCCTCCCGGCCGCTCGTTGTCTTTCCCCCGCAGGGCGACTAACATTGCCGGACACCCGACCGTCACGACGCGCAGCGCGCGACCGACATGAATCCCAACGACGAAGAAATCGAGGCGATCCGCGCCCAGATCAACGAACTGCAGGTCGAGCACCGCGACCTCGATCTCGTCATCGAGCATCTGGCGCTCAACCCGCCGCCGGACCAGTTGCTGGTCCGCCGCCTGAAGAAGCGCAAGCTCCAGTTGAAGGACCGCATCGGCCAGCTTCAGCGGATGCTCGTCCCGGACATCCCGGCCTGAGCATGCGCATCGACGTCGACGGCCTGGCGTGCCACGTCGCCACCGCCGGACCGGCGCCCGCCTCCGGCGCGCCGGTCCTCGTTCTCGTCCACGGCGCGGCCAACGACCACGCTGCCTGGCACGACCTCATGCCCCTGCTCGCCGCGCGCGGCGTCGCCGCCCTCGCCCCCGACCTGCCGGGGCACGGGCGCTCGGCCGGGGCGCCGCCGGCGTCGATCGAGGCCGCCGCCGACTGGCTGCTGGCGCTGCTCGACGCGCTGCGCCTCAGCGGCGTCGCCGTCGCCGGCCATTCGATGGGTTCGCTGATCGCGCTCGAAGCGGCGGCGCGCGGCGGCGCGCGCGTCGGCCGGCTGGCGCTGCTCGGCGCGACGGCGCCGATGCCCGTCTCGGACGCCCTGCTCGACGCCGCGCGGACGACGCCGGACGCCGCCTGCCGCATGGTCACGCTGTGGTCGCACACGCCCGCCTTCTTCGCCGCCGGCGGCGGCGGTCACGGCGTCTGGGGTCCGGGCCGGACGCTCGCCGTCATGCGCCGGAACGCGACGACGCTGGCCGGCGATCTCGCCAACTGCAACGATTACCGGAACGGACTGGCCGCCGCCGCGGCGGTGGACTGCCCGACGCTGCTGCTGCTCGGCCGGCGCGACCGGATGACGCCGCCGCGCAGCGTACAGCCGCTGCAGGACGCCCTGCGCCGGGCGACGCGGCAGGAGATCGACGGCTGCGGCCACGCGCTGATGGTCGAGCGGCCGGCGGCGGTGGCGGCGGCGCTCGCCGACTTCGTCGCCTAACGGCGGCGCCGGGCGATCAGAGGATCAGTTCGCCGAGCCACCAGAAAACGGCGGCGATCAGCGCGCTGGCCGGGATGGTGAGAATCCACGCCCAGACGATGCCGCCGGCGATGCCCCAGCGCACCGCCGACATCTTCTGCGACGAGCCGACGCCGACGATGGCGCCGGTGATGGTGTGCGTCGTGGACACCGGGATGCCCAGGCCGGTGGCCAGGAACAGCGTCAGCGCGCCGCCGGTCTCGGCGCAGAAGCCGCCGACCGGCTTCAGCTTGGTGATCTTCTGCCCCATGGTCTTGACGATGCGCCAGCCGCCGAACAGCGTGCCCATGCCGATGGCGATGTAGCAGACGGCGACCACCCAGACCGGGATCGGATCGTGCGAGGAGGAGAGGCCGGCGGCGATGAGCAGCATCCAGATGATGCCCATCGTCTTCTGCGCGTCGTTGCCGCCGTGGCCAAGGCTGTAGAGCGCGGCCGAGAAGAGCTGCAGGCGGCGGAACCACTTGTCCACGCGGCGCGGCGTCGTCCGTCGCAGCAGCCATGAAACCAGCAGCATGAGCAGCGCGCCGAGCAGCATGCCGAGCATCGGCGAGACGAAGATGAAGAGCAGCGTCTTGGTGATGCCCGAGGCGATCAGCGCCGACGGCCCGGCTTTCATCAGCGCGGCGCCGACCAGCCCGCCGATCAGCGCGTGCGACGACGACGACGGAATGCCGTAATACCAGGTGATCAGGTTCCAGGCGATGGCGCCGACGAGCGCGCCGAAAATGACGATGTGGTCGATGATCACCGGCTCGATGGTGCCCTTGCCGATGGTCGTCGCCACCTTCAACTGGAAGACGGCGACGGCGAGGACGTTGAAGAAGGCGGCGAAGGCAACCGCGTGGTGCGGCTTCAGTACGCCGGTGGAGACGACGGTGGCGATCGAGTTGGCGGCATCGTGGAAGCCGTTCATGAAGTCGAACACCAGGGCCAGCAGGACGAGAAAGATGACCACGCCCAGGCTGATCTGCAGGGTTTCCATGCGCTGTCCGCTCGTGAATCTTGGGGGAAGAAAGGTCGGAGGTCAGGAATTCTCGAGGACGATGCCCTCGATCACGTTGGCCACGTCCTCGCAGCGATCGGTGATGGTTTCCAGCAGTTCGTAGATGGCCTTCAGCTTGATCAGCTGGCGCACGTCCGGCTCGTCGCGGAAGAGCTTCGACATGGCGCCGCGCATCACGTGGTCCGCCTCGGATTCGAAGTGGGAAATCTCGCGGCAGATGGCGAGGATGGCCTGCGCGTTGTCCATCGAGTGCAGCAGGTTCACCGCCGTCTTCACGCGCTCGCAGCACGACAGCATGATGCCGGAAAGCGTGATCGCCTCCGGCGTCGCCCGCTGGATGTCGTAGAGGGAGATGGTCTGGGCGATATCCTGGCCGATGTCGAGGATGTCGTCCATGCGCGTGATCAGTTGATGGATCTCGTCGCGGTCGAGCGGCGTGATGAAGGTCTTGTGCAGCTGCGAGATGGTCTCGTGCGTGATCTTGTCGGCGCTGCTCTCGGCCTTGTCGATGGCCGCGGCGAAGGTTTCGATATCGCCGTTGCCGCTGTTCAGCGCGGTCATCATGGCGACCAACTGCCTGCCGCCCTCGACGATCAGTTCCGCGTGTTCGTTGAAAAGATCGAAGAATTTGCCCTCTTTGGGCATCAGCCGTCCGAACATGACAGTTCCGTGAAGGTTTCGTGACGGCCGCGAGTGTACCATCACTTGATGCGATGCAGCGAACGATCCTCGGCAATTGCCGGCGGCATCGGGGCGGCGGTGGGGAAAAGACGGGGAAAGGCACGAAAAAGCGCCGTAAACGACAAAGCCCGCACGATCACGTAAGATTCGCACGGGCCGTCGAGAGTGGCGGAGAGGGTGTCCCTAGTCGTATGGTCTAGGGCCGTCTCGGCTGATCTGGATTATCCAAGAAACGCAGGGCGATTAGCAAGCCCTATCGTCTCGACTGGTCTTTACGGACCCCACCGCATCGGTTATTCTTCGTTGGGTAGGTGGTAGGGTACGAAAGGAGCAGACGATGCCGAAGAAGATTGAACCGCTCACCCCCGTTGAGCTGAACCGCAAGATTGAAAAGCTGAAGCAGGCTGGAACCCAAGGCCTGATTGCCGTTGGAGGCGTCCCGGGCCTTCACCTTCAAGTAACCTCCGCCGGGGCGACAACGTGGATTCTCCGCTTCACCGCCGGTGTGAAACCCGGAACCGGCAAGCCGTGGAGGCGTGATCTGGGCTTGGGCAGCTATGACAAGGTGTCGATGAAGGACGCCCGAGAGAAGGCAAAGCAGGCGCACGCCCTGATTGCAGACGGTATCGACCCGATCACCGAAAAGCGCGAGGCGCGCAGCGCAATGATCGCCGCCCGGCTCGCTGAGATCACCTTCGAGGAGGCGGCCAAGCAGTTCATCGCAGCCCAGTCGGTCACGTGGAAAGAAGGCGGCAAGAGCGAACACCAATGGTCAACGAGCCTGGAGGACTACGCCTATCCGGTCATCGGCTCGCTGCGCGTTGCCGACATAGAGCTTACGCAGGTCCTGAAAGTTGTAGAGCCGATCTGGACGACAAAGACCGAGACGGCAAGGCGCGTGCGTAGCCGCATGGAACAAGTGCTCGATTGGGCGACGGTTCGAGGCTATCGCAAGGGAGACAATCCGGCACGGTGGCGCGGTGCGCTCGACAAGGTCCTGCCCGCCCCGGACAAGGTCCGCAAGGTCAAGCACCACGCCGCCCTGTCCATCGCAGAGCTGCCCGACTTCCTCACCCGCCTACGACAGCGCAACGGGATCGGAGCCCGGGCGCTTGAGTTCGCCGTCCTGACCGCCGCGCGCTCCGGCGAAGTACGCGGCGCAACGTGGGACGAAATCGACCTTGAGGCCCGCGTGTGGACGATCCCGGCGGACCGCATGAAGGCCAGCAAAGAACACCGCGTGCCGCTGTCGGACGCCGCCCTGAAGCTGCTCGAAAGCCTGCCGCGCATGGAAGGGACTGATCTTGTCTTTCCCCCGCCCCGCGGCACCAAGCCCCTGTCCGATAACACCCTGACGAAAGTGCTGAAGGACATGGAAGTGCCGGTCACTGCCCACGGGTTCCGCTCGACCTTCCGCGACTGGTGCGCCGAGCACACCGAGTTCCCGCGCGAAGTCGCTGAAATGGCGCTGGCCCATACCATCGGCAACGCGGTTGAAGCCGCTTATCGCCGGGGGGACCTGTTCGAGAAGCGCCGCGCATTGATGGGCGCGTGGGCGGAGTATTGCGACGGGAAATCAGTGAGTTAAGACGTATCGCGGACTATACTTTTTAGGCTATGCCATTGATTCGCAACGGGAAAATATCGAAAAGAGCTTCCCGAGACTGGTTTAGTCGAGTAGACTAGCCCTCAATTGATCGCTGGAGACAGGAGATAGCGAGCGCCGACACACAGGCCGCTATCTGCCGGTATCTCCACAAGGATGCAGGTTCCGGGGCGCTGCCCCGGCCCTTCCGGGAATCCCCGGTGTATCCCGATCCGCTGTAGTTGCAGCGGTGGCGTGAGAGTAGCCGCCCCTCACGGGGCTTGCCGCTCCCGCCGCTGGTGTAGCTACATCCTCCCGGTGGCGTGAGCTGAACTGCTCAAGGAATCGCCACCATGAAACCGAACAAACAAGAAGCGCCCCAGCCGAAGTCGCTGCGGGCTCGCCAAGTCGCCGCCCTGCTGGGTATCGGCCTGAGCACCGTCTGGGTCTGGGCCAAGCGCCCCGGCTTTCCTCCCGCGCGCAAGATCGGCCCGCAAGTCACCGTCTGGGATCGTGACGAGGTGATCGCGTGGCGTGACGCCCAAGTACAGCAGTGAGGAGGCGAAGCCATGAACCGCACTCCTCCTGCTGCCCCGCCGCATAGTCTCGATAAGGTTCCCGAGCAGGGCACACGTCAAACCGTCCGGCCTGCCGAGGCCGCGGTGATGTTGGGCATCGCCACGCCGACCTTGTGGCGCTGGACACGCGACCTCCCGGGCTTCCCTCAGCCCGAACGCTACCGCCTCGCCGGTCGCAACGTCACCGTCTGGTACGTCGATGACCTCGAAGCGTGGATGGCGAAGCAAGGCGATATGGCATGGCGTCGCAACGCGCCCGCCGCCGCCGTGCCGCTATTCACTCCGGCGGGCCTCGATGCAGGACAGCGCGGACTGTGGTGCGCGTACCTGCTCGACCTGTCGCCGTTCGAGGTTTTCCCGTTCGGAGCTACCAGCGATCCGGCGGGCAGCCAACACCTGTTCGAGCACCTGACCGCGCGCGTGGCTCAATTGCGCGCCGATGCGCCCGAGCCGAACCCGACGAACGCGGAGCTGACCGGCTACCTGCGCACGCTTGCCCATTGCGCTGACGTGCTGGCCGGTAGGGTTCCGCCGGAAATCCGGGGGCCGCGGGGCTTCGAGAACGCGGGCGAGTACCGCCGCGGCATCTACTTGTCTCAGGAGGTCGGCCATGACGACTGAACTGAAGCACAAGACCGCCGCGGCTATCGACTTCCTGCGCCGCTGGTCACCCGATGAAGTCTGGGTGCTGACGGCGATCATCCCTGACGGCAAGACCGAAACGCGCACCTTCAAGCCCAGCGAGGCGGACGCCGCCGCTGACTGGATCGAAGGCCACCAAGGCTCCAAGAACCTATATTTCCACGTCAATCCGGTCCGCCGTCCGCTCGACGTGAAGGCCAGCAAAGAGGACATGGCCCGCCTTGCCTGCCTGCACGTTGATATTGACCCCCGGGCCGGAGAGGACCCGGCGGAGGAAAAGGAACGCGCCCTGAAGCTGCTGCGTGCCTATACGCCCAAGCCCACCGTCATCGTTGATAGCGGGGGCGGGGTTCAGGCGCTGTGGAAGTTGGAACCGTCCGACAAGCTGGAGATTGGCGGCAACATCGCCAAGGCTCAGGAGCTGGAAGCCTACAACATCCAGTTGGAGAAGGTGTTTCAGGCGGATCACTGTTTCAATGTAGACAGGATCATGCGCCTCCCGGGCACCATCAACGTGCCGACCGCCAAGAAGTTGAAGAAGGGCCGCAAGCCCGCGCTCGCCAAGCTGATCGAGTGGAATGACAGCGCGGTGTATTCCATCGAGCAGTTCAAGGCCGCACCACGTGTTCAGACCGGCGACACGGGGACGCTCGACGCGCGCCCACGCCTGAAGATCACGGGCAACGTCCCGGACATCGGAACGGAGGAGCTGAAGGACTGGGCGAACGAACACGGCAAGAGCATTTCTGACCATACGCTTGCCCTGATCGCTACCGGGCAGGACCCGTTGGACCCGACCAAGTACCCCTCCCGGTCGGAGGCCCTGTTCAAGGTCTGCTGCGACCTCGTGCGGGCGGAGGTCCCTGATGAAATGATCTTCGCGGTGATCACCGGCTCCAACGAGATTGCCGCCAGCGTGCGCGATAAGCCGAACTGGGAAGGCTACGCCCTGCGGCAGATCGAACGTGCCCACGAGGAGGCGGTGGACCCTTGGCTGCGCAAGCTCAACGAGAAGCACGCCGTCATCGCGGACATCGGCGGGAAGTGTCGCATCATCAGCGAGCTTCAGGACCCTGAGACGGGTCTTTGGCGTATCAGCACCCAATCTTTCGAGGACTTCCGCAACCGCTACCGCCACATCAAGGTCATCGTGGCGAAGGAAGACGGCAAGCCCATCGAGAAGGCTGCGGGCGCGTGGTGGGTGGATCACCCTCAGCGCCGCCAGTACGAGACCATTGCCTTTGCCCCGGGGAAAGAGCTGGAGAACGCCTACAACCTCTGGCGCGGGTTCGCCTTCGATCCAGTCCCCGGCGACAAGCACGAGTCTTTCCTTGCTCACCTGCGGGAGAACGTCTGCTCTGGCAACACGAACTGGTTTGACTACTTGGTGAAGTGGATGGCTCGCGCCGTACAGGAGCCTGACAGCCCCGGCGAGGTCGCCGTGGTCCTGCGGGGCGGGCGCGGCACGGGCAAATCGTTCTTCGGAGAGAAGTTCGGGAAGCTGTTCGGGCGTCACTTCCTCTTGCTCAACCAATCGAAGCAGTTGACGGGCAACTTCAACGCCCACCTCCGCGATGCGGTCGTGGTGTTCGGTGATGAAGCCCTATTCGCTGGCGACCGCGCCCATGAGTCAGTGCTCAAGACGCTCATCACAGCGCATCAACTTGCCATCGAGGGCAAGGGGAAGGACATCGAAACCGGGAATAACCACACTCACCTGGTCCTGGCCTCCAACGAAGATTGGGTGGTGCCCGCCGGTGTCGATGAGCGCCGGTTCTTCGCGCTCGAAGTGGGCGACGGCAAGAAACAAGACAAGCCCTATTTCCGTGACATACAGAAGGACCTTGAAGCGGGCGGCTACGCGAACTTGCTTCACCACCTGCTGAACCTCGACATCAAGAACTTCGAGGTGCGCGACGTACCGCCCACGCCGTTCCTCGATGACCAGAAGGCCCGCACCCTGCGCGGCCTCCGCGCCTATCTGTACGAACTGCTCTCCACGGGCGAACGCCCGCCGGGAGCCGAACGCAAGGCGGCGAATCCTGACGCGCTGTTCGTGCCGACGCGGAAACTGGTGGAGGTCGCCAAGGCATGGCTGAAGGACACGCCCGGCGTTCACCCCGTGAACGATCACGAGGTGAAGGAGCTTCTAGGCAAGAAACTTGGCGCCCCCAAGTACCGCGAAAGCGGTGGCCGCAATGGGTACTGGTGGAACCTCGCCGAACTTCGTGCCGCGTGGGATCGGGAGTTCTGGGAAGTGGCGCAGTGGGACTCGGAGCCTGACGACTACTACAGCGCCCTGCCGTTCTGATTACCAACCAACTACGAAGGAAGACTGATATGCGCAAACAAATCAAAACCACTGTCGGCAGGACTCTGTTCCCGTACTGCCTTGAGCGCCGGGGTGTGGACGGGGCCTATGTCGCCCTCAACCGCGCCTACAAACCTCTGGGCTTCATCACGCAAGGCTGGGTACGGTACGACGCCTGCCCGGTCGGGTTCCGGTTCGCACGGCTTACTCCGGCGACGATCCGCGCGCTGTCGTGCGACGGCAGCGACAACCCGAACGCCATCCACCTGTACACCGATGCCCACGCCCCGTTCTGCGGCAATGAAGCGGACACGCGCGCCTACCTGAAGCGGCTGGAACACCTCGCCCGGCTGACGGTGTACGCGGTGGAAGGACCGGACCCGTTGCGTGACGGGCTGTTCACTGACTATCGGAAGGGGTAATGACCATGAGCAAGTTCATCGTCCAACCGGAGAAAGGTGCGCTTGTCCCTGACGCCAATTCCTACGTCACCGCCGAAGCTGTGCGGGTCCGCGCGAACATGCGTGGCATCCTCCTGTCGGGAGTGGATGACGAGGACCTTGAGCGCGCTGCGGTCGCTGCCACGCACGAGGTCGATGCCCGTTACGGGAGGGACTTTACAGGCCCCCGTCCCGGACGGCGTGGCCTGCACTGGCCGAAAGGTTTGGGGTATGACGACCGGGAGGATATGTACAACTTCTTCGGCGTACCGACCGAGGTGCAGGAGATTGTCTGCGACGTGGCAGCGACTTTCGCCCGCGGTGAGGCCCCGAATCAGGCGGACTGGAGCACCTTCCGCGACCGCCTGAAAGCCGCTTCCCTCATCGGGTACGTGGACACGGACTACCCGCCCCGCCCCTGACCGCCTCCACCCTTGGGCCGGGACGTACCGGGGCCAGTGTGACCCGGTACGCCACCCAGTACGGAGTAAGTTCATGAGCGCGTGGAGTTTTTCGGCGGTTCGTACTGGAATACTGGATATACGGGGTGGTTCGCTTCGCTAGACAAATCGACCGGCGAACGGCCCAAGGGAGGGGCAGACCCCCTCTCCGTTTATCTTTTATCTATCTATCCAGTATCTCCAGTATCTCCAGTATTACTACTGATTAACCCATGAATTGATGGATAGAAACGTACTGGGTCAAATACTGACCGCGGTATGTCCAGTACGGAGCGACCAGACCTGCTTGGGCTGATTCACCCCGCACCGCCGCCGCCATGCTGGGCGCAGCAGCGACCGCCCATCAACAAGAACCTGTCCGCCGCACCAGTTCGACGGACGGACCCTCCGCCGGACGCCCGCGCCGCGCCACCCGTTGATGGCTTTCCGCATGGCCTCCGATGCACCGGACTGCTTACCCATCCACCTACCCTACGAAGCCGGCTTCCCCTCGCCAGACCCGGACGCTAGAATCTATCGCATTCGCATATCCGATTGAGGAAAACAATCATGGCAAGCGCCATCCTCTACACCCGCCGCGCGCTGGAGTCCTGCCCCGAGCACTCCGAACAGCTCGCGCGCCTCGCCGCATGGGCGACCGCTGCCGGTCATGAGATCGTCGCGGAATACTCCGACGACACCACCGAGAAGAAGACCTCACGCGACGCCCGCCCGATGCTGGACCGCGCCCTGTATGACGCGATCCGGGGCGCAGGCGTCATCATCGCTGCCACTTCGCTAGACCGGGTGGGCCGTAGTGTGGGCGACCTCGAACGGCTGCTTCTAGAGCTGCGCGCGGCTGGCGCTGGGCTGTACGTCGCTGACCTCGACCTCGACACCACGACCGCCGAAGGCGGGCAAGCCCTCCGGCACCTGTCCGCCCTGATCGCCTTCGATCAAGCCTGCCGCGCCGAAGCCGTCAGGCGCGGCCACCGCAAGGCCCGGGCGAAGGGAACCCGGGTGGGCGGTGTTCCGATGCCTCGCAGTCAGGAGGCCAAGATTGCCGCCCTGCTTCAAGCCGGGGTGAAGCCCGACCGCGTGCGCAAGCTCACCCATGCCGGCAAATATGCGATCTACCGCATCAAGCGCGACCTCGAAGCCGGGAACGTCGCGCCGCCGGAGGAGGCCGAAGCATGAGCCGCAACACCCAACTGACCAAGGGCATCGTCCGCGACCTCGCCACGAAGGGCCTGCCCGCTGACGCGCTGAACGTGGTGCGCGAACTCGCCGCCGAAGGGTGCCGCGAGCACGCCATACGCAGAACCCTTGGGCTATCCCCCGCGCAGTGGAACGCCCTCAAGAAGGATGACGCCGAAGGCGAGCTGTCACCGCTGGCGCTGGCAATCGAGGAAGGCCGGGCGGAGGGCGCGGGCGAGGTCATCGCCGTCATGCGCGCCCGGATGAAGGAGGGCGACACCCGTGCAGCGGAATGGCTGGGCGACAAGCTCTACAAGATCGGACGCGAGGACGGCCCCGGCGAAGCACCAAGAGTGCTTATCCAGATCAACGCTGCGCTCAGTGCCGAGGAATACGCGAGGGTGATCCATGTCCAGCCCACCTAACAGCATCATTGCCCCGACCCCGTTCCAGGCGCGCGTGCTCGCCGTCCCGGAAGATCATTTCTTGTTCCTTGGGGGTGGCCGCGGGGGCGGCAAGTCCTTCGGCCTGCAACTGCTGATCCTGCGGCACTGCGACCAGTACAAGCAACGCGCCCGCGTGCTGGTCACTCGCCGCCGGTTGAAGTCGCTGCTCCAGTTCGCGGAGGAAACCCGCGCGCTGCTGCGCTCCGCCTATGGGCGTGAGGTCGCCTACAACATGAACGACAACGTGTTCAGGCTCCCGAACGGGGCCACGATCACGCTGACGCACGTTGAATCGAGTTCGGCCCTGAGCGACGTTGCGCAGGGTCACTCCTACAGTCTGATCGTGGTCGATGAGGCGGGCGAAGGTCCGGGCATGGACGTGATCGACCAGCTCGGGCTATCGCTGCGCGCTCCGGGCGTCCCGCTGCGTATGATCCTTGCCGGAAACCCCGGCGGTGCGAATCACAGCGCACTCGCTGAACGCTACGTGACCGCGCGGACCCCTTGGGCTCCGTTCGAGTTCGGCGGCAACACTTGGGTCTATGCGCCCAGCGTGGTCGATGACAACCCGCACCTGCCGGAGGCGTACCGCCGCAACTTCGAGGTCTTGAAGCACACCGACCCGGCGCTGTACCGCGCGCACCGTGAAGGCGATTGGTCCGCGCTGACAGGCGACTTCTTCAGCGGGTCATGGCAGCACTCGCGCGCCGTGTTCGATCATCACGAGGTCCCGCCCGACTTGTTCACCTCTTTGAAACTCGGCATAGACTGGGGCAGCGCCGCGCCGATGGCCGCTGTGCTGGGCGGTCAGCTCGCCTTCGATGTTCGCCTGTCTGACGACCGGGTGATGCCGCGGGGCTCGTGGGTGATCTACGATGAACACGCAGAGTTCGACCCGCGCAACATCGCCCGCGGCACGGGCCGTTCGCCGTCGCAGATTGCGCCCGCCCTTCATGCCATGTGCGCCCGCTCCGGTGTCCGTGCGCGTGGCGTCATCGACGCCGCCGCCGAAGCCAAGACCGCCGGGCGTCACGAGGACAGCATCAGCGATCTATTCCGCGCCGCCGGGGTGCGGGTCACGCCCGCGCGCAAGGGTCCGCGTGTCCCGCGCTTCGAGGTCATCAAGCAGCTCATGGTGCAGGGGGAGTTCTTCGTGGCCTCGCGCTGCCGGTTCTGGCTCTCGACCGTTCCCGCGCTGCCGCGCGATCCGCGCCGCCCCGAGGACGTGGACACCTCCGCGAACGATCACATGCTGGATGCCACTTCCTACCTGATCGCCGGGGCTTCGCAGGGTGTCGTGAGCGTGGGCGACTTCGCCGGACCGCCGCCGCGCCTGCCCGACACGGGGGACCGGATCATGTATGTGTGACGTGGTCAGAAGGCATCCCGGCGGACTTTACTTTTTAATGTAAGCAGTTGATCTACAACTTCTTTTTCTTGCCGCGCTGTCCATTCGTCCAGTATGGTTCCTCGAAAGTGCGGGCATTCGGCGCTCGTGCTTTAGGTTGGGAGCGGCCCCGCCGGTGACGTGTCAAGAGGCCCTTCCGAGTCGTGATGACTTTTCAGAGGAGCCCGAACATGGCCACCGTAGATTTCAAGAAGGTCCCCACCGATGTTCCGCTGACCGCGGAGAACATCGACCGGCTGGCCGCCCGCGCCACCGAACTTGCGACCGCCTTTCAGGGGCGTATCGGCAAGATTCAGCAGCAGGTGGCAGACGCCCGCGACCGCTTCAGCCGCGAAGCTGAGGAGGTTGTCCGCGAAACCGAACCGGCCAACCGCACCGTTGCCCGTCAGTTCGCCAAGCAGCAAGAAGCCTCCCGCATTGCCAAGTTCCGCCTGACCATCGCGGAATCGTCGCGCGCCCAACGCGAGGAGCTGTTGCGCCCGTTCGCCAAGCTCGCCGCTGACGCTGAATTCCTGCTGTCCCTGAACCAGTCCCCGGCGCAAGCCCTTGGGCGGATCGCCCTGGGCGACACGAAGCGCCTGAACTATCAATTGACGCTCGAAGGCGCTGGCCCGGTCGAACTCGAAACAGCCGCCATCACGGCCATTGCCACCAATGACCTCCCACTCGCCGCCGCCATCGCAACGGTTGTAGATCGCCGCCCGCGTGATCGCCGCCCGTTCTCCGTGGGCGACTTCGCGCAGCGGGTGTTCGGTGCGCAGCACGCGGAGATTGTCGCCAAGCTCAAGGGCGTGATCCTCGCCTATGAAACGGCCATCGCCGCCGACCGCGAATTTGTCCGCGGGCAGGCTGACCCGATCAAAAACCTGTCGCTGGCGCTCGCAGAGAAGGCGATTGCGCAAGCCGCGGGCGATGAAGCCTGAGACCGCCCCGCCCAAGCCCAAGTGTTGGGGTGGGCATGTACCGAGGTGGCTGCGTGACGACGATCCGCGGGTCAAAGTCCGCCGCTGCCTTCGGTGTTCCTCCGACTTCTGGTCAGCGCACGCGGGAAACCGCATCTGTCCGAAGTGTGCAGAGGAAATCCGCAACATCTACTGATTGGAGGAACCGACCATGACCACGAAACCGATGCCCGGCAGCGTGCCGAACGTGAAGAAGGCTGCACGCATCCACGAGGAGCGCGCCGCCGCCCGCAACACCCAGATTGCCGCGATGAAGCGGGACACTGTCGCCACGCAGCTTCAAGGCTTCGTCAATCACGCCTACAAGCGCCCGAACGCGAAGCCGCGCGGGCGCTGACCGAATGAAGCCCGCCGCTCACCTCATCGGTGTGCGCCTCACGCTACCGTCCTCGTGATTGGGCGCGCGGGCTTCACCCTTCAAGGCCTGTCGTTGGAGCCTTCCGGGAGGCGTACAACCTCGCCCCTCGACCCGGAGGAGGAAGGCGGCAGGCCTTGCCCCGCCATTCAAACCCCGCCGTGCCCGATCCGCTCCCACGCTTCGCGGAACGGGTCCTGCTCATAGTCTCCGGGCTGCAACCAGTACGACACGCGCCCGTCCTTCTCGCCGCGGTGGGCGCGTTCCCGGACCTCCGAGGGCAGGAGGATGAAGGCCGAAGGGGTAGGCGTGGCGACCTTGTTCACGATCACCCAGAAGTCGCCCATGATCTTGTCCAGCGAGGTCCCGAGGGGGACCGGGTTGCGCTTGCTCAGGGCCTTGACCTGAACCCCGACGAAGCGGGAGGCGTCCCGGCTGTAGGCGATGATGTCCACTCCCCGGGCGTTGCGCGCCGTTGGCATGACGTTCCACCCGAGGAGGGAAAGCCGATAGCAGCAGTAGTACAGGCCCACGTTGCCGGTAAGCTGCGGGTCCAGTGGCCCGTTTCCGTTTCCGTTCGCCATGACCTCAGACCCGCTCGATGCTCGTGACCTTGACGAAGCCGCTGCCGGTGTGAACACGCTTCCCGACCGTCAGCACGTTGATGCTCAACGGGGTTGCGCGCCGGAACTCCGGCGGATACTCGCGCGTGCGCACCCAGCCCGCCGCCGGGGTGTCTCTGGGCGGGTGGCTCTCAATCTCGATCACCTCGCCGTCCCGGTACTCGATCACAGAACCATCCTCGAAGGTCACGCGCAACATACATTCCTCCCGCGGGGCTTGCGGTCGCCCATAGCAAAAAGGCCACCCCAGGGGATGGCCTTCGGCTTCGGTCGGGGCGCAGTTTCCAGCGCTTCGACCGTAGTTAGGTAGTTCGTTGGGTAGGATCGGAAATCCTGCCTAAACCCCACTACCTAGTGGGTGTATGGCGGAGAGGGTGGGATTCGAACCCACGGTAGGTTGCCCTACGCCTGATTTCGAGTCAGGTACATTCGACCACTCTGCCACCTCTCCGCGAAAGGCGCGCAGTATAGCACAAGCATTCGCCGCGATGCGCACACATTCCTTTTTTCTCTTCGCCGCCGCGCTCCTGCTCTCCGCCTGCGGCGAGCGCACGCCGCCGCCGATCGGCGAAAGCCGCGAACTGGTCGTGCTCACGCGCGAGGGGCCGACCATCCTGACGCGCGACGAGAACGGCGGGCGCGCCGGCTTCGAATACGACCTCGTCGCGCTCTTCGCCGAGGAGCTCGGCAAGAAGCTGCGCCTCGTCGTCGTCCGCCACGACGCCGAGGTGATCAGCCGGCTGCGCGACGGCCGGGGCCACCTCGGCGCCGCCTGGCTGACCGCGGCGGACGCGCCGGCCCTGCCCGCCGGCCCGTCGTTCTTCACCAGCGCCAACGTCGTCGTGCAGAACGAGAACGCGCTCACCGCGGACAAGCCGGAGAAGCTCGCCGGCCGCGCGCTGCACGTCCTCGCCGGCTCGCGGCAGGTGGCGGCGGCGCGCGAACTGCAGGGACGCATCGACGACCTGCGCATCGTCGAGCATCCGGGCAGGGACGAGTTCGCGCTGCTCGAAATGGTCGCGCAGCAGCGCGACGCCACCGCCCTCGTCGACCGCGCGGCGCTCGACATCGCCGCCAACTTCTATCCGCAGTTGCAGCACGAGCTCGACCTGAACGGCGACATTCCGGTGGTCTGGCTGTTCGCCGCCGGCGCCGAGCCGACGCTGATCGAGCGCGCCCGCGCCTTCGTCGAACGGATTCGCGCCGACGGCACGCTGGCGCGTCTCGCCGACCGCTACTTCGGCCACGTCGACCGGCTCGACCAGATCGACGCCATGCGCTTCATCGAGCGGGTGCGCACGCTGCTGCCGCGCTACCGCACCGACTTCCAGACGGCGCAGGTGGCGACCGGCATCGACTGGCGCCTGCTCGCCGCGCTCGCCTACCAGGAGTCGCACTGGGATCCGCTGGCGACCAGCCCGACCGGCGTGCGCGGCATGATGATGCTGACCGCGGACACGGCCGACCAGCTACGCGTCAGCAACCGCCTCGACGCCAAGCAGAGCATCCGCGCCGGCGCGCGCTACCTCGCCGACCTGCGCGACATGCTGCCGGCGACGGTGGCCGAGCCGGACCGCACCTGGCTGGCGGTCGCCGCCTACAACCTGGGCATGGGGCACATGAACGGCGCCCGCTACATCGCGCAGACGCTGAAGCGGGATCCGGACTCCTGGTACGAGATGAAGCGCGTGCTGCCGCTGCTGGCGCGGCCGCAGTACTACCAGCGGCTGAAATCGGGCCGCGGGCGCGGCGGCGAGGCGGTGATCATGACCGAGAACATCCGCGTGTTCTACGACATCCTCAGCCGCTTCGAGCCGGTCTACCGGCCGTTCGCCGACGACGGCATCGCCGCGGCGCACGACGCGGCGCCCGGCACCGCCCGCTGAGCGCGCTCAGCGGCCGATGAATTCCAGGCCGCCCAGGTACGGGCGCAGCGCCGCCGGCACGGTGACGCTGCCGTCGGCGTTCTGGTAGTTCTCGAGGATCGCCACCAGCGTGCGGCCGACCGCGAGGCCGGAGCCGTTCAGCGTGTGCGCGATCTCCGGCTTGTTCCGCTCGTTGCGGAAGCGCGCCTGCATGCGCCGCGCCTGGAAGTCGGAGAAGGTCGAGCACGAGGAGATTTCGCGGTAGGCGTTCTGCGCCGGCAGCCAGACTTCGAGGTCGTAGGTCTTCGCCGACGAGAAGCCCATGTCGCCGGTGCACAGCACGACGCGGCGGTACGGCAGGTCGAGGCGTTCGAGAATGGTCTCGGCGTGGCGCGTCAGCTCCTCGTGCGCGTCCAGCGATTTCTCCGGGTGCGCGATCTGCACCAGCTCGACCTTGTCGAACTGGTGCTGGCGGATCATGCCGCGCACGTCCTTGCCGTAGGAGCCGGCCTCCGAGCGGAAGCACGGCGTGTGGCAGACGAACTTCAGCGGCAGCGCTTCCGCCGCGAGGATCTCGTCGCGCACGACGTTCGTCACCGGCACTTCGGCGGTCGGGATCAGGTACAGCGGATCGGCGTCGGCGCGGTCGATGCGGAACAGGTCCGCCTCGAACTTCGGCAACTGGCCGGTGCCGAATAGGCTGGCGGCGTTCACCAGGTACGGCGCATAGACCTCGGTATAGCCGTGCTCCTGCGTGTGCACGTCGAGCATGAACTGGGCGAGCGCGCGGTGCAGGCGGGCGAGCGGGCCCTTCAGCAGCGTGAAGCGGGCGCCGGCAATCTTCGCGGCGGCGGCGAAATCGAGCTGGCCGAGCGCCTCGCCGACGTCGACGTGGTCCTTGACCGGGAAGTCGAAGGCGCGCGGCGTGCCCCAGCGCTTCAGCTCGACGTTCGCCGTCTCGTCCTTGCCGACCGGCACCGACGCGTGCGGCAGGTTCGGGATGGCCGCGACGATCGCCTCGATCCGCGGCAGCAGCGCGGCAAGACGCGCCTCGCTCGCCTCCAGTTCCTCCTTGAGCTGGGCCACCTCGGCGAGCACGCCGCTCGCGTCCTCGCCCTTGCCCTTCAGCACGCCGATCTGCTTCGAGAGCGCGTTGCGCTGCGCCTGCAATTCCTGCGTCCTCGTCTGCAGCGTCCGGCGTTCGGCCTCCAGCGTCTGGAATTCGGAGAAGTCGACCGGCTTGCCGCGCGTGGCGAGGCGTTCGGCGACGGCGTCGAGGTCGTTGCGGAGAAGCTGGATGTCGAGCATTGGAAGCGTCCGGTTTCAGTGGCGCCGCAGGCCGCGGCCGTTGGAAAAAACATGCGCGGATTATACGCGAGGCCGGCCGCCGGGCCGGAAGAGCGCGGCAATGCGGCCGACGGCGCCGCGCACGAAGCGCCACAGTTTCGGCAGCAGCCAGACGAGCAGCAGCAGGAAGAGCGCCAGCAGGCCGAGGAAGAGCCACGGATGCGCGAGCATCAGCCAGAAGCCGCCGAGCACCGCTGCTTCCTCGCCGACCGAAGCCGTCCAGTTGCTCAGCGGTTCGGGCGAGGCGTTGATCGCCAGCCGGCCGCCGGCCTTGGAGAGCGCCGTGCCGGCGGTGATCGTGCCGCCGGCGAGGCCGGCGGCGAGCAGCAGCGCCGGGTCGGCGACGCCGAGCGAAAGCGCCGCGAGCAGCGCGCCGGCCGGGATGCGCACGAAGGTCTGCAGCGAATCCCAGAAGGAGTCGAAGCCGGGCACCTTGTCGGCGACGGTCTCGGCGAGCAGCAGCAGACCGCTCGCCGCCATCACCAGCGGGTGCTGGAGGACGTCGAGGCTCGCCGGCAGTTGCAGGTGGCCGAGGTGCGCGAGCAACCCGGCGAGGAAGAGCACGAGGTAAAGGCGCAGACCGCTCGCCCAGGCCAGGCCGGCGGCCAGCGCCACCGCCTGCACGACCGCGCCCGGGTCGCCCATTACGCGGCTCCGCTCTCTCCGCCGCCGCTCGGCAATCCGTCGCCGGCGCCCGCCTGCCGGCCGCCATGCGCGGCGCTCATCGGCCCGTTCCCTTCTTGCGCGCCTCGGCGTCGAGGGCTCGCAGGTGCGCCAGCTTTTCGCCAATCTTCGTTTCCAGCCCGCGCTCGACCGGCCTGTACCAACGCTGCGGCTTCATGCCGTCCGGGAAGTAGGTTTCGCCAGCGGCGTAGCCCTCGGCCTCGTCGTGCGCGTAGCGGTACTCCTTGCCGAAGCCCATCTCCTTCATCAGCTTGGTCGGCGCATTCCTGAGGTGCACCGGCACCGGCCGCGAACCGTCGTCCCGGATGAAGCCGCGCGCCGCGTTGTAGGCGTTGTAGGCGGCGTTCGACTTGGCGGCGACGGCCAGATAGACGACGGCGCTCGCCAGCGCCAGCTCGCCCTCGGGCGAACCGAGGCGTTCGTAGGTCTCGGCCGCGTTCAGCGCCACCTCGGCGCCGCGCGGGTCGGCCAGCCCGATGTCCTCCCAGGCCATGCGCACGATGCGCCGCGCCAGGTAGCGCGGGTCGGCGCCGCCGTCGAGCATGCGGCAGAACCAGTAGAGCGCCGCGTCCGGGTCCGAGCCGCGCACCGACTTGTGCAGCGCCGAAATCTGGTCGTAGAAGGCGTCGCCGCCCTTGTCGAAGCGGCGCAACTGCTGCGCCAACGTGGCGTTCACAAAGTCGCCGTCGACCGTGTCGCGATGGGCGGCCTGCGCCGCGGTACGGATCTGTTCGAGCAGGTTGAGCAGCTTCCTGGCGTCGCCGTCGGCCACCCCGCACAGGCGCTCGCGCGCCGCCGCGTCGAAGCTCAGCCCTGGCAGCGCGCGGCTCGTGGCGCGGTCGAAGAGCTGGCCCATCTCCTCGTCGGAGAACGGCTGCAGCGTATAGACCGAGGCGCGCGAGAGCAGCGCGGAATTGACCTCGAACGACGGATTTTCGGTGGTGGCGCCGACGAAGGTGACCAGCCCGGACTCGACGAAGGGCAGGAAGGCGTCCTGCTGCGCCTTGTTGAAGCGGTGCACCTCGTCGACGAAGAGGATGGTGCGCCGCCCCTGGCTGCGCGTGATCTCGGCGCGGGCGATGGCCTCGCGGATCTCCTTGACGCCGGAGAGCACCGCCGAGAGCGCGATGAAGTCGGCATCGAAGGCATCGGCCATCAGCCGCGCCAGCGTCGTCTTGCCGACGCCCGGCGGCCCCCAGAAGATCATCGAGTGCGGCTGCCCGGCCTCGAACGCGAGGCGCAGCGGCTTCCCTGGCCCGAGCAGGTGCGACTGGCCGACCACCTCGTCGAGCGTCTTCGGGCGCAGTTGCTCGGCGAGCGGGGCGAAGGGCTTGCCCGGATCGTCGGCGTGGGTCGAGAACAGGTCGGTCATCGTGAAGATCGCCACATCGGGTTGCAGGGGGAGAACGGATTCAATCACATCGCGGCGCCCCTGGGAAACGCCGCCGGCCGCATGACAGCCGCCGCGCGTTTGCATAAACTGAGACCCGCCCCCACCGAACGCCGACGGAGAGAGCCATGGGTTACGCCCTGCGCGACGAGAAACGCTACACCTACGCCGACTACCTGAGCTGGCCGGACGACGTGCGTTACGAACTGATCGACGGCGCCGCTTTCCTGATGGCGCCAGCGCCTTCGGTCGACCACCAGACGCTGGCCTTCGAGGTCGCCCATCAGATCAGGATGGCGCTCGAAGGCCACCCCTGTCGCGTGCTGGCGGCGCCGGTGGACGTACTGCTCGCCGCCGCCGACGCCGCCGACGACGCCGTCGATACCGTCGTCCAACCCGACGTGCTGGTCGTCTGCGACCCGGCGAAGGTGACGCCGCGCGGCATTCGCGGCGCGCCGGACTGGGTGCTCGAGGTCATCTCCCCGGCCTCGGCCAGTCACGACCAGACGATCAAGCTCGCCGCTTACGAACGCGCCGGCGTCCGCGAGTACTGGCTGGCCCACCCCGGCGACCGCACGCTGACCATCTACCGCCACGACGGCGACGCCTATGGCCGGCCGCAGATCATGGAACTGAAGGGCGAAACGCCGCTTACCGCGCTGCCGGACGTTGTCGTGCGCTGGGAGCCGGTGGTGTCTCGACTGCTGCCGCAGCCGCTCTGGTAGCTTCCGCGGGAAAAGATCGGTCGCCGGGTGCGAGAGCGCTGCGGCAAGCCCCTCGGCGGGATTCAATCACCGAGCACGTCCGCCCCCGCGGGCGGCGTGAAGCGGAAGACGGAAGGCGCGAGCGGCGGGTTCTTTTCGACCTTGGAGAAGACCAGCGAGGTCCGCTGGCCGAAGCCGTCGGTCAGCTCCATCGCGCGCAGCTCGGCGCCGGCGAAGCCGATGCGCACCTTCTCGAAGCCGCTGTCCGTGGACTTCGGCGTCGCCTCCAGCCATTCCAGGCCGTCCTGCGCGCCAGCGTCCTGCAGCGCGAAGTGCTGCGCCAGCGCGGCCAGGCCCTCGCCGGCGAGCAGTGCCGCCGGCGAGCCGGCGAGCGCGGCGCCCTGCTTCCTGACCGTCACCTGGTTGAGCTCGGGGTCGTGCAGCCAGACCCGCTCGCCGTCGCCGACGATCAACTGCGGATACGGCTTCTCGATCTGCCAGCGGAACTTGTGCGGCCGCGCGATGGCCATGCTGCCCGAGGAGAACTGCGCCTTCCTGCCGTTCTTCGGCATCACCGTCTGCGAGAAGTCGGCGCGCAGGAGCTTCGTCGTTTCGAGGAAGACGCGCAGGCGATCGACGGCGTCGGCGTTGGCGGCGGTCGCCATGCACAGCAGCAGCGGTCCGAGCAGGCAGCGGCGGAACGTCCACCGCAGAGGCGCAGAGGCGCAGAGGGAACGCAGAGAAAGGCGAGAAAGATCGTGCAGTTCTCTGCGGATCTCTGCGCCTCTGCGCCTCTGCGGTAGGTGTTCGTAACCTGCCATCATTCCTCCGGTTTCCGCGCCAGCACCTCGCGGCCGCCGCGGCCGTCCATCGCCGAGACCAAGCCGGCCTTTTCCATGGCCTCGATCAGCCGCGCCGAGCGGTTGTAGCCGATGCGCAGGTGGCGCTGCACGAGCGAGATCGAGGCGCGGCGGTTCTTCAGCACGACGTCGACGGCCTGGTCGTAGAGCGGGTCGCTCTCGGCGTCGTCGGCGTCCCCGCCCTCGCTGCCGTCCTCATCGTCGCCGCCGGCGCCGGTCAGCACGCCTTCGACGTATTCCGGCGCGCCGGCCTTCTTCAGGTAGTCGACGACATGATGCACCTCGTCGTCGGCGACGAAGGCGCCGTGCACGCGCGTCGGATAGCCGGTGCCCGGCGCCAGCCAGAGCATGTCGCCCTGGCCGAGCAGGGCCTCGGCGCCCATCTGGTCGAGGATGGTGCGCGAGTCGATCTTCGACGACACCTGGAAGGAAATGCGCGTCGGGATGTTGGCCTTGATCAGGCCGGTGATCACGTCGACCGACGGCCGCTGCGTCGCCAGGATCAGGTGGATGCCGGCGGCGCGCGCCTTCTGCGCCAGCCGCGCGATCAGCTCCTCGACCTTCTTGCCGACGACCATCATCAGGTCGGCCAGCTCGTCGATCACGACCACGATGTACGGCAGCGCGACGAGCGGTTCCGGCGCCTCGGGCGTCAGCGACAGCGGGTTCGGGATCTTCTCGCCGCGCTTCTCGGCGTCCTTGATCTTGCTGTTCAGGCCGGCGAGGTTGCGCACGCCCATCGCGCTCATCAGCTTGTAGCGCTTCTCCATCTCGCCGACGCACCAGTTGAGCGCGTTCGCCGCCTGCTTCATGTCGGTGACGACCGGCGCCAGCAGATGCGGGATACCCTCGTAGATCGAGAGTTCGAGCATCTTCGGGTCGACCATGATCAGCCGCACCTTCTCCGGTTCGGACTTGTAGACCATCGAAAGGATCATCGCGTTGATGCCCACCGACTTGCCCGAGCCGGTGGTGCCGGCGACCAGCAGGTGCGGCATCTTGGCGAGGTCGGCGACCACCGGCTGGCCGCCGATGTCCTTGCCGAGCGTCAGCGTCAGCGGCGAGGCCATGTCCTGGTAGGCCTTGCTCGAAACGATCTCGGAGAGGCGCACGGTCTGCCGCTTCGGGTTGGGCAGCTCGAGCGCCATGCACGACTTGCCGGGCACCGTCTCGACGACGCGGATCGACACGAGGGCCAGCGCGCGCGCGAGGTCGCGCGCCAGATTGACGATCTGCGCGCCCTTGACGCCGATCGCCGGCTCGATCTCGTAGCGCGTGATCACCGGCCCCGGATAGGCGGCGACGACCTGCACCTGCACGCCGAACTCGGCGAGCTTGCGCTCGATCAGGCGCGAGGTGAATTCCAGCGTCTCCGCGCTCGGCCGCTCGGTCTGCGCCGGCGCCGGTTCCAGCAGGTGCAGCGGCGGCAGCAGACCGCCCTCCACGGCTTCAGGGAACAGCGGCGTCTGCCGCTCGCGCTCGATGCGCTTCTCGACCTTCTTCGACACCTCGACCGCCGGCTCCGGCATCTCGATGACGATCGGCTCGTGCTGCTCGACGCGCCGCTTCTCCACCTCGACCTCGGCATCGCGCTGCAGCGCCGTCTCGCGGCCGATGCGGCGGTCCTGCCAGCGCTCGTAGGCGCCGCGCACGGCCAGCCAGCCGTCCTCGATCCAGCCGCCGAGGCGCTCGGCCGTGCCGAGCCAGGACATGCCGGAGAACAGGCTCCAGCCGACGGCGAGCAGCGCCAGCAGCAGCAGCGTGGCGCCGGTGAAGCCGAGCGTGCGCATCGCCAGCCCGCCGACCTCGTACCCGACCATGCCGCCGGGCGCCAGCGGCAGCGGCGTCTGCAGGGAGTGGAAGCGCAGCGCCTCCAGGCCGCTGCTCGCCACCAGCAGCACGAGGAAGCCGGCGAGCGCGATCGCCAGCGGCCGCCGGTCGCCGGCGCGCAGGCCGTCGAGGCGGCGATAGCCCCACCAGACGACGGCGGCGCAGAGCATCACCCACCACCACGCGGAAACGCCGAAGACGTAGAGCAGCAGGTCGGCGACCCAGGCGCCGCTGCGGCCGGCCGGATTGTGCAGCAGTTCGCCGTAGACGGCGCGCGACCAGCCCGGATCCTCCGGGTGGTAGCCGAAAAGGGAGAGCGACAGGAAGCCGGCGACGACGACCAGCGCCAGCCAGCGCGACTCCTGCAGGACGAGGGCGATCTTCTCGGGCAGCGGACTCGGCGCCTCCGGGCGCCGCGTGACGGTCTTGGTGGTCAATGAACTTGCCGGAAAACGGAGGTTTCGACGGCACAGATTATACCCGCCGCCGGCGCGCCGCCAGCCTCCGTCGCCGGCCGGCGCACGACGCCGTTATAATCCCGGCTTGCCCAACCTGCCCAGCGAAAGACGACCATGACCCAGCCCCCCCGCCACTGCCGCCTGCTCATCCTCGGTTCCGGCCCCGCCGGCTACACCGCCGCCGTCTACGCCGCGCGCGCCAACCTGAAGCCGGTGCTGATCACCGGCATGGCCCAGGGCGGCCAGTTGATGACCACGACCGAAGTCGACAACTGGCCGGCCGACGCCGACGGCGTGCAGGGACCGGACCTGATGGCGCGCTTCCAGAAGCACGCCGAGCGCTTCGAGACCGAGATCGTCTTCGACCACATCCACACCACGCACCTCGCCGAGAAGCCGATCCGTCTGGTCGGCGATTCCGGCACCTACACCTGCGACGCGCTGATCATCGCCACCGGCGCCTCGGCGCAGTACCTCGGCCTGCCGTCGGAAGAAAAGTTCGCCGGCCGCGGCGTCTCCGCCTGCGCCACCTGCGACGGCTTCTTCTACCGCAACCAGGCCGTGGCCGTCGTCGGCGGCGGCAACACCGCGGTCGAGGAGGCGCTCTACCTCGCCAACATCGCCAGCCACGTGTCGCTGATCCACCGCCGCGACAAGTTCCGCGCCGAGAAGATCCTGATCGACAAGCTCTACAGGAAGGTCGAGGAAGGCAAGATCGGCCTGGTGCTGGACTCGACGCTCGACGAGGTGCTCGGCGACGACAGCGGCGTCACCGGCGTGCGCGTGAAAAGCACCAAGCACGGCGACACCAAGGAGCTGAAGGTCATGGGCGTGTTCATCGCCATCGGCCACAAGCCGAACACCGACATCTTCGCCGGCCAGCTCGCGATGGAGAACGGCTACATCGTCACCCAGGGCGGCCGCGAGGGCAACGCCACGGCGACCAGCGTCGAGGGCGTCTTCGCCGCCGGCGACGTGCAGGACCACATCTACCGCCAGGCGTGCACCTCGGCCGGCTCCGGCTGCATGGCCGCGCTCGACGCCGAGCGCTACCTGGACGCCCTCGGCAAGGCCTGATCCCCGCGCATGGCGAAGCGCCCCAAGGACCACCCCTTCGGGGCGCTCGCCGCGCTGCGCGGCCGCCTGGCGCCGCCGCGCAGCGGCAAGCCGGAGCCGCGCCCGCTGCCGCCGACGGCGCCGGTCGACGAGGCCGACGCCGCCGCGCTGCTGCGCGCCGCGCTCGGCGATGTGACGCCGCTCCCCGCCGACGATCACGCCGAGATCACACGCCCGCGCCCGGCCCCGCTGCCGCGCCCGCGCGCCGAAGAACCGGAGCCCGAGACGCAGCGCCGTCAGCCTGCGCCCGACCCGAACGACGCCGCCGCCCTGTTCCGCCACGAAATGGCCGACGTCACCCGGCTCGCCGACCGCGGCCGGGTCGAACTCGGCCGCCGCCGCGCGCACGCCGCCGTCGCCGCGCTGCCGCCGGCGCTCGCCGCCGACGCCCGCCCGGCGCCGCCGGACGAACCCTGGCTGCCCGCAGACCTCGACGACCCGGCCGCCCTCTTCCGTCATGCCGTCGGCGCCGCCGCGCCGCTGCCCGAGCGCAACCGCGCCGAGCTGCAGCGGCCGCCGCCGGCACCGCATCCGCGCCAGCGGGAGGAGGACGAAGCGGCGGCGCTGCGCGAGTCGATCGCCGCGCCGCTTTCCTTCGAGGACCGCATCGACATCGGCGACGAGGGCGTACACCTGCGTGACGGCCTGCCGCGCCGCGTGCTCACCGACCTGCGCCGCGGCCGCTGGGTGGTGCAGGCCGAGCTCGACCTGCACGGACTGACGCGCGACGAGGCGCGCGCCGCGCTCGGCCGCTTCCTGTACGAGGCGCTGGAGCGCGGCCAGCGCTGCGTGCGGCTGATCCACGGCAAGGGGCTCGGCTCGCCGGGGCGCGAGCCGGTGCTGAAGCATCTCTCGCGCGGCTGGCTGATGCAGCGCGAGGAAATCCTCGCCTTCTGCCAGGCGCGACCGCACGACGGCGGCGAGGGGGCGCTGCTGGTGCTGCTGCGCGCCCCGCGCAATACCGAGCGGCAATAAGCCACTGATCTACAGGCAGTTTGGCCCGCGCCCCTCAAAGAACATCCCATCGTCGGAGCAGTAAGGGCAAACGGGCCGGGCAGCGGTTCGCTTGGGGTTGCTTCGCCTAGTTGCCAATCACTGGGGAAAGGCCGTCGAAGCTCGCGGACGTTGGGATTCCGGATATCGGCAGCTTCTCGGTGCGGATTCAACCGGTCGATGCAACACACTAAAGCCTGCGCAAGCAGAAGGAGT
>JACFMQ010000026.1 GCA_019455325.1 Rhodocyclaceae bacterium | reverse complement strand
AGCTTGCGCCACATCTTGGTGATCTTGACCACGTAGGGCGCGAGCAGCGGGTTCTTGGTGATGATGTGGCCTTCGTCGGTGACGTTGATGATCGGCCGGCCCAGGAACTGGTCGCGTTCGGCGATGTTGTTCACCGTGTTGATGAGGCTGATGTAGGCGATGGAGAGCTGCGCGTTGTAGCCCTCGCGCGCGAAAGTGGCCAGATCCACGATGGTGATGTCCGCCTCGGGCCAGGGCGTGCCCGGACGGTCGAACATCTCGCCGTCTGCGCCCTGGCAGAGCATGTCCATCGCATCGGCCATCTCCAGCAGCCGCGCGCGCCGGGCATCCGGCAGGTTGGCGTCGCGGGCGCGTTCGCGCAGCGCGTCGCGCACGTCGCGGGTCAGCACCGTGCGCGCCTGTGCCACGCAGCGCTGGGCGGCATCCAGGATGCACTGGCGAATCAGACTGCGGTCGGCGCGCGTCATGCGCGCTTCCTCCTTGTCCTCGCCGCCGGTGATCATCAGCCGGGCGGTGATTTCGAGTTCGCCGAGCACGTCGCGCTGGTCATCCCCGTCGTCGGCCGGATGGGTGTCGCCGTCCTCGTCCAGGGCGTCGGCATCCAGCGTCTGCACCTGACCCGGTGTATCGACCAGGCGCCAGGCATCGGCGAATGGCGCCAGGCTCACGCCCGCGCCGGGTGCCAGCTTCACGCGATGCACGCTCAGGCCCAGCCGAGCGGCGAAGTCACCGAACAGGCCAAAGCTGTTGCCGGCCTCGACGATGAACAACCTCGGCCGGTAGATCGCCGTGACCTGGTTGAGGATGTTGTTCAGCGTGGCGCTCTTGCCAGAGCCGGTCGGGCCGAAGAGGAACAGGTGGGCGTTCATCTGCCGGTCGAGCCGGTTCAGTGGATCGAAGGTGATCGTGCCGCCGCCCCGGTTGAAGAAGGTGATGCCCGGATGGCCGGTGCCCTGGCTGCGCCCCCACACCGGCGCCAGGTTGGCCGCGTGCTGCGCGAACATCAGTTGCGTGTACCACTGCCGCTTGTCCGCCGCCGGGTCGAACAGGCAGGGCAGCCAGCGCAGGTAGGTGTTGAGCGGCGCCACCTCGTCCTCTTCGCGCACCGGCTGCAGGCCCGCATTGAGCATGACATTGACCAGTTGTAGACCGCGGGCGTCGAGCTGCGCCATGTCGCGGCCGCGCAGGTAGAACGCCAGCGTGCCCCGGTACAGCTTGTGCGTGCTGCCGATGAGGCCGCGGGCCTGCTGCACGTCCTGGCGTGCCTGCTCGCTGGCGAGCGTCTCGCCGACCGCCTTGCGGGCCAGGTGGTTGAGGTGCGCCTCCAGCACATCCTGCGGCGTGGCGACCAGGGTCAGGCACATCACCGTGTCCTCGGGCATCTGGTCGAACAGCGCGTTCATCGCATCGCCGCCCTTGCGCGTCTCGCCGGTCACGTGCCCTGTCGCGGGCGGCGAGCGCAGGCGGTCCATGACGATGGCCCGGTGCGGCATGCCGTCGAAGAACCACAGGCCGCGGGCGACATCCGAGCGCGGCTGGCCGAAGAACAGGCGCTGCGCGAAGTCGCCGCTGGCCAACTCGATCTCGCCCTCCTCCCGGTCTTCCGGGTAGCGGGCCAGCGCGTAGAAGCGCTCCCGGTCTTCGGCCGTGCTGCCCAGCGCGCCGGGATTCGGGTTGAACCAGCGCAGCAGCCAGTCGTGAATGTCCGCCGCGCCAAGGCGCCGGGCCTTGACGCCGGCATTCGCCAGGCCGCCGACCAGGCGGTCGCAAATCGTCGCCAGAGCCTGCTCGGGCGATTGCCCCCGCCGGGCCGATGCGGCGTCCGGGGTGCGCCGATAAACCACCATGCGCACGCGCCGGGTCTGCCCGCGCCATGGCAGGCGTGTGACCGTGGTGTCCTCGAACAGGCCGCCCGGCTTGGCGATCGCGCGCAGGTGGTGACCGAAGAAGCGCAGATAGAACTCACTGAACGCGCTGCCCTGCGCGCGTGGATGCAGGTACGCTCCCAGCGTGCGCAGGTAGTGGTCCCAATCGGCTTCGTCCTGCGCGTAGAGCTGCACCACCCACGGGTTCTCGTCCAGCTCGTCGAAGGAGTCCTGCAGCGCATTCTCCAAAGCATCGCGGGCCTGCCACAGCCAGGCGGTCTCGCGCCCTTCGGTACCGATCGGCTGCAACTCGAAGAACGCCGCCACCGATTGGCCATCTTCGAGCAGTATGCACTTCGTGGCCGGCAGGTACTCGACCCAAGGCAGCAGGTCGGCGAAGGACGGTGCCACGTCGTAGAGCGCCGCGTGGTCGGCCTGCGTTGCGGGTCGCCGATGATGCCGCCCAAGGGCGGCGCCAGGTGCCTCGATGCCGTGCGCGGCGAGGCTGGCAACATGCCGCGTCCAGGCGTCCGGCTCGATGTCGGCCTGGACTGGCCTGGGGGCCGGACGACGCGGCCACGGCAGTCGCCAGCCCATCAGTAGTCCTCCAGCCGCTCGCCGGGCATCGCGTACTGCACGCGCTGGTAGAGCGGGAAGACGGTGCTGTAGCCGGGCACCGGTACCGGGTCGGTGCCGGCCAGGTGCGGAAAAACGTACATCACCAGATCGGGGTTTGGCAGTCGATGGAACTGTCGCTGGATCTCGTTCGCTACCGTGCGGGTGTAGGCCGCGTTCCGGGCGGGCGCCGCGAGGGTGTCAGCGTCGGTCAGCGGACGGCGCAGGTCCTGGCGTGCGTCGAGCAGCAGGCGGCCGGCCTGGCCGCCGCTATAGCCGCCAGTCTCGTGCTGCCAGATGTCCAGCATGGTGTGCTCGCCCCGGGGCAGCAGCTTTTCCGAGCTGGTGGCACAACCCGCGAGAACGGCGGCGGCGAGCAGGACAAGGGGGCGGTCAATCCAGGTCCGACGCATGTGCTTCTCCCATGAGGTGATTCACCCGGCGCCCCTTGGCGTCGTGGTCGATGGCGATCGGCTGCTCCAGGTGCACGGCTACCCTGGCGCCGGGCTGCACGTAGACCGCGGCGAAGGCCTGGCCGTAGAGCTTGTTCACCCAGTCGGCCATGTCGCGCACGCCACCGGCCAGGATGCGGCCCATGGCCTCGTTGCCCGAAATGCCGACCGTGCCCAGCGAACCGTTGTTGTTGGCGACCACGGCCACGCTGCCGTTGTCGGACTTGATGAGCGAGGCGGCGCCTGCGCCGGCCGCGGTGATCAACGCCTGCGATCCCAGGTACTGCTGGGCATTGCTGCGGCGCTCGCCCGAGACGCACGGGATGCCGTAGGGATCGCTGATCCAGCCCAGGCCGTCCAGCAGACTGGTGCTGTTCTGGCTTTGACTGTGCTTGCCATCGTCCTCCGGCACCGTGCGGATGGTGCCGTCGCTGAACACGAAGGTGATGGAGCGGACCTGCCCACGCACGCACGAGAGCGTCCAGTCGCCCGAGGCCGTGCCGCTGACCACCGCACCGGCCACGTCGGGAATCTCGATGCCGTTGGCCGCCAGGTTGTCGGCCCCGATCAGCACCTTGAAGGGAAACGGGTCGTTGACGGTGCCGTCGATGGGAATGCGGCCGATCAGCGCGGTCATGGCGACCGAGCCCATCAGCGTGGCGTTGGTGGGCACCGTATAGACCGCCTGGGTGGTGCTGCCAATGGCCTGCGCCGTCCTGTCGCTGACGGCCTCCGCCGCGGCCGTCAGCCCCGGCGAAGCTGGGCCGAAGCTGGAGGGAAAGGCGGGCAAGCGCAGGCTGCTCGAACCGCCCTTCGGATCGGGCCGGGCGTCATCCGGTTCGATCCAGCGCATGCCGCCATCCTTGAGCGGCCCGCCGTCATGCCCGTCCAGTCCAAGGCCGATCGGCAGGTCGGCGACATCGCCCTTGCCGGACAGCCCGTCCAGGCGGCGCTGCAATTCCTGCATCAGCCCTTGCGTCTGCTGCCGGTCGCTGGCGGCCTGGGTGCGCTCCTGTTCCAGGCGGCGGCGTTCGCTGTCGAGGGCGTTCTGGATGCGCTGGTCGATCGCACCCTCGCGGGTACGCAGGCGCTCGTTCTCCGCCTTGTGCTGGCGGTTGTCGCTCAGCGCGGTCTGCAGCTCGGTGCGGAGCTGCTTGACCTGCGCCACCAGGGTGGCGATGGTATCGCGCGGGGTGTCGCCCGCGATGCCGAGCGCCCTCATTTCCTCGGGAGTGAGCTGCCCCGGGACATCCTGCCTGCCAGGTGCAGCGTCACTGCCTGAGAACAACCTGGCACCGACGAACACCAGCAACAATGCCATCGGAATCAGCAGCCACTTCAACAGGGGATTACTCCTCATCGGACGTTCTCCCCGCAGCGGCGGCCGGCGGCAAGTTCGTGCCGGCATCGATGGGGCTGTGTACCGGCATCAGGGACTCGGCCAGGCCACGGCCGCGCGTGACCAGGTAGACCACCGTGGTGTCGGTCGAAGCGCCCTCCGGCCCCAGGTCGGGATGCTGGAAGGTCGCGGCCACGAAGTCGCCTTGCAGCGCCCTTGGATCGAGGTCGATCCGGTGAGGCGAGGTGTTGGTCAGGCGCACGGCGGTGACCCACTGGTCTTCGAGTCGCCAGGCCGCCAGCGCCCGCGCCTTGAGCGGCAGCGTCGGCAGCAGTGTGTCCAGCGCGAGCGGGCGCCGCAGCGGCACGCGCCCGATGCCGGCCACGGGCTCGACGGTGCGCAGCGGTGCGTAAAGGTTCTGCGCCGCGTAGCGCGTCAGGACAACGGTTATCGGCGTTTGCCGACTCCTCGCGGGTTGTACTACTTGGGTTGGACTGGCGGCAGTGTCACCGCTGGCCTCCGCGGCGGCGTCCTGCAGGACGATGCGTACAGGCTCCAGCGGCTGCTCGCCTTCCCGGGCGTCCGTGGCTGCGATGTCGACCAGCACGATGGCGCCGGATTCCACGTCCTGCAGTTGCAGCCGCGTCGGCGCGATGGCCTCGCTGGCGCGCAGGTAGATGGCGCCGCCCGCGCTCTGCACGCGCAGCCGCTCGCCCAGGCTCGGGGGCAGGCCGACACGCACGTTGCGGTCGATGAAGACCACGCGCTCCTGGCCGACGACCAGCGGGACGGCCAGCGGCAGCCGCTGCCAGCGCAGGATCTCGATGGCATGGCTGTCCGGCACCAGGCCGAAGCCAACGGCCAGGCTCGCCACGATGGTGAAGACGTGGTGTTTCATGGGTTGCCTCCCTGCGAAAGGCCGCCGCCGGGCGTGCCGGACGGAGGCACTGCCGGCGACGGTGCCTCGATGCGCTGCGGCGCGCCGTCATAGCAGTCCAGCGCAAGGCCGAAGGGGTTGTGCTGGGGGTCGACGTCCAGCCGCACCACTTTCAGCGGATAGCGCACCAGGGCCCGCTTGACCTGCTCGGCGCCGTAGTACTCGTCCGCGCTGACATCGAGCGTGACGATCCAGTCGCGGCTGGAAACCGTCTTTACCCGCATCGTGGGGTTGTCGCCAAAGCCGCGCCCCGGAATCTCGTAGATGCCGCGCACCCGCTGGCGCAGTTCGCCGCTGCTGCGCCGGTGCTCGTAGTCCTGGCGCAGGAAGGCCTGGCAGGCCGGTGTGAAATAGGCCGACAGCGCGTGGAGGTTGCGCGGGTAGTCCTGTTCGCCATCCGTCGGCCAGCGCTGGACCTGCTGCCAGACGTAGAAGGCGAAGGCATAGACACTCTCGGGCGGCACGTCCCACCATGCGCGGGTGCTGCCCGAGCGCAGATCGGGGGGCACGTGGATCGTCAGTTGCCTCGGCGCACTCCACCAGCCGAAACCGAGCAGCAGCGCCACCACGAACAACGCACCGGCGCCCAGGCGCAGCGTGCGCACATGGGCCTGCAGGTGATGGACTTCGTTCCTGAAGCGGCTCATGAGGCGGCTGCTCCGCGTGAGCGCCGGGTGGTCCAGTACCCCGAACGCGTGATGAGACGGTGCCCACCGAGCCAGGACGCTGCCAGCGGATGGCGCAGCGCCAGGCTCCACTGCAGTTGCCGGTACACCCAGGTGTCCGGGCGGCCGCGCTTCTGCCGGCGCAGGAAGCCGCCACCACCGAACACGCCAGCCGCCACGCCGGCCACGATCAGGGTCGGTACCATGGCGACGCTGTGCGTGGCCCAGGCCAGCGGCACGCCGGCGACGAACCCCGCCACCGCGGACAGGCCGGCGCAGATCCAGAGTTCGTCGGCGGTCAGGCCCCTCACCACCATGGGCTGGCGGTTCAGCCTGTGCGGCAGGAAGGTGACCAGCCCGTCACGCGCGATATCGTTCAAGGCAGCCATCGCCGCTCAGAGCACGCCGGTGGCCTTGGTCAGCAGCCAGATGCCGACCACCAGCAGGATCGCGCCCACGGCCACGGTGAGACCGAACTGGCCCCATGTGGCGCGGCCGGTATGGATTTCCGAGTAGCGCGTATAGGCGTGGTAGCACACGCCGACGAACATCGAGGCGACCACGAGGAGCGCGATCAGCAGCACGATGTCGTAGCCGTAGTTCTGCAGCGTCTGCATGATGCCGCTGCCCTGGCCGCGCGAGGGGTCCTCGATGGTCGGCAGGCCCTGCGCCTGGGCCGCCAGCGGCAAGCCCATCAGCGCCAGCGGCGCGAGGATGGTGGTGGCAGCGCGATGGGGAGTCGTATGGGTCTTCATGGCGGTCGGGCTTTTCGTGGTGGTCAGGACAGGAGGAAATAGGTCAGCACCAGGTACATCGCGACGAATCGCACGACGACACCCAGGAACTGGCGCTGGGACAGGCGCTGCTCGGCCCAGCCGGTGTAGGCGGTACGCATGGCCCACACGCCCCACAGGAGCAGGACGGCGAACACCAGACCGAGCACCACCGTGGCCACGGCGGCGGGGGCGAAGCCGCCATTGGCCTGGAAGGCGCTGACCTGGGCGGCGTTCATTGGGGTGCCTCCTCGTCGGAGGGCGAGCTGGACTGGCGGTAGTCACCGGACAGCTCGACCGGATCGCGCGGCTGGGCGCGCGGCGGCGTCAGGTAGTCCTGGATGCCCGCCCGAACGCGCTGGAGGTCCTCGCGCAGGCGGGCATGGTCGAAGTGGTAGCGGGCGCGCTCCTGCGGAGCGGTATGGGCGGCGTGCTCGGCGAGGCGATCGATCAGGTCGAGCTGGCGAACCAGGGCCGCAAGCTGCTCGCGTTCGATGCCATCGTCTGCTGCGGCCGCCGATTGGAAGGTCGAAGGTGCGATCAACAGTATCGCCACCCAAAGGCCTGTCCAATGCGTGCAACTGTCGATCCGAAGTGCCATGCCAATCCCCATGAAGCGAATGACACGATGTTGCGGTGAGGCAGTCTCTGGTACCTCAATCAATGCGAACCGGTCAGCTTCCGGATTCGTGCGCCGAAGCGGAAGCCGGCCAACTGCGACCGCGAGCCCACGTCAGCGACGGGCATCATGGCTGGCGTTTTCGTTTGTTTCGTTTTCGTTTGTTTCGTTTTAGAATGCTGTGCCGTGCACTTCAACTGACCGAGATATCACATGAACACCTCAGCGCACGCCCGCATGAAGCTGCCTGACGAGCAGGAAGTTCAATTGGCGGCCCAAGGTCAGCGGGCTCTCGCATCCTGTCTTTCTGGCAAGCGCAAAACCAGGCGTATCCGGCTTTACGATGAAGCAGACCGGGCACATGAGATGGAATTGCCTGTCTCGACG
Organism: Rhodocyclaceae bacterium; assembly: GCA_019455325.1. GTDB lineage: Bacteria > Pseudomonadota > Gammaproteobacteria > Burkholderiales > Rhodocyclaceae > Proximibacter. Next base: position 14,232 of record JACFMQ010000026.1, on the reverse strand, counting down.
CTGCGCCTCGTGGAAGAAGTTCTCAACGGACTCGCTAGGGGTGACGCCATCAGGGTGGTGTCGGTAAACGCCGAATTGACTACCCAGGAAGCGGCTGATCTCCTCAATGTGTCCAGACCTCATCTGGTGAAGCTTCTGGAGGATGGTGAGCTGCCATTTCTTCGCACAGGCAAGCACCGGCGTGTTCGCCTGGCCGATCTGCTGCAGTTCAAGGACGCGAGGGAACAGGCCAGTGCGCAGGCCATGGACGAACTGAGCCGTCAGGCTCAGGAACTGGGGATGGGTTACGAATGAATGCCAAAGAAATCGGCACAGTCAAATCTGCGCTCAATGACGAACAGCAGGAAAACGAGAAATGCCGATTCCAATAATCGACCTCTTTGCTGGTCCCGGCGGGCTGGGAGAGGGCTTTGCCTCTCTCAAGGGGCACAAGCGGCAGCCATTCTTCGAGATCGGTCTATCCATCGAGAAGACTGAGGTTGCGCATCGAACACTGATGCTGCGAGCGGCGTTCAGGCGCCTGCGCGGTACCAAGGATGTCAGGCATTACTACAGCTACGTACGGGGTGAGCTCGACGAAGCTTCGTTCCGTCGGATTCCTGCCGTGGCCAGCGCCTTCGAGCATGCCGCCAAGGAAGCAAGATGTCTCGAACTTGGCAAGTCCGACGAAGCCAGCATCGACGATGAAATCCGGTCTGCACTGAATGGGCAGGAGACCTGGGTACTCATCGGCGGTCCGCCCTGCCAAGCGTATTCCCTTGCCGGACGGTCACGGCGCGCCAACGACAAGGATTTCCACAAGGACGAGAAGCACTTTCTCTACAAGGAGTACCTGCGGATCATCCAGGTTCACAAGCCCACCATCTTCGTGATGGAGAACGTCAAGGGATTGCTGTCGTCCAAGCACTCCGGAAATCCGATGTTCGAGAAGATCATTGCGGATCTCTCTTCTCCCGCGGATGGACTGGAGTATGAAATTCGCTCCTTCACGAAGAAGGGAAACAGCGCTTCTCTGGAGCCTGCGGACTACCTGATTCATTCCGAACGCTATGGCATACCCCAAAGCAGGCATCGAGTCATCCTGCTTGGAGTTCGAAAGGGACAGGGCGTGCCACAGCATCAATTGCTGGAACCTGTATCAAAGCCTGTGACTGTCAGGCAGACCATTGATGACCTGCCACGAATTCGGAGCCGACTGTCCAGAGGGGATTCTCTGGAGGCTTGGCGCAAGGCGGTTCAGGCGGCACCTGCCTACGTCAAGGGATGGAGAGCCGAGAACGAGTCCGCCATGGTCGAATCGATGCGGGCCTTTGCCGCTTCAGCCACCAGTGTCAGCACCGGAGGTGCCTTCATACAGAAGGAATACAGAAGGCCCAAGAAACCAACCGAACTGCAGCAGTGGCTGCATGATCGAAGCCTTGGTGGTATCTGCCAGCACGAGGCACGTGCGCACATGGCCTCCGATCTGGCCAGATACCTTTTTGCGGCGACCTTTGCTCATTCGCAGGGTTATTCCCCTCGGCTGGATGTCTTTCCGCCCAAGCTGCTGCCGGATCACTTCAATGTGCAATTCGGCAGTGAGTTCGAGGCCATCCCATTCAAGGATCGGTTTCGCGTGCAGTGCAAAAACGAGCCGGCCACGACGGTGGTGGCGCACATTGCCAAGGATGGGCATTACTACATTCATTATGACCCTTCGCAATGCAGAAGCCTCACCGTCAGGGAAGCCGCGCGCCTGCAGACATTCCCGGACAACTATTTCTTCGCAGGCAATCGCACGGAGCAATACACGCAGGTCGGGAATGCTGTTCCTCCGCTGCTGGCGCACAAGTTGGCCAAGATCGTGCGGAGTCTTTTGAACGAAATGAACAGGAAGAGGCGCAGGCAGGTCAGTGACCGAGCGAACAGCAAGCCGATGGAAAACCCGAGGCGCAACGCTCCCGAGCAGGCTCAGGCTCCGCTGCTTGCCGAGGCCGACTGACCGATCACCAAGGCTTCCTCGTCGCCATGCAGCCACTCCTCAACCAATTGCGCAGTGTCCTCGACCGACTGCTTCAGCGCGCACTCCCACACGGTGGCCACGCGCCAGCCAAGAGACCGAAGCGTCTCCACGTGTCGCCTGTCACGGTCAACATTGCCCAGGAACTTCCGTTGCCAGAACTCTTCGTTGGTTCGAGGGGTAGTGGTATAGCGGCAGCCTTCGTGCCGATGCCAGAAGCAGCCATGGACGAACACCACCGCTCTGTGCCTTGGGAACACAAGATCCGGGGAGCCGGGCAGCTTTCTGACATGAAGTCGATAGCGAAATCCTCTGGCGAAAAGAAGCGATCGAAGGGTTCGCTCCGGCCAGGTATCCTTTCCGCGAATGCTCGACATCATGCGGCTGCGCTGAGGGGTGGTCGGGACGCGCATGACCTTGGGGACATCCAGCCTGGATATTTTCAGCAACCGCTGCTTCACACCGTTGTCAGTCAATCGGACAGAGGGGATGCAGACGCTGAAAGATTAGCAGAAGTCGATTCACGAGAGATCACGAGGGGGCATCCTGATGGCAAGGGAACATAGACATCCACCAAGCGCGGCCTGCCTCTCGGCATCGATGAGGGATCTCGGGTACTCCCTCGAAACGGCCATCGCGGATCTGATCGACAACAGCATTTCTGCCGGGGCAGACAGGATCGACATCATCTGCGATGTGTCCGGCGAGCTTCCTCTGGTCGTCATTCTCGACAACGGCAAGGGAATGACGGAGGAAGAGTTGCTGGCGGCAATGCGTCATGGAACCGATAGCCCCAGACGACACCGTTCGCCAAGGGATCTCGGGCGCTTTGGTCTTGGACTGAAGACGGCGTCGTTCTCGCAGTGCCGCTCCCTGACAGTGGTCAGTACAGGTGATGCTTCCATCTGTGGTGCCGAGTGGAACCTGGATCGCATCGATGCGGCAGACGACTGGATCCTGAGCATCCTTGATGAGGCCGACATCCAGGCGCTGCCCTATGTCGATCGCCTCGGAAGGCACGGCACCGCAGTCCTCTGGCGAGAACTTGATCGCATGCTCGAAGACGAAGTCGGGGATCGGCGGCAGGAAATCGTGAACGAGAAGCTTGAGGTGGTGGGGCGACATCTCGCCCTCGTCTTCCATCGCTTCCTTTCGGGCGAGGTCAAGGGGCATCCCAGAGTCACGCTTGCCATCAACGGTCACCCCATTGCCGCATTCGATCCTTTCTGCAGAAAGAATCCGGCCACTCAGGTTCTTCCGGAGGAAATTGTCCGCATCGGCGATGCGGAAGTGCGCCTGCAGCCCTATGTGCTGCCACACCATAGCCGTCTTTCCGCGTCCGAGTACGACTACTACCAAGATCGCAGTGACTTCATCTCCAACCAGGGAGGCTATGTCTATCGGAACGGGCGTCTGATGGCGTGGGGAGACTGGTTCCGGCTGGTGCCCAAGGGTGAGGCCACCAAGCTGGCGCGGGTGCAGATCGACTTCCCCAACAGTCTGGACGAAGCCTGGACAATCGACATCAAGAAGTCGCGCGCGCGCCCCCCACATGCGGTGCGTGAGCGCCTGCGCCAGATCATCGCCAAGATAACCAACCGTAGCGTGACGGTACATCGGGGACGCGGACAGAAGCTGTTTCAGGAAACCCAGGCACCGTTCTGGGAGCGCTATGCCGATCATGATGGCATCCGGTTCGCGATCAACGACCAGCACCCGATCATCGTCTCACTGGCAGAAAGACTCTCGCCAGAGGACGCAGACCTGATGCGCACGCTGCTTGATTCGGTTGCTGCCTCATTGCCGGTCGAGATGATCTATTCCGACTACTCGACCCACCCGCGCGAGATCAATCAACGATCGGTGGATGAAAGCCAGACCATGGATCGCCTGAGAAGCCTGCGCCAGGTGCTGTATGGCGACGGGCCGGGCGATGCGAAGGTCTTTCTTCAGATCGTGCGCTCCACGCATCTCTTCGATGGCCAGATGGATCTGGTCGAAAAATTCATCAATGAGGCCTTTGCATGAGCATTACAGCCATCACGGCAGAACGAAACATCGCCAACGCGCTCATCTCGGGCCTTGCCAATATGGCGGAAACGCCGACGCGCGATCAGGTGGAGGAAAAGGCAAGGCAGATTGCTTCAATCTTCGGCTATGCGGGAGACCTCCGCAACATTGTCACCGAAGCCATGGAATCGGTTGTGACCCGCATGGGAGCAGGCATTTCATTGGTCGATGTCAGTGCGAAGCATGACGATCAATGGGTTCACAAGCGCGAGGACGTCACCTGGACCTATGCCGGTGCATACGAGGAATTTCTTCGCAACGAGGGCTGGCCTCCACAGATGGTTCAGTCGCTGAGCGATGTGACCACCCGCATTCTTGGCCACCTTCAGGATCCACTGAGCGAAGGCACGAGCTGGAACCGCCGTGGCCTGGTCATCGGCCATGTGCAGTCAGGGAAGACGGCCAACTACACGGGTCTGATCGCACGTGCAGCCGATGCGGGCTACAAGTTCATCGTCGTCATCGCAGGCATTCACAACAACCTGCGCAGGCAGACACAGCAGCGAATCGACGAGGCCTTCATCGGTCGGTCGAGTGATCCCGAGGATCGCCGCAACATCGGTGTCGGTCTCGCTCCGGGATATCCGCATCCGGCAACGCTCACCAACATCAACGAGGACTTCAACAAGAATACAGCCGCCAAAAGTGGCTGGAAGATCAACGACTTCAGCAAGCCGATCATCCTGATCATCAAGAAGAACGTCACGACGCTCACTGCGTTGCACAAATGGCTGAAGGCACTGAACGCCGAAGGGGAAGACCGCATTTCCGATGTGCCGATGCTGCTGATCGATGACGAGGCCGACAACGCATCGATCAACACGAACAAGGAAGACCTGGACCCGACCCGGACGAATGCGATGATTCGCCGCATCCTGGGGCTGTTCGCGAAGTCCTGCTACGTCGGATATACGGCAACCCCGTTCGCCAACATCTTCATCAATCCGGATGCCTATGGCGATGACGTGCGGGAAGAGCTTTTCCCTCGCGACTTCATCTATTGCCTGGATGCGCCCACAACCTATTTCGGGGCGGAGAAGGTCTTCCTGAATGAGGCGACCAGCGAATCGATCGTCAGCCCGATCGACGATTGCGAGGATTTCATTCCCTATTCCCACAAGCGCGACGATCCTGTCCATGAGCTGCCTCCCAGCCTCTATCGCGCACTCGACGAATTCATCATTGCACGCGCCATCCGAAACCTGCGCGGACAGGCCAGCAAGCATTGCTCGATGATGGTCAATGTGTCGCGCTTCGTGCCGGTGCAGAAGGCTGTGCGCGATTTCCTGAGCCTCAGGGAGAAGAAGATCAGGGAAGCGGTTCTCGCAAACTACGCGATGCCGGAGGATGTTTCTTCAAGGAACATGTACATGCAAGGCCTGAAGGATGCCTTCCTCGCCGAGTATGCCGATGTCGGGGTGACCTGGGAGGAAGTGAAGGCAGCCCTCGTCGGTGTCTTCGAGCACCTTCATCTCTACGTCATCAACAGCAAGAGTGACGAAGTGCTCGACTACACCCGGTACGAGAAGGAAGGCATCGGGCTGACGGCGGTCGCGGTCGGTGGCCTGAGCCTGTCGCGAGGTTTGACCATCGAGGGACTGACCGTCAGCTACATGTATCGCAACACGAAGATGTACGACACCCTCATGCAGATGGGGCGCTGGTTCGGTTACCGACCGGGATTCGAGGATCTCTGCCGAGTCCACCTCTCTCGCGATTCGATCAACTGGTATTCCCACATCGCTGATGCCGCCGAAGAACTTGTGCAGCAGGTCAAGCGCATGCGACGTGATCGCCTCAGCCCAAAGGACTTTGGGCTTTACGTCCGCTCGCATCCGGACAGCCTGCTGATCACGGCCGCGAACAAGATGCGGGCTGGTCAGGAAGTCACCGTCGAACAGAGTTTCAGCGGGCGACTGCGTGAAAGCTACATTGTCTCCACAGCCCCCGATGTGAATGCCAAGAACTTTGAGCTGATCGCCGATCACTGGCGAAATGGATTCGGCGGACGGCCGGAGGAGTTCACCGAGAAAGGCGTCATCTTCAGAGACGTGCCCGTCGAGGTGATCGACGATTTTCTCACTAGATTCGAATGCCATTCGACCTTTGTGGGACAGAAATCAGACGTGGTGAGCTATCTCGAACGGATCGCGACGAAGCGTCCGCTTGCTGATGTCCTGCTGATTTCTCCCCCGGGTGGGTCGGGCGGCGAACGCCCATTCACCTTGAGGAATCAGGTGCGTGTCGTCGGGAAGAATCAGCCGAATGGCACTGCGTGGCGCCTGAACAAGGACAGGGTTGCTTCGCGTGGTGACGAGAAGCTCGGGCTCAGCGACGAGCAACGCGCTGAGGCGAGAATGGTCGCAGGCGACGACGACGGCTCGGGGGCGGTATCCGACACACATTACCGGATGGTGAGGAACAGGCCCCTCCTCATGATTCACAGTCTGGAGCCCAAGGGCGATGCCGTGATGGGGCCGATCGCTGCCTTTGGCATGAGCTTCCCATACGGGGACTACTCGACAACCATCAATGTCGTCGTCAACAAGGTCTGGCTCCAGCAGATGCAGGGCTATGTGGACGATCCTGACGAGGAGGAAGACTACGATGCCTGAAACCTCGCCATGGGATGAAATTGCCGTTCCTGGCACGGACTTCAATGTCCGCCAGGTTGCGGCGAAAACGGCCGTGCCCTGCTTCTGGGGACGTGATGTCAGTGGTGCCTGCCTGTTCATTGTGGAGCTGCACGGCGACCACACAGCCCAGTACCGGAAGAACGCGGTCACGGTGAACGGCGTCGATGTCGATCTTCGTGCCGGAGATCAGGGGCAGCAACACCTGGTCCTCGCTCTTGAAAGACAGGTTGATCGCGATCTTTTCGAGGGACTGTGCCGTACCCTTGCATTCGCGCTGGAGCACGCCACCGATTCGGCCAGCTCTCTGGCAGTCTCGCTGGCGCACATCCGTCGTTGGAAGACGTTCCTCTCGGGCCGAAGTCAGTATCTGTCCGCAGAGGATGTTCGAGGCCTCTTCGCCGAAATCGTCTTCCTGACGGAACTGATCGATCGGGAAATGCCGAGCAATGCCGTCGTCGAAGCCTGGCTCGGCCCGGAACGGTCACATCAGGATTTCATCTTCGGGAACACGGCTGTCGAGGTCAAATCGCTCTCGGGTGCCGAACGGAGCAGTATCCGCATTTCGTCGGAAGACCAGCTCGAATCCCTGAACGATGCACTGTTCCTGCGTGTGTACCGGCTGAGCAATCTGGCTGACGCGGCAGGTGCCCGCTCGCTCAACGAGCTTGTCGCCGCCGTCCAGGCGCGGCTCGGCAAGGCAGAGGCCGTCGAGGCCTTTGACCGGAAGCTGGTTGCACACGGCTACGCGCCGCTCCCTGACTACGATGAACCGCGTTTTGTCGTCAGCGACGTGCGCAGCTATCGGGTCGCCGATGATTTTCCGCGTCTCATGCGATCACAATTGCCGACAGGGATTGCCAAGGTAGCCTACGACATCAGACTGGAAACAATTGCTCAATACGAGTGCGACGGGGCTGCTGTCTTCGGAGGCGAGTGATGGAGCAAACCGGCGAAGAGTTCTTCCACGACTTCCGGCAGGAACTGCTGGCGGGAGCCGAGGCCAATGGCAGATTTCAGCTCGACGAGTTCATGGAAACCATCGCTGCAGAGCTTGTCGAAACAGGCTTCACGGAAGGCTTCGAACTTTGTCATTTCCGGGCGCAACGTGGCGTGCGTGTGGACGGCTACTGGTTCAATGATGAGGGAGTCCTGCACCTCTTCATCGCAGACTTCGAGTCCCGCAACGAACTGGCGTCCCTGACAAAGACGGACGTGGATGCGGCATTCAAGCGTGTTGCCAACTTCTTCGATGCAAGTATCGACAGGAATCTGGCTGACGATCTGGAAGTCACTTCACCGGAATACGGCCTTGCCAGACAGATTGTCGATCGCAGAGGTGCCATCGGCTCGCTCAACCTTGTTCTGTTCTCCGAGCGCACGCTCAGCGGGGCAGTGCAGAGCCTTCCGGATGGAGAAGTTGCTGGCGTTCCCACGAGTTATCACGTATGGGATATTTCGCGTCTTCATCGTCAGCGAAGTTCACGCAGCCACAAGGAACCACTCGATCTCGACTTCGAGCAGATGTTTGGCCAAGGCATCGCCTGCCTTCCCGCTCACTTGACAACCGATGCCTATCAGTCCTACCTCATGGTCATGCCAGCAGATGTGCTGGCGACCCTGTACGGAAGTTTCGGAGCGCGCCTGCTGGAGCAGAACGTCCGGACATTCCTGCAGGCTCGTGGCAATGTGAACCAGGGCATACGGGCAACGATCCTGAATGAGCCGGGAATGTTCTTTGCCTACAACAATGGGATCACGGCCACTGCGCAGAGTGTCGAAACCGAGGCAACGGATTCCGGTCTGGCGATCACAAGGATTGTCGATCTTCAAATCGTCAATGGTGGGCAGACCACTGCATCCCTGTTCCATACGCGGAAGCGGGACAAGGCGGACCTTTCCCAGATATTCGTTCAGATGAAGCTGTCCGTCATTGACAGCCAGCAAAGTGAGATGGTTGTGCCGAAGATATCGGAGTATGCGAACACCCAGAATAGGGTGAATGCTGCCGACTTCTTCTCGAATCATCCGTTCCATGTCCGGATGGAAGGGTTCTCGCGGCGCATATGGGCGCCGGCGCAGAAGGGGTCCCCCCGCGAGACGCGCTGGTTCTACGAGCGCGCACGCGGTCAGTATGCCGATGCACAGTCAAAACTGACACCAGCAGAGCAGCGTCGCTTCAAGGCCGAGCATCCCAAGCCGCAAATGTTCACCAAGACAGATCTCGCAAAGTTCGAAAATGTCTGGGATGACCATCCAAGATGGGTCAATCTTGGCTCGCAGAAGAACTTTGCGCGCTATGCTGCGCGAATCGGCAGCGAGTGGGAAAAATCGTCCGATGCCTTCAACGAGTTCTACTTCAAGAGAGCCGTCGCGCGCGGACTGATCTTCCGTGCCACCGAGCGCATCGTTTCTGCGCAATCTTGGTACAACGGTGGGTATCGAGCAAACATCGTGGCCTACACGCTGGCGGTATTGGCCGATATCACGAAGCGAAGAAAGGCGAGCATCGATTTCCTGGGCGTCTGGAATGCACAGATGGTTGATGCCGTGTTGGAGGATGCCATCGCTGTCGTGTCTGGCGTGGTGAACGATGACATCACCAAGCCACCACACGGTATCTCGAACATTTCCGAATGGTGCAAGAAGGAGGCATGCTGGACGAGGATACAGGCTCGTACCGACGCCATTGCCAATCTTCTCCCGCTGGAGTTCTACGATCGACTTGTTCCGCAGGATGATCAGGCAGCGATCGTGAAGACTGCGAAGCAGACGCAGAGGATCGACAACGGCATCGAGGCGCAGCGAAAAGTGCTGGCTGTTCCCGCTGCGGAATGGGCTCGCATCCATCAGTTGCTGCTTGAGAAGGATCTGCTCACGCCAAAGGAAGACGGCGTGCTTAGGGTTGCCATGCAGATTCCCTCCAAGCTCCCGACAGAGAAGCAGAGCGTGGTGCTACTAGAAATTCTGGAGAAAGGTCGTCCTGAGGGCGTGGTTGTGCGTGATTCCTAAGTGCCGCAGGTTGGCTGTCATAGGAACTTTTTGAAGGTCTCCATAGAGAATCGAATCGGGCGCTTAGAGACACTTTGCCATCATCTTGGAGCCCGACGAAGGAGCAAAAAATGCAGAAGCCCGCCGCACAGCAGAAGACCGTCCTGGAGACGATTCTGGACTGGTCAAAGGATCGTCCACTCTGGCAGCGTGATGCCCTGCGCCGCATCATCGCAAACGGCCGTCTGACGGACGCCGATATCGGCGAACTCGTGGATCTTTGCAAACAAGGCAAAGGTGCACCCGTTGGCGCGCTGAAAGCGATACCGCTGGAGAAGGACCACCTTCCGGCCAACCCCGGTCAGACCGCCGCGGTATCGCTTCTGTCGATCGCCGACGTGACCGGCGTGAACAACCTTGCCGCCGGTCAGACCCTCGGCTTCGAGCCGAATGGAATCACGATCATCTACGGCGACAACGGTGCGGGCAAGTCCGGCTACGCACGCATCCTGAAGCGCGCATGTCGTGCAAGGCATGCCGGAAAGATCGAACCCAATGTGTATGCCGATCAGCCCCCAAAGCGCGTCGGCGCGAACATCGCGTACGGGGTCGGCGGTGTGCCGCAGCCGGCCGAACAGTGGCAGAACGGCGCAAATCCGCATGCAACGCTGTCAGCGGTGAGCGTGTTCGATAGCGACTGCGCCTCAGTCCATATCCGCGAGAAGAACGAAGTTGCATTCCGGCCCTTTGGCCTGGACGTGCCGGATGAGCTTGCTGCAGCCTGCCAGGCGGTAAAGGACGCCCTCGCAGCTGAGCAGAAGCAGCTTGAGAAGGCCCGCCATCCGATCTTTGCGGCGCCGACCTGGAAGGCCACCACGGCCGTGGGAAAGGCGCTTGCCGCGCTGAACGCCAATACTGACGCAAAGAAGATCGAAACCCTGGCGGCGCTCTCGGCAGACGAAAGCGCCCGTCTTGAGCGTCTGCGGGCAGACCTGTCGAAGAATCCGACCAAGGCAGCGGCGGAACAGACCGTCAAAGCCGACAACGTCATGCGGCTGATTACCGCGGTGAACAGCACTGCAGCCAGAACCACCGATGAGGAGCTGCTGGCGGCCGCTGCCCTCGCCAGGGACGCACGGTCGAAACGGGACGCCGCACGTCTTGCCGCGGAGAAGGCCTTCACGGGCGAACCCCTTGCCGGCGTCGGCGGCGAGACATGGCGGGCGCTTTGGGATTCCGCTCGACGCTACTCGACGGAGATTGCATACCCCGGACAGCCGTTTCCGCCGTCGGCCGAAGACGCGCATTGCATGCTTTGCCAGCAGCCATTGGAAGCTGAGGCACGTGCACGGATGGCACGCTTCGAGGATTACATCCAGAAGGACACGGAACAGCTGGCACGCGAGGCAGAGAAGGCAGCTCAGACCGCACGTCAGGCCATAGCTGCCGGGGCAATCGGCACGCGGGCTGTGAAGGCCAGTCTTGATGAGCTGGGCCTCCAGAATGAGGCGCTGCAGCAGCAGACGCGCCGCTTCATCGCCGCAGCCCGGCTGCGGCGCCACGTTCTGCTCAAAGCCCTGGGCGGAAACGGTGAGGTACAGCTTCCGCCCGTTCCAATGTCGCCGCTACCTGATCTCGACCAGCTTCAGACCACGATCCGCAATTACGCCGCCGAGCTGCGCAAGTCCGCTGACGCGGATGAACGCAAGAAGCTCGAAGCCGATTTCACCGAGTTGAGCGATCGAGCGCTGCTCGCCGGCATGCTGCCGGTCGTCACCGACGAAATCCAGCGGCTGAAGACCATCCGGTTTCTGACCGAGTGTGCGGGCGATACGGCGACGAACACCATCACCAAGATGGGCAATGACATTGCCGACACCGTGATTACGCCTCGGCTGCGCGACAGATTTCAGGAAGAGATTGTCCGGCTTGCGGCCTCGAAGGTTCGCGTCGAAATCGTGCGCTCCGGCGGCAAGTACGGCTCACCGCAGTATCAGGTGCGCCTCTTCGCCAAGCCGGATGCCAAGGTCCACGAAATCCTGAGCGAAGGGGAAAAGACCTGCGTGGCGCTGGCCGCCTTCATGACCGAGCTTGCCACCGCGATGCACCGCTCTGCTCTGGTCTTCGATGACCCGGTGTCCTCATTGGACCATCGCTGGCGCGGGCAGGTGGCCAAGCGTCTCGTGGAAGAAGCGGAGAACCGTCAGGTCATCGTCTTCACGCATGATCTGGTGTTCGTGAACGATCTGAATGACCACGCGACGAAGACCGGGCGGGCCGTGCGGCTCACGACGCTCAGTCGTGGCGCCGCGGGAGCCGGTATGGTGGCCGACGGCCTGCCCTGGAAGGCCCAGAGCGTCGAAGATCGCATCGACAAGCTGGAGAAGGCGGCACGTGCGGCAAAGCTGCTGCATGACAACAACCAGGAAGACGAGTACGCGGTCGAGGTGGCAAAGCTCTACAACTCGCTGCGCGCCACATGGGAGCGCGGCCTGGAGGACATCGCTTTCGTCCGCGTTATTCAACGCCACAGGGACTACATCAACGCCAAGGACCTGAAGAAGGTCAGTGCGCTCAACGAGGCTGACTGCGATGCTTTCGCCGCCGGATTCAAGAAGTGCTGCGACATTGTTGACGCACACGATCCATCCAGCGGCAGGAATGCCGCGCCACCACCACCTGCAGATCTCTTTCAGGACATCCAGGCTTTGAAAGACTGGGCCGTGTCTCTGCGTGACAGGCAGAAGAAGGTTTCCTAACCCGAAGTCTCTCGCACACATGCTCACGTTGTTTGCGCAGAGAGGTATCGGTAACTGAGTCATGCGTACTGTTTCGCACGGCGTATTTTCTACAGGTACTTCTTGAAACTACTGGCGGCGATATTCATTGCCACCCCGAGCATTGCTGCACTCGGCAGCAGGATCACCAATGGGTGCAAGGAAACCGGCAACGCCAGGTAAGTCACCCACGGTAACACCGCCAGCGGCATCAAGGCCGCCTTCGCCCGGTGGTAGACGAAGCCCGATTCCCGCCCGGCGCCGAACTTGCGGATGTCGCGGCGAACCAGTCCATCGACCAAGCCGACGAAGGCCGCGAGCAGGAACAGCGGCAGCGTGAGCACCAAGACCAGCAGGCGGACGATGAACGTCAGTACGGTGAAGCCGGCGGCAATCAGATAGCGCTCGGTCCAGACATAGACCTGGGCGAGGTAATAGCGGAAGTCTCGGTGCGCGCCTCGACTGGGTGCGCTGGCCTGCGCCGAGGCGTCGCGCATCCAGTCCAGCAAGCCCGTCTTCACGAAAACCCACTCGTAGGTGCCCTCCACCAGCCAGCGCGCGGTGCGTCCCGGCTCCTGCACGACGGCGCTCCGGGTGAAATGGGTGGAGAGCTGGTTCAGTTCGTAGTCGAGCATGCCCTGCGCGTGGCGCCAGCCCTGGTCTGGCCAGAACAGGTGCATACCAACGCATTCAATGACGATGGACAGCAGCAGCGAGGCGACCAGCACGCCGAACAGGCGCCATGGCAGCGTGACCACGCTGGCGACCAGGCCGCGTTGGCGTGCCTGCTGTCGCTCGGCGGTCGCGGCGGGCTCTTTCACGATGGGGCCTCGTCATCCGGCGTGCCTTCTTGCCCTTCCTCCGCCAGATTCGCTGGCAACGCGTCGTCGTCGTGCAGCGGGGGCTGCCCGTTGCCCTCCCACCATTCGCCCGCCTCGGCGTAGTGCTGGCGCATGTAGCCGGCCAGTTGCTGCAGGTCCCGGGGCATGGCTTCGTCCGGATCGGGCGCCGGCAACGGCATGCGAACCTTCCACAGGTTACCGCCTTCGATGAGGGCGAAGCACTGCCCCTTGGGCAGGCCGACCACGTGCGCAGGCTCGATGAGCGGCACGCTCGACGTGCTGATGCGGTCCTGCGCGTTGCTGGTGAAGTCGGTCGGGCCGTGGATGTCGGAACTGTCGGTGGCGCCGCTGACCAGGGTGGTGGTGTAGACCTCCACCTTCGGCAGTTGTCGTGTCAGCAGTTCGGCGGTGGCGGTCTCGCGCACCCGCAGCATGAACAGGTTGTTGAAGTTGCCGATGACCTGGCCGGCCTTGGCGCGGTTGCCGATGCGCGCCTCGATGTCCGAGAGCGTCTGCGTATAGGCCGTGACCTGCATGCCCGCACCGCCACCCTTGTTGATGAGCGGGATGAACTCATCGCCCATCAGTTCGTTGAATTCGTCCGCATGAACGTTGATGGCGACCTTGGCATTGGCCGATGCCTCCGGCAGGCCATCGTCGATGCCGTGCTTGTAGATGTGCCCCGCCACCGACACCAGGTCGCTGAACATGCTGTTGCCGACGGCCGCCGCCACTTCGGCGTCGGACAGGGCATCCAGTCCCACATAGACCACGGCCCGCTTCCTGATGATCTGCATCCAGTCGAAGATCGGGCGCGGGTCGGACAGGTCGGAATAGTTCGGCGCGAGCAGTTGTGCGATCTTGCCGGTGGTGAGCTTCTCCAGCAGCGGCAGCAGCGAAGCGACGATCTTGTCGAAGTA
>JACFMQ010000025.1 GCA_019455325.1 Rhodocyclaceae bacterium | reverse complement strand
AAACGCCCGCACAGCAGTTTTATCAAGCTGTTGCATCGACCGGTTGAATCCGCACCGACCTGCAGACGTCGAACTATTTCCGGCCACCACAAAACACGGACCAAAAACAAAACGGACCGGCACCTCCGCGCCAGCCCGCCTCTTTCAGAACGACCCGGAAAACCGTCAGATCGCCGCTTCGTTCGTCTCGCCGGTGCGGATGCGCACGACTTGTTCAACCGGCGTCACGAAAATCTTGCCGTCGCCGATCTTGCCGGTGTGCGCGGCCTTGACGATGGCCTCGATGGCCGGCTCGACGCTGTCGTCGGCGACGACGATCTCGATCTTCACCTTCGGCAGGAAATCAACCACGTACTCGGCGCCGCGGTACAGCTCGGTGTGTCCCTTCTGGCGGCCGAAGCCCTTGACCTCGGTGACGGTCAGCCCGGTGACGCCGATTTCGGACAGCGCCTCGCGCACCTCGTCGAGCTTGAACGGTTTGATGATGGCTTCGATCTTCTTCATTGCAGATGTTCTCCGGCGGTGAGCGGGCTATCGTAGCAACAAAACCCGCGGATCAGAATTCGTCGACGTAGCGGTTGGTGATCGGGTAGCGCCAGTCCTTGCCGAAGCCGCGCTGCGTCACGCGGATGCCGACCGGCGCCTGCCGGCGTTTGTATTCGGCGATGCGCAGCAGGCGCACGACGCGGCGCACGTCGGCCTCGGCGAAGCCCCTGGCAACGATCTCGCGCGGGCTCTCGTCGCGCTCCATGTAGGCCTGCATGATGGCGTCGAGCACTTCGTAGGGCGGCAGGCTGTCCTGGTCGGTCTGCCCCGGCTTCAGCTCGGCCGATGGCGGCCGCGTGATGATGCGCTCGGGGATGATCTCGCGCTCGCGGTTCACCCAGCGCGCCAGCCGGTAGACGAAGGTCTTGAAGACGTCCTTGATCACCGCGAAGCCGCCGGCCATGTCGCCGTACAGCGTGCAGTAGCCGACCGCCATCTCCGACTTGTTGCCGGTGGTCAGCACCAGCGCGCCGCTCTTGTTCGAGAACGCCATCAGGATGTTGCCGCGGATGCGCGCCTGCAGGTTCTCCTCGGTGGTGTCGGCGGGCAGGCCGGCGAACTCCTTGGCCAGCATGGATTCGTAAACCCGCATCGCCGGTTCGATGGCGATCTCGTCGTAGCGCACGCCGAGCGTCTCGACCATGCGCCGCGAGTCTTCGAGGCTGATGTCGGCGGTGTAGGGCGAGGGCATCATCAGCGCGCGCACGCGGTCGGCGCCGAGCGCATCGACGGCGACGGCGAGCGTCAGCGCCGAGTCGATGCCGCCGGACATGCCGATGATCGCCCCCGGAAAACCGTTCTTGCCGAGATAGTCGCGCACACCAAGGACCAGCGCGGCATACACCTGCGCCTCGATCGGCTGCGGCGGCGCCATCGTGCCCGGCAGCGGCCGGCCGCCGGCGAAATCGACGATCTCCAGCGCCTCCTCGAACTGCGGCAGGCGGCAGGTCTCGTTGCCGGCGCCGTCGAGCACGAAGGAACCGCCGTCGAAGACCAGCTCGTCCTGGCCGCCAACCAGGTTGGCGTAGATCGCCGGCATGCCGGTGGCGGCGATGCGCCGGCGCAGCACGGCGGCGCGGTCCTCGTGCTTGTCGAGGTGGTAGGGCGAGGCGTTGAGCACGAGCAGCAGCTCGGCGCCGGCGGCGTGCGCCGACTCGGCGGCGCCGGCTTCCCAGATGTCGGCGCAGATGTTGATGCCGCAGCGCACGCCCTGCACCGTCACCACGCAGGGCGCGTTGCCGGCGTCGAAGTAGCGCTCCTCGTCGAAGACCTCGTAGTTCGGCAGCAACTGCTTGTGGTAGGTGGCGACGCGGCGGCCGTCCGCGAGCAGCGTCGCCGCGTTGTAGCGCCTGTCGCCGGCTGCCTCGGGGTGGCCGACGAGGACGGCGATGCCGGAGACGCGCGCGGCCAGCGCGGTCAGCTCGCGCTCGCAGGCACGGTAGAAGTCCGGGCGCAGCAGCAGGTCTTCCGGCGGGTAGCCGCAGAGCGCCAGCTCCGGCGTCAGCAGCAGGTCGGCGCCGGCCGCCCGCGCGCGCTCGGCGAGCGCGGCGATCTTCGCCGCGTTGCCGGCGAGATCGCCGACGACGGCGTTGAACTGGGCGATGGCGATCTTCAGCATGGGCGAACCAACCTATATGCGAAAAAAGGGGCGCCGGCGGCGCCCCCTGCGAACCGACGGCCGGCCGGGCGCGCTCAGTACGCCGGCTTGTCCTTGGCCTCCTCGTAGCGGCGGACGCCGTCGGTGATCTCCTTCTTCGCTTCCTCGGCGCCGAACCAACCTTCGATCTTCACGAACTTGCCCGGTTCCAGATCCTTGTAGTGCTCGAAGAAGTGGGCGATCTGGTCGAGCGTGATCTGCGGCAGGTCGCGCGGGCTCTCGACGTTGCGGTACATCGTGGTCAGCTTGTCGACCGGCACGGCGAGCACCTTGGCGTCGGCGCCGGCCTCGTCGGTCATGGCCAGCATGCCGACCGGCCGGCAGCGCACGACGACGCCCGGCGGCAGCGGAAACTGGGCGACGACCAGCACGTCGACCGGGTCGCCGTCGCCGGCGATGGTGTGCGGGATGTAGCCGTAGTTGCACGGATAGTGCATGGCGGTGCCCATGAAGCGGTCGACGAAGATGGCGCCGCTTTCCTTGTCGACCTCGTACTTCACCGGGTCGGCGTGCGCCGGGATCTCGATGATGACGTTGAAGTCGTTGGGAAGGGACTTGCCGGAGGGGACGTTGTTGAGAGCCATGACGCTTTCTTTCTGGAGAACTTTATGCCGAAGGGGCGCGATTATACCGGAAATCCGCCGGAAACGCCCGCGCCGCCTCGGTTTCACCGCATTTACCGGCGGCCCCCGGCATACGCGGAAAGGAGGCGCCGCCGGGCTGCCGGTGCGCCGGCGCCGATCCTCGGCACGGAAGGGGGTTGACGCCGGTGCCGCCCCCACACATAATGCGAAGAGTTCTCATTATTGATATTTCACGAACGAACGCGGAATGCCCATCCCGGGAATTCCGGCCCGGCAACACTGGAGCCAAGGATGCAGCCGAACACGAACCAGCCCATGCCCCCCGCCGCGCCGGCCGTCGCCGGCCTGCCGCCGCGCATCGACAGCAACCAGTTGCTGCGCGGCCACCGCACCGTCGAGATCGAGCATGGCGAGCAGCGCTACACGCTGCGCGTGACCAAAGACAACAAGCTGATTCTCACGAAGTAAGATGCAGGAATAGAAATCCCTCGGCGAGGATCGTTCCCCCCCTGACGTTTTCTCTCGCTCGTTCCGCTAGCCAGCCAGCCCCCGGGTAAGCAAGCCACGCGCTTTTTTCCGCCAGCCCCGAACGGCGGATGGCCGGTCCGGACAGCGGACTCCGGATACCACCAGCAACCATGGACATCTCTTCTCCCCTTCACAGCATTCCGTCGTATGCCGCCGCGCCGCGCCCCTCCCTGCGCGTGCTCCTGCTGATCGCCGCCGCCCACGTCGGCGTCCTCGCCGTGCTCGTCAGCCTGCAGGTCGTGCCGCTGCCGGTCTCGATCGCCACCCTGACGGTGGACATCCTGACGCCGACCATGCCGACGCCGCCGCCGGACATCGTCCCGCCGAAGCCGGAACCGCCCAAGGTCAAGCCCAAGACCGTCCAGCCCCGCCCGACCCCCGAGCCCGTCCAGCAACCGATCCTCGCCGTGGAGACGGCGGCGCCCGCCGCCGCCGAGGTGCCCATCGCACCGCCGGCGCCGCCCGAGCCGGTGATCGTCGCGCCGCCGCCGGCGCCGCCCGCCGTCAGCCAGCCGCGCTTCGACGCCGACTATCTCTCCAACCCCATTCCGGCCTATCCGCCGATCTCCCGCCGCCTGGGAGAAGAAGGCAAGGTGCTGCTGCGCGTTCGCGTCGAGCCGAACGGCCGGCCCTCGCAGGTCGAGGTCAGGACCACCAGCGGCTCGCCGCGCCTCGACCAGTCGGCGCTGGAGGCCGTCAGCCGCTGGCGCTTCATCCCGGCGAAGCGCGGCGATGAACCGATCGCCGACTGGGTGCTCGTTCCCATCGTATTCAACCTGAAGAACTGAAAGGCCGTCATGGACAACCCGCTGGGCTTCGCCCACTTCCTCTCCCACACCGACCTTGTCGCCCGCATCGTGCTCGTGCTGCTGCTGATCGCCTCGATCGGCACCTGGTACCTGATCGTCACCAAGGGCATCCTGGGCCTGCGCATGCGCCGCAAGAGCGGCGAGTTCCTCAAGGCCTTCTGGGAGGCGCCGAACCTGGAAGCCGTCGCCGCCCGCATCCGCGAGCGGGGGACCACCGAACCGTTCTCGCACCTGGTGCACCACGGCTTCACCGCCATCGAGCAGCACAACCGCTGCAAGAACGGCTGCGAATGCGGCACCGCCGGCCTGATCGCGGCCGGCAATCCGGAGGATCTGCTCACCCGCGCGCTGAAGCGCGCCATCGACGAGGACAAGGCGCAGCTCGAATTCGGCCAGACCTTCCTCGCCACCGTCGCCTCATCGGCGCCCTTCGTCGGCCTGTTCGGCACGGTCTGGGGCATCTACCACGCGCTCATCGCCATCGGCATGTCCGGCCAGGGCACCCTCGACAAGGTCGCCGGCCCGGTCGGCGAGGCCCTGATCATGACCGGCATCGGCCTCGCCGTGGCCATTCCGGCGGCGGTGGGCTACAACCACTTCGCGCGCGCCAACCGCAACACGCTGTCGCAGCTCAATTCCTTCGCCTACGACGTCTTCGCCTTCCTCGCCACCGGCGTCAAGACCTCGCCGATGCTCACCGACGCCCGCACCACCAGCGAGAAGGTGATCGCCATGGCGCGCGCGCAGGGCGTCGCCGCCGACCCCCGCCCGGCAGGCCACCCCGGCCTCACCGTGCGCTGACCGGAGGGAACGGACATGGCCTTTGGCAGCATGGAATCCGGCGACGAAGACGCGCCGCTGACCGAAATCAACATGGTGCCGCTGATCGATGTGATGCTGGTGCTGCTCATCATCTTCATCGTCACCGCACCGCTGCTCACGCACGCCGTCAAGGTCGACCTGCCGAAGGCGGCGTCGTCGATGAACCAGACGAAGCCGGACAACATCCAGATCGCCATCGACGTGGACGGCAACACGCTCTGGAACGGCGAACGCGTGGACGAGGCGCAGTTCGCCGAGCGCCTCGCTGCCGCCGGCGCCCTGCAGCCGCAGCCCGAGCTGCACATCCGCGCCGACCGCATGACGCCTTACGAGAAGGTCGCGCAGGTGATGTCCGAAGCCGCCCGCAACGGGCTGACGCGCATCGGCTTCATCACCGACCCGACCGGCGCCGGACACCACCGTTGAACGATCGAGCCGGGATTGCCGCCGGCTCGATCGACCCCAAAAACCCGAACGGAATGCAAAAAAACAACACTCGATTGTGACAGGCAAGCGAAATAGCTTTGCGATTGAAAACGAGTCGCATCTCCCGTGGATAATGTGCGCACAAAATAGCTTTCAACCACAAGGGAGTCACACCATGTTGTCCATCAAGAAACTCGGCGCTGCGCTGGCCGTCGCCGCCGCCTTCGCCGCCGCCCCTGCGCTCGCCCTCGAATACCCGATCGGCGTGCCGCAGAACAAGGCCGGTATGGAAATCGCCGCCGTCTATCTGCAGCCGGTCGAAATGGAACCGGAAGGCATGATGCGGAAGGCGTCGGAATCCGACATCCACATCGAGGCCGACATCCACGCGCTGGCCAACAACCCGAACGGCTTCGAGGAAGGCGCCTGGATTCCCTACCTGATCGTCAAGTACGAGGTCAGCAAGATCGGCGGCGACTACAAGGTCGCCGGCGACTTCATGCCGATGGTCGCCAACGACGGTCCGCACTACGGCGACAACATCAAGCTCGCCGGCCCCGGCAAGTACAGCGTCAAGTACACCATCCTGCCGCCGTCCGAGAACACGCACGCCCACTTCGGCCGCCACACCGACCGCGCCACCGGCGTTCGTCCGTGGTTCAAGCCGTTCGTGGTCGAGTACGAGTTCACCTACGTCGGCATCGGCAAGAAGGGTGGGTACTGATCATGCGCGCCCGAGTGCTTGCCGCCGCGCTCGCCGCGGCGGGATTGGTGACGCTCGCCTCGCCGGCCCTCGCCGCCGGCGAGGCCGAGCTGCTGCAGAAGCTGGCCGAGCGCCTGGAAAGGCTGGAAGCGCGCAACGCCGAGCTCGAGAAGGAAGTGAAGGCGCTGAAGAGTGAGAACGAGAAGATCGGCCAGGGCCTGGAAAGCGAGCGCATCTCGCAGTACGAGCCCGAGCTCACCGCGCGCCTGAAGGCGGTCGAGAAGGACGCGCTGGAAATGCGCAAGTCGGCGAAGGTGATCGAGGCGCTCGACGGCCTCAAGGCCGGCGCCAGCCTGACCACCGTCGCTCAGAAACCGTCCGGCCTGCCGCGCGGCACCGCCGACGGCAACAGCCAGTTGAGCTACCGCGCCGACGCCACCGTCGAACTGCCGCTCGGCCCGATCGGCGACATCGAGCACAAGCTCTTCGCTCATTTCCGCATGGGCCAGGGCCTCGGCCTCAACACGCCGTTCACCAACCTCGGCCACTTCGCCAGCGCACCGAACGCCACCGCCTTCCGCGCCAGCGGCTCGAACCCGGACGACTCGGTGGCGATCCTGGCGCAGGCCTGGTACCAGGCGTCGATCCCGCTGCCCTACGGCGGCTTCAAGCCACGCTCGCGCGAGAAGCTCGAACTGACCTTCGGCAAGATCGACATCTTCGGCTTCTTCGACCAGAACGAGGCGGCCGGCGACGAATCGATCCAGTTCCTCAACTCGGTCTTCGTGCACAACCCGCTGCTCGATGCCGGCGGCGAGGTCGCGGTCGACGCCAACGGCTTCCAGCCGGGCTTCATCGCCGCCTACGTGAACGAGACGAACAAGGCCGAGCCGTGGCGCCTGTCGCTCGGCGTCTTCGGCGCCGGCGAGCGCGGCGCCAGCTATCAGCGCAGCCTGTCGGCACCGTTGGTCATCGCCCAGGCGGAAAAGCAGCTCAAGCTGTTCGGCGGCCTTTCCGGCAACTACCGCGCCTACGCCTGGCACCGCAACGGCGTCACGCAGCTCGACGGCGTCAGCAAGGACAACCACACCGGCTTCGGCCTCTCGGTCGACCAGCGCGTCGGCGACGGCGTGAACCTGTTCGCCCGCTACGGCAAGCTGACCAAGGGCCAGTTGCCGTTCGACCAGGCGCTGACCGCCGGCGCCGAGATCAACGGCGCCTACTGGGGCCGCGGCGGCGACGCCATCGGCATCGCCGGCGGCTGGCTGAGGTCGAGCAGCGACTACCGCAGGGCCGGCGGCGAAGGCTACATCTACCAGGCCAGCATCGACGCCGGTACGCCTGACTTCACCTTCACCCCGGGCGGCGCCGAAAAGCTGGCCGAGATCTACTATCGCTACCGCATCTCGCCGCAGTTCGAGGTCTCGCCGGACTTCCAGTGGATCGGCCGGCCGGGTGCGAATCCGGACGCGAAGTCGGTCAAGGTCCTCGGCGTTCGCGCCAACGTCAGCTTCTGAGGAAACGCGCATGACCACCGGATGCAACACCCTGTTCCGGAGTCGGCGCGACGCGCGGACCGGCAGCCTCTGGCTGCCGGTCGGCCTCGCCGGCCTGGCGCTGCTGCTGGCGCTGGCCGGCGGGCCGGCGCGCGCCGCCGACATGCCGACCTTCCAGTTGCTGATGAAGGACGGGCGCCTCTTTCCGGAAACGCTGGAAGTGCCGGCGAACACCCGCTTCCGCCTGCAGGTGAAGAACGAAGGACCGGGGGCCGCCGAGTTCGAGAGCCTGGAGCTGCGCAAGGAGCTGGTGCTCGCGCCCGGCGTCACGCGCACCCTCGTCTTCCACCCGATGAAGCCCGGCACCTACAAGTTCTTCGACGAGTTCCACCAGGACACGGCACAGGGCCGGATCGTGGCAAAGTGATTCGCCACCGAAAAACATAAATAAAGACACGAGCGGAAAAAGGTCATGGGCAATGCACTCTTCGTCGTCTGGCGGGAAAGCCTGGAGGCTTTCCTCGTCGTCGGCATCCTCCACGCCTGGCTGCAGGCGAACGGCCGCGGCAGCCGCGGCACGCGCGCGCTGGCCGTCGGCGTCGGCGCCGGCGTGGCGCTGGCGCTGCTCCTCGGCTGGGCGCTCGTCGCCGTCCAGGACGAACTCGCCGGCGAGGCGCTGGAAGCCTTCCAGACCGGCATGCTGCTCGTCGCCGCGGCGCTGATCACGCAGATGGTGCTGTGGATGCGCCGGCACGGCCGGCAGATGCGCGCGCAGATCCACGCCGAGCTGACGGCCGCCGACGCGCGCGCCGGCCTTGCCGGGGTCGCCGTGGTCGCGGCCCTCGCCGTTGCCCGCGAAGGCGCGGAAACGGCGATCTTCCTCTACGGCTTCGCGCAGGAAAGCAGCCTCGCCGAGCTTCTCGCCGGCGCCGCCGCCGGCTTCGCCGCCGCCGCCGCGACCGCCTTCGCCGCCGCGCGCGGCCTGCGCCGCTTCGACACCGGCCGGCTGCTGCGCTACTCGTCCATCCTGCTGCTGATCATCGCCTCGGCGCTGCTCGTCGCCGCCGCCGACCGCATGATCGGCGCCGGCTGGCTGCCGGGCATCGTCGACCCGCTGTGGGACAGCGCCGCGCTGATCGACGACGGCACCGGCGCCGGCAAGCTCCTCGCCGATTTCTCCGGCTACCGCGCGCGGCCGGCGCTGAGCGTCGTCCTCGTCTACGCCGCCTACTGGATCGGCGTCGTCCTCGCCTGGCGGAGGGCCGGCCGGCCGTGACCGAGCACGTCGTCACCGTCTACCGGCACGGCCGGGCGGCGCCGCCCGGCCGCATCGCCGCCCTCGGCCTCTTCCTGCGCCGGCACCGCAAACTGATCCTGACCATCCAGTGGATGGTCGTTTGCGTTTACGCCTTCCTCGTCGTCGCGCCCGCCTTCCTGCCGCTGCCTCTGGCAAACGCGCACATCTGGGACAACCTGCGCCTCTTCGCGCAGTTCGCCTTCTGGGGCGTCTGGTGGCCGGGCGTGATGATCGCCACGGTCGCCCTCGGCCGCGTCTGGTGCGGCATCTTCTGCCCGGAAGGCTCGCTCTCCGAATGGGTGAGCCGGCACGGCCGCGGCCGGCCGCTGCCGCGCTGGCTGAAGTGGTCCGGCTGGCCCTTCGTCGCCTTTGTCTGCACCACCGTCTACGGGCAGTTGGTCAGCGTCTACGAATACCCGCAGGCGGCATTGCTCGTGCTCGGCGGCTCGACCGTCGCCGCCGTCGGCATCGGCCTCTTCTACGGCCGCGAGAAGCGCATCTGGTGCCGCTACCTGTGTCCGGCCTCCGGCGTCTTCGCCGTGCTCGCCAAGATCGCGCCGCTGCACTACAAGGTGGACCGCGACGCCTGGGACCGCCACACCGACGACTTCGAACCGGTGAACTGCGCGCCGCTGGTCGACGTGCGGCGCATGACCAGCGCCTCCGAATGCCATGCCTGCGGCCGCTGCGCCGGCCAGCGCAACGCCGTCGCGCTGTCCTGGCGCTCGCCCTTCGCCGAGGCGCTCGACCTCGAAGCGCCGGCCAAGACCTCGGACGCGGCGACGCTGCTCTTCGGCGTGCTCGGCGTCGCCACCGCCGCCTTCCAGTGGACGGTCAGCCCGTGGTTCCTGAAGATCAAGCTGGCCGTCGCCGAATGGCTGGTCGAGCGCGAGCATTTCGCGCTGCTCGCCGACAACGTGCCCTGGTGGCTGCTCACCCACCATCCGGAAGCCAACGACGTCTTCACCTGGCTCGACGGCGCGCTCATCCTCGCCTACCTGCTCGGCGGCGGCTTTCTGCTCGGCGCCGCGCTCTGGCTCGGCCCGGCGCTCGCCGCCCGCCTGCTCGCCGATCCGCGCCGCGACTGGCGCCGGCTGACGCTGGCGCTGACGCCGCTGGCCGCGGCCAGCGTCATCCTCGGCCTGTCCATGCTGACGGTGACGCACCTCAAGGCGGAACACGTCTGGCTCGGCTGGCTGCCGGCCTTCCGCATCGCCCTGCTCGCCGCCGGCGGCCTCGGCACGCTCTGGCTGACGCTGCGCCTGCTGCGGCCGGCCGCCGCATCGACGCCGAAAAAAGCGGCGGCGGCGCTCGCCATGGCCGCGCCGGTGGCGCTGATGACCGGCATCTGGAGCCTGGTTTTCTTCGTCTGGTGAGGCGCCGGCAATTCCCGGCGCACCCAAAATACGAACTGTTCTCATTTTTTTGCGATAATGGCGCACTCCAGAACGCATCCCTCATCGAAAAGCCCATGATCGTCCCGCATCTCTCACCGCAGGCCAGTGCCGCCCTCCACGGAGGACGCCGCGCATGACCACCGTCGCCACCGGCCTGCTTCTCGTCGGCCAGCCCAACGTTGGCAAGTCCGTGCTCTTCCACGCGCTGACCGGCCGCTACGTCACCGTCTCCAACTACCCCGGCACCACCATCGAGGTCTCGCACGGCACCGCGCAGGCGCTCGGCGGCCTGGCCGTGCTCGATACGCCGGGCGTCGTCTCGCTGCCCTCGCGCACCGGCGACGAGCACGCGACGACGCGGGCCCTGCTCGGCGAGACGAACGCCACGCTGCTGCAGGTCGGCGACGCCAAGAACCTGCGCCGCAGCCTGCAGCTCACCGTGCTGCTCGCCGAAATGGGGCGGCCGATGCTGCTCGCGCTGAACATGATCGACGAGGCCGAGGCGCGCGGCGCCACGGTCGACGCGACGGCGCTCTCGGCCGAACTGGGCCTGCCGGTGGTGCCCACCGTCGCCACGCGCGGCACGGGCGTGGACGCGTTGCGCACGGCCATCCCGCAGGCGGCGGTGCCGCGCTTCCGCCTCGAATACGCGGCCGACGTCGAGGCCGCGCTCGACGCGCTGGCGACGCCCCTGGCCGCGCTCGACCCGGCCCCCGGCATCTCGACGCGCGCCCTCGGCCTGCTCTTCCTCGCCGGCGACGCCGAACTCGAAGCCTGGCTCGGCGAGCGCTTCGGCTCGGCCGACGCCGAACCGCTGGAAAAGATGCGCGGTATCCGCGACGCCCTGCAGCTCGACTACACCGAACCGCTCGCCGCCGTGCTGCAGCGGGCGCGCATGACCGCCGCCGACCGCATCGCCGACCGCGTCATCCGGCAGACGCCGCAGGGCACCGGCGGCTTCGCGCAGAAGCTCGGCGCGCTCGCCGTGCATCCGCTGTGGGGCTGGCCGGTGCTGCTCGGCGTGCTCTACGGCATCTACTGGTTCGTCGGCGAATTCGGCGCCGGCACGCTGGTCGGCCTGCTGGAAGAAGATCTCTTCGGCGAGGTGCTCAACCCGTGGTTCGAGGGCGTCGTTCGCGAACACGCGCCCTGGCCCTGGCTGGCCGACCTGCTGGTCGGCGAGTACGGGCTGTGGACCATGGGCATGACCTATGCGCTGGCGCTGATCCTGCCGATCGTCACCACCTTCTTCATCGCCTTCGGCGCGTTGGAGGATTCGGGCTACTTCTCGCGCCTGACCGTGCTCTCCAACCGCAGCTTCAGCCGCATGGGGCTGAACGGCCGCGCCGTGCTGCCGATGGTGCTCGGCCTCGGCTGCGTCACCATGGCGACGCTGACCACGCGCATCCTGCACAGCCCGCGCGAGAAGCTGATCGTCACCTTCCTGCTGGCGCTGGCCATCCCCTGCTCGGCGCAGCTCGGCGTGGTCATGGGCATGCTCGCCGGCATCTCGTTCACGGCGACGCTGATCTGGTTCGTGGTCGTCCTCGGCGTGCTCGTTACCGTCGGCTGGCTCGCCAACAAGGTGATCAAGGGCCGCCGCATCCCGCTGATGACCGAGCTGCCGCCGCTGCGCCTGCCGGCCGTCGGCAACGTGCTGACCAAGACCTGGGCGCGCCTCAAGTGGTATCTGGTCGAGGTCATCCCGCTCTTCCTGCTCGGCGCCTTCATCCTCTTCGCGCTCGACGGCGTCGGCGCCCTGCCCTGGCTGGTCGCCGCCGGCGAGCCGGTGGTCACCGGCTGGCTCGGCCTGCCGAAGGAAGCCTCGGCCGCCTTCCTGATGGGCTTCCTGCGCCGCGACTTCGGCGCCACCGGGCTGTTCGTCATGGGCGCGGCTCTGTCGCCGGCGCAGATGGTCGTCGGCATCGTCACGCTGACGCTGTTCGTGCCGTGCATCGCCAGCCTGATGATGATCGTCAAGGAACAGGGCCTGCGCCGCGCCGTCCTGATGCTCTTCCTGATCATTCCGACCGCCTTCTTCCTCGGCGGCGTGCTGCGCTTCGCGCTGGCCGCCGTCGGCTGGGGACAATGATGACCGCACACGATCCACAATGCCCGAACCCCGGCCGGCCGGCCGCATCGACGCTGGCCGGCGCCCGCCCCGGCGGCGACGTCGCCGTCGTCGGCTTCGCCGGCGGCGCCGCCGAGCTGCGCGAGCGCCTGCTCGCCTACGGGCTGATTCCCGGCCGGACGCTGCGCGTGCTGGCGCAGAAGCCGCTGACCCTGGTCCAGGTCGAGCACACCGAACTGGCGCTGGAACGCGAACTGGCCGACTGCGTCGAGATCACCGCCCGATGACGAAGAACGCCGACGCCTGGCGGGTCGTGCGCGACCTCGGCCCGAACGTCGCCATCGCCCATCACATCGCCGGCCGCATCCGCCTGAAGCTGACAGGCGGCGCCTCGTCCCTCGGCGGCGCGGCGCGGCCGCCGGTGGACGACATCCGCGCCGCCATCGAATCGCTGCCCGGCGTCCGCCAGGTGCGGATCAACCTGCTGGCCCGTTCGTGCACCGTGGAGTACGATGCGCGGGTCATCCCGCCGACGGCGTGGAACGATCTCTTGAACGGCACGGAAAGCCCCGCCGCCGACGCCCTCGTCGGCGCCCTGCGCGCAAAGTACGACGACTGGCGCGGCTAGCGGCAGACGGCAGGCTTCCTCCGTGCATCGACACGAAAGGAGCACTGCCATGATTCCCCTCCTCCCCTTCGCCGCCGGGCTGCTCGCCGGCGGCCTGGCCGTCCGCCTGTGGCGCAGCGAGGAAGCGCGCGCCGGCGTGAAGAAGGCCCAGGATACGCTGCTGTCGGCGGCGCAGTCCGGACTGACGACGATCCGCGAGGCCGGCGACGACGTCCGCCGCCGCTTTGCCGGCGACGGGGCGGCGAACGAGGCCGCGCCGGAAAAGCGCACGCGCGGCAGGCGCAAGCAGGCGACGGCGGACGACGCTGCGCCGGCGAAAAAGGCGGCGCCGCGCCGCCGCAAGACCCAGGCCGCGGCCGACGCGCCGGCGACGAAGACCGCCGCGCCGCGCCGGCGCGCGCGCAAGACCGCCAAGACCGACGCCGGCAGCGAGGCGGCATGAAGAAGCGGGGACGCAGGCGCGCGGCGCGCGCGGCCGTCTGGAACGAATTGCGCGACGGCTTCGTCAAAGGCTTCGTCTCCACCGGCCTGCTCGTCGCGCTGCGCGACGCCGGCGACAGCCGGCGCGTGCTGCGCGCGGCGCTGCAGGGCGGCACCGCGCTGGCCGCGGCGAGCGTCGCCGCCGGCGCCGTCGGCCGGCGCGCGCCGACGACCGCGCTCGCCGCCGTCGCCGCCGGCGCGCTCGGCCTCTGCCTGGTCGACCGGCTGAGCGAAGCCGAAGCCGGAAGCGCCGACGAAGCCGCGGCCCCGGCGAACCATTGAAACGCATACTGGGAGAAACCCGATGGCCAAGAAGAACAAGGACAAGAAGCGCATGAAGCGCGAGATGGAAACGATGTTCGCGCAGGCGATGTGGAACGCCGCCGGCAACAATGGCGCGATGCCGGCCGGCCGGCGCGGCCTGTTCGGCCGCCTGGCGAACGCCGGCGCCGACAGCCAGTTCATCCTCGGCGCGCTGCTCGGCGCGGCGGCGATCTACGTCCTCGGCGACGAGAAGCTGCGCGGCAAGCTGATGAAGTCCGGGATGAACCTCTACGCCAGCCTCCTCGGCGGCATCGAGGAGATCCGCGAGCAGGCGGCCGACATCCGCGCCGAACTGGAAGCGAATGCCGACGAAACGCTCTGACACCGCAGGACCGGCAACCGCCGCCGAAACCCGGCGACCGGCGCCGGAGATGCCGCTCTTCACCGCGCTGACGCCGGTGCACGCGGTGCGCGGACGCATCCGCTTCCGCTACCGCGCCCGACCGGGCGCCGACGCGACGACCATCGAACGCGCGCTGCAGCACGTGCCCGGCGTCCTCTCGGCGCGCACCAACCCGCGCCTGCGCTCGCTGGCGGTGGTCTACGACCCGCTCAGCACCGACGCCGAAAGGCTCGCCGCCGACCTCCTCGCCTGCGAGCCGACGCCGCGCGGCAACGCGCCATCGCCGCGCAGCGACACGCTGGCGGCGGTGACGCGCACCGCCGGCATGCTCCTCGTCGGCAACGCGCTGCCGCCGGCGATGCGCCTGCCGGCCACGCTTTCCGCGGCAACGCCGCTGTTTGCCGAGGCGGCCGAGGATCTGCGCACGGTCGGCGTCAACTCGCACGTGCTGGAGGCGCTGGCGGTCGGCATCTCGACCGCGCGCCAGGATTTCACCGCGGCGAACACGACGCTGTTCATGCTGGCGCTCGGCGAGCACCTCGAACAGTCGATCGCCCGCCGCTCCGACGACCTGCTGCGCAGCCTGCTGCGCCCGGACACGGGCCAGGTCTGGGTCGAGCGCGACGGCGCCGAATGCCGCATCGACGCCGACGACCTGGTCGTCGGCGACACGGTGATCGTCGGCGCCGGCGCGACCATCCCGATCGACGGCACGGTCCTCGGCGGCGAGGCGCTGGTGAACGAAGCGGCGATGACCGGCGAGAGCGTGCCCGTGGCCAAGGGCCGCGGCGGCCAGGCGCTCTCTGGCACGGTGGTCGAGGAAGGGCGCCTGCGCATCTACGCCGAGCACGTCGGCCGGCACACCGCCGCCGCGCGCATCGCCGACTACGTCGAGGCGTCGCTGGCCTCGAAGAGCAATACGCAGCTCGGCGCCGCCCGCCTCGCCGACCGGCTGGTGCCGGCGGTGCTCGGGCTGGCCGGCGCCACCTTCCTCGGCAGCGGCGACTGGCAGCGCGCCGCCGCCGTGCTGCAGGCCGACTATGCCTGCGCGCTGAAGCTGGCCACCCCGGTCGCCTTCAAGTCGGCGATGCACCGCGCCGGCAAGCAGGGCATCCTGGTCAAGGGCGCCGACGTGCTCGAACGCCTGGCCGAGGCCGACACCTTCGTCTTCGACAAGACCGGCACGCTGACCACCGGCCACCTGGCGGTGACCGACGCCGTCACCTTCGACCGCGAGTTCACGCCGGACGACCTGATCTTCCTCGCCGCCTCGGTCGAGGAGCACTACTTCCACCCGCTCGCGCTCGCCGTCGTCGAGGCCGCGCGCATGCGCCACGGCCGCCACTTCGACCACAAGGAAGTGCAGTTCATCGCCGCCCACGGCGTGGCCAGCGTCGTCGACGGCAAGCGCATCGTCGTCGGCTCGCGCCACTTCGTCGAGGACGACGAGGGCATTGCCATCGACCGCCGGCAGAAGGCGCGCATCGACCGCCTCTACCGGCAAGGGAAGACCCTGCTCTACATCGGCTTCGGCGGTCGCCTGCTCGGCGTCATCGCGCTGCGCGACAAGCTGCGCGACAACGCCGCCGCCACCCTCGCCCGCCTGCGCCGGCTCGGCGCCAAACGCATCGTCATGCTCACCGGCGACCACCGCGACCGCGCCGAGCGGCTCGCCGCCGAACTCGGCATCGACGAGTGCCACGCCGAGCTGCTGCCGGACCACAAGGCCGACATCGTGCGCCGCATGAAGGAAGGCGGCGCCCGCGTCGCCTTCGTCGGCGACGGCATCAACGACGCGCCGGCGCTGGCCGGCGCGCACGTCGGCGTCGCCATGCAGCAGGGCGCCGACATCGCCCGCCTGACCTCGGACGTCGTCCTGCTCGAGGACGACATCGCGCTGGTCGCCGAGGCCAAGGCGTCGGCCGGCACGACGATGAAGCTGATCGCCACCAACTACCGCTTCACCGTCGGCATCAACACCGCCATCCTCGCTGCCGCCGCCTTCGGCCGGCTCTCGCCGATCGCCTCGTCGATCCTGCACAACGGCGCCACCATCGGCATCCTGCTGAACGCGCTGCGCGGCGGTGCGCAGCGGCGGGCGACGAAGGCCGAGGCACGGCCAAGGAGCCCCGCATGACCCGCATCGTCGCCGCCATCCCCGGCCGCGTCCGCATCCGCGACGGCGGCCTGCGCCAGCCGGACCGCCTGCAGCGCCTGCACGACGCGCTGGCGAAGCTGCCCGGCGTCGCCTCGATCCACGGCAATCCGGTGAACGGCAGCGTCGTCGTCCACTACGACGCGGCGCAGGTCGCGCCCAAGCGCATGGAAAAGGCGCTGGAGCACGCCGTCGACGCCGAGCTGGCGCAGCCGCGCGACAAGGGGGCGATCGCCCGCCGCCTGCGCATCAACCGCATCGCCAAGTACGGCATGCTGACCAGCCTCGGCGCCTCGCTGGCGCTGGCCGCCGCCGGCAACAAGCGCTGGCACGCGGCCACCGGCATGGTCTTCGTCGCCTGCCTGGGCGTGCATCTGGCGACGCACCGGCGGCAGTTGCTGCGCTAGTTGGTGCACGCTCGCCGGGCGTCGCTGCCGGCCTCACGAGTTGCCCTTCGCCAGCGCGCGCAGCAAGACCGCGCCGACGACCAGCAGCACCGCGCCGATGCTCGCGTAGCCGGCGGCGAACGAGCCGGTGACGGACACCAGGGCGGCAAAGGCCGGCGGCCCGAGCACGACGCCGAAGTAGGTGAAGAAGAGCGTGCCGCCGGTCAGCGGACCGGCCTGCCCCGGCGGCGCGAGCTGCGCGACGCGGGCCAGATAGACGCCGTTCCAGCCGATCGCCGTGGCGCCGAAAAACATGCTGACCAGCGATACCGCCACCAGCGGCCAGTCGGGATCGAAAAACGCCGTGACGATGGCCGCCGCCGCCATGCCGAAAGCCAGCAGGCAAAGCACCCGGTCGGGGGCCAGCCAGCGGTCGGCGACGTAGCCCCAGAGCAAGCGCCCGCCCACGCCCGCCGCCTGCGACAGCGACAGGACGAAGCCGGCGGTGACCAGCGGCGCGGCGTATTCGTCGGTCAGGTAAGTCACCAGATAGGTGGTCAGGCAGAGCTGCATCGCGCTCAAAAAGAACGTGCACAGCGCTAGGTCGCGGATGTCCCGATGGGCGAAAACCAGCCCGAGCGGCCGCAGCACACCCGCCGGGGAAACGCGGTGCCGGGGGTTCCGGTCCGCGTCGAAGTCGCGCCGCACCCATTGCGCGATCGCCGCCATCAGCACGCAGGCCGCGCCCACGCCGAGCGCCGCGCCCTGCCACTGCCAGAGCAGGACGAGGCTGGGCACGACCAGGCCGGCGAGCGCGCCGCCGAGCGGCACGCCGGTCTGCTTCAGCGAAAAGGTGAGGCCCATCCGGTGCGCGGGCGTGCTGCGCGCAAGGATGTGGGAGCTGGCCGGCGTCACCGGCCCGTAGCCGCAGCCGATGAGCAGCGCGCTCGCCGCCATCGACGCGGCCGAGCCGCCCGCGGCGAGCGCCAGCCCGCCGCCGCACAGCAGCAGGCAGGCCTGGCTCACGCGGATGGCGCCGTAGCGCGCGACCAGATTGCCGCTGGCCAGCGTCGACAGCATGGCCGCCGCATAGACCAGCGCGATGAAGACGCCGACCAGCGTCGCCGGCATGCCGGTGTCCGCCGCCGCGGCCGGCGCCAGCACCGGCACGGTGAGCGCCGCCATGGTGGCGAGCACCTGGATGGCGAGCGTGATCGTCAGCGCAACGATCATCGGCGCCGCCGCCGCGCAGCGCGGGATCGGACCATTGCCGCCATGCCGCCGCGCTCAGGCAACGGGGACCGGGTTGGCGATCTCGACGAGATTGCCGTCCGGATCGCGGCAATAGACCGAGCGGATCGGCCCGGTCGCGCCGGTGCGCGGCACCGGTCCTTCCTCGACGGCGACGCCGGCCGCGGCAAGTTGGGCAAGCACTTCTTCCAGCGGCGTCGCGGTCAGGAAACAGAGATCGGCCGAGCCGGGCTGCGGCCGGTGCGCATGCGGCCGGATCGGCGCGCTCGCCGGGTGCAGGTTGATCTTCTGCCGGCCGAAGGCGACGGCCCGCCGCCCTTCGCCGAAGCTGACCGCTTCCATGCCGAGCACGCCGGCGTAAAAGGCAATGCTCGCCTCCATGCTCGCCACCGTGAGAACCAGGTGATCCAGGCCGTCGATCTTCATCGAACGCTTTCCTTGGTCGAAAGAATCGGGGAAATGGCGCAGCCGCCCGTCGGCGGGCGGCTGCGCGGGCTGCGGCTCAGAACGCAGCCGGGTCGAAGCCGGTGGCTTCGTAAATGGTGCGGATGGTCTCGGCGCCGACGCGCGCCTCCATCTTCTTGTGCACCGGCAGCAGCGCCTTGATGAAAGCCTTGCGCTCGACCGCCGTCGGCGCGTGGATCGTCGTCCTGCCCGAGGCGCGGATGGCGTCCAGCGCCCGGTCGTTCTCTTCCTGGGCGATCCGGTTGGTGTAGCCGGTGGCCTCGTTCATGGCCTTGTCCAGATCGCCGCAAACCCCGGCGGGCAGGCTGTCCCAGAACTTCTTGTTGGCGATCACGGCGTAGCCGATGTAGCCGTGATCGGTCAGCGTCATGTGCTTTTGCACCTCGTGCATCTTCTGCGTGTAGTAGTTCGAAGGCGTGTTCTCCGTGCCATCGACCACGCCCGTCTGCAAGGCCTGATACGACTCGGAAAACGCCATCACCTGCGGCAGCGCCCTGACCTCGCGGAACTGCTCTTCCAGCACCTTGGAGGACTGGATGCGCAGCTTCTTGCCGACGAGATCGGCCGGGGCATGGAGCGGAGCGTTGGCGCTCATGATCTTGAAGCCGTTGTCCCAGTAGGCCAGCCCCTTGATCCCCTTCGGTTCGAGCCGGGCGAGGAAGGCTGCGCCGACCGGCCCCTCGGTCACTTTCCTGAGCGCCACGCTGCCGTCGAAGATGTAGGGCAGATCGAAGACCTCGAACTCGCGCACGCCGAGCGGCCCGAACTTGGACAGGGACGGCGCCAGCAGATGGACGGCGCCCAGTTGCAGCGCCTCCAGCTCTTCCTTGTCCTTGTAAAGGGTGCTGTTCGCATAGACCTCGACCTTCACCGCGCCGTTGGTGTAGCGCTCGGCCAGCTCCTTGAACTTGAGCGCGCCCTTGCCCTTCGGCGTGTCGTTCGCCACCACGTGGCTGAACTTGAGCACGATCGGCTCGGCCGCGAACGACGGCGCGGCCAGCGGCGCGAGCAGCAGCGACATGGCGCCGCCGATCAGGGCGCGGCGGATTCTGAAATGTTTTTGTTTTTTCATGGACTCCTCCTAGTGTGTGCAACGGTTGAAAAAATCTGCGGCGGCTCAGGGGCCGAACGCCGCGGCCACGGCGAGGATGCGCTCCGCCCGCGCGACGACCGGCGCGTCGATCATGCGTCCGTCGACCACCGCCGCGCCGCCGCCGGCGGCGGCGGCCGCGCGCCGCACGGCCTGCGCCCATTCGACGTCCTGCGGCGAGGGAGTGAACGCCGCCGCGGCCGCGGCGACCTGGGACGGATGGATCAGCAACTGGCCGCCGAAGCCGTGCCGGCGCGCGCGCGCGGCGTAGCGGCCGAGCGCCGCCGCGTCGCCGATGGCGGTGAACACGCCGTCCACCGGCGCCGGCAGGCCGGCGCGCCGGCTCGCCAGCACCAGCATGGCGCGCCAGGGCAGGAACACGAGCTCCTCGGGGTCGGCCTCGTCGGGCACCAGGTCGAGTTCGACGGCGAGATCGAGCTTGCCGAAGACCAGGCGGGCGCAGCCCGGCGAGCCGGCGATCTGCGGCAGGGCGTCGATCCCCTGGGCGGTCTCGACGATGCACAGCACCGGCTTGCCGGCGGCCGCGTGCGCGTGCCCGACCTGCGCCGCGTCGTCCGCCTTGGGCAGCATCACGCCGGCGACGCCGGCGTGGCGGCAGGCGGCGAGATCCTCCTCGTGCCACGCCGTGCCCGCGGCGTTGATGCGCACCGTGACGCGCGCGTCCGGATCGGCGTCGAGCCAGTCGAGCAGCGCCCGGCGCGCCGCCGGCTTGTCGGCCGGCGCCACCGCGTCCTCGAGGTCGACGATGACCGCGTCGGCGCCGGCGGCCAGCGCCTTGGCGATGCGCTCCGGACGGCTGGCGGGCACGAACAGGAAGGTGCGCGCGCGCGCGAGATCGATCTGCCGGGCGGCCATCACACCACCTGCCTTGCGCGCAGCCCGGCGGCCCGGTCGCCGTAGCCGAGTTCGGCGAGGATCGCGTCGGTATGCGCGCCGATGGCCGGCACCGGCCCCATGCGCGCCGGATGGTCGCCGCCCATGCCCGGCGGCTGCAGCGCGGGCAACGGCCCGGCCGGCGAGTCCACTTCCGTCCAGCGCCCGCGCGCCGCGAGCTGCGGGTGACGCCAGATGTCGTTCATCGTGCTGACGTGCGCGTTGGCGATGCCCGCCGCGTCGAGCCGGGCGATGACCTCCTCCGCCGAGAGATCGGCGAAGGTCCGCTCGACCATGGCGCGGACCGCATCGCGGTTGGCGACGCGCAGCGCGTTGCTGGCGTAGCGTTCGTCGGCGGCGATGGCGGCGTCGCCCAGGACCTTCTCGCAGAACACCGCCCATTCGCGCTCGTTCTGCAGGCCGAGCATGACGGTGCGGCCGTCGCCGGCGCGGAACGGGCCGTAGGGGTAGATCGTCGCGTGCGACGCGCCGGTGCGCTCCGGCGGCTCCTGGTCCTGGTAGGCGTAGTACAGCGGGAAGCCCATCCACTCGACCATGGCGTCGATCATGGCGATCTCGATGCGCCGGCCGCGGCCGGTGCGGCCGCGCTCGATCAGCGCGCCGAGGATGTTCGAATAGGCGTACATGCCGGCGGCGATGTCGGCGATCGAGATGCCGGCCTTGACCTGTTCCTCCGGCGTGCCGGTGATCGACAGGAAGC
The DNA here is from genome assembly GCA_019455325.1 of Rhodocyclaceae bacterium. Taxonomy (GTDB): domain Bacteria; phylum Pseudomonadota; class Gammaproteobacteria; order Burkholderiales; family Rhodocyclaceae; genus Proximibacter. The sequence continues at coordinate 2,298 of JACFMQ010000025.1, read as the reverse complement.
CGGACTCGCTCTGGATCAGCAGGTCGTAGGCCTTCTTGTGGGTGTAGGGACCGCCGTCGCCGTAGCCGGAGATGTCGCAGACGATCAGCTTCGGGTTTTTCGGCGACAGCGCCGCGAACGACAGCCCGAGGCGCGCCGCGGCGCCGGGCGCAAGGTTCTGCACCAGCACGTCGGCCTTGCCCAGGAGTTCCTGCAGGATCGCCTGCGCTTCGGGCTGCTTCAGATCGAGCGTGAGGCTTTCCTTCGAGCGGTTCACCCAGACGAAATGCGAGGCCAGCCCATCGACGCGGTGATCGTAGGCGCGGGCGAAATCGCCGGCGCCGGGGCGCTCGACCTTGATCACGCGCGCGCCCAGATCGGCGAGGTGGCGGGTGGCGAGCGGCGCCGCGATGGCGTGTTCGAGCGAGACGACGGTGACGCCGGCGAGCGGCAGCGAGGCGTCGGGATTGGCGTTGGGGGAAATCATCGGTGGGCTCCGGGAAAGATGGCCGCTACGCTGGCGGCGTCGCGCAGGTTCCAGGCGCGCGCGATCAGCGCGGCGACTTCGGCGTCGTCGGCCGCGCCCGAGAAGCGCGCCAGGCGGCGCACCTTGTCTTCCAGCTCGGCGCGCGTCAGCGTGTTGTCGGGGTCGCCCTTGGGCTCGTCGATGGCGCCGCGGAACACCGCGCCGGCATGCGTCGTGACCTCGACGCGGCCGAGCCAGCGCCGCGGGTAGGCGGCATCCACCTCGGGGTCGAGCACCATGCGGACCTTGTCGCGGAAGGCGGCGACGGCCGGGTCGGTGAGCGCGAAATCGCGGAATTCTTCGAGGCCGGCCTTGCCGTGCACGGCGATCAGGCCGAGCACCGTGCCCATCGAGAACTTCGCCTGATGCACGGTCGCCGGCACGCCGACCGCGCCGAGCACGTCAATGGCGCCCTGATGCACGCGCGTGACCACCGAGGCGATGTCCGCGGGCGCCAGCCGCTCCCGCTGCAGCACGGCGAGCAGGGCGTCGGCGGCCGGATGCGTGTGGCGGCACGAGGCGTGGAACTTGAACGAGGTTTCGAGCAGCGCCCAGCGGCTGCCGAGGCCGTCGACCAGATACGCGGCGTCGGCGTCCTCCGACGTGCCGGCGGCCAGCCCCTTGGCGCCGTCGAGGATGCGCCGCGCGCCGGTGACCCCGTCGCGCGCGAGATAGGCGGCGGCCAGCCCGCTGGCGGCGGCATGCGCGGTGTGGAGCTGCTTGGAATCCGCCGCGTCGCGCAGGAACTCCCACAGCCCGGCTGCCTGCGTGCCGGCCGAACCGAGCGCGTTCACCATCTGCGCGGCGGTGAGCCCGAGCACGCGGCCGACGGCCACCGCCGCGGCGAGCGTGCCCACCGTCGCGGTGGTGTGGAAGATGCGGTAATGCGAGCGGCCGAGGAATTCGCCGATGCGGATGCCGGCCTCGTAGCCGGCGACCGAGGCCGCGATCAGCTCCGCGCCGCTGGCGCCGACGTCCTGCGCCGCGGCGAGCGCGGCCGGGAAGACAACGGTCGCCGGGTGCAGCACGGAGCTGTTGTGCAGGTCGTCCTGCTCGACGAGATGCGAAGACGCGGCATTGACCCAGGCGGCGAACCAGGCCGAACTCCGCGCCCGGCTGACGAGAATCTCGGCCTTGCCGCCGGCCGGCCCCATCGCACGCGCGAAGGCTTCGAATTGCGGAACCGGATGCAGACCTTTGGCGGCAAGCGCACAGGCAACCCAGTCGAGGAACAGTTCCTCGGTGCGCGCGACCACGGCCGGCGGCAGGTCGGCGAAGCGCAGCGTTGCGGCGAAGGCGCACAGCGCGGCGCCCGGATCGTTCGGTGTCGTCATGTCTTCGTCCTCCCCGGCGCTCAGAACGAGCGCGGCAGCCCGAGCAGGTGCTCGGCGACGTAGGAATAGATCAGGTTGGTGGAGATCGGCGCCACCTGGTACAGGCGGGTCTCGCGGAACTTGCGCTCGATGTCGTACTCGTTGGCGAAGCCGAAGCCGCCGTGCGTCTGCATGCACACGTTGGCCGCCTCCCACGACGCCTTGGCGGCGAGGTACTTGGCCATGTTCGCCTGGGCGCCGCAGGGCTGGTGCGCGTCGAACAGCTCGCAGGCCTTGAAGCGCATCAGGTTCGCCGCCTCGATCTCGATGAAGGCGTCGGCGATCGGGAACTGCACGCCCTGGTTCTTGCCGATCGGCCGGTCGAAGACCACGCGCTCGTTGGCGTAGCGGGTGGCGCGCTCGATGAACCAGTAGCCGTCGCCGATGCACTCGGCGGCGATCAGCGTGCGCTCGGCGTTC
>JACFMQ010000028.1 GCA_019455325.1 Rhodocyclaceae bacterium | reverse complement strand
AAACGCCCGCACAGCAGTTTTATCAAGCTGTTGCATCGACCGGTTGAATCCGCACTACAAAACCTGACCTTGCTCGACGAAAACGAACGCATTGAAGCCAAACTGGCGCGAAACGTGGGTAAATCCACGCTCGAAACCATCTGCGCCTTTGCCAACGAACCCCATCTCGGCGGCGGCTGGCTGTTGCTGGGCGTTGCACGGGAAGAATTGGCGCTGTTTCCGAGCTATGAAGTGCAAGGCGTCCCCAACCCGGACAAACTCAGCGCCGACCTGGCCAGCCAGTGCGCCACCGCCTTCAATATTCCGCTGCGTCTGAACATCAGTACCGAGACGCTGGAAGATAAAGTCGTCGTCGTAGTCTTCGTGCCGGAGGCCGCTCCGCAGGACAAGCCCGTCTATTTCAAGGCTTCCGGCCTGCCCAAGGGCGCTTTTCGCCGTATCGGCAGCACCGATCAACGCTGTACGGAAGACGATCTTGAAACCCTCTACCAGTCGCGCCAGCGCGAAAGCTTCGATGTCGGCGTCGTGCCCGACGCCACACAGGACGACTTCGACGAAAACGCCATTGCCGATTACCGCCGGGCCAGGGCCGAAGCCAATCCCGATGCCGAAGAACTACGTTGGCCGGACATCGAACTGTTGCAAGCCCTGAACGCCGTCCGGCGCGACGCGGCGGGGAACTGGAAGCCCACCGTGGCCGGTCTGCTGCTGTTCGGAAAGCCCGTCGCCCTGCGACGCAGCTTCCCGATGACGCGAGTGGACTACATCCGCGTTCCCGGCCGCGAGTGGGTGCCGCATCCGGAACGCCGTTTCGACACGGTAGAACTGCGTGCCCCGCTGTTTTCGCTGCTCCGCCGCACCCAATCCGCCATCCTTGACGACCTGCCCAAAGCCTTCGGGCTGGAAGAAGGCCAACTGCAACGCAACGACAAGCCCGTCATTCCCCAGCGCGCCCTGCGCGAGGCGCTGGTCAATGCCCTCATGCACCGCAGCTACCGTGTCCACGCGCCGGTGCAAGTCATCCGCTACGCCAACCGACTGGAAATCCGCAACCCCGGCTTTTCGCTCAAGTCGCCGGATCATCTGGGCGAACCCGGCTCCATGCCGCGCAACCCGGCCATCGCCGCCGTCTTGCACGAAACCCGCTTTGCCGAAACCAAGGGCAGCGGCATCCGCGCCATCCGCGAAAGCATGGACGAGGCCGGGCTGGCGCCGCCGCTGTTTGAATCTGACCGGGGGCAAGACCAATTTGTCGCCCAATTCCTTTTCCACCATTTTCTGGGCGAAGACGATATTCGCTGGCTGGCCCGGTTCAAGGATCTGCATCTCACCGACGAAGAAGCACGCGCCCTCGTGGTAGCGCGGGAAGCGGGCGCCATAGACAACGCCACCTACCGCGCCCTGAATAAGGTTGATACCCTCGCTGCTAGTGCCGCCCTGCGCCGTCTGCGCGATGCCGGGCTGTTCAACCAACAAGGGCGCGGCTCCGCCACCTGGTATCAGCCTACCGAAAAACTGACCGGCGGCCATGAAGGGAAAAACGGGGAAGCGGGCGGCCTATCCAGCAAGTTCGATCCCTTATCTAGCAAGCCAGAGGGCTTATCCAGTATGCCTGACGGCTTATCCAGTAAGTCGCCTCCCTTATCCTGTAAGCTGAGCGAGGAAAGGAATGCCCTGCTGGACGAGCTTCCCGGCCAGATGGCGGCTCGTATAGGCGGCATCGGCCAACGTCATCCGCCGGAACAGGTGCGGGAACTGGTGGCCGAGCTTTGCCGCCTGCGGGCATGGCGAGCCGAAGAACTGGCTCTGCTGCTCAATCGCAAGCCCGAAACCATCCGGCAAGACTACCTGCGTCCACTGCTGGCGCAGAAGCGTATCGCCATGACCCTGCCGGATAAACCGAAGTCGCCGCAACAGGCGTATCGCAGCGTGGGGGATGGCGAGTCGTGAAGCTGCGTTGGGTTATTTGCGACAAGCTGGGGGTGCTGGGTTATGGCGTCTGAGTGGCGCGAAGCCACGCTCGGCGAGTTCGTGCGTTTGCAGCGCGGCCACGACTTGACTGCCGAAGAACGCAAACCCGGCAACTACCCGGTGATGGGGTCGGCAGGCGCGAACGGAACGCATGGCGAGTTCATTGCTCGCGGCCCTGGCGTAGTGATTGGACGCAGCGGCGCTTCAATAGGTAAAGTGCATTTCACACCGCACGATTACTGGCCGCACAACACTTGCTTGTATGTCACCGACTTTCTTGGCAACGACCCACGCTTCGCGTTCTATCTGATTGGCTCGCTCGACCTTGCAAGCTACAACTCCGGTAGCGCGCAGCCATCGTTGAATCGCAACTACATTTACACGAAGCCGATTCAGTTCCCGCCGCCCGAAGAACAACGCGCCATCGCCGAAACCCTCGGCGCGCTCGATGACCGCATAGACAACCTGCGCCAGACCAACGCCACGCTGCAAGCCATCGCCGCCGCGATGTTCAAATCTTGGTTCGTGGATTTTGACAGCTTGCAGCAAGAGGATATGTATTGACCCAGCGAAACCTGCTCAATTCACGCTGCTAAAGCATAGGCTTCGGC
>JACFMQ010000010.1 GCA_019455325.1 Rhodocyclaceae bacterium | reverse complement strand
GCGCGCGGAGAAGGCCTGCGTCGCGCGGTCCAGCACCTGGTCGACGTCGTCGCCGTACTGGCGTCCGCCCTGCCAGGCGCCGGTGGATGTGTAGCGGCCGTCGTCGTAGAGGCCGCTGGCCGAACCGTAGGTCGTCTTGAAACGCTCGCCGCCACCGCCGATCTTCGAGCCGAGAAAGCCGCCGATGATCGCGCCGGCGATCGCGCCAATCGGTCCGGCCGCCGAACCCATGGACGCGCCGGCGGCCCAGCCGGAACCCGCCGCCGCCGCGTAGCCGACGCCCGCCCCGATGGCACCGCCGGCCGCGCTTTGCCCCTTCCCATCGTAGAGTATGCCGGCAAGGATGCCGCCGCCGGCCGCCCACGGGAGCGCGGAGCCGAGCGTCGACATGCTGGCGCTTGCGCCGGCCGCCGTGCCGCCTGTTGCACCGTCCGCAAACAATCCGCCGAAGCCGAGACTCGATCCGGTGCCGATGCTTGAGGCATAAACGCCGGGAGCGGTCGAAAGCCCGAGTGCCTGACCGTATTGCGATGTCGCAAAACTGCCATACAGGCCGTAGTCGCCGCTGGCGAGGTCGTAGAGGCTCTTGGCGTTGCTGGCCATCCCGAGCAGGTTGCTGCCCGCTCCGGCGCCGGCCGCGCCGCCGGAGAGGCCGAGCGCGCCGGCGGCCGTGGTGTAGACCTGCAGGGCGATCGGCCGCAGCGTCGCCTCGTAGATCGCCGAGAGCAGCGCCGAGCGCAGCGACTGGCCGATGCGCTCGGCCGCACTGGCGCCGTCGTCCGCCCAGGCGACGAAGGCATCGCGCGCGATGCGGTCGGTCTCCTGCCAGCCGTCCTGCCAGACCTTGGCGGATTCGGTCGATAGCCGCAGCGCCTCGCGGCTGGTGGCGAGCTGGCGTTCCAGGGTCGCGCGCTCGCCGAGCTGCTCGGCGGCGGCGCGCCGGGCGGCCGCCAGGTCGAGGTAATACTGCCGCGCGCGCTGCGCCGCCTCGCCCTCGTCATCGATGGCGGCGGCGGCCGCTTCCAGGGCGTCGGCGAATTCGTTCGCGGATTCCCGCGCGGCCAGGGTCTTCTGCCGCCGGTATTCGTCGAGCTGCCGGGTGGTCATGCCGAGCGTGACCAGCTCCTCGCGCAGCGCGGTGTTGTCGGTGGCGAACTGGCCGACCTCGCCCCAAGCCTCAGAGGTCAGCGTGGCGAGCGTGGCGCGGGCGGCCTTGTCGAGTTCGACGTAGGCCAGCGTCGCCTCGCCCGCCGCCTTGGCCGCCTCCGCGCCCAGCGCGCGCACGTCGCCCAGGATGCGCTCGCGGTCGGACGACTTGTCGGCAGCGGCGAGCTGATCGCGCAGCACGGCGGCGCGCGCGGCAAACGACTCGCGCTGCGCTTCGCCGAGCCGGTCGAGGTACGCACGCTCATCGAGCTCGCCCCTCGCGCGGGCGATCCTGAGCAAGCCATCCTCGGCGGCGAGGGACTCCTTGATGGTGGCGAGGCGGTTGGCGTACTGCTCCTTCAGGAGGGCGGCAGCGGATTTCCCTGCCTCCTTGTCGGCATCCGCCAACGCCGCATTCAGCGCAGTAAGGGCAGCAGCATGATTGGCGTCACCGAAGTCAAAAACGCCTCCGGTTTTCTCAATGGCGGCGGAAAAGTCGGCGAGCATCTTCCGCTGCTGTAGCGCAACCTTCTCGGCGCCGACGGCGTTCGCTTCGACGAATTGCCTGATTGCGCCCGTACCAACCTCGGCGGCACGCCGACGCGCTTCGGCAACCTGTTCCTGCAAGGATATTTCCCGAGTGGAAAGCGCATTCAGATCTTCCTGCATTCGCCGACCGGCGGTCGTGAATCGGCCGCGACCACCGTCGGTATCCATTGCATCCAGCGTGTTCTGCAGGCGCGCGATCTCGGCCCGTGTCGTCTTCAGTTCAGACTCCGCGCCGGCGACCGTGTTGTCGTAGGAGCGCCGGCCAAACTGAGCCAGCCGAGAATTCATCTCGGTGATTTTCTCGATAACGCTGTCAAGGTGTTCAGTGGCAGAGGTTGCGGCCTCCTTCGTTGCCTCATCGGCTCGGCTTCCCCACAGCATCCACGCGGTGGCGCCGAGTGTCAGCACGGTTGTCACCGCGCCGACCGGGCCGCCGAGCGCGGTCAGCGCGCTTCGGGCAAGGCCGCCGGCCGCAGCGGCGGCGGTGGCGGAAGCCGTCATACCGGCGGCAGCCGCAGAGACAGCCGCCGACTGCGAGAGCATCAACCCGGTGTATCGATGGGCAGCGATAGAGGCAGCCTCCGTCGCCTGCACCTGCCGCAGCGTTGCCGACACATCGGCCAGCTTGGCGGCCGTACCGACAGCAATCGCTCCAGCCATACGACCACCGTAGAGCGCAGCAATCGCGGCGCCAGCAACCACAAGCACGTCAAGATTCCTCGCCGCGGCGTCAACGGCTTCCGCCATCTGCCCGAATGCGCCCGACGACGATTCGAACCCACCCATGACGTCGACCCACCGCGTGCGCATGTTCTCCAGCGCCCTGGTCATGGTCAGCGGCAACTTCTCGAAGTTGGCGGCGATCCGCTCGGCCTGGTTGTCGAGGGCACGCACAATTTCTTCCGAGGTGATACGCCCTTCGGCAGCCAGATTGCGCAATTGCCCGACAGATATGCCAAGGCCGGCAGCCAGCGCCCGCGCCAATGCCGGCGCCTGTTCGAGGACGCTGTTGAGCTCCTCGCCGCGCAGCGCCCCGGATGCGAGCGCCTGCCCGAACTGCGTCAGAGAGGCCTGCGCCGCCTGCGCACTGCCGCCGGAAATGGCGATGCTCTGCGACACCGTGCGCGTCAGGTCGGCAACCTTTTGCTGAGAGATGCCGAGTTCCATCGAGTTCTCGGCAAAGCGCCGGTAGACCGTGCCCACCTGATCGATTGCTTGACCGGCGAGCAGGGCATTGTCGAGTGTCGCGCGATACGCCTCGGCACCGCCGCGCATGCTGCCTGTAGCGATGTTCAACTGCGCATTGAGGTTCTTCCAGGCGTCGACAGCCGACGAGACTTCACGCACAGAAAAAGCCGCCGCCACCGTGGAAAGAATCGGGGTGATTTTTCCGAGGCTGGCCGCCCATGCATCGCTTGCTTCCTTCGCCGCGCTTGTCTTCAGTCGCACCTGATCGAACTGGCCAAGCAGTGGATCAAGCGCACCGGCGCCGCGCTGGCGGCCCAGGCTGGCGGCCCAGGCGTCGCTGGCTTCTTTGGCAGCACGGGTCTTCTGCCGTGCCTGGTCGAGCTGGTCGAGCAGCGGCTTGATTGCATCCAGGTTTACGCCGCGCTGGCTGGCGAGCACCTCCCAGTATTCGCGGCTTTCCCTGCTACCCGAGCGCTGCAGTGCGATGAGGCGTTCAAGGCTGGCCGCCATGGACTTCGTGGCTCGCTCGACCTTCCTCGACGACTGCTCACCACCCTCGCCGATGCCGGCGACGCCTTCGGCGGCCTCCGCGCCCGCTCTCTTCGCGGTGGCGCCGAGATCGGCGAGCGAGCGCTTGGCACGGCTGACGCCGGCCTCGACGCCGGTTGCGTCGGCATCGATCCTGATCTCGGTGTTCAGACTGTCCGACATGACGGCCTCAAGAAGCGAAAAGCCCGCACGCGGCGGGCTTGATATGAATTGGATGCCCTGCGGTTTTCACCGCAAGGGGAAGTCGGTGACACTCAGCAGGACTGCGGCGACTAGCTGCCCCTCCCCGGCTTGTTGATCTCCTTCAGCGCCGCCGCCTCCATGACTTCGAGGTCGCTGCGCAGCGCATCCCACTCGTCCGGCGCGAGCGCCAGGCGGTCCATGAGCGGGTAGATCGCCTCCCAGCGCAGACCGATCACGCCGGCAGGGCCTGGCATCCAGCGAGAGCCGAGGCGGCGGAAAAAGTCGAATGCGCGCCAGTTGTTCGGCCAGACCTCGACGGTCTCGCATTCGAAGTCCTCCGGCTCCAAGCCATGCGCGCGCATCTCCTCCACGGACGGCAGGCGTTCGTGGAGCTTGCCGGCGATCAGCGCAAGTTTCCCAGGCGGGCGCCCGTGTTCTCGGCGATGTACTTGTCGATGATCGAGCGGGCCGACCCCAGGTAGCCGGTGACGAGCTGCTCGACCGTCTCGCGGCCGAACGGCTCCTTCAGATTCCAGCCGCTGGCGATGTCGAGGACGACGTCAACATCGGATTCGTTGTCGCGGAGAGCATCGAACCACTGACCAAACTGCTCTCGGTCGCGGTGCTTGAAGGTGAAATCGATCTTCGCCGGTTTCTTGCCGGGCACCGGGATCTCCACGGTGGCGGTGAACGTCGGATCGGGCGTGAGGGAAAACTGTGCCATGAGAGGGTCCTCGATATGTATGAAAGGTCGGGCCGCCCGGCGGCAGGCCGGGCGACTCGGTTCAGGCGGCGGCGTAGCGGGTGATGCGCCCGTTGCCGTTGATGGCGACGACGTTGGTCATGATCGAGCCATCGGCCAGGCGGACGTTTTCGTTCAGGGCGACCGTGCAGGGCGTGTAGATCGTGGCGCCGGACTTCAGCGTCTTCTTCAGGACGGTATCGGACTGGACGTCGGTAAGCGCGCGCAGGGCGTTGTAGGCGCCGCTGCCGAACTGGTCGGCATCCACCTCGAAGGACTCGGCGACGGCGGTGAAACCGTCGTTGAGGTTCGTTTCCGTGTCCTCATCCATGAAGCGGACGGTGACGTTCTTCGGGTCGCCGCCGGACTGCGTGGGGTTGAGGTACTTGGAAATCTGCGTGAAGGTGTTCACCTTGCGCACGCTGCCGCCGCCGCTGCCGGCCGGGAAGAATTCCTGGTTGGTCGTGTCGATGTTCTCGGCGACGAAGGCATCGGTGGTGGCGGATTTGACGCGCACGACGCGGCGGTTGAGCCGGCCCCAGCCGGAATAGAGCTGGACGATGTCGCCGACGGCGTAGCCGTGCGCCGTGCACGAGACGACGGCCTCGGCGGCGTTGCTGATGCTGGAGACGACCTTCGCCGCCGCGAAGGCGGACGCGATCGAGAGAAGGGTTCCGGAGGGAAGCGTTGCCATGATGTGGGCCTTTCTGAAAGCAAAAAACCCGCACGCGGCGGGTGTCGTTGGCGCCCTTGCGGGCATGAAAAAACCCGCCGGAGCGGGTTTGTCGGGTGACGACCGGGCGCCGCCTAGCGGGCGCTCCAGACGTCGAAATCCTGCCGGGCACCGTAGAGGCCGGTGTCCGGTTCACGGGTGGAGGCGTGCGCGCCGAGCGGTTGCGCCTGGATCTTCTCGGCGAGAATCATGATTGCCTCCACCTGCAGCGCGAGGGCGGTCGCGGCCTCGCGCGTCGCCGCCCAGCAGGCGAGCTGGAAGCGGCCGTTCTTGACGTCAGGAACCTGCTGGTCGACGTAGTTCAGCGACCGGCCGCCGACCTGCTGGTAGACGATGCGCGGGAGTCCAGCCTTGGCCGGGGCAACGTCGGGATAGACGCGGCCGGCGACGAGGCCGCCGAGCAGGGCCTTGATCTCGGCTTCGACGTTCATCGCAGCAGCGCCTCTTTCACGGCGGCCGCCATCCGCGACTGGGCGAACGTCGCGGCGCGCTCCTTCGCGGCGTCGTATGCCGGCCGCAGGAAGGGATGCGCCGGCGCGCGGCTGGTGCCGTACTCAACCATGTACCCGTAGGGCGCCTTACGGTGGTTCCACGAGACGATGTAGGTGGCGTGGGCGGCGGTCGAACCCTTGTGAAACTGGAAGATCGCGTCGCGCAGCGTGCCCGACTTGAACAGGTACTTGTTGTGCGTGCCGTGGAAAATGTGCGGGGCGGCCGACACCGGAACGCGCGCCCGGGCCTCGTCGTAGAACACCTGCGCCGCGGCCTGCGCCGCCGGACGGACGGCCGAATTCGCGGCGGCGGTGATCCGGTCGAGGTCGACCGATATTTTGTTGAAATCGAAATCCACGGTGATCATGAAACGGACTCGCAGACCAGGTCGATGTATCCGGCCGCCGGCGACGGCAGCAGGGCCTTGATGTCGTAGATCGCCGCGCCGTGTACCGCGCGCATGCCGGCATCGAGGTCGCCGCGAGTGCGGATGCGGATGCTGGCGCGGACGATGCTGGTGTCGGCGCCGGACTTGACCGTCTCGATGCCCGACACGTGGCGAATATCAGCCCACACCGTGGCGACCGGCGCCCAAGGGCCGAGCGGCTGGCCGACATCATCCTGGTCCGTCGGCGGGCGCTCGATCGCGATGCGCTGGCGGAGGCGGCCGGCGGCGATCATTGCGCCCTCTCGTCTCCGTACAGCCGGTACGGGTCGAGTAGGCCGTCGAGGAACAGGTTGCGTTGCGGGTTGTTCCCCGACGGCGAAACGGACGCCGACGGCGTCTCCAGCCAGTGAGCAATCTGCGCGCAGCACCACATCTGCACCGACGCCGGCATGGGGCCGCTGGCGTAGTAGTCCGCCCGACCGGCGACGAGGTGGCCGGCCTGGGCGACGGCATCGGCGAGCATCATCGGCAGGACGGCATCGAATTCATCGCCGTCGATGCGACACCAGACCTTGACGACACCGGGATCGAGCGTGGTGGACATGGGCCAGCCTGTTACAGACCGCCCCGGAGCGCGAGATCACCCTTGACGATCACCGCGCTGGCGGCAATCGAGGTTCCGCCGTTCTTGGTCAGCACGACACGCGCGTAGCGCTTGCCGCCGCGGTAGCCGACCGTCACGGCGCTGTTGGCGGCCAGCGTGGCGGGGAATGCGCCGATCAATTCGTCGGCCGTCGCGGCGGCGCCGCCGGACAGATCGGCCGCGTCGCCGACCACCAGCGAGGCGGTGAAGTCGCCGTCGCCGGCAATGGCGCCGGTCGTCACCACGACGGCGGCCGAGCCGCAGCCCTGGAGGTCGACAACTGCGCCGTCGCTCTTGGTTGCCGAATGGACGGACGGGGCGATGCAGAGGGCGGTGAAAATATTGCTCTTGAGGTCACGCATGGTTTTCTCCTCGTTGCGGGCCGGCGAGCCGGCTCGCGATGGGGTTGTCAGGAAGCGAACTGGAGGAACTTGACCGCCTCGAAATTCACCGCGCCGCCGCCGGTGCGCCGGGTGCTGTAGAAGCGGATGTAGGGCTTGGCGGTGTAGGGATCGCGCAGCGTGCGAATGCCGATGCGGTCGACGATGGTGTAGGCCTCGCGGAAGTCGCCGAAGCCGAGCGAGAGCGAGCCGGCGCTCAGCGCCGGAACGTACTGGTCGACGCGCGCCGGGTAGCCGAGCAGGCGGTCGGGCTGGCCGGCCTGGAGCGACGGCTCCCACAGGTAGCGGTCGCTGGTGGCTTCCTTCATCTTGCGGATCTTAGTGCGCACTTCGCGCCGCATGAGGAAGGTGGCGTTCTGCAGGTAGCGGTCCCGGAACGCGCCGATCAGATCCTGCAGCGGATCGGCTTTCGTGGTGTGGAAATCGCCGTTGGCGCCGGTCTTGACGTGCTCGAAGGTGCCCCAGGCGCGCGTGTCGTCGCCGGTGGCGGCGGTCGGATAGGCGAAGATGCCGCGCGGCTTGCCGACGCCGTTGCCGGTCATGAAGGCGGCGCCCTCGACGCGAGCGAACTTGTCGGCCACCTTGCCGGCCAGCCAGACCTCGACATCGACCGCTGCGTCGTCGATCAGCTTCTGGGTGACCTTGGGCTGGGCGTACATCTCGTGCGCCTCGATGCGGTATTTGCCGACCTGCGGCGTGCCGGTGTCGTTCCGGGCGTCCATCTCGGCGACCCACCCGGCCTCGGCCTCGTCGTTGTCGACGATGCCCTCCAGCTCGTTCGTGCTGATGGTCTGCACGCTGGCGAGCTGGCGGATGACGGACTGTTCGTACACCTTGGCGACGATGTGGCCGACCGTCGGCGCGGGAACCAGGTAGCCGCCGTCCGGATCGGAACCGACCGACATGGCCTTGCGCTCGTCGGCGGAGAGGCTTTCGAGATTGCCGGTGCGCACGAGCTTGAAGAACCCGCTCTTGTACTGCTGGTAGGTCTCGACATCGACCTCGGAAACCGCGCGGCCTTTCGACTGCAGGTCCGCGCGCAGCATGGCGTTGAAGCTCTTGCACTCGACCTGCAGGTCGTTCTCGCCCTTGGCCTGGCCGTTCTCCGGACGGCCGATCTTCTTGAGCACTTCGTCGAACTCGTTTTTGAGTTCGGCGAGCGCGTCCATGCTGTCGCTAATCTTGGCGAGCTTGGCCTCGATGTCGGCGACCGCCTTGCCCTCGGCCTTGGCCTTGAGCAGTTCGTCGTTGGTCCGCTTGAACTCTTCCCAGGCCTGGCCTTGGGCTTCGATGATTTTCTTGATTTCGAGCAGGTCGCTCATGTCGGCCTCCAAAGTAAAAAGCCCGCGCGCGGCGGGCTGGTGATGATCGTGAAACGGCTGTGTGCGTCAGTGCTTCAGAATGGCGGTGTTGCGCTTGATCAACTCCGCCAGCTCGGCGAGATCGCCGGAATCGCCCCGGCCGATGCTCTTGATCCGCGACACGACGGCCACGGCTTCGCTGCGTGACAGGCCACCGGCATCGCGCAGGTAGCGCTCGGCGTCCGCGAGCGTGAAGATCTGTTCGATGGACTTGACCGCCTGCACGCGCGCCTGGCCGTTCGCCGGCCTCGTGACGAGCGAAATCTCCACCAGGTCGATGCGCTTCAGGCGGCGCTTGGGCTCTTCCGGCTTGCTGCGCGGCTCCCATTCCTTGGCGATGTAGCCGATGCTCATGCCGTCGATGGCCGGGCGCGGCGCCATTTTCATGAGGGCGTGCATCTCGCGGCCGCGCGGCGTGTCGGCGAGCTTGCCGCTCACCTTCAGGCCATGGCCGTCCTCGGCGAAATCGGTCCAGACGCCGATGGGCGTCATGTCGTCCGCCGTCATCTGCCAGCCGCCGTGCTGCGAGAGCATGGCCGGCCACGGCTGCGCACCGGACTTGACGTCCGCCAGGAAGCGGGAGAAAGCGCCGGGCTCGATCACGTCGCCGTAGGAGTCGACGTTGCCGAAAACGGCGCCGTAGCCCTCGAAGGTCATCGCCTCGGCGTCTGCGTCGGCTGCGAACTTCAGCTCGACGAGCGAGCAGTCAAATCGGTTCATCTTCCGGTTTCCTCTTCATTGCCGATGCGCATGTTCATCGGTGTCATCGGTTCGTCCAGGCCGTCCAGCGGGTTCAGTTCGAGCTTCTCGCGCGCTTCGTTCCGGGTCATGATGCCGCGATCCGTCAGGAGCCCGAGGTACTCGGCCGTGTCTTTCAGCGCGCCGCGCAGCAGTCCGGCGGCGGCGAACTTCGCGTAGCAGCCGGCACGCCGGTCGTCCTCTGTCAGGAGCTGGCAGTCGGCCGACTGCTCGATGCGCTCGTACCACGGCGACAGCGTATGCACGACGTGCGCGAGGAACATCTGCTCGGCGCTGGCGTAGGTCGCCGCTTTATCGCTGTAGCCGGCCATGATCGGCATCACGCGCAAGGCGCGGCAGATCTCTTCGATCTGGAAGCGGCGCGTCTCCAGGTGCTGCGCATCGATACCGGACATCCGGATCGGCGTGAACTTCGCCATCCGATCGAGCAGCATGGTGGTGCCCGCCTGCGCGTCGCCGGCGTAGTTATCGTCGATCCACTTCTTGAGGTCCTTGTACTGCTTGTCGCTCAGCGTGCCCTCGACCGAATACAGGCCGCTCGGCCTGGCGCCTCGCGCATGCAACGCGGACTGGCTGTCCTCGGCGGCGATGGAGAGTCCGATGGCTTCGCGCGCGAGACCGATCACATCCATGCCGACCACGCCATTCCAGCTCGGGCCGCGCACATGCCAGATCGATTCCTGCGAAAATTCGCGCACGCTGCCATTGCTGGCCGTCACCTCGTAGGTGAGCGACCAGTCCTTGTTCTGCCTCACCTTGACGGTGTTCGGCAGAAGCGGGATCAGCTCGACGACGCGGCCGCCCCTGCCGCGGTTCGCGAACGCGGTGAAGCCGCGCGCCAGAACGCAGTGGTAACCCATGACCTCGCGCAGCTCGAACGACGACATCCAGCCGTTCGGGCGACGATGCAGAACCTCGTACAGCGGATGATCCTTCGCCGCCTCGCGCGACCGACCCTCGCCGCGGTAGAGCTTGAACGGCACCTGGGCGATGCCCTCGGCGATGACCCGGGCGCAGGCCAGGACGGCAGTGACGCGCATCGCGGATTCGAGCGTCACCGCCGTTCCGGTCTTGGCGACGCGGCCGCCATGAAGCGCCTGCCACAGCCCATGCGAGTCGACAATCGGGCCATCGCCGCTTTTTCGGCCGAACGGCCAGATTGCGCGTAGATTCATGGATCAGTCCTGTTTGCCCTCCCCGGTCTCCCAGAAGGACGATTCCTCTTCGACGTAGGCAACGGCCCGACTCAGCGCCATGACGACGGCGACGGCCGGATCGATGCGCCCCTTCGGCCGACTGCGCTTCTTGTCGGGGCGGAAATTCTCGTTGCTGTCGTACAGCAGCGAGACGTTGCCGACGGCCCAGCGGAGCACAGGGTTTGCGGCATGGCGCAAGCGGCGGCCGTAGATCAGTTCTTCGAGCTTCTTCGACCCCGGATACATGCCGCCGGTGTTCTGCGGCACCTCGACCAGCGGCACCTCGCGTTCGATCAGCTCGTTGCTCAGCTGCTGCGCGTTCCAGCGGTCGAATCCGATCTCCCGGACATCGTAGGTCGCGATCGCATCCAGGATGGCCGCGGCGACCGGCTGGTAGTCGGTGACATTTCCGTCCGTCACCGTCAGCCAACCTTCCTTCTCCCATCTGTCGTAGGGCGCGGCATCGTCTGCCTGCTCATCGACCTTGGCACGCGGGCACCACGTGCGAACGATGGCGTACCAGTCGCCGCCGCCATCCTTGGGCGGAAACACCAGCGCGAAGGCCGTCAGGTCGCGCGTGCTGGCCAGGTCCAGGCCGCCGTAGCACTCGCGGCCGGCCAGCAATTCCGCACAGAACTTCTTCCCACCCTTGTCCCACACCGACAGGTCGATCCACCCCTCGGCATCGTTGCACCAGATGTTCAGATCCTTGGTCTTGAAGTTCGCCAGCGCCGACGGCAGGGCCTTCGCCTTCCGTGCCATACCGCGCATGTAGTCGATCCCCTTCGACGAGCCGAGGCCGGGGTTCGCCTTGATCCATGTCCGCTCGTCGAAAGGGTCGTCGCCTTCGTCGAGGGTGTAGATGTAGCCGAAAAGGTCGTCGTCGGCGCGCCGCGCTTCGAGCACGGACACCAGGTAGCTGCGCACCTCCGTACAGATCCCGTCAAGGATGAATCCGGCCGTTGTGATCGCGGACAGCAGCGGCTGCGAGCGTGCGCCGAACCCGGACTCAAGAACGTCCCACTGCTCTCGCGACTTCTGCGCATGCAGCTCGTCGTAGAGCACGGCCGACGGGTTGAACCCGTCCTGCGCATCGGCGTTGCTGGCGATCGGCTTGAACACCGACGACCCGGCCTCGATGCGCTCCTGGTTCAGCCCCTCGAAGATCCGGAAACTTCGCGCGACCCCGGCAGACTGACGGCGCCAGCGCTTGAAATTCTCGAAGGCCGGCTTGAACACCGTCATCGCCTGCTCGCGCGTCGTGGCGACGGCGTAGACTTCGGCGCCCGGCTCGCCATCCATCATGAACAGGTAGGCACCCTGCGGGCCTTTCCAGGTGCTCTTCCCGTTCTTCCGGGCAACCTCCTCGTAGGCACGCGTAAACCTTCGGCGCCCATCCGCGCGGCGCCAGCCGTACAGGACCGCCGTCCAGAACTTCTGCCACGGATCGAGCCGGATCGGCTTTCCGGCGAGCGCTCCCTTGATATGGACGAAGTACCGCTCGATGAACCGGATCATGTGCCAGGCGTGCGAAGGACTGAAGACCAGCCCGCGCTTCCCGGCTTGCTGCAGATCTCTGTAGTGGCGCTCCACCGCCAGCAGCACGAACCTCCCGACGACGATCTCGCCGCGCAGGACAGGCACGCCGTAATCACGATCCCACTCAACCCACCCGGACTCCGGCGGGATCAGGCGCTCGCGCTTGGCCGATCCCTTGCGTGATCCACCAGATCGGCGAACAGGTCGTCCTGCACGCCGGTGGCCACCTTGCTCTCCTTGAGCCTGGCCTCGATCTGCGACATCACCGTCAAGCATGCCTCGGGCAACTCCCGTTTGATCTCTGCGCGCGCGTTCCGCTCGTTGTAGCTGTGCGGCAGCTCGAACCGGTTGCCGTCTTTACTCTCTCCATACCGCCCGTGGTCGAGACACAGCTTCATGTCCGCCGACCAGGTCTGGAATGTGTGCACCAGCAGGACGATCTGGAGCCCAGCCGCGCTGATCTTCCGTCCGTCCCTTATCAGCGCCTCGCAGATCCAGTCGTAGAGCCGCCGGCCACCGGTCGTTAAATGGGAGCCCGGTGGCGGCGACGGAATCTCGACGCCACCAACCACCCGCCTTTTGCTATCCGAGGCACCGCCTTCCAACGGCACCAGCTTCGGCTTTCCGTCGTCCACAGCGGCTCCAGTTCAATCCTTGGGTTCAAAAACGGTTCGAGGCGAGATGATCGTCAATCCTGGGCGGGCAAATTCTTACCCCTCCCCCTCCCCAAAAACCTCCCCATGAAAGATCGGGGAACGGCCCGGTCCCCTGGGAAAAGGCGGGGGAGATTCGACCCCCCCTACCCCTCCCGGCGGCTCGATGGCCGGCGGCGGGCGCCGCCGGCCTCGGCGGCGGTCTTCGCGGCGTGGCAGTCGGCGCAGATGGACTGCAGGTTGTCTTCGGCATCCGTGCCGCCGTCAGACTTCGGCGTGATGTGGTCGACCTGCGTCGCCGTCGTAACCCTGCCTGCGCGCAGACATGGCTGGCACAGCCCGCCATCGCGGCGGAGGATTACGATTCGCCGGCGCACCCAGTCGGCACCGTAGCCGCGCTCATGGCGGCTGCCTCGTTGTCGGTCGGAGAATTTTCCGCGTTGCCGGTCGGGCTGGTGGGATTCGCAGTAGCCCGATCCGTCGCGGACCAGCTTGCTGCAACCCAAATGCCGGCAGGGCCGGGGGGCTGCTACTGGCACAAATGCAGCCCCTCATTGACAGAGTACAACACGCTGTCAACACCCCGCGCACTACTCGCCATCGAACCGCCCGCGAAACCCAGCAGCCGCGCTGCTGTTGAAGCCGGAATCCTGCACTCCCGGCAGCGCCGGGAGATGTACCGAATACTCTCCGGCTGCCGCCTGTGGCGCCGCATCCTTCAGGCGCTTCGCCAGTTGCCCCTCCATCCACTGCTCGGCATTGATCAGCGCCGAGATCGCATCGCGAAGAGTCTCCGGTCCATCCGGCAATCGGCGATGACCGGAGCCGCCGCACACAGGGCAAGGCTGCTGCGTGGCACCGACATGCCCGCGTCCGTGGCATGACCGGCAGCGGATGTCGCGCCAGAAGTCGAAGGCATGCCAGGCGGCGTTCTTCGCATCGTCAGCGGATACGCCGCGGCGGATCAACTCGCTGGTCAGGCACAGCACCACGTTCCACACGGCCGCCGAGCTCGGTGGATCCGCCAGGTAGCGCACCACCGCGAACCCGACCGGGTTGCGCTGGCCGGCAAATCCGAGCGCAGTCGCCACATCGTGCGGCCAGCGTTCCCACGTCAGATTGCCGGAGGCCGTTGCAGAAACCGCGCCCTCCACTCTCAGCAGCTCATCCATTGTTTCGCCTCGCTCCGTCACGAATCCCCGCCTTCGCCTGCTCGCGAATACGCGAGCCGACGCCGTATCGACTGTCTCGTTGAACGGCCGCATCGAGCGCACCAATGAAGGCGCTGAACGCCTCGACGCCACAGGACTCGGCCGCCGCGCGGAACAGCGGCCGGTTGTACTCGTCGATACCGAAGAAGGTCATCACCCTGGCCAGCGCATCGCCGGTCTGTTTGCTGACGACGACGCTCATAGCGGCACCATCTCGTCGTCGGCCTGGGCGAAGCTGTCGTCGCCCGCGGCGAGGTCGGCGTGGTCGGGGCGGCACGCCGGAACGCGGCGCTCGATCGTCCGGCCCAGCGCCTCGCCGGCGATGCGCAGCAGGTGGTGAGGAATGCGCTCGCCGCTTTGGGCGCGGCGCTCGACGGCGACGGCCCATTCCTTGTTGCCGCATGCAAAGCTCATGGCTACAACCTCCTCGCAACGTCGTCGGTGATTCCGGCCGCGGCATAGACCCGCGCCCTGAAGCTCGGGAACCGCTCGCCCGGTTGCCTGAAAACCCCGAGCGCCGCGCCCTGCGCCTCGATGCCCGCCGCCGACCGGAACCACGGCACGTCGTTTTCGACGCCGCCGTTTCGCCTGCGCAGCCGGTCGAGGAAGATGCGCAGGAAGCCCGGCGAGACCGGCGCCGGCTCGCCGCGCGCATCGCGGTCCGCAACCGCCATGGCATGGGCGGCGCGCAGGTCGTCGAGTTGCACCCTCTCTGAAGACCAGGTTTTCAGCAGCGGATCGGTCGGCACCACACGCAGAATCTTGCCCCGGCGCCTCTCGGCCTCTCGCAGCCATTCGGCCATCTGCTGCGGCGCCAGCAACAGCGCCTCGCGCGCGTCTACCACCGCGGGTAGTGCTGCCGCTGGCTTTGATTTAGAGAGATGGTTTACCCTGATACCTGATGTTGGCCCCACTTCTCGGCCCCAACTCGGCCCCACTTCCGGCCCCACTTTCGGCCCCACTTCTTCCGCAAACCATTGCGCCGTCTGGGATTCGGTCGGACCCACTTCCGGCCCCACTTCCGGCCCCGCCTCTCGGCCCCAACTCGGCCCCACTTCTTTTGGACGTGCCGATGCGCGGTGGGCCATGGGGAGCAAAAAAACGAGTTTGCGGTAGAGCGACCGGCGCTCGACGAGGCCGAGCGCGACGAGGCGATCCACCTTCCGCTCGACCATGCGCTCGCTCGGCGTGCCGCTTTCGCCGCGCGCGCGGCCCTGGGCGCCGCTCACGTGCATGTCCTCGCGCAGCGCCCACCACGACACGCCGGTCATCGCGCCGACGAGGCCCGTCGCGAAATCCATTCGCCGCCGCAGGCAGACGTAGAGCTTCAGTACCTCGGCCGGCTCGCCGGAGAGCAGATCCAGTTCCGCTTCGGTGAGGACGATCATCTGCACAGCGGCAACCCCCGGCGGATCAGCACGCCGCAGCCAGCGCCGGCGCGGGAACCTCGCGCACCAGCAACTGCAGCTCGGACAGCAGGCACTGGATCGCGCCGATGGTCCGGTGCCCGCGCAGCCTGAGCGCCGCGAATTCGGCCGGCTCGATGACTCCGTCCTCGCGGGCCTCAGTGAACTCGCGCGCGAGGTCGCCCATCTGCCTGACGATGTCGAGGTACGCCTGCAACACGTCGTCCTCGCCCGGCCGCTGCGGCGGCAGCGGCAGGAACACGCCGTCGAACTGGTCGCAGACCGCCTCGGCGAATCCGGTCGAACTGACGGCGTGCGCCAGGGCGATGGCCTCACGCACGGTGATCTCGTACTGCGGCATCGCCTCGCTGAACTTGTTGTGCATTACCCCGGCCGACCGGCCAACAAGCCGCGCTGCGCCGGCGATTCCACCGGGCGCCGCGAGCAAATCCTGATGCAGCACCGCGACCGGGTCACGCCGGCCGCGCAGGGCTTCGTTTCCATGAGTCATACCGAACCTCCCTCAGTTCACGCCACGGCGTCGTGGAGCGATGATGGCGCCATGAACAGCAACGACGCGCCGCGCCGCCACCTCCCGAAAAAAACCCGCGCCGACCACCGGCCGGCGCGGGCAAGCACTTCTCTCGCGAGGGAGGGGCGCGAGAGCGAGGAGACCGCAACCATGCTGATAGAATTGTTGATTCTCACGTCATCAACCCATCAGGAAGGAGGCGGTCATGAAAAGGGATATGGACATCGTCAGGAAGATCATTCTGGCGACGGAGGACATGCCGTATGGCGAGACGCTAGAGGCAATCGACGGCGTGGAAGAAAATGTCTTCGTTACCCACGTCATCTGGCTGAAAGAGGCCGGACTGATCGAGGCCAGCGCCATGGCTGGCAGCGGGTCCAAAGCCGTGTACGCGATCGTGACGCGCCTCACATGGGATGGATGCGAGTTCGCCGCCGCCATCGCGGACGAAACGCTGTGGGCGAAAGCCAGGGACAACGTATTCAAGCCCGGCATTTCATTTACCTTCGACATCCTCAAGGAGTGGCTCAAATCCGAGATCACGCAAGGCTTTCCGTCCATCCGCTGACGATGCAAGCACCTCGCGAATCTCGATTGCAGCCAGCAACACCCCGCGCTGCATCAAATCCGGGATGGCCACCAGATCGCCGCATCTCATGTGGAACGAGACGTGGAGACCCGCGCCGGAAAACATGCCGGCACAACGATTTGCCAACTGGAGAACCAGGCGGCAGTGGTCGTCAGCGTCAGCCGGGATGTCCAGATGACTGCGGATCACTCTGCGCACCTCTTGCCTCCATCGCGTTCAAGAACGGACGCTTCAACAGGGGAACAGGCGCCACGGGAAGGGAGTGGATCGGGAAGCTCCTTGACAAGGCCGGATGTCCCGACGGGGAAGCAGACGCCCCCAGGTTGGCATACCGGACGTGCTGCGGCGCCAGCGAACGCGGTGACAACGCGACCGCGCATCGTAGTCAGCGCGCTCACCGCCAAATCCATCGCCAACTCGACCTCATCGGCGGAAAACTCGCTGGCGCCGACCAGGATGCGAACGCGAGAGATCAAAGATTCGACCTTCTGCGATTCGGACAGCACATCCCAATTGGATTTATGCTTTTTGAGTTCTTCGACAACTTCAGGAGGAAACATGGCAAACCCCACGAAAAAAACCCCGTTCATTGCCGAGTGCTTCTTCGCCCAGGACGACGACGGGAATCGTTACGAGATTCGGTACTGGAAATACAGGGTCGTGACGACATTTCTTTCCGGAGAGACGGACGTCACGACCATGGGATGGAAGTACGAGACTGCCGAAGGGCGCTCCATCAACACAACAGACGACGGGCAATTCGAGCTGGCCGAGGATCGCAGGCGGTTGACGCGCGAATAGCATCACGCTGCCTCCTTGTGGCCACCGCCAGCGCGGCGCATGAAGGCCGTGTAGCACACCGCGATATCGAACGCTGCCTGGAGTTCGTCGGCCGACAGTCCGGCATCCTTCACCCAGTTCTCGAACTGATTGAGCAAGTTTGAAAAGACCACATCAGGAGATTCGTCATGACCAAACGCATCACGTCCAGAGTGACCGCAACCCTTTTCGCCGTCCTGGAGGGCCGCGAGGTGACGATTGATGAATTCACCGACTTCATCGAGTACGACCTGCTCGATGGCACGACCACAACTATGGAGGGACAGAAGAAATACCGGCTGCACGGCACCGTCGCGCCAGTGAACCGGGACGATGCAGGCTTCTACCTGCCGACGGGCGAGCGGCTGATTCTTCGATGACATCACGCCGCTTCCTTGCGGTCAGCTTCTGCATCCACGCGGACGAAGTAGTCGTAGAGACGCTGGACCGAGTGAACCGAGGGGTCCTTGATGCTGCCTTGGGCGATCTTGGCGACGGTAGAGAACGGCACGCCGCTCTCGACGGCGACACGCCGCTGCGGAATGCGCTTCTCGCGCAAATGCGCCATCACGAAGTCGTAGATGCCGATCTCTGAAGTCATACCCGCAGAGGTTAAACCCACATATGGGTTTGGTCAATACCCACCCATGGGTTATTCGATCTATGACAATCCACAAATGGACATTAAAAAGGCGATTGCGCAAAACCTGGGCAGCTGGATGCAAGGCCCGCCTGAACTGACGATCAAGCAGTTGGCGGTAAAATCCGGCGTCGGGTTTGGCACGATACAGCGCACGAAAAACGGCGACGGCAATATCACCGTGCAGAATCTGGACGCCCTCGCCCGCGCCTTCGGACGACGCGCTGTTGACCTGATCGCCGAACCACGCCTTGCCGGCACGCCGCCGTCGGGCGTTGCCGAACCGAGCCCCCCTCCCTATACGCAAGCCTCGAACAAGTCGGCGGCAGGCAGCGTCACCCAGCTACCGAAGGTCGATCCGCAAGGAACCTACATGCGCGAACTGGCGAAGCTGGCCGAGGCCATGAGCGACGAGGGGCGCTGGCAGCTCATGGGCCAGGCGAAGCTGCTGGCCACCACGCACCCGAAGGCCAAGGCAAACCCTGCCAACTGATTCTCTTCCCGGAGGCGCCCGCAGCAGGGAGGGTAGTCAAATCGAGAAAAGATGACAATCGGGCAGAATAGTCGCGCCGCCCGCCGCCGTCGCCATGGCAAGCGCAGCCGATCCGGGCGGATCAGCGCAGCACGCTGTAACCTCGGCCGCGCAGACAGTTGGCGATGACGGTCTGCTGATTCCGTTCGGCGGACACGCTACCTCCGAGGGCGCCGCCAATGGCGCCTGCTCGGGCAAAATCACTCTGGTATCCCGTCTTATGCCCGGCCGCGAGACCAAGCAGGGCGCCGAGCAAGGCGCCGATCGCCGCCCCCGCGGCGGCATTCGCCTCGCCCTCCGCATATCGCTGGCACTCGGCCAAATCCTGCTCGAACTGCGGGCCGGGTCGATCGACCAGGGGCCGGTAGGTTGCCCCTGCGCAGGCGGAGAGAAGGGCAAGAACAAGCGCGCTCGCGACCAAGCGTTTCATGATGTCTCCCTGTGGATGTTGGTATGCGCACCGATTATGCCACCGCCAAGACCCGATTGGCATCCGCAGGGAATCGAGAGCCGATCGTCACTGCGCGTAACAGCGGTCAGAGGAAGGGGCTCAGAAACGAGAAGCCCGGCGCGGGGCCGGGCTTTCAGGAGTCAGATGGCGAGGCCTGCATTACGCCGGGTATTGCACCGAAAAAGCCTTTTCTTCCATCGTGGCCTGCGCGGTGGCCCGAGAGGTCAGGCCCATCAAGGTTGCGCAGGTAAGAAGCGCGGCTGCCAGATGGGTTCGCAGCGGCGCGCGGACCATACCCCCGCCATTGCGGAAGACCGTAATGACCCAGCGACAGGCACGCGCGACGAATACAGCTATCGCCCCCATCAATGCGAAAAACAATGCGGCCGGCGACGACTCAATGACGTATGCAAACATGACCCCGGAGGCGTTTTCGCGAACCTCCCGAACCAACTGCTTCAATCGGGGATCGTCGGTCGCAAATCGCGCTTCCAGTATCTTGCGGCGCCGCGCTTCAATATCCGGGTGCTCCTCCGCCCATGCGAGCAGCCAGACCACGTGCGAGAAGGTCAGCGTGTCGGTATTCTTGAGCATTCCGTTCAGAAGATCGCGCAACGCGACATAGATCGGGTGATCCAGCGGAATGCCATGCTCAAGAAACCACCCGCGAACCTGGCGGTCCCTGAGGTCAAAAAGACGGTCGCGCGCGGTATCCAGGGTTGAGGGTTTCCACATGCCTCGCCACGTGATGGCACAGAGAACGATCCCGATTCCCGTCAGAGCGAGTTCCATCATGCCTCCTCTCTTGCAGGCGAGCCGCCGATTTCGGTAAGCCCGCTTGTCGTGCGATAAGGGTCGCCATCTTCCGCCTGTCGTTGAAGCCGGCTCTTCTCCTGGATAATCCGCTGTTTGCCCCTGCGCTCACGATACCATGCCGCGGAGGCGCCAGCCCCCCACAGATAGCCAATGATGGATCCCAATTCCAGCGCCTCAATCACCTTGGCGAATGCGCTGATACCTTCGGGAGATTGCCCGGTAAGCACCTTGGCGAGCCCATCGAAAAACACCCAGATTCCAGCAAGCACAATCAGACCGAGCATTAGCCTGCTGACCAACTGTATGATGTGGCCGAACCGCTCGGCATTCGCGCGGGCCTTGTGATATTCCAGTTCGTTCTTGTTCACAAGTGTCGGCATCAAAAGAAGGAAGCGCCGACGAAGGTCGGGCGCCGGTAATGCGCGCATGATAATGCCATGCTGCGGCCCTTGTAAAGCCCCCCAGGCGGCCGTTATGGGGCGGCATCGGGCAGCCTGGATTTTTGCGAATATCGGCCGGGCTACTTGAGGAAGCGGCCGACAACACGGCCCAGCGCGGCGCCAGCCTTCACTGCCACAGGAGACGGCGACCGAATTTTTGACGCAGGGTCGCCGGGGAAGTGCTCGGCAACGAATTTTTTACCCAGCGGCGAATCTTCCGGGATGAGTGCAGTGCCGCCACAAGACGGGCACGCATCATATTTTGAGCTGAGGCGCCAAATCGAGTAAACAAGACCGGGGACGATAACGCAAAGCCATAGTACGAGCTCGATCAGCATGCTTCCCTTCGTCCTACGATTTGGCTCCCCTCTGTATCCGCAAGTTGTGCAAATAATCATTTCGTCTGCGCCTCTTCTAGGTTATTAGCTACCACCGCCACTGTGCGCAGAACGCGTCAGGCGGCGTCGTCGGCGCGCTCGACGGCGTCGCCAATGAGCGCCTCATACCTATCATCCAGCCAAGCATGAAGGTCATCGATGATCTCGCCGGTGTCGAGATCGATGCAGGAGAGAACCCGATCCGTCCGGAATGTGCGATTCGCGCGGCGCAAACGGCAATGCGCCCAGAGGATGGCGCCGCCCTCCCATTCGCCATACCTCATCAGCCGAATATCACGCGTTGTCTGCGAGCCGGCGCCAGTCCGATACGTGATGCGCAGATTGGCGGCGAGCTCGCGAGGATCTTCTACCTCATAGAATGAACCCTCCCAACTGTCACGGCCCGAGTCGCCCCGAACTTCCGTAGTGAGAAGAAGCGCCGCACGGTCGCCTTGCGTTGCGCCGCCGTATTTCCCGTTGAGTGCCTTGATTCGCGCCCAGTAATCACGATCGTCAGAGGGCGCCGCCCTCTCGGTGGCGGGCGGCGGCCGCGCGCGCCCCTCCGCCCTGATCGCCCTGTAGGCGATCACGAAAACAAAAACAAGAACGGCCAGCGTCAGAATCACTGCCTCCATGCAAAACACCCTCCGCATGCTGAAAGGCGTGCGGCGCAATCCATGAGACGGTGGAGTATGCGGCGCTCGCCGCGATTCGTAAATATGCGCCCCGGTTATCAGCGCCCCCTAGAAAAACCCCGAACCGACTGATTCGTTCCCAGCCTTCTGCGTGAGGCACAACCCGCCGCCCGATGGGCCGCGCACCAAAACCCACTTATGGATTGACAATAAACCCACATATGGGTACAGTGGATTCCACCAACCCGGCAAAACCCGCGACGCGGGCATCGACCCGGCGCAAGACGGCTCCCTGGCACCGCCGACAGCATGAGCGCCGCAGAGAACCACCGGGCAGCAGACCGGCACACGGCCGCCGCCGGACGCGAAGCGCAGCCGATCCACCCGGAGGGAATATGAACCGCCCGTTCGACCACACCCTGCGCGAGATTCGCTTCGGCGAATGCCTCGACGAACTCACCGCCGAGATCGGCAAGCTGGTCGCCGCCGTCGGCGACACCGGCAAGGCCGGATCGATCACGCTGACGATCAAGCTCAAGCCCGTCGGCGGCGGCGCCATCGAAGTCACCGACGACATCAAGGCCAAGATCCCGACGCTGCCGAAGGGCTCCTCGGTCTTCTTCGCCACGCCGGAGAACAACCTGGTGCGCAACGATCCGCGCCAGCCGGAACTGAGCGGCCTCAAGGAAGTCGCCGCCGCGCCCGCCGCTGAACTGAAGGAGGTGGCGGCATGAACAACCAGACCGACCTCGCCGTCGGCACCGGCTGCGCACTCAGCCGGGCGCTCGACACTGGCGCCGCGCTGACGAAGCCCCAGGACATCGGCGACACCAAGGTCGTCGTCCTGCCGGAAGGCTACGCGGTCCACGACCTCGAAAAAATGCTGCCGGCGCCGGCGCGCAAGCGCGGCGCCTTCGTGTTCCGCGACGCCGCCAGCTTCGTGGCCTACTTCAAGAGGCATCAGGCGGGGAGCACGCTGTACGGCCGCATCGATCCGCCGGGATTCATCGCGGTCTTCGACGACCACCGCACCGACGAAGCCGGCTGGCGCGACCACACGGCCAGCTACGACTGCCCGCTCTCGCGGGAATGGAAGACCTGGCAGGCGGCGAACCAGAAGCCGCTCAAGCAGGCGGAGTTCGCGCAGTTCATCGAGGACAACCTGCCCGACATCGTGGAGCCGACCGGCGCCGACATGCTCGAAATCAGCCGCACGCTGGAGGCGAAGAAGAAGATCAACTTCGCCAGCGGCATCCGCCTTTCCAACGGGCAGCAGGAGCTGACCTACGAAGAGCAGATCGAGGGCACGGCCAGCAAGGGCAAGTTGCAGATCCCGGAAATCTTCGTCCTCGGCATCCCGGTGCTGGAAGGCGGGCCGCGCTACAAGGTGACGGCGCGGCTGCGCTACCGCATCGACAGCGGCGCGCTGGTGATGTGGTTCGACCTGTTGCGCGAGCACAAGGTGTTGGAAGACGCTGTGCTGGCGGTGTGGAAGGAAATCACCGACGCCACCCAGACGACCATCCTCAACGGCAAGCCGGACCTGTCCGCCTGACCAACCGAGTTCGGGCGCCCCGCCCACCCGCCGCCGGTCGGCCACCGGCATGCAGCAAGCAAAGCAGTGGTGGTTGCCCCGGCCGGGGCCTGTGCCTCGGCCGGTTTTTTCAGGGAGGCGTCATGAGCCAAGCAACGCCGGCCGCAGACCGCGGCGAATTCGTCACCGTGCCGGAGACCGTGCTGCCGGGCGGGCTCGTGGTGCCGGGCTTCCGCGCCGGGCAGTACCTCGCCGCCCGCGGCGACGACGGGCTGCCCGTCAGCGTGGCGGACCTCGCGCCGTGGGTACGCATCGACTACCACGAGGCGCGCCGCGTCGCGGCCGCCGCCGGCACGCCGATGATCGCCGACAGCCAGAGCCTCGCGCTCGCCTACCAGATCGCCCTGCAGCCGGCGAACTGGACCGGCGGCCGGGTCGGCGCCGGCAAGCTCTACCAGGGGCTGCGCAAGGGCCGCATGAGCAGCGCGCAGCCGGCCACCTACGAATCGCCGGACCCGGACGAGCGCCGCTGGTTCGAGCTGCCGGGCGGCCAGCGCATCTACGACATCGCCGGCAACGCCTTCTCGTGGGTCTTCGACGACATCCAGGGCAACGAGAACGGTCTGGTCGCCCGCCCCTTCGCCGCCGACTCGCCGAGCATCGTCATTCCCTACCCGGCCGAAGAGAAGGGCCAGGGCTGGACGCCGAGGGCCGGCGTCGATTGGTCCGGCCTTGCGCTCGTCCGGGGCGGCTTCTGGCACTCGGGGCGGCATGCCGGCGCGTTCGGCCTCGACGGCGGCTGGCCCGACTCCCGCTACGACCACGTCGCCGTCCGCTGCACCCTGCCCGGTCTCTGATCCCTGGTCTCGGGTCGCCGCGCAGCGGTGACCTAGCCCGCGACAACGGAGGAACATGATGAAACTCAAACAGAAAGTCATCGATCGGATCGAGCGCGAAGCTGCGCAGATGGTCGAGATCGTGCGTGCCAACGCCGGGCTGCTCGCCGAGGCCGAAGTCCTCTCCGAGAAACTCCGCGCGCACCTGCCGGAGGAATGCTGCACTGGCTGCCCGGTGGCCAGCGTGGCCCCCCAAGGCATTACCGTCTGGGTCCAGTTCAGCCCCGGCCACGTATCGCGCCACGAGATCATCGCCGCCATCACCGGCGCAGGCCTGCGCATCGCCAGTGAGAGCGAAAAGCCGTGGAATCGGGAAGACACCCTTATCCACCTCGAAGGCTTCGACGTCCCGATCAGCGTCGCGGCGAACGTCACGCCGCGCATGCCACTCGCGGAGGCCGCGTGATCATGCCTCACCTGATCGCCATGCATCGCGGCAAGGGCTGCCCGATCCAGGCGGAGCTCAACTACGAGCGCTGGCCAGACTTCGGCGACGACGACGGATCGCTCCAAGCCTCGGCGAGGCATTCGTTCCGCGTCGACGTCCGGCCCGGCATCCGCGTGTTCGATGGCCCGCTCGACGCGCCGGAGATCGTTCCGGACGGCTCAATGCAGCGCACCGAAGACCACTTCGCGCACGTAATCAAGTTCCTGCCGCGCGAACGCGTCCTGCCGAGGGATGGGGGGTGGAGGGAATGATCCCCGCCGCCGTCATCTTCCCGGCACACCCGGACGCCGCCGCCTTTGACCTCATCGAGGCGGCGCTCGCCGCGCGCGGGGCCGGCCAGAGGCTCTACACCAACGGCCGCCAGGTGGCGCTGCTGCCGCGCCCGTGCAAGGGATGGGCGCTGGTCGCCGCCCGGCCGCGCGCCGCCGACGAACCGCAACCGCCGGAGGCCGCATGACTGCGCGCCGACTCACCATCGCCACCCGCGCCGCGCGGTTCGTCATGCGCTGCCTGATCGCTTGGCGCTACATGCGCCGGCTCAACTACTCGCCCCGGCTCGCTTGGGCAAAGGCCGCGCGATGAACGAACCGATCCTCATCGGCATCAGCCTGCCGGGGCGTTTTTCGGCCGTGCTCAACCGTGCCGTCGAACTCCTGCGCGAACGCCACCCGCTCGCCGACGACGCGACGCTGCTGGAGATGCTGCTGATCACCGGCATGGCCGGTGTGATCGACGCGGCGAACAACGCGCGCGCCGAGGATTTGAGGAGATCGGCCGAATGACCGCCCTCGCCCTCTTCGTCAGCACCTTCGCCCTGGTCTTCTTCCTCGGCCTGCAGTCGCTGAACGTCAACGGTGGCCACTACCGCGCCGCCTTCGTCACCAGCTTCGCCATCGGCGGCAGCAACCTCGTGCTCTTCAAGCTCGCGCCGGACGCCGGCGGCATCGACATCGCCGCCTTCCTGCTCGGCGGCCCCTTCGGAATCGTCTCGTCGATGGCCTTCCATCGGCGCTTTTTCACTCGCGCAAAGGAGTCCTCATGGACCAAGCCCTGAACCCTGTCGCCGGCCAGCCGGCGGCCAGCGGCGCCGCCGCCACGGCGGCCGCGACCGACTGCTTCATTACCGTTCCCGACGTCACCCTGCCCGGCGGCATCGTCGTGCCGAGCTTCCGCGTCGGGCAGTTCGCCTGCAGCAAGGGGGATGACGGCCGCCTGGCCGTGACCGCCACCGGCGTGCCGTGGGTCAACATCAACTACCACGAGGCGCGCGCCGCCTGCGCGGCGGCCGGCTATGCGCAGGTCACTGAGCGCCAGTGGCTGGCCGTCGCCATCGACGCCGCGCGGCAGGACTGCAACTGGACGGGCGGCCGGGTCGGCGCCGGCAAGCTGTTCCGCGGCCTGCGCAAGGGCAGCGTGAGCGGCCCGCAGCCGGGCGACTACACCCCCGCGGACGAGAAAGAACGCCGCTGGCTGACGCTCTCGAACGGCGAGCGCATCTGCGACCTCAACGGCAACGTCTGGCAGTGGGTCTTCGACGACCTGCAGGGCGACGAGAACGGCCTGACGACCATCATCGAGGCCGATTCGCCGAGCCTGACCGCGACCCCCTACCCGAGCATGAAGAAGGGGATGGGCTGGCGGCCGGAGGAGCGGTGTGACTGGTCCGGCTATGCGCTCTTCCGGGGCGGCTGCTGGCTCTCGGGGCGGTGTGCCGGCGCGTTCTACCTCGTCGGCGGCTGGCCCGACCTCCGCTACGACCTCGTCGCCGTCCGCTGCACCCAACCCATCGGGGTCTCTGATCCCCGGTCCCTGGTCGCGGCGCAGCCGTGACCGCCACAGGAGCGAAACCATGAACATGCGAGAACAGGGCCTCATCGAGAAATTCCACGTCCGCCGCGCCGACGGCCGCGATCGAACCGAGGCGCTGCACTCCTACCGCGCGGCGCTGGCCCACACCGGCCCCACCCGATGACCAGGAGATTCCAGGAAATGGACCTGCCACACGATTTCGCACGTTGCCCGGGCGGCAACTGCCCGAGCCGCAGCCGGTGCCTGCGCTACACCCGCCGCGACACCGCCGGCGCGACGGCGCCATGGGCGGCGATGGACATGCGCCGCGAGGCGGGCGCGAGCGCGTGCGATCAGTTCTTGCCGGCGGCGCCGGTTTCGACTTTCCAAGGGAGCGAAGCATGAAGATGGCGAAAGCGACGGCGGCCGACCTGAAGGCGGCGATGGCGGTGACCGCCATCCTGGAAGGACTGGACAGGCAGTGGCTTCCCGCCGGACTGGCCGAGAAGTTCGGCGACGACAGGTTCGACATCGACAACCCTGAGCACCTGCGCGAGGTGGCGCGACTGATCCTGGTCGTCGCGTCGACGGGCTCCATCGGCCGCGTGGCCTACGGCATGCTGGCGCTGCTCGACCCTCGGAACGAGATGGTCGACCCGGCGGCGGACACGCTGGAAGTGCATCCGAGGTTCGAGCGCTGCGAGCAGGAGAGGCGGCGCCTGCGTGCCGCCCTCGACGAAATCGCCCACTCCAACCGCACCAAGACCGGCCTCAAGGAACTCGCCAAGGAGGCGCTGTTTCCCGCCGAGGTGCCCGCATGACCGCCCGCGATCGCTTCACCGCCGCCCCCGTCGACGTCCGCGAGATCCGCCACTTCCATCTCTTCGGCGCCATAGGCGCCGGCGCCAGCGGCTTCATGCGCGGCAGCGCCCGGGTCGGCAACATGGTCGCTCGGCCGCGCTGCATCGGTTCGGTCGACGTCGACCCCGCCGCCAACCGAGATTTCAGGCGGCTGGTCGGCGTCGAGGCGACGACGCTGGACATGTTCTCGCTCGAACAGTACATCGCCTTCCACGGCCGCATGCCGCCGGCCGGCTGGAAGGAAGCCACGCCGGAGGACATCCTTCGCGCCGCCGGCTACGAGTTCCCGCACATCGTTTTCCTGTCCGCCCCGTGCAAGGGTTTTTCCGGACTGTTGAACGAGACGCGGAGCAAGACGGACAAGTACGTTGCGCTCAACGGCCTGACCGAACGCGGCGTGTTCCTGATGCTGGAAGCCTTCAAGGATTGCCTGCCGGAACTGATCGTGTTCGAGAACGTGCCGCGCATCGCCACCCGGGGCCGGCATCTGCTGGATCGGATCGCCAAGCTGTTCCGGGCCTATGGCTATGCCTGGGCGGAGACGACGCACGACTGCGGCAAGCTGGGCCGGCTGGCACAGAGCCGCAAGCGTTTCCTGGGCGTCGCCCGGCACATGGAGAAGGTGCCGCCCTTCCTGTACGAACCGCCACAGCATCGGCTGCAGGCGGTCGGCACGGTCCTGGACCGGATGCCGCTGCCGGGCGATCCGGCCGGCGGCCCGATGCACCGCATTCCGCAGTTGCAGTGGAAGACGTGGGTGCGGCTCGCCTTCGTCGAGGCCGGGAGCGACTGGCGCAGCCTGAACCGGCTGAACGTCGAGGACGGCTACTTGCAGGATTTCCTGATCGTGCCGGAGTACCGCGCCGGCTTCCTCGGCGTGAATCGCTTTGACGCCTCGATGGGCACCGTGGCCGGCCGCTCCGGGCCGAGCAACGGCGCCTTCTCGATCGCCGATCCGCGCCCGCCGGCCGGCACGCTGGAATACTCGCAGTACGGCGTGATGCGCATGGAAGACACGGCCGGCGCGGTGATCAACGTGAAATCGCCTGGGCAAGGCACGTTCAGCGTGGCGGACCCGCGCCACCAGGGGCCGGAGAAACACAGCAACGAATTCCGCATCGTGCCCTTCGATGGCGCCGCCATGGCTGTCACCGGCGCCCACGGCAGCGGTCAATGCGTGGCCGATCCGCGCCCGAGTGGCATCCCGCAGAAAGGCGACCACTACCTGACCGGCGGCCATTACGGTGTCCGGCGCATGACCGACACCAGCGGCGCCGTCTCGTCGGCCGCCTGCCACGACAACGGTTTCTGGTCCGTCGCCGACCACCGCATGCCGGCCGCCACCGACAAGCTGGTCGCCGTCATCCGCGCCATGGACGGCACCTGGCACCGGCCCTTCACGACGCTGGAACTGGCCGTCCTGCAGTCGATCATCGAACCGGAGGAATACCTCGAACTGGACGGCCTCAACGACAGTGCCTGGCGCGAACGCATCGGCAACGCCGTCCCCCCTGCCGCCGCCGAGGCCATCGCCTCGACCATGTACCAGACCCTGCTGTTGGCCTGGTCCGGCGAGACGTTCCTGCTGTCGTCCACGCCGATCTGGGTGCGGCCGGTGGCGGTGGCGCTGTCGGTGGCGCAAGGAGGAACGGCATGATGACGAGCGTATTTAGCGAAGCATTCAGGCGGCAGCAGGCGCAGGAAGAGATGCGCTATCGGAGCATCATGGCCACGCAGATTCGCAACGCGATCATGGAAATCGAAGACGGCGACCCGGATGCTGCCATCCAACGGCTGCAAATGCTTATTGGCGAATCGCCGGTCGGCGACGAGGCGCAACCATGAAGCCCAACGCATCATGAGCGACATCTGCTGGCACTGTGGCAAACCGATCCGGGTATTCAACGGCGAGCCATCGTTCGAGACCTACGCCGACCCCCTCGGGCACGAGCACAAGCTGCACAAGCCGTGCTTCAGGTTCGGCGGCTACACCAAGAAGCCGCTCTCCGCGACGCCGAAAGACGGCGACCTGATCGACAGGGACATGCTGAAATGATCGCCCCCGCAAAATATGTCAAACTGCCTCTCTTCGAGGCGCTGACCGGGTACACCGAAAAGGCTGTTCGGCGGAAGATCGAAGAGGGCGTCTGGCTGGAAGGAAAGCAGTACGTGCGAGCGCCAGACGGTCACATCCTCGTGAGCATGGACGGCTATTACGCATGGGTCGAAGGTCAGAAACAGGCGGCGTAACGCCGCTCGGCGATCGCATCCAGGTCCGGTTTTCGTGGCGCGGCAAGGAGCTTCGGCCGACGCTCGACATGCGGCCGACGGCAGCGAACCTCAAGCACGCGCGCCGTATCCGCGACGCCATCCTCATCGAAATCAAGGCCGGCACGTTCAACCTGGCCGCCTACTTCCCCGGCTATAAATTCGCCGAGAAGCACGCCGCCGACGCAGGCGGCCGTACGTTCCGGCAATGGGCCGAGCTGTGGGGCGAACTTTCCGTGCGCGACCTCGAGGATTCGACGCTGCGCATCTACAAGCGGCACCTGGCCGCCTACTGGACATCCGCATTCGGCGACGACATGCCGCCGGCAATCACGCATGAGCGCATCCTCAAGCACCTGGCCCGGCTGGCCAGCGAGCGACTCGACGAGCAGACCGGCAAGATCATCAAGCCGCTGTCCAGGAAGACGCAGAACAACATCCTGATTCCGTTGCGCGGCGTCTTCGCGCTGATCTGCAAGGCAGACCCGCTGCAACGCGACCCGACCGATGGCATCGACAACCTGAAGGTGCAAAAGGCGCCCCCGGACCCGTTTGCGCCGGCCGAGGTCGAGATTGTCCTGGCCGCCATGCGCAAGCGATTCGGCGACGACTACGGCGACTACTTCGAGTTCGCATTCTTCTCCGGGCTGCGGCCGAGCGAGCAGATCGCTCTGCTCTGGCAGGACGTCGACCTGCGGGCCGGCACGATCAAGATCCGACGATCGCGCGTGCTCGCCAAGGACAAGGAACGAACGAAGACGGCCAGAGAGCGCGACGTCGAACTCAACACCCGCGCCGCGGCGGTGATCGAGCGCCAGCGTGCACGGACACAGCTCGCCGGCGATCACGTCTTCCGCAATCCAGCCACCGGCCGGCCGTGGAACGACGAGCAGGAGCAGCGCAAGGTATGGACCAGCGTGCTGCGCACCGCCGGCGTGCGCTACCGGCCGCCGAAGGAATGCCGGGACACCAGCGTGACGCTGGCACTGATGGCCGGCGCGAACCCGGTGTGGGTCGCGGCGCAACACGGCCACAGCGTCCAGGTGATGATGCGGGACTACGCCCGGTGGATTCCGCACGCGGACCGCGGGGCGAACCTCAAGGCGGTCAATTCGAGCATCGCAGAAAAAAATATTTCCACGTCTACTGCGGAATCTACTGCGGAATTATGGGAAAAGAGGGGGGTGGTAGGGGATTGATTGTGGGCAAGCTCTTGATTACAATCCCCGCCGTTCCCCGGAATTCCCCGGTGAAACGGCTTGAGAGGGTTCGAATCCCTCCGTCTCCGCCAAGATTTTCGCAAGAAAGACTTGGCAAAATCCGGAGCGGTCCATATAATTCCGCTTCTTTACGCGCCCGTAGCTCAGTTGGATAGAGTACCTGGCTACGAACCAGGGGGTCGTGGGTTCGAATCCTGCCGGGCGCGCCAGTTCCACCAAAAAGCCGATTTCTCGCGAAATCGGCTTTTTGCTTTTCAGGTGCTCGAAGCATGCCCGTCGGAATCATCGAATCGCTGGATCACGAAGCGCGCGGAATCACCCGCCTCGAAGGCAAGACCATCTTCGTCGAGGGCGCGCTGCCGCTCGAAGAGGTCGAATACGCCAGCTACCGCCGGAAGCCGAGCTACGAGCTGGCGCAGGTCACGCGCCTGATCCGCGCTTCCGGCGACCGCGTCGAGCCGGCCTGTCCGCACTTCGGCGTCTGCGGCGGATGCAGCATGCAGCACGCTGACCATCCGGCGCAGATCGCCGCCAAGCAGCGCGTGCTCGAGGACAACCTGTGGCATATCGGCCGCGTCAGGCCCGAGCAGTTCTATTCGCCGATCCACGGCCCGCAGTGGGGCTACCGCCACCGCGCCCGCGTCAGCGTGCGCCTGGTGCCGAAGAAGGGCGGCATGCTGGTCGGCTTCCACGAGAAAAAGAGCAGCTACATCGCCGACATGCGCGAGTGCCGCAACCTGCCGCGCCACGTCTCCGACCTGCTTGTGCCGCTGCGCGAGCTGACCGGCGCTCTCTCCATCCGCGACCGCATGCCGCAGATCGAGGTCGCCGTCGGCGAGCGCTGCACGGTGCTCGTCTTCCGCATCCTGGAGCCGCTGTCGGCCGCCGACGAGGCGCTGCTGCGCGATTTCGGCGACCGTCGCAGCGTACAGATCTGGCTGCAGCCGAAGGGGCCGGACACCGTCGTCCGCTTCCACCCGCTCGACGCCGAGCCGCTCAGCTACCGCCTGCCGGAGTTCGATCTCGAACTGTTCTTCTCGCCGACCGAATTCACGCAGGTGAACCACGCCATCAACCAGGTGCTGGTGCGCCGCGCCATGGCGCTGCTCGACCCGCGGCCGGGCGAGCGCATCGCCGACATGTTCTGCGGCCTCGGCAACTTCACGCTGCCGATCGCGCGCTCGGGCACCCGCGTCATCGGCATCGAGGGCAGCGCCGCGCTGGTTCGGCGCGCCGCGGAGAACGCCGCCGCCAACGGACTGTCGGCGAATACCGAATTCGGCGTCGCCAACCTGTTCGAGGCGAGCGAGGAGAGCCTCGCGGCGCTCGGACATTTCGACAAGATGCTGATCGATCCGCCGCGCGAAGGCGCCGTCGAGCTGGTCAAGGCGCTCGGCGCGAACGGCCCCCGGCGCATCGTCTACGTCTCCTGCAACCCGGCGACGCTCGCCCGCGACGCCGCGGTGCTGACGCACCAGATCGGCTACCGCATGCGCGGCGCCGGCGTCGTGAACATGTTCCCGAACACCTCGCACGTCGAGTCGATCGCACTTTTTGAACTGCCCGACGTCAAAACTTGAGCCGCCGCGGAGCGACACCCATACCCCCGACGCCCGGAAGCCGGCAACCGACCGTTCCGTGCCCCCGTCCGGACAGGGGCAAGCGGAAACGTCGGCCGGTTCCGGAGCACGAGGGCCTATCCATGCGGCTCTCGACGCATTGCCGTCATAAGCGGGCAAATTGGTGCTAACATTCACCCCCGACCGGAATCTGCGCTGGTCTACCCAACTCCGACAATGCAGAAATTTTCTTTATTGATAAGGAAATACGAAATGAACCGTTCTCTCCTCGTTGCTGCCCTCGTCGCCCTGGCCGTCAGCGCCTGTGGCAAGGAAGAAGCCAAGCCCGTCGAAGCCCCGGCGCCGGCACCTGCTCCGGTCGCTGCTCCGGCCGAACCCGCTCCGGCTGCTGCCCCGGCCGATGCCGCTGCGCCTGCCGCCCCTGCCGATGCTGCTGCTCCCGCTGCGCCTGCCGACGCCGCCCCGGCTGCACCGGCCGAAGCCGCCGCCCCTGCCGCCGAAGAGAAGAAGTAAGCAAGCCCAGACCTCGCGGTCAGCAAAAAAGCCGGTCGCAAGACCGGCTTTTTTTGTTCGTGGCGGCGGCGCGGCTCAGGCGGCGGCGCTTTCCGGCCCATGGCCATCGGCCGACGGATGGTACTGGCTGCAGTCGGCGATGTGGTCGGCACACTGGTACTCCAGGCGCGCCAGGCAGGTGACGATGGTGCCGTCGAAGGCGCCGGTGCGCGCGGCATGGTGGCAGTTGCCACAGCGCCTGGACGGAAGGAAGGCCGGCGGAATGTCGTGATTCATCGTCGAATGCGGATGTCTGCGTCGAGTTCAGAAAACGTCATCCTAAGCGTTTGCCCATCTATCGGGCATGACGCAAATCAGAAAATTTCACATTTAAGCAACATTTTCTGACACAACCGGCGGATGGAACGTCGCAGCGCCCATCCGCCGGGCGGGCCGCTAGAAGTGCAGCGGCCGCTTGTCGCAGGCGAGCGCCGCCTCGTGCACCGCTTCGGAGAGCGTCGGGTGCGCGTGACAGATGCGCGCCAGGTCTTCCGACGCGGCGCCGAACTCCATCGCCACGACGCCTTCCGAGATCAGTTCGGAAGCATTGGCGCCGATCACGTGCACGCCGAGGATGCGGTCGGTCTCGGCACAGGCCAGCATTTTCACGAAGCCGGCCGGCGCGCCCATGCCGAGCGCGCGGCCGTTGGCCAGGAACGGGATCTTGCCGGCCTTGTAGGCGACGCCGTCGGCCTTCAACTGCTGCTCGGTCTTGCCGACCCAGGCGATCTCCGGGCTGGTGTAGATCACGTAGGGGATGGTGTCGAAGTTGCAGTGACCGGCCTGGCCGGCCATCAGCTCGGCGACCATCACCGCCTCTTCCATGGCCTTGTGCGCCAGCATCGGGCCGGAGACGACGTCGCCGATGGCCCAGACGCCCGGCAGGTTGGTGCGGCAGTGGCCGTCGACGTTGATCTGGCTGCGCTCGGTGAGCTGCAGGCCGACGGTTTCGGCGTTCAGGCCGTCGGTGTTCGGCACGCGGCCGACGGAGACGATCAGACGGTCGGCGTCGAGCTTCTGCGCCTTGCCGTCCTTGTCCGTGTAGTCGATGGCGACGCCCTTCTTCGACACCTTGACTTCGCCGATCTTGACGCCGGTGTGGATGCCGAGGCCCTGCTTGGCGAACACCTTGAGCGCTTCCTTGGCGACGTCGACGTCGGCCACCGACAGGAAGTCGGGCATGGCTTCGAGGATCGTCACTTCCGAGCCGAGGCGGCGCCAGACCGAGCCCATTTCCAGGCCGATGACGCCGGCGCCGATGATCGCCAGCTTCTTCGGCACGGCGTCGATGTCGAGCGCGCCGACGTTGTCGCAGACGATCTCCTGGTCGACCGGGACGCCCGGCAGATGGCGCGGCTTCGAGCCGGTGGCGACGACCACCTGCCTGGCGTCGACGACCTCGTCGCCGACCTTGACCTGCCAGCCGCCGTCTTTGCCGGCACCGACGAAGGCTCCGTGGCCGTTGAGCATCGTCACCTTGTTCTTCTTGAACAGACCCTTGATGCCGCCGGTGAGCTGCGTGACGATGCCGCTCTTGCGTTCGAGCATCTTGGCCACGTCGATTTTCGGCGTGCCGACCTGGATGCCCTGGCCGGCGAAGTCGTGCGCCGCTTCCTCGAACATGTGCGAGGTGTGCAGCAGAGCCTTCGACGGGATGCAGCCGACGTTCAGGCAGGTGCCGCCGAGGCGCGGCTCGCCCTTCGGATCGGCGTAGGGGTTGGATTCGCAGCAGGCGACGGAAAAGCCGAGCTGCGCGGCGCGGATCGCGGCGACGTAGCCGCCGGGGCCGCCGCCGATGACGAGGACGTCGAATTGTTTGGACATATTTTTACACCGTGAGGAGTAAGGAGTTGGGAGTGAGGAGGAGGATGCGGGAGAGTTTGCTCCTCTCTCCTCGCGCCCCGCTCCTCACGGCTTCTTACACGCCTAGCAGCAGGCGGGCCGGATCTTCCAGCGCTTCCTTCATCGTCACCAGACCGAGGACGGCTTCGCGGCCGTCGATGATGCGGTGGTCGTAGGACATCGCCAGGTAGTTGATCGGGCGCACGACGACCTGGCCGTTTTCGACGACGGCGCGGTCCTTGGTCGCGTGGATGCCGAGGATCGCCGACTGCGGCGGATTGATGATCGGCGTCGACAGCATCGAGCCGAACACACCGCCGTTGGAGATGGAGAAGGTGCCGCCGGTCAGATCCTCGATGGAGAGCTTGCCGTCCTTGGCCTTCTGGCCGAACTCGCCGATCTTCTTCTCGATGTCGGCGATGCTCATCTGGTCGGCGTCGCGCAGGATCGGCACGACCAGGCCGCGCGGCGAGCCGACGGCGATGCCGATGTCGATGTAGCCGTGATAGACGATGTCGTTGCCGTCGACCGAGGCGTTGAGGATCGGGAACTTCTGCAGTGCGGCGACCGCGGCCTTGACGAAGAAGCCCATGAAGCCGAGGCGGACGCCGTGCGCCTTCTCGAACTTCTCGCCGTACTGCTTCCTGAGCGCCATGACCGGGGCCATGTTCACTTCGTTGAAGGTGGTCAGGATGGCGTTGGTCGACTGCGATTCGACCAGGCGCTCGGCGATGCGCGCGCGCAGGCGCGACATCGGCACGCGCTGCTCCGGACGGTCGCCCAGCGCCACCGGAACCGGCGGCGTCGGCAGCGCCGCCTTGGCGGCGGCCGGCGCGGCGACCGGACCGGCCTTCGGCTGCGCGGCCAGCGCGTCGGCCTTGGTCACGCGGCCGCCGCGGCCGGTGCCGGCGACGTCGGCGGCGGCGATGCCCTTCTCGTCGAGAATCTTGCGCGCGGCCGGCAGCGCGACGCCGGCGGCAGCCGGGGCGGCGGCGGGCGCTGCGGGGGCGGCGGCCTTCGGCGCCTCGGCCTTGGCCTCCGCCGCAGGCAGAGCGGCGCCGGCCTTGGCGGCGGTGTCGATCTTGGCGATCACTTCACCCGAGACGACGGTGTCGCCGTCGCCCTTGATGATTTCCACCAGCACGCCGGCGTCCGGGGCCGGCAGTTCGAGCACGACCTTGTCGGTCTCGATGTCGATCAGGTTCTCGTCGCGCGACACGGCCTCCCCGGCCTTCTTGTGCCACGAGACCAGCGTGGCCTCGGCGACGGATTCGGACAGTTGCGGAACTTTGACGTCGATGATCATGTTGTCTCCGTACTTCGTGCTGGGTTAGTACTCGATCTTGCCCAGAGCGGACTCGATGAGCGTCTTCTGCTGCAGGGCGTGCTTGGCGGCGTAGCCGACGGCCGGCGAGGCCGAGGCCGGGCGCGAGACGAGCAGCAGGCGGTGCTTCGAGCCGACCGAGCGCACCAGGTGCTGGCGCGAGGCCAGCCAGTACCAGGCGCCCTGGTTGCGCGGCTCGTCCTGCACCCAGACCACCTCGGTGGCCTTCGGGTATTTGGCCAGCTCTTCCTTGAGCGCCTCGTCCGGGAACGGGTAGAGCTGCTCGACGCGGGCGATGGCGATGTGGTTGGCCTTCTTCTCGCGGCGGGCGGCGACGAGGTCGTAATAGACCTTGCCCGAGCACAGGATGAGGCGCGTCACCTTCTTCGCGTCGAGCTTGTCGACTTCGCCGATCACTTCCTGGAAGCGGCCGTCGGCGAGGTCCTCGATCGAGTTGGTCGCATCCTTGTGGCGCAGCAGCGACTTCGGCGAGAAGATGATCAGCGGCTTCCTTTGCATGCGCACGGCCTGGCGGCGCAGCAGGTGGAAGATCTGCGCCGGCGTCGTCGGCTGGCACACTTCCATGTTCATCTCGGCGCAGGCCTGCATGTAGCGCTCGATGCGCGCCGACGAGTGCTCCGGCCCCTGGCCTTCGTAGCCGTGCGGCAACAGCATGGTCAGGCCGCAGGCGCGGCCCCACTTGGCTTCGCCGGACGAGATGAACTGGTCGATGACGACCTGCGCGCCGTTGGCGAAGTCGCCGAACTGGGCTTCCCAGACGACCAGCTCGTACGGGTTGGCGGTGGCGTAACCGTAGTCGAAGGCGAGCACGCCCTCTTCCGAGAGCACCGAGTCGAAGCACTGGAAGCCGGCCTGCTGTTCCTGCAGGTTGGCCAGCGGATAGTAGGTGCCGTCCGCCCAGTTCTCGCGGTTCTGGTCATGCAGCGCGGCGTGGCGGTGGAAGAAGGTGCCGCGGCCGACGTCCTCGCCGGAGAGGCGCACGCCGTAGCCGGAGACGAGCAGGGTCGCGTAGGCCAGGTTCTCGGCCATGCCCCAGTCGATCGGCTGCTTGCCCTCGCCCATGGCGCGGCGGTCGTCGATGATCTTCTTGACGCGGCTGTGCAGCGCGAAGCCCTCGGGCACCGTCGTCAGGCGCTCGGCCAGACGCTTGAGCTCCTTGAGCGGCACCGTCGTGTCGCAGTTCGGGATGTACGTCTTCGCCAGGAACGGCGCCCAGTCGATGGTCATCGGGTGCTTGTAGCCGGCGAGCACCGGGTTGTAGAGCAGCTCACCCTTGTCGAGGTGGGCGCGGAACTCCTTGATCATCTCGTCCGGGCCCTCGGCCGGCAGCACGCCCTCGGCCACCAGCCGGTCGGCGTACAGCTTGCGCGTGCCCGGATGCTGGGCGATCTTCTTGTACATCAGCGGCTGCGTCACCATCGGCTCGTCCTGCTCGTTGTGGCCGAGCTTGCGGAAGCAGATGATGTCGATGACCACGTCCTTCTTGAACTGCTGGCGGAACTCCATCGCCACCTGGGTGACCAGGGCCACGGCCTCCGGATCGTCGCCGTTCACGTGGAAGATCGGCGCGTCGGCCATCTTGAAGATGTCCGTGCAGTACAGCGAGGAGCGGTAGTCGCGCGGGTCCGACGTGGTGAAACCGATCTGGTTGTTCACCACGATGTGCACCGTGCCGCCCGTGCCGTAGCCACGGGTCTGCGCGAAGTTGATCATCTCCTGGTTCACGCCCTGGCCGGCGACGGCGGCGTCGCCGTGGATCAGCACCGGCAGCACCTTGCTCTTGCCTTCCTCGCCGCGGCGGCGCTGGCGGGCGTAGACCGAACCGGTGACGACCGGGTTCACGATCTCCAGGTGCGACGGGTTGAAGGCCAGCGTCAGGTGGCACGGTCCTCCCGGCGTGGAGACGTCGGACGAGTAGCCCATGTGGTACTTGACGTCGCCGGCGGTGAGGTCCTGCGCCTTCTTGCCCTCGAACTCGTCGAAAAGCATGGCCGGCGCCTTGCCGAGCGTGTTCACCAGCACGTTCAGGCGGCCGCGGTGGGCCATGCCGATGACGATCTCGTCGACGCCGAGGCCGCCGGCGGTGCGGATCAGCTCGTCCATCGACAGGATCAGCGGCTCGCCGCCTTCGAGCGAGAAGCGCTTCTGGCCGACGTAGCGGGTGTGCAGGTAGCGCTCCAGGGTCTCGGCGGCGGTCAGGCGTTCGAGGAAGCGCTTCTTCTGCTCGGGCGTGTAGGTGCCGGTGGAGCGGATCGGTTCGAGGCGCTCCTGGATCCAGCGCTTCTCGGCGATCTCGTTCATGTACATGTATTCGACGCCGACGGAGCCGCAGTAGGTCTCCTTCAGCGCCTCGAGGATCTGGCCGAACTGCGCGTGATCGGCGCAGGCCCTGAACGAGCCGGTGTTGAAGCTGGCGTTCTTGTCGGCGTCGGTGAAGCCGTAGAAGGCCGGGTCGAGCTCGGGCAGATCCGGACGCGGCGTGCGCTTCAGCGGGTCGAGGTTGGCCCAGCGGGTGCCGAGGAAGCGGTAGGCGTTGATCAACTGCAGGACGCTGACCTGCTTCTTGTCGTCGATCTGGGGGCCGGCGGCGGCCGGGCGGAAACCGCCCTGCTTCGCCTGCTCGGCGAAGGCGGCGATGACCGGCGCGTGCGGCACGTCGCGGGCGATGAAGCCGGGCATCTGCGCCAGCTTGTCGAAGTAGTCGCGCCACTCGTCGGGCACGGAGGCGGGATTGTCGAGATAGTTCTCGTACAGCTCCTCGACGAACGGCGCGTTGCCGCCGAAGAGGTAGGAGTTGCCGAAAAGCTGCGTCATCATGGCTTCACCTGTGGTCACGGTGTTGTTGCGGTTGGCGCCGCCGGCGGCACGTCAGAGCCGCCGGTCCATGCGGAAGGGGGCGGTCCATCGCCGCCCCCGTTTTTCTTACGCGCGCTTGTCGAGCGGCACGACGTCGCGCTTGGCGGCGCCGATGTACAACTGTCGCGGGCGGCCGATCTTGTATTCCGGATCGGTGATCATCTCCTCCCACTGCGTCATCCAGCCGACGGTGCGGGCCAGCGCGAAGATGCAGGTGAACATCTCGGTCGGGATGCCGATCGCCTTCTGCACGATGCCGGAGTAGAAGTCGACGTTCGGATAGAGCTTCTTCTCGACGAAGTACGGGTCTTCCAGCGCGATCTTCTCGAGCTCCATGGCCAGCTTGAACAGGCGGTCGTTCTCGAGGCCGAGCTCGGAGAGCACATCGCTGCAAACCTTGCGCATCAGCTTGGCGCGCGGGTCGAAGTTCTTGTAGACGCGGTGGCCGAAGCCCATCAGCTTGAACGAGTCGTTCTTGTCCTTGGCGCGCTTGATGTACTCGCCGACGCGCGAAACGTCGCCGATCTCTTCGAGCATCTGCAGGCAGGCCTCGTTGGCGCCGCCGTGCGCCGGGCCCCACAGGCAGGCGATGCCGGCTGCGATGCAGGCGAACGGGTTGGCGCCCGACGAACCGGCCAGACGGACGGTCGAGGTCGAGGCGTTCTGCTCGTGGTCGGCGTGCAGCGTGAAGATGATGTCGAGGGCACGGACCAGAACCGGGTTCGGGACGTACTTCTCGCACGGGTTGCCGAACATCATGCGCATGAAGTTGGCGGCGTAGTCGAGCTCGTTGTCCGGGTACATGAACGGCGCACCGGTGTTGTACTTGTAGGCCATGGCGACGATCGTCGGCATCTTGGCGACCAGACGGTTGAAGCTGATGTTGCGATGCGCGACGTCGGAGAAATCCATCGCATCGTGGTAGAAGGCCGACAGGGCGCCGACGACACCGGTCATGACGGC
This sequence comes from Rhodocyclaceae bacterium, assembly GCA_019455325.1. Classification (GTDB taxonomy): domain Bacteria; phylum Pseudomonadota; class Gammaproteobacteria; order Burkholderiales; family Rhodocyclaceae; genus Proximibacter. Next base: position 89,151 of record JACFMQ010000010.1, on the reverse strand, counting down.
CATCGGGTGGGCATCGCGACGGAAACCGGAGTAGAACTTGGTCAGTTGCTCATGCACCATCGTGTGCTTCTTGATGGTGTTCTCGAACCCGGTCTTCTGCGCGGCGTTCGGCAGTTCGCCGTTCTTCAGCAGGTAGGTGACTTCGAGGAAGTTGCAGTTCTCGGCCAGTTGCTCGATCGGGTAGCCGCGATAGAGCAGTTCGCCCTTGTCGCCGTCGATGAAGGTGACTTTCGACTTGCAGCTGGCGGTCGACAGGAAGCCCGAATCGTAGGTGAACAGACCGGTCTTGCCACCCAGCGTGCGGATGTCGATGCAGTCGTTGCCGTGGGTCGGCGACATGATCGGGAATTCGACGGGAGCCTGTCCGTCGATGTTCAGAGTTGCCTTGCGTTCGGTCGTCATGGTGTTGATCCCTTGTTCAGGTTGTGTTTTCCAGCTTCCAAGGAAGTCCGCCAAGCTACAGCGGCTGCCTTACTCCACTCTTACGCAGCATGGCCACGATGCGGCCCTGCCGTGCGTCGTCACACGCCTCCGTCCCGTTTACCAGCGGCCAGAGGTCATGATCTTCCATGTCCGCCAGTTCGGCGAAGACGCGCTTGTCGTCCTCGTCGAGAGCGGGGAATTCCTCGGCGAGGAATTTGCCGAGGATCAGGTCCAGCTCCAGCAGGGCGCGGCGGGTGCAGCGCCACTGCAGGCGGTTGAGGTCGTCGTGGTCCAAGACGCCCCCGTCAGACGGCGCGCCTGACCATCATCTCCTTGATCTTGCCGATCGCCTTGGTCGGGTTGAGGCCCTTCGGACAGACGTCGACGCAGTTCATGATGGAGTGGCAGCGGAACAGGCGGTAGGGGTCCTCGAGATCGTCGAGGCGCGCATTGGTCGCCTGGTCGCGCGTGTCGGCGATGAAACGGTAGGCGTTGAGCAGGCCGGCCGGGCCGACGAACTTGTCCGGGTTCCACCAGAACGACGGACAGGAGGTCGAGCAGCAGGCACACAGGATGCACTCGTAGAGGCCGTTCAGCTCCTCGCGGTCCTCCGGCGACTGCAAGCGCTCGCGCTCGGGCGGCGGCGTGTCGTTGATCAGGTACGGCTTGATCGAGTGGTATTGCTTGAAGAACTGGGTCATGTCCACGATCAGGTCGCGGATGATCGGCAGGCCGGGCAGCGGACGCAGGACAACCGGCTGCTTGAGATCCTTGATCTCGGTCAGGCAGGCGAGGCCGTTCTTGCCGTTGATGTTCATCGCGTCGGAACCGCAGATGCCCTCGCGGCAGGAGCGGCGGTACGACAGCGTGTCGTCCTGCGCCTTGAGCTTGGTCAGCACGTCGAGCAGCTTGCGGTCGGTGACGTCGTCGACCTCGACCGAGACGTCCTGCATGTACGGCGCATTGTCCTTGTCCGGATCGTAGCGGTAGATCTTGAACTGCATGGTACGGGTAGCCATTTTTTCTTGACTCCTCACGCGATCAGTACGAGCGCGTCTTCAGCGCAATGGTTTCGACGGACAGCGGCTTCAGGGTGACCGGCTTGTAGCTGAGCTTGTTGCCGTCGCGGTACCACAGCGAGTGCTTGAGCCATTCCTTGTCGTCGCGGCCGTTCGGGAATTCCGGCGTGTCCGGCGCATCGTCGCGGACGTGGGCGCCGCGCGATTCCTTGCGCGCCTCGGCGCAGATCATCGTCGCCTTCGCCACCTCGATCAGGTTGTCGAATTCCAGCGCCTCGACGCGGGCGGTGTTCCAGACCTTGGACTTGTCCTTGATCTGGGTCTGCGCGGCCTGCTTCTCGATGTCGAGGATCTTCCGCACGCCCTCTTCCAGCTTGTCCTTGAAGCGGAAGACGCCGCAGTGGTTCTGCATCGTGCGCTGCATGGCCAGCCGCGTCTCGTGCACATCGGCGCCGTCCTTCTGCGACTCCAGGCGGCCGAGGCGGGCCAGCGTCCGGTCGGCGAAGCCGGCCGGCAGTTCCTTGTGCGCCTTCGGCATGCTGGCAAGGTCTTCGATGACGGTGTCACCCGAGGACTTGCCGAAGACCAGCAGGTCGAGCAGCGAATTGGTGCCCAGGCGGTTGGCGCCGTGCACCGAGGCGCAGGCGCATTCGCCGGCGGCGTAGAAGCCGGCGACGGTCGCGCCGTCTTCCAGCACGACCTGGCCCTTGTAGTTGGTCGGAATGCCGCCCATCTGGTAGTGGCAGGTCGGCACCACCGGGATCGGCGCCTTGATCGGGTCGATGCCGGCGAACTGGATCGAGATCTCGCGGATGCCCGGCAGACGCTTCATGATCGTCTCCGGCGGCAGGTGCGTGATGTCGAGCGTGACGAAATCCTTGTTCGGGCCGCAGCCGCGGCCTTCGTTGATCTCGGTGACCATGGCGCGCGAGACCACGTCGCGCGAGGCGAGGTCCTTGGCGTTCGGCGCGTAGCGCTCCATGAAGCGCTCGCCCTTGTCGTTCCGGAGGATGCCGCCTTCGCCGCGGACGCCCTCGGTGATCAGCACGCCGGCGCCGGCGACGCCGGTCGGGTGGAACTGCCAGAACTCCATGTCTTCCAGCGGGATGCCGGCGCGCGCCGCCATGCCGAGGCCGTCGCCGGTGTTGATGAAGGCGTTGGTCGAGGAGTAGAAGATGCGGCCGGCGCCGCCGGTCGCGAAGATCGTGGCCTTGGCGTGGAAGGCGACGACCTCGCCGGTCTCCATTTCCAGCGCGATGACGCCGAGCACCTGGCCTTCTTCGTCGCGGATCAGGTCGAGCGCCATCCACTCGACGAAGAACTGGGTCTGCGCGCGCACGTTGCGCTGATAGAGCGCATGCAACATGGCGTGGCCGGTGCGGTCGGCGGCCGCGCAGGCGCGGCGCACCGGCTTCTCGCCGAAATTCGACATGTGGCCGCCGAACGGACGCTGGTAGATCTTGCCTTCATCGGTGCGGTCGAAGGGCATGCCGAAGTGTTCGAGCTCGACGACCACTTCCGGCGCCTTGCGGCACATGAACTCGATCGCGTCCTGGTCGCCGAGCCAGTCGGAACCCTTGACGGTGTCGTACATGTGCCAGTGCCAGTGATCCTCCTCGGAGTTGCCGAGCGAGGCGGAAACGCCGCCCTGGGCAGCGACGGTGTGCGAGCGGGTCGGGAAGACCTTGGACAGCACGGCCGTCTTCAGGCCGGCCTCGGACAACTGGATCGCGGCGCGCAGGCCGGCGCCGCCGGCGCCGACGATCACCGCATCGTACTTACGGACAGGAATACTCACCTTACAGCCTCCACAGAATCTTGGCAGCCCAGCCGGCGTAGCCGACCAGCGCAGCAGCCGTTGCAATCATCAGAACCAGGCGCAGTCCATCCGGCTTGGCGTAGTCCATCCAGATGTCGCGCACGCCGATCCAGACGTGCCAGAAAAGGCTGACGAAGAAGAGGAAGGTCATGAACTGCATGAAGCCGTTGGCGAAGATCGCCCGCCAGGCTTCGTAGCCGCCCGGCCCCATGGCGCCGAGGGCGACGAGGAGGATGAGGGTGTAGACCGCCATGATCAGCGCGGTGGCGCGCTGGACGATCCAGTCCTTGAGGCCGTAGCCGGCCCCGACAACGATTCGATTAATCATAGAAGAACCTTCGCTCCGACGATCAGGGTGAGGGCGATGCTCACGGCGAAAACGACCTTGCTGGAGAAGCGGGCCGGCTGCAGGTCGACGCCCTTGTGCAGGTCGAGCAGCAGATAGCGGATGCCGGCGCAGAAGTGGTGCATGTACAGCCAGAGCAGGCCGAGCAGGACGATCTTGACGAGGACGTTGCTCGTCACCGCCTTGGCGGCGGCATAGGCTTCGGGAGACGCCAGACTCTGCTGGAACAGCCACAGCAGGCAAGGCAGGAGAAGGAAAAGCACGGCACCGCTGATTCGGTGCAGGATCGACAGAACGCTCGGTAGCGGCATTCTGATCGTTGGAATGTCCAGATTCTTCGGACGCTTTTTCTTGATAGCAATTTCTGCCATGAACGTCATCCCTCGTGTTGTACGGCTGATGCCGCTTATTTGAGTTGATTGTGAAACCGATCAGAACTATGAATTATAACTTAAGCCCCTACCCTGTAGAACCATTCCGCCTACGCCAATTCGTTGAAGTAATGGAAATTGCGGGTCGCATAAAACCCCCGCCGCCACTCGACCGGCTTGTTGCCGTAGGTGAAGGCGACGCGCTCGACGAGCAGCAGCGGACTGCCCTCGTCGACGTGCAGAAGTTCGGCGGCGACGCCCTCGGCGGCGACCGCGCGCAGACGCTCCTCGGCGCGGATCATGCGCACGCCGTAGCGGCTCTCGAACAGATCGTAGAGGGACTTGTCGCTCTGCTTCAGGACGTCGAGCGTGAGATCCTGGAACAGCTCGCCGGGCAGGTAGATTTCGTCGAAGACCACCGCCTCGCCGCCGAGCTCGAGCAGCCGGCGCATGATGATGATCGGCGCGCCCGGCGCCAGGCCGAGCATGCGCGCGACGTCGGCGCCGGCCTTGGCGCGGCCGCACTCGATCGGCACGCTGGTCGACGGCTGCAGCTCGCCCTCGTTCGGGATCAGACGGAGGAAACGGAAGAAGGAACGCGGGTCGCTGTGCGTGGCGACGAAGGTGCCCTTGCCCTGGCGACGCACCAGCAGGTTCTCGGCGGCCATCTCGTCGATGGCCTTCCTGACCGTGCCCTGGCTGACGTTGAAGCGGACGGCCAGCTCCGATTCGCTGGGGATCGCGTCGCCCGGCTGCCATTCGCCGGCTTCCAAGCTCTTCAGGATCAAATCCTTGATCTGCCTGTACAGCGGGCTGAAAGTCGGAGAAGGCGCGGCGGCGCGCGAATGCGGAGACCGGTTCATGAGGCCCTATTGGACCACAATTCGGCGGCTTCGTCTATTGTAGTACTTCTTATGTCTTTTATAAGACAAAAGACTGAACATTGACACTCACCCGGACGGGGAATATGATCGCCCGGCTTTAGCTCCGCACGGGCATCCCGAGAGGCCGCCCGCAAGGCAGACGGCGCGAAGCCGAAGGTTTCCGATTTTTCTTGTTCACCGTTTTCAACAGGAGCGCAACATGTCCAAAGCCCCCATGCGCGTCGCCGTCACCGGCGCCGCCGGCCAGATCGGCTACAGCCTGCTTTTCCGCATCGCCTCGGGCGAAATGCTCGGCAAGGACCAGCCGGTCATCCTTCAGTTGCTGGACCTGCCGCAGGCCCAACAGGCCGTCAAGGGCGTGATGATGGAGCTGGACGACTGCGCCTTCCCGCTGCTCGCCGGCATGATCGCCACCGATGACCCGAACGTCGCCTTCAAGGACGCCGACGTCTGCCTGCTGGTCGGTGCCCGCCCCCGCACCAAGGGCATGGAGCGCGCCGACCTGCTGACCGCCAACGGCGCCATCTTCACCGTCCAGGGCAAGGCCATCGCCGAGAACGCCAAGGAAGACGTGAAGGTTCTCGTCGTCGGCAACCCCTGCAATACCAACGCCTACATCGCCGCCGCCGCGGCCAAGAAGGTCGGCCGCACCAACCCGGCCAACTACCACGGCATGCTCCGCCTCGACCACAACCGCGCGCTGTCGCAGCTCGCCGAGAAGACCGGCCGGCCGGTGTCGTCGTTCAAGAAGCTGGTCGTCTGGGGCAACCACTCGCCGACGATGTACGCCGACTACCGCAACGCCACCACCAACGGCGACAACGTCAAGGCGCTGATCAACGACCACGCCTGGAACAACGACGTGTTCCTGCCGACCGTCGGCAAGCGCGGCGCCGCCATCATCGAGGCGCGCGGCCTGTCGTCGGCCGCCTCGGCCGCCAACGCCGCCATCGACCACATCCATGACTGGGTCCTCGGCTCCGACGACTGGGTCACCATGGGCGTTCCGTCCGACGGTTCCTACGGCATCCCGGCCGGCATCGTTTACGGTTTCCCGTGCGAGTGCCAGGGCGGTTCGTACAAGATCATCCAGGGTCTGGAAATCGACGAGTACAGCCGCGAGAAGATGAACCTGACGCTCAAGGAACTCACCGACGAGGCCGAAGCCGTCAAGGACATGCTGTAAGCGGCTGCGCCTTCCGGCACACGGGAAAGGCCGCGGTAGAATACCGCGGCCTTTTTCTTTTCCCTTGCGTTTCCGGCGGCCGCGCCCGCGCCGCCGCCATCGATCCGACACGAATACCGCCATGCGCCATCCTGCCGAAGTCCTGTTCGCGGGCGAGAAGCCCTTCCCCGTCCTGCCCGCCGTCGACCACTATGCCGGCGCCGAGAAGCTGATGCGGAAGGCGATGCAGTTGCAGCGCGAGCTGGGGCCGATCTTCGACGTCACCTGCGACTGCGAGGACGGCGCCCGCGCCGGCGCCGAGCGCGAGCACGCCGAGATGTGCGCCGAGCTGATCATGGGCGCGGACAACGCCTTCGGCCGCGTCGCCGCGCGCATCCACGACGTCGCGCACGACTGCTGGCGGCAGGATCTGGAAATCCTCGTCGGCCGCGCCGGCCGCCGCCTGCCCTTCGTCACGCTGCCCAAGCCGTGCAGCGCCGCCGACGTGGCGACGCAGATCGCCGCGCTGCGCGAGGTCGAGCGCGCCGCCGGCCTCGACGACCGCGAGATCCCGGTGCACGTACTGATCGAGACGCACGGCGCGCTGCGCGAGGCCTGGGAAATCGCCGCGCTGCCCGGCGTCGAGTCGCTCGACTTCGGCCTGATGGACTTCGTCTCCGGCCACCACGGCGCCATCCCCGGCAGCGCGATGAAGAGCCCCGGCCAGTTCACGCACCCGCTCGTCGCCCGCGCCAAGTGCGAGATCGCCGCCGCCGCGCTGGCGAACGGCGTCGTCCCCTCGCACAACGTGACCACCGAGCTCGCCGACCTCGACGTCATCCGCGACGACGCGCGCCGCGCCCGTCTGGAATTCGGCTACCTGCGCATGTGGAGCATCCACCCCAACCAGATCGTGCCGATCGTCGAGGCGATGCGTCCGGACTTCTCGGAAACGCGCACCGCGACCGAAATCCTCGCCGCCGCGCAGGACGCCGACTGGGGGCCGATTCGCCACGACGGCAAGCTGCACGACCGCGCCTCCTACCGCTACTACTGGGAGCTGCTGCAGCGCGCCCGCACCACCGGCGTCGCCCTGCCCGACGATGCGCTCGGCCGCTTCTTCGCCTGAGCGCCCGCCGACAGGGGCGCAGCCAGCCTGAATTCCGCATACAATGCAGGCACCGGCCGCCGCGACGCCGTGCCCGCCGGAACCGTAGCCCACGTCCTGCATGGAGGAGCGCCATGAACGTAAGCGCCGAGTTCGAGACCGTCGTCATCCATCTCCTGGCCGCCGTCGCCGCCGGCGGCGCCATCGGCCTGGAGCGCAGCTTCCACGCCCGGCCCGCCGGCTTCCGCACCCATACGCTGGTCTGCCTGGCGTCGAGCCTGCTCATGCTGGTCACGCTCTATCAGTGGAAATGGCTGCCCGGCGTGCCCATGGACACCGTCAGGACGGACCCCACGCGCATGGCGCAGGGCATCATGACCGGCATCGGCTTCCTCGGCGCCGGCGTCATCTTCAAGGAAGGGCTGACCGTGCGCGGCCTGACCACGGCGGCGTCGATCTGGGTCACGGCGGCGATCGGCATCCTCATCGGCGTCGGCTTCTATGCGCCGGCCATCCTCGCCACCCTGCTGACCCTGGGCGTGCTGTCGGCGTTCCGGTGGGTCGAGGCGAAGCTGCCGTCGCACGCCTACGCCCACCACTTCATCCGCTTCAGGCGCCAGGACGTGATGCCGGAGGCCGAGGTCCGGGACTTTCTCGCCGCGCACGGCTTCACCGTCGCCAACATGAGCTACCGGCTCTCCGACGACGGCGCATCGTTCGAGTACAAGATGGTCATCCGCACCAGCCAAGCCGCCAACACGGCGCCCCTGATCGAATCCCTGCGCCGGCTCGACCGCGTCGTCGCCTTCCGCGTGTCGCCGACCGGCGACTGATCCGGCTGACGCGCCGGGGCCTGCGACAGGACATCCCTTGCCGCTCGCCAGGCAAAGACGGGCCGTAAAAAAGGGCCTTTGAAGGATTCCAGAAAGAAGGTTTCGTCGGCTTCGACGATGCTTGCCTCATGCGTTGCCCGGTAGCCGGCCGCGCATTTCAGAAAGCGCTGCCGCCACAGGGCCGCGTTCTTGTCGATCTGGCATCGGCGTGCGGCACCCCGCACGCCGATGCCCTCGATCAATGCCTGCGCGAAACGCTCCCACTGCTCACGTTTGCGTAAATCCGCCGAAGCGGTGCCGGTCAGTGCATTGAAGGTCCGGCCGCAGCTCTTGCACCGATATCGCTTGACCCCATGGCTCTGGCCCCAACTGCCAAACCGATCCTTTGGCGCTTCGCAGCGGGGACACCGTATCGGCTCTGGCAACTTGTCAGCAACGCGGGCCACCTCCAGGCCCCGCTCACCATCCAGGCGGCGGCGAAGCACAATGGCTTTTTGCAGTGGTGTCAGCGCTTCCAGATCCACCGGCAGTTTTCGCATGACTCCCATCCTTCGGTCGAACCATGCTTTCAATCTGGGGCAGCTCAACAGCCATTTCAGACAGAGCCAATCGAAACGGGCTATCGCGAAGTCAAGCGATCCGGGTTGGGGGGCGCATCGACCCTGCGCAGCCAGCCGCCGCGAGGCATAGAAACCCGAGGTGCCCTGATTGCTTATCCGGCAGGAGATGGCCAAAGCCGCCATCGTGGCAAAGGCCAAACCGACTGATCTGAGTTTCGTGCGCGCTCTGCATATCCCGCAGCACGAGATGATCTGGGCTGTCGGCATGGCCCCGGGGAAACTACCTGCCTAGCTGCTGCGACTGCGCACCCGGATGCCGTTTGCCGTCGTCGAAAAACGACGGGGGCGTCAAAGCCCCCGTGTCGTCAAGGCACACCCTGCTCGCTGCACCGTCCGCCATCTGAAGAAAAACACTAACTGAACGGTATCAGGGCCGAGGCCGGGTTTCTTGCGTTCGCCGAAGCAAAGGGCGCTACAGCATGCCCAGCACCTTCGGCAGGACGAGCGAAATGCTCGGGATGTAGGTAATCAACATCAGGAACACCAGCATCGTGATCAGCCACGGCATCACCGCCTTGCTCATCTCCGTCAGACCAGCCTTGGTGACGCCGCTGGCGACGAACAGGTTGAGGCCGACCGGCGGCGTGATCATGCCGATTTCCATGTTCACCACGATCATCACGCCGAAGTGGATCGGGTCGATGCCGAGCGCCACCGCCACCGGGAACAGGATCGGTGCCAGGATCAGGATGATGGACGACGGTTCCATGAGCGCGCCGGCCACCAGCAGCAGCAGGTTTACGACGATCAGGAAGCCGATCGGCCCCATGCCGCTGGCGACGATGGCATCGGCCATGCGCTGCGGAATCTGCTCGCTGGTGAGGATGAAGGAGAACAGCACCGCGCTGGCGATGATGAAGAGCAGCATCGCGCTCATGTTGGCCGAATCGAGCAGCACGCGCGGAATCTGCTTGAAGGTCAGATCCTTGTACACGAACACCGAGATGAAGAACGCATATACCGCGCTCATCGCGGCCGCCTCGGTCGGGGTGAACAGGCCGGAATAGATGCCGCCCATGACGACGACGATCAGCATCAGCCCCCAGAAAGCCTTGCGGAAATGTTTGAAGCGATCGGCCCAGCCGGTCCGCGGCAGCGTCGGATAGTGGTTCTTCGTGGCCACGTACCAGGTGCACAGACCGAGCATGAAGGCCAGCAACAGACCGGGAACGACGCCGGCCATGAACAGCGCACCGACCGAGGTGTTGGTCGTCACCGAGTACATCACCATGACGATCGACGGCGGGATCAGGATGCCGAGGCCGCCGGCCGAAGCGACGACGCCGGCGCTGAAACGCAGCGGATACCCCTGCTTGAGCATCGCCGGGATCAGGATCGAGCCGATCGCCACCACGGTCGCCGGCGACGAACCGGAAACCGCCGCGAACAGTGCGCAGGCGAGCACCGCCGACATGCCGAGGCCGCCGCGCAGGTGGCCGACCATCGCCGTGGCGAAATTGATCATCCGCCGGGCGACGCCGCCGTGGGTGAGGAAATTGCCGGCGAGGATGAAGAACGGGATAGCCATGATCTCGAACTTCTCGATGCCGGTGAACATCTTCAGCGCCACCGACTCCAGCGGCACATCGGTAAAGAGGAACATGAAGCTCAGCACGGTCAGGCCGAGCGCCACGCCAACCGGCATGCCGATCGCCATGAGGACGACGAGCAGGCCGAAGATTGCAATCGTATTGGTCATTTAAGCGCTCCCGTCAGTTCTTCTCTTCAGGCCGCCTCGGATGATGGGTCTTTTCCCATTCCTCGTCGCTCAGGCCCGCATGCGCGTGTTCACGATCCTCGGCGGCGACGATCGCCTCGCCGACGGACAGCGTCTCGGTCTCGTCGTCCATGCCCTCGACGTGACCATGATCGTGCGACGGCAGTTCGCCCGTGCGGGCAAAACCGACCATGACCTGAAGAAAACGGAAGCACATCAGGAAGGAGCCCAACGGCACCGCCGCGTAAACGATCCAGGTCGGCCACTCCAGATCGGGCGTGGTCGGCCCTTCGAAGTAATCGCCGGGATCGCTGCCGATCAGCGTCAACAGCGCATGCGCCATCCCGTTCTCCCAGACGAACAGCGCGCCGAAGATGCCGATCAGAGCAGTGAAAAGAATGCCGCACACCAGGCCCAACTGGATCATCGTCGCCCGCACGCCGCCGGTCGCCTTGTTGATCAGGATGTCGACCCCGACGTGGATGCCGGTGCGCACGCCATAGGCGGCTCCGAACTTGGCCATCCACACGAAAAGGATGATGCACAGTTCCTGCGCCCAGCCGAGATTGATTTCGAGCAGCCAGTCCTGCACTCCCGGAATATCGAAACCCGAAGCGTAACGATGCACTACCGAAACGAAGATGATGATCGTCGCCACGGCCATCAGCGAACCGATGATCCACTCTTCCAGACGGTCAATGATTTTTCCCATAGTTCCCTCTCCTCGCTACAAAAACGCCCGCTGCCACCATAGGCAACAGCGGGCGCGCTGAGGAACGAAATCGATTACAGCTTGTTCGGATCGAAGCCCGTGGCCTTGTAGACAGCGTCGATGGTGCCCTTGCCGATGCGGCTTTCCATCTTCTTGTGGACCGGCACCAGCGCCTTCTTGAAGGCGGCGCGCTCTTCCGCCGTCGGCGCGTAGACCTGGGTCTTGCCCGACTTCTTCACCAGATCCAGGGCGTTGTCGTTCTCCAGCTTGGCGATCTGGTTGGCGTAGCGGGTCGCCTGCTCCATGGCGTCCTCGAGCTGCTTGCGAAGGTCGGCCGGCAGACCGTCCCAGAACTTCTTGTTCACGATGACCGCATAGCCGAGGTAGCCGTGGTCGGTCAGCGCCAGATGCTTCTGCACTTCGTGCATCTTCTGGGTGTACAGGTTGGAGATCGGGTTTTCGGTGCCGTCGACGACGCCGGTCTGCAGCGCCTGGTAGACCTCGGAGAAGGCCATCACCTGCGGCAGCGCGCTCAGCGCGCGGACCTGCTCTTCGAGCACTTTCGACGACTGGATGCGCAGCTTCTTGCCCTTCAGGTCGGCCGGCGTCTTGATCGGCGTGTTCGCCGAGAACGACTTGAAGCCGTTGTCCCAGAAGGCGATGCCGCGGATGCCCTTCGGCTCCAGCTTGGCCAGCAACTGCTTGCCGACGTCGCCGGTGGTCACCTTGTGCAGGTCGTCGTAGTTGTCGAAGATGAACGGCAGATCGAAGACCTCGAACTCGCGCACGCCGAGCGGGCCGAACTTGGCCAGCGACGGGGCCAGCATCTGCACGGCGCCGAGCTGCAGCGCCTCCATTTCTTCCTTGTCCTTGTAGAGAGTCGAGTTGGCGTAGACCTCGACCTTGACCTTGCCGCCGGTCAGCTCATCGGCCTTCTTGGCGAAATATTCGGCGGCCTTGCCCTTCGGCGTGTCGGCGGCGACGACGTGGCTGAACTTGATGACGACCGGCTGCTGCGCGAATGCCGCGACCGAGAAGGCGCAAGCGGCCAGACCGACGATCAGCTTCTTGGAAAATTTCATTGATCTCTCCTCCAGAGGTAGAACGAAAGGACGGGACGGATTCCCGACCGGGCGGAGTATCACAAAACGACTTCCGCCGATTAATTGTGGATATCCACAATCGCCGATCAGGGCCGGTAGCGCCGAGTTAAGATGCCGGCCATGAATTCCGCAGGACAGCCCCCGCGCGCGCCGCTCTGGTCGAGCTGGTATCTGACGATGCCCAAGCTCGCCGTCGGCCTGCTCGTCCTGCTGCTGGTCGCCCTCCTCTGGCTGCTGCAGGAGAACGAGAAGGAAGAGCAGCGCGCGACGCTGATCGCCGACGTGCTCTGGCTGGAGCAGAGCATCCGCTTCCACATCGAGGGCGGCACCACGCACCTGCAGCAGCTCGCGCTCGACCTCGGCAGCGAGGATGCGCCGGAGAAGCTCTTCGACGCGCGCGCACGCCACCTCGTCCGCACCAGCGCCGAACTGCTGCACGTCGCCTGGCTCGGCGCCGACGGCAGGCCGCGCGCCGCGCAGCCGAGCGCGGAGTCGCCGCGGCGCACGCCGCCGGAGGAACGCGACGGCGGCGCCTTCGACCTCGCCCGCAAGCTCGGCAAGCCGGTCTTCTCCCGTCCGTACAGCGAGGACGGCGTCGCCTACTTCGAGCTGCACGTCCCGGTCTACCGCGGCGGCCGGCTGGCCGGCATGCTCGTCGCCACGCATTCGCTGTCGGCCCTGGTCGTCGAACTGGTGCCCTGGTGGTTCGTCGAGAAATACCGCATGCAGATCACCGACGACGACGGCCGCGTCCTCGCCAGCAAATCGAAGGTCGCCGCCGGACAGCCCGAGATCAGCCACCAGGTCCTCCTCGACCCGCCCGGCCACGGCCTGACGCTGCACGTCGCCGCCAACCGGGCCGCCACCAGCGTCGCGCAGACGCTGATCATCACCCTCATCATCTTCCTCGCCGGCGCCGTCTTCTGGAGCCTGTGGGCGATCCGCGGCCTGATGCGCCACCGCCTCGCCGCCGAGCAGGCGCTGCGCCGCGAGCACGCCTTCCGCAAGGCGATGGAGGATTCGCTCACCGTCGGCATGCGCGCGCGCGACCGCGAAGGCCGCATCACCTACGTGAACCCCGCCTTCTGCGAGATGACCGGCTTCGATCCCGGCGAACTGGTCGGCGTGCTGCCGCCCTATCCCTACTGGAATCCGGAGGAGATCGAGCAAACCCGCGAGCTGCACGACAAGGTGCTCGGCGGCCAGGCGCCGACCGGCGGCTTCGAGCTGCACTTCCGGCGCAAGAGCGGCGAGATCTTCGACGCCCTCGTCTACGAATCGCCGCTGATCGACGCCGACGGCCGGCACACCGGCTGGATGGCCTCGGTGCTCGACGTCACCGAGCGCAAGCGGGCCGAGGAACTGGCCCGGCAGCAGCAGGAAAAACTGCAGGCCACCTCGCGCCTGATCACCATGGGCGAACTGGCGTCGACGCTGGCGCACGAGCTGAACCAGCCGCTGGCGGCGATCTCCGGCTACAACGCCGGCTGCCTCAACCGGCTGGAGAGCGGCAGCTACAGCGCCGCCGAGCTGAAGAGCGCGCTCGAAAAGCTCGGCGTGCAGGCGCAGCGCGCCGGCCGCATCATCCGGCGCGTGCACGACTTCGTGCGCAAGCGCGAACCGAAGCTCGCCGAGTGCGACCTCGCCGAGGTGGTCGACGACGCGGTCGGCTTCATCGAGCACCTGGCGCAGAAGCGCGGCGTGCGCATCGACCGCGAGATTCCCGGCTGGCGGCCGCCGCTCTTCGCCGACCAGGTGATGATCGAGCAGGTGCTGCTCAACCTGATGCGCAACGGCATCGAAGCCATGGGCGAGACGCCGCCGGCGCGCCGGCGCCTGAGCGTGCGCGTCGTCCTCGGCGAACGCGAGGTCGAGGTGCGCGTCGTCGACAGCGGCAGCGGCCTCGCCGACGCCGTGCGCGAGCGGCTGTTCACCCCCTTCTTCTCGACCAAGCCGGAGGGCATGGGCATGGGCCTCAACATCTGCCGCTCGATCATCGAATTCCACAAGGGCCGCCTGTGGGTCGAGGACAATCCGCAGGGCGGCTGTGTGTTCGCCTTCACCCTGCCCTTTTCGCTAAACTGACCGCGTCCGGAACCGATCCCGAACATACCGCCCCGCACCGATCATGAGCGCCCAGGTCTATCTAGTCGACGACGACGACGCCATCCGCGACGCCCTCGGCTGGCTGCTGCAATCGCGCGGACTCGCCTGCATCCCCCACGCCTCCGCCGAGGATTTCCTCGCCGCCTGGTCGCCGCAGATGGCCGGCTGCCTGCTGCTCGACATCCGCATGAGCGGCATGAGCGGCCTGCAGCTCTTCGACCGCCTGCTCGAACTCGGCAACGCGCTGCCGGTGATCTTCCTCACCGGCCACGGCGACGTGCCGATGGCCGTCTCGGCGCTGAAGAAGGGCGCCTTCGACTTCGTCGAGAAGCCGTTCAACGACAACGAATTGCTCGACCGGGTGGAAGAGGCCCTGCGCCTGGACGCCGGCAACCGGGCCTCGGCGGCGAGCAGCGAATCGCTGAACAGCCGCCTCGAACGGCTGACCGTGCGCGAACGGCAGATCATGGAGCTGATCCTCGCCGGCAAGTACAACAAGGTGATCGCCGACGAACTGCAGATCAGCATGCGTACCGTCGAGGTGCACCGCGCTCACCTCTTCGAGAAGATGGGCGTGCGCACGGCGGTCGAGCTGTCGCAGTTGATGACCGGCCGGCGCTGAGCGGAAGATGGACGCCCGCCGCCAGGACACGCAGATCGCCGCCGACGAGGCCGACGCCCCCGCTCACACCGGCGGGGTCGCCGCCGCCGAGCTGCAGCGCATGCTCGCGCGCGCCGTCGACCAGAGCCCGGTGTCGATCCTGATCACCGACACCGCCGGCCGCGTCGAATACGTCAACGCGCGCTACACCGAGATCACCGGCTACGCCGCCGACGAAGTGCTCGGCCAGAAGGCCGGCGCCATGCGCTCCGGGCTGACGCCGCCCGAGGTCTACGCCGACCTCTGGCGCACCATCCGGCGCGGCGACGACTGGCGCGGCGAGCTGTGCAACCGGCGCAAGGACGGCCGGCTCTACTGGGACAGCGTGCACATCGTGCCGATCCTCGACGAGACCGGCAGGGTCGCTCACTACCTGAGCATCCAGGAGGACATCTCCGCGCGCAAGGAAAACGAGGAGACGATCCGCCTGTGGGCCACCGTCTTCGAGAACAGCGGCGAGGCGGTGATGATCACCGACCCGGCGAACCATATCGTCTCGGTCAACCAGGCCTTCACCCACATCACCGGCTACGCGCCCGGCGAGGTCATCGGACGCAACCCCTCGGTGCTCGGCTCCGGCCGGCACGACGCCGCCTTCTTCGCCGAGATGTGGCGCCGGCTCAACGCCTACGGGCACTGGCAGGGCGAAATCTGGGACCGCAGGAAGAGCGGCGAGGTGTACCCGAAGTGGCTCGGCATCTCGGCGGTGCGCGACCCGCAGGAGCGGCTGACGCACTACGTCGCCGTCTTCTCCGACATCAGCGAGCGCAAGGCGGCGCAGGAGCGCATCGAGTACCTCGCCCGCCACGACCCGCTGACCGGCCTGCCCAACCGGATGACGCTGGCCGACCGCCTGGAGCAGGCGCTGGCGCACGCCGAACGGACGCAGACGCGCATCGCCCTGCTCTTCCTCGACCTCGACCGCTTCAAGACGATCAACGACTCGCTCGGCCACCCGGTCGGCGACGCGCTGCTGCAGGAGCTGACGCGCCGGCTGAAGGGCGCCGTGCGCGAGACCGACACCGTCAGCCGCCTCGGCGGCGACGAGTTCGTCATCCTCGCCGGCGGCCTCGGCGATCCGGAAATGGCCGCCGACATCGCCGCCAAGATCCTCGCCGCCGTGCACCGGCCCTTCCTCGTCGACAGCCACCGGCTGTCCACCTCGACCTCGATCGGCATCACCCTCTACCCGGACGACGGCGCCGACTTCGACACGCTGCTGAAGAAGGCGGACATCGCCATGTACCACGCCAAGGACGCCGGCCGGAACACCTACCGCTTCTTCACCGAGCAGATGAACGCGCACGCGCACGAACGGCTGCTCGTGCAGAACCACCTGCGCCAGGCGATCGAGCGGAACGAGCTGGTCCTGCACTTCCAGCCGCAGGTGGCGCTCGACAGCGGCCGCATCGTCGGCGTCGAGGCGCTGGTGCGCTGGCGCAGCCCGGAACTCGGGCTGGTGCCGCCCGACCGCTTCATCCCCATGGCCGAGGAAAGCGGCGCCATCGTCGACGTCGGCGACTGGGTGCTGCGCGAAGCCTGCCGGCAGGCGCGGGCCTGGTGCGACGAAGGGCTGCCGGCGCTGCCGGTGGCGGTGAACATCTCGGCGCTGCAACTGCGCCACGGCGACTTCGTCGAACGCGTGCTGCGCACCCTCGACGAGACCGGGCACGACCCGGCCATGCTCGAACTGGAATTCACCGAATCGATCCTGATCCAGGACATCGCCCGCGTTCTCGACCAGGTGCGGCGGCTGAAGGCGATCGGCATCAGCATCGCCATCGACGACTTCGGCACCGGCTATTCCAGCCTGGCCTACCTGAAGCAGCTCGACGTCGACCGCCTGAAGATCGACCGCTCGTTCATCCGCGACATCGGCAGCGACCCGGACGACGACGCCATCGTCCGCGCCGTCACGCAGATGGCGCGCAGCCTGCGCCTGAAGCTCATCGCCGAGGGCACGGAGACCGTCGAGCAGACCCGCTTCCTGCTCGCCGAGGGCTGCTGCGAGGCGCAGGGCTTCCTCTATTCGCCGCCGCTCGCCGCCGACGACTTCGCCGCGCTCTACCGCGGCTGCGGCGGCCACTTCAGCCGGCCGCCGGCGGCTCCCAGA
The DNA here is from genome assembly GCA_019455325.1 of Rhodocyclaceae bacterium. GTDB lineage: Bacteria > Pseudomonadota > Gammaproteobacteria > Burkholderiales > Rhodocyclaceae > Proximibacter. The sequence continues at coordinate 72,151 of JACFMQ010000010.1, read as the reverse complement.
TAGGCAGCACGCCGGCCTCGCCCGGCGCCGCCGCGAAGCGGACATCGACGCCGACGCCGGCGACCCAGACCAGCTCGTCGCCGCAGTAGAGCAGCGGCAGCGCCTGCCGCGCCGACGCCGGCACGCCGCCCTCCTGCAGCAGTTTCTTCAGCGGCCGCCGCGGCCGCCGCGGATGCGGCTGCAGGCGCTCGCCGCCGATACGGCCGCGGACGCACACCTCGGCGTCGGCCAGCCGCGCGCGCGACAGGCCGACGCCGACGCCCTCAACGAAGCGCAGCACGCCGCCGGCCCACGGCAGGCTGACCTCGCCGCGCCAGGGCAGCGATGCCGGCGCCGCTGCCGGAGCGGCGCCGAAATGAAGGCGGCCGCGCTCGACGCGCAGCTCGCCGCCGTCGACGGCGAAGCGCGGCGCCGCATCGGCGGCGGCCGACGCCAGTTGCCGCAGGATTTCCGCCAGGTGGCGCGCGTCCGGCATGCGCCGACCGCGGCAATGCAGCTCGCGGCGCAGCAGGTTGGCGCGCCGCGCCGCCGGCAGCGCGTTGAAGGCCGGCAGCAGCAGCGTCTCGCCGTCGACGACGCCGGCGGCGTCGGCCCTTGCCACCGCATCGGCCAGCGCCGCGCTCTCGGCCAGCCGGGCGGCGGCGCGCGCCAGCGCCGCCGACGGCTCCGGAAAGACGCCGGCGAGCCGGGGCAGGATTTCGTTTCTCAGGAAATTGCGGCGCAGCCGCTCATCGGCGTTGCTTTCGTCGTCGATCCAGGCGGCGCCGCGCGACGTCAGCCAGTCCTCGATCTCGCGGCGGGACGCGGCGAGCAGCGGCCGCACGAGACGAAGCGCGGCGCCCGGCGTCAGCGGCCGCTCCGCCGGCATCGCCGCCAGGCCGTGCGCACCGGCACCGCGCAGCAGGTTGAGCAGCAGCGTCTCCGCCTGGTCGTCGCGGTGGTGCGCGAGCGCCAGCCAGTCGGCCTCGACCTCGGCGAAGGCGGCATAGCGTGCGCGCCGGGCGGCGGCCTCCAGCCCCTCGCCGCATGCGTCGTCGACGCGCACGCGCACGATTCGCAGCGGCACGCCGAGGGAACGGCACAGGTCGGCGCAGAAATCGGCCCAGGCGTCGGCGTTCGCCGACAGGCCGTGGTGGACGTGCAGCGCGGAGAGCTGCAGCGGCAGCGCGGCGCCGGCTTCCGCCAGCGCCTGCAGCAGGGCGACCGAATCGCGCCCGCCGGAAAGGCCAACGCAGACGTGCCGCCCCCGCGGCAGCCGCGGCGCGAAGAAGGCCGCGACGCGTTCCGGCAGATCAGCGGGCGGGCTGTTCCTTGAAGCGGCCATAGGCCATCAGCCGCTCGAAGCGGGCGGCCAGCAGTTCATCGGCGGAGAGGCCGGCGGTCTGCTTGAGCGCATCCTGCAGCGCCTTCTTCAGGCTCTGCGCCATGGTCGCGTGGTCGCGGTGGGCGCCGCCGCAGGGTTCGTTCACGATCCGGTCGATCAGGCCCAGCGTCTTCAGGCGCTGCGCGGTGATGCCCATGGTCTCGGCGGCGTCCGCCGCGCGCTCGGCGCTCTTCCACAGGATCGAGGCGCAGCCTTCCGGCGAGATCACCGAGTAGGTGGAGTACTGCAGCATCTGCACGACGTCGCCGACGGCGATGGCCAGCGCGCCGCCGGAACCGCCCTCGCCGATGATGGTGACGATCACCGGCACCTTCAGCTCGGCCATGACGTAGAGGTTGCGGCCGATGGCCTCGGACTGGCCGCGTTCCTCGGCGTCGATGCCGGGATAGGCGCCGGGCGTGTCGACGAAGGTCATCACCGGCAGGCCGAACTTCTCGGCCAGCTTCATCAGCCGCAGCGCCTTGCGATAGCCCTCGGGGCGCGGCATGCCGAAGTTGCGGAAGATCTTTTCCTTGGTGTCGCGGCCCTTCTGGTGGCCGATGACCACCACCGGCTGGCCGTTGAAGCGGGCCAGCCCGCCGACGATGGCGTGGTCGTCGGCGAAGCTGCGGTCGCCGTGCAGCTCGCGGAAGTCGGTGAAGATGCGCTCGACGTAGTCGAGGGTGTAGGGCCGCTGCGCGTGCCGCGCCACCTGCGCCACCTGCCAGGGCGACAGCTTGGCGTAGATGTCCTTGGTCAACTGCTCGCTCTTTTTCGAGAGGCGGGCGATCTCTTCCGAGATGTCGACCGCCGAATCGTCCTGGACGAAGCGCAACTCTTCGATCTTGCTTTCGAGTTCGGCAATCGGCTGCTCGAAATCGAGGAAACTGATTTTCATGGAAGGTCTGCCGGTTCTGGTCGGCGCGTATTCTACCGCAAAGGCTCGCTGCCGCCGGCCGGGCGTCGTACTCCCCGGCCGGCGCGGACTATGCCTGGCAGGCGGTGCAGAGGTACAGCGGCCGCGACGAATGGGCGATCTTCGCCACCGGCGTGCCGCAGCGCGAGCAGGGCTGGCCGTCCTGCTTGAAGACGTGGAAGCGGAACACCGCCTCGTGGTACGCCCCGCTGCCGGCCGCTTCGCGCGTGGTGTACGAGCGCAGCGGCACGTCGAGCAGGGCCTGTACGAGCGCGGCCAGCGCCTCGGGCGAAAGGTCGACCGGCCGCAATTCGGGATTCAGGCGCGCCTGCCAGAGAATTTCCGCGCGCAGGTAGTTGCCCAGCCCGGCGAGGAAAGCCTGATCGAGCAGCAGCGCGCCCAGCCGGCGGCGGGCGAAACGCTTTTCCCGCAGACGCGCGACGATGGTTTCGGCGTCGAGCCGCGCGTCGAGCACGTCGGGGCCGATGCGTTGCAGGAAGGGGTGCGATTCGATTTCGGCGCTCGGCCGGAGGTCGATGTCCGAGGCACTGTAGAGCACCGCCGCCGTGTCGGCGGTTTCCAGGCGGACTCTCGGCGTCCGGCTCGGCAACGGGTTCTCGCCCGGCCGGGCGATCCGCCAGCGGCCGTACAACTGGTTGTGGCTGTAGAGCGTCAGCCCGCTCGAAAAATGGGTGAGCAGCGCCTTGCCGCGCGGCTCGATGCGCATCACCTCGGCCCCCAGCAGGCGGGGCCGGAAGGCTTGCAGGTGGGGAAAGGCAAACCACACTTCGGTCAACGGGCGACCGGCGACGGCCTGATTCAGGGCATCGGCCGCCCGGCGGATTTCCGGGCCTTCAGGCATGGGGAGTTCTTCCTTTCATGGGTTGCGTTTACATCCTTTGATTCAATATTCGACCGGCAGCGGATCGAGGCTGCGCCACAGATACCAGGTCGCCACCGAGCGCCACGGCCGCCAGCGTTCGCCGAACTCGGCCAGCGCCTTCTTCGACGGCCGCTCGCCGGCGCAGTAGTGCAGCGACACCGCCTTCTGCAGGCCGATGTCGTCGAGCGGAAAAACGTCCGGGCGCAGCAGGCTGAAGATCAGGAACATCTCCGCGGTCCACCGGCCGATGCCGCGCACGTCGCACAGCTCGACGATCACCGCCTCGTCGTCCATCGCCGACCAGCGCGCCGGATCGACGCGCCCCTCGACGAAGTGCGCGGCGAGGTCGACGAGATACTCGGTCTTGCGCGCGGAGAGGCCGCAGCCGGCCAGCCCGCCGGCGCCGGCGGCGTGCACCGCGGCCGGCGACACCGCGCCGACGGCGGCGGCGAAGCGCGCCCAGACCGCGTCCGCCGCCTTCACGGAAATCTGCTGGCCGACGATCGAGCGCGCCAGCGTGCCGAAGGCGTCGCCGCGCGAGACCAGCGACATGCCGCGATAGCGCCGCACCAGCGCCGCCATCGTCCTGTCCTCGCGCGCCAGCGCGCGCGACGCCTTCTGCCAGTAGTCGGGAACCATGGCGACATTGTAGCCGGCGCCGGCGCGTACAATGCCGGCTCCAGTCACACTGGCGCGGAGCGCGCGAAGCATGGAACGGAGCGAGAAGGGAATCGCCGGCGTCGTCCTCGCCGGCGGCCAGGGGCGCCGCATGGGCAGCGTGGACAAGGGCCTGCGCGAATTTCGCGGCCGGCCGCTGGCGGCCTGGGCGATCGAACGGTTGGCGCCGCAGGTGGATGAGCTGTTCGTCAGCGCCAACCGCAACGTCGAGGTCTATGCCGGCTTCGGCCATCCGGTGATCGGCGACGTCGTCGCCGGCTACGCCGGCCCGCTCGCCGGCCTGCACGCGGCGCTGACGCACGCCGCCCGGCCGCTGCTGGCGACGGTGCCGTGCGACTCGCCCTTCCTGCCGGCCGACCTCGTCGCCCGCCTCGCCGCCGGGCTGGACGCGGCCGGCGCAACGATCGCCGTCGCCCGCACCGGCGGCCGGCTGCACCCGGTCTTCTGCCTGTGCCGGCGCGAGCTGCTGCCCGGCCTTGCCGACTACCTCGCGCGCGGCGAGCGGCGCTTCGAGACCTGGTTCCGCGCGCAGCGGGCGGTCGAGGTGGACTTCGACGACGAGGCCGAAGCCTTCGTCAACATCAACACCGTCGACGAGCTCGACGCGCTCGGCTAGCGTTCGGCGGCCGCCTTCAGCGCCGCCAGCCCGGCTTCGTAGATGCCGCCGACCAGCCCGGCGGCAAATGCGTCGTCGCCCGCGCCGCGGAAGCGGCCCGACCACGCCACGCGGCTGCCGCCGGCGATCGGCGCGACGCGGATCGTCGCGCGATAGCCGATGACCGGCAGCGGACCGTCGTCCATCCGGTAGGCAAGAAAGCGCCGCTGCGGCCGGCGCGCCGTCAGCGTCTCGCGGATGCGCCCGCCGTCGCCGAGCACGATCAGGCGCTGTGCGCCGACCCGGTTGTTGCGGCCGCGGATGATCTCGCTCCCCGCCACCAGCGCGCCCAGGTAGCCAAGCTCGCCGAAGTCGCCGACGAGCGCCCAGACCCGCTCGGGCGAGGCGGCGATGTCGATCGCGCGCGATACGCGCAGCGGCGCGTCGGCGCGGCGTGGGGCAAGGGATGGGGCTGTCGGCGGCATCGGATTTCCTCTCGGCGATTCGTGGAAGGCCGATGGTCGCGCGTCAGCGGCGCGAAGTATTGTAGAAATGCGTCGCGCCGCGGATCTCGGCGAGCAGCGCGCCCGGCGGCCGGCCGGCGAGGTCCCGGCAGTCCCGGCAGAAATGCGGCTGGTCGTGGAAGCCCTGTTCGAGCGCGGCGTCGAGCAGCGGGCGGCCCGGATCGAGGAGCAGGCGGCGCACCGTCTTCTGGAAGCGTACGCGGCGCCGGAACGCCGCTGGCGCGATCCCTTCGGCGGCGAGAAAGCGCCGTTCGAGCTGGCGACAGCCGACGGCCAGCGCGTCGGCCAGCCGCGCCACCGTGGTGCCGGCGGGGTCGCCGTAGAGGCGGTCGACGGCGGCCTCGACGAGCCGGTCCGGCACGCCGCACCCGAGCCGGCGCAGTAGAAAGGCTTCGATCAGATCGACCCGTGCGTCGAAGCCCGCGGCCTCGGCGACCTGCGCCGCCAGCGCCCGGCCGGCGGCGCCCCACAGCGCCTCGACCGGCAGCGGCTCATCGACGCACTCGGCGAGCGGCGTCGCCGACAGCCGGCCGAAGCGGCCGGCGCGCAGGCGCACGGCGACGAAGCCGGGCACATCCTGCGGCAGCAGCGGCAGCGACCGACTGCGCAGGCACAGCAGGTGAGCCTGCGGCAGGGGTAGCGCGCCGTCGCGGTCGGCGGCGCGAAACGGCGCTGCGTCGTGGAAGAACACCTCGGCCCCGGTACCGGGCAGCACCCGCGGCAGTGCGACGCGCTCGCCCGGCGCGCTCCGCCAGCCCCAGAAGCGGTCGACGAAAGGGCGCAGCGGCGGCGCCGGGAAGCGGCACAGGACCTGCATCGCCGTCAGCCGCCCGAATCCGCCGGCGACGGCGCGCCCGCGTCGAGCTCGTATTCCGGCTCGGCCAGCAGGCTCACGGTGAAGGTCGCGCCCTCGCCGGGCGCGCTGTCCACGGCGATGCCGCCGCCATAGCGCTTGATCAGCGAGTGGCTGATCGACAGGCCGAGGCCGGTGCCCTGGTTCTTCTTCGTCGTGAAGAAGGGATCGAAGACGCGCGCCAGGTCTTCCGCCCGGATGCCGGCGCCGGTGTCGCGCACGGAGAGGCGCACGCCGCGGCAGGCGCCGTCCTCGTGCCAGTCCTCGCTGGCCAGCGTCAGCGTGCCGCCCGCGGGCATGGCCTGCACCGCGTTCACGATCAGGTTGATCAGCACCTGCTGCAGCTCCTGGCGGTTGATCTGCACCCACTGCGTGGCGTTCAGCGCGCGCACCACCTCGATGCTGCGCTTGCCGAGGTGGTGCTGCGCCAGCACCAGGCAGTCGGCGAGCGCCGCGTTCGCGTCCACCGCCTCGACGTAGCCGGCGAACTCGCCCGGCCGCGCGAACTGCAGGAGCTTGGTGACGATCACCCGGATGCGGTGCACCTGCTCGTCGATCAGGCGGATCTCCTCGCGCACCGGCTCGGCGCGCTCGCCGAGCACCTCGCGCAGCACGTCGAGATTGCCCTGGATGACGGCCACCGGGTTGTTGATCTCGTGCGCGACGCCGGCGGTCAGCTCGCCGATGGCGGCGAGCTTCTCGCTGGTCACGAGCTGGCGCTGCGTCCGCCGCAGCTCCTCGTTGGTCGCCTTCAGCTCGCGCGTGCGCTCGATCACCTTGGCGTCGAGCGCGTCCGCCCAGCGCTGCAGCTCGCGGCGCTTGTCGTCGAGCACGCCGAGCAGGCGGTCGAACTCGGCGGCCAGCCGCCCCAGCTCGTCGCGGCTGCCGGTGTCGCCGACGCGGGCGCCGGTCTCGCCGCCCTCGATGCGGCCGATGGTCCGGTTCATCGCCGCGATCGGCGTCATGATGTCGCCCGCCCATTTCAGCGACCAGGCGCAGCCGGCCAGGCTGATCACCGCGAAGACGGCGAAGATCAGCGCCAGCGCGTTCTCCTTGGCAACGCGGAACGGCGCTTCGAGGAAGCCGACGTAGAGCATGCCGACGCGCTCGCCGAAGCTGTCCACCACCGGCTCGTAGCCGGACACGTAGAAGTCGTTCACGACGAAGGCGGTGTCCAGCCAGACCTTGCCCTCGTCCAGCACGTGCTCGCGCACCTGTTTCGAGACGCGCGTGCCGAGCGCGCGCTCGTCGCCGAACAGGCGGACGTTGGTGGCGATGCGCGTGTCGCCGAGAAAGAGCGTGGCCGTGCCCTTGCTGCCGAGCGGCAGCGAGCCCTCGCGGTAGACGATGGCGTTGATCGTGTCGACGAAGCCGAGGTTGCCGTTGAGCAGCATGCCGCCTTCGAGCGCGCCGACGACGCGGCCGGCGTCGTCGACGATCGGCGCCGCGGCGTGGATGACCATGCCGCGCCCTTCGCTGGTCCGCGCGTCCGGCGCCGCGCGCGGCGTCGACACGATGTTGATCGCCGCGCGGTCGGCGAGCGAGGGGTCGATCGCCGCCAGCGCCGCCGCGTCGTAGACGTCGATGACGCTGCCGGCGCGGCCGGCGAGCGCGCCGGCGACGACCGGCCAGCCGTCGTGCCGCGCCGTCCGCGCGGCGGCGGCGCTGGCGTGGCGCACGCGCCCCTCGGCGTCGAGCACGTACATGAAGTCAAGGCCGTGCCGCTGCCGCGCGCGGCCGATCTCCTCGGCGACGCGCGCGCCGTCGCCGTCGGCCAGCGCCCGGTGCAGGCGGCGCTCCTCGGCAAGCGCCTCGACGCTGGCGCCGACGCCGCGGACGACGCGGTCGAAGTATTCGTGCGCGATCACCAGATCGCTGCCGACCTTGTAGGTGAGCAACTGGTGGTAGCCGGTGTTGCTCCAGTACCAGACGAGCGCCATGATCAGCGGGCAGCCGATCAGCAGCGGCGCCAGCACGAGGAAGAGCAGCTTGGCGCGGACCGAGGCGGCGAACACCCCGACCAGGCGCGAGATCGGGCTCATCCGGCGCCGCCGGGCGCATACGCCGCCGCCGGCGCGTCGCCGTCGGCCGCCGCCCGCCCCCACTCGGCGCACTTGCGCTCGAGGGTCTTGCGCGAGACGCCGAGGCGCCGCGCCGCCTCCGACTTGTTGCCGCCGACGGCGGCGAGCACGCGCAGGATGTGCCGGCGCTCGACCTCGGCCAGCGTCAGCCCCTCGTCGCCGGCTGCCGGCGCCGGCTCGGGCGGCGCCGCGCCCTGGTCGGCGAAGCTGCCGAGGATCAGCGAGCGCTCGACGAAGTTGCGCAGCTCACGCACGTTGCCCGGCCACGGGTAGGCGGCGAGGCGGGCGACGACGCCGGGCGACAGCGGCAAGGGATCGACGCCGAGTTCCGCCGAGAACAGCGCCATGAAATGCCGCGCCAGGTCGGGGATGTCCTCGCTGCGCGAACGCAGCGGCGGGATCGTGATGTCGACCACCGCCAGCCGGAAATAGAGATCCTGGCGGAAGCGGCCGGCGGCGACCTCGGCGTTCAGGTCGCGGTTGGAAGCGGCGATGATGCGCACGTCCACCGGCACCTCGCGCACCGAGCCGACCGGCCGGATGCGCCGCTCCTCGAGCGCGCGCAGGAGCTTGGTCTGCATCGCCAGCGGCAGCTCGCCGATCTCGTCGAGGAACAGCGTGCCGCCGTGCGCGTAGTAGAACAGGCCGTTGCGCGACTCGCCGGCGCCGGTGAAGGCGCCCCGGACGTGGCCGAACAGCTCGCTCTCGATCAGCTCCGGCGGGATCGCCGCGCAGTTCACCGGCACGAAGGGGCGCTGCGCGCGCGGGCTCATCTGATGCAGCGCGCGCGCCGTGACCTCCTTGCCGGTGCCGGATTCGCCCTGCAGCAGCACCGTCGTCGGCATCGGCGCGATGCGCCGGACGAGCGCGCGCAGGTGCTGGATCGCCGATGAATGACCGACGAAGCCGTCCACTTCGGCGCACAATTCTGCCAGTTCGCGGCGCAGCACGAAATTTTCGCGGGCCAGCCCGGCGCGCTCGAAGCAGCGCTTGATCGAGTTGAGGATCTGGTCGACGCGGAACGGCTTGAGGATGAAATCGGAAGCGCCGCCGCGCAGCGCGCTGATCGCCGTCTCCATGTCGGCGAAGGCGGTGACGAGCACGACGTCGCCGGCGTAGCCGCCGCGGCGCAGCTCCGGCAGCCATTCGATGCCGCTCTTTCCCGGCAGCGAGATGTCGAGGACGATCAGGTCGAAGTGCAGGTGCGCCATCAGCTCGGCCGCGCCCTCGACGTCGGCGGCCGTCTGCACGCGGCCGCAGCGCGTCTGCAGCGCGCGCTCGAGGAAGCTGCGCATGCCCGCCTCGTCGTCCACGATGAGAATGGAATATGCCTGCCAGTTGCCGAAATCGGCGGCGGTCGCGCTGTCGTTCCGCGTCACTTTCTCTCTCTCTCCTCCGCCCGCCCGTGGTCCCGGTCGGTGCGCACAGCCGCCATTCGACCATGCGCCGACGCCGGCGGACAAGCGCATGCCGGCGCCCGGGAATCACAAATCACGTCGGGATTATGGCGCAAGCAACTGAAAATCCTGCATAATCGTCGGCACGCCTGATCGCGTTCGGATCGCTCCCGGCGGCTCCGGGAGACGCCCCGTCCGGACAGGCGTCGCGGCCGGCCGGCGCCGCCAACAGGAAACAGGAACACAGTCATGCAGGCGTATCACTTCTTCAGACCGCTGCTCTCGTCCGTGAAGGCCTGGACGGCCTTCCGCTGGCAGCCGTTCCCGGCCGCCGCCGGCGACCTGCCGGCGCTGACCGCGACGGCCGCAGCGGTCGCGCCGCTGGCCCGCCTCTACCCGCTCTTCGTGCCCTGCCGGCCGGACTGGCTCGGCGACGCCGCCTTCCGCCGTCTGCAGCACGACTTCGGCCCGGGCAGGGTGATCCCGTGCCTGCCCGCGGAAGCGGCGGGGGATGCTGCGGCGGAAGCCCACTGCAGCCGCCTGCGCGCCGCCGACAGCCACGTCGCCGTCGAGGTCGCCGACGGCGAAACGCTGCGCAGCCTGCAGCCGGCGGTGTTCGACCACGCCGTCATCGACGCGCAGTCGGCGCGCAGCGACATTGCCCTGATCGACCTGATCAACGCGCACCAGCACGGCCTTCACCTGGTGGCGAGCGGCGTCCACAGCCACGAACTGTTCGACTGGGCCTGCGCCAAGCGCTTCTCGCTCGCCGCCGCCGAATTCATCGCCGTCGACGACCCGCGCGCGCCGGTCGACGCCGACACCAGCCGGCTGAAGCTGCTCAAGCTGCTCAGCCTCGTCGTGCAGGACGCGGACACGCGCGAGATCGAGGAAATCTTCCGCCAGGAGCCGAAGCTCTCCTACAACCTGCTGCGCCTGGTCAATTCCGTCGCCGTCGGCCCGAAGACGCCGATCACCGGCTTCAGTCAGGCGATCACCGTGCTCGGCCGGCGCCAACTGCAGCGCTGGCTGCAGCTTCTGATCTACGCCAACCAGTTCACGCAGGGCAGCCTGCCGAACCCGCTGCTGCAACTGGCGGCCGCGCGCGGCCGGCAGATGGAGGCGCTGGCGGCGGCACTGCCGGCCGACCCGGAGCTGCCCGAGATGGGCGAGGCGGCATTCGTCGTCGGCATCTTCTCGCTGCTCGACACCCTGCTGCGCATGCCGATGAGCGAGGTGCTCGCCTCGCTGCCGGTGGCGCCGCCGATCGCGCTGGCGCTGGCCGAGCGCGGCGGCGCGCTCGGCCGCCTGCTGAGCGCGGTCGCCGAGGCCGACGCCGGCCGGCTGGAAGCGGCGGCGGTACGGCTCGACGAGCTCGGCATCGCCCCGCACGACCACGCCGGGGCGCAGGTCTCGGCCTACGCCTGGGCCGCCCGCATCAGCCTCGACTAGCGGCATGGCGCCGGAGAACGGACCGTCGCTGACCCCCGGCTTCGACGCCGGCACCTCCGAGTTCGAACTGACCGCCCAGCTCCACCGGCTGATCTTCTGCCACGACGACGGGCCGCTCGCCGAGGACACCGTCCGCCGGCTCTGCTGCTGCGCGCTGCACAGTCCGGACGGCTGCCTGGTCCTCGGCGAGGCGCCCGCCGCCGATCCCGCCTGGGCCGAACTGCAGCGGCGTTCGCAGGCCAGCGGCCGGCCGGCGGCCGGCGAGCCGCCGTTCGGCGAAGCGCTGCCGGCGCGCCTCGGCTTCGCTCTCGATTTCGCCGGCCGGACGCTCGGCTTCGTCGGCGTCGCCGGCCGCGCCGGCGGCTACGACGAAACGGCCCTGCACCGCCTCGCCGACCTCGGCGCGCTGCTCGCCGCGATGCTGCACGCGCGCGCCAGCCACGACCGGCGCCAGGCCGCGCTCTCGCACAGCGAGAACGAGGTCCGCCGGCAGGCGCAGATCCTCGACCAGATCCACGACTCAGTGATCACGATGGACCCGCAGGGCTACATCACCGGCTGGAACCAGGGCGCCGAGCGCCTGTTCGGCTACGCCGCGGCAGAGATCGTCGGGCGCAACATCCTGCTGCTCTACGCCGACGAGGACGAGCGCGCGGAAGGCTTCGGCAACGCCTTCCTGGAGAACGGCAGCCGCGAGATGACCGTGCGCCGGCGCAAAAAATCGGGCGAGACCTTCTGGGCAAGCGTCTCGCTGTCGCTTTCGTACGACGAGGGCGGCGCGCCGAACGGCCTGATCGGCTACCTCGTGGACATCAGCGACCGGCTGGCGGCGGCCGAGAAGCTGCGCCTGCACGCGCGCATCTTCGAGTGCGCCGGCGAGGCGATCCTCATCGCCGACGCGGACGAGCGCATCGTCTCGGTGAACCGGGCCTTCTGCGACATCGCCGGCTTCGCCGAGGCACAGGTGCTCGGGGAGACGACGGCCGCCGTGAACCTCGGCCTCTCCGGGCCGCGCGGCGCGGAGATCGGCCGCGCCCTCGACGCCCAGGGACGCTGGTCGGGCGAGCTGCAGTTGCGGCGCCGCGACGGCGACGAATATCCGGCCTGGGTCTCGGTCAGCCTGGTGCGCGACGACCACGACCTGCCGACGCACTACTGCTTCGTCTTCACCGACGTCAGCGAACGCCGGCAGGCCGAGGCGCAGATCTACCGCCTCGCCTATTACGACCCGCTGACCGGGCTGCCGAACCGCGCGCTGCTCCATTCGCTGCTCGAACAGGCGATCGCCGAGGCGCACCGCCGGCACGGGCACGGCGCCGTGCTCTTCGTCGACCTCGACCGCTTCAAGCACATCAACGACTCCTTCGGCCACGCGCCGGCCGACGCGCTGCTCGCCGAGGTCGCCCGCCGCCTGACCGGCAGCCTGCGCAAGGAGGACGTCGTCGCCCACCCCGGCGGCGACGAGTTCGTCGTCGCGCTGTTCGACATCGCGCGCCGCGGCGACGCCGCCGTCGTCGCGCGCAAGCTGCTGGCGGCGCTGGCCGAACCGTTCGTCATCGAGAAGCACGAGGTGCTGCTCTCGGCCAGCGTCGGCATCGCCGTGTTCCCGGAAGACGGCGGCGACGCCGGCACGCTGATCCGCAACGCCGACGTCGCCATGTATCGCGCCAAGCAGCTCGGCAACGGCAGCTTCCTCTACTACGCGCGCGAGATGAACCTGCGCTCGCTCGAACGCCTCAAGCTCGAAGGCAGCCTGCGCCGCGCCCTCGAACGCGACGAATTCCTGCTTCATTTCCAGCCGCAGCTCGACCTCGCCTCGGGCCGCATCGTCGGCGCCGAGGCGCTGCTGCGCTGGCAGCCGCCCACCGGCGACCGCGTGCCGCCGGCGCAGTTCATCCCCGTGGCCGAGGAGACCGGCCTGATCGTGCCGATCGGCCGCTGGGTGGTCGACGCCGCCTGCCGGCAATTGCGCGCCTGGCTGGACGCCGGGCTGCGGCCGGTGAAGGTGGCGGTCAACCTGTCGCCGCGCCAGTTCAGCCGCGAGCTGCCGCGCACCGTGCTCGGCATCCTGGCGGCGCACGGCGTGCCGCCGGCGCTGCTCGAAGTGGAGATCACCGAGGGCATGCTGATGCACAGCGCCGACCCGGTCGTGGCGATGATGCAGGAGTTCGCCGCCGCCGGCGTCTCGATGTCGCTCGACGACTTCGGCACCGGCTATTCGAGCCTTTCCTACCTGAAGCGATTTCCGATCGACACGCTGAAGATCGACCAGTCCTTCGTCCGCGGCATCCCGGCGGACGACGACGACGGCGCCATCGCCACGGCGATCATCGGCATGGCCAAGGCGCTGCGCCTGCGCGTCATCGCCGAGGGCGTGGAGACGGCCGCGCAGCAGGATTTTTTGAAGCAGGCGGGCTGCGACGAGATCCAGGGCTACTGGTTCAGCCCGCCGCTGCCGGCCGAGGATTTCGCCCGGCGGCTGCGCGAGGTGAACGGCTGAGGCCTCAGCCGCCGACGAACGGATTGAAGCGGCGCTCCTCGCCGAAGCTGGACATCGGGCCGTGCCCGGGAATGAAGCGGACGTCGTCGCCGAGCGGGAAGAGCCGGTTGCGGATCGAGGCGATCAGCGCGTCGTAGTCGCCCTTCGGGAAATCGGTGCGGCCGATCGAGCCCTGGAAGAGGACGTCGCCGACCAGCGCCAGCCGGCTCTCCGGATGGAAGAAGACGACGTGCCCCGGCGTGTGTCCGGGACAGTGGATGACGTCGAGCGTCGCCTCGCCGACGGTGACGCGGTCGCCGTCCTGCAGCCAGCGGTCCGGCGTGAACGCGCGCACCTTCGGGAAGCCGAACATCCGGCTCTGCTCGGGCATGCCGTCGATCCAGAAGCGGTCGTCGACGTGCGGACCTTCGACCGGAATCCCGTACTGCTCGGCCAGGTCGGCGACGCCGCCGGCGTGGTCGATGTGGCCGTGCGTGACGAGAATCTTCTCCAGCGTCAGCCCCTCGCGCTCGACGACGCGCAGGATCTGCGGCAGGTCGCCGCCGGGATCGCAGACCGCGGCGCGGCGCGTCGCCTCGCACCAGAGGACGGTGGCGTTCTGCTGAAAGGGCGTGACGGGGACGATGGCGAACTTCATGGCGGAGCGGGCCCGGTGCGGCGAAAGCCGCGATGATACACCGGCCCGCCGCTCAGACGATCTGTCGCCAGCCGAAGCCTTCTTCCTGGTCGGCCACGCCGATCCAGTCGGCGGCGCACGACAGCGCCCCGGCGAGCGCGTCCACGGCGAGCGCCGGCCGGTTGTTCTCCTCCGACAGATGGGCGGCGACGACATGCTGCAGGCGGCGGCAATCGATCTCCTGCAGCAGGGCGGCGGCGGCCGCGTTGTCGAGGTGGCCGAGCCGGCCGGCGATGCGGCGCTTGAGCGACGGCGGATAGCTCGACGCGGCGAGCATGGCCGCGTCGTGGTTGCATTCGAGGACCAGCGCGTCGCAGGCGTCGAGCATCGACGCCAGGTGCGGCGTCAGGCTGCCGGCGTCGGTGAGCACGCCGAGGCGCCGCGCGCCGTCGGAAAACACGTACTGGACCGGCTCGCGCGCGTCGTGCGGCACCGGGTAGGGAAGGATCTGCAGGTCGCCGATGGCGTAGGCCGTGTGCCCGTCGATGACGGAGACCGCCGATGCCTCTTCGCGCCCGGCGAGCGCGGCCAGCGTGCCGTGCGTCAGCCAGACGGGAATCGCGTGCCGCCGGGCGAGCCGGAAGACGCCGCCGACGTGGTCGCCGTGCTCGTGCGTGACGAGGATCGCAGAGAGGGAATCGGGCGCGACGCCGAGCCGCTCCAGGCGGCGGACCGCCTCGCGCAGCCCGAAGCCGCAGTCGAGGAGCACGCGCGTGCTCCCCGTCTCGACCAGCAGTGCATTGCCCCGGCTGCCGCTGCCGAGGGATGCGAAGCGGATCACTTCAACTGTTCGTGCAGCAGATCAATATTCATCCTATCCACATGTTTCCAATGGATTATATCAATAATGATTGGCATATGGCTACTCACCGGGCTACTCCCATACTGTCGTTACCAGCGATTCTAGCCGCTGAATTCATCCACCCAAACCACTTTCCGCGCCACGGTCTATGCACGATGGACGCCTATCTCCCCCTGCGCTCCTTGATCCCCCCAACCGCTCGACGAGTTCCCTCAGCACATCGCGGGGCACACTACCGAAGATACCAGGTCGCTGCCGGTTGTCCCGCTCGTAGCTGCCGAAGTGCCGCAGCAGCTTGTCGGCTGCCGAGTTCTTGTCCCACAGCTTGACCTTCTTCACGCGGCCGATCACCTTGCCGTCGGCGTCGATCTCCTCGATCTCGACCGAAGCGATGGCCGCCCGGACTTCCGGTGGCATCTGCTTGATCGGCAGCAGCGAGCCATCGTCGGCAAATAGCCGGCCAGGATCGATCAGGCCGATGCGAGCCAACTCCTCAAGCACACGCGCCTCATTGGCAACAACTGCGCTCGCCGCCTGCTGGCGCAGCTCGGCCACCCTTGCTGCAACCTTGCTGTTGGCAAGCAGTGTGCTCGCTCTTTCCCAAATCGTCTTGTCCTTCATCTTCCCGGCATCGTAGGCCCGCCGATAGGCTTCGCTGGCGTTGCCGGCCTCGATGTAGGCCAAGCAGAAGTTCTCCTGCTTCTGCGTCAGTTCGCCGGGCTTCACCGCTTATCCTCCGTCATGCCAAGCGTCTGCATGGTGTCGGCCAGCTTCTGCATGGCACCGATCCGTGTCGGCAGGCTGGTGGCTTGTAGCCATACCTCATTGAGGCGCGCGGAGACGGCATCTCCCTCCATGCCAAGCACATCGCCAATGGCCTGAAGCGTGTTGCTGTGCTCGTTCATCGCTTCCATCTCGGCCAGCAGCCTCAAAGTCAGTTCCTGCGCGCGGCGCAGGGCGGTTTTCTCGCTACTCATTTTCCTTCTCCTTCTGTACCTTCTTCGATTCCAACACCGCCCCCTTGAGCAGCGCATTTCGCTCGACCATCAGCACATCGAGCTTCTGGCGCTTCTCGGCCGGCGTCAGGGCCGGATCGCGGCGGACGGCCTGCATGTCGCGGTTGATTGCCGATAGGCTCTTCTGCGCACGCTCCAGCGGCTTCGCCTCGCCGGCCAGCGGGCTTTGCTCCTTCTCGTCAGCGAACTGGCGCAGGCCCAACTCATCAAGCTCGCGCAGGGTTCCGCGCAGCCGACGGGCTTCCGTCAGCAGGTCGTAGAACTCACTCTCAAACTTGGTGTTTTTCGCCGGTTCGTTGGCGTAGAACCGCCTGACCACAGGCAGCTCGTCGGCGCGCTTCTCGGGCAGCTTGTCGCCGAAGAACGTCTGGTCGGTCAGCATCAGGCCGTACAGCCCCCAGGTGTTGAAATAGCCTCGGAGCAACGCCTCCGTCCTGGCCGGATTGACCTGCGCCCACTCGGGCATGTCCTTGGTCGCCATGCCAAGCTCCTTCATGGTCTCGCTGGTGCCGGGCTTGGCCCGCAGGAAGGATTGCACGCCCTCCATGCCCGGCGTCTCGATGGGCGAGCCGGTGAAGCTGTTACGGTTGGTAGCCTGCTCGTAGGGTGGAGCGATGATCTGTGGCATCAGGTTGAGGTGGAAGGTGTTGCCGAGGATGCGCGCGAAGTCCTTACCCAAGCCTTCGGGATCTTCGGTCATCAGCTTTTCCGTGCTGCGCTCGGCCATCGAGGCGACGGCCCCGATCTCCCAGATCTTCGGGTAGCGGAAATGCTGGTCGCCGACGAAGATGTGCCAGTTGGAATCCTTGTCCCAATCCGGCAAATCGGCGTAGCGCGGATCGTCGCGGTTAAGCAGATAGAGCGCCGCGCTCATGCCGGCGATGGCCGACGTCTTCGCCGCGATGGCGCCCCTGTTCGGGTCGATCGTCGCGCCGCGCGCCAGTCGATCCCATGAGACCGTCGCCGCCTTGAGGAACATCACCGTGTCGTACAGGAAGCCCAGCGTCTTCGAATCACCGCGCATCGCAAAGTCCGTCGAGACCTCGCGCCCGAGGTAGGCGGCATGACGGGGATGCTCGCCGCGCTCGACGGCCCGGCGGTATTCGCCCAAGCGTGTGCTCATCTCGAAGGCATCACCCAGCGTCTCGATGGCGTTGAGCAGCTTTTCCGGGGCATCGAGGACAGTCCTGTAGTTGATGCCCTGCCGCTGGTAGAAGCGCTTGAGCTTGCTTCGTAGCGCGCCCTCATCCAGATAGATCGAGGACAGGCCGCCGCCGTTGGCGATGAAGTCCTTGTAGAGCTGATCGTTGGTCATGCGCAGCCGCATTCCCTGCAAGGAATCGAGGATCGGCCAGAAGCCTGCGCGCGACATGACGGCCCCCATCAGCGTGTCGCGGGCCATGTTCGCCATCCAGAAGTCCGGGGTAGCCGTGATGCTGGCCTGACCGATCCGCTTGGGTGCGCCGAGCATCCGCACCAGCCAGTTTTGCGCCGGCCGGTCGATGGCTGTCAGGGCGCGGTAGAGGATCGGGTCGCCGACTTCGTACCAGGTCGGTTTGCCGTCGCGCAGCACGGCCACGACGTTGTTCCCGGCCGGCGGCTGGCCTCGAAGCATGAACTGGAAGAAGGCCGGCGCTTCGCCATCGGCCGCGATGCCATAGCGCTTGAACATCGCATCCAGAACCTGATCGCCGCCGATCTTGACCGGCCGTTCGCCGGGTTCGATCTTGACCATCCACTTGCCGGACTTCGTGCCGTCGGCGAGGTCGGCGACTTTCAGGCGGGCTTCGTTCTTCACGGCCTTGTCGAGCAGCATGGCGGCGTTGCCGATCATGTTGCCGAGGATGTCGCGCAGGTTCGTCGTGCCGCCGGTCAGTGCCTGGACGCCAGCCCAATCGCCGGGCTTGCTCTTGATGCCTCCCGGTTGATCGACACGATGGAATGGCAGGTATTGCGTGCGCTGCCACAGCCGGCGCGTCTCCGGGTTGATAATGCCCTGCGCCTCGGCGAAGTCGAGGATGCCGCGATTCCATGCTTGGTATTCCTCGAACGCCTTAGCGCGCTCCGGGGTCTTGAGCCTCAACATCGCGTCGATTTCGCCGCGCGTGAATAGGTGCTCCCGCCCCTGCGCCATCAGTTCATTGGCCGAGCGGCCGACGAAGTAGAGCAATGCGTCGTCAAGGTTTTTCGCAACGGGCTGTAGTATTTCCTCCAATCCCTTGCCGGCGAACTTGAACGAGCCATCGGGGTTCTTCACCGGATGACCGAACCGTACCGCACCATCGGCGATGCTGGCCGAGGCGCGGGACAGGCGGGCGGATTCGTAGGGGCCGACTGGCGACAGCTTGCCGGTCAGGTCGCGTTCCATCTGCATGATGCCGTGCAGGTCATCGACGGTGGATTGCCGGAACTTGTCGAAAGCGCGGTCGAAGTATTCCGCCAGCGACTTTTCCGTGCCGATCTTCGAGCGGGCGCGGTTCAAGGCATCCTGCCCGAACCAGCCGGTCATCTGCTCCTGCGCCTTCTTCATCGCGGGGCCGTACTCATGCTTGGCGGCGAAGTCGTCAAGCCAGGCAGCCACCTTGGGCGCGCGGGACTCCAACGTCTCGGGCTGCGTCATCCAGAGGCGGACACTCTCGGCGAAGCCTTCGGGGACGCTCTTCTGATCGTAGCTGACCGACTTCAATTCCTCGCGGAGCGCCTTGTCGGATCGCCACGCATTGGACAGTTCGGGAACGCGGCTGTCGATCAGGTGGGCCAGTTCGTGAGCGGCGACCTCGATGTCGTTGGCGTTCTTGATTCGGGTTTCCTCGTTCCCACGACGGAAGAAGCCAAGGCGGTTCTTGCCCCTCACGCGGCCCTCATAGACCGTGGCGCCCAGCACATTGGCGAAGTCCTTGATGATGTGTTCGCGGCGGATCGGGGCGGGCAGATCGGCGACGCTCCCGGCCTCAGCCTTCGGCGCGCGCATCTGGTCCACGAAAGGCGCGTAGTTGGCACCGGGGCTCCATTTGCCGTTCTGGACTTCGGCGGCCATCGCCTGAGTCTCCGGCGTCGCTTCGGGAAGGTTGGCAATGGCGGCACGGCGCTCAATCTCGGCACGGGCCTTCGCCTTCGCAGCTTCGCCATAGCTCGGGCGCTCGATGATGCGCATCAGCGCGGCATCGTCGAATTCCGTCACGGCCTTGTCGGCGATACGTACCTGCTCGGCAACTGGCTCCGACACGGCTTCTGCAACCGCCGGCATTCCCCGGCCTGCCTCGCTGCGTGCCATTTCCGCCTCGCGTCGCCTGATCTCGCGCGTCACCTTTACCCGCGCGGCCGGCGCCATCGCGCTCATGTTGGCCAATCGGGACAGCGTTGCGTCGTCTATCTCGCGCAGGCTCCGTCCCAACACCATCTCTCCCCGATTGGGCACCTCGATTTCGGCAACCTTCGCCGGATCGCGCAAGGCGTCGAAGTATTGATTCAGGAAGTCGGGCGGAATCCGCACAGTGTGCGTGCCGTGCCTGTCGACTACGCGCAAGCTATGCGCGCCGTCCGGGTGCCGGATGAAGGACTCGACCGTGTTGCCATCATGGACGTAGCGGTTGTAGTAGTCGATGAAACCGGCGATGCTGCCCTGCTCGCTCAAGGTGCGCTCGGCGCGGGCGAGGCTGTCTTGTACCGGGTCGGCGACCGGCGCAATCCCGGCGTCAGTGGGCTCGGATCGCCGCGCTGTATCCGCTCGCGCAACGTCCGCACTCGAATTCCGAGCTTCTTCGCCCATTCCGGCACGCTCAAAGTCTGTCCATCGTGCGTCAGGAATTTCGAATCGCGGCGATACGGCATCCGTCCCAACTGCACCGCCTCCGACAGGTCGAGCCTCCGCACCAGCAATCTCCGGCGCAAGGTCATCGCCGGCAAGCCGATAACCGGTCCGGCCTCCTGGATTGTCATGGCCTGCCCGCCAACCGGTATCCGGTGACAATACCTCCGGTGCGAAATCTGGCGCTGATGCCTCAGCCAGGCTACGTTCTCCGGGGTGTAATTCCCATCGAGGTCCAGCCGCCCCAGCCACAGCAACCGGCTCCGCTCCGGCTTCGGGCCTACGTCCTTCAGGAACGTCTGGAAACTGGTCAGCCATTGCGGACAGATCGTCACGCCCCGGCCGCCGTAGTTGTGCCAGTCCTTGTCCTTCGGGTTGAGGCAGCGGTTCCGCATCCGCAGCCATGCGTCGTATGTTGCCATCACTGCCCAATGCTGCATTCCCGCCTCCCGATTTCTTCGCCTGCCAGTTCTCGAACAGCGCAACCGCCTCTTCCTCGGACAGGCGCATCAAGCGCTGAAGAACCGCCGGCGATGGCTCATGGTGCAAGTTGAGCAGTCCGCGCGCAGTCATCGCCTTGGGCGATTCGGCTTCGCGCAACGCGGCACGGCCGGCACGCGCGGCGGGAAATGCTGCCATCGGCAACACACCTTCGACGGCGGTATGCACGGCCGTTGCCGCGCCGGGGCTGCCAGTCGCTTGCAGGGTTTTCTCCCCGGCCCATGTCGCGGCCTCGTGCAGTTTCTCGAACGGATAGGCAACGACCTGCGCAGCGGTTTGCCCGAGTTCGCCGCGCGGTTGATAGGTCAAGGCATCGCCGACCGAATGCACCACGTCGGCGCCGGTCTTGTCGGTCAGGCCAACGACGCTGCCGGCTTCGGTCACCAGTCCCGCAAGGCCAGCAACTGGCAACGCGACCATCTGGCTACCGAGATTCATCGCAACCTCGCCGATGGCGGTTGCCGGGTTGTTCAGCGCGACATTCCGCAGCACAGACGGGCGGTCGGGTTCGATGGGTGCAAGCTCCCAGCCACCTTCCACCACTTCGCTGCTGTCGAGCGGAACCAGTTCGAAGCCGCTCATTGCGCTCTTCTCCGCAACCAGGAAACCGGCCGGCCGCTGGCGTCAAGCACTTGAAAGCCCTTGCCCTCGACGTACTGGCCGACGCTGTAGCCCTCCGCTCCCTTCATACCGGCCAGTGAACGGCGGGCAAGTTCGGCATCAATCTTCAATCGGCCTTCATTGCCAGCCTGGCGGCCGATCTGCTCGAGCTGCGCATCGGTCATCTGGTTGAGCGGCTTGCTGGCAAAGGTGTTGGACGGCGGCCGGCCTTGCCGCTGATCGAACCAGTCGTCATCGCCGATCCGGCGCCGGCTGGCGAGCTTCGCGGCCCGCGCCAGCGCCGGATCAAAGTCGGGATTTTCCCGGCCGGTCGCGGTTGTCGGCGTGGTGCGACGGCGGACTTCATCTTCGCTCATACCGTCGAGCATTTCCCTCGCAGCGTCGATCTCGAAATTGCTACGCTGCTGCGCCAGCGTCAGCCCACCCCGCGCCTTGTCGAACTCCAGCCGATCCCGTTGCAGGGCGAGCGTACCGGCATGCCGGCGATCTGCCGCGCTCTGACTGATGCGAGCGACTTCGAGGGAGGTCGCGTTGTTCCCGGTGGCGACCTTTTCTTTGTGCTCCCACTCGGCATCTTTCGCTTGCAGAGCGGCGGCGCGAGCCGCAGCCTCGTCGTAGCGCTTCGGGTTCAGCCATTTCATTTTCCCGGCCATGCCCATATCGAACAGGCCCAGCACTGCGCCCCGCGTCAGCGGTGGGCTGGAGTCGATCAGCTTGCCGGTGGCATCATAGCGGTCGAGAACCTGCCGACCGTTGTCGTCGAGGCGGGGCTTCATCGTGAAACCGTCGGCGGACCACCCCTGATTGGTGTTGTATTCCGACAAAGCCATCTCGAATGCAGCGAAGTCGCCAGCCTGGATCTTCTGCCGACCATCGCGCCAGGCGGTCAGGTGCTCGCGCAGCGCTGTATCGTCGTCGGTCTCGCGTTGCAGCTTAATCCTCTGCAGGCCGGCCACGGCCATTTGCGCGCCGTGCGATTGCTTGCGCATGCCGAGTTCTTCGGCGGCACGGGATTCCTGGAGATCGAAGCGGCGCTGATTCTCGCGCTGGTGGTCGATTTCCATCGCTGCAGGTACGGCGCCGCGCATGGCATGGCCGAGGGCGATCAGGGGGTTGCTCATGGTTTTGCTCCTGAAAGGGTGATGCCGTCTTCGGCGGTTTCATGGGTAGCGAGAATCCAGCGGTACTCAGGGGAGAGCCCCTCGACGCCCTTCTCACGCAGCTCGGCAAGGCCGGCGAGCACCTGATCGAGCCAGTCGATCGTCAAGCGCTCATGCTCCTGTGGATCGGGCGAGTCGCCATCGCGGATGACGTTGCCGGCGGTGTTGAGGGCGCAGAAGAACTGCCGGCCCAAGGCAGCAACAACCGGCGGCGGAACGACATACTCGCTGGTCGATAGCTGTGCCGGCATCGTCAGCGCCTGCACGCCGTCGAGCAGGCGATCCAGGCGCTCGACACCGACGATACGGACGGACTCGGCATTGACGATGAAGGAGCCGGGCGGGAGGGTGGCGGGAATGCTGTCGCTCGTAGCACCGCCCGGCCCGACGAGCAGACCGCCAGCCGACACGTCGAGACGGTTGCCCGGAGAAACGTTGTGGCCGTCGAGGATTCTCATGCCAGCAATGGATTTTCCTTGCGCCACTCGATCGCACGCTCAAGGCCACGGATCGCCCATGCCAGTCGATCACGCATTTCCGCCTCCGCCCCCAGCTTCCGCAGGTGGTCTGAAACATCGCTGTGGACCTGGTTCTTCAGGAGTCGTATGGCTTCGAGGTTTTCGAGATACTCGGTCAATTCCGCCACTTTCCCGCAGCGTTCCTCATGTTCCTGCCGAGCATCTGCCAAGACCGATTCAATATCTTCAAGGCTCTTCAGAAGAATCGCGTGGTCGTTTCCGAAGAGATGCCTGACGTTGCGGCCCGATCGCGTTACGATTTCTCCGCGTCTGGTGAGGCAGGGGTGAAGATGTGGGGAGGTGGAGTAGTTCATTTTTTCGCCTCCGCCATCTGCTTTTTCAATTCGATCAAACGCTCAATGCCCTCCTTGATCAGGCGATAGTGGGCAAGCATCGCCGCCTCCGCTTCAAGCCTCGCCGCGCTGTCGAACAGATCACCTCCAGTTCCCGGACAAATAAAACTGCAAGCCGAACTGTTGCCGGCCAGCATACGGAAGGCAGCAACTTTCTTCTCCCGCTTGGCGATTCGCCCCTGCAGTTCGGCCAACCGGGACTCCAGCGCCTCGACCGAAGCTTGCATCACCAAGGGATTGGTGTAGAAAGTTGCCCTGGCCGAAGCCAGGATCGATTCCGGAGAAGAATCCTCCGGGGAGAGATAGCAGTTATTGAACGGGTTTCTAACGGATTCCATTGCGCACTCCTGTTACCTATGAGATGGTCAAACGCTGGCGCCTGAAAAATCCGCAACGCGCTACAGGTCGTCATTCGGGGTCTATCGTCATCTACAAGCTGCGACACTTGCCGGTTCATGTCGCACAGATTTTTTGATCCGTTGCACACGGCGGCGGAATGCCGCAAAGCCAATGTCGGCCAGCGTACCGTGATGCTCGAAGGTCAGCGCGTCGTGGTCGGGATCGTAGTCGCACAGGACATCGCAACCGGAACCCTCGGTACGACGAATTGATTCAGCCCACAGCATGGACGGGCTGAAGTCCGGTAGCTCGTCGATCAGTTTCCGGAGCAGGCGATCGAGCGCATCGCCGCCGTGACGGCTGCGCGCCCGCTCGGCTTGCCGCCAGGCTTGCCAGGTAGCGAACGCGGCGGGGTAGAACAGATGCCACGCTTCGGCCTCCGCCGCCGCCGTCGCGATCAGGGCGTGCGAAAGCGTCTCCGGATTGCCCAAGGGGGCCAGCCCAAACGAGGTGAGGAAAAGCACCAGCGCATTTTTATTGAGCGGGGCACCCTCACCCGCAGGCGCTAGGATGAAAATCGCTTGTGCGGCCTTTCTGACGGCCTGCGGGGGAAAACCTCTCAACCGTGCAGCTATCGCGGCGTCGAGGTCGGATCTGGTCGGGGTCTTCATTGGACGATATCCGGCGCGGCATGGAAGCAGGCGACGGCCAGTGGCGGCTCGGGATGGCCGGAGAGGCGGCGGGCCGTGCCGACGGCATCCGTCAGCAGGTCGGCAACCCTCACGATGGCATCGGCTATCTCCGGATTGTCGGCGGTGAGGGCGGCGGCGATCCGCGCGAGTTCCGACTGCGCACTGAAAATCTGTTCGGCGATACCGCCGAGCGCCTGGCTCTCATGCAACTCCGGAAAATCCGCAACCGCGGCAGCAACGGCGCTGGCAGCGTCAAGCCATGGGTTACTCATGGCGCACACCTTCTGTGCAAGGCGATGGGCGATCCTTGCAAGGAGGTGCAGAAATTGCACCCCATCGCCGACGGTCAGGCATCGAACCCCCTCTTGCCTGATTGCCTTTTCCGGGTCTGGGCTGCTCGTGCTGCCGCCTCAGCAAATTCATGCTGGCCGGCATCGCAGAACCGGGAGAACTCGCCTTGGAAGATCAGCCGCACGTCACCCGTCGGCCCCATGCGTTGTTTTCGGACGAGAACCTCGGCGAAGCCCTTGAAATGGCTGTCTGGGTAGTAGTAGTCATCGCGGTAGGCCATGAGCACCACGTCGGCGTCCTGCTCGATGGCGCCGGATTCGCGCAGGTCGGACAGCATCGGCCGCTTGTCGCCGCGCTCTTCAACCTTCCGGGAAAGCTGGCTCAGCAGGACGATGGGGCAGGCCATTTCCCGCGCCAGTAGCTTCAGGGCGCGCGTGATCCCACCAAGTTCCTCGTTGCGGGTGTTGCCGTCGCCGCGCATCAGTTGCAGGTAATCGATGACGATCAGGTCGAGGCCGCCCATGCGCTGCCTTACCTTCCGGGCTGCAAGGCGGATACGTGCCGGATGGGACAAAGTTGGGTCGTCGGCAACGACAAGGCGCTTGTCGCTCAACTGCGCCAGTGATGCCGAAACGCGGCTACAGCCTTCGTCGTCGAGATTGCCGGATCGCAAAGCCTGGGTGCTGATGCCCCCGAAGCGGGCCACGCTGCGTTCCGCGAGCTGGGACGCTGCCATTTCAAGCGAGACCACGAATGCGGTGCCACCGCTCACGGCCACGTTCTCGGCCATGTTCAGCGCCAGCGATGTCTTGCCCATCGACGGCCGGCCAGCGACGATAACAAGGTCTCCGGGGTGCAGGCCACACAGGAGATGATCAAGGTCACGGAACCCTGTCGGCAGGCCGGAAATCAGCCCGTGTTTCTGGATACGCAGCTCCAGGGCTTCCAGGACGCCGGGCAGCAGTTCGTCAATGCTCTGGGGTTCCCGTCCGGCGTGCCGGGCGTCCGCCAGCTCCATGACCAGCCCGGTGGCTTGTTCCACGAGTGAGCCGGTGTCGCTGCCAGCAGATGCCGCCAAGTCCGCAATGCGGTGGCCGATTGCCAGCACGTCGCGACGAATGCGGCGATCACGCACGATCTCGGCGTAGCGGGCGATATTCGCCGCCGACGGCGTGTTCTGTGCCAGTTCGCCGAGATAAGCAAGACCGCCGGTGTGCTCGGTCTCGCCAGCCGAATCAAGGGCCTCGGCGACGGTGACCACATCTGCTGGCTTGCCGCGCTCCTGTAGCCGCTGGATAGCGCGGAAGATACGCCGGTGCTCGTCGCGGTAGAAGTCGGCATCGGCGATCCGGTCAGCGACGCGATCCCATGCCGCTGCGCCGCCGATCAGCAGCGCGCCGAGCAGCGACTGCTCGGATTCGATGCTGTGGGGCGGCAGGCGAAAGGCGGGGGCGTTCATGCGGCAATCCTCCGTGCCTGTTCGCCGGCGGTCGTCCATCGGGCTTCCTCTTCCGCCTTCAGGAACCACAGGCTGAACCAGTTGCGACGGACGGCGTTACGGAAGTGCTGCCGCCAGTCCTTTTGCCGCTTGGCGGTCGGCAGGTAGCGGGCTTTGAATTCCGCCCAGGCAACCGCCAGCATTTCGTCCGAAAGACCGACCTGCTCCGCGTAGCTGAAAATCGGGTCGTCGTCAGGGATCGGCTTCACCCCGGATGCCTTGCACGACGCCAGGAAGGTTTTCAGGGTTTGGCTTTCGGATTTCGTCTTGCCCGGCGCTGGGATGGAAGCGGGAGCCTGCTCCCGCGTATTGACGGTTGTTGACGGTTCACTGATGGTTTGGGTCGCACCGGTGCGACCCGTCTCGCCGCATCCATGCGACCCCTCTGCCGCACTGGCGCGACCCGTCGCATGCACGCTACCCGTCGCACCGGTGCGACCCGTAGGGGTAGCATCCATGCGGCCCGTCATGGCTGCGAGGTTGATCTGATATCGTCGAGTCGATCCGGGTTTCCCGCCGGCTTCGTTGCCGACTACGAGGACGAAGCCGTCGGCAATGAGACCATGTACGATCCGCTGCGCTTGGGAGCGGGAAAGCCGCGTCTTTTCAGCGATGGCGCCCATGGACGGCCAGCATTGTCCGTCGTCGTCGCTCCAGTCGGCGAGGGCCAGCAAGGCGAGCAGTTCCGAGCCCCCGGAACCAGGGTAGTCCTGCCATACCCGCGCCATGACGAGAATGCTCATGGTCAAACCTTCGCCCGGCGCGCGGCCCGGAGGCAGGCGCGCGCGTATTCGTCTGGCCGCAGGCCGGCAACCTGCAGGGCGGATCGTTCAGCTTCGTATTGACCGAGGCGGCCGGCTGGTGCGGCGCCGGTACGCCAGGAGCCGGCAAGCGGTTTTCGCGCGCGCGCACCGGCCGGCTTGACGCTTTGTGACCGCATGACCGCCCCCGCTTACAGGACGGCCAGAGTCGCGCGCAACTCACCCTGTTCCCGCAGGGCGTCGGCTTTTCTGGGGTCAGGCCGCATGGTCACCCCTCTGCATCTTCCGTTGCCGCCTCATCTGCGCCGATTTTTGCGCGGCGACCACAGCCGTTTCGCGTTTTTCTGGGGCGGCGCGGTATTCGACGACTTTCCGCTCCAGATAAGCGTCGATTTCCTCTTCAATAAACCCACTGGCATTTCCGCTCAAGCGTACCGGCTTCGGGAAATCCGGCTTATCGCGCGCCCAAGCCCAAATCGTGGGAAGCCCAATGCCGCATTTTTCTGCGGCCTGTCGGGGGCGAATGATTTTCATGGCGTCTCTCCGTGTTGCTCCGCATATCGCGGCACGGATGAGATAGAACTACTGCAACGGGGGTTGCAGTCAAACCTGCAAGGGGTTGCAGGCTGGAAACGCTTATCCTGTCTTGGTTTTGGTATTTTTCCCTGCAACCCCTTGTGAGGTCAGTTGCCCGATAAGAGAGGTAGCCTGTTCAGCCTGCTTTTGAAGGATTTTCCCCCCTTCGGCAGCCAGCCGGTTCGCCATTGACACGGATATTCCTTCGAGGCGCCCGATCTCTGCGCCGCTCATCCCGTTTTTTCTCATGCTGGCGATTCGAATCCGCCGATCTCGTGGCGTTTCGTTGTTGGTCGCACTCGCCACGCTTGTTTGATTCGGTAGCGCATCTGCCGGGAATTCTTCTGCCTCTATTGCTTTGACGTGCGAAAGAACAAATAGCGCCGTCGTCCAGTCCGGCATGTAGTCACCGCCGCTGATGTTTGTTTCGCCGGTCAGTGGGTGGAAAGGGAGGATGCGCGACTCCCGCTCTTTGGTGGCGATGAAGTTGACAACAGCGTCCGCGCTTCCAAGCAGCGGCACCCACCTGTCGCGCAGCACAGCGCCCGATATAAACCGCGATATCGGAGAAAACTCTTCCAGATCGGAGGCAAGGAACCAGCAGCCCAGCAATTCCGCCATGTAGTTGAGGCCCGAATCGGGACCGCCGTATTGGAAATAAAAGCGCGGCGGCGGATCAAGTTCGTTTGCATTTAGGTATGCCGCCAGCCCGCCGTCTTCCGGGCCGCACCACACCCAACCAACCATGTCTTCAACAGTTGCGTTGATGCGCTTGTGCAAAATGTCCTGCGCCTTTAGGTAGGGTAGGTATCTCGTCTTCCGATTCTCCGCTGTTACACCCGCATCACTGGTTGATTGCTTCATGACGTCACGCCTGCAACTCCCGCAGCAGATCAGGGTGGCGATCCAGCAGACGGAACAGATTGACCACGGCCGCCACGGGTTTTGCCTGTCCACGCTCGTAGCGGGAGAATGCGTTCTTGCCGCCTCCGGCCAATCCCGCGGCCTCCTGCTGGGTCAGACCCAACTTCTTGCGGATGCGCGCCAGCTCGGCCATTTCCTCGGCATCAACACCATCACGGAACGCGAGCCATGCCGCCTCGTCCCGCTCGTCATGTTGGGGGAACCCATCCGCGCAGTGGCTGCAGAACGCCCCTTTCACCGTCGATTCGAAGATCCGGCCGCGATACTCAAGCCGCCGCTTGATCTTCCCGTCGCGCAGGATTCCCTCGTTGCAGAGGGGGCACTGCTTGCCATGCCATTTCGATGCCATCTCACAACTCCTTGAACGACACGATGAAGTATTCGCCGCCGAGGGTAGCGTTCTGCATCGGGGCAATGGGTCGAATGATCAGGTTGGTCATGATTCCTCCGCCATGCGCGCAGCCAAGTATTTAACCTTCTTGCGATATTGATCCGCAGTCAAGGCGACACAAGGCGTCCAGAGTTCGAGACTCGGTTCGCCGGTCGTGGTCGATGAATGAATGTACTCGGCCAAGGCGATGATCACACCTTCCTGGTATGGGCTGAGCGGCCCGATGGCATCGGCAAAAGCCTTGGCATCACGGAGACGGGAGCCGTAATAATGCGCAGCCTCTTCCACTTCGGTCGACTTTTCGACGCCATCGTGGAAAGCCTCTGCGGACTTGATCATTTCATCCAAGGCACGCATGCACGCCTTGGCACCAGCGATGCGGGCGGCTTCATCTGTCGTAATATTCATGCTGCGCCCTCCGGCTTTCCCTGAATAATCGCTTCTTCAAACTGGGATAGCGCGTCCTTCGCGCCGGAGATTGGAAGAATCACGCCTTCCAGATACCTGCCGAAGGCGGTGAAACAGGCACCGGCAAGGGATTTATGGGCAGTGGTATCGGGGCACGGGATAGAATCGCTGCTAGCCATGATGTGAAGTTCCTTTCACGTTTGTGGTTAGGGAAGCCGGCGTGCGCTACCACCCCGGCTTCCCGCTTTGCCTGAGACCGTCAGGCGTCGGTTTCAAAACCTCGTCACGTTCAATCCCTTTGCTTCGGCGCCGGCGGCAAGCTGCACGTCGGCGGTTGCGAAATCCGCCGCACCAGTTTCAAGGGCGACAGCCAGATGCAAGGCGTCTCCCGCACGCAATCCGCTCTGAGCATCGCGGGCCAGATCGGCGGCCAGCAGAAACGCCGACCGGCCCACCGGAACCAGCCGCAGCCCGCTCCGGCAGAAATCTTCGAAGTCCTTCCATGCGGCCTGCGCGAGCTTCGCGCCGAGCGCCCCGCGCCTGACCTTGATGGATAGCGCGCTGGCGAACTCGGCCACAATCCAGTCCGACGACATCAGGGGAACTTCCTGCGCATCGAGCCAGGCATCCACTGCGTTGCTGGCCGGTTCGGTCACGAACAGGGGAACGACAACGCTGGTGTCCAGATAGACCATCAGTAGCGGGCCTCCCGGCGCATCTGCTCGACCACCGGCTCGGTCATCGGCATCTTGGCGCGCAACTTGCGCAGACGCGCCAAAAACGCCCCCTTGTCGAAAGACTGGATCGGCGTCAGCCTGATTTCGCCGACCGGCGTTACCTCGGCCTCCACGACATCCCCCTCGCGCAAGCCGGCAGCACGCACGCATTCCGCCGGCAGACGGATGGCCAGACTGTTCCCCCACTTCCCCAATTGCAGTTGCATGACTGCCCTCCAAAGTTTATCCATGTATAAACATCGTAGCACGACACTGGGCGATTGCAAGCCGCTCACGCCACCCCCTTTTTGAGGTTCATCGCGCTTTACCGGGGAAGGCAGCCTTGATCTTCAGGAAGAAATAGTCGCCGTGCAGTTCAGCCAACATGGCGCGAATGTCGCGCATCACGTTGCGGTGTTCTTTGCCGGTCAGTTCCGCAATCTCCTGGCTGCTCATGGTCATATCGGCAGTGTTGGCAATGGTCAATGCGTTCATGCCGGCGATGATTTTCGGGCCTGGGCCGTCGTTGGGCACTTCCCCCATTGGGGGTTGGACAATAATCCCGCGTTCCACAAGGCGTTCGATGCTCTGCTTCACCTTGTCGTGGCGAGAATCGACCAGCCCGGAAATCTCAAGGCTGCTCATGGTCAGGGTATCGGCGTTCCCGCCGTGAATGATCAGTGCGTTCATGCTGCGACTCCTTGAAGTTGAGCCGCCCGCTTGGCGGCCTTGGTGGCGGCAATCTTTGCCCGGCGTTCGGCTCTGCGCCGTTCGTGCTCGGCCACGAGATCACGACTTCGCATCTCGTCGATGCGTTCGCGGTGTTCCTTGATGCTGGTGATTCGCTTCGAGGTGACGACGAACGAGTCGAGCAGGTTGATGCCGACCATAGACAGGCCCCTCTCGAAGGCGATGAGGTTCTGCACATCAGCCTCGGACGGCATGGGGTTGTCAGACGGATGGTTGTGGGCCATCACCACATGCTCGGCCCCAAGGGTCATCGCTCGGAAGGCGATGTGGCGAATGTCCCAGGAGACCTTGCTCTGATTGCCGAAGGCTATCGCGTCCGCGTCGATAAGGCGACGGTCGATGTCGAGATAGACAACGTGGCCTTGTTCATGGGCGAGGCCGGCGAAGCGCAGAATCAGATAGCGCTCGAAATCCTCCATGTAGTAGAGGACATCGGCGTTCTTGAAGCACTTGGATTCGATAATCTTCATCGCCTTGCGGACGACGGATAATTCTCGGCTGGTGAGGGCGTTCGGGTGAATGGACGCTGCTGCGTCTTGGCTGATGGTGGTCATGTCGCGACTCTCCCTATTTCTTCCTGAAGATCAAGGCTGCCTTCCCCGGTAAAGCGCAATGAACCCTTTTTGATCGGCACGACCTTCTCCGCCTCTCCCCTGTCCAGCCTCATCAGCAGGTCGGCCAGCGCATTCAGCGCCAGCCGGCGCTCGGCCAGGTAGTCGTGCGTGTCGTAGGTGTCGTTGATGCCGGGTAGTTTGTGGTTCAGGCAACGTTCGGCGACGTGAGGGGCGACGCCGAGCCGGGCAAGATGCGTTCGCGCCGTGCGCCGCAGATCGTGCAGGGTGAAATGCTCCAGGCCGTGGTTGATCTCACCCATCGCCCAATTCAGCGTCGCTGGAGACATGGTTGGCTTGCCCATCCGTCGCCGTGCCGGGAAAACGTAGTCGCTGGCGAAGGATGTCCGCTTGATCTCCCGCAACCATTCCACGGCCGCGGCGGGCAGAGGAACCGTGAAGTCCCGGCCACCCATGTTCTTGCCCGTTTTGACGCGAACCGCCGGCAGACGCCAGACGGGTTGCTCTGAATCAAGGTCGAATTCGGCCCATGCCGCTTCGATCAACTCGCTCACTCGAACCGCCGTCACCAGCAGCAGCTTGACGGCGAGGTGGTAGGTACTGAAAACCGGCCCCGCTCCCCGCAGCGCCTTGAGCAACTGGGTCAGTTCGTTTTCGGACAGCGCCCGCGTCCTTGCCTTTTCCTCACCACCGGCATCGATACGCCGGAACGCTGCTGCCGGGTTCTGCTCGATCCAGTGCCGCCGGATGGCGTAATCGAATACCGCCTTGGTCGTCGCCAGCACCCGGTTCGCCATGACCGGAGCGCCGCGATCCACGATTGCCCGGATCATGCCGTCGATATCCAGCGGTTTGACCTCCGCGATCCGCAGCCGGCCGAGCTTGGGAATCAGATCCCTGTCCAGCATTTCCCGGGTGATGTCCGGCCGGCTGACGCGCCCCTCGACGGTGCGCCGGAAGTATTCCTCGCACAGTTCCTTGACCGTGCCGGCGGCGGCCAACCCGATCTTGCGCTCCTGCTTCTCGCGGGCCACATCGATGCCCTGCTGAACCTTGGCCCTGGCCTCGGTCGCCAGCTCGCGGGCACGCTTGAGGGTGATGGTCGGGTAGTTGCCGATGGTCAGTTCACGTTGCTTGCCGCCCAAGCGATAGCGGAACACCCATGCAGCGGTTCCCCTGGCGGACAGGGTGAAGGTCAGACCGTCGCCGTCAGACTTGCCGGCAATAGGGTTGCCCGCCCTCACCCATGCCTGAACCTCGATGTCCTTGAGCTTGCCCATGCCGCCCTCACTGTGTAGTCAAAAGACCAACCTCGCCAATCGACGTGTGCAGCTCAAGCTGCAGCCACTCATCTGGCTACACGAAAGATAGGCGATTGCAATAGACGACGCAAGACGACAAAAACAAAAAAAGCCCGGTACCACCGGGCTTTTTGATGGGGCCCCGAGACAACTCGGAACGACGCCAAGCTTTATTTCAACTGTTCGTGCAGCAGGCCGAGGATCTTCCGCGCCGTTTCCGAATCGTCGGCGCCGCCCTCGCGGGCGAGCACGCTGACGGTCGACCTGTCGTCGGCATCGACGACGTGGATGCGGTACTGCACCTTGGACAGCGCCGTCGCCTCGCTGCTCTTGAACGGGTTGAGGCGCGCCAGCCAGCCCTCGCCGTCCTTCTTCGAGGTGGCATCGGCCTCCGGATCGACGTAGCGGACGAAGTAGAGCCCCTTCGTGCGGTCGCGGTCCTCGACCGTGAAGCCGACGCGGTCGAGCGCCAGGCCGACGCGCCGCCAGGCGCGGTCGAAGCGTTCCTGCACTTCGAGGACGCTGGCGCCGCCGGCACCGGCGCGCACGATCTTGGCGCGCTCGGCGGGACGATCCTGCACCGCGGCCACGGCCGCCGTCGCCCGCTGCTCCTCGGTGCCGAAGCGCACCATCAGGCGACGCAGCATCTCCGCTTCCAGCTCCGGATCGGCCGGCCGCGGCTGCCACCGGGTCTGGTCCTTGCCTTCCGAGACGAAGATCTCGTACATGCCGCGGTGGCTGATGAAGATGTCGGTCGTGCCCGGCTCGCTGCCGGGTTCGAGGCGCGTGCGGAACTTGTCGCGCTCGGCGGTCGCATACAGCGAGTCGATCACCCGGCCGAGGAAATTGCGCAGGAAGTCCTGCGGAATCTTGGCCCGGTTCTCGGCCCAGTCGGTCTCGATCACCCCGGCCTCGGGGAGTTCGAGCTTGATCAGGAAGCCGGTCTCCTGCCAGAACTCCCGGATCAGATCCCAGTGCTTGTCCGGCGTGCCGGGAACGACCAGCCAGCGCTGCGACCCGGAGCGCTCGATGCGCACCTTGTCGACCTGCGGCAGGACGTCGCTGCCCTTGGCCGCGCGCGCTTCCGGCGTACGCTCGTTGGCGTAGGCGGAGAACGTCGCCTGGCCGCGGCCGCCGGAGTCGGGCACGGCGAAGCGGTCGTCGCGCGCCGGCGCGATCAGGTCGGGCGGCGTCTCCAGCGTCGGCGCCTTGGCCGCCGACTTGTACTCGACCTTCTTGGTTTCCAGCCCGACGGCGCCGCAGGCGGCCAGCGCGACCACGGACGACAGTACGACAAAACGCGAAACAGCGATCCTCATCAACGTTCCCCTGCTCAGGCCAGCGCGCCAGCCTGGCGCATCGCGGCGCGCACGCGCTCGTGGCAGTCGGCGGAGAGCGGCGTCAGCGGCAGGCGGATGCCGCCGCGGATCAGTCCCTGCTGCTGGCAGGCCCACTTCACCGGGATCGGGTTCGCCTCGCAGAACAGGTGGCGGTGCAGGCCGAGCAGGCGGGCGTTGAGCGCGCTCGCCGTCTTCGCGTCGCCGGCCAGCGCCGCGGCGCACATCTCGTGCATCAGGCGCGGCGCGACGTTGGCGGTGACCGAGATCGTGCCTTGCGCGCCGAGCAGGATCAGCGCGCAGGCCGAGGCGTCGTCGCCGCTGTAGACCGCGAAGTCCTTCGGCGCGCGGACGATCAGGTCGGTGCCGCGCTCGATGTTGCCGGTGGCGTCCTTGACGCCGACCACGTTCGGGATCTGGGCGAGGCGCAGGGTCGTGTCGTTGCTCATGTCGGCGACCGTGCGGCCGGGCACGTTGTAGAGGATCACCGGCAGATCGACCGCTTCCGCGATGGCGCGGAAGTGCTGGTAGAGGCCTTCCTGCGTCGGCTTGTTGTAGTACGGCACGACCGACAGGCTGGCGGCGGCGCCGACCTTCTGCGCATGCCGGGTCAGTTCGATGGCCTCGGCCGTCGAGTTGGCGCCGGTGCCGGCAATGACCGGGACGCGGCCGGCGGCGTGCGCGACGGCGAAGCGGATCAGCTCGCCGTGCTCGTCGACGTCGACGGTCGGCGACTCGCCGGTGGTGCCGACGACGACGATGCCGTCCGTGCCTTCCCCGACGTGGTGATCGATCAGCCTGCCGAGGCTGTCGTAGTCGAGGCTGCCGTCCTCGTGCATGGGGGTGACGATGGCGACGATCGATCCGGTAATCATGTTCATGGGGCTGCGCAGGAAAAATAAACCAGAGGATTCTAACCGAAGGCCGGTCCGCTGTGGGCGTCGTCCGGACGCCCGCCGGCGGACCGGTGAGAGGCGGCTCAGATGTCGGCCAGCACCCGCAGGTGCGCGGCGACGCTGCGGGCCAGCGCGGAGAGGACGTAGCCCCCTTCCAGCATCGACACGATGCGCCCGCCGGCGTGGCGCGCGGCGACGTCCTTCATCTGCTGCGTCGCCCACGCGTAGTCCTTCTCGAACAGCTTCATGCTGCCCATGTCGTCCTCGTAGTGGGCGTCGAAGCCGGCCGAGATGAACAGCATCTGCGGCTTGAAGTCGTCCAGCCGCGGCAGCCAGCAGTCGGCGACGGCGGAGCGGAACTCGTCGCCGCCGGAGCCGGCCGGCAGCGGCACGTTGCACATGTTCGGCGCCGGGTTGTCGGCGCCGCTGTAGGGATAGAACGGGTGCTGGAAGATGCTGCACATCAGCGCCTTGTCGTTGCCCTTGAAGATGTCCTCGGTGCCGTTGCCGTGGTGCACGTCGAAGTCGATGACGGCGACGCGCTTCAGGCCGTGCGCCGCGAGCGCGTGGGCGGCGGCGACGGCGATGTTGTTGAAGAAGCAGAAGCCCATGGCGTTGGCGCGCTCGGCGTGGTGGCCGGGCGGACGGACGGCGCAGAAGGCGTTCTGCGCCTTGCCCGCCATGACCAGGTCGACCGCCAGGCAGCCGGCGCCGGCCGAGCGCAGCGCCGCCGACCAGGTGTGCGGACACATCGCCGTGTCCGGGTCGAGGTGGGCGATGCCGGCTTCCGGCGAGGTCCGCTTGATGCGTTCGAGGTGCGCCGCCGGATGCACGCGCAGGAGCTGCTCGAAGGTGGCCAGCGGCGCGTCGTGGTAGTCGAAGTAGGCGTCGATCCCCTGCGCGATGAGGTGGTCGCTGATGGCGGTCAGACGGGCGGGAGACTCCGGATGATAGGAGCCCATGTCATGCAGTTGGCAATCCCTGTGGGAGATGAATGCGGTCGCGGTCACTTGGCCTATCCCTGCGCTTATCCTTGCGCTTGATTTGCTGCACTTGTGCTGCTGGCGATTCCGTCGCCGCCCCGCCGCTATAATCGGCGGGGAACATCAACGGTTCCTGTTATTTGCTTGTTTTAATCATTATCAACCCATTTCCCGCGCCACCACAAGCCATGAGCGACCGCCGCCGCGCCCTCTCCGACACCATCGCCGCCGCCGGCAGGATCATCCTCGGCAAGGAACGGCAGATCCGGCTGGCGCTCGCCTGCCTGCTCGCGCGCGGCCACCTGCTGATCGAGGATCTGCCCGGCGTCGGCAAGACGACGCTGGCGCACGCGCTGGCGCGGCTGCTCGGCCTCGATTTTTCGCGCATCCAGTTCACCAGCGATCTCCTGCCCGCGGACATCGTCGGCGTCTCGATCTACGACCGCGAGCAGGCCGCCTTCCGCTTCCTGCCGGGGCCGGTGTTCGCGCAGGTGGTGCTCGCCGACGAGATCAACCGGGCGACGCCGAAGACGCAGAGCGCCTTGCTGGAAGCGATGGAGGAACGGCAGGTGACGGCGGAAGGGGAAACCCGCCGGCTGCCGGAGCCGTTCTTCGTTATCGCCACGCAGAACCCTTCGCACCAGGTCGGCACCTTCGCGCTGCCCGAGTCGCAGCTCGACCGCTTCCTGATGCGCATCGCGCTCGGCTACCCGGACCGCGCCGCCGAGCGCGAACTGCTCGCCGGCGGCAACATCCGCGAACGCCTCGACGCGCTGCCGCCGACCCTCGCCCCGGCCGACCTGCTGCCGCTGCAGCAGGCGGTGGCCGCGGTGCACGTGGCCCCTGCCCTCGTCGACTACGTGCAGGCGCTCGTCGACGGCACGCGCCAGGATCCGGCCTTCGTGCACGGCCTGTCGCCGCGGGCGGCGCTGGCGCTGCTCGCCGCCGCCCGCGCCTGGGCCTTCATCGACGGCCGCGACATGGTCCTGCCCGAGGACGTGCAGGCCGTCCTGCCGGCGGTCGCCGCGCACCGGCTCGGCCGCGCGCAGGGCGGCGGCCACGCCAACGCCGACGACATCGCGGCGATCGTGCGGCGGACGCCGCTGCCGTGACGGGCGCCGCCGACCGCCTCCGGCGCCGGCTGTTCCGCCTCGGCCGCGACGAGCGGCTGCCCATCGTCCTCGACCGGCGGCGCATCTTCATCCTGCCCGCGGCCGCCGGCGCGACCTACGCCGGCGTGCTCGCCGTCATGCTCATCGGCGCCATCAACTACAGCCTCGGCCTCGGCCATGCCCTCGTCTTCCTGCTCGTCGGGCTGGGGCTGGTGGCGATGGTGCATACCGCCCGCAACCTGGCCGGCCTGTCGATCATGCCCGGCCGCGCCGACCCGGTGTTCGCCGGCGAGACCGCGCGCTTCCCGCTGCACCTCGCCAACGACCGGCGCGAGCCCCGCTGCGCCCTCGCCTTCCGCTTCCAGGGCAACGCAGCGACGATCATCGACGTGCCGACGAACGGCGCGGCGCGCGTCGACGTGCCGTGCGCCGCGCCCCGCCGCGGCTGGCTCGATCCCGGCCGCATCGTTCTCGAAACGCGCTATCCGCTCGGCTTCTTCCGCGCCTGGAGCCACCTTTCGCCGCCGCTGCGCTGCCTCGTCTATCCGCGGCCGGAACGGCGCCCGCTGCCGCCGCCGACGCCGGTCGCCGATCCCGGGACGACGCGCGGCGACGCCGGCCGCGAGGACTTCGCCGGCCTGCGTCCGCGCCAGCCGTCGGATTCGCTGCGGCACGTGGCATGGAAGGCGGTCGCCCGCCGCGTCGAAGCCTATCCGCTCCTCGTCAAGCACTTCGCCGGCGGCGCCGGCGAGGAACTGTGGCTGGACTGGGCGCTGACCGCCGCCGAGGGCGACGCGGAGACGCGCCTCTCGGTCCTCGCCGGCTGGGTGCTGGCGGCCGAGGCGGCGCAGCTCGCCTACGGACTGAAGCTGCCGGGGCGGACCCTCGGCCCAGCGAACGGCGGCGCGCACCGCGACGCCTGCCTGGAAGCCCTGGCGCTGCACGGACACGATGCGGCAACGACGCACGCCTCCGGCCGCTGAGCCGCTGGAACGCGGCTGCGTTCCCTGGCTGCTCGCCTGCGCGCTGGCCACCGGCGCGCCGCACGCCGGCCACCTGCCGGTCTGGCTGAGCGCCGGCGCCGCCGCCGCGCTGCTGTTCCGCGCCTGGCTGTGGCGGCGCAATCGGCCGCTGCCGGCGCGCTGGCTGCTCGTCCTCGTCGTCGTCGTCGCCATCGCCGGCATCTACGCGCAGTACCGCACCCTGCTCGGGCGCGATGCCGGCGTCGCCCTGCTCGTGCTGTTCATGGCCCTGAAGCCGCTCGAAACGCGCGGCCGGCGCGACGCCATCGTCGTCGTCATGCTCGGCTTCTTCCTGCTGCTGACGCATTACTTCTATTCGCAGAGCATCGCCACCGGCCTCTGGCTGCTCGCTGCCGCGACGCTGCAGACGGCGACGCTGCTGCGCCTCTTCGGCGGCGCCCGGCCGCTGCCGGACATCGCCCGCCGGGCGGCGCTCCTCCTTTTGCAGGCGACGCCGTTCATGCTCGTCCTCTTCCTGCTCTTCCCGCGCGTCTCCGGGCCGCTGTGGGGTCTGCCGCAGGACGCCCACGCCGGCCGCAGCGGGCTGCCGGAGACGATCGCGCCCGGCACCATCTCCGATCTCGTGCTCGACGGCAGCATCGCCTTCCGCGTCAGCTTCGACGGCGCGCTCCCGGAGAATTCGGCGCTCTACTGGCGCGGCCCGGTGATGGACGAATTCGACGGCCGCAACTGGCGCCCGGCGCGCCTGGGCGGCTTCGAGCCGGCGCGCATCGAGGCGAAGGGCACGGCGGTCGCCTACGAGATCACGCTGGAGCCGCACGACCAGCGCTGGCTGCTCGCCCTCGACGCGCCGCTGGCACTGCCCGAGCGCGCCTTCGTCAGCGCCCGCATGCAGGCCGTCGCCGCCGAGCCGGTCCGCCAGCGCAGCCGCTTCGCCTTCCGCTCGGCGCTCGACTACCGCCTGAACACCGCCGAATCGCGGCGCATGCTGGACGTAGCCCGGCGCCTGCCGGCCGCAGGCAACCCGCGGGCGCGCGCGCTGGCCGCCGGCTGGCGGACGCGGCACGGGCAGCCGCAGGCGATCGTCGCCGAGGCCCTGCAACTGTTCCGCGGCGGCAACTTCGTCTACACGCTGCAGCCGCCGCTGCTCGGCGAGCATCCGGTCGACGAATTCGTCTTCGACGTGCGGCAGGGCTTCTGCGAGCACTATGCCTCGGCCTTCGTCTTCCTGATGCGCGCCGCCGGCGTGCCGGCGCGCGTCGTCGCCGGCTACCAGGGCGGCGAGGTCAATCCGGTGGACGGCTATCTCGTCGTGCGTCAGTCCGACGCGCACGCCTGGGCCGAGGTGTGGATCGAGGGCGAGGGCTGGCGGCGCGTCGACCCGACCGCGGCGAGCGCGCCGGCGCGCATCGAGCGCGGCATCGCCTCGGCGCTGCCGGAGGCGGACGCGCTGCCGACGATGACGCGCCTCGATCTGCGCTGGCTGCGCTTCCGCTGGGAGGCGATTAACAACGCATGGAACCAGTGGGTGCTCGGGTACAATCCCGACCGCCAGCGCGAGTTCCTCTCCCGCCTCGGTCTCGAAGGCATCGACTGGCGGGGCATGACGGCGCTGCTCGCCGCGCTGTGCGCGCTCCTCCTCGCCGGCATCGGCCTGTCGGCGCTTCGCCGGCGGCCGCGCCGCGAACCGCTGCAGCGGGCCTGGCTGGCGCTGTGCGCGCGCCTGGCGCGGCTGGGCGTGCGCCGCGAGGATTGGGAAGGCCCGCTCGACTACGCCGCGCGCGTCGCCGCAGCGCGCCCCGAACTCGCGGAAACCGTGCTGGCGGCCGCAGCCGCCTACGCCGAGGCCCGCTACGGCGGCCGGCCGGGCGACGCCGTCGACCGCCTGCGCGAAGCCCGGCGAAAACTGCCGAGAAAATGGAGCATCGCTTGAAGAACCTGATCGTCGCCCTCGCCGTCGCCCTCGCGCCGGCGGGCGCGCTCGCCGGCGGCTTCGCCGACGACCCCGAGGTCCTCGCCTTCGTCGCCGAGATGCACGAACGCCACGGCTTCGACGCCGACCGGCTGCGCCAGCGCTTTACGCGCATCGGCCCGAACGAGACGGTGCTGCGCGCCATCCAGCCGGCCGCGGTGCCCGAGCTGCAGCGCTCGTGGACGCGCTACCGCGCGCGCTTCCTGAACGAGCGGCGGATCGACACAGGCGTCCGCTTCTGGCGGCAGCACGGCGCGGCGCTGCGGCGGGCGAGCGCGCTCTTCGGCGTGCCGGAGGAAATCATCGTCGCCATCATCGGCGTCGAGACCGAATACGGCGCGAACACCGGCCGCTTCGGCGTCATGCAGGCGCTGTCCACGCTCGCCTTCCGCTATCCGCCGCGGGCGGCGTTCTTCCGCGGCGAACTGGAGCAGTTCCTCCTCCTCGCCCGCGAGAACGGCTTCGACCCGCTGCAGGTCAAGGGGTCGTATGCGGGCGCGATCGGCATCCCGCAGTTCATGCCCGGCAGCCAGCGGCACTACGCCGTCGATTTCGACGGCGACGGCCGCATCGACCTGACGAAGAGCGCCGACGACGCCATCGGCAGCGTCGCCAGCTTCCTCGCCCGGCACGGCTGGGAAAGCGGCGGCCGCATCGCCGCGCCGGCGCGGGTGAGCGCCGATCCGGCGCCGCTCCTGGCGCTCGGCATCCGGCCGGAGCGCACGCTCGCCGAGTTCATCGCCGGCGGCGTCGACGCGGAGGGAGACCCGGAGAGTCCGGGCGCGCTGATCGACCTCGTCTCGCCCGAGCAGGCGACGGAATACTGGGTCGGCTTCCGGAATTTCTACGTGATCACCCGCTACAACCGTTCGAGCTTCTACGCCATGGCCGTGTTCCAGTTGGCCGAGGCGATCCGCGAGCGCCGGCGGGCGCTATAGCAGGTTGTCGCGGGTGACGCCGCCGCGCCGGATGATGCGGCGCAGGTGGCCAAGGGCCTCGACCTGGATCTGGCGCACGCGCTCGCGCGTCAGGCGCATGTCGGCGGCGATCGCCTCCAGCGTGCACACCTCGGCGCCGTTCAGACCGTAGCGGCGCTCGATGACCTCGCGCTGCTTCTGCGGCAACTGGTCGACCCAGCCGGCGAGGAGGTCGCCCATCTCGCACAGTTCGAGGTGCGTCTCGGGATCGATGCAGTTCTCGTCGGGGATGGCGTCGCCGATGGTGTGGTTCGGATCGATCTCCAGCGGCGCGTCGAGCGAGGCGATGTGCTCGTTCAGCGCCAGGATGCGCTGCACCTCGCTCACCGGCTTGTCGATCAGGTGCGCGATCTGCTCGTGGCTGATCTCGCGACCGTTGGCCGCCTCCAGGTGGCGCACCGCGCGCAGCACGATGTTCAGCTCCTTGACCACGTGTACCGGCAGGCGGATGGTGCGCGACTGATTCATGATCGCGCGCTCGATGCTCTGCCGGATCCACCAGGTGGCGTAGGTCGAGAAGCGGAAGCCGCGCTCGGGGTCGAACTTCTCC
Organism: Rhodocyclaceae bacterium; assembly: GCA_019455325.1. GTDB lineage: Bacteria > Pseudomonadota > Gammaproteobacteria > Burkholderiales > Rhodocyclaceae > Proximibacter. Next base: position 31,425 of record JACFMQ010000010.1, on the reverse strand, counting down.
AGCGCGTGGATCAGCCCGAGGTTGCCCTCCTCGATCAGGTCGAGCAGCGGAATGCCGCGGTTCAGGTAGTGCTTGGCGATGTTCACGACGAGGCGCAGGTTGCGCTCGATCATCGTCTGCCGGGCGGCAAAGTCGCCGGCGCGCATCGCGCGCGCCGTCGCCGCCTCCTCGGCCGGCGTCAGCAGCGGCCTGGCGCCGATCTCGTTGAGGTAGCGCTGGGTGACGTCGTTGAGGATCTCGGTTTCCGCGGCGGCCGTCTCGCCCGCCGCCGATTCGCGCTCGGCGGCTTCGAGTTCGGCCTCGTCCGGAGAATCCGCTTCGAGCGGCGCGGCGTCGTCCTCGAAATCGGCCTCGTCGCTCATCGTCAGCGCGGCGGCAGATACCTGAGGGGGTCGACCGGTTTGCCCTGCTGCCGGATCTCGAAGTGCAGCTTGACCTGGTCGGCGTCGGTGCTGCCCATCTCGGCGATCCGCTGGCCCTTGTTCACCGACTGTCCCTCCTTCACCAGCAGGTTCTGGTTGTGCGCGTAGGCCGAGAGATAGGTGGCGTTGTGCTTGACGATGATCAGCTTGCCGTAGCCGCGCAGGCCGCTGCCGGCATAGACCACCCGGCCGTCGCCGGCGGCGACGACCGGATCGCCGGCGCGGCCGGCGATGGCGATGCCCTTGCTGCCGGATTCGCTGAACTGGCCGATCAATCTTCCCGACGACGGCCAGATCCACGGCACGTCTCCCGGCGCGGCCGCGGGTGCGGACGGCGCGGGCGGCGGCGCGGCCTCCAGCGGCTTCGGCGCGGGCTGCGGGTCGGCCTTGGCCAGCATCTGGGTGCCGGCCTCGGGCGCGTGCTGCGCCTGCGCCAGCGCTTCCTCGGAATACGGCAGCTTGCCGGCCTTCGGTTCGGTCTTCAGCAGCGACGACGACGGTGCGGGCGTGGCGGCCGGCACACCGTCGAGCGCACGCTGTTCGACGACCCCGGCGCCGGCGCCGATCGGCTGCGCGACGGCGCCGTCGCCGGACGCGGCGACCGGCGGCCGCACGTGCAGTTGCACGCCGACGCGGATGTGATTCGGATTCTCGATGCTGTTCCAGGCGATCAGGTCGCGGTGATCGATGCCGTGTTCGCGCGCGATGCTGTACAGCGTATCGCCGCTCTTCACCGTGTACAGGTCGCGGGCAGCGACGGCCGGCGCGGTGGCGGCGGGGCCCACACCGCGCTCGACGACGGGCGCCGGCACCTTGCTGGCACAGGCGGCGACGAGGAGAACGGAGAGGGCGAGGGCGAGGGCGAAGCGGCGGTATTTCATTCGATCCCCGAGAGCAGCGGAACAAAGCGGACGGCATCGAGCCGGGATTCGACAAAGCCTTCCGGGCGACGTTCGATCAGACAGAGCACCTGTTCGCTCGTTCCCAATGGCAGCATCATTCTGCCACCAAGCGCCAACTGCTGCAAAAGCGCGGGCGGTATGCGCTGCGCCGCGGCGGCGAGGATGATGGTGTCGAACGGCGCCGCCTCGGGCAGGCCGAGCTGGCCGTCGCCGTGCTTGAGACGGACGCGGAATTCCTGCACCGCGCGCAGGTTCAGCTTGGCCCGCGCGATCAGCGGTTCGAGGCGCTCGATGGCATAGACCTCTTCGGTCAACTGCGCCAGCACCGCCGCCTGGTAGCCGCAGCCGGCGCCGACCTCGAGCGTCCGGCCGAGGCCGGCGCGCCCGCCGAGCAGCACCTCGATCATGCGCGCGACGATGTAGGGCTGCGAGATCGTCTGCCCGAGGCCGAGCGGCAGCGCGGTGTCTTCGTAGGCGCGGTGCGCCAGCGCCTCCTCGACGAAGGCGTGGCGCGGCACCGCCGCCATCGCGGCGAGCACGGCGTCGCTCTTCACGCCCTTCTCGCGCAGGCGGTCGATCATGCGCGCGCGGGTGCGCTGCGAGGTCATGCCGATGCCGGCCAGCGCGTGCGCCATTATTTCAGCCAGCCTTCGATCGTCGCCAGTTGCCCGGCGTGGGTGAGGTCGATCTGCAGCGGCGTCACCGAGACGAAGTCGTTCGCCACCGCGTGGAAGTCGGTGCCCTCGCCCGCGTCCGCCGCCTCGCCGGCGGCGCCGACCCAGTAGACGGTCTCGCCGCGCGGCGTCAGCCCCTTCACCACCGGCTCGGCCTTGTGCCGCCGCCCGAGGCGGGTGACGCGGATGCCGCGGACGGCGGCGAGCGGCACGTCGGGCACGTTCACGTTGAGCAGCACCGGCTCGCGGATCGGCTGCGCGAGGAAGCGCGCGACGAGGCGGCGGGCGATCTCCGCCGCCGTCTCGAAGTGCCGGCCGGACTTGCCGACCAGCGACACGGCGAGCGCCGGCACGCCGAGCAGATGGCCCTCGGTGGCGGCGGCGACGGTGCCCGAATAGATGGTGTCGTCGCCCATGTTGGCGCCGTGGTTGATGCCGGAGACGACCATGTCCGGCAGCGTGTCGAGCATGCCGGTGACGGCGAGGTGCACGCAGTCGGTGGGCGTGCCGTTCACGTGGTAGAAGCCGTTCGGCGTGCGCCGCAGCGCCAGCGGCCGGTCCAGCGTCAGCGAATTCGAGGCGCCGCTGCGGTCGCGTTCGGGGGCGACGACGGTGATCTCGCCGAGGCCGTCCAGCGCCCGGGCCAGATGCTCGATGCCCGGGGCGAAGTAGCCGTCGTCGTTGGAGAGGAGGATGCGCATGCGGACCCAGGAAGAAGGATGCAAAAAACCGGCGCCCGGCCGGTTCCACAGCGGCGAACGGCCCAGTCGTACCGATCGCCCGATCGCTGCCGATTCTAGCAGCTAGGCGCCCCCGCGACCACCGCCGCCGCGAACGAAACGGCGTCGCGGCGGCGATGCCGGCCGGCAACTGGGCGTTTCCGGGGATTGCGAATGCGTCCCGACACAAATCGACACAAACGGTTGCAGAGTTTGAACAGCCTGCCCCGCGGCGCTCCGGAAAAATGGCGGGGTGATCATTTCGTCTTCGGAGCATGCAACCATGGCAGCGATCAGCCCCCGGCAACTCGACACCATCGCAGCTTTCCTCGAAACATCGCGCAACTACCTCGACATCGAACACGTCATCCGCCTGCACTGGCCGCTCGCATCGGCGAGGAGCCGCTGCGGCGACGCCGCCGGCGCGCGCACCGCCAAACCGGCCCGCAAGCAGGCGCCGCGCGCGGACGGCGACACGCTCCACCACGTCGGCGCCTGAAACCCCACCCTCAAAAACAGAAACACCAGGAGACTTCACGATGAACATGCGCAAGCTCAAACTGTCGGTCATCGCCCTGTGCGTCGCCGCCGCCGTCGGCGGCGCCTATTCGTTCGGCGATCACGCGATCGGCCGGGCCAACGCCGCCGTCTCGCCCGGCGCGGCGCAGACCGCGCTGGCGGCGCAACTGCCCGACCTGGCCGGCATCGTCGAGAAGAACGGCCCGGCGGTGGTGAACATCAGCGCCACCGGCCGCAAGCAGGTCGCCCATGCCGACGACGCGCCCTTCCCCGGCTTTGGCCGCGGCGACCCGTTCAGCGAATTCTTCCGCCAGTTCCGCGGCCCGCGCGCCGACGGCGAGATGCCGGTCCGCGGCCAGGGCTCCGGCTTCATCGTCAGCGCCGACGGCACGGTGCTGACCAACGCCCACGTCGTCGACGGCGCCGACGAAGTCACCGTCAAGCTCACCGACCGGCGCGAGTTCCGGGCGAAGGTGGTGGGGCTGGACCGGGCGACCGACGTCGCCGTGCTCAGGATCGACGCCCGCGACCTGCCGGCGGTGAAGGTCGGCGACCCCGCCGCCACCCGCGTCGGCGAATGGGTGCTGGCCATCGGCGCCCCCTTCGGCTTCGAGAACAGCGCCACCGCCGGCATCGTCTCGGCCAAGTCGCGCAGCCTGCCCGACGGCAGCTACGTACCCTTCATCCAGACCGACGTCGCGGTGAACCCCGGCAACTCGGGCGGCCCGCTGTTCAACATGGCCGGCGAGGTGATCGGCATCAACTCGCAGATCTATTCCAGCAACGGCGGCTATCAGGGCCTCTCGTTCGCCATTCCGATCGACGTGGCGATGAACGTCGGGCGCCAGATCGTCGCCACTGGCAAGGTGCAGCGCGGCCGCCTCGGCGTCGCCATCCAGCCGGTCGACCAGGCGCTCGCCGATTCCTTCGGGCTGCAGCGGCCGGTCGGCGCCCTCGTCAACGCCGTCGAGAAAGGCAGCCCGGCGGCGCAGGCCGGGCTGGAACCGGGCGACGTGATCCTCGGCATCGACGGCAAGGAGATCGCTGGCGGCGGCGAGCTGCCGGCGATCGTCGCCGGCATGGCGGCGGGCGAGGTGGCCAGGCTCGACGTCTGGCGCAACGGCGACAGCCGACGGATCGAAGTCCGCGTCGGCAGCTTCGAGGAGACGGAGGCGGTCGCCGCCGCCGACGGCGCAGGCGCCAATACCGGCTTCGGCGTCGCCGTACGCCCGCTCTCGCCGCACGAGCAGCGCGCAGCGGGAACGGAAGGCGGCCTGCTCGTGCAGGACGTCGCCGGTGCCGCGGCGCGCGCCGGCATCCGCCCCGGCGACATCATCCTCTCGGTGAACGGCCAGCGCGTGAAGGACGTCGAGCAGTTGCAGGCGCAGATCGCCAAATCGGGCAAGCGCGCCGCGGTGCTGGTCGAGCGCGGAGAAGTCCGCCTGTTCGTGCCGGTGGAAATCGGCTGACCCGGCCACGCCGAAAAGCCGCGCAGGCGCCTCTCCTCCTGCGCGGCTCGGTGCACGGCAGGCACCTCCTCGGGTGGAACGCAGCACCGCGCTGCATCCACCCCTCTCTTTTCTCCGAGAAAACACCGCAGCCGACGCGAGGCTCATTCGCCGGCCTCGCCAGAATCAGGCAAGACAGGAACCCGGATCATGCGCCCGACCAGCCTCCCCTACATCGACACCTACCTGGGCAAGCACTTCCATCCCGCCGCGCCGCGCATCGAGGATGTGCATGTCGAAGACATCGCCCGCGGCCTCGCTTTCCAGTGCCGCTTCAACGGCCAGACGCGAACCTTCTATTCCCTGGCCCAGCACAGCCTGTTCGTCGCCACCCTGGCGCCCGCGCGGCTCAAGCTCGCCGCGCTGCTGCACGACGCCGCCAAGGCCTATCTGGGCGATCTGGCGCCACCGCTGAAGGCGCTCTTCCCCAGGTTCTCGCAGTTGGAGGACGAAGTCATGGCCGTCATCGGCGAACGCTTCGGCGTCGCGGACTTCGCCGATCCCGCGATCAGACGCGCCGACCGGATCGCCCGCGCCACCGAACAGCGCGACCTCATGCCGCATGCCGACGAATCCTGCGCCGCGCTCGCCGGCATCATGCCGACGCCCGCGCGCATCCAGCCCCTGGCGCCGCACGAAGCGGAGGCGGCGTTCCTCGAACACTTCCGGGAGCTGGGCGGCGACAGCATGAATTCCACGTCCCGACGAGCCGTCCCCGGGCGCGCGGCCACCGTCCACCGGGTGTAAAAAAAGCTGCGCGCCGGCCGCCGTGCAAATATCATTCGCGGTTCCACAGAACGCCCCCGGAGCCCCATCGATGGACATCGCCCGCATCGCCAAGACCCGCCACGCCTGCAAGGCCTACGATCCCACCCGCAGGATTCCCGCCGAGCAGGTCGAACAGCTCAAGACGCTGCTGCGCTACGCGCCCTCCTCCGTCAACTCGCAGCCCTGGCACTACTTCATCGCCGCCACGGACGCCGCCAGGCAGCGCGTCGCCAGGGCGGCCAGCGCCGGCCCCTACGCCGCGAACGGCGCCAAGATCCTCAACGCTTCGCACGTGGTCGCGCTCTGCGCGCGCACCACCATCGACGACGCCCACGTCGCGGCGCTGCTCGCGCAGGAAGAGCGCGACGGGCGCTTCCCGACGCCGGAAGGCAAGGAAATGCAGAGCAAGGGGCGCAGCTTCTACGTCGGACTGCATCGCGCCGATCCGCAGGACATGCGGGCGTGGACGGAGAAGCAGGTCTACCTCGCGCTCGGCACGCTGCTGCTGGGCGCCGCCGCGCTGGAGATCGACGCGACGCCGATCGAGGGCTTCGACCCGGCGGTGCTCGACGAGGAGCTGGGCCTGCCCGACAAGGGGCTCAGGAGCATCGTGCTCGTCGCGCTCGGCTACCGGAGCGCGGAGGACTTCAACGCGAAGCTGCCGAAGTCGCGGCTGCCGGCGGAGATGGTGATTTCCGAGGTGTAGGAGCGGCAGCCTCGATCGAGGCTGCCGGAACGAAAAAAACGGCCCGCTGCAGCGGGCCGAACTCCGGTTCATCTTTCGGGCTGCGATCAGGGCCAGGGCCTAGAGTCGCGGAGGAGAATGCACCGAACCGGGGAAAGCCAACGATCACGGCATCGCGCCGGCCCCCGCCACCGCAGCCTGCCGGGCAGGCTTGAGCAGAAAATGGCCGAGCGCCGGCAGCAGGATGCCGGCCCCCAGCATGTTCCAGACGAACATGAAGCCGAGCAGGATTCCCATGTCGGCCTGGAATTTGATGGGGGACGCCACCCAGGTCGCGACGGCCACGCCCAGGGTGATGCCGGTCAGGGCGACGACCTTTCCGGTGAACAGCAGCGCCCTGTAATAGGCTTCGGACAGGCTCATCCCCTCCCGCAGGCGCGCCAGCGTGACCGTCAGGATATACAGCGCGTAGTCGACGCCGATCCCCACGCCCAGGGCGATGACCGGCAGGGTCGCCACCTTGACGCCGATCCCCAGGAAGACCATCAGCGCCTCGCAGAGGATCGACGTGAGCATCAGCGGCAGCACGGCGCACACCACGGCCCGCCAGGAGCGGAAAGTGATGAAGGCGAGCACGATCACCGCCGCATAGACGAGCAGGAGCATCTGGACGTTGGCCTTCCTGACGACGATGTTGGTCGCGGCCTCGATGCCGGCGTTGCCCGCCGCATTGAGGAAGCGGACTTCCTTCGTGTCGTTCCGCTGGGCGAAGGACTCGACCGTGCGCACGACCGCGTCGAGCGTTTCGGCCTTGTGATCCTTCAGGAAGACATAGACGCTCAAGAGATCGCACTTCTGGTTGAACAACTCCCTCGGCGCCCGCGTTGCGATCGCGTTCAGCATGTCCTGCGTGCGCGGGAGCTCGTACCACTTGAGACTGCCCTCGTTCATGCCTGCGGCAGCCCGCTTGCTCAGGGCCGCGAAGGAATTGGTGGACTCCACGCCGGGCAGTTGCTGCAGCTCCGACTCCAGGGCATCGACGTCGCTCAGCGTCTCGTACCTGACGCACTGGAACTCGGGCGTCCTCACCATCACCACGAAAACGTCGCTGCTTGCCGCGTAGTTCGCCACCATGAACGCATTGTCGCGGTTGTAGCGGGAGTCCGGCCGCAGTTCCGGCGCTCCCGGATCGAGATCGCCGACTTTCAACTGCAGGCTGACCACGAAGCCGAAGCCGCCAAGGATCATCGAAACGACGACGGCGACGGTCGCCCACTTGCGTCGGGTGAACAGATCGAGGAAGGCCCAGAGCGGGTGCTTGCGATGCGCCCGGTCCTCCCTGTCCGCGCATTCTTCCTTCAGGCTGCGCTTCGCAGCCGCTGCGCTGACCCCGGTGTAGGAAAGGAAAACGGGCAGCAATACCAGGTTGGTGAAAATGAGCGTTCCGACCCCCATGCTGGCGGTGATCGCCAGATCCTTGATCACCGGGATGTCGATGATCATCAGCACCGCGAAGCCCACCGCATCGGCGAGCAGGGCGGTCAGGCCGGCCAGGAAAAGGCGGCGGAAGGTATAGCGCGCCGCCACCAGCCGGTGCGTGCCGCGTCCGATGTCCTGCATGATGCCGTTCATCTTCTGGGCGCCGTGGCTCATGCCGATGGCGAACACGAGGAATGGCACCAGGACGGAATACGGATCGAGTTCGTAGCCCAGGGTCGGCAGCAGGCCGAGCAGCCAGATGACCGCCACCAGCGAGCACGCCATCACGAGCACGGTGCTTCTGAGGCAGCGCGTGTAGCCGTAGAGCACGACGCTGCAGATGGCGATGGCCAGGGCGAAGAAAAGAACGACCTGCTGCAGGCCATCGATCAGATCGCCGACGATCTTCGAAAATCCGGTGATGTAGATCCGGACGCCGGCGGATTCGTGCTTCGCCCGCAGCTCTTCGAGCTTCCTGGAAAATTCGTGGTAGTCGAGGCGGGTGCCGTCCGCCGCGACGTCGTTCAGCGGCAGGAAAATGACGCTGGAAGCATAGTTGGCGGCAACCAGTTGCCCGATCTCGCCCGAACGCTCGACGTTCTGCCGCAACTGGTCGAGGCTGGCGCTGCTGCCGTCGTAGTCGTCCGGAATGACCGGCCCGCCGTCGAGTCCGTCCTCCGTAACGCCGACCCAGCGCGTCGAGGGCGTCCACAGGGATTTCATGTAAGGACGGTCGACGCCGGGCAGCAGGAACAGCTCGTCGTTGAGTCGACGCAGCGTCTCCAGGTAGCCGGCGCTGAAAATGCTGCCGTCGACCGCCTCCACCGCGATGCGGACGCTGTTCCCCAAGCCGGCCAGATCCTGGCGGTTCTCGAAGTAATTGAGGATGTAGGGGTGGTGCGCCGGAATCATCTTTTCGAAGCTGGCATTCAGCTTCAGCCCCAGGGCCTGGAAACCCAGGATCAAGGTCAGCAGCAGGCAGACCACCATGACCACCAGGCGGTGATTGAAGAAGGCCCGTTCGACGAAATTGCCGGAGTAGACGTCGAAATCCTTGATGTCGCGGATCACGGGGTGTTCGGCAAGAGAGGTATCGCAGTTCATGGCGCATTACCCGCAGCAGACTGTGAAAAGCTGGCCTGTCCGAGGCCGCGGGCCCCGGCAAGGAGGAACCGGCCGTGGCTCACCTCGAGAATGGCGTTCAGCGGCGTCTGTTTCGGCAGCGGGCTCCGATCGAATCGCCGGCCCTCGTCGCGGCTGACGAAGATGTTTCCGCTGTCATCGGTCAGCATCACGGCGCCGGATTGCGTACGCAGCCCCGCCGTCAAGGCACCGTTGGTCGGGACGAGGCATTTTTCCCACGTGCTTCCCTCATCTCCGGACCAGTAGGCATTGCCGCGCATGCCGAAGACGACGAGATTCCTGCCGGCGGAGACCATGCCGAAATACGTCCCCTGATAGGGCGTGGCGACGGATCGGAACGAAGCGCCGCGATCCCGTGATACGAACAGGGCCCCCTGTTCGCCGGCCAGCCAGATCGCTTCGCCGGTCGCCAGAATGCTGTAGAGATGCAGCCCCTTCGGATTGTCGATCCGGTCCAGTCGAGGCTGCCAGGTCCGGCCGCCGTCCGAGGTCGCGAAAAGAAGCCCATAGGCCCCGACAAGAAAACCGTGTTCCTTGTCGATGAAGTGGATGCCGAGAAAAGGCTTGTCCGGCCCGTCGGCCACCAGACGCGCGGCATCGGCAGCCAGTTGCGGGTCCGCTCCTGCGACCTGCGCGGATTCCGCCACCAGGGCCGCGGCCTGCTTGCCGTCGAGCACTTTGCTCCACGTCCGGCCGCCATCGTCGCTGCGCAGAACGACGCCGCTGTGGCCCACCGCCCAACTGGTCTGCGCATCCGAGAATGCGACGCTGGTCAGGGTGACGCTGACGGGCACGCTTGCCTGCTGCCAGTGCGCTCCCTCGTCGTCCGAATACAGCACCAGCCCGCGCTCGCCAACGGCATTGAGCCGCGCACCCGCCTTATCGATCGCCAGAACGACCGACGTCACCGCCCGCTCGTTCGTCCGCGACAATGCCGGCCGTTCCAGTACATCGAGCGCAGCGTGAACCGGCGGGCAGACCGCCGCCATACCGACGATCATGACGTACCCGAGCCTCGTCAGGCACCTCTTGTCATCAAGATGCATATCATTGCTCCTCCGCCCGGGATGCGGGGGACCGTCCCCCGCTCCCGAATCCATTGTGGTTTTAGGTGCTTGTTTTCGTACCGGCTCAGCGCACCCCGGCGCCGGCCAGGGCATCCGGAGAGAAATAGGCGTCCGGCCGGCGAGGGACGACCTTGTATTGGGTCGGCAGCTCGTTGTAGAGGTTGTTCACCATCCACGTCCCGGCAAGCAGGTTGAACGTGGCGAAGGTCTGGGTCACCACGGCGGGAATCTCCGGGGCGACGAAGGGAACCGACTGCTGGGTGCGCCACAGCTTGCCTTCCGCGTCATAACCGTCCGCCAGCAGCACCGCCCAGGTGTCCTCGTCCAGGTAGAAGCGGCGCTTCGGCACCACGTGGCGCTTGCCGGGCGCCAGGTTCGCCTCCACGACCCACACCCGATGCAGCTCCCAGCGCAGCTTGTCCGGGTTCAGGTGGTGAGGAGAGAATACTTCCGCGGTCTTGGCCAGCTGGAAGCGATTGTTGTTGTACGGGACGTAAATCTCCCTCTTGCCGACGAGCTTCCACTCGTAGCGCTCCAACGACCCCAGGAACATGAACACCTCGTCGAAATATCCCTGGCCGGAAGCGACGAAATCCGGCGTATCGAAGGCAATCGTCGGCGCACGCCTGACGCGGCGCTGGCCGGCCAGGTACTGCCATGCCTTGCGCCCTTCTCCGACCTGGTCCACCGGGTCGTGCAGCAGCATCGATTCGCCGGCCTTGAAGGGCGGGTTGGTCTGCACCTGGCGGAACATCCAGTAGATGCCGGAGAATTTTTCCGGCGAGCCGTCTTTCCGGTAGTACGGAAACTGATGGTCGTCCTTTGCCTCGACCGCCATGGTCCGGCTGCCGTCGGCGTTGCCGATCCAGATGCGGAAGGCGCTTTCGGCCGATTCTCCGCGCCAGCGCAGCAGATGGTTCCACATGGCCTCGGCGCCGGATTTCGGGATCGGAAACGGAATGCCGCCGAAGGCATTCTCGATGTTGTTCCCGCCCTGGGTCGCCTTCGCGCGCGTCGCGTTGGCCAAGGTGTTGTCGTAAACCCACTGGGGCGCAGCGGCGGTGCGGTGGGTCGCATACACGTCCAGACGATTGCTGTCCGGATATTTGCGCAGCATCTCCTGAACGCCGTCGGAAAGACGGTCCTTGTGCTGATCCAGGTTCTTTGCGGAAATCTGCAGGATCGGCTTTTCGCCGGCGAACGGGTCCGGACGCGGCGCGCCAGGCTCATAGCCCGCCGGAGGCTTGGTCATGCCGCCATCCCATGCCGGGATCGTTCCGGCCTTGTTCCCGGCCCTTTCGGCTCCGAAGGGAGTCAGGCCGGATTTGAGCGCGGCCGCTTCTTCGGCGGTCGCTGCAGCGTAGGCCGGCGCCGCCATCGCCCATACGGTGGCGATCGCCGAGGCGATGAAAGTTCTTCTCAGCATTTCTGTCTCCTCGTCAGAAAGTGGTTTGCACCGTGAAGGAAATGAAGTCGCGGTCGCGCAGCGACTGGGCGCCGGTCCGCATGAACGGGCCGTGGGCGGGGTCGACGGTGTTCGGCGTCAGGAACGCATCCTCCTTGCCGAAGTAATGGGTGTAGTTCAGCGCCATCCGCCATTTCTTCTGATAGTCCCCCTTGACCCCGATGCTGACGTCGCCGCCGTGGCGGACGCCGCCGTTGAACTTTTCGACGGCCGACGAGCGTCCGCTCGGATTCCAGCCGATGCCGATCGGGACCGAGAGGTCGAGGCCGGGCGCCACCTGGAAATACTGGGGAGTGAAGATCATCCGCAGCGCGGTGGCATCCCGGGTGACGTTGGCATCCAGCGCCAGCGGATTCTTGTCTACGGACAGGGTGCGGTTCCAGGCGATTTCCCCGAGCAGTTCCGCGCCATCCCACAGCGCACTCTTGCCCAGCAGGTAAATCCCGGACAGGTTCAGGTGGACCGTCTTGCCGACCGCGTAGAGCGGATTGTTCGTGCCGTTCCCGAGAAAGCCGATATCCAGTTGCGGCCCGGAGACCAGCGGCGCGTTCCAGCGGTACGACACTTCGCCGGAAACGTTCACGTCGGCGAGCACGGTGCTGAAACTTGCGCCGACGGTCTTGATCTTTTCCGGATAGACGAGTCGGTACTGGTTCACGAACGGCCGGGGATCGAACATCAGCATCGGCCCTTTTTCGTTGTAGCGAGCCGCGTAAAAACCGTATTCGGTGTCTCCGGAGCGCGGCTTGAACCTGAGCTGAAGACCGCCCTGTGCGCTGTCCGGCTTATCTTCTCCGGCGTAGTTCCAGCCCAGGACCGTCTCCCGACCCGCTCCGAAAAAGTCGAGGTCGCTCAGGAAGGAGCCGGAGGCGGGCAGACGGCTTTTCTCCCACTCGAACTGGTAGTAGCCCCCCAGGGAAATACTGGAAGAAAGCTGGATCTGGGTCGACACCTGGCCGACCGGGCGGATGATCTCCTTGAACTGCGAGCCGGGGACCGAAAGGAGTTTGATCGTATCGATCGGCGCCTGGGTGCCGGCAATGCCATTGGCGCCGAAGAACAGCGTCTCCCCGTAAAGCACGCTGTGCCGGCCCAGCCGCACCGTGAACGGGGTTTCGGACATCGCATCGCTGTTGAAATAGACGAAGGCATCGAGCAGCTCGGCCTTGCGCCCCATCATGTCGCGCGTACCCGAGGTAAAGCGGCCGGCCGGCACGCTGACCGAATTCACCGTCGCCGAACGGTTGTCGTTGCCGCTGTTATAGACCTCGTCGTACCAGGCCGCCCCGCTCAGGCGCAGCCCCATGTTCTTGTAGGCGACGTCGAATTCCGAGAACAGGTCGACGCGGTTCGAGACGAGACCGCGCTTGAAATTGCGGTCGCCATCGTCGAGCTCGCTGCCGGGCACCGGCGCGCCGGACGCGCCGCCGGCCACGCGCTCGCTGGGATTGTGCAGGCGATAGGCCGCGCTGTATTTCACGGTGTTGTCCCACCGGACCTTGAGATCGGGATTTTCCACAGGAATCTCGAACGCCGCCGCCGTCTGCCCCCAACCGAGCGAGCAACACAGCAACGACAACAGACTTCTGCGGACATGCTTTCTACCGATTTTTTCGCTCATCTGTCCCTCCTTTGGTTTTTTGCATCAACAAACTAAATGGCGCCGACCTTCAACGCCTCTTTCGCTCCACCGACGGCGCGAACGATCCAGGCCGCCGCCGGCAGGGTGTCTCCATGGAGCTTCCGAGAGTTCTCGGTGACGCACCGGCCGCCACGCAAGCGCGAACGGCACGTCCGTTCACCAGCTCACCGCGATGTACTTCGATTCCAGGTATTCGAGCAGGCCGTCATGAGCGCCTTCCCGGCCGACGCCGCTTTGCTTCCAGCCGCCGAACGGCGCGGCGGGGTCGGAAACCACGCCCCGGTTGATGCCGACCATGCCGGACTCGATCCGGTCGGCGACGCGCAGGGCCTTGGCCAGGTCCCGCGTATGGACGAAGGACACTAGGCCGAAGTCCGTTGCGTTGGCCAGGGCCACAGCCTGCTCCTCGCCCTCGAAGGTCGCGATGGGCGCGACCGGGCCGAAGATTTCTTCGCGCAGGATCGTTGCATCGACGGCCACGTCGGCAAGCACGGTCGGCTCGTAGAAGTAGCCCGGACCGTCCGGCGCCTTGCCGCCGGCGATCAGCGTCGCCCCCTCGGCGATCGCCCCCTTCACCAGAGAGGCGACCTTGTCCCGAGTCGCCGCATTGACCATCGGACCGAGCTGGACACCGTCGTCGAGGCCGTGACCGATCTTCACGCCGGCCATGGCCGCGGCCAGCCTGTCGGCGAACTCCCTGGCCACGGGTTTTTCGACGTAGAAGCGGTTGGCCGCAGTACAGGACTCGCCGCCGTTGCGGAGCTTGGCGATCATGGCCGCGGATACCGCGGCATCGAGGTCGGCATCGGCAAAGACGATGAACGGCGCGTTGCCGCCGAGTTCCATCGAGCACTTGACGACGTTCTCTGCGGCCTGGGCGAGAAGACGCCGGCCAGTCTCTGTCGAGCCGGTAAACGAGAATTTGCGGACGCGCGGATCCTTGAGCATGGCGGCGACCACGCTCGAAGAGCGGCGCGTCGGAATGGTATTGACCACGCCTAGCGGCACGCCGGCCCGTTCGAAGATCGCGGCCATGGCCAGCGCCGTAAGCGGGGTCTCCTTGGCCGGCTTCAGCACCGTGGTGCAGCCGGCGGCAAGGGCGGGAGCGATTTTCCGCGTCGCCATCGCGGCCGGGAAATTCCACGGCGTGACGAACACGGAAATCCCGATCGGCTGCCGCTGAACGACGATGCGGTTGTTGCCGCTGGGGGCGACCGAGATTTCTCCGATCACCCGCACCGCCTCCTCGGAAAACCAGCGCAGGAATTCGGCGGCATACAGCACCTCCCCCCTGGCTTCGGAGAGCGCCTTCCCGCTTTCGAGGGTGATCAGCCGGGCCAGCGCGTCCTTTTCCGCCACCATCAATTCGAAGGCGCGGCGCAGCACCTCGCTGCGTTCGCGCGGCGGCGTGGCGGCCCAGCCCGCGGCCGCTCCGTATGCGGCATCGACTGCCGCCATCGCGTCCCCGACCGTCGCATCGGAAACGCGGGCGATGGTTTCTTCCGTGGCCGGGTCCAGGACGTCAAAGAGCGAACCGTCCTCGGCGGCACGCCACGCACCGCCGATGTACAGACCCCTGTTCATTTTTTCGAGATCGAGCTGCATTTGTCTTGTGTCTCCAGTGTTTTATTTCGTCCGCGAGGCTGAAGCGGCAGCGCCAGCGCGAGATCGCATCGTCGGCTTCGGCCAACCCTCCCCCGCACGCTCGACCGGAGCGGCGGGCAGATGTCGGGCGCGCCTCCCGGCCCGTCCGGCTGCCGGCCACACCGGCGATGGCTGCCTCGCCCTGCCAATATTGGACAAATTATCCAACACAGCCTTGAATGTCAAGATGACATTTATGTTCAGTGCAAAATTTATCGCCCGGCCAGAACGAGGGGCACCTGCCTTGCGTGCGGACACCTGTCGATGCGTACGGCGCATGAGCCGGGTCGGCCCCATGCGCGCAGGAGGCATCCACATCCGATGCCGGCGATCGGCATCGCCTATCGAGACAGGAAGAGGAACCTGGAGAGGTCATGCGCCGACGCGCCCTGCCGCTCGACCGAAGCGACCGGGAGCGCGGGCAACGCGCATAACGATGACATGCGGCGGCCCGTTATATTGGACCTATAGTCCAGTTTGAACTAAAATGACGAAATCAAAGAACACGCCCGGCATACGCCGCAGCAGGGACCGCAATGAACCCCAAAGAATCAGCCGTTTCTCCCGGCAAGAAAGCGACGGTCAACCACCGGACCGTCGTCGGCAAGAATCGACGCAGCAGAACCAAGGCCCGCATCATCGAGGCCGCGTTGCAGGTCTTTGCCGAGAAGGGACCGGATGCGCCTGTCATCGACGACTTCATCAAGATCACGGGGATCGCGCGGGGAACGTTTTATAACTACTTCAGCAATACCGCCGAACTGCTTTCGGCAACCTCCACCTGGCTGGCGGACGATCTGGCCGATGCCATCGAATCCTCGATCCAGGTCATCGACGACCCGGTCCTTCGTCACGGGATGGGCATGCGGCTATGGGTGGAAAAAGCGAAGGCGGACAAGGCGTGGTGCAGCTTCGTCGCCAGCGTCTGGTTTCAAGGGGGGTTTGCGCTGGACGGCCCGCTCCGGGACATCCGGCTGGGGATCAAGTCGGGCGAGTTCTCTTGCCCGTCGGCGGAGTGCGGCTGGGACATGACGATGGGCACGATGCGCCAGGCGATGATCCGGCTGCTCAAGGAGCCGGGCCTTGCCAAGACCGATTACACGGATCGCATCGTGGAAACCATTCTGCAGGGCCTGGGAACGTCCGAGGAGAAGCGCGAGGAAATCTTTTCCTATCCGCTGGCGGAAATACCCCGCCCGACCAAGACGATCGCCTAGCTCCCCCGGCTTGCCGCTGCCCCGGCCGGCCATCACGCGCTGAACCTCGCCACCGCCTCCTGGAGCCGATCCGCCATGTGGGACAGATCCCGGGCCGTGGCGGCAACCCGATGTGCGCTGTGGTTGGTCTGCGTGCTCATCGAGGAAATCCGGACCGTATTGTCGGAAACTTGCTGACCGGCCGTACGCTGACCGAGCAGCGCATCCGAAATCTCGCCCATCGCGCTGCCCGCGCACCGGGCCTGGCTGCGGATCTCCTCCATGGAAATGCCGACTGCCCGGGTCATGCCGACGCCTTGCCCGACATACTCGCTTGCCAGGTTCATGCTGTCGACGGCTTCCCGCACCCCTTCCTGAATCGTCGAGATCATGGCGCCGATTTCCTCGGTGGATCGGCCGGTGCGTTCGGCAAGTTTTCTCACCTCGTCGGCGACGACCGCGAAGCCCCGCCCGTGCTCCCCGGCCCGGGCTGCCTCGATCGCCGCATTGAGCGCGAGAAGATTGGTCTGGTCGGCGATCTCCTTGATGGTATTGACGATCACCGAAATCTTCTCCGAATGCTCCCCGAGCCGCTCGACGACGCTCTCCGATTGGTGAACGGCAGTGGCGATCTTGCTCATCTCGGCGACCGCATCGGCAACAATCTGCCCGCCCTTGTCCGAGCTTTCGCCGGACCGTAGCGCGACGCCGTGCGCGTCGCCCGCGCTCTCCGAAATGCTGGCGATGCCGGCGCTGAGCTGCGCGACGGCCTGAGCCATCGACTCCGCGGCATTGCACTGGTCTCTGGCGTGACCATCCATTTCTGCCGACATCGCCGACAGCTTGCCGGCCGACCCGGAAATCCGGCTGGCGTTGCCCAGGACCGAATGGACCGTTTCCTGAAAAGAGGCAATCATGTGATTGAATGCCTCGGCCGTCCGGCCGACCTCGTCCTGGGAGGCGACCGCCACCCGTATCGTCAGGTCGTTGCTCTCCTTGACGCGATGCAGGGTCCGTTCGAGTTCGCCCAACGGCTTCAGCATGCCCCGCGCCATGAATATGGCCAGCGAGCCGAGCACGGCGACCAGCACGACGACGGCGCCGCCGACCTTCACCGCCTTGTCCGCGAACAGCGCATCGACGTCGTCATCGTATGTTCCCGACCCGATGATCACATTCCATGGCCCGAACAATTTGACGAACGACGTCTTGCCCACGGGTGTGTCGCTGCCCGGCTTGGGCCAGAGATAATCCACGTGCCCGCTGCCGTGGGCCTTGGCGATGGCCACGAATTCCCTGAACAGGAACTTCCCCGCCGGGTCGCGCATGTCGGCCACCGGCTTTCCTTCGAGGGCGGGCGAAGTCGGATGCACGAGAATCCGGGGCGCCAGATCGTTGATCCAGAAATATTCCGACTCGCCATAGCGCAGGCGCCGGATCTGCGAAAAAGCCGCCTCCTGGGCCGCTTCCCGGGAAAGGGCGCCCGTTGTCTCCAGATGATGAAAGTGCTCCAGTACGCCATAGGCCGTCTCGACCACGTGCCGGGTCTTGAGCTTTCCATCTTCGATCAACACCGTCCGCTCCGACATCAATCCGAAGAAAGACAGGGCGACAAGGCTGGCGAGCAGCAGGATCACGAACAGCTTGAATTTTGCGTTTATCGAAATCACTTATCCGTCTCTCCAAACGGTTCTTGAGTGCTGATATCCCGTTGCCGGCTGGACCGCCTGCGAGGAACAGAAGCGGAGTCCGTCGCCGCAACCTCACACGGACGGCCGGAGCGGCCTCATCGCCTCATCAAAATCAGACAGCCTCGGAAAATCCACTGACTGTCTCGCAGCAATATCTCTCAACGCGATACGGTAATCGTCAAGAATGACTCCGCGCTCCTCATCAGAAATATAGGGAACGTGATACGCGGCGAAGGGCTTCAGGACTTCAAATCCGCAGTAGCCCAGCGTCCCACGCACGAGATGCCTCAACATGACGTCCAGTTCACCGTGAATGGCGTCTTTGCCAAACATATGGTCGCGTCCGCCAAGCGTGAGAGTCACCATGGCGCGCTTTCCGGTCATGCCACCACGATCATAGAATCGCGTTCCCCCATAAAACAAACCGGAGACGAATACACGGTCGATCCAGCCCTTGAGGATCGCCGGAGCGGAACACCAGAACATGGGGAAATTGAAGATCAACAGGTCGCACCACTTGACCTTCTCGATCTCCCCGGCGATGTCGCGAGCGATGGTTCCGGCTTGACAGGCCTTTCTCTGCTCAAGCGCGTATACGCAATATTCGGAATGCTCTCTTTCCCCGAAGTCACTTGCGCTTGCAACCGGGTTCCAATTCATTTTGTAAAGATCCGACACCTGCACCTCATGACCGCCGGATTCGAACACATCCACCGCACAGTGCATCAGCGCAGAGGAGAAAGACTCCTGCTCATAATGAGCATGAACGATCAGCACATTCATGATATTTACTCCATTCGCATTCAAATACCGGCACACCCGAGTGGCGGTTCGGATTCGGGCCGGATCGGCTACCGCCCCAGGCCTTGAACAA
Organism: Rhodocyclaceae bacterium; assembly: GCA_019455325.1. GTDB lineage: Bacteria > Pseudomonadota > Gammaproteobacteria > Burkholderiales > Rhodocyclaceae > Proximibacter. The sequence goes on along the minus strand of JACFMQ010000010.1, from coordinate 13,027 downwards.
TGAGCAGCAGGCCGGTCAGCAGCAGCCCCCCCTGGGCGATCCGGTAAAACCAGACCTGATTCACCTTCCGCTGGAGATGCAGGCCGAGCCATACGCCAAGCGGAACGGCCGGCGCCAGCAGCAGGCTGGTCGCCAGGTTGCCGGTGGAAAGCTGGCCGAGGCCGGCATAGGCGACGACCTTGAACGCATTGGTGAGCAGGAAGAAGGCGTTGACCGTGCCAACGAACACCACCTTGTCGAGCCGCTGCGGCATGAGGTACACCATGATCGGCGGCCCGCCGGAATGGGCGAGGAAGCTGGTGAATCCCGAGACGCCGGACCAGAAGGTTCCGCGCAGCCGCGAGCGACCGGCGCGCGCATCCTTGCGGGAGGCCTTCAGCAGATTGTCGAGAACGAACGCGACGGTAATCACGCCGACCGCCATCCGGATGACGTTCTCGCTGAACGCCCCGAACGTCACGGTGCCCAGCACGATCCCGATCAGCGCGCCGGGCACGATGATCTTCAGATTGGCCACGTCCCACTTGCCGAGGTAGGCACGCATGCCGAAGAAATCCATTGCGCAGAGGACGGGCAGCATGATGGCCGCCGCCTGCATCGGCGAGATGACCAGGGCCATCAGCGGAACGCCGACGACGCCCAGCGCGCCGCCGAAGCCTCCCTTGGATATTCCCGTCAATAGAACGGCCGGGAAAGCGATAAGGTAAAAATAGGGGTCGCTGATCATTCCATGTTCACCGCATCGGCCGACGCAAGCCGGCGGCCGTCGAAGGGAGTGGCGCAGCCAGGGGAATCCGGTCCTTGGCAAAAACGCCGGGAATCGGCCCCTGCAGGCTGCTCTGCACAGAGAGTCGCCCGCCGGACGGAACAGCCTCCGACGCGGCGGGACGGAAGGTGGGTCAGTCGAAGCTGTTCTGCCGCCCTTCCCGGACATACGCGACCGTGGCGCCGATATGATTCCGGCTGTGGATCGACTTCTGCTTGGCCAGGTGGGCGAACATCTGGATGCCGAAGCCGCCGTCCAGGTTGTCGGTGATCCGCTGCTTCCATGGACGCCGCACGATCTGGGTGGTCATCCGGCGCGTGATGCGAGGCTGCTTCATGATGTGATCGGCGAGCACCCAGGCGCGCTCGATCAGCCTGTCCCGCGGCAGCACCTCGTTCACCATGCCGTACTCCAGGGCCTTCTTCGCGTCGATCGCCTGCCCGGTGAGCAAGGCATAGGCGGAACGCTTGACGCCGAGCAGTTCCTGGAAACAACTGTGGATGCCGTCGCCGGGCACGGACCCGAGATCGAAGTGCGGGTCGAAGACCACCGCATCCTCGCTGCAGAGGGTGATGTCGCACATCAGGCAGATTTCGCTGTGGAACCCCGGCCCGTTGAAGACGCCGATCGTCGGAATCTCCAGGTCGTTGATCAGCGAACTGACGTTGATGCGGCCATCCTTGTAGGCATACTCGTACGCCCAGTAGGGAAGATCCTTCTGTTCCAGGGCGAAGCCCTCGGGGTCTGCCGCCATCATGAAATCGTCGCCGGTCCCCGTCAGGATCAGGATCTCGTTCTCGGGATCCGCGCCGATGGTCTTGAGCAACTGGCCGAGGGCCCGGTGGTTTTCCACGCTCAACTGCACCGGGCCGCCCAGGGTGTGCGCCCGGGCCAGAATGACGCCGTCTTCACGGCGCTCGAGATGGTAATGCTCCTTGAAGCGTTCCTTGTACTCTTCGAACTTCGGGGTCGGTACGAACTGCGTGAGAGACATGGTCGATCTCCTTGAAATGTTCGGTTGCGATCAGATGATTTTTGCCAATCCGGCGAGGGTGGCGACGATCCCCAGCAGCAGCAGGAGATCGCCGGCGCCCATCAGGGGCTTGCTGCGCCTGAGGCCGCCGACGCTCCAGAGCACGGGCGCGGCAATGAGCCCGTAGCCGAGCGCGTCGGTGGCCGCGTCGGAAAAATTCGTCTTGTGGATGACGAGCCCGATCAGAACGATCACGATGGAAAAAAGGAACGCGTGCGCATGCACGGTGACTCTCCATTTGTAAGCGTCCAGCCTCTGGTGATAATCGAGCAGCGTCCCGCCTTTCGCGATGTCTTCCAGTTTTTCGAGATGGGCAGCATGGATGGCGCCCAGATACAGCCCGAGCAGCGTGGCCGCCACCATCCATAGAAACCCGAAAATCACCAAGACGTCACCCATGGAATAGTCTCCTTAACCGAGGCCGGCCTCGCGTCGGGTAATTTCATAGAACGCGCTCCAGTCGGTCTCCTCCATGCCGGCGCCGATTCCCGCTTCGAGCTTCCGCTCGACGATCCTGCCCATCTTCAGGTCGATGCCGACGCTACCCGCGGTGGACAGCATCAGCCGTACGTCCTTCAGCCCGCCCTTCATGACGAAGCCGCCGCGGCCGGCGAAATCGCGGGCCCGCAGCTTTTCCGCGTACATCTTGAAGGCAGGGTGGGCAAACGCCGATTGCTGGTAGAAATCGCGCAGGTGCTCCAACGGAATGCCGCATTTCTCGGCCAGGACATAGCTCTCGCCCATCAGCTCAAGGAGCGCGACGGCATTGAAGTTGATGCAGAGCTTCATGCAGTTCGCGATGCGCGGCGTGTCCGAGATGGCGATCACCTGCTTCGCATAGCTCTCGCAGACCGGCGTCACCTTGTCGACCGCCTCCGCGGCGCCGGCGAGATAGGTCATGAGCTGGCCGCTGGCCGCGGCATCCGGCCGGCCGACCACGGGGCCGGAAACGTAGTGGCTGCCGTTCGCCTCGTGCAGCCCGGCAAGCCGATCGGCGCAGTCGGGCGAAATGGTCGTGACGCAGACGTGGACGGCGCCGGGCTTCATGCCGGCGAGGATGCCGTCCTCCGCCTGCAGGATGCCGAGGATGGACGGGTCGTCCATCAGGCTCGTGAACACCACGTCGGCGCCGGCAACGGCCTCTTTGGCCGAGGCGGCCGGCGTCGCCCCCCGTTCGACGAGGGAGGTCATTTTCGACTGGGTCCGGTTCCAGACCGTCAGGTCGAACCCGCCGGCCACGATGCGCTGCGCGATGCCGGACCCCATGTTGCCCAACCCAATGAATGCCACTTTCATGCTTCATACCTCCTTTGCTTGATATCGAATCTCGTGCCCAGGGAATTCATCGGGCAGGAGCCTCCTCCGGACTGCGCACAGGGGGAATCTCCGAATCGAGAAGGATGGTTCCCATGTACACGCTCTCTTGCAGAACGACGGCACGTGTCGCCGCGCCACGATCGGCGGCGAGAAAATGCAGGCGATATTCACCGCCGTCCGGGTCCAGTCCGTCGAACTTGAAATCCCCGAACGCATCCGTGACGGCATGCGCCACTTGCCTGTCGCCCTTGAGGAGCGTGACGTTCACCCCGGATGCGCATTCGGTCACGCCGTCGATCGCGGCAACGACGCTGCCGGCGACGAAGCACTTCGTATAGCGGTGCAGGTTCTTGTAATAAACCCGCGGCCCGGTGCCCCACTCCGGATGCAGCACCTCGAGCCCCGCATCCGCCGCCATCTGCTTCATCGACGCATCGCTGACATTCACTGCGCGCATGCAGCCGGTGGCGCAGGCCTGCGTGCAGCGCGGCTCGGTCCATCCCTGATCGAGCAGGTGCGCATCGAATATCCACTTCTGCGGCAGTTGCAGCGCGTCGTTCCACCAGATCGCTCCGTAAGGGCACGACTTCACGAGGTCTTTTCGCCCCTTCGCCTTCACCGGATCGATGATGACGATCCCATCCGGCCGCTTGTGGATGGCGCCGTCGCCCGCCGCCTTGATGCACGGCGCGTCGTCGCAGTGATTGCAGGTCGTCGGCAGGTACGCGACGTCCACCATCGGGACGACGCCCCGCACCTTGCGCTGGATGCGGATCCAGTGATGTCCGTGCAGCGGCTGCGGCGCCGCGTAGCCCGGAAAATCGTTGCCGACATGTTCGTCCTTCGTGGCAAGTACGCAGTTGTTGCAGTTCTCGCACTTGGCCACGTCGATGATCAGGTTCCACTTGTTCATCACGCTCCTCCTGTTTTCCCGGCCGTTATGGCTGCCTCGGCCTCATGCGCGCATGCGCTCGATGTGCTCCGGATTCCATTGCTCGATCTCGACCAGGCAGGAATTCGACCCCATGCCGTCGGTTCCCTTGACCTGCGGCCGCTGCGGCGTCAGCACGTTGATGCAGCCGCCCCTGTCGGCGAAGCCGCCGCGATCGGGCACCGGATCGAACACCGCCGACGATTCGAATGTCTTGACGACGCCCGGCATCACCAGCTCCGACACGTCGGCGGCACAGATCACGGCGCCGCGGTCGTTGAAGACCCGGATCACGTCGTGATGCCGGATGCCCCGCTGCCGGGCATCCGCGGGATTCACCCGCATCACCCAGTAGTAATAGCCGTCGATGAGAACGCGATGGTCCTCGATGTCGTTGATGATGCTGTCCTTGCCGTCCGAGAACGTATGGAAGCTGTATCGGGAATGGGTCGAAATCACCTGGAGAGGGTATTTCCCGATCAGGTCGGCGGTCTGCCGCCCCTCCCAGGACGGCACGTAGCGGTTGAGGGCGGGCCGCTCGGGATTGTCCGGATCGCCTCTCAGAATGGACGACGGAACGAATTCGATCTTGCCCGACTGGGTCGGCAATCCCTGGCCGAACTGCTCCGGATATTGGGACGGCAGCGGATGCGGCTCCGGAACGTCCTTGACCCGGTCCTCCACATACCAGCGCATGCTGACCGGTTCCGGAGTCTTCTCGGATTCCGGGTCGACGACGTAATAGCCCTTCTTCATGAAATCGGACCATTTGACCTTCTGCGCGAGGTCGGACGAGTCGAATACCCGCTTGCACCAGTCGAGTTCGCTGCATCCTTCGGAGAAAACCGCCCCCAGGCCCAGGCGACAGCAGATATCGAGGAAAATCTGGTAGTCCGACTTCGACTCCCCGAGCGGTTCGATGCACTTGTGCTGCATCACCACCGTCCGGTGATTCAGTTGCGTGGCGCCATGATGGACGTAGCCCTGGCACCCGGCCGTCTCGCCGATGTCCCATCGTTCCACCGCGGTGCACGCCGGCAGGATGACGTCCGCGAAGGGCACGTCGCCTTCCATGTAGATCGCCTGGCTGACGATGCACTCCACGGACGGATGGCGATACGCCTCGATGTAGCGCGACGAGTTCGCCACGGTCCCGAAGAGCGCGCCGCCATAGCGGTAAAGCATGTGTATTTTCGAGTACCCGGGCATGGGATATTCGTAGGGCGCGATCTGGGCCTCGATGGACGACCCGTCCCAGGTATATCCCTTCGCGTACCCATTGACGATGGCGTCGGGCAGCCGCTGGCGCGGAACCATCTGCTTGACCGGATTCATGGTCAGCAGATGCGGCATGCGCGTGTAGTTGTTGACGGCGGCGGCGGTGAAGGCCAGTTCGCCGGAGATCCCCCCTTCCGCATACCCGGGAAAATAGAAGAAGTGGTCGATGGGCGCCCCCATCTGCAGGTTGCCGAAGTTGATGCCGGGTTTTCCCCAGCCCTGCATCGCCATCATCAGGATCATGTTTCGCGCCCACTGCGAACCGGTCGCGGTGCGACAGGCACCGCCGAGACCGGTCCCGACGCCGCCCGGCGCCAGGTAGGTCTTTTTCGCCGCCCATTTCCGGGCGAGCGCGCGGACGACGTGAGCGGGCACGCCGGTTTCCGGCTCCTGCCATTCGGGCGTCTTCGGGACGCCGTCCGAAACGCCTCGCAGATAGGCGTCCCACTCGGCGAAACCGGTGGTTCGCGTTTCAACGTACTCCTTGTCGTACAGGCCCTCCGTCGCCCATACGTACATGATCGAAATGGCCAGGGCGGAATCCGTCCCCGGCCGCACGGGAATCCAGCGGCCGCCGTACAGTTGGGCGGTCGAATTGCAATGCGGGTCGATATGAACGAACTCGATCCCCAGCTCCTGCGCCCAGAAGCGCCGCTGCGTGGCTTCGAATCCGCCATAGGCGCCGTTGGTCGACTCGGGATCGCTCGACCAGAAAACGATCATCTCGGCTTCCTTCAGGCAATCCTCCACCGTGCCGTAGGGGGACGGCAGGCCCACGCGCATCGTGTTTCCGAAATGATGCGCGGCGCCCCAATACCACCCCTCCCAACTGTCGGGGTTGTGATGAACCCGGGTGAAGCCGATCAGATTGCCGAAGCGAAACAGGGCGCTGAGGTAGTAACCGACGTTTCCCCACTGGTGATGGGATGAGTGAGGGATCGCGATCGAGCCGGGGCCGTGGACTTTCTTCTGCCGCCTGATCTCGCTGGCGACGAGGTCGAGCGCCTCGTCCCAACTGATCCGGACGTAGCCGGAAATCCCGCGGTTCTGCGGATTCCGCTCGCCGTTCGGGTCGAAGTCCACCCGCTTCATCGGATAAAGGATCCGCTTCTCGGAATAGACCATGGACTTCAGCGCCAACGCGTGCGGATTGACCGTTGCGCGCCGCCATGGCCTGAAGCGCTTGCCTCGGGCGCTAAGCGAGTAGCTCGGCGCATCGGCATCGGTGAAATCGATCGGCGCGACCCGCAGGATGCGGCCGTCCTTGACGTAGACGAACAGCGGCCCGCCGTTCGTGTTGGTGGTGTAGCGGATCGAACCGTCCGGCATCGGCGTGCCGGCCTTCAGGCCGGACGTTTCGATGCGGCTCATCAACTGCATGAACCAGACGACCAGTTCGTCCCGCCCCGTGACGACGACGCGGAACTGCTTCGCGGCATGGACGATTTCCGCCCGATCCATCGGCGGCTTCAGGAACAGCAGCGCCGTCGGCAGATCGCGGAACGACAGCGTGACATCCGGCCGGGGATGAATCCCGGATTCGGACGTCACCCGGCCGCCGTTGAAGACGTAGAAGCGGCCGATGCTTTCGTCCTTGAGCTTGATCTGGACGGTGCAACTGTGGCGGCGCATCTCCTCCCGGAACGCCGGATATTTCCTGGCGGTACGCCGCAGAACCAGCGGCACGGAGAAAAGAATGGCCTTCAATAGAGCTTTCTTCATTTATTCCTCCTGACCCATGCGTGCAGCTTCTCGTCCGTAACAAGGGCGCGTTGAATGAAGTCGACCTGGCGGCGGCCTAGATGTGGATCGGCTTGCCGTGAATGCCGCGGGCCGCTTCGGCGATGGCCTCCGACAGCGTGGGGTGGGCATGGATCATGTCGACCACGTCGTCCGGCAGCAGCTCGCTGCTTTTTGCCAGCAACAGCTCGTGGATCAGCTCGGTGGCGCCGTGGCCGACGATGTGGCCGCCGAGCAGCTCGCCCGTGGCGGGGTCGGCCAGCAGCTTCACCAGGCCCTCCGTTCTGCCGATGGCCACACTCTTGCCGGCGCCCCGGTATGGAAAGACCGATTTCTTGAAGGCAATGCCGTCCTTGGCCGCGCGGTCCTCGCGCAGACCGAAACCGGCGACCTGGGGTTCGCAATAGACCGCCGACGGCACCAGGTCCGGATCGATCGCCGCACCGTGCGGGCTCCGGCCCGCAATATGCTCGACGGCTATCTCGGCTTCGCGGGAGGCGACGTGGGCCAGCGCCGGCGTCGTCGTGACGTCGCCGATGGCAAAGATTCCCGGCACGGACGTCCGGCCGTGCTCGCCGGTCACGATGTGGCCGGAAACAGTCCTGTCCACGCCGACGGACTCCAGGCCGATGCCGTCCGTGTTCGGCGTGCGACCGAATGCCGCCAGCACCTTGTCGGCCTTCAGGCGTTCCACTTTTCCGGCGACTTCGACATCGACGACGACACCGCCGTCCGCCCGTTCCCAGGACATGGCCCGGGCCTTGGTATGCACGTTGATTCCCGATTTGCGGAAGGAGGCATCGAGCACCTGCGCCGCCTCGAAATCCTCGGCCGGCAGAATGTGCTCGCCAAGCTCCACGAGCGTGACGCTGACGCCGAACGAGTTCATCACGTAGGCGAACTCGCAGCCGATGGCGCCGGCCCCCAGCACGATCAGCCTTTCCGGCAGGCGATCCAGGGACAGAATGCCCGACGACGACAGGATGAACTTCTCGTCGAACGCGAAGCCCGGCAGCGACAGCGGCCGCGATCCGGTGGCGACGATGATGTTCCTGGCCGAGACGCAATCCCTGCCGCCTTCCGCCCCGGCCAGGGAAACCTTGCCGATGCCGGCGATCGACCCCGTTCCCTTGATCACCTCGACTTCGTTCTTGCGCAGCAGCGCCGCCACACCGCCGGCCAGCGTCCGCGCCGCGCTCCGCGAGCGGGCGTGCACCTCGCCGTAGCGAAACCCGCTTCGATCGACGCCGATGCCGAACGCTTCCATCTCCCGCAGCGCGCCGAATTCGGCCGCGTGGTGGATCAGGCTTTTCGACGGAATGCATCCCCAGTTCAGACAGACGCCGCCCGGCGTGTCCTTTTCGATGACGCAGGCCGAAAGCCCGAGCTGGGCCGCGCGAATCCCCGCCACGTAACCGCCCGGACCGGCGCCGATCACCGCCACGTCGTAAATCTTGCTCATCGTCGGCCTCACAGGAGCATCAGTTCGGGATTGGCGAGCAGGTCGCGGATTTTTCTGACGAAGCGACCGAGCGGCTCGCCATCCATCGCGCGATGGTCGAACGTCACGCCGCACGGCAGAAGCGTGCGGATTTCGATCTTTCCATCGACGACGACCGGCTTCTCCACGGGCGTGCCCGGCTGAAAGTTCATCACCTGCGGCAAATTGAGGAGCGGGGTCGATACCATCCAGCCGCCGGGCAGGAAGCCGTCGGTGCTGGAAACCGTGATCGTCCCGTTGGCGGTTTCCGCAGGCGAGAGCCTGGACGCACGCGCCCGCCGGACGAGATCCTTGATTTCCCTGTCGAGTTGCAGCAGCCCCTTGTCCTGAACGTCGCGAACGACCGGCACGATCAGCCCGGACTCATGCTCGCTGCCGCCGGGAAGGGCCACGGCGACGCCGACATTGACGTTCTCCCAGGCGGTGATCTCACCGTTGGCGAGCGTCGAATTGCAGATGGGGACATGCTGGCAGGCCAGCGCAACCGCACGCACGTAGAACGAGATCAGCGAAACCCGGGTTGCCAGTTCGTCCTCGTATCCGAGAATGGTGTTTCTGGCGGCAAGCAGTTTCGTGATGTCGATTTCGAAAAACCCGTACGTCTGCGCGGCCGTCGTCGTCGCGGCGAGCATCTTCTGGGCGATGGCCGCACGCATGCCGGCGACCGGGATGCGCATCCTTTCCCGCATGCCCTGCGCAGAAGGCGCCGCCCGGAGTTGGGGCGCCTGAGCCGTCGACTTCGCACGTTCGATGGCGGCGACGACATCGCGCCGGACGATACGTCCGCCGGGCCCGGTGCCGGACACCCGGGAAAGATCGACGCCGTTCTTTTTCGCAATGGCCCTGGCGAGGCCGGAGGCCCGAAGCTTCCGCGCGTCGCCGACCGACGCGGCCGGCGCATTCAGCTCTCGGCTCGCGTCCTCTTGCGCGCTCGCGCCGGGAGTTGAGCCGGCGAGGCCATCCCCGCTGTCGCCAGCGGTCGGCCGGGCGCTTCGTTCATTGACTGCGGCCCCGCTTACCAGGGAACGGTACTCATCCTCCGAATCGGCGATCCTGGCGATCACCGTCTCGGTCGGATGCGTATCGCCCTTTTTTGCCAGCAGATGCAGATACCCCGCATAAGGCGACGGCAGATCGGTAATCACCTTCTCGGTCTCGATCGAGACGATGGTCTGGTCGCGCTCGACGCGCGCACCTTCGGCCACCAGCCAATCGACAATGCTGCCTTCGGACATCCCCATGGCGAGCTGGGGCAGAATCACGTCGCGAATCATCACCCTCTCCCTATCGACAGACTTCGCGAACCGCTTCCTCGATCCGCTCGGAAGTTGGCATGGTGTAGACGTCGATGTAACCGCCGGGAACGGGAATGTTCGGATGGCATACGCGCCGGACCGGCGCATCGAGCAGGTCGTAGCCGTGCTCCATGACCTGGGCCGAGACCTCGGCGGCGAAGCCGCCGCGCTCGAAGTCTTCGTCGACGATGACCAGGCGGGTGGTCTTTTCGATCGATCGCAGCAGGGACTCACGATCGAACGGCTCGAAGCTTCTGGCATCGACGACCTCGACGCTGATTTCGTCCTTCAGCTTCTCCGCCACCTTGAGCGCGCTGTGCACCTGCAGCCCGCTGGCCAGGATCGTGACGTCGCTCCCCTCGCGCTTGATGTCCGCCACCCCCAGGGGGACGACGTAGTCCTCCTCGGGAACGTAGCCCTTGTGCATCATCAGATTCGTGTGCCACAGGAAGAGGACGGGGTTGTCGTCGCGAATCGCCGCCTTCATCAGGCCCTTCGCGTCGTACGGCGTGGCCGGCATGCAGGTCTTGATCCCCGGATGATGGATCGCCATCCCGTAGGGCAGCGTTGCGTGCTCGTTGCCGACGCGGCGCCCTACGCCGCACGTCCCGACCATGACGATCGGCAGGGGATGCTGGCTGCCGTGCAGGAAATGGTATTGCCCCATCTGCAGAAACACTTCCGATCCTGCGAAGTACGAGAAGCCCGCATACATGAAATCCAGGATCGGGCGCAGCCCTTCCTGAGCCGCCCCCATGGCGCAACCCGCCATCCCGGTTTCCGCCAGCGGGGTATCCACGACCCGGTGGGTGCCGAACTCCTCGCACAGATTCTTGGTATGCGGGAAGGTCCCCGCCTGGATGCTGATGCCCAGCATGAAGACGCGCTCGTCCCGGCGCATTTCCTCCACGTAGGCCTCGCGTATTGCCTCGCACAGGGTCAGTTCGCGCTGACTGCTCATGTTTTTCCCCTTGGTTCCTAGGCCGTATAGACGGCGGCCTGCATCTCGGCGACCGACGGCAGCGCCTTCGGGCTCGCTTCACAGAAGGCTTCCACCTCATCGGCCTCCCGCTCGGCATCCGCCTTGATCTGGTCGATGTCTTCCTGCGTCAGCACTTTCTCCGCCAGCAGCCTGGCGGCCGCCAGCGCCAGCGGATTCAGCGTTTCCTTCCACTTCGCCATCAGTTCGGGATCACGCTGATTGGGGCCTTCGTAGTTCACCCCGCCGACGCTGTGCTCCTGCACGCGGTACGTCTTGCACTCGACAAAAATCGGACCGTTGCCTTGCCGCACATGCGCCAGCGCCTGCAGCGCAGCTTCGGCACAGGCGAAGAGGTCCTGCCCGTCGACGACCATCGATGGGATTCCGAAACCGGCGGCCAGGCTCGAGACATTCGGACCGGGGAACAGGTCCTTGACGTTGCTGTGCTGCGCCATGCCATTGGCCTCGCACCAGAAGACCGCCGGCAGCTTCCAGTTGGCCGACATCAGCAGTGCCTCGTGGCAACGCCCCTCGCCATAAGAGCCGTCCCCCGAGCAGTTCATGACGACCTGGCCGGATTGCTTGTACTTCGCCGCGAACCCGTAGCCGACGCTGAGCGGAAAATTCGCGCCGATGTTGCCGGAAAACCCGAACACATGATCTTCGGGGAATGACATGTGAAAGCTGGATCGCCCTTTGCAACACCCGGCTTCACGCCCCATGTGCTCGGCAACGTAATACTTGATGTCGATGCCTTTGCTGAGCATGTGGGCAAGCCCATGCGCCCGGTAGTGCGGCCACATCGGATCTTCCTTCTGCAGGAAGGCACCGGCGGCAATGCCGGGAGCGAGCGCGATGCCGCCTTCATGGTAGAAGCCGACCATTTTCCCGGCGCGGATGACGCGCATCATCATCCTGTCCAGCGCCATGGCGCGAGCCAGGTTGCGAAATAGCACGATCTTTTGATCGTTCGTCAGAGACATCGGACTCTCCTCCATTGCTGGTGCCACATGGGCACCGGTTGTTTTTGGCCATACTGTCTTATTTGTACTTATGTGTCAACATGGACTTTAAGTCCATGATTAAAATTCCCGCCAGCACTGGATCTGGATGAGCAGCTTGACGATTCGATCGACGCGACATGGCGCGGGCTGGCATGCCCTATCGCTCGTCGCCCTGGCCGGACAGACACCGCATCCTGGCGGAGCAAGCCTCGGCGAGATGGGGAGGGAACGCCTCTGTCTGGAGGCGCCGATTCATGATGCCCGGCGCGTGACCAACGATCTGCGGCTGGAACAGGGGCGCCGCTTCGCATGGCGCAGCCGTGCCGACGACGACAGCGCCGTTATGCGGTTCAGGTTGATGGGCCGGGCTCAACCTGTACTAGAATGTCCCGCTGCCCTTCCTTCCCTGAAAACGTTCCTTCATCAGGTAACCGATCCATGTCGTCCAAGGTCACTGGAACCAACGTCAACGTCGAATCTCCGGCCGTCAATCACCGAACCATCGTCGGGCAGAATCGACGAAAGAAAACCGAGTCCCGAATCATCGAGGCGGCAATTCAGGTATTTGCCGAGAAGGGACCGGAGGCGCCGGTCATCGACGATTTCATGAAGGCAGCAGGCATCGCGAGGGGGACGTTCTACAACTACTTCAACAGCACCAGCGAACTGCTGACCGCGGCATCGACGTGGCTTGCGGATGACTTGATCGAATCAATCGAAGAAGAGGTCAAGGACATCGCAGACCCGGTCATTCGCCATGGAGTTGGCATACGCCTGTGGATGCGAAAGGCGAAAAACGACCCGGCCTGGTGTGGGTTCGTGACGTCCGTATGGTTTCAGGGGGGCTACGCCCTGGACGCGCCGATTCGCGACATACGGCAGGGGATGAAGTCGGGGGAGTTCTCGTGCCCATCGGCGCAATGCGGCTGGGACATGGCGCTGGGCACCATTCGCCAAGCCATGATCCGCATCATGCAAGAACCCAAACTGATCAAGACGAACTATTCCGACCAGATCGTCAGAATCATCCTTCAGGGCCTAGGCGCCTCTCCGGACAAACAGGACGAGGTCCTGGCGTACCGGCTCCCGGCAATGCGCCGTCCAACGCAAACCATTGTTTAGCTTCACTACAAGGGCTTCCCCAAAACGCAAGCGCCAAGACGGTTTTCTAGTTCATCAT
>JACFMQ010000004.1:259246-450768 GCA_019455325.1 Rhodocyclaceae bacterium | reverse complement strand
GTCTCGATCATGTGCACCGGGATGCGGATGGTGCGCGCCTGGTCGGCGATCGAGCGCGTGATGGCCTGCCGGATCCACCAGGTGGCGTAGGTCGAGAACTTGTAGCCGCGGCGGTATTCGAACTTGTCCACCGCCTTCATCAGGCCGATGTTGCCTTCCTGGATCAGGTCGAGGAACTGCAGTCCGCGGTTGGTGTACTTCTTGGCGATCGAGATCACCAGGCGCAGGTTGGCCTCGGTCATCTCGCGCTTGGCGCGGCGGGCCTTGGCCTCGCCGGTGGACATCTGCTTGTTGATGTCCTTTAGCTCCTTCAGCGGAATGCCGATGTGGTTCTGCAGGTCGATCAGCTTCTGCTGCTGCTCCTTGATCGCCGGCGCGTTGCGCGTGAGCACCGGGCCGTAGCTGCGCGCGCTGGCGGCGATCTCGTCGTCCACCCAGTCGAGGTTCATCTCGTTGCCGGGGAAGACCTTGATGAAGTGCGGGCGCGGCATGCGCACCTTGTCCACGCAGATCTGCTGGATCTTGCGCTCGCACGCACGCACGCCCTCGACCATGCCGCGCACCGAGTCGCACAGGCGCTCGATGGTGCGCGAGGTGAAGCGGATGTAGAGCAGTTCGTCCGAGATCTGCTGCTGCAGCTTGAGGTAGGTCTTGTCCTGCGAGCCCTTCCGGGTGAGCGCGCTGTGCGCCTTGGCGTAAGTCTGCCCGATGGCGGCGAAGCGCGCCAGCGCGTCGGCCTTGAGCTGCAGCAGCGACGCCGACGCGGCGGCGCCGCCCTCGTCGCCGTCCTCGTCCTCTTCGGCCTCGTCCTCCTCGGCGATCTCCTCGTCCTCGGCGGCGGCGAGCGCTTCCTGCTCGGCCGCGTTCGGGTCGATCAGGCCGTCGATCAGCTCGTCGATGCGCATCTCGTCGCGCTCGATCTTGGCGGCGGCGTCGAGAATCTCGGCGATCGTCGTCGGGCAGGCGGAGATCGCCTGGATCATGTGCTTCAGGCCGTCCTCGATGCGCTTGGCGATCTCGATCTCGCCCTCGCGCGTGAGCAGTTCGACCGAACCCATCTCGCGCATGTACATGCGCACCGGGTCGGTGGTGCGGCCGAATTCGGAGTCGACGGTGGACAGCGCCTGCTCGGCCTCTTCCTCGACTTCCTCGTCGTCGGCGACGGTCGGCGCGGCATCCGACATGAGCAGGTCTTCCGCGGCCGGCGCCTCGTCGAAGACCTGGATGTTCATGTCGTTGAAGGTGGAGATGATCGACTCGATCTGCTCCGCGTCGACGACGTCGTCCGGCAGATGGTCGTTGATCTCGGCGTAGGTCAGGTAGCCGCGCTCCTTGCCGAGCTTGATCAGATTCTTCAGGCGCGTCTTGCGCGTTTCCGCGTCGACCGGCGACGGCGCGTTGCCGGCCTGGGCGAGCAGGTCGGCCGCGGCCTTTTCCTTGCTCCTGGCGGTTTTTGCCTTGGCGTCCTTGGCCGGCGTCTTGGCTTTTGGTTTTGCGGTTGCCATGTCCATTTCCCGGTGGGTGGGTTGGAAAAACATTAAATTATATCAGAACTTAGCCTCGTTTTCGGGCTGGCGTCGGCGGCTCAGCCGTCGTCCGTGCGCGTCGTCAGCAGCGCCACGTAGCGCGCCTTCTCCTCCGCCGACAGGCCGGCGACGCCGAGCGCCGCCGCCTTGGCGCGCAGCGCCTCGAACTCGTCCTTGCGCGCGTCGCGCGCGAACTTCGCGAGCGTGCCGGCGAATTCCGGTTCGATTTCCTCGTCGGCAAAGGGTTCGTGCATCAGGTCGGAGGCGGCGTCCCTGAGCAGGCGGTCGTCGTCGCCGCCGCGCAGGCGTTCGAGCAGCGCCGCATAGCCGGGCGCCGGCTCGCCGGCGTCGAGCACGGCGGCGACCAGCCGGCGCAGCGTGCCCGATTCGGCGGCCTCCGCCGGCAGTGCGTCGAGCGGCAGCCTCCGGGCGAGTTCCGGCTTCTGCAGGATCAGCCGGATCAGCTTCTTCATGAAGGTCGCCGCCGGCGACTGCCGCGGCGCGCGCGCCGGCGCCGGCGGCGCGATCGCGCGCAGCTCGCACAGGCGCTCGACCTCCGGCTGCGAGAAGCCGCTGATGTCGACCAGGCGCTTCACCAGTTGCAGGCGCAACAGCGGCGTCTGCAGCTTCTGCAGCAGCGGCTTGGCGTCGGCGACCAGCTTGGCCTTGCCCTCGGCGCTGGTCAGGTCGCACTGGCGGCCGAGTTCGCGCAGCAGGAAGTCGGAGAGCGGCGTGGCCTGCGCCACCATGCGGTTGAAGCCGTCCTTGCCGAACTCGCGCACGTAGCTGTCCGGGTCGTGCGCCTCGGGCAGGAAGACGAAGCCGATGGTCTTGCGGTCGGGCAGCGCCTCCAGCGAGTTCTCCAGCGCCCGCCAGGCGGCCTTGCGGCCGGCGTTGTCGCCGTCGAAGCAGAAGACGATGCGGTCGACCTGGCGCAGCAGCTTCTGCACGTGGACCGCCGTCGTCGCCGTGCCGAGCGTCGCCAGCGCGTTGCCGACGCCGTGCTGGGCCAGCGCCACGACGTCCATGTAGCCTTCGACGACGATCGCCGTGTCGGTTTCCCGAAGCGCCGCCCGCGCCTGCGGCAGGCCGAACAGCTCGCGGCCCTTCTCGAACAGCGGCGTTTCCGGCGAGTTCAGGTACTTCGGCTCGCCGCCGTCGAGGACGCGCCCGCCGAAGGCGATGACCTCGCCCTTCGGGTTGATGATCGGGAACATCACGCGGTCGCGGAAGCGGTCGTAGCGCCGCCCCTGCTCGTTTTCGATGACGAGGCCGGCGGCGAGCAGTTCGGGGGCGCCGTAGTTCGCGAACACGGCTTCCAGGTTCTGCCAGCCGTCCGGCGCGTAGCCGATGCCGAAGGTCTTGCAGATTTCGCCGGTGAGGCCGCGCCGCTTCAGGTAGTCGATGGCCTTCGGCGCGTGCTTCAACTGCTCGCGGTACCAGGCGGCCGCCTTCGCCATGACTTCGGCGAGGTCAGCCGTGCGCGGACCGTCGCGGTGTTCGCGGCGCCGCCCTTCCTCCTCCGGCACCTGCATGCCGATGCGGCCGGCCAGATCCTTCACCGCGTCGACGAAGCCCATGCCGGAATATTCCATCATGAAGCCGATGGCCGTGCCGTGCGCGCCGCAGCCGAAGCAGTGGTAGAACTGCTTCTGCGGGCTGACGGTGAAGGACGGGGTCTTCTCGTTGTGGAAGGGGCAGCAGGCGGCGTAGTTGGCGCCCGCCTTCTTCAGCGGCACGTGCGCGTCGATCAGGTCGACGATGTCGACCCGGTGCAGCAGGTCCTGAATGAAGGATTCAGGGATCATTGGGGCGGTGAGGAGTCAGGAGAGAGGAGTGAGGAGGAGAAGCGGAGGGAGCTGCCTTCGTGCTCCTCACTCCTCTCTCCTTCCTCCTTACGGCCGCGCGCTCAGCGCGGCTTTCACCTGTTTGGAGACCTCGCCCATGTCGGCTCGGCCGGCGAGCTTCGCCTTGACCGCGGCCATGACCTTGCCCATGTCGGCCGGGCCGGCGGCGCCGGTGGCGGCGACGATCGCCGCCACCTCGGCGGCGATCTCCGCGGCCGAGAGCTGCGCCGGCATGTAGGCGGCGAGCAGTTCGGCCTCGGCGCGCTCGGCGGCGGCGAGATCCTCGCGCTTCGCCGCCTCGTACTGGACGATGCTGTCCCGGCGCTGCTTGAGCAGCTTCTCGATCACGGCGAGCACGCCGGCGTCGTCGAGCTCGACGCGCTCGTCGACCTCCTTCTGCTTGATCGCCGCGAGCAGCAGGCGGATGGCGCCGAGGCGCGCCGTTTCCCTGGCGCGCATGGCGGCCTTCATGTCTTCGCTGATGCGTTCCTTGAGCGTCATTCCGGTGATCCCCCCACAAACGTCAAAAGCCGTCCACCTGCGGATGGACGGCTCGGGCATTTCGCTGAGTCGGAAAACTGCTGCGTGGCGCCAGGATTGGGACTGGCGCGCGATGAAACAGTGTTGCCGCTGCGGCCAGGGCCGCTCAGTACAGCTTCGGCGGCAGGGTCTGGCTGCGGATGCGCTTGTGGTGACGCTTGACCGCGGCGGCCAGCTTGCGCTTGCGCTCGGCGGTGGGCTTCTCGTAGAACTCGCGGGCGCGCAGTTCGGTCAGCAGACCGGTTTTTTCGACGGTGCGCTTGAAGCGGCGGATGGCAACTTCGAACGGCTCGTTTTCCTTGACGCGGATGCTCGGCATTGAAATCAGTCCAATCGGGTCGGGTTGGAAAAAGGGAAGTCGGCGATTATAGACGGAGCGCCGGACTTTTCCAAGTCCACCGGCACGCCCGCCGTCGGCGCGCCCGCGTCCGCTCGGGTAGAATGCCGGCCCATGCTCGTTCTCGGCATCGAATCCTCCTGCGACGAAACCGGCGTCGCGCTCTACGACCACGAGCGCGGCCTCCTCGCGCACGCGCTGCATTCGCAGGTGGCGATGCACCGCGACTACGGCGGGGTCGTTCCCGAACTCGCCTCGCGTGATCACATCCGGCGGACGATCCCGCTGCTGCGCAAGGCGCTTGCCGACAGCGGGCGCTCGCTCGGCGAGGTCGGCGCGGTCGCCTACACGCAGGGGCCGGGGCTGGCCGGCGCGCTGCTCGTCGGCGCCGCCTTCGCCGAGGCGCTGGCGACCTCGCTCGGCGTTCCGACGGTGCCGGTGCACCACCTCGAAGGCCACCTGCTGTCGCCGCTGCTCTCGTCGCGGCCGCCGCGCTTTCCCTTCGTCGCACTGCTCGTTTCCGGCGGCCACACGCAGTTGATGCGCGTGGCCGGCGTCGGCGAGTACGAACTGCTCGGCGAGACGCTCGACGACGCTGCCGGCGAAGCCTTCGACAAGACCGCCAAGCTGCTCGGCCTCGGCTACCCCGGCGGGCCGGCGCTGGCGGCGCTGGCCGAGCGCGGCACGCCGGAGGCGGTCAAGCTGCCGCGGCCGATGCTGAATTCCGGTGACCTGATGTTCAGCTTCTCCGGGCTGAAGACGGCGGTGCTGACGCAGGTGCGCGAGCGCTCGCTGACCGAGGCGGAGAAGGCCGACGTCGCGCGCGGCTTCCAGGACGCGATCGTCGAGGTGCTGGTGAAGAAGTCGCTGCTGGCGGTGAAACAGACCGGACTGACGCAACTGGTCGTCGCCGGCGGCGTCGGCGCCAACCGCGAGCTGCGCCGCCGGCTCGACGCCAAGGCGGCGCGGCGCGGCGTCGAGGTCTTCTATCCGGAGCTGGAATTCTGCACCGACAACGGCGCCATGATCGCGCTCGCCGGCGCGCTGCGTCTGGCTGCCGGCACCGCGCCGAAGGCGGCCGGCGCCTTCGCGGTGCGGCCGCGCTGGCCGCTGGCGGACGTCCCGACCTAGATTTTTTCTCTTTTTTGTGATCTGTCGTATCGACAGAATCCCGGCGGCGGCCTATGCTGCCGCGTCGCCGTCGGGAAGGGCCGTGTGCGCTTCCGGTGCGGCGACGCAATGGGAGGAACAGCACAATGAAAAACAAGAGCATCGTTCCGACGCAGCACGAGCGCGTGATGCGCGAAGACGATTTCATCGTTTCGAAGACCGATCCCAAGGGGATCATCACCTACTGCAATCCGATCTTCATCGAGTTCTCCGGCTATTCGGAGGCGGAGCTGCTCGGCTCGCAGCACAACATCATCCGCCACCCGGACATGCCGCGCGCCGCCTTCCAACTGGTCTGGGACACCATCCAGTCCGGCCGGGAAGTGTTCGCCTACGTCAAGAACATGTCGAAGGACGGCGGCTTCTACTGGGTGTTCACCCACGTCACGCCGGATTTCGACCAGAGCGGCGCCATCGTCGGCTACACCTCGGTGCGCCGCTGTCCGAAGCGCAAGGCCGTCGAGGCCGTGGCGCCGGTGTACCAGCAGATGCTCCAGGCCGAGAAGGCGGCCGGTGCGAAGGGCGCCATCGCGGCGGGCACGCAGGTACTCGTCGATCTGTTGACCAAGACAGGCATGAGCTATGAAGAACTCATCTTTTCGCTTTGAGCGCCGCCATCTCGGCCTGATCCTCGTCGTCCTGGCGATGCCCCTGGGCTTCTGGGAGCCGTGGGCGCCGGCCGTGCCGCTGCTGCTCGCGCTGCCGCTGCTGCTCGGCGGCGGCAACGGCCGGAGCAGGCTGCTCTCCGATCTCGACGAACTGCTGACCGAAAGCAGCGACGGCGCGCTGGTCGGACGCCAGCCGCACGCCATCCAGGACCCGACCCTCGATTCGATCCGCATCAAGCTCAACTCGGTGCTCGACCAGACCGAGACCGCCTTCCGCGAGATTCTCGGCGGCATGCAGGCGTCGTCCGAGGGCCGTAGCTGGCGCCGCCTGCAGACCACGGGCCTGCACGGCACCTTCAAGGACGTGCTGACGCGCATGCAGGTCATGCTCGACCAGCTCAACGCCGCGCAGGTGTCGGTGGCGCGCGAGACGCTGCTGTCGCACATCTTCCTGCGCTCGGAGCGCGGCTTGTCGCTGGCCATCGACCACGTGAGCAGCGCGCTCACCGAGGTCGCCGACCATTCGAGCCGTTCGCAGGGACTCGCCGTCGGCTATGCCGACTCCGCCAAGGCCATGTCCGGCGCCGCCGACCGCATGTCCGGCGCCCTCGGCCAGGCCCTGTCGGCGACCGAGACCGGCAGCCACGCGCTGGCCGACCTCAACGTCAAGGCCGGCACCATCCGGCAGCTCACCGGGCACATCGACGTCATCGCCAAGCAGACCAATCTGCTGGCCTTGAACGCTGCCATCGAGGCGGCGCGCGCCGGCGAGGCCGGCCGCGGCTTCGCCGTCGTCGCCGACGAGGTGAGGAAGCTCGCCGACCAGTCGCAGAAGGCGGCCGAGGAAATCGCCTCGGCCATCGCCGCGATGTCCGAGGCGATGAGCGGCGTGCTCGGCCAGATGGAGGCGATCAGCCGCTCGATGGACGATTCGCGCGCCATGGCCGACGACTTCTGCCAGCAGCTCGGCGGTTCCGCGGACTCGGCGGTGGTGGTCGGCAATCTGGCCGTGACCATCGGCCAGGGCGTCGCCTCGATGCAGTCCTCGATGCAGCTCGTTTCGCTGGCGCAGCGGGCGCGCCGCGACGTCACCGAGATCGTCCATGGCAACGAGGTGGCCGACAGAAAGATGAGCCAGATGGAGCGCCAGGCGCTGGCGCTGGCCAGCGGCCGCACCTGGATCAAGGGCAGCGCCGACCGCGAGGCGCTCATCGAGATCTACGACAAGCTGTTCGCCAACATCGAAGAGCAACTGCTCTGATCTGCGGCCGGTCCGGGGTTCCGGCCCCGCGTCCGGCTAGGCTTTCTTCTTCTTGGCGCCGATCTTCGGCTCGCTGCCCGTCAGCAGGCGCTGCAGGTTCGCCCAGTGCTTGGCGATCAGCGCCGCCGCCATGACGCCGACGGCCAGCGTCTGGCCGGTCGCGCCCCACAGCATGCCGGCGATCATCGGCGCCGCCGCCGCCGCGACCAGCGCGCCGAGCGAGGAATAGCGCGAGACGACGGCGGTCAGCAGCCACAGGCCGAGCACGGCGAGGCCGAGCACCCAGTCGAGCGCGAGCAGCACGCCGGCGGCGGTGGCAACGCCCTTGCCGCCCTTGAACTTCAGGAAGATCGGGAAGAGGTGGCCGAAGAAGACGGCCAGCGCCACCAGCGCGACGACGGCGCCGGGCAGGCCGTAGCGCTGGGCGAGGAAGACGGCGAGCCAGCCCTTGGCAGCGTCGCCGAAGAGCGTCAGTATCGCCGCCGCCTTGTTGCCGCTGCGCAGCACGTTGGTCGCGCCGGGGTTGCCCGAGCCGTAGCTGCGCGGGTCGGCGAGGCCGAAGCCGCGGCTGACGATGACGGCGAACGGCAGCGAGCCGAGCAGGTAGGCGCCGGCGATGGCGGCGATGGCGAGCGGGAGAGGGTCCATGGGGTCGGTGGCGATCGGTACGGTACAATTCGACGCCGAATTCTACACCGCGCCATGGACATCATTTTCATCGACGACCTCCGCGTCGCCACCCTGATCGGGATCTACCCGCGCGAGCGGGCCATGCCGCAGACCATCGAGATCGGCCTGCGCATCGGCACCTCGACCGCGTCCGCCGGCGCCTCCGACGACATCGGCGACACCATCGACTACGCGGTGGTCGCCGAGCGCCTGCGCGCCGAGCTCGGCGCGCGCCACTTCAACCTGCTGGAAAAGCTCGCCGAATACGTGGCCACGCTGCTGCTCGAGGATTTCGGCGCGCAGTGGGTGCAGGTCTCGGTGGCCAAGCTCGGCATGATGCGCGGCGTGCGCCGCGTCGGCGTCGTCATCGAGCGCGGCGCGCTCGCCTAGTAGCCTGCCCCGCCGATGGCGGAACAAAAATGAAAGCGAAGGATTTGCGCCGCTGGCTAGGCGCGAACCGCAGCAATAGCCATAGCTATTGCGAGGATGAGCAACGACGCCAGCGGTGCAAAGACGAGTTTTCATGTTCCGCCATCGGCGGGGCAGGCTACTAATCCTTCAGCGCGACTTCCACCACCTTCGGCTGCAGCACGCGCAGGATGTCGTGCGGGTGCACGCCGACGAGATAGCCGCGGCGGCCGCCGTTGATATAGACCAGCGGCAGGTCGAGGATGCTCTTCTCCAGGTACACCGGCAGCCGCTTTTTGGTGCCGAACGGGCTGGTGCCGCCGACGAGGAAGCCGGTGTGGCGGTTGGCCGTCTCGGGCTTGCACGGCTCGACCTTCTTGCAGCCGATCTGCCGCGCCAGCTCCTTGGTCGACACCTTGCGGTCGCCGTGCATGAGCACGATCAGCGGCTTCGCCTGCTCGTCCTCCATGACCAGCGTCTTCACCACCGCGTGCTCGTCGACGTTCAGTTCGCGCGCCGAGACGCGCGTGCCGCCGTGCTCCTCGTATTCGTAGAGATGGTTGGAATGGGCGATGCCGTGGCTGCGCAGAAAGCGCGTGGCCGGCGTTTCCGGAGCGTGTTCGTTCTTCATGGTGCGACTTTCGGGGTCAGTGCAGGCTGCGCAGCAGCGCGCGCAGCCGGGCCGGCTTGATCGGTTCACGCAGATGATACGCCCCGAGGTCGGGCACGTCGCAGGCCGCCGGCGAGATGATCACGCCGCGGTGCTCGCGCAGCAGTGCCCGGATGTCCTCGGGCAGCAGGCAACTGTCGCCGCAGAGCACGACCGGGATGCCCGGGCCGGCGCCGAGCGCGCGCCGGGCGTCGGCCGCGTCGGCGGCGGCTTCGACCGTGTAGCCCCAGCGCCGCGCCCGCTCGGCGAAGTCGCCCGGCTCGCCGATCAGCACCAGGCGCGGCGCGACGCTGGCCGGCGGCGCCTCCTGGCGCGGGCCGCTGCGGTACGGCAGGGTGAGCGTGAAGGTGCTGCCGGCGCCGGGCGCCGAGCGCAGGCCGAGGTCGGCGCCGAGCAGGCGGGCGATGCGGTGGGCGATGGAGAGACCGAGGCCGAGGCCGGCGCCGGGGTCGCGCGCGCTGTTGCCGACCTGGTAGAACTCGTCGTAGATGGCCTGCTGGTGGTCGGCCGGGATGCCCTTGCCGTTGTCGCGCACCTCGATGCGCAGGGCGTTGGCGCCGCGCCGCGCAGCGACGAGGACGGTGCCCTGCGGCGCGAACTTGACGGCGTTGTCGATCAGGTTGCCGAGCAGCCGGGCGAGCAGCGCCGGGTCGGTTTCCAGCGTCGCCGGCGGCGCCCGGAAGCGCAGGCGGACGCCGGCCGCCTCGGCGACCGGCGCGTAGGTCGCGGCCAGTTGGGCGAAGAGCGCGGGCAGGTCGACCGGTACGCGCTCGGGGACGATGTTCGCCATGTCCAGCCGCGAGATGTCGAGCAGGCTGCGCAACTGGCCGGTCATCGACCGGCAGGCGGTTTCGATGCGCTGCACCAGCGCCTTCTGCTCCGGCGTGTCGGCCAGCCGCGCCAGATCGCCGAGGAAGAGCTGCAGCGCGTGCAGCGGCTGGCGCAGGTCATGGCTGGCGGCGGCGAAGAAGCGCGCCTTTGCCGCCGCCAGCCGCTCGGTCTCGCTGCGCTGCATCTGCAGTTCGCGGGTGGCGCTGCCGATCCGCTCGGCCAGCGTTTCGCGGCTTTGCTCCAGTTCTCCGGTCAGCGTCGACAACTGCCGCAACTGGCGGCGGATGAGCAGGCCGGCGGCGCCGAGCGCGGTCAGCGCGAGCAGGGTCAGGAGGAGGATGCGCTGCGCGTGCTGGCGCCAGCCGTGCAGCAGGATGTCGCGCGGCGTCGCGCTGACCACGCGCAGGTCCGGGTAGCCCGGCACCGGCTCGCTCGCCAGCAGGTAGCGCTCGCCTTCGAGCACCGCGCGGTTCATCGGCAGGCCGGCGCCGGCGAACTCGCCGAGCGCGAGCACGCCGCGGAAATCCTCGCCGGCGGCGACCGGCGGCCTGTCGGCGGCGCGCGCCAGCGAGCGGCAGAAGGCGACGATGCGCCCCTCGGCGTTGACGATCGCCGCCTCGAAGGCTTCGTAGGGCCGCGTGCCGTGACAGAACTGCTCGAAGTATGCCGGCTCGACGGCGGCCATCAGCGCGCCGGCGAAGCGCCCGTCGTCCTGCGCCAGGCGGCGGGCGACGGCGTAGGTCGGGCGGTGCGAGCTGCGGTCGATGTGCGGGCCGTGGCGGGCGCGCTCGGCGCCTTCGCGGAGCTGGCGGAAGTAGGGGCGGTCCCTGACGTTGATCGGCGCCGCCGTCGGCGCGAAGCTGGCGTGGCGCTGCTCGCCGGCCGCGTCGAAGATGATCAGGTGGCGGATCTGCGGCAGCGACCGGCTCAGCCGCGCCTTCAGGTACTGGTGGCCGGCGGCCGGGCTCCACTGCGGCCAGCGGCCGCTCTCCTGCAGCGCCAGCCGCATCTCGTCGAGGAGGATCTCGATGCTGTCGAAGGAACGCGCCACGTGCTCGGCGAGCATGCGGTCGTGCTGCTCGATCTGCCGGGTGGCGTGCGCGAACTCGGCGCGCCGGCCGTCGAGCAGGTCGAGCACCAGGGCGCCGGCGAGGAGCAGCAGCGCGCCGATGCCGAGGGCCAGGGCGAGAGGGGTGGTGGGCGCGTTCGAGCGCATCGCTTCATGACGTAAGAATCGGTGCACAGGATAGCACCGCCGGCCGGCCGGGCGCGTTCAGCCGCGCGGGTGGTGGGCGGCGTGCAGGGTCTTCAGCCGTTCGCGGGCGACGTGCGTGTAGATCTGCGTGGTGGTGATGTCGGCGTGGCCGAGCAGCAACTGCACGACGCGCAGGTCGGCGCCGTGGTTGAGCAGGTGCGTGGCGAAGGCGTGGCGCAGCGTGTGCGGCGACAGGCTGCCGGCGTCGAGGCCGGCGGTGCGCGCGTGGCGCTTGATCAGGTGCCAGAACATCTGCCGCGTCATCGCCGCCGCGCGCGCGGTGACGAAGACCGCGTCGCACTGCCGGCCGTCGAGCAGCGCCGGCCGGCCCTCGCCGAGGTAGCGCCGGAGCCAGGCGACGGCCTCCTCGCCGAGCGGCACCAGGCGCTCCTTGCCGCCCTTGCCGAAGACGCGGACCAGGCCCATGTCGAGGCTCAGCTCGTGCAGCTTCAGTCCGACCAGTTCGGAAACGCGCAGGCCGGTGGCGTAGAGCGTTTCCAGCATGGCCCGGTCGCGCAGGCCGAGCGGCAGGGCGGCGTCCGGCGCGGCGAGCAGCGCCTCGACCTGCGCCTCGCTCAGCGGCTTCGGCAGGCGCGCCGGGCGCACCGGGTTGGCGATGCGCCGCGTCGGGTCCTCGGCGATGCGCCGCTCGACGAGCAGCCAGCGGTAGTAGCGGCGCAGCGTCGACAGATGGCGGGCCTGCGAGGCGAGGCGCATCTGCCGCGCGAGTTCGGCGACGTAGCCCTGCACCGCGTCTTCCTTGGCCGCGGCCAGTCCGGGCCGGCCGGCCACGGCCAGCCAGCGCGCGAAGCGGGCGAGGTCGCTGCGGTAGCTGGCGAGCGAGGCGCGCGCCAGGCCGTCCTCCAGCCAGACCGCGTCGCAGAAGGCGTCGATCTCGGCGGCGTCGGCGGCCGCCAGCGCGGCCGGCGGCGCCTTGCTCATCGCCGCTCGTGCGCCAGCAGCCAGCGCTTGACGTCGAGCAGGAAGCCGCCGCCGTGGCGGTCGAAGCCGCCGAGGCCGCCGTTGGCGGCGATCACGCGGTGGCAGGGAATGACCAGCGGGAACGGATTGGCGCCGCAGGCCTGGCCGACGGCGCGCGGCGCGTTGTGCAGCGCGCGGGCGATGTCGCCGTAGGTGCGCGTGGCGCCGCACGGGATGGCCGAGATCTGCTCCCAGACGCGGCGCTGGAAGGGCGTTCCGGACGGCTTCAGCGGCAGGCCGAAGGCGAAGTCCGGGTCGTCCAGCCAGGCCGCCAACTGGCGCGCGGCCTCGGCGGCGAGCGGCGTGCGCGCGGCCCGTCCGGCTTGCGGCGGCAGGAATTCGATCTCCTCGATCCAGTCGGCGCCGGCGCAGCGGACGCCGAGCGCGAAGCCGGGCGCGGCGAGGATGGCGTCGTAGTCTCTTCGGGTCATGGGGAATCTCCGGGGCGGCGGGTCGTCGTCCGGATTTTCCTCCATTCCGGCGTGCAGGTCAGCCGCTGCGCATGCGACGGGGGCCCGTGCGCGACGGGCCCCGTCCGGCGGATCAGCCGGCCTTGCCGAGCAGGCCGCGCTTGAGGTCGTTCTGCACCGGGTCGTCGCCGAGCCAGACCTTGAGCAGCGCGGCGTAGAAATCCTCGCCGGCGATGTCGCCGCCCTTCTGCTGGCCGTTGATCGTCAGCACCGTGCCGCGTTCCGGCAGCCAGTCGAAGACGATGCTGGCGCCGGCCTTGATTTCGCCGAGCGCGGTGACCGTGGCGGCGAGCTGCCTGACGCGCTCCTTCAGGGCCGCCTTCTCGGCGTCGCTGCTGTTGTTGTTGATCCCCTTGCTGACGGCGTCGGCGAAGGTGTCGCCGTCCACGTCGCGGATCAGCGTGATGGCGATGCGCTTCGGCCCCTTCGTCGCCAGCACCGCCTTCGCGTCGTCGCTCTTCGCCGGCAGGTAGAGCGCCATCGCGTAGCGGCGGCCGAACTTCGAGCGGATGCCGGCGCCGTTGGCCACCAGATCGGCGTTGCCGAGCTTGAGCGTGTCGTCGAAGCGGTAGCCGTCGACTTCGATGGCGCGGGCGGGGTTGAAGGCGAGCGCCGCAATGGCGGCGAACGCGGCGAAGGCCGCGCGGCGGGTGTGTTTCATGCTGTCTCCTCGATTTATGGTTTTGCCGGCCGGCGATCCAGCCGGCGCGGCCAGTTTGCCACATCGCCGGCGCATCGAGGTAGGGGGCGGCCGGCCCGGCGCCAGGGCGCGGGCCGGGGCGGTTCAGCCGCGCACGTGGCCGTCGCCGAGCACGATCCACTTCTGGCTGGTCAGCCCTTCCAGACCGACCGGCCCGCGCGCGTGGATCTTGTCGGTGGAGATGCCGATCTCGGCGCCCAGCCCGTATTCGAAGCCGTCGGCGAAGCGCGTCGAGGCGTTGACCATCACCGACGAGGAATCGACCTCGCGCAGGAAGCGCAGCGCCGCCGGCCAGCTCTCGCTGACGATCGCCTCGGTGTGCTGTGACGAGTAGCGGTTGATGTGCGCGATCGCCTCGTCGAGGCCGGCGACGACCTTCACCGAGATGATCGGCGCCAGGTACTCGGTGCGGTAGTCCTCTTCCGTCGCCGCCTTGGCCGCCGGCAGCAGCGCCTGCGTCTCCGCGCAGCCGCGGATCTCGACGCCCTTGGCCGTCAGCATGGCGGCGATCGGCGGCAGCAGCTCGGCGGCGCGGCCGCGCGCGACGAGCAGCGACTCGGCGGTGTTGCAGGTGCCGTAGCGCTGCGTCTTGGCGTTCTCGACGATCTTCAGCGCCTTCGCCGCGTCGGCCGCGTCGTCGAGGTAAACGTGGCAGTTGCCGTCGAGGTGCTGGATCATCGGCACGCGCGCTTCGGCCAGGAGCCGCGAGATCAGGCCCTTGCCGCCGCGCGGCACGATCACGTCGACGTACTCGCGCATGGTGATCAACTCGCCGACCGCGGCGCGGTCGGTGGTGTCGATGACCTGCACGACGGTGTCCGGCAGGCCGGCGGCAGAGAGCCCCTCGCGCACGCAGGCGGCGATGGCGCGGTTGCTGCGGATCGCCTCCGAGCCGCCGCGCAGGATCGCCGCGTTGCCCGACTTCAGGCACAGCGCCGCGGCGTCCGCGGTCACGTTCGGCCGCGCCTCGTAGATGATGCCGACGACGCCGAGCGGCACGCGCATGCGGCCGACCTGGATGCCGGAGGGACGGAAGCGGACGTCGGCGATCTCGCCGACCGGGTCGGGCAGCGCGGCCACCTGCTCGACGCCCTCGGCCATGGCCGCGACGCCCTTCTCGGAGAGCGTCAGACGGTCGAGCATCGCCGGCTCCAGGCCGGCGGCGCGGGCGGCCTCCAGGTCCTCGCGGTTGGCGGCCAGCAGCAGGGCGGCGTCGCGGCGGATAGCGGCGGCAATGGCGGCGAGCGCACGGTTCTTCTGGCCGGTGTCGGCGCGGGCGGCGGCGCGCGAGGCTTCGCGCGCCTGGCGGCCGACGGTCTGCATGTACTCCCGTATGTCCATGATCTTGCGTCTTCGTCGAAGGGAGCGAGGATTATAGCCGCCGGCCCCGGCAGAAAGAATCGCAACGGAACTCTTTGCCTGGATTAAACTCTCACGCGAAAGTCGGAGAGTATCGAAGATGGAAAAGAAGCTCATTCTCCCCGCCGAGGTGAAGGTCTGCGCGACCTGCAGCTACTGGGACGGGGAGCGCCACGTTGACGAGGAACTCAACCTGGTGGTCGTCGCCGAGGAATGCCGGGGCGAATGTCTGGTGCGGGAAGCGGAGTGCGACGCCTTGCGCGACGTGCGTTCGTTGCACAACTGCGCCTGGGAATCCCTCGAGGCCGACGACCCGGAAGACGATTCGTCGGCGGCGCGCACCGGGACTTGAGATCCCGCGTCGTTGCCGGTTCAGCGGGTCGCGGCGGCCAGCCCGAGGCCGAGGCGGAGGAATTCGTTCCAGACGTCGCCGGCGGCGAGCCCCTTGATCATGCGGTCCAGCCGGCCGGCCTGCGCCAGCGCCTCCCGAGCCTGTTCCAGGCTCAGCCGCCCCACCGCCTTTTTCATCAAGCCTTGACGTAACCCCCAGACGCGCGCGTCGCGCAGCAGTCCGTCGAGCGGCAGCCCTTCGGCGAGGCCGCTGCGGATCTGCGCCAGCGCGCGCACTTCCTCGGTGATCGCCCAGAGCACCAGCGGCGGCGCCTCACCCTCCTGGCGCAGCCCGTCCAGCGTGCGCGCCAGGCGCGCG
This sequence comes from Rhodocyclaceae bacterium, assembly GCA_019455325.1. Taxonomy (GTDB): domain Bacteria; phylum Pseudomonadota; class Gammaproteobacteria; order Burkholderiales; family Rhodocyclaceae; genus Proximibacter. The sequence continues at coordinate 435,427 of JACFMQ010000004.1, read as the reverse complement.
ACGTCGCCGGCGAGCAGCGCCTCGCGCAGGCCGTCGAGGTCGAAGCGGGCGACGTCGAGCACGGCCTCGCCGACCTGCGCCAGCGTCAGCCGGCCCTTCGGGTAGAGCAGGCCGAGCTTCCTGATCTCCTGCTGCGCTGCGAGCAGGTTGCCCTCGACGCGTTCGGCGATGAAGGTGAGCGCCTCCTTGTCGGCGCTCTGTTCCTGGCGGCGCAGGCGCTCGGCGATCCAGCCCGGCAGTTCGGCGAGCGCCGGCGCGGCGAGCTTGATCGCGGCGCCGGCGTTGCCGAGGGCGGTCAGCCAGGCGGCCTTCTCGTCCCTCCAGTCGAGCGCCGGCAGCGTCACCAGCAGGAGGGTGTCCGGGCCGCTGCGCGCGCAGTATTCCTGCAGCACGGCGCCGCCCTCGCGGCCCGGCTTGCCGGTCGGGATGCGCAGGTCGATGAGCTTCCTGCCGCCGAACAGCGACAGGTTGCCGGCGGCCTGCAGGAGCTGGTTCCAGTCGAAGCCGGCGAGCGCGGTGAGCACCTCGCGCTCGTCGAAGCCCTGCCGGCGGGCGGCGGCGCGGATCGCGTCGGCGGCCTCGATGACCAGCAGCGGCTCATCGCCCCAGACGACGTAGACCGGCTTCAGCGGGCCGGCGAGATGGGCGTCGAGCTGCTCGCCCTTGAGCTGCACGTCAGGACTCCCGCCGGGCCGGCGACGGGCGGAGGCTGCGCTGCATCGCCCTAGTCCTCGTCCTTCGGGAACACCGGCTTCACCGTCGCCAGCCGGCGCAGCAACTGCTGCACGAGGTCGCTCTCCATGTCGCGCCAGAGGATGACCTCTTCCTGCTCCTTGGCGAGCACCGCCGAGTCGTCGTAGGTCAGGTCGCGGGTCAGCTCGATGCCGGTGATCGGCACCAGGTCGCGGCCCTTCGCGTCGACGACGCGGTAGGCGAAGCGGTAGTGCAGGCGGACTTCGCGGACGCGGCCGGCCGTGCTCAGCGACAGGATCTGCCGCTCGCGCACCTCCGCGCTCTGGACCAGCGTGCCCTGTGCCGCCGCCGGCGTCTCGGCCAGGCGCGTACCGCCGCCGGCGAGAATCTGCCGCTTCAGGCCGGCGCCGATCACCGAGGTGTCGGGCAGGCCGATGTGCAGGCTCTCGTAGGGCAGCGCGTAGGCGCCGCGCAACTGGAAGCCGCAGGCCGCAAGCAGCAGCGTGGCGACGAGGAGGGCGATGGCGGCGCGCATGGGCGATCCTCAGGCGACGATGTTGACCAGGCGGCCGGGCACGACGACGACCTTCTTCGCCGGCCGGCCCTCCATGAACTTCTGCGCTGCCTCGGCGGCGAGCGCGGCGGCCTCGATCGTCGCCTTGTCGGCGGCGGCCGGAACCTTCAGGCTGCCGCGCAGCTTGCCGTTCACCTGCAGCATCAGCTCGATCTCGTCCTGCACCAGCGCCGCCGGGTCGGCCTTCGGGAAGGGCTGGCGGCCGGCGTCGAGGCCGGGACGCAGTTCGCCGTAGAGCGCGTGGCAGGCGTGCGGCACGATCGGGAAGAGCATCAGCGTCGCCGCTTCCAGCGCCTCTTGCCTGACGGCGCGCGCGGCCGCGTCGTCGGGCAGCCTGGCGTAGGCGTTGAGCAGCTCCATGACCGCCGCGATGGCGGTGTTGAACTGCTTGCGCCGGCCGTAGTCGTCGGTGACCTTGGCGATGGTCTGGTGCAACTGGCGGCGGAAGTCCTTCAGGTCCGCGGCAAGCTCGCCGCCGGCGAAGGCCGGCACCAGCCCCTGGGCGACGTGGTCGTGCGTCAGCTTCCAGAGGCGCTTCAGGAAGCGGAAGGCGCCCTCGACGCCGGCGTCGGACCATTCCAGCGACTGGTCGGGCGGCGACGCGAACATGATGAAGAGGCGCGCGGTGTCGGCGCCGTAGCGGTCGATCAGCGCCTGCGGGTCGACGCCGTTGTTCTTCGACTTCGACATCTTCTCGGTGCCGCCGATCGCCACCGGCCGGCCGTCGGCCTTGAGCGTGGCACCGGTCGGCCGGCCGCGCTCGTCGGTGGCGACGTCGACGTCGGCCGGGTTGATCCACTGCTTCTTGCCGTCGGCGGTCTCGCGGTAGAAGGTCGGCGCGACGACCATGCCCTGCGTCAGCAGGTTGGCGAAAGGTTCGTCGAGCTTCAGTTCGCCCGAGGGGAACTGGAACAGGCCGACGTCGCGCATCAGCTTGGTCCAGAAGCGCGAGTACAGGAGGTGCAGGATGGCGTGCTCGATGCCGCCGATGTACTGGTCGATGCCGCCCTGGCACCAGTAGGCGAGGCGTTCGTCGACCATGGCCCGGTCGTTGTCCGGGCAGGCGTAGCGCAGGAAGTACCACGAGGACTCGACGAAGGTGTCCATGGTGTCGGTTTCGCGCCGCGCGGCGCCGCCGCACTTCGGGCAGGCGCATTCGTGGAACTCGGGCATGCGGGCGAGCGGCGAACCGGCGCCGGTGATCTCGACGTTCTCCGGCAGTACGACCGGCAACTGCGCGTCCGGCACCGGCACGTCGCCGCAGGCCGCGCAGTGCACGATCGGGATCGGGCAGCCCCAGTAGCGCTGGCGCGAGATGCCCCAGTCGCGCAGGCGGAATTGCACCTTCTTCTCGCCGAGGCCCTTGGCCGCGAGGTCGGCGGCGATGGCGTCGACCGCGGCTTCGTACGACAGGCCGTCGTACTTGCCGGAATTCACGCACTTGCCGTTCTGCTTGTCGCCGTACCATTCCTGCCAGCCGTCGAGGCTGAAGGTCTCGCCGTCGACGGCGATGACCTGCCGGATCGCCAGGCCGTATTTTTTGGCGAACGCGAAGTCGCGCTCGTCGTGCGCCGGCACGGCCATCACCGCGCCTTCGCCGTAGCCCATGAGCACGTAGTTGCCGACCCAGACTTCCACTTTCTCGCCGGTCAGCGGGTGCTGGACGAAGATGCCGGTCGGCATCCCCTTCTTTTCCATCGTCGCCAGATCGGCCTCGGCGACGCCGCCCCGCTTGCATTCCTCGACGAACGCGGCGAGCTCGGGGTTGTCCTGCGCGGCGCGCGTCGCCAGCGGGTGCTCGGCGGCCACCGCACAGAAGGTGACGCCCATGACGGTGTCGGCGCGGGTGGTGAACACCCACAGCCGGTCTTCCTTGCCGTCCAGCTCGTAGGGGAAGGCGAAGCGCACGCCGGTGCTCTTGCCGATCCAGTTCTTCTGCATCAGCCGCACCTGTTCGGGCCAGCCGGGCAGCTTGTCGAGGTCGGCGAGCAGTTCCTCGGCGTAGGCGGTGATCTTCATGTAGTACATGGGGATCTCGCGCTTCTCGACGAGCGCGCCGGAGCGCCAGCCGCGGCCGTCGATGACCTGCTCGTTGGCGAGCACGGTCTGGTCGACCGGGTCCCAGTTCACGGTGCCGAGCTTCTTGTAGATCAGGCCCTTCTCGTAGAGCCGGGTGAACAGCCACTGCTCCCAGCGGTAGTACTGCGGCGTGCAGGTGGCGAGCTCGCGCTGCCAGTCGATGGCGAAGCCGAGCGACTTCAACTGCGACTTCATGTACTCGATGTTGGCGTAGGTCCACTGCGCCGGCGGCACGTTGTTCTGCATCGCCGCGTTCTCGGCCGGCATGCCGAAGGCGTCCCAGCCCATCGGCTGCAGCACGTTGCAGCCCTGCATGGCGTGGAAGCGCGAGAGCACGTCGCCGATCGTGTAGTTGCGCACGTGCCCCATGTGCAGCTTGCCCGAGGGGTAGGGGAACATCGACAGGCAGTAGTACTTGGGCCGGGTCGTATCCTCGACGGCGCGGGCGGCGGCGGTCTTTTCCCAGTGCGCCTGGGCGGCGCGCTCTACTTCGGCGGGGCTGTATTTTTCCTGCATGGGGCGGCGGCGGTCGGAAAGTCGGAAAACCGCGAATTATACGCCCTTGCCCGGCGGCGGCGCTTGCCGCCCGGCGGCCGCCGGAGCGAGGAGAAACGGTCGGAAAGGGGTGGGGGCGAAAGCGAAGAAACGCGCGCCCGGCTCCGGTTCTGCGGTCCGGAGCCGGCGAGGCGTTGGAACGGGGCGCCTGGCCGGGAAGGTCCCGGTCAGGCGGCCTTCTTGCCGTTCACGAAGCTTTCCCAGTTGCTTCGCCAGAGGCGGTAGGTGTTCTCGGCGGCGATCAGGCTCAGGCTGGCCATGCGCGCCTGATGGCGCCACATCCAGGTGACGGTGGCGCCGCTCAGGGGGCAGCGGCCGGCCTCCGTCTCGACGAGGCTGATGAAGCGCTCGACCGAGAGGCGGAAGAATTCGGAGCTGTCGTGGTTACCGACGATCAGCGCCGCCTCGCCGGCAGCGCGGCGCCACAGCTTGAGCGCGACGGCCTCGCTGACGCCGGCGCGCTTGGCGATCCAGGGCAGAATTTTCGGTGCTTTCATTGCAGTTCTCCAATCGACTGGCGGTTGGCCAGATTTCTCTCCCGTACCTTGTGGGTACGGAATTGTGCGGTGCAGCGTAATTGTACGATGGTTTGTCTGACAAGAGCGTAGAAAGTTCCACAATTGCTTGTCGCCCGGTTTTTGTGCATCGCCAAAAAAATCGCCCGGCCCTGGGTCCGGACCGGCTGCCGGCTATAATCCGCGCGCCCCCAACGGAAACCCTTGATCCATGTCAGATTTGCTCGCCAACCTCAACCCGCCGCAGCTCGCCGCCGTCACGCTGCCGCCGCAGCACGCGCTCATCCTCGCCGGCGCCGGCAGCGGCAAGACGCGAGTGCTCACTACGCGCATTGCCTGGCTGCTGTCGACGGGGCAGGTCGCGCCCTCGGGCGTGCTGGCGGTGACCTTCACGAACAAGGCGGCGAAGGAGATGCAGGCGCGGCTCTCGGCGATGCTGCCGGTGAACGTCCGCGCGATGTGGATCGGCACCTTCCACGGCCTGTGCAACCGGCTGTTGCGCGCGCACCACAAGGAGGCCGGGCTGCCGGCGCTTTTCCAGATCCTCGACTCCGGCGACCAGCAGGCGGCGGTGAAGCGGATGCTGAAGAACCTCAACGTCGACGACGAGAAATTCCCGCCGCGCGAGCTGTGCCACTTCTTCAACGCGCACAAGGAGCAGGGCGTGCGCGCCGCGCAGGCCGAGGTCTACGACGACTACACGCGCCGCCGCGTCGAGCTCTACGCCGAGTACGAGGCGCAGTGCCAGCGCGAGGGGGTGGTCGACTTCGCCGAGCTGCTGCTGCGCACCTACGAGCTGCTTTCCCGCAACGAACCGCTGCGCCAGCACTACCAGCGGCGCTTCCGGCACATCCTGGTCGACGAGTTCCAGGATACCAACGTGCTGCAGTACAAGTGGCTGAAGCTGCTCGCCGACCACGGCGCGGAGGACGGCGCCAAACTGTTCGCCGTCGGCGACGACGATCAGTCGATCTACCGCTTCCGCGGCGCCGAGGTCGGCAACATGCGCGACTTCGAGCGCGAGTTCCGCGTCGACTCGGTGATCCGCCTCGAACAGAACTACCGCTCGCACGGCAACATCCTGGAAGCGGCGAATGCGATCATCAAGCACAACCGCGGGCGGCTGGGGAAAAACCTGTGGACCGACGCCGGCGCCGGCGAGCCGATCCGCGTCTTCGAGGGGTTCTCCGACCTCGACGAGGCGCGCTTCATCGTGGACGAAACGCGCGAGCTGATCCGCGACGGCGTGCCGCGCAGCCAGATCGCGTTGCTCTACCGCTCGAACGCACAGTCGCGCGTGCTCGAACACCAGTTGTTCACCGCCGGCGTCCCGTACCGCGTCTACGGCGGCCTGCGCTTCTTCGAGCGGCAGGAGATCAAGCACGCGCTCGCCTACCTGCGGCTGATCGCCAACCCGGACGACGACACGGCCTTCGCCCGCGTCGTCAATTTCCCGGCGCGCGGCATCGGCGCGCGCTCGCAGGAACACCTGCAGGCCGCCGCGCACCAGGCCAATTCCAGCCTGTACAACGCCGCTGCGTCGCTCTCCGGCAAGGCCGGTGCGTCGGTCGGCGCCTTCGTCCGGCTGATCGAGGAACTGCGCCGCGACACCGCGAATCTGCCGCTGCCGGAGATGGTCGAGCACGTCGTCGAGGTCTCCGGCCTGCGCCGGCACTACCTCGGCGAGAAGGAGGGTCAGGAGCGCCTGGACAACCTCGACGAACTGATCAACGCCGCCGTGAACTTCGTGCAGGAGGAGAGCGGCGGCGATCTGGCGGCGCGCGAGGAGGCCGGCGACCTCGCCGCCTTCCTCGCGCACGCCTCGCTGGAAGCCGGCGAGCATCAGGCCGGCGAGGGCGAGGAGGCGCTGCAGCTGATGACCGTGCACGCGGCCAAGGGTCTGGAGTTCGACGTTGTCTTCCTGTCCGGGCTGGAGCAGGGCCTGTTCCCGCACGAGAACGCGGCCGCCGAGCGCGAGGGCCTGGAGGAGGAGCGCCGGCTGATGTACGTCGCCGTCACGCGCGCCAGGCAGCGCCTCTACCTCTCCTGGGCGCAGACGCGCATGCTGCACGGGCAGACGCGCTACTGCGTGGCCTCGTCCTTCTTCGACGAGATTCCCGGCGAGCTGCTGCGCCGGATCAACCCGGTCGCCAAGCCGGTCTACGAAGCGCCGCGCGCCGGCGGCCGGGGCGGCGCGGCGCGGTCGTCGTCGGCCTCTGCGGCGGATGCCGCCGGTCTGCCGAACGGCTTGCGCATCGGCATGAACGTGCAGCACGCCAAGTTCGGCCTGGGCGTCATCATCGCCGCCGAGGGGCGCGGCGCCGACGCGCGCGTGCAGGTGAACTTCATGGACGCCGGCATGAAGTGGCTGGCGCTCGAATACGCCAGGCTGACGCCGGCCTGAGCCGTCCGCCGTCTGTCCACCGAATCGCTGGACAAGCCTGTGGAAAAGCTGTGGGCCGATGCCGCAGACGCCTGTTCCGCCAGGGGTTTCCGGCCTTGCCCAAAAAGCGGGCAGGGGCTAGGCTTTCCGCTTCGCCCGGCGCCGGCCGCCGGGCGCCCCGACAGAACACAATGCGGAGAACGATCATGACCCACGCCATCCGTTTCCATCAGACCGGCGGCCCCGAAGTCCTGCGCTGGGAGGCCGTCGCAGTCGGCGAGCCCGGCCCCGGCGAAGCGCGCGTGCGCCACGCCGCCGTCGGCCTCAACTTCATCGACACCTACCACCGCAGCGGCCTCTATCCGCTGCCGCTGCCGTCCGGCATCGGCCTCGAAGGGGCCGGCGTCGTCGAGGCGGTCGGCGCCGGCGTCAGCGAGGTCAGCGTCGGCGACCGCGTCGCCTACGCCGGCGGCCCGGTCGGCGCCTACAGCGAGGTGCGCTGCCTGCCGGCCGACCGTCTGCTCGTGCTGCCTGCGGCCATCGACTTCCGCACCGGCGCGGCGATGATGCTGCAGGGCCTCACCGCCGCTTACCTGCTGCGCAAGACCTACCGCGTGCAGCCGGGCGACGCCGTGCTCATCCACGCCGCCGCCGGCGGCGTCGGGCTGATCGCCTGCCAGTGGGCGAAGGCGCTCGGCGCATCGGTCATCGGCACGACGTCGACGCCGGCCAAGGCCGAACTCGCCCGCGCGCACGGCGCCGACCACGTCATCCTCTACGGCCAGGAGGACGTGGCCAAACGGGTGCGCGAGCTGACCGGCGGCGAGGGCGTCGCCGTGGTCTACGACGGCGTCGGCAAGGACACCTTCGCCGGCTCGCTCGACAGCCTGCGCCTGCGCGGCACGCTGGTCAGCTTCGGCAACGCCTCCGGCCCGGTGCCGCCGTTCGATCCGCTGCTGCTGTCGCAGAAGGGCTCGCTCTTCATCACCCGGCCGACGCTCGCGCACCACACGGCGAAGCGCGAGGAACTGGCGGAACTCGGCGGCGAGCTGTTCGACAGGGTCGTCTCCGGCCAGGTGCGGATCGAGGTGAACCAGACCTACGCGCTGCCGGACGCGGCGCGGGCGCACGTCGACCTCGAAGCGCGCAGGACCACCGGCAGCACGGTCCTGCTGCCGTAGGCGGAGCGCATGGGCAGCAAACTGAAGAACGGCCTGCTCTCGTTCCGCGACCTGCTGGCGACGGCCTGGCCGATCGTCCTCGTCGTCACCCTCGGCTTCGTCCTCGCCTACCAGTTCGTCGAGCCGGCGCCGCCGCGCACGCTGACCCTCAGCGCCGGCCCGGACGACGGCGTCTACCACGCCTTCGCCCGGCGCTACGCGGCGATCCTGGAACGGAGCGGCGTCACGCTGCGCGTCGAGACCTCGACCGGCTCGCTCGATAACATCGAGCGCCTGCGCCGCGGCGAGGCCGACGTCGCCTTCGTCCAGGGCGGCGTGCTGCCGGCCGACGGCGACGCGGCGCGCGAGGACCTGCGCTCCCTCGGCAGCATGTACTACGAGCCGGTATGGATCTTCTACCGCAGCAAGACGCCGCTCGGCCGCCTGCACGACCTGAACGGCCGGCGCATCGCCATCGGCGCCGAGGGCAGCGGCGTGCGCGGGCTGGCGCTGCAGTTGCTCGAAGCCAACGAGATCCCCTACGACGGCAAACTGGTGCCGCTCGCCGGGCTCGACGCCGCCGAGGCCCTGCAGCAGGGCTGGGTGGACGCTGCCTTCATCATCGCCGCGCCCGAGGCGCCGGTGGTGCAGGTGCTGCTGCGCTCGCCCGGCGTGCGCGTGATGAGCTTCGCGCAGGCCGACGGCTACACCCGGCACTTCCCCTTCCTGACGCAGGTGAATCTGCCGCGCGGCGCCGTCGACCTGGTGCGCGACACGCCGCCGCGCAGCACCGCGCTGCTCGCCGCCACCACCAACCTCGTCGCGCGCGAGGGCCTGCATCCGGCACTGGTCTCGCTGCTGCTGCAGGCGGCGGGCGAGGTGCACGGCGCCAGCGGCTTCTTCCAGCGCCGCGGCGAGTTCCCGGCCTACCTCGACGCCAGCTTCGAGCTGTCGCCGGACGCGGTGCGCCACTACAAGTCCGGCCCGCCCTTCCTGCAGCGCTACCTGCCGTTCTGGGCGGCGGTGCTGGTCGACCGCATGGTCGTCATGCTGCTGCCGCTGATCGCGCTGCTCGTGCCGCTCTTGCGCGTGGCGCCGGCGATCTACTCCTGGCGGGTGCGCTCGAAGATATTCCGCCTCTACGGCGAACTGAAGTTCCTCGAAAGCGAGGTCCGCCAGCGCTATGAGCCGGCGCGCCACGCCGAGTACTTCGCGCGCCTCGACCGCATCGAGGAGGAGGCGAGCCAGCGCAACGTGCCGCTCGCCTTCACCGACCTCGTCTACACGCTGCGCGAGCACGTCAATCTCGTGCGCAAGCAACTCCTGCGCTTCGAGCGCGGGCAGGGAGAAAGGGAAAGCGCCACGCCATGAAGAGCATCCTCGTCGCCAATCCGAAGGGCGGAGCCGGCAAGTCCACGCTCGCCACCAACCTCGCCGGCCATTTCGCCGCCGCCGGGCGCCGCGTCATGCTCGGCGACATCGACCGCCAGCAGTCGGCGAGCGACTGGCTGGCGCGGCGCTCGCGCCTCTTGCCGCCGATCGCCACCTGGGAGATCGAGCGCGACCGCCCGGCGCGGCCGCCGGCCGGCACCACGCACGCCGTCCTCGACACGCCGGCCGGCCTGCACGGCAAGCTGCTCGAGCGCGCGCTGAAGGTCGTGCACCGCGTCATCGTGCCGGTGCAGCCCTCGCTCTTCGACATCCTGGCGACGAAGAGCTTCATCGAGAAGCTGCTCGAGGAGAAGGCGATCCGCAGGCAGCAGACCTTCGTCGCCGTCGTCGGCATGCGCGTCGACGCGCGCACGCGCGCCGCCGCCGAGCTGGAGCGCTTCCTCGAACAATACGAACTGCCGGTGCTCGCCTACCTGCGCGACACGCAGCGCTACGTGCAGGCCGCTGCGCACGGCATGACGCTGTTCGACCTGACGCCGACGCGCGTCGCGCAGGATCTCGAACAGTGGCGGCCGATCGTCGACTGGGCCGATGCGGACTAGATTCACCGTCCTGCTCGCCGCCTCCCTGAGCGCCGGCTGCGCGGCGACCGGCGACCGCGCCGACGCGCCGGCGCTGCACGCGCGCGGCAACGAGCCGGCGTGGGCGCTGGACATCGACGCCGCGCTGCGCTTCGAATCCGGCCGCCTGCACGTCGCCGGCCCGGCGACGCCGCTGCGGGTCGACGGCGAGCGGCGCCGCTACGCCGCCGCGCTGCGCGACCGCGCCATCCCGGTCACGGTCGAGGTCGTCGCCGTACCCGGCGTCTGCCGCGACAGCATGAGCGGCATGCCGCATCCGCTGCGCGTCGAGGTCGCCGTCGACGGCCGTCGCTTCGACGGCTGCGGTGGCGAGCCGGCGGCGCTGTTGCGCGGCGGCGAATGGACCGTCGCCGAACTCGCCGGCGAGCGCGTCGAAGCGGCCGCGCCGACGCTGCTGTTCGGCGAGGACGGCCGCCTCGGCGGGCGCACTTCGTGCAACGCCTACAGCGCGACCTACGCGCTCACCGGCGAGACGCTCGCCGTCGGCCGCGCCGCCGTCACGCGCATGGCCTGCCCGCCGCCGCGCATGGCGCAGGAGGCGCGCTTCCTCGAACTGCTGCAGGGCGTGCGTCGCTTCGACGTCGCCGACGACGGCAGCCTCGTCCTGATCGGCGACGACGGACGGGCGATCCGCGCACATCGCTGACCATGGACGCGGACAAGCCTCCGCCGCCGGGCGGCGACCGGGTGCGCTGCATCGCCTGCGTCCACTACTTCGTCACGCACGACCCCACCTTCCCGCACGGCTGCCGTGCGCTCGGCTTCAGGAGCGCGCGGCCGCCGATGCTCGACGTGCTCGAAGCGTCGGGGCAGCCCTGCCTGTATTTCGTGGAGAAGCGCCGGATTCGATGAAAGACATCGCTGGAATCGACGATTTCCGCTGTCTATCATGATCCGAAACATGAGGAGTTCACCGCCATGATCCAGCTTCGACCCGCCGCCGCCCGCGGCCACGCCGACCACGGCTGGCTGCGCACCTGGCACAGTTTCTCGTTCGCCGACTACCACGACCCGGCCGAGATGGGCTGGGGCGCGCTGCGCGTGCTCAACGAGGATGTCGTCGCGCCCGGCCAGGGCTTCCCGACGCACGGGCACCGCGACATGGAGATCGTCACCGTGATCCTGTCCGGCGCGCTGGAACACCGCGACAGCCTCGGCAACGGCGCCGTCATCCGGCCCGGCGAGGTGCAGCGCATGAGCGCCGGCACCGGCGTGCGGCACAGCGAGTTCAACCCGGCGCGCGACGCGGCGACGCACCTGCTGCAGATCTGGATTCACCCGCAGGCCGCCGGCGGCGCGCCGGGCTACGAGCAGCGCGCCGTGCCCGAGGCGCCGGGGGCGACGCTGCTCGCCTCGCCGGACGGCCGCGACGGCAGCGTGCGCATCGGCCAGCAGGCGGCGCTGTGGCGCGTGCGCCTGGCGCCCGGCGAAGACTTCACGGCGCCGCTGGCGCCCGGCCGCTTCGGCTATGCGCACGTCGTCGCCGGCCAGTTGCGGGCGAACGCGCAGACGCTCGCCGCCGGCGACGGCCTGAAGGCGGCCGACGAGACCGCCGTGCGCTTCGTCGCCGACGCGGCGGCCGATTTCCTGTGGTTCGACCTGCCGGCCTGAATCCGACCCTTTCCCCGGCGGCGGAGGCGTCCGAAGAGGCGCCGGATCGCCGTCGCCTGTCACCGTGCCGGGCAGGGTAGAGGCCCCGGTCGGTGCGCTCCGGCGGCGCCGGTCGCGGTATAGTGCAGGGTTTCGTCATCCGGGCCAGCCGGGAGTTGTCATGTCCGCTTCGTTCAGCGATCTCTGCGTTCTTCTCGTCGAACCGTCCGCCGTGCAGGCGCGCATCATCCGCGACCAGCTCGCCGGTCTCGACCTCACCCGCGTCGACGTCGTCGACAGCGGCGGCGCGGCGCTCGCGCACCTGCGCGAGCGGCCGCCGTCGCTCACCGTCAGCGCCTTCTACCTGCCGGACATGACCGGCGTCGGGCTGATCGAGGCGATGCGCGCCGACCCCGACCTCGCCGACCTGCCCTTCGTGCTCGTTTCCAGCGAGACGCGGCCGCAGGTACTCGATCCGGTGCGCCAGTCCGGCGCCTGCGCACTGCTGCCGAAGCCGTTTTCGCAGGTGCAGCTGGCGTCGGCGCTGCGCTCCGCCGCCGACCTCATCGAACCGCGCGCCATGCTCGACTTCGACGGCGACCTGGAGCGCCTGCGCGTGCTCGTCGTCGACGACAGCACCAACGCCCGCCGCTTCATCCGCCACGTGCTCGGCAACCTGGGCATCGAGAACATCATCGAGGCGGCCAGCGGCGTCGAGGCCGCGGCCATCCTCGCCGAGACCATGGTCGACCTGGTCGTCACCGACTACCACATGCCGGAGATGGACGGCCGCGCGCTGGTCGAGTACATCCGCAAGCAGAGCTGGCAAAGCTCGGTGCCGATCCTGATGGTCACCAGCGAGGCGAACGAGAGCCGGCTGGCGGCGGTCGAGCAGGCCGGCGTCTCGGCGATCTGCGACAAGCCCTTCGATTCGCAGACGGTCAAGCGTCTGATCGAGCAGGCGCTGGCCGGGCGCGAATCCTGATCCACCGGCTGCGCGTCGTGAAGGAGTAAAATTCGCGGTCTATGACCGACCCGCGTTTCGTCCACCTCCGCCTGCACAGTGAATATTCCGTCGTCGACGGCATCGTCCGCATCGACGACGCGGTTGCCCGCGCCGTCGCCGACGGCATGCCGGCGCTGGCGCTGACCGACCTCAACAACTTCTTCGGCCTGGTCAAGTTCTACTCGGCCGCGCGCGGCAAGGGCGTCAAGCCGGTGCTCGGCGCCGACGTCTGGCTGACGCACGAGGCCGACCCGGACCGCCCGTCGCGCCTGCTGCTGCTCTGTCGCAACCACGCCGGCTACCTGCAACTGTGTGAGATCCTCACGCGCGCGCAACTGGCGCCGCGCACGCGCGGCCGCGCCGAGGTGTCGCGGCTGATGCTGGAGGAGGTCGGCGTCGACGGCCTGATCGCGCTCTCCGGCGCGGCCATGGGCGACGTCGGCGAGGCGCTGCTTTCCGGCAACCGGCCGCTCGCCGAAAGCCGCGCCGGCGTCTGGGCGGCGATGTTTCCCGGCGCCTATTACCTGGAAGTGCAGCGCGCCGGCCACGCGCAGCAGGAGGCGCTGATCGCCGCCACCGCCGGGCTGGCCGCCGACCTCGGCCTGCCGCTGGTGGCGACGCATCCGATCCAGTTCCTCGACCGCGACGACTTCAAGGCGCACGAGGCGCGCGTCTGCATCGCCGAGGGCTACGTGCTCGGCGACACGCGCCGGCCGCGGCCGTTCACCGAAGAACAGTACTTCAAGTCGACGGCGGAGATGGCCGAGCTGTTCGCCGACCTGCCCGAGGCGCTGGCCAACTCGGTCGAGATCGCGCGCCGCTGCAATCTGGAGATCACGCTCGGCAAGAACTACCTGCCGCTCTTCCCGACGCCCGAGGGCGTGTCGCTCGACGACCATCTGAGGAACGAGGCAGCGCAGGGGCTGGAACGGCGGCTCGAACAGCTCTTCCCCGACCCGGCGGTGCGCGAGCGCGAGCGCCCGGTCTACGACGAACGGTTGAAGATCGAGACCGACACCATCGTGCAGATGGGTTTCCCCGGCTACTTCCTGATCGTTGCCGACTTCATCAACTGGGGCAAGAACAACGGCGTGCCGGTCGGGCCGGGACGGGGCTCCGGCGCCGGCTCGCTGGTCGCCTACTCGCTCGGCATCACCGACCTCGACCCGCTCGAATACGCGCTGCTCTTCGAGCGCTTCCTCAACCCGGAGCGGGTGTCGATGCCCGACTTCGACATCGACTTCTGCCAGGACAACCGCTACAAGGTCATCGAGTACGTGCGCGAGCGCTACGGCAAGGACGCCGTGTCGCAGATCGCCACCTTCGGCACCATGTCGTCGAAGGCGGTGATCCGCGACGTCGGCCGCGTGCTCGACATGCCGTACAACTTCTGCGATTCGCTCTCGAAGCTGATCCCGGTCGAGCAGAACAAGCCGCTGTCGCTTAAAAAAGCGCTGGAAGCCGAGCCGCAGTTGCGCGAGAAGGTCGAGGCCGAGGAAGAGGTCAAGGACCTGTTCGAGCTGGCCGAGAAGCTGGAGGATCTGACGCGCAACGTCGGCATGCACGCCGGCGGCGTGCTCATCGCGCCGGGCAAGCTGACCGACTTCTGCCCGCTCTACTCGGCCGACGGCGGCGCCTCGGTGGTGTCGCAGTACGACAAGGACGACGTCGAGAAGGTCGGCCTGGTGAAGTTCGACTTCCTCGGCCTCAGAAACCTGACCATCATCGAGCTCGCCGTGCACTACGTCGAGCGGCTCACCGGCGTGAAGCCCGACCTCAACGCGCTGACCTTCGACGACCCGGCCGCCTACCAGGTTCTGAAGGACGCCAACACCACGGCGATCTTCCAGGTGGAATCGGAAGGCATGAAGAAGCTCCTGAAGAAGCTGGCGCCGGACCGCTTCGAGGACATCATCGCCGTGCTCGCGCTCTACCGTCCCGGCCCGCTCGGCTCGGGCATGGTGGACGACTTCATCCTGCGCAAGAAGGGCCAGCAGTCGATCGACTACTTCCACCCGGATCTCAAGACCTGCCTGGAACCGACCTACGGGGTCATCGTGTACCAGGAACAGGTCATGCAGATCTCGCAGATCATCGGCGGCTACACGCTCGGCGGCGCCGACATGCTGCGCCGGGCCATGGGCAAGAAGAAGCCCGAGGAGATGGCCAAGCACCGCGAGACCATCGCCGACGGCGCGAAGCAGAAGGGCTACGACCCGGCGCTGGCCGAGCAGCTCTTCGATCTGATGACCAAGTTCGCGGAGTACGGCTTCAACAAGTCGCACACCGCCGCCTACGCCGTCGTCACCTACCAGACGGCCTGGCTGAAGGCGCACCACTGCGCGGCCTTCATGGCGGCGACCATGTCCTCGGACATGGACAACACCGACACGGTGAAGATCTTCTACGAAGACACCGTGAAGAACGGCATCGTCGTGCTCGGCCCGGATGTGAACGAATCCGACTACCGCTTCGTGCCGGTGGACGCCAAGACCGTCCGCTACGGCCTCGGCGCGGTCAAGGGCACCGGCCAGCAGGCGGTCGAGTGCATCCTGGAGGCACGCCGCCAGGATGGGCCGTTCGTCGACCTCTTCGACTTCTGCAAGCGCGTCGACAAGCGGCTGGTGAACCGGCGCACGATCGAGGCGCTGATCCGCGGCGGCGCCTTCGACGCCATCGACGCGAAGAACGGCGGCGAGCCGCACCGCGCGCGGCTGCTCGCCTCCGTCGGCATCGCCATGGAATGGGCCGAGCAGGTCGAGAAGAACGCCATGCAGGCCGGCCTCTTCGACATCGGGCCGGCGGCCGAGGAGCATGCGCCGCAGTACGTCGAGGCGCCGCGCTGGGACGAGAAGCAGCGGCTGATGGAAGAGAAGGCGGCGCTCGGCTTCTTCTTCTCCGGCCACCCGTTCAACGCCGTGCAGGCCGAGGTGCGCCGCTTCGTGCGGCGCCCGCTGGAGCGGCTGGAACCGGGGCGCGACCTGCAACTGCTGGCCGGCTTGGTGACGGCGACGCGCACCAAGTTCACGACGCGCGGCAAGATGGCCTTCGTCACGCTCGACGACGGCACCGCGGCGCAGGAGATCGCGGTCTACAGCGAGGTGCTGGACGCCGAGCGCGGCAAGATCAGCGAGGACGAGGTGTTGATCGTCGAAGGCAAGGTGTCGAAGGACGACTTCGCCGGCGAGGGCCGGGTGCGCGTCACCGCCGAGCGCATCATGACGCTGGCCGACGCGCGCGGCCGCTTCGCGCGCGAGCTGCGCCTGTCGCTCAACGGCCGGGTCAGCAAGGACCGTGCTGCCGCGCAGCGGCTGAAGGCGCTGCTGTCTGCCTACACGCCCGGCGCCTGCCCGGTGCGGCTCGCGTACCGCAACGACGAGGCGGAGTGCGAGCTGGCGTTCGGCGATTCGTCGCGCGTTCGCCTCGAGGACGAACTGCTTGCCGCGCTCGGTGAATGGCTGAGCGCGGAGGCGGTCGAAATCCGCTACCCGTGAGGCGATGCGACGGGGGTGTGCGCTGCGCCGGCCTTTATTTCCGCTACGGCCCAACGACGATTCCAATGCCCGAGCTTTCCGCGGCGGCCTTCAGTTTTCCATCCCTGACGGCGATGGAAAGCCTGTGGCGCAGCGCGAGTTCGAGATAGGCGGCGTCATAGGCGGTCAGCCCGTAGACGAAAGCGAGAGCCAGCAGGCGATCCGGAGCGACGGGCGTCCGGTCGACGCTGATCGGCAAGCCCAGCACGTAGGAAATCGCCAACCGCGCATCTTTTTCGGACAGGACGCCGCGTGCGATGGCTGTCCGGGCAACGTTGGCGAGTTCGTATTCCCACAGCGGCGGAACGATGGCGACGTCGGCGCGCAGCAGCGCCAGCACGCCGTCGGTGTAGTCATCCGCCTGGCTGGCGAGGAACCAGCCGGCGACGACCGAATTGTCGACCACGAAGGGCATCAGGCGCGACCATCCTCGATGGCCTGACGAAGGTCGAGACTTTCGTGCTGCCCCTTGCGGAGTTTTTTCAGCCGGGCAATCAGGACGTCGACCTCGCTGACGACCCGGGCGGCCTCTTCGACCGGCTTGCGCTTCGGGGTGGATGGCGAGCGTGGTTTTTTCAGCGCGGCGGGCATGGCGATTCCTTTGTCTGCAATGCCGGAAATCATATCCCCGGGTGCCTTGCCGGGCAAAGGAAACGGAGTGTTTCCTCCGCTTGCTCTCCGGGGAAGTCCGCCGCTCGGCCTACGGGCCCGAGCTTCAGATTTCCGGCGGCGAAAGGCGGGCGACCAGGGCGTCCCAGGTGATTTCGACGTCGGGCAGGATGCCGAGGCGTGTGCCGCCCTTGAGCTCGGCGATTTCGGGAACGGCGTAGCGGCCGCCTTCCAGCGTATAGATGGTGACGGTGCGGTCGGTGGGATGGACCAGCCAGTACTCGCGCACGCCGGCGCGTTCATAGACCCGCCGCTTGGCGATCTGGTCGTGCGCCGCGGTACTGGGGGAAAGCACCTCGACCACCCAGTCGGGGGCGCCGCGCACGCCGCGGCGGTCGATCTTGGCGGGGTCGCAGACCAGCAGCACGTCGGGCTGGACGACGGTGTCGATGGCTTCGTCGGCCTCGTTCCCGCGCGGCAGGCGCACGTCGAAGGGCGCGATGAAGACGCGGCAGGGGGCGCCTTCGAGCGCCTGCCGCAGTTGATGGTAGATTTCCCCCGCGATGTCCTGATGGTCCGTGGTCGGCGCCGGCGCCATCAGCCAGGCTTCGCCGTCGATCAGCTCGTAGCGCGTGTCCTCCGGCCAGTGCAGGTATTCACCGTAGGTGTGGTGCACGGTGTCGCGCAAAGGCAGTCCCATGGTGGCCTCCTGTAGCGATAGGGCAGGCCCGATTGTGCCACGGCCTGCCCCGGATCGTCCTGCCGCCTCAGACCACCCCCAGCGCCTTGAGCACCGGCAGGCGCTTCTCGGCGAACTCGCCGGCCTGGGTGGTGAGTTCGGCCAGGTTTTCCTCGGCGCTCTCCAGTGCCTTGCCGTCCTTGAGGATGCGCTGTCCCTGCGCGTCGAGCATGCCCCAGGCGAACTGCGCCCATTCGGCCGGCTGTTTCCGGCCCTGCTCGCGCGCCAGCAGGAAAATCTGCTGGAAGCGGGGAACGCTGATGCCGCCGCCGGTCAGCGGGCTGGCCAGGAACTCGATCTCGTTGCCGTAGCGTGCGCGCTCGCACAGGTGGCGGTTGAGGGCGCGGCAGCGCGTCCGCGCCTCGCGCTCGGCGCTTTCCGGCTGGCACGGTGCCACCGCGCCCATGCCGGTGAGTACGGCGACGATCTGCTGGAGCACCGGCCAGGCCATGCCGGAAAAACCGGCGGCGAGCCGGCGCAGCGTCTTCGGCGCGCAGGCATCGGCGGCCAGCGCCTCGATGAAGGGCTTGTACAGGTCTTCCTGGAGGCTGGCCTCGCCGAGCGCGCCGGTCACCTTCATCGGCACCTGGTCCGCCGGCTGCGTCAGGACGAAGCGGGTATCGAGCAGGTGCTCGCGCTGTTCGGCCACGGACAGCCGGATGGCGCCGCGCACGTACAGATCCTTGCGGAACTGCTGGTTCACGAAGTAATCCCGTGCCTGCTCGCGCAGGATGGGGTGATCCACGCCCTTGAGGAAAGTCTGCGCCGGCTCGGCGAGGTTGACCGCATCCACCGCGTCGAGCGGCGAGGCCGTGCACGCCCAGTCGAGCTTGGCCGGCGCGAGCGCATCGACCACGTCGGTGAAGTACATGCAGTTCCACTCGCGGTTGAAATACTCGTGCGCCAGGTAGTGGCGGTTCTGCGTGGCGATGCTCTTCAGGCGCTCGGTGAGCTGCGGCGCCGCCTTCAGGTAGTTCGGGTTGGCCGCGAGCAGCGCCTCGGAAAACTTGAGCGCGGCCTCGACGCGCTCCACCGCGCCGTTCGGTGTGACGCCGAAGCGGTCGTGCAGCGCGAACAACTGGCGCAGCGGGTAGGCCGGCGACCAGCCGGGGAAGCAGTTGTAGCTGTTGTAGAAGATGCCGCCCGGCTTCAGGTGCCGCCGCGCGAACTCGGCGATGACCTCGTGGTTGTCGCGGCTCACCCAGGTCCAGATGCCGTGCAGGCTGATGCTGTCGAACTGCGGCAGGTCGTCGCGCTCGAGCAGTTGCTCGAAGCTCTCATCGACGAGCAGCGCCTCGCTGCCCGAGGCCGCAGCCAGCCGGCGCGCGTGCGCCGCGTGCGCGGGGTTGAAATCGGTGGCCACGTAGCGGCCCGGATTGGCCGCCGCATGGATGTTGACCGACACGCCCTGGCCGAAGCCCAGCTCGCAGTGCCGGGTGCCCTCCGCCGGCTCCGGCTGCGCCAGCCCGCGCAGCAGCAGGCAGAAGCGCTGGAAGACGGGGTTGATCTCGCGGTAGTAGCCGTAGGTGTAGCCGACGTCGGTGAAGTAGCCCTCGTTCCAGGCTTCGCTCATATTTTTTTCTCCCTCTGGTTCGATGATGGGGGCCGCCGGGGCGGCGCCGTGCGCGGCGGGGCGCTCTCCGGCTCCGCTCGAGCGACAACCGGAAAGAATACCCGCAAACGGGCCGGTCCGACATGGCATTCGACATGGCGGAGGCTGGATTGGACAGAATTCCCTAGGCTGCGACAATCGTATCCGACCCCATTGTTTTCTTGTTTTCCCAAGATCGCGCCCATGCTGGGCGCACACGAAAAAAAACCCACCTCCTTGGTGGGAGGTGGGGGTTTCAATAGTTTTCACCGCAAGCCTCCGCCTCGCGGCGGGGGCTTGTCTCCGGGGACGATCAGACCAGAGTCAACACGTCCGCGCCGGCTGCCAGAGTGCCAGTGAAGCCGACCAGTACAACGCTTTCGATGTCACCGGCGGCAGTATCACCGTTGCTATCCCACTGAACCAGAGAGTCAGTACCAGAGACGCTTGCAGTGAAGATGCCGGTTGCGGCATCGTAGTTGCCCTTGACGATTGCAACAGCGTCTACCGCACCGGCAGAGATGAGCGCAGTGCCCACAGCCGTGCCAGCGGTCACGCCCACTCCAGCGTACAGAGCGATCGTGTCACCAGCCTGGAGACCGGTCACCACATCAACGCCCGTCAGGGCAGTCGCTCCGCTGACAACCGTTCCTTGGAAGGTTTCTGTGTCCGCCGTATACACGATGCCATCGATCACGCCCGCAGCGTGCGCACCGAAGGTGATGATGTCGCCGCCCGCCCCGCCGGTGACCAGGTTGTAGCCCGTACCAACCGTGATTACGTCATCGCCATCACCCGCATCAATCACGTTGATACCGTTGCCAGCAGTGATGGTGTCGGCGCCAGTACCGCCAGTGATGTCGTTGTTGCCGTTGCCGACGGTGACGGTGTTCGCACCGTTACCGGTAACGATGGTGTTGTTGCCGTCGCCTGCGGTGATCACGTCATCTGCCTGGCCGCCAGTGAGGGTATTGTTGCCAGCGCCACCGCTGATGATGTTGCCTTTGCCGGCCACGTCGGTACCCGTCAGGATGTCGTTGCCGCTGCCACCCTTGAGCGAAATGCCGTTGCCGGTACCGCCAGAGAAGTTCAGGGTGACATCGCCAGTCACGGCCGAAGCGTCGATCACCGAGTTCACGTTCAACGCGGTCGCGCCGGACGTGATGCTGACAGCACCGGCACCGGTGACGTTGACGTTGGTCAGGGCGGTGGCGTTGGTGAGTGCGCCGATGGTGATGTCTTTGCCGGCAGCGATGTTCAGCGTTTCAACGCCAGCCAGGGTCGGGGAAGCCAAGGTGGCAGCAGCGGTGTTGTTGATGATGGACACCGTATCCAGTTGACCGACCGTGGTGGCGCCGGCCACCCCGATATCAAGGGTTTGCGCACCGCCGAGGATGGAGATCGCCGCTGCCTGAGTGGCGTTCAGGCCGCTGATCGTCACGTTGCCGGCCAGCACCACGGACGTGAAGGTCGAACCGGTGAACTTGGTCACGTCGACCGTGGTGCCGGTGTTGGCCCGAAGCACTTCGAAGTTCAGGAACTTCGCCGCGCCGGTGGTAGCGAAGCTGGCGTTGTTGGTGAGAATCAGCGTGTCTGCCGCACCGGCGCCACCGTCCACCACGGCGGTCTGCAGCGCAGCACCCGTGGTCACGGTATCCTTGCCGGAACCGCCGGTATATTTTTGACCGGCTGCAACGGTGATGGTGTTGGTGCCGCTCGAACCGGAAGCATCGATCACGGCCGCTGCATCAGCGGTCAGCGTGCCGAAGTTCAGGCCGGCAGTGCCGGTCACGTTGATGGCGGTGGCATTGGCGGCCGACAGGGCGGTCAGCACGTTGGTGGCCGAGCCATTGCTGGTGATGTTCACCGTGGTGGCACCGGTGCCCGGGGTATAGGTACCGGCGGTGATGCCGCTCAGGGAGAAATTCTCGGTATGGCCAACCGTCGTGTTGATGACGGTCACGTTGCCAGTCATGCCGGTGGCGGAGACATTGGTGACAGCCTGGCCGGTCACGGTGGTATTCGCCGCGTTCTCCAGCGTGACGGTGGTCAGGGTGTTGGAGAGGGTCGAGGCGTCGGTGATGTTGTTCGCGGCGCCGTAGTTGCCCCTCACCGTAGCGGACGCCAGGGCGGTGTTGGTCGTGGCCGTCACATTCACGCCGTCGACCAGACCTGCCTTTGTGGTATCTGCCGTGACAACTGCATCGGCAGCGGCCTTGGCGGCGGCGGCCGTGGCGTCATTGATGACGTCGGCAGCGGCAGCAGCGGTGCTGGCGGCAGTGGCTGCGGTTTGCAGCGGGGTCAGGACCGCTTGTGCGGCCGTGCGGGCCGCGGCGGTGGAGGTGGATAGTGCGCCAGCGAACGCCGCATCGATGGCGACCTTCTCGGCCAGGGTGATGGCGCCTGCACCGAGCGCAGTCGTGGTGGCAAGGCCAATCGAGAGGGCGGTGGTCTGGTCGGCCGAGACATTCGTGGCGTTAGTGATAGCGGTGGCCAGGGTTCCCAGGGCGGTCACCTTGGCGGCAGCCGCCACCTTTGCCAGACCGGAGGCGTCGGTATCACCCGTCGCGGCGGCATCGGCAGTGGTGGCCGCGGTTTGCGCGGCGACGTTGGCGGTACGGGTTGCCAGTGCAACGGCCTGGGAGGCGGTGGCATCGACAGAGGTACCGTTGACAAAGGCGATCGCGCCGTCGTTGGCGGTGGCGGTCAGAGCGCCGGCGCCAGCCAGGGTGACAGTTCCGGTGGCGAAGCTGTTAGTCGCGGTGACGTTGCCGGCGGCAGCAGTGGTGGCACCGACGTTGATGTTGCCCGCCGTACCATTGTTGATGACGACGTTTTTACCGCCATTGACGGCAACACCGGCAAGGCCATTCAGCACGTTGATGTCGGTGGTGGCCGCCGCAACGACGCCGGCGATGTTTCCGCCGGAAGCGACATTCAGGGTCTCCAGGCCGGCAAAACCAGAAACGTCTGCAGCAGTGATGGCCGCTGCAGAGGTGAGGTTAACGATTTCGATGCCTTGTACGGTAGCACCCGCTGCGCCAGTCAGGGCGCCGGTCGCAACCAGGTTCAGGGTGTCCCGGCCAGCGCCACCATCGATGGCATCCAGCGACGAGAAGGTCATCACGCCAGCATCCAGAGCGGCATTGAAGGTGTCGTTGCCGTTGGTACCGGTCTTGGTGTCAATGCCGGTGGTGAGCAAACTAATTGGCCCACAATGAAATATCGCTTCTTATCAGTCACATAGAAGCGTTATCCGCACGCTCTCCACGCCACGTCCTACCACCATCCTATTTCGGATGCCTGGTTTTTCTCGCCAAATACGTGCGTTTGCCCCACTGAATAGCCAGCAATAAACTGTTTTAAAAGAGAAAAGCACAGGCCGCACGCGTCGGAATCGACCTACCAATATCCGCCCGAAGCGCTCTGAATTCCGCTGTTTCAGAGCGCTGTTTCCGGCCTCAGGCCAGAGCATGCCGATCAGTCCGAGTGATCCCCGGCCTCACCTCCCCGCCGGGCCGATTCGGCCACGGCCTGGGCATTCACCGACAAGGTATAGCCGCCGGGCGGCTCGTCGTCGACGATGCGGACCCCGGCCCGGGTGAGCGCTTCCTTCAGCTTGGACAGCGTCGACAGCCGCGGGCTGGCCATCCCCGCTTCCAGCCGGGCAATGGTCACCAGAGAAACGCCGGAGTGCGTCGCCAGATCGGGCTGCGACCAGCCCAGTGCCATCCGGGCCGCCCGGACAGATGATACTGTTCGTGTCTCTTGCGACATTTAAAGGCCCTTTATATGATCTGTTTTGACACTATTCGTGTCTTTTAATTCGCCGTATCTTTGGAGGAATTATGCCGTCGCGAATGCTGACCACCAAGGGACTCAAGGGACTGGCCTGTCCGGCCGGGTCGTACAAGGTGGATTTTCATGACAAGGGCTGCAAGGGGCTGATGCTGGAGGTGCGCGCCTCCGGCGGGCGGACGTGGTACCTGCGTTACCGCAACCCGTGCGGAAGACAGCGCCAGTTCCGCCTGGGCGATGCCGCGGACCTGTCGCTGGAACAGGCCCGTAGCCTTGCCGATGAACTGCGCAGCCGGATCGCCCTCGGCCACGACCCGGCGGAACAGAAAGCCGTCCTGCGTCAGACGCCCATCCTCTCCGATTTCTTCTACGCGCATTACCTGCCCTTCGCCAAGGGCTACAAGAAGACGTGGGACTGCGATGAATCTCTGTTCCGCAACCATATCGCGCCCAGGCTCGGCAGACGCCGTCTGGACGAGATCACCAAGGCGGACATCGTCGCCCTGCATCACGGCTGCCGCGCCGAAGGCGCGGCCAAGGGGTCGGCCAACCGGCTGCTGGTGCTGATCCGGTATGTGTTCAACATGGCGATCCGCTGGGAAACGCCCGGCATGACCAAGAACCCGGCCGCCGGCGTGGCGATATTCGAGGACCCGCCGATGAAGGAGCGCTTCCTGACGCCGGAGGAAGCCCGCCGCCTGCACGAGAGCGTGCAGGAGAGCCCGAACCCGATGCTGCGCTTCATCGTCCCGATGCTGATCCTGACCGGGGCGCGCCGGCGCGAGGTGCTCGACGCCCGTTGGGAGGATTTCGATCTGGCACGGTGCCAGTGGCGGATTCCCGTGACGAAGTCCGGCAAGCCCCGGTACGTGCCGCTGTCGGGCGGCGTCCTGCAGGTGCTGGCGGCGGTGCCGCGCTTCGACGACTGCCCGTGGGTGTTTCCGAATCCGAAGACCCTGAAGCCGTTCGTCGGGATATTCAACTCGTGGGATTCGGCGCGAACGCGGGCCGGCCTGGCCGACGTGCGGCTGCACGACCTGCGGCACAGCTTCGCCAGCTTTCTCGTCAACGCCGGACGCTCGCTGTACGAGGTGCAGAAAATCCTGGGGCATACGCAGGTGAAGACGACGCAGCGCTACGCGCATCTTGCGCACGAGACGCTGCTCGACGCCTGCAACTCGGTCGCCGATTCTCTTGCCGATTCCCTCGGGGCGCAGTTCGGGGCGGCGATACCATGCCGACCCGCCTGACATCCCGGTTCTACTTCCAGGCCTCCCGCCAGGCCTGGAGCAGCACGCAATGGCGATATCGGGACGGATGGGTGTCGTGAAAGCCGTTATCGGGACACTTTCCCGATCAGGGTTTTTCAATCGACAATCGCTGAAACAGGCACATAATTTCCCGATGGGTAAATTTCCTTGAAAACGGCCCCGACAGACGGCATAATTTCCCGAACAGGAAATTCACATGCCCACACTGATCGAAACTCCCCGGCATCTGGGTGATGTTGTGCGAAGAGCACGCAAGGCACTGAGTCTGACCCAGCCCCAACTGGCACTCGCTGCGGGCGTCGGCGTGCGCTTCATCGTTGATCTGGAAGCCGGCAAACCCACCGTTCGACTCGAAAATGTTCTGCGCGTTCTGCAGGCGCTGGGCGTCACGCTGGCCGCAAGTGGACTGGACGACGGCGAGCAGCAGGGGACAGAGGTATGAGTGCTGTCCTCGACGTCTGGCTGCTGGGCCACCGCGTCGGCCAATTGACCCAGGTCGATGGTCGCCTGAGCTTCAGCTACTCGCTGCAATGGCTGCAGTCAGCCACCGCGCGCCCGCTGTCACACAGCCTGCCCTTGCGGGAAGAAGCTTTCGACGACAAGGCCACTCGTCCGTTTTTTGCGGGCCTGCTGCCGGAAGGCGGCAAGCGCAAGCTGATCGCCCAAGCCTTGCACGTCTCGCGTCAGAACGATTTTGCCCTGCTCGATGGCATCGGCGGCGAATGTGCCGGCGCCGTCAGTCTGATCGAAGCTGGCCAACGGCCCTGTGTGATCCCATCCGAGCAAGCGGTGCGCTGGCTGGACGATCGTGAACTCCTTGCCATTCTGGATGAGCTGCCCCGCCGACCGATGCTGGCTGGACAGCAAGGACTGCGCCTCTCGTTGGCGGGCGCGCAGGACAAGCTGCCGGTGGTGTTCGCCGAAGGGCGCATCGGCCTGCCGCTCCAGAACACGCCGAGCTCTCACATCCTCAAGCCGGCCATCACTGCTGTCGAAGGCAGCGTGTTCAATGAAGGCTTCTGTCTTGCCCTGGCCTCGCAGATGAAGCTGCCTGCAGCCATCGCCTCGATTCACCGCGTGGCTGACCGCGTGTATCTGCTGGTGGACCGCTACGACCGCTCGCGTCAGTCCAACGGCACCTTGCAGCGCCTGCACCAGGAGGATTTCTGTCAGGCGCTGGGGGTCGCGCCGGAATACAAGTACCAGAACGAAGGCGGACCGGATCTGACCCAATGCTTCGAACTGGTGCGCAAAGCGACGCGACCCAGCGCGCCGCACGTGTTGCGACTGCTGGACTACGTGATCTTCAATGCCCTGATCGGCAACCACGACGCGCACGCCAAGAATTTCTCCCTGATCCATACACAGCGCGGTGCGTCGTTGGCACCTCTGTACGACGCCTTGTCTACGGCAATCTATGCCAGCCTGACCGACAAGATGGCGATGAAGATCGGCAGCAAGTACAGGTTCACCGAGGTTCAGGCCCGACACTGGGAGCAGTTTGCGCAAGCCGCGGGACTCTCGCCCGCGCAAGTCAGAAAACGGATTCTTGAACTTGCCCGCCAACTGCCGGCAGAGGCACAGGAACTACACACCCGGTTCGCCAGCGGTGGCATGGATCACACCGTGCTCGCCGACATCGTCGACCTGATTGATCGGCGGTGCCGGCTGACGAACCAAAGACTGACCGACGCCATGCCTTGAGCAACGGCGCAAATTTGCGCATCCATCTGATTTCCGGCGCTACTTCCACGCCTCCCGCCAGGCCTGGAATTCACTCGGCCGCAGGCGATAGCGCGCGATGCTGCCTTCATGCAGGCTGAGCAACTGCGTTTCCACCGTTTCGATGAAGCGCTCCCGATCCGGCGGTGCGATCTCTGCCTGCGCGCAGCGCCGGACATGGCTTACGGCCTGCGGCTTGTTCATCTTTTCGCGCACGACGTCAGCCACGGCCTGCGCGATCTGCTGCCGGTATTGCAGGCGGAAAGGGTCGGGCTCGCCCAGGGACTGGCGCACGGCAGAGTAGCGGGCGCAGGAGCGTTTGTAGGCCCACACGAAGACATCGCGCAGCGGTTCGATGCGATTGAGTTCGTAGACGCCCAGCATGGCACTGACGTAGGTAGCCTGCGAGACATCGACGAATGACAGCGGGCAAAGATTGCGCTGGATCAGCGGAATGTTGGCCGCGAGTCGCGCGACGCGCTTGTTGACGTCCTCGAACGGCTGCAGATAGGGCAAATGCACCATCGCAAAGAAAGCCTGCTCGAAGGGATCCCGTATCGCCGCGGCCGTGTCGAGCACCTGGTCGAAGCATTCCTCTATCCGCTGCGGGCCTTCCAGAGGCAGAAAGGTCGTCCGGGCAATGCCGACGGCGATGGTGCGCAGCCGGCCGCTGGCGGTGGGGTCGTCCAGCAGGTTGTCGGACAGCAGGGCGTGCAGGTTGAGCAGCGTGTATCGGTTGAAGCCGATCTCCTTTGCCGAAGCGATCAGGAATTCGATCGCCTCCTTGTGGTTCAGGATCATCTGCGCTTCACGCGCATTCTTGCCCGTCGCCGCCTCGCCGGCAGAAATCAGCCTTTCCGTTTCCAGCAGGGAATAGGTATTGCCTTCGAGGCGGCTGGAATTCCAGGACAGATCGATCAGCAGCCGGTGGGCAAGCTGACGGGCGTAAGTGCCCGCCGGTTCACCGGCGCCGATCGCCTGGCCCTGCGACAGCAGTTCATCGCGAACGGCTGCCGGCAGGTAGCAGGTTTCGTTGGGGCGATAGTCATCGAGAAAGCTGCGGTTGTAGCCCACCGGCCGGCGCAGCGCCAACGGCTGGCGAACCCGTGCCTCGACATCCCTTGCCTCAGGTGACAGGGGAATCAGGATGTCCGCGTTGGCGCGGGCGCTTGCTTCCCCGGCGCCGCGCGCCGTGGCGCCGGCGGCTTTCACGCGTCGATATCTGACCGCACGCCCCCGGCCTTCCCGCTGCACGTGCTCCTGAGCGATCAGGTCATTGAGCCAGCGCTGCAAGGTGCGGCGGTTGGGCGGCGCGGCGAGGTTTGCTTCAATCTCCTCGATGCCGGCGCCATCGGGAGACAAGGCCATGGCATCGAGAACGGTTGCATAGGCCTGTGCCGGGGTGGATCTGGCCATGATTTCTCCTGTCGCGAGTCACCGGAATGGCGACATCAAGGCGAATATATGTGTCGTGAGAATTGTTATCGCGACACTATTGTGTCGTGCAATGTGTCGCGATTCAAGGGATACTGTCGCGATCGGACGGGTAGTGTCATGCAGGCGCGACATCATGCGACTGCCAGTGGCCGCGGAAGCGCCTGCCCCAATTCAGCCAGTAGCGCCTTGAGATCCTTGAGCATCAGGAACAAGTGGCAGGGATCGGTCGGGCCAGGCTCGAATTCCCAAGATCCGTACCACCGCCGTGCCGCCTCATCCTTGGCGTGAACCAGCAAGCAACGAATGCCGGCAATGTCAGCGGCCTGAGCGGTGCGCAGCAGCGCATCCTTCAGCAGCGCCTTGCCCAGCCCCTGGCCCTGGTGGTCCTGATCCACGGCGAGTCGTGCCAGGATCATGCATGACCGGCTCAGGGTGCTTTGATGAGAGCGTAACGCTGCAGAACTTGGTTGAGCACTGGTTGCCCACAGTCGAACGCCTCCTCCGAATCCGCAGGCGAGAGCTTGCGGACCGGCTGGTACGCTGCGGTCGACCCAGAACTCCGGGTTCGCTGAGTAGTTTCTTCAGGTGCGGCCTGGCTTGCACGGGGCGATCCAGCGCCTGCTGAAATGCCTGCCACTGGTCATCGTTCAGCACAAAGTGACGACGGTCCGCCAGTGCCTGGTTGGCAGCGGTCACCCCGGCGTCCAGCAGGAATTCACTGACGTTTTGGTGGCAGGAACGCGCGTCATCCTGCCAGCCCTTCCACCCAGGCCAGTTGCCGCGGCAGGCAAACCGTCTTCAGATCGTAGTTCGCCTGCGCGAACCGGCGGGCGTTGCGGCCCAGGCGTTCCCTGGCCGCCGGATCGTCGAGCAGGACGCATACGGCATCGGCCAGCCCGTCCACGCCGAAGAAATTCACCAGGCGGCCGGTTTCGTCGTGCCGAATGGCTTCGTGCAGCGGCCGGGTGTCGCTCGCCACGACCGCACACCCCGCGCTCATGGCTTCCAGCAGGCTCCAGGAGAGCACGAAGGGGTAGGTCAGATAGACATGCACTGTCGAGAGTTGCAGGAGCGGGATGAAGTACTGGTACGGGATGTTGCCCAGGAAGTGCACCCGTGCCCAGTCGGCGTCCGGGATCCGCGGCCGCACCTCGGCGGCGAAGATGTCCTTCCACTTCTGCCCGTTCTCGGGCCGGGCGCCGTAGCTGACATCGTCTCCGCCGACGATCAATACCCGGGCCTTCGGCCGCCGCTTCAGGATTTCCGGCAAGGCCCGCATGAAGACGTGGTAGCCCCGGTACGGCTCCAGGTTGCGGTTGACGAAGGTGATCACCTCATCCTGCCGGGTCAGCGTGATCTGACCGTTCAGCGTCAGGCTGACGTTCGGGTTGGGTGCCACCGCATCGGTATCGATGCCGTCGTGCACTACGGCGACCCTGCTTCTGAAAGGCTCGGGAAAGGTGCTGGCCTGCCAGTGCGTCGGGCTGATGCCGGCGTCCGCCACCTCGAAATGCAGCAGGTTGTTCAGGTTTTTCAGGCGCAGGCGGCAGGCGTCGCCTGCATCCCTGGGCGGGAATTCCGGGTCAAAGCCGACATCCGCGCCCTGCGGGTGGTAGAAGAACTCGCAATAGATGCCGAGCTTCGCCTCGGGCCAGACTTCCTTCAGGAACAGGCTCTCGCCCCAGCCGTGATGAGCGACGATGACGTCGGGCGCAAAACCCTGCGCCTTCATCTGCAAGGCAGCCCGAAAGCACGCCTCGCCGCGGACGGTCTTGGTTTCGAAGTCCGAAACCCACGGATGGGCGTTGCGTGTGGTGCCCCGGCTGGCAGTGTAGGACACGAGTCTGACCCCTTGCCACGCTTCGGCCCCGGTCTTCTGCATGGTCATGGCCACGACGGTGTGTCCGTGTTGCGCCAATGCCGGGGCCAGGTGCTTGAACTGACCCGGGAAATTCTGGTGGATGAAGAGGATGTTCATCCGCACGGCGTGCCCTCACCTTCCGTCCTGACCGGTTCAGCGTAGCCGAAGGGTCGAACCGTCTGGGCAAAGTGGCGGACGTATTCGGGTTCCAGCACCTGCGCCCAGAATTCGGTCGCGCTGCTGTACGCGAGAAACCCGCGCAGGAGGGACTCGCCGGCGGCGTTGCGCCCCATCAGCCCAAGGCCACCAGCGGTGTAGATCTCGGGCGTATAGAAGATGCAGGCGCTCATCCTGGGAAATGCTCCTTCGCCAAGGCTCTCAGCGCCGTATCGTCCAACTCCGCCTTGGTTGCCACAGCCCATAGATCGTAGCCTGGGTACGTTCTCCGCTTGACTGCCACCTTGGCAAAACCCGCCGAATGGAGCGTCCCTGAAAGCACTTTTTGTGTGAATCCGCAGCGGTGCGCCATGAAAAGGTTGCCCTTGGCCATGGCCGGGCGGTGCCCGTACAGAATGTCCAGCGGCGCAATCGGGCCCGCCGGAGAAACGTAGGCGGGTTCGGTCAGCTTGCCTTCGGCAACGAGTGCGCATACCGACTGCAAGTCCGGGCAGGTGACGACGAGGAATCCGCCGGGCCTGAGTACCCGCAGAAATTCCTTCAGGGCAAGCGGCACCTCATGGGGATACAGGTGCTCGATGTTGTGGCTGGAGAAGATGGCATCGACCGACGCGTTGGCCACGGCGGACATATCGGTCATGCTGCCGGTGATGTCGGGCTCGACCGAGGCATCGATGTCGAGGCGCAGTTCCTGCCAATCGTCGGTGTCGAAGCCGCGGGTGGTCCGATCCTTGCGCTTGGGGCCGCAGCCGATGTGGAGGAAGGTCGGCATGGTGTAACTTTCGAAAAAAACCCCCGCCTCCTTGTGAGAGACGGGGGTGGTTGGCTTGCTCGGCGGGATAGGGTATCTGGCCGCTATCCCCTATGGCGTGCCAGGCAGGGGCGGCAGGACAGCGGCCTGATGGCACCGACTGCCCTGACCGCTGTACCCAAGGGCGTCAGACGAGATCGCCCGCCGCCAGCACGGTGGCGCCGCGCTCGACGATGCCCACCAGCGTGATTTCGCCGGCCTGCAGCGCGTTGGCAACGCCGTCGTTCACCAGGTGATAGACATACGACGTGGTCGAGCTGCCAGCCGTCCAGTTCAGCACCAGCATCACGTCGTCGGTGTTGGCGGCGCTGTTGGCGTTGTACTGCTCGGCCAAGTAGGCGGCCAGGTTGGTGAGCGAGGTGGCGGTGAGGTCGGAGGTGCTCAGGGTGGCTGCGCCGCCCGTGGTCAGGTTGGCTGCCGCGCCGTTGAACGAGAGGTAGAACGCCTGATTGTCCGCCGTGGCAAAGATCGATGCTCCACTTGCAGCAGCGGCGGTCGTGACTGTGGTATTCCCGGCGATCGCCACGTTACCCAGGAGTTCTCCGGAAGCACCCGTCACATCGATCTTGTCCGTCGTCGAGACGAAGTCCATGATGCGATCCACGCCGTTGCCGGTGGTGAAGACGAACACGTCTGCGCCGTCGCCGCCGTAGATCGTGTCGTTGCCTGCGCCGCCGATGATGGTGTCGTTGCCGATCTCGCCATACAGCAGGTCGGCGCCGGCACCGCCGGAGACCACGTCGTCACCTGCGCCGGCACGGATCACGTCTTCGCCGTTGCCGCCGTCCAGCGTGTCGGCCGCCGTGCCGCCGGTGATGGTGTCGTTGCCGGTGCCGGTGGTGATGACGTTGCTGGCCGTGTTGGAACCCTGCACCGTCATGTTGGCGGTGGAGGTGGAGGTGTTGACCGTGAACGCTGCGCTCAGGCCGGTCGCGGTGACGGTGGCCAGGTTGGCCGCGCCAGCGATGGCGTTGGTGATCGTAAAGGCGTTCTGGCCGGTCACGGTCAGCGAGGTCAGGTCGTTGGCGCTCAGCGTGGTGATGGTCAGCGCTTCGCCGGTGCCGTTGTTGGCGACGGCGTCGGACGTGGTGCCGGTGTTGAAGGTCAGCGACTCTTCGTCGTTCAGCGCCAGCGTGACAAGCGTTTGAGCAACACCGCTAGCGCCCGTGTCCTCGACGTTCACCGTCAAGGCGTTGGTCGTGGTGTCCACCAGACGGGCCAGGCTGAAGGCGTTGCCGCCGCCAGTGGCTTGCACGCGGATGGTGTCCACGCTCGCACCGGCATTGGTGACGGCAATGTTGGCAGCCGCATCGAACTGCACCTGGGTGAAGCCGGTGTTGTTGGTGAACTGCTCCATGCCCTGGTTCACCGCAGCGGAGAGGCGCAGGGTTTCGAAGTTGGACACATTGGCTGCCGTCGCCGCCGTGGCCGCTGCGGTGATGGCCAGGGTATCGGTGCCGTCGCCGCCGTCCACCGTGTCGCCCGAGGTCAGGGTAGCACCCATGATCACCGTGTCGTTGCCTGCGCCGCCAGCGACATTGACCGTGCCTGCAGCGCCGGAAACGTCGATGGTGTCGTTGCCCGCGCCGCCGTCGATGGTGTCGTTGCCGCCTGCGCCGGTGATGTTGTCGTTGCCTGCACCGCCGGAGAGGGAATCGGCGCCGGTGCCGCCGGCGATGGTGTCGTTACCTGCGCCGCCCTCGATGGTGCTGCCCACCGAGGCGTGGCCGCGCAGGGTGTCGGCATTGGCGGAACCCGTGATCTTGACCGTGCCGTTGGCGACGGTGAAGGTCGGAGCCGCACTCATGGTCAGCGCCGCCTGGCCGGTCAGGCCGGCGGCATCGACCGTCAGCAGGCCCGAGGCGTTGCTGGACAGGTTGGCGATGGTCAGGCTGTTGGCACCGCTGATGTTCAGGGTGTTGGCGCCCGAGAGGCTGTCGTTGTTCAGCGCCACGGTGCCCACGGTTTGCGCCGCGGTGGCGGCGTTGCCGGTGGAGAGGTTTACCGTCTCGAAGCCGTTCACCGTGATGTTCTGACCGTTGAAGTTGTCGGTCGGCGTGGTGGTGTCGGTGTCGCGGTTGGTGATGTTGAGCACATCGTCCGATGCCGTGCCGGTGTCGTTGATGGTCAGCGCGCCGCCCAGTTGCGCGTTGGTGCCCGCGGTGGCTTCGGCGATGGTCAGCGTGCGCGTGCCGGCGCCGAGCGTCACGGCATAGGCACCTGCGCCCGTACCCTTGTCCAGGCGCAGGGTGTCGATGTCGCCGAAGCGCGTGGCATTGACGGCGGTGCCTGCCGTGCCGGCGGTGTTGAGCGACAGTTGCTCGAAGCCCACCGTGTTGGTGAGATTGGCTGCGATGGCTTCGGCGTTGGCGGCGGAGATGTCCAGCCGGTCGCTGCCCTCGCCGCCGCTGATGGAGTCGTTGGCATTGAAGGCGGCGATCGAGATCACGTCATCGCCCGCGCCGGCGTTGATGGATACGTTGCCGGCATTGGCGGCGAAGGTGAGAGTGTCCGCCCCGGCCGAGCCGTCGACGGTGACCGCCTGCGTGGCAGCAAACCCGGCCGTCAGACCGCCGCTGGTCAGGCTGGTGAGGTCCACGGTACGCACGCCCGCCGCCAGGGCGGTGGTAATGGTCAGGCCCTGGCTGCCGGTGACGGTCAGCTTGCTCAGCGTCGAAACGCCTGCGGCGTTCTGACCATCGATGCTGTCAAGGAAGTTGCGACCCACGCCATTGGAAACGATGACCACTTCCTCCAGGCCGGAGGTGTCGGTGCCGGCCTGCTGCTGCAGCAGCACATCCGCGCCGCCCGAAACATCGGACTGGGCGCCGGAAAGCTCCAGCGTGAAGGTGTTGGCGCCGGTGAGCGCGGCGTTGGTGAACAGCAGATCCACGTCGGAAGCCTGATCCTGAACCTTGAACGCGGGCGTCGTGGTCGAGCCGATATTCTGCACGGTCAGCTTGGCGCTGGAATTGCGCATGGTCAGGCTCTCAAGCCCGGTCGTGTTCACCAGGTCGAACGTCGTTGCGGCGCTGGTGACGAACTCCGCGTTTTCGATGTCGGAGAGCTTGGCCGCAATGTTGCCGCCCGCCAGGCCCGCGATCAGATAATCGGTACCTGCACCACCGTTCAGGTTATCCACGGAGGTCAAGGTGGCGACGCCGTTCGCATTCACCGAGCCGTCAAAGGTATCGTTGCCGGCGGAACCGGTCTTGATGTCGATGCCGGTGGTGAGCGAACTAATTGGCCCACAATGAAATATCGTTTTTTATCAGACATATAGGATCGCTGTTCGCACACTTTCTACGCCACGTCCTATCACCGTCCTATTTCAGATACCCGGTTTTTCTTGCCGAATGTGTGCGTTCGCCTCGTTGTCTAGCAGGCAACGCGCTGTTTTAAAATGAAAAATCCTGGCCGGCGCGGATCGGAATCGACCTACCAATATCCGCCCGAAGTGCTTCGGATTCCGCTGTTCGATTCCCTTTGGCCGCAACTGCCCGCTCAACGCGCGGCAACCGCGTTCCCGGCGTCGATCGAAAATACCTCGATGCTCGTTTCCGTGCCCCGCAACTGGATCGTCCCGGCGCAATGGGTACGGAAACGCTTCAGCTTGCCGTTCGCCTCCGGGCCGATCAGCAGCGGAGTCGGCTGGTCGCGGGCGGCGTATTCCAGGCGCGAGGTGAAATTGATGCAGTCGCCGACGGCGGTGTAGGTGCTGCGGAACGTGGTGCCGAGATCGCCGACCAGCGCCCGGCCGCTCTCGATGCCGATCCGCACCCGCACCGCGGGCAGTCCCGCCGGGCTTTCCCGGTTGTAGACCTCGACCCGCCGCAGCATGGCGAGCGCCGTTTCGACGGCGATGTCCGCCTGCTCGGGGCAGTCGAGCGGCGCGCCCCAGAAGGCGACCAGACCGTCGCCGCTGTATCTGTCCAGCGTGCCGCCGGCCGCCAGCAGCGGCTGGGTGAGGCATTCGAGGATATCCTTGGTCAGCCTCGCGGCATCTTCCAGCGACAGCGACGAGGTCAGGCGGGTATAGCCTTCGATGTCCGCGATCAGCACCGTCACTTCGCGCAGCGTCGGCCGCAGGCTGTGGTGGAGGTTGGCGCGAAGGATCTCGTCCAGCACCTGGCGGGACACGTAATGCGACAGGGTGGCGATGGCCCGCTGCGTCTTCTTCTGCGACAGCCACAGTTCGTGCGGAACGCCGAACAGCAGGAGCAGCAGGTAGCCCCAGAGCGGCGCGGTGATCGACCATTCCGCCTGATGTCTGGCGCCGTAGAGCGCGATCGCCAGCCACAGCAGGGCGAGGACGACCAGCGCGAGGGCGCCTGCCCAGGCCCGCAAGCGCGCGATGAAAAATCCGGCCAGCGCCATGGTCGCGACGATCCATGCGAGCAGGAATCCCCGTCCGGACCAGGGCGGGGATAGCTCGCCGGCCTCCAGGTCGAGCAGGGCGGACAGGCTGGCCGCATGCACCATGACGCCGGCGGAGAGAGGGGCGAGCGGGGTGCTGACGCGGTCGCCCAGTCCCAGCGAGGACGAACCGACGAAGACGTGGCGGCCGCGCAGCAGATCCGCGTCGAGCCGGCGGGCGAGGATCGCATCCGCCGGAACCACGGTATAGGCGTCGAGAGACTTGTGGTACGGAATCCGCCACTGGCCGCCACCGACCTGCGCGAGCAGCGTTGCCGGGGCCGCGCCGGCGCAGGCGAGCACGTTCATGGCCAGGTGCCGGTAGTCCCGGTCCTGAAAGCGGGTCAGCAGCGGCAGGCGGCGAAGCAGGCCGTCGGCGTCGGGAATGTAGCCGATGTTGCCGATGCAGCGGGCCTCCGAGAAGCCGGCGTGATTGGCGATGAAGCCGACGGCCTCGCGCGGCGCGACGGCCGGATCGGCGGGAATGCCGCCCCGCAGGACGCCGAGCGACAGCGCGGGGACGCGCGGCGAATAATCGAGAATCTGGGACAGCACGAGGGGCGCGTGGCTGGCCATCGACGCCAGCCGCGCATCGCCGACGCGCTCGCCGGATTCCGGCAGCACGACGTCGAGGACCACCGTGCGGGCGCCGTGCTCGCCGAGCAGCAGTTCGACCAGATCGGCGAGCACGCCCCGCTCCCAGGGCCAGGGGCCGACGTTGCGGATGGTCTCGTCGTCGATGTCGACGACCGCGATGCGCTCTTCCGGCGCGTCGTCGGCCAGGAGGCGCAGCGCGAAATCCCGGATGCCCTCGTCGAAACGCTCCGGCAGCGGCGGCCGCATCCATTCCAGCGCGACGGCGCAAAGACAGGCCGCGAGCACGATGAGCACGCGCACGAGCAGCGCGCTCTGCCAGGGGGAAGAAGATTCGGCGGACATGTCGAAGTCTAATGCGCCGGTGAAACCAGCTCGCGGTACAGGTCGGCATAGGCCCGGCCGACCACGGGCGGACGGAAGTGCGCTTGCCAGCGCGCCCGCGCGCCCGCGCCCAGGCGGCGGCACAGCGCCTCGTCGGCGTGGAGCCGGTTGATCGCGGCGGCGAGCGCGGCCGGGTCGGCCGGCGGAACGACCAGTCCGGTTTCGTCGTGCAGGTTGACCCACGACGTTCCGGTGCCGATCTCGCAGGAGATGAGCGGCTTGCCCGCCCGCGCGCCTTCGAGCAGGGTCACACCGAAGGCTTCCGAGCGCAGGTGCGAAGGGAAGACCACGCCGCGGCAGAGTTCGAGCAGCGCCAGCTTGTCCGCGTCGGGCAGGCAGCCGAGGAAGCGGACGTTGGCGGCGCCGAGGCCGGCGGCCTGCGCCTGCAGGTCCTTGGCCAGCGGCCCGTCGCCGACGATCACGATCTTCGCCCCGATCGACGGCAGGGCTTCGATCAGGAAGTGCAGCCCCTTGTAGTAGCGCAGCACGCCGACGAACAGGAAGAAATCGTCGCCGACCTCCTGCCGCCAGCGTTCGCGCAGGGCCGCGTCGCTCCCCGCGCAATCGGCGAGCGCAAGCGGGATATAGCGGGTCTTCGCGGCATGGCGGGCGAGCACCGGGCTGGTCCTGGCGTAGGCGGGCGAGGTCGCCACGATGCGGTCCGCCGCGCCGAGCAGGCAGGCGCGCAAGGGCGCATAGAGCTTGTCGAGCGCGCCCTGGCGGACGACGTCCGAGTGGTAGGTGACGACCAGCGGCTGCCCGTTCGGCCGGACGAAGGGGAGCATGAGGTCGGCGAACGGCCACGGATAGTGGATATGGATCACGTCCGCGCGCGTCGCCTCGTCCCGGCACCGCCTCACCGCAGCGGCGGAGCCAAAGTCGCACGAAGCGATCTCGAACAGCGACCGGGCCCGCCGCACCCGCCCCTCCGGCGCCTGCAGCACCTCGGGCCGCGGATCGTGCGCCAGCGTGAATATCGTGGCGTCGACGCCTTCCTCGCGGGTCGCCATGGCGATCTGGCGGATCGCTTCCTGGACGCCGCCGTGGGTTTCCGGGAAGTAGGTCCGGTAGATGTGCAGTGCGCGAAGTCGTTTCAAGGGAGAATGTTCCCGCCCGTCAGGGGCGTTCGTGCCGCCGGCCGTTTTTCGTGCCCCGCCGTCACCCGAAGAGTTCTCCGGGCAGCAGGAAACTGGCGGCCACGGCGCATGCGATGCCGATCAGATTACAGGCAATGTCGACGAAGCAGAAACCGCTGCCGTGGCGATGATCCCAGCATTCCTTCGCCAGGCCAAGCGCGAACACCGCGGCGACGGCCCAGGCCAGGGGCCAGAGGATGTGCGCGGCCAGGGTCAGCCAGAAGCTCCAGCGGATGTGCAACTGCTTGTCCGGCTCGGCCAGCCGGTCGGCGATCCTGCGGCAGATTTCTGAAACGCACGGAAACGGCACCTGGACGGAACGCTCAGGAAGCGTTTTTTTCTGGCTCAAGGATCATTGCCTTCAACTGTTCCGGCAGCCTGACGATGAGGCGGCGCAGATCCTTTTCGACCACGCCGTTCTGGATGAGTACGTTCAGCGCCCGGGAAACCGTCTCGCGGCTCGTGTTTGCCATGATCGAGATGTCCTGCTGCGTCGGCACGTTCTCGATGACGGCCAGGCCGCTGGGAGTGATCTTCATCAGTTGCGCGAGCAGTGCGAATACCCGCTGGTGCGCGTTCGGCAGGCCCAGGATCGAGCGGTGGCTGGCGGCCTTGCGGATCGTCAGCGCCAGGCGTTTCATCACCCGCTCGGCGATCAGGGGGTGGGCGTAGATCAACTGGACCGCCTGCGCCGCCGGCAGCAGCGCGAGCAGCGAATTTTCCATGGCGACCACGGAAGCGGAGCGCGGCAGGCCGTCGATAATCGACAGCTCGCCGAAATAATCACCCGGCGAGAGAAGCGAGAGCCCCAGTTCGCGGCCGTCCTCGGTCAGGTCGACGACGCGCAGGCGGCCGGCGAGCAGAAACAGCAGATGGTCGCCGACGCTGCCCTTGTGCAACACATAGCCGCCCTTGCCCACCTTGCGAAAATGCATCGCCATCCCGATCTGCCGCAACAGCGCCGGATCGAGACCCGACAACAGGGGAATATGCTGGAGATGGACCGTGATCGACTGGGCAGGCGCAGCCACCTGCGGCGGCACCGCGGCCGCCGCCTGCTCGCCCGGAGCGTGTTCGGAAGAAATGACCATGGCGCAAGCCCGGGGAGCGAACCCTTACTCCCTGGCCACGCGCGCCAGGTCGGCCTCGACCATCATCCGGATCAGGCTCTCCAGGTCGGTGGCGGCCTGCCAGCCCAACTGCGCCCGCGCCTTCGCCGGATTGCCGAGCAGCACGTCGACCTCGGCCGGACGATAGAAGGCCGGGTCGATGATCACGTGCGCCTCGTGGTCGAGACCGACGTGCGCGAAAGCGATCCGGCACATGTCGCGCACCGTGGTCGTGGTCCCGGTGGCGATGACGTAATCGTCGGGCGCATCCTGCTGCAGCATCAGCCACATCGCCTCGACGTA
This sequence comes from Rhodocyclaceae bacterium, assembly GCA_019455325.1. Lineage (GTDB taxonomy): Bacteria > Pseudomonadota > Gammaproteobacteria > Burkholderiales > Rhodocyclaceae > Proximibacter. Next base: position 397,348 of record JACFMQ010000004.1, on the reverse strand, counting down.
GTCGCCGGCGAAGCCCCAGTCGCGCTTCGCGTCGATGTTGCCGAGGCGCAGCTCCTTCGCCTTGCCGAGCTTGATGCGGGCCACCGCGTCGGTCACCTTGCGGGTGACGAACTCGATCCCGCGCAGCGGCGATTCGTGGTTGAACAGGATGCCGCTCGAAGCGTGCAGACCGAAGCTTTCCCGGTAGTTGACGGTCATCCAGTGCGCGTACAGCTTGGCTGCGCCATACGGGCTGCGCGGGTAGAACGGCGTCGTTTCGCTCTGCACGGATTCCTGGATCAGGCCGAACATCTCGCTGGTCGAGGCCTGGTAGAAGCGGGCCTTCGGATTGACGAGGCGCACCGCCTCCAACACGAGGGTCGCCCCCAGGCCGGTGACCTGGCCGGTCAGCGCCGGCTGGTTCCAGGACGTTCCGACGAAGCTCTGCGCCGCCAGGTTGTAAACCTCGTCCGCCCGGGACGCCTCCATGGCGCGGATGAGCGAGCCCTGGTCGCACAGGTCGCCCTCGACGAGGCGGACGGTATCGAGCACGTCGAGATAGCGCAGGCGCCACAGGGTGTCCGTCGAGCGTCGGGCGTGCAGGCCGAAGACCTCATAGCCCTTGTCGACCAGCAGACGGGCCAGATAGGCGCCGTCCTGGCCGGTAATGCCGGTAATGAGCGCGCGCTTACTTGCCAATTTGTTGCTCCCAGTAGGTATAGATCTTGTTCAGTGTTTCTTCGAAGGGAATCTCCGGACGCCAGCCGGTCGCCGAAACCAGCTTGCCGTTGTCGCCGAAAACGCGCGGCTGGTCGGCCGGGCGGTAACGGGCGGGATCGGTCTCGATGCGCGCCTCCGTCCCGGAGAGGTGCAGCAGGCGCTCGACGATCCCCCGGATCGAGCGCTCGACGCCGGAGCACACATTGTACACCTCACCGTTGGCCCCGGTTGCCAGCAGCATCCCGTAAGCGCGGACGACGTCGGCGACGTCAGTGAAGTCGCGGGTCACGTCGATGTTGCCCACGGTCAGCGCGGGCGGCCGGCGGCCGTGGCGAATCTCGGCGATCTGGCGGGCGAAATCCGAAACCGCGAACGTCGCCGGCTGGCCCGGGCCGATATGGTTGAACGGGCGCACCATGACGATCTCGAAACCGGCGCTCCGGCTCCACTGGCCGCACAGCGCCTCGGCCGCGACCTTGCTCACCGCGTAGGGGTTGGCCGGGCGCAGCGGCCTGTCCTCCGTGAGCGGCAGTTCGTGCGCCGCGACCGGGCCATAGACGTCGCCCGTGCCCACGAACAGCATGCGTCCGGAAAAGCCGGTCGCCTGCAGGGCTTCGAGCAGGCGGAACGTGCCGGTGAAATTGACGGCGAAGGTGGTCTCGGGGTCGCGGAACGACTCCGGTACGAAGCTCTGCGCGGCAAGATGGATCACGCGCGCCGGCCGCACGGCTTCGAGGCAGGCGACGAGCGCCGCCCGGTCGCGGATGTCGATGTCGGGGCAAAGGCCGGAGAGGCCGACGCATCCGGGGATCTCCGCCAGCACGTGGCGGCCGACGAAGCCGGCGTCGCCGGTGACCAGGGTCACGGGTGCAGGGGCGGAGGCTTGGGTCATCGAGGCATATCCTGTGGCATAGGTTTGGAAGATTCAAGCACCACCGGGCGGGTGGGGGACGGCTTCACCCGCCGGTACGCCGGTGGGCGTCGAGAACGCGCCGGTAAACCGCCGCCGTTTCCTGGGCGCACCGTTGCCAACTGAAACCGGCGGCCCGTTGCATACCCCGGGCAGCCAGATCGCGGGCTAGCGCGCCGTCTTCGAGCAGCCTTTCCAGGCTGAGGCGCAGGCCGTCGACGTCGTCCGGGTCGACCATCAGGCCGGCATCGCCGACGACCTCGGGAAGGGAGGTCCGGTTCGAGGTGATGACCGGAACGCCACAGGCCATGGCTTCCAGGGGGGGCAGGCCGAAACCCTCGTAGCGGGACGGATAGCAGAACGCGGCTGCGCCCGCGTAGAGCGGGGGCATCGAATCGTCCGGTACGAATCCGAGCAGCCGGAGTTCGCCGCGCCGCAACAAGGTTTGTGCCGACCGGAAGATTTCCGCCTCATGCCAGCCCGTGATGCCGGCGACGACCAAGGGGAAGGCCAGGCGCAGTGCCTGCGGGAGCGCCTCGTAGGCGGCGAAGAGCGTTGCCAGGTTTTTCCGCGGTTCCAGCGTGCCGACGCTCAGGACGTAGCCGCCGGGGCGCAGGCCAAAGTGCGCCAGAGGCGCGTCGAGCGCGGAGGACGGAAGCGGCCGGAAGCGTGCATCTGCGGCAAGGTGGGTGACGGTGATCCGATCGGGGCCGACGTTGAAGCGGTGCTGCAGAGCGTTCGCCGTGGCGTGGGAGATCGCCAGAATGTGGTCGGCGCGCGCGATCGAGGCCGGCATGTGGCGCTCGACGAGCGCGACGCGCTCGGCGGGATGCAACTCCGGATGGTCGAAGCACGACAGATCGTAAACGGACATGACCATCGGGCCGTCGTAAGGAAAGGCCGCGAACCCCGGCTCGTGGTAGAGCGCGGACGGACTGAAGCGGCGCGCCTGCAGGGAGAACATCGGGCCTTCCAGCATGCGGCGCAGGCTCCTCGGCCGAGGCACGAGTCTCCGGACGGCGCCGTAGAGGCTTCGCGCCGCCAGTGCGGCGCCGGGGGAAGGAAGCGCAAACCCCTCGTTGAACCGCCAGCCGTTATAGACCCGCAGGTCGAGCGCCGGATCGGCCGCCATCGCGGAAAAGAGCGCGCGCACGTACTGCCCGATTCCCGTGTGCGGCCCGAGCAGGACGGTTCCATTGACCAGAATGCGATGAGCCATTGCGCCGCGCGGCACCTAGAGATTCCGCTGCCAGCCCAGGAACAGGACGTTGCTGCGGTAGGCGAAGGGAGCGATTCTGTCCCGGTTGTCGGTCGCGATCACTTCCCCGACGAACGCGTTCTGTTCGTCGAGCAGGTAGCGCAGTCCCGCCCGGGCGCGCGTCGTGCGCTGATGCTGGCGCTCGGGGATCAGCCCGGGCGAATAGGGCGAGCTTGCCCGCCAGCTCTGGTAATCCAGCTCCCAGTTGAGGAGCAGGCGGTTTCCGAGATGGCGCCGCCCTTCCAGGATCACGGAGAACCCCGCACGATTGTCGCCCGGACGGCTGCCGGACGCCCGGTCACGGCCGGGCCCCAGGCTGAGCTGCCACTCGCCCGAGCGCGTCTGGCGGCGGACGAATCCCCGCAGTTCGTAGACTTGGCTGTCGAACGCCGACATCGAGGGATAGTGCGTCCAGGTCCCCATCCCCGTCACCCCGAGATACCAGCCCGCGGGCAGATCCAGCGGCGGTATCGCCCGGAACTGCACGCGGGCCTGGTGCAGGTAGGGCGAGCCGCCGAGGACGAAGCTGCCGGCAAGCACGGAACCCATCAGTTGCCAGTCGTGCCAGCGCAGCCCGCGCTCCAGCCCCGCCTGGGCGGAGAGCGTGTCGTAATCGCGCATCTGCCCGAACTGCTTCAGGTGCGCCTGCACGAAAGCCAGCGTCCCCTCGTTGCCGATCGGCAAGGTATGCGCGGCCGAGATGCTGTAGAACCTATCCCCACGCTTCATGTACTGCGGCAGGATTTCCAGGCGAAGCCGGTCCTGGCCCAGGGAGATGTCGAAGTGGCTTTCGCTGGCCCCCTGATTGGCGTTGCTGTCGTAGCCCAGACCCAGGGTGAACGAGCTGCGGCTCGTCGGAATGTGGCCGCGACACCCCTGGGCGCGAATATGGCCGATGATTTCGAGAATGCTTGGCGGCGGCATAAAACGCCGCTCGATCTCGCTCAACAGCGATTCGGTTTCCGCAGCGTCGCCGAGACCGCAATACAGGATGGCAAGGTCCAGCCAGGCCCCCGCATGGGCGGGTGTCGTTCCGACGATTTCGAGCAGAAGTCTGCGGGCGACGTCGTACTGCCCCTCGGCAATGGCCTGCATCGCTTCCGGATAGCGGTCGATACCGGTGCCTTCGGCGCTTGCCCGCAGAGGGAAGGCGAACAGCGATCCGATGAGGAGCGTACAGCAGAGAAACAGACGCAAGGGAAAGCCAGCCCGATGGTTATAGGACAAAGGGGCCGATGATATCAGGTGGCACTCGCAACGCATAAGCCCGGCGGCCCGGCCGGCATGGGCGCGTCACTCGGGCACGGCCACGTCTTGCGCGCACGCGGCCTGGCGCCGTGCGCGGCGATGCGCGAGCAGGAGGCGGAGCGCCATGGCCTGCTGGGCCGCGCCCCGGACCGGCAGGACGCGATCGTCCAGGTGGGGCCGCAGCAGGACGTTGCGTTCGTCGACGACCACATGCCGTTCCGCCGCCAGGTAGTCTGCGATGGTCTTCAGGGCGGGCTCGATCCGCCGGGCGTCGGCGATCCAGAGGATGTCCGCCTGCGCGGGATCGACCCACTCGGCAGGAATCCAGCAGGGCTGTGCCGCCGGCTGGGGTTTTCCGGCCGGATGGGGCGTCAACTCGCGGTGCAGCGCCGCGAAGGTCGCCAGGTGGGGTCGGCCGTGGCAGGCGATCACAGGCGACGTCCACGCCGCCGGCAGTCCGGGCTGCGCCAGCAGGCTTTCCAGCCGCCCGATCTGCCGCTCCGTCGACAGCGCCCGGATCGCCGCCCGACCGGCGTCGCCGTGCCGGCGGATTCGTTCGGGATCGTCGAGATAGAGGCCGAGGCAACGGGCAAGCGCGCCGGCGTCTCCCGGCTCGACTAGGTGGCCGGTCACCTCGTCATCGACCAGTTCGGGAATGCCGCCGATGCGGGAGGCGACGACCGGCAGGCCGCTGGCCATCGCCTCAGTGATCGTCACCGGCTGGTTTTCCGGGCAGACCGACGGCAGGACGAAGACGTGCGCCCGGCCCAGGCGCTCGGCGATCCGCTCGTTCGGCAGGCGCCCCCAGAAGCGGCAGGACAGCGTCGGGCACCGGGCGTGGAGGTACTGCTGATAGTTCGCGCAGGCCTGTCCGTCGCCCACGAAATCCACGTGCAGCCGTTCCGCGGGAAGCCTCGTCAGCGCGTCGAGCAACACGGGTACGCCCTTGTGTCCGCCCATGTAGCCGACGAACAGCACGTGCAGTTGCCCCTGGAACGCGGGCGGCGCCAGATCGGCGAAACGCTCCGTCTCGATGCCGTTGGCGATCACGTGCATCCGGTCGGCGGGCAGCCCGGTCTCGACGTAGGCATCGGCCAGGTAGCGGCTGGGCGACACGAACGCATCGACGGCCCCCAATTGCCAGCGGACATAATCCTGCCGGAAGCGTACGGGATACGTATCGTTCCCGAGGTAGAAGTCGGGCCGGCATTCCGCGCAGCGCGTCGCGTCCCGGCAGAGCGCGCCGGCCGTCGTGATCCGGGTGCTGTTGAGGCAGAACCCCCAGTGGTCGTGCAGGGTCAGGACGCTGCGGATGCCGTGCGCCCGCGCCGTCCGCAGGATGCCCAGGGACAGGCCCAGCAAGTGATGCGCGTGCACCGCGTCCGGACGCCACCGCTCGACCAGCCGGGCGAAGATCGCATCGACCTCCGGATGGGCGATGTTATTGCCGTTGGGCGCGAAATCGCTCGGCTGCAGGGCGACGCGCGTGACCGGCAGGCCGTCGAACACCTCGTCCCGCGCCGGATAGCCGGGCAGGCGAAGGCTGTTGTCGCCCGCCAGAACCCGCACCTCGTGCCCCAGTTCCGCCAGTCTCCGGGCCTGCTTGTACGCGACGATCTCGGCGCCGCCGATGAAGTTCGGCGGGAAGAAATTCGAGACGACGAGAATCTTCATGACGACGCGGCCGCTTCGCGGCTATCCGCTCCCAGCCAGTAGCCCAGGTAGCCCTCCAGGCGGATCGCCGGCTGGCCGAAACCGTTCGCCTCGGCAAGCGCTGCGTCGCCCGCCGGGATGACGAGGAGCATGTCCCGCACCGCCGGGGCGGCTTCGAGCGCTGGACGCAGGCGGGCGACGAGCCCCGCCGACAGAACGACCAGCCGCGCCGCCGCATCGGCGGACGACAGTTCCTCGACGAGCGCGGAAAGCGTCTCCGGCAACGGACCTTCGAGCCTGGAAAGCCCGTTCGCCCGATGCGGCCCGCCGACCGTGCCGGCCTCGACGACCTGCCAGGCCTGCGGCAACGCCGCGCCGAAAAGATCGGCCAGCCAGGCCGGATGCTCGCCGACCAGCACCCCCGCGTGCAGGGACTGCGCGCGAATCAGACAGGCCAGGGCGAGCTGCGCCGGATCGTCCGCGATCGCCGCGGACGCTGGCAGCAGCCAATGCTGCCAGCGCTCCGGCCACGGCTGCCCGGGCCGGTCTTCCCGGTGCGTCGCCAGCCGCGTCGACACCGCGCGCGCATAGCTGCGCCAAGTCGGAATGTGGCGTTGCAGCGCCGCCTCGGCCAGCGCCCCGTAGTCGGACGCATCCGTCGCCAGGGCATGGATAGCCTCCGCCAGGGCCGAGGGATTCGTCATGTCGACGGTCCGGCACCCGCCGTCCGCCGCAAGATCGGCCATCACCCCCTCGCGGTGGCAGATGCAGGGGCGCCCATGCCACAGGCTCTCCACGATCGGCATGCCGTAGCCCTCGACCAGCGAGGCATAGATCGTGATGTGGGCCTGGACGTAGAACCGGTTGAGCGTCGCATCGTCGACCACACCGTGCCAGACGATGCGATGGTCCCGCGCCGCCGCCGCCTCGACCGAGCGCACGATGTCGTCGCCCCCCGCATAGCGGTTCCCGACCAAGTCCAGTTGCCAGTCGAGGTCCGGGTGACGCATCGACAGTTCCGCCACGGCGGCCAGCACCGTCCGATGGTTCTTCCGGGGCTCCAGCGTCGACACGCACAGCAGGCGCAGGCGCTCGCCCGGCGCCGGCGGCCGGGCCGCCGTCGACGCCCGCGGCGACGCGGTCAGCTCGCCGGGAATCCAGCACGTTTCCGCAACGGCCTTCGGCCGGATGCCTGATTCCTGCCAGAACCGCTTCAACTGGCCGCCGGCGTCGGGCGAAATCGCCAGAACCCGGTCGCACTCGGCGAGGCCGCGCATGTATGCCGCATGGTTCTCCCGGATCTTCCGGTCCGAGACCCACTGCGGATGGGTCACCGGGATCGCGTCGTAGAAGATCGCGGCAAGCTTCAGCCCCAGGGCGCGGGCAGCCTCGCGGCGCAGCGGGCCCTGCGCCTCGAAGACAATCTCGCCCTGCAGGAGCCATCCCCCGCGCAGCCGGTTGCCGTAGGCACTCGCCAGGCGCGTCCGGCGCGTCGGCGGCGAGCGCCGCAGCACGTAATGCGCCGGCGACGGATCCGGCCCTCCGTAATTGCCCAGATTGCGATACTCGTCCTCGGTCGGCAGGACATAGCACTGCAAGCGCTCGTCCCAGGCGACGAAGATCGGTTCGCCGAAGTCCTGGAGCTTGCGCGACAGGCTGCGGACGACGCGGGCCACGCCCGTGTTGGCCGGATCGCGCAGGCAGGCGCTGGCATCGACGACGATTCCCGGCCAGGGCGGGTGGGCGTGCGGCCGCAGGCCGCACAGGAGATCGACGTAGGCCTGCGTCGTGTTCTGCCAGTTCAGGCGCTTGCGGAAGGCGTCGAGCGCCGCCGCCCAGTCCGGCGCCGCGATCCAGTCGCCCGAGAGGCAGGCGATGGCCTTGTCGAGCATCTCCCGCTCATTCCGGCAGAGCAGCCGCGGATGCGCCACCACTTCCGGATGTGCGCCCAGATCGAACGCCAGCGCCGGGCGCCCCGCCTGCTGCATTTCGGCCAGCGGCAGATTGAACCCCTCCCACAGCGAAACGCTGAGGCCAAGATCGGCCTCGCGCATCAGATGCGCCAGCTCGGCATCGCCGACGTGTCCCAGCGGCAGAATCCGATCGCGCAGGTCTTCGGGGACGTCCAGATCGGCGGCGTTCGCCAGAACGCCGAACACCGCGTCCGGGAAGCGGGCGGCGATCCCCCGGGCGAGCCGGCAGAACGCCTCGCTGTTCTTGTAGTTCCCCGTCTCCCAGCGGCCCAGGTTGAGGATGCGCCGGCGCTGCCGGTCCGCCGGCCAGGCGGCGGCGCGCTTCGTCCCCGCGTCCCCCGTCCACAGCGCATCGCCGGCATCCAGATGGTCCGCCCCCAGATGGATGGTCGCCACCCTGACGCTCAGCCCCGCATCCGGGCGGGACTGCGTGCGTTCGATGAAATGGCTGATCGGGGCAATGGCATGGGCTTCCGGCAAATACTCGCGGCGCAGTTCGCGCAGGCGTTGCTGCACGAACAGAGCCTCGCCGCACATCCCGTCCACCGGCACCGCCCCGCAGTCCAGAGCGACCACCGTGGCGCCGCACTCGCGGAACACCGGAATGCACCCATAGAATGGCCAGCCGCCGATCAGCGCGATGGTCCCGCCGGCGCCGTCCCGCCCGTCGACCAGCCGATGACGGTGCGCCTTCAACCACTGCGCGGTGGCCCGGTCCAGTTCCGGATAGGGCACGTGATGCGCGGGCGGAACGTGAATTCCGTCGGAAATGCGGCGCAGGGCGTCGACGTCGGCCCTCTGGGCGACGAAACTGATCTTCCAGCCCGCCGCCTTGAGCCGCCCGGCGAGCAGCAGAAGCACGCGGTCGACCCCGAAGCGGAAGAGCAGACGTTCGTTGCAGAGAATCAGATGCATGGCCGTCCGCTCACGGTACGTAGCCCATTGCCGCGTAGTCCAGCGGCCCGCAGAGGAGATCGGCGACCGCCTTCGGCAGGGCGATCTCCGGATCGGCGCCGAGCAGCGAGGCATCCCCCGGATGGCGGCGCTCGATCTCGACGCGCTCGAAACCGCGGGCTTCCAGCAGGAAGGCGAGGAATGCCGGAGGCAAGGGGTTGCGATGCGTCGGGTCGAGATAGAAGTTGCAGGCGCCGACGATCAGGTTCTCCGGGTTCGGCGTCTCGAAAAGAACCAGGCCGCCGGGCCTCACCACGCGCAGCGCTTCGTCGACCAGGCGGATCAGGACGTCGGTGGGCACGTGTTCGACGACATGGAGGGCCGTCAGGCCCGCCAGGCTCGCATCCGGCAGTTGCGAGAGATGCTCCAGAGCATCGCCCTGGCTGACCTTCAGCCCCATCTCGTTGCAGGTCCGCACCATGTCCGGATTCGTGTCGATGCCCTGGGCGTCGATACCTTCCTCCGCCAGAAGCTGCAGCCATTCGCCGCGCCCGCATCCGATGTCGAGCACCGGATACCGGCCCAGGGCGGGAAGCGTGCGGACGTGGCGCAGGTTGGCCGCGAGCCGCTCCCTGATCTGCTCGCGGCTGCCGCGGAAGCGCGCCTCGAACGCCACATAGAAATCGGGCGGAATCGCTGCCGGCGCGGCGGCGGACTCCCCGCCCGGCGACGGCTCCGGCGAAACCGCCGCGATCTGCCGCTGGCGGCGCAATTCCTGTTCGAGGTAGCGAATCCGCCGCAGGAGATGCGCCTCGTTCTGCTGCACGGCCAGGGCGTGCGAGTAAAGCCCCTGGTTCACCTGATCCTGCACCTGGAGGCCCATGCTTCGCAGGTAGGCGCCCAGGTGTTCGAGGCCGGCGAGGCGCTCCGGCAGCCTGCGCAGCGCCGCCAGGATGTGCACGACCCGCCGCAGCCCCGGAATGCGCAGCAGGACCGCCTTCAGCACCAGGACGGCGACGTTCTTGAGCGTTGCCCCCCCAGGCCGCTGGCGCGCCCGCATGAGCAGGCCGGTGACGCGCGGATGGCCCAGGTATTTGCCGAGGAACGAATTCCGAATGCGGTGATACAGCCCGCGCGCGCGCGCCTCGGCCCGCGCCTCGTCCTGCGTCGGCGGCGCGGGCGAAGGCTCCGGCGGCGCCTCCGGCAGGCAACTTTCAAGGTCGACCGGCTCGAACGCGCCGACCACGTCCTGCAATCCCCGCCCGGGCGATAGCGCGCCCTCCGCCGGGTCGGCACGCCCGGCGTCGTGCTCATACTCGCGGCGGCTGATTTCGGCGGCAATGGCGGAGCGGAGCGCTTTCAGATCGATGTCCATACAAGCTGTCGTGGAATGGAGGGAAAAGGAAGGACGCGGCGGGATGGAGGCGGCGCCGGTCACGCATCCGCGCCGGCGTCATCGTCGATGAGCACGGCATCGAGGGCGCAGACGCCGAGAAAGTGCTTGCGGCCGCTGTCGGGAACCACCTGGAATACCTCCGCATTGTCCCACCAGTCGAAATTGCCCTGCAAATGGCTCGCGCCCGAATGCAATGCGAGGGTCAGACTGTAGCTGCCCGGCCCGACGTTGAGTGCGGGAATGCGTATGCGCAGCTTCCTCGGCACGCCGGGCGCGTCGCCCAGGCTGGCAAGCTCGCCGCGCAGCCAGGTATTGCTGCCGAAGATGTCCAGTCCCGTCCGATCCTTCAGCATGAAACCCACGGACAGGTCGGGAATCGCCTGATGCGCGACGAGCGTCAGGCAGATGTCCAGGTCGGCACCCACCTCGACGATCTTCGCCGGTTTTCCCTTCGACTCGAAGGTCACGGACAGGAAAGTGGCCATCCCGTTCCCCGAGCGGCCGCCGTACCGGTTCTCCTTGAGCTGGACCGCATTGGCCTCCTTCTCGGCGATCAATGCATTGTAGTAATCCAGCACCTCGGCCGGCGGCGCGTCGGCGATGATGCGGCTCTCGTTCAGCAGGATCGCCCGGTCGCACAGGGACTTGATCGAGCCGGGATCGTGCGACACGAACAGCAGCGTCGTCCCCTGCTCGCGGAACGAACGGATGCGCGCGAAGGACTTGTGCTGGAAATAGGCGTCGCCCACGGCCAGCGCCTCGTCCACGATCAATATCTCGGGGCGCACGGCCGTCGCCGCGCTAAAGGCCAGACGCACGAACATCCCCGACGAATAGATTCGCACCGGCTGGTCGAAATAATCCCCGATCTCGGCAAAAGCCTGGATGGACGGCACCAGGGCATCGATCTCCTCGGGCGAAAACCCCTGCATCCGCGCCGACAGAACCACATTCTCGCGCCCCGTGAACTCCGGATGGAAGCCCATACCCAGTTCGAGCAGGGCGGCGATCCGCCCGTTGACCGACACCGAGCCGGTCGTCGGCACCGTCGTGCCCGCGATCAGCTTGAGCAGCGTACTTTTCCCCGCGCCGTTCACCCCCACCAGCCCGACGGATTCACCCTGCTCGACCGTGAAACTGACGTCGCGGAGAACCCAGCACAGATCGCGCGGACACAGGCCCAGCCAGGTTGCGAGGGCATGCCGGCGGCTCCTGAACCTGGGATAGGCCTTGCCCAGTCCATCTACCCGGATGCCCATGGTCAGATCTGGTCCAGCATGTCGGCATGGCTGCGCCGGTACAGCAGGAGCGCGGCCAGCAGGAAGACGGTTGCGAACGCGACCGGATAGGCCAGGGTCGACAGATCGACGGGATCGCCGAGCAGCGCCCCCTGGGCGACGCGCACGATCGGATAGACCGGGTTGTAGGACAGAATCTCCCGCGTCCACTCCGAAAGAATGCTGGCCGGATACACGATCGGCGTGGCCCAGAACAGCCCCTGGAAGAAAACGTCAGCGATCTGGCCGGTATCCCGGAAGAAAACGTTCAGGATCGCCAGCAGGATCGCCATGCCCAGGCCGAGATACAGCCCGGCGGCAAGCGCCGGCAGCATGTTCCCGGCCGTCCAGGACAAGGGATAGGACGAGAACAGCATGAACAGCAGCACCAGCGCGAACAGGACCAGGCTGTTGAAGAGCGCCACGGCGGCGACAGGCACGAAAAGGACGAAGCGGGGAAAGCTGGTCTTCTTGATCAGGTTGGCGTTTTCGAGGAAGGCGTTCTTGCCGCGCTGGACCAGTTCGAGAAACAGCCCCCAGGCGACGAGCCCGGCGCACAGGTAGATGCTGTAGGCGTACTGGTTGTTCGCGCCGGGCAGGCGCGCCTGCATGATCTTCGAAAAGATCACGGTGTAGATCAGCACCATCGCGATCGGCGGAAGAAGCAGCCACAGGGCGCCGAGCACCGACCCCACGTAGCGGCTCCGGATGTCCCGCAGGGTGATGGCATGAATCAGCCCGCGATAGCGTAACAGCGCTACGAACGGGGCCGTCAGCGGCCCAAGTGTTGTTTTTCCGCCCAACCCGAACCCTCGCTATCCGGCAGCCGGCCCCGGCGCCGCCCAAGCCGCCCGGCGCCTCCTGTCCTGTCCGGCAGAAATCGCATCGCAGCTCTCGAAAAAGGCCGCAATTATAGCATCGCTCCGACCCGGGCCTTCCCGCTCCGGCACGGCGGGATTGCGAAAATCCCCTGATTATTCGAGAATTTTGACTATCGTTCGAAGTTGGATCACCCTGCGCGGGCATCCGCGCACGTTTCTGGGGCTTGGCTATGCGTACATTGTTCGTGGCAATTTCCCTGCTGGCCGGCTCGCTGCTCCCGGCCGCGTCCGCGCTTGCCGAGACGGCGGGCGAGATCGTCTTCGTTCTCGGCCAGGCCAGGATCTCCGGCCAGGCGGCGAAGAACGGCCAGGAGGTCAAGGTCGGGGACCGGCTGGAGACGCAGGAAGGCAGCTACCTCTACGTGAAGACGAAGGACAAGGGTTTCCTCATCCTGCGCCCGAACACCGAGGCTCGCGTCGAAGCCTATTTCGTGGACGAGCAGACTCCGGCCAACAATCGCATCCGCTACGAACTCAAGCAAGGCGTGGCGCGCGTGATCTCCGGGGAGGCCGTCAAGGCCGCGCGGCAGAATTTCCGTCTGAATACGCCGGTCGCCGCCATCGGCGTCAGGGGCACCGACTTCACCGTGTTCACCGATGCCGCCGTATCTCGCGTATCGGTCACCTCGGGCGGTGTCATCGTCGCCCCCTTCTCGGCAAGCTGCGCGCCCGAGGGGGGCGGTCCCTGCGAGGGGCTTTCCAGCCTCGAACTTTACGCCGGACGGGCGGACAAGCTGATCCAGGTCAGCCGCGGCGACACCGCCCCCCGTCTGATCGAGTCCGGCACCATGGCCCCGGACAAGATTGCCCCGCCGGGCAAGGGCGAGCCCGGAAAGCTCGACGCGGGCGCCGCCATCGACCTAGCGCCCACGAAGAACCTGGAATCCGCCGCGCGCCCGACGGATCCCGGCAACACACGACCCAGTATCGTCTGGGGGCGCTGGCAGCCTGTGCTGAATCAGCCGCCCGAGTTCGTGCTTGCCGAACTGCAAAAGGCCGGATACGGCCTGGCTGCACTCAGCGGCCCTTACGCCATCCTGAAAGACCGCGACTCGGGCTGGCGCCCGGCCCAGGGCAGCATTGGCTTCGCCTTGCAGTCGGCGCAGGCGGTGGTCCACCGTGACGGCAATCCGAACCTGACGCCGGCCGCCGTCGAAAACGGCCGCCTGCAGGTCAACTTCACCAACAGCACCTTCGCCACCAGCCTCGATGTGGTGACCGGCGACCAGCGCTACAACCTCTACTCGACGGGCGCCGTGCTCGGCAACGGCACCCTCGAAGGCGCAGGGCAGTTCTCCGGGCGGGCGAACATGAACGTGAACGGCGTGCTCGGCGCCACCAACGCGGAAGCCGCCTATGTTTTCTCCGCCGGCGTCGCGCCGTCGCAGACGGTCAGCGGCATAACCCATTGGCGACGCTGATGTCCGCCCCGCTTTCGGCGCCGACGGCTCCGCCCCGCCAGGCTCGGGAACGAGGTGCCGGCATGACAATCGCCATGAACGGCGGGAGCTGACTTTGTGACCTGCGTCACAAGTTTTCCCGGTTTGCTCGGTTAAAGTTCGGCCGCGTAGGTGTATCCGGGTACGACGGGCGGCTTGTCGCGCGACCGTACAGGGCTGAAAGCCTGCCTGCCGATACAGATATCTACACCTTTGGTTGTAATTTTTTTCCCTCCTAGGAGATATACACAATGGCTAGCCGTGATTTTCTGACCAAGGCATACCTGGCATATTTCGGCCGTCCGGTCGACTTCGATGGTCTGCAGTACTGGGCCAGCAAGACCGACGCTGAAGTGATCGCCGGTTTCAGCGCCTCCAACGAATCCAAGGCCCTCTACGGCTCCGAGTTCAACGCCGCTCAGGTCAACGCGATCTACAACATCCTGTTCAATCGCGACGCCGAACCCGCCGGCCTGGCCTTTTGGACCAACGAAGTCTACAGCGGCCGCCTGAAGCCGCTGGAAGCCGCCCTCGGCATCCTCAACGGCGCTGCCAACGCAGACAAGACGGCTGTCGAAAACAAGCTCGCCTCTTCCAAGCTGTTCACCGACGGTCTGGACACCACCGCTGAAATCCTGGGCTACAGCGGCACGGCCGCTGCCAACGCCGCCCGCGATTTCCTGAAGACCGTCAGCACCACGCCCGCGACTCAAGAGCAGGTCAACCAAGCCGTCGTCAATGTGTCGGCCGCCGGTGGCGGTCTCGCTGGCGAAACCTTCACGCTCACTACGGGTCTTGACGAACGGACCGCCCACACCTTCATCGCCTCGCAAACCCGCTACAACGTGGACGGCAAGGGCCCGACGCTGAATCCGGGCGATGTGCTCCGCGGCACGGACGGCCGCACCGACAACAAGCTGCTGATCACCGACCTGACGCCGGATGCAGCACAGAACAACCTGCCGGCCGGCGTGACGCTCCACAACGTCCAGATCGTCGAGCTCGACTCCGCTGCCAACACCGCCGGCGGCGGCCTGCGCACGCGCGACTTCGCTTCGGTCAATGAACTCAAGGCCAGCACCCAGGGTGCGGGCAACGCTGATCTCTACATCGCCGGCAACGAAAATTTCGGCACGGCGACCAAGGTCACCGTCACGCAGCTCTCGTTTGACCCGCTCTCGGGCGTGCGCGTCGACGGCGGCCACGACGTCACCGTCACCGCCAACGGCGGCGCGGGCGTGCGGGTCGGCAACCAGACCCTGGCGTCGGTGCCCACCGCCCAGCAGGTTGCCACCGGCGCGGTTGACGTCACCGTCAACAACACGGCAGCAGGCGGCATCAACGTGTTCGGCGGTACCACGGTCAAGGCCACGGTGACCTCCACCTCCAACACCGGCGCCATCAATATCGGCAACACCGCCGCTAACACCGGCAACAACAAGGCCGGCGCCATCGCCAACGCCTCCGGCGACATCACCGTCGACACCGCCGGCACCGGCGCCGTCACCGTCTTCGGCGGCGACATCGTCACCATTGCCAGCACGGCGCTGAGCGGCGCAGGCGCCATCACCGTCGGCGATGTCCTCTATCGCGACCCTTCCAACCTGCCCAAGGGCAACGTCACCATCACCGAAACCGCCCAGATCGCCTACAACGGCCTGGCCGGCTCCGCCAACAACAACGTCGTGAGCGGCGCCATCGGCGTACATGGCGGCAAGGATGTCAGCATCACCACCAACGCCGCCAACGTCATCAACGTCGGCCAGGTGGGCAACGCTGCCAGGGAAAACGCCCTCAACCCGACCGGTGCCATCACGGTGACCAACACGGGTATCGAAACCGCGGCCGCCGCAGGTGCCATCAACATCACCGGCGGTACCGACGTCTCCGTCACCACCACGGGTTCCAACGTCACCATCGGTCGCGCTGCCAATGCCGTCACCGACCAGGCCAGCAACCCCACCGGCGACGTCACCGTCACGCAAACCCACAATGGCGCAGGCTTCGGCCGCACCGTCACCATCGACGGCGGCAAGGATGTCACCGTCAACGCCAAGGGCCAGACCGTCAACATCGGCACCGCCGTGGCCAGCGCCCCGACCGGCGCCGTGGTGGTCAACCAGGCCGACATCTTCACCGGCAACGCCAACGCCGTGCTCAACGGCACCAATCCCGGCAACGTCACCGTGCGTGGCGGCACCGACGTCACCATCAACACCACCGGCGGCAACGTGGCCGTGGGCGGCGTGGTCGGCGGCGTGAACACCGTGCCCAGCGGCGCGGTCAAGGTCACCAACACCTTCGGCGGCGTCGGTGCGGATACCGTCACCGTCCAGGGCGGCACCACGGTGGACATCACGACCACCAAGACTTCCGGCGCCATCACCGTCGGCGGCGCCTCCGCCGCACTCAACGCGGCCGGCACCGCGCTGAAGGACGCCAACCTGGCGCCGACCGGCAACGTCACCATCGTCAACAAGACCGTCTCCGGCAGCCAGACCGCCTACGGCACGGGCAATGTCAACGTCAACACCAACGGCGCCGAAACCGTTTCTGTCACCGGTGGCGACGTCGACAGCATCGTCGATATCCAGTCCACCCTGGCCACCGGCGGCAGCAATGCCGGCAAGGCCGTGGGCACCAGCACGCTGAAGAACGTCGTCATCGACAGCCTGCAAGCCGCCGACGGCGTGGCTATTACTTCCGACGCGCTGGAAAACCTGACGGTGGTCAATACCAAGGCGCTGAGCGACACCATCACCATCACCAACAATACCGACGCTCACGCGCTGACCATTACCCAGGGTAACAACACCGCTGCGGCAAACACCATCACGGTGGTCGACGCCAAGGCCGGCAGCATCACCGTCAAGGACAACGGCACCGCCTCCACCGCCACCCTGCGAGTGGATGCCACCAAGGCGACCGCCGTCACCATCGACAACGCCGCTGCGGCTGCCATCAATCTGGGCGGTGTAACGAGCGACATCGCGACGGTCACGCTCAAGGGCGCGGGCAACGTGAATCTGTCCGCCTCGGGCAGCTTCGGCACGGGCAACCTGTCCAAGGCCAAGACGGTGGACGCCTCGGCCGCAACGGGCAACGTGACCGCTGCGCTGCAAATGACCACCACCACCGACGAAGTGCAGTCCTACAAGGGCGGCTCGGGTGTGGATACCGTCACCATCAACAGCAACGCCTCGGGCTGGAGCAGCAAGGCCACCATCGATGGCGGCAACGGTTCTGCTGACGTACTGGTCGCCAACTACGCCGCCGCCGGCACCGACGTGGCGCTTGGCAACGCCGCCAACGTCAAGGGCTTTGAAATCTTGCGCCTGGGTGCATTGGCCAACAGCGCTGGCGGCAACTACGACGCCTCCGGCTTCTCCACCGTCCAGGTGGGCGCGGTCGCCGGCAACGTTACCTTCAGCAACACGGCTACCGGCCTGACGCTCGATGTGCTGGCAAACACCACCGACGATACTGTCTCCGTGGTCGGTGCCAACTACTCGGCCACCAACACCGCCATGACGGTCAACCTGGGTAGCGGCACAACCGCGATTGCTGCCGCAGGCGGCGGCACCGGCACCGGCATCATCACCGCCAATGGCGTGGAAGCCCTGACGGTGAATTCCGTCGGCAAGACCGCTGCGGGTGTCGGCAACACCGCCACCATCAACGGCGTAGCCTCCAACGGCGCAGCCACGCTGACCGTGGGCGGTGCTTCCAGCCTGACCCTGACCGCCGACACCGGCTTCACCAGCATCAACGCTTCCGGCAACACCGGCACCACCGTGGATGTGACGGCTGCCGCTGTCTCCAACAGCGGCGTGACCTTCACGGGCGGCGCTTCCAAGCTGGTCGCAGCGGGTTCCAACGACTCTGGCAACGTGAAGGCGCTGGTGACGCTGGCGGGCTCCGCGGCACCGAACTGGGCGTTCGGTGAGACGGCCGTCGTGACCATCGGCCAGGGTAATAACGCGAGCATCTACACCTACACCGCTGCGGGCAACGCCACTGCGGCAGAAGTGGCAGCCGCACTGGCTGCCGCCATCAACGCCAATGCCACCACTGGCCCGGTGGTAAGAACCACTGCTGGCGCAGGCGTCGCCACAACCAACATGGCAACCCAGAGCGGTGGCAACATCGTGCTGCAGTCCGGTACGGCCTTTGAGGTGAGCTCTACCGAAACCGGGACCAACGGCACCATCGCCGACAGCCTGCTGGGCGGTCAGCAGGTGGATGTGATCACGGTCTCTGGTGCGAGCACCGGCGCCGAAACCCTGATTGCGACCATCAACGGTGTCGCCTACACCTATACGGCCGGCGGTGTAGAGACTGCCGCCCAGGGTGCTACCGGTCTTGCGGCAGCCATTACGGCGGCCAATGTCCCCGGTGTCTCTTCTGCGGTGGCTGTGGGCAGCATCGTGGTGATCACCAGCCAGCTTGGCCAGACCAACTTGGTCGATGAGTCCGGTACATGGAACGCTGGTTCGACGATTGCTCGTACCATCAACATGACCACCGTCAACAACGAGTTCATCACCGGCTCGGGCGGCGGCGAGTACAAGGCGGGTCTGGGTGGTTCGTTCAGCACCGTGACCAAGAAGTTCGGCTCCGGCAGCGAAACGGTCAACCTGTCGGCTTCCGCCGCCAAGGTCGATACGCTGGTGCTGAGGGAAGGCGCCGTCGTGACCGACAACGGCAGCAAGGGGGGTGTCACCGCCTTCACCGTGGGTAGCCAGTCGGCCAGCGATACCGTTGTCTTCCGCAACGCGGCCGACAACGCTACGCAAGCCAAGACCATCGTCGCCAACGCCGTGACGGGTGTGGTGAACACCCTGAACAACGCAGCCAACATGGCGGCCGTGTTTGACTCCACGGGTGCGCTCAACACCAAGCTGGCCAACCTGACCTACACCATCAGCAACGGTGTGATCACCTTCGGTGCAACGGGCGGCAACAGCCTGTCGCAATTCACGGTGAATGAGCTGATCAACGCAGCGCAGATCATCGTGAACTCCAGCACCACCGGCGGGGCCAACAGGGTGGCGGCCTTCTCGCACAACGGCAAGAGCTACGTGGTGGCTTCCGACAACGCTGCAACCCTGCAGAGCAGCGCCGGTGCTGGCAGCGACACCAACAACGTCGTGGTCGAGCTGAAGGACGTGGCCTCGGTCAAGGGCTTCGGTTCCACCTTCGGTGATGGCACCATCGTGTCCGACACGGTGACCAACCTCACCAACGCCACGGTGGATCTGGCAGCCCTGGCGACCAGCAGCAACCTGGACTACACCGGCTTTGCGATGGCAACGCTGGCTGTGGCCGGTACTGTCGCGGCCAACACCAACACCACCAAGTTCGCCAACCTGGCCGCTTCGGCCGAGCTGGTGGTCAACGCCACCGCCGTCGGCGCTCACCTGGGCCTGCTGGAAACCACGCAAGTGGGCGCTTCCGGCAAGAACAGCCTGACCGTGACGCAAGCGACCAACGCCACCACCATCAACCGTCTGACGGTCAATGGTGATGCGCTGGTGCAGTTCAAGAACGGCGGCCAGGCGCTGACGGTCTCCGAACTGGTGGACGCCACCAACACCGTGAACACCGTCCAGGTGGGCGCAGGTGCGGGTCCCACGACCATCAGCAAGATCACCGGCACGGCGCTGACCAACATCAACACGGTCAATGCAACCGGCACCGTGGCGTTGGGTGTGAGTGCCAGCGATGCCATCGCCCAGAACAACGTCAAGTTCGATCTGGCGGTGGGTCAGGCTGCGACGATCTTCGCCAGCGGCACGGGCGACACCTTCGTCCAAGGTTCTGCCACCAACGTGGGTACCGGCGTGGTCACCCTCACGGCAACGGGTGCCAACAACACCATCACCCTGAGCAACGGTGCCAACATCATCACCGCCAACGGTGCCGGTAACACCATCAGCGTCGGTACGGGTACCAACACCATTACCGCCACCGGCGCGGATGTGAAGTTCAACGTTGCCTCGGGTGTCGGTACTACCTCGATCACGGTGGGTACCAATGCCACGGTGAACATCGGTACGGCCAACACGGCCAACGCCGGCGCCGAAACCATCATCGTGGATCGCGCGGTGACGGGCGGCACGGCGGACAACTTCGCCATGACCACCATCAGCTTCGCAACGGGGGTGGCCGCCACGGGTACGGTGATCGACTTCGATGCAACCGTGGGCACCGCTGCATTCTCCCTGCTCGGTGCCAGCACTGCCGCTTCCCAGGTCAACGTGGCTTCCGCCACCAGCCTGACCGATGCCCTGAACCTGGCCGCCAACTACACGCTGCTGGTGCAGGATCAAGGTACGGCGGCGGCCACGGCCGATCTGGCGGCGAACACGGCCGCGATCACGTGGTTCCAGTACGGTGGCGACACCTACGTGGTGGCCATGGTGAACGACACCGCTACCGCGGTGCAGCAGACGGGCCTGGACGCCAACGACATCGTGGTCAAGCTGGTGGGTCTGCACGACCTCACCGCTTCGGTCTTCAATGCCGGCGCTGGTGTCGAAACGCTGACCATCTAAGCCGCATGCAAGGACACCTTCCCCTCGGGGAAGGTGCTCCGATGCCAACCCCACATTCCTACGGGTGTGGGGTTTTTTTTACCCTGACACTTCAGAAGGAGTCCCTGATGTCGCTCATTCCCCTGAACCCCGAACGATTCGCCGGCGCCCGCTGGCAGCCCATGCCCGACAGCGCCTTTGCCCGCGAGGTCGGCCTGGTGGAACTCAACGCCAGCGAACTGCCAGCCGCCATCTGCCATCTGCCGGTAGGGCTGCTGCGCCTGGGGGAAGGGCCGTGGACGCTGCAGGCCGTGTTGAGCGTCCAGCCCGGCAAGAACCTGTTCGTGGCCGCCGACGGCAGTTGGCTGGGCGGCCACTGGCCGCTGCGCCTGCGCCTGGCGCCCTTTGCGCTGGCCAGAAGCGAAACCGGCGAGGATGTCCTGTGCGTCAACGATGCCTGGTGGCGGCCGCTGGAGAGTGGAGGGATCGCCTTTTACACCGATGGCGGCGACCTGGGGCCTGAAACGGCGGCCGTTCTGCAGGAATGCCGGGATCTGGTGGCCAACCAGCGGCATACGCACGCGGCGCTCGCAGCGCTGGAAGAAACTGGCCTGATCCGCCCCTGGAACCCGGTGATTCCCACAGCAGCGGGCAATGTGCAACTGGCGGGCATATTCGCCGTGGACGAAACGGCGCTCAATGCCCTGGAGGGCGCTGTCTTGCAAAATCTGCGCGATGCCGGGGCACTGGCGATTGCCTATTGCCAGTTGCTTTCGATGCAGCATGCGCGGAAACTGGGAGAACTCGCCGATGCCCATGCCCGGCTCGACGAAGGAAGGCGGGCGGCGGCGGCCGAGTTGTTCTCGGGCCTGCTGAGCAATGACGAGTCGATCAATCTGGGGAATCTCTGAACCGCGATGCGCATGATGGCGCTGCCACGTATTTACAAGCGAATCCCGACAGAGGCTTGCGGACGCATCGGCGCGGGAAACGGCCGGCGAGGTACTGCCGGACTGCGGCGCCTGGCCGGCGCCGCGCTCGTGGCCCTGTGCCTCTCGGGCTGCGGCGTGGTGTCCACCGCCGTGGTGGTGACCAGCGCCGCCGTCGGCGTGGCGACGACGGCGGCCGGCGTGGCCGTCGACGGGGCGGTGCTCGTTGGCAAGGGGGTGGTCAAGACCGGCGCGGCGGTCGTCGATGCGGTCGGCGGCGACGACGAGAAGGCGCCGTGAGGGCGCGCCTGTCGGGAAGCTGGTTGTGGTGTTTCAGAGATATTGGCAGAATATGCCAAGCATTCTTTCGGGGCTTGCCATGCCAACGCGCAATGTCGTTCTGACCGATCCCCAGGCTCGTTTCGTCGAGCAGCTGGTTTCTTCTGGCCGCTATCAGAATGCCAGCGAGGTGCTGCGCGATGGTTTGCGCCTGATTCAGCAGCGAGAGCAGGAACATGCAGCACGATTGCAGGCTCTGCGGGAGGCGGCGGTCATCGGCGCGGATGACATCGAGGCCGGACGCTACACGGCGTTCGGCGATGCCGCCTCGTTGCGCGCGCATATCGCAGCCATAGGCAAGCGAGTCGCGTCTTCGCGCTGATGGCGGCATGGACAGTCCGCCTTGCCCGCCAGGCGGAGCAAGACATCGCGGATATTCTGGCGTGGACGGAGGAGCACTTCGGTTCCCGGCAGGCCGGCGTCTATGCGGAAACGCTGACCCTGGCACTGGAAGCCTTGACCGACGGGCCCGGTGCGTCCGGAGCCAAAGGGCGCGATGACATTCTGCCGGGCATTCGCACGCTGCATGTGGCACGACGGGGTCGGCACGGTCGGCACTTCGTTGTCTTTCGAACCAGCGAGGACTGCTGCATCGATGTGCTGCGCATCCTGCACGACAGCATGGATTTGACCCGGCATGTCGAAATATGACGAATGCCGGCGTGCCAGATGCCGTTTCAGTGCAGAACCACCGCCCCACCGCCCGCCGACACCGGCAGGCGGCCCTCGGCGATCCAGGCCGGCCAGTCGGTCGCCGGCCATTCTCCCTTGAGGCACTGCGCGTGCAGAATGCCCAGCCACTGCCGGAGCGGCGTCGCCTGCAGGACGAGGCCGGCGTCGGCGCCGTCGTCGCAGCGGAACGCCAGCTGCACGGCCGCCCCACCGACCGTGACGTCGATCGAGCGCACCACCCGCTTCCCGCCCTCGGCCGCAGCCCGCACCGGCGGCTGCGGCACCAGCGCGCCGGCCGCTGCCTGCTGCGCAAACCCGTTCAGCAGCGCCGCGCGCGCGTCGTCTCCGGCCGACTGCGTCAGCCAGTCGCACAGGTGCGGGACGAGGCGGGCGAGCAGCCGCCGGGTCAGCCAGAGGACGGCCGTTTCGCCGGACTCGGTTTCGCCGCAGAGGCGGATGCGGTCCTCGGCCTCGACGTATTCGGTGGTGATGCGCTGCAATTGCCGCATGGCGTCCGTGCCCGCCGGCCTCATGCCCGGCCGTAGATGTCGTCGAACCTGACGATGTCGTCCTCGCCGAGGTAGCCGCCGCTCTGCACCTCGATCACGACGAGGTCGAGCTGGCCGGGGTTCGACAGGCGATGGCGGTTGCCCGCGGGAATGTAGGTCGACTCGTTGGTGTTTATCAGCAGTTCGCTGTCGCCGTTGACCACCTGGGCGGTGCCGCTGACGACCACCCAGTGCTCGCTCCGGTGGCGGTGCATCTGCAGGCTGAGGCTGGCGCCGGGCTTGACCACGAGCCGCTTGATCTTGAATCCCTCGCCCTCTTCGAGGACCGTATAGGTGCCCCAGGGCCGGTGGACCGTCCGGTGCAGCCGGTGGGCCTCATGCCCCTGGGCCTTCAGTTCGGCGTAGAGGTGCTTCACGTCCTGCGCCCGCCCTTTTTCGGCGATGAGCAGCGCATCCGGCGTGTCGATGACGATCAGGTCCTCGATGCCGACGGCGCCGACCAGCCGGTCGTCGCTCTGGATGATGCAGTTGCGGGTTTCGAGCAGCGTGACGTCGCCCCGGATCAGGTTGCCGTCCGGGTCGGGTTCGCCCAGATCGGCCAGCGCCGTCCACGAACCGATGTCCTTCCAGCCGATGTCGCAGGGAACGACGGCGACGTTCTCCGCCTTCTCCATCACGGCGTAGTCGATGGAGATGTCGGGGACCGCCTCGAAGCGGGCGGAATCGAGTTCCATCTGGAAGAACCGCTGCCCCTGCGCCCGGCGGCGGGATTGCGCAAAACACGCCTGCGTCGCGGCGAGGACCGCCGGACAGTGCTTCGCCATCGCCTCCAGGATGCAGCCGGCGGAGAAGCAGAAAATCCCGGAATTCCAGTAGAAGCGCCCCGACGCCACGAATGCCTCCGCCTTTTCGAGCGAAGGCTTCTCGACGAAGCGCAGCACCTGCGTCCCCTGCGCCTCGATGTAGCCGTAGCCCGTTTCCGGCGCATGCGGCCGGATGCCGAAGGTCACCAGCCCGCCGTCCGCGGCCAGCCGGGCCGCCTCGGCGACCGCCGCCGAGAACGCCTGCGGGTCGGCGATCAGGTGGTCGGCGGCGAGGATCAGCAGCAGCGCGTCCTCGCCGTGCGTCTCCTGGACGTACAGGGCGGAGGCGGCCACGGCCGCCGCCGTGTTCCGGCCGAAGGGTTCGAGGATGAAGGCGGTGGCGGTATCGCCCGGATTCACCGCCGCGAACTCGTCCTCGATCTTGAAGAAGAGATCGCGGTTGGTCACGGTCAGCACTTCGGATACGCCCGGCAGCGTCGCGCCGCGCAGGAACGCCTTCTGCACGAGGCTCTGCCCGTCTTCCAGCCGGATGAACGACTTGGGGTGCGCCTCGCGGGAAAGCGGCCAGAGGCGGGAGCCGACGCCGCCGCAGAGGATGGTGGGAACGATATGTACTGGATGCATTGATGTACGACGTGTCATTTGCGTGGGTGGCCGAGACGCTACCGTCGCCGGCGGGGGCGGGAAGCCCGATCCTTGCACGGACGGGCCGGACGGAGCGACCCGCGATCATCCCGCTCACATATACCGGCTGTCAAGAAAGCCCGCGTTTCCGCCGGATCGGGGTTTCCCGGCGCCGGCGTTTCCGGTTCAGCCGCCATGATAACCCAACCTATATGAATTTTTTCATATAGGGAGTAAGATCGCCGCCCATGGATCACCTGATCGCCATTCCGCTCGACACCAGCCCGGCGCAGCGCCAGAGCCTGCACGCCCTGCAGCAGACCTTCGCCGAGGTCTGCAACGCCGTGGCCGGGCGCGCGCTCGCCCAGCGCTGCTGGAACCGCGTCGCCCTGCACCACCTCGTCTACCACGAGATGCGGGAACGCTTTCCCGACCTGGGTTCGCAAATGGTGTGCAATGCCATCTATTCGGTCTCCCGCGCCTGTCGCCTGCTGTTCCAGAATCCGCAAAGCCCGTTCCATGCCCCGGCCGCCGGCAACCGCCCGCTGCCGCAGGTGCGCTTCGCGCCGTCGGCGCCGGTGTATTTCGACCGCCACACGCTGAGCCTGCGCAAGGGGGTGCTGTCCATGTATACCCTCGAAGGCCGCATGAAGTTCCGCGTGAATCTCAATGAAACGCAGGAAGCCATGTTCGCCCACGAGAAACTGAAGGAAATCTGCCTGTCCGAAACCGGCGGCCGCTATGCGCTGCGCTTCCGGCTGGGCAGCCCGAATGCCGATGAAACGCCGGCCGCCAAGGGCGACGCGCCCGAACTGCCGGAATACCTGCTGATCACCGAGAACGATCCCGTGCCCCTCGTCCCCCCGCCACCCCAGGCCCAGACCGGAGTCTCCCCATGAGCCGGCAACCCTCCGCCGCAACGCCCGAGCTGGCGGGCGAAGTCAACGCCCTGCGCCGCTTCCTGCGCCGGCTGTTCAGCCTCGGGCTGCTGTGCAGCCTGCTGTCGCTGACGCCCAGCCTCTACATGCTGGAAGTCTACGGCCGCGTGGTGAACAGCCGCGACGGCGTCACCCTGCTGATGCTGACCGTGCTCGCGCTCGGCCTGTACGCGCTCCTGGAGATTCTCGAATGGGTGCGCGAGCAGGTCATGCACCACGGCGCCCTGGAGTTCGACGAACGCCTGAGCCGGCGCGTGTTCGACGCCGTCTTCGCCGCCGGGCTGCGCAGCGGCCGCTCGCAGCTCCAGGCGCTGCGCGACTTCCGGGCCTTCGCCGACTTTCTCGGCTCGCGCGCCATGCTCGCGCTGCTCGACGCGCCGTTCTCGCTGCTCTACCTGTTCCTGGTCTTCCTGATGCACCCGATGCTCGGGGCGGTGACGCTGGTCGCGCTGCTCGGCCAGGTGGCGCTCACCTGGCGCGCCGAGCTGAAGACCCAGAAGCCGCTGACCGAGGCCAACCAGGCCGGCATCGCCGCGCAGACCTACGTCGGCAACACCCTGAAGAACGCGCAGGTGATCGAGTCGATGGGCATGATCCAGCCCATCTACCAGCGCTGGCTCAAGCACCAGGACGAAATGCTGGCCAAGCAGGCCGTGGCCTCCGACCACGCCGGCGCCAACGGCGCGGCCTCGAAGTTCCTGCAGCAGACGCTGTCCTCCGGGCTGCTCGCGCTCGGCGTGGTCTATGCGCTGCAGGGCACGCTCGCCGGCGGCGCCGGCATGATGATCGTCGCCTCCATCGTCGGCGCCAAGGCGCTGGCGCCGCTGGTCCAGCTCGTGACGCAGTGGAAGTCCCTGGTCGGCGCCCGCAACGCCTATGCGCGCCTGGACAAGCTCCTGACGGCCTTCCCCGCGCAGCCGGAAAGCATGTCGCTGCCGCGCCCGCGGGGGCAACTGTCGGTCGAAGGCGTCGTCGCCGGCGCGCCGGGCAGCCAGGTGCCCATCCTGCGCGGCGTCGGCTTTGCCCTGAACGCCGGCGAGGCGCTGGCCATCGTCGGTCCCTCGGCCTCGGGCAAGACCACGCTGGCGCGCCTGCTGGTCGGCGTCTGGCCGACGCTGAGCGGCAAGGTCCGGCTCGACGGCGCCGACATCTTCGCCTGGAACAAGGACGAACTCGGCCCGGCCATCGGCTACCTGCCGCAGGGCGTCGAGCTGTTCGACGGCACGCTGGCGGAGAACATCGCCCGCTTCGGCGAGGTCGACCCCGCCCAACTGGCCGAGGCCATCGACCTCTCCGGCCTGCGCGACCTGGTGGACGCCCTGCCGGACGGCCTGGACACGCTGATCGGCGAGGAAGGCAGCTTCCTCTCCGGCGGCCAGCGCCAGCGCGTGGCGCTCGCCCGCGCCATCTACGGCAACCCGAGCCTGCTCGTCCTCGACGAGCCGAACGCCAGCCTCGACCAGAGCGGCGAGCAGGCCCTGCTGCACACGCTGGCGACGCTGAAGTCGCGCGGCACCACCCTCGTCCTGATCACGCACCGCACCAACATCCTGTCGGTCGTCGACAAGATGCTCGTCCTGCGCGACGGCCAGGCCCAGCTCTTCGGCCCGCGCGACGAGGTTCTCGCCGCGCTTTCCGGCAACAATGCGCCGCGGCCCGCCGCCGTTCCGGCCGCTTCCCCCTCCGCTGCCTGAGTCCCTCATGAAAAGCCTGACCCTGCCCGCCGCCGCCACGGCCCGCCCGGACGCCCCGTCGGGGAAGATCCGCGCCTTCTTCGCGCGCAGCGAACTGACCCGCTCGCTGGCCGGATTCCTGCCGGAATTCCGGGCCATCGCCGTCTTCAGCCTGGTGGTGAACCTGCTGATGCTGACGCCGACGCTGTACATGCTGCAGATCTTCGACCGCGTCATGATCAGCCAGAACATGCTGACGCTGGTCGTGCTCTCGCTGATCACGCTCTTCCTGTTCGCGGTGATGGCCTTCTCCGAGTGGATCCGCTCGCGCCTGCTGGTGCGCATCGGCGTCAAGATGGACAAGGTGCTCAGCCCGCGCGTCTTCCACGCCGCCTTCGAGGCCAACCTCAAGGGGCAGACGCACGTTTCGCGCGAGGCGCTCGGTGACCTCGCCCAGGTCCGGCAGTTCGCCACCGGCAACGGCGCCTTCGCCTTCTTCGACGCGCCGTGGACGCCGATCTACATTCTCGTCCTCTGCCTGCTGAGTCCGTGGCTCGGGCTCATCGCCGTCTGCTTCGCCGCCCTGTTCGTCGGCCTGGCCGTCGCCTCCCAGCACCTCGCCCGCCAGCCGCAGGCCGGCGCCGCCGAGGCCGCGCTGCAGGAGAGCCGCTTCGCCCAGAGCAAGCTGCGCAACTCGGAAGTCATCGAAGCCATGGGCATGCTGCCGGCGCTGCGCCAGCGCTGGCTCGGCCGGCACCGCAACGCGCTGGCCGCGCAGTCGCTGAACACCGACGTCGGCCAGCGCATCCAGTCGATCAGCAAGTTCTTCCGCTACTCGCAGCAATCGCTGGTGCTCGGCGCCGGCGCGCTGCTGGTGATCGAGGGCGACCTCACCGTCGGCGCCATGATCGCCGCCAACGTGCTGATGGGCCGCGCCCTGCAGCCGATCGACATGATCATGGGCAGTTGGCAGAGCTTCTTCAAGGCGCGCGACGCCTTCGTCCGGCTCGAAGGGCTGCTCGCCGAACACCCCGAGCGCAGCGGCCAACTGACGCCGACCGAGCTTTCGCCGGCGGTCCGGCTCGAACACCTGTACGCCCGCGCGCCGGGCCGGGAAACGCCGATCCTGCACGACCTGTGCGCCGAATTCCCCGCCGGCAGCGTCACCGCCATCCTCGGCCCGTCGGGTTCCGGCAAGTCCACGCTGGCCCGCTGCCTGCTGGGCATCTGGCCGCAGACCGAGGGCGAGGTGCTGCTCGACGGCGAACCGATCCAGCGCTGGGACAGGAACGAACTCGGCCGCTACGTCGGCTACCTGCCGCAGGACGTCGAACTGTTCGACGGCAGCATCGCCGAGAACATCGCCCGCTTCGACACGGTCGACCCGGAGAAGGTCATCGCCGCCAGCAAGACCGCCGGGCTGCACGAAACCATCCTGCGCTTCCCCAAGGGCTACGATTCGCCGATCGCCGAGGCGGGCAGCGCCCTCTCCGGCGGCCAGCGCCAGCGCCTGGCGCTGGCCCGGGCGATCTACGGCGATCCGTCGCTGATCGTGCTCGACGAACCCAACGCCAACCTCGACAGCGAGGGCGAGGCCGCGCTGCAGAAGACCATCCTCGCCCTCAAGGCCGCCGGCAAGACCGTTTTCCTGACCACCCACCGGCCGCAGATCATCGGCGTCGCCGACGCCCTGCTCGTGCTCGTGCAGGGCCGCATCCAGCATTACGGCCCGCGCGACGAGGTGATCCGCGCCCTGCAGACACCGGCCGCCGGCGCCTGATTCCGACACACCTACTCGACACCTTTCTGGATTCACCATGGACGACAAGAACGACAAGACCTCGCTCCTCGCCAGGCCGCTGCAAAAACTCCTGCCGAGCCGGGCGCACGCGAGCGAAACCCTCGACGGCGCGCCGGAGCTCGCCGTCGACACCGCCCGCCCGATGCGCCTCGGCTACCGCGTGCTCGGCTACGGGCTGGGGCTGTTCCTGCTGTGGGCGGCCTTCGCGCCGCTCGACGAGGGCGTGCCGGCGGCGGCCACGGTCATGCTCGACACCAAGCGCAAGTCGGTGCAGCACCAGCAGGGCGGCATCGTCAAGGAAGTCCTGGTCCACGAAGGGCAGACGGTCCGCGAAGGCGACACGGTCATCCGCCTCGACGACGGCACCACCCGCGCCAACTACGAGGCCATCCGCCAGCACTACGTCGCCCTGCGCGCGCTCGAAGGCCGCCTGCTGGCCGAACAACTCGGCGCCGAGGCGATCGACTTCCACCCGGACCTCGTCGCCGCGGCGGGCGATCCCTTCGTCAAGCAGCACATGGACAACCAGACCTCCCTGCTGCGCGCCCGCCGCCTCGCCCTGCAGGCCGAGCTGCAGGGCATCGAGGAATCGATCCGCGGCCAGCAGTCGATCCAGCAGGGCTTCAAGGAAATGCTGCCGCACCGCAACAGCCAGATCGCCCTGCTGCGCGAGGAACTGACGGGCATCCGCGAACTGGTCGCCGAAGGCTACGCGCCGCGCACCCGGCAGATGGAGCTGGAGCGCCTGCTCGCCGACGTCAGCGCCAGCACCGCCGACCTCCAGGGCAACGCCGCGCGCACGGCGAACGCGATCGCCGAACTGAAGATGCGCACCCTGCAGCGCAAGCAGGAATACCAGAAGGAAATCGACACCCATCTCGCCGAGGTGCGCCGCGAAGTCGAGGCCGACGCCGACAAGCTGCGCGCCGCCGCCGCCGAGCTCGGCCGCACCGAGATCAAGGCGCCGACCACCGGCCAGGTCGTCGGCCTGAAGATCCAGACGGTCGGCGGCGTCGTCCAGCCCTACCAGACGGTGATGGACGTGGTCCCGGACAACGAGACCCTGCTCCTCGAAATCCACGTGCCGCCCCACCTGATCGACCGCGTCAAGCCCGACGACCTGGTCGACGTGCGCTTCAACGCCTTCGCGCATTCGCCGCAGCTCGTGGTCGAAGGCCGCCTGCTGTCGATTTCCGGCGACCTGCTCTCCGACCCCGCGGGCCAGATTCCGCCGTACTACCTCGCCCGCGCCGCGATCACGCCCCAGGGCATGGAAAAACTCGGCAAGCGGACCATGCAGCCGGGCATGCCGGCGGAGGTCGTGATCAAGACCGGGCACCGGTCGCTCTTGACCTACCTGCTGCATCCGCTGGTCAAGCGCGTCGCCGCCTCGCTGACGGAGGAATGAACATGCGCCGCCGCCTCGACATTCCGCGCCGCCTGATCTTGGCGCTCGGCCTCGGCGGCCTGCTCGCCGGCCCCGCCTGGTCGATCGACCTACTCGAAAGCTGGCGCCTGGCGCTCGCCAAGAACCCGACCTGGCTCGCCGCCCGCGCCCAGGCCGACGCCGACCGCCAGGAAATGCCGATGGCGCGGGCGCAGATGCTACCGAACCTGTCCTGGTCGATGAGCCGCTTCAAGAACGACCTCGAATCCCGCAACAAGAACATCCTGGGCCAGACCGTCACCTCGGAATCCGACTATTTCAGCCACAACAAGACCCTGACCCTGCGCCAGCCCCTGTTCCGCCCGCAGCTCTACTACGGCTACCGGCAGGCCGAGGCCGTGGTCGAGGCCGCGGAAGCGCGCCTCGACCAGAGCGCGCAGGACCTGGCCGTGAAGATCGGCGGCGCCTATTTCGAAACCCTGCTCGCCCAGGACCAGCTCGACCACGTCCGCGCCCAGGTCGCCGCCACCGACGGGCTGCTCAAGTCCGCCCAGCGCAGCTTCGAAAAGGGCGCCGGCACCCGCACCGACATCGACGAAGCCCAGTCCCGGCTCGATCTCAGCCTGGCCCAGCAACTGGTCGCCGAACAGGCGCTGCTCGCCGCCCGCCACCAGTTCGAGGCGCTGATCGACAGCCCGGTCGAATCGCTCGCCCGGCTGGACCCGGCGCGTCTCTCGCTGCAGGCGGTCGAGCCGGCGCAGCTCGCCGGCTGGATCGACAAGGCGGAGGCCGCCAACCCCGAGCTGCGCTCGCTCGCCGCCTCCGTCGCCGCCGCCGAACGCGAACTCAGCAAGCAGCGCGCCGGCCACCTGCCGACGCTCGATCTCGTCGCCCAGAAAACCGACGCGCAGAGCGACAACCCGACCTCGTCCAGCTCCGGCTACGACAACACCATGGTCGGCGTGCAGATCAACATCCCCCTGTTCGCCGGCGGCCATACCTCGGCCAGCACCGACCGCGCCCGCGCCTCGCTGGAACGGTATCGCCACGAATACGAAGCGAAGCGCCTCGACACCTCGGTCAGGGTCCGCCGCGAATTCCAGGCCGTGGCCGAGGGCCTCCTGAAGATTCGCGCCTACGAACAGGCCGAGCAATCGGCGGGCCGGCTGATCTTCTCGACCCGCAAGGGCATCCAGGCCGGCACCCGGACGCAGATCGACCTGCTCAACGCCGAGCAGCAACTGATGAGCGCGCGCCGCGACCTGGCCCAGGCCCGCTACGAATTCATCATGGCCCGGCTGCGGCTGCACGCGCTGGCCGGCAGCGTCGACGAAGAGCTGTTGATGTCGATCAACGGCTATCTCGGCACTCTGGGCGGGTGAGGCCGTCGGCCTGAGCCGGGGGCTTGCCGGAAAACGAGACCCCGGCTAAAGTCTGACCTGATTGGTCAGATCGAGGGGTGAAGCAATGCATACATGGCAAATGCAGGAAGCCAAGGCGCGGATGTCCGAACTGGTCAAGCGGGCGCAAACGCAACCCCAGGACATCACCCTGCACGGCAAGTCGGTGGCCGTCGTCATCTCGCGCGAGACCTTCGACCGCCTGTCGCAGACCCAGGACTCGCTGGTGGATTTCATGTGCCGCTCGCCGCTGTATGACGCAGAGGATATTGTTTTTGAGCGCGATCGGAGCCTGACGCGCAAGGTCGCGTTTTGAGCTACCTGATCGACACCAACGTACTGTCCGAGCTTCGGCGCAGGTCGGCCGACGCCGGCGTCGTCGCCTGGTTCTCGCAGCGGCCGCCGGCCACCCTGTACCTCTCCGTGCTGACGCTCGGGGAAATCCGCAAGGGCATCGAAGGCATCGGGGATAAAACCCGCCGGCAGTCGCTGGTCGATTGGCTGGAGACCGACCTGTCGGCCTTTTTCACCGGGCGTATCCTCTCCGTGGATGCTGCGGTGGCCGACCGCTGGGGACGCCTGACCGCTTCGGCGGGACGGCCGCTGCCGGCCATCGATAGCCTACTCGCGGCTACCGCACTGGCACACGATCTGGTGCTGGTCACCCGCAATGTCAGGGATTTCGCCGGCCTGCCCGTCGAAATCTTCAATCCCTGGTCGGACTGATCGTCCCGAGTGAAAGAGGGAAGGCAAGCCCGGCCCCTTTCAACGTTCAATCTTCCTACCGCATTGCGTTTTCCCACGTCGCATATATGCTGCATGGGCATTCACTCGCAGAGGAGGACAAAATGGAGGCGAACGCCGCAGGACCGGCCCCCTTGCCCGGCATCTCCCTTGAAACCTGGATCGTCCGCTTCGACAAGCATGGCGGGAACACATCGCCGGATACCCCGCAGGTGCTACTCGACCGCCTTGCCGCGACGCCGGACTCTCCCGTCATCGTCTTTTCGCACGGCTGGAACAACAACGACAAGTATGCGACGGAGCGCTACGCCAAATTTCTCGCAAACCTCCAGACGCATTTCTCCACCCACGGCGGGTCGGCGCGACCGCCGATCTTCGTCGGCCTGCGCTGGCCCAGCATGTGGTTTCCCTTCGACAAAGCACCGGCCGCAGCCGGCATGGCCAACGCCGAGGCCGTCGGGCTTGCGCAACTGAAGGAGGAACTGGCAGAGGAATTGCTCGAAGCCGATCGCCGGCGCTTCCGTGCGCTCGCCGATCTACCGCGGCTTTCCGAAAGCGAAGTCGGGGAACTGGCCGACCTGTTCGGCCCGTCGCTGCAAAGCCTGGGGGCCGCCGACATCGAGGGAGCCGAGGCCTCCGGCATCGACAGGAAAAGCCTGCTGGCCACTCTGCAGGCGCTGCAGGCGGATCGGGATTCTCCCGCAGACGGCGGGGCCGTGCGGGGCAAGGATTGGTACGTCGACACGCTCTTTCCGCTACGCGTGCTTTCGGTCTTCGTGATGAAGAACCGTGCCGGCATGGTCGGCAGGCAAGGGGTCTCGCGCCTCGTCCGGGACATCCTCAGGAAGTCGCGGGGGCCGCTTCACCTCATCGGCCATTCCTACGGCGCGAAGGTCGTCCTCGCAGCCGTCGCCGCCCAGTCGCTACCGCGCAAGGTCGACAGCCTGCTGCTCCTGCAGCCGGCCATCTCGTATCTTTGCTTTGCCGAAAAGGTACCGGAAAGGGGGTTGCCCGGAGCCTATCGCATCGCCCTCTCGCGCACCGCCGGGTCGGTCGCCGCCACCTTCAGCCGGTGGGACAGTTCTCTTCATTGGTTCTATCACCGCATCATGTGGATGAAGAACGATCCCGGCGAACTGGATGTCGCCGCCGAAGCCCTCGATGCCGCCGGCGCCCCACCGAACAGATTTGCCGCACTCGGTGGCTACGGCCCGCGCGACGCCGGAGAGATACTGGTTTCCGAACTGCCCATGCCGGGTACGGCGACTCCCGCGCTGCGCGAGGAATGCCTCATCGCCTTCGACGGCAGTCTGGGCGAGCGTATATCGGGGCACGGCGACGTTTCCAATACCTATACCGCCTGGCTGCTTCACCAGCAGATGAAGAAAATCTGAGGCAGGTTCTGCGCGGCCAGCCGGCCCGTGACGCCGACGGCCCGTAGCACAATCCCCTGGACGGGGTTCTGGAATGCGTTTCTCGTTCAGATAGGTCAGGGCTTCGAGCCCCTTGCACCCCAACAAATTGAGCGACTTCTGCAATGGCAGCCAGGGTGTTCGTCATCGGACTTCCGGTGAAGCAGTAATCAAATACGGCTTGGCTCTGCCGATTCCGATGTCAAAGCGGAATAAAAAAACCCCCGGCACCGAAGTACCAGGGGTTTTGGGTCTTGCGCTCCCCCTATGTTCCGGGGGAGGTCTCCGCAGGGGAGATCAGACCAGTGCGATGGTGCCCTGAGTGGCGTTCCACGAGGCGTTGGTCAGATCGACGCCGGTCAGCTTGATGACCAAGTCTTCGCCGTTGGCGAAGGTGCCGGTCGTTACCGCACCGCTGTCGACCACCACGTAGGAGTCGCCCTTGAAGCTGAACCAGATGGCATCGCCGCCTGCACCGGAGTTGGCATCGATCTGCTCCATGGCAGCCGTCACGTAGTTCGCGAACACCGCGGTACCTTCGTCCAGAACGGCCGTCAGCTTCGCGAAGGAAGCGGCCTTACCGGTAGCTCCATCGGCAACACCTCCAACAGCGCTACCGGTATCGTTAAAGAACTCCAGCTTCAGCAGATCGCCAGCGCTGAAGTCAAGGATGGTCGAGTAGGTGTTGGCTTCCTTGGTACCGGACGTGGCATCAACAGCAGTCACCACGAACAGGTCGTTGCCCGCACCGCCGGTCAGCTTGGCGCCGTTGGTACCGGCGATCAGCGTGTCGTTGCCGGCGCCACCGTTGAGCACGTCGGCCTTGGCCGTTGCGCCCGACGAAGCGGTCAGCACGTCATTGCCCGAACCGCCGGTGATGGTCATGGCGACCGCACCGAGGGTATTACCCGCCGTCAGCGCACCCGTCAGAGCCGAGGCGTCGATGGTGGCGAGCTTATTGGACGCAGCGTCCAGCGTCAGCGTCAGGCCGGCATTGCCCTTCACGGTCGCGCTGGTCGCCGCATCGGCAGCCAGCGTCAGCGTATGCACGGCGCTGATCGGTGCGGCGCTGTCGGTGGCGGTCAGGTTGATGGTCTCGACGTTGGCAGCGGTCAGCTTACCGCCGGCGATGGTGGCGGCATTCGACACGACGACGTTCAGCACGTCGGCGGTGCCGGCAGCGGCGTCCTTGACGTTGACCGTAACCCCGTTGGTGATGGCCGCGTTGAGAACGACCGTGCCGTTGTTGGCCAGATCGTTCAGCGTCAGCGTGCCGGCGCCGCCGACACCGGCAACCGTCACATAGTCGGCGAAGCCGAGGTTGGCGACGTTGATCGCCTGTGCGCCCGTGGCGCCCGTGATGACCAGGCGCTCGAAGCTGTCGAGCTTCGAGGCGAACGTGGTGGCACCGCTGAGCGTGACCGCATCGGCCGCAGCCAGCGAAATGGTGTCGGTGCCCTCACCGCCCTTGAGCACCACCGTCGGTACGTTCGTACCCGCGAACACCAGCGTGTCGTCGCCGGCGCCGAGGTCGATGGCCTTGGTGGCCGCCGTGGAGTTGCTGAAGGTCACGATGTCCTTGCCGGCGCCGCCGGTGTAGGAAGTCGCGGTGCTGTCGAGGGTGAAGGTCGCCGTACCGGTGAACGCGGCGGTGCTGATGCTGGTCGCCGCCGTCAGGTCGCCGGTGGTGGTACCCGACACGCTGCCGCTGCCGCTGACGTTCACGGCGGTGGCAGACGCGGATTTCAGGGCTGCCGTGCCGGTACCGCTGACGTCGGCATTCAGCGTGGTCGTGCCGGCCTGCACGTTGACCGTGCCATTGACGTTCTTCAGGACCAGCGCCAGGGTGGAGGCGGCGCTGGCGATGGTTGCATTGGCGCCATTGGCGAGGCTGATGGTGTCGAGCGCGGTGTTGGAGCCGCCCGTGAGCGACAGACCAGTGGCGTAGCCATCGACCGTCACAGTCTTGAGCGCGGCACCGCCGGTGATGGCCACAGCACCGGCAACGATACCCGCCTTGCCGCCGGCCGGCGTGGCGTCGTGCGCCTTGCCCGCGGTGGTGGTGACGGTCGCGGTGCCAGTACCGGTATTCGCCAGGTTGCCAACGTCGCTATTGGCCGTGGTGCTGGTGAAGACCACGGTGTCGCCGCTGGCAGCACCCGACGTCCAGCCGGTGAACACGCCGGTATAGGTACCCTTGGTGGCCAGCGCGCCGCTCTGCGTGTCGCCAGCGGGAACCAGCGCACCGTAGGCGGCGCCGTTGACCAGATTGGCGAAGGCAGCGGCCACTTCGTTGGCCGTCATGGCAACGTCGGCGGTGAGGGTCAGGCCGCCGAGGATGATCGTCTGACCGGCGGTCAGGGCGCTGAATTTGACGCTCGCGCTTTCGGTGACGCCGCCGGTGGTTTCGGCTGCGTTGACCGCCGTGACGGCAGCATCCTGCTTCACGCTGACCGCGGTCGTCGTGGCGTCGGCAACAATGGTGATGTCGCCCTGGGTGATCGTCCCGGCAGCCTTGTCGGCAGCGGCGGCGGCATCGCTGGAGGCAGCCTTCTGGGTGAGCATGAGGGTCGGGTGTTGATAAAAATCTATTTTTATCAATTACATATGAGCGGTCTGTATGGTTTCTGTGCCATATCCCACCGCCGTCCTACTTCGTATGCCCGGTTTTTTTACCGAACGCGTGCATCTGTCCCGTTCCAGGGTTGATAATTAATTGTTTTTAATGGTGAAAACGAACTGGAGCAGGCTGGGATCGACCTACCGTTATCCGCCCGAAACGCTCCGGATTACGCTGATCTGGACGCGGCATTCCAGGGCGGCTGCAGCCACCAAAACGCAAATGGGAAGCCAGACTGCCCGACGAGCCGTCGTAATAGAAAAAGCCCACAACTTCGGCGGGCGGAATGTACCCAGCCGGCTCAAGCCACCGGCAATCAATGATCGAACCGAGTCACCCATTCGCGGGCGGCCGGCTCTACGGACTCAATGGTCTTTACAGGATTCGCCGATGAATCATCTCGGCTTCGTCGTCTCGAGTGGGAAGGCCGTGCCTCCCGCCCGCAGCAGGCGCAGTGGGACAGCCATCGGCATGGCCGGCTGTCCCTGCGGCGCGGGGGCACGCGCGGACGGCATGCCCCCTGCGGTCGGTCAGAAGCGCCAGCCGAGGCCGATGCCGACGAGCAGCGGGTCGACCTTGAGACGGGACAGCTTGACGCCGGCGTCGGTCTTCAGGTCGCTGCGCACGTGCGCCTTCTTGATGTCGAAGTTCAGGAACAACTGCTTGCCGAGCTGAACGTCGAAGCCGGCCTGGACCGCCGGGCCGAAGTAGTTGTCGTCGAGCTTCAGGTTGATGCCCGCGGCCGACAGCTTGACGCGCGAGTAGTCGGAGTAGGTGACGCCGACGCCGACGTACGGGCGGAAGGTACCCTCCGGATTGAAGTGCCACTGCGCAGTCAGCGTCGGCGGCAGCAGGTAGAAGCTGCCGGCGTCGATGCGGCCGATGGCGCTGTCGGTGACTTTCACGTTGTGCTTCTGCGGCACGGTCAGGATCAGCTCGGCGGCGAAGTTCTTCGTGAAGAAGTAGCTGACGTCGAGTTCCGGATAGACTTTGTCGGCGACATGGATGGCACCGGACGGCACGCCGAGGGCGCTGATCGGCGTCGACTTGTTGGCGGTGTCGACGTTGACGGCGCGGACGCGGACCAGCCAGTTGCCTTCGGCGGCCGACTGCTGCGCGGCAGCCGGGAGGGCGGCGAGGAGGGCTGTGGAAAGTGCCAGAAGTTTCAAAGTGCAACGCATATGGGCTCCCTGATCGGATGGTTGATAAATGTTTTTGATTGATGCCGATGTTATGGCCCTATATTTCGTAAGGTTTTGATCTATGTCAACTGACCGTGATGTGTATCAGGAAATGTTGATATGCATCATGTTTTGATGCTCGCGGTACCGATGTGCTGGTATGGCCTCGATTCCCGGTTTGACCCGGCGCTTTTGGGTGGTTTAGACTGGACGGTCTAGTCCAGTACTGCCGCCGGCCATTGCATGGCACCCGTCCCGTTTTCCCTCGGCCGTGGGGCGCGCGGGCGTGGCAGGCGCATTTTCGACCGATCGGATTCAGATTCAATGAGCAGCGACACCCGCCAGAAACTTCTCGATGCCGCGACGCAGGCCTTCGCCGAAACCGGCTACCGCACCTGCGTCGACGAGATCGCCCGCCGCGCCGGCGTCGCCAAGCAGACGCTCTACCACCATTTTTCCGGCAAGGACGAGCTGTTCGCGGCGGCGGCGAAGCAGATGGCCTGCGACGTTCTCGTCTCGCTCGACGGTTTCGCCGGCGGCCTGCGCGCGACCCTGCTGCGCTTCGCCACCATCTACCGCGAGAAGGTGCTCGGCGAGGTCGGCCTGTCGCTGCACCGCGTGCTGGTAGCCGAGGCGCCGCGCGTGCCGCAGCTCGCGCAGGCGGTGTTCGCCGCCGGCCCCGGCACGACCGCCAGTTGCCTGGAAGAGCTGATCGGCCGGGCCATGGCCGACGGCCGGCTGCGCCGCGACGATCCGGCCTTCGCCACCGACATGCTGCTGAGCATGCTCGCCGGCATGGAGCGCAGCCGCCGCCTGCTCGCTTCGACCCTCCCCGACGACGTGGCGCCGGACCGGACCGCGCGCATCGTCGACTGTTTCCTGCGTGCCTTTGCCCCCGACCATCCCGATACGCTCGCCCCCTGAGGACTTGCCGACCATGAATCGAACGATTTCCCCGCTCCGTCCCGTCTCCGTGCTCGCCGCATTCGCCGCGGCCGCCCTGCTCGCCGCCTGCGGCAACGACGCCGCCAAGAATGGCGCGGCCGCCGGCGGCGCCGCGCCGCCGCCGCTGGAGGTCGCCGTGCTCACCGTCGGCTACGGCGACGCGGTGCTCACGCGCGATCTGCCCGGCCGCCTGCAAGCCTGGCGCACGGCGCAGGTGCGCGCGCGCGTCGAGGGCATCGTCGAGAAGCGGCTGTTCACCGAAGGCTCCGACGTGCGCGAGGGCGCGCTGCTCTACGAGATCGACCCGCGCACCTACCGCACGGCCTTCGACGCGGCGAGCGCCGACGTCGACACGGCGCGGCTGCTCGTCGATCGCTACCGGCCGCTGCTCGACATCAAGGCGGTCAGCCAGCAGGAGTTCGACACCGCCGTCGCCCGCCTGAAGCAGGCCGAGGCGGCGCTGGCGCGCGCCCGGCTGGATCTGGAGAACACGCGCGTGCCGGCGCCGATCTCCGGCCGCATCGGCCGCTCGCTGGTCACCGAGGGCGCGCTGGTCGGCCGCGGCGAGGCGACGCCGCTCGCCACCATCGAGCAGATCGACCCGCTCTACGCCAACTTCACGCAGTCCGGCGCCGAGCTGGCGGCATTGCGTGAGGCGGTGAACTCCGGCCGCTGGAAGGCGGCCGACCGGGCGCAGGTGGAACTGGTGCTGGAAAACGGCAGCGTCTATCCGCTGCCCGGCAAGCTGCTCTTCTCCGACCTCGCCGTCGATCCGGCCACCGGCGCCGTGTCGCTGCGCGCGCAGTTCCCGAATCCGAAGCGCGAGCTGCTGCCCGGCATGTTCGTCCGCATCCGCTTCCCGCAGGCCACGGCCGAGCGCGTCGTGCGCGTGCCGCAGCGCGCCGTGCAGATGACGGTGAGCGGGCCGAATGTGCTCGTCGTCGACAGCGAAGGCAAGGTCGGCGTCCGCCAGATCAAGACCAGCGGCATGAGCGGCAACGCGTGGATCGTCACTGACGGCCTCAAGGAAGGCGAGCAGGTGATCGTCGAAGGTCTGATGAAGACGCGCCCCGGCGGCACCGTCAAGCCGGTGCCGTGGAATCCGCCGGCCGCCGCCGGGTCGGCGCCGCAACCGACGCAGGAGAAATAAGCCGTGCTGGCCAAATTCTTCATCGATCGCCCGGTCTTCGCCTGGGTGATCGCCATCGTCATCCTGCTCGCCGGCATACTGGCCGTGCGCAGCCTCCCCGTTGCCCAGTACCCGGAAGTGGCGCCGCCGGCGCTGGCCATCTCGGCCAACTATCCCGGCGCCTCGGCGAAGGTGATGGAGGACACCGTCGTCGCTCTCATCGAGCAGGAGATGAACGGCATCGAGAACCTGCTCTACATGGATTCCGCGTCCGAGCAGGGCGTCGGCACGATCAACCTGACCTTCCGCACCGGCACCAACCTGGACATCGCCTCAGTCGAGGCGCAGAACCGCATCAAGCGCGTCGAGGCGCGGCTGCCCGACGACGTTCGCCGCCTCGGCGTGACGGTGACGAAGACGCGGCGCAACTACCTGATGTTCGTCGCCATCTACTCGCCGGATCAGAGCCTGCGCCGCGTCGATCTGGCCAGCTACACGGCGGCCAACCTGCTCGATCCGATCCGCCGCGTGCCGGGCGTCGGCGAGGCGCAACTGTTCGGCTCCGAGTATTCGATGCGGCTGTGGGTGAAGCCGGAGAGGCTGGAAAGTTTCCGCCTGACGCCGGGCGACGTGATCGCGGCGGTGCGCAGCCAGAACGTGCAGCTCGCCGTCGGTGAGATCAACCAGGCGCCGGCGCGGCCGGGCATGGAATACGCCGCGTCGATCGTCATGCGCGGCCGGCTGTCTACGACCGAGGAATTCGGCAACATCGTCGTGCGCGCGCAGGCGGACGGCGCCACGGTGCGCGTCAAGGACGTCGCCGAGGTCGAACTCGGCGCCCAGGATTACAGCATCAACGCGCGCCTGGACGGCCAGGAGACGGCAGCCATCGGCGTCAAGCTGCAACCGGGGGCGAACGCGCTCGAAACGGCGCGCGCGGTGCGCGCCAGGATGGAGGATCTGGCGAAGTTCTTCCCTGTCGGCGTGGCCTGGGACGTGCCCTACGACACGACGCCGTTCATCGACATCTCGATCAAGGAAGTGGTGAAGACGCTGCTCGAAGCGATCTTCCTCGTCTTCATCGTCATGTACCTGTTCCTGGAGAACTTCCG
Organism: Rhodocyclaceae bacterium; assembly: GCA_019455325.1. Taxonomy (GTDB): domain Bacteria; phylum Pseudomonadota; class Gammaproteobacteria; order Burkholderiales; family Rhodocyclaceae; genus Proximibacter. Next base: position 356,945 of record JACFMQ010000004.1, on the reverse strand, counting down.
GGCGACGCTGATCCCGACCATCGTCGTGCCGATCTCGCTGGTCGGCGCCGCCGTCGGCCTCTACGTGATGGGCTACTCGATCAACGTGCTGACGCTCTTCGCCATGGTGCTGGCCATCGGCATCGTCGTCGATGACGCCATCGTCGTCGTCGAGAACGTCGAGCGCATCATGAGCACCGAGGGGCTTGCCCCGCGCGAGGCGACGCGCAAGGCGATGGATCAGATCATCAACGCCATTATCGGCATCACCCTGGTGCTCTCGGCGGTGTTCGTGCCGATGGCCTTCTTCCCCGGCGCCGTCGGCGCCATCTACCGGCAGTTCGCGGTGACGCTGGTGCTGACCATGCTCTTCTCGGCGCTGATGGCGCTGACGCTGACGCCGGCGCTGTGCGCGACCATGCTCAAGCACGCGCCGGGCGGCCACGAGGTGCTGCCGACCACCGGCTTCTTCGGCTGGTTCAACCGCATGTTCGCGCGGACGACGAACGGCTACGTCGCCGCCGTGCGCCGCATGCTCGGCCGTCCGGGGCGCTGGCTGGCGGTCTACGGCGCGATCCTCGTCGCCGCCGGCTGGATGTTCATGAAGCTGCCCGGCAGCTTCCTGCCGGAAGAGGACCAGGGCTACTTCATCACCATGGTGCAACTGCCGCCGGGCGCCACGCAGGAGCGCACGCAGGAGGTGGTCGCCGAGGCCGAGCGGTACTTCCTCAAGCAGCCGGAGGTGGACCACACCATCGGCATCATCGGCTTCTCGTTCTCCGGGCGCGGCCAGAACGCCGGCCTGATCTTCGTCCGCCTCAAGGACTGGGACGAGCGCAAGGCGCCGGAAAGCGCCGCGCAGTCGCTGATCCGCAAGGCGAACATGGCGCTCTTCGGCGTCAAGCAGGCGATGATCTTCTCGATCAGCCCGCCGTCCATCCCCGAACTCGCCGCCGTCGGCGGCTTCGACTTCCGCCTGCAGGACCGCGGCGGCCTCGGCCGCGAGAAGCTGGACGAAGCCAAGGATCTGGCCCTGCAGATCGCCGGCCGGCATCCGTCGCTCACCGGCACGCGCCTCGAAGGCATGCCGCCCGGCCCGCAACTGCTGCTCGACGTGGACCGCGAAAAGGCGCAGACGCTCGGCATCGACATGGCGACGCTCAACGAAACCATGCAGTCGCTGTTCGGCACCGCCTACATCAACGACTTCGAGCGCCAGGGCCGCATCCTGCGCGTGCAGATGCAGGCCGAGGCCGGCACACGCACGCGGCCGGAGGATCTGCTGGCGGTGCCGGTGCGCAACAAGCAGGGAACGATGGTGCATCTCTCCGAGATCGTCACGCCGCGCTGGATCGTCGGTTCGCCCAAGCTCGACCGCTACAACGGCGTGCCGGCGCTCAAGCTTTCCGGCAACCCGGCGCACGGCAAGAGCACCGGCGAGTCGATGGCGGCGATGGCCGACATCGCCGGCCAGATGCCGGCGGGCATCGGCTACGAGTGGTCGGGCACCTCGTTCGAGGAAAGCCTCTCGGGCGCGCAGGCGCCGCTGCTCTTCGCCATCTCGCTGATCGTCGTCTTCCTCTGCCTGGCGGCGCTCTACGAGAGCTGGTCGATCCCCTTCTCGGTGATCCTCGTCGTGCCGCTCGGCGTCTTCGGCGCGCTCGCCGCCGTGCACCTGCGCGGGCTGCCGAACGACGTCTACTTCAAGGTCGGCCTGATCGCCATCATCGGCCTCTCCTCGAAGAACGCCATCCTCATCATCGAGTTCGCGCGCGAGCTGAAGGAGCAGGGCATGAGCACCATCGAGGCGGCCGTCGAGGCCTGCCGCCTGCGCTTTAGGCCGATCCTGATGACCTCCATCGCCTTCATCGTCGGCGTGCTGCCGCTCGCCATCTCGACCGGCGCCGGCGCCTCCAGCCGGCACGCCATCGGCACCGGCGTCATGGGCGGCATGATCGCCGCCACGGCGCTCGCCGTGTTCCTGGTGCCGGTCTTCTTCCTGGTCGTGCAGCGCGTCTTCCCCAGCCACCCGCGCCGACACGCCGACGATACCGATGGCTCCGCCGAGGACAAGAACCATGCGTAAGCCCGCCACCCTCGCCGTCGCGCTGGCCGCCGCGCTCGCCGCCGGCTGCTCGTTCGTTCCCGAGTACCTGCGGCCGGCGCCGCCGGTGTCGCAGCAGTGGCCGGCGACGGTGCGCGCCGACGGCGTCCGCGCCGCGGCCGCGCTCGACTGGCGCGACTACTTCCCGGACGCGCGGCTGCAGGCGCTGATCGCCGCCGCGCTCGAACACAACCGCGACATGCGCATCGCCGTCGCCCGCGTCGACGAAGCGCGCGCGCTCTACGGCGTGCAGCGCGCCGACCGTCTGCCGAACTTCAACGTCGGCGCCGGCGAGAGCGCCTCGCGCACGCCGGCCGACCTGAACTCGGCCGGCCGCAGCATGGTCTCGCGGCGCTACGACGTGAACGTCTCGCTGGTCTCGTTCGAACTCGATTTCTGGGGCCGCGTGGCCAGCCTGAGCGAGGCGGCGAAAGCCTCCTTCCTGGCCACCGAGGAAGCGCGCCGCGCCTTCCGCCTGTCGCTGATCGCCGGCGTTGCCGACGCCTACCTGACGCTGCGGGAAGCCGATGAGCGCGCCGAGCTGGCGCGGCAGACGGTCGTCGCCCGCGCCGAGACGCTGCGCCTCGTCGCCAAGCGGCGCGAGGTCGGCCTGGCCGGCGACCTCGACTACCTGCAGGCCGACGGCGCGCACGAAGCGGCGCGCGCCGAACTGGCCAGCCTGGAACGGCAGCGCGCGGTGGCCGACAACTACCTGCGCGCGCTGGTCGGCGTCGAGCAGGAAAACTGGCCGGCCGGCCGCAGCCTCGTCGAGCAGGGCATCGTGCCCGACCTCGCGCCCGGCCTGCCGTCGGAGACGCTGACCCGCCGCCCGGACATTCTCGCCGCCGAGCAGCGCCTGCTCGCCGCCAACGCCAGCATCGGCGCCGCGCGCGCCGCCTTCTTCCCGCGCATCGCGCTGACCGCTTCGACCGGCACGGCCAGCGCCGAGCTTTCGGGCCTGTTCGAGGGCGGCAGCCGCGCCTGGAGCTTCCAGCCGACGCTGTCGCTGCCGATCTTCGACGGCGGCCGTCTGTCGGCCAACCTCGACCTTGCCGAGGCGCGCAAGGAAATCGCCGTCGCCGAGTACGAGAAGGCGATCCAGCAGGCTTTCCGCGAAGTCGCCGACCTGCTCGTCGCGCGCGAGAAGCTGGCCGAGCAGCTCGTCGCGCAGGAAGCCTTCGACCGCACGCAGCGGCAGCGGCTGACCCTCGCCGAGGCGCGCTACGAGGCGGGCGTGTCCAGTTTCCTGGAAGTGCTCGACGCGCAGCGCGAAGCCTTCACCGCGCGCCAGGGCGTGATCCAGACCCGGCGCGCGCTGCTCTCCGCCGCCGCGCAGTTGTACAAGGCGCTCGGCGGCGACGAGGCGTCGCCGGCCGGCTGAGGCCGCGCTACAGCCCGAAGCCCAGGCGCAGCGCGAGCAGCACGCCCATGCCGGCGATGAACGGCAGCCACGGGTTGCGCGAGAGCAGCGCGGCGCCGGCCGCCGCGCCGGCGGCGGCGAGCTTCGGGTTGAGCGGAGCGAACTCGCCGGCGACGAGCAGCACGTCCGGCACGACGATGGCGGCAAGCGCCGCCGCCGGCGCGTAGCGCAGCGCGCGCTGCACCAGCGAGGGCAGCGCGACGCGGCCGCCGAGCACGATGAAGCTGGCGCGCGGCAGCGTCGTCGCCAGCCCGGCGAGGACGAAGATCAGCCACAGTGAGGCGTCGTCGAACGGTATCGTCATGCGGCCCGCCCTTTCCCCTGCCGATGGTCGACCGCCAGCCCGGCGCCGATGCCGACGAAGATCGCCGCGAACAGGCCGAGCTTCAGCGGCAGCCCGTTCAGCAGCACGGCCGTGGCGCCGCCGGCGCCGGCGGCGGCGAGCATCGGCCGCAGCTTCGCCATCGGCAGCAGCAGCACCAGCAGCGCGATCGTCGCCATGAACTCCAGCGACCAGTCCTTCGGGATCGAGCCGGCGGCGAGCACGCCGACGAGCGCGAAGACCTGCCACAGCAGCCAGCTCCACAGCGACGGCGCCAAGTAGTAGCCGAGCCGCCAGTCCTTGTCCTCGGTTTCCAGCATCTTCACCATGCAGGCGGCGAAGACGCCGTCGGTGAGCAGGTGGCCGCACAGCCAGCGGGTGCCGGCGCCGTGGCCGTGGAAGCCCTGCGCGATGGCGGCGCTGAAGATGACGAAGCGCAGGTTGAGCGCCAGCGTCGTGGCGACGATCAGCCACAGCGGCGCGCCGGCGGCGATCAGCGGCAGCGTGCCGAGCTGCGCCGTGCCGGCGAAGACGATGACGTTCATGCCCATGGCCTGCAGCGGCGTCATGCCGATGCCGACCATCGACATGCCGGTGACTAGGGCCCAGGGAATGAGCCCCACGGAGAGCGGCAGGAAGGCGCGGAAGCCTTCGCGCGCGCCGGCGCGGAAGCAGGGGGAGGGGAAGGCGTGCATGTGTCGTCGGCGCATCGCGGCTCGTGGCCGGCGCGCGGCAAAGGGGTCCGGATGGGAGCCGGGAAAATAACACAGCCCGCGCGGCAGCGGATGCGTGCCGGCGGGCGGGGCGGAGCGCGGCGCCGGGCGGGCGCCGCCGGAAAGCGGGGCGCCGCTCAGGCGAGCGACTTCAAGGCCGCGTCGTAGTCCGGCTCCTGCTTGACCTCGGGCACCAGCTCGGCGTGCAGCACCTTGTCGTTCTCGTCGAGGACGACCACCGCGCGCGCGGCGAGGCCGACCAGCGGGCCGCCGGCGAAGGCGACGCCGTAGTCGCGGATGAACTCGCGGCCGCGCATCGTCGACAGCGTGACGACGTTGTCCAGGCCCTCGGCGCCGCAGAAGCGCGCCTGCGCGAACGGCAGGTCGGCCGAGATGCAGAGGACGACGGCGTTCCTGGCGCCGGCCGCGCTCTGGTTGAACTTGCGCACCGAGGTGGCGCAGGTCGGCGTGTCGATGCTCGGGAAGATGTTCAGGATCTTGCGCTTGCCGGCGAAGGCGGCGAGTCCGACGTCGGCGAGGTCCTTGCCGACGAGCGAGAAGGCCGGCGCCTGCCGGCCGACCTGCGGGAAGTCGCCTTCCACGGGAACGGGATTGCCGCCGAGGGTTACGGTACGGGTCATCGTGCTTTCCTTTTCTTGTGACGGGGGAAACAGGGTATCCCAAAGGGCATCCCGGATGGCCTCCCTTCGGGTCCGGATTGGGCAGCGCCGCGCCGGAAAAGTTCGCCGGCTTCCGCTTTCGCCGGCGAGCGGGGAAAATGGCGGCCGTCCGTTGCGCCCCGCGATGCCGTCCGCCGATGTTCTCTGTTCCCGTCCGCTACGTCGAACCCGTCTTCCGCCCGCCGAGCGAAGGGCAGTCGTTGATCCTGCCCGTCACCGACGGCTGCTCGTGGAACCGCTGCGCCTTCTGCGAGATGTACACCGCGCCGCAGAAAGCCTTCCGCGCGCGCGACGAGGCCGAGGTGATGGAGACGATCCGCCGCTGCGGCGAGCGCTTCGGCGGCGAGGTGAAGCGCGTCTTCCTCGCCGACGGCGACGCCACGGTGTTGCCGACGCGGCGCCTGCTCGCCGTGCTGGACGCGATCCGCGAGCACCTGCCGGGCGTGCGCCGCATTTCCAGCTACTGCCTGCCGCGCAACCTGCGGAAGAAGTCGCAGGAGGAAGTGAACGCGCTCGCCGTCGCCGGCCTCTCCATGGTCTACGTCGGCGCCGAGTCCGGCGACGACGCGGTGCTGGCGGCGGTGAACAAGGGCGAAACCTTCGACAGCACGCGCGCGGCGCTCGACAAACTCGGCGCAGCCGGCATCGTGCGCTCGGTGATGATCCTCAACGGCCTCGGCGGGCAGGCGCTCTCGGCGCAGCACGCCGACGAATCGGCGCGGCTGATGAACGCGACGCAGCCGGAATACCTGTCGACGCTGGTGGTCAGCTTCCCGCTGGGCGAGGAACGCTTCCGCGTCGCTTTCCCCGGCTGGGCGCCGCTCGACCGGCACGGCCTCTTCGTCGAGCTGGAACGCTTCATCGGCGCGCTGGCACTGAAGCGGACGGTGTTCCGCAGCGACCACGCGTCGAACTGGCTGCCGCTCAAGGGCACGCTCGGCGCCGACAAGGCGCGGCTGCTCGGCGAACTGCGCCGGGCGATCGAGACGCCGGCGGCGGCGCCGCTGCGTCCGGACTGGGCGCGCGGGCTGTAGCCCCCGGCCGGCCAACGAAAATCTCACGTTCGCCCGACGAATCGCTCACGCGCGGACGCCTAGAGTGCGCGGCATCCCGACTTCCGGGGCCGTTGCCCCGCCGCATCCATGTCCGATGGCGAAACGCTGGCCGTCCAGCCGCTGCCTGCGCCGGCATCCGCGCCGGCACCTGCGCCGGGTTCCGATGCCCGATGGCGGCCGGCGCTGCGCATCGAGCCGGTGCTGCTGCTCGCCGCGCTCTACGTCGCGCTCGCCGGCAACGGCGCCTTCTGGTCGGCGGCGCTCGCCGGCCGCGACCTCGCCGACGGCCGCGCCTGGGCGCTGGCCGCGGCGCTGCTGGCGCTGCTCGTCGCCGGCGCCTTCCTGCCGCTGGCCGCGGTGGCGACGCGGCGCACGGCGAAGCCGGCGATCGCGCTGCTGCTCGTCACCGCCGCCGTCGCCGGCCACTTCGTCGACCGCTACGGCGTCTACCTCGACCCGGACATGCTGCGCAACGCGCTGCGCACCGACTGGGGCGAGGCCGGCGAACTGCTGACGCCGGCGCTGGCGCTGCATCTCCTCGTCTGGTGCGGGCCGCCGCTGTTCCTGCTGGCGCGCGTCGAACTGCGCCGCCCGCCGGCGCTGCGCGCGCTCGCCGTCCGCATCGGCTGGACGCTGGCGCTGCTGGCGACGACCGGCGGCCTGCTCTTCGCCGCCTACCAGGATCTCGCCTCGCTGCTGCGCAACCAGCGAGAGCTGCGCTACCTGGCGATTCCCGGCAACTATCTCTACTCCGGCGTGCGCGCGCTCGCCGGCGAGGCGCGCCAGGCCGGCGCCGCCGTACCGCGCCGGCCGGTCGGCGAGGACGCCGTCCTCGGTCCGGGCTGGGCGCAGCGGAGGCGGCCGGCGCTGTTCGTGCTCGTCGTCGGCGAGACGGCGCGCGCGGCGAACTGGCAACTGTCCGGCTACGAGCGGCCGACGACGCCGCAGCTCGCCGCGCGCGGCGACGTGATCGACTTCGGCCGGGTGAGCGCCTGCGGCACCAACACCGAGGTCTCGCTGCCCTGCATGTTCTCGGCCGTCGGCCGGCGCGACTACGACGAGCGGCGCATCCGCGGCAGCGAGGGCCTGCTGCACGTGCTGGCGCGCGTCGGCTTCGCGGTCCGCTGGCGCGACAACCAGTCCGGCTGCAAGGGCGTCTGCGACGGCCTCGGCGAGGAGCGCATGGCGGCCGTCGAAGCGGTACGCGCCGCCGGCCTGTGCGACGGCGAACGCTGCCTCGACGAGGCTCTGCTGCAGGGTCTGGATGGCGTCGTCGCCGACGCCACCGGCAACCTCGTGCTCGTGCTGCACATGCTCGGCAACCACGGCCCGGCCTACTCCCGGCGCTACCCGGAGGCGTTCCGCCACTTCGCGCCGGACTGCCGCGACGCCGACCTCGCCCGCTGCACGCGCGCGGAAATCGTGAACGCCTACGACAACGCGCTGCGCTACACCGACCACGTGCTCGCCCGCGCCATCGATTTCCTGGAGGCGCGCTCGGCGAGCCACGACGCGGCGCTGCTCTACGTTTCCGACCACGGGGAATCGCTCGGCGAGAACGGCCTGTTCCTGCACGGCGTGCCGTACGCGATCGCGCCGCGGCAGCAGGTCGAGGTGCCGATGGCGCTGTGGCTGTCGCCGTCCTTCGCCGCGAATTTCGGCGTCGACGCCGCCTGCCTGCGCGAGCGGGCAACGCGGCCGGCGGCGCACGACCACCTGTTCCACTCGCTGCTCGGCCTGCTCGACGTGCGCACCGCGGTCTACGACGCGGACTGGGATTTCACCGCCGGCTGCCGCCGGCTAGGCGGCGCCGCCTGAGCGGCGGAGGTCAGCCGAGCGCCTTGCCGACGATCTCGGCGACGTCCGGCGAGAGTCCTTCCGTCTTCGCCACCTTTTCCAGCGCCGCGCGCATCGAATCCTGCAATGCCGGCGCGAAGCCGCGCCAGCGTTCGAGCGCGCGCGCCATGCGCGCCGCCACCTGCGGGTTCAGCGTATCCAGCGCGACCACCTGCTCGGCCCAGAAGGCGTGGCCTGCCGACGTGTGGAACTCGCCCGGATTGGCGCGGAAGAAGGTGCCGAGCAGCGCGTAGACCTTGTTCGGGTTGGTCGCGGCGAAGGCCGGATGCGCGAGCAGCGCGCGCACGCGGGCGAGCGTCGGCTCGGCGTCTGCGGTCCAGCGCCAGGCGGCGGCCTGCAGCGCGAACCACTTGTCGAGAACCAGCGCGTCGTCGGCGAAGCGGCGGTGGAAGGCGGCGAGGGCGTCTGCGCGCTCGGGCGCTGCCGGGCTCTGCACCAGCGCGGTCAGCGCGCCGAGGCATTCGCTCATGTTGCCGGCGGCGTCGAACTGGCGCATCGCCAGTTGCCGGCCGGTGTTCGTGCCGGCGGCGCAGAGGTAGCGCAGGCACAGGTTGGCGAGCGCGCGCCGGCCGGCGTCGGCCGGGTGGTAGCGGTAGTCGCCGTCGACGCGGCAGGCGGCGTGCGCGTCGCGCCAGCCGTTCAGGAAGCGCCGGCCGAGTTCGCGCATCAGGTGCATCAGCGCCGCGCGCAGCGCCGCCGGATCGGCGGCGGCCATGCGTTCGAGCAGGTAGGCTTCGCCGGGCAGGGCCAGCGCCTGCGCGCGGAAGGCCGCATCGAGCGACGCGTCGGCGAGCAGCGCGCCGTAGGCGGCGGCGAAGGGTTCGGGCGTCGCCGGCGGCCGGCCGGCGGCGACGTCGGCGGCCAGCCCGAGGACGGTGCGCTCCATGAAGCGCTGCGCCGCGTCCCAGCGGTTGAACGGGTCGGCGTCGTGCGCCATGCGGAAGGCGAGCGTGGCGTCGTCCTCGGCGAAATCGACGATCACCGGCGCCGAGAAGCCGCGCAGCAGCGACGGCACCGGGCGTTCGCCGACGTTCTCGAAGATCCAGGTCTTCTCGGCGGCGTCGAGTTCGAGCAGGCGGTTCGTGCCCGGCAGGTCGCGGCCGTCGGCGCCGATCAGGCCGACGGCGACCGGGATGAGCAGCGGCTCTTCGCCGCCGGATTCCTGGGCGAGCGTCAGCGCCCAGGTCTTCGCCGCCGCGTCGTAGGCGCCCTTGGCCCTGAGCACCGGCGTGCCGGCGCGCGAGTACCAGCGCAGGAGCTGCGTCAAGTCGCGGCCGTTGGCGTCCATCATGGCCGCGACGAAATCGTCGCAGGTCACGGCCTGGCCGTCGTGGCGCTGGAAGTAGAGGTCCAGCCCCAAGCGGAAGCCGTCGCGGCCGAGCAGCGTGGCGATCATGCGGATCACCTCGGCGCCCTTTTCGTACACCGTGGCGGTGTAGAAGTTGTTGATCTCCTGGTAGGCGTCCGGCCGGATCGGGTGCGCCATGGGGCCGGCGTCCTCGGGGAACTGCGCGGCGCGCAGCACGCGCACGTCGTCGATGCGCTTGACCGCGCGCGCTGAGTCGCCGCCTTCGGCGGCGAGCATGTCGGCGGTGAACTCCTGATCGCGGAAGACGGTCAGGCCCTCCTTCAGCGTCAACTGGAACCAGTCGCGGCAGGTGACGCGGTTGCCGGTCCAGTTGTGGAAATACTCGTGCGCGACGACGGCCTCGATGTGTTCGTAGTCCACGTCGGTGGCGGTCTCCGGCGTGGCCAGCAGCAGCTTCGAGTTGAAGATGTTGAGGCCCTTGTTCTCCATCGCGCCCATGTTGAAGTCGGAGACGGCGACGACCATGAAGCGTTCGAGGTCGAGTTCCAGGCCGAAGCGCTGCTCGTCCCAGCGGATGGCGCGCACCAGCGAATCCATGGCGTGTTCCGTGCGGTCGAGCGCGCCGGCCTCGGTCCAGATCTGCAGCAGCGCGTCCCGACCAGAGGCCGTCTGGATGCGGCGCTCGTTCACGGCGAGGTCGGCGGCGACCAGCGCGAAGAGATACGAGGGCTTCGGGAACGGGTCCTGCCAGCGCGCGAAGTGGCGGCCGTCGGGCAGGTCGCCCTGGCCGGCGAGGTTGCCGTTGGAGAGCAGCACCGGGTATTTCGCCTTGTCCGCTTCGAGCGTCACCGTGAAGCGCGCCATCACGTCCGGACGGTCCGGGAACCAGGTGATGCGACGGAAGCCCTCGGCCTCGCACTGCGTGAAGAAGCCGCCGCGCGAGGTGTACAGGCCGGAGAGCGCGGTGTTTTTTTCCGGCGCGATGCGCGTGACGATCTCGGCGACGGCCGTTTCGCCGTCGAGGTCGATCTCGATGCGTGTCGACGAGATGCGCGGCGCGGCGGGTTCCATGCCGTCGATCTTCAGCGACACCAGTTCCAGTTCGTCGCCGAGCAGCACCAGCGGGCCGGCCGGCGCCGCCGGGTTGCGCGCCAGCGTCAGCCGGCTGCTGACCAGCGTGGCGGCCGGGTCGAGCGCGAAATGCAGGTCGACGTCGGTGACGGTCCAGGCGAGCGGCCGGTAGTCGGCGCGATGAATGGTCTGCGGCGTTTCGGTGCGCATGGCGAATCTCGGCGGTGAAGGGGGTTACAGGTAGCGCGGCACGAGGATCAGGCCCCAGGTGCCGGCGGCCAGCAGCAGCGTCAGCAGCACGGCGGCGCTGCCGATGTCCTTGGCGCGCTTGGATAGCTCGTGATGCTCGTCCGACACCCGGTCGACCACGGCCTCGACCGCCGAGTTCAGCAGTTCGACGACGAGGACGAGCAGGATGCAGCCGACGAGCAGCGCCTTCTCGACGCCGCCCTCGCCCAGCCACAGGCCGAGCGGCACGGCGACGGCGGCGAGCAGCGTCTCCTCGCGGAAGGCGGCCTCGTGCTGCCACGCCGAAGCCAGCCCGTCGCGCGAGTAGCCGAGCGCGTTGATCAGGCGGCGCAGGCCCTGGGCGCCCTTGAAGGGAGAACTCATTCTTTTTCCTACCAGATTCTTTTCACGCCGTAGGCGTCGAACTGCGCGTCCGCCGACACGACCGGCAGGCCGGCCGTCAGCGCCTGCGCGACGAGCAGGCGGTCGAACGGATCGCGGTGATGCGGCGGCAGGGTTTCCACCGCGGCGATGGCGCGCAGCTCGATGGCCAGCGCCGAGAAACGGTTGGCGGCGAGCTGCTCGGGGAAGAAGCGCGCCACCGGCTGCGGCAGCCGCAGCTTGCCGAGCCCGGCCTTGATCGCCATCTCCCAGGCGCTGGCGAGGCTGACCAGGCAGTCGTTGTCGGCGCTGCCGATGGTCTTCCGCGCCCGCCGCGACAGCAGCGGCGAGTCGTCCAGCCACCAGAGAAAGGCGCCGGTGTCGAGCAGCACGCGGCTCACGCGTATTCCTCGAAGCCCGGCGGCAGCGCGTCGAAATCCTCGGCCATGTGGATCTGCCCCTTGGCCGAGCCGGGCGCGCGCGGCGCCGCGACCGCGGCGAAAGGCACGATCCGCGCCAGCGGCTTGTTGCCGCGGGCGATGACGATTTCCTCGCCGAGCGCGGCCTTCTGCACCAGCTCGGAAAAATGGGCCTTGGCTTCGGCGATGTTGAACTGACTCATGGCAGCCTCCTGAAGTTGGTCATGATATGTGACCAAGCCTGGCTGGGCAAGTTCGTCGGGCGGGACGATCGGATGAAAAGGCTGACGTCCACCGCAGAGGCGCAGAGACGCAGAGGTAACGCAGAGAAATGCTTTTTCTCGGTTTTCCTCTGCGAATCTCTGCGTCTCTGCGCCTCTGCGGTAGGTGTTTACGCCGTCTTCTGCCGTTTCAGCAGCGGCTTCAGGAAGCGCCCGGTATGGCTCTCGGCGACCTTGGCCAGCGCCTCCGGCGTGCCGGCGGCGAGGATGCGGCCGCCGCCGTCGCCGCCCTCGGGGCCGAGGTCGACCAGCCAGTCGGCGGTCTTGAGCACGTCGAGGTTGTGCTCGATGACGACGACCGTGTTGCCGTGGTCGGCCAGCCGGTGCAGCACCGAGAGGAGCAGTTCGATGTCCTGGAAGTGCAGGCCGGTGGTCGGCTCGTCGAGGATGTACAGCGTGCGGCCGGTGTCGCGCTTGGAGAGTTCGAGCGCCAGCTTCACCCGCTGCGCTTCGCCGCCGGAGAGCGTGGTCGCGCTCTGGCCGAGGGTGATGTAGGAGAGGCCGACGTCGACCAGCGTCTGCAGCTTGCGGGCGACGACCGGCACCGCGTCGAAGAACTCGCGCGCCTGTTCGACCGTCATCTGCAGGATGTCGTGGATGCTCTTGCCCTTGTACTGGATTTCCAGCGTCTCGCGGTTGTAGCGCTTGCCGTGGCAGACGTCGCAGGGCACGTAGATGTCCGGCAGGAAGTGCATCTCGACCTTGATCACGCCGTCGCCCTGGCAGGCTTCGCAGCGGCCGCCCTTGACGTTGAACGAGAAGCGGCCGGGCTGGTAGCCGCGGCTGCGCGACTCGGGCACGCCGGCGAACAGCTCGCGGATCGGCGTCAAGAGGCCGGTGTAGGTGGCCGGGTTGGAGCGCGGCGTGCGGCCGATCGGCGACTGGTCGACGTTGATCACCTTGTCGAAGTGGTCCAGCCCGACGATCTCCGCGTGCGCGGCGGGTTCCGTGGTCGAGCCGTAGAGGTGCCTGGCCGCCGCCGCGTAGAGCGTGTCGTTGATCAGCGTGGACTTGCCCGAGCCGGAGACGCCGGTGATGCAGGTGAACAGCCCGACCGGCAGTTCCAGCGTGACCTCCTTGAGGTTGTTGCCGGCGGCGCCGGCGACGCGCAGCAGCTTCTTCCTGTCGAACTTGCGGCGCGCCTCGGGAACGGCGATCTGCCGCTTGCCCGAGAGATAGGCGCCGGTCATCGAATCCGGGTGGTTCTCGACCTGCTGCGGCGTGCCCTGGGCGACGATGGCGCCGCCGTGCACGCCGGCGCCGGGGCCGATGTCGACGACGTAGTCGGCGCTGCGGATGGCGTCCTCGTCGTGCTCGACGACGATCACCGTGTTGCCGATGTCGCGCAGTTGCTTGAGCGTTTGCAGCAGGCGGTCGTTGTCGCGCTGGTGCAGGCCGATCGACGGTTCATCCAGTACGTACATGACGCCGGTGAGGCCGGAGCCGATCTGCGAGGCCAGCCGGATGCGCTGCGCCTCGCCGCCGGAGAGCGTTTCCGCCGAGCGGTCGAGCGACAGGTAGTCGAGGCCGACGTTGATCAGGAATTGCAGCCGGCTGGTGATCTCCTTGAGGATCTTCTCGGCGACCTGCGCCTTGTGGCCGCCGAGCTTCAGCTTGAGGAAGAAGTCGCGCGACTCGCCGAGCGGCATGCGGCTGATCTGGTGCAGCGTGGCGCCGCCGATGCGCACGTGCCGCGCTTCGAGGCGCAGGCGCGTGCCTTCGCAGCTCGGGCAGGTCGAGTCGCTGATGAACTTCGAGAGTTCCTCGCGCACGGCGACCGAATCGGTCTCCTTGTAGCGGCGTTCGAGGTTGGGAATGATGCCCTCGAAGGTATGCTCGCGGATCGTCGCGCGGCCGCGCTCGTTGAGGTAGCTGAACGGAATGACCTGGCGGCCGGAGCCGTACAGCACCAGCTTCTGGATGTCCGCCGGCAGCTCGCTCCACGGCGCGTCGATGTCGAACTGGAAATGGCTGGCGAGCGAGGACAGCAACTGGAAGTAGAACTGGTTGCGCCGGTCCCAGCCGCGGATGGCGCCGGCGGCGAGCGACAGGTCGGGATGGACGACGACGCGCTTCGGGTCGAAGAACTGGATGACGCCCAGCCCGTCGCACTTCGGGCAGGCGCCCATCGGGTTGTTGAACGAGAAGAGGCGCGGTTCCAGCTCCTGCAAGGCGTAGGAGCAGACCGGGCAGGCGAACTTGGCCGAGAACAGGTGCTCGACGTTGGTGTCCATCTCCAGCGCGATGGCCCGGCCCTCGGCGTGGCGCAGCGCCGTCTCGAAGGATTCGGCGAGCCGCTGGCGCATGTCCTCGCGCACCTTGAGGCGGTCGACCACCACGTCGATGCTGTGCTTCTGCGACTTGGCGAGCTTGGGCAGCGCGTCGATCTCGTAAATCTTGCCGTCCACGCGCAGGCGCACGAAGCCCTGCGCGCGCAGCTCGGCGAACAGGTCGAGCTGCTCGCCCTTGCGGTTGGCGACCACCGGCGCCAGGATCATCAGCTTGGTGTCCTCGGGCAGCGCCAGCACGTGGTCGACCATCTGCGACACGGTCTGCGCCTCCAGCGGCCGGTCGTGCTCCGGGCAGAACGGCGTGCCGGCGCGGGCGTAGAGCAGGCGCAGGTAGTCGTGGATCTCGGTGACCGTGCCCACCGTCGAGCGCGGGTTGTGGCTGGTCGCCTTCTGCTCGATGGAAATGGCCGGCGAAAGACCCTCGATCAGGTCCACGTCCGGCTTTTCCATCAACTGCAGGAACTGGCGGGCGTAGGCCGAAAGCGACTCGACGTAGCGCCGCTGGCCCTCGGCGTAGAGCGTGTCGAAGGCGAGCGAGGACTTGCCGGAGCCAGAGAGGCCGGTGATGACGATCAGCCGGTCGCGCGGCAGGTCGAGGTTGACGTTCTTGAGATTGTGGGTGCGCGCGCCGCGGATGCGGATTTCTTCCATCGGGGGTCGGGGAGGCTGGGAAGCAAACCTGCTAATATACGCGCTTCTTTTGGCACGAACCAAGCCCGATCCCCGCCATGCTCTCCCCCTCGGCCGACCCGATGACGCGCGACGAAAAGCGCGCCGGCGCCAGCCTCGCCGCCATCTTCGCGCTGCGCATGCTCGGCCTGTTCCTGATCCTGCCGGTGTTCGCCGTGCACGCCCAGGACATCCCCGGCGGCAACGACCTGACCCTGGTCGGCATCGCCATCGGCGCCTACGGCCTCACCCAGTCGCTGCTGCAGATCGCCTTCGGCGCCGCCTCCGACCGCTTCGGCCGCAAGCGCGTGATCGTCATCGGCCTGCTCATCTTCGCCTTCGGCAGCTTCGTCGCCGCCTTCGCGCCGGATATTTACTGGATCATCGCCGGCCGCGTCTTGCAGGGCGCCGGCGCCATCTCGGCGGCCGTCACCGCGCTCGCCGCCGACCTCACGCGCGAACAGCACCGGACCAAGGTGATGGCCATGATCGGCTCGTCGATCGGCGTGGTCTTCGCGCTCTCGCTGGTGCTGGCGCCGGTGCTCTACAAGGCGATCGGCATGGGCGGGCTGTTCGGCATGACCGGCATCCTGGCGCTGGCCGCGATCCTGCTCGTGCGCTACGTCGTGCCCGAGCCGCCGCCGCCCGAGCCGCATGCGACGACGATCCCGTTCTCGCGCATCGCCCTCGACCCGGAGCTGCTGCGGCTGAACTTCGGCATCTTCACGCTGCACCTGGCGCAGATGGCGATGTTCGTCGTCGTCCCGCTGGCGCTGGTGAACGCCGGCGGGCTGGCGCTGCCGGACCACTGGAAGGTCTATCTGCCGGCGCTGCTGCTCTCCTTCGTGCTGATGATCCCGGCCATCGTCTTCGGCGAGCGCCGGCAGAAGACCAAGGAAGTGTTCGTCGGCGCCATCGTCACCGTCCTCGCCACGCAGCTCGGCTTCTGGCTGTTCGGCGGCAGCCTCTGGTCGCTGGCCTTCTTCCTCTTCCTCTTCTTCGCCGGCTTCAACATTCTCGAAGCCTCGCTGCCGTCGATGATCTCGCGCATCGCGCCGCCGCAGGCCAAGGGCCTGGCGCTCGGCATCTACAACACGACGCAGGCGCTGGGGCTGGCCGCCGGCGGCTTCCTCGGCGGCTTCCTCGCGCAGCGCCTGGGCGCCGACGCGGTGTTCGTCGCCTGCGGCCTGTTGACGCTGGTCTGGCTCGGCCTCGGCCTGAGCATGGCGCCGCTGCCGGTACGCGCCAAGGAACCGCAGCCGGCGCCGCAGCCGAACTGAGTCGCGCCGGCCCGACGGGCTAGCGGGCTTTGACCAACGCCTCCACCTCGCCCGCATCCCAGACGCTGGCGCCAAGCGTTTTTTTCGAGCGGTGTGCGGTCAGCCGCGCCAATGCCAGGAAAAACAGCGCCGCCGCCACTGCCGTCAGATCGACGCCGGACCAGGCCAGGTGCCCTTCCGTCAGCCAGTAGGCCAGTGGGATGCCGGCGCTCGCCGCCGCGGCGACGATCAGCAGATCGCGCGCGCCCTTGACCGGCGGCCGGAACGCGCTCCAGCCGATGGCAAGCGCCACCCCCGTCCAGAACACCGGCAGCAGGCCAACATCGCCGAACGAACCCGCCGGAAACCTGGCGACGATGAACAGCAGTGAAAATGCCGCACAACTGCCCAGGCAGAAACCGACCGTCAATCGGGCCAATGCCCGGTGCTGCCACGCTCCCGTCGCGCCCTGGCGCTTGCGCCGGGATTCCAGCCAGAGCAGATTGCCCGAATAGAACAGGAAGGCGCCGGCCATGCCCAGGGCGAAGTACACCCACGCCACGGGCGCCCCGCCATAATCGCCGAAGTGCAGCGCGGCCAGGCCGGACAGCGCCGTCATGCCGGAAGGGCGATCGCCCGAGGTTTCGACGACCAGCACCTCGCCGGTCACGCTCGACATGGCGACCCGGGCGCTGTGCGCCAGCACGCCGGGCTGATCGCCCATCAGCGTCACGATCCCGTTCCGGTCGCCGGGCGACATGAAGATCAGGTGCTGCGGCTGGAAACCGGGAATCCGTTCCCGGGCCGCCGCCACCATCTCCCCGGCGGACAGCATCTGCGCCGTTTCGCCGCTCGGCACGGGCCGGCCGGCCGGCGACGCGACGCTCATCAGCAGCGACTTGCCCTGATCGCCGTAGATCAGCGCGTTCATGCCGGCCAGCAACGGATCGTGGATGCACATCACGGCGCCGGTCAGGGCGAACAGGACATGGAACGGCAGGCTCAGGACGCCGATGCCGTTGTGCGCGTCCCGCCACATCAGCTTGAGGTTCTTGCCCAGCCGGAGCGCGAACAGGTTGCGCCAGATCGCCGGCAGATAGAGGATGATGCCGGAGACCAGCGCCAGCCCGTACAACAGGGCGACCGTCCCCATGACCAGTTCCCCCGGCAGGCCGGGGATGCCGGCCGTGCGGTGCAGTTCGTCGATGACCACGGACAGCCGGCCGGCCTGATCGTCCGTCTCGACCAGGCCGCCATCGGCCGACAGCCGGGCGCGGCGCACCTCCCCGGCCTGCCGCCAGACCGCTTCGAGTCCGGATTCGTGCCCGTCGGGCAGATTGATCATCAGCCCTTGCCGGGCTTCCGGATGCCGGTCGATGACGCGCTCGACCAGGGGCCGCACGTCCGGCAGCAGGGCTTCGCCGATCTGATGCGGCGCGCCGTTCTGCCAGGCGGCGATGTCCTCGCGGAAGATCGTCAGCGCCCCGGCGTAGAACGCCAGGAACAGCAGCAGGCCGGAGACGAGGCCCGTCCAGCCATGCACGGTCTTGAACAGCCGCACGGTGTTCGCTTGAATCTTCATGGCTATCTTCCAGAACCGGTCAGTGCGGCAACTGCCGCACCAGGAACAGCAGGCCGAAGGCCGCGCCGTTGCCCAGCGCCAGCCAGCCCCAGGCGCGCCGGCCGTTCCGGCTGGCGAAGGCGAGCGAGATCAGCGCCGTCCAGGCCGGCACCAGCAGCCAGAGCACGACCAGATAGTTGTCCTTCAGGCTTCCCGGCCCGAGATAGCCATACAGGCCGCCCAGGGCGAAGGCCAGCGGCCAGCCCAGCAGCACGCCGGCCGCGCTCTTGCTGCCCAGGTCATGCGCCATGATGTCTTCTCCCGCGCGCGTGCCATGCCGCCAGCCACGGCGCGCAGACCAGTGCCAGCATCCAGTTGGCCAGGGTGGCGAAGAACGCGGGGGCCGGCCCGAGCGCCGCCGCCGCGCACCACGCCCCGAGCGCCAGCAGGACCGCCGCGGCCGCGACCGCGGGCAGCGCGGGCAACGGCCTGGGCAGCGCCCTTTGCCGGGGCGCGGCGAGGTAGAGCAGCGCGCCGGCGAGAAAGGCGGCGGCCATGCCGCCGCCGATGCTCAGGATGCCGCTCATGTCAAAAATCGACCGTCGCCGAAACCTGCACGGTGCGCGGCGTGCCGACCGCGACGTACGAATTCCAGATGCTCGCCCAGTAGTGCTTGTCGAAGGCATTGACCACGCTGCCGCGAAGCACGACCTTGCGTCCGGCCACTTTGGTCGCATAGCGGGCGCCGAGGTCGAAGCGCGTCCAGCTCGGCAGTTGCTGGGTATTGGCGCTGTCGACGTACTGTTTGCCGGTGTAGATGGCGTCTGCCGCGAGGGTCAGGCCCGGCAGCGCGGGGAGATCCCATTCGACCCCGAGGTTGGCTTGCCATTTCGGTACGCCATACGCCACCTTGCCATCCAGCGCGCCGCCCGCGCTCCTGGTCATGACGGCGCGTGTGTAGGCCGCGCCGCCGAGCAGGCGGACCCCCTTGCTCACCTCGCTGGCGGTCGTCCATTCGATGCCCCGGTTGCGCTGTTCGCCATCGTCGCTGTAACGGTTGCTCGCCACGTCCTTGATCAGGCTCGGTCTGGTGATCTGGAACAGGCTCAGGGTGTTCAGGGAACGCCCGGCATCCCACTTGACGCCCAGTTCGTGCTGTTTGCTCTTGTACGGCGCGAACACCTCGCCGTAGTTGGCAGCCGTCGTATCGGTGACCCGGCCGCCCTGCGACAGGCCCTCGATATAGTTGGCATAAAGGGAAACCGGCATGTCCCAGGGCTTGGCGACGAAGCCGACCGCCGGCGTCAGCGCATGCTCGTCGTAACGGGCGGCCCCCTTGCCGGCGGCGTCGTAATTCTTCGACTCGACGGCCTGCCGGCGCAGGCCGAGCGTGAGCAGATACCTGTCGTCCATGAACGACATCGTGTCGGCCAGGGCGAAACCGGTGAGAACCGTCTCCGTCTGCTTCGGCGGCGAACCCGGCGTCGCCGCCAGATTCGGTTTCGTCGGCGCATAGAGATTCGACGCCCAGGTGGTCTGCGTCGCCACGGCGCCGGTTTCCTGGCCGACCCGATTGGCGCTCAGCACGAGCTGATGCCGCACCGCACCGGTCTCGAACTGGCCGCGCAAGCCGGCTTCCGCGGAATCGGCGTCGAAATAGTTGCGAATGGGCTTGGCAATGCCCAGGTAATTCCCGGAAGGCTGGGCATTCATCCCGATCGCATCGTTGAGGTAGCCTGCCGAGGTTTGCCGTTTTACACCGAAGCCGGCGAAAACGCTCCAGTTCTCGCTCACGTCGACATCGATCCGGCCGATCAGCCCCTTGCTGCGCGAAAGGGAATGGGCGCCCGGCATGGTATTGGTTTCAGGGTCCGGCGCCTTCGGTATCTGCGAGGAAGCAAACGTCACCAGGAGCGGCAGGCCGCCGTCCTGTTTTTCCTTCATGTTGTAAACGTCGAGCGAGGCGCGCAGACGCTCGCCGCGAAAGTCGAGCGCCACCGAACCCAGCGCCCGATCCTGCCGCTGATCGTCCACTCCCGCGTCCCCGTGAATCTTGGCGGCATTGACCCGGACGCCCAATTGGCCGTCCGTTCCGAAACGACGCCCGACGTCGGCGTGCAGTCCCAGACGGGAATCCGACATGAACGAGGTCGTCAGGCGCGTCAGCGGCGTATCGGCGGCGCGCTTGGGCACCAGGTTGATCACCCCGCCCACCGTGCCGCCCAGGGACATGCCATACAACAGCGCGCCCGGCCCCTTGAGGACTTCGACCCGTTCGAGAAACTCGGTCGGCGCGCGATTCTGGGGCACCACGCCGAACAGGCCGTTCCAGGCGAACTCGTAACTGTTCATGTAAAAGCCGCGCACATGGAAATACTCGGCCGGGCTGCCCTCCGGAAAGACCGCGCGCACCGAGGGTTCCTTGCGCAGCACCTCCATCACCGTCGTCGCCTGCTGGTCCTCGATGGCCTGCGCCGTGTAGCTGGTGATGCTGAACGGCGTATCCATCATGTCCTTGTTGCCGAGCATGCCGACCCGGCCGCCGCGCGCGATCCGGCCGCCGGCATAGGAGGAGGGCAACTGGTCGGGAAGCATGTTTCCGGCCGTCACCCGCACCGGCGCCAGCGTGGTTTCGCCGGAACGCGGTTCGAGCGTCACCGCCTTCTTCAGCGCGAAGCCGCCGCCGACCTGGGGGTGCGCCTCGATGTCGGTCCCCGCCAGCAGCGCCTGCAGGCCGGCCCGCACGCCGTACTGGCCGGCCAATCCCCGGCTTGTCCGGCCGGCGACCAGCGCCCGGTCGTAGCTCAGATTGACGCCGGCCGTGCGTGCGAAGCGGTCGAGCGTGCCATCCAGCGGTCCGGCGGGGATGTCGAAGTGCAGGATTTGCGCTTCCTGCGCCGCGCTTTCCTGGGCCACGGCCTGCTGCGGCAGGCCTGCGACGCCAATTGCCAGACTGGTCAGCGCGATATGCAGCGTGACGGCCAGGAAAGTTCGTTTCGGAGTGAAGCCTGGCAGGACTCGGTCGGGTCGTTCGGTCTGTTGCGAAGGTGTCGTTTTCAGGGTCATGTCGATTTCTCGGCGGGTTGAACAAATGCGCTGCAAGGCGCGCTTCATCCAGGAGGCCGGACGAGATCGGGAATCCCCTCATTTTTTGAAAATTTTTCGGCGGCCTCGGGCTGCGTGCGGATGGCCGGCCCGGAATCGATGGTCCGGCCGCGCCGCGGCGATCGAGGTGCTGCCGGGTTTGGGGCGTGTGCTATATTCAATCTGTACTGTTCAACAGGTCTGTTCGAGATGATCACTGTCGGTATTTTCGAGGCGAAGGCCAGCCTCGGTCAGTTGGCGCAGAGCGCCGCCGAAGGCGAAGTGGTGGTGCTGACTCGTCGCGGCAAACCGGTGGCGGAGATCCGCGCGCCGGAAGGCGAGTTCGCCGGGGCCGATGTCGCGCAGACGATTTCGGCGCTTCGCAAGCTCCGTCGCGCCAACCGCGTCGGAGAGTTCGACGTTGCCGAGCTGGTCGCTGAAGGGCGGCGCTGATGGCGGCCGCCGGCTTGTTCGTCGTCGATAGTTCGGTCGCCATCGGCTGGCTGTTCGACGAGCAGTCGGACGAATACACGGAAGCGTCGCTCGACGCGCTGGCCGGCGGTCATGGCCTGGCGCCGCGCTGGCTGGGCGTGGAGATTCTCAACGTGCTGCTGTCGCTGGAGCGGCGCAAACGCCTCTCGGCCGGCCAGGCGGTCGACCTGCTGCGGCATCTGCAGCGCCTGCCGGTCCGCGTGCACGATTCCGCTGCCTCGCTGTTCGAACTGCACGCGCTTGCTGCCCGGCATCGACTGACGAGCTATGACGTGCTCTATCTCGAAGCGGCGTTGGCGACGGGCTTGCCGTTGGCGACCCGCGACCGCGCGCTGCGGCAGGCGGCCGACGAGTGCGGCGTCGGCGTCTGGGGAGCCTGAGGCCCGGGCCGTTTCCTTCTATGCCTGGCGCTTCCCGTGAAGCCATCGCCGAAGCGGAAAGAGGCTTCAGCCGTCGGCCGCCGGACCGACGTTGACCCAGTAACGGGTCCGGTAGGTGAGGCGGATAGGCAGGGTCTGTGCGAGAAAGTGGAGGGCCTGCTCGGTATTCCTGAGGTGGAAGGTACCGGAAACCGGCAGGTCGGCCACGCGCGGGTCGCAGCCGAGGCGGCCGCTGCGGTAGCGGGCGAGCTCCGCGATCAGGTCGCCGAGGCGCATGTCCTGGGCGGAGATGACGCCGTCTACCCAGGCGCCTTCCGCGAAGCCGTGTGTTTCGGCGATTTCGCTGCCGTTGTCGGCGAGCCAGCGGCTTTCGCCCGCGCGGACGATGGCCCCGCCGTTCCCCGATGCGGGGTGGAGTTCGACCGCCCCCTCCTGCACGCTGACGCGGGCACGCCCGTCGTCGAGGCGGACGACGAAGCGGGTGCCCAGCGCCTGCATGGCGCCGAACGGCGTCCGCACCCAGAACGGGCGCCTGGCGGCGGCTTCGTCGTCCGGGCCGGTGGCGATCATGATCTCGCCGCGGTGCAGCGTGATCAGCCGGCGCTCGCCGGCGAGATCGGCGCTGACGGCGCTGTCGGTGTTGAGCACGACGACCGTGCCGTCGGCGAGGCGGAGCGTCTTCTGCTCGCCGGTGGCCGTGCTGGCGTCGGCGACCAGGCGCTGCCATGGGGCATGGTCGCGCGCCGTCCACCCGGCAAACAGCGCGATCCCCGCCAGCGACAGCAGCTTCATGGCCTGGCGCCGGCCGGCGCCGTCGGTACGCCGACGGGAGTCGACGGCCTGTAGGGTGCTCATCGCCAACCGGGAAGGCAATTTGGCGAAATCGCCGCGCAGCGAACCGACGCGCTCCCAGGCCTGCCGGTGCAGCGGATCGGCGGCCAGCCACTGCTGAAAGGCGGCCAGGGTTTCGGGGGCGGCGCGGTTGAAGTCGATCTTCACCGACCAGCGGATCGCGGCGTCGACGACGCCGTCAGGCAGGCTGGCGCCGGCCGTTGCCGGTGCGCTCATGCCGCGAACTGCACTTCGTAGCAGTGCCGCAGCGCCTTGGCGATGTGGCGCTCGACGGTGGACAGCGAAACGCCCAGCCTCTCCGCGATCTGCGGGCAGGTGAGCCCCTCCAGTTGGGCCAGCAGGAAGGCCTGCCGGACCGGCGGCCTGAGCGCGTCGAGCATGCGGTCGATGGCCACCAGCGCCTCCAGGAGGAGCAGGCGATTCTCCGGCGAAGGCGCCTGCGCCTCCGGCAGGGCGGCCAGCGTTTCCAGCCAGGCCTTTTCCAGCTCCCGCCGCCGCCAGTGGTCGATGACCAGGCCGCGCGCGATCGACGACAGGTAGGCGCGCGGCTCGGCCGGCTGCGGCGGCTGTTGCCGGCCGAGGATGCGGATGAACACGTCCTGGGCGATGTCCGCCGCGTCGAAGGCGTTGCCCAGCTTGCGGCGCAGCCATCCGCGCAGCCAGGTCGAGTGGTCGCGGTAGAGGGCTTCGACGGAGGAGTTGGCGCAGTCCGAAGATTTCACGGGGCGAGTGCGCAAGCGAGCCCTGGCCGTAGGGCGGTCTTGTCAAAATGGGAATCACTCTCGATTATCCATGGGCGGCGGCCGGCAGGCAACCACTTCGGGGAGGGGCCTGCGGAAAGGAAAAGCCGTGCCGACGCGCCTCTCGACACGATGTATCAATGTATACTTCCCCAGTTCATTTCATCGATTTTTGCGGCGCGCGGCGACGGAAGTCGCTGTCCGCGCGCCAGGAAGGGAGACAAACGATGGCTTCGGTCAACAAAGTGATCCTCGTCGGCAACCTCGGCGCCGACCCCGAAACGCGCTACCTGCCCTCCGGCGACCCGGTGACCAACGTCCGCCTGGCGACGACCGAGACCTGGAAGGACAAGGCGAGCGGCGAGCGCAAGGAGGCCACCGAGTGGCACCGCGTGGTCTTCTTCCGGCGGCTGGCCGAGATCGCCGGCCAGTATCTGAAGAAGGGCTCGCAGGTCTACATCGAGGGCCGCATCCGCACGCGCAAGTGGCAGGACAAGGACGGCCAGGAGCGCTACACGACCGAGATCGAGGCGGAAGAGATGAAGATGCTCGGCAGCCGCCAGGGCCAGGGCGAACCGTCCTACGGCGGAGGTGGCGGCGACGCGCCGGCGCCGTCCTACGGCGGCGCCAAGCCGAGCGCGGCGAAGAAACCGAGCTTCGACGACATGGACGACGACATCCCGTTCTGATCCCCGCCCGCCCTCGGACGAACCCCGTTTCCGGCAGGAGCGGGGTTTTTCTTTTCCGGGCCTGCGCGGCCGCGTCCGGCTGACATGACAGGCCATATCGATATCGGCAATTAATCGTTCTGGCGCCGCCGGGCGCTGACTAATCTCCCCTCCACGAAATCCCCAACGTGGAGAGGAACGATGCACCCCTACCGCAAACTGATCGGGCTGGCGCTGGCGCTGGCCGTCGGCACGGCCTCGGCCGAAACCATCCGCGTCGCCATCGGCACGCAGGACACGACCATCAACTGCGCCACCGGCGGCCTGCTCATCCGCGAGCTGAAGCTGCTGGAGAAGTACCTGCCGAAGGACGGCCGCTACAAGGACGTCACCTACGACATCCAGTGGAAGAACTTCACGTCCGGCGCGCCGCTCACCAACGAGATGGTCGCCGGCAAGCTCGACATCGGCTCGATGGCCGACTTCCCCGGCTCGAACAACGGCGCCGCCTTTCTGAAGGCGGGCAAGCAGAGTTTCTTCATCACCGTCCTCTCGGGCAGCACGCTGGGCAGCGGCAACGGCGT
Organism: Rhodocyclaceae bacterium; assembly: GCA_019455325.1. GTDB lineage: Bacteria > Pseudomonadota > Gammaproteobacteria > Burkholderiales > Rhodocyclaceae > Proximibacter. The sequence goes on along the minus strand of JACFMQ010000004.1, from coordinate 332,546 downwards.
CGTCGTGCCGCGGCAGTCGAACGTCGCCTCGCTGGCCGAGCTGAAGGGCCGGACCATCTCGGTGCCGTTCGCCTCGACCGCCCACGGCATGCTGCTGCGCGCCGTCGCCGCGCAGGGCTGGGACCCGCAGAAGGACGTGAACATCATCACGCAGGCGCCCGAGGTCGCCGGCCCGGCGCTGCAGGCCAACAAGATCGAGGCGCACGCCGACTTCGTGCCCTTCGCCGAGCTGTTCGAGCACCGCGGCATCGCGCGCAAGATCTTCGACGGCGCCCAGGCCGGCGCGCCCACCTACCACGGCTCGCTGGTCAGCGGCGAGTACGCGAAGAAGTATCCGGAGATCGTCGTCGCCTTCCTGCGCGCCGCCATCGAGGCCGACCGGCTGATCGCCGAGGAGCCGGAGAAGTACAGCGAGCTGATCGAGAAGGTGACCGGCATCGAGGCGGCGGTGAACTATCTGTACCACGGCCCGCTCGGCCTGCAGACGCGCGACTTCACGTGGAAGCCGGAGTACCGCCGGGCGCTGAAGACCTCGATCGAGACGCTCGAACTGCTCGGCCGGCCGTCGCCGCTGAACGCCGAGACCTTCATCGACGACAGCTACCTGCGCGCCGCCTTCAGGCAGGCCGGCCTCGACTACGAGGCGCGGCTGGCCAGCTACGACAGGCTGCCGCTGAAGGCCGACGACGCGCTCACCGGCAAGCCGATCGCCGACCTCCGGCGCGCGGCCAGCGTCTGGGTGCAGGGCGAGGCCAGGGTGCGCCACTACGCGAGCATCGAGGGCGCGCTCGCCGACCTGCGCCGGATCGAGGAGGGCGGCGGCAAGGCGCGGGCGGTGTACGTGCACGACCTGGCGCACGGCATCAAGCTGCTGGCGCCGACGAGCTGGTACGCGGCGGACGCCCAGGGCCGGCTCAGCGCCTTCCTGCAGAAGGACGCGGCCACCGCCCACGCGGCGGCGAACAAGGGGCGCGTGCTCGACTTCGCCGGCGCGCAGGCCGTCGCCAGGGCCGGGCGCTGAAGGCGCGCGGAGAGGCTTTCGTGAGCGCCGTCCGTTCCGATCGTTCTGATCGTTCCGATTCCGCGCCGTCCGCCGCCGCCACCGCCGGCGGGGCGCGGCGCCGGGCGCGCGCCGTCGCCCGGCTGCCGCTGCAACTGCTGTCGCTGGCAATCTGCCTGCTGCTGTGGCAGTGGGCGTCGAGCCGCCAGCTGCATCTCGGCTTCGTCACCTTCGCCAACGTGCCGCCGCCGGCCGAGGTGCTCGACGCGGCGCGGGCGCTGCTGGATTCGCCGAAGCTGTGGCCGCATCTCTCCAGCAGCCTGGCGCGCGTCGGCTTCGGCTTCGGCGCGGCGGCCGTGCTCGGCGTCGCGCTCGGGCTGGCCATCGGGCGCTCGACCTGGGCGCGGCTGACGCTGCTGCCGCCGCTGGAGGTGCTGCGGCCGATTCCGGCGGTGGCCTGGATTCCGCTCGCCATCCTGATGTTTCCGTCGTCCGAGGGCAGCATGGTGTTCATCACCTTCGTCGGCGCGCTGTTCCCGATCCTGCTCAACACCATCCACGGCGCCGAGGCGGTGGACGCGCGCCTCGTCGCCGCCGCCCGCAGCCTGGGCACGCGCGGCCTGCGCCTGTTCTCCGAGGTGATCGCGCCGGGCGCCGCGCCGAGCATCGTCACCGGCCTGTCGATCGGCATGGGTACCTGCTGGTTCTGCCTGGTCACCGCCGAGATGATCGCCGGCCAGTACGGCATCGGCTACTACACCTGGGAGTCCTACACCGTGCAGGCGTATCCGAACATCGTCGTCGGCATGCTGCTGATCGGCGTCCTCGGCATGGGCAGCAGCGTCGCCGTGCGCCGCTTCGGCGCGCTCTTGACGCCGTGGTACCAGATCAAGGGCGGGCGCCATGACTGAAACTCCGAACGACGCGCCCGGCCGCGTCGACGTGCGCGAGCTGAGCATCGAGCTGGGCGCCGGCGCCGACCGCTTCCGCGCCGTCGAGCGCGTCTCCTTCGCCATTCCCGCCGGCCAGTTCGTCTGCCTGCTCGGGCCGTCGGGCTGCGGCAAGTCGACGCTGCTCGGCGCCGTCGCCGGCCATCTGCCGGCGGCCACCGGCGGCGCCTGGCTCGACGACGAGAAGATCTTCGGCCCGGCGCCCGAGCGCGGCCTGGTCTTCCAGCAGCACACGCTGTTCCCGTGGAAGCGCGTCGTCGACAACGTCGCCTTCGGCCTGAAGATGAAGGGCGTCGGCCGGGCCGAGCGCCGCGCCCGCGCCCGCGAGCTGCTCGAACTGGTCGGCCTGGCCGGCTTCGAGGACAAGTATCCGGTGCAGCTCTCCGGCGGCATGCAGCAGCGCGTCGAGATCGCCCGCGTGCTGATCAACCGGCCGCGCGTGCTGCTGATGGACGAGCCCTTCGCCGCGCTCGACGCGCAGACGCGCTGGGTCATGCAGCAACTGCTGCTCGACGTCTGGTCGCGCGTGAAGACGACGGTGGTCTTCGTCACGCACGACATCGACGAGGCCATCTTCCTCGCCGACCGCATCCTGGTCATGTCGCACCGGCCCGGCCGCATCCGCGAGGACCTGGCGATTCCGGCCGGCCGCCCGCGCGGCCAGGAATGGCTGACCTCGGACGAATTCCTGCGTCTCAAGCGCCGCTGCATGGCGTTGATGCGCGACGAGCACGAGCGCGCCTTCGGCGCGCGCGGCGAGCCGGCGGCCCTCGCCGGCGCCTTCATCTAGGCGCGGGGCGCGCAGGCGCTCCCGCATTGCAAACGCACCGGTCATGACCGGACAGGACGACGAACGATGAACCCGCAAACCCACCGCGCCGCCCCGGCGCAGCCGCTGCCGCTCTACGCGCAGATCAAGGAGGCGCTGCGCGAGGGCATCGTCGACGGTACCTGGCGCCAGCACGACCGGCTGCCGTCGGAGAGCGAGCTGATGCGCAGCTTCGGCGTCAGCCGCATCACCGTGCGCCAGGCGCTGAGCGACCTGGAGAACGAGCAGTTGATCTTCAAGGTGCCGGGCAAGGGCGCCTTCGTCGCCAAGCCGCGGCCGTTCCAGGAGTCGGTGCGGCTGCAGGGCTTCGGCGAGGCCATGCAGCGGCTCGGCATCGCCGTCAGCAACCGCGTCGTCGGCATCGTCACGGTCGCCGCCGACGCCACGGTCGCCGCCCGGCTGCGGGTGCCCGAGGGCAGCCCGCTCACCGAGATCCGCCGCGTGCGCCTGGCCGACGGCGAAACCGTGTCGCTCGACGTCACCTACGTCCGCCGCGAGCTGGGCGAGCGGCTGGCGCGCGAGGATCTGGCGATGCGCGACATCTTCGTCATCATCGAGAACGACTACGCGACGCCGCTCGACCACGCCGACCTGACCATCGACGCCATCGCCGCCGACGCCGCGCTCGCGCGCCAGCTCGGCGTCGCCGTCGGCGACCCGCTGCTGCGCTGCGAGCGCCTGGCCTGGACGCGCGCCGGCCAGGCCATCGACTTCGAATACCTCTACTACCGGAGCAACGCCTTCCGCTACCAGTTGCGCGCCGAGCGCGGCTGAGCGGGGCATCCACACAAGGAACCCACATGGAAACCAGACACATCGACGTCGACATCCTGGTTATCGGCGGCGGCACCGCCGGCCCGCTGGCGGCGATCAAGGCCAAGCAGAAGGCGCCGCAACTGAAGGTGCTGTTGCTCGACAAGGCCAACGTCAAGCGCGCCGGCGCCATCGCCGAGGGCATGGACAGCGTGAACAACGCGATCATCCCCGGCCACGCCACGCCGGAGCAGTACGTCAAGGAGATCACCGTCGCCAACGACGGCATCGTGAACCAGGCGGCGATCAACGCCTACGCCGTGCGCAGCCACGACATGATCAGGGAACTGGACGGCTGGGGCGTCAAGTTCGAGAAGGACGAGACCGGCGACTACGCGGTGAAGAAGGTGCACCACCTCGGCGCCTACGTGCTGCCGATGCCCGAGGGCTACGACATCAAGAAGCACGTCTTCAAGCAGATCCGCAAGGCCGGCGTCGAGGTCAGCAACCGGCTGGTGACGACGCGCCTGCTCGTCGGCGAGGACGGCCCCAGTCAACGAATAGCCGGCGCCATGGCGCTCGACTCGCGCAGCGGCGGCTTCGTCGTCATCCGCGCCAAGGCCGTGGTGCTGTGCACCGGCGCCGCCGGCCGCCTCGGGCTGCCGAGTTCGGGCTACCTGTTCGGCACCTACGAGAACCCGACCAACGCCGGCGACGGCTACAGCATGGCCTACCACGCCGGCGCCGAGCTGTCCGGCCTCGAATGCTTCCAGATCAACCCGCTGATCAAGGACTACAACGGCCCGGCCTGCGCCTACGTCACCGGCCCGTTCGGCGGCTACACGGTGAACGCCAAGGGCGAGCGCTTCATCAAGAGCGACTACTGGAGCGGCCAGATGATGCTCGAATTCTGGCGCGAACTCGAAGGCGGCAACGGCCCGGTCTTCCTCAAGCTCGACCACCTCGCCGAGGAGACGGTGACGAAGATCGAGAACGTGCTGCACGTCACCGAGCGGCCGACGCGCGGTCTGTTCCACGAGGGGCGCGGCGTCGACTACCGCCGCGACCTGGTCGAGATGCACATCTCCGAGATCGGCCTGTGCGGCGGCCACAGCGCCTCCGGCGTGTGGGTGGACGAGCACGCGCGCACCACCGTGCCCGGCCTCTACGCCGCCGGCGACCTGTGCAACGTCGCTCACAACTACATGCTCGGCGCCTTCGTCTTCGGCAAGATCGCCGGCGAGGACGCGGTCGATTTCATCGCCGGCAAGGATTTTGCGGCGTTCGATGCGGGAGAGGTCGAAGCCGAGCGCGAACGCGTCTTCGCGCCGCTGCTGCGCGCCGAGGGCCTGCCGCCGACGCAGGTCGAGTACAAGCTGCGGCGCATGGTGAACGACTACCTGCAGCCGCCGAAGGTGACGGCCAAGATGGAGATCGGCCGGAAGCGCTTCGCCGAGATCCGCGAAGACATCGGGCGGCTGAAGGCGAACAACCCGCACGAGCTGATGCGCGCCATCGAGGTGCAGGCCATCCTCGACTGCGCCGAGATGGCCGCCGCCGCGTCGCTCTATCGCACCGAGAGCCGCTGGGGGCTGTACCACTACCGCACCGACCACGAGGAACGCAACGACCGCGATTGGTTCGTCTTCGTCGAGGTGCGAAAGGGCGCCGACGGCCGGCCGGAATGCTTCAAGCGGCCGGTGCCGCCGTACCTCTACCCGATCGCCGACGACGAGCGCGACGCCTACGACCGCCTGCGCGTGACGGCGCCGCTGGCCGCGTGAGGAGGGCGCCATGACCGCTCCGAACCCATCCGCCATCGCGCAGCAGAGTGCCGTCACGGTCATCGTCGACGAAGGCAAATGCATCGCCGACAAGGGCTGCCGCATCTGCGTCGACGTCTGCCCGACCGACATCCTCGTCATCGACCTCGGCAACGGCAAGGTGCGCATGGCCTACGACGAATGCTGGTACTGCCTGCCGTGCCAGCACGACTGCCCGACGCAGGCGATCCGCGTCGAGATTCCCTACCTGCTGAGGTGAGCATGGCCGCCATCGACGACCCGGAGATCGCAGCCGCCTTGCCGCGGCTGGCCGACGCCGACCCGGCGGTGCGGCGCATCGCGCTGCTCGGCATCGCCGACTTTGCCGACGAGTACCCTGAACCGTTCGTCGCCGCCGGCCGCGACGCCGACGCCGGCGTCCGCCTGGCCGCGGCGCGCGCGCTCGAAGGCACGGCCGACGCGGGCGCGGTCGACGCGCTGGTCGACCTGCTGGCCGACGCCGACGCGGCGGTGCGCGCGGCGGCGGCGGCGTCCATCGCCGAAATCCAGGACGCCGCCGCCGGCCCGGCGCTGCTGCGCCGCCTCGCCGGCGCCGCAGCGCCGGCGCGCGCGGCGATCCTCGCCGGCCTGCGCCGGCTGCGCCTGCCGGCCGCCCTGGCGCCGGCGCTCGCCGGCCTCGACGACCCGCTGCCGGCGGCGCGCCGCGAGGCGGTGCGCGTGCTCGGCTACCTGAAGGACGCGCGGGCGCTGCCGGCGCTGGCCGGCGTGGCGGCGGCCGATGCCGACGCGGCGGTGCGTCTGGCCGCCGTCGGCGCGCTGGCCTATGCCGAGGATGCGTCGGTGCTGCCGGCGCTGCTCGCCGCGCTCGGGGACGACGACTGGCAGGTGCGGCAGGAAGCGGCCGCCACCCTCGGCCGGCTCGGCTTCGCCGCCGCCGTCGACGGGCTGGTCGCCGCCCTCGCCGGCGACGCGGCCTGGGAAGTGCGCCTGCAGGCGGCCGGCGCGCTCGGCCGGCTGCGCGCGGCAGCGGCCGTGGACGCGCTCGCCGGCGCGCTGCGCCATCCGGTGCCGAACCTGCGCAAGGAGGCGGCCGGCGCGCTCGGCCGCATCGGCGACCCGGCGGCGCGGCCGGCGCTCGCCGCGGCGCTGGCCGACGCCGACGTCGACGTGCAGAAGACCGCGGCGCGCGCGCTCGAACTGCTGCCGCCGGCATGATCCGGCAGGCGCTCGCCCGCCTGCGGCCGCGCGTCGACGCTGCACGCCTCGCGCAGCGGGCCGGCGACCTGCTGCGCCGGCGGCAGGACGCGGTCCGCGTCGTGCAGTGGGCCTTCGTCGCCGTCTACCTGACGCTGCTCCTGCTGCCGGTGCTGCTGCCGCTGACGCCGGTCGCGCCGGCCGTCGCCGCGCGGGTCGCCCGCTTCGCCGAGATCGTCTTCTGGGGCGTCTGGTGGCCGGGCGTGCTGCTCTCCGTGCTGCTCGTCGGCCAGTTCTGGTGCGGCGTGCTCTGCCCGGACGGCACGCTCACCGAGTTCGCCAGCCGGCGCGGCCGCGGCGGCAAGATTCCCGCCTGGCTGCGCCGGGCCGGCTGGCCGCTCTTCGGCTTCTCGCTGCTCTTCACCTGGGAGCACCTGGTCGATGCCTACGGCCGGCCGACGCTGGTGCTGCTCGCCGTCGGCGGCATGACGCTGCTGGCGCTGGGCAGCGGGCTGCTGTTCGGCCGCGGCAAGCGCGTCTGGTGCCGCTACGCGTGCCCGGCCGGCGGCGTCTTCTCGCTGCTCTCGCGCTGCGCCGTGCTGCACTTCAAGGTCGACCGCGCGGCCTGGGACGCGGCGCCGCGGCCGCAGCCGGCGCCGGTCGACTGCCCGCTGCTGCTCGACGTGCGGCGGCTGCGCAGCAACGAGAAGTGCAGCATGTGCGGCCGCTGCAGCGGCCACCGCGACGCCGTGGCGCTGGCGCCGCGCGCGCCCGGCGGCGAGATCGCGACGCTGGCCGCGGCCGACGCGCGCGGCCTCGACGCCTTCGCCGTCTGCTTCGTGCTCTGCGGGCTCGCCTACGGCGTCATCAACGCGCCGGGCGGTCGGCTGCACGCCTGGCTTTCGGCGCTGGCGCCGGCGCTGCCGGACTGGGTGCCGACGCTGGCCGCCATGCTGCTCGTCGCGGCCGCCGTCGGCTCGCTTCTGGCTGCGCTGCTGCTGGCGGCCGGCGGCGGCGCGCGCCGGCGCGCGCAGCACCTCTCTTACGCGCTCATCCCGCTGGCCGGCATCGGCCTCTTCCTCGGCGCGCTCGACTACGCGTTCATGCTGCTCGCCGAGGCCGGGCAGGCGGTCGCCGGCGCGCGCGCGGCGGTGCGCGGCGTCGCCATCGCCGTCGGCGCCGCCTGGTCCCTGAGCGTCGGCCGCGCGCTGTGCCGGCGCAGCGGCACCGGCGGCGTTTTCCTGGCCGCCGCCATCCTCGGCTTCGCCGCCGTGCTGCTGGCGGCGGAAGGACATATCGGCTGAGCGCACCGCCGCATATGCTTATGGCGATGAAATCGTTGGCCGGCGGCAGGCGCGTCGCTAGACTCGGTTCAGGGTTCGCAGGCAGGTCTCTCCCTCCCGAACCCTGGATGCCATGCATGTATCGTCACTCCGCTCCTGTTGCCCCCGCCGCCCGGCGGGGGCCTTTTTTTCGGGAATCCCGGCAATGAACGTCGACTGGTTCGCCTTCACGCCCTGGTCCGCGCTCGCCGGCGGCGCGCTCATCGGCCTGGCGGCGGCGCTGCTGGCGCTGGGCCTCGGCCGGGTCGCCGGCATCAGCGGCATCCTCGGGCAACTGCTGGCCGAACGCCCGGCGCGCGACGGCGCCTGGCGTTTCTTCTTCCTGCTCGGGCTGGTGGCGACGGCGGGCGCCGGTGCGCTGCTCGGCCTGCCGGTGGCGGGCGAGGCGCCGGTGCTCCGGGAAGGGGCGGCGGCCTGGGCCGTGCCGGTCGTCGCCGGGCTGCTGGTCGGCTTCGGCAGCCGGCTCGGCGGCGGTTGCGCGAGCGGCCACGGCGTCTGCGGGCTGGCGCGGCTGTCGCCGCGCTCGCTGGCGGCGGTGGCGGGCTTCATGGGCACCGGCTTCGTCACCGTGTTCGTCGTCCGCCATCTGCTCGGAGGCTAGCGTGGCCAACCTGCTTTCCCTGCTCGCCGGTGCCGTCTTCGCCGTCGGCCTGATCGTCTCGGGCATGAGCGATCCGGCCAAGGTGCTGGCCTTCCTCGACCTCGCCGGGCGCTGGGACCCGTCGCTGGCGCTGGTCATGCTCGGCGCCATTGGCGTCGCCATGCTGCCCTACCGCTTCGCCATGCGCCGCCGGCGCACGCTCCTCGACACGCCCGTGCACCTGCCGCCGCCGGCGCCGCCGGATCGCCGTGTCCTCGCCGGCGCGGCCGTCTTCGGCGTCGGCTGGGGGCTCGCCGGCTACTGTCCGGGGCCGGTGCTGGTCGGGCTCGGCGCCGGCAATCCGGCGGCCGCGCTGTTCGTCGTCGGCATGCTCGCCGGCATGGCCGCCCACGCGCGCTGGGGCGGGGCGGGAAAGACGTCCGACTGAGCGGACCGCGCGCCGGCAGATGCTCACTACCGCCCCGGCAATAAGCAATGCAGCCGGCGCCGCGGACGCTTATCGCATCAACTTCGTTGGCGGCGGCCGCGCCGTGCATAGACTGCAAGGGCAACTCCGCATCCATGACATTGCCCACGGAGGTTATCCATGAGTCAAAGCGCTTCCGCTTCATCCGAAGGATTCCGCGACCACGGCGTCTTTCTGCTCCGCCTGCTGCTCGGCGGCGTCCTCGTCGCGCACGCGGCGGGCAGCCTGCTGTCGCTGGCCGCGGCGGGCGGGCAGGGGTTGGCGACGATCTACTCGCTGGTCGTCGCCGAGACGATCGTCGGCGTCTCGCTGCTGATCGGCTTCCAGGTGCGCTGGGTCGCGCTCGGCGCGGTCGTCGTCCTGCTCGCCTCGGCCTGGCTGGTCGGCGGCGCGAGCTGGCTGGTCGACGGCACGGGCGCCGGCCGCGAAGTGCCGATCCTGCTCGCCGTCGTCGCCGTCGCGCAGTTCCTGCTCGGCGACGGCCGCTACGCGATCACGCGCTCGGCGCTGCTCCGCTGGCGCCGGAGCCGGGGAGCGGAGCGGGAGCAGCACGTCCAGGCCGCCTGATCCGCGCTCGACCCTGGCCCGCCCGCCGTCCGGGGCGGGCCGCGGGCGGGGCGGCGGCGCCCTCGGTAGCCGGCGCCGTCCCCTTCCCGTCTGAGCTTGCCAAGGTTCGGATATATCGATCTGAGAAATTCGTCGTTCGTCCGGCGGCCCGCCGCTGGTAGCTTCCGCGGCTATCGTCATCACGCCTGTGCCAAGGAGCCCCGCCATGAGCGACCGCAAAGCCGCCTACCGTTTCGAAACCCTGCAGGTCCACGCCGGCCAGTCGCCGGCGCCGGGCACCAACGCCCGCGCCGTGCCGATCTACCAGACCACGTCCTACACCTTCGACGACGCCGACCACGGCGCGCGCCTCTTCGCGCTGAAGGAGTTCGGCAACATCTACACGCGCATCATGAACCCGACCACCGACGTCTTCGAGCAGCGCATCGCCGCGCTCGAAGGCGGCGTCGCCGCGGTCGCCACCAGCTCCGGCCAGGCCGCGCAGTTCCTGGCGCTGACCACCATCGCGCAGGCCGGCGACAACATCGTGTCGACCACCAAGCTCTACGGCGGCACCTACAACCAGTTCAAGGTCGCGCTGCCGCGGCTGGGCATCGCCGTGAAATTCATCGACGGCGACGATCCGGAAAGCTTCCGCCGGGCGATCGACGAGCGGACCAGGGCCATCTACGTCGAGTCCATCGGCAACCCGCGCTTCAACATCCCGGATTTCGAGGCGCTGGCGAAGGTCGCGCACGAGGCCGGCGTGCCGCTGGTGGTGGACAACACCTTCGGCGCCGGCGGCTACATCGTGCGGCCGATCGACCACGGCGCCGACATCGTCGTCGAATCGGCGACCAAGTGGATCGGCGGCCACGGCACCTCGATCGGCGGCGTCGTCGTCGACGCCGGCCGCTTCGACTGGGGCAACGGCCGCTTCCCGCTGTTCACCGAGCCGGCGCCCGGCTACCACGGCCTCAACTTCTGGGAGGCCTTCGGCAGCGGCAGCCAGTTCGGCAACATCGCCTTCGCCATCCGCGCCCGCGTCGAGGGCCTGCGCGACATCGGCCCGACCCTCTCGCCGTTCAACGCCTTCCAGTTGCTGCAGGGCGTCGAGACGCTGTCGCTGCGCGTGCAGCGGCACGCCGATAACGCGCTGGCACTGGCGCGCTGGCTGAAGGCGCATCCGCAGGTCGCCTGGGTCGAGTACAACGGCCTGGAAGAGAGCCCCTACCACGCGTTGGCGAAGAAGTACCTGAAGAACGGCTTCGGCACCGTGCTCAACTTCGGCATCAAGGGCGGCGCCGCGGCGGCACGCCGCTTCATCGACGGCGTCGAGCTGGCCAGCCACCTGGCCAACGTCGGCGACGCCAAGACCCTGGTCATCCATCCGGCGTCGACCACGCACCAGCAGCTTTCCGAGGCCGAGCAGGCGAGCGCCGGCGTGCGCCCGGACCTGGTCCGCGTCTCGGTCGGCATCGAACACATCGAGGACATCAAGGCGGACTTCGACCACGCGCTGCGCCGCTCCGCGCTCGAAGCCGCCGCATGACGGCACGCCGCAGCGCAGACCCCGCCCGTGCGGACGGGGTCGGGCGAGGCCGGCCGTTCATGGCGCCGCAGGCGCCCCGCCAGCGCGGCGAAGCAACCCCGGCCGACGGGCCGGCGCCGTTCACGGAGCACGCGCTCTCGCCCGAGACCCGGCGGCTGGTCCTCGGCCAGCCGTTCACGCTCGAATCCGGCGAGGTCGTGCCGCACCTGACCGTCGCCTACCGCACCTGGGGCCGGCTCTCGCCGGACGGCGACAACGCCGTCGTCGTCTGCCACGCGCTGACCGGCTCGGCCGACGCCGACGCCTGGTGGGCGCCGCTGTTCGGCCGCGGCCGGACGCTCGACCCGGAGAAATACTTCATCGTCTGCAGCAACGTGCTCGGCGGCTGCTACGGCAGCACCGGGCCGACCGCCCTGCGGCCGGACGGCTCGCGCTGGGCCGGCGACTTCCCGCTGGTCACGGTGCGCGACCAGGTGCGCGCGCAGATGGCGCTGGCCGACGCGCTCGGCATCCTCGGCATCCGCTTCGTCATCGGCGGCTCGATGGGCGGCCTGCAGGCGCTGGAATGGGCGCTGCTCGATCCGCAGCGGACGCGGGCGGTCGTCAGCATCGCCGCCGCCGGCCGCCATTCGCCGTGGTGCATCGCCTGGAGCGAGGCGCAGCGCATGGCGCTCGCCGCCGATCCGAAGTACCGCGGCGGCCACTATCCGCCGGACGATCCGCCGGCGGCCGGGCTGGCGGCGGCGCGCGGCATCGCCATGGCCACCTACCGCAGCCCGGATTCGCTCGCCCGGCGTTTCGGCCGTGCGTCCGGCGGCGAGATCTTCGGCGAGCGCGCGCAGGCGCCCGTCGACTACGCGGTCAAGGGCTGGCTCAGGCACCACGGCCGCGCGCTCGTCGAGCGCTTCGACGCCAACAGCTACCGCACGCTGCTCGACGCCATGGACAGCCACGACCTGGCGCGCGGCCGCGGCGTGTACGAAGAGGTGCTGCAAAGAATCCGGCAGCCGGCGCTGATCGGCTCGGTGAGCAGCGACGCCCTCTACGTGCCGGCGGACCAGCGCAGCCTGGCCCTGCTGCTGCCGAACGCGCGCTTCTTCGAGATCGACTCGGCGCACGGGCACGACGGCTTCCTGATCGACGCCGAACGCTTCGAGCCGACCGTCCGCCAGTTCGTCGACACCGTCGCCGCCGTCGATGCCGCGGCGCCGTGAGGGCGGCCGCCCTCAGAACCCCGCGCGCGACTGGCGCGGCGTGATGCCGAACTGCCGCCGGTAGGCGGTGGCGAAGTTCGCCGGATTCGTATAGCCGGCGCGGCAGGCCGCCTCGACGATCGAGCACCCTTCCATTTCCAGCGCATGGCGCGCGGCGAGCAGGCGGCCGCGGCGCAGGTAGTCGAAGACCGTCATGCCGAAGGCGGCGCGGAACTGCCGCTGCAGCGAACTGACGTTGCTGCCGGCCCGGTGTGCGATCTCCACCAGCGACAGGCCGTCGGCGCCGCCGCTGTCGAGCAGTTCGCGCACGGCCTCGATGCGCAGTTGTTCGCGCGGCCGCAGGGGCGCGGCGGAGCGCGGCGCGGTTGCGCCCGTCAGCCCGCGCAGCGCCTCGGCCGCCAGCTCGATGGCGCGGCTTTCCAGGTACAGCCGGTGCAGCAGGGGCGGCTGCGGCGGCGGGTGGATCAACTGCTCGGCGAGGGCCACGGCGCGCGGCGTCGGCGTCCACCGTTCGATGGTGAGGTGGCGTTCGAGCAGGCCGGCGAGGCCGGCATGGGCGCGCTCGTCGTCGGCGCAGGCCTCGGCCAGCCATTCGCGGCTGAAGGTGACGCTGACCTTGCGCTCGCGCTTGCCGCGCCGCGCGCGGCGCACGAACAGCTCCGGCTCGCGCAGCGCGACGAAGGCGGCCTGCGCCTGGCGGACGCGCCCCGCGCGCTGCGCGCCGAGGTCGAGCCGGCGCGGGCCGAAGGAGACGTCCACCTCACCGTCGAGCACCAGCACGACGCGCAGGCTCTCGCCCTGTTCCGATTGCGTGATCAGGTCGTGCAGGTCGCGCACGTCGGTGCAGTGCACCGACAGGCCGGGCCGCAGCCGGTCGGTGCGGCAGTGGCCGAGCAGGGCCGGCATCTCCGGCGCCAGGTCGGGGTCGAGCAGACGATAGACGCCGCCGTTGGCGGCGGACTGGGCGAGCAGGTCGCCGCAGCGGACGACCGGGTACGGTTCGTTCTGGCGCTCGGGCACGGTTGGTTCCTCCTGCGCCGGCTTCGGGCCGCGCGGCGCGCAAACAACTTTCTTCATCGCGCAAAGACCGGCGCGAGTCATGCGTGGAATACTACGCAGCCAGATCAATGAATGCAATTCATTCTCATTGGTGGCGAACGTTCGCTTTCGTCACGCCCGGCCGGCGGCGGGGGGCTGCGCCGGGCCCGCCGGTGCCGGCCGGGCGGCGTTCCCGAAGCCGCTTGCCCGCGAACGCCTCGACGCGCCGCCGCGCAGCGGCCGTCGGCTTGTCGCCGTGAGGCCGCGCCCCGATTTCTCCATGCAAAGGAAAAGAACCATGCGATCCAGATACGCTCTCCATCCCGTCAAGCCGCTGACGCTCGCCGTCGCCATGCTCTTCGTCGGCGCGCCGGCGTTCGCCCAGGCGCAGGAAAAGACGCTCGGCGAGGTGCACGTGCTCGACACCGCCGAGGAAGCGCTGAAGCAGATGCCCGGCGTGTCGATCATCACCGCCGAGGACATCGCCAAGCGGCCGCCGGCCAACGACATCTCCGAGATCGTGCGCACCATGCCGGGCGTGAACCTCACCGGCAATTCGCCCAGCGGCCAGCGCGGCAACAACCGTCAGATCGACCTGCGCGGCATGGGGCCGGAGAACACCCTGATCCTCATCGACGGCAAGCCCGCGGTCAGCCGGCACTCGGTGCGCATGGGCTGGCGCGGCGAGCGCGACAGCCGCGGCGACAGCAACTGGGTGCCGGCCGAGCAGATCGAGCGCATCGAGGTCATCCGCGGCCCGGCCGCCGCCCGCTACGGCAACGGCGCCGCCGGCGGCGTGGTGAACATCGTCACCAAGAAGGCCGGCGACAGCCTGGGCGGCCAGGTCAGCGCCTACGTGAACGCGCCGGAGCACGGCGACGAGGGGGCGACGCGGCGCATCAACTTCAGCCTGAGCGGCCCGCTCGGCGAGAACTTTTCGTTCCGCCTGAACGGCAACGCCAACAATACCGAGCAGGACAGCCGCTTCATCAACGACGGCCACCAGGCGCCGGCCTTCGCCGACGTGCTGCCGGCCGGCCGCGAGGGCGTGCGCAACCGCGACCTCGGCGGGCAACTGACCTGGAAGCTGTCGCCTGCGCACAGCCTCGACCTGGACGTGAACTACAGCCGCCAGGGCAACCGCTATGCCGGCGACACGCAGAACGTCAATTCCAACGCGGTGGTCGAACGCATGTACGGCAGGGAGACCAACGCCATCGAGCGGCGCAACTACGCGCTGACGCACAAGGGCAAGTACGACTTCGGCACCTCGACGTCCTACGTGCAGTTCACCGAGACCGAGAACCGGCGCATCCAGGAAGGGCTGGTCGGCGGGCCGGAAGGGATCTTCCTGGCCGGCAACCCGCCGTTCGTCACGAACACGCTCAAGGATCTGACGCTGCACGGCGAGATGAGCCTGCCGATCCGCGGCCGGCTCAACCAGATGCTGACTGCCGGCGCCGAGTGGGTGGAGCAGAAGCTGACCGATCCGACCTCGAACACGCAGGCGACCAGCTTCGGGAACATCCCCGGCGTCAGCAGCACCGGGCGCAGCCCGAACGCCTCGGCGCGCATCTTCTCGCTGTTCGTCGAGGACAACGTCGAGCTGACGCAGAACACGCTGCTGACGCCCGGCCTGCGCTACGACCGGCATTCGGAGATCGGCGGCGCCTGGAGCCCGGCGCTCAACCTGACGCACATGCTCAGCGACCGGGTGTCGCTGAAGGGCGGCGTGGCGCGCACCTACAAGGCGCCCAACCTCTACCAGAGCAACCCGAACTACCTGCTCTACAGCAACGGCAACGGCTGCGTGAACCGGGCCGGCACCGCCGGCTGCTACCTGCTCGGCAACGCCGACCTGAAGGAGGAGACCAGCATCAACAAGGAGCTGGGCATCGAATACAAGGCCGACGGCCTCGCCGCCGGCGTCACCTGGTTCCACAACGACTACCGCGACAAGATCCAGGTGGGCACGGCGCCGGTGATGCTCGTGGTGCAGGGCGCCAACAACCGGGGCGTGTACCAGTGGTCGAACATTCCCAAGGCCGTGGTGCACGGGCTGGAGGGCAATCTCCTCGTCCCGCTCGGCCGCTCGCTCGACTGGTCGACCAACTTCACCTACATGATCGAGTCGAAGAACAAGACCACCGGCGACCACCTTTCGGTGATCCCGGAATACACCGTCAACTCCTCGCTCGACTGGCGCGCCACCGACAAGCTCGGCGTGCTGCTCTCCGTCACCTTCTACGGCGAGCAGGAGCCGATGAAGTACGACTTCAAGGGCGATCCGGTGCGGGGCACCTCGGCCAACAAGCTCAAGCCCTACCAGGTCGTCAATCTCGGCGGCACCTACACCTTCACGAAGAACCTGCGGATGACGGCCGGCGTCAACAACCTCTTCGACAAGCGCCAGTTCCGCGCCGGCAACTCGGTCAGCGTGAGCTCCGCGCCGATCTACGGCACCGCCGGCGGCGCCGGCGCCGAGACTTATAATGAACCCGGTCGTACCCTCTATGTCTCGATGACGAGTTCGTTCTGATGCGCCGAATCCTGCTCTTCCTCTGCGCCTGGCTGGCGGCGGGCGCCGCCGCCGGCGGCAGCGTCGTCGACCTCGCCGGTCGCAGCGTCGCCGTGCCGGCGAAGGTCGAGCGGATTCTTCTCGGCGAGGGGCGGCTGGTGGCGGCGCTGGCCATCCTGGAAAAGAACCCGGTGGCGCGCGTCGTCGGCATGATGGGCGAGTTCGAGCGCCTCGACCCGGCCGGCTACGCGCAGTACCAGGCGGCGTTCCCGGCCATCGAGCGCATCCAGCGCCTCGGCCGCAGCTCCGGCGACAGCTTCAGCGTCGAGCAGGCCGTCGCGCTGGCGCCGGATCTGGCCATCTTCAGCCTCGAAGGCCACGGCCCGACGCCCAAGGACCGGGACACCGTCGCCCGGCTGGAGAAGGCCGGCGTCGCCGTGATCTTCGTCGATTTCCGCCAGGAGCCGCTGCTCAACACGCCGCGCAGCATGGCCGTGCTCGGCGCCGCGCTCGGCCGCCGCGCCGAGGCGGAGGCCTACGTCGCCTTCTACGAGGCCGAGATGGCGCGCGTCGCCGAGCGCCTGCCGAAGGCCGGCAACGGCGGCGGCGCGGCGCTGCCGACGGTGTTCATCGAGAACCGCGTCGGCCTCTCCGACGAGTGCTGTCCGACCATGGCCAACGGCATGATGGGCCGCTTCATCGACTTCGCCGGCGGCCGCAATGTCGCGCGCGACCTGATCCCCGGCAGCTACGGCACCCTGAGCCTGGAATACCTGCTCACCCACCAGCCGGACGTGTACATCGGCACGGCCATCGGCGCCGCGGCGACGGCGGAGAAGACGCCGAACCGCATCGTGCTCGGCGCCGGCGCCACGGCCGACATGGCCCGCGCCTCGCTGAAGCGCGCCGTGGCGCGGCGCGGCATCGCCGAGCTGAAGGCGGTGAAGGAAGGCCGCGCCCACGCCATCTGGCACCACTTCTACAACTCGCCGCTGAACGTGGCGGCGGTGCAGGCCATCGCCAAGTGGCTGCACCCGGCGCGCTTCGCCGACCTCGACCCGGAGGCGACCCTGCGCACGCTCTACGCGCGCTTCCAGCCCGTGCCCCTGTCCGGCGTGTATTGGGTCGACCTGAAGTGACGGGGGCGCGATGAGCGGGCTGGCCGCCGCCTACCGGCGGTTTTCGTTTTTGCGGCAACTGCTGCTGGCGGCGCTGGCGCTCGCGCTGCTCGCTTCGCTGGTCGCCGACGTCGCCACCGGGCCGTCGCGCTTTCCGCTGGCCGACGTCTGGCGCGGCCTGGTCGACGCCGCCAGCCTGTCGCCGGCGCAGGCCGTGATCCTCTGGGACGTGCGCCTGCCCTACGCGGTCATGGCGGTGTTCGTCGGCGCCTCGCTCGGGCTCGCCGGTGCCGAGATGCAGACCGTGCTCAACAACCCGCTGGCCAGCCCGTTCACGCTCGGCGTGTCGGCGGCGGCGACCTTCGGCGCTTCGCTCGCCATCGTGCTCGGCTTCGATCTGTTCGGCCTCGGCCAGCATCTGGCGATCCCCTTCCTCGCCTTCCTCTTCGCCGCCGCCGCGACGCTGCTGATCCAGGCGCTGGCGCGCAGCTACGGCGCGACGGTGGACACCGTGGTGCTCTTCGGCATCGCGCTGCTGTTCACCTTCGAGGCGCTCGGCTGGCTGCTGCAGTTCATCGCCGACAGCGACGCGCTGCAGCAGATCGTGTTCTGGACCATGGGCAGCCTGGCGCGCGCCACCTGGCCGAAGATCGCCGTCGTCGCCACGGTGTTCGCCGTCTGCCTCGCCTTCTCGCTGCGCCAGGTGTGGGTGATGACCGCGCTGCGCGGCGGCGAGGAGCAGGCGAGGAGCTTCGGCGTCGCCGTCGAGCGCCTGCGTCTGATCGTGCTGCTGCGCGTCAGCCTGCTCGCCGCGGCCGCGCTCGCCTTCGTCGGCACCATCGGCTTCGTCGGCCTGGTCGGGCCGCACATCGCGCGCCTGCTGCTCGGCGAGGACCACCGCTTCTTCCTGCCCGGCGCGGCGCTGGCCGGCGCGCTGATGCTCTCGCTGGCCTCGATCGCCAGCAAGAGCCTGATTCCCGGCGTGGTGCTGCCGATCGGTATCGTCACCGCGCTCGTCGGCGTGCCGCTGTTCATGGCGCTGATCCTCGGCCGGCGGCGGCGCGGATGAGCGCGGGCCTCGAAGTCCGCGACCTCTCCGCCGGCTACGGCGCGCGCGAGGTGCTTTCCGGCCTGTCGCTGCCGCTGCTGCCGCCGGGCACGCTCGCCGCCGTCGTCGGCGCCAACGCCGCCGGCAAGTCCACGCTGCTGAAGGCGCTCGCCGGCCTGCGGCCGGCGCAGGGCGAGGTGCTGCTCGACGGCGAGGACCTCGGCCGGCTCGACCTCGGCCGGCGCCTCGCGCGCGTCGGCTACCTGCCGCAGCTTCTGCCGCAGGGCACGGCGCTGGTGGTTTACGAAGCCGTGCTCAGCGCGCTGCGCGCCAGCCGCCGCGAGCTGGCGGCCGGCGATGCGGAAGCCGCCGTCGAGCGCGTCTTCGACAGCCTGTCGCTGCGCCCGCTCGCCTTGCGCCGGCTCGACGAGCTGTCCGGCGGCCAGCGCCAGATGGTCGGCCTGGCCCAGACCATGGTGCGCGACCCGCGCCTGCTGCTGCTCGACGAGCCGACCAGCGCGCTCGATCTCCGCTGGCAACTGCACGTGCTCGAAACCGTGCGCGACCTGACGCGCCGCCACGCGGCCGTGGGCCTGATCGCCATCCACGACCTGAACCTGGCGCTGCGCTTCTGCGACCGGGTGATCGTGCTCGGCGACGGTTGCCTGCTCGCTGCCGGCGCGCCGGACGAGGTGTTCGACGCCGCGGTGCTGCGCCGCGCCTACGGCGTCGAGGGCCGCGTCGAACGCTGTTCGCTCGGCTACCGCGTGGTGCTCGTCGACCGCACGCTGGAGACGGCGCCGTGATCGCCAGCCGCGGCCGCGTCGCCACGCCGCTCGCCGCCGCCTACCTCGGGCGGCTGTGCAAGCACTTCGCCAAAAAGGTGCCGGCGACCTGGGACGAGACGCGCGGCGCCGCCGACTTTCCCTTCGGCCGCTGCGAGATGGAAGCCACGGCCGAGGCCCTGCTCTTCCGCTGCGCGGCGCCCGACGCCAAGGCGCTGGACCGCCTGCAGAGCGTGATCTCGCTGCACGTCGGCATGTTCACCAAGCGCGCGCCGCTGATCGTGGCGTGGACGCCCGGCGACGCCCTCGAATCCCACTGATAAGCAACGAAGATTTTCTTCGTTCGCCGGCTCTCCGGCGGTCCGTAACATCGGCGCGGCGATGGAAAAACGCCGATCGCATACGACCGAAACCGATGGAGAACCGCAAATGAAAAAAACCTACCTGGCCTCGCTGCTGATCCTCGCCGTCGCCTCCGGCGCCGCGCAGGCGGACCGCCTCGACGACATCAAGAAGGCCGGCGTGCTGCGCGTCGCAGCCTTCGACAGCAACCCGCCGTTCGGCTTCGTCGACGCGAAGACGAAGCGGATCGTCGGCCTCGACGTCGACTACGCGCAGGAGCTGGCGAAGAAGCTGAACGTGAAGCTGGAGCTGGTGCCGACCAACCCGGCGAACCGCATCCCGCTGCTCACCGCCAACAAGGTCGACGTGGTGCTGGCCAATTTCACGATCACCGAGGAGCGCGCCAAGCAGGTCAACTTCAGCATCCCGTACTTCGCCTCCGGCCAGCAGTTCCTGGCGAAGAAGGGCACGCTCAGTTCGCCGGACCAGCTCGGCAAGCTGCGCATCGGCGTCGACAAGGGCACGACCAACGAGATCGTGCTGCGCGAGAAATACCCGAGCGCCACGCTGGTCGCCTACGACGACACGCCCTTCGCCTTCACCGCGCTCAGGAACGGCAACGTGCAGGCGATCACGCAGGACGGTCCGAAGCTGGTCGGCTTGCTCGCCAACGTGCCGGACAAGGAGAAGTACGAGATCCCGCCGTTCTCGATCTCCGACGACCTGATCGGCGCCGGCATCCCGAAGGGCGAGGCGCGGCTGACCGCCTTCGTGAGCGAGACCCTGGTCGAATTGGAGGCGAACGGCCGGGCGCAGCAGATCTACGACGCCTGGTTCGGCCCGAACTCGAAGACGCCGCTGAAGCGCATCTTCAGGATCGGCGACGGCAAGAAGTAAGCGTCTCCGACCCGCGCCCGTTCCCCGGCCGGCGATCCGGGGAGCGGGCCGTTTCCGCCTTCGCCGCTCCGCTCCGTCAACGCTCCGATGTTTGGTGAACCGCTCGCCGGCAAGTACCTCGCCTGGCTGTTCGAAGGCTTCGGCGTCACGCTCGCGCTCTCGGCGCTGACCTGCGTCGTCGCCACCGCGCTCGGCTTCGCGCTGTGCCTCGGCCGCATCGCCCGCCCGATCTGGGTCGCCTGGCCGCTGCGCGCCTGGCTGTCGGTGTTCCGCAATACGCCGCTGCTCGTCCAGTTGTTCTTCTGGTACTTCGGCGCCACCTTCTTCTTTCCCGACGCGCTGCGCGAATGGCTCAACGCGCCGCACGCCTGGCGCCTCGGCGTCTTCGGCATCGACTGGCCGCCGTTCGAGTACGTCGCCGGCTTCGTCGGCCTGACGCTGTACACCGCGGCCTTCGTCGCCGAGGAGTTCCGCGCCGGCGTCCTCGCCGTGCCGCCCGGCCAGACGGTCACCGCCCGGGCGCTCGGCATGACGCGGCTGCAGGCCTGGCGCCACGTGCTCATGCCGCAGGCCGTGCGCATCGCGCTGCCGCCGCTGCTCGGGCAGTACATGAACGCGGTGAAGAATTCGTCGATGACCATGGCCATCGGACTGGCCGAGCTCTCTTACGCCTCGCGCCAGGTCGAGACCGAGACCTTCAAGACCTTCCAGGCCTTCGGCATCGCGACGCTGCTCTACGTCGCCGTCGTCGTCGCCATCGAGTTCGCCGGCGAGTGGCTGCGCCGGCGCGACGCGCGCGCGCGGGGCGGGCGCTGAACGTGGATTTCACCGTCGTCGCCGACAACTTCGGCTACTTCATGCTCGGCGCCTGGCCGGCCGGGCCGCTCGGCGGCGCCGCGCTGACGCTGCTGCTCAGCCTCGCCTCGGCGCTCGCCTCCGGCGCGCTCGGCCTCGTCCTCGGCGTCGGGCTGTCGATGCTCGACGGCGCGCCGCGTCGCGCGCTGTTCCTGTTCCTCGCCTTCTTCCGCGCGGTGCCGGTGATCATGCTGATCTTCTGGACCTACTTCCTGCTGCCGATCCTGTTCGGCGTCGGCGTGCCGGGCGTCGCCACCGTCGTCGTCGCGCTGTCGCTGATCGGCGGCGCCTATCTCGCGCATTCGGTGCACGCCGGCATCCTCAGCCTGCCGGCCGGGCAGTGGCAGGCCGGCATGGCGCTCGGCATGGGGCGCTGGCAGGTGATGCGCCTGGTCGTGCTGCCGCAGGCGCTGCCGGTGATGGTGCCGTCGTTCATCAACCAGTGGGTGGCGCTGGTCAAGGACACTTCGCTCGCCTACGTGATCGGCGTCGGCGAGCTGTCCTTCGTCGCCACGCAGGTCAGCAACCGGGAGATGGTCTATCCGACCGAGATCTTCCTCTTCGTCGCCTTCGTCTATTACCTGCTGTGCGTGGCGCTGGAGCGCGCCGCGTTCGCCGTCGGCCGCCGCTACGCGGCGCCGGCGCGGTGATCGGCTGCCGCCGCCTGCCGGTCGAGTGCGTCGAGCAGCGCGAGCGCCCGCGGCCACGGGCCGTAGCCGGAGTCGCCGTTGATGTGGCCGGCGGCGCCGAGGTTGACCAGCCGGCTGCCCCAGAACCCGGCCCAGCGTCGGGCGCCGGCCAGGCTCATCCAGGGATCGTTCTCGCTGGCGACGAGGATGCTCGGGAAGGGCAGCGGCTCTTCGAGCAGCACCTCGGGAATGCCGAAGCGCCACGGGTCGGCCGGGGCGACGAGCAGCGCGCCGGCGACGCGCTCCGGGCGGGCGAGGCCGGCGGCGACGGCGGCGAGACAGCCGAAGCTGTGCGCGACCAGCAGCGCCGGGCCGGGCGCGGCGTCGATGCCGTCGCGCAGCCGTTCCATCCAGTCGAGCAGCCAGGGTGCGTCCCAGTCGTCCTGTTCGACGCGGCGGCTCGCCGCCAGCTCGCCTTCGAGCCAGGTCTGCCAGTGGCCGGGGCCGCTGTTGCCGCGGCCGGGGACGATGAGAATTTCCGCCATGTCGGTTCTCCTGGGGCGGCGTCGTTCAGCCCCATACGCCGCTGCGGCGATCCTCGACGCGCTTCGCCTTGTGCGTCGCGCGCGGCAGGGCGTCGGGCGGCAGGATGGTGACGCGGGCGCTGATGCCGGTCACCGACTTCAGGTGGCCGGCGAAACGCTCCGCCAGCGCCGCGTCCTGGGAAGCGTCGGCGGCAGCGCGCTCCACTTCGACGGTGAGGATGTCGAGGTGGTTCTCGCGTTCGACGACCAGGCGGTATTCGCCGGTCAGCTCGCGGTCCTTGCGGGCGATGGCCTCGACGTCGCTCGGGAAGATGTTGACGCCCTTGATGATCAGCATGTCGTCGAGCCGGCCGTGGGTGCCGAGCATGCGCTGCGCGGTCCGGCCGCAGGCGCAGGGTTCGCCGGTGAAGGACACGATGTCGCCGGTGCGGAAGCGGATCATCGGCCGCGCCGACTTCTTCAGCGTCGTCAGCACCAGTTCGCCGCGCTCGCCCTCGGCGACCGGCTCGCCGCTCTCCGGGTCGAGCACCTCGACGAGGATGTGGTCCTCCGCCCAGTGCAGGCCGTGTTTCTCCTCGCACATGCCGGCGCAGGCCCCGAAGATGTCGGAGAGGCCGTAGTAGTCGTAGACCGACGCCCCCCACAGCGCCTCGATGCGCTGCCGCGTTTCGGGAATGGAGCCGCCGGGCTCGCCGGCGACGAAGATGCGCCGGATCGAGAGATCCTTTTTCGGGTCGATGCCTTCCTTGATCGCCGTCTCGCCCAGGTACCAGGCATAGGAAGGCGTGGTCCAGATGGCCGTCGCCCCGAACTGCCCGGCGATGGCCAGCAGGCGCTCGGAGGGCACGGTGCCGGCGTGGATCGACAGCGCGCCGAGCTTCTGCGCGCCGAGCACGCAGGGGCCGCCGACGAACAGCGAGAAGTTCAGCGAGTGGCAGTAGCGGTCTTCGGGGCGCAGGCCGGAGGACCAGAACTGGCGCGCCTCGTAGTCGATCCAGTCGGCGAAGTCGCCGGCGGTGAACGGCGACGCCGTCGGCACGCCGGTCGAGCCGCTGGACGCCGAGATGTAGACGATGTCGCGTTCGGGAACGGCGACCAGGTCGCCGAACGGGGGAACGGCGATCTGGCGGTCGCGCAGGATCTTCTTGTCGATGAACGGAAAGCGGCGGATGTCGGCGAGCGAGCGCACCTGCTCCGGATGCACGCCGGCCGCGTCGAAGCTGGCCCGGTAGTACGGCGAGTGGGCGTAGGCGTGGGCGAGGTGCGCCTGCAGCAGGCGCAGCTTGAGTGCGTCCCAGTCGGCGCGGGACTGCGTTTCGAGGGCTTCGTCCCAGTATTTCCGGTCGCTGGCCGGGCTGTGCGTGATCGGCATGGTTGCGTCTTTCTTTCGTTCAGCGCCCACACCAGACGGGCGGGCGCTTTTCGACGAAGGCGCCGATGCCTTCGCGGGCATCCTGCGCCTTCAGGTTGTCGACCATGACCCGCCGGGTGTAGTCGTAGGCGTCGGCGAGCGGCAGTTCCGCCTGGCGATAGTAGGCTTCCTTGCCGATGGCCAGCGTCAGCGGCGACTTGGTGGCGATCTGCCGCGCCAGCGCCGCGGTGCGCGCTGCGAGCTCGGCGGCCGGCGCGAGTTCGTTCACGAGGCCGAAGCGGAAAGCCGTCGCCGCGTCGATCAGGTCGCCGGTGAGCAGCATCTGCAGCGCGTGCTTGTGCGCGACGTTGCGCGACAGCGCGACCATCGGCGTCGAGCAGAACAGGCCGATGTTCACGCCCGGCGTGGCGAAGCGCGCGTCGTCCGCGGCCACCGCCAGGTCGCAGCTCGCCACCAGTTGGGCGCCGGCGGCGGTGGCGATGCCGTGCACTTGGGCGATGACCGGCTTCGGCAGCCGGACGATGGCCTGCATGACTTCGGCGCATTCGCCGAACAGCGCCTCGGTGTACGACTCGTCGTAGTCCGCCGCGCGCAGTTCCTTCAGGTCGTGGCCGGCGCAGAAGGCCGGGCCGGCGCCGGCGATGACGACGACGCGCGCCGTTTCGTCGGCAGCGATCTCGCGCAGGCGCTCGCGCAGCGCGCGCAGCATGCCTTGCGACAGCGCGTTGCGGGCGTTCGGGCGGTTGAGGGTGAGCGTGGCGACGCCGTCGGCGTCGTCGCGCAGGACGAAGGGGGTTTCCGGGCTGTTCATGCGTTCTCCGAAAGGGTGGCCGGTCTGGCTGATCGTGTCCGCCGGCTCCCGGCCGGCGGGAAAGGCGCGGGCGCGCGCCCGTCGTCGGCGATACCTTACCAGGCGGGCACCACCGAATCCTTGAATTCCTTGCGGATGAACGCCTTCACCTCGTCGTTCTGGTACGCCTTCAGCAGCTTCTTCAGCACCGGCCTGTCCTTGTCCGCGGCGCGCACGGCGATCACGTTGGCGTAGGGCGAATCCGGGCTTTCGATGACGATCGCGTCGCGCGTCGGCACCAGGCCGGCCGGGATCGCGTAGTTGGTGTTGACCGTGGCCGCGTCCACCTCGTCGAGCGCGCGCGGCAGTTGCGCGGCGTCGAGTTCGACGAAGCGCAGCTTCTTCGGGTTGTCGACGATGTCCACCGGCGAGGCCTTGAGGCCGGCGCCCGGCTTCAGCCTGATCAGCCCGTGCGCTTCGAGCAGCAGCAGCGAGCGGCCGCCGTTCGTCGGGTCGTTGGGAATGGCGACGCGGCCGCCCGGCGGCAGTTGGTCGAGTTTCTTCACCTTCTTCGAGTACAGGCCGATCGGGAAGATGATCGTCTTGCCGATCGAGACCAGTTTGTAGCCGCGGTCGGCGTTGGCGTTGTCGAGGTAGGGCTGGTGCTGGTAGCTGTTCACGTCGAGGTCGCCGGCGGCGAGCGCGGCGTTCGGCTGCACGTAGTCGGAGAACTCGACGATGCGGACGTCGAGGCCGTCGCGCGCGGCGATCTTCTTCACCACCTCGAAGATCTGCGCGTGCGGTCCGGCGGTGACGCCGACCTTCAGGGTCTCGGCGGCGAAGGCGAAGGGCGCGCCGGCCGAGGCCAGCGCGGCCAGCAGGGGCGAGAGGACGGTGGCGATCAGGGTCCTGCGGTTCATTGCCATGGTTCCTTTCGGGGGTTCTAGCGGTGGCTCAGCCGGCGCGCCAGCCGGTCGCCGAGGGACTGGAGAAGCTGCACGAGGACGATCAGCACGACGACGACGGCGGCCATCACCTCCGGCAGGAAGCGTTGGTAGCCGTAGCGGATGCCGAGGTCGCCGAGGCCGCCGCCGCCGACGGCGCCGGCCATCGCCGAGTGGCCGACCAGGCTCACCGCGGTCACCGTCAGCGCCGCCACGATGCCCGGCAGCGCCTCCGGCAGCAGCGCCTTCCGTACCACCTGCCAGGGCGTCGCGCCCATGGCCAGCAGCGCCTCGATCAGGCCGCGGTCCACCTCGCGCAGCGCCGCCTCGACCAGGCGCGCGATGAACGGCGCGGCGGCGATCGACAGCGGCACGATGGCCGCCGTGGTGCCGATCGAGGTGCCGGCGATCCAGCGCGTGAACGGGATGATGGCGACCATCAGGATGATGAACGGCGTCGAGCGCACGGCGTTGGCGACGGCGCCGAGCACGCGGTTCACGGCGACGCTGCGGATCAGTCCGCCGCGGTCGGTGACGACCAGCAGGACGCCGAGCGGCAGGCCGGCGAGCGTGCCGAAGAAGCCGGCGACGCCGACCATCCACAGCGTTTCCAGCAGCGAATCGAAGAGCAGGCGGGCGAGTTCGGGCGTCATTGCTCAAACCTCCTCGACGCGCACGCCGCGGGCGGCGAGAAAGCCGGCGGCGGCCCGCAGGTGTTCGTTTTCGCCCGCGACCAGCGCGACCAGCGAGCCGAAGGGCACGCCGCGCACCTCGTCGATGTAGCCGTGCAGCAGGTGGGTGGCGACCGGGTGGGCGGCGCTCAGCTCGGCCAGCAGCGGCGTATCGACGACCGCGCCGCGGAAGGCGAGGCGCCAGACGACGCCGTTGCCGTCGGCGGCGAGCCGGGCGGCGCGCTCGCGCACGCTCGCCGGAATCTCGTCGCCGATCAGCTCGCGCAGCAGCGTGCGCGTGACGGCCGAGCGCGGCGCGGTGACGATGTCGGCGACGTCGCCGATCTCGGCCACGGCGCCGGCGTCGAGCACGGCGACGCGGTGGGCGACGGCCTTGATCACCTGCATCTGGTGCGTGATCAGCACGATGGTCAGGCCGAGCCGGCGGTTGATGTCGGCGAGCAGCGCGAGGATGGACTGCGTGGTCTCCGGGTCGAGCGCCGAGGTCGCTTCGTCGCAGAGCAGCACGCGCGGATGCGTGGCCAGTGCGCGGGCGATGCCGACGCGCTGCTTCTGGCCGCCGCTGATCTGCGCCGGGTAGCGGTCGCGCAGTTCGGCGAGGCCGACCAGTTCGAGCAGCTCGTCGACGCGCCGGGCGATCGCCGCCTTCGAGGCGCCGGCCAGTTCGAGCGGCAGCGCCACGTTGCCGGCGACGGTGCGCGACGAGAGCAGGTTGAAGTGCTGGAAGATCATGCCGATGCGCCGGCGCCGCGTGCGCAGCTCGGCGGCGTCCAGCGCCAGCAGGTCGTGCCCGTCGAAGGCGATGCCGCCGGCGGTCGGCCGTTCGAGCAGGTTCAGGAGGCGCAGCAGCGTGCTTTTGCCGGCGCCGCTGCGGCCGATGATGCCGAAGATTTCGCCCTCGTGGATGTCGAGGTCGATGTCGGCGAGCGCGGTGACGCCGCCGGGGAAGGTCTTGCCGATGCCGCGTAGCGCGAACAGCGGCCGTTCGGCGGCGGTGTTCGGCAGCGGCAGGGAAGCGGCGGCCGGCGCCTTGCGGCCGGTGCCTGCCCTGAAGCGGGCGACGATCTCGCCGACGCGCCAGCGCACCAGGCCGCGCCGGGCGCGAGCCGTCAGCGGGGCGAGGGTCAGCGGCTGGCCCACGGCGGTCACGCCTGCTTGCGCAGCGCGCCGGTGACGTCCACCCGGCGCAGCGCGGCGAGTTCGGCGGCGCTCGGTTCGGGCACGACGTGCGCGTCCGGCGAGACCGCGAGGTCCCAGCCGGTGTGGGCGCGGATTTCGTCGACGGAGGAGAAGGGGAACCAGGCGTCGAGCCGGAATTCCTTCGTTTCCGGGTGCGGGCGCAGGATGCCGAGCGTGGTGACGATGGCCGACGGGCCGCCGCCGACGAAGCCGTGCCGGGCGCGCGCGTCGCCGCCGTCGAGGTGGCCGGGCGAGGTGACGTAGCTGACGCGCTCGGCGAAACGCTTCGGCTCGTGCGTGACCATGACGATGTAGCGCCTGGCGCCGCAGGCGATGTCGTTGGCGCCGCCGGCGCCGGTCAGCCGCGTCTTCGGCGGGCGGTAGCGCGGGCCGATCTCGCCGCCCTCGTCCCAGATGCCGGTGGTGTTCACGTTGCCGAACCTGTCGACCTGCGCGGCGCCGACGATGCCGACGTCGCAGCGGCCGGAGGCGACCAGGCAGCCGAGCGCGTCGAGCGCGCTGGTGAAGCTGGTGGCGTTGGCCGAGATGCGGTTGCACTCGATGCCCCACGGCAGGCCGCCGATCGGCGAGGCGCCGTAGATGCCGCCCTCGGTCATGGCGCGCACCTTTGGCGCGTGGTGCGCCTGCGCGAAGTAGCCGGCGAGCATGGAGAGGCCGACGCCGAAAATCGCCAGCTCGCCGTCCCGGATTTCGCGGCCGGTGGCGATGGCCATCATCTCCTGGCGGGTGTAGTCCAGGCTCATGCCGCCTCCTTCTCGTGCTCGTCGAGCAGCGCCAGCACCTCGTCGTGCGGGACGATCCACTTGCGGAAGGGATCGAGCAGGAAGGCGCTCGGCCCCTGCGTCAGGCGGGCGACGGTGTCGCGGCCGATCAGGTCGAGATAGCCGTCGACGTCGTCGCCGTACGAATGGACGTAGTCGCGCAGGTAGGCGGCGGTGCCTTCCTCGGTCGCCAGCGCCTTGTTCATCGCCTTCATGTGTTCCTCGTCGACGTCGTACATGCCCGGCGAACCTTGCGGCCACGCGGCGAACGGGCAATAGACCACGGCCTCGACGACGACGTCCGGAATGCGCACCAGGTTCGGGTACTGGCGCATGCAGTCGGTGTCGACGATGGCGTCCGCCACCAGCACCACCTTCTGCGCCGCGCGCGACAGCTCGAAGCGGCTCCACTCGGTGCCGAGCATGATGGCGTTGCCGAGCGGGTCGGCGAGCGTCACGTGGATCGCGGCCAGCTCCGGCCGGAGCGGCGAGAAGGCGCCGATCTCGCGGCCGGAAAAGGGGTCGGTGACGCGCGGAATCTTTGCCGTCGCCGGCGATGCGTCCGGCGCGAAGCCGCTGCGGTATTCGAGGTCGGAGCCGACGTTCACGGTGGCCGGCACGAAGGGCCAGTTGAGCGCGCCGCCGAGGAGGCGCAGCGCCATCGCCAGGTTCGAGTAATCCTCCAGCGCCAGCGTGCCGGATTCGACGGCGCGGCGCAGGCCGTTGGCGAAGCCGAAGCCTTCCAGCCCGGAGAAGCCGCATTCGGCGCGCGTCACGGCGCCGGCGGCGGCGAGCAGGTTCAGTTGCTGCGTGTTGCAGTGAAAGATGGCGTGCAGGTCGCGCCGCTTCTGGCGCAGCAGCTCGCGGCCGAAGACCACGGCGTCGGAGCCGACCGGCAGCGCCGCGCCGCTGGCGTACTGCTGGCCGTCGCGCGCGTAGCGGCGCACGGCCTCGGCCAGCGGGATCAGCTTTTCGTGTGGCATACGCTTTCCCGTTGCAGCGCGCTGACGCGGTCGCCGATCTTCTGCGTGCGCAGGTAGTCGCTGAACGGCCGGCGCTCGTATTCCTCGCTGGCCACGTAGCGGCCGAGCAGTTGCAGCTCGCGGCCGTCGGCGAGCGGGCCGACGTGCCGGTAGAGCAGGCGCCCCCTGGCGTCGAAGAAGGCCAGCGCCGGCGTGCCGGGAACGCGCAGGCGCGCGGCCCAGTCCTTCGCCGGCAGCGTCTTGCCGTCCGGCGTCACCAGCTCGCCGGCGGCCGAGAGGTCGACGGCGACGGTGCGGTAGCGGGCGGCGATGGCCTGGCCGGTCGCCTTGTCGCCGAGTACCTTCTGCCGCAGCTCGCGGCACGCGGCGCAGTCGTCCTGCTCGAAGAGCACGGCGAGCAGCTTGCCGTCTCGGCCGCCCTGCGCGCTCTCGCGGGCCAGGTCGACGGCGGTCGTGGCGAACAGCTCGGCCTGCGCCAGCCCGGCGGCGAGGGCCAGCGCGGCGGCGGCGAGCAGGCGGGCTAGGCGGTGTGGTGCGGACATCGATGTTTCCTTCACTTGTGCCAGAACAGGACGCGGCGGCGCAGCCGGTCGAGGCCGGTCATCGCCAGCCAGGTGACGAGACCGGTGTAGAGGATGCCGGCGACCATGCGCGGGTAGTCGGCGAAGTCGGCGTAGTACTGCACGAAGCGGCCGAGGCCGGCATTGGCGCCGAACAGCTCGGCCACGGTCAGCAGGATGAACGAGAAGGCCAGCCCGACCGCCATGCCGGAGAAGATGTGCGGCAGCGCCGCCGGGAAGACGACGCGCAGGCGGTACTCGAAGCCGGTGAGGCCGAGGATCGCCGCGTTGTCGCGGTAGCGCTGTTCCAGCGCGTGCGCGCCGGCGACGGCGTTCTGGAAGACCGGCCAGAAGGCGCCGATGAAGACGACGAAGATCGCCGAGAGCTTGAAGGTCGGCAGGATGGCGATGGCGTACGGGATGTACACCGTCGGCGGCACCGGCGCGGCGACGCGGGCGAACGGCAGGAAGGCGTTCTCCAGGTGGCGCGAGGTGCCGACCGCCAGCCCGGCGACGATGCCGGCGACGACGGCGAGCGCGAAGCCCGGCACGAGGATGGTCAGCGACGACAGCGTGCCGGCCCACAGCTCGGGCAGCGAATCGACGAGCGCGCGCGCGACCAGCGGCGGCGCCGGGATCAGCGGGTTGTCGCCGAGCGGCAGATAGACCGAGGCGACGAACCACGCGGCGAGCAGCGCGGCGAAGACGCTGGCGCCTTCGAGCAGGCGCAGCAGACGGGACGGTGCGGCGGCGCGGGGTGCGTTGGCCGCCGCCGGCGCGTCGCCGGGGGGCGCCGTCGCCGGCAGTTCGCGCAGCGCGGCGGCTTGGGTGCTCGGGGTCATGGCGATGTACTCCATCGGTTCAGGCGGCGACCAGCTGGCGCAGCGTGTCTTCGGCCAGGGTTTCGGCGACGCGCTCGCGCAGTTCGTGGAACGGCCGGCTTTCGAGCAGCGCGCGGCGCTCGCGGTGGCGCGGGAAGTCCACCGGCAGGTCGGCGATCACCCGGCCCGGCGTCGAGCCGAGGATGACGACGCGGTCGCCGAGGTAGAGGGCCTCGTCCACGTCGTGCGTGACGAAGACGATGGTTTTCTTCGGCGTCGCCGACTCCCACACCGCCAGCAGCAGATCCTGCAGGCGGGCGCGGTTCACCGGGTCGAGCGCGCCGAAGGGCTCGTCGAGCAGCAGCAGCGGCGAGCCGAGCGCCAGCGCGCGGGCGATGGCGCCGCGCTGGCGCATGCCGCCGGAGAGTTCGAACGGATACTTGCCGACGGCCGATTCGAGGCCGACCTGCTTCAGGCGGGCGACGGCCTCCTCGCGGCGTTCGGCCTTGCCGCTCTTCGGCCGCGCCTTGCCGACGGCGACGGCGACGTTGTCCACCACCGACAGCCACGGAAAGAGCGCGTAGTCCTGGAAGACGACGCCGCGTTCGAGGCTGGGACCGTCGATGGCTTCCCCGTTCCAGAGCAGGTGCCCGCGCGACGTCCGCTGCAGGCCGGCGATCAGCCGCAGCAGCGTCGACTTGCCGGAACCGCTGGCGCCGAGCAGGCTGACGAACTGCCCGCTCGGAATCTCCAGATCGATGCCGCTGAGGATCGGCGCGGCGTCGTACGCGAAGTCGACGCCCGACAGGGACAGTCCCTGGCCCATTACGCGTTCTTCTCCTTGAATTCCTTCTGCAGCTTCTTCCAGAAGGCTTCCTTCGGCTCTTCCTTCGCCAGCTGGTCGAGCACCTTGCGGTAGATCGACGGATCGATGGCCGAGGCGAGGTCCGGCTTGGTGTTGATGAACTCGCTGTTGGTCATCACGTCGGCGAAGTGCTGCACGCCCTTCACGTTCGGATCGCTGGCCTGGTCCAGGTAGGGCGAGTAGTAGCCGCGCCAGAGCAGGTCCTTGTCCAGCTTGACGTACTTGGCGATGGCGTCGACCGTCTCCTTCTTGTTCTCCGCCGCGAACTTCTCGGCCTTCAGGATGGCGCGCAGGAATTTCTCCCAGGTGCCCTTGTCGGCGGCGTGGCGCGCGTCGGTGATGACCAGGCGGCAGCACGGATGGCCGGGCTGCAGGTCGGTCGAATGGATCACCACCTTCAGGCCCTGGTCCTCGGCGCGCAGGTCGTGCGGGCCCCAGACGACGCCGGCGTCGACCTGGCCGGACTTCACCGCTTCGATCACCGCCGGCGGATTCTTCAGTTCGAAGATCTGTACGTCGGTCTTCCAGTTGAGGCCGGCATCCTTCAGCGCGCCGCGCAGCACCGCGTCGCCCGAGGCCATGCGCACGGTGGCGACCTTCTTGCCCTTGAGGTCGGCGACCTGCTTCACGCCCGGCGCGTTGGCGGCGGTGGTGACGATGGCCGCGTCGCCGCCCATGATGCCGCCGATGATCTTCAGCTTGGCGCCCTTCGAGATGTGCGCCACCGGCGCCGTCGTGCCGAAGGCGCCGACGTCCAGCTTGCCGGCGACGACGGCGTTGAGCCCGTCCGCCGAGTTCTGGAACTCGATCAGTTCGACGTCCAGCCCTTCCTTGGCGAAGATGCCCTGTTCCTTGGCGACGAAGAACTTGGCGTGGCCGGTGACCGGCAGATAGCCGACCTTCAGCGACTCGGCCGCGGCGACGCCGGAAAGGGCCGAGAGCGCGACGCCGGCGAGCAGCGACGCGAGCAGTTTCGGGTAGTGCATGAGGGAGTTCTCCATGGTTGCGTGGGTGCGACGCAATGTAGCGGGCGCGAACCGGCGGGAGAACGATGGATTTGTTAGATGGTTATAACGAGGCGGCGGGGGCGTGGGGCGGGCGGGATGGGGCGCCGGGGAGGGCGCCCGCGTGTGGCGGTGCGATGCCTACTTTTTTGCGGACGGCATTCCGATCAGGTCGTGGAAGGCTTCGTGGACGTCGTGGAGGGCGCCGTCGACCTCGGCCGGCTTGTCCTTGCACTTCGTCTTCAGCGCGGCGACGGTGGTTTGCAGTGCGGAGGCGTCCGACGAGCGGATGTCTGCCGCCAGCGTTGCCATCCGGCCCGCCTTCGCGCATGCGTCCTGCGCGCGCGCCGGGCCGGGGCTGGCGTGCCACACCGGCGCGAGCACGGCGTGAAAGGCGTCGACGTCCGGTGCGAAGTGGTGATGGTGCTCCTGCGCGGCGGCCGCGCCGAAGAGCAGCGGGGCGGCGGCGATGAGCAACATTCCTGCGACGGGCTTGTTCATTGACTTCCTTTTCGTGGGTTGAGGCTCGAACGGCGGGATTGTAAAGCCGGGCGCTTGGGAATGATGCATGTGGATCGGCCGGTCTCGCAGCCAGCAAAGCTTCGTTCGTTGACAACTGGTTGTCGTCGTGTAATCTGTCCCCAATTCGGCAACCGGTTGTCAATGGAGGCTGTGATGCCCCGATCTGCAAATGCGCTGTACAAACATTTCACCGACACGATCCTTCAGGTTTTTCGTGCAAACGGACAGCTCATCGGCTGGGGAGACCGCTTTGCGGCGCCGTTCGAACTGACCAGCGCCCGCTGGCAGATGCTGGGAGCGCTCGCCCTGGCCGCTCAGCCGCTGACCGCTCCGCAAATCGCTTCGAGCATGGGGGTTACCCGTCAAGGCGCACAGAAACAGCTCAACCTGCTGACAGAAGAGGGCCTGGCCGTGAGGCTGGCTAACCCGCACCACAAACGTTCCCCTTTCTATCTGCTGACGGAGTCCGGCACTGCGCTGTACCGCAGAATCGACGACGAATGGAACCGCCACGTCGCCGAGGTGAGCGGTGCGTTTTCGGCGGAAGACTTGGCGATCACTGTACGGACGCTGGCCCGCATCAATGAACTCCATCCGCTGGACGACGAAGGAGGCGAACAATGAATGTCCGTGTCGTGAAAACCCGTATTCATGCCTTGGCCGGTTTGCTGGCCATGCTCACGATCGCCGCTTTCTGGCTGTCTACGCTGATCTCGGAGCTGTTTCTGTCCGTTCAGGCAGTCGTCTGGGTCAAGCAGGCCATTGCCTTGGGGCTTTTCGTCCTGATTCCCTTGCTGATGGTTACAGGCGGCAGTGGCTTTGCCCTGGGGAGGAATAACGGGCATCCGGCGATCCGCCAGAAGCGCCACCGCATGCCCTTCATTGCCATGAACGGCTTGCTGATCCTTGTTCCTGCGGCCCTGTGCCTGTCATGGAAAGCCCGGGCCGGCGCCTTTGATGGCTGGTTCTACTCAGTCCAGGCGCTCGAACTGCTGGCCGGTGCCGCCAACCTGCTGTTGATGGGACTGAATGCACGCGATGGGATGCGGCTGCGCAAGCTGGTTAAGGCCAACGCGGACTGAGCGGGGGGGGGGGGGGGGGGCGGCAGACTTACAAGCACCGCAGATTCCAGTTCTGGAATGTCTATTTGATGGGAAGCTTCCTGACGGAAGTCGCATAAAGCAACACCGGTTCGGGGTCGGTGTCAGGTGAATACATGATCTGTACAGAATGTGTCATGCCCTATTCGCCTAACACTGGAGATAGGTGGCGAGGCCGTCAGGCCGAGTCCAGCGAGCGACGCGAGCGGCCTTGCTCGGCTTGTTATGAGTAAATCTCATTTTCTTGCCTCAAGCGGCATGAAGTATCCAGCAGGAAGAAAAACAAGCGCCCCGATAATTCCAAAGGCAATATGCCATTTAAAACCAAATAAAAAAATAAGGAGCGAGGAAAGCACACTAGTAGCCAAGATGGCTGTCAGAGATGCTTTACTAGCAAGCCTTAATTTTTGGCCGCAAGAGCTACATTTCATGGGTTTGAATGCAAAAATCTTAGAGGTTTTTTTCATTGCAATACCACTACACACTGGGCATGTTTCATCGCTCATAAGATTGACTCATAACGTGAAGGTCGCCGGCGCTACGCGGCTTTATCGCGTAGCGTCCGGTGGACCGTAGGGTTAGGGCTTGTCCGGGGTGCCAACTTGTGAACTACCTGAATTGTTGTTGCTCTTTCCGAGAAGGTACCCTGCTATGGTGCCAAGAAGACCCATGACTGGCCCCATCTGCTGCTCAGTATAGCCGGCGACGACTAGAAAGATTGCGCCGATAATGATTAGAACAGTGCCAAAAACGCGAAGAATGGAGTCGGCTGAAACGACCGTTCTTCGCAACAGGATAGCCGCAAGAACCAATATGGTAACTCCAAAAACGAGAACGACTGCACTGATCGTCATTGCCTCATCAGCCCGCCACCAAGACTTGGACTGAGCTTCAGCAGGCTTTACTGAAGTGATTGTTTGAAACTGACGTGCGTTTTCGGCCAGCTTTTTGTCGAGAGCAGCCATTTGTGTCGCAATGTCATCGCTGATGCTGGCCATTATTTTCCACCCTTTTCGAGTTGGCTCAGTCTCTTCTCCATGAGATCAAGCTTCTTCTCAAGCAAGACCATTCGCTCCAGAACAAGGCGGCTAGTGCTATCTACATTAAGTGTAGCAGGGGAACGAACGCTCATTCCTGGTGCCGAGCCGACGGGAATATCGTCGAGGTGCCGCGGTGGCATTTGTACGCGAGAGTCAGAGAATCTTTGGGGTATGGAGTCGCGGGGTGCTGTTTGGGCTATACCCTGGGAAGCGAAGGCAAATAACATAGCAATAAGGCATATCGAAGACTTAAGTGAAACTCTCATTTGCTGCCTCCTTGGATAGCTTGAGGTTGAGATCAGGAAAATCCTAATGTTTGACATGAGAGGCTTGACACGGCTTGCCGGGGCAAATCCTCTCGATGGAAGGGTTAGCCGCCTTCCCGCCTTTCCGCCTACTTCGACCTCTTGATGTAGTATCCAACCACTTTCCACGTTTCAGTCCCCTCCAACGTGGTTGTCACGGTCTCAATCATCTTGGGGCTCTTCTCGAACTGGGTCTCGTACTGAAGAACAACGTATTGACCCTCTGGTGCTCCGGGGAGAACACGCGCTCCCTCGGCACTTTTGAACTCCCTGGATTTCACTGTTCCGAGTGGCAGTCGAGTCTTTTCAAGTTGCCCCTGCCACCTCTGCTTGGTCAGGGCTTTCTGGAAGAGCGTGCCTGTCTGTTCCCAGCTACTGGCATACTCAGGAGAGTCTGTGATTGCAAGCCATTCAATCGCAGACGACTTTGATTTTTCTACGTGCTCCTGTTGGGTCAGTAGGAGGTCTCTCAGCAGCTTTGTTTGCTCCGCCATTGCATTATCATTGCCGATTCTTTGCTCGCTTGACGAGGCGTCCGAAGCTTTCGCAAGTTCGTAACTTCCCCACGAAAACCAGAGCGAGACTAAGCCCACGATCACAGACGCAAACAGCGAACCCGCTGCAATATTTAGGCTAATCCGCTGACTCCTATCATCGCGCTGTTGTTTAGCCTTGAAGTCGAGCAATGCACTTGCGATAGCTTCGTTGATTACTCCAATTGCCGCGGCCATCGCATCCGCAGTTTCTTTAAGTGAATCGGCCTTTTGGTTCAACTCCGTCATGGCCTTCGCTGCTCGATTGATGGGCAGATCGACCGGCCGAGGCATTTCGATTTTCGGAGCCTCGAATTCGGGCAACGACGCAAACGCACCGGTTGCATGTGACCCCGGAAGATTCTTCAATAGGTCGGCTGTAGCGCCCACCTTCAAATAGGCTTCTCTGTCTTTCAATAACTGACTTGCGGCAGTAAGCGATTCAAATTGCTCTCGGTCCTTGATGAACTGATTGATTGTTGCTAAGCCCGATATCTCCTTAAGACGTTCGCTAAGGGCGGTGTTCATCATGAACAGGCGCTTTGTATCGTTTGACAAAACGCCTTGGAATTGGTCCATCATCTTCTTCGTCGATTCACCAATTTGACGAACCTGCGATCGAATTTTCTCAGCCAACGCGGTTACCGGGTCTGCGTCAGAAGAAGCCTCCCACTTCTCGGCTTCAAGAAAGCGCTTAGCAAAATCTTGAAGATCTTGTTCGGTGACTTTGACTGCATCATCTGCTGTCAGTGGGCAGGGCTGCCCCTCATCAGTTTCTGAGGGATGCGTTGCCACGGCAAGAAATACAGCCCTAATTAAGTCTTGGTCGCTTACTTCGCTTTTCGGATCAAGGTCTGGAGATATCTTGATGAGTGCCTTCATCGTGAGGTGTCCTACCTTCACGACGCCAAGCTTTTCAGTCTGTAGGTCGAAGGGCGGCGTAGGCGGCCGAATGACAAATTCCTTCTTCGGCTGTTTGGTACTGTCGGAACTCATGTCTGTCATCAGTATGCGTTTAGGAGGCCCAACTAGAAGTGGACATCAAAACCGCCATATATTCTAGGGCGTTGCCACCTATCCTAGAATGCGATGTGATTTTAATGTGTTGAAAATTAACAGATTTCATCTGCTTTCCTCTCGCGCCCTCCGGAATAGGCGGCAGTGAAACAAGGCTGCGACCCGCAGTCCCCCCGCATCCTCGTGTATTTCCGATACATCCTGTTCCCCCCATGCTTTTCATTCACAACAAAAAATGCTGCTGTATTCGCATACAGTATTTTCCGGGTGAAGCTATGTCGCAGCCGCAGTCTCCAAACCTTGCTCTGCCGTCTCCGGGAAGTCATCCGTTATAAGCGTTACAGCATAAGGATGGCAGCGGCCTATGTCGAGTGGGTGTGCCGAATGGTGCAGGGGGAAGCAGGGAACGGTGTGCCGGACTCCTGTGCTTGCGTGGAGAGCGGCGATGGGACGAGCGAAGCCGCGAGCGCGGCGTATGTTGCCAGGCTGGTCACACAAAGCGAGATGTTGAACGCTTACGGCGGCCCTTGTACGAAAGGCTCCCGCGGCTGCGGCGACAAAGCTGCCGTCATCAATGTTCCCAGTGCCCCTCGAAATCGAAGGACAACTGTCGCTGATGTCGGATGGCCAGCAGGTAGATCGTTCCGCCAACCACCGCATAAAGCATCAGATAGTGCTTGAGCACGTATTCCCTGATGGCCTCGGTTTCCGGCGTCAATGCCGTCAGTTTCTCCTTCAGGGCAGCAACGGCATTCATTGTCTCCACCGACCGAACGCGTTGCCCGAGGAACGAACGGCCCATTTCGGGAAACTGTTCCAGATTCGGAATCACCGTTTCCAGTAGCTTATCGAGCAGACCGTCGAATGCCTGCGGCGCCTCGGCTTCGATCAGAAAGCGCTCGATCTCTTCAAGATTGCGCTCGAAGTTAGCGGTGAGTTTGACGACTAGCTTCTCCACCATGCGCCGCACCCGGACCGTCAGGCGCCGCGGCGACGCTTGAGCGCAGAGAGGGTGCTGCGGGCATCCTTGACCCGACCGGCCGCCACGTCATCAAGTCCCTTGCCGGCCTCGTCGATCAGCAGCAGGTGGATGCGTTCGCGCTCCAGCCGGTGGTAGTAGTCCAGTCGCTGCGCGTCGATCAGGGCGATGTAGCTTTCGCCGTTCTTGGTGATGATCTTCTCGGCGCCGGCCTTGACCTCTTCGGCCAGCTCCGAGAAGTTGGCGCGGGCGGTCGAGAGCGAGATCACGTCGCTGGCGGAAATTCCCATGGCAGTCTCCGTAGACGCACAAAACGTGCATTATTTTGTACATCATACGCTCCCGCTCGAAGCGTGCAAACCGATGGCCCGCCTTGCCGCTTCGGCCACCGAAACCCGCAACCGGCCCCAACCCACCAATACATATATCCCCCCGCGCCATTAGCTTCTCCCCACAAATTCGTTCCCCCGCCGCAGCCCGCCCCCTACGCTCCTCCCATCCGCATTCGCAGGGAGCACGCTTCATGTCCGCGCTCATCGTCGGCGGCGACCGGGTCGCCGCGTACAAGGATTGGCTGGCCGCGCGCGGGTATTTCCCGGTGCGGTACTGGAACGGGCGCAAGCAGAGCGAGTGCCATCGCCGCATCCCGGCGGACACCAAGCTGGTGGTGGTGCTCGTCGATCAGGTGAATCACGGGCTGGCGAAGAAGGCGCGGCGCGAGGCGGACGATATGAACGTGCCGGTGGTGTTCAGCCGGCGCAG
The DNA here is from genome assembly GCA_019455325.1 of Rhodocyclaceae bacterium. GTDB lineage: Bacteria > Pseudomonadota > Gammaproteobacteria > Burkholderiales > Rhodocyclaceae > Proximibacter. The sequence continues at coordinate 294,289 of JACFMQ010000004.1, read as the reverse complement.
CGTCGGCCAGCTCGGCGAGGCGCTGGCCTCGCTGGCGGCGGCTTGTTGACCGGGCCGCTCAGGCGCGCAGCGTGGCGATCAGGCGCTGCGGGTTGAGCAGCAGGCCGAGCGCGTCCTCGACGCTGCGGCAGACCAGTTCGGCGCTCGCCAGCGCGTTCAGCGCGGCGCCTTCTTCCTGGACCACGGCGATGCCGAGGCCGGCGGCTTCGAGCATCAGCGCGTCGTTGCGGCCGTTGCCGATGGCGGCGACGCCGGCCGCGCCCAGGCTTTCGACGTATTGCCGCTTGGCCTGGTCCTGCCTCGCAGGCGGCAGCACGGTGAGCGCCACCGGCAGGCCGGCGAGCTGTTCGCGGGCGACGCCGAAGGTGTCGGCGGTGAGCACGTGCAGCCGCAGCCGCCCGGCGAGCTGGCGCAAGAGCGGCGGCACGCCGGGGCGCAGGATGCCGTCGACGGCGAGCGTGCCGTTGTAGTCGGTAACGAGTTCGGCGAGCGCGAGCCGGCGCCGGCCGGGAACGTGGATTTCGATCATGCGGATACCCGGCGCGTCAGGCGGCCAGCGCCGCGCCGTCGAGGTCGTGGCCGCTCCGCTCGGCCGCCGGCCGGCGCCAGGCGGCGTGCTCGGCGATGTCCGGCTGCAGCGACGACGCGGGGCGCGAATAGTGGAAGCCCTGCACCAGGTCGGCGCCGGCGCCGACCGCGAGGTCGTGCTGCAGGCGCGTCTCGATGCCCTCGCAGACGGCGCGCGCGCCCAGGTCGTGGATGATGTCGACCAGCTTGGGGAGGATCTTGCGCGCGCGCGCATCGTCGGTGGCCTGCACGATCAGCGAGCGGTCGATCTTCACGATGTCGGGTTCGAGCCGCCACAGGCGGTCGAAGTTGGAGTTCTGGCAGCCGAAGTCGTCGATGGCCACGCGGTAGCCGCGCTGCCGGTAGGCGGCGATGGCGCTCTGCAGGTGCTTCAGGTCGTCTACGCCGGATTCGAGGATTTCGAGCACGATCTGCCCCGGCGTCAGCCCGCAGTGCGCGAGCAGCGCCTCGAAGGTGCGGCCGTGCCCGCCCTCGCCGATGCTCAGCAGGTGGCGGCCGGAGACGTTGAGGTAGAGCGTGCCGTCGCCGCCGCCCAGGTTCACGAAGTTGAGCGCGTGCAGCGTGCGGCACAGGCGGTCGAAGTAGACCACCTCGTCCGGCGTGCCGGGCCGGGCGAAGGCTTCTGCCGGCGAGATCGCGCGGTTGTGCTCGTCGCGCGCGCGCAGCAGCGCCTCGTGCGCGGCCGGGCGCAGCGTGTCGGCGGCGTGCAGCGCCTGGAAGGCGCTGTGCAGGCACAGGTCGCGGTAGCGGCCGAAGACGCCGCTGTCGTCGAACAGCAGGTGGTGCCGGGGCCGTTCGCCGCCGTCGGCGAAGTAGGCGAGCAGGTCGTCGATGGGCATGGTGTTTTTTTCTCCCTGTTCTTGTCCGTTCCTCGGGCGGGCGTGGGCTTATCCGCTGGCGGCGCGCAGCGCGTGCGCCGGCGCGTTGGCGGCGTCGTCGCCGGCCAGCGGCAGCGGCGCCGGTTCGCCGACGCGGTACGGCGCGCCGACCGACTGCAGCAGGTCGATGCCGTTTTCCGCGGCGCCGCGCCGCAGCGCGCGCGTGTCGATGCCCTCGATCATCACGCGCGCGCCGAGGTCGTGCAGCCGCGCGATCAGGCGCGGCAGCGGCCGCGACGAGCCGAGCAGCGCCGGCGCCAGCTTGACGATGTCCGGGGCGAGGGCTTCGAGCAGCGCGAAGTCGATGCTGGCGTGGCCGAAGCGGGCGATGGCGATGCCGTAGCCGCGCGCCTTGTAGTTGGCGACGGCGCGCTTCAGGTGCTCGACGTCGTCGATGCCCTCGCCGTCGATCTCCAGCGTCACCTGCTCGGGCAGCAGCCCGCAACCGCGCAGCAGTTCCTCGAAGGCCAGCCCGTGGTCGGCCGGCACGCTGAGCACGTGGCGCTGGTGCACCTTGAGCAGCAGGTTGCCGCGCACGCGCTGGGTCAGGTAGTTGAGCGCGTGCAGCGTGCGCACGAGGCGGTCGAGGTAGACGAATTCGCTGTCGTTGGCCGGGAAGACGAAGACCGAGGCCGGGTCGAGCGTGCGCCCGCAAGTGAGTCCGGCGACGGAGAGCGCGGCGGCGTGGCCGTGCTGCCGGCCGTCGGCGGTGTCGACGATGGACAGGAAATGGGAGCGCAGCCGCAGGTCGGCGAAGACCACGTCGACGCCGCGCCCGGTGGCGACGAAGGGGTTGGCGAAGCGCTCGCCGGCGTAGGGGTTGTCGGCGTGGGCGTTGAGCAGGCGGGCGAGTTCGGTCAGCGGCATGGTCGTCGGTCTTTCGTTCGGCGGTCGGGGTGCGTTCGGGGCGCCGGCGCATCCGCCGCGCGGCGAGTCGCGCACGACGGCGACTGTAGGCCGGGCGGCGCGCCGGGGGAACGATTGAATCCGCATTTGCTTATATGCGGGCGGGCGCCGGCGGCGCGGCCGGCGCCCGGCGGGGGTCACGCGGCCTTGCGGCGGCCGGCCGGCGGCGCTGGCGGAGCGACGGCGCGCACCGAGGCGTCGGCGGCGGCGACGACGCCGGCCTCGGCGATGTTGGCGACCTGGCGGGCCGCCTTGTGCACGCTGCCGAAGGTCGAGTTGGCGGCGTTCACCGCCGTGCGCAGCGCGGCCACGGCAACGTCGGCGCCGCCCGGCGCCGTGCGTGCGTAGGCGTCGAGCAGTTGCCCGACCGACTGGTGCCAGCCGGCCTGCTGGCGTTCGACCTGCTGCAGCCATTCTTCCTGCGTGCGGGCGAGGATGTCGTAGACGGCGCGCGCGTAGCCGACGAGGCGTTCGCCTTCCGGCCGCAGCGCGTCGCGGCCGAGCGCGGCGATCTCCTGCGGCTGGCGGGCGCCGAGCAGCGCCTGCGCGGCGCCGTGGCGTTCTTCGAGCAGCGTGCGGGCGGCCGAGAGCTGAAGCGCGAGCAGGCGCTCGGCGCCGTCGAAGGCGATGCGGCCGAAGGCGTGCGCGGCGTCGGCGGCGGATTGCTGGGCGGAAACGAAATGGTCGAGGGTGAGCGACATGAGGGTTCTCCTGGGTGTGGGTCGGGTGGGGAAAGCGCGGCGCACGGGCGGCGCGCGCGATCCGATTATGGTCGGCGGCCCGGCGGCGGCAACGAAGTCGTTCTTATATGGGATGCCGGCGTCGGCGTATTTGTATATGACGTCGGCCTTTTGAGCTGCCGTAGATGGCTCAGGGCCTGATATGGATATAGGGAAAAGATCGTTCGTCCGGCGCGGGGCGGCGACTAGGCTTGCCAGCCTGTAACCCCGTAACCGACTCCGAGACGCGCATCCCCATGTTTCGCCGCCCCGACTCCGTCATCGCCGCCGCGCCGCCGGCATTCGCCGCATGAACGCGCCGACGCCGGCCGCCGGCCTGGCGGCGTCGGCGCCTCCGGCCGCCGCGCCGGACGCGGTGCTCGAAGGCGCCGGCCTCGGCTTCGGCTACGGCGTCGGCGACGCGGTGTTCCGCGACGTGTCGCTGAAGGTCGAGCGCCGCGAGATCGTCTGCCTGCTCGGCGCCAGCGGCTGCGGCAAGTCCACGCTGCTGCGCGTGCTCGCCGGTCTCGAATCGGCCGATGCCGGCGCGGTGCGCTTCCTCGGGCAGCCGCTCACCAGCCCGCATCCGCGCAGCGCGCTCGTCTTCCAGCAGGCCAGCCTGCTGCCCTGGCTGACCGTCGAGCGCAACGCCGCCTTCGGCCTCGATTTCACGCACCAGCCGCGCATCGCCGAGGCGGTGCGGCGCGCGCGCGTCGCCTCGGCGCTCGCCGCGGTCGGCCTCGCCGGCCGCGAGAAGGCGTGGCCCGCCGAGCTTTCGGGCGGCATGGCGCAGCGCGTGGCGCTGGCGCGCGCGCTGGCGCGGGAACCCGAGCTGCTCTTCGCCGACGAGCCGTTCTCGGCGCTCGACGCCATCACCCGCGCCGAGATGCAGTCGCTGCTCGTCGAGCTGGTGCACCGCTGGCACGCGGCCGTGCTGCTCGTCACCCATGACATCGACGAGGCCATCCTCGTCGCCGACCGCATCCTGCTGATGGGCGGCCGGCCGGGCGGCATCCTCGCCGAATGGACGGTGGACATCGAACGTCCGCGTTCGGCCGCGCCCGAGGCCGTCGCCCGCCTGCGCCTGGAAATTCTCGAAGCGCTCCGGCGCTCCTCGCTCCGCTGAAAGGAAGACCATGAACTACAAGCCCCCGTCCGCCAAACCCCACGTCTGCGCCAGCCCGGACTGTGGCTGCGGATTGTCCCGCCGCGACTTCCTGCGCCTCTCGGCGCTCACCGCCGCCGGCGTCGCCTCGCCGCTGCTCGCGGCCGGCGACGCGCTGGCGCAGACGCAGCGCGGCGACGACGTGCCGGTGAAGATCGGCTACCTGCCGATCACCGATGCCACGCCGCTGCTCGTCGCGCACGCGCGCAAACTGTTCGAGGCCGAGGGGCTGCGCACCGAGGCGCCGCGTCTGTTCCGCTCGTGGGCGCAGATCGTCGAGGCCTTCGTCGCCGGCCAGGTGAACGTCATCCACCTGCTGTCGCCGTCCACGCTGTGGGTGCGCTACGGCACGCGCTTCCCGGCCAAGGTGGTGGCCTGGAACCACGTGAACGGCTCGGCGCTGACCGTGGCGCCGTCGGTGAACAACGTCGCCGACCTCGGCGGCCGCATCGTCGCCGTGCCGTTCTGGTATTCGATCCACAACATCCTGTTGCAGCAGGTGCTGCGCGCCGGCGGCCTGACGCCGGTGACGCGCCCGCGCGACAGCAGCATCGGCGCGCGCGAGGTGAACCTCGTCGTGCTGCCGCCGGCGGAAATGGTGTCGGCGCTCGCCAGCGGCTCGATCGCCGGCTTCATCGTCGCCGACCCGTTCAACGCGGCGGCGGAGAACGCCGGTATCGGCAAGATCCTGCGCTTCTCCGGCGACGTCTGGAAGGACCACGCCTGCTGCGTCACCTTCCTCGCCGAGCGCGACATCGTCGAGCGGCCGGAGTGGGCGCAGCGCGTCACCAACGCCATCGTCAAGGCGCAACTGTGGGTGCGCGGCAACCAGCTCGACACCGCCAAGCTGCTGTCGTCGGCCGGCGCCGGGCGCTACACGCCGCACTCGGTGCCGGTGCTGGCCAAGGTGCTGGCGGCGACCGACTACGTCGCCTACGAGAACGCCGGCGTCGTCAAGAACAAAGGCTGGCATCAGCGGCGCATCGACTTCCAGCCGTACCCGTTCCCGTCCTACACCGAGGCGCTGGTGCGCGCGCTGCGCGAGACGCGCGTCGAGGGCGACGCGAAGTTCCTGGAAAAGCTCGACCCGCGCTTCGTCGCCGGCGACCTGGTCGACGACCGCTTCGTGCGCAAGGCCATCGACGCGGTCGGCGGCGGCGCCGTCTTCGGCCTGCCGGCCGACTTCCGGCGCAAGGAAACGATCGTCGTCTGAGGCCCGCATGGATCGTCTGCGTTCACTGCTGCTGCCGCTCTCCGGGCTGGCGGCGGCGGCCCTGCTGTGGGCCGCCGGCACCGCCTGGCTGGCCGGCGTCTCGCCGATCGCCGCGGCCTTCTCGCCGCTCGCCGCGCTGCGCGCCTTCGAGCCGCTGTTCGGCGACAGCTACATCTGGACGCACATCGGCGTCAGCCTGAAGCGCGTCGCCGTCGGCCTCGCCGCGGCGCTGGCGGTCGGCGTGCCGCTCGGCATCCTGACCGGCGTCTCGCGCCGTTTCGCCAGCGCCACCGGCACGCTCTTCCAGTTCCTGCGCATGGTCTCGCCGCTCTCGTGGATGCCGCTCGCCGTGATGGCCTTGGGCGTCGGCGACGCGCCGGTGTTCTTCCTGCTCGCCTTCGCCGCGCTGTGGCCGATCCTGCTCAACACCGCCGCCGGCGTCGCCCAGCTCGACCGCAACTGGCTGACGCTGGCCAGAAGCCTGTCGGCGACGCGCCGCGAGACCGTGCTGCGCGTCATCGTCCCCGGCATCACCGCGCACATCCTGACCGGCGCGCGGCTGGCCATCGGCATCATCTGGATCATCCTGGTGCCGGCCGAGATGCTCGGCGTTTCCGCCGGGCTCGGCTACTTCATCCTCGACACGCGCGACCGGCTGGCCTACGCCGAGCTGATGGCCGCCATCCTGCTCATCGGCTTCCTCGGCTTCCTGATCGACTACGGCGCGCGCCGCCTGCACGACCGATGGCTGCACCAGGCGTAGCGCGATGAAGGCCGGAGCGAACCTGAAGATCGCCGTCGTCGGCAAGGGCGGCGTCGGCAAGACCACCGTCGCCGGCGCGCTGTGCCGCATCTACGCGGCGCAGGGGCTGCGCGTGCTCGCCGTCGACGCCGACCCGGACGCCAACCTGGCCTCGGCGCTGCCGCTCGACGGGCGGGCGCCGGAGCCGCTCGCCCGGCGCCGCGCGCTGATCCGCGCCGCTGCCGGCGGCGGCGAGCTGCCGGCGGGCCTCTTCCTGCTCAACCCGGACACCGGCTACCTGCTGCCGGAAGGCACCGTGCGCTGGGCCGAGGGCTGCGAACTGGTCGTCCTCGGCTGGGGCAAGAGCGGCGGCGAGGGCTGCTACTGCGCCGAGAACGCCGTGCTGCGCCGGCTGCTCTCGGCCGCCGCCGGCGGCCCGGCCGACGTGGTGATCGTAGACAGCGAGGCCGGCCTCGAACACATGAGCCGCGGCACCGTCGCCGACGTGGACGCGGTGCTGGCGGTGATCGAGCCGGGCTTTCGCAGCGTCGAGACGGCCTACGCCATCCGCCGGCTGGCCGACGACCTCGGCATCGCGCACGCCTGGCCCGTGCTCTGCGGCCACCGCGACGCCGGCGAACTCGAACTGATGAACGAACTGCTCGCCGCCTGGCCGCCGCTGGTCGCCGTGCCGTACGCGGACGAGGTGCGCGCCGCCGACCTGCACGGCCGGCCGCCGGCGCTCGCCGGCGACTGGGCCGACGCGCTGCACGACCTGGCGCTGCGACTGCTGAACCTGAGAGAGGAAAGACCGTGACGCCGGAAGAGCTGCGCGCCTACCGCAAGAGTTTCCCGTCGAAGGCCGACGTGCTCGAACACACGCCGGACCCGGCCGTGCGCAGGATGATCGTGCGCCTGAACGAGATCGGCGTGAAGACGGTGTTCGACCGCTTCGACGAACAGAAGTCGCACTGCGGCTTCGGCCTCGAAGGCACCTGCTGCACGCTGTGCAACATCGGGCCGTGCAACATTTCGCCGCGCAGCCCGCTGGGCGCCTGCGGCGCCGACGGCGACATCGTCGTCGCCCGCAACATCCTGCGCTGGATGGCCGCCGGCGTCGCCGCGCACGGCGCGCGCGGCCGCGAGGTGCTGCTGGCACTGAAGGCGGCGGCGAACGGCGAGGCGCCGATCGCCATCCGCGGCGAAGCCAAGGTGCGCGCCGTGGCCGCGAGCTTCGGCATGGACACCGAAGGGCGCAGCGTCGAGGAGCTGGCCGACGCGGTCGTCGACATCCTGCTCGAAGACCTGTCGCGCGCCGTGCCGGCCGCGCACCGCACGCTGGAGGCGCTGGCGCCGCCCGAGCGCGTGGCGCTGTGGCGCTCGCTCGACATCCTGCCGATCGGCGCCTACCACGAGGTGTTCGAGGCCCTGCACCGCACCGGCGTCGGCACCGACGGCGACCGCGACAGCCTGCTGCGCCACCTGCTGCGCTGCGGCCTGGCCTTCGCCTGGAGCAGCAGCCTGGGCACGGCGCTGGCGATGGACATGCTCTACGGCCCGCCGCGCCGCGACCGCATCGGCACCAACGTCGGCGCCATCGACACCGACTACGTGAACATCGCGCTGCACGGCCATTCGCCGGTGATGCCGACGGCGCTGCTCGGCGCCGCCGAGGAAGAGGAACTGGTCGCGCTGGCCAAGGCCAACGGCGCCAAGGGTATCCGCTTCTACGGCATCTGCTGCTCCGGCCTTTCCGCGCTCTACCGTCACGGCGGCGTGTCGCCGCTGGCCAACGCCGTCGGCGCCGAGCTGGTGCTCGGCACCGGCGCGCTCGACCTGTGGGTGGCCGACGTGCAGGACGTGTACCCGAGCATCATGGACGTGGCCTCGTGCTTCCACACCAAGGTGGTGACGACCAGCGAATCGTGCCGCCTGCCCGGCGCCATCCACATCGGCTTCGACCACCATCACAGCAACCTCGGCGAGATCGACGTGCTGGCTCGGCGCATCGTCCGCCTGGCCGTCGACAACTTCCCGCTGCGCAAGGCGGCGAACGTCTGCGTGCCGCAGTTCTCGGCCGAGGCCGAGATCGGCTTCTCGGTCGAGAACACCACGGCCGCCTTCGGCGGCGGCGCCGGCCTGGTGGACGCGCTGCGCCGCGGCGACATCCGCGGCATCGTCAACATGGTCGGCTGCAACAACCCGAAGGTGATGTACGAGAAGACGACCACCGACGTGGCCGACGCGCTGCTCGCCGAGAACGTGCTGATCCTGACCAACGGCTGCGCCTCGTTCCCGCTGCTCAAGCTCGGCTACTGCCTGCCGGAGGCCGCCGACAAGGCCGGCGAGCGGCTGGCGCGGACGCTGCGCGAGCACGCGCTGCCGCCGGTGCTGCACATGGGCGAGTGCCTGGACAACGCACGCGCCTCGGCGCTCTTCCGCGCGCTCGCCGACCTTTCCGGCGCGCCGCTGCCGTCGATGCCCTTCGCCTATTCCAGCCCGGAGTGGAGCAACGAGAAGGGCGTCGGCGCGGCCTTGGGTTTTCGCCTGCTCGGCATCTCGTCCTTCCACTGCATCCCGCCGCCGATCGGCGGCTCGGCGGCGGTGTCGCGCTTCTTCTACGAGGAGTCCGGCCCGATCCTCGGCGCCGTGATGGTCGTCGATCAGGACCCGAAGGCGCTGGCCGCGAAGATCGTTGCCGACATCGACCGGCGGCGTGCGGCGGTCGGCTGGGCGGTGTAGCGCCTATTCCGGCAGCGGCACGAAGTCCGCCTTGCCGGCGGCGCAGTCCGGGCAGAACCAGTCGTCGGGCAGGTCGGCGAAGCGGGTGCCGGGGGCGATGCCGTCCTCCGGCCGGCCGGCGGCCTCGTCGTAGATCAGGCCGCAGGGCGCGCAGATCCAGCGGCGGAAGGGTCTGGCATTCACGCCGCCTCGCGCGGCCGCAGACCGAGTTCCTTGCGCAGGTGCTTGATCGCCGGCGTGACGATGGCGACGAACACCGCCTCGCGCAGCCGCCGCTGCGCCGGGTGCCGCTTCAGGAAGCCCTTGGCGCCGGCGTGCAGCACCGCGGCGTTGGCCGCCTTCAGCGCCAGTTCGGCGGCGTCGAGCCGCAGGCGCAGCGCCTCGGCGGCGACCGCTTCGCCTTCCTCGGCGCGCGCGGCCAGCGTCTCGGCCTCGGCGCGCGCCCGCGCCAGCGCGTCGGCCAGTTCGTCCTCCTGCGTTTCCAGCCAGTCGTTGACGTGCGCGTGCGTCAGCGCCGACTCGCGGATGACGTCGATGCAGCCCTCGGCCACGCCGAAGCCGATGCCGAGCTGGCCGAGCACGAAGCCGGGGCGGATGCGCTGCAGGTAGGCGGGGAATTCCTCGGGCCGGGCGACGATCGCCGCGTCCGGCACGAAGACGCCGGCAAAGCGGCAGTTGAAGGTGCGCGTGCCTTCCAGCGCCGAGAACGGCGGGCAGTCGCCGAGCGTCAGACCGGCCGCGTCGCAGTCGGCGACGAACATCGCGTAGCCCCCGTCGTCCACTGCGGCGGCGGTGACGAAGACGTTGCCGGGGCCGATGTTCGACACCCACGGCAGGCTGCCGTCGACCCGATAGCCGCCGGGCGTGCGCGTGGCGCGCAGGCGGATCGGCTCGATGCCGGCGAAGTGCTTCATCGGATTCGACATGCCGGTGCCGCCGAGCCGTTCGCCGCGCGCCAGCGCCGGCAGCAGGCCGGCGCGCAGCGCGCGGTTGCCGGTGTGCCGCAGGTAGCCGGCGGCGGCGCTCTGCGCCCAGACGAGGAAGGCGGTGGCGCCGCAGGTGGCGCCGACGGCGTCGATGACGGCGATCTGCGCGCCGAGGCCGAGCCCGAGGCCGCCGTCCTCGCGGTCCACGGCGGCGGCGAAGCCGCCGGCGGCGCCGAGCGCGCGCAGGAAGGCGCCGGGGTAGGCGCCGTTCTCGTCGATCGACTGGACGAGCGGGGCCAGGCTTTCGCCGGCCAGCGCCTCTACCTCGGCGAGCAGCGTTTCGCGGTGGGCGGCGGCGTTCATGGCCTTAGCCCTCGGCCGGGCGGACGGCGAGCGCGACCGGGTTGCGCAGCGTGGCGGCCACCGGCGACCAGCGGTCGGCGTGGGCGATCAGCGCGTCGAGCCGTTCGCGCGGCGCGTCGCCTTCGAGCGCAATGGCGACGCGGATGTCGGTGAAGCCGAGGCGCTTCTCTTCGTCGGTGTCGCCGACGCCCCAGACGGCGGTGACGTTGATGTCGCCCTCCAGCGTCAGCTCGATCCGGCTCAGGCGGATGCCGCGCGCCGTGGCATTGGCGTGGATGCCGACCGACAGGCAGGCGCCGAGCGCGGCCAGCGCCGCCTCGGAAGGGTTGGGCGCGGTGTCGTCGCCGAGCAGCGCCGGCGGCTCGTCGATGACGAACTCGGGCAGGTCGCGCACGTAGGTGAGGTTGCGGAAGCGTCCTGCGCAGACGGTGCGCGCCTTCAGCGTGACGATCCGCTGCGGGTCGTCGATGCCCTTGGCGGCCAGCGCGGCCAGGCCCTGCGGGTCGATCGGGCGGAGGGGGGCGGTCATGGGTCGGCTCCTTGGTCGGGGAGGTTCACCGTAGCGGGGCGCGCGGCGCGCCGGAACGAAGATCTGCTTCGATGCTTATGCCGGAATCGCGTGCCGCCGCCGCGCGCCGCACCTTGCCGATTCCTTATATCGATCTGCCTTTTTATTCGTTCGTCGGCCCCGCTGCCGGCGATAGATTGCATTCGGGTTCCCGGCGCCGCGCAGGCGGCGGGAGACGACGATCCGAGGCCGCCCGCCTGCCGGGCGGCCGCAACGTGCGGAAGGAGAAACCATGTCGAATGCGCAAGTCCATTTCCGGGCGCCGGCGGAAGCCGCCGCCGTCGTTCCCGACGCCGTCGCCGCGCAGCCGCCGTCGCCGGTGCTCGACGCGGCGCGTGCGGAGGCCGAGCGGAGCGGGCTGCCCTATGCCGGCAGCGTCGCCCCGGCCGAAGCCTGGGCGCTTGTCTCGCGCGGCGAGGCCTGTCTGGTCGACGTGCGCAGCGCCGAGGAGGTGAAGTTCGTCGGCCGCGTGCCGGACGCGCTCCACGTGCCGTGGATGAACGGCCTGTCGTTGTCGCGCAATCCGCGCTTCGTGCGCGATCTGGAGGCGCGCGTCGGCAAGGACGACGCGGTGCTGCTGCTCTGCCGCAGCGGCAAGCGTTCGGCGGCGGCCGCCGAGGCGGCGACGAAGGCCGGTTTCCGCAACGTGTTCAACGTCCTCGAAGGCTTCGAGGGCGATCTCGACGAACAGCAGCGGCGCGGCGCCTTCAACGGCTGGCGCTTCGCCGGCCTGCCGTGGGTGCAGGACTGAACCAAGATCAGCAAGGGAGAAACAGCATGAGCAAGTGGTTCGAAGACAACGCCAGGTCGATCGGCAACACGCCGCTGGTCCGCCTCAACCGCATCGCCGACGGTGTCGGCGCGACGATCCTGGCGAAGATCGAGGGACGCAATCCGGCCTATTCGGTGAAGTGCCGGATCGGCGCGGCGATGATCTGGGACGCCGAGCAGAAGGGCCTGCTCGGGCCGGGCAAGGAGCTGATCGAGCCGACCTCCGGCAACACCGGCATCGCGCTCGCCTTCGTCGCCGCGGCCAAGGGCATTCCGCTGACGCTGACCATGCCGGAGACGATGAGCGTCGAGCGCCGCAAGCTGCTCACCGCCTTCGGCGCCAAGCTGGTGCTGACCGAGGGCGCCAAGGGCATGGGCGGGGCGATCGCCCGCGCGCGCGAGATCGCCGCCGCTGACCCCGGCCGCTACGTGCTGCTGCAGCAGTTCGAGAATCCGGCCAACCCGGCGATCCACGAGGCGACGACCGGCCCGGAGATCTGGGAGGCCACCGACGGCGCCATCGACATCCTGATCTCCGGCGTCGGCACCGGCGGCACCATCACCGGCGTTTCCCGCCACATCAAGAAGACGCGCGGCAAGCCGATCCTGTCGGTCGCCGTCGAGCCCGAGGCCAGCCCGGTGCTGACGCAGGCGCGCGCCGGCCAGCCGCTGCAGCCCGGTCCGCACAAGATCCAGGGCATCGGCGCCGGCTTCGTGCCGGCGGTGCTCGACCTCGACCTAGTCGACGCCGTCGAGCAGGTGTCGAACGACGACGCGGTGCACTACGCCCGCCGTCTGGCGCGCGAGGAAGGCATCATCTCCGGCATCTCCGGCGGCGCCGCCGTGGCCGCCGCCGTGCGCGTGGCGCAGCGGCCGGAGAACAAGGGCAAGACCGTCGTCGTCGTGCTGCCCGACTCGGGCGAACGCTATCTCAGCTCGGTGCTCTTCGAGGGCATCTTCGACGAGGCGGGGTTGCCGACATGAGCGCCCCCGCACGGCCGCCCGAAGGGGGCGCTCTTCCTCCCTCGGGGAGGGTGTCGCGAAGCGACGGGAAGGTGGTTTCATGAGCCCGTCGGTGGTCCGCATCGTCACCCAGACCGACGCGGCGCCGCACTGGGAGATCGACAGCGTCGTCGCCGACCTGCGCCGCGAGCGCGAGCGCTGGCGCACGACGCAGCACCGCAACCGCGAATGCGGCGGCCGCGAATTCCCGTCGCGCGAGGCGCTGCGCGGCATCGTGCAACTGCTGTGCGGCGCGCTCTTCCCGATGCGCCTGGGCCCGGCCGACCTGCGCCAGGAAGGCGAGGACTTCTACGTCGGCCACACGCTCGACGCGGCGCTCACCGCGCTGCACGAGCAGGTGCGGCTGGAGCTCGCCTACCGCGCCCGCCACCACGGTGAGGCGAACGACAGCGAGGAGCAGGCGGTGGCCATCGTCCGCATCTTCGCCGGCCAGTTGCCGCAGGTGCGCGCCGTGCTCGACTCCGACGTCGAGGCCGCCTACGACGGCGACCCGGCGGCGCGCAGCGTAGACGAAGTGCTGCTCTGCTATCCGGGCATCCTGGCGATCATCCACTACCGGCTGGCGCACCTGCTGTTCAACCTCGGCGTGCCGCTGGTGGCGCGCATCGTCTCCGAGATCGCGCATTCGGAGACGGGCATCGACATCCACCCCGGCGCCGAGATCGGCGGCCGCTTCTTCATCGACCACGGCACCGGCGTGGTCATCGGCGAGACGGCGGTGATCGGCGAGAACGTGCGCATCTACCAGGCGGTGACGCTCGGGGCCAAGAGCTTCCCGGTGGACGGCGACGGCAGCCTGAGAAAGGGGCTGCCGCGCCACCCGATCGTCGAGGACGGGGTCGTCGTCTACGCCGGCGCCACGATCCTCGGCCGCGTCGTCATCGGCCGCGGCTCGACCATCGGCGGCAACGTCTGGCTGACGCACGACGTGCCGCCGGGCAGCCACGTGACGCAGGCGAGCACGCAGCGCCGGGACGGTGGCGGCGAGGTATGAGCGCCGCTCACTTCGGCCGCCTGGTGCGCGAGCTGCGCGAAGCGGCGGGCTGGTCGCAGGAGCAGCTCGCCGAGCACGCCGACCTGAACCGCTCCTACGTCGGCGAGATCGAGCGGGGACGCGCCGTGCCGTCGATCTTCACCGCCGAGAAGATCGCCGCCGCCTTCAAGGTGCCGCTGTCGTCGCTGCTCGCCCGCTGCGAGCGGATGGCGGCCTGACGACGGCGCATTGATGGCTATGGCATGTTGAACCCGCCTGTGCCGCGGCCGAGAATCCATATGTTGTTTTTCGTATAACCAATTTCGTTTTTCGATATAAGGAAGGGGAAATCCCATGGCAGTCAGTCACGAAGCCCAGACCGCGCTGGGCGACAACGCCGCACGGCAGCTTGCCAATGCGACGAAGACCACGGCGCAGCTATCCACCATCACGCCGCGCTGGCTGGTGCACCTGCTGCAGTGGCTGCCGGTCGAGGCCGGCATCTACCGCCTGAACACCGTCAAGAACCCGCGCGACGTGCGCGTCGCCTGCTCGCAGCGCGACGAGTCCGAACTGCCGCAGACCTTCGTCGACTACGACGAGCAGCCGCGCGAGTACTTCCTCAACGCGGTGACGACGATCCTCGACGTGCACACCCGCGTCTCCGACCTCTACAGCAGCCCGCACGACCAGATCAAGGAACAGCTCCGGCTGACCATCGAGACGATCAAGGAGCGTCAGGAGTCCGAACTGATCAACAACCCGGACTACGGCCTCTTGGCCAACGTGCACGACGACCAGCGCATCTCGACGCTGAGCGGCGCGCCGACGCCGGACGACCTCGACGACCTCTTGACCAAGGTGTGGAAGGAGCCGGCCTTCTTCCTGACGCACCCGCTGGCGATCGCCGCCTTCGGCCGCGAATGCACGCGCCGCGGCGTGCCGCCGCCGACGGTCAGCCTCTTCGGCGCGCAGTTCCTGACCTGGCGCGGCATTCCGCTGATCCCGTCGGACAAGGTGGCGGTCGAGGGCGGCAAGACCAAGATCCTGCTGCTGCGCGTCGGCGACAAGCGCCAGGGCGTCGTCGGCCTGTTCCAGCCGGGGCTCGCCGGCGAGCAGGCGCCGGGCCTGTCGGTGCGCTTCATGGGCATCAACCGCAACGCCATCGCTTCCTACCTGATTTCGCTCTATTGCTCGCTGGCCGTGCTCGTGCCGGACGCGCTGGCGGTCCTCGAAGACGTGGAGATCGGCAAGTACCATGACTATCCCGACACCTACAAGTAAGGGCGTCGCGGGGCTGTCCGGGGCGCCGTTCCCCGGCATTCCCGACGAAGCCACGCTTGGACGGCTTGCTTCGGAGTTCTTCCGCGCCCTGCCGGGTGCGCCGGAGCCGTCGTTTCCGTCCGCGCCGGCGCCGGAATTGAGCCTGGTGCAATCCGGACCGAGCATCGCGCCGGCGCCCGCACCTGCGGTCGTTCCGCCGGATCGGGTCGATCCCGTCGGCGGCGCCGGCGCCGAGCTGGGCGTGCCGGAAGCGTATGCGGCGGCCTTGCCGACGGTTGCGCCGCCGCAGCCGCCGGCGGTCGCGGATTCCGCGCCGGTGGCCGTTCCCGGTTCGCCCTACTACTTCATCGGCGAGGCCAGCCCGTACACGGCGCCAGCCGCGCCGGAGAACCGCATCGTCGCGCAGAGCTTCGGCCTGCCCGGCGAGGGCGAACTGAGGTCGCTGCTCGACGAGATCGTCGTCGGACGTGCGCCGGCAGAAGCCCAGGGGCAGCCCGCGAACACGGGAGGGAATTTCTATTTCCTCGACGCCGCGCGCATCCCGGACACCGGCCCGGCGGCGCGGCCGCCGTTCGACGTGAACGCCGTCCGCCGCGACTTCCCGATCCTGAACGAGCGCGTCAATGGCAAGTCGCTGGTCTGGTTCGACAACGCCGCGACCACGCACAAGCCGCAGGCGGTGATCGACCGGCTGGCGTATTTCTACGCGCACGAGAACTCGAACATCCACCGCGCCGCGCACGAACTGGCGGCGCGCGCGACCGACGCTTACGAGGCGGCACGCAGCAAGGTGCAGCGCTTCCTCGGCGCCGGCTCGGCGGACGAGATCGTCTTCGTGCGCGGCGCCACCGAGGCCATCAACCTCGTCGCCAAGACCTGGGGCGCGCAGAACGTCGGCGAGGGCGACGAGATCGTCGTCTCGCACCTGGAACACCACGCCAACATCGTGCCCTGGCAGCAACTGGCGGCGGAGAAGGGGGCGAAAATCCGCGTCATCCCGGTCGACGACCGCGGCCAGGTCCTGCTCGACGAGTACCGCAAGCTGCTCAACGACCGGACGAAGCTGGTCGCCGTCACGCAGGTGTCGAACGCGCTCGGCACGATCGTGCCGGTGAAGGAGATCGTCGCGGCGGCGCACGGCGTCGGCGCCAAGGCGCTGGTCGACGGCGCGCAGTCGGTGTCGCACCTGCGCGTGAACGTGCTGGCGCTCGACGCCGACTTCTTCGTCTTCTCCGGCCACAAGATCTTCGCGCCGACCGGCATCGGCGTGGTCTACGGTAAGAAGGCGCTGCTGGAAGCCATGCCGCCGTGGCAGGGCGGCGGCAACATGATCGCCGACGTCAGCTTCGAGCGCACGCTGTTCCAGCCGCCGCCGAACAAGTTCGAGGCCGGCACCGGCAACATCGCCGATGCCGTCGGGCTCGGCGCCGCGCTCGACTACGTCGAGCGCATCGGGCTGGAGAACATCGCGCGCTACGAGCACGACCTGCTCGCCTATGCAACGCGCGGCCTCGCGGCGATTCCCGGCGTGCGCCTGATCGGCACGGCCGCCGACAAGGCGAGCGTCGCCTCCTTCGTGCTCGCCGGCTATTCGACCGAGGAAGTCGGCAAGGCGCTCAACGAAGAGGGCATCGCCGTGCGCTCCGGCCACCACTGCGCGCAGCCGATCCTGCGCCGTTTCGGCGTCGAGGCGACGGTGCGGCCGTCGTTCGCGTTCTACAACACCTGCGAGGAAATCGACCGCCTGCTGGCGGTGGTCAGGCGGCTGGCGAACGGGAAGGGGCGGGCCGCGGCCTAGCGGGCGGCTTCCCCCGCACGAGGGCCGGCATGTCCGCATGCCGGCCTTCTTGCATTCAGCCGGCGGCGAAGAAGCGGTAGCTGTTGCGGCCGTTCTGCTTGGCCGCGTACATCGCCTGGTCGGCGCGGCGCAGCAGCGTGTCGGGTTCGCTGCCGTCGGCTGGGTAGAGGGCGACGCCGATGCTGGCCGACAGGTCGAAGGCATGCGCCTCGTCGCGCCACGGGACGGCCAGCCGGCGGAGTATCCGGTCGAGCGCCCGGCGAATCTGCCCGGCCCGCTCGAAATCCCCCAGCAGCAGAACGAATTCGTCGCCGCCCAGGCGGGCGACGGTGTCGTTTTCGCGGGCGCACTGGACGAGCCGGCCGGCGACCTCGACCAGCACCCGGTCGCCGGCGGCATGGCCGTAGCCGTCGTTGATCTGCTTGAAGCCGTCGAGATCGAGGTAGCAGACGGCGAGCATCTTCCGGCCGCGCCGGCAGTGGGGCAGCAGGAAGGACAGGCGGTCGGCCAGCAGCGTCCGGTTGGGCAGGCCGGTCAGCGGGTCGTGGTAGGCCATGTGCTCCAGCGCGCGCTGCTGTGCCTTGATCTCCGAGATGTCGGTGAAGATGCCGACGTAGTGCGTGATCCGGCCTAGTCCGTCGCGCACCGTCGAGATGGTCAGCAGTTCCTCGTATTCCTCCCCGGATTTTTTCCGGTTGCGGATTTCGCCCTGCCAACTGCCCGTCGAGTGCAGGGCCTGCCACATGCGTTCGTAGAATTCGCGATCGTGCCTGCCGGCGCTCAGGAAGCCGGGGCGACGGCCGACCGCTTCGTCGGCCGTATAGCCGGTGACCCGGACGAAGCCCGGATTGACCGAGACGATCCGCTGCTCGGCGTCGGTGACGATGATCCCTTCGTGGGAATGGACGAAGACGATGTCGCCGATGGCGGCACTCTGCCAGTCGATGCGATCGTTCCGACTCATGGGCATGAACCCCTTTTCCATGCGGTGTGTCGTTTTCTGGTGGCATGGATTCTAGCGCATTTGGGTCGTAAAAGCCGTGGTTGTCTAAGCCTCGACTTGCCACGATGCGGCTCATGAAAATGGCGGCCCCCTCTCTTCGTGACGTACAACTGGCGGCGCTCGGCCTGGCGATCCGGACCCTGCGCAAGGAAATGGATTTGTCCCAGGAGTCCCTCGCGCACCTGGCCGAGATCGACCGCAGCCACATGGGCAAGATCGAACGCGGCGAGCGCAACCTGACTTTCGTCAATCTGGTGAAGATCGCCCGGGTGCTGCGCTGCCAGCCTTCGGATCTGCTGCGGAAAGCCGGGATGTGATGCCGGCCGCGCGCTGAAGCCGGAAGACATCGCCGCGCCTCCATCGTCGCCTCGCCCGACCGGGCGCCAAATATCGAGGCGAAATAAGCAATGCAGGTTTTCGTATTTATCGCCGCGGCGGCGGCTGGCTAAACTCGCCTCACCGATTTTCGGTCCAGTCCAGCGGGAGGTTTACATGAACAGAACGATCAGAACGGCTTCTCTGGCCGCGCTTGTGCTCGTGTCGGGCGCGGCCGCGGCGCAAGACCCCAATTTCACGCGCAATCTCGCCGCCACGTGCGCGCCGTGCCACGGCACGAACGGCAAGGCCATCCCGGGAGCGGGGCAAGTGCCGCTGGCCGGCGAGGCGCAGGAAACCATCGCCTCGCGCCTGCACGAATTCCGCGCCGGCACGCGGCCGGCGACGATCATGCACCAGATCGCCAAGGGCTACACCGACGAACAGATCAAGCAGCTCGCGGCCTGGTTCGCGGCGCAGAAGAAGTGAGGGGGAAGACCATGCTGAATCGTCGCGATTTCATCAAGACCCTCGGCGCCACCGCCGGCGTCGCCACCCTCGGCGGCTGCGCCGGCGGCGCCAGCAAGGCCCGCGGCCACGTCGTCGTGGTCGGCGGCGGCTACGGCGGCGCCACCGCCGCCAAGTACCTGCGCCTGTGGAGCAACGGCAGCGTCGATGTGACGCTGATCGAGCGCAACACCGAATTCATCTCGTGCCCGATCTCCAACCTGGTGATCTCCGGCGACAAGGCGCTCGCCGACATCACCGTCAGCTACGAGGGCCTGCGCAAATGGGGCGTGCGCGTGGTGCACGACAGCGTGCTCGGCATCGACGCCGAGAAACGGACCATCAAACTGGAAAAGGGCGGCGAGATCAACTACGACCGCGCCATCCTGTCGCCGGGCGTCGATTTCCTGTGGGACCAGGTGCCGGCCCTCAAGTCGGCGGACGCGCAGGCGAAGATCCTGCACGCCTGGAAGGCCGGCCCGCAGACCGTGGCGCTCAGAAAGCAGCTCGAAGACCTGAAGGACGGCGGCGTCTATGCGCTGACCATCCCGAAGGCGCCGTACCGCTGCCCGCCGGGGCCGTACGAGCGGATCTCGGTGATCGCCGACTACTTCAAGCGGCACAAGCCGAAGTCGAAGGTGATCGCGCTCGACGCCAACCCCGAGGTGACCTCGAAGAAGGGGCTGTTCACCAAGGCCTGGGACGAGCTGTACAAGGGCATCGTCGACTACCGCCCGAACAGCGAGCTGCGCGACGTGGACGTCGCCAACCGCACGGCCATCCTCGAATTCGACAAGGTCAAGGCCGACGTGCTCAACGTGGTGCCGCCGCAGCGGGCCGGCGACATCGTCGCCAAGTCGGGAGCGAAGCTCGCCAACGGCCGCTGGGCGGAGGTGGACTGGCTGTCGCTGGAATCGGTGAACGCCAAGGGCATCCACATCCTGGGCGATTCGACGCTGTCGGCGCCGCTGATGCCGAAGTCGGGGTTCATGGCGAACCAGCACGGCAAGGTGGCGGCGGCGGCGATCCTCAACCTGCTGGCGGGCGAAGCGCCGAACCCGGAGCCGTTCATGACCAACACGTGCTACAGCTTCGTCGATGCGAAGAACGTGATCCACGTGGCCTCGGTGCACCGCTACGACGCGGAGAAGAAGACGCTGATCGTGGTGCCGGGCGCCAGCGGCGTCTCCGCCCAGCGCAACGAGATCGAGGCCGCATACGCCATCGGCTGGGCCAAAAATATCTGGGCCGACGCGCTCGCCTGACCCGGATGGGAAACGCCGCCCGGAACGCGGTCGCCATGACTTCTCGACGCAAATGGCGGGCGCAGGCGGGCGGCGATCCGGCCCCGCTTCCCGACGCCGGCGGCGCGGCGCCGCCGCCCGCCGCCGACGCGGCGGCGCACCCCTCGCACGCGCTGCCCACCCTGCAGCGCAACGCCCTGCGCAAGATGTTCGACCGCACCGAGTTCTCGCCGGAGGAAGTGGCGGCGCTCGGCGTGCGCCGCCTGCGGCTGGTCGATGGCATCGGCGAGAAGGGCATCCGGATCATCCGCGCCTGGCTGGCCGAGCACGGCTGCGACCTGGTGTCGGAGCCGGCGGTCGCGCGCCGTACGCCGCGGCGCAGCGGCGGCTGGACCCTGCAGAGCGCGATGCGCCTGCTGCGCACGCACGGCTACGAGATCTCGGCGCCGTTCGACAAGCCGGCGCTGGCGGCGAAGCCGCAGCGAACGCGTCGTTCCAAATCAGGCGACGATTCATAAGCAAATAAACAATCAATCGTTCGCGCCGGCAGGCCGCTTTCCTAGACTCCGTCCTACCTCATCCCATCGGAGTCATCATGAAACTGAAAGCCCTTTTCTCGGTTCTCGCGGCAACCGCGCTGATCGGCGGCAACGCGCTCGCCGCCGACGTCGAACTGCTCAACGTCTCCTACGACCCGACGCGCGAGCTGTACCAGGACTACAACGCCGCCTTCGCCAAGTACTGGAAGGCGAAGACCGGCGACAACGTCAAGATCAGCCAGTCGCACGGCGGCGCCGGCAAGCAGGCGCGCGCCGTCATCGACGGGCTGGAAGCCGACGTGGTGACGCTGGCGCTGGCCTACGACATCGACGCCATCGCCGACCGCAACCTGATCCCGCAGGACTGGCAGAAGCGCCTGCCGCACAACGCCTCGCCCTACACCTCGACGATCGTCTTCCTGGTGCGCAAGGGCAACCCGAAGAACCTGAAGGACTGGAGCGACCTGGCCAAGCCGGGCATCGAGATCATCACGCCGAACCCGAAGACCTCCGGCGGCGCCCGCTGGAACTACCTGGCGGCCTGGGCCTACGCGCTGCAGCAGCCGGGCGGCAACGAGGCGAAGGCGAAGGAGTTCGTCGGCCAGATCTACCGCAACGTCAAGGTGCTCGACTCCGGCGCCCGCGGCTCGACCACGACCTTCGCCGAGCGCGGCATCGGCGACGTGCTGCTGGCCTGGGAGAACGAAGCCTACCTGTCGCTGAAGGAGCTGGGCGACAAGTTCGAGATCGTCGTGCCCTCGCTCTCGATCCTCGCCGAGCCGCCGATCACGGTCGTGGACAAGGTCGTCGACAAGCGCGGCACGCGCAAGGTGGCGCAGGCCTACCTCGAGTACCTGTACTCGCCGGAAGGCCAGGAGATCGCCGCGCGCAACTTCTATCGCCCGCAGGACCCGAAGATCAGCGCCAAGTACGCGGACAAGTTCGTCAAGACCAGGCTGATCACCATCGACCAGGTCTTCGGCGGCTGGCGCAACGCGCAGAAGGTCCACTTCTCTGACGGCGGCGTCTTCGACCAGATCTACGCGCCGGGCGCCAAGCGCTGATCGTCGCGCCCCGAAAACAGGGGTTGGGCGCCGTCGCCGGCACCAACCCCTGTTTGTTTATATGAAAAGTTGATTAGCTTTTCACCAATAAGTATTTCCGGGAATAAAGACGCTTCCCTAGACTCGCAGCATCGATTGCTGCAATGCAACGGAGATTTTTCGGTGATCCAACCCTCGACACCCCGGAGGCCCCCATGGCAAGCATAAGGCGCTTCAGCGCGCTGCCCGGATTCCGCCTGGCCATGGGCTATACCCTCGTTTACCTGGCGCTGGTCGTGCTCATCCCGCTGGCCTCGGTCGCCACCAACACCGTGTCGCTGGGCTGGGAGAGCTTCTGGCGGGTGGTCGCCGATCCGCGCGTCGTCGCCTCCTACCAGTTGAGCTTCGGCGCCTCGCTGCTGGCGGCGGCGATCAACACCGTCTTCGGGCTGATCTTCGCCTGGGTGCTGGTGCGCTACACCTTCCCCGGCAAGCGGCTGATCGACGCGCTGATCGACCTGCCGTTCGCGCTGCCGACGGCGGTCGCCGGCATCGCGCTGGCCACCATCTATTCCAAGAACGGCCTCGTCGGCAGCCTGTTCCAACCCTACGGCATCGACCTCGCGTACAACCCGAACGGCGTGCTGCTGGCGCTGGTCTTCATCGGCCTGCCCTTCGTCGTGCGCACCGTGCAGCCGGTGCTCGCCGACCTGGAGAAGGAGGTCGAGGAAGCGGCGGCCGGCCTCGGCGCCTCGCGCTGGCAGACCTTCGTGCGCATCATCCTGCCGCACCTGACGCCGGCCTTGCTGACCGGCTTCGCGCTGGCCTTCGCGCGCGCCGTCGGCGAATACGGCTCGGTCATCTTCATCGCCGGCAACGTGCCGATGGTTTCCGAGATCACGCCGCTGATGATCATCACCAAGCTGGAGCAGTACGACTACGCCGGCGCCACCGCCGTCGCCTCGGTGATGCTGATCATTTCCTTCGTCCTGCTGCTGATCATCAACGCGCTGCAGGGCTGGGCCCAGACGCGCCACGGCAAGGGAGGCTGAGATGAGTGCAAGCATCGCCCTGCCGGGCGCCACCGATCGCTACGAAGCGCCGAGCACGCGCGAGCCGCTGTGGGTGAAGGTGACGCTGATCACTCTGGCGCTTTCGTTCTTCGCCGTCTTCCTGCTGCTGCCGCTCGGCACGGTGTTCGCCGAGGCGCTGCGGAAGGGCTGGGGCACCTACCTGACGGTGCTGGTCGAGCCCGACGCCCTGGCGTCGATCAGGCTGACGCTGCTCGTCGCCGCCATCGCCGTGCCGCTCAACCTCGTCTTCGGCGTGGCCGCGGCCTGGGCCATCGCCAAGTTCGAGTTTCCCGGCAAACGGCTGCTCATCACCTTCATCGACCTGCCGTTCTCGGTGTCGCCGGTCATCTCCGGGCTGATCTACGTGCTGATGTTCGGCGCCCAGGGCTGGTTCGGCCCGTGGCTCGCCGAGCACGACGTGAAGATCATCTTCGCCGTGCCCGGCATCGTGCTCGCCACCGTCTTCGTCACCTTCCCCTTCGTCGCCCGCGAGCTGATCCCGCTGATGGAGGCGCAGGGCACGGAAGAGGAAGAGGCGGCGGTGGTGCTCGGCGCCTCGGGCTGGCAGGTGTTCTGGCACACCACGCTGCCCAACATCAAGTGGGGCCTGCTCTACGGCGTGATCCTCTGCAACGCCCGCGCCATGGGCGAGTTCGGCGCGGTGTCGGTGGTCTCCGGGCACATCCGCGGCAAGACCAACACCATGCCGCTGCACGTCGAGATCCTCTACAACGAATACAACTACGCGGCCGCCTTCGCCGTCGCCTCGCTGCTCGCGCTGCTGGCGCTGGTGACGCTCGGCCTGAAGGCGCTGGTCGAGCGGCAGGCGAACCGCCAGCGGCGGGAAGCGCTGCGCGAGCGCGCCGAATCATCCGGAGAGTGACCATGGGCATCGCCATTCGCAACATCAGCAAGCATTTCGGCGCCTTCCGCGCGCTCGACGACGTCTCCATCGACATCCCCTCGGGCGAGCTGGTGGCGCTGCTCGGGCCGTCCGGCTGCGGCAAGACGACGCTGCTGCGCATCATCGCCGGCCTGGAGCACGCCGACGCCGGCAGCATCCTGCTCGACGGCGAGGACGCTTCCAGCCAGCACGTGCGCGAGCGCAACGTCGGCTTCGTCTTCCAGCACTACGCGCTGTTCCGGCACATGACGGTGTTCGAGAACGTGGCCTTCGGCCTGCGCGTGAAGCCCAGGAAGGAGCGGCCGAGCAGCGCCGAGATCAGGAAGCGCGTCTACCGCCTGCTCGAACTGGTGCAGCTCGACTGGCTGGCCGACCGCTATCCGTCGCAGCTCTCCGGCGGCCAGCGGCAGCGCATCGCGCTCGCCCGCGCGCTCGCCGTCGAACCGCGCGTGCTGCTGCTCGACGAGCCTTTCGGCGCGCTCGACGCCAAGGTCCGCAAGGAGCTGCGCCGCTGGCTGCGCCGGCTGCACGACGAGATCCACGTGACCAGCGTCTTCGTCACGCACGACCAGGAGGAGGCGCTCGAAGTCGCCGACCGCGTCGTGCTGCTGAACAAGGGGCAGGTCGAGCAGATCGGCTCGCCGGACGAGATCTACGACCATCCGAATTCGCCGTTCGTCGCCGGCTTCCTCGGCTCGGTCAATCTCTTCCACGGCCGCGTCGAGGACGGTCACCTGCACGTCGGCGAGCATGCGCTGCCGGTCGGGGAGGGGCAGGGCGCGCTCGACGAGGCTGTCGGCTACGTCCGCCCGCACGAGTTCGACCTGCTGCCGGCGACCGCCGACAGCGGCATCCCGGCGAAGATCGAGCGCGTCATCTCGGTCGGCCCGGTGGCGCAGATCGAACTCACCCGCGAGGACGGCGAACTGATCGAGGTCGAGGTCTACCGCGACGCGCTCGACGAACTCGGCCTGCGCGAAGGGGATCGGGTGTCGCTGCGGCCGCGCGCCATCCGCGTCTTCCGGAAAGAGCCCCTGGCGGCCTGAGGAGCGCATCATGAACTTCCAGCAACTGCGCATCGTGCGCGAAACCGTTCGCCAGGACTTCAACCTGACCGAGGTGGCGAACGCCCTCTATACCTCGCAGCCGGGCGTCAGCAAGCACATCAAGGACCTCGAGGACGAGCTCGGCATCGAGATCTTCGTCCGCCGCGGCAAGCGTCTGCTCGGGCTGACCGAGCCGGGCAAGGAGCTGGCGCAGGTGGTCGACCGCATCCTGATCGACACGCAGAACCTGCGCCGCATCGCCGACCAGTTCGCCAGCCGCGAGACTGGCCGCTTCGTCGTGGCGACGACGCACACGCAGGCGCGCTACGCGCTGCCGCAGATCATCAAGTGGTTCAAGAGCGACTACCCGAAGGTGCATCTGGCGCTGCACCAGGGCAGCCCGAAGGAGATCGCCGACATGCTGATCTCCGGCGCCGCCGACGTCGGCATCGCCACCGAAGGGCTGACCGAGTCGCCGGAGATCGCCGCCTTCCCGTTCTACAACTGGCACCACGCGGTGATCGTGCGCAAGGACCACCCGCTGCTGCGCGTCGGCGAGGTCACGCTCGAAGCCTTGGCCGAGTATCCGATCATCACCTACCACGAGGGCTTCACCGGCCGCGCGCACGTCGACAAGGCCTTCGCCGACGCCGGCATCGTGCCGGACGTGGTGCTCTCGGCGATCGACGCCGACGTGATCAAGACCTACGTCGGCCTCGACCTCGGCGTCGGCATCGTCGCCTCGATGGCCTACGACGTGGACAAGGACCGCGATCTGGCGCTGATCCCGGTGCCCAGCCTCTTTCCGTCGAACACCACGCGCCTGGCGGTGCGGCGCGGCACCTACCTGCGCAGCTACGCCTACGCGTTCATCGAGAAGGTCTGCCCGGACGTCGGCGAAGAGGCGGTGCGCGCGGCGATCCGCAAGAACGGCGGCGATTGACTAAAAGGCGAACGTCCACCGCAGAGGCGCAGAGACGCAGAGATTCGCAGAGGAAAACCGAGGAAAAGCATTTCTCTGCGTTACCTCTGCGTCTCTGCGCCTCTGCGGTAGGTGTTTACGCCGTTCAGCCCCTCTGTAACGGCCGCGACGCCGGCGCTCAGCGTTCGCCGGCGACCAGCGCGGCGCGGCGGCGGGCGCGTTCGGCGGTTTCGCCGTCGCCGCGCGCCGCCGCCAGTTCGGCCTGGACGCCGAGCCAGGCGAGCAGCGGCCGGCGCCAGCCTTCGCCGGCGGCGGCGTCCACGGCGAGGGCCACGCCCGCCGGCGACAGGCGGCCGGCGCGCAGCAGCACGCCGGCGGCGACGAGCCGCGGCAGGGGATCGGCGATGTCCGCCAGCGCGGCCTCGCCGGCGGCGAGGCCGCGGTACTGCGCCGGCAGTTGCGCCGGATCGGCGGCGCGGCCGGCGAGGAAATCGGCGTAGGCGCGCTCTGCCTCCCCGGCGTCGGCGGCCAGCGCGGCGAAGCCGGGGCAGCCGTCGCCTTCGGCGTCGAGGCTGGCCGCGCGCACGGCGCAGCGCGTCAGCTCGGCGCGGGCGACGAGGTCGGCGCGGCCGGTGCGCGCCAGTTCCTGCCGGGCGCGGGCGAACTCGGCCTGGGCGACGCGCGTCTCGCCCTTCAGGTAGGCGGCGCGGTAGGCGGCCAGCGCGTCGTGCGCGGCGGCCTGCCAGTCCGGGGCCGGCGGCCCGCCGGCGCAGGCGGCGAGCAGCGCGGCGGCGAACAGGGGGAGTAAACATCTACCGCAGAGGCGCAGAGGCGCAGAGATTCGCAGAGAAAAGCGAAGCAGGGATGGTTTGCCCGACGCTTCTCCGTTTCTGATCTTCTCTGCGTTCCTCAGCGTCTCTGCGCCTCTGCGGTGGACGTTGTCTGTCATGGCAGCTTCACCTCCGTGTCGCGCGCGAAGGGCCACTTGCGGTTGACCTCGTCGATCAGCCGGCCGGCCTTTCTCAGGCTGGCCTCGACCTCGCTGCGCAGCGCGCCGAGGTCGGTCGTGGCACCGCGCGCGTCGGCGGCGATGGCCTGCGCGTCGGCGAGGATGGCGTCGGCCTTCTTCAGGCTGTCGCGCGCGTCGCGCAGCAGGCCGTGCAGTTCGGCCACCGCCGCCTGCGAGTCGTCCATGACGCCGCCCTTGCCGAAGACGCGCGCGTCGGCCTTGGCCAGCAGGGTATTGCTGCGGTCGAGGGTGGCGATCAGCTTCTGCGCGTTCTCGTCGCTGCCGAGGAGGCCGCCGAGCGCGCCGTAGCGGCCCTGCATGCGGCCGGTGACCGTCTGCACGTGGCCGAGCGCGGTGGCGAGCGGCGCCTCCGGCGCCGTCATGCGTTCGAGGTTTTCCAGCAGCGTCTTCGCCGCCGCCATCACCTGCGGGATCTGCTCGCCGGCGTCGCCGCGCAGCACCGAGCGTTCGGCGCCGTCGGCCAGCGGCGGGTCGGTGAGCTGGGCGGAGAAGGCGCGCAGCCGCGTGTCGCCGACCAGGCTGCGCTCGAGCGTGAACACGCTCGACTCGCGCAGCCAGCGGGCGTCCTTCACCGGCACGTCGACGAGGATGCGGACGTTGCCGTCGTCGGAGAGCTCGACGCGGTTCACGCGGCCGATCGGGAAACCGGAGAAGCCGAGGTCCATGCCCGGGCGGATGCCCTCGGAGTTGTCGGTGACGAGCACCAGCCGCTGCGTGTCCTCGAAGAAGCCGCGCGCCGTCAGCACGTAGAGGACGAAGGCGACGATCAGCGCGGCGACGGCGACGACCAGCGCGGCCGCCTTGAATTCGGCGTGGGGAATGAAGAGGGTCGGCTTTTTCATGGCGGCGCGCTTCTCAGAAGAACTCGACGACCAGCGACAGGATTTCGACGGCGACGAGCACGGCGAAGAGGCGCACGGTGCCGTGCAGCGTCGGATCGCCGGCGCGGGCGCCGTCCGCGTCGCAGGCCGCGGGGATGGTGGCGACGGCGGCGGCGAAGAGGCCGGTCTTCAGCCCGAGCGCCATCAGCACGATGGGGTCGAAGACCTGGCCGACGGTGCGCGTGAAGCCGGCGACGCCCCACGGCGTGAAGCCGTAGACGCCGAGATAGGCGAGGGCCAGGGCGATGCCGCCGGCGAGCGTGGCCAGCGCGACGACGGCGACGGCGCGGGCCACGACCTGCGCCAGCAGCGCGCGCGGGATGCCGGCGGCGCCGTCCGGCGCTTCCTCGTCGTCGACCGGCGGCGTCCCGGCGAGGCTGCCGGAGAGCGCGATGAAGAGCGCCGCGGCGAGCGGCAGCAGCTCGACGACGAGGACACGGATGACGGTGCCGAGGGCGAACTGCGTCAGCCCGTAGCTCTGCGCGGTGACGACGACGATGTGCACGAGGACCAGGCTGAGCAGCCCGGAGAGCAGCGCGAAGCGGGGCAGCGTGCGCATCGCCGTCAGGCACACCTGGGTGGCGACGGCGCGCCGCGTCGGCTGCGTCCACGCCGCCGGCGACAGCGTCGCGGCGAGGAGCAGGGCGGCGATGCGCAGCATCCGCCACCAGCCGACCGTCCTGCCGGCCGGGTCGCGGTGCGGGGCGGGGAGGGCGTTCCCGTTCATGCGTCGATGATAGCAGGTCGCCCGCCGCCGGCCGCGCGGCCGGCGGCGCCCGTCCACGCCGGCGGCGGCTTGGAGTACGATTGCGGCGCCGCAACAATCAATTTTTCGCCCGGATGGCGGGAGGTCCCATGCGCGCAGTCGTCGTTTTCCGCTTTTGCCGCCGCCGCGGCGCCTGAGTCCGGCCGTGTCGACCCCGTCCCCCGCACAGTCCGCGGCGCCCGTGCTGGCGCTGGCGGCGCTCGGCATCGTCTTCGGCGACATCGGCACCAGCCCGCTGTACGCGATGAAGGAAGTCTTCGCCGGCAACCACCCGATCCCGCTCACCGACGCCAACGTCCTCGGCAGCCTGTCGGCCTTCTTCTGGGCGCTGATCGTCGTCGTCTCGCTGAAGTACGTGGCCATCGTCCTGCGCGCCGACAACCGCGGCGAGGGCGGCATCATGGCGCTGATCGCGCTGGCGCTGCACGACGCGCGGGAGAACCCGCGCCGGCTCGCGGTCATCACCGTCATCGGCATCCTCGGCGCCGCCATGTTCTACGGCGACGGCATGGTGACGCCGGCGATCTCGGTGCTTTCCGCGGTCGAGGGCCTGGAGATCGTGACGCCGGCGCTGCACCGCTTCGTCATCCCGATCACGCTGCTCGTGCTCTTCGCGCTGTTCCTCGTGCAGAAGCGCGGCACGGCGCGCGTCGGCGCGCTGTTCGCGCCGGTGATGGTGGTCTGGTTCGCCGCGCTGGCGGCGCTCGGCGTGCGCAACATCCTCGGCGAGCCGCACGTGCTGCTCGCGCTCGACCCGCGCCACGCCGTCGGCTTCCTCGCCGAGAACCACGCCATGGCGCTGGCGGCGATGGGCAACGTGGTGCTCGCCGTCACCGGCGCCGAGGCGCTCTACGCCGACATGGGCCACTTCGGCCGGCGGCCGATCCAGCTCGCCTGGTACGGCTTCGTGCTGCCGGCGCTGGTGCTCAACTACTTCGGCCAGGGCGCGCTGATCCTCGCCGACCCGGCGGCGGCGAAGAATCCCTTCTACCTGTCGGCGCCGGACTGGGCGCTGCTGCCGCTGGTCGGGCTGGCCACGGTGGCGACGGTCATCGCCTCGCAGGCGGTGATCTCCGGCGCCTTCTCGATCTCGCGCCAGGCCATGCAGCTCGGCTTCATGCCGCGCATGACCGTGCGCCACACCTCGGCGCAGACGCAGGGGCAGATCTACCTGCCGGCGGTGAACTGGGGTCTGTTCGCCGCCGTCGCCATCCTCGTCCTCGGCTTCAAATCCTCGCACAACCTCGCCGCCGCCTACGGCATCGCCGTCACCGGCGACATGGTCATCACCTCGCTGCTCGCCACCGTCGTCGTCGCCCGCGTGTGGCGCTGGGGCTGGACGCGGGCGGCGCTGCTCTTCGCCGTCTTCCTCTCGGTCGAGCTGGTCTTCCTCGCCGCCAACGTGCTGAAGATTCCGGACGGCGGCTGGTTCCCGCTCGTCGCCGGCGCCGGCGTCTTCGTGCTGATGACCACCTGGAAGCGCGGCCGCGAGCTGCTGCGCGAGCGCCTGCGGGGCGAGGACATCCGCCTCGACGCCTTCATCGACGCGCTGTTCGCCGGCATGCCGGCGCGCGTGCCGGGCACCGCCGTGTTCATGAGTGCCGACCCGGACGGCGTGCCGCACGCGCTCCTGCACAACCTGATGCACAACAAGGTGCTGCACGAGCGCGTCGTCCTCGTCTCGGTGCAGGTCTTCGACGTGCCCTGGGTACCGGAGATCGACCGCGTCGAGGTGCACCGACTGAAGGGCGACTTCTACCGGGTGATCGTCCGCTACGGCTTCAAGGACGAGCCGGACATCCCGGCGGCGCTGGCGCTGTGCGCGCCGGCCGGGCTGGCCGTCGAGACGCTGGACACCTCGTTCTTCCTCGGCCGCGAGACGCTGCTCCCGCGGCCCGGCCCGGCCATGAGCCGGTGGCGGACGAAGCTGTTCATCGCCATGTTCCGCAACGCCGGCAGCGCCACGGACTTCTTCAGGATTCCGTCGAACCGGGTGGTCGAGCTGGGCACGCAGATCGTGCTCTAGGCGCGGGCGCTCACAGCCGGCGGATTTTCTCCAGCAGCGCCGTCGTCGACTTCTCGTGGATGAACGGGATCGAATGCACGCTGCCGCCCCAGCCCTGCACCTCCGCCGCGCCGACGATGCGCTCGACCGGCCAGTCGCCGCCCTTGACCAGCACGTCCGGCCGGCAGTCGAGGATGCGCGCGAGCGGCGTGTCCTCGTCGAACCAGGTGACGAGGTCGACGCAGCCGAGCGCGGCGATCACCGCCAGCCGGTCGGCCAGCGGGTTCACCGGCCGGTCGTCGCCCTTGCCCAGGCGCTTCACCGAGGCGTCGCCGTTCAGCGCCACGACCAGCGCCGCGCCGAGCGCGCGCGCCTGCGCCAGATAGGTGGCGTGGCCGCGGTGCAGGATGTCGAAGCAGCCGTTGGTGAACACCAGCGGCCGCGGCAGCCGGGCGACGGCATCAAAGAGGCGTTCGGGCGGGCAGATCTTGGCTTCGAAGGCGGGGGCGGCGTAGGCGGGCATGGCGCGGGCGGGCTCGTGTCGGAGCCGGCGATTCTACCCGCTTTCCCGGCGCCGCCCGGCGCACGGATCGAATCGCCGGCGCGCCTGTCCAACGCGCATCGCCGACGTCACGCCGAGGAGACCGCTATGTTCCCGTTCCGCTTCGCCCGCCGCGCCCTCGCCGGCGCCCTCCTGCTCGTTCCCGCCGCGCCGGCCTTCGCCGACGCCGGCTGCCCGCCGCTGCTCGACCACACCTTCCCCCGCCTGCAGGACGAGAAGCCGCAGTCGCTGTGCGAATGGAAGGGCAAGGTGCTGCTGGTCGTGAACACCGCCAGCTACTGCGGCTTCACCAAGCAGTACGACGGGCTGGAAAAGCTCTATTCGCGGCTGAAGGACCGCGGCCTCGTCGTCGTCGGCTTCCCGACCAACGACTTCGGCGAGCAGGAGCCGGGCAACAACCAGGAGATCGCCGATTTCTGCCGCCTCACCTACGGCGTGCAGTTCCCGATGTTCGCCAAGACCACGGTGAAGGGCGAGCAGAGGAACCCCTTCTACGCGCAGTTGATCGCCGCCTCCGGCACGACGCCGAAGTGGAACTTCTACAAGTACCTGATCGACCGCAGCGGCAAGGAAGTGGTCGCCTATTCCAGCCTCACCGCGCCCGACGATCGCCGGCTGCTCGCCAGGATCGACGAGTTCCTCGCCCGCCGCTAGGGGCCTAGCGCACCGGCGCCGGCTGCTGCGTGCCGGCGGGTTCCGGCGGCGGCACGTCGAGCGCCCTGGCCTGCTCGGTCGAGATGATCTCCATCAGATTCACCACCCTCTGCACGCCGCTCGTCGTGCGCGCGATCTCGATCGCCGCGTCGGCCTCGGCGCGGGTGACGAGGCCGAAGAGGTGCACGGCGCCGGCCTCGGTGACGACCTTGACCAGGTTGGCGCGGAATTTCCCGGCGTCGACGAAGCGGCCCTTGACCTTGGAGGTGATGAAGGCGTCGTTGCTGCGTGCCTGGAGGCCGGTGGGCGGCGCCACGCGCAGCTCGTTCCACACCTGCTTCACGTTCGGCAGGCCGCGCGCGTAGGCCTCGATGTCCGCCTTCGTCTGCTCGTCCGGCACCTCGCCGCTGAGCAGCACCCGGCGGTTGAAGCTGGTCTGGTTGACGTGCGCCCTGTCGCCGTACTTGTTCATCACCTGGCCGAGGATCTTCCACTCGATGCCCTCGTCCTCGGTCTGCGTGCCGAAGGTGCGGCGGTCGACGACGGCCAGCGCGCCGACCGTGGCGCCGGTGGCGACGGCGGCGACGCAGCCGGTCAGGGCCGGCGCCACGAGAGCGGCGATCAGGGCGGCGATCAGCGTGCGTTTCATCATCATTCTTCGACTCCCAAGAGCAGACAATCGATGCCATCGCACAGGCAGTGGATGGCGAGGAGGTGCGTTTCCTGGATGCGCGCCGTGCGCTCGGCCGGCACGCAGATGTGCACGTCGCCCTCGCGCAGCATGGCGCCGATCCGGCCGCCGCCCTTGCCGGTCAGCGCGACGACGGTCAGCTCGTTGTCGTGCGCGGCCTGGATCGCCTCGATCACGTTCGTCGAATTGCCCGAGGTCGAGATCGCCAGCAGCACGTCGCCGGGACGGCCGAGCGCGCGCACCTGCTTGGCGAAGACCACGTCGAAGGCGTAGTCGTTGGCGACCGCGGTCAGGATCGAACTGTCGGTGGTCAGCGCGATGGCGGCCAGTTCCTGACGTTCGGCCTCGAAACGGCCGACGAGTTCCGCCGCGAAGTGCTGCGCGTCGCCGGCCGAGCCGCCGTTGCCGCAGGCGAGGATCTTGCCGTCGTTCACCAGGCAGGCGACCATCGTCTGCACGGCGTCGGCAATGGGGGCGGCGAGCAGTTCGACGGCGTCCAGCTTGGTCTGGGCGCTGTCGTGGAAATGCCGGCCGATGCGTTCGATGAGGTCCATGCGGAATGGCTTGCAGAGCGTGGAAAAAGTCGGGCCGATTCTATCAGAGGCGCGGATGCGTCTTGCGTTCGGCGTGCCGCCGGCCGTTCCATCCGGCCCCGACGGCGTTCGGATCATGCCGGCTGTCCGGCCTGAGCGTCAGTAACAGTGTGTCACCGGGGCGCCGCCGCCGCTGGCTCGGCGTTCAGGCGTCGTCGGCGGTGAACGCGTCGCGCACCCAGTCGACGGCGGCCGCGTCCAGCCCGGAAAGCAGCACGCAGTCGAAGCGGCACGGCGCCTCGGGCCGGCGCGCCAGGTAGTGGCGGGCGGCGAGGATCAGGCGCCGGCGCTTGGCGGCGGTGACGCTCGCCGCGGCGCCGCCGAAGTCGCTGCGCCGGCGCAGGCGGACCTCGACGAAGACCACGGTGCCGCCGTCGGCGCAGACGAGGTCGATCTCGCCGCCGCGCACGCGGTAGTTGCGGGTCAGCACGGAGAGGCCGCGCGCGGCCAGGAAGTCCGCCGCCAGCGCCTCGGCGCGCGCGCCGTCCGTGGTATCGTTGGCCATCGACGAAACACCCCCGGAAAATGATGGAAGCATCTCCCGCATTGTATGTGGTGGCGACGCCGCTGGGAAACCTCGGCGACCTGACGGCGCGCGCCGCCGAGGTGCTGCGCGCCGTGCCCTGGGTGGCCGCCGAGGACACCCGGCACTCGGCGCCGCTGCTGCGCCACCTCGGCTCGCCGGCGAAGCTGCTGCCGGCGCACGAGCACAACGAAGAGGCCGCCGCCCGGCAGGTGATCGAACGGCTCGCCGCCGGCGAATCGGTGGCGCTGGTCTCGGACGCCGGCACGCCGGCCGTCTCCGACCCCGGCGCGCGGCTGGTCGCGCGCGTGCGCGAGGCCGACTTCAAGGTGGTGCCGCTGCCCGGCCCGTGCGCCGCCGTCGCCGCGCTTTCGGCTTCGGGCATCACGGCGCCGCGCTGGCTGTTCGTCGGCTTCCTGCCGACCAAGGCGAAGCAGCGCGAGGAAGCGCTGCGCGAACTCGCCGCGCTGCCGGCCGCGCTCGTCTTCTACGAGGCGCCGCACCGCATCCTGGAAAGCGTCGCCGCGCTCGCAGCGACGCTCGGCGCGGCGCGCCGCGTCGTCGTCGCGCGCGAGCTGACCAAGCTCTTCGAGACCATCCACGCCTGCCCGCTCGGCGAGGCCGCGGCCTGGCTGGAAGCCGACGCCAACCGGCAGCGGGGCGAGTTCGTGCTGATCGTCGACGCCCCGGCGCCGGCCGCCGGCGACGACGACGCGGAGGCCGGGCGCGTGCTCGGGCTGCTGCTCGACGAAGGGCTGCCGGTGAAGCAGGCGGCGAAACTCGCGCACGCCATCACCGGCGCCGCCAAGAACGCGCTGTACGAACGGGCGCTGGCCCTGCGCGGCGGCGCCTAGGGGCTTTCAGCTCCAGCGCGAGAGGAATTCCAGCAGCGCCTGCCGGCGGGCGTCGGGCAGGCGGCGGAAGAGATTGAGCAACTGCGTTTCGTCCTCGGGCGGCTGCCGCTCGACGCGGTATTCGGCCACAGGCTCTCCGGCCATCGGCACGAACCGCCGCTGGCCGCGGCCGGTGGTCAGCCACTCGAAGAAGACGTCGAATTCGACCGCCAGAAGCCGCAGGTTGTCCACGGTCGGCTCGGTCCTGTTGTTCTCCCAGTCGGAAACGGTCGGCTGGGTCACGCCGACGCGGCGGGCCAGTTCGCCCTGACTGTAGCCGCGTTCCTCGCGAAGCTTCTTGATGCGAAGTCCGATTTTCATCCGGCAACCCTAGCGGCGGGGTCGAGCAATGAAAAATAGGGATAGCCTATTGACATGAAAATAGGCGTTGCCTATATTGGCTGTGGGCCAAGGCTTATGCCGGTGGCCTCGGAGGCCGATGCGTCGTTGGTCAAAAAATTTCCAGATGTACCGCAAAGCGGCGGCGGACGCCAGATTTCGCCGCCATCCGGCCGGTCGTTCCGGCGATGGCGGCCAGGGGAGGAGAGTAGGACATGGGGGAATTGACGATCGTTCTCGACGAGGCGACCGACGCGGCGCTGTCCAGGGCCGCGCAGTCGGCCGGCGTTTCCCGTCACAAGTGGCTGCTCGACCTGATTCGCCGCTATTCCCGTGCCGAGGCCGATCCGGCGATCCTGATCGTCGACGACGACCCGGTCTTCCGCGAAGTGCTGCGCTGCCATGCCGAGCACTTCGGCTGGTCCGCGGATACCGCGGAGAACGGCGCCGAGGCGCTGGCGCTGCTCGCCGAGCGGCGCTACCGCCTGCTCCTCACCGACTGCCGGATGCCGGTGATGGACGGCCTGCAGCTCGTGCACGCGCTGCGCGCCCGCGAGCGGCGCCGCGGCGAGCCGCCGTTGCCGGCGATCGCCGTGTCCACCGAGCGCGTGCCGGCCGGCGCGCCCTTCGACGAATGCCTGACCAAGCCCCCGGCCGCGCAGGTTCTCGGGCGGCTCTTCTCCCGCTGGCTCGGCGCGGGCGCCGGGGGATCGCCCGCGGCGGCGGGCGGCTCGCATTAGCGGGCCGCGGGCGCGGCTCCGGGAGCGTTGCCGGAGCCGCGCCCTGCCGCGTGGCCGCCGCGGGCGAGCGTAAAAACACGCCCCGCCCTTCGTTGTTGCGTTGCTGTGACG
>JACFMQ010000004.1:0-259146 GCA_019455325.1 Rhodocyclaceae bacterium | reverse complement strand
GCCGCGGGCGAGCGTAAAAACACGCCCCGCCCTTCGTTGTTGCGTTGCTGTGACGCTCCTTCATTACGCTGCCCGCATACGCATCAGACATCGGCGGCCGGCCATGGCCGCGCGACCCTGTTTCTGACCGCCCCTGGTTCCTGGAAATCACCGTGGAGATCGACCCATGCAATCCTCGACGCAGATCACGCAGCTCTACGTGGCACTCTTCAACCGCGCGCCCGATCCGGAAGGACTCCGCTTCTGGGCGCAGATGCTCGAAGGCGGCACGCCGATCGACCGGATCATCGAGCAGATGTTCGCCACCGCTCCGGCGCGGGAATTCTACCCGGAGGGGCTGAGCGGCCAGGAGATCGTCGCCCAGTTCTACCGCAACGCCCTCGGCCGCGAGCCGGACGCCGAGGGACTGGAATACTGGACGCAGCAGATGAACACCCGCGACCTCGGCGAGGTGCTCAACACCATTGTCTACGTCGTCACCCACTACGACGGCAACCACCCGGACGGCCTCGCCTCCGCCGCCCTGTTCGGCAACAAGGCCGCCCTCGCCGAAGCCTACACCGCCGCCCTCGACGCGGCCGGCCTCACCGATACCAACGACGCGGCGCTGAACGTCACCCAGTCCATCCTGGCGGCGGTGACGAGCAGCAGCGACGTGAACACGCTGATCGCAGAGATCGTCGACAAGGCCGTCGCCCTGACGGCGGTGGCGCTCGAAAAACCGGAGATCGTCGCCGCGATCATCCCCACCGGCGGCAAGCTGAGCGACCTGATGGACGCCATGCCCGCAGGCAGCACCTTCGCCGACCTGTTCGCATTCGCCGAAAAACTGGCCGGCAGCGCCGACAGCGCCGCCGCCATCGAAGCCCTGATCCCCGAGGGCGGCAGCAGCCTCGCCGACTTCCTGGAGAAACTGCCGGCCGGCACCACGCCCGAATCGCTCGTCGAGTCGGCGGCGCAGGGACCGGGCGGCCTGGAGAACATCGGCAGCGGATCTTCCTCGGGCGGCGGAAGCGTGTCACCCCCGCCGCCCCCGCCTCCCCCGCCGACAACCTTCACCGTGACAGAAACCGCCGGCGTCCTCGCCTTCGGCGGCAGCGCCAGCGGTGCCATCACCGTGAGCGAATCCGGCGGTGTCCTGAGCTTCACCCGCGGCGGCGTCGCGGCCGCCACCACGGTTGCCATCGACAGCCTGGCCGACGACACCGGCATCCCCGCCGACCCCGGGGTCACGATGGCCGAAGCCGTCTTCGCCGCCGTCAAGGCCAAGCTGGCCGACGGCGCGGCGACGATCGGCGGCGCGGTCAGCGCCGAGCAGGCCGCGGTGACCTCGCATCACGCCAGGATCAAGGCCGGCGGCGTCACCGCCATCACCTATGCCGATGAAGACGCGTTCGCCGCCGCCGCCGACGCCGTGAACAGCGATGCCGTCGCCGCCGACGCCATCACGCTGAGCGCGGGCGCCGTCACCGCCACCAGCCAGGCGCTGGTGCTCGGCAACATCGCCAAGTTCAAGGCCGGCCAGATCACCGGGATCGCCTTTGCCGACGACGCGGCCCTGCAAGCCGCCGCCGCCCAGGTCGCCGACGACGCGATCGGCAGCGGGGCGATCACGCTGACGGATGGCGCCGTCACCACGGCCAAGGCCGCCGTGCTCGGGAACGTCGGCAAGTTCGCCGACGACGCCGTCACCGGCATCGCCCTGACCGGCGCGGAGTTCGCCACCGCCGGCCTGACGGCCAAGCTGGCCGACGGCGCGGCCAGCGTCGATGCCGACGGCGCCACCGCCGGAGAGCTTGGGGCACTCGCCGCCGGCATCGGCAAGGCCGAGGCCGGCGGCATCACGGGCCTGACGCTGACCAACGCCCAGACCGCTACGGAAATCGAAATCCTGCTCGGCAAGGCCACGGGGGCGGCGGTCGTCGCCACCGGCATGGATGGCGACAAGCTGGCCAAGGTGGCCGGTGCCATCGGCAGCGTCGCCGCCGGCGGCATCACGGGTCTGACGCTGACCAACGCCCAGAGCGAAACGGAGATCGAAATCCTGCTGGGCAAGGCCACGGGGGCGGCGGTTGACGCCACCGGCATGGATGGCGACAAGCTGGCGAAGGTGGCCGGCGGCATCGGCAGCGTCGCCGCTGGTGGCATCACCGGCCTGGCGCTGACCGACGCCCAGACCGGTACGGAAATCGAAAACCTGCTTGGCAAGGCGACGGGGGCGGCGGTTGATGCCACTGACATGAATGCCGCCAAGCTGAACAAGGTGGCCGGTGCCATCGACGGCGTCGCCGACGACGGCATCACCGGCGCGTTGATGATCGATGCTGGTCTTGTTTCAGGCGCTTCGGTGGCCTCACTCCTGGGCAAGTACGGCGGCGACAGCGCGGCGCTTGTCGAGGGTGGTTCACTCAGCAGCGAACCGGCGAAAATCGCTGTCGTGGAGGCCGTCATTGCCGGCAAGTTCGCCGACGGCGGCTTGTCGAACATGACCCTCACCCCCACGCTCTTCGCCACCATTACCGGCGACGGCATCGCCAGGATGGACGCCGCCGCCAACTGGCTGACGGTCAACGGCGGGGAGGGTGACGACACCATCGACGGCACGGGCTATACCAAGACCCTGAATCTCCATGGCAACAATGGCAACGACACCATTACCGGCGGCGATGGCGATGATCATATTTACGGCGGTGATGGCGACGACGTGATTCACGGTGGCGCCGGCGACGATCGGATAGCCGGCGGCGCCGGCAGCGACACGCTCTACGGCGACGATGGCGACGACACGATTTATGGCAGCGACTATGGCGGCAGCACGGTTGACGGCGGCAATGGCGATGACACGATTTACTGCTCGCGTGGGGGAAACACGCTGACAGGCGGCGCGGGGGACGACCTCTTCGTTGTTGATGGATGGAATTTCGGGGCGACAAGCGCCGCCGAGCTGGCGAGCGCCGCGAACATCATCACGGACTTCGGGGATGGGGCCGACAGGATTCAGTCCTTCGGGGAAGTCCTGTCCAGCGCCAGCAGGGGCGACGAGGCCACGGCTGGAACCGCGCAGATCGTAAGCGGGGTCGCCACGTTCGATGCCGGCGACGCAACGCTGGAGCAAAAGCTGACGGCCGTCGCCAATGCCATCGGCTCCGGCGGGTGGGGGAAGGCGGCGGTGTTCCTGCATGAGGGGGACAGCTATCTGTTCATCAGCGATGGCAACGCCGGCATCTCGAACGGCGACGCCTTAGTCAAGCTGGTGGGGATCGCGGCCACCGCGCTGATCCTTGACGGCAGCAGCTATTACAAGGACATCACCGGGTTCGCCTGAGCGGCGGCGGGAGGGCGCCGGCAGGTTCCCGGCTCGCCGGGGGCGAGCCTTCCGGAACGAAGGGGCGCCCGCAGCGCGCCTACGGCCGGCCGATGACGCCTTCCAGCGATTCCGCCGTCAGCACCGCGTCGATCCAGGTTTCCAGTGCTTCCTGCGTCGCCCCGGCCAAGCGCGCCTCGGCCCAGTCCGGCAGCTCGCCGAAGCGCAGCGCAAGCAGGCGGCGCAGCATTCGCGCAGCCTCGTCGCGCCGGCCTTCCTGCAAGCCTTCCTGCAGCGCCTTCTGGTGTATCTGCTTGCCCCACTCGTCGATGCGTTCAGCGATCATGGTGCCGCCCTCCTGTAATTCCCTGAATTCCCGGATAGTGTGGCGCGAATTCAGCCGCGTGAGAATAGCCCGGTTGTAAAACGCGACGAAGGCGCGTCGCAGGCTGTCGTAGGCCGGGCCTTTCAGGTGTTGCACCAGCGCGGCAGTGGCTTCGCGGATCGCCGGGGCGTCCGGCGTCGTTTCCAGACGGATCAGCAGCGCCAGCAGATTGTTCGAGAGCCGCCCGAGTTCCTCCGCCGGCACCCGGCCTTCGTCGAGCAGGTGGTAGCGGAAGCGCGGCCGCCAGCGGCCGAGGTCGCCCGGCGCGGCGATCAGGTCGGCCACTTCCTGCGTTGCCTGCCAGCGCGGCAGGCCGTTGTAGAGCACCAGCGGGAACACCGGCGGCAGCGGCGCGCCGGGGGCGACTTCGCCGCTCTTGATGAGGTCCTGATAGAGCATGCAGACGTAGGTGAGCAGGCGCAGCGCCATCCACGGATCGCTGCGGCTCTGGAATTCGATCAGCAGGTAGAGGTACAGCCATTCGCTGCGGCCATCGGGCAGATTCAGGCGCATGCGCCAGAGAATGTCGTCGCTGCGCTGTTGCAGTGCCTCGCTGACATAGTGGCCGTTGGGTTTTTCCAGCGTCGAAAAATCGAGGTGCGCGACCCAGTCCTCGTGCACGAAGCCCCGCAGCAGCGCCTGGACCATCGGCGTATGGGAGAAGAGCAGCTTGTACAGGCCGTCATAGGGGGTGGGCATGGCGGAAAAAATGACAAATGTATTGCGCGACATGATGCCATATGGATTGCGCATGCGGTCGGATTCGTAGACGAGTTTTCATGCTCCGGCCCCGTCTTGCAGGCGCGGCCCGCCCTGAGCGGCGCGCGAATCGCTTAGAATCGCGGTTTCCGGCTTTCCCGACGCGCCATGAAACTCACCCTCACCCGCCCCGACGACTGGCACCTGCACCTGCGCGACGGCGACGCGCTCAAGGCCGTGCTGCCGCACACCGCCCGCCAGTTCGCGCGCGCCATCGTCATGCCCAACCTGAAGCCGCCGGTGACCACCGTCGCCCAGGCCGCCGCCTACCGCGCGCGCATCCTCGCCGCGCTGCCCGAGGGCATGGCTTTCGAGCCGCTGATGACGCTGTACCTCACCGACAACACGCCGGCCGACGAGATCCGCGCCGCCGTCGATTCCGGCTTCGTCAAGGCGGTCAAGCTCTACCCGGCCGGCGCCACGACCAACTCCGACGCCGGCGTCACCGACCTCGCGCGCTGCGCCGCGGCGCTCGCCGAAATGGAGCGGCTCGGCCTGCCGCTGCTGGTGCACGGCGAGGTCACCGACCCGGCGGTCGACCTCTTCGACCGCGAGGCGGCGTTCATCGAGCGCGTGCTGTCGCCGCTGCTCGCCCGCCATCCCGGCCTGCGCGTGGTCATGGAGCACATCACGACCCAGGACGCGGCCGAGTTCGTCGCCGCGGCCGGCGACAACGTCGCGGCAACGATCACCGCCCACCACCTGCTCTACAACCGCAACGCCATCTTCCAGGGCGGCGTGCGGCCGCACTGGTACTGCCTGCCGGTGCTGAAGCGCGAGACGCACCGCCAGGCGCTGGTGCGCGCGGCGACCTCGGGCGATGCGAAGTTCTTCCTCGGCACCGACTCGGCGCCGCACGCGCGGCTCGCCAAGGAGGCGGCCTGCGGCTGCGCCGGCTGTTACACGGCGTATGCGGCGATGGAGCTTTACGCCGAAGCCTTCGACGCGGCCGGCGCGCTCGACCGGCTGGAGGGCTTCGCCAGCCATTTCGGCGCCGATTTCTACCGCCTGCCGCGCAACGGCGGTACGATCACGCTGGAGAAGCGGCCGCAGCCCGTGCCCGAGACCTATCCCTACGTGCCGGGCGACACGCTGGTGCCGCTACGCGCCGGCGAGACGCTGGCCTGGACCCTGCTCGACTGACACGCCGGGAAATCGACCGATGAAACGCCTCGCCCTGCTCGCCCTCTTCGTACCGCTCGTTTCCGCCTGCGTGAACGACGGCATCGGCATGGTCATCGACGGCCCCGACCACGCCATTTCGCTGATCCGCCAGCAGCCGCGCTTCTGGGAAAAGCAGATGGAGCTGGAAATCGTCGTCTCCCGCCTGCCCGACTGCCAGCGCCGGCACAAGCTGCAGCCGGCGGCGATCGCCCCCGGCTTCAAGGTCGAGGTCTATACGACGGGCCCCGACACCTACCTGCTCGAACAGGGGCGCCACCTCTACCTGACCGAGACGCAGACCTGCCAGGGCTTCCAGAAGCTCGCCGAAGCGCCGCCCGGCGGCAAGGGCGAACTGCTCGGCGTCTTCCGCGAGGAAAAGGACAAGCTGGTTTTCGTCGTCGCGCAGCCGGCGAAGTGAAGCGGCGCGTATAATCGGCGGCGAAGCTGGCCAGGCAACCGCCGGGCGCGCAAGCGCCGGGAGGAAAGTCCGGGCTCCGCAGAGCAGGATGCCGGCTAACGGCCGGGCGCTATAAGGCGAAAGCCCCAAGGCGACGGAAAGTGCAACAGAGAACAGACCGCCGATGGCCGCAAGGCACAGGCAAGGGTGAAACGGCGAGGTAAGAGCTCACCGCGGACGTGGTAACACGGACGGCACGGCAAACCCCATCCGGAGCAAGGCCAAATAGGGAAGCGTAGGGCGTGGCTCGCGCTGCTTCCGGGTAGGCCGCTTGAGCGGCGCGGCAACGCGTCGCCTAGAGGAATGGTTGCCCACGACAGAACCCGGCTTATCGGCCAGCTTCACTTCATGCGGAAAACGGGCGGCGCCTTGCGGGGCGCCGCCCGTTTTTGTTTCAGGCTCAGAGCAGCCCTTCGCTCTTCAGCGCCTTCTGCACGCCCGGCCGCGCGGCGACGCGCGCCAGATAGGCGCCGAGCGCCGGCCAGGCGGCGAGGTCGAGCTTCACCCACTGGGTCCAGTTGAGGATGGTGAACAGGTAGGCGTCGGCGACGCTGAAATCCTCGCCCATCAGGTAAGGCTGTCGTTCGAGGATCGCCGCCAGGTAGCCGAAGCGCTTGTTCAGGCCGTTGCGCACGCTCGCCTGCCATTCGGACGGCGCGCCCTGGAAGAGCGGCGTGAAGCTCTTGTGCAGCTCGGTCGAGATGAAGTTCAGCCATTCCTGCAGCCGGACGCGGTCGAGCGTGCCGGCGGCCGGCGCCAGCCCGGCGGCCGGCGCCAGGTCGGCGAGGTACTGGACGATCGCCGGGCCCTCGGTGAGCACGCTGCCGTCGTCGAGCGCCAGCGTCGGCACGTAGCCTTTCGGGTTGACGGCGTTGAAGTCGTCGCCGTGCTCCGTCTGCTTCGTCTTCAGGTCCACCTTGACCAGTTCATGCGCCAGACCGGCCTCGCACAGGACGATGTGCGGGGAGAGCGAGCAGGCGCCGGGGCTGTAATAGAGCTTCATCGGGGTTTCCTCCGTGATTGGGTATCGAGCAGACCGCGCCGCCGTCGCCGGGGTTCCCGCGCGCGCGCCCCACTTCTCACAAAGCACTTTAAGTTGCATTTCACGAGTCTTGTTTTTTAAGGAGAATTTCTGTAGAATTTTTCTGAGAAAACGCCTCTAAGTCCTTGTCCTCATTGAAAAAAACCGCAAAAAGCGCTTGACCCTCCCCGATTTGTTGTCTTAAAGTGGGAAAAAGTGGTGCAAAGTGGGTTGCAGGGGAAAATTCGGGGCGCGCCCCGGGAGAGGAAAGGCAGGGATCGATGTTTTTCGGAGCGGCCGCACTGAGTCTCGACGCGAAAGGGCGCCTGGCCATCCCGGCCCGCCATCGCGACGCGCTCGTCGCCGCCGCCAACGGCACCCTGGTCCTCACCGCGCACCCGCACCGCTGCCTGCTGCTCTACCCCGAACCCGCGTGGACGCCGATCCGCGACAAGGTCCTGTCGGCGCCCAGCCTCGAACAGCAATCCGCCCTCCTGAAGCGTCTGCTCGTCGGCTTCGCCCGCGAGGAGTCGGTCGACTCCGCCGGCCGCCTGCTGATCGCGCCGGAGCTGCGCCAGTTCGCGCAACTGGAAAAGCAGGTGTGGCTGGTCGGGCAGGGCAACCATTTCGAAATCTGGTCGGACGCCGGCTGGCAGAAACAGCAGGAGGCGATCTTCGCCCTCGGCGATCAACTGCTGCCGCCCGGCCTCGAGGATCTGGCCTTGTGAACGTGCCCGCGCAGCACCTGACGGTTCTGCTGCGGGAGGCGGTCGAGGCGCTGGCAATCAAGCCTGCCGGCGTCTACGTGGACGCCACCTTCGGCCGCGGCGGGCACAGCCGGGCGATCCT
Source organism: Rhodocyclaceae bacterium (assembly GCA_019455325.1). Classification (GTDB taxonomy): domain Bacteria; phylum Pseudomonadota; class Gammaproteobacteria; order Burkholderiales; family Rhodocyclaceae; genus Proximibacter. Next base: position 251,207 of record JACFMQ010000004.1, on the reverse strand, counting down.
CGAACGGCTCGGTCCGGACGGCCGGCTGCTGGCGATCGACCGCGACCCGCGCGCGATCGAGGCAGCGGCAGCGATCGGGGACGCAAGATTGAAGGTCGCGCACCGGCCCTTCGGCGAACTGGCCGAGGCGGCGCGCGAAGCAGGATTCGGCGGCGTGGATGGCGTGCTGATGGACATCGGCGTGTCGTCCCCGCAACTGGATGAGGGGGAACGGGGGTTCAGCTTTCGTTTCGATGCGCCGCTCGACATGCGGATGGACACGACGCAGGGCGAGACGGCCGCGGAATGGCTGGCACGGGCCGAAGAACGGGAAATTACTCAGGTGGTGAGGGACTATGGCGAAGAACGGTTTGCTTTCCAGATTGCAAAGAAGATTGTGGCTGCTCGGCGAGAGCGGCCTGTTGCAACCACAGGGCAGCTCGCCGCGCTTGTACGCGAGGCCGTGCGGACCCGCGAGCCCGGTCAGGACCCGGCGACGCGCACCTTTCAGGCTCTACGGATTCATATCAATCAAGAGCTCGCACAGCTTGCGCTAGCCCTGCCGCAGGCTGTCGATCTGCTCAATCCGGGAGGGCGGCTGGTGGTGATCGGCTTTCACTCGCTCGAGGATCGCATCGTCAAGCGTTTCATGCGCGACGCGGCGGCGCCCGGGGCTTCCCTGCCGAAGCACCTGCCGCTGACCGCGGCGCAACTGCCGCCGGCGCGTCTTGCTCTCGTCGGCAAGCCGGTGCGGGCTTCGGCCGACGAGGTCGCGGCCAATCCGCGCGCCCGCAGCGCGGTCATGCGCGTGGCGGAGAAACGCTGATGCTGCGCAGCAACCTCTTCCTCCTCTTCTTCGTCGTCTTCTGCGCGCTCGGCGTCGTCACGTCGCAGCACAAGGCGCGCAAGCTCTTCCAGGAGCTGGAGGCGGAGCAGGAGCGGGCGAAGCAGCTCGACGTCGAGTTCGGCCAGTTGCAACTGGAGCTGTCGACCTGGGCGACGCACCCGCGCATCGAGAAGATCGCCCGCGAGCGCCTGAAGATGCAGGCGCCCGACGCCCGCCGGCTGCTCGTCGCGGCGCCCAGGGAGGGCGGGCGATGATCCGCGGCCGCGGCGCCCATCGCTTCGCCGAAAGCCCGGTGCTGCAACTGGCGCTGCCGGCCTGGCGCTCGCGCCTGGTCGGGCTGTGTCTGCTCGCCGCCTTCGGCGCGCTGGTTGGCCGCGCCTTCTATCTGCAGATCGTGAACAACGATTTCCTGCAGGAGAAGGGCGAGTCGCGCTACCGCCGCGACCTGGAAATCTCGGCGTCGCGCGGCAAGGTCACGGACCGCAACGGCGACGCGCTGGCGATCTCGACGCCGATGAAGTCGATCTGGGCGATTCCCTCGGACGCCCGCCTGAACGGCGAGCAGTCGCAACTGCTGGCGAAGGCGCTCGACCTGGAGCCGAAGGAGCTGACGCGCAAGCTGGCCAGCGACAAGGGCTTCGTCTATTTGCAGCGGCAGGTGGCGCCGGACGTGGCCGAGCGCATCGCGGCGATGAAGCTGCCCGGCGTCTACCAGAACGACGAATACCGCCGCTACTACCCGACCGGCGAGATGACGGCGCACATCGTCGGCTTCACCGGCATCGACGACAAGGGGCTCGAAGGCGTCGAGCTGGCCTTCGAGAAGAGCCTGGTCGGCCACGCCGGCAGCCGCAGCGTGATCCGCGACCGGCGCGGCCGCATCGTCGAGGACGTCGGCTCGATCCGGCCGCCGCAGGACGGCAGGGACCTCCGCCTGGCGCTCGACTCGAAGATCCAGTACCTCGCCTACAGTCATCTGAAGCAGGCGGTCGCCGGGCACAAGGCGAAGGCCGGCGGCGCCGTCGTCGTCGACGCCAAGAGCGGCGAGATCCTGGCGCTCGCCAACTGGCCGACCTACAACCCGAACAACCGGCAGCACCTCTCCGGCGCGCAGCTCAGGAACCGCGCGGTGACCGACACCTTCGAGCCGGGCTCGACGCTGAAGCCCTTCACCGCGGCGCTGGCGCTCGAATCGAACAAGTTCCGCTTCGACTCGGTGATCGACACCGATCCGGGGCGCCTGACCATCGGCAGCGCGACCATCTCCGACGCGCACCGGCACGGCCGGCTGACCGTCGCCCAGGTCATCCAGAAATCGTCGAACGTCGGCACCGCCAAGATCGCCGCCAACTTCGCGCCGCGCGAGATGTGGGAGATGTTCGACGCCATCGGCTTCGGCCAGGTGCCGCGCCTCGGCTTCCCCGGCGAGGTGACCGGCCGCCTGCGCGCCTGGAAGACCTGGCGGCCGATCGAGCAGGCGACGATGTCCTACGGCCACGGCATCTCGGTGTCGCTGATGCAGTTGGCGCGCGCCTACACGGTGTTCGCCCGCGACGGCGAGCTGCTGCCGCTGTCGCTGACGCGCGTCGACGACGGCCCGGTGACCGGCGTGCCGGTGTTCTCGCCGCAGACCGCGCGCGAGGTGCGGGCCATGCTGGAAATGGCCGCCGGCCCCGGCGGCACGGCGCCGAAGGCGCAGGTGCCGGGCTACCGCGTCGCCGGCAAGACCGGCACCGCGCACAAGATCGAGGGCGGCGCCTACGCCGACAAGTACGTGTCGTCCTTCGTCGGCTTCGCGCCGGCGTCCGATCCGCGCATCATCGTCGCCGTGATGATCGACGAACCTTCCGCCGGCCGCCACTACGGCGGCGACGTGGCGGCGCCGGTGTTCGCCGCGATCACCGGCGGCGTCCTGCGCACGCTGGGCATCCCGCCCGACGCGCGCCTGACCGTCGCCGACGCGCCGCAGGCGCCGGTGAGGGGGCGGCTGTGAGCGCCGCCGCCCGGCCGCCCGTAGGAGGCGCTCACCCTCCCTCGGGGAGGATGTCGCGCAGCGACAGGAGGGTCGTCCAATGAGCGCCGCCGCCGAACTCCTGCGCCGCCTCGCCGCGCTCGGCGTCGAGCCGGCCGGCGTCGCCGACGACTCGCGCCTGGTGCGGCCGGGCGATCTGTTCCTCGCCTATCCCGGCGACCGCGCCGACGGCCGCCGCTACATCGACGACGCCATCGTGCGCGGCGCCGTCGCCGTCCTCTTCGAGGGCGGCGACGTATCCGGCGACGCGCTGCCGGTGCCGGCGCTGGCCGTGCGCGGCCTGCGCGCGCTCGCCGGCAGTCTCGCGCACGCCGTGCTCGGCGACCCGAGCGAGCGGCTGTCGCTGATCGCCGTCACCGGCACCAACGGCAAGACGAGCTGCACGCAGTGGATCGCCCGCGCGCACCCGCGCCGCTGCGCCATCGTCGGCACGCTCGGCGCCGGCTTTCCCGACGCGCTCGACGAGACCGGTTTCACGACGCCGCAGGCGACGACGCTGGCGCGCTGCCTCGCCGACTTCCTCGACCGCGGCGCCGATGCCTGCGCACTGGAAGCCAGCTCGATCGGCATCGAGGAAGGCCGGCTGAACGGCGCGCGCGTGGACATCGCCGCCTTCACCAACCTGACGCGCGACCACCTCGACTACCACGGCACGATGGAAGCCTACGCCGCGTCGAAGGAAAAGCTCTTCCTCTGGCCGGGCCTGCGCGCCGCCGTGCTCAACCTCGACGATCCCTTCGGCCGGCGTCTGGCCGGCGTCGCCAAGGCGCGCCTCAAGGTCGGCTACACGCTGGCCGACGCCACCGCCTCGGTCGACCTGCTGCTTTCCGCCGCCGACGTCCGCCACGCGGCCGGCGGGCTGGCCTTCACGCTGCGCGCGCCGCAGGGCGAGGCCGAGGTGAGGAGCCGGCTGGTCGGCCGCTACAACGTCGCCAACCTGCTGGCGGTGGCCGGCGTGCTGTTCGCCACCGGCCTGCCGTTCGAGCAGTTGCCGGAACGCCTCTCGGCGCTCGACGCCCCGCCCGGCCGCATGCAGCGCCTGGGCGGCGACGGACTGCCGCTGGTCGTCGTCGACTACGCGCATTCGCCGGATGCGCTCGCCAATGCGCTGGCCGCGCTGCGCGAGGAGGCCGACGCGCGCGGCGGGCGGCTGCTCTGCGTCTTCGGCTGCGGCGGCGAGCGCGACCACGGCAAGCGGCCGCTGATGGGCGAGGTCGCGGCGCGCCTCGCCGACCGCGTCGTGCTTACCAGCGACAACCCGCGCGGCGAATCGCCGGCGGCGATCATCGAGGAAATCCGCGCCGGCGCGCCGGCCGCCGAGGTCGTCGTCGACCGTCGCCAGGCCATCGCCGCCGCCATCGCCGGCGCCGCGCCGGCCGACGTCGTGCTGCTCGCCGGCAAAGGGCACGAGGCTTACCAGGAGGTGGCCGGCGCCTTCCATCCCTTCTCCGACCGAGCCGAGGCCGAGGCCGCGCTGGTCGCCCGCCAGGAGTCCGCATGAGCGCAGCGCACGGCCGCCCGGAGCGGCATCAGCCAGGCACCGGAACCGCGATCGTCGCCGCCCGCGGGCGGCCGGCCGGGAGGGTGCCGCGGTGAGTGCGATGATGAACCTGTCCGCTGCCGCCGCCGCGCTCGGCGGGCGCCTGCTCGACGAGTCCGCCGGCGCGGCGGAATTCGCCGCCGTGTCCACCGACAGCCGCGCGCTCGCCGCCGGCGATCTGTTCATCGCACTGCGCGGCGAGCGCTTCGACGGCCACGAATTCGTCGGCACCGCTGCGGCCGCCGGCGCCGCTGCCGCCGTCGTCGCCGACGACGCGGCCGCCGGCCTCGCCGACGCCGGGCTGCCGCTGATCGCCGTGCCCGACACCCGCCTCGCCCTCGGCCGCCTGGCCGCGCACTGGCGCGCCGGCTTCGACCTGCCGCTGATCGCCGTCACCGGCTCGAACGGCAAGACGACGACCAAGGAGATGATCGCCGCCATCCTCGCCGTTGCCTGGGGCGACGCGGTGCTGGCGACGCACGGCAACCTGAACAACGACATCGGCCTGCCGCTGACGCTGCTGCGCCTGAACGCCGGTCACAAGGCAGCGATCGTCGAGATGGGCATGAACCATCCCGGCGAGATCGACTACCTGACGCGCATCGCCCGCCCGAGCGTGGCCGTCATCACCAACGCGCAGCGCGCGCACCTGCAGGGCATGGGCTCGCTCGACGCCATCGCGCTGGAGAAGGGCACGATCTACGACGGCCTCGCCGACGGCGGCGTCGCCGTGATCAACGAGGACGATCCGCACGCCGCGCTGTGGCGGGCGCAGAACGCCGACCGCCGCGTCGTCGGCTTCGGCCTCGACCCGGCCGCCGAGGTGCACGGCAACGTCCGCCTGCACGGGCTGGACACCGAGCTGCACTTCATCACGCCGATCGGCGAAGGCGCCGTCGACCTGGCGCTGCCCGGCCTGCACAACGCGCGCAACGCGCTCGCCGCCGTCGCCGCCGCCTACGCCGCCGGCGCGCCGCTCGCCGCCATCGAGCGCGGCCTGGCCGCCTTCAAGGGCATCAAGGGGCGCCTGCAGCGGCGCGCCGGCCTGAACGGCGCCGTCGTCCTCGACGACACCTACAACGCCAACCCGGATTCGATGCGCGCCGGCATCGACGTGCTCGCTTCGACCATCGGCCGCAAGATCCTGGTGCTCGGCGACATGGGCGAGATCGGCGACGCCTCGGCGCAGTACCACGACGAGATCGGCGGCTACGCCAAGAGCGCCGGCGTCGACGCGCTGTTCGCCTTCGGCGAGGCGAGCGTCGTCGCCGCCCGCAACTTCGGCGACGGCGCCCGCCATTACAAGAAGATCGAAGAACTGATCGAGGCACTGAAGCCCGAGCTGACGGCGAACACCACCGTGCTCGTCAAGGGCTCGCGCTTCATGCGCATGGAGCGCGTGGCCGAGGCCATCGCGCCGGCGCCGACGGAGGGCCCGCCATGCTCCTGATGCTCGCCCAGTGGCTCGGCCAGGACGTGCGCGCCTTCAACGTCTTCGGCTACATCACGCTGCGCACGGTGCTGGCGGCGATGACCGCGCTGATCATCTCGTTCATCGCCGGCCCGCGCGTCATCCGCTGGCTGGCGGCGAAGAAGATCGGCCAGGCGGTGCGCACCGACGGCCCGCAGACGCACCTCGTCAAGTCGGGCACGCCGACCATGGGCGGCGTGCTCATCCTCATCGCCATCGCCGTCACCACGCTGCTCTGGGGCGACCTCAGCAACCGCTACATCTGGGTGGTGCTGATCGTCACGCTCGGCTTCGGCGCCATCGGCTGGTACGACGACTGGAAGAAGGTGGTCTACCGCGACCCGAAGGGGCTGGCCTCGCGCTGGAAGTACTTCTGGCAGTCGGTGATCGGCGTCGCCGTCGCCGTCTACCTCGGCATGACGGCGACGCTGCCGGCGCAGATGGAACTGATCGTGCCCTTCTTCAAGACCGTGGCCTATCCGCTCGGCGTCGTCGGCTTCATGATCCTCACCTACTTCGTCGTCGTCGGCACCTCGAACGCGGTGAACCTGACCGACGGCCTCGACGGCCTGGCGATCATGCCGGCGGTGATGGTCGCCGCGGCGCTGGCGATCTTCGCCTACGTCGCCGGCAACGCGGTCTACGCCAAATACCTGCTGGTGCCGTACGTCCCCGGCGCCGGCGAGCTGTGCATCTTCCTCGGCGCCATGGCCGGAGCCGGGCTCGGCTTCCTCTGGTTCAACGCCTATCCGGCCGAGGTGTTCATGGGCGACGTCGGCGCGCTGGCCATCGGCGGCGCGCTCGGCACCGTCGCCGTGATCGTCCGCCAGGAGATCGTGCTGGCGATCATGGGCGGCGTCTTCGTCGCCGAGACGCTGTCGGTGGCGGCGCAGGTGCTCTATTTCAAGTTCTCCGGGGGCAAGCGCATCTTCCGCATGGCGCCGCTGCACCACCACTACGAACTCGGCGGGTGGAAGGAAACGCAGGTGGTGGTCCGCTTCTGGATCATCACCATCATGCTCGTGCTGTTCGGGCTGTCGACGCTGAAGCTGCGGTGATGGATCTCAAGGGCAGACAGGCGCTGGTACTGGGCCTCGGCGAATCGGGGCTGGCGATGGCCAGGTGGCTGGCGCGCGCCGGCGCGCGCGTGCGCGTCGCCGACAGCCGCGCGGTGCCGCCGAACGCCGCCGAGCTGGCCGCCGCCGTGCCGGATGCCGGGCTGATCGCCGGGCCGTTCGCCGCGGCGAGCTTCGCCGGCGTCGACCTGATCGCCATCTCGCCCGGCCTGCCGGTGCAGGAAGCGCAGGTGCAGGCGGCGCTGGCGCGCGGCGTGCCGGTGGTCTCGGAGATCGAGCTGTTCGCGCAGGGGCTGCGCGAACGCGCGCCGGCGGCGAAGATCGTCGCCATCACCGGCAGCAACGGCAAGACGACGACCACCGCGCTGGCCGCGCATCTGGCGAACGCCGCCGGCGTGCCGGCGACGGCCTGCGGCAACATCTCGCCGTCGGCGCTGGATGCGTTGATGACGGCGCTGGACGCGCCGTCATCCGTGAGGAGTGAGGAGTCAGGAGCGAGGAGTCGACCCGCGGCCGAGGCGGGCCTTGCCTCCTCACTCCTCACTCCTCACTCCTTCCCGCCTCTATGGGTGCTCGAACTCTCCAGTTTCCAGTTGGAGACGACGCATCATCTGAACGCCGACGCGGCGACCGTGCTCAACGTTTCCGAGGATCACCTCGACCGCTACGCCGGCCTCGACGACTACGCCGCGGCCAAGGCGCGCATCTTCAAGGGCTGCCGGCGCATGGTGCTGAACCGCGACGACGACCGCAGCCTGGGGCTGGGCCGCTGCGGCAAGGCGCTGGTCACCTTCGGCCTGGACAAACCGCCGCGCGACGCGGACTACGGCCTCGTCGACGGCTGGCTCGTGCGCGGCGGCGAACGCCTGCTGCCGGCTGCCGAGATGAAGCTCGCCGGCCTGCACAACGCGGCCAACGCGCTCGCCGCGCTGGCGCTGCTCGAAGGCGCCGGCATCCGGCCGCAGGACTGCGTGCCGGCGCTGCGCGAATTCAAGGGCCTGCCCCACCGCGTCGAATTCGTCGCGCGCATCGGCGGAGTGGACTACTACGACGATTCCAAGGGCACCAACGTCGGCGCCACGCTGGCCGCGATCAACGGCATGGGCACGGGCGGCCGCCGGCTGGCGATCATTCTCGGCGGCGACGGCAAGGGGCAGGATTTCTCGCCGCTCAGGGCGGCGCTCGCCGCGCACGGCCGCGCTGCGGCGCTGATCGGCCGCGACGCGCCGGCGATCGAGGCGGCGCTCGCCGGCAGCGGCCTGCCGACGCTGCGCTGCGCCGACATGGATGCGGCCGTGGCCTTCTGCGCGGCAGCGGCGCAGCCGGGCGACGCGGTGCTGCTGTCGCCGGCCTGCGCCAGCCTGGACATGTACCGCAACTACGCGCACCGCGCCGAAGCCTTCGTCGCCGCGGTGCGGGCGCGGGAGGGCGCGGCATGCTGATGCAGACCATCGACGCGCCGCGCCGCGCGCCCGCCGAAGTGGACGCCACGCTGCTGTGGAGTTCGCTGCTGCTCCTCTTTCTCGGCATGGTCATGGTCTATTCATCGTCGATCGCCATCGCCGAGGGCAGCCGCTTCACCGGCAACCAGCCGGCCTATTTCCTGGTGCGCCACGCCGTTTTTCTGGCCATCGGCATGGTCGCCGCCGCCGTCGCCTTCCAGGTGCCGCTCTCGGCCTGGCAGCAACTGGCGCCGTGGCTGTTCGTCGCCGGCGTGCTGCTGCTCGTCGTCGTGCTGATCCCCGGCGTCGGCCGCGAGGTGAACGGCGCCCGCCGCTGGCTGCCGCTCGGCGTCGCCAACCTGCAGCCCTCGGAGCTGATGAAGCTCTTCGCCGTGCTCTACGCGGCCGATTACACGGTGCGCAAGATGGCGGTGATGCACGATTTCAAGAAGGCCTTCCTGCCGATGGCCGGGGCCATGATCTTCGTCGGCGTGCTGCTCCTGAAGGAGCCGGACTTCGGCGCCTTCGTCGTCGTGATCGCCATCGCCATGGGCATCCTCTTCCTCGGCGGCATGCGCGCGCGGCTGTTCGCCATCCTCGTCGTGCTGCTGCTCGTTGCCTTCGCCGTGCTCATCGTTGTCTCGCCGTACCGGCGCGACCGCATCTTCGGCTTCATGGACCCGTGGACCGACGCCTTCGGCCGCGGCTACCAGCTCTCGCACGCGCTGATCGCCTTCGGCCGCGGCGAGGTCTTCGGCGTCGGCCTCGGCGCCTCGGTCGAAAAGCTCTTCTACCTGCCCGAGGCGCACACCGACTTCCTGCTGGCGGTGATCGCCGAAGAGCTGGGGCTGGTCGGCGTCGTCGTCGTCGTCGGGCTGTTCGCGCTGATCGTGCAGCGCGCCTTCGCCATCGGCCGCCAGGCGGTGGCGCTCGAACGGCTCTACCCGGCGCTGGTGGCGATGGGCATCGGCATCTGGATCGGCGTGCAGGCGTTCATCAACATGGGCGTGAACATGGGCCTCTTGCCGACCAAGGGGCTGACGCTGCCGCTGATGAGCTTCGGCGGCTCCGGCATCCTCGCCAACTGCGCGGCGCTGGCGATCCTGCTGCGCGTCGACTGGGAAAACCGGCAACTGATGCGGGGGGCCAAGCTGTGACGACAGTGAGGAGTGAGGAGCAAGGAGTGAGGAGCGGTGCGGAGGAGGCGATGCCTTCCTCCTCTCTCCTCCCTCATCCCTCCTCACGGACTCTGCTGGTCATGGCCGGCGGTACCGGCGGCCACGTCTTTCCGGGGCTGGCCGTCGCCGACCTCCTGCGCGAGCGCGGCTGGCGCGTCGTCTGGATGGGCAATCCGGACGGCATGGAGGCGAAGCTGGCGCCGGCGCACGGCTACGAGCTGGCGCCGGTGCGCTTCGCCGCGCTGCGCGGCAAGGGGCTCGTCAGGAAGCTGCTGCTGCCGTTCGCGCTGCTCTCCGGTTTCTGGCAGGCGCGTCGGGAGATTCGCCGCGTGCGGCCGGACGTGGTGCTCGGCATGGGCGGCTACATCAGCTTTCCCGGCGGCATGATGGCCGCCTGGCTCGGCCGGCCGCTGGCGCTGCACGAGCAGAATTCCGTCGCCGGCCTGGCCAACCGCGTCCTCGCCGTCGTCGCCGACCGCGTGCTGTCGGGCTTTCCGGACGTGCTCAAGGGCTGCGTCTGGGCCGGCAACCCGGTGCGCGCCGAGATCGCCGCGCTGCCGGCGCCGGCCGAGCGCTACGCGGCGCACGACGGCCCGATCCGCGTGCTCGTGCTCGGCGGCAGCCTCGGCGCGCAGGCGCTGAACGACGCCGTGCCGAAGGGGCTGGCGCTGATTCCCGAGGAGGAACGGCCGACCGTCGTGCACCAGGCCGGCGAGAAGCACCTCGCCGCGCTGCAGGAGAACTACGCCGCGGCCGGCGTGCAGGCGCACTGCGTCGCCTTCATCGACGACATGGCCGGCGCCTATGCGTGGGCCGACGTGGTGATCTGCCGCGCCGGCGCGCTGACCGTCGCCGAGCTCGCCGCGGCCGGCGTTGCCGGCATCCTGGTGCCCTATCCGCACGCGGTGGACGACCATCAGACGGGCAACGCGAAGTTCCTCGCCAACGCCGGCGGCGCCATCCTGCTGCCGCAGTCCGATCTGACGCCGGAGAAGGTGGCGCTGGTCCGCAACTACGGCCGCGAGCAGTTGCAGCAGATGGCCGAGCGCGCGCGCGAGCTGGCCAGGCCGGACGCGGCGGCGATCGTCGCGCAGGCGTGCGAGGAGCTGGCGAGGAAATGAACCACGTGAACGCATTCGGCGCCGCGGGCGCCAGGGCATGGCGGCAAGCGGCGGGGGCGGCGGCCCGCGTCCCTGCGTCCGCCGCGTCGGAAGAGGTTGGTCATGAAGCATAAGGTCAAGCACATCCATTTCGTCGGCGTCGGCGGTTCGGGCATGAGCGGCATCGCCGAGGTTCTTGCCAACCTCGGCTTCGCCGTCTCCGGCTCGGACCTCGCCGAGAGCGCAACGACCCGGCGCCTCGCCGCGCAGGGCGTGGCCGTGCGGGTCGGCCACGCGGCCGGCCACATCGCCGGCGCCGACGCGGTCGTCGTATCGACGGCGGTCAAGGCCGACAACCCGGAGGTCGTCGCGGCGCGCGAGAAGATGGTGCCGGTGGTGCCGCGCGCGCAGATGCTCGCCGAGCTGATGCGCCTGAAGCAGGGCATCGCCATCGCCGGCACGCACGGCAAGACGACGACGACCAGCCTCGTCGCCTCGATCCTCGCCGAGGGCGGGCTCGACCCGACCTTCGTCATCGGCGGCCGGCTGAACGCCGCCGGCGCCAACGCGCGGCTCGGCGGCGGCGACTTCATCGTCGCCGAGGCGGACGAGTCGGATGCCTCGTTCCTGTTCCTGAATCCGGTGGTGTCGGTGGTCACCAACATCGACGCCGACCACATGGAGACCTACGGCCACGACTTCGAGCGTCTGAAGGGCGCCTTCGTCGACTTCCTGCAGCGCCTGCCGTTCTACGGCGTCGCCGTGCTCTGCGCCGACGACGCGAACGTGCGCGAGATCCTGCCGCAGGTGGCCAAGCAGATCGTCACCTACGGCCTCGATCCGTCGGCCAACGTGTACGCCGAGAACGTCCGCGCCGCCGGCGGACAGATGCAGTTCGACTGCGTGCGCGTGAACGGCAGCGTCAGCCGCTTCCCGGTGACGCTCAATCTGCCGGGCAGGCACAACGTGCTCAATGCGCTGGCGGCGATCGCGGTGGCCACCGAGGTGCAGGTGCCGGACGCGGCGATCGTCAAGGCGCTGGCCGAGTTCAAGGGCGTCGGCCGCCGCTTCCAGCGCTACGGCGAGGTGGACTGCCCAAGCGGCGGGCGCTTCACGCTGGTCGACGACTACGGCCACCACCCGGCGGAGATGGCGGCGACGCTCGCCGCGGCGCGCGGCGCCTTCCCCGGCCGCCGGCTGGTGCTCGCCTTCCAGCCGCACCGCTACACGCGCACGCGCGACTGCTTCGAGGATTTCGTCAAGGTGCTTTCCGGCGTCGACGCGCTGCTGCTGGCCGAGGTCTACGCCGCCGGCGAGGCGCCGATCGTCGCCGCCGACGGCAGGTCGCTGGCGCGCGCCGTGCGCGTCGCCGGCAAGGTCGAGCCGGTCTTCGTCGAGGATGCGGCGGCCATGCCGCAGGCCATTCTGGACGTCGCCCGCGACGGCGACGTGGTGCTGACCATGGGCGCCGGTTCGATCGGCGGCGTGCCGGCGAAGCTGGCGGGCAACTGAGATGAGTGCGATGAACGTCAAGGATTTCGGAAAGGTCGCCGTCCTCTACGGCGGCACCTCGGCCGAGCGCGCGGTCTCGCTGAACAGCGGCAGCCGCGTGCTGGCCGCGCTTGCGCGGCAGGGCGTCGACGCGCACGCCTTCGATCCGGCCGAGCGCGCGCTCGACGAACTGCGCGGCTTCGACCGCGTCTTCATCGCGCTGCACGGCCGGCACGGCGAGGACGGCACGATCCAGGGCGCGCTCGAGCTGATGGGCATCCCCTACACCGGCAGCGGCGTCATGGCCTCCGCGCTGGGCATGGACAAGTGGCGCACCAAGCTCTTGTGGAAGGCGGCCGGCCTGCCGGTGCCGGACTACGCGCTGCTCGACGCGCAGAGCGACTTCGCCGAGGTCGAGGGGGCGCTGGGCCTGCCGCTCTTCGTCAAGCCGGCCTGCGAGGGTTCGTCGATCGGCATCACCATGGTCAAGCGGCCGGGCGACCTGGCCGCGGCCTACGCGCTGGCGGCGCAGTACGACCCGCTGGTGATCGCCGAGCGCGGCATCCTCGGCGGCGAATACACGGTCGGCATCCTCGGCGACCAGGTACTGCCGATCATCAAGATCGAGCCGGCGACCGAGTTCTACGACTACGAGGCCAAGTACGAGCGCGACGACACGCGCTACCTCTGCCCCTGCGGCCTGCCGGAAGCGCAGGAACTGCGCATCCGGGAACAGGCGATGGCGGCCTTCCGCGTGCTCGGCGGCCGCGGCTGGGGGCGCGTCGACTTCCTCATGGACGAGGCCGGCGACCCGTATTTCCTCGAAGTGAACACGGCGCCGGGCATGACCGACCACTCGCTGGTGCCGATGGCCGCGCGCGTCGCCGGCATCGACTACGACGCGCTGGTGCTGCGCGTGCTGGCGCTCGCGGCCAAGGGATGAACGCGGGAGCGCGAATGAGCCATGTGGAACAAACCCCAGTTGATGACCGCCGTCGCCGACCTGCTCCTGGCAGCGGCGACGGCCGCGCTGCTGGTGGCGGCCGTCCTCTGGTTCACGCGCCTGCCGCATTTCCGGCTGACGCAGGTGGCGATCGCGCACGAACTGGTCGAGGTGAAGCGCGCGGACGTCGAGCGGGCGCTCGCCGGCCTCGTGCGCGGCAATTTCTTCAGCGTGAACGTCGAGGCGCTGCGCCTGTCGCTGGAGAAGCTGCCCTGGGTGCGGCACGCCGAGGTGCGCCGGCGCTGGCCGTCCAGCCTGGAAGTGCGCATCGAGGAGCACCGGCCGGCGGCGCGCTGGGGCGAGGGCGGCGGGCAACTGGTCAATTCCTACGGCGAGGTCTTTCCGGCCGCGCTGTCCGTGCCGCAGCCGCTGCCGGTGCTGCACGGACCGCTGGCCGTGGCACCGGAATTGCTCGCCTGGTACCACGAGGCGGCCGAGCTGCTGCGGCCGCTCGGCCGCGCGCCGCAGAGCCTGAACATGTCGCCGCGGCTGGCGCTGCAACTGAAGCTGGACGACGGCATGGTCGTCGAGCTCGGCCGGCAGCAGGCCAGGCTGCCGATCCGCGACCGCCTGCGGCGCTTCGTCGACCACTACCCGAGCGTGCTGACGGCGGCGAAGGCGCGGCCGAGCGTGGTGGACATGCGCTACCCCAACGGATTCGCGCTGCGCGTGCCGCCGGCGCAGGCAACTGAGAGCAAAGGCAAGCAATGAGCAGAGACAGCAAGGACCTGATCGTCGGCCTGGACATCGGCACCGCGAAGATCTTCGCGCTGGTCGCCGAGGTGACGCCGGAGGGCCGGCTGAACGTCATCGGCATCGGCTCGCAGGAGTCGCGGGGCCTGCGGAAGGGCGTGGTGGTCAACATCGAGGAGACCGTCGGCGCCATCTCGCGCGTGATCCAGGAGGTCGAGCTGATGGCCGACTGCAAGGTGCGCGACGTCTATACCGGCATCGCCGGCAGCCACATCCGCAGCTTCAACTCCAACGGCATGGTGGCGATCAAGGACAAGGAAGTGACGCCGACCGATGTCGAGCGCGTGATCGAGACGGCGCGCGCCATGCCGATCCCGGCCGACCAGGAGATCCTGCACATCCTCACGCAGGAGTTCATCATCGACGACCAGGACGGCATCCGCGAGCCGATCGGCATGAGCGGCTTCCGCCTGGAGGCGAAGGTGCACATCGTCACCGGCGCCGTGTCGGCGGCGCAGAACATCGTCAAGTGCGTGCGCCGCTGCGGCATCGAGGTGAACGACCTGGTGCTGCAGCCGCTGGCGTCCTCCTACGCCGTGCTCTCCGAGGACGAGAAGGATCTCGGCGTCTGCCTCGTCGACATCGGCGGCGGCACCACCGACATCGCCGTGTGGACGCAGGGCGCGATCCGCCACACCTCGGTGATCCCCATCGCCGGCGACCAGATCACCAACGACATCGCCATGGCGCTGCGCACGCCGACGCGCGAGGCCGAGGACATCAAGTGCCGGCACGGCTGCGCGCTCTCCCAGCTCGCCGACCCCGAGGAAGTGCTCGACGTCGCCGGCGTCGACGACCGGCCGAGCAGGAAGCTTTCCCGCCGCGCGCTCGCCGACGTCATCCAGCCGCGCGTCGAGGAGCTGTTCGAGCTGATCCAGGCCGAGCTGCGCCGCGCCGGCTTCGAGGAGGTGCTCTCGTCGGGCATCGTGCTCACCGGCGGCACCGCGGCCATGCCGGGAATGATCGAGCTCGGCGAGGAGATCTTCCACATGCCGGTGCGGCTCGGTCTGCCGAAGTATTCGGGCGCGCTCGCCGACGTCGTGCAGAGCCCGCGCTTCTCGACCGCCTACGGCCTGCTGCTGGAAGCGCAGACGCAGCACCGGCGCGGCCAGAAGGTGCACGAGACGCGCAGTTTCAGGCAGGTCCTGGGACGCATGCGGTCCTGGTTCGAAAAGAATTTCTGATCAACGAGTTTTTTGCAGAGGAGGCCCCACCATGTTTGAAATCATCGACATCGAAGAAGTGACGAACGAGAGCGGTACCGTGATCAAGGTCATCGGCGTCGGCGGCGCCGGCGGCAACGCCGTCGACCACATGATCCGCGAGGGCGTGAACGGCGTCGAGTTCATCGCCGCCAACACCGACGCGCAGGCGTTGAAGCGCAGCACCGCCTCGGTCAAGGTCGCGCTCGGCCAGAGCGGCCTGGGCGCCGGCGCCAAGCCGGAGGCCGGCCGCAGCGCGGCGCTGGAAGAGCGTGAGCGCATCGCCGAGACGCTGAAGGGTGCGCACATGGTCTTCATCACCGCCGGCATGGGCGGCGGCACCGGCACCGGCGCCGCGCCGATCGTCGCCGAGGTGGCGCGCGAGCTGGGCATTCTGACCGTCGCCGTCGTCACCAAGCCCTTCGCCTTCGAAGGCAAGCGCATGAAGATCGCCGAGGCCGGTCTCGCCGAGCTGCAGAAGCAGGTCGACTCGCTGATCGTCATCCTCAACGACAAGCTGATGGAAGTGCTCGGCGACGACGTGTCGATGGACGAGGCCTTCAAGGCCGCCGACAACGTGTTGCGCAACGCCGTCGGCGGCATCGCCGAGATCATCAACTTCCCCGGCCTGGTCAACGTCGACTTCGAGGACGTGCGCACGGTCATGGGCGAGATGGGCATGGCGATGATGGGCTCGGCCAGCGCCGCCGGCGTCGACCGCGCGCGCATCGCCGCCGAGCAGGCGGTTGCCTCGCCGCTGCTCGAAGGCATCAATCTCTCCGGCGCCAAGGGCGTGCTGGTGAACATCACCTCGACGCGCGGCCTGAAGATGAAGGAAGTGAACGAAGTGATGAACACCGTCCGCGAGTTCGCCGCCGAGGACGCGCACATCATCTTCGGCGCGGTCTACGACGAGGCCATGGGCGAGAACATCCGCGTCACCGTCGTCGCTACCGGCCTCGGCCAGGCGCAGGCCAAGCGCCAGTCCTTCGAGGTGATCAACACGCCGGTGCTGCAGGCCACGGGCACGCACGACGCCTCGGCAATCAACTACAGCGAGCTGGACAACGTGCCGGCGATCGTCAGGAAGCGCGGCAGCACGACGGTCGAGGCGCTGGCGAACAGCGGCGTTGACCGCTACGACATTCCGGCCTTCCTGCGCAAGCAGGCCGACTGAGCCGGCACTTGTAACGAAGATGTAAAGCCTCTGCAAAGGGAAGGCGGCGCATGCTAAAATGCGCCGCTTTCCCATATTTTTCAGACACATGCTCAAACAGCGCACGCTCAAGACCCTGATTCGCGCGACCGGCGTCGGCCTGCATTCCGGCGAACGCGTGAACATGGTGCTGCGGCCCGCCGCTCCGGATACCGGCATCGTCTTCCGCCGCGTCGACCTCGACGTGCCGGTCGATCTGCCCGCCTCGGCCGTCGCCGTCGGCGACACGCGCATGTGCTCCTGCCTCGAACGCGACGGCGTCAAGGTAGGCACCATCGAACACCTGATGTCCGCCTTCGCCGGGCTGGGCATCGACAACGCCTGGGTCGACCTGGATGCGGCGGAAGTGCCGATCCTCGACGGCAGCGCCGCGCCCTTCGTCTTCCTGATCCAGTCCGCCGGCATCGAGGAACAGGCGGCGGCGAAGCGCTTCATCCGCGTCACCAAACCGATCGAGGTCAGGGACGGCGACAAGTGGGCGCGCTTCACGCCCTACGACGGCTTCCGCCTGAAGTTCTCGATCGTCTTCAACCATCCGGCGATCGACCGCACCGGCCAGGAAGTGGTCGTCGATTTCGCCGAGAACTCCTACGTCCGCGAAGTGGCGCGCGCGCGCACCTTCGGCTTCATGCAGGAGGTCGAGTGGCTGCGCGAGAACGGGCTCGCCCAGGGCGGCGGCCTCGACAACGCGGTGGTCCTCGACGAATACCGCGTGCTCAACGCCGACGGGCTGCGCTACGCCGACGAGTTCGTCAAGCACAAGGTGCTCGACGCCATCGGCGACCTCTACCTGCTCGGCCATCCGCTGCTCGCCGAATTCTCCGCGCACAAATCCGGCCACGCGCTGAACAACCAGCTCGCGCGCGCGCTGCTCGAAGCCCGCGATTCGTGGGAACTGGTCAGCTTCGCCGAGGCGGCTTCCGCACCGGCCGCGGTCGCCCGCTGGCTGGCGGCCAGCGCCGCCGCCTGAGCGGCCGGCCGGACGCCCGGTGCTGATCCTCCGCCTGCTTGCCGTCGTCGTCGTCATTGCCGTGATCGGCGGCATCGTCGCCTATCTGTTTTCCGGCGACCGGAAGTTCGTTCAATTCTCCTGGCGCGTCTTCCGCTACGCGCTGTTCGTCGCGCTCCTCATCTTCGCGCTGCTGGTGCTCGAGCGCGTCGCCGTCATTCCGCTCTAGCCGAACGCCGCAGCAGCGTCTCGATCGCCGCGCGCAGCGGCGAATCGGCCATGTCGGCGGCCAGGTCGGCGAGTTCCCGGCCGGCCACCGCCGGCAGCGGGCGATACGGCGGCGGTCTGGAATGATCTGATATTTCAAGAGCTTGTACTTTTACCTGGACGCCGTTACACTCGAAGCCCCGATTTGAGAATTCGCGAGCGAGCGTCGGTGCCATCTGCCTCAGCTTCGCCGCGACCGCGCCGTTGTCGGCGTGGATAACGACCGTCCCCGACTTGTGATTGGCCACCCGACTGGCCTGCGCGAGGTGTTCCGGCGCCGCGTTTTGATAGATGCGCGCCAGCTTCCGCAACGACGCGGCATGCGCCAGCAGCCTGCCGGCGCCCTCGCCGTCCGCGAGGTAGTCGTCGATGGGGTGAGGGGAACGGAACATCGGCCTTGAGGAGGATTGCAGCGAAGTGCATATTATTCTGGTCTCGAACAGGCTGGCAACCGCCAAAACCTTCGTTGTCACGCCGCGTTTCGTGCTCGCTGCGGCGACCCTCTTCCTCGCCCTGATGTTCGCCACCTCGGCGCTGTTCTCCTGGCTCTCGGTCCAGTTCCGCCTGCCCTTCCTGGAACACATGGTGCTCTCGGTGCACAAGCAGGAGGCCGAGCGCCACGATGCCTTCATGCGCGACAACCTCGACGCCATGGCTGCCCGGCTCGGCCAGATGCAGGCGCAGTTGCTGCGCCTGGACTCGCTCGGCGAGCGCGTTTCGTCGCTGGCCGGCGTCAAGCCGGAGGAGAAGCCGATCGATTTCCGCGGCGGCCAGGGCGGGCCGCTGCTGCTGGCGCAGCCGCAGACCACCGTCGAGCTGGGCTACGCCCTCGACCGGCTGGCCCGGCACGTCGAGTTCCGCCTCGATTCCCTGAGCGCCATGGAGTCCCGACTGCTCGACGACAAGGTGCGCCGCTCGCTCCTGCCGACGGTGACGCCGATCCAGGGCAACTACGTCGGCTCGGGCTTCGGCTGGCGCGTCGACCCCATCGTCGGCACCGGCGCCATGCACGAGGGCATCGACTTCGCCGCCGAGGTCGGCACGCCGGTGATCGCCGCCGCCGGCGGCGTCGTCGTCACCGCCGAGATGCATCCGCAGTACGGCAACCTGGTCGAGATCGACCACGGCAACGACTTCTCGACGCGCTACGCGCACCTCTCCAAGCTCTCCGTCAAGGTCGGGCAGGTCGTCCGCCGTTCGCAGAAGATCGCCCTCTCGGGCAACACCGGGCGTTCCACCGGCCCGCACCTGCACTTCGAGGTCCGCTACAAGGGCGTCGCCCAGAATCCCTCGCGCTTCCTGCAGCAGGGGACGCAACTGGCGCAGGCCGGCAGGGCGCGCCGCTAGCCGGCGCCCGCGCCGGCGGTGCTCTCCGCCGGCATGCTAGAATCCGCGCTTTCCCGAATCCACCACGACCTCGGTCGTCCCCACGATGATTTCCGGCCTCCTCAAGAAGATTTTCGGCAGCCGCAACGACCGGCTGATCAAGCAGTATTCGCAGACCGTCAGGAAGATCAACGCCCTCGAACCGCAGATGGAGGCGCTCGCCGACGAGGCGCTGCAGGCGAAGACCAGCGAATTCAGGGCGCGTCTGGAAAAGGGCGAGACGCTCGACGACCTGCTGCCGGAAGCCTTCGCCGTGGTCCGCGAGGCCGGCCGGCGCGTGCTCGGCATGCGCCACTTCGACGTGCAGATGATCGGCGGCATGGTGCTGCACTACGGCAAGATCGCCGAGATGCGCACCGGCGAGGGCAAAACGCTGGTGGCGACGCTGCCGTGCTACCTGAACGCGCTCTCCGGCAAGGGCGTGCACGTGATCACCGTGAACGACTACCTGGCCAGCCGCGACGCCGAGTGGATGGGGCGTCTGCACCGCTTCCTCGGCCTCTCCGTCGGCTGCAACCTGTCGCAGATGGACCACGCGGCGAAGCAGGCGGCCTACGCCGCCGACGTCACCTACGGCACGAACAACGAATTCGGCTTCGACTACCTGCGCGACAACATGGTCTATTCGACCGGCGAGCGCGTGCAGCGCCATCTGAATTTCGCCATCGTCGACGAGGTGGATTCGATCCTCATCGACGAGGCGAGAACGCCGCTGATCATCTCCGGCCAGGCCGAGGACCACACCGACCTCTACGTGCGCATGAACCAAGTGGCGCCGATGCTGACGCGCTGCGCCGAGGAGAACGGCCCGGGCGACTACTGGGTGGACGAGAAGGGCCACCAGGTGCTGCTCACCGAGGCCGGCTACGAGCACGCCGAGGCCGTGCTCGCCGAGCTCGGCATCCTGGAGGCGGGGCGCAGCCTCTACGAGGCGTCGAACATCCTGCTCATCCACCATCTGTACGCGGCGCTGCGCGCGCACTCGCTGTTCCACAAGGACCAGCAGTACGTGGTGCAGAACGGCGAGATCGTCATCGTCGACGAGTTCACCGGCCGCCTGATGGCCGGCCGCCGCTGGTCCGACGGCCTGCACCAAGCGGTCGAGGCGAAGGAAGGCGTGGCCATCCAGAACGAGAACCAGACGCTGGCCTCGATCACCTTCCAGAACTACTTCCGCATGTACGGCAAGCTCGCCGGCATGACCGGCACGGCCGACACCGAAGCCTACGAATTCCAGCAGATCTACGGCCTGGAGACGGTGGTCATCCCGACCAACAAGCCGATCCAGCGCAAGGACCACAACGACCAGATCTTCCGCACGGCGAACGAGAAGTACGCGGCGATCATCGCCGACATCAAGGATTGCGCGCAGCGCGGCCAGCCGGTGCTGGTCGGTACGACCTCGATCGAAAGCTCCGAACTGCTCTCCGGCCTGCTCGACAAGGACAAGCTGCCGCACCAGGTGCTCAACGCCAAGCAGCACGCGCGCGAGGCCGAGATCGTCGTCCAGGCCGGCCGGCCGGGCATGATCACCATCGCCACCAACATGGCCGGCCGCGGCACCGACATCGTGCTCGGCGGCAACGTCGAGAGGTCGGTTTCCGCGCTGCAGGACGACGAGAGCGTGCCGGCCGGCGAGAAGGAAGCGAAGATCGCCGCCATGCGCGAGGAGTGGAAGTCGCTGCACGAGCGGGTGATCTCCGCCGGCGGCCTGCACATCATCGGCTCCGAGCGCCACGAATCCCGCCGCATCGACAACCAGTTGCGCGGCCGCGCCGGCCGCCAGGGCGATCCGGGCTCGTCGCGCTTCTACCTGTCGCTCGACGATCCGCTGCTGCGCATCTTCGCCGGCGACCGCCTGAAGGCGATCATGGAGCGCCTGAAGATGCCGGAGGGCGAGGCCATCGAGCATCCGCTCGTCAGCCGCTCGCTGGAATCGGCGCAGCGCAAGGTCGAGGGCCGCAACTTCGACATCCGCAAGCAACTGCTCGAATACGACGACGTCGCCAACGACCAGCGCAAGGTGATCTACGCGCAGCGCAACGAGCTGCTGGAAACCGAGGACATCACCGAGACCATCACCGCGATGCGCCACGGCGTCGTCAGTTCGATCTTCCGCACGCACGTGCCGGAGGATTCGGTCGAGGAGCAGTGGGAGCTGCCGGCGCTGGAAATGGCGCTGCAGAGCGAGCTGCAGCTCGCCGCGCCGGTGCAGGAGTGGGTGAAGAGCGAGCCGAACCTCGCCGACGAGGAAATCCTCGACCGCATCGTCGCGCAGGCCGACGAGTCCTATGCGGCGAAGGTGGCGCTGGTCGGCGCCGAGAACTTCCACCAGTTCGAGCGCAACGTCATGCTGCAGAGCCTGGACACGCACTGGCGCGAGCACCTGGCGGCGCTCGACCACCTGCGCCAGGGCATCCACCTGCGCGGCTACGCGCAGAAGAATCCGAAGCAGGAATACAAGCGCGAAGCCTTCGAACTCTTCGAGGGCCTGCTGGAGGCCGTGCGCAACGACGTCACGCGCCTGCTCGTCACGGTGCAGATCCGCTCGGCCGAGGACGTCGAGGAAACGGCGCCGCACGCCGACGTGCAGAACGTGCAGTACCACCACGCCGACTACGACGAGGCGCTCGGCAACGGCGGCGAAGGCGCCGAGCCGAAGCCGCAGCAGCCGGTCCACGCCGGCCCGAAGGTCGGCCGCAACGACCCGTGTCCCTGCGGCTCGGGCAAGAAGTACAAGCACTGCCACGGCAGATTGTCGTGAGGAGCAAGGGGTGAGGAGTGAGGAGCAAAACTCCGCCTTGCCCGCTCCTCACTCCTTTCTCCTCACTCCTCTCTGACCTCATGCCCGTCAATTACGCCACGCCCGCTCCCACAGCCCTCTTTCCCGTCGCCGGCGTCCGCCTCGGCGTCGCCGAGGCCGGCATCCGCAAGCAGAACCGCCGCGACCTGACGCTGCTCGCGCTCGACGCCGGCGCCACGGTCGCCGGCGTGTTCACCGAGAACCGCTTCTGCGCGGCGCCGGTGCAGGTCTGCCGCCGCCACCTGGCGCAGGGGAGCGAAATCCGCGCGCTGGTGATCAACACCGGCATCGCCAACGCCGGCACCGGCGAGCCGGGCCTGCGGGCGGCCGAGGCGACCTGCGCCGCCGTGGCGCAGGCGCTCGGTGTCGGCGATGCGCAGGTGCTGCCGTTCTCCACCGGCGTCATCCTCGAAGCGCTGCCGGTCGAGCGCCTGGTCGCCGGCCTGCCGAAGGCGGCGGCCGACCTCGCGGCCGACCACTGGCACGCCGCCGCGCACGCCATCATGACCACCGACACCGTCGCCAAGGCCGCCTCGCGCCGCGTCGACATCGGCGGGAAAACGATCACGATCACCGGCATCTCCAAGGGCGCCGGCATGATCAAGCCGAACATGGCGACCATGCTCGGCTACGTCGCCACCGACGCCGGCGTCGCCCAGCCGCTGCTGGCGAAGCTGGTCAGGGAGGCGGCCGACGAGTCGTTCAACTGCATCACCGTCGACGGCGACACCTCGACCAACGATTCCTTCGTGCTGATCGCCACCGGCCAGTCGGGTGCGCGCTTCTCCGACGAGACGGACGCCGGCTACGACGATCTGCGCGCGGCGGTGATCGCCGTCGCCCGCGAGCTGGCGCAGGCCATCGTCCGCGATGGCGAGGGCGCGACCAAGTTCATCACCGTCGCCGTCGGCGGCGGCCGCGACCGCGAGGAGTGCCGCAAGGTCGGCTACGCGGTCGGCCACTCGCCGCTGGTGAAGACCGCGTTCTTCGCCTCCGACCCCAACCTCGGCCGCATCCTGGCGGCGATCGGCTACGCCGGCGTCGACGACCTCGACGTGGACGGCGTGCGCGTCTGGCTCGGCAGCGACGGCGAGGAAGTGCTCGTCGCCGAGAAGGGCGGCCGCGCCGCCGGCTACCGCGAGGAGGACGGCGCGCGCATCATGCAGGCGGCGGAGATCACGGTGCGCGTCGACCTCGGCCGCGGCACGGCGGCGGCCAGCGTCTACACCTGCGATTTCTCCTACGACTATGTCAAGATCAACGCCGACTACCGGAGCTGATCCGTGCCCGCGCCCCGGCACGACCTGACGCGCACGCTGCTGGCTGTCGCCTGCATCGCCGGGCTGGTCGGCGCCTCGTTCTGGATTCTCAAGCCCTTTCTCGGCGCGGCGGTGTGGGCGGCGATGCTGGTCGTCGCCACCTGGCCGCTCTTCCTCGCGCTCGAACGCCGCCTCGGCGACCGCCGCGGCCCGGCGGTGGCGATCATGGCGCTCGCCCTGCTGCTCTTGCTCGTCGTGCCGCTGTGGCTGGCGATCGGCACCCTGGTCGACAACGCCGACCGCGTCGCCGACTGGGGGCGCACGCTGGCCGAGCGCGGCCTGCCGCCGCCGCCCGACTTCGTGCGCGCGCTGCCGCTGATCGGCGAAAGGTTGGCCGGCTTCTGGCGCGAAACCGCCGCCGCCGGGCCGGAGGGACTGATCGGGCGGGCGACGCCCTACGCCGCGAACGTCGGCGCGTGGCTGGCCGCCGAGGCCGGCGGCGTCGGCGTCATGCTCGTCCAGTTCCTGCTCGTCGTGGCGCTGGCCGCGGTCATGTACGGCAGCGGCGAGGCGGCTGCGGCGAAGCTGCTCCGCTTCGGCCGGCGGCTCGCCGGCGAGCGCGGCGAGAACGCCGTCGTCCTCGCTGCCCAGGCCATCCGCGGCGTCGCGCTCGGCGTCGGCGTCACCGCCATCGTGCAGACGCTGCTCGGCGGCGTCGGCCTGGCCGTCGCCGGCGTGCCCTTCGCCGGCTTCCTGTCGGCGCTGATGCTGATGCTGTGCATCGCCCAGATCGGGCCGATGCTCGTGCTGCTGCCGGCGGCCGGCTGGCTGTTCTGGAGCGGCGACACCGGCTGGGCGATCGCGCTGTTCGTCTGGAGCCTGATCGTCGGCACCCTCGACAACTTCCTGCGGCCGGTCCTGATCAAGCGCGGCGCCGATCTGCCGCTGCTGCTGATCTTCGCCGGCGTCATCGGCGGCATGCTCGGCTTCGGCCTGATCGGCCTGTTCATCGGCCCGGTGGTGCTCGCCGTGACGTGGACGCTGCTCGAAGCCTGGGTTGCCGACGCCCTCGGCCCGGCCGACGATTCAGACGCGGCTTAGGCGGATCAGCCGGAACCAGCCGCCGGCCAGCGCCGGCGCGTCGTGCTCCAGCCGCAGGCCCGGCGTCGCGTCGAGCACCTCCTCGAAGACCACGTCCAGCCGCGTCGCCAGCCGGCGCACGAGCGGGTTGGCG
The DNA here is from genome assembly GCA_019455325.1 of Rhodocyclaceae bacterium. Lineage (GTDB taxonomy): Bacteria > Pseudomonadota > Gammaproteobacteria > Burkholderiales > Rhodocyclaceae > Proximibacter. The sequence goes on along the minus strand of JACFMQ010000004.1, from coordinate 226,979 downwards.
AGGCGCCGCAGCGGCGCCGGCTGGCCGCGCTTCAGGAACTTGTCGAAGACCAGCACGCTGCCGCCGGGGCGGAGCACGCGCGCGGCCTCGGCCAGACAGGCACCCGGGTCCGGCACGACGGCGAGGATCAGGTGCAGCACCGCGTGGTCGAAGCTCCCGTCGGCGAAGGGCAGCGCGTGCGCGTCGCCCTGCACCGGCCGAAAGTCCAGGTCCGTGCCGCGCGGCAGCGTGCGCCGGAGCATGGCGGCGGTGAGGTCGAGGCCGACGTAGCGATGCTGGCGCGGCAAGAGCGGCAGGTCGAGGCCGGTGCCGACGCCGTTCACCAGCACGCGCGCCGGCGTCGCCGGCAACTGCGCCAGGCTGGCGCGGCGCGCCGCGCGCGTCGCGCGTTCGATCGCCAGGTCGTAGAACGGGGCGATCAGCGTGTAGGCGGTGCGCAGCGTCAATGCAGCATGCGCGGCGCGGCGAGCGTGAACTCGGGGATGACGGCGTCGAAGTGCGTGCCGTCCTCGGCCACCATCCGGTAGCTGCCGCGCATCGTGCCGACCGGCGTCGGCAGCGCGCAGCCGCTGGTGTATTCGAAGCGCTCGCCGGGCTGCAGCAGCGGCTGCTGGCCGACGACGCCGAGGCCGCGCACTTCCTGCACCCGCTCGTCGGCGTCGGTGATGATCCAGTGGCGCGAGATCAGTTGCGCGGCGACGGTGCCGACGTTACGGATGGTGATCGTGTAGGCGAACACGTAGTGCTCGTCCTCCGGGTTCGACTGGTCGGCGACGAACTGCGGGACGGCGCGGACTTCGATGGCGTATCTGGCATCCTGGCTCATGTCGGGGTCGGGGCGTTGTCGTGGGGGTCGGAGCATTGCACAGCAAAGCGCCGGCCATGACAAGACGGGGCCGCCGAGGTTCTTGCTAGAATCGCGCTTTGCTTCCCGGAACCGCCGCCATGCACGTCATCGCCCCCAGCATTCTTTCGGCCGACTTCGCCAGGCTCGGCGAGGAAGTGCGGAACGTCATCGCTTCCGGCGCCGACTGGATCCACTTCGACGTGATGGACAACCACTACGTGCCGAACCTGACCATCGGTCCGCTCGTCTGCGAGGCGATCCGGCCGCTGACCGAGGCGCCGATCGACGTGCACCTGATGGTCAAGCCGGTCGACCGCATCGTTCCCGACTTTGCGAAGGCCGGCGCCAACATCATCACCTTCCACCCGGAAGCGTCCGAACACGTCGACCGCACGCTCGGCCTGATCCGCGACAGCGGCTGCCAGGCCGGCCTCGTCTTCAACCCGGCGACGTCCCTGGAACACATGGACTGGGTCATGGACAAGCTCGACCTGGTGCTGCTGATGAGCGTGAACCCCGGCTTCGGCGGGCAGAAGTTCATCCCGGCGACGCTGGAAAAACTCAAGGCCGCGCGCGCGAAAATCGACGCCTACGCCGAACGCACCGGCCGCCGCATCCGGCTCGAGGTGGACGGCGGCGTCAAGGTCGACAACATCGCCGAGATCGCCCGCGCCGGCGCGGATGCCTTCGTCGCCGGCTCGGCCGTCTATGGCGCCGGCAGGGAGAGCGACCCGCACCGCTACGACTCGGTGATCGGCGCGCTGCGCGCGGAGCTGGCCAAGGTTTGAAGATCCGTTCCGTCACCTTCGATCTCGACGGCACGCTGCTCGACACCGTCGCCGACCTCGCCGCCGCCTGCGACGCGGCCATGGTCGAACTGGGCCGGGCGCCGCACGGCGTCGACCGGGTCCGCCGCTTCGTCGGCGAGGGCATGGCCGTGCTCGTCGAGCGCTGCCTCACCGCCGCCGACGGCCGGGCGCCCGACGGCGAGCTGCTGGCACACGCCATCGCCGTCTTCCGCCGCCATTACGCCGACGTGAACGGCCGCGCGGCGCGCGAGTATCCCGGCGTGCGCGCGGGGCTCGCCGCCTTCCGCGGCCTCGGCCTGCCGCTCGCCGTCGTCACCAACAAGCCGACGGCCTTCACCGGGCCGCTGCTGGAAAAGACCGGGCTGGCCGATTTCTTCGTCGTCGCCGTGTCGGGCGACACCACGGCGAACAGGAAGCCGCATCCCGAGCCGATCCTGCATGCCTGCAACATCCTCGGCGTGCGGCCTGAGGAAAACCTGCACATCGGCGACTCCGACAACGACATCCTCGCTGCCCGCGCCGCCGGCTGCCGCGCCTTCGCCGTGCCCTACGGCTACACCGAGGAAGGGCCGGTGGACACGGCCAATTGCGATGCGCTAGTATCCGACCTGCTCGAAGCCGCGCGCCGCGTGGCCGAAATCAACCGACAGACACTGCCCGCATCGTGACCCGCAAGCCCTTCGTTATTTCGACGGAATCGTTCTCCGGCGCCTGGCGCCGCGAGTGGTGGCGTTCGCGCCAACGCTGACGATTTCCGTCCGTCGCCGGGGCGGACAAGAACAAGACATCCCCGGACCGCATAACGAAATTCCCGCTTGAGGGCACCATGACCGAAACCGAATTCAACGCGCTCGCCGCGCAGGGCTACAACCGCATCCCCGTCACGCTCGAGACCTTCGCCGATCTCGACACGCCGCTGTCCATCTACCTGAAGCTGGCCGACTCGCCGTATTCCTACCTGCTCGAATCGGTGCAGGGCGGCGAGCGCTTCGGCCGCTATTCCTTCATCGGCATCTCCAGCCCGACGCGCATCGCCGTCTACGGCCACCAGGTGCTGGTGCTGACCGGCCAGCGCATCTCCGAGCGCGAGGACGACACCAATCCGCTCGACTTCATCGAGAAGTTCATGACGCGCTTCCGCGCCGCGCCCGCGTCGAACCTGCCGCGCTTCTGCGGCGGCCTGGTCGGCGCCTTCGGCTACGACACGGTGCGCTACGTCGAGACGCGGCTGACCCGCACGCAGAAGGCCGGCGACCTCGGCACGCCGGACATCCTGCTCTTTCTCTCGGAAGAGATCGCCGTCGTCGACAACCTCTCCGGCAAGCTGACGCTGGTCGTCTACGCCGAACCCGGTGTGCCCGGCGCCTTCCAGAAGGCGCGCGCGCGACTCAAGGAACTGCTGGCCAGGCTGCGTGCGCCGGCGTGCATCCCGGAAGAGAAGCCGACGCCGTCGCAGCCGGCCGTCTCGATCTTCGGCGAAGGGCCGTTCAAGGCCGCCGTGGCCAGGGCCAAGCAGTACATCAAGGACGGCGACGTCATGCAGGTGGTGCTCTCGCAGCGCATGACCAAGCCGTTCACGGCGAGCCCGCTGGCGCTCTACCGCGCGCTGCGCACGCTCAACCCGTCGCCCTACATGTACTACTTCGACTGCGAGGACTTCCACATCGTCGGCGCCTCGCCGGAGATTCTCGTGCGCCTCGAACACGAGCACGGCGAAGGCGTCGTCACCGTCCGCCCGATCGCCGGCACGCGCCGCCGCGGCGCCTCGCACGAGGAAGACCAGGCGCTGGAGAAGGAACTGCTCGCCGACCAGAAGGAGCGCGCCGAGCACGTGCAACTGCTCGACCTCGGCCGCAACGACGCCGGCCGCGTCGCCCAGGTCGGCTCGGTCCGCGTCACCGAGAACATGGTCATCGAACGCTATTCGCACGTGATGCACATCGTCTCCAACGTCGAGGGCAAGCTGCGGCCGGGGCTGAACGCGCTCGACGTGCTCAAGGCGACGCTGCCCGCCGGCACGCTCTCCGGCGCGCCGAAGGTGCGGGCCATGGAGATCATCGACGAACTGGAGCCGGTGAAGCGCGGCATCTACGGCGGTGCCATCGGCTACCTGGGTTTCCACGGCGACATGGATCTGGCGATCGCCATCCGCACGGCGGTGATCAAGGACGGCCAGCTCAGCGTCCAGGCCGGCGCCGGCATCGTCGCCGACTCCGATCCGACCGCCGAATGGCAGGAAACCCAGAGCAAGGCGCGCGCCGTGCTGCGCGCGGCGGAGATGGCCGAGCACGGGCTCGATACGCGGATGGAATGACCGCCGCTGCGCATCGCCGGCAGCCCGGCGATGCGCGGCGGGACGGCGGCCGCGGCGCCCCGACCGCCCGAAGATGCGCTGCCACCGCAGCCTACCGGAACGACATTAATCCATTGGAATGGTTGACGTCGCCGCCGGCTTGTCCTTTACTGCTCGCTTTGACGTCGAATGCCATATGGAAACCCGCCGGCGTGCCGCCAGGCCCGGCGGGCGCCCGCCGGTCTGCCGGAAGGGATGCACGCAGCCCCGGGATTCGCCCTGAAGGGAGCAATGATGGAAGGTCTGTCGCGCTTCAATCTGATCGGTTCGTCTCCCCAGTTCCAGAAGACCGTCGCCCAGATACACAGCATGGCGCGCCTCGACGCGACCGTGCTGGTCAATGGCGAGACCGGCACCGGCAAGGAGCTGGCGGTGCGCGCGATCCACTATCTCAGCGCCCGCTCCGATCGCCCCTTCGTCCCTGTGAATTGCGGGGCGCTCTCGGAATCGCTGGTGGAGAGCGAGCTGTTCGGCCATGAACGCGGCGCCTTCACCGATGCGAAGAACGCCTCCGCCGGCCTGATCGGCGAGGCGGCCGGCGGCACCCTGTTCCTAGACGAGGTCGATACCCTGAGCCCCAGGGCGCAGGCGGCCCTGCTGCGTTTCCTGCAGGATCGCACCTATCGCCGCGTCGGCGGCGGCACCCTGCGCCAGGTGGACGTGCGGGTGGCGGTGGCGAGCAACGCCGACCTGCGGTGCCTGGCGGAGGCGCGCCTGTTCCGCAAGGACCTGCTCTACCGCCTGAACGTCATCACCCTGCACATGCCGCCCCTGCGCGAGCGGGAGGGGGACGCGGAGGTGCTGGCGCGCGCCATGCTGCAGCGCTTCAGCCACCAGTACCGGCTGCCGCTCAAGCGGCTGCATGCCGAGGGGCGGGATTTCATCGAGCGCTACCCGTGGCCCGGCAACGTGCGCGAGCTTGAAAACGTGATGCATCGGGAATTCCTGCTGTGCGAAGAAAGCGAGCTGCGCCTGGCCGAGTCGCGCGCCGAGCTGATGCCCGCGTCCGCGATGCGGCCGAGCGATGCCGGCAAGGGGGAGCTGCCGGCTTTCCGCGAGGCGAAGGCGCGGGCCGTGGCCGAGTTCGAGCGCAGTTACGTGTTCGCCATGCTCTCGCGCGCCGACGGCAACATCTCGCGCGCCGCACGCCTGGCCCGCCAGGATCGCAGCGCCTTCGGCAAGCTGGTGCGCAAGTACGGCATCGGCCACGAGGACGACGGCGCCGCGGCATAGCCGCCCCGCGCGCCTGGCGTGTTTCGCCAGCCGCGCCGCCGTTCGCGGGTTTCGTTCCATGGATGCCGCCGGGTGATTCTTTCCCCGGTCGGGTGGATTTCCTCCTCGGAGGAATGCCCGATGGCGGCGCGTCGTGGGCACGTTCGTTGCGTGCGTATCGCCCGGAAACCCATGACCATGATCGACGAACAGACCGTTCTCTTTGCCGAAGCGGCGATCCGCGAGTTTCTGGCGCAGCGGCCGGAGAGCGCGGACACGCTCGATGGCATCCATCGCTGGTGGATCTTCTGGCCCGACCTGCCGGAGTCTCCGATCATCACGACCGTTGCGCTGGAGCGGCTGGAGGCCGCCGGTGCGGTCGAGCGCCTGATGATCGGCAACAGCGTGCTGTGGCGCCGCGCGCGCCCGGCGCCCGCCGACTGAGCCGACGGCTCCGTCCGCCTCCGTCTTTCCCCTGCCCGTTCCTTGCCGTCGCCTTCCCGCGGCGCGCGCCGGCGTTCGGCCGTGCCGTCCGCGAGGAAGAATTTTTCTCTCCTGCGGGAAAAAATCGACCTACCCCCGCCTGCCTTCGTTATTGCCGACCCATGACGAGAGAATGCACGCATGCCTTTGATTCTGAATGATTTCGTCATTCGCGCCCGCGTCGATGCGCGGGCGCTTTCCATTCCGGGGCGCTTCCTGCGCCAGTCCGCCCGTATTTCGAAATAATCATTTTAATTCAACGGTATGGACGAAAAGCCCAGGCTGGCACGGGAATTGATAACAGCATGCCGAGGCAACTCCGGGCAGCAGCGGCGATCGCGCCGGGCCGCACGCGAGTTCTCGAACGCTGCCGCCGATGGCGGCCGTCCGGATTCGAGTCCGGGCGATCTTCCCGGACCCTTGAATGAGGCAAGCAAATGAGTGAAAGCGTGCAGAAGAAGCTGTTGCGGGTGCGGCCGCCGCGTGTGCGGATCACCTACGACGTGCATACCAATGGAGCCATCGAGAAGCGCGAGCTGCCCTTCATCGTCGGCATCTTCGCCGACCTGAGCGGCGACCGCGATCCGGACGCCGATCCGGCGGTTCCTCCCGACATCAAGGAACGCAAGATGGTCGACATCGACCGCGACAGCTTCAACGAGGTGCTCAAGCAGAGCGCGCCGCGCGTCGCCCTAAAGGACGTCGACAACGTCCTGCCGGGCGGCACGGGCAAGCTCAATGGCGCCATCGTGTTCGAGAGCCTGAGCGATTTCGATCCGATCCGCGTGGTCGACAAGGTCGGCGCGCTCGATGAGGTGTTCCAGCAGCGCAAGCTGCTGCGGGATGCGCAGGCGCGCGCGGAAATCAGCGACGTCGCCGCGCAGGCGCTGGAAGCGGCGACCGCCGGCGTGGAGGAAGCGTCGGCGTGGTCGGAGGAACTCGCCGGCAAGCTCGCGGAAGGTTTTCCGGAAAAGGACGATGGCTTCAAGACCGGCCTCGCCGCCGCCTTCGAGAAGCACGTCGTCCCGGTGATCACCGCGCCGGGCGGCAAGGGCCGTGGCGCGGCGCTGTCGATCGACTTCGCCGTGCGGGCGATCGATAGCGCGCTGAGCGCGCAGCTCTCCGCCGTCATGCACGCGCCGCGCTTCAAGGAAATGGAGGCCACGTGGCGCGGCCTCTTCCATCTGGTGTCGCGCAGCGAAACCGGCACCCGACTGAAGCTGCGCGTGTTCAACGCCACCCTGAAGGAGCTTCAGGACGACATGGACAAGGCGGTCGAATTCGACCAGAGCAAGCTCTTCAAGCTGATCTACGAAGCCGAGTACGGCACCTACGGCGGTTCGCCCTACAGCCTGCTGCTCGGCGGCTACGAGCTCGGCCCGGGCGCGCCCAACATGAGCTTCCTGGAGAAGATTTCCGGGGTGGCCGCCGCCGCGCACGCGCCCTTCCTGTCGGCGGCCTCGCCGGAGATGTTCGGCCTCAAGGGCTACGCCGACCTGGCCAAGCCGCGCGACCTGGCGAAGATCTTCGAGGGGGCCGACCTGACCAAGTGGATGGAATTCCGCGACACCGAGGACTCGCGCTACGTCTCGCTGGTCATGCCGCGCGTGCTGCTGCGCCTGCCGTACGGCGAGAAGACCCTGCCGGCCGACGGCTTCGACTTCGAGGAGCAGGTCCTCGCCGCCGGCAACGTGCCCGAGAACGATCATTTCCTCTGGGGCAACGCCGCCTACTTCCTCGCCGAGCGGATCACCAACGCCTTCTCGCTCTACAGCTGGACGGCGGCGATCCGCGGCGTCCAGGGCGGCGGCCTGGTCGAGGGGCTGCCCATCTATACCTTCGCCAGCGGCGGCGACGACGGCATCAAGGAACTGTTCTGCCCGACCGAGGTGGCGATCACCGACCGCCGCGAGAAGGAGCTGAACGACCTCGGCTTCATCGCCCTGTGCCACTGCAAGGGCAGCGGCAAGGCGGCCTTCTTCGGCGGCCAGACCACCAACCGGCCGAAGCGCTACATCAACGCCGACGCCAACGCCAACGCCGCGCTGTCGTCGCGCCTGCCCTACATCCTCGCCGCGTCGCGCTTCGCCCACTACATCAAGGTGATCGTGCGCGAGAAGGTGGGCGGCTTCCTGACGCGCGCCAACGTCGAGACCTTTCTCAACGCCTGGATCTCGCAGTACGTGCTGCTCGACGACAACGCCTCGCAGGACGTCAAGTCCGCCTTTCCGCTGCGCGAGGCGTCGATCGTCGTCGTCGACGTGCCGGGGGAGCCGGGCGCCTACCGGGCGACCGTGTTCCTCAAGCCGCACTTCCAGCTCGAAGAGCTGACGGCCTCGATCCGCCTCGTCGCCGATCTGCCCGCCTGAACCCGAACGTGACATGAGGAAGGAAAAGCAATGGACCTGATTCTCCTGCAGCCCGGCAACGCCGACGACATCATCGGCGAGACCAGCTCGACCCACATCGACGCCGAATGGCGCGACGACAACCTGCAGTTCGGCAAGTGCCTGGAGCTGGTCTCCATCCACCACGGCATGAAGCAGCAGATCACCACCGACGTGAGCAACAAGGCGCGCACCTCGGGCCGGCCGGTGATCACCGAGTTCACCTGCGTGAAGTACGTCGACCAGACCTCGGTGAAGCTCTACGACTACTGCCTGCGCGCGGCGCCGCTGGGCGTCGGCAAGGACAATCCGACGAAGATCTACATCGCGCGCAACTCCGGCGACAAGACGGCGAACATCATCACCATGGAGCTGCGCGACGCGATCATCAGCGAGATCCAGTTCCAGTCGCACCCGGACGACATGCCGACGGAGCAGTTCAAGATCAACTTCACCGAGATTCTGTGGACCTTCACCACCCAGGACGTCGATGTCTCGCGTCCCGGCAGCATCCGCAGCGGCTGGAGCATCATGCACAACCGTCCGATCGGCAACTTCACCTGATCGCTCCGTGGCCGCGCCCGCCCGCCGGGGCGTCGCGCGGCCGCGGACGGGAGAGTCAAGCGTGTTTCTGTTCGAACGACTCAGCGTGCGTCCGCCCGGCCTCGACGGCCGGCCGGAGCCCTTCGACGAGGAGGCGGCCGTCCTCGCGCAGGTGCAGCGCCTCCTCGCCACGGCGCGCCACGCCGGCGAGGCGATCGCCGTCGTGCCCTGGGGCGTGCGCAGCCCGGTCGAGATCGGGCATGCCGCCTCGGTGCAGCTCGAAGCGCTGGCGCAGCGCCTCGCCGAGGCCATCGCGCGCCACGAGCCGCGCCTGAAGAACGTGCGCGTCACGGTCGAAACCGACCCGCAGCCGAACGCGCCGGCGGGCTGCCCGTTCTGCCTGGTGGTCAGCGCCCTGTTTCCCGGCGACGAGCAGGCGCGCGACGTGCGCCTGGCGGCGCCGGTCTGAGCGGCGGGACGCGCGATGTACGGCAGCTCCGACCGCCTCAAGGATTTCTACCGGCAGGAACTCGCCGCGCTGCGCGACGAGGCCAGCGAATTCGCCAACGACCATCCCGAACAGGCGCAGGCGCTGGGCATCCACCGCGGCCGCTCGCAGGACCCGCAGGTCGATCTGCTGATGCAGTCCTTCGCCTATCTCACCGGCCGCCTGCGCCACCAGTTGGAGGTCGACCAGGCGGAGCTGCCGAATGCGCTGCTCGCCGACCTCTACCCGCACCTCGAAGCGCCGCTGCCCTGCATGCTGGTGGCCGAGTTCGAAGTGCAGCCGGACGGCATGGCCGTGATCGAGCGCGGCCGCAACGTGCGGGCCAGCGTCCGGGGCGACCGCGGCGGCGCGCTCGCCTGCCGCTTCCGCACCTGCTTCGAGACCGCGCTGTGGCCGCTGCGGGTCGGCGAGCTGGCGATCGTGTCGCCGGACGATTATCCCGAACTGGCCGCCGACGACGAGGTGCGCGGCATCATCAGGGCGCGCCTGTTCAAGCAGGGGCGCACGCCGCTCGACCGGATGCAGCCGAAGAACCTGCGTTTCCATCTGAATCCGGAAGCCGGCCCGGCGCATCGCCTGCAGCATCTGCTCGGCGTCCACCTGCGCGGGCTGGCGGTGGCGGAGATCGGCGAGGACGACGCCGGCAGCGTCCACCGCCTGGCCGGCGAATCGCTGCGCTGGGTCGGCTTCGCCGACGACGAGGCGGCGCTGCCCGCCCTGCCGCAGGCCCATCCGGCCTTCCGCATCCTGCAGGAATACTTCGCCTTCCCCGAGAAATTCCTGTTCTTCGACGTCGCCGCGCTGGACATCCGCAGCGATGCGCCGGCCGTCGACCTGCTCTTCCTGCTCGACGTGCCGCCCGATCCGGGCCTGCGCCTGGCGCCGGCGATGCTGCGCACGAACTGCGTGCCGCTGATCAACCTCTACAGCCAGCGCATCGACCCGCTGACGCTCGACCACAGCCGCTACGAATACCGGCTCACCGGCGACGCCACCCAGCACGCCAACTGCGAGATCTACCGCGTCGAGCGCCTCGACGCCGTGCGCGCCGGCGCGGCGCCGCGCACGCTGGTGCCGTATTTCTCGATGGACGCCTTCCAGCAGATCGAGCTGCAGGACTACTTCTATTTCACGCGCCGCGAAGCGAGCCAGCGCGCGCGCATCGGCGGCACCGAGATCTACGTGTCCTTCCTCGACGCGCGCTTCGAGCTGACCGATCCCGCCGACGACGTGGTCGGCGGCAGCGCGCTGTGCACCAACCGCCGCATGCCCGAACGCCTGCGCGTCGGCGACGAGCTGCAGATCGAGGGCGCGGCGCCGGTGAACGCCCTGCGCGTGCTCGGCAAGCCGACCGCGCACCAGACGCCGCCGATGACCGGCGCCCGCCCCTGGCTGCTGGCCTCGCAGCTCGCCCTCAACCACCTGTCGCTGGCCGACGGCCCGAAGGCGCTGGCCGCGCTCAAGGACATCCTGCGCATGCACGTCGGGCCGGCCAGCACGCTCGGCCATCGCGCCATCGACGGCATCCGCGCGCTCGACTCGCGGCCGCTGGTGCGCTGGCACGGCCGCATGGGGCGGCGCGGCTACGTGCAGGGCTGCGAGATCGACCTGACCCTGGATCACCACCGTTTCGAGGAGACCAGCGCCGTGCTGTTCGCCGCCGTGCTGCGGCATTTCTTCACGCTGTATGCCAGCGTGAACACCGTCGTGCAGCTTCGCCTGCGCATGCCTGACGTGAAAGGAGTGGTGAAGGAATGGCCACCGTTGGCGGGCAACCAGGTCCTGCTCTGAACCGCGTGCTGGGCGAGCAGTACGCCCGCTTCGACGTGTTCCAACTGGTGCGCCTGCTGCGCCACCGGCGCGACGGCGCCTGGCCGATCGGCCAGCGCCTGCGCTTTCGCGCCGACCTGCGCGCCGCCTTTCCCGGGCGCGAGGTGACGCGGCTGGCCGGCACGCGCGCGATGCCGGCCTTCCGCAGCGAGGTCCGGTACGCGCAGGAGATGCCGGCGCGCATCGAGGTGCGCACGCCGAACTACTGCCTGGCGAGCGAGCTGGGCCCGCTGCCCGAACCCTTCCTCGAATGGGTGCGCGAGCAGGAACGCATGGGCGGGCGCGCCATGGCGGCCTTCCTCGACGTGTTCAACCAGCGCGTGCACGTGCTGCGCCACGAGCTGAAGATCCGCGCGCTGCGCGCGCTCGATCCGGCCGAACCGGCCGACACGCGCCACGCCGGCCAGCTTGCCGCGCTGATGGGCCTGGCGCTGCCGGCGCAGCAGGCGCAGATGCCGCTGCCGATGCGCACCTGGCTGGGGATCGCCGGCCTGCTGGCGAACGTGCGCAAGAGCGCCATCGTCGTCGGCCAGGTGCTCTCCGCCTATCTGGGCGTGGCCGCGCGGCTCGAACCCCTGCTCGGCGGCTGGCGCGACATCGAGGCCTCCGACCGCCTCGCGCTGGGCCGGCGCAGCCATGCGCTCGGCCACGACAGCCTGCTCGGCCGCCGCACCTGGGACGCGCACGCCGCCGTGCGCCTGGTCGTCGATGCGCTGCCCTACGCCGCCGCCTGCGCCCTGCTGCCGCTGCGTCCGGCGCGCCCGGGCGAGGAATTGCCTGGCCCCGCGCATCGCGGCCTGGTGGCGATGCTGCGCCTGCTGCTCGATCGCCGCTTCGATTGCGAGGTGTGTCTGCACGTCGTCCCCGGCACCGTGCCGCCCGCGCGGCTCGTCAGCGACGGCGCAAGCCTCGGGCTGCGCCTCGGCCAGACCGCCTGGCTGGGGGGGCAGGCCGTGGCGCCGCTGCGTTTTCGCGTCAGCGCCCATGAACCACGGATGGAGACCGCATGAACGCGCCGCTCGAACCCGCCGCCGCCACCCGGATCGCCCTGCGCGATCAGCCGCTACTGTTCCAGCACTGCTGCATCGAGATGCCGCACGGCGCGGTGGTCGGCGAGAACGTCTTCCGCCTGGTCAGCTTCCAGGGGCAGGAAAGCGTCTCCGACCTCTTCGAGTACCAGCTCGAACTGCACGGCGACACCGATCCGGCGGGCGAAACCATCGACCTCTCGCAGATCATCGGCCGGCCGATCACGGTCGGCGTCGCCGGCGTGCAGTTCGAGGACCGCAAGCTCGCCCACCAGGCCTTCCTCAAGGCGCTCGACGGCAGCGGCGAGGCGCGCTCCTTCGCATTGTTCAACGGCATCGTCGCCAGCTTCGCCATCGACCGGCCCGGCGTCTACCACATCACCATGCGGCCGATGGCCTGGCGCATGACGCTCACCAACCGCTATCGCATCCTGCGCCACCTGAACATCCGCGAGGCGCTTGCCACGCTGTGCCGCGAGCACCGCGTGGAGGCGAACTTCGACGGCCTGGCGGGCGAGGACAACGTCGCCTCCGCGCGCACCCAGGACTGGATGCAGGCCGGCGAATCCGACATGGACCTGATGCACCGCCTGATGAGCCGGGCGCACATCTTCTTCTACTTCGAGCATCGCGCCGACGGCCACTGCATGGTCTTCGCCAACCGCCCCGGCTATCCCGCCGCGCGTCCCGGCGACGAACCGCTGCGCTACACCTTCACCGACGAGGACGAACTCGGCCTGCACGAAGCGGACGTCATCACCCAATACACCTACCGGCAGTCGATGGGCAGCACCGGCGTGCGCGGCGTCTTCACGCTGCAGCGCGAGGCCTGGGACGTGCGCCAGCCGGCCGAACCGCTCGCCAGCCACGCCAGCTTTCGCGCCGACAGCCGGCCCGACGTCGGCGAACTGCCCTTCCACCAGTACAAGATCGTGCAGTACGGCTACTGCGACGGCGAAGTGCGCGACTACGCGCAGACCACCGATCAGGCCATGTCCAGCGCCGACCTGCGGCTCGACGGCGCCAGCCGCTGCCCCTTCCTGCGCGCCGGCCACCGCTTCGGCATGGCGGCCATGCCGCCCGGCGTGCGCCCCGAACTCGACGGCCGCGCCTTCGTGCTCACCCAGGTGCAGCACAGCTCGACGCTCGACGGCGAATACCAGAACCAGTTCAGCGCCACCGTGGCCGGCGGCCTCATCGCCAGCGCCAGCCTGCAGGACACCCAGCAAGGCGTGGTGCTGGCCACCGTGACCACCGCCGACGGCGACGACGCCGTGCGCGACTGGCCCTACTACGTGCCCGACGATTTCAGCGGCGCCTCCGAAACCCTGACCGACACCCAGGGCGTGTACGCGGAGCTGCGCGCCAAGGGCGTTTACGTGCGCTTCTCCACCGATACGCGCGATGCGCCGCCGGTGTGGGTGAAGCTCGCCGCGCACATGCAGACGATGCCGGAGGTCGGCAGCAACGTCTGGGTGACGCGCGCCAACGACGAATCGGAACTGCCGGAAATCCAGAACATGGTGCAGGTCGACGGCAGCAGGACCGTCACCGACTCGGGCTGGACGGCGCACAGCCAGATCGGCAACAGCTACTCCACCAGCTTCGGCGACGGCCGCAGCATCCGCTTCGGCCAGCCCTGGTCGCGCGGCGCCGTCGATGCCGCCGCGGCGCTCGTCGAGAAAGCCTATGCGCGCGGCGTGTTCCGCGATGCGGGCTATTCGCGCGGCGGCAACTACAGCTATTCCGAGTCCGAGCAGAAGGAGCAGGGCATGCTCGGCGAATCCTGGGCCTACGGCTCGAACTACAGCTATGCCTGGGGCAAGGAGAGCAAGAGCTTTTCGGCCACCGGGCGCAGCTATCACGAATCGGTCACCGGCAAGTGCGATCCTTCGCTCGCCAGCAGCGAGCAGAGCGATGCCGAGGCGCTGGCTGCCGTGCAGGCGAGCAAGAGCGTGGTCTATGGCGATTCCTACAGCAGCAGCGTGGCGTACGGTGCGACCAAGAGCGTCAGCACCTTCCACGGCGGCGTCGCCAGCCGCAGCGAGCATCACGGCAAGGTCGGCAGCGTCTCGGAGATCTACGGCGATTCGGAGAACAGTTCCACGATCACCGGCACGGCGACCAACCGCAGCACGCATGCGATCGTCCACAACTTCACGGCGATCGGCGCGCAGAGCAGTTCCTCGGCGATCGGCGCGAGCAACAGCAACGACGCCGTCGGCGTCAGCAACAGCAATTCCGCCACCGGCGTGCGCAACGTCAATGCGCTGCTCGGCGCCTCCGTCGACCTGAGCCTGTCGGGCAGCGTGAACAGCGCCTCGCTCACCGGCGTGGCGCTCTCGGCCAACATCACCGGCAGCCACAGCGGCGTCAGCGTCACCGGCAACAGCAACAATGTGAACGTCGTCGGCAACAGCACCTCGGTCGAGGTCACCGGCGCGTCGACGCGCATCGAGGTGCTCGGTTCGGGCCTCACCCTGTCGGTCAAGGGGAGCACCGTGGGGATCGACATCAGCGGGCCGTCGATCCAGATTCCCGTCATCATGCTGGTGGTGTGAGCCGGCCATGAAGATCGTCAAACCGCTCACCCTCGGCGTGCTCGACCGGCCTTACCGATACCGCGGCGCGCATCGTCTCGCCGTCGCCGCGTTGGGCTTCTTTCCGCTCGGCCAGGGCGCGCTCGACCGGCTGCTCGCCGACAACCTGCAGTGGGCCAAGCTGGTGCCGGCGCTGCCCGCCGGCCTGCCGCTCGACCACATCCTGCCCAAGGCGCGCGGCGAGGTGCTGCTCAGCGGCAGCGCCCATGCCGCCGCGCCGGTGCCCTGCCTGTGCGTGCGCCTGCACTGCGGCCCCGTGGACAAATGCCTGCACGTGCTCGGCGAGCGCGCCTGGACGCGCCGCGCATGGCCCGCCGTCTGCGTGGACGAACCCGTGCCCTTCAAGGACATGCCGCTCACCTGGGAGCGCGCCTACGGCGGCGCCGGGCACGACAACCCGCAGGGCCGCGCCTTCCTGCCGCGCTTCGCCTGGCTGCGCGCGCGCGCCGGCGCCATGCCCAACGTCGAGTATCCCGGCCTGCCGGTGATGCCGGGCCGCCAGCGGCTGCCGGCCGCCGGCTTCGCGCCGCAGCCGCTGTTGCACGCCGAGCGCGCGCGCCGCGCCAGCGGCAGCTACGACAAACGCTGGCTGGCCGAGGATTTCCCCGGCCTGCCGCGCGATTTCGACTTCGGCCTGTTCAACCGCGCGCCGGCCGACCAGCAGTTCGCCGGCGCGCTGCGCGGCGACGAGCCTTACACCCTCGAAGGTCTGCACCCGCAGCATGCGCTGCTGCGCGGCCGGCTGCCGGGCCTGCGCGCGCGCGCCTTCCTGCTGCGCGAAGGGCAGGGCGCCGAGGGGGCAGAGGGGGCCGAAGAGATCGCGCTGGCCTGCGACACGGTCTGGTTCTTTCCGGATCAGGATCTCGGCCTGCTCGTGTTCCGCGGCGAAGCGCCGGTAGCGGACAGCGACGCGCTCGACGTGCGGGCCCTGATGGTGGCCTACGAAAAACTCGACGAGACGCGGCCGCTCGCCCACTACCGCGAGGTGTTCGGCCTGCGCCTCGACCCGGCGACGGCCGCGCTGCACGCCTTCGACGAAGCGCAACTGGCGCCGCCGCGCAGCGCGGAGCAGATCGCCGCCCGCGCCGCGCGCCGCGAGGCCGAGGCCGCCGCGCAGCAGGCCGAGCGCCAGCAACTGCTCGACGAGCAGATGGCCGACTTCTGGGCGCAGAGCGGGCTGACGCCGCCGGCCGACTACGTCCCGCCGCGCGTCGAACCGCCCGCGTTCGCCGGCATCCCGGCCGATGCGCTGGCCGAAGGCGAATTCGACCTGGCCGAACTGCAGGCGCAGGCCACGGCGCTGGCGGCGAAGGTGCGCGCCGAGGGAGAGGCGCGGCTGGCCGCCGAGCAGGAACGCCTGCGGCAGACCCTGCGCGCGCAGTTCCCGGATGCGCCGCCGCCGGCCGCGCCCACTGCGGAAGAAGCGACCGCCAAGGCGCTGGCCCGGGCCCAGGAAGAGGCCACCGACCTCGTCGCGCCGCAGAACCTGGCGCTGCCCGCCGGACTGGCCGAGGCGCTCGATCGCGCCGAGGCGGCGCAGGCCGGCAGCGTCGGCGCCGAACAGCGCGCGCAGATCGCCCAGGCGCTCGGCGCGGCCCAGTCCATGAAGCGCGCCGCCCGCGCCGCCGCGCCGACGCCCGGCGCCCTGCCGGAGGCGCTGCCCGCCGCTGCGGCGAGCGCGCTGGGGCAGCAGGCGATGCAGTGGCTGCGCGAAGGCGTCGCGCTCGCCGGCCGCGATCTGGCCGGCGCCGATCTGGCCGGCGCGGATCTGCGCGGCGCCGATCTGCGCGAAACGCAACTGGAGCGGGCCGACCTGCGCGGCGCGGACCTGCGCGGCGCCAACCTCGCCCGCGCCGTGCTCACCGCGGCCCGCCTCGACGGCGCGCAGCTCGCCGACGCCTGCCTCGACGGCGCCAACCTCAGCGGCAGCAGCGCGGCCGGCGCCGACTTCGGCGCCGCCAGCCTGCGCGGCGCTCAGGCCATGGACGCGCTGTGGCGCGAGGCGAACCTGGCCGGCGCGCTGCTCGATGACCTGCTCGCCCTGCGCATCGATCTGACCGGCGCGGTACTCGACGACAGCCGCGCCGCGCGCGCCGTGTTCGTCGGCATGCAGGCGGCGGCCAGCCGCTGGCGGCAGGCGCAGTGGCAGCAGGTGGTGGCGCAGGGCGCGCAGCTTGCCGGCGCGGATTTCGGCGCCGCGCGCCTCACCCGCTCGGTGCTGCTCGACGCGACGCTGGCCGCGTCGCAGTGGCCGGCCGCCGAACTGCTCAGTGTGCACGGCGGCGGCAAGGCCGACTGGCAGGGCGCCAATCTGCGCGGCGCGCTGATGCGCCGCTGCGGCCTGCGCGGCGCCAATCTGCGCGGCGCCGATCTCGGCGCAGGAACCTTCGCGCAGAGCGACTTCGGCGAGGCCGACCTGTCGGACGCCAATCTCGAAGGCGCGCGCCTCTATCGCTCGCTGTTCTTCCGCAGCCGCCTGCGCCGCGTGCGCGGGGCGCGCGCCGACTTCTTCCAGGCGATGTGCCGCAAGGCCGATTTCGCGCAGGCCACGCTCACCCAGGCCGTGCTCGCGCAGATGGACGCCAGCGAGGCCGACTTCAGCGGCGCCAACCGTTCGCGCGCCCTCATCGACGAGAAAGCGAGCCTGCCATGAAGGCCCCGGCGCTCGTCGATCCGGCCGCCATCGCCTGGCACATCCGCCGCCGGCGGCCGCTGGAAAAGGCGGACCTGCGCGGCATCGACCTGCGCGGCGCGTCGCTGGCCGACGCCGTGCTGCGCGAGTGCGAGCTGGGCGGCATGGACCTTTCGCGCACCGCGCTGGCGCGCGCCACCTTCATCGATTGCCGCCTGGCCGGCGCGAATTTCGCCGGCGCCGCGCTGGCGCAGACCCAGTTCATCCGCTGCGCGCTCGATGCTGCGGCCATGGAGGCGGCGGCCCTGTCGCAGGCGGCCCTGGTCGACTGCAGCCTGCGGGCGGTGCGGGCGCAGGGCGCGGGCCTGAGCCACGTGGCGCTCACCGGCTGCGACCTGCGCGGCGCCGCGCTAACGGGCGCCAGGCTCGACAGCGCGGTGCTCTGGCGCTGCGATCTGGCCGAGGCGTCGCTGGCCGGCGCCACGCTGGCGCAGACCGCGCTCACCGACAGCGACCTGCGCACCACCGACGTGGCCGGCCTGCGCGCGCAGCGCAGCGCGCTGATGAACAACGACTGGCGCGGCATGGCCCTGGGCAGCCTGCGTTTCGACCTGTGCCAGTTGCAGGAAGGACGCTTCGCGGACAGCGATCTTTCCGGCGCCGTGCTCGCCGGCTGCAACCTGATGCAGACGCATTTCGCCGGGACGCGCCTGCGCGGCACGCAGGCGCCGGACGCCCTGCTGCTGTCGGCGCGCCTGGAAGGGTGCGACGCGCGCGACGCCGATTTTTCCCGCGCCATGTTCTACAACGCGCGCCTGCGCGCCTGCCGCTTCGATGGCGCGCGCCTGGCCGGCGGCAGTTGGGAGAAGAGCGAAGCGGTCGGCCTGCGGGCGGCGGACGCGGATTTTTCCGACGTGCGCTTCGCGCATGCCCGCCTGAGCGACAGCGATCTTTCCGGCGCGCGGCTCGACCGCTGCGTCTTCCACGGCGCCGCGCTGGACGACGTGCGCCTGCGCGGCGCCTCGCGGCGCGGCCAGCAGGGCACCGACGCCGACCTGCTGGCGCTCGAACGCCCCAATCTCGATCTGGAGGATCTGCCATGCATTCCGTGAACCCGGCCCCGGCGAGCGCCCGCGCGCAGCGCGTGCAGCTCGAAGAGACGCGCGTGGCCATGCTGCTCGACGCCGACACCTGTCTGCTGGCGAACGGCCGCCAGGCGCGCCGCGCGGCGAGTTGCCTGCTCGAACCGCAGACCGGCGATCTGGTGCTGGTCGGCGGCAGTGCGGGGGCGACCTGCCACGTGCTGCACGTGCTCGAACGCAGCGGCGCCGAGGCGGCGCTGAGCGTGCCGGCCTGCCGCAGCCTGGCGCTGCGCCAGGCGAACGTCAGCGTGCACGCCGTCGACAGCCTGGCGCTGGTGAGCGCCGGCGAGGCGCGGCTGATGACGCTCACCGGCAGTCTCACGCTGCAGGCGCCCAACCTTTTCGTCACGGTGGCGGAAAGCCTCGTCCAGCAGGCACGCCATCTGATCGGCCGCGCCGGGCATTGCCTGCTCGACGTGCGCCACCTCTTCAAGCTGCACGCCCAGGATGCGCTGCTCACGGCCGAGCGCGACATCAAGGCCGACGCAGAACGCATCAGCATGGGGTGAGGCGATGTTCGTGAACAACAATCTCGGCGTGCTCAACCTCGGCTTTCCCGACGTCTGCATGGTCGGCCCGGTGCCGGTGCCGCAGGTCAATCTCGACTTCTCGGTGAGCAACGTGCCGACGGTGTTCAACGTGATCCTGGGCGGCGGGCTGGCCGAGAACCTCCTGACCATCGGCGCGCTGAGCGCCGGCGACGCCGGCGTCGGCGTCGCCTCGGGCATGTGCATGGGCCCTAAGCGCTCGCTGCTGGGCAGCTTCAAGGTGGCGCTGGGCTGCGTCTTCGCTTCGCGCCTGACCTCGATCAACGGGCAGAACGGCCTGCTGCCCAACTGCGTCGGCATCTCGCTGACGCCGGGGCAGTTCAAGGTGATCTACCTCTCATGACCGGCCGCGCGCTCGTGCTCATGCTGTCGGGATGCCTGGCGCTGCTGGGCGGATGCAGCGCCATCGATTCGGTGAAGGGGCTGATCGGCCTCGGCCCGGCGCACGCCGCGCTGCGCACGCTGCGGGTGTCGGCCGATCCGGCCGCCAACGGCGGCAGCGCCACGCAGCTCGACGTGGTGGCGGTCTACAGCGACGCGGCGCTGGCGAAGCTGCCGGGCACCGGGCCGGAGTGGTTCCGCCAGCGCCAGGCGCTGCAGAAATCGCTGGCCGCCGACATCGAGGTGAAGTCCCTGCAGGTGCCGGCGGCCTATCCCGCGTTCAAGGCCGAGCTGCCGGCCAGGGTTGCCAAGGCCGTGGCCGTGCTCGTCTTCGCCAACTACGTGGGCGAGGCGGGCTGGCCGGCGATCACCCTGACCCCTTATGCGCGCGCCGAACTGCGCCTGCAGCCGGACGACATCGCCGTGAGCGGACACTGAGGAGAAAGGCGCATGACCGAGACGAACTTCCTGCCCGATGCCGTGCTCTGGTCCGAGGGCATGCTGCTCTCGCCGCAGCACTTCCAGCAGAACGACATCCACGCCCAGGCGCTACTCCACCAGCGCCTGCTCGGCCTCAGCGCGCATTGCTGGGGCGTGCGCCACCTGGCGGTGGACGGCGCAGTGCTGCCCACCGGCATGATCAGCGTCACGGAGTTCGCCGGCGTCATGCCGGACGGCCTGCCGCTGCTGGTGTCGAGCCAGGACGGACGGGCGCCGAAAACCATCGACGTGAGCGCGCACTGCGCGCAGGCCGGCAAGCCCGTGCGCGTCTATCTGGCGCTGCCGCCGCGCACCGGCGCGCTGGCCGTGCCGAGCACCTCGATGCGCCGCTACGAGGGCCTGCCCGGCGCCGAAACCCTCGACGAAGTGACCGGCTTCGGCGACGTCGCCGTCGAGCGCGGCCGCGCCCGCATCGAGCTGTTCGCCGCCGACCAGTTGCCCTCGGGCTACCCGGCGGTGCCGCTGCTGGAAGTGATGCGCAACGCGCAGGGCGAGATCGCGCTCTCCTCCTACCACCCGCCCATGCTGCGCCTCGGCGCCTCGGCTTTCCTCGGCGAGCAGGGCCTGCTCAGGCGCTTTGCCGCCCTGCGCGAGGCGATGTGGGAGAAGCTGCGCGAGCTGGTCGGCACGGCGCAGGACGATGCGCCCGAGGCGCTCGCCGTGATGGGCGCGGAAGCGCGCGCGCACCTGACCGTGGCCCGCCGGATTTCGGCCTGCCTGCCGCTGCTCGACGCGGCGCTGGTCGACCCGCTGTGCACGCCGCAGCAGGCCTGGCTGGCGCTGGCCCAGATCGCCGGCCAGATGAGCGGGATCGGCAGCAACCCCCGGCCGCCGGCGATGGAACCGTACGCGCACGCCGATTGCTTCCCGCCGTTCCAGGCGGTGATCGATTTCGTGCAGCGCAAGCTCGCCCTGATCAACACCGACTGGGAGAGCCTGAGCTTTGCCCGCGTGCGCGACGGGGTGTTCGCCCGCCGCCTGCCGAACGACGCGCCGGACGTCGTCCATATCGAGCTGCGGCCGCGGGACGGACAGACGGCGCACGAGCTGCGGACCTGGATCGAGCAGGCGAACATCGCCAGCGAGGACCTGCAGCCGACCCTGCGCCAGCGCCGGCATACCGGCGCCCAGCGCCGCCTGCTCGGCGCGCGCGAGGTTGCCGATCTCGGGCTGCGCGGCGATGCCATCGTCTGCGAGCTGCGCAGCCAGAGCGTCGAGCTGCCGCAGCACGGCGCCGTCGACTGCTTCCGCGCCGGCCGCTCGCTGCTGGTGTCCGGGGACGCCGCCGGGGCGCCGGCGGCGGTGATCCTGCACCACCGCAAGCACGCGCCGTCCGCGCCGCAGGCCGCCACCGGAGCCGCGCCGGCCCATGCCTGAACGCGCCGAACCCGCCTTCTTCCTGCTGGCGCGCTTCGCCGAGTTCTTCGAAGAACTGGCGGGCATCAAGCAGGCCATTGCCGAGGGCCGCCTCGCCGCCATGCTCACCGTCGGCGACGAAGCGCCGCCCAGCGAGCCCGGCGATCTGGCCGCGCGCGTCAGCGGGCGGCTGGCCGGCCTGCTGCGCGCGCAGTGGCAGGCGGTGGCGCGCACCGGCACCGCCGACGAGGCGAAGGCGCAGCGCATGGCGCTCTACGCCATGGCCGCGCTGGCCGACGAGCTGTTCGTCCTGGAGATCGAGTGGGCGGGGCGCGAGGCCTGGCTCGACGTGCTCCTCGAACACCGGCTGTTCCGCTCGCGGAACGCCGCCGTGCGCTTCTTTGCCATCACCGACGAGCTGCTCGGGACGCGCAAGCGCGACGCGCTGCACGTCGATCTGGCGGCGGTGATGGTGCTCGCCCTGCAACTCGGCTTCAAGGGGAAGTACCGCGGCGAGCAGGGAGAGGCCATGCTGAAGGAGACGCGCGAGCGCCTGTTCAGCGTGGTGTCGCGCGATCCGGCCGCGCCGCCGCAGGGGCCGGCCTTCCCGCAGGCGCTGCAGCATCTGCTCGACGAAGGCGAGGGCGTGCGCCTGGCGCCGCTGACGCCCTGGTACGCGGCGGCCGGCGTCGCCGCGCTGCTCTACCTGCTGGCGTCGAGCGCCCTGTGGTTCCGGCTGATGGAGCCCTTCCGCCAGAGCGTGGGGGCCGGCTGATGGACTTCGCCGCCGTCGGCCAATGGCTGTCGCAATGGCACATCCCGCAGGAAGCCCTGGTGGCCGTCGGGGTCGTGCTCGTCGCGCTGCTGGCGGTGCTCCTGGCGATGCGCCTGCGCAAACCGAAGATCGTCGTCGCGAAGTGCGACGAGGCGAGCGCGCCGCGCGGCCTCTGCGCGCGCCTCGGCGACCGCCTGCGCGGCGTGCTCGACGCGTTCGACTACCTCGCCACGCGGCGCGAGTGGCGCTACGACCAGCCCTGGATGCTGGTGCTCGGCGAGCGGGGCGCCGGCAAGAGCAGCGTCGTCGGCTCGGTGTCCGAGAGCTGGCGCCACGCGCCGCCGGCGCGCGCCGCCGAACTGAAGGCGAAGGGCACGAGCTGGACCTTCCTCGGCAACGGCGTGCTGATCGACGTCGACGGCAGCCTGCCCGTCGCCGACCCCGACAGCGACGAAGGCGCCGCCTGGAAGAAGACCCTCGCGGATCTCGACGCGCTGCGCCCCGAGCGGCCGCTCGACGGCGTGCTGCTCTGCGTGTCGGCGCGCACCCTGCGCGACGGCAAGGCCAGCGAACGCGAACGCCTGGCCGCCAGCGTGAACCGCCAGCTCGTCGCGCTGCAGGAAACGCTGGAATTCGCCCTGCCGGTCTACGTGGTGGTCACCCAATGCGATGCGCTCGGCGGCTTCGGCGCCTTCTGGCGATGCCAGCCCGGCGAGCGGCGCCATGAACTGTTCGGCTACTCGGCGACGCCGCAGGACCAGAGCAACACGCCGAAGGCGTGGGCGGAGGCGGGGTTCGACGCGCTCGGCGAACGCCTGCGCAACCTGCAGGTGGCGGTGGCGGCGCATACCCGGCAGATCGCCGACGTCGACGGGTTCTTCCTCTTCCCCAGCCATCTCATGGCCCTGAAGAAGCCGCTGGCGCCGTGGCTGGACACGGTCTTCCGCGCCACGGCCTGGCAGACCGGGCACCTGTTCCGCGGCTTCTACTTCACCGGCGCGGTCGATGCCGACGGCAGCCTGCGGCCGGACGTGCGCACCGACGTGTCCTTCGTCGACACGCTGGTCAACGGCAAGGCGCTGGCCGAGCGCAGCCTGGCGCGGCCGACGCGACAGGGCCTGCTGTCGCGCAACCGCCTGATCCGCGCCGTGCAGATCGGCTCGGTGGCGGCGGTGCTCGGCCTGTGCGTGGCGCTCGGCTTCGCCAGCGTGCGCTTCGCCGAGCAGGTCGACGGGCTGGTGAGCGCCATCGATACGCTCGGGCGCGCCACGCCGGCGAGCGCGCAGAACGCCGGCTGCCTGTCCAGCGAGATCGTCTATCCGCTGCTGAAGGAGGTGGCCAGCCTGAATACCGACACCACCTACCTGGCCGTGCCGGCGTCCTGGGTGGATGGGCGCATCGCCAGCCGCAGCGCCAGCCGCATCGGCACCTCCACGGTGGCGCGCGTGCTCATGCCGGCGATGGCCTGCCACCTCGGCGAGAAGGCGCGCCGGCTCGTCGCCGGCACCGACGACGTCGTGCCGCCGGTCGGCCTGGCCGCCCAGGAAGCGGCGCTGCGCGACGACGTGGCCGCGGTGCTGGCGCTCGAAGAAAACCTCGAGCGCTTCCATACCCTGGCCTGGATGGCCCATACGCTGGGCGAGGGCGCGCAGTTGCAGATCCTCGCCGACCTGGGCGGCTATGCGTTCGGCGCCAGCATGCCGGACGAAGTGAGGCGCCCCGGCAACATCCTCGACGATGCCATGAGCAAGCTCAGCGAACGGGCCGACAAGGGCACGCCGGCGCCCTGGCAGAACGTGGATCTGCCCCTGAAGATGCGCACCCGGCTGGCGACCCGGATCGACCTGCAGGGCGAGGCCGTGCGCGCGGCCTTGAGCAGGGAGGTGGCCAAGGGCGAAGGTCTGCTCAAGGCGCTGTCGGACGGCGAAGCCAAGGTGCTGGAGAACACCCGGGAATTCGCCGACTGGCTGGCCTGGACGCGCGCCTCCTGGCTTTCCGCCACCGCCGAGAGCAGCCCCTGCGGCAGCATCCTGCGCAGCGTGCGCAACAGCCTGGAAACGCTTCAGACGCGCTATGCCTACCCCGAGACGCTGCGCCGCACGGTGAGCCGCTTCGACCGCGAGCAGTGCTTCCACCCCGAGATGAAGGTCCTCGCCGGCATGACGCTGGCGCCCTACGGTCTGGTGTTCTCGGCGGGCGAAGGAAGCATGGAACTCGCGCCGGCGCTGCAGAGCGAGCTGGCCGGTCTGCCCGATCTGGTGGCCTTGGGCTTCATGCGCCTGAACGCGCCGCGCAGCTTCGGCTGCGCGGGCAGCGCGGCGCGCTGGCATGCCGCCGAGATCGTCGAAGCGGCCGGCTATCTCGCCGACTACGAGAAGTTCGCCGAGGCCAGAAAGCTGCCGCTCACCGGCACGGCCGAGCGCCCGCTCTACGACCGCCTCGCGCGCGCCGCGCTGGAACGCGCGCTCGACGATGCGATGCAGCGCGCGCAGCGCCTGCCGGGCGGCTCGCCGATCCCGCTGGTCAGCCTCGATGCGGTGAGCCGCGCCGACGCCGACCTGGCCCGCACCGGCAGTGAGGTGGCGCAGGCCCTGCCTTCCCTGCAGAACGTGCTCAAGGCCTATGCCGATTACGGCTTTGCCAGCGGCGGCGGCAACGTGCGCCAGTGCGTCTTCGATTTCGCGGCGGACCAACTCGGCAGCGTCAGCGCGCTCGCCGCGGCGAGTCGTCTGTACGCGCCGCAGGCCGCGAGCGGCGGCGACGAGCTGTTCGATACCGGCAGCCTGCCGGTGCTCAAGGACTATCTCGCCCGCCAGGTGGCGCGCGCGCAGGTGCTGGTGGGCTACGCCGCGCCCTTCGTCTCCCTGATGCAGGCCGCGCCGGCGGTCAACGCGGCGCAGCGCGACACGGCGCAGACGCAGACCTACTGGGCCAACACCACCGCCGAACTCAACCGCTACACCCAGGCCAAGGAGCCGAGCGGGCAGGTGGCCGCGCTCGACGGCTACTTCATCCGCCAGCTCAGCGGCCTGAGCTATGCCAACTGCGAGGAGACGCTGGCTGCCTACGTTTCCCCCGAGCCCGGCAACGACCTGTTCTCGGTGCTGCGCGGCCGGCTCGAACAGCAGGTGTCGCTGCGCTGCGTGGACCGCGTGCAGGCGCAGGGCTTCGAGGTCTACCAGGGCTGGGCGGGCCGCTTCAACCGCGACCTGGCCGGACGCTACCCCTTCGGCGAGCCGGGCGCGCGCGACGCCAGCCCGGCGACGGTGCGCGCCTTCTTCCTCGACTTCGCGGCGCAGCGGGCCGCGCTGCGCGACGCCATGGCCGCCCTGCCGAAGAAGGAGTGGAGCGAGGAGCACCGCTTCATCGCCCAGCTCGACGCCGTGGCGGCGTTCTTCGGCGGCAATCTTCTGGCGGGCGAGCATGGCCAGCCGATCGGCCTGTCGATCGCGTTCAACGCCATGCCTTCAGCGTCGTCCGGCGCCGACCAGTTGATCGGCTGGCAACTGAGTTCGGGTTCGGCGCACGCCGGCTTCCCGAATCGCCCGACCGCGCTGGACTGGTACGCGGGCCAGGCGCTGTCGCTGGCGCTGACCTGGGCCGACCGTTCGCCCTGGCTGCCGCAGCGCGATCCCCGGCAGACCGGCCTGCGGGTCGAGGAGCGCCGCGCGCGCTTCGACCTGGATGCGCCGTGGTCGCTGCTGCGGCTGTTCGCGGCGCATCGTCCGCAGGGGCTGCCCGAATTCGATCCGGCCGACCCGAAGCGGCGCCTGCTCGAATTCTCGGTGCCGCTCGCCGGCGGGCCGGGCGCCGACGGCAAGGCGGCGCAGGGGCGCGCCCGGCTGTTCGTCGGCATCGGCATGAGCAGTATCGATCCGAAGACGCAGGCAACGACCGCGCTGAAGCTGCCGGCCTTCCCGTACAGCGCACCGGAGGCGTGGTGACCCATGAACCCGCAAGAAGGAGGTGAGGAGATGAATCAGCCCGACGCATTGCCCACGGCAATCGACGCATTCTTCGAGGAACTGGTCGGCGTGCGCGGCAGCGCCCTGCTGGCGCCCGTCGCGCAGGACGGGCCCGTCGGCCATCCGGCCGCGCAGGACGAGAGCTACCGGCGCATCCGCGTCGAGCGCGAGGAGGAGGACGCCAGCCTGCCGCTCGGCCCCTGGGAGCGCGAACTGAAGCGCGCCAACTGGGTCGCGGCCAGCGAACTGGCGGCGCAGGCGCTGGCCTCGCGCAGCAAGGACCTGCAACTGGCGGCCTGGCTCTTCGAGGCGCTCATCGGGCGCACCGGCCTGCAGGCCGTGGCGCCCTGCCTGGCGCTCATCGACGGCCTGTTCCGGCGTTTCGACGCGCAAATGCACCCGCAGGACGGCGAGCATCGCATCAACCTGCTGCAGTGGATCAACCAGAAGCTGCTGCCGCCGCTGCGCCGCGTACCGCTGACCGCGGCCGGCGGCGAGCACGAGTACGCCTGGAACGACTGGGAGCAGGCGCAGCGCAACGAACAACTGCGCGCTTCGCTGGGCAAGAAGGCCGACGCCGAGATCGAAGGCGCCACGCTCGCCGAGGTAGGGGCTGCGCTCGCCTGCACGCCGCAGGAGCGCATTCTTTTCCACCTGGAATGCCTGCAAACCGGGCTGCGGGCGCTGGACGCGCTGGAAACCACGCTGGCCGGACAGATGGCGGACGACGCGCCGGGCTTCGGCGCGATGCGCAGCCTGCTGCAGCGTATCGAGGTGGTGATGCAGGCCGAGACGCGGCGGCGCGGCATCCACCTGGCGCCTGCGGCGCAGGCAATGGCTGCGACGGGCGAGGGCGCTGAATCCGCCGATGCCGGCGAGCCGGGCGAAGGCATGATGCCGGACCGCCGCGAGGCCTATGCCGCGCTCGCGCACATCGCCCAGATCCTCGAGCACATCGAGCCGCACAGCCCGGTGCCCTACCTGATCCGCCGCGCGGTGGCCTGGGGCAACCTCAACACGGCGCAGCTCTACAACGAGGTGTTCCTGCGCTGCGGCGGGCAGATCAACATCTTCGAGCTGCTGGGGCTGGACGAGCCGGGCGGCACGCAGACGGGGCTGGGCGCAGGCTGAGCCGGCCCATGAATCGAGAGAAATCATGCCCTCCGCCATCTCGACGGCCCTGAAGCTGGCACCGGCGGCAATGCGCCTGGCCGGCGCGCTGCACAGGGCAAGTGCCGCCGCATCCGGCGCCAAGAGCAAGCCGAAGCTCAACATCAACCTGCGCGTGCAGCCGCCGCCCGCCCAGCGCGGCAGCTCGAAAAGGAGTTCTGCGCCTCAGGGCGCGGCAACCCTCAAGACGCTGGGCAAGATCGCCAAGCCCCTGTCGCGCGCAGCGTCCCACGTGAGTGCGATGGGCAGGCAACCAAGCCTGGGGAGTTTGCTCAAGCACGGTCTGAAAGCGGCCAAGGAGTTGCAGGGCGCGGCGCGTGAGCTATCGAAGTTCACTCCCGGCAATGTTCGCCGGGCCGAGGGCGGTGGGCGGACGACGGCAGCGCAGCCCAAGGGGGTGAAGCTGATGGTCGGCCGGCCGCAGAAGAACTGGGAACACGCGACGGCGGAGAACGGTTTCCATGAAGTGAGGGGCGGCCAGGTCGGCGGCGACGGCAAGGGTCTGCGCGTGATGGTCGGCAAACCGCAGAAGAACTGGGAGCAGGCCACCCCTGAACACGGCTATCGCGAGTTGAAAGCCGGCGGCGGCGAGAAGGGCGGGGAGGGCGGCAAGCGCCTGCGCCTCATGGTCGGACCGGTGCACAAGAACTGGGAGCACGCCACTGCGGAGAACGGATTCACCGAGTGGAAGGGTAAATCCAGCGAGGGTGGCGAGGGCGGCCCGCGTCTGCGGATCATGGTCGGCAAGCCGCGCCTGAATTGGGAGGATGCGCTCGGGCACAGCGCGCCGCGCGAGGGTGGGCGGCCGCGGTCCAACGCGGTACTCGGCCGGCCGGAGCCGGAGCAGCCGGCCGGCCTGCAGATCGACCTGCAATTTGGCGGCGGTGCGGCATCCGGCGCGAAGAAGGGCAAGGCTTCGCTGTCCGATCTGCTGAAGGTGGCGCGTCAGGCGCATGCGCTGGGCAAGGCATTGGGGAAATCTCATGGCTGACGCGCTTAATCTGACCGGAGGTGTCTATGGACAATAGAGGGAAGAAAGGCGGGCATGGCCGGCTGGCGCCGCCATCCTTGCGTCAGGACGCATTGGCGGCGCAATGGCGCAGCGGCCGGCAGCACGAGAAAATGCCCTTGTCGTCGCTGCCGGAGGCGGATGGGCGCCGTCGCTCGCAATCGGAACCTGTGCCGTCCAAGCCGATGACGGGTTCGGACCGGGGAGCGGTGAGGCGTCATCCGCGACCGCCTGTCGGACCCGATCACTCCCACCGTGGAGCAATTCAATCAGCGGGCGATGGGGCGGCGCCGGTTCACGGCTTCCATCCTGAAGCCGCTGGTGGGCGACTGATCGGGGTGTGACCATGCACGCGCCGCGTCGTGAGGATGTTCTGGCGGACTGGGGCCGCGCCCTGGAACGGGCTGGCTGGCCCATGCGCCAGTTGCGGGCAGCACTGCCGGAGCTGCTGACGGCCAGTGGCGAACTGCCGGGACCGGGCCGGCGGTTCTGGCTTTCCGGCCTGCGCCGGGCCTGGAAGGCGCAGGGCTGGTCCCTGGACGCCCAAGGGCGGCGCGACTTGCTGGCCCTGGCGGCGGTCTGGCGGGATCACCCCTTGGCCCTGGTCCTGGGGGATGAACTGGAACGGCGCGGCGAGCTGGACGCGGCGGCGGCGTTGGGTTCGATCGCCGCCCATCATGCCCAAGGCGATGCCGAGGCAGCCCTGACCCTGGCCTGGCGCTGGCAGTTGCTGGCGCCTCGCGACCACCGCTTCGCTGCCGCGTATCGGGAGTTGTCGGACTGGCTGGCCTGGCGCGAGGGGCGGCCCCGCTTCCAGGCCGACGATCTGCGCCTGGAGCCCTTGGGACATCAGCATCTGTCGGATTTCGCCTGGCAATACCACGCGGCGGACATCCGCGAGCTTTGCCGCATGCCGGCATTCCACGACGATGCACGGTGGCATGCCTGGCTGGACGATCTTTACCGCATCGGGGATGAATGGTGCCTGGCCATCCTCCACGCCGACTGGGGCTTCGTCGGCTGCGTCCATCTCGTATGGGCCGGAAACATCGGCTTTCTTTATTACTGGCTGGGGCCTGATTTTCGCGGCCAGGGTCTGGCCCGCCGTGCCGCCGAATTGCTGCTGGAAGGGGCGGCTCCCTCGCTCCGGGTCTGTTACGCCAAGGTCTTTGAACGCAACGCGCTTTCGCGCCGCTTGCTGGAACGTCTGGGATTCGTCGAGCTGGACATCCGCGCAGCGCCGCTGGATGAGGAGGAATGTTTCTACCGCCTGGGGGAGCCGGCGCCGCGCGCGCGGATGGTGGAGGAATTGCACGAACTGATGATGCGGATGCACTCGGATACGCGGGTGGCGGCGCCGCTGATGATCGGGGGTGGGGCATGAGAAGGGCGTTAAAGCGGACCGGCTCCGGCGAGAGTGAGGGTAAGGAGCCCCCTAGCAAATCGAGGAGACAGAACTCTCCGCCGCCTCACATCGGTCCGCCGCTGGTCAGGCCTTCCCTGACATTCTCCCATCCGGCTTTTTCTCCCGGAAGGATGGAGTCCGGTCGGGGCCTGAAATGGCATGACTTGTCCAATCTGCATTTTTCTACCGGCGAGGGCGCCGAAGCCTATCGCCGGGAGACAGGGCTGGTGCCGATCGACACGACACAGAACTGGGGCGACGGCAGCACTCCCTTGCCGGATGGGACGATGTACCGCTCCCGGCGCGCTTCCATCTCCGGCTTTGTGGCGTTGCCCGGCGGCGAGGTGAAGGGCTGGCGCCTGCATTCCCTGCCCACCACCGAAGCGCTGCGGGATACGGCGGTGAAAAGCGGCAGTGATTTCAGCGAGTCCTTCGCCGCTTCGGCGCAACGCCTGGGTACCCACGCGCGGAACACCAGGGGCAAGGTACAGCCGGTGAATGCCATCCTGTCGGATGTCACCAGGATCCGTTTCAATCCGGCCAGCCAAAGCTTCGAGGCGTTGGAATCGACCCATGCCATGGGTGTCTCGGGACAGGGGCTGCATGCCCGCCACGATCTCCCGCAGCGCCAGAGCCTGTTCGCTCCCGGCATCGAGGTGGCCCGGTCGGACGGCAAGAAGGGCATGCCGTCCATGACCTACCACTCGGAACCCATGGCGATGACCCTGCATGACCGGCATCGCGCCACTTCCATTCACGAGGACAGCGGTTTGGTGGGGATGTTCGCCAGCTTTCCCAACCAGGTCTGTTTCAACTGCGGGCGCATGTTCCATGAAAGAAGCGGCAGGGACTCGGTGTTCTCCGGCACGCCTGGCATCCCCTTCGGCGGCCAGAGGCCCGGCGCCGGTTTCAACGAGGCCAGCAGGTCCACGGTGGTCCGGGCGACGCCCATGAGCGAGTTGGGAGGCGATTCCTCCCACGATCAGGAGTTGACGAAGTTGTACGAGCATCACCGCCGCTAGCCCGAATGCCGGGGGGAGGGCGCCGGGCATGAGCTGCTGGCCGTTCCCGCCCACCCGACTTTCAATGATCGGATACGCAAGGAGGAAGCATGAATCCCACACGGTTGGTGACCAGCAGTGTCGGTAAGTTCAAGAGCTGGAGCAAGTTGCAGAACCAGTTTGCCAGTCAGGCGACCTATACCCGCACTTTCAACGCCAAGCAGACCGGCAACGCCTTCTACATGGAACGGCTGGGCGACAAGGACACGCTGTTCGGCACCAAGGGCACGACTTGGCGCAGTCAGCTGGAAAACAGCCTGTCCCTGTTCACGCCCCAGAAGATGGGGCGCGGCCTGCCTCGCGCCTGGAGCCCGCAGATCAACGATTCCTGGCTGATCGCCCATCTGGACAAAGGCAACCGGGGCATCCTGGCCTCGCCCCCCACCAAGGCCAACCTCTGGTCCGAGTCGGACAATCGGCCCACGGCCACCGGGCGGGAGGTGCTGCATACGCTTTCCTCCGGCTATTCCGCAGTGGTGGGCAACGTCGACACACCCTTGGGAAGCCGTCCCATGTTCATGAACCCCTTGCCCAATGCCGGGCGTTTCGGCGGCGTGCCGGGCATCGACCATGTGGAGGGTATGGCGCCCTGGCTGCAGAAAGCCCAGTTGTCCCATCTCCATGCCCAGTTCACCGTCATGGATGGCCATGACAAGGACGGCCAGATTCTGAAGGACGCGTTCGTGACCGACAGCATCAGCAAGCGGGACGCGGCGCCGTTTCCTGCGCTTTATGCGCCCAACCGGCCAAAACCCCTTGTCTGGGGGTGATCCAGCCAGGCGATGCGATCACTTCCTGCTTCCATAGGGAGAAATGCACTATGAATGTGCTGCAGCCAGCGCATCCTTCGATCTGCGCTGATGCCCTGAATGCGCGGTCGCCGGTTGCAGACGGGGCCGCATGGCGGCGCATCGGCGCTTTGCACTCGCAGGCTGAAGCCAGGGACGATGCTCGCGCCATCCTGTATTTCCTGCGCAGCGGCTTATCCACGCGTGACATCGACCCGGCACAGCCGGTGTGGGTCATCGATCTGGCGCCCGGCGACGGCGAGCGTGCCTGGCTGGTGCTGCGCCATCTGGCGGAGCGCGCACCACGCGCACCGATGCTGCGCTATCTGGCCTGCTGTGTCAGCGAGGCACAGCGCGCCATGCTCATGGAAGTCGATGCCTTGCGCGCCCAGGTGCGGGCCGGGCGACTGGTGATTGCCGATGAAGAGGAAGGCTTTGGCCGCTATGGCATGCGCAATCCCGCGATGGTGCTGGCGCACGGTGCGTGCGCCTCGCGCGAACAGGCCTCGTTCGCCTGCCATTACGGCAAATTGCTGGCGGGGGCGCCGCAAGCGGACGGGCAGATCGAGTGGGAGCCTCTGCCGGCGCGGGATGGTCTGGGCAGCTTGCTGGCCGCGTATCGTCGGGCGATCAACAGCGCGCCGCTGAGTCTGCCGGTCGGGTTCATGCGCAGTGTGCAGTCCCTGCTCGCGGCGACAGGCGGGCGGATGCTGATCCGCGCCTCGGATGCCGGCGTCACGGAGCTGATCCAGATCCGCGGCGGCATGCTGGCGGCAGCGGGCGTGAATTTCGAAGCGCTGGCGCGCTGGCATCGTGCCCTAGGCGCCACGGTGCATCAATCGCAGCACGACGATTGCGGACGTGTGCTGCAACTGGCCGTGCACGACAGGCGCGGCGGGCAGTTGCGGGCCTGTCTGGCGGAAATGCTCGAACTGCCGCATCCGGACGTGCGGGCCGCGGCCGTGTCGGCCATGCGGGGCGTCGAGCCCGATTCTGCAAGCTATGCGGCCTGGGTCGAGCAGGTGCAGGCCGATCCGCGCCTCGTGCCGGCGTGCGCGGAAGTCTTGCAGTCCCTGGCCGGCGAGGTGCAGGGCGCGGCCCTCGGGCATTGGCGCGAACTGCTCTCCCGCCTGAGCGGCAACTGCTACCCGGGGTGGCGCGATCTGCCGTTGAGCTGCAGCCTGGCGTCGCTGGCCATGCACCTGGAAGACTGGGGACAGGCGCGCAGACTCCTGCAACAGGCCCTGCACGATCACGGCGATCGTGCGCTTTGCCGGCACATGCTGGCCGAATGCCAGGAGCGCACCGGTGAACTGGAGGCTGCCCGGGTCAGCCTGAGCCATGCCCGCCAGACGCTGCCCGAGGGTTCCCCTGCGCACGAGGAACTGGGGTGCGCGATCGATCGCATTGCGCAACGGCTGGCGCGCCAGCAGGCGTGTTCAGCCTTCTTGCCGGCTCATGCCTGCGATGGTCCGCTGCGCCTGATGCTGCTGGACGAGGCGCATGCCGCCGATTTCTTCTACCAGTATCGCGATCCGCAGATCGGCCTGATGGCCCGCTTGCCCGCGTTTGCGGACGTCGCCGGGGTGTGCGAATGGATCGCCGCCCGCGCACGGCAGGCCGACCGTCTCGACTGTGCCGTGATGCATGCCGAGCGCGGCTTCGTGGGCGTCGTCAGCGCGCACTGGTCGGCGGGCGATGCCTTCATGCATTTCTGGATCGGCGTGGACCATCAGGGCCTGGGCTTCTCGTCCCGCGCGGCGGCCTGCCTCATGGCAATGCTCCGGGAACGCGGGGTGGCGTGCGTATTCACCGCGGTCTACCCGGACAATCATCGATCCATGCGCAGCCTCGACCGCTTGCGCTTTGCCGCGCTGCCGCTGCGGGCGGCGCGACCTGACGAGGACATGCGGTTCTTCGTCAAGACGCTTCTCCACGACGGGGAGCGTCGCGATCCGGGCGAACGCCTGCGCGCCTTCTCGAAGCGCACGGGCAGCGCCTTCTCGTTTCCGGATGGCGAATGCCAGGAAGCGGGTTGCAGCGTATCTCGTTCAACGGACAGGGAGGGGAGATATGGGAAGGTTTCCTGATGTGCCTGGAGCCGCAGTCGATGTCGATGACCGCCACGCGCGGTTCTGCACCGAGGGAGCCTGGGCCCTGCTTTTCCTGCCCGCAGCGCATCGTGACCTCGACTCCGCTGCCGAACTGCACTGCAATGCCCTGCACTGTGAGGCGAAACGTGATCTGAGCGCACTGATGGACCAGAAGTCCGCGCTCGGATTCGCCAACCTCCCCGCCTGTAAACCCGGCGCATCGACCCAGACTCGGGACCCATCCGGAAGGCCGCACTGATCATGTCCGCCGACCGTGTGCCACCCGTCATCCCCGCATTGAACCCGCCACAACCGCCCCTTGCGCAGGCCCTTTGCACCTGGGAAGCCGAGGGCCGCCCGCATCCCGAGGCGCGCATCACCTGGCTGCTGGCGCTGCGCCATTACCTGGACGCCGATCCGGGCCTCGGCCGGCACCCCGGGCACGCCGAGACCCGGGCACGCCTGCTCGCGGTCGCCGTGGCCTGCGACGACCTGCCGCTGATCCGTCATCTCGGGGGGATCCGCCACGCGCTCGGCGAGGCCTGCCTGGCCGAGGAACTCGACCTGGCCGTCGCCTGCTGGCGCGGCGGCGAACTCGAACCGGCTCTCGATCTCAGCCGCCGCCTGCTGTTCACCCATCCGTATGAAGACCGCTGTACTGCCCTGCACGCGGCGATCCTGGCAACCCTGCGCCAGCCCTGGTGCCTTCCGATGCCGGGCCCGGCCTGGGGCGATGCCAGCCTGCGCCTGGTGCCGCTCGATCACGCGCACTGCGACGATTTCGCCTGGGCCTACCACGACCCCGAAATCGCCACGCGCTGCTGCCTGCCCCGGTTCGCCGATGCCGCCGAATGGCACGCCTGGGTGGACGACTGCCGAGCCTTCGACGACCAGATGACCTTCGCCGTCTGGCACCGGGACTGGGGTTTCATCGGCTCGGTGAGCCTGGTCATGGCCGAGGACGTCGGCTTTTTCTACTACTGGATCGCGGCGGATTTTCAGGGCCTGGGACTTGGCCCGAAGGCCGCCCGCTTGCTGTTCGAACTGTCTGAAACCCACTGGGGCCTGCGCGTCTGCTACGCGAAGTGCTTCGCGGACAACCTCCCCTCGCGCAAGGCCCTCGCCAAGCTCGGCTTCACCCCGGTGGAGCTCGCGATCCGCAGCGATCGGGACGGAGAACGATACTACCGCCGCGCGTCATCCCAAGCTTCCGCCGCCACGCTGGCCGAGGAACTGCGCTTTCTGTTCATGCGCATGGGCAGCGCCGCGCGGGTCTGCGCGATCTCCACCGGCGGCGCCCACGTGCGCCCTAAACCAAACTCCCACTCCCCACTAATCCAGGAGGCCTGCCGCCATGTCCAGTGAAGACCGCACCCCGCAACCGCTTCGGCCCACCGCGACCGTGGTCCGCAATACAGGCCCGGCTGCATCCTCCTCTCTCCCGTCCGACCTGGGGCCTGGGGCACAGCGTGCTCACCATGGCGTGGTCACCAAGCAGAAGGATTTCTAAGCCGGAGCGCTCCCATGTCCCAAGACGATTTCCATCTCGGGCTGCGCCGTCGCAGCACCGAATTCAGCCAGGTGGTCAGCCCCAACGTCGCGCCCAACCCGCGTCGGCGTAACTCCATGTCGCTGCCCTCGGACCACGGCGGCCGGGTGCTGCCGATGGTGCGCGTCTACCAGCCCCCGCCGCCCGAGCAGCAGACCGGCCACTGGTATCACGTCACCACGCCGCAGAACTTCGAGCTGATGCGCCAGAGCGGCGGGATGATGCCGCTGACCCTGCAACCGCGGCGCGGCGTCGGGCTCGACCAGGCGACCGGGCGCGACAACCCGGTGAGCTGGGCGGACCAATTGCGTGACTACACCCGGCGTATCGGCATGGCGCGGGACTTGGTGAATTCCGGCGTACCGCAGAATGTCGTCGAAGATCTAACTGGGCGGCTGCGCCGCGACATGCGGCAGCTCGCCCGCGAGGGCCCCAACCGCGAGAACCTCTATCTGAGCAGCGACATCGGCAGCTCGCTCGACTATATGACGCACCAACCGATGCGTGACGACGGCGCGGTGCTGATGCGCATTCCCCGTTCCGGCACCGGCGGCTTCGTGCGCGATACCCAGGGCGGCGGGCAGGACTATCGCTCGCAGGGCATGGTGGTTCCCAGCCGCCACGTCGAGTTCACCGAGATCGGCCCCGAACGGATCTTCGAGTTTGCCTTCATGAGCGAACGCGACGCCAAGCGTAACCTCGGCTGGCAACCCATGAACCCAAAAAAGAGTCAGCCGGTGCCGTTTCGCTGGGGGCCCGGCAGTTGTGCCAGCGAGGCACGCAAGCGCCACGACTTCGGCGGACCGAAACGCGATCCTGACGGCGGCGGGACCGGCAGCTTGGGCGGCCACTTCAACCCCGGCGTGCTCGTCTGAGACGCCCTGAACGAGGACAGACACCATGAGCAGCGAACCACGCCGGAAGAAGACCTCCTACGCCTATGCCTGGTCCGGCCAGGGCGACATCTACGACCAGGCCTACGCGCTCAACCGCGGCCGTTACAGGCGGGCCCAGGAGCAGGCGCGTACCGATCCCGACCTGCCGGTGGAGCAGCGCAAGCAATCCGCGATGACGGTGATCGCGTCATCCCCGGAGGTCCTCGAAGAACTGCGTCAGAAGCATGAGGAGAAGCGCCAGGAGATCGCCCAGAGCCGCATCGACTACCCCCGTGACGTCGAGGAATCCAAGGATGAGCTCGCCCGCACCGTGCGCGCCGAGGCCGACCGCAACTATGGCTGGTATAACCCGCTGCGCTATCTCTACCGGCACTGGGGGGCGCGCAGCTCCACCGCCTACGCGTCGGACTCGCCGGAGGTTGCGCACTTGCGCACGAAGGTGCGCGCCGACGAGAGCATGGTCGCGGGGCTCGGCGAAGAGGAACACCTGCACGCCAACATGCGCTTCATCCGGATGGGCGATCTGGATCCCCATGAGACCGGTCGTACGACTCGCAAGCTGCACCTGCTTGGCCACGGCGGGCCGGACTTCCCCGCATTCACCACGGTGCAGAATCCAACCAAGATGCATCAGTACAAGCTTTTCGACGATCTCGCCAAGGAATTCAAGCAGCAGGGCGTGCTGGACCGCTTCACCGACCTGCGCATGGAGTCGTGCTGGAGCGCGAATCCGGTGCGCACCGACATCTATTCCAAGCCCGATACCTATCAGCCGGTGATCGCCACCGACGCCGGCGTGAAGCGCGCGCCGGGGGTGCATCTGCAGCGCCAGTTAAAGGCCGTCCATCCGGACCAGCCATTCCAGATCAAGGCCTACGAGGGCCGTGGCAGTCAGCTCTCGAATCCGATCGGGCAGAAGCAGCGCAACCTGACCAATCCGATGGAGACCGTGCGCCAGAGTACCGTCGCGCATACCTTCACCCACCTCGACAAATTCGACTGACGCCCTCCGGCCAGGTGACCCAGCATGTCCTCGAACAAACGCAGCTTCCAGCAGATGAGCGGCAACTCGTCCCAACCCCGGGTCGGCTCCAAGCAGGCGAAGACCACGAGCGGCAGCACTCCCGGCACCTCGCCGTTCTACTACGACACCGGCCGTTCCAGCGGCGGCAAGCTTTTGCACCAGGTCAAGTACGGCCCCGGGATCGGCTTCTCGGCCAACGAGCGCGGCCTGCTGCACCAGCATTACGGCACCAAGAAGGTCACCAGCCGCTACACCCAGTACAACCCCAACCGAATGACCTACGTGAACGCCGCGCAGGCCATGGGCCGCGGCCTGACGGTGCAGGAACTCGACGTTTCCAGGGGCCGCAACCCCGGGCCGACCTCGATCGACCACATCATCGCCAGCGGCACTGGCCAGCACATGCTCAACCGAACCACGCTGGAATTCCTCGCCGGACGCAGCACGGCGACCGGTGGAGGCAATCTCCAGACCCAGTTCCGCGGCATCGCGCAGCAGGCCGCGGCGATCGGGCGCATGCGCAGCATCGGCCGGGAAATCCTGCGCGAGGAATCCAGGACCGAGGGCTACGGAACGGTGATCGGCGGCGGCGGCATGAACGAGGCCAACGCCTTCGTGGCGAAGCGCAACCGCATGGCAAAGGACCTGCACAAGGCCTTCGATCAGGGCAGCGAGGGGCACTACAAACGCTTCATGAAGCACACCTTCGATTCCACCGGCAACCTGCGCCTCGGCCACAGCTCCGGCAACTCGCGGGTCAGCACCGGGTTCGACATGCCGCTCGACAGACACCTCGATCCGACCCGGCGCGGCATCCGCCTGTTCAACGCCTACCGGGACTTCGGCTATTCGGACATGCAGACCTCGACCGCGCTGACCAAGCGCAACAACGCCGGCATGTTCACGAGCAATCAGAAGGGGCAGTTCCTGTCCAGCAGCCGCCAGGTCGGCAACGACACGGTCGACCACCGGGGACGCTTCCAGAACCTGTAACAGCTCCCGCATCCTGAACGGAGGAAACATCCAGCATGAACGCCATCGATTTGATGGAGCGGCGCTACGGCATTGCCATCCAGGGCGGATTCCACACCAACCCGACCGGGTGGCGCTTTGTCGACCATGGTGACCGCTTCGAGGTCGGCCGTTCGCAACAGCTCAGCCCGATGGTTCGCGCCGGAATGGGCGCAGCGATGCAGCGCGTCGGTGAAGCCGTACAGCGGAGCCCCAAGCCGGTGTATCGCACGATCCCGCACAAACCCGGTCCCTGAACGGAGATCAGGATATGAGTAATTGGCGCAGATGGACCTCCTCGGCCGCCTCCTTCGTCTGGAACGCGAGCGGCGCCGGCAACGTCGTGCAGGGCGCCAAGGAGGTGTACGACAACAGCGGCACCGGCGGCACCTGGAGCGGCATGGCCAAGGGTGCCGGGCGTATGCTGCTCGGCGGCGTCACCGCCTACACCCTGCCACAGCGCGGCGCTTACGCGCTCGGTCTGAAGGCGGTGAACTGGCTGGCGTCGCCGACCGAGACCACCAACCGCGAGACGGCCGGTCCGATCGTTCGCGGCATCGGCGATCGCGTGCGCAGCCAGACGATTTCGGAACAGGGTCGGCGATTGCAATATGGACATCTGTCGGTCGACCAGTACTTCACTCGTCATCCCGACGAGTTCCTGAAGGATTATGCGGTTGAGTCGATCATCCAGCACCCGGAGCACCCGGGTGGCCAGTCGCGTACCCGCGAGACCTTCCAGTTCCGCACCGTGCCGCGTTACTCGACCCTGCCGGATATGGGGCCGATCACCGATTCCCGTGGGGTCACGCGCCAGCCCAAGGGGCATCTGCACCTGCTGATGTCGTCGCAGACCGAGGGGCATCGGCACACGTTCGGCAGCACGCAGGTCGGCAACGAATTCCAGGCCGCGTTCCTGCCGATGCTGCAGGCGCGTGACGACCGCCTGCGTCCGCCGCGCGGCCGGGGCCCCGATCTCAGCGAAATGACCGTGCCAGGATTCAACCAGGGCCGTGTCCGCGACACCAACCTGCGTCAACGCGCCCAGACCATTACCGTGACGACCCAGTTGAGCGGTTGTTCGGTGACCAGCCAGCGGCGTGCCCTGCTGCACATCCGCCCCCACGAATCGGGACAGCAGTTGAACCAGACCCTGGGTACCCGCAACACCTTCGGTCGATCCGACTACGGCCCAGGCAACACTGCATTCGTGATGGCGAAGCGCGGCTCGAACGGCCGCACTACGGTACATTACCAGGTCCACGACCAGACCACGCAACGGCTCCGCACTGGCAGCAAGACGGTCGGGTGATGCGGTCGACGATGCTCACAGCCCGGTACTCGGCGCAATCGACACCGACCGCGATTGCCTCGTGGGTCGAGTTGCCTGGTTGATGCGGCACGTGTCGGTGTCGGTCCGATAGCACCAGACTTCCGGCGGAGATCTGAGCAGCGACTCAGGCGTCTATGCGTATCTTGACGTCGACCCGGCCGGCATCCTTGCGCGAGGCGGGAATCGCATCGGTTACTTCGCCATTGATGGCCGCGCGCACATCTGCCGGCACGCCGTGCGACAGGATGGTCTGCGTGCGCACGGGCAAGGCCTCTTCGATGCCGACGGGCGCTTCCCTGCGCGGCGCTTCGCGTTGCCAGCCCCAGCGCTGCGGCAGCGAACTGCGGCGGTCGTCTTCCTGGGGAAGCACAGTGCCCAGCTCGGGGCGGGGGCGGCCAGGACGCAGGATGACGCTGACGCGTTCGCGACCGTTGCGCAGGCGAAGCAGGAGTTCGAGCAACATGCGGCATCCCCTCGCAGAAGTATGCCGTGAGTATGGAACGGCAATGAGGGCAGGGCAAGCCAAAAAGTGTGGAGGCGCTGCGATGGCAAGGGTCTATCAGGCGGCAAGCATGGGCGAGGCGCAGGTGCGCGTGGCCTTCGTGCGCGATCGCGGGCAAGCCGATCTGCTGGTGCATCGCGTGGGCAGTTGGGGCCTGGCGCGCGGCGACGCGCTGTGGTTCATCACGCGTGACAAGCAGGATGCGACGGTATGGATCTACCCCTGCAGCATGGGCATGGCCGATGTGAACGTCTGCTTCGTCGACAGCTATTCCGAGGCCGGCTGGCAGCGGCCGCACCGGCTCAAAGGGAAATTCGCACGGCTCGCGTAGCCATTCCAGCCCAGGCGCCCCGTGCCAGCAGGGTTTCGCGCGGCTTCGTGCCGGACTTTCCCGACCGCTCGGCGGTTTGTGCGCCAGACGATACGTGCGAAAATGCGCCGTTTGGTGCGGGCGCGGGCACTTTCAGACCATCGGCGCAGGGTATCGGACGGAATGCGGGTATCCAGGCGGGCACGAACCTCCCGCAGGACCTCCATGAGGTCGAATCAAATCAATAGGACAGGCTGCATATGCTGCTGATGATCGACAACTACGACTCCTTCACCTACAACCTCGTCCAGTACTTCGGCGAGCTTGGCCAGGAGGTGAAGGTGTTCCGCAACGACGCCATCTCGCTCGCCGAGATCGCGCGGCTCGACCCCGCCTACCTGGTGATCTCGCCCGGGCCGTGCACGCCGGCGCAGGCCGGCGTCTCGCTCGCCGCCATCCGCGAGTTCGCCGGAAAGATTCCGCTCCTCGGCGTCTGCCTCGGCCACCAGGCCATCGGCGAAGCCTTCGGCGGCCGCGTCGTGCACGCCAAGCAGCTCATGCACGGCAAGACCTCGCCGGTTCATCACCAGGACGTCGGCGTCTTCAAGGGGCTGCCGAACCCGCTGACCTGCACGCGCTACCACTCGCTGGCCGTCGCGCGCGAATCGCTGCCCGACTGCCTCGACGTCACCGCCTGGACCGACGACGGCGAGATCATGGGCCTGCGCCACAAGACGCTGGCCGTCGAGGGCGTGCAGTTCCATCCCGAATCGATCCTGACCGAGTCCGGTCACGACCTGCTGAAGAACTTCCTTGCGGAGCACGCCCGATGACCCACCCGTTCAAGCCGCAGGAGGCCCTGCAACGCGTCATCGAGCACCGCGAGATCTTCCACGACGAGATGGTTTCGCTGATGCGCCAGATCATGGGCGGCGAGGTGTCGCCGGTGCTCATCGCGGCCATCGTCACCGGCCTGCGTGTGAAGAAGGAGACGATCGGCGAGATCGCCGCCGCGGCCCAGGTCATGCGCGAGCTGGCGACGCCGGTGAAGCTCCCTTACGACCGTCATTTCGTCGATATCGTCGGCACCGGCGGCGATTCGGTGCACAGCTTCAACATCTCCACGACCTCGATCTTCGTCGCCGCGGCGGCCGGGGCCAAGGTCGCCAAGCACGGCGGGCGCAGCGTCTCGTCCAGTTCCGGCAGCGCCGACGTGCTGGAGGCGCTCGGCGCCAACATCAACCTCACGCCGGAGCAGGTCGCGGCCTCGATCGAGGCGACCGGCATCGGCTTCATGTTCGCGCCGAACCACCACAGCGCCATGAAGCACGTGGCGCCGGTGCGCCGTGAAATGGGCGTGCGCACGATCTTCAACATTCTCGGCCCGCTGACCAACCCGGCCGGCGCGCCGAACACGCTGATGGGCGTGTTTCACCCGGACCTGGTCGGCATCCAGGTGCGCGTCATGCAGCGCTTGGGCGCCGAGCGCGTGCTGGTCGTGCATGGCCGGGACGGTCTCGACGAAATCTCGCTGGGTGCGGCCACCATGGTCGGCGAGCTGAAGGACGGCGAGATCTTCGAATACGAGGTGCATCCCGAGGATTTCGGCCTGCAGATGCAGTCCGTGCGCCATTTGCGCGTCGGCAGCGCGGACGAGTCGAAGGCCATGCTGCTCGGCGTGCTCGAAAACCGGCCGGGCGCGGCCCGCGAGGTGGTGTGCCTGAATGCCGGCGCCGCGCTCTACGTCTCGAACCTCGCCGACAGCATCGACGACGGCATCGCCCGGGCGCGCGAGGCCATCGCATCCGGCGCCGCGCGGGCGCGGCTCGACGACTTCGTCCGCTTCACGCGGGGTTTTTCGGCATAATCGGTCGAGTTCCGACCGACGAGGAGCCGACCATGGCCCTGCCGCAAGCGACAACGAAATTCGACGCCGCCGCCTATCTGGCTTGGGAGGCGGAGCAACCCGAGCGCAACGAATACATGGCCGGTGAAGTTTTCGCCATGGTCGGGGTGCGGCAGTCGCACAACGTCGCCACCCTGAATCTCGCCAGCTTCCTGCGCACGGAGCTCAAGGGCAGCCCCTGCCGGGTGTTCATCGAGTCGGTGAAAACCCGCATCGAAGCCGCCGACTGCTTCTTCTACCCGGACGTGCTCGTCACCTGCGACCCGCGCGACCGCGCCACGCCCGACTACGTCAGCCATCCGCTGCTCGTCGTCGAAGTGCTGTCCGAATCGACCGCCGGCTTCGACCGCGGCGACAAGTTCGCCGCCTATCGCAAGCTGGAAAGCCTGCAGGAATACGCGCTCGTCGACGTCGCCGCGAAACGCATCGACGTCTTCCGGCGCGATCCGCAGAACCACTGGGTGCTGTACGACTACGGCCCCGGCGAAAGCATCGAGCTGAGCTCGCTTTCCCTCAACGTTCCAGTCGATCTCGTACTGGAAGACACCGAAGAAGAATCTCCGCAAGAAACCGCATGAGCGACATCCTGAAAAAAATCCTCGCCACCAAGCGCGAGGAAGTGGCGGCGGCGAGCGCCGTCAAACCGCTGGCCGCCGTGCGCGCCAAAGCCGAGGCGCAGCCCGCTGCCCGTGATTTCGCCGGCGCCCTGCGAACGAAGGTCGCCGCCGGCGAAGCGGCGGTGATCGCCGAGATCAAGAAGGCCAGTCCGTCCAAGGGCGTGCTGCGCGCCGACTTCCGCCCGGCCGAGATCGCCGCGAGCTACGAGCAGCACGGCGCTGCCTGCCTGTCGGTGCTCACCGACCGGCAATATTTCCAGGGCGTGCCCGAATACCTGCAGGCCGCCCGCGCCGCCTGCCGGCTGCCGGCGCTGCGCAAGGATTTCCTCGTCGATCCTTACCAGGTCTACGAGGCGCGCGCGATGGGCGCCGACGCCGTCCTGCTCATCGCCGCGGCGCTCGACCTCGCCGAAATGCGGGCGTTCGAGGACATCGCCTTCGGCCTCGGCATGTCGGTGCTGGTCGAGGTGCACGACGGCGCCGAGCTGGACCTGGCGCTGCAACTGAAGACGCCGCTGGTCGGCGTCAACAACCGCAACCTGCGCAGCTTCGAGGTCAGCCTGCAGACCACGCTCGACCTGCTGCCGCGCATTCCGTCCGACCGGCTGGTGGTCACCGAAAGCGGCATCCTGGCGCCGGCCGACGTCGCGCTGATGCGTCGGCACGCCGTCCACGCCTTCCTCGTCGGCGAGGCGTTCATGCGCGCGCCGGAGCCGGGGCCGGCGCTCGCCGAGCTGTTCGGCTGAGCGCGCGCGCTTCTCGACCGGCGGGCTTTCCCGGGCGCTGAGCCGCTTGCGGGCGACAGGAGCGCCCTCGCAAGGCAGAGCCGTGGTGCGGGTTCGAGCATATCTATATGAACGAATTTTTTCAGCCCGACCCGATGCGCATCATCTGCCCCCGGCTTGTTGCATCGATGCAACAGCGACCCCCTTCTCTCGGAGCGAAAACCGCCGCGGCGGTTGCCGGTGCCGGGGGGCGTTTGCCAGAATCCGTCCAACCCCTCATTTCAGAGAGGTAAGCCCGGTTCGGAGGGTGGCCGTTTCGGCGACGCGAAGAGCCTGTCTTAATCACAGAGGAGAAATCTGATGCAAAAGAAACTGATCGCCCTGGCTGTCGCCGGTCTGGCCTCGACGGCTGCCTTCGCGCAGAGCAACGTCACCATTTACGGCGTCGTTGACGCTGGCTATGTCGCCTCCAGCGGCGACCGCGCGGCGGGCGGCAGCGCCAACCGCAACGGCATCCACTCCGGCCTCCTGTCCGGCTCGCGCATCGGCTTTCGCGGCGAAGAAGGCCTGGGCAATGGCCTGAAGGCCGTCTTCACGCTGGAATACGGCCT
This sequence comes from Rhodocyclaceae bacterium, assembly GCA_019455325.1. Taxonomy (GTDB): domain Bacteria; phylum Pseudomonadota; class Gammaproteobacteria; order Burkholderiales; family Rhodocyclaceae; genus Proximibacter. Next base: position 183,069 of record JACFMQ010000004.1, on the reverse strand, counting down.
TAACGTCGACGCCAACAATGGCATCGGTTCCACCGGCCTGCAGGCCCGTCAGCAGTTCATCGGCCTGAGCAGCGCCACGCTCGGCACCGTCGCCCTCGGCCGTCAGTACGCCCCGGCCTTCTACGCCTCCGGCCGCAACGATCCGTTCATGTCCTCGACCGGCATCGGTTCGCTGGCCCGCCTGACCTTCACCGCCGGCAACACCATCAGCGGCACGGGCGTCGCTGGCGACGGCACCGGCGTCAATGGCCTTGGTGGTTCGCGTTGGGACAACGCCGTTACCTACACCTCGCCAACCTGGTCCGGCTTTTCGGTGCGCAGCGCCTATAGCTTTGGTGAGGACAATGGCGGTGCAAACGGCGTCAGCTCCGGCGACGACGGCAAGTTCGGCCTCGGCGCCAACTACGCCAACGGCGGCCTGAACCTTGACGTGGTCTTCCATCACACCCAGAAGGCCCAACTCGCTGCCGTCCCCGGCGCCAAGGACGTCACCGAATGGTACGTCGGCGGCTCCTACGACTTCAAGGTCGTGAAGCTGTTCGCCAGCTACCAGGACAAGAACGACAGGAGTGACACTGCTCTGCTCGACGACAGCAACAAGGTCTGGCAAGTCGGCGCCACCGTGCCGGTCTTCGGCAACGGCAAGGTGCACGTCGGTTACTCGCGCCTGAGCTGGGATCAGTCCGGCTTTGGCGACACCAAGGCGTGGAACCTGATGTATTCGCACGCCCTGTCGAAGCGCACGGTCCTCTACACCGGCTACACCCGCTTCGACAACGAGCGCGGCGCGCCCCTTGGCTTCTCCAACGATGGCGTCGGCGTTGCCGGCGAGAAGAACGGCACCTTCGCTGCCGGTATCAACCACGCGTTCTAATCTGGCCTAGGTCAGTCGAACACGTAAAAACGGGCGCTTCGGCGCCCGTTTTGTTTTGGTTCAGGACATGCCGCCCGCCCTAATGTAGCGGCGCAATCGAAAAAACCTCGCCCGTGCGCCGGGCGTTCCGCCAGTTGGCAATCAGCGCCTGCCGGTGGATTTCCACCCAGGCCTGCACCAGGATCAGCTTCGCCGAAGGCAGCCTGCCCGACTCGATCCGGCCGTCGTCGATACGGATGTGCGCCTCGGCGTTCTGGCAGCGGGCCACGATCAGCGGAGCGTCGTGTTCCGGGGCCAGGCTGACGTCTATGCCGTAATAGGCGCTGATCGTTCTTCCTGCTTCCGGCGCGACCGGTGCGCTCGCTGCGGAAGCGTGCAAATGGCCGATGTCCAGTGCCTCGATGGAAAACCGGCGGATCGCATCGAACAGCGGCGGCAGGGGGAAATGCTCGTTGCCGTAGCCCCGGCTGGCGCTGGCGCGAGTGTGGCCGGTCAGTGCGTCGTGCACTTCCTCGTCGATACCGACGCTGCGACAGACGTCCTTGAAGGTGTGGCGGAATGAATGAAAGACCTTCCGCCGGTCGGCGATGCCGATCTGTCGCCGCAGGTAGCCCGAGAAGAAGTTGGAGAAATAGCCGCCGCGCTTGCCGCGCGGATTGGGCTTGAGGTCGGGAAAGAGGAAGCCGCGATCGCCCGCTTCGGCGACGTAATCGAGAAAGCCGCAATCGAGCAGGTGGCGATGCAGCGGAATGCGCCGCCGCGACGCCTGGTTCTTCAACTGGCCGTGGCCGTCGTCGTTGATGTCGAGGTAATGCCCGAGGCCGCGCGCATGGCGGACGTCGGAAACCCGCAGTTGCGCCAGCTCCTCGACGCGCGCGCCGGTGAACAAGGCCAGCAGCGGCAACCAGTAGGCCGCTTCGCGGCCGCCGCCGCGCGGGCGGAAATCCTTGGTATAGACGGGCGAGCGGAACAGGCGGTTCAGATCCTCCGCGGAAAACGCTACCCTGGCCTTCCGCTTCGGCTGCCGGGGCAGGGCGAGGCGCTCGGCCGGGCTGGCGGCCAGCCATTCGTAATCCACCGCGATGCGCAAGAAGCTCTTCAACATGCCGATGCGGTTGGCCACCGTCGTCCAGCTCAGGCCCCGGTCGTGCAGATGGTCGCGGAAAGCCAGAAAATCCCTGCGGGAGAGTAGCGCCACCGCCTTCCACTCGACGAAGCGGCCGAATCCGGTCAGCGTCCGGCGGTAGTCCTCCAGCGTCGTCGGCCGCCGCCGGCCGCCTTTTTCCCACAGCCGGTACAGGGCATCGTAGGCCGCTTCGCCGGTGCAATGGCCGGGGGAGGATTCGGATGCGAAAAACGATCGGTCGGACATGGACATTTCCTTTTCTTCTCGGGTGGAAATGCGCAGGCTTGTCCTGTGGCTCGGGGCCGTCCAGCAGGCATCGGCCGATACGCCGGGAATCCCCCGATGAACTGCCCCGAGACCTTGCCGCCATTACCCCGGATCGTCCGAACGATCTCGGGGAAACGGTGACAGGGAATGGACTGAGAACGGGCAGGCTGAATCGGGAAATGTATCCCTTGAGATCTTCGTGCAAGGGATATATCTTTGAGGCACCGAAACATGAACGCTTGCCCATGGCTGCCTCACTCTATCAATCGATTTCTCCCGCACTCACGACGCTCTTCGGTTCAATCGACGGGCACGCCAAAGCCGGTGCGCCGGTGTTCCCCGGCTCCGCCGGCGCTATTGCGAAACGCCGGAATCAGCACGGCGTCGAATACTATGTGCGCCGTTTCTATGGCGGCGACGGCAGGCAACAGGAAACCTACATCGGAGCCGGAGAAGAAGGCCGTCGGAAGGCGGAATTTCTCCAGGCGCAAATCCTGGAGGTCAAGGCGCTGCTTCCGGAACTGCGCTTGCTGGCACGCGAAGGATTCCAGTCGGCCGATCCCAAGACTTACGCCACGCTCGCCAGCTTGCATGAGCACGGCCTGTTCGCTGCCGGCGCCACGCTCATCGGTTCCCATGCCTTTGGCGTGCTGGTCAACCAGATGGGTGTCCGGGCCGCCGCCTATGCGACCGAAGATGTCGATGTCGCCCGCAGGGAAATTCTCGCATTCGATCATTTTCCCGAAAAGAGTTTCCTGGACATGCTGCGTGACAGCGGCATCCACTTCATCGAGGTGCCGGAGCTCGATTGCCGGAAGCCATCGTCGAGTTTCAAGCAAATGGGCGTTTCTCGTTTCCACGTCGATCTGCTTGTGCCGTCGACGGATAACGAAATTCATGTGGTCGAGGTTCAAGAATTGAAGGCGCATGCCACCGCATTGCCTTTCCTGGCGTATGTACTTGGGCAGACCCAGATGGCCACCTTGATCTCCCGGGAAGGCTGCTGCCCGGTGAGAATTCCGGTTCCCGAACGTTTCGCCGTCCACAAGCTGGCGGTGTCACAGCTTCGCACCAACCGCAATGCCAAGTCCGAGAAGGACGTTTTCCAGGCAGCGGTCATACTGGCGGCCCTGGGGGAAAGGTTCCCTGGCGCCATCGAGTCGGCCGTCATGGACTTGCCGGTATCTGCCCGAAAATATCTCACAGGCGCATCCGGGTTTGCCCTGGGGGTGATGCAAGCGCATCCGCGCGCATGTGAAGAGCTGAGGGAGGCAATTGCGCGGATTGCCGAGCTTGAGTAAATAAACAAGAAAACGGGCGCCGAAGCGCCCGTTTTTACGTGTTCGACTGACCTAGGCCAGATCAGAACGCGTGGTTGATGCCGGCAGCGAAGGTGCCGTTCTTCTCGCCGGCAACACCGATGCCGTGGTTGGAGAAGGCGTTGTGGCCAGAGCGGACGTGGCCGGTGGCGGGGATGCCGGCAGGGCGATCGCCATTGTCGAAGCGGGTATAACCGGTGTAAAGCGTGGTGCGCTTGGACAGGGCGTGCGAGTACATCAGGTTCCAGGCCTTGGTGTCGTCGAAGCTGCTCTGATCCCAGCTCAGCTTCGTGTAGCCGACGTGAATCTTGCCGTTACCGAAGACCGGCACGGTGGCGCCGACTTGCCAAATCTTGTTGCTCCAATCGCCGTTTGCGGCGGTTTCGCTCTTGTCGTCCTTGTCCTGGTAGCTGGCGAACAGCTTCACGACCTTGAAGTCGTAGGAGCCGCCGACATACCACTCGGTCACGTTGTCGTTGCCCGCGACGGCAGCGAGTTGAGCCTCCTTGGTGTGCTGGAAGACCACATCGAGGTTCAGGCCGCCGTTGGCGTAGTTGGCGCCGAGGCCGAACTTGCCGTTGTCGCCCGAGCTGACGCCGTTGGCGCCACCGTTGCGCTCACCGAAGCTGTAGGCAGCGCGAACCGAGAAGCCGGACCAGGTCGGCGAGGTGTAGGTGACAGCGTTGTCCCAGCGCGAGCCACCGTTGTCGGAAACGACACCGGTACCGCTGATGGTGTTGCCGGCGCCCGAAGTCAGGCGAGCCAGCGAGCCGATACCGGTCGAGGACATGAACGGATCGTTACGGCCGGAGGCGTAGAAGGCCGGGGCGTACTGGCGGCCGAGGGCGACGGTACCGACCGTGGCGCTGCTCAGGCCGATGAACTGTTGACGGGCGGTCAGGCCGCTACTGCCGGTACCGGAGGTGCCGACGCCGAAGTTGCCGTCGACGTCCAGACCGTATTCCAGCGTGAAGACGGCCTTCAGGCCATTGCCCAGGCCTTCTTCGCCACGGAAGCCGATGCGCGAGCCGGACAGGAGGCCGGAGTTGATGCCGTTGCGGTTCGCGTCGCCACCGGCATTGCCACGGTCGCCGCTGGAAGCGAGATAGCCAGCGTCAACGACGCCGTAGATGGTGACGTTGCTCTGCGCGAAGGCAGCCGTCGAGGCCAGACCGGCGACAGCCAGGGCGATCAGTTTCTTTTGCATGTCCGCCGGCAAGTACCGGCGGGGATGTTCAGACCGTCAGGATCAGATTGTCGCGGTGGATCAGCTCCGGCTCGTCGACGTAGCCGAGAATGGCCTCGATGTCGCCGGAAGACTTGCCGGCGATCAGCCGGGTTTCGCTGCTGGCGTAGTTGGCCAGCCCGCGGGCGAGCTCCACGCCTTCCGGCGTGACGCAGGCGACCGCGGCGCCGCGCTCGAATTCTCCCTCGACGCCGCTGACGCCGACCGGCAGCAGGCTGCGGCCCTCGCGCAGCGCCTTGGCGGCGCCGGCGTCCAGCATCAGTTTTCCGGCCAACTGCAGATGGTCGGCGAGCCACTGCTTGCGTGCGGCGAGCGGCTGCGTGCCGGCGACGAGCAGGGTGCCGATGGCCTCGCCGGCGGCCAGCCGCGGCATCACGTCCGGCTCGCGGCCGCTGGCGATCGCGGTGTGCGCGCCGCTGCGCGCGGCGCGCTTGGCGGCGAACACCTTGGTGATCATGCCGCCCTTGCCGATCGAAGAGCCGGCGCCGCCGGCCATCGCTTCCAGCCGCGCCTCGCCGGCCGCCGCCTCGCCGATCAGCGTGGCGGCAGGGTCCTTGCGCGGGTCGGCGGTGTACAGGCCGGGCTGGTCGGTGAGGATGATCAGCGCGTCCGCCTCGACCAGGTTGGCGACCAGCGCGCCGAGCGTGTCGTTGTCGCCGAACTTGATTTCGTCGGTGACGACGGTGTCGTTCTCGTTGATGATCGGCACGACGCCGAGCTGCAGCAGCGTGGTCAGCGTCGAGCGCGCGTTCAGGTAGCGCTTGCGGTCGGCGAGGTCCTCGTGCGTCAGCAGGATCTGCGCGGTGGCCAGGCCGTGACCGGCGAAGGCGCTTTCGTACACCTGCGCCAGCCCCATCTGGCCGACGGCGGCGGCGGCCTGCAGCTCGTGCACCGCGTGCGGCCGCCGCGTCCAGCCGAGGCGCTGCATGCCGCAGGCGATGGCGCCGGAGGAGACCAGCACCACCTCCTTGCCTTGCTGGCGCAGCGCGGCGATCTGTCGCGCCCATTCGCCGATGGCGGCGAGGTCGAGGCCGGAACCGTTGTTGGTGACGAGAGCGGAGCCGACCTTGACGACGAGGCGGCGGGCGGTGGCGAGGCGGGTGGGGATCATTCGGTGTTTGCTGCCAAGTGCCTGAGTGCTTGCTCGAGTATCGGAAGTTCCTTGCTGACGACAGCCCAGACGAGATCGGTTTTGACGCCCAAATATCCGTGGGCGAGCACGTTCCGGAAAGCAGCGATCGTCCGCCAATCGATTTCTGGTGCGGCGGCCCGCAAATTCTCGATGCCCTCGTCCTTGACGCATTGGCCGATGACTTCCAGATTGCGGATTACGGCGTCCTGCGTTTTTCTGTCCTGGCGGAAGGCTTCTTCACCCTCGGAAGTGTAGGCGTGGATGTTTTCTATACAGAAGAGGGCGTGTGCGACATAGACCCCGGGAGCTTTCTTCCCTGTCATATCTCGCGAGCTTCCTCAAGGATGGTTTTTTCGAGGAATGGTGAAATGCCTCCCTCGGCAACGACGTCGACCGGGACGCCAAGAAGATGCTCGGCTTCGTCCTTCAGGTGGATGAGGTCGAAAAGCGATGCGTCGGGAAGAAAGTTCACCAGCAGATCGAGATCACTGTTCTCACCGGCCTCGTCCCGCGCCACCGAGCCGAATACGCGAACATGGTCGGCTTTGTGTCTTGCGGCGAGCGCGATGATTTCATCGCGCCGGGCGTGCAGCATGTTGAAAGTGATCATGGCGTCACTCGTCGACCGTTGAATCCTCGTCAGCCGTCGATTCTACCGTACTCGCCGGCGCCAGCGTCTGCAGCGCGTCGTGGATGGCATAGACCACCGGCCGGCATCCTTCGCCGCTGATCGCGGCGATGCCGAACCAGCGGCCGTCATGGCCGTAGGCGGCGAGAAAATCCTCGATGCGCGCGTCGCGCTCTTCTTCCGGGATCAGGTCGAGCTTGTTCAGGATCAGCCAGCGCGGTTTGGCGGCGAGTTCGGGGCTGTATTTCTCCAGCTCGCCGACGATCGCGTGCGCGTCGCGCACCGGATCGGCCTCGGGGTCGAGCGGCGCCAGGTCGACGATGTGCAGCAGCAGGCGCGTGCGCGCGAGGTGCTTGAGGAAGCGGATGCCCAGCCCGGCGCCCTCGGCGGCGCCCTCGATCAGGCCGGGGATGTCGGCGATGACGAAGCTCTTGTTCTCGTCGACGCGGACGACGCCGAGGTTCGGGTGCAGCGTGGTGAACGGGTAGTCGGCAACCTTCGGCCGCGCCGCCGAGACGGCGCGGATGAAGGTGCTCTTGCCGGCGTTCGGCAGGCCGAGCAGGCCGACGTCGGCGAGCACCTTCAGCTCCAGCCGGAGGTCCAGCTCCTCGCCCGGCTCGCCCTTGGTGCTCTGGCGCGGCGCGCGGTTGGTCGAGGACTTGAAGTGGATGTTGCCGAGCCCGCCGCGGCCGCCCCTGGCGATGACGACGCGCTTGTCGTGCGCGTCGAGGTCGACGATCACCTCGTCGGTGGCGGCGTTGATGATCACCGTGCCGACCGGCACGCGCAGCACGATGTCCTCGCCGGACTTGCCGTAGCAGTCCGCGGTGCCGCCGTTTTCGCCGCGCTGGGCGAGGAATTTGCGCGTGTAGCGGTAATCGATCAGCGTGTTGAGGTTGCGGTCGGCGACGGCGATGACGCTGCCGCCCTTGCCGCCGTCGCCGCCGTCCGGGCCGCCCTTGGGGATGTACTTCTCGCGGCGGAACGAAACCATGCCGTTGCCGCCGTCGCCGGCAGCCACGTAGATCTTGGCTTCGTCGATGAACTTCATTTTCTGGCTTTCTCAAGAAATCGAAGGGCCGCCCCGAGACTTCTTGACCCCCTCGGGGGGCGGAAACGACGCAGCCGTTTCCTGGGGGCCCTGCAACAAAAACAAAAAAGCCCTATCGCACGGATAGGGCTTTTTCTGCGGCTTGCCTGCCCTCGCGGTCGATCACTCGGCGGCGGGAACGATGCTCACCGTGCGGCGCTTCTGCGCGCCCTTGATGGCGAAGAGGACGCGGCCCTCGACCAGCGCGAAGAGCGTGTGGTCCTTGCCGATGCCGACGTTCTCGCCCGGGTGGAACTCGGTGCCGCGCTGGCGGACGATGATGTTGCCGGCGGCGACCAGTTGGCCGCCGTAGCGCTTCACGCCCAGGCGTTTCGATTCCGATTCGCGGCCGTTACGGGAACTGCCGCCAGCTTTTTTGTGTGCCATGTTTCAGACTCCTTGCTTCTGGCCCGCGCTTACGCGTTGATCGCGTCGATGCGCAGTTCGGTGAAATACTGGCGATGCCCCTGGTGCTTCTGGTAGTGCTTGCGGCGGCGCATCTTGAAGATCTTGATCTTGTCGTGACGACCCTGCGCCAGCACGGTGGCCTTGACCGTGGCGCCGGCAACGAGCGGGGCGCCGATCTTCACCGACTCGCCTTCGCCTACCATCAGGACCTGGTCAAGGGTGACTTCCGCGCCAACGTCCGCCGGTATCTGTTCTACTTTAAGTTTTTCGCCAGCGGCAACGCGATACTGCTTGCCACCGGTTTTTACGACCGCGTACATGTTGGACTCCATACAGAACGTGAAACGAAGAACCGCGCATTATACGGGTTTCTCGCGTCGCGTCAAAGGCTTGTCGCGCGCCGGCGGGTTCAGGGCAGGCGCCCGGCGGCGACCATGCGGTTGATCAGGATCGTCGCCGGCAGCCAGGCCACGACGTCGTCGAATTCGCCGCCGCCGGGTACGCTGCCGGGCGGTCGGGCGACGAAGCGGGTGCTCGCATTTTCGTTGGCGTCCTCGTCGACGTTGGTCGTCGAGCCGTCGCCGATTGCGGCGCCGTCGGCGAGCGTGCCCCAGTTGTTTTTCCCCGCCGAGTGGATGACCGCGACCGCGCACGGGCTGGCGGCGGAACAGGCGCTGGCGCTGCCGACCAGGTAGACGAGTTCGCCGGCGTCGCTGCGCGACTGGATCTTCTTCGTGGCCACGGTATCCAGGGTGAAGACGGCGTTGGCGTGGGCCGGCGTCACGCTGTAGCGAATCAGCTTGCCCCAGCCGTCGGTCTTGCGCGTGCCGAGCGTCTGCCAGGGCAGGAAGCCGGTGCACGCGGCGTCGTCGGCGCAGGGCGGCGCATTTTCCTCGCCGCTGGCGAACGAGGCCGCCGGACGCGGCAGGCGGCCGTTGGCGGCGGCGAAGCCGAGCAGCGCCTCCTCCGCCTCGACCAGCGCCTGCCGCGTTTCGGCGAGCCGCCGCTGTTCGAGGCGCAGGGTCAGCGACGGCGTCAGCATGCCGAGCAGCAGGCCGACGACGACCAGCGCGATGGCCAGTTCGAGCAGCGTGAAGCCGGCGGCGGCCGGGCGGGCGGCGGTCACGTGCATGGCGAGGCCGGGCAGGGGCGCAGGTCGAGCCGGAGGTCGTCGAGTTCGAGGCGGGCGCTGTCGGCGCCGTCGCGCCGGTAGGCGACGCGCGCGAACCAGCCGTTCTTTTGCAGCCAGTCGGGCAGCGTCAGGTCGCGGTAGGGTACGCGGCCGGCGGCGATGCCGTCGTCGGCGTAGCCGTCGCCGTCTCCGTCGGCCCACGGGAAGGCGCCGTAGGCGGCGTGGTGGTGGCGCAGCCCCGCTGTCGGCGTCTGGCCGCCTGGCCCGCGGATTTCGGCGAGGACGCGCCGGCCGACCGGCCGGAACAGCGCGTCGCGCGCGATCGGCAGCAGGCGGTCGTTGGTCCCGGCCGTGACGTAGGCGTCGTCGCCGTCCGCATTGGCGCCGTCGAGATGGTCGGCGACGGTGCTCGCGGCGTGCCGCGTCTGGCCGGCGAGCGGCGGCCCCGGCGAGAAGAGCAGCGCGGCGACGCCGTCCAGGCCGTCGACGCTCAGCGTCGCCGTCGTTCGTCCGTCGAGCGGTTCGACCGCGGGATGGTCGCGCAGCGCCGGCGCCAACGCGTACCAGAGCAGGTCGCCGCGGCCGTCGCGCAGTTCGCCGGTCTTCATCGCCTTCCACGGAAAGCGGCCGACGTAGGCCGGGCAGCGGTTGCCGACGAAGAGCGGCACCTGGCCGTCCGCGTCGAGCGCCGGGCAGGGCAGCGAGCCGGGCCGGTTGTCGTCGGCGACGGCGCGGCCGATCAGCGCGTCGCGGGCGCGGGCGAGGGCGGCGGCGGTGCTCCGGTCGGCGGCGCGGGCGGCCGCGGCCAGCAGGCCGTCGGCGGCGGCCGCGGCCAGCGCGGCGAGCGCCAGCAGCAGGAGCGCGAGCAGGAAGGCCGCGCCGCGCTGCCGGCGGCGGATCGCCGCGTCGCTGCCGGCGCTAGTGCGGTCGGCGTGCGCGGATGACAATCCGGCCCTCGCCGATCAGGTCGCTGCGCGTTTGCGTCGCCGGGTCCCAGGCTTCGCCGGCCCGCAGCCCGGCGGCGGCGCCGGCCGCCGCGTCGCGCGGCGCGCCGTTGATCCATACCGTTCCCCGTCCGGCGCTGCGCCGGATGCGGCCGTCGACGCGCACGCGCGCCTCGCCGGCGTCCGCTTCGTCCGACTGCCGGCGCCGGTCGAGCGCCGCGCGCTCCTCGGGCGTGAAGAACAGGCGGCCCAGCCCTGCCGCCGGCGGCGCCGGTTCGGCCGCCGTCGCCGCCACGGCCAGGAGGGCCGCGGCGACGGCGAAGCCGAGGGGCGCCCGGTGCGGACGTTTCGGTTTCATCGCCCGGCGCCGGCGTGCGGCGGTTCGTGCAGCCGCGCGGCCGCGGTCCGGGCGGGCTGGATCGGTTTCGCCGCGTGGCGCCTCCGGGCGGCGGTTCGCGCGGCCCGCCTGGGCGCGGCGGATGGGCTGGGCAGTTCCCTCATCGCGCCTCCTCCGTCACGGCGAAGGTGTGCCAGTCGAGCTGGCAGTCGGCTCGCAGCCTGGCCGCCGTCGCCGTTTCCGCCGGCAGGCGTTCGAGGCGGCAGGCGCGTACCTGCACCACGGCCGGCGCCCGCGTCTGCGCTTCGTCGATCAGGCCGAGCAGGTCGCCTTCGTGCAGCAGCGTCGCGCGCAGGCGCATGCGCGTGCTGCGCAGGAGGCCGTCGCCGTCCGTGCGCGGCGGCGACATTTCGCAGGCGGGCGGCGGCAGATGGCGGGCCGCTGCCGCCGTCGCCAGCAGGCGCAGCCATTCCGGCCGCCGCTCGTCGCCGAGCGCGCCCGTCGCGCGTAGCGCGGCGAGGCCGGCGGCCAGCCGCTGCGCAAGCGCGTCCTCGCCGTCGGCGGCGGCCAGGGTGGCGGCGGCGTCTGCGTGCAGCCGCTGCGCCGCCTGCCAGTCCGCGGTCGCCGCCTGCAGGTGCGCCGAAGCGCTCCAGGCGAGGGCGCCGGCGGCGAGCAGCATGGCCGCGCAGCCGACGATGTCGCCGCGCAGCGCGGCGAGGAGCGTCGGCTCGGGCTTCATGCGCTGCTTCTGCGCACGAGGTGCAGCACGAAGCTGCGGTTGTCCGCGTCGCCGTCGCCCGGCAGCGGGCGCCGCTCGACGCGGACGGCGAGCGTCGGGTCGTCGCCGATGGCGGCGAGCAGATCGTCGAACGCGCCGGCCGCGGCATCGGCATCGACGGCGCCGCGCAGCGTCGCGCTTTCGCCGCCGCCGGCCGTCGCCGCCTGCCAGTCGATGGCGTCGACGGCGATCGCGGGCGCCTGCGCAAGGATTCGGCCTAGGTCGCGGTAGAAGGCGGCGGGGGTGGCGAGTTCGCGCCGCAGGGCGTCGTGGCGCTCGACGATCCGGTGCAGGGCCGTGCGCTCGGCCGGCAGCGGCGGGCGGCCTTCGGTGCGCGCGGCGGCCCGCTGCCGCAACGATTCTGCGTCCGCACGCAGGCCGGCGGCCGCCGCGTCCAGATCCTGTGCGGCGAGGTGCTGGCGGCCGGTGAAGATGACACCGGCCGCCAGCGCGGCGGCGCCGGCCAGGCGCAGCGCGTGCGCCAGCCGGCGCTGCCGGTCGCCGCGCCGCAGCGCCGGATCGGCGAACTGCACCGGCCGCCGGACGGCGAGCGCGAGGCGGGCGTGGACGGCGTCGATGCGGTCGTCGGCCGGCGCCTCGGAGAGGCCCGCGCGGCGCGCGCAGTCGTCGGCGGCGACGAGGACGAGGCCGGCCGGCATTCCGCGGCGAACGCGCAGGTGTTCCGGATGGACGACGGCGATCAGGCGCGGCGTGCCGTCGCCGGCGAGCAGGCCGCGGCCGACGAGGTAGCGCTGCAGCGCCGGCGCCTCGGCGGCGATCCGCGCCAGCGGATCCGTGTCGTCGTCGGCGAGCGGCACGAGGCGGCTGAAGACGAGGCGGCCGCGCGCGACGAGGCTCTCGCGCAGGCTGTCGTCCTGCAGCGTGAACAGCAGCGTGGCGGCGTCGCCCGGCGCGATGCGCGCGAGCAGCCGCGGCGCGACGAAGGGCAGCGACTGGATGCCGGCGACGGCGGCGCCGGCGTCGCGCAGCGCGGCGAGCCAGGGCGCCAGCCGTTCCGGGGCGGTCAGCGCGGCGAGCAGCACCCGCTCCTCGCGGCGGCGCGTGCGTTCGTGCCCGAGCGACTGGCAGCCGACGTGGGGCATACCGGGGAAGGCCTGCGCCAGGCGGCGGGCGATCACCGCCGCGCGGTCGCTGCTGCGCAGCGCGGGCAGGGTCTCGATGCGGAACTCCTCGTCGGCGAGGTTCGCGAGCAGCGTGAAGCGGTCGCGCCGGTGCGCGCGGAGGTGTTCGGCGAAGCGCCGCAGCCCGTCGTCGTCGGCGCCGAAGCGGGCGACGGTCGGCGCGCCGCGGGCGAAGCGCCAGGCGGCCAGACCGCCGGCGGCGAGGCAGAGGACCTGGCTGGCCGGCATCAGGCGCCGATCCCGCCGACGAGGTCGTAGACCGGACCGAGCACGGCGAGCATGATCCAGCCGAGCAGCAGGCCGAGGAACAGGGTGAGCGCGGGCTCGGCGAGGGCCTGCGCGCGCTCGACCGCCTCGCGCACGTCGCGCTCGTAGAAGTAGCAGACGCCGGTGAGCGCGCGGTCGAGGCCGCCGGTGTCCTCGCCGACGCGGAGCATGCGGATGACCAGCGGCGGGAAGACGTCCTCGCCGGCGAAGGCCTGGCTGAGGCAGCGCCCGTCGGCGATGGCCTGTTCGACGCGGTCGAGGCCGTCTTCGATGGCGCGGTTGCCGACCGTTTCGCGCACCGTGGCGAGCGCCTCGACGATCGGCACGCCGGCGGCGTAGAGCAGCGCGAGCCCGCCGGCGAAGCGGGCGAGGGCGAGCTTGGCGAGGATGTCGCCGACCAGCGGCAGGCGCAGCTTGAGGCGGTCGACGGTGCGCGTCGCCGCCGGGTCGACGCGCAGCCACAGCCGGGCGGCGGCGCCGGCCGCGGCGACGGCGGCGAGCAGCGCCGGCCAGTGGGCGGCGAGGCCGTCGGCGACGAGGAACAGCGCCTGCGCCGACGGCGGCGGCGTCTGCCCCATGCCGGCGGTGAAGGCGCGCAATTGCGGCGCGACGTGCGTCATCAGGAAGACCGCGGCGGCGAGCACGGCGCCGCCGACGAGCAGCGGGTAGGCGGCGATCCGGCGGGCCTGCGCGGCCAGTTCGTCGCGCCACTTCAGCGCCTCGGCCAGGCGGGCGAGGATCTCGGGCAGCCGCCCGGCCGTCTCGCCGGTGCGCACGAGGCCGACGAAGACCGAATCGAAGGCCGCCGGGTGGGCGGCGAGCGCCCCGGAAAGACTCTGCCCGCCTTCGATGGCGGCGGCGATGCCGGCGAGCAGTTCGCGCAGCCGCGGCGGTGCGCCGCCGTCGCGCAGGGCGCGCAGGCCGTCGACGATGGGCAGGCCGGCGCGCAGCACCTGTTCGAGCTGGCCGCAGAAATGGATCAATTCGCGCCGCGGCAGGCTGCGCGCGCGGCCGGGCAGCCAGCGGGTACGGACCGGCGCGGCGGCGACGAGGTCGAGCTGCATGCGGCCGAGGCGCAGCTCCAGCTCGGCGGCGCTGGCGGCGGCGAGGCGGCCCCGGCGCATGCGGCCGTCGGCGGCGACGGCGCGGTAGCGGAAGACGGTCATGGCCGCGCCTCGGCGTCCTTGTCTACGTCCAGGTCGACGACGCGCGCCAGTTCGGCGAGCGAGGTCGAGCCGTCGAGCACGCGCCGCCGCCCGTCGTCGGCGAGCGTGCGGCCGCCCGCCTGGCGCGCCCTCCGCTGCAGCTCGCGGCTGCCGGCGCGGCGGGCGATCATCTCGTCGATGTCCGCGTCGACGCGCAGGATTTCCATGATCGCCAGCCGGCCGCGGTAGCCGCGGAAGTCGCAGGCCGCGCAGCCGGCCGCGCGGAAGATCGTCGGCGGCGCCGCGTCGGGCGCGAGGTCGAGGCGGCGGCGGGCGTCGTCGTCGACGGCTTCGGGCGCCTTGCAGCGCGGGCAGAGCCGGCGCAGCAGGCGCTGCGCGACGATGCCGACGACGTTGCCGGCGAGCAGGTCCGGCGGCAGGCCGATGTCGACCAGCCGCGGCACGGCGCCGGCGGCGGAGTTGGCGTGCAGCGTGGCGAACACCAGGTGGCCGGTCAGCGCCGCGCGCAGCGCCATGCCGGCGGTGTCGGCGTCGCGGATCTCGCCGACGAGGATGACGTCCGGGTCCTGGCGCAGGATCGAGCGCACGCCGTCGGCGAAGTCTAGCCGGGCCGCCTCGCCGACCGAGGTCTGGCGGATCTGCGCCATCGGGTATTCGACCGGGTCTTCCAGCGTCATCACGTTCACCGTTTCGCCGCGCAGGTGGTTGAGCAGCGAGTAGAGGGTCGTCGTCTTGCCGCTGCCGGTCGGGCCGGTGACGAGGATCAGCCCCTCGGGGCGGGCGATCATCCGCCGCAGTTCGGCGAGCCGGTCGTCGGCGAGGCCCAGCCCGGCGAGCGGCACGATGCCCTTCTGCCGGTCGAGGATGCGCAGCACGACGCTTTCGCCGTGGATCGTCGGATGCACCGAGGCGCGGAAGTCGATCGGCCGGCCGCCGACGGTCAGGCCGAAGCGGCCGTCCTGCGCGGCGCGGCTTTCGGCGATGTCCATGCCGGCGACGACCTTGAGGCGCACGGCCACGGCCGGCCAGCAGGATGCGTGCAGCGCGCGGACCTGGACGAGCAGGCCGTCGATGCGGTAGCGGATGCGCAGGAAGCCGGCTTCCGGCTCGAAGTGCACGTCGGAGGCTTCGCGCTTCACCGCGTCGACGAGGATCGCGTCGACCAGGCGCACCGCCGGCTGGCCGCGGCCGCCGTCCGGCGCTGCCTGCGGGTCGGCCTCGCCGGTCGCCATCTCGCGCAGGATGCCGTCGATCGATAGTTCGCGGCCGTAGTGCCGGTCGATCGCCCGCTCGATCTCGGAGGCGGCGGCGAGCCGCACGTCCAGTTCGAGGCGCTCGGGTAGCGCGGCGCGCAGCCGGTCGAAGGCGATCAGGTCGTCGGCGTCGGCCGCGGCCACGGTCAGGCGCCCGCTGCGCCGGTCGAGGTCGAGCGGCAGCAGGCGGTGGCGCGCGGCCAGCGCCTTCGGCACGAGCCGCAGCGCGGCCGGGTCGACCACCGCCTCGCGCAGTTCCACGCCCGGCCGGCCGAGGCTCTCGGCAAGCGCGTCGCAGAGCGTCGCCTCGGAGACGAAGCCGAGCGCGACCAGCAGCCGGTCGGCCGGCTGCTTGGTCCGCGCTGCCTCGATCTGGGCGATCCGCCACTGGTCCTCGCTGAGGATGCCCTGGTCGAGCAGGATGCGCTCGAGCGGGCGGGGCGGCGGCGCGGGGGCGTGCATCGCGGTCTCCGGGACGGGCGTCAGGGGGCCAGCGCGGCGATGCGCGCCTGCGCCGCCGCCGGATCGAAGCCGCCGGCGCGCCGCTCGCGCGCGGCAAGCGCCGCCTGATAGCCGGCGCGCGCGGCCCTCGCCTGGTGCAGGCGGTCGAGGCTGACGGCGAGGTTGAACAGGTAGTCCGGGTTGCCGCGGTCGGCGGCGTGCGCGCGCAGGTAGCTGAGGCGGGCGTCGGCCCAGCGGTCGCGGGCGGCGAGCAGGTTGCCGAGCGCGAAATGGACGGCGGCGGCGTCCGGGTGTGCCGCGAGAATCTGCTTCAGCCGGCTTTCCGTCCGGGCCGGGTCGGCCGCGCCATTCAGATTGAGCAGCCCGGCCTCGGCGTCGACGTTGCGCGGGTCCGCGACCAGCGCCTGCCGGTAGCGGCGTTCGGCGAGCGCGGGCTGGCCGCGGTGGTCGGCGGCGACGGCCAGCCCGAGCAGGGCCTCGGCGTTCGCCGGATCGTCGCGCAGGGCCTCGGTATAGGCGGCCTCGGCCGCGTCCGGCCGCTCGGCCCGCAGCAGCGCGTGCGCGCGCGCCAGCGCCGGCGGCACCGTCGGCCGGTCGCGAACGACGTGCAGCGGGATGGCGGCCGCGCCATCACCGGCCTGTGCCGGTGCTGCGATGGCCAGGGCGATCAGGACGGCCGGGAGGGCCATCGCACAAGAAAGGAAACGTCCACCGCAAAGGCGCGAAGGCGCAAAGGGAACGCAAAGGAATTCAGGTCTTCTCTGCGTTCCTCTGCGCCTCTGCGTCTCTGCGGTAGGTGTTCGCATTGCCCGCGCCCGAACACGTTCGTGCGTCGTCATTGCGCGTCTCCCGTCGCCGGCGCGTCGGTGAGGAAATCGGCCGTCGGCAGCAGCGGGCGCAGCGCGGCGTAGTCGCCGGCGACGTCGGCGTCGCGGATGATTGTCGGCCGCAGGAAGACGACCAGCTCGCTCTTCTCCCGCGCGTCGTCGCGCTGCGTGAAGGCTTCACCGAGGAGCGGCAGCCGGCCGAGGCCGGGAACGCTGCCGTCGCGGTTCTGCAGCACGTCCTCCATCAGGCCGCCCATGACGGCGATGCTGCCGTCCTGCACGCGCAGCATGGATTCCATCTCGCGCGTGCGGATGACCGGGATCTCGCTGACGATGTCCTCGGCGAAGGCATTGTCCGCGCTCTTCCGGAGCGCCGGATTCGGGTCGCGGACCGCGCCGACGATGCGCGACACGCTCGGCCGGACGTTGAGCAGCACGGTGTCGGATTCGCCGATCTGCGGCGTCACGCTCATCACGAAGCCGACCGGCACCTGGTTCAGCGTCGTCGTGTAGGTGGTCACGGTCGTCGTCTGGTTCTGCGCGGTGTCGGCCTTGATCGTGAAGTAGACGCTGTTGTCGACGACCTTGAGCACGGCCGTCTGGTTGTTGAGCACCGAGAGCTTCGGGCTGGACAGCACGCGGGTCGTGCCGAAGGTTTCGAGCAGCCTGACCATCGCCGTGAAGCTGCCGTTGGCGTAGCCGAGCGAAAAGAGGCCGTCGGCGGCGGCGACCGGGCCGTTCAGCGACAGGGAGAAGCCGGTGCCGGCGGCGATCCGGCTCCAGTCGACGCCCTGGCGGTACTGCCTGGAGAGCCGCACCTCGACCAGCGTCGCCTCGATCATCACCTGCCGCTTGGCCGCCTCCTGGACGCGGTCGAGGAATTCCCGGATGCGCTCGTGCTGGCGCGCCGTGGCGCGCACGGCGAGCGTGCCGGTCTCCGGGTGCGCGATGACCGAGGCCGCTTCGCGGAAGCTGCTGCGGCGGACGACCGTGGTGCCGGCGTTCTGCAGGATCGCCGCGTTCGGGCTGCCGGCGAGGTTGGCGGGGGAGGCCGCCGCCCGGCGGCCGGCGGCGCCCGCGTTTGTTGCGGCAGGCGTGGCGCCGGTGCCGGTCGTGCTCTGCGTCGCCGCTTCCTCGACCACGGTCTCGCTCGATCCCTCGGGCAGGATTTTGTCCGTCTCGCGCAGGATGTCCTTGACGTTCTGCACCAGGGTTTCCCAGAAGCGGTGCTGCGCCCGGTTCTCGATGCGCGTCGTCGAGTTGTTGCCGGCAGCGCCCGCGCCGGCCGCGGCGCCGGGCGCGGCGACGGCGCCGACGAGCTGCGTGGTGACGGCGAGCGTGGCGGTGGTTTCGCGGGCGAGGTGCGGGTAGTCGACCGGGTAGTTGCGCAGGAAGGGCGCGTCCGGCTGGACGACGAGGTTGGCGCCGTCGAGTTCGAAGCGCATGTCGGCCTGGCGGGCGATCCGTTCGAGCAACTGCGGCAGCGTCTGGCCGACGGCGCTGAGGGTGATCAGACCGTCGATGCCGGGGTGGATGTCCACGTTGAGCCGCGCGTCGCGGGCGAGCGCGAAGAGCAGGTCGTGCACCTGCACCCGGTTCACCTCGACGCTGTAGGTTTCGGCCCGCTGGCCGGCCTGCGGCGGCGGCGGAAGCTGCGCCCGCGTCACCGGCGCCGGCGGTGCGTCGGCGCTGCGCGGCGCGACGTCGGCAGAGAGGTGCCCGGGGCCGGGCGGTCGTGCGCCGGGGCCGCTGCAGGCGGCGAGAACAAGGGCGGCGGCGACGGCGCCCGGTCGGCGAAAGGTCATGCGCTGCTCCTCTGCGTGAGCCGTGAAGTTATGCCAAAAGTATTTTAATAATACATTGGCATTTTCCGCAAGGGGCGAAAAAAAGCCCGCCGGGGCCGGCGGGCGGGAGCGGCGGCCGCGGCGTTCAGCGGAGCTTGTCGACGGTGCGCACGTAGGGGCCGGCGGCGCGCAGGTCGGCGGGCAGGCGGGCGAGCGCCGCGGCGGCCTGCGCCGGGGTGGCGAAGTCGCCGTAGATGATGCCGAGGCGGTCGCGGCCGCTGAGCGCCGAGCGGTAGGCGCGCAACGGGTGCTGCTGGTCGAGGCGCGCCGCGTGCGTCGTCAGGAAGGTCTCGATGGCGTCGGCCTGAGCCGCGTCGGCCTGCGTCAACTGGATGAAGTGACGCTTGCCCGGCGCCTCGCGCAGCCAGGCGGCGGAGTCGGCGAGCAGGGCGCGGGTGAGCGGGCCGAAGCCGGATTCGTCGGCGCCGGCCGGCGGCGGTGCCACCGGTGCGGTCATTTCGGGCTGGCGGACGGCTGTCGTGTCCGGCGGGGGTTCCGGCGCCGGCCGGACGTTCTGCGGCTCCGGGGCAACGAGGGGTTCGGCCGCTGCCGGTGCGACGGCGGCGAGGCTCATCGCCGGTGCTTCCTCGGTCAGCCGGTCGGCGGCGGGCGTGCTCCGGAAGGCGAGGCCGGTGAAGTGCAGCGCCGCTGCCCCGGCGACGATTCCGGCGGCGGCGAGCCCGATCCAGGCCGGGCGCAGCGCCTTCGCGCCCTGGATCGGGGGGAACTGCGCGTCGCGCACCGCGGCCTTCGCCTCGCGCAGGTCGATCTGCCGGCTGCCGGCGGCGTAGGCGGCCTGCAGGGCCTTGTCGGCGAGGACGTCGATGCGCCGGGTGAGGCCGGCGGAGTGGCGGGCGATGAGCTGGACGGCGGCCGCCGAGAACGGCGACGCGCCCTGGTGGCCGGCGGCGCGCATGCGGAACGCCAGGTAGGCGGCGACGTCGTCGCGGCCCAGCGGTTCGAGGGCGAAGTTGTGGGTGATGCGCTCGCGGAACTGGCGCATGTCGCTCTGCATCAGGCGCAGGTCCAGCTCCGGCTGGCCGAAGAGGACGATGCGCAGCAGCTTGCGCCGGTTGGCTTCGAGGTTGGAGAGCTGGCGCAACTGTTCGAGGGCGTCGTCCGGGATCGTGTGCGCCTCGTCGAGCAGCAGGACGACGTGCCGATCCTCGTCCTGCAGCTCGCCCAGGCGCTCCTGCAGCGCGCGCACCAGGCGGCCGACCCGGTTGCCGGTGACGGGCAGGCCGAGTTCGTCGGCGATGGTGAAGAGGAGCTCCTCGCGCGAGAGCGGCGGGCCGGCCGGGTGGACGGCGGTGAAGCCCTCCGGCAGCCAGTGGATCAGCGCTTGGCAGAGCATGGTCTTGCCGCTGCCGGTCTCGCCGCTGACCTTGACCATGCCCTCGTCGTGGGTGACGGCGTAGAGCAGCGCCTCCAGCGTCGCCCCGCGCTTGCCGCCGGCGAAGAAGATCTCGGCGCGCGGCGTGATGCGGAACGGCGGCTCCCGAAGCCCGAAATGCTCCTGGTACATCGTGACTCCCTGTTCGGTTTCGCTGCCCACGGATGCCGTCGCCATTCGCATCGGCGCGGTCGTCGGCGGATTCGCCGATTATCCACAATATCGACCGCTTTCGGGCGCCTGCCGGCGGCAGCGGCATCGCGGCGCGACCCGTCGCCGGGCGGGGCGCCGCGTTCTGGTAGAATCGCCCCTTTTTCCAGCCACGGATTTTCTTGTGTCGGCCGAACCTCTGGTCAGGATCAGCGACCTGAACTTCTCCTACGACGACCGCCCGATCCTCAACGGGATCGACATGACGTTTCCGCGCGGCAAGGTCATCGCCATCATGGGCGGGTCCGGCTGCGGCAAGACGACGCTGCTGCGGTTGATCGGCGGGCAGTTGCGCCCCTCGTCCGGTGCGGTCGAGGTGAACGGCCGCGTCGTGCACGAGATGGGGCACGAGGCGCTGTACGCGATGCGCCGGCGCATGGGCATGCTCTTCCAGTTCGGCGCGCTGTTCACCGACGTCTCGGTGTACGAGAACGTCGCCTTCCAGATGCGCGAGCACACCGATCTGCCGGAGGAACTGATCCGCGACCTGGTGATGATGAAGCTCAACGCCGTCGGCCTGCGCGGCGCGCACGCGCTGATGCCGAACGAGCTCTCGGGCGGCATGGCCCGCCGCGTCGCGCTGGCGCGCGCGATCGCCCTCGACCCGATGCTGATGATGTACGACGAGCCGTTCACCGGCCTCGACCCGCTGTCGCTCGGCGTCATCGGCCAGTTGATCCGCCGCCTGAATGACGCGCTCGGCGCCACCTCGGTGATGGTCACGCACGACATCCACGAGTCGATGCTGATCGTCGATTACATCTACTTCATGTCCGCCGGCCGCGTCGTCGCCGAGGGCACGCCCGAGGAACTGAAGGCGTCGCGCGATCCGTTCGTGCACCAGTTCCTCTACGCCGAGGCGGACGGGCCGGTGCCCTTCCACTACCCGGCCGGCGACTTTGCCGCCGACCTCCTGCGCGGAGACGCCCGTGGCTAGCCCGCGCGATCTGCTCGCCGCCATCGGCGCGCGCGCCACCGACCGCATCTGGCGGCTGGGCTTCGCCGCGCGCTTCTTCTGCATGCTGCTCGTCTACTCCGGGCAGACCTTCCTGCGGCCGCGGCTGCTGCTGCGCGAGATCTGGTTCTCCGGCGTGCTCTCGCTGGTCATCATCCTCGTCTCCGGCCTCTTCGTCGGCCTCGTCCTCGGCCTGCAGGGCTACGAGACGCTGCAGCGCTTCGGCTCGTCGGAGGCGCTCGGCATCCTCGTCGCGCTCTCCCTGGTGCGCGAACTGGGGCCGGTGGTCGCCGGCCTGCTCTTCGCCTCGCGCGCCGGCTCCGCGGTCACCGCCGAGATCGGCCTGATGAAGGCCACCGAGCAGTTGAAGGCGATGGACATGATGGCCGTGAACCCGCTCGCCCGCGTCGCCGCGCCGCGCTTCTGGGGCGGCGTCATCTCGATGCCGCTCCTGGCGGCGCTGTTCTCGATGATGGGCGTCTTCGGCGGCTACCTGATCGGCGTCGTCTTCATCGGCGTCGACGAAGGCGCCTTCTGGTCGCAGATGCAGGCCTCTGTGGATTTCCGCGAGGACGTGCTGAACGGCGTCATCAAGAGTTTCGTGTTCGGCGTCGCGGTCTCGCTGATCGCCGTCTTCGAAGGCTACGACTCGGTGCCGACCGCGGAGGGCGTCTCCCGCGCTATCACCCGCACGGTCGTCACCTCGGCGCTGGCCATCCTCGCCCTGGACTTCGTCCTCACCTCGTTCATGTTCCGGAGTCTCTGATGAATCGGACGGTACTCGACCTGTGGGTCGGCTTCTTCGTTGTCATCGGCATGGCGGCGCTGCTTTTCCTGGCGCTGAAAGTGGGCAACCTGTCCTCTGCCAATTTCGCCGAAACCTATGTGCTGCAGGCCAAGTTCGACAACATCGGCGGCCTCAAGGTGCGCGGCCCGGTGAAGAGCGCCGGCGTCGTCGTCGGGCGTGTTGCAAACATACAATTCGATTCGGCGACCTACGAGGCCGTGGTCACGATGAACATTGACACGCGCTATCGCTTCCCGAAAGATACCTTCGCGTCGATCCTGACCTCCGGCCTGCTCGGCGAGCAGTACGTCGGCTTCGACGTCGGCGGCGACGAGCGGATGCTCGAACCCGGCGGCACGATCGCCAAGACGCAGTCGGCCGTGGTGCTGGAGAAACTGATCAGCCAGTTCCTGTTCAGCAAGGCCTCGGAGGGGCCGGAGCCGCAGGCCAAATAACAGACGACAGAACAAACAACAGAGAGAGACTGTATCGCCGTGAAGAAAACGCTCGTCAAGTCGCTGCTTCCGTTCGCCGCTGCTGCCGCCCTGTCCGGCGGCGCATTCGCCGGCGACAACCCGAAGGACCCGGCGGAAGGTTTCAACCGCGCCATGTTCGCCGTGAACGAGGCGCTCGACACCGCGATCGCCAAGCCGCTGGCCAAGGGCTACGACCACGTCGCGCCGCTGCCGGTGAAGGCGGTGGTCGGCAACTTCTTCGGCAACATCGCCGATCTGATGACCGGCGTGAACAGTCTGCTCCAGGGCAAGCCGGGCGAGGCGATGAACGACTGGGGCCGGGTGCTGGTCAACACCACCCTGGGCATCGGCGGCGCCTTCGACGTCGCCAGCGAGATGGGCCTGGACAAGCACCACGAGGACTTCGGCCAGACCATGGGCGTCTGGGGCGTCGGCGAAGGCGCCTACCTGTTCTGGCCGGTGATCGGCCCGCGCACGGTGCGCGACACCGCCGGCTTCGTCGTCGATTCCTACGCCGATCCGGTCTGGTACATCGGCGACGTGCCGCTGCGCAACAGCCTGGTCGGCCTGCGCTACGTCGACCAGCGCGCCGCGCTGCTGCCGACCGACCGGATCATCGAAGAGGGCGCGCTCGACAAGTATTCCTACATCCGCGACGCCTACCTGCAGCACCGCCGCAACGCCGTCTACGACGGCTATCCGCCGCGCCAGGCGGACGACGGCGACGAGGCGGACGACCGCTGACGTCGCATCCTCAACCCCTAGCGAATCCGAGCGAGAAGCCATGAAACAGCTCCTTTCCCTGATGGCCGGCCTGTTCATCCTCTGCGGCGTCGCCGCCGCCAGCCAGGAAGCGCCCGACGCCCTGGTCAAGCGCGTCACCGACGACGTGCTGACCATCGTCCGCGCCGACAAGGACATCCAGAGCGGCAACTCCGGCAAGGCGATCGCGCTCGTCGAGGCGAAGGTGCTGCCGCACTTCAACTTCGACCGGATGACGGCGCTGGCCGTCGGCCGCGACTGGCGGCAGGCCTCGCCGGAGCAGAAGAAGCGCCTCGCCGAGGAGTTCAAGACGCTGCTCGTGCGCACCTACTCCAACGCGCTGACCTCCTACCGCAACCAGACGGTGGTCTACAAGCCGCTGCGGATGAAGGCCGGCGACACCGACGTGCTGGTCCGCACCGAGATCCGCCAGCCGGGCCAGCAGGCGGTGCAGCTCGACTACGGGCTGGAATTGCAGAACAGCGACTGGAAGGTCTACGACGTCGTCGTCGCCGGCATCAGCCTGGTCACCAACTACCGCGAGAGCTTCGCGCAGGAGATCCGCAGCAGCGGCATCGACGGCCTGATCGCCTCCATCGCCGCCAAGAACAAGCAGATCGAGGCCGGCCGGGCCGAGAAGAAGTGAGCATGCTGGAACGCGTCGGCTCCACGCTGAAGGTCACGGCGCCGATGCGCCACGACAACGCGCCGGCGCTGCTCGCCGCCGGCCGCGCGCTGCTCGGCGAGGGCATCGCCGAAATCGACCTGGCCGCCGTCACCGAAGCCGACTCGTCGGCGCTGGCGGTGCTCTTCGCCTGGCTGCGCGACGCGCGCGCGCGCGGGCAGTCGCTCTCCATCAGCAATCCGCCCGCCGGTCTTTCCAGCCTCGCCGGCCTTTACGGCGTCGACGAATTCCTGCCGCTCGCCTGAGCGGTTTTCGCTTTTCCGGATTCACCTTTCGCGCCATGGGCGTCGCCGTTTCCGTTCAGCAGGTCGAGAAGCGCTTCGGCGCGCTGACGGCGCTCGCCGGCGTCTCGCTGGAGATCGCCGAGGGCGAGTTCTTCGGCCTGCTCGGGCCGAACGGCGCCGGCAAGACGACGCTGATCTCCTGCCTCGCCGGCCTCGCCCGGCCGGACGCCGGCCGGCTCGCCGTGCTCGGCCGCGACGTCGCCGCCGACTACCGTGCGGCGCGGCGCCTGCTCGGCGTGGTGCCGCAGGAGCTGGTCTTCGACCCGTTCTTCACGGTGCGCGAGACGCTTGCCATCCAATCGGGCTACTTCGGCATCCGCGACAACGACACCTGGATCGACGAAATCCTCGCCAACCTCGACCTCGCCGACAAGGCCGACACCAACATGCGGCAGCTCTCCGGCGGCATGAAGCGGCGCGTGCTCGTCGCCCAGGCGCTGGTGCACCGGCCGCCGGTGATCGTCCTCGACGAGCCGACCGCCGGCGTCGACGTCGAGCTGCGCCAGGGGCTGTGGCAGTTCATCCGCCGGCTGAACGGCGAGGGCCACACGATCATCCTGACCACGCACTACCTCGAAGAGGCGGAGGCGCTGTGCGGCCGCATCGCCATGCTGCAGCAGGGCCGGGTGGTGGCGCTCGACTCGACCGAGAACCTGCTGCGCGAGTTTTCCTGCCACGCGCTGAGCCTGCGGCTCGCCGGCGGCGCCGCGCTGCCGGCCTCGCTCGCCAACCTCGCCGCCGGCCAGGAGGGCGGCGCCTGGCAACTGCGCCTGCCCGACTTCACGGCCGTCGAGCGCGTGCTCGCCGCGCTGCGCGAGGCCGGCATCGCCATCGACGACATGCGCCTGTCGCCGCCGGACCTGGAGGAAGCCTTCGTGCGCGTGATGCAGCGGGGGCGCGGCGCATGACCGGCTTTCGCACGCTGCTCTGGAAGGAATTGCTGCGCTTCTGGAAGGTCAGCTTCCAGACCGTCGCCGCGCCGGTGGTGACGGCGCTGCTCTACCTGCTGATCTTCAGCCACGTGCTCGACGAGCACGTGCAGGTCTACGAATCGGTGCGCTACACCGCCTTCCTGATCCCCGGCCTGACGATGATGGCGGTGCTGCAGAACGCCTTCGCCAATGCGTCGTCGTCGCTGATCCAGTCGAAGGTCACCGGCAGCCTGGTGTTCGTGCTGCTGCCGCCGATCTCCTACCTGGAATTCTTCCTCGCCTACGTCACCGCTGCGGCGATCCGCGGGCTGCTCGTCGGCACCGGCGTGCTGCTCGTCACCGCCGGGTTCGCGCCGCCGGGCTTCGCGGCGCCGCTGTGGATCGTCGTTTTCGCCCTGCTCGGCGGCGCCATCATGGGCGCGCTCGGCGTCGTCGCCGGCATCTGGGCCGACAAGTTCGACCAGCTCGCCGGCTTCCAGAACTTCCTGATCCTGCCGCTGACCATGCTCTCCGGCGTCTTCTATTCGATCCACTCGCTGCCGCCGTTCTGGCAGCGGGTGTCGCATTTCAACCCCGTGTTCTATATGATCGACGGCTTTCGCCACGGCTTCTTCGGCGTCTCCGACGTCTCGCCGCTGCTGAGCCTCGCCGTGGTCGGCGGCGCCTTCCTCGTCGTCTCCGCCCTCTCGCTCGCGCTCCTGAAGCGCGGCTACAAACTCAGGAACTGAAGCATCATGATGCACCCCCAAGCCATCGAAGCCCTGCTCCGCGAGGGCCTGCCCTGTGAATACCTGACCGTCGACGGCGACGGCCACCACTTCGAGGCGGTGATCGTCAGCGCCGAATTCGTCGGAAAGAACCGCGTGCAGCGCCAGCAGCGCGTGAACGCCGTGCTCAAGGGCCATTTCGACGCCGGCGTGCTGCACGCGCTGTCGATGCGGACGCTGACCCCCGAGGAATGGAGCGCACAGCGTGGATAAGCTGATCCTCCAGGGCGGCGTGCCGCTCGCCGGCGAAGTCGCCGTCTCCGGCGCCAAGAACGCGGCGCTGCCGATCCTCTGCGCCAGCCTGCTCACCGCCGAACCGCTGCAGCTCGCCAACCTGCCGCACCTGAACGACATCTCGACGATGCTGCGCCTGCTCGGCCAGATGGGCGTCGAGGTGACGCTCGACGGTCCGGCCGGCCTCGTGCTCGACGCGAAAGGGCTGAACAACCCGCTGGCGCCCTACGACCTGGTGAAGACCATGCGCGCCTCGATCCTCGTCCTCGGCCCGCTGGTCGCGCGCTGCGGCGAGGCGCGCGTGTCGCTGCCCGGCGGCTGCGCCATCGGCGCGCGGCCGGTGGACCAGCACATCAAGGGTCTGCAGGCGATGGGTGCCGAGGTCACGGTCGAGGCCGGCTACGTGCATGCCAAGGCGCGGCGCCTCAAGGGCGCGCGCATCTGCACCGACATGGTCACCGTCACCGGCACCGAGAACCTGATGATGGCGGCGGTCCTCGCCGACGGCGAGACGATCATCGAGAACGCCGCGCGCGAGCCGGAGGTGGTCGATCTCGCCAACTGCCTCGTGTCTATGGGCGCGCAGATTTCCGGCGCCGGCACCGACGTCATCCGCGTCCGCGGCGTCGAGCGCCTTTCCGGTGCCGCGCACCGCATCATGCCGGACCGCATCGAGACCGGCACCTACCTGTGCGCTGCCGCCGCCACCGGCGGCGAGGTGCGGCTGACGCAGACCTCGGCCGCGTATCTCGACGCCGTCGTCGACAAGCTGATGGACGCCGGCTGCGACGTCACCACCGAGCGCGACGCGATCCGCCTGAAGGCGCCGCGGCGCTTGAAGGCGGTGAGCCTGCGCACGGCGCCGTACCCGGCCTTCCCGACCGACATGCAGGCGCAGTTCATGGCCATCAACGCGGTCGCCGACGGCGTGGCGACGATCCGCGAGACGATCTTCGAAAACCGCTTCATGCATGCCAACGAGCTGATGCGGCTGGGCGCCGACATCCAGATCGAGGGCAGCAACGCCATCGTGCGCGGCGTGGAGCGCCTGGAAGGCGCGACGGTGATGGCCACCGACCTGCGCGCCTCGGCCAGCCTGGTCATCGCCGGCCTGGTCGCCCAGGGCGAGACGACCATCGACCGCATCTACCACCTCGACCGCGGCTACGAGCGCATCGAGGAGAAGCTGGCGAAGCTCGGGGCGCGGGTGCGGCGGGCGCACTGACTCGTGGCGCAGGCGCACGGTTGTCGCCGGGAAGCGCGTCACGCACCCGCTTCTCCCCCGGTCGTTTGACGGCTGTCGGATTTGTTGCCAGACTGGTCAGCCAACTGGTTTGATCGGAGGCGATCATGCATACGTGGCCTGTTCAGGATGCAAAAGCCCGGTTCAGCGAATTCCTGGATGCGTGCCTGACCGAAGGGCCGCAGATGGTGACCAGGCGCGGCGCTGAAGCTGCCGTGCTGGTGCCCGTGCAGGAGTGGCGGCGCCTGCAGCTTTCGGCGAAGCCATCGCTGAAGCAGTTGCTGCTTTCCGACCAGGCGCGCGCCGAGTTGATCGTGCCACGGCGCGGACAGGCCAGGCGCCGCAAGGTACCGATGCCGGGCTGATGCAGATGTACCTGCTCGACACCAATGTCGTTTCCGAACTGCGCAAACCCAAGCCCCACGGGGCCGTGGTGGCCTGGCTGCAATCGGTCGACGATGCCCATCTGTTCATTTCGGCAGTGACGCTTGGCGAGATTCAGGCCGGCATCGAGATGACGCGGGAGCGAGACGAAGCAAAGGCCGACGAGATCGAGTCATGGCTCGAACTGGTCACGGGGGCATACAACGTTTTGCCGATGGATGCCGCAGCGTTCAGGGTGTGGGCCAGGCTCATGCACCGCAAGTCGGACACCCTGTATGAGGACGCGATGATCGCCGCAACGGCAAGGGCCAACGGACTGACCGTGGTGACGCGCAATGTGGCGGATTTCAGGACGCTTGGCGTGGAAGTGCTCAATCCCTTCGTCTCGACCGGCACGCGCGATTCCTGAACCCCGCCGGCCCGTTGATCGGTTCGTCGGCGCCAGAGCGGGCCGGACTTTGCGCTAAAATCGTTGCTTTCCCCAAGCATTCGAGGCCTTGCCCGTGACCGGCATCACCATCGCCCTCTCCAAGGGCCGCATCTTCGACGAAACCCTGCCGCTCTTGGCGGCCGCCGGCATCGAGCCGGCCGAGAACCCCGAGACTTCCCGCAAGCTCATCATCGGCACCAACCGCGACGACGTGCGCGTCGTCATCGTGCGCGCCACCGACGTGCCGACCTACGTCCAGTACGGCGCCGCCGACCTTGGCGTGGCCGGCAAGGACGTGCTCATCGAGCACGGCGGCGAGGGACTGTACCAGCCGCTCGACCTGAACATCGCCAAGTGCCGCATGATGGTCGCCGTGCCGGAAGGCTTCGACTATGCGCGCGCCGTGCGCCAGGGCGCCCGCCTGAAGGTGGCGAGCAAGTACATCCGGACGGCGCGCGAACACTTCGCCGCCAAGGGCGTGCACGTCGATCTCATCAAGCTCTACGGTTCGATGGAGCTGGCGCCGCTCGCCGGGCTGGCGGACGCCATCGTCGACCTCGTCTCCACCGGCGGCACGCTCAAGGCCAACAGGCTGGTGGCGGTCGAGGAGATCATGCCGATCTCTTCGCGCCTCGTCGTCAACCAGGCCGCGCTCAAATTGAAGCGCGAGACGCTGGCGCCGATCCTCGACGCCTTCGCCAACGCAGTGAAAAAGGATTGAGCATGGTTGCGATCAAGCGACTCGATTCCGCCGACGCCGGTTTCAAGGCGCAGCTCGACGAACTGCTCGCCTTCGAGGGCGCGCAGGACGACCGCATCGAACAGACCGTCGCCGACATCCTCGCCGACGTGAAGGCGCGCGGCGACGCGGCGGTGATCGAATACACCAACCGCTTCGACCGCCTGTCGGCAAAGTCGATGGCCGAACTCGAACTGCCGCGCGCCGAACTCGAAGCCGCGCTGAACGGCCTGCCGGCCGAGCGCCGCGCCGCGCTGGAGGCCGCCGCCGCGCGCGTGCGCGCCTACCACGAGCGCCAGCCGCTGCAAGGCTGGCAGTACGAGGACGCGGACGGCACGCTGCTCGGCCAGAAGATCACGCCGCTCGACCGCGTCGGCCTGTACGTGCCGGGCGGCAAGGCCGCCTATCCGTCGTCGGTGCTGATGAACGCGATTCCGGCCAAGGTCGCCGGCGTCGGCGAGCTGATCATGGTCGTGCCGACGCCGGACGGCGAGCACAACCAGCTCGTGCTCGCCGCAGCCGCCTTGGCCGGCGTCGACCGCGTGTTCTGCATCGGCGGCGCGCAGGCCGTCGGCGCGCTGGCCTACGGCACCGCCACCGTGCCGCAGGTGGACAAGATCGTCGGTCCCGGCAACGCCTACGTCGCCGCGGCCAAGCGCCGCGTCTTCGGCATCGTCGGCATCGACATGGTCGCCGGGCCGTCGGAAATCCTCGTCGTCTGCGACGGCACGACCAACCCGGACTGGGTGGCGATGGACCTCTTCTCGCAGGCCGAGCACGACGAGCTGGCGCAGTCCATCCTCGTCTGCCCGGACGGCGCCTACATTGAGCGCGTCGCCGCCGCCATCGAGCGGCTTTTGCCGACCATGCCGCGCCGCGCCGTGATCGAAGCCTCGCTCGCCGGCCGCGGCGCGCTGATCCGCGTGCGCGACATGGAAGAAGCCTGCGCCATCGCCAACCGCATCGCGCCCGAGCACCTCGAACTGTCGATGCGGGATGCGGAAGCCTGGGTGCCGAAGATCCGCCACGCCGGCGCCATCTTCATCGGCCCGTTCACCTCCGAATCGCTCGGCGACTATTGCGCCGGCCCGAACCACGTGCTGCCGACCTCCGGCTCGGCGCGTTTTTCGTCGCCGCTCGGCGTCTACGATTTCCAGAAGCGTTCGAGCCTGATCCGCGTGTCGCAGGCCGGCGCGCAGACGCTGGGCCGGATCGCGTCGACGCTGGCGCACGGCGAAGGGCTGCCGGCGCACGCCAAATCGGCGGAGTTCCGACTGGATTGAACGCAAAACCCACCGCAGAGGCGCAGAGGCGCAGAGGAACGCAGAGAAATTCAAAACCGGGGTTTCTCTGCGCCTTCTCTGCGTCTCTGCGCCTCTGCGGTGGATGTTGATTTATCCATGTCCCCCGATTCCCGAAAAACGCCGCCAGCCGTCTCGCTCGCGGCGCTTTTTTTCGGCTTCTCGAAGATCGGCCTCTCCGGCTTCGGCGGCGTGCTGCCCTTTGCCCGGTACTACCTCGTCGACACCTGCCGCTGGCTGTCGGCCGAGGAGTTCAACCAGTTGCTCGGCCTGTGCCAGTTCCTGCCCGGGCCGAACGTGGTCAATCTCGCCGTCGTCGTCGGCCGCCGCCACGGCGGGCCGGCCGGCGCCTGCGCCGCGGCCTGCGGCCTGCTCGCCGGGCCGATGGCCGTGGCCCTGCTGCTGGCGCTGCTCTACGACGCCTGGGGCACGCTGCCGCAGGCGCAGGCCATGCTGCGCGGCGTCGCCGCCGCCGGCGTCGGGCTGCTCTTCGCGACGGCCTTCCGCATGGCGCTGGCGATCCGGCGCAAACCCGCGTTCCTGCCGTTCGTCGCGCTCGTCTTCGTCGCCATCGCCCTGCTGCGCTGGCCGCTGCCGGCGGTGATGCTGGCCGGCATCGCGCTGTCCGGCGCGGTCGCCTACGGGCTGCTGCGAAAGGGCGGGGAATGAGCGCCCCCGCCCGGCCGTCCGAAGGGGGCGCTCATCCTCCCTCGGGGAGGATGTCGCGTAGCGACAGGAGGGTCGTCGAGTGAACACGCTGCTCCAACTGTTCACCGATTTCTCGCTGCTCTCCTTCGTCGCCTTCGGCGGCGCCACGGCGCTGCTGCCGGAGCTGCACCGCGTCGTCGTCGACCAGCGGCAGTGGATGGACGCGACCACCTTCGCCCACCTCTACGCCATCGCGCAGGCGGCGCCGGGGCCGAACGTGCTGGTGGTGACGCTGATCGGCTGGCAGGTGGCGGGGCTGGCCGGCGCGCTCACCGCGACGCTGGCCATGTGCCTGCCGATGAGCGTCGCCGTCTATCTCCTCTTCGGCCACTGGGAGCGCTTCAAGGGCGCCCGCTGGCAGCGCGCGGTGCAGCTCGGCGTGGCGCCGCTGGCGGTCGGGCTGATCTTCTCCGGGGCGACGCTGGTCGGCCGCTCGGCCGGGCTGGGCTGGGCGGGCTGGGGCTTCGTGTTCGTCGTCGCGGCCTTCGCCGCGCGGGCGAGGTTTCATCCGCTGTGGTGCATCGCCGCCGGCGCGGCGCTGGGGCTGGCCGGGCTGGTCTAGCGCGGCATGACGAATCGTCGGCCCGAGAATTTGCTATAAAGAACGGAAACTTCATCGAACTTCGTCGAAGGAGGCTCCCTATGTCATCCCGCCGCCGTTTTCTCTCCGGTCTCGCCTGTTCCTCCGCCGGGCTGCTGCTTGCCCAGTCCGGCCGTTTCGCCTTTGCCGCCGAGTCCCTGCAGAGCCGCCTGATTCCCTCCACCGGCGAACGCCTGCCGGTGATCGGCATGGGCAGCTCGGGCAGCTTCGAGGTGGCCGACGACGCGCGCGATCCGCTGCGCGAAGTGCTGCGCCGCTTCTTCGCCGCCGGCGCCAGCGTCATCGACACCGCGCCGAGCTACGGCCGCGCCGAGGCCGTCATCGGCGACCTGCTCGCCGAGCAGGGGCAGCGTCCGAAGACCTTCCTCGCCAGCAAGATCGGCGCCAACGGCCGGGAGGCCGGCATGGCGCAGTTCCGGCGCTCGCTGCAACTGCTCAGGACCGACCGGCTGGATCTGCTGATGGTGCACAACCTGCGCGACTGGCGGACGCAGCTCACGCTGATCGAGGAACTGAAGGCGCAGGGCAAGGTGCGCTACACCGGCGTCACCCATTACCTGGAAAGCGGCCAGGACGAACTGGCCGAGGTGGTGAAGGCGGCGAAGCCGGACTTCCTGCAGATCAACTATTCGGTGATCGCGCGCGGCGCCGAGACCAGGGTCTTCCCGATGGCGCAGGAACTGGGCGTGGCCGTGATGATCAACCGCGCCTTCGACGACGGCCGGCTGTTCGCCAGGGTGCAGGGCAAGCCCCTGCCGGGCTGGGCGGCGGAGGCCGGCGTCACCTCCTGGGCGCAGGCCTTCCTCAAGTTCGCGCTGAGCCATCCCGCCGTCACCGTGGTCATCCCGGCCACCGGCAAGCCGGATCGGCAGAGCGACAACCTCCGCGCCGGCTTCGGGCCGACGCTGACCGAGGCGCAGCGCCAGTCCCTGATCCAGCTCGTCGCCTGAGACCGCCGGCATGGGCGCGCGGACGATGCTGGCCGGGCGCCTGGCCCGCCTGTTCAACGTCGAGCCGCAGGAGGCGCCGGCGGTCGCCGCCGGGCTGCTGATGTTCTTCCTGCTGTTCGCCGGCTATTTCATGCTGCGCCCGGTGCGCGAGACCATGGGCGTGGCCGGCGGCGTGCACAACCTGCAGTGGCTGTTCACCGGCACCTTCGTCGCCACGCTGGCGGCGCTGCCGCTGTTCGGGGCGCTCGCTTCGAAGGTGTCGCGGCGGCGCATCGTTCCCTGGACCTACGGCTTCTTCGTCGCCAACCTGCTCGGTTTCGCCGTCGGCCTGGCGGCCTGGCCGGACAGCGTCTGGGCCGGCCGCGCGTTCTACGTCTGGCTGTCGGTGTTCAACATGCTGACGATTTCGCTCGCCTGGAGCGTGCTGGCCGACGTCTTCGTCACCGGCGAGGCCAAGCGGCTGTTCGCGCTGATCGCCGGCGGCGCCAGCGCCGGCGGCCTGACCGGCCCGATCCTCGGCACCGTGCTGGTGGCGCCGCTCGGCCACGCCGGCCTGCTGGCGCTGGCCGCGCTGCTGCTGGCCGGCAGCGCGGCCGCGGCGACCTGGCTGCACCGCTGGCGCGATCGCCATCCGGCCGCCGCGGAATCGGCCGCAGCGGGCCGGGCGGAGCGCGGCAAGCCGCTCGGCGGCAACCCGTTCGCCGGCGCCACGGCGGTGTTCCGCTCGCCCTACCTGATGGGCATCGCGCTTTTTGTCCTGCTGCTGTCCGGCGTCACCACCTTCCTCTATTTCGAGCAGGCGCGCATGGTGGCCGAGCATTTCCCCGACCGCACGCGGCAGACCCAGGTCTTCGGCCTGATCGACGTCGTCGTGCAGACGCTGGCGATCCTGACGCAGGTCTTCCTCACCGGCCGCATCGCGCAGCGGCTGGGCATCGGCGTGCTGCTCGTCGCGGTGCCGCTGGCGATGGCCGCCGGCTTCCTGTGGCTGGCCGTGGCGCCGGTGTTCGCGGTGTTCGTCGTGGTCATGGTCGCGCGGCGCGCCGGCGAGTACGCGCTGGTCCGGCCGGGGCGCGAGATGCTGTACACGGTGATGTCGGCCGAGGACAAGTACAAGGCCAAGAACTTCATCGACACGGTGGTGTACCGGGGCGGCGACGCGCTCAGCGGCTGGTTGAAGCGCGGCCTCGACCTGCTTGCCGAGAATCCGGCGCTGGCGATGTTCATCGGCGCCGGCATCGCCGCGGTCTGGGCCGCCTGCGGCGCGCAGCTCGGCCGGGCGCAGCGGCGGCGGGAAGGCGGCGCGGGCTTGCCGCCGCACCTCGATCCGCAGCCGCCGCGACGTCTTGCCGGGGCGGCGGCCCCGGCCGAGGCGCCGCAGTCTCCGGCCGCCGATCCGCGGCGTCGATGATCCTTCCGTCGCCCGTGCGCGGCCGAGGTGTCGGGCGGCGCGGGGTATGTGTATGATAACGGTTCTCACTCAGTGGTCTTGTTCTTCCCCGGCGGATCAGCGCCGTGCAGCAAAGCGGAAATGTCGCAACCGATTCTCCAGCATCACGAACGAATGTGCCGCCAGCGCGGCGTCTTCGCCGAATCCGCCGCGCGCGGGCAGGGCGGGCGGCGCGCTACCGCCGCCTGCCGCCGGACGCACGGCCTGCCGCCGCCGCCCCGGCGCTGAACCTCGACGGCGTATCCGAACCGTGCTGGAACATTACTACCGCGAACTGCTGAATTTCCTGAACCGGCAGGTGAACGACCGCGATACGGCGGCCGATCTGGCGCAGGAAAGCTTCGCCCGCGTGCTGGCCGTGCAGCACGCCGGTCGCGCCGTCCTCGACGTGCGGGCCCTGCTTTACCGCACCGCGCGCAATCTGGTGATCGACCAGCACCGCCGCGCCGAACTGCGCCGCCACGAGGACCTCGACGCCATCCCCGAAGACCTGCACCCGCCGGCGCCACGGCATCTGCAGCCCGAAGACGCGCTGGCGTCGCGGCAGGCCGTGCACACCTACGCGGCGGCCATCGAGGCGCTGCCGCCCCGCTGCCGCGAGGCTTTCGTGCTGCACGTGTTCGACGAACTCAGCCACGCGCAGGTCGCGCAGCGCATGGGCATCTCGGTGAGCATGGTCGAAAAGCACGTGGTGCGCGGCATGGTGGCCTGCAAGGCCTGCGCGCGCAGACT
Source organism: Rhodocyclaceae bacterium (assembly GCA_019455325.1). GTDB lineage: Bacteria > Pseudomonadota > Gammaproteobacteria > Burkholderiales > Rhodocyclaceae > Proximibacter. Next base: position 148,804 of record JACFMQ010000004.1, on the reverse strand, counting down.
GAGGGACGATGACGCCGCGAGGTGAGGGAGTCGGCCGGTTCGGGCGTCTACACTCTCAGAGTCACCGTTTGTCGCCCATGTCCACGAATCCGCCCGCCCTCGACCGTTTCGACCCGATCCTCGCCGACGAGGCGGGAGAGGCGCGCGAATTCGAAGCCTTCGCGCAGGGACAGGACCCGCTCGATCTCGCGGCGGCCGCCTGGGTGGCGCGCCGCCGCAACGGACTGGACGCGCGGGGCGAGGCCGGGCTGCAGGCCTGGCTGCATGCCGACCCCAGGCACGCCGCCGCCTTCGCGGACATGGACGACACCTTCGCGCAGCTTCGACGACTGCCCGACGACGAAGTCTCTTCCCTGAAGACCGGCCTGAGCGCGCCCGACCAAGCCATGCCTGCCGGCGCCGTGCGGAATCCGGCACTCGCGGCGCCCGCGGCGCCGCGGCGCCGGCCGGTCGACGCGGGCTGGCGCCGATGGCTGTCCGGCCTGGCGCCGCTTTCCCCCCGGGCCGCGGTCGCGGCGCTGGTCTGCCTGGCCGTGGGCGGCGGCTGGCTGGGCTGGGAGTGCTGGCGGCAACTGCCCACGTTCGAGCAGACCTACGCCACCGAGCGCGGCCAACAGGTCGCGGTCAGCCTGCCGGACGGCGGCGCGGCCAGCCAGCCGGGCAGCACGCTGCAACTGGACACCGCCACCCGCATCGACGCGCGCCTGTACCGCGACCGCCGCGAAGTGCGCCTGGTCAATGGCCAGGCCATGTTCGCGGTCCGCTCCGACGCGGCGCGCCCGTTCCACGTCCGCGCCGGCGGGTTGAGCATCACCGTGGTCGGCACCCGGTTTTCCGTGCGGCACGCCGCTTCCGGGCTGGCAGCGGGCCAGACCGTGATCGCGGTGGAAGAAGGCCGGGTGCGCGTGGCCCGCGCCGGGCGCGGCGAGAGCGATGGCGGCCCCGCCGGGCCGGCGGCCGACGCGCCGATCGAACTGACGGCCGGCCAGAGCGTGACGGCCGGCGACGACGGCCGCATCGGCCCGGTGACCCGCGTGTCGCCCGCGGCCATCGCCCTCTGGCGCGACGGCCGCATCAGCTTCGACCGGACGCCGCTGGCGCAGGCCGTGGCCGAGTTCGAACGCTACGGGGCCACCGGTCTGACGATCCGCGATCCGGCGGTGGCGGCCATGCCCGTGGGCGGCAGCTACGACGTGCGGCAGTTCCGGCGCTTCGCCGAAACCTTGCCCCGGCTGTTGCCCGTGCGCCTGGTGCGGCGCGGCGACGTCACGGAGATCGTGGCGCGCTAGGGCCGGCGGCCGGCCTGGCGCCGGCCTGCGATTTCCTCGCCCCCGCGTAAAAAGCTGAAAAATTCTCATTTGAGACGTGAGGATTCGGCTGGCCGGTGCGTCTTCATCGACAGGAATGGGCCGCGCTCCGCGGCGCGGCCCTCGCCATCAACCGTCCATCGAGGAATTTCACCCATGCGCCCATCGTCCGGCCCGCGCTTCACCCCCACTCCCCTTGCCCTGGCCGTCGCCATCGCCATGACCTGCGCCGCCGGCATGGCGCCGCCGGCCCACGCCCAGAACGCCGCCACGGCGGCGCCCCTGGCCATCAACATCCCGGCGCAGCCGCTCGGACAGGCGCTCAACGAGCTGGCGCGGCAGGCCAATCTGCAGATGAGCTTCCCGGCGGCGCTGGTGGCGGGCAGGACCGCGCCGGCGGTGGCCGGCCAACTGACCGCGCGGCAGGCGCTGGATCGCCTGCTGGCGGGCAGCGGGCTGGAAGCGAGCGTGGACGGCAACGCCGTTCTGGTGACGGAGGCCACGCCGCAGCTCGCCAAGGAACTGTCCGCCGTCGTCGTCACCACCAGGCGCGCCAACCGCGTCTCCAAGGGCGCCACCGGCCTGCCGCTGGAAATCAAGGACACGCCCCAGTCCATCAGCACCATCGAACAGGAGGAGATGAAGGACTACGGCGTCACCGACAGCAACGAAGCCCTGCGGCTGCTCACCGGCATCAACGTCGAGCAGTACGAGACGAACCGGGCGGTGTTCAATGCGCGCGGCTTCGACATCCAGCTCACGCAGATCGACGGCCTGGGCATGAGCAACGACTGGGGGACGGTGGTCGGCCAGATGGACACCTTCCTGTTCGACAAGATCGAACTGATCCGCGGCGCCAACGGCCTGCTGACGGGGGTCGGCAACGCCTCGGGCACGATCAACTACGTCCGCAAGCGGCCCAAGAACAAGGACGAGAGCGAAGTCTCCTTCACCGCCGGTTCGTATGACCAGTTGCGCGGCACCCTGGACTACAACAAGGTGCTGACCGAGGACGGCGCCTGGGCCGCCCGGCTGGTGGTCGCGCACGAAGACAAGGGGTCGCATCTGCGCGACCTGCGGGACAAGCGTTCCACCCTCTACGGCGTGATCGACGGCCAGATCGGCACCAACGGCATGCTGACGCTGGGATTCACCCATCAGGATTCCCGGCAGGACTCGCCGATGTGGGGTTCGCTGACGCTGAACCGCGTGGACGGCAGCCAGGCGGAGTTCGGCCGTTCCTCGTCGACGTCGGCCGACTGGACGTACTGGAACACCCGATCGAGCAGCGCCTTCATCGAATATGCCCATACCCTCGGCTCGGCGTGGGAAGCCAAGGTCACCTACAACAAGCGCCAGGCCAAGGAAAACACCCGCCTGCTGTACGCGATGGGCACGCTGAACCTCGACAACACCGGCCTCTACGCCTGGCCGTATGCCGGCGTCGTGACCACCGACAACGACCTGCTGGACATGAACGTCAGCGGCGAATTCACGGCCTTCGGCCGGGAGCACAGCCTGCTCGCCGGCGTCAGCCATTCCATCCAGGATACCGAGACCGACGTCTATGGGGTGATCTACCCCGATCCCAACGTCGCGCTGCTGCCGCTGCCCGCGTTTCCGTATTCGGGCGACGCCTACCCCGAGCCGATCTGGGGCGCGAAAACCCCAGCTCCAGCGGCAAGCAGAAGCTGACGCGCCTGTATGCCGCATCGCGGCTGGCCCTGACCGACGCCCTGCGGGCGATCGTCGGCGTGAACGCCATCCGGCTGCAGCGCGAGGGCAGCTCGCGCTACGGCAACGCCGTGACCTCGACGAGCTATCCCGACACCAAGGAGACCAGCCCGTATCTCGGCTTCACCTACGACTTCACGCCCGACGTCCTGGGCTATGCCTCCTACTCGGACATCTTCCAGAACCAGGATCAGACCGACATCAACGGCAACTATCTGGCGCCCGTGAAAGGCGTCAATCACGAAGTGGGCGTGAAAACGGAATGGCTCGACAAGCGCCTGCTGACTACCGCCGCCGTGTTCAGCGCCAAGCAGCGGGGCCTGGCCACCTATGCCGGCACCAACCCGGTGACGAACCTGTACTGGTACGTTCCCAAGGACGTCGAATCCAAGGGGATCGAGCTTGAGGCCAGCGGCCGCATCGGCAAGGATTCCAGGCTCTCGGTCGGCCTGACGAGGCTGAAGCTGACCGGCCCGGACGGCCATGACATCTACGAGTGGGTTCCGCGGACAACGGTCAACTTCCGCTTCGACACGAAGCTCGCGGCCCTGCCGAAGCTGCGGTGGGGCGTCGGCGGGCGCTGGCAGTCCGACGTCCACCGGGTGGGCGGCGCGAAACAGGATGCCTTCTTCCTGGCCAACGCCTTCGCCACCTGGAAGTTCTCGAACGACCTCAGCGTCAGGCTGAACGTCAACAACCTGTTCGACAAGAAATACATCGGCGGCATCCAGTACGGCGCGATCTACGGCGCGCCGCGCAACGCGGCCCTCACCCTGGAGTACAAGCTCTGAGCGCGGAGCGCGATGCGCTCCATGCGCCCGGCGCGCGGCCGCCCCCGGCGGCCGTCGTCGGGCGCGTGGCCGCCGCCATCGTCGGCGGCTACGCCTGCGCCTGGGGTTTCACCGCGCTCGGCGTGGCCGGCCTGGTGGCCCTGGGCATGGCGTACCACGAGGCCGAGGCCGCCGCGCACATGCTGGCCTTCCTGCTGTTCCTCGCTGCCTTCCTCTGGGCCTTCGTCGCCGCCGGCCTCGTCCGCGTCTGGCTGACGCTGGGCGGCGGCGCGCTGCTGATGACGGCCGCTGCCGAGGCCCTGCAGCGCAGCCTGCTCGCCTGAAGGCATCGGTCGCATGTTTCCCGGTTTCCGCCACGCCATGGCCTGGGTGCACACCTGGTTCGGGCTGGTCTTCGGCTTCGTGCTGATGGCCTGTTTCTTCTTCGGCGCGCTCTCGGTCTTCGACCGCGAGATCGACCGCTGGGCCGTCCCGCAAACGCGCTTCGCGCCGCAGTTCATGCCTTCCTTCGACCGGGTGCTGCTGCCGGCCCTGCGCCGGATCGAGCCCGACGCCGCGGAGTACGCCGTCAGCATGCCCGCGCTGCACGACGCCGCCCAAGGCCCGCCGACCCCGCGCTTGGAACTGCCGGCCGACGAGTACTGGGTCTACACCACGCACCGGGACCCGGTGCTGAGCATGGGCGTCGGCTTCCGCGTGCCGCAGCCCAAGGACCCGGACGGCCACAACCACATCCACGGCAGCGCCACCGTCGACCCGCGCAGCGGCGAAGCGGTACGCGCCGACCAGCTCAGGATCGGCAGCGCGTGGTTCTACCCCATGCACTACAGCCTGCACGTGGACTGGCTGTACCTGGGCATCTTCATCGTCGGTCTGGCGGCGCTGACGATGCTGGCCGCGCTGGTTTCCGGCGTGGTCATCCACCGCAAGCTCTTCCGCGAGTTCTTCACCTTCCGGCCGTGGAAGCGCACCCAGCGCAGCGCGCTCGACCTGCACAACCTCACCGGCGTGGTGGCGCTGCCCTTCCACTTCTTCTTCGCCTTCACCGGGCTGGTGATCTTCGCCGCCTACTACTACCTGCCGGTCTCGCAGTTCCAGCTCAAGCCCCTGCACGACCGGCACGAGGCAATGGAAGCCGCGGCCACCGGCCTGCCGCACCAGGCGGCCGGCGTGCCGGCGCCGCTGGCGTCGGTGGACGCGATGATGGCCGAGGCCAAACGCCGCTGGGCGGCGCGCGGCATGGCCGGCGAGGTCGGCTACCTGCAGATCCACCACGTCGGCGACGCCAACGGCTATGTGTCGATCTACCGGGCCGGCAGCGACCGGGTGGCGCTGGTGGGCGAGGGCATCCACTTCCAGGCCAGCACGGGCGCGGTGCTGCGCGAAGACCCGCCGCGCCGCGCGGTGATGGCCATCCACGAATTCCTCAGCGGCCTGCACCTGCAGCACTTCGAGCACTGGCTGCTGCGCTGGCTCTACGTGCTCGGCGGCCTGCTCGGCTGCGCGTGCATCGCCACCGGCTTCGTCTTCTTCGTCGAGCGGCGCAAGAAGAAGCACGCCGCGACGGGCGGCCAGGGCAGCCGGGCGGTGGACGCGCTGGCCGTGGCCGCGGTGACCGGCATGGTCATCGCCGCCGTCGGCATGCTGGTGGCGAACCGCCTGCTGCCGGCCGACCTGGCCGGCAAGGGCGACTGGGAGAAGGCGGCCTTCTGGGGGTTCTGGATGCTGGCCCTGGTCCACGCCTTCGCGCGCGGCGGGCCGGTGGCGCGGGCGCGCATCAACCCGGCCTGGCGCAAGCAGTGCCGGGCCATCGCCGCGCTGGCGGTGGCAGCGGTGCTGCTGAACTGGCTGACCACCGGCGATCATCTGCTGAAGACCTTGGTCACCGACCCGTACCGGGCAGTGGCGGGCGTGGATCTCGCCCTGCTGGCGGCCGCGGGCGTCGCGCTCTGGGCGGCGCGCAGGCTGGCGCGGCGCGGACGGGGGAAGGCCGGGCGCCGCCCCGCCGTCGCGCCGCCGCCGGCCGCAGGGGCCGAGCACGGTTGAGCTTTGTCCGACGGCGGCGGGAGGCTGCGGCGAGGGATGAAAGGGCGGCGTCTCGCGCAGCGGCGCCGGGGTGCGTCGTCCGGCGGCTTCGCGGGCGCCTAGGTGCGCTCGACCAAGGCGGCGACCGCGCCGGCTTCGTCGCCGCCGGCCGCCTGCAGGCCGGCGACGACGCCGGCGCGGTTTGCCACCGGCTGGTTCTGGCTCATCTTCCACTTGCCGGCGAGCGAGACGATCGTGAGTTCGATGCCGACGGTGGCGCCGAGCATCTTTTCCAGGTAGTCGGCCGGTGCGTCCGACACCGCCCAGGGTTCGGCGAAGGCCGCCTCCTGCTACCGCGTCAGCGCCTCGACGTGCGCGCGCAGCCAGTCGGGATCGTCGATCGCCCGCAGCGGCCCGCGCGCGTGCACGATCGCGTAGTTCCAGGTCGGCACCGCCCGGCCGTGCTCGCGCTTGCCCGGATACCACGAGGGCGTGACGTAGGCGTCCGGACCGTGGAACACGGCCAGCGCCGGTACATCGCCGTCGGCCAGCCGCCGCCACATCGGGTTGGCGCGCGCGACGTGGCCGCGCAGCACGCCCGGCCCGTCGTCCGGCAGGTCGAGCACGAAGGGGATGTGGTCGGCCGCCGGGCCGTCGTCGCCTGCCGTCACCAGCGTCGCCAGCGGCCGCGCGCGCATCAGCGCGTGCAGGACTTCCGGGCGCGTTTCGGCGAAGTGGGCGGGGCAGTACATCGTCGCTTCAGAAACCGCGGAACTCGGTGAAGTTCTCCACCGGCTCGCGCTCCGTCACCAGCCGGTTCTCCGGCGCCTCCGGATCGGCGTAGCCGAGCGACATGCCGCAGACCACCAGCTCGTTCTCCGGGATGCCGAGCGTTTCGCGGATCGTCTGGTGGTAGTCGGCGAAGGCCGCCTGCGCGCAGGTGTCGAGGCCGCGGGCGCGGGCCGCGGTCATGATGTTGGCGAGGAACATGCCGTAGTCGAGGAACATGCCGCGGCCGAGGCTCTTGTCCATGGTGAAGATGAGGCCGACCGGTGCGTCGAAGAACAGGTAGTTGCGGCCCGACTGCGCCTTCATGCGTGCCTTGTCGTCCTTGCCGATGCCGAGCAGGCCGTAGAGGTCGAAGCCGATCCTGCGCCGGCGGGAGAGCCAGGGTTCGGCCCATTGGGTCGGGTAGTAGTCGAACTCGCGGCCGTCCATGCCGACGGTGTCGTGCTTGCTCAGGATGGCGTCGGACAGCCTGTCCTTTTCCCGGCCGGCGAGCGCATAGACCTTCCACGGCTGGACGTTGGTGCCGGACGGGGCGCGGGCGGCCAGCGCGAGCAGCTCCTCGACCGTCTTTTTCGGCACCGGCGTCGGCAGGAAGCGGCGGACCGAACGGCGCGAGCGGATGGCGTGGTCGACGTGCGAGGCGGTGATCGGGTCGTACATTTACAGAATCTCCCTGAGTGCGGCGAGCAGCGCCATGCACTGCGCGTCGGTGCCGATGGTGATGCGCAGGTGCTGCTCGATGCGCGGACTCCTGAAATGGCGGACGATGATGCCGCGCTCGCGCAGCGCGGCGGCGAGCGTGCCGGCGTCGTGCTGCGGGTGGCGGGCGAAGATGAAGTTGGCGGCCGACGGCAGGGTGTCGAAGCCGAGTTTGGCCATCTCGGCGACCAGCGCCTCGCGGCTCTCGATGACGGCGCGGCGGGTGGCGTCGAAATGCGCTTCGTCCTCCATCGCGGCGACGGCGGCGGCGATCGCCAGCCGGTCGAGCGGGTAGGAGTTGAAGCTGTTCTTCACCCGCTCCAGCGCCTCGATCAGCTCGGGGTGGCCGAGCGCGAAGCCGACGCGCAGGCCGGCGAGCGAGCGCGACTTGGAGAGCGTCTGCACGACGAGCAGGTTCGGGTACTTGGCGACGAGCGCGGCGGCACTCGGGATCGCGTCGCCGGCGAAATCGATGTACGCCTCGTCGACCACCACCACCGAATCCGGATTGCCGGCGACGATGCGCTCGACGCCGTCGAGGGGCAGCAGGCGGCCGGTCGGCGCGTTCGGGTTGGGGAAGATGATGCCGCCGTTCGGCTGTAGATAATCGTCGACGACGATGGCGAAATCCTCGTCGAGCGCCACCGCCTCGTAGTCGACGCCGTACAGCCCGCAATACACCGGATAGAAGCTGTAGGTGACGTCCGGGAAGCGGATCGGCCTGTCGTGCCTGAGCAGCGCCTGGAAGGCGTGCGCCAGCACCTCGTCCGAGCCGTTGCCGACGAAGACGTTGGCCGGCGCCATGCCGAAGGCGGCGAAGCGGTGCGCGACCGCGGCCTTCAGCCGGTCGGCGTTCGGGTCCGGGTAGAGGCGCAGCGTCGCGCCGTCCTCGCCGAGTTCGTCGCGCAGCGCGGCGAGCGCGTGCGGGCTCGGCGGGTAGGGATTCTCGTTGGTGTTGAGCTTGACCAGCTTCGAAAGCTTGGGCTGCTCGCCCGGAACGTAGGGGGTGAGGCCGCGGACGACGGCGCTCCAGTACTTGCTCATGCGGGTCGGTTTTCGGTCTGTCGGAAGGACGAAATGGTATCATGCCCCTCCGTTCCAATCCCTTGTGGCACCTACTCATGCGGCAGGCCGAAATCACGCGCGACACCCTCGAGACGCAGGTCTCGGTGAAGATCAATCTCGACGGCAGCGGCGTCGGCAGATTCGACACCGGCGTTCCCTTCCTCGACCACATGCTCGACCAGATCGCCCGCCACGGCGCGATCGACCTCGAGGTCACGGCCAAGGGCGATCTGCACATCGACGCGCACCACACGGTGGAAGACATCGGCATCACGCTCGGCCAGGCGCTGGCCAAGGCGCTCGGCGACAAGAAGGGCCTGCGCCGCTACGGCCATGCCTACGTGCCGCTCGACGAAGCCCTGTCGCGCGTCGTCGTCGACCTCTCCGGCCGCCCCGGCCTGGAATTCCACGTCGCCTTCACGCGCGCCTGGATCGGCCAGTTCGACGTCGACCTGGTGGGCGAGTTCTTCCAGGGGCTGGTCAACCACGCGCTGGTGACGATCCACGTCGACAACCTGCGCGGCACCAATGCCCACCACCAGGCGGAGACCGTGTTCAAGGCCTTCGGCCGCGCGCTGCGCATGGCCGTCGAAGCCGACCCGCGCGCCGCCGGCGCCATCCCCTCGACCAAGGGCGCGCTGTGACGACGGCGGGCGCCATCGCCGTAGTGGACTACGGCATGGGCAACCTGCGCTCGGTGGCCAAGGCCCTCGAACACGTCGCCGGCGGCCGGCCGGTGCTCGTCACCGCCGACCCGGAAACGGTCGCCGCGGCCGAGCGCGTGGTCGTGCCCGGCCAGGGCGCGATGCCCGACTGCATGCGCGAGCTGACGGCGCGCGGCCTCCGGCAGGCGGTGATCGACGCCGCCGCGACGAAGCCCTTCCTCGGCATCTGCATCGGCCAGCAGATGCTCTTCGAGCATTCCGAGGAAGGCGACGTGGCCGGCCTCGGCATCCTGCGCGGCCAGGTCCGCCGCTTTCCGGCGGAGAAGATGCGCCTTGCCGACGGGCAGAAGCTGAAGGTGCCGCACATGGGCTGGAACGAGGTGCGGCAGACGAAGTCGCATCCCCTGTGGAACGGCATCGCCGACGGCGAGCGCTTCTACTTCGTGCACAGCTACTACGTGGCGCCCGACGACGCCGACTGCGTCGCCGGCGTCACCGAGTACGGCATCCCCTTTACCAGTGCCTGTGCGCGGGATAATATCTTTGCCGTCCAATGCCACCCGGAAAAGAGCGCGCAGGCCGGTCTCGCCCTGCTGGCGAATTTCATCAACTGGAAACCCTGAGCTTTCCCGACCGATCGCTGGTCACTTCACCTATCGGTTCCTCCCATGCTGATCATTCCTGCCATTGACCTCAAGGACGGCCAGTGCGTCCGTCTCAAGCAAGGCCTCATGGACGAGGCGACGGTGTTCAACCTCGACCCCGCGGCGCAGGCGCGCGCGTGGGTGAAGCAGGGCGCACGCCGGCTGCACCTCGTCGACCTGAACGGCGCCTTCGCCGGCAAGCCGAAGAACGAGAGCGCGATCAAGGCGATCCTCGCCGAGGTCGGCGACGAGATCCCGGTGCAGCTCGGCGGCGGCATCCGCGACCTCGACACCATCGAGCGCTGCCTCGACGATGGCCTTTCCTACGTCATCATCGGCACCGCCGCGGTGAAGAACCCCGGCTTCCTGCACGACGCCTGCGGCGCCTTCCCCGGCCACATCATCGTCGGGCTGGACGCCAAGGAGGGCAAGGTGGCGGTCGACGGCTGGTCGAAGATGACCGGTCACGACGTCATCGACCTGGCGAAGAAATACGAAGACTACGGCGTCGAAGGCATCATCTACACCGACATCGGCCGCGACGGCATGCTCTCCGGCATCAACGTCGACGCCACCGTCAAGCTGGCGCAGGCGCTGCGCATCCCGGTCATCGCCTCCGGCGGCCTGTCGTCGCTCGACGACATCAAGGCGCTGTGCGCGGTCGAGGAAGAGGGCGTCGCCGGCACCATCGCCGGCCGCGCGGTCTACGACGGTTCGCTCGACTTCGCCGCCGCGCAGAAGCTCGCCGACGAGCTCGGCAAGAAGTGAGCGGGATGCTCGCCAAGCGCATCATCCCCTGCCTGGACGTCACCGCCGGCCGCGTCGTCAAGGGCACCAACTTCGTCGATCTGCGCGACGCCGGCGACCCGGTCGAGATCGCACGCCGCTACGACGAGCAGGGCGCCGACGAACTGACCTTCCTCGACATCACCGCCTCCTCTGACCAGCGCGACATCATCCTGCACATCGTCGAAGCCTGCGCCGAGCAGGTGTTTATCCCGCTGACGGTGGGCGGCGGCGTGCGCGCCGTCGCCGACGTGCGCCGGCTGCTCAACGCCGGCGCCGACAAGGTGAGCATGAACACCGCCGCCGTGCAGAACCCGGACCTCGTCGCCGAATCCTCGGCCAAGGTCGGCAACCAGTGCATCGTCGTCGCCATCGACGCCAAGCAGTCGGCGCCGGGCAGGTGGGAAGTGTTCACGCATGGCGGCCGCAAGGGCACCGGGCTGGACGCCGTCGATTGGGCGCGGAAGGTGCAGGAACTCGGCGCCGGTGAAATTCTCCTGACCAGCATGGACCGCGACGGCACCAAGGCCGGCTTCGACCTGGCGCTGACCCGCGCCGTCGCCGACGCGGTCGACATCCCGGTGATCGCCTCGGGCGGCGTCGGCAACCTCGACCATCTCGCCGACGGCGTGTCCGAGGGCCACGCCGACGCGGTGCTCGCCGCGTCGATCTTCCACTTTAGCGAATACACCGTGCGCCAGGCCAAGGAGCGCATGCGCGAGCGCGGTATCGAGGTGCGGTTGTGAGCGCCCCGCACGGCCGCCCGAAGGGGCGCCAGCCGTTCTCCGGAGCCGCGCAGCGGCGAACCGAAATCACCTCCTCCCGCGGGGAGGAGGCTGGGTGGAGGGCCGTTTCGTGAGCGATCTCGATACCGGCCGTCCGTGGCTGGACGCGCTGAAATGGGACGATGCCGGCCTGATGCCGGCCATCGCCCAGGATGCCGAGACCGGCCGCGTGCTGATGTTCGCCTGGATGAACCGCGAGGCGCTGGAAGAGACGGTGCGCACCGGCAACGCGGTATACTGGTCGCGTTCGCGTTCGCGGCTGTGGCGCAAGGGCGAGGAGTCCGGCCACTACCAGCGGGTGAGCGCCGTGCGCACCGACTGCGACGGCGACGTGATCCTGCTGGCGATCGCCCAGGAGGGCGGCATCGCCTGCCACACCGGGCGGCAGAGCTGCTTCTTCCACGAATTGCAGGGCGGGCGCTGGCAGCCCGTCGATCCGGTTCTCAAAGACCCGAAGGAAATCTACGCAAAATGATGCACAACACGCACGACGTACTGCACCGCCTGTCGGAGACGCTGACCTCGCGTCGCAACGCCGACCCGGAGAGTTCCTACACGGCGCAGCTCTTCGCCAAGGGGCCGGACCTGATCCTGAAGAAGATCGGCGAGGAATGCGCCGAGCTGATCATGGCCGGCAAGGAAGGCAACCGGCTGCACGTGGTGCGCGAATCGGCCGACGTCATGTACCACCTGATGGTGCTCTTGGCCTTCAACAACCTGTCGATCGACGACCTGCTGCAGGAGATGCGCCGCCGCGAGGGCATCTCCGGCGTCGACGAGAAGAAGTCGAGGCCCTCGGCGTGAGCGCCGACTGCATCTTCTGCCGGATCGTCCGCGGCGAGATTCCGTCGGGCAAGGTCTACGAGGACGACGAAATCCTCGCCTTCAAGGACATCAACCCGGCGCGGCCGGTGCACGTGCTGCTCGTGCCGAAGCGGCACATCGAGTCGCTGGCGCACGTCAGCGACGCCGACGCGCCGCTGCTCGGCCGCATGCTCGCCGTCGCCAACCGCATCGCCGTCGAGCAGGGCAGCCCGGAGGGCTTCCGCGTGATCATCAACACCGGGCGGATCGGGCACCAGGAGGTGCCGCACCTGCACGTTCACATCGTCGGCGGGCCGGAGCCGGTCGGGCCGATGCTCAAACGAATCTAAGGAGACAACGTCATGGGTACCTTCAGCATCTGGCACTGGCTGATCGTTCTGGTCATCATCCTGCTCATCTTCGGCACGAAGAAGCTGCGCAACATCGGCACCGACCTCGGCGGCGCGGTCAAGGGCTTCAAGGACGGCATGAAGGACGGCGACAAGGCGGCCGACGCCGCGCAGGCGCCGCCGCAGGTCGCCGGCGGGCAGACCATCGAGGGCGAGGTCAAGGAGAAGACGAAGTCGTGAGGAGGTATGAGTGAGGAGTCAGGAGCGGGCTCCGATCCGACCTCCTCACTCCTTGCTCCTTGCTCCTCTCTTCCCCACCCCATGTTCGACATCGCCTTCTCCGAGATGCTGATCATCGCCATCGTGGCGCTGGTCGTGCTCGGCCCCGAGCGCCTGCCCAAGGTGGCGCGCACGGCCGGGCATCTGCTCGGGCGGCTGCAGCGCTACGTGAACGACGTCAAGTCGGACATCAACCGCGAGATGCAACTGGAAGAGCTGAAGAAGCTGCAGGCGCAGGTCGAGGACTCGGCGCGCAGCCTGGAGCGCAGCGTCACGGCGCAGATGCAGACCGCCGAGGCGTCGCTGCGCGAAACCGCCGACGCCGCCGCGCAGGCGCCGCAGGAGATCGCGGCGGCCGTCGAGTCGGTCGCCGCCGAAGCGCAGCAGGGCGTCGCCGACGCCGCGCCGGCCGCGACGCCGCCGGCCCCCGTCCCCGCCGAACCCAAGGTTTGAACGCGAAGCGCGCATGAGCGATCAGCAGGAATCCTTCATCTCGCATCTGGTCGAGCTGCGCGACCGCCTGGTGCGCGCGCTGATCGCCATCGGCATCGTCTTCCTCGGCCTCTGCCTCTATCCCGGCCCCGGCGCCATCTACGACCTGATGGCGCTGCCGCTCACCGAGACCCTGCCGGAAGGCACGAAGATGGTCGCCATCGGCGTCGTCACGCCGTTCATGGTGCCGATCAAGGTGACCATGCTGGTCGCCTTCGTCATCGCGCTGCCCTTCGTCCTCTACCAGGTCTGGGCCTTCGTCGCGCCCGGCCTCTACGCGCACGAGAAGCGCGTCGGCGTGCCGCTGATCGTCGCCAGCACCGTGCTCTTCCTCCTCGGCATGGCCTTCTGCTACTTCTTCGTCTTCGGCCAGGCTTTCAAGTTCATCGCCAGCTTCGCGCCGAAGAGCATCACGCCGGCGCCGGACATCGAGGCCTACGTCTCCTTCGTGATGACCATGTTCCTCGCCTTCGGCGTCTCCTTCGAGGTGCCGGTGGCGCTTGTCGTGCTCGTCAAGCTCGGGCTGGTGACGATCGAGAAGCTGAAGGAATGGCGCTCGTACTTCGTCGTCTTCGCCTTCATCATCGCCGCCATCGTCACGCCGCCGGACGTGGTCTCGCAGCTCGCGCTGGCGATTCCCATGTGCCTGCTCTACGAACTGGGCATCATCTTTGCCCGCTTCGTCAGCGCGCCGCCCAAGGAGGCGGCGGCCGACGCCTGGGCGCCGGCCGGCGAGGCCGACGAGAAGCGCATCGAGGATCGCTCCTGAGCCTCAGCCGGCGGCGGGGCTCCGCCTGACGCCGGGAACCGTCGCCGCCTGTCTGACCGGCGCGCCTTCCGCGAACAGCCACAGCGTGCCCGGCGGCATCGTCTGCCACGCCTCGTTGTCGGTCAGCGGCACGGTGGCGATCACCGCCACGCGGTCGTCCGGCGTCGTCACCTCGCTGAAATCCACGGTCACGTCCTCGTCCTTCAGGTGCGCCTCGGCGAACGGCGCCTGGCGCACGATCCAGGCGAGCTGCGTCGACGCGTGCGCGATCAGGAAGTCGCTGCCGGCGAGCAGGAAGTTGAATTCGCCGAGCGCGCCGACCTCGCAGGCCACCTTTTGCGCCGTCTCGAAGATGCGGTCGTGATCCGGCGCCGCGTCGCCGCAGTCGCGGCGCAGCGTCTGCAGCAGCCAGCAGAAGGCGCGTTCGCTGTCGGTGTTGCCGACCGGCAGGAAGCTGCCGTCGAGCGCCGGCGCGAAGTCGGGCAGGTGGCCGTTGTGCGCGAAGATCCAGTAGCGGCCCCAGGCCTCGCGCATGAAGGGGTGGGTGTTCTCGAGCGCGACCGTGCCGAGCGTCGCCTTGCGGATGTGGGCGACGACGTTCTTCGAGCGGATCGGGTACTCGCGCACCAGGCGGGCGACCGGCGACGCGCAGGAGGGCTGCGGGTCGAGGAAGAGGCGGGCGCCGCGCCCCTCGAAGAAGGCGATGCCCCAGCCGTCGGCGTGCACGTCGGTGGCGCCGCCGCGCGCCTGGAAGCCGGTGAAGGAAAAGCAGATGTCGGTGGGGACGTTGCAGTTCATCCCGAGCAATTGGCAAATTTCACGCACTCCTTTGTCGTTGGGCGGCGGGCCCGCTCCCGCAGGCCGCCTGAACGGTCAGGACGATATGTTACTGAAAACGGCGCGAGCGGGCAGGCCCCGCGGTCAGAGCGCCGTTCCCTTGCCGGGGACGAACAGGCGGGACATTTCCACCCCTTCGTGTTCGAGCAACCGGATTTTCCTGTCGATGCCGCCGGCGTAGCCCGTCAGGCTGCCGTTCGTGCCGACGACCCGGTGGCAGGGAATGACGATCGAGATGGG
Organism: Rhodocyclaceae bacterium; assembly: GCA_019455325.1. Lineage (GTDB taxonomy): Bacteria > Pseudomonadota > Gammaproteobacteria > Burkholderiales > Rhodocyclaceae > Proximibacter. The sequence goes on along the minus strand of JACFMQ010000004.1, from coordinate 133,743 downwards.
ATTGTGCCCCACGGCCCCGCCGACCGCCTGGCCGGACAGGCTCGCCCGTCCCGTCCGCGAGGCGAGCGTCCTGGCGATCTCGCCGTAGGTGACGACCTCGCCGTAGGGAATGCCGAGCAGGATGTCCCACACCGCCTTGCGGAAGGCGCTGCCGTCGGGCGCCAGCGGCAGGTCGGCAACGGCCGGTTTCCTGCCGGCGAAATACGCGTCCAGCCATCGCCGCGCAGCAGCGAATACCGGCAGATCGGCCTTCTCCTCCGGCTTTTCCGGCAGGGTGCCGCCGAAGTATTTCTGCCCCGCCAGCCACAGGCCGACCAGGCTGCGCCCGTTACTCGCCAGCGTGAGCGGGCCCACGGGCGATGGATGATGCGTCGCGTAGAACATGCGTCTCTCCTTGTCCGGTGCGTGCTTCACAAAGCATTCCACAGGTTGATGTTCGCGTAGCTGCGCCACGGTCGCCAGGCGTCGGCCAGGGCCAGGATTTCCCTGGGGGAGCGGGGCGCCAGCGCCTTTTTCACGCCGTAGTCCGTGTGCAGGAAGGCGTCGGGCCAGCCCATGGCGCGCATGGCGATGTACTGCGCCGTCCACGCGCCGATGCCGGGCAGCGCCATCAGTTTCCGTATCTCCGCCTCCGGCCGGGCGCCGTGGCTGAAGTCGATGTCGCCCCGCACGAAGGCGCGCGCCAGAGCCAGGATGGTGTTCGCCCGCGCGCCCGTGACGCCCAGCGGCCCCAGGCGGTCGCCGATCGGACCGTCCAGCGCCACGATCGCCGCCGGCGGCGGAAAGACGTGGGTGAGTCCGTCCACGCCGGTCCGGACAGGAATGCCGTAAGCCTGCACCAGCCTTGCCGTCAGGGTGCCGGCGGCCTTCACGGTGATCTGCTGTCCGAGCACCGCCCGCACCGTCATCTCGAAAGGATCGAAACAGCCGGGCAGGCGCGTTCCCGGAACGTACAGGCCGGGGCGGATGTCGTTCATCGAGGCGAGCGTTTCATGGATCGCGCCGGGATCGCAGTACAGATCGAACAGGTGGCGGACGCGCGCCAGCACGCGCGACAGCACGGGCAGCAGGGCGGCGTCCACGGTGACGCTCAGCGCGTTCTCCTGCGGGCGATGGCCTATCCGCACCCAGCCGTACAGATGCCGCTGCTCCTCGGTAACGAAGTGCACGGTCCGGGCATATTCGCCGTCCGTCACCGTCTCCACGCCGGGAATGGCGCGCAGGGCGAGAAAGTCCAGCATCTTCTGCCACTGGTAGGGCGGGCGGTAGCCGAGCGTCAGGGTGACGCCCCCGTCTTCTCCCCCGCTCCCCGCCGCCTGCCGGCGCAAGACCGTGGGCGCAAGGCGGTACTGCTTCCTGAAGAGCGCGTTGAAGCGCCGCAGACTGCCGAAGCCCGCCGCCATGGCGACGTCGATGACCGGCAGGCGCGTATCGGTGAGCAGGCTCTTGGCGAGCAGCAGCCGGCACGTCTGCAGGTAGCGTATCGGCGAGACGTCGTATTCCTGCGCGAACACCCGGCGCAGGTGACGGTCCGAGCACCCCAGGCGGTCGGCCAGCTCCTCGATGCCGCGTTCGTTCCCGCAGCCGTCTTCCAGCAGCCGTGCCGCCCGCTGCGCGAGAGAGGCCGCGGCATCCACGGGCGCATGGCCGGGGGCGATTTCCGGGCGGCACAGAAGGCACGGCCGGAAGCCCGCCTGCTCCGCGGCGGCGGCCGTCGCATGGAAGGTGCAGTTGCCGGCCTTCGGCAGCTTTGCCCGGCACACCGGACGACAATAGATGCCCGTCGAAGAAACGCCGACGAAGAACCGTCCGTCGAAGCGCGCGTCCTTGGCCTTGAACGCCGCGTACCATGCTCTGTGCTGCTCGTCCGCCATGATTTCCGCCTCCTGTTTTTTCACTATAGCGGCTTCGGCTGAGGGTTCCGGCCGTTTTCGGACAGCCAAATGCGGGAGGCGGAGCGAAGCGAAAAGACCGGCGGCCGTTCGCTTGCCGGCGACACGGAAAAGGCGGCGGGCGTCCGGGCGGACTTGCCCGGCGGCGCGTGGGAGAACGCGGCGGCGGCTAGTCGCGCCGGCCGCGCTGCGGCGACGAGACCGGGCGCTTGCCGATCTTCACCGGCGCGTCGAGGATGGTCTTGTCGCGGCGCAGCTTGAACGGCACGGTCTCGCCGGGTTTGAGCGCGGCGATCAGGTCGAGCATGCCCTGCGGGTCGCGCACCGGCTTGCCGTCGACGGCGAGCAGCACGTCGCCGGGGCGGATGCCGCCGCCGTCCGCCGGGCTGCCGCGGACGACGCCGGCGATCAGGGCGCCGTCGGTGTCGGGCAGGCCGAAGTTCTCGGCCAGCTCCGGCGTGATCTCCTGCGCCTCGACGCCGATCCAGCCGCGCGTCACGCCGCCGGTCTGGATGATCTGCTCCATCACGTTCTTCGCCGTCGATACCGGGATGGCGAAGCCGATGCCGAGCGAGCCGCCGGTGCGCGAATAGATCGCCGTGTTGATGCCGATCAGGCTGCCGGCGGCGTCGGTCAGCGCGCCGCCGGAGTTGCCGGGGTTGATCGCCGCGTCGGTCTGGATGAAGTCCTCGAAGGTGTTGATGCCGAGATGCGTGCGGCCGAGCGCCGAGACGATGCCCATGGTCACGCTCTGGCCGACGCCGAACGGGTTGCCGATGGCGAGCACGACGTCGCCGACGCGCACGTCCTCCATGCGGCCGAAGGTGATCGGCGTCAGGCGCAGGTCCTCGGGCTTGCCGTTCGCCTTGTCGGCGACGATGCGCAGCACGGCGAGGTCGGATTCGGGGTCGGCGCCGGCGACGCGGGCGCGCAGCTTGCGGCCGTCGTTGAGCGCCACCTCGACGGTGTCGGCGGACTCGATGACGTGGTAGTTGGTCAGGACGTAGCCGTCGGCGCTGACGATGACGCCGGAGCCGAGGCCGGAGCGGCGCTGCTGGTCCTCCTCCAGGCGGTCGCCGAAGAAATGGCGGAAGATCGGGTCGTCGAGCAGCGGATGGCGGTTCTGGCGCGGTGCCTGCGTCGTGTAGATGTGCACCACGCTCGGCACCACCTTGTGCGCCGCGTCGTGGTAGGACGCGGCCGCCGGCCTGGCCTCGGCCGGCGGCGACTCGTGGATGCGCACGACGCCCGGCTTCTCGCCCAGCCACTCCGGCTTGAGCGTGCCGACGACGAAGAGGACGGCGAGACCGATCGTCACCGTTTGTGCAAAAATCAGCCAGAGTCTTCTCATATACCGGCGAACGGAACCCCGCATGAATCGTGACGAACTGGCGCGCTATCTCGATGAAACCCTTGAAACGACGCGCTTTCGGGATTATTGCCCAAACGGACTGCAAGTGGAAGGACGGCCCGAGGTGCGCCGCGTCGTCGCCGGCGTCACCGCCAGCCGGGCGTTGATCGAGGCCGCCGTCGCGCGCCAGGCCGACGCGCTGCTGGTGCACCACGGCTGGTTCTGGAAGGGCGAGGACGGGCGCATCACCGGCCTGCGCCGCCAGCGCATCGGCGCGCTGCTGGCGCAGGACATCAACCTCTTCGCCTACCACCTGCCGCTCGACGCGCATCCGGAACTCGGCAACAACGCGCAACTGGCGGCGCGTCTCGGGTGGACGCCGGAGGGGCGCTTCGGCGAGCAGGACATCGGCTGGTTCGGCCGCGTCGCGGCGCCGACCCGCGCCGGCGAACTGGCCACCCGCATCGCCGCCGGCCTCGGCCGCGAGCCGCTGCTGATCGGCGACGCCGGCCGCCCGGTGACGCGCATCGGCTGGTGCTCGGGCGGTGCGCAGGGCTGGTTCGAGCAGGCCATCGCGCTCGGCGTCGACGCCTACGTCAGCGGCGAGATCTCCGAGCAGACCGTGCACCTTGCGCGCGAATCCGGCGTCGCCTACCTCGCCGCCGGCCACCATGCCACCGAGCGCGGCGGCGTCGCTGCGCTGGCCGCGCACCTCTCCGAACGCTTCGAGCTGGAGTGCGAGTTCGTCGACATCGACAACCCGGTTTAGGCGATTGGTCTGCCGGCCGGCTTGACGGATTCCATCTCGCTGCTATTCTGACATGAAGCATTGAATATGGAGATTTCCACGTGTTGCAGATGAAAATGTCAGATGGCGGCAGGGTTGTCATTCCGGCTGAAATCCGCCGCTCCCTCGGGTTGAAAGAAGGCGACACCGTGCTCTTCGAGCTGCGTGACGGCGAAGTCGTCATCACTACCCGCCGCGCGCGGATCGCCCGCGCCCAGGCCATGTTTCAGGCGTGGTGTCCGCGTGAGGAAGGGCGTTCCCTGGTCGACGAGTTCATCGCCGAACGCCGCCGAGAGGCGGAGCGGGAATGAAAACGGGGGTGCTCGACACCTCGGCCCTGCTCGCCCTGCTCTGGCAGGAGCCGGGGTGGCAGGAGGTTTCCGCGGCGCTCGACGATGCCACCTGCCTGATGAGCGCCGTCAATGTCGCCGAACTCGCTGCCAAGGCCCAGGAGCGGAGGGCGATCGGCGAAAAGGACATCCGCGCCCTGCTCGCCGAATTGCCCCTGGAGATCGTCCCCCTCGACGGCGAGCAGGCCATTGCCGTCGGCCTGCTCCGCAGCGCCACGCGTCACCTGGGCCTGTCGCTTGGCGACCGCGCCTGCCTCGTCCTGGCGCGACGAGAAAAATCCACCGTGTTCACCGCCGACCGCCCCTGGCTCGACCTTTCCGCATCCCTCGGCCTCGACATCCGCTGCATTCGCCCGGACGCCCATTGAACCCGTGACCTGACCCGCGAACCGAAATGTCCTACGTCTTTCCTCCCGCCCCGCAAGCTTCCCTCGCCGTCGCCGACAGCGCCGACCGCTTCCCGATCCGCCGCGTCTACTGCGTCGGCCGCAACTACGCCGACCACGCGCGCGAGATGGGCGCGCACGACCAGGCCGACGGCCGCGAGCCGCCGTTCTTCTTCTCGAAGCCGGCCGACGCCGTCGTGCCCGGCGGCGACGTGCCGTACCCGCCGGCCACCGCCAACCTGCAGCACGAGGTCGAGCTGGTCGTTGCTCTCGGCCCTGAGACGGCGGCGCTTGGCGACGGCGGCGCCGACATCCCGGTCGCCGAGGCGCTGCGCTGCGTGTACGGCTACGCCGTCGGCTTCGACCTGACGCGCCGCGACGTCCAGGCGCGCGCCAAGGAGAAGGGGCATCCGTGGGACATGGGCAAGGGCTTCGACGCCTCGGCGCCGACCGGCCCGCTGCACCCGGCATCGGCCATCGGCCACCCGCAGCGGGGCGCGATCTGGCTGAAGGTGAACGGCGAGACGCGGCAGAACGGCGACCTCGCCGACATGTCGTGGCGGGTCGCGGAGGTGATCGCCAAGCTGTCCACCTTCGTCCGCCTGGCGCCGGGCGACCTGATCTTCACCGGCACGCCGGCCGGCGTGTCGACGGTGGCGCGCGGCGACGTGCTCGAAGGCGGCGTGGCCGGCGTCGGCGAACTGAGGATACGGCTGGTCTAGGGAGAAGGCCCGGCGCTCAGCGCCGGCCGGCGGCGACGATCGCCTCGTGGATGCGGTCGAGCGGCCGCACCTCGCGCACCGCGCCGAGTTCGATCGCCACCTTCGGCATGCCGAAGACGACGCAGGTCTTCTCGTCCTGCGCCACCGTATGCGCGCCGGCCTCGGCCATCTCCTTCATGCCGCGCGCGCCGTCGTCGCCCATGCCGGTCATGATGATGCCGGTCGCCATCGGCCCGGCGCAGTTGGCGACGGAGCGGAAGAGCACGTCCACCGACGGCCGGTGCCGGTTCACCGGCGGCCCGTCGATCACCCCCACCTGATAGTGCCCGCCCACGCGGCGGACCAGCATGTGCTTGCCGCCGGGCGCGATCAGCGCCTGCCCGGGGGTGACGCGGTCGCCGTCCTTCGCTTCCCGCACCTCGATCGCGCAGTGCGCGTTCAGGCGCTCGGCGAAGGTCGTCGTGAACTGCGCCGGCATGTGCTGGACGACGACGATGCCCGGCACCTCCTTCGGCAGCCGGCGCAGCACCGAGTCGAGCGCCTGCGTGCCGCCGGTCGAGGTGCCGATGGCGATCAGCCGTTCGCTCGGCCAGGTGCCGCCCTTGTCGCGCCCGGCAGGCAGGATGATGTCGGCGGTGTGCTTGGGTGTGGGAAGCATCGTCGGGGGAAAGGGAGCGCGGCATCATGCCGCCGGAAAACCAGCGGCATGATACCAAACACGCGCCGGCCGGCCCGGCGCGGACGATGCCGGGGCTACTTCGGCCGCTTGTCGATGACCCGCTTGGCCTTGCCGATCGAGCGTTCGATGCCGCCGACCTCGACCACGCGCACCTGCACCGAGATGCCGATGTAGGACTTGACGTGGTGCTGCAGATCCTTCGCCGCGAAGTCCTTCTCGGCGGCGGTGGCGTACTGGAATTCGGGCTTCATCTCGACGCTCACCGTCAGCGCGTCGAGGTGGCCGTCGCGCCAGACCTCGATGGCGTAGTGCGGCGACAGCTTCTCGCGCTTCAGGATCAGCTCCTCGATCTGCGACGGGAAGACGTTCACGCCGCGGATGATCAGCATGTCGTCGGAACGGCCGGTGATCTTGTCCATGCGCCGCATCGAACGCGCCGTCGGCGGCAGCAGCCGCGTCAGGTCGCGCGTGCGGTAGCGGACGACCGGCAGCGCCTCCTTGGTCAGCGAGGTGAACACCAGCTCGCCGTGCTCGCCGTCGGGCAGCACCTCGCCGGTCGCCGGGTCGATGATCTCGGGGTAGAAGTGATCCTCCCAGACCACCAGGCCGTCCTTGGTCTCGATGCACTCGTTGGCGACGCCCGGGCCGATCACTTCCGAGAGACCGTAGATGTCGATGGCGTCGATGCCGAAGGTGGCTTCGATTTCCTTGCGCATCTGGTCGGTCCACGGTTCGGCGCCGAAGATGCCGAGGCGCAGCTTGGTCTCGCGCGGGTCGATGCCCTGGCGCTTGAACTCGTCGGCGATGTTCAGGATGTACGAGGGCGTGACCATGATGATGTCCGGCTGGAAATCCATGATCAACTGCACCTGCTTTTCGGTCTGCCCGCCGGACATCGGGATCACCGTTGCGCCCAGCTTCTCGGCGCCGTAGTGCGCGCCCAGGCCGCCGGTGAACAGGCCGTAGCCGTAGGCCACGTGCACGATGTCGCCTTTCCTGCCGCCGGAAGCGCGGATCGAGCGCGCCACCAGCGTCGCCCACATGTCGATGTCGTTCTGCGTGTAGCCGACGACGGTCGGCTTGCCGGTGGTGCCCGAGGAAGCGTGCACGCGCACCACCTCCTCGCGCGGCACGGCGAACATGCCGAAGGGGTAGTTCTCGCGCAGGTCCTGCTTGGTCGTGAACGGGAATTTCGCCAGGTCGGCCAGCGTCTTCAGGTCGTCCGGACGGACGCCGGCCTCGTCGAATTTCCTGCGGTAGTGCGGCACGTTCTCGTAGGCGTGCCTCAGCGACCATTTCAGGCGTTCGGTCTGCAGCGCGACGAGTTCGTCGCGGCTCGCCTTCTCGATGGGTTCGAGGGTGTTGCGATCGGTCATTGTCTGGTCCTCCCTGGACCGGGCAGTTTTGCCGTCGCCGCCGGGAAGCGCATTGATCTGGATCAGTAGTCCTGCGGAAGGCCGCGGATGGCGGCGATGCGGGCCGGCGTGTCCGGATGGCTGCCGAACCACGACGGGCCGTCGTCGCCGGCGTGCCCGGCCAGCTTTTCGAGCGCGCCGACCAGCGCCTCGCGGCCGCCGCAGCAGGCGTCGAGCAGGCGGGCCGCGAAGCGGTCGGCCTCGCCTTCCGCGCCGCGCGAATAGCCGGCCTGCAGCAACTGGCCGGCGAGCACCGCGGCCGCCGACGAGACGTCGCCGAACCAGGCGGCCATGACCAGCGACACGGCGGTGCCCTGGATCAGCCGCTGCATGCCGTGGCGGTGGGCGACGTGGCCGATCTCGTGGGCGACGACGGCGAGCAGTTCGCGCTCGTCGAGCAACTGCACCAGCTTGTCGAGCACGACGATGTCGCCGGCCGGCAGCGCCAGCGCGTTCGGACCGAGCTGCGACGCCGCGCGGAAATGCAGTCGCCAGGCCGGCAGGCCGGCGCGGCGCAGCGATGCCTCGGCCCGCCGGCGCAGGTGTTCCTGCTGCGCCGGCGATAGCTCGCTCGGCCGGAAGAGCTGCCGGTCGAGCTGGACGAGCACGCTGTCGGAGATCGTCTGGGTCAGCGTCGCCGGCACGTGCGGGGCGAGCGCGCGGGCGGCCGCCGGCAGCCCCCACAGATAGCCGGCCGCGGCGACGGCGACGACCGCGGCGAGCGCCGCGGCGGCCCAGCGCCAGCGCGCCTGCAGCCGGGCGACCAGACCGTCGGCATGGCCGGCGGCGGCCAGCAGGCGCGCCAGGCCCGCGTGGTCGGCAACCTCGCAGCGGGCGCCGTCGGGCAGCTCGATGACGCGCGGCCCCTTGCCCAGCGGCTCGCCGAAATCGACCTGCGCCAGCGGCACCGCGGCGTCGACGGCTTCGCCGGCGATGCGCAGGCGCCCGCCGTCCACCGTCAGGCGGACGGTCCGGCGCTCTGCGCTGCGTCCGTCGTAGTAGAAGGCGGCGGTCATCGGCGCCGGCTCAGAGCGCGATGTCGAGGTCGAAGCTTTCCGCGACCTCGTCGCCGAACGCGGCCGGCGTCTCGCCCTGGGCAGCGACGGCCGCGGCCAGCGCCGCCGGGGCGACGACGCTCAGGTGCGCGGCGCGGTACTTCGCCACCCGCACCTGGGCGATCGGCCAGTAGAAGCCGAGCGTCAGGATCGTCAGCAGCCAGTTGCCGACGACCAGATTGAGATAGCCGCGCACGGTCTGCGTGCTGCGAAAGCGCGTGCCGCCGAGCGACAGGTGGTTCCACAGCAGGTTGGTGCCGACCACCCGCACGTAGGGGACGAGCAGCAGGTTGAGGAGCAGGACGAGGAAGGTGGCGACGATCGGCAGCAACAGCATCGCCAGCACCGGGCCGGCGAGGATCGGCAGCGCCACGGCGGCGACCGGCAGCAGCAGCCACAGGATCAGCGGCACCTTCAGCTCGCGGTAGAATGCCGCGACGCTGGCGTCGAACCCGCAGCGCAGGTCGCCGAAGCGCAGGTGGCGCGCCAGGAAGGCCTTCTGCCGGCGCAGGAAGGCGGGGAAATAGAGGCCCAGCGTGAGGACGGTCAGCCCGCCGTGGACGAGATAGAGCAGCAGCGCATCGCGGTAGGCGGCGTCGAACGAGAAGCGCAGGCCGCGATAGCTGGTGTTGCGCGCGCGGAACTGCAGCGAGCGGACCAGCAGCCAGGGAAAGCCGAACATCGCCGCCAGGGCCGCGGCGATGCGCGCCGCGGGGTGGAACCCCTCGGCGAGATTGATGACGACCAACAGGACGACGAGCAAGATGCGGCCGAGCAGGATCGCGCGGGGAGCCCCGTGATAGTCGAACGATGCGCCATCGACCACCAGGTTGCGATGGAAGTATTTCTCGCGCCGGACCTTGGCCCAGGCCGAGTAGACGCCGAGCGTGAGCAGGGTGAGCGCCACGTTCACCAGCCAGATGCGCAGGTATTCCATGCCGTCGCCGCGGAACTCGACCGCCGCCTCGCCGGCGGTTTCGGCCGCCCTGGCGGCCGGCTGCTCGCCGGCGCGGCTGCGGTCGTAGGCGGCGCGCGACGCCGGCTCGCTCAGGATGCGGTGCGCCGCGCGCAGCGCGTCGATGTGTTCCAGCGGCAGCGGCCTGCCCTCGGCCAGCCGCCGCTTGACGTGGGCCAGCGCGCGCGCGTAGGCGGCGCCGATCTCCTCGGCGCTGGCGTCGGCGGCGATGCCGAGCAGCGAATAGTGGCAGGTGGTGGTGTGCACGACGGTCGGTTCTCCCTGTGGCTCGCGCTTGCCGTTCGGTGCCGGCGGCGTCGAGCAGGTGCCAAGATTATCCATATCGAATACGACGCACAAGCCGGGGCGAACGGGCTGTGAGGGGGCAGGCCGCGAAGATCGTCGGCCACGCCTGGCCGATCCTGGTCGCCCAGCTCGCCGCGATGGGCATGATGGTCACCGACACCGTGCTCCTCGGTCACCACGGCACGGTCGATCTGGCGGCGGTGGCGGTCGGCGGCGGCATCTACATCGCCATCGTCTTCGCGCTGGTCGGCGTCCTGCAGGCGGTGGCGCCGACCGTGGCCCAGCACGTCGGCGCCAAGCGCGACGGCGAGGTGGCCGGCGCGCTGCAGCAGACGGTGTGGCTGGCGCTGGCCCTTTCCGTGCCGGGCATCCTGATCCTGTGGTTTCCCGACCCGATCCTGGCGCTGTCGACGATCGAGCCGGCGGTCGAGGAAAAGCTGCGCGCCTACCTGCGCATCCTCGCCTGCGGCATGCCGGCGGCGCTGCTCTACCGGACCTTCTATTCCTTCTGCAACGCGCTGCGGCAGCCGCGGCCGCTGATGGTCATCAGCCTCGGCAACACGCTGCTGCACGGCGCGCTGGCGTGGACGCTGGTCGCCGGCGTGTTCACCGAGCCGCTCGGCGCGCTCGGCTGCGGCCTCTCGAACGTGCTGGTGAACTGGGTCGGCTGCGCGCTGGCGGCGCTCTGGGTCGCCCGTTCGCCGGCGCTTGCGCGCTACGCGCCCTTCGCCCACTGGCAGGCGCCGCGCTGGCCGGCGCAGCGCGAGCTGCTGCGCCTCGGCCTGCCGATGGGCTTCTCCAACTTCGTCGAGATCACCTCGTTTACGCTGATCGCGCTCTTCGTCGCCCAGCTCGGCGCGACGGCGGTGGCCGGCCACCGCGTCGTCGCCAACATCGGCGCCATCTGCTACATGCTGCCGCTGGCGCTGGCCATCGCCACGCTGGCGCAGGTCGGCCAGGCGGTCGGCGCGCGCGACCGGCCGCGCTCGCGCGCCGCCATCGGCGCCGGCCTGCTGCTTGCCGGCGGACTGTCGGCGCTGCTCGGCGTCGCGCTCTGGCTCGCCGCCCAGCCGCTGGTCGCCGCCTTCAGCGGCGATCCGGCGGTGCGCGCGGTGGCGCTCTCGCTGATCGGCTACGTCGCGCTCTACCAGTTCTTCGACGCGGTGCAGACGGTCGCCGCCTACGCGCTGCGCGGCTACAAGGTCACCTTCGCGCCGATGCTGGTGCACACCGTCGCCTTCTGGGGCGTCGGCCTCCTCGGCGGCTGGTGGCTGGCCTTCAAGGCGCCGCAACCGATGGGGGTGGAAGGCTTCTGGCTGTCCACGCTGGCCAGCCTGGTGGTCGCCGCCGTGCTGATCTGCGGCATCCTCTGGCGGGAGCTCCGCGTTCACACCGCCGACAGCGCGGCCAGGTGAGCGGTCGTCAGCGGCCCGCCGGCGACGGCGCGGCCGGCAGCCGCAGCCGGGCGCGCAGGCCGCCGAGCGGCGAATCGGCGAGCGTCACCTCGCCGCCGTAGAGGCGGGCGAGGTCGTCGACGATGGCCAGGCCGAGGCCGGAGCCGGGCACCCGCTCGTCGGCGCGCACGCCGCGGCGCAGCACTTCGTCGCGGCGTTCGGCGGCGAGGCCGGCGCCGTCGTCGTCCACAGTGATGATCAGGTGCTCTCCGTCGCCGCCGGCCGCCACCTCGACCCGCGTCGCCGCCCACTTGCAGGCGTTGTCGAGCAGGTTGCCGAGCATCTCCTGCAGATCCTGCGCGTCGCCGGCGAAGGCCAGCGCCGCCGGCAGTGGCCGCGCGGCGAGGTCGAGGCTGCGTTCGGCGTGGAGCCGGCGCATCGCCCGCAGCAGGCCGTCGACCAGCGGCGCCAGCGGCGCCCGCGCGCCGCTGCGGCGGCCGGCCGCGGCCTGCGCGCGGGCGAGGTGCCAGTCGACCTGGCGGCGGGCGCCGGCGACCTGCTCGGCGACCAGGCGCGCCAGCGCGTCGTCGCGGCCTTCGGCGGCGTTGGCGAGCACGGCCAGCGGCGTCTTCAGCGCGTGCGCGAGATTGCCGGCCTGCGTGCGCGCGCGCTCGACGACCTCGGCGTTGTGCGCGAGCACGCTGTTGAACTCGTCGACCAGCGGCATCAGTTCCTGCGGGAATTCGCCGTGCAGCCGCTGCGCCTCGCCGCCGCGCACGCGGGCGAGCGCCGTGCGCAGCGCGCGCAGCGGCGCCAGGCCGGCGCCGACCTGCACGGCCGCGGCCGCCGCCAAGCCGAGGGCGAGGATGCCGAGTGCCAGCCACAGCGCGCCGTCGAAGCGCGCCAGCGGCTCGGCGAGCAGCTTCTCGTCGGCGGCGACGAGCAGGCGCCAGGCGCTGTCGTCGTTCTCGTTGAGGCGCACGCCGCGCTCGACGAGGAGGAGCGTTGCGCTGTCCGGGCCGGCGACGCGGTGGCGGTGGATCGCGCCGTCGGCGAGCGCGTCGTCCGGCGCGCGCAGCGCGGCGTCCCACAGCGAGCGCGAGCGCAGCACGCCGACGCCGTCGGCGCTGGCCGGGATGCGGTCGATCTGCCAGTAGAGGCCGGCGTAGGGCCGGGCGAGGCGCGGGTCGGCCGGCGGCGCCTTCAGCGTCGGCCGGCCGGCGTCGTCGACGGCGAGGCCGGCGGCGAGCTGGTCGAGGTGGAGGACGAGCATGGCGTCGAGCTGCGCGCCGACGTGGTCGCGGAACAGCCGGCCGAGACCCCAGCCGGCGACGGCGACCGACAGCGCCACCCAGACCAGCGTGCCGGCGAGCAAGCGCAGGCGCAGCGAGGCGCCGACGCGCGGCGGCGCGTTCACTGGACTACCCTCCTGTCGCTGCGCGACATCCTCCCCAAGGGAGGGAGAGCGCCCCCTTCGGGCGGCCGGGCGGGGGCGCTCACTGGACGACCCTCCTGTCGCTGCGCGACATCCTCCCCAAGGGAATATGAGCGCCCCCTCCGGACGGCCGGGCGGCGGCGCTCATGGCGGCGGCGACAGCCGGTAGCCGAGGCCGCGCACGGTCTCGATCAGGTCCGGCGGCAGCTTCTTGCGCAGGCGGGCGATGAACACCTCGACGGTGTTCGAGTCGCGGTCGAAGTCCTGCGCGTAGATGTGCTCGGTCAGCGCGCCGCGCGAGACGATCTCGCCGGCGTGGTGCATCAGGTAGGCGAGCACGCGGTATTCGTGGGCGGTCAGCGACAGCGCGCGGCCGTCGACGGCGACGCGGCCGCTGCGCGTGTCGAGCGCCAGCGGCCCGCAGCGCAGCTCGGCGCTGGCGTGGCCGCCGGCGCGGCGGATCAGCGCGCGCACGCGGGCGAGCAGTTCCTCCATGTGGAAGGGTTTGGCCAGGTAGTCGTCGGCGCCGGCGTCGATGCCGGTCACCTTCTCGTGCCAGCCGTCGCGCGCGGTGAGGATGAGCACCGGCATGCGCCGGCCGGCGGTGCGCCAGCGGCGCAGCACGGTGAGGCCGTCCAGGCGCGGCAGGCCGAGGTCGAGGACGACGGCGTCGAAGGGTTCCGTGTCGCCGAGAAAGTGCGCATCGATGCCGTTGTCGGCGCGATCCACGGCGTAGCCGGCGGCGGCCAGCGCCTCGGCGAGCTGCGCGCGCAGCGTCGGTTCGTCCTCGACGACGAGGATGCGCATCAGCGGCCGCCGCCCCGCCTTTCGCGCGAGCGCTGTTCGAGCACGCGGCCGTCGGCGGCGTCCACCTTCAGCTTGCTCACCGCGCCGCCGGCGCGCAGCAGTTTGATCTCGTAGATCCAGCGCCCGTCGTCGCGCTCCAGCTCGACTTCCAGCACCTGCCCCGGATGCTCGCGCTCGACGCGTTCGAGGATCGTGCGCAGCGGCAGCACCTCGCCGGCTTCCAGCGCCTGGCGGGCGCGGTCGTGGTCGTGCCCGTCGCGCGCCGGCGCGACGCCGGTGGCGAAGGCGAGGAAGAGGGCGGCGGCGAGGGCGGTCGGCGAGAGGCGGTTCATGGCGGCGGTCTCCGGTGGAGCGACGAAACGATCTTATAGGCGGTGCAAGCTGAACGGAAGCTGAACGGCCGATTCACCGTTCGTTCAGGCGGCGTCGCGCATCCTTCGCTGCACGGTCGTTCCGGATGGAAGGCCGGACCGGCGGCGCATCCCGCGCCTTTTGCCGAAACCCGCGGCCCGCACCGGGCCGCACAGCGAAAAGGAGTCTCATCATGAACGTGAATGCCAAGCAAGTGATCCGTACCGCGCTGCTCGCCGCCGGCCTGACGCTCGCCGCGGGCGGTGCCCTGGCCGCCGAAGAGCGGCCCGCCGCCGCCCGCGATGGGCTGACCATCCCGCAGGTGTATCAGAAGCTGGAAGCCGCCGGCTACCGCGACATCGACGAGATCGAGCGCGAGCGCCGCGGCTACGAGGTGCACGCCACCGACCGCGATGGCCGGCGCGTCAAGCTCGACGTCGACGCCAAGAGCGGCGAGGTGATCGAGCGCCGCTACCGCGACCAGCGGGCGGCCCCCGCGCCGGCCGGCAGGTGAACGGCGCGGTCCGAACGACGGCCGGCCCGCGGGCCGGCCGCACGCCCTCCTACCGATAAACCGCGCTTTCTGCCAAGACCATGAAAACCCTGCTCGCTGCCATCGCCGCCCTCATCGCCGCCGCCTGGGGCTGGGGCTTCCTCGTCGCCGCCGTGCCGCCGAACGCCCATCCGCTCTGGGTGGCGCGGCGCGAGGCGCTTCTCCTCGGCGGCCTGCTCGCGCTCGCCTTCATGTCGCTGGCCATGCTGCTGGCGACGCGGCCGGCCTGGGCGGAAAAGCCGCTCGGCGGCATGGACCGGGTCTACCGCACGCACAAGTGGGCCGGCATCCTCGCCGTCGCCTTCGGCGCCGCGCACTGGCTGGCCGAGCTGTCGGGCGGCCTGCTGAAATCGACCATCGGCCGCGCCGGGCGTCCGCCGAAGGAGAGCTTTTCCGGCGCGCTCGAAACCCTGCGCCATGTTGCCGGCGACATGGGCGAGTGGGCGATCTACGCGCTGCTGGCGCTCCTCGTCGTCTCGCTGTGGAAGCGCTTTCCGTACCGCGCCTGGCGCTTCCTGCACCGGGCGATGCCGCTGCTCTACCTGATGCTCGCCTTCCACGCCGCGCTGCTGGCGCCGCGCGCCTGGTGGTCGCAGCCGGCCGGCGCCGTCCTCGCGCTGTGCCTCGCCGCCGGCGTCTATGGCGCGGTGCACGTGCTCGCCGGCCGGGTCGGCCGGAAACGCGCGGTCGATGGCGAGGTCGTCGCCGTCGAGCGGCCGGCGCCGGGCGTGCTCGACGTCGTCTGCCGGCTCGGCGCGGGCTGGCCCGGCCATCGTCCCGGCCAGTTCGCCTTCGTCACCTTCGACGGGCGCGAGGGCGCGCATCCGTTCACGCTCGCCGGCGCCGACCGCGGCGACGGCCGAGTGCGCTTCGCGATCAAGGCGCTCGGCGACTACACCGCGCGCCTCGGCGAGCGCCTGCGGCCGGGCGCGGCGGTGTCCGTGGAAGGGCCTTACGGCTGCTTCGACATCGCCCGCTGCGATCGCGCTGCGCGCCAGATCTGGATCGCCGGCGGCATTGGCGTGACGCCTTTCCTGGCCTGGCTCGAATCGCTGCAGGCGGCGCCGGCGGAAGCGCCGGCCGCCGACCTGCACTACTGCACGCGCGAGCGCGCCGGCGACGGCTTCGTCGCGCGGCTGGAAGCGCTCTGCGCCGGCCTGCCCGGCGTGCGCCTGCACGTGCACGCGGACGACGGCGGCGGCCGCCTCGACGCCGCCGCGCTCGGCGCCGACCGGCGTTCGGAGATCTGGTTCTGCGGCCCGACCGGCCTCGCCGACGCCCTGCGCGCCGGCCTGCGCCGGCTCGGCCTGGCGCCGCGCTTCCACCGGGAAGCGTTCGAGATGCGCTGAGCGCGCCGCCGCGGCGCCCGGACGGTGCGGCGGAACTTTTGCCGCGGCCGTTCGTTGTTCACCGCGCGGCCGGCGGTCGACCGCGGCAGAATCGGCGCTGGCCGGCTGAAGAGGATGCACGGGGGGCGATGTTCGGGGAACGGACGGAAAGCGATGCGGCGGCGGACGAGGACGAGGTTCTCGCCCGCGCCCGCGCCGGCGATCGGCCGGCCTTCGCCGCGCTCGTGCGCCGCCACCAGGACCGCGTCTTCCGCTTCCTGCTGCGCCTCGTCGGCAGCCGCGAGGAGGCCATGGACCTCACCCAGGAGACCTTCCTCAAGGTCTTCCAGTCGCTGTCCGAGTGGCGGCCGGAGGCGCCGTTCCGCGCCTGGCTGTTCCGCGTCGCGCGCAACGCCGCGCTCGATCTGCTGCGCCGCCGCCGCTCGCTCGGCTTCCTCGCCTTCGACGAGCTGGCGCCGGACGAGGGCGAGGCCGCCTGGCCCGATCCGGCGCCGCGCCCGGAGCAGCGCCTCGACGACCGCCGCCGCATCGCCGCGCTCGACCGCGCGCTCGCGTCGCTGCCCGCGGAGCAGCGCGAGGTGCTGCTGCTGCGCGAGCTGGAGGAGATGAGCTACGCCGAGATCGCGGCGACGCTGGCGATCAGCGAGGGCACCGTCAAGTCGCGCCTCGCCCGCGCCCGCGCCGCTGCCCTCGATCATTACCAACGCGATACCGGGGAGCGCCGCGATGCCTGAACACCGACCCGACGAACGCCGGCCCGCCGGCCATCGGAGCGACGGCCACCCGCCGGACTCCGAAACCGTCTCTGCCTGGCTCGACGGCGAACTGGACGAGGCCGCGCGGCGGCGTTTCGAGGCGCACCTCGCCGCCTGCCCCGCCTGCGCCGCACAGGTCGCCGCGCTGCGCGGACTGGCCGCCGGCTTCGCGTCGATGCGCGCCGAGACGCTCGGCTACGACCTCGCCGGCGTCCTCGACGGCCGGCTGGCGGCGGCGGCGCCGCGGCGGCCGCGGACGCCGCGCCGCTGGCTCGTCTGGCTGCCGGCGACGCTCGGCGCCGCCGCCTCGCTCGCGCTCGGCATCGGTCTCGGCAGCGCCTTGCCCGGTGCCGCGGCCGCCGCGCCGCCGGCGCTGGTCGGCGCCATGCGCGTCTTCGACCCGATGCCGCCGGGCAGCGTCTGCCTCGGCCCGGACCCCTGCTACACGAAAGGAATGCCCCGATGAAAACGACGAAGCGGCTCTGCGTCGCGCTCGCCCTGTCGCTGCTGGTCAACGCCGGCGTCGTCGGCGCCGTTGCCTGGCGCAGCCTCGGCGCCGCCGGCGAGGACTTTCCCGGCCTGCCGCGCTACCTCGGCCTCGACGCGCGCCAGCGTAGCCACTGGCACGAGGCGGAAGACGCCTTCCTCGGCCGCCTCGCCGCCGGCGCGGAAGAGGTGCGCGGCCATCGCGACCGGATGATCGCCGAAATCTTCTCGGCCGACCCGGATCTCGCGCGCATCGACGCCGAGCGCGCCGCCATCGCCCGGCTGCAGGACGTGCAGCAGCAACTGGTGGTCGGGCAACTGCTGCGCGAGCGCGAGCTGCTGACGCCGGCGCAGCGCGAGCGGCTGGCGAAGCTGCTCACGGCACAGCCGGTGGGGCCGTCGACGTTCGAGCGCCTGCACCGCGACTGAGCCGCGTCTCCGGTATTTGCGAGCGCGAGCAGCCGGCGCTCAGGCGGCGACGACGATCGGGAAGTGGGCGCGCAGCCCGCCGTCGCCCGGCGCGAAGGGCACGGTGAGCGCGGCGCGGTCGGCCTCGTCCAGCGTGCGCCAGAGGAAGTCGCGCGGGTTGCCGGGCTCGCCGGCGACGTAGACCTGCGTCGTCAGCAGCTCGCGGCCGCCCAGCCGCACCTTGAGATGGATGTGCGAGGTGCGGCCGCTGTACGGCACCGGCCGGATCGTGCGGAAACGGTAGCGGCCGTCGGCGCCGACGGTGACGCGGCCGAAGCCCTGGAAGCGGGGATCGGCGCGGCTGCCGTCGCCGGGGTGGTGGTAGCGGCCGGCATGGTCGCACTGCCAGATCTCGACCTGCGCGCCGGCGACCGGCCGGCCGTCGAGGTCGGCGACGCTGCCTTCGAGCCAGACCGCCCGGCCCTCCGGGTAGTTCAGCGCGCCGTTCTGCAGCAGGTCGTGGTCGGCGTCCGCCGGCAGCGCCGTTGGATAGAACGGCCCTTCCGTCTGCGCCGGCGTCGGCCGCCGCGCCGGCTGCGCCCAGGCGTCCAGCCACAGCGCCGGCGCCGCGGCGAGGACGGCGGCGACGGTGCGGCGGCGCAGCCTTGCGTGCGGCGTCAGCGAGGGGATCTGGGGCGACAGGGACATCGGACGTCTCCGGTTTTTCGATTGGAGGCGGACATCGCCGCGAGGTTCCGCGCATTTCGGCGGCGCGCCGCGGAACTTTCCGTCCTTCCGGCCGTTTCAGCCGTCGATGCCGCTCCGGCATCGCCATTCGCCACGGAGATCGAAAAGATGAAAAGCATCGAAAGGAACGCGCTGCTCCTCGCCGGCGCGCTGTATCTGGCGGGCGCCGGGCCGGCGCTGGCCGCGGGCGGCCACGCGCACGGGCACGAACACGGGCACGAACACGGCGCGGCGGCAACGCTGCAACTCGACGCCGGCAAGAAATGGGAGACCGACGCGCCGCTGCGGCAGTCGATGGGCCACATCCGTCAGGCGATCGCCGGCGCGCTGCCCGACATCCACGACAACCGGCTGTCGGCGAAGGGCTACGACAGGCTGGCGGGCAAGGTCGAGGAAGCGGTCGGACAGATCGTCGCCGACTGTCGGCTGACGGCGGCGGCCGACGCGCAACTGCACGTGGTCGTCGCCGAACTGCTCGCCGGCGCCGAGGGCATGGCCGGCAAGGCGCCGGGAGCAAAGCGCCGGGACGGCGCGGTGCGGGTGATCGGGGCGCTGGAGAAGTACGCGGCCCATTTCGACGACCCCGGCTTTGCGCCGATCGCGCATTGAGGCGCGGGGGGCGGGCGAGTGGAATTCCGCCCGGCATGCGCGGCGACCGCGAGCGGACGGGACGATGGCCGAGGCCGCCTTGACCTGTCCGCGCCGGATGAAATATAAGAGTCGGCTGATATTCTTTCCGGCAAGGACGACAACATGCACGACGGCGATCCCGAGGGCGGCGCCCGATCCGACGGCAGCGAAGGCGCCCCCGCCGGCGCGGCATCGCGGCGCCGCCTGCTTCCCGATCTGCTCGACTGGCTCAGGCGGCGCCGGCGCATGCTGATCGCCATCCTCTGCCTCGTCGCCTTCTTTTACCTGCTCGGGCGCTTTTCCAGCCCGGTCACGGCGTCCGGCATGTGCCTGGTCTATGGCTGATCGCCGCGGCTAGGCAGCCTTGCCCAGCCAGCCGGCGCGCAGCGCGTTGCGCCGGCCGTCGCTGACGAGCCGGCTGGCGTCGACCGCCGGCGGGTCGAGGCGCAGTTCGCAGCAAAGCAGCTCGTCGCGGCGGAAGGCGTGCACGACGACGCCGTCGCCGGGCCGGTAGCGGGCCAGCCGGCGGTCGAGCGTCGCCGGCGTGACGCGGATGCCGTCGATGGCGAGCAACGCGTCGCCGGCGGCCAGCCCGGCGCGCTCGGCGGCGCCGCCGCGATAGACGGTGGCCAGCCGGACTTCGCCGCTGCCGCCACCCTCGCCGTTGATCCTGGCGCCGAGCGACGGCGCCGCGTTCGCCGCCGCGCGCGAGAGCGCGATGCCGAAGGGCTTCAGCAGCTTCGCCAGCGGCAGGTCGGCGGTGCCGTGCACCGCGTCGGCGAAAAAGCGCCTCAGCTTCAGCCCGGAGAGTTCCTCGGCGATCTCGCGGATCGTCTCGTCGCCGACGCCGACGCCGGTCTGCCCGTGGCGCCGCCACAGCGCGCGCATCACGTCGTCGAGGGAGACCTTGCCCTGGGTGCCGGAACGCAGCGTCAGGTCGAGGGCGAGCGCCACCAGCGCGCCCTTGGCGTAGTAGCTGACCACCGCGTTCGGCGTGTTCTCGTCCTGGCGGTAGTACTTGCTCCAGGCGTCGAAGCTCGATTCGGCGAGCGACTGCGTCAGCCGGCCGGGGCCGCGCAGCACGCCGTCGAGGTTCTTCGCGGCGAGTTCCAGCCAGTCCTTCGGCGCGATGACGCCGGCGCGCAGCAGCGCCAGGTCGTCGTAGTACGAGGTGAAGCCCTCGAAGGCCCAGAGCAGCGTCGTGTGGTTCTCGCGCGCCAGATCGTAGGGGACGAAGGCCGCCGGCTTGATGCGCTTGACGTTCCAGGTGTGGAAATACTCGTGGCTAGCGAGGCCGAGGAAGGTCCGGTAGCGCTCGGGCACGCCGTCCATGCCCTTGTGCGGCAGGTCGTCGCGCGAACAGAGGAGGGCGGTCGAGGCGCGGTGTTCGAGGCCGCCGTAGCCGTCGCCGACGGCGGTGACGAGGAAGACGTACTTCTTCATCGGCGCCGGTTCGCCGAAGAAGCGGATCTGCCATTCGCAGATCGTCTTCAGGTCGGCGGTGAGCCGGTCGAGGTCGCAGTCGTGGCGGCCGGTGATCGCCACCTCGTGCGGCACGCCGCAGGCCTTGAAGCTCGCCAGTGCGAACGTGCCCATTTCCACCGGGTGGTCGATCAGTTCGTCGTAGTCCGCCGCTGCATAAACGCCGAAGCCGTGCGCCTTGGCCGCGCCCTTTTCGCCGCGCGCCGGTTCGAGCGCGGTGGCGACGCGCCAGCCGGCGTAGTCCCTGCCCTGCGGCGGCCGGATGTCGACGCGGCACGGCGCGTCCTCGTGGCCGAGCGCGCGCAGGAAGACGCTGGTGCCGTTGAAGAAGCCGTGCGTGCGGTCGAGGTGCGCGCCGCGCACCGAGAGATCCCAGGCGTAGACCGTGCACCTGACGGTGAGCGCCTGCTTCGCCGGCACGGCCGCGGCCTGCCAGGTGTGCTTGTCGAGCTTCTGCAGCGCAACGGGCTTGCCGCCGGCCTCGGCCGCGATGGCGACGACGTGCCGGGCGAAGTCGCGGATCAGGTAGCTGCCGGGAATCCAGGCCGGCAGCGCGAAGCGCTGGCCGGCCGGATCGGGCCGCTCGACGCGGCAGGAGACCTCGTAGAGGTGGGCGGCCGGGTCGGCGGGGCGGATGGCGTAGCGGATCGGGGGCGTCTTCATGGTCGGCTCGGCGTCGGCGAAGGATCAGCGGCGCATTGTATGCGGGGACGCGGCCGGGCGGTGCCGCGGCTGCCGGGGAGCGTTCGGGTTTCCGAACGGCGCACGGGCGCTTCGTTCGGATCGCCGAACGGAGGCGCCGGCGGCCGATTTGCAAATAAGCGGTGAATCAATTGCTTATAAGTGAATCGAAGGATGGCACGGTGCGTGCTAAAAACGTCCCGGCTCGAACGATGCCGGAAACTACAAACCCAACCCTGGAGACATCGAAATGAAACTGCTGCCCGCCGTCCTCACCGCCGCCGTTGCCGCCGCCTTCCTGACCACGCCCGCCGTCGCCCAGGAGAGCGCGACGCTGAAGAAGATCAAGGACACCGGCTCGATCACCCTCGGCCACCGCGAATCGTCGATCCCGTTCTCGTACTACGACGACAAGCAGCAGGTCATCGGCTACGCCTACGAGCTGCAGCGCAAGATCGTCGACGCGGTCAAGGCCGAGCTGAAGCTGGACAAGGTCGACGTCAAGCTGATGCCGGTGACTTCCGCCAACCGCATCACGCTGGTGCAGAACGGCACCGTCGACATCGAATGCGGCTCGACCACCAACAACACCGAGCGCCAGAAGCAGGTCGCCTTCTCCAACACCTTCTTCGTCATCGGCACCAAGCTGATGGTGAAGAAGACCTCGGGCATCAAGGACTTCCCGGATCTCGCCGGCAAGAACGTGGTGACCACCGCCGGCACCACCTCGGAGCGCCTGCTGCGCCGGATGAACGAAGAGAAGCAGATGAAGATGAACATCATCTCGGCCAAGGACCACGGCGAATCGTTCCTGACGCTGGAAACCGGCCGCGCCGTCGCCTTCATGATGGACGACGCGCTGCTCTACGGCGAGATCGCCAAGGCCAAGCGGCCGGCCGACTGGGAAGTGGTCGGCACGGCGCAGTCGAAGGAAGCCTACGGCTGCATGCTGAGGAAGGACGACGCCGGCTTCAAGAAGGTCGTCGACGCGGCCATCGCCCAGGCGCAGACCTCGGGCGAGGCGGACAAGATCTACGCCAAGTGGTTCATGAACCCGATCCCGCCGAAGGGCCTGAACCTCAACATGCCGATGTCGGACGAGATGAAGGAACTGCACAAGGCGCCGAACGACCGGGCCTACGAGTAACCCCTTTCCGGTTCGCCCGACCGAGCCCCGCCGTGCGCTTCGCATCGTCGTCGGCGGGGGCCGGATCGGGCGTGGTGCTCCGGTGCCCCGAATCCTCGCCGCGGCTTTGCCGCCGCGGCGCCCATCCCTTCCCTAGCTGAGTCTCCCCATGGCCTACAACTGGAACTGGGAAGTGTTCCTGCAGCCCTCGGTGACCGGGGACGACACCTACCTCGGCTGGCTGCTGACCGGCCTCAAGTGGACGGTGTCGCTCTCGCTGTCGGCCTGGGTGATCGCCCTCGTCCTCGGCACCATCGTCGGCGTGCTGCGCACGGTGCCGAACCGATGGCTGTCCGGGCTTGCCACGGCGTACGTCGAACTCTTCCGCAACATCCCGCTGCTCGTGCAGCTCTTCATCTGGTATTTCGTGCTGCCCGAGCTGCTGCCGCCGGCGCTCGGCGACGCCTTCAAGCAGAGCCACCCGCTGTGGCAGCAGTTCTTCTCGGCGATGGTCTGCCTCGGCCTGTTCACCTCGGCGCGCGTCGCCGAGCAGGTGCGCTCCGGCATCAATTCGCTGCCCAGGGGGCAGAAAGCCGCCGGCCTGGCCATGGGCTTCACGCTGCCGCAGGTGTACCGCCACGTGCTGATGCCGATGGCCTACCGCATCATCCTGCCGCCGCTCACCTCGGAGTTCCTGAACATCTTCAAGAACTCGGCGGTGGCCACCACCATCGGCCTGATCGAGCTTTCCCGCCAGGCGCAGCAACTGGTCGATTACACGGCGCAGCCCTACGAGGCGTTCATCGCGGTGACGGTGCTCTACGTGCTGATCAACGTGACGGTCATGTTCCTGATGCGCCGTCTCGAAGAAAAGGTCCGCGTGCCGGGCTTCATCGGAGGCAAATGATCATGTACGAATTCGACTGGTCCTCCATCCCCGGCGCCATCCCGCTGCTCGCCAATGGCCTGCTGATCACGCTGGAGGTGACGCTCACCGCCATCGTCGTCGGCATCGTCTGGGGCACGATCCTGGCCATCGCCCGCCTCGGCAGCAACCCGGTGCTTTCCCGGCTCGCCGCTGCCTACGTGAATCTCTTCCGCTCGGTGCCGCTGGTCATGGTCATCCTGTGGTTCTACCTGATCGTGCCGCAGGGGCTGAAGGCGATCTTCGGCAACGACATCGGCGACATCCGGCTGACCTCGGCGCTGGTCGCCTTCGCGCTGTTCGAGGCGGCCTATTACTCGGAGATCATCCGCGCCGGCATCCAGAGCGTGTCCAAGGGGCAGATCGCCGCCGGCCTGGCGCTCGGCTTCACGCCGGGGCAGACCATGCGCCTGGTGGTGCTGCCGCAGGCCTTCCGCAACATGACGCCGCTGCTGCTGACGCAGGCCATCATCCTCTTCCAGGACACCTCGCTGGTGTACGTGATCGGCCTCTCCGACTTCTTCGGCACCGCCTACAAGGTCGGCGACCGCGACGGCCGTCTGGTCGAGCTGCTACTCTTCGCCGGCGCCGTCTATTTCGTCATCTGCTTCTCCGCCTCGCTGCTGGTGAAGCGTCTGCAAGCGAGGTTCGCCAAATGATCGAGATCAAGAACGTTTCCAAGTGGTACGGCCAGTTCCAGGTGCTCACCGAGTGCACCACGCAGGTGCAGAAGGGCGAGGTGATCGTCGTCTGCGGGCCTTCGGGCTCCGGCAAGTCGACGCTGATCAAATGCGTCAACGCGCTGGAACCCTTCCAGCAGGGCGACATCGTCGTCAACGGCACCTCGCTCAGCGACCGCAAGACCGACCTCAACAAGCTGCGCTCGCACGTCGGCATGGTCTTCCAGAACTTCGAGCTGTTCCCGCACATGACGATCACGCAGAACCTGACCATCGCGCAGGAGAAGGTGCTCGGCCGCTCGAAGGACGAGGCGCGCGAGAAGGGGCTGAAGTTCCTCGACCGCGTCGGCCTGATGGCGCAGGCCGAGAAGTACCCCGGCCAGCTCTCCGGCGGCCAGCAGCAGCGCGTGGCGATCGCCCGCGCGCTGGCCATGGACCCGATCTGCATGCTCTTCGACGAACCGACCTCGGCGCTCGACCCGGAGATGGTCAACGAAGTGCTCGACGTCATGGTCGAGTTGGCGAAGGAAGGCATGACCATGATGTGCGTCACGCACGAGATGGGCTTCGCCCGCAGCGTCGCCCACCGCGTGATCTTCATGGACCACGGCAGGATCGTCGAGGACGCGTCGAAGGAGGACTTCTTCGGCAAGCCGCGCTCCGACCGCGCGCAGCAGTTCCTCGCCAAGATCCTGCACCACTGACGCACCCGCCGTCCGGGGAACTCCCCGGACGGCGCGGCATCCCAACGGCGACACCGGATCATTCAAGGAAACCGCGATGACTGCGACGCGCATCGAGCACGACCTCCTGGGCGACATGCCTGTTCCCGCCGACGCCTACTGGGGTGTGCACACCCTGCGCGCGATCGAGAACTTCCCGATCACCGGCAAGCCGATCGGCAGCTACCCCGAGCTGGTGCGCGCGCTGGCGCTGGTCAAGCAGGCCGCGGCGCTGGCGCACAAGGAGCTCGGCCAGCTCGACGCGGCGCGCGCCGAGGCCATCGTCGCCGCCTGCCGGGAGATCGCCGGCGGCCGGCTGCACGACCAGTTCGTCGTCGACGTGATCCAGGGCGGTGCCGGCACCTCGACCAACATGAACGCCAACGAGGTCATCGCCAACCGCGCCCTCGAACTGCTCGGCTGGGAGAAGGGCGACTACGCCTGGCTGCACCCGATCAACCACGTGAACATGTCGCAGAGCACCAACGACGTGTACCCGACGGCGCTGCGCGTCGCCACCTGCTTCTCCATCGGCAACCTGCTCACGGCCATGGCCGGCCTGCGCGGCGCCTTCGAGCAGAAGGCCGAGGAGTTCAAGGGCATCCTCAAGATCGGCCGCACGCAGTTGCAGGACGCGGTGCCGATGACGCTCGGCCAGGAGTTCTCGACCTACGCGGTGATGCTCGGCGAGGACGAGGCGCGGCTGAACGAGGCGATCGCGCTGATCCGCGAGATCAACCTCGGCGCCACGGCCATCGGCACCGGCATCAACACCGACGTCCGCTACGCCCGGCTGGCGGTCGGGCATCTTTCCGAACTCTCCGGCCTGCCGCTGATCCCGGCGCCGAACCTGATCGAGGCGACGCAGGACTGCGGCGCCTTCGTGCAGATATCCGGCGTCCTGAAGCGCATCGCCAGCAAGCTCTCGAAAACCTGCAACGACCTGCGCCTGCTCTCCAGCGGCCCGCAGGCCGGCCTCAACGAGATCCACCTGCCGCCGCGCGCCGCCGGCTCGTCGATCATGCCAGGCAAGGTCAACCCGGTGATTCCGGAGGTGGTGAACCAGATCGCCTTCGAGGTCATCGGCAACGACGTGACCATCACCTTCGCCGCCGAGGCCGGCCAGTTGCAGTTGAACGCCTTCGAGCCGATCATCGGCCACAGCCTGTTCAAGAGCGTCGAACACCTCGCCGCCGGCTGCCGCACGCTGACGCAGCACTGCGTCGTCGGCATCACCGCCAACCGGGAACTGCTCGCCGAGCGTGTGCGCACCTCGGCCGGGCTGGCCACCGCGCTCAACCCCTACCTCGGCTACGAGAACGCCACGCGCATCGCACAGGCGGCGCTCGCCACCGGCCGCGGCGTCGCCGAGCTGGTCGAGGAGATGGGGCTGATGACGCGCGAAGAGCTCGACGAGGTGCTGCGCCCCGAGGTGCTGACGGCGCCGCGGCAGATCGTCTGAGCGCGGCGCGCCGGTCTGCTGCCCGAACGTCCACCGCAGAGACGCAGAGGCGCAGAGGGAACGCAGAGAAATTCCTGAATTGACTTTCCTCTGCGAATCCTCTGCGCCTCTGCGTCTCTGCGGTAGGTGTTTCGTGTAGCCACCCCCTTACAATGGCGGCTGCCGACTCCCCCGCCCGCCCGATGAACGCCTTCTTCCCCCGCGACCTCGCCGGCCTCGTCCGCCGCCGCTCGTTCGGCGCCGCGGCGATCCTCGTCGTGCTGGCGCTCGCCGGCGTCGCCGGCTACTTCGCCTCCGAGCGGCACGGGCTGGGCCAGTTGCGCGACGCGGCGCGGCACCGCCTCGACCTGCTCGCCGCCGCCGTCGACAGCGAGGTGACGCGGGTCACGCACATCCCCGGCATCCTCGCCCTCAACGCCGACATCCTCGACCTGCTGCGCCGGCCGCCAGGCGAGCGCGCGGCGCGCCAGGCCGAGGTCAACCGCTACCTCGAACGCCTCAGCGCGCAGCACGTGGACAGCCTGGCGGTCTTCGTCATCGACGCGCGCGGCCGCGTCATCGCCTCCAGCGACTGGATCCTCACCGACAACCTGCTCGACGCCGACCTCGCCTACCGGCCCTTCTTCCAGGCGGCGATCGGCGGCGCGCCGTACCGCCAGTACGCCGTCGACGGCGTGCGCGACGAGCCGGGCTATTTCTTCGCGCAGCCGATCCGCGACGAAACGCAGGACTGGAAGATCGTCGGCGTCGCCGTGCTCAAGGCGAGCATCCGCGGCGTCGAGCGGCAGTGGCTGACGCACGACGCGCCGGCGCTGATCGCCGACGGCAACGGCGTCGTCCTCCTGTCGGCGCCGCGCGAATGGCGCTACGCCTCGCTGCAGCCGCTTTCCGGCGAGCAGGTGAGCGAGCTGGTGCGCCTGCAGTTCGACGGCCGCGAGGTCGGTACCATGTCGCTCGACATCGACGTGTACGCCGCCGCCGCCGGCATCGTCGCGCGCTTCTCCGGGCGGGCCGCGGAGGCCCTGGCGCCGGAGTCGCGCGGCCGCGACTTCCTGGTCATGAGCCGCAACCTGCCGGGCACGGCCTGGCACCTGCTGGTGCTTTCCAGCGTCCGCCCGGTGCGCGCGCAGGCCATGGCGCACGGCGCGCTGGCGGCGGCGGCGAGCGCCACGCTGATCCTCTGCCTGCTCTACCTGCGCCAGCGCCGGCGGGCGCTGAAGGCGCGCCTCGGCGCGCAGGCGGCGCTGGAAACGGCGAACCGCGCGCTGGAAGAGAAGGTGGCGGCGCGCACCGCCGACCTGACGCGCACGGTGGAAACGCTGGAAGCCGAGGTCGCCGAGCGCATGAAGGCCGAGCAGACGCTGCGCGCGGCGCAGGAGGAGCTGGTGCAGGCCGGCAAGCTGGCGGTGCTCGGCCGGCTGGCCACCGGCATCACGCACGAGCTGAACCAGCCGCTCGGCGCGGTGCGCACGCTCGCCGGCAACGGCATCGAGTTCGTGCGCCGCGGCGACCTGGCGACGGCCGAGAAGAACCTGCGCCTGGTCTGCGACCTGGCCGACCAGATGGGCGGCATCATCCGCCCGCTGAAGAGCTTCGCGCGCAAGTCGCCGGCCGTGCCCAGCCGGGTGGACGCGGCGCAGGCCGTGGGCAGCGCGCTCTTCCTGCTCGACCAGCCGCTGCGCCGGGCCGGCGTCGTCGTGGACAACCGCTGCGCCGCCGGCGAACATTTCGCCTGGTGCGACCAGAACCGCCTGCAACAGGTGCTGATCAACCTCATCGGCAACGCCGCCGACGCGATGAACGACCGCAGCGAGCGGCGCCTGGAAATCGCCGCCGAGCGCCGGCCGGACGGCGGCATCGCGCTGTCCGTCGCCGACACCGGCTGCGGCCTGCCGGAGGCCGTGCTCGACCGCCTGTTCGAGCCCTTCTTCACGACCAAGGCGGCGGGCGAGGGGCTCGGCCTCGGGCTGATCATCTCGCGCGACATCGTGCGCGAGTTCGGCGGCCAGCTCCTCGCCGAGAACCGCGAGGGCGGCGGCGCGCGCTTCGTCATCGTGCTGCCGGGGGCGGGGGACGAAAATGAAACGCGGTAGGTGTCGAAAAGGATTTCGTGCATGAATGCGCAACTCTCCGTGCTGCTCGTCGAGGACGACGCCAACGTCCGTCTCGGCTGCGAGCAGGCGATCCAGCTCGCCGGCATCCCGGTGACGGCCGTCGCCTCCGCCGAGGAGGCGCAGCGCCGGCTCGCCGCCGGCTTTCCCGGCGTCGTCGTCACCGACATGCGGCTGCCCGGCATGGACGGCCTCCAGTTGGTGCGCTGGGCGCGCGAGCAGGAGGCGGCGCTGCCGGTGATCATGATCACCGGCCACGGTGACGTGACGCTGGCCGTCGAGGCCATGCGCAGCGGCGCCTACGACTTCATCCCCAAGCCCTTCTCGCCGGAGCACCTGGTCGAGGTCGTGCAGCGCGCGCTGGAAAAGCGGGCGCTGACGCTGGAAGTCGAGGCGCTGCGCCGGCGCCTCGAACACCGCGAGGGCGTCGAGGCGGCGCTGCTCGGCCGCTCGCCGCAGATGGCGGCGGTGCGCCGGCGCGTGCAGGAGGTCGCCGGCTCGGCGGTGGACGTGCTGATCCGCGGCGAGACCGGCACCGGCAAGGAACTGGTGGCGCGCTGCCTGCACGACAACGGGCCGACGGCCAAGGGCAACTTCGTCGCGCTCAACTGCGGCGGCATGCCGGAGACGCTCTTGGACAGCGAACTCTTCGGGCACGAGCCGGGCGCCTTCTCCGGCGCGCAGAAGCGGCGCATCGGCAAGATCGAGCACGCCAACGGCGGCACGCTCTTCCTCGACGAGCTGGAAACCATGCCGGTGCCGATGCAGATCAAGCTCCTGCGCGTGCTGCAGGAGCGGCAGCTCGAACGCCTCGGCTCGAACCAGCCGGTCAAGGTCTCGTGCCGCGTCGTCGCCGCGACCAAGGAAGATCTCGCCGCGCTGGCGCAGAAGGAGCGCTTTCGCGCCGACCTCTACTACCGGCTGAACGTCGCCACCATCGACCTGCCGCCGCTGCGCGAGCGGCGCGAGGACATCCCGCTGCTCTTCGAGCACTTCGTCATGCAGGCCGCCGAGCGCTACCAGCGGCCGCTGCCGGCGGTGGCGCCGGAAGACGTGCACTGGCTGATGGCGCACGACTGGCCGGGCAACGTGCGCGAGCTGAGGAACGCCGCCGACTGCTTCGCGCTCGGCCTGAAGAACGACGTGATGGCGCCGGCCGAGGTGATCGAGGAGGTTGGCTACGGCCTGTCGCTGGCCGAGGCGGTCGAGCGCTTCGAGCGTTCGCTGATCGCCGCTGAGCTGCGCCGCCACGACGGCAGCCTCGCCCGCACCAGCGAGGCGCTGCGCGTGGCGAAGACGACGCTGCACGACAAGATGCGCAAGTACGGCCTGCAATCGGGGGGCCAGGAAACCCGGCCCGCACCGGCCGGAAATTCATAATTATGAATTTCCGAGGCATTCCGTAGGGGTATTTGTGCTATCATCCGCCGTCCGATAAGACGCGCCTCCCCCCGGAAACCCCGAACATGCCCCTGCCGCCTCCCAGTGTCGAGCGCACGTTGGTGCAACTGCGCAGCGTGCAGTTGTTCGGCTACAAGCGCACGGACGGCCGCTGGGACATCGAGGCGCGCATCACCGATACCAAAAATCACGACTACCCGATCTCGTCGAAGACCATCGCCCGGGGCGAGCCGGTGCACGACATGTGGGTGCGCGTCACCATCGACCACCAGATGAACGTGCTCGACGCCAGCGCCAGCAGCGACGCGGCGCCCTACGACGAGCACTGCACGGCGATCGCGCCGGACTACCGCCGGCACCTGGTCGGGCTCAACCTGTTCCGCGGCTTCCGCAAGGACGTCAAGGAGCGCCTCGGCGGCATCCACGGCTGCTCGCACATCACCGAGCTGCTCAACTACCTGCCGACGGCGGCGCTGCAGACCTTCGCCAGCGACGTGCAGGACAACGCGGACAGCGGCGCCAAGCCGTTCCAGCTCGACCGCTGCCACGCCCTCGAATCGCATTCGGAAGCGGTCCGGCGCTATTACCCGCGCTGGTTCCGCGGAAGTAAAACCGGGCAGGACGCGCTCCTGCCCGATCGCTCGCAACCTCAACCAAGCAAGGAAAGCGCATGAAGATTCACGAATATCAGGGCAAGCAAATCCTGAAGAAATTCGGCGTCACGGTTCCGCGCGGCATCCACTGCACCAGCGTCGACGACGCGGTGAAGGCCGCCGAAACGCTGGGCGGCAGCGTCTGGGTGGTGAAGGCCCAGATCCACGCCGGCGGCCGCGGCAAGGGCGGCGGCGTCAAGGTCGCCAAGTCGCTCGATCAGGTGCGCGAGTACGCGGGCCAGATCCTCGGCATGCAGCTCGTCACGCACCAGACCGGCCCGGAAGGCCAGAAGGTGCGCCACCTGCTGATCGAGGAAGGCGCCGACATCAAGCATGAATACTACGTCGCCGCGCTCACCGACCGCGCCACGCAGACCGTCGCCATGATGGCCTCGTACGAAGGCGGCATGGACATCGAGGAAGTCGCGCACAAGACGCCGGAGAAGATCGTCAAGGTCTTCATCAACCCGCTCGTCGGCCTGACCGATGAGCAGGCGCTGGCGCTGGCCAAGGGCATGGGCATGAACGAAGCCTCGATCCCGCAGTGCGTCGATACGCTGAAGAAGCTCTACACCTGCTACATGGAGACCGACGCCTCGCTGGCCGAGATCAACCCGCTGATCCATGAAGGCGACGGCACGGTCAAGGCGCTCGACGCCAAGTTCAACTTCGACTCGAACGCCCTCTACCGCCAGGACGAGATCGTCGCCATGCGCGACCTCGACGAAGAGGACCCGGACGAAGTCGAAGCCTCCAAGTTCGACCTCGCCTACATCTCGCTCGACGGCAACATCGGCTGCCTGGTGAACGGCGCCGGCCTGGCCATGGCGACGATGGACACGATCAAGCTCTTTGGCGCCGAGCCGGCCAACTTCCTCGACGTCGGCGGCGGCGCCACGGCCGAGAAGGTGACCGAGGCCTTCAAGCTGATGCTGAAGAACCCCAAGGTCAAGGGCATCCTGGTGAACATCTTCGGCGGCATCATGCGCTGCGACACCATCGCCACCGGCGTCGTCGCCGCCTCGCGCGCCGTCAACCTGTCCGTGCCGCTGGTCGTCCGCATGAAGGGCACCAACGAAGATCTGGGCAAGCAGATCCTCAAGGATTCCGGTCTGCCCATCATCTCCGCCGACTCGATGGCGGACGCCGCCACCAAGATCGTCGCCGCGGTCAAGTAAGGAGCATTTGCATGTCGATCCTGATCAACAAAGACACCAAGATCATCACCCAGGGCATCACCGGCAAGACCGGCCAGTTCCACACGGAAAAGTGCCAGGAGTACGCCAACGGCAAGAACTGCTTCGTCGCCGGCGTGAACCCGAAGAAGGCCGGCGAGAAGATCTTCGACATCCCCATCTTCGGTTCGGTGAAAGACGCCGCCAAGGACACCGGCGCCACCGTCTCGGTCATCTACGTGCCGCCCCCCGGAGCCGCCGCGGCGATCTGGGAAGCGGTCGAGGCCGACCTCGACCTGGTCATCTGCATCACCGAGGGCATTCCGGTGCGCGACATGCTGGTCGTGCGCAACAAGATGAAGGAAAAGGAAGCCAAGGGCGGCAAGAAGACGCTGCTGCTCGGCCCGAACTGCCCCGGCTTGATCACCCCGGACGAAGTGAAGATCGGCATCATGCCCGGCCACATCCACAAGAAGGGCCGCATCGGCGTGGTTTCCCGCTCCGGCACGCTGACCTACGAAGCGGTCGGCCAGCTCACCGAGCTGGGCCTGGGCCAGTCCTCGGCGGTCGGCATCGGCGGCGACCCGATCAACGGCCTGAAGCACATCGACGTCATGAAGATGTTCAACGACGATCCGGATACCGACGCCGTCATCATGATCGGCGAGATCGGCGGTCCCGATGAAGCGGAAGCCGCGCGCTGGTGCAAGGACAACATGAAGAAGCCGATCGTCGGCTTCATCGCCGGCGTCACCGCGCCTCCGGGCAAGCGCATGGGCCACGCCGGCGCGCTGATCTCGGGCGGCGCCGACACGGCCGATGCCAAGCTCGCCATCATGGAAGAGTGCGGCTTCAAGGTCACGCGCAACCCGTCCGAGATGGGCAAGCTGCTCAAGGCGCTGCTGTAGGCGGCAGCCGCCGACCCGGCGGCACCTGGCTTCAAGGCAAAACCCTGGAGGGAGACCTCCGGGGTTTTTTCTGCAGAAAACGGTCGCAGCCGGATCGTTGCCACCGGTCGTTGAATTGACTACCCTGTGACCAGAGTCTCGTGACCAGGAGCGTTGCCGTGAGTGCGCAGGTATCGAAATCCCAGTTCAAGGCGAAGGCCCTGGAGTTTTTCCGCCAGATCGAAAGCAGCGGCGTGCCGGTGGTGGTCACCGATCACGGGCAGCCCAGGCTGGAGGTCCGCCCTTACACGCCGCACGCGCGCAATCCGCTGGACATCCTCCGGGGGACCGTCCTTCGCTACGAGAGTCCGACGGCCCCGGTCGCCGAGGATGATTGGGACGCGCTTCGGTGATCGTCCTGGATACGCACACGCTGCTTTGGTGGGCCTCCGGGGATGAGGCGCAGCTTTCGGCCGCGGCGGCGCAGGCCATCGAGGCCGAACTGCACGGCGGCCAGATCGTGGTGTCGTCCATTTCCGCCTGGGAGTTGGCGATGCTGGTCGCCAAGGGGCGGGTCATCCTTTCGATGGACATCGGAGAATGGCTGTCGGTGGCAGGCCAGATCGAAGCCGTCAGCTTCGCGTCGGTAGACAACGAGATCGCCGTGAAAAGCACGGAACTGCCCGGCGAGTTCCACAAAGACCCGGCGGATCGCATCATCGTGGCCACGGCCCGCAAGCTGGCGGCGCCGCTCGTCACGGCGGACGAGAAGATTCGCGCCTATCCGCACGTGCGGACGATCTGGTGACCGTGGCTGCGGCGGTAGATTTCCCGCCGGCCGTTTCCCGCTCACCGCGGGGCGAGGTGTAACTCCCGCCACGCCCTGGCGATCACGTAGAACGCCGATTTCAGGAAGAGCGCCGCGATGACGGCGCCGACGGCGAGGTCCGGCCACATCGAGCCGGTCATCGCCACGCCTTGGCAGCAATTCCCCCCGTCGGCTTCGCGTGCCGGCGTTCAGCGCGAGGTCTTCACCACCCGCCCGTTGGCCGGCTGCACCGGCCGCGCGTTGTTGCGGTAGATCTTGGCGAAGTCGGCGATCTGTTCCTTGGACAGCGTCACCGGCTGCTTCATCACCAGCCAGAGCACGCCCTCGGTGCACGGCGGCGTCGTCAGCGAGCCGACGTAGGTGTGGTACTCGCGCTTCTGCGGAATCAGCAGGCCGGGGTCGATCTTCATGCCGGGCAGCGTCTTCGCCTTGCCCCGCTCCAGCGGCAGCGCCGTCCACAACTGGCGCACCAGCCGGTTTTCCTTGCCCTCGACGAGCGGCACGGCGAGGATGGCGATCTGCCCGGACTTGCTGCGATGCTCGAACTGCACGCTCATCGCCGCGCGCTTGCCGTCGACCGTCTCCTCGGCCGGCAGGCGGAAGCGGAAGCGCTGAAACTCGTATTCCTCGCCCTCGACGGTGATGTGGCCGCCGCCTTCGCCGGAGACTTCGATGGTCTGCCCGGTGTCGGTAATGGTGAGCGGGATCGTCTGCCACGAGAAGCGGACCGACGGCAGGTCGGCGCGGATCGGCGCGCGGATGTCGATCGGCGACTGCCGGCTGCCGCCGCAGGCGGCGTAGTCGGTGGACAGCTTGCTCCAGTGCGCCGGCCCGGTGTCGCCCTCGTAGCTCCAGGCGACCGGGCCGGAGGGTGGCGCCGGCGGGGGCGGCGGCGCGGGTTCCGGCGCTGCCTTCTTGGCGTTGCGGCTGCGCGACGGCGCGGGCGGCGTCGCCGCCGCCGCTTCGGCGGGCGCCGGCGGCGCTGCGGCCGGCGCGGGCTTCGCCGCTGGCTTGCGGCAGGCCTGGTTGAAGACCGCTTCCAGCGGCGTGTCCGGAATCACCGGCACGGCGTTGTCGTCGTCGTCGAAGCGCTCGCGCTTCAGCGTGTCGCCGTCGCTGGCGAGGTAAATGCGCTCCTTCGGCGCGGCCAGCCGCTTGTCGCACTGGAATTCGGTCAACTGCTTCAGCGACGCGTAGGTGAAGGCCCAGGTGTCGTGCAACCGGCGCGCGGCGTAGGTTTCCCGATGCCAGGCGCGCACCTTGCCTTCCTTGCTGCGGTCGAGGCTGGCGGCGTCGACCTCGATGCGGTCGCCGCCCGCCTTGCCGTTGCCGGCGACGGCGGTCCATTTCGCCGCCTGCGCCGGCGCGGCGGCAAGGATCAGCGCGAGGCCGGCGCAGAGCGCGGGCAGCGTCGGAGCGGTCGGGCGGCGGGCGGCGCGGGAGCGGCGTGTTCTCATTGTTTCTGGCGCGACGGGCTGGATGCGTCCGTAGGGATGCCGGGGATTATAGGCATGCCATCGGGCGGACGGGAGGTTTCGGGATAAAATCCGCGGTTCCCGCCGTCCCGCGCTTCGAGGTTTTCCGTGCCCGAGTCGTTCCTCGCCCCCGATTTCTGGGGCGCCGTGCTGCAGATCATCATGATCGATCTGGTGCTCTCCGGGGACAACGCCGTCGTCATCGCGCTCGCCTGCCGCAACCTGCCGCCGGAGCAGCGGCGCCGCGGCATCCTCTGGGGCGTCGCCGGCGCCGTCGTCCTGCGCGTGGCGCTGACCATGGCCGCCGCGCTGGTCATGAACCTGCCCTGGCTGAAGCTCGCCGGCGGCCTGCTGCTCTTGTGGATCGGCGTCAAGCTGCTGGTGCCGGAGG
Source organism: Rhodocyclaceae bacterium (assembly GCA_019455325.1). Classification (GTDB taxonomy): domain Bacteria; phylum Pseudomonadota; class Gammaproteobacteria; order Burkholderiales; family Rhodocyclaceae; genus Proximibacter. The sequence continues at coordinate 98,930 of JACFMQ010000004.1, read as the reverse complement.
ACGAGGACGGCCACGACATCGCGTCCGCCGACCACCTGTGGGGCGCGGTGCGCACCATCGTCGTCGCCGACTTCGTCATGAGCCTGGACAACGTCATCGCCGTCGCCGGCGCTTCGCACGGCAACCTCGGCCTGCTCGTCTTCGGCCTGCTGGTGAGCATCCCGCTGATCGTCTGGTCGAGCCAGATCGTGCTGCACCTGATGGAACGCTGGCCGGTCGTGGTCGTCGTCGGCGCCGGCCTGCTCGGCTGGGTGGCCGGCTCGATGATCTGGTCGGACCCGGCCGTCGCCGGCATCGTCGGCGGCGCGCCGGGGTGGGCGCCGACGCTGGCGGCGGCGGTGGCGGCGCTCGTCGTCGTCGCCGTCGGCAAGTGGCTGACGCGGCGCCGCGCGCGCGCGGTCGACGTCGTCATCGAATGAACGGGCAAGAAACGGAAAGAAGATGGCAAGAATGATCCTCTCCCTGGCGGACCTGGTGCTGAAGGAAATCCCGCTCGCCGGCGCGCGCCTCTCCATCGGCCGCGGGCCGCGCAACGACGTGCGGATCGACAGCCCGGCGATCGCCGACGAGCACGCGGCGATCGTGACCACCTCCGCCGGCGTCTTCCTCGAAGACCTGGGCGGCGCCGGCGGCACGCGGGTGAACGGTGCGCCGGTGGCCAGGCACGAACTCAGGGACGGCGACGTCGTCGAGATCGGCAGGTACAGTTTCAGGTACGTCGCCGAGTCGCCGGCGCCGCCGGCCGACGCGCCGCCGGCGGCGATCCGCATCCTCGACGGCGCCAACGCCGGCCGCGAGCTGGATCTGACCAAGACATTGACGACGCTCGGCCGGCCCGGCGTGCAGACGGCGGTCATCGCCCGGCGGGCGCAGGGGTATTTCATCACCCACGTCGAGGGCGGCAGCTTCCCGGCGGTCAACGGCCGGACGCTGGACGGCCGGGCGCACCCGCTGGCCGACCGCGACGTGATCGAGATCGCCGGCGTGAAGATGGAGTTCTTTCTCAAGGCTTGAGGCGCGCGCTGGCGGGGAGGCCGCCGCCCGTATCGGGGCCGGACTGACGTTACGCGGCGCAAGTGACGTTTTTCGTCAGGCCCTGCCGCCGGAAATCCGGCCTGTCGTCACTGTTTCCGGGGGGCGGCGACTTGGCATGGAACTTGAGTGTCCTCTGGCAACGGTCTCCCGCCGTTTCTTGAACAGGAGGAAATGATGAAGAAGTCCATGCAGAAGGGTTTTACCCTGATCGAGCTGATGATCGTCGTGGCGATCATCGGCATTCTGGCAGCGATTGCGATCCCGCAGTTCAGCGACTACACCCGCAAGGGCGAGGACAAGGCGGCGCAGTCGGATGCGCGCAATGTCCTGACGCAGGCCACCGCGGCCTCTTCGCGCTAAGTTGAGGGAGGAATCATGAACAAGATCACGCTTGCGACGATCGCAATCCTTGGTGCCTTCGGCGCCACGAACATCGCCTATGCCGCGACCACGGTTATCTGCGATAGCACTAGCAATAGCGCGGCCAAGAATGGTACTGCCCCTGAGTCTGGTGGAGCGTCCAACTTCATGGTGACCGCGATCCAGCCGAAGTGCTCGGCGAATGTGAATCTGGAAGGGCGCGACGGGGCCAACGGCTCCTTCTACGCGGTAGGCGCCAACTCGGCCAAGGGCAAGAGCAACTTCGCCGGGCATACGAACGGCGGCGCGGTGGCGCCTTTGTCTCAAGCAGATGGTGGCGTATGCACCGTGCCCGGCGGCTGTACGCTTGCCGAAGCGACGGCTGCCGCTGGTAAGGCGACAGATGCTGCTGCCGCAGCCGGCGGGACGGGTGGTTCCGGCAGTGAGGAAAGCGCGCCCTCCGAATAATCCCGGTAGCCCGGCCACACGCCACGAAGCTGGCCCGAGGGGCGCGTCGAGATACGCGCCCCTCTTGTTTGGAGGGGGAGCATGCTGCAGTTTTTCCTGTCGTCCTGGCGCTCCGGTTTCCGCAACCGGATGTTCCTGGCCGTCTTCCTGCTCGGCCTGCTGCTGGTCGGCGTCGCCTATCTCTCGGCTTCGTTCTCGCCCCGCCAGCCGCGCACCGTGGCGCTCGACGTCGGGCTGTCCGGGCTGCGCTTCAGCCTGGTGCTGTTCGTCATCACGCTGGTGCAGGATCTCGTCGGGCGCGAGATCGAGCGGCGCTCGGTGGTGCTCACGCTGAGCTACCCCGTGCACCGGGCGAGCTACCTGCTCGGCCGTTTCCTCGGCGTGGCCGCGCTGGCCGGCGTCGGCGCGCTCATTCTCGGGCTGATCCTGTGGATCGCGGTGCTGCTCTCGGGCGCACATTACGACCAGCAGTTCGGCGTGGCGCTCGGCCTGCCCTATTGGGCGGCGGTGTCCGGCATCTGGCTGGATGCGCTGGTGGTGGCGGCCTTCGCCCTGTGGATCGCCTCGCTGTCCACCGTGGCCATGCTGCCGCTGGTGCTGGGCGCGGCCTTTGCCGTGGCCGGCCGCGCGCTCGGGGCGATGGTCGATTACGTGGCCGCCGGCGCCGACGGCCAGGCCGAACTGGCGGCGCGCTTCGGCCCCATTCTCGATACGGTGCGCTGGCTGCTGCCCGATCTTTCCCGGCTGGACTGGCGCGCCTGGCCGATGTACGGGCTGCCGCCGGACGGGGCGACGGTGGCGCTGGCCGTCATCGTCGCCGGCTCGTATGCGGCGCTGATGCTCTGGCTGGCGGTGCGCTCGTTCGGCAGGCGGGAGTTCTCGTAGCATGCGCGGCGGCCTTCGGCGCGTGCTGGCGGGCGGGGGCGCGCTGCTGTGCCTCGGCCTGTACGTGGCGGCCACGGACCGCCTGTACCGGCAGCCGCGGCCGCCGGCGTCGGGCGAGATGCAGATCGCCGTGCCCCGCTTCGCGCAGGTGGTGATGGCGGCCGGCGACCGCTGGCTGGCGGCCAATCTCGCCGGCTTCCGTGCGCTGGTCGTGTCCACGGAGTCGATGACGCCCGATAGCTACCGCATTCTCGGCCGCGTGCAGTCGGACGTGGCCTGGTTCAACCCGGCGCACGAGGACAATTACTACATCGCCACCGCCATCCTGCCGTGGGTCGGCGAGCTGGAGGCGACGCAGTACGTGCTGCGCCGGGCGAGCGAGGCGCGGCCGTTCGACTGGCAGCCCGCGTTCTATCACGGCTTCAACGAGCTGCATTTCAGGAAGAACGCGAAGGAGGCCGTCGCCTGGCTGCGCGTCGCCGCCAACCAGGCGAGCGACGAGATGACGCAGATCCAGTTGCGGCAGATGGCGGCGAACTGGGCGGACAGGGGCGAGGACCGCGAATTCTCGGTCGGCCTGCTCCGGGCCATGGCCAAGGAGGCGCGCCACAAGGCGTTCGCGGCTTTTCTCGAAAAGCGGGCGGTACGCCTGGAAAACATGGCGGCGCTGGAGCAGGCGGCGGCGCAGTTCCGGGAGCGGACCGGCCGCTTCCCGCCCGAGCCGCGGGCGATGGTCGAGGCGGGGCTGCTGTCCGCCGTGCCCGTCGATCCGTTCGGCGCGTCGTACGTCGTCGACCCGCAAGGGAAGATCGGCGTCCGGCGGTGAATGACGAACTCTCGGCGATGAGCGAAATGAATCTGGCGATTACGGTGCGGGATGTCCGCAAGACCTTCGGGCGGGGCTGGCGGAAGCCGGCGAAGACGGCGCTGAGCGGCGTGTCGATCGACGTCGAGGCCGGGGAGACCTTCGGCTTCATCGGGCCGAACGGCGCGGGGAAGAGCACGCTGATCAAGATACTCGTCGGCGCGCTGCGCCCCGATAGCGGCGACGCGCGGCTGTTCGGCGTCGGCGTCGGCGAGCCGCATGCCCGCCGCGGCCTCGGCTTCGTGCCGGAGAATCCGAGCCTCCCCGACCATCTGACGCCCTGCGAAATCCTGCGGATGGGCCTGCGCCTGCACGACGTCCGCGTCGCCGACGAGCGCGCGCACTGCCTGCGCTGGCTCGACCGGCTGGACCTCCTGTCCGTGGCCGACGCGCCGCTGCGCGGTTTCTCCAAGGGCATGCAGCAACGCACGGCGCTGGCGCACGCGCTGGCGATCATGCCGCGGCTGCTGATCCTGGACGAGCCGCTTTCCGGGCTCGACCCGGTCGGCCGCAAGGACGTCGTCGACATGCTTGACGAATACCGGCGCGGCGGCGGCACCCTGTTCTTCTCGTCGCACGTGCTCTACGACGTCGAGCGCATCGCCGACCGCTTCGGGCTGATCCATCAGGGGCAACTGGTGACGATACGCTCGCCCGGCGAACTGGCGCGGGAGCGGTCGGGAAGATTCCGGATCGTCTATTGCGGCCCCGCCGGCATCGCTGCCGCGCTTGAGATGCGTCCGGGCTGGCATGAGCTTGAAGCCGACGAGGGAGACGTTCCCCGGTGCCTGCAGGAAATCGCCGCCGCCGGGGGGCAACTGCAAGAGGTGCGTCCGCTGGCTTCGCTCGAATCCGTGTTTTTTCAGCATATCCGCGCGGCTGCGAAATAAACGGTGTCGCGCATGGGCCAAGACGAGGGCTTCGGTAGCCGGCGGCAGCGGGTCGATACGCTGCTCGTCGCCGCCCTGGCGGCGGCGGCCGCTTCGCCGAATCTGGCCTGGCTGTCCGGCGATGCGCTCCGGGCGTCGTATGCGGAGTCGATTCTGTTGCCCTCGCTGGCTTCGGTCGTGCTGTTGCTGTCGCTTTCTTCCCGCCTGTGGGTCGGCTGCCTGCTCCTCGCCCCCTGGGCGATCCTTGCGCCCTTCGAGTTTTTTTACATCGCCGATTTCGACAAGGTGAGCGATCCGCAGTTGTTCGGGATCATCGCCGATTCCGATATTGCCGAGGCCAGCGGTTTCCTTGCCGGGCTGATCCTGCCGCTGGCCGCGCTGGCGATTTGTGCGCTGCTGCTTGCCGGCTTCGCCATCCGCCGCGCTTTTCGGCATCGGCTGCTCTGGCGCTCGCGTTCCCGTTGGTGGGTGCTGGCTGCCGGGCTACTCGCGCTCGGGGTGCCGGAGATGGCGAAATGGCACGGGCCGGTGCCCAGTCTGGCGGTGCCGAAGGCGGATGCGGCGCCGCCGTCGGTCGGAGACCGGCTCGCCCAGGCGCACAGGCCGGAGGTTTTCGACTATCTGCTGGACGTCTATCCGACGGGCATTCCCGGGCGGCTGCTGATGTACCTCGACCAGCGCCGCGCCCTGCGGGAAGCGCGCGACATCGTGGCCGACTTTCGCTTCGCGGCGGTGCAGGCGCCGATTGCCGAGCGCCAGGTGTACGTACTGGTGATTGGAGAGACCGGGCGTCCCGACCATTGGCAACTGAATGGTTACGATCGCCCGACCACCCCCTTGTTGAGCAGGACGGAGGGGGTCGTCAGTTTTCGCGATGCGTTTTCGCCGTGGGCGTGGACGCGAATGGCGGTTCCCCTGATCCTGACCCGGAAATCGGCGCTCGATAACAACCAGTTTTTTGCGGAAACTTCGCTGGTGGCTGCGTTCAGGGAGGCGGGATTCCGGACTTACTGGTTTTCGACCCAGAGCCCCCTGGGTCCGCACGACAGTTCGATTGCCCTGCATGCGCAGGAGGCCCATGAAAGCAGGTTTCTCAATCACCTCGACTACAAGCAGTCGGGGGTCTTCGATGAGGTCTTGCTGGCGCCGCTCGGCGAAGTGCTGCAACGCGCCGAGGACAAGGTGTTGATCGTGCTGCACACCCTGGGCGGGCATTTCAATTACGCGGATCGCCATCCGGCTGCCTTCGACAAGTTTCTGCCGTCGTTGACAGGGGTGAAGGGCGCCAGCCTGCACAAGCCGGAGCAGAAGGATATGTTCGTCAACAGCTACGACAATTCGGTGCTCTACCTGGATTTTTTCCTTTCCGCGGTGATTGAAAAGCTGTCGGCGACCGGTTCGGTGGCGAGCCTTTTCTATATCGCCGATCACGGCGAGAACCTGTATGACGGGCGCTGCGAGAAGGCCGGGCACGGGCGAGGGAACGAATACGATTTTCGCGTTCCGGCGCTGTTCTGGCACTCGCCGGAATATGCCCGCGTGTTTCCGGAGAAGGTCGCCGGCGCCCGCCTGCACGAACGCGCGCCCATCTCGACGACGAACACCTTTCATTCCATGCTGGACGCGGCCGGCATCCGTTACCCGGAAGAGGATCTGACGTTCAGCATCTTCAGCCCCGAGTGGCGTCCGCGTCTGCGGATCACCCAGAACAAGATCGATTTCGACGACGCGAAGCGCGACGAAACATGCAAAAAACTTCAGCCGCCGCCCCGATCGGATTTCTGACCGGTCTGTTCTTCATTTCCGGCATTGCCGGCCTGATTTATCAGGTGGCGTGGCAACGGGTGCTGTTTGCCGCCTTCGGCTCGGACCTCGAATCGGTCACCATCGTGGTTTCCGCCTTTTTGCTCGGGCTGGGCGTGGGGGCGCTGACCGGCGGCCGTCTGGCGGATCGCTTTCCGGACCGGACCCTGGCCTTGTTCTGCGGCCTGGAAGCGGGTATCGGGCTTTACGGGGTGGCGAGCTTCCGGCTGATGAAATGGACGGGGGATGTGTTCGTTTCTTCACCGCTGCCGATGATCGCCGCCACGAATTTTCTGCTCATTCTGGCGCCGGCGCTGTTCATGGGCGCCACCCTGCCCGTTCTGGTCGCCCATGCGGCGAGGTGCTGGGGCAACGTGGGACGGGCTACGGGGCACCTCTACGCGGCCAATACCTTCGGCGCCGCGCTGGGGGCGCTGGGCACGGCCTTCGTCCTGTTTCATCACCTTCCCCTGGATGCGGCGATTCTGCTCGCTGCCGGCATCAACTTTCTGGTGGCGGTACTGGCCGGTCTGGGATTGAGGAGCTTTGCTTGATGAGGCGAACGCTCGGCTGGTGTCTTGCGGGATTCATCGGTTTCTTGAGTCTCGGCGAGGAAATACTTTGGGTGAGGCTGGTGACGTTCGTCTATCAGGGCATTCCCCAGTCCTTCGCTTTCGTTCTTGGCGCCTTTCTCCTTGGTGTGGCGGCCGGGGCCGCTGCGGGAAAGCGGTTTTGCCTGAAGTGGCCAGCGACCCCGGCGCGCGCGGCGGGCCTTTGCCTGGTGGCCGGCGGCGGGCTGGGGCTGGCGATTCCGTATCTTGCGGAAAGCCTGTCGGAACTGGAACCGTTGCCCTTGTGGCTGGGCGGGCTGATCTTTCTTGCTTCCGCCTTGAAGGCGACGGCTTTTCCGGTTGCCCATCATCTGGCTTCCGACGTTGCCGGCGCCAGGGTCGGACGCTCCATTTCGGTGGTCTATTTCCTCAATATCGCCGGCTCGACGCTGGGTGCCCTGGTGGCGGGTTATGTGCTGCTGGAGCATTTTTCACTCGGCGGGTGTTTCGTCCTGCTGGGCACGGCGACGCTTGCCGTGGGCGTGCTCGCGCTGCTGCCGCCGAACCCGCGCCTGGTGCCTTTGGTCCTCGGGGTTGCGGGCGTCGTGGCACTGTCCGTCGACCTGCACGATCACCGGATCGTCTCGGCGTTCGGCAGCCACGGCTTCCGGAAAATCAAGGCCATTGTCGAAAACCGCCACGGCATCCTGCACGTGGCCGACGGGGGGAGCAAGGGTGACATCACCTATGGCGGCAACGTGTATGACGGACGGAGCAATATCGACCTCGGCGTCAACAGCAACCGTATCGACCGCGTTTATCTGCTCGCCGCACTGCACCCTCAACCGAAGCGCGTATTGGTCATCGGCTTGAGCACCGGCGCCTGGGTCAGGGTGCTGTCGTCGTTTCCGACGGTCGAACGGATGGACGTCGTGGAGCTGAACCCCGGCTATCTCTCCCTGATCGAACGCTATCCGCATCTGGCGCCGGTTCTGACCGACCCCCGCATCACGATCCACATCGACGATGGCCGACGCTGGCTGCGGCGCAACCCCGATGAAACGTTCGACCTCATCGTGATGAACACCACGTTCCACTGGCGTGCAAACCTGACCAACCTGCTCTCGCAGGAGTTTCTCGGCATGGCGCGGACGCATCTGCGGGAGGGCGGCGTATTGGCATTCAACGCGACCGGTTCGCCGGATGCGCTGGCAACGGCGTCGGCGGTGTTTCCGTTCGCGTATCGGTGGTCGAATTTCGTGTATGCCGCCGATCACGATCTGGCGCGGATCGCTTCCGATGCCGTGGCGCGCATGGTACGCCTGAGCCTGGACGGGAAACCCTTGTTCGATCTTGGCCGCGCTGCCGACCGTGAACTGCTTGAGCGGCTGGTGAATACGCCCTTCGTGCGGCGCGACGATGTCGAGGTGGAGGCCGGTCGCCCGCTGGAAGTGATCACCGATGCCAACATGTTGACCGAATTCAGGTATGGGAAGCCGCTGTGGTGGTTCCGGTAGCGCTGTTTTCGGTATCTCCTGCCGGGGCGGGCAAGGCTCCATCAGATTTTGATGATGGTGTCGCTGTAGAGCGCCATCAGCGGATCGTGGGTCATCAGCCGCATCGGTTCGACGAGCGCCTGGGCCACGAGGATGCGGTCGAAAGGATCATGGTGGTGCGCAGCCAGTTCTTCGACCGCCGCCGCATGCTCGGGCTCGACCGCCAGGAAGCGATAACCGGACTCGCGGAAGTAGCGTACGGCGTCCAGCCCGGACACAGGCATGTCGCCCCGGCCAAGCGCGTGCTTGATGGCGATCTCCCAGATCGTCGCGGCGCTGATCCAGATCGACGATCTTGGTGATTCGATCATCTCGCGGGCCGTCTTCGGCAGCTTCGGGCTGCCGGTGATCGCCCAGAGGGCGACGTGCGTATCAAGCAGGAGATTCAGGATCGTTCCCCAGGAACAAGCGGGCCACCTCGGCGTTGTGCGCGTCGATGCTGTCCGGCACTTCGAATTTTCCCTTGGCAACGCCGATGCGCCTGCCGGCCGGCGCGGTCTCGATGGGTACGAGCCTGGCGGCGGGGCGGCCATTGCGGGCGATCACGATCTCGCGCTCCTGCCCTTGTTCGATTGCCTCGACCAGACGGGACAGCGAGGACTTGGCTTGCAACATATTGACGGCCTGCATCGCGTTCTCCAGAAATAATGTGGTTAGTCTAGTCTGGCTAATTACGGATCGCAAGCGAGGGCACTCAAGTTTGGCCTGCTGTGCCTCCGCTACCCGCTGCTCATATGTGCACCAGCGCCGGTCGACCAGGATCGGGCAGAGGTCGCCGGAGGCCAGCCGTTCGAGCGCAGTGTCGATGGCGAGGAATTCGCCCCTGATCCGGAGGCGTCAGTCGCGGAACACGTCGTCCAGGCTGCCGGCATCCAGCACGCGGTCGCTCCATGCGAGCAACTCTGTTTCGCCGGCCCGAGCGACGCGCTCGCGCAGGGATTCAGGCAGCGGGCCGAAGCGGCGTTCGAGCTGGCGCAGGAGGATGGCGGACAGGCCCGCCTGCAGCCCTTCCTCCCGCGCCAGCTTCAGTTCGGTCTTCTCGTCACGCATCGCGCGCTCGCGCACGAAGGCCAGGCGGCGTTCCTCGTCCTTGGCCGACAGGGCGCTCAGGTAGTCCTGCGCCTGCAGGATCGGTTCGTGGGTGATGTGGCTCATGCGTTCGTCCTCCTGCCAGTGCTCGAACCAGGTGACCCAGTCGGCCAGTACGCTGCCGCCGGCGGCGAGCAGGCGGTCGGCCTTGGGCAGTTCGAGCACGTTCAATTGTAGCTCTTCGCCGAGCAGGGTGCGCGGCTGGCGGCGGTCGCGCAGTTCGAAGCACCAGTGCGCCTGGGCGGGGTCGTCGAAGAGGGTGAAGTCGAGCAGATGGATGCCGATCACCGGCCGCAGCCGTGTGTAGTCCTCGCCGCCGTTCAACTGGCCGGCGAGGAGGCGGGCGAGGTAGTAGGCGCTGCGGGCGTTCCAGCCGGCGTGGCGGCGCATCTGCATCTCGACGTTGCACAGGCGCCCGCTGGCGTCGCGGGCGAGCACGTCGAGCACGATGAACTTGCCGCCGAGTTCGGCCGGTTCGATGCCGGGGTTGAGGATTTCGACGACCTCGACCGGCGGCGCGGCGTCGCCGCGCACGGCGTTGATGAGGTCGGCGAGCAGCTTCGGGTCGCGGGCGAAGATGCGCTTGAAGACGAAGTCGTTGCGCGGGTCGAGCAGCGGGCGGGGCATGGCGGCAGGCCGGGAAAATAAATGACGAAAGTATATCCGATCGATGCTTTTGGCATCAATCGCCCGGCCGCCCAGCCCGCGGCGCGAACCGCCTACTGCACCTCCGCCACCCGCTGCCCGATGTGCGCCAGCGCCTCTTCCACCTGATCCACCAGAATCAGGCAGAGGTCGCCGGAGGCCAGCCGTTCGAGCGCGGTGTCGATGGCGAGGAATTCGCCCTTGATCTCGTCCACCGAGCCGGTGCGTCGGGCGCCGGCCAGCCCGGCGCGCAGCAGGGCGAGGGTTTCGCCCTCGTCGCGGCCGCGCATGCAGGCGTCCTCGTAGAGGATCACTTCGTCGAAGGCGTCGCCCAAGAGCTGCGTCTGCTGGCGGATATCTTCGTCGCGGCGGTCGCCGGCGGCGGAAATCACCACCGAGCGGCGCTTCGCCGGCATGGTCTCGATGGCCTTCACCAGCGCCTGGATGGCGTCCGGGTTGTGGCCGTAGTCGGCGATCAGCGTCGCGCCCCGGTAGTTGAAGACGTTGAAGCGGCCGGGCGCGGTCGAGGCGTCGGAGACGAAGGAGCCGAGGCCGGCGCGGATGCTTTCCCAGTCGATGTCCAGCGCCCAGGCGGCAGCGGTGGCGGCCATCGCGTTTTCGACCTGGAAGCCGATGCTGCCGTTGCGCGTCAGCGGCACGGCGGCCAGCGGCACGCGGTGCTCGATGCCGCCCTGGGCGGCGACGATGGCGTCGCCATCGACGTAGACGATGCGTTTGCCCTGCGCGCGGTGGCGCGACATCACCGGGTGGTTGCGGTCCGGCGCGAAGAAGATCACGGCGCCGGGGCAGTGGCCGGCCATCTTCGCCACCATCGGGTCGGTGGCGTTGAGCACGGCGTGGCCGGTCGCGGCGACGTTGTCGACGATCACGCGCTTGACCACGGCGAGGTCGTCGACGGTGTTCACGAAATTCAGCCCGAGGTGGTCGCCGACGCCGACGTTGGTCACCACCGCCACGTCGCACCGGTCGAAGCCCAGTCCCTCGCGCAGCATGCCGCCGCGCGCGCATTCGAGTACCGCGGCGTCCACGTCCGGGTGCAGCAGCACGTTTCTGGCGCTCTTCGGGCCGCTGCAGTCGCCGGTGTCGATGCGGCGGCGCTCGACGTAGACGCCGTCGGTGCCGGTGAAGCCGACGCGCAGGCCGCTCACCGTCAGCAGGTGGGCGATCAGGCGCGTGGTCGTGGTCTTGCCGTTGGTGCCGGTGACGGCGACGATGGGGATGCGGCCGTCTTCGTTCGCGTCGTCGTACATCATGTCGACGATGGCCTCGCCGATCGGCCGGCCCTTGCCGAACGACGGCGTCAGGTGCATGCGCAGGCCGGGCGCGGCGTTCACCTCGACGATGCCGCCGCCCTGCGCTTCCAGCGGCTCCTGCACGGTCTGGCAGACGACGTCGATGCCGGCGATGTCCAGCCCGACGGTCTGCGCCGCGGCCACCGCGCAGGCGGCGAGCTCGGGGTGCACCTCGTCGGTGACGTCGGTGGCGGTGCCGCCGGTGGACAGGTTGGCGTTGTTCCTGAGCGTCACGCGCTCGCCCTTCGCCGGCACCGTTTCCGAGGTGTAGCCCTTCTTGGCGAGATGGGCGATGGCGATGTCGTCGAAGCGGATCTTGGTCAGCGACGATTCGTGGCCGACGCCGCGGCGCGGGTCGGCGTTCACGAGGTCGACCAGCGCCTTGATGTCGTGTACGCCGTCGCCGATCACCTGCGCCGGGTCGCGGCGCGCGGCGGCGGCGAGCTGCTTGCCGACGACCAGGAAGCGGAAGTCGTGCCCCGGCAGGTAGCGTTCGACGAGCACGTGGCGGCGGTGTTCGCGCGCGGCGGCGTAGGCCGCCATCACGTCCTCGCGGCTGCTCACGTTCACCGTGATGCCCTTGCCCTGGTTGCCGTCCTGCGGCTTGACCACCACCGGCCCGCCGATCTCCTGCGCCGCGGCCCAGGCGTCGTCGGCATCCTCGACCGGGCGGCCGAGCGGCACCGGCACGCCGGCGGCGTGCAGCAGCTTCTTGGTCAGCTCCTTGTCCTGCGCGATGGATTCGGCGATGGCGCTCGACAGGTCGGTCTCGGCGGCCTGGATGCGTCGCTGCTTGCTGCCCCAGCCGAACTGCACGAGGCTGCCCTCGGTCAGCCGGCGGTAGGGGATGCCGCGGTCGACGGCGGCCTGCACGATGGCGCCGGTCGAGGGGCCGAGGCGGATGTCGCCGTTGAGGTCCTTGAGGCGGAAGAGCGCGTCGTCGATGTCGAACGGCGTGTCGGCCAGCGCCGCGCCGATCAGCGCCTCGGCCAGCTCGAAGGCCAGCCGGCCGACCGGCTCCTCGGTGTATTCGACGACGACCTGCCAGGTGCCGGCCTCGACCGTCTGCCGGGTCAGGCTGAAGCCGACGGCGCAGCCGACGCTGACCTGCAGCCCGAGCGCCGCCGCTTCCAGCACGTGCGCCAGCGAGATCGGCCGGCCGCCCGACGGCGACTGCAGGTCGATGGCCGGGAAGCGGGCGCGCAGGCGCGCCTCGAAGCCGGGCAGGGCGGCGATGTCGCGTTCGGCGTCGGCGCAGGCGACGACGCATTCGATCGCCGTGTGCCGGCTCCACAGGTTGGGGCCGCGCAGGGCCCGGGTGCGGGAAACGTCCATGGGGTGTCTCGTCCTGATGTGTTCTCGGGGCCGGGGCGGCGGCTCAGCCGGCCGGCGTCTCGTCGATCTCGTAGGTGCTGATGCCGGTGCGCAGCAGGTCGGCCGACAGGTCGAGCGCCCAGGCCGCGGCGACCGCGGCGAGCAGGTTCTCGACCGCGTGCGCCGGGCAGCCGGCCGGCGTGCCGATGAAGGCGATGGTCTCGATCAGCGGCTCCTCGTCCTCGCCCACGGCCAGCGTCAGATAGCCGTCGCGCACGTAGACGCTGCGGCCGTCCTTTTTCCGGTGCTCGACGAGCGCCGGCGTGTCGGGGTCGATCGCGTAGAAGATCACCTCGCCGTCGGACAGCTCGGCCATCTCGACGACGCGCTTGTCGGCGGCGTTGAGCACCGAGGCGCCGGCGTCGAGGACGACGTCCACCTGCGTGCGCAGCGCCTTCCACAACTGGTCGAGGCTGTGCACGTCGAAGTCGGCGGCGAGGTGCGCGTGGTCGATCAGGTTGGTGACGATGCCGACCTGGCAGCGGTCGTAGGCCAGCCCTTCGCCGAGGATGGCGGCCGGGCCGTTCTCGAACACCGCCACCTCGACGGCGCGCGACATCAGCACGCGGCGGGCCGCCGGCCAGTGCGCGCAGTCCTGCTTCTCGACGTGGCGGCGGCCGAGGAAGAGGCCGTCGCTGGTCGCCGCGCCGACGTGCTCGCCGGTGATCTGCAGCAGATGGCGCAGGATGCGGGCGACGCCGGTCTTGCCGCGCGAGCCGGTGATGCCGACGACCGGGATGCGGCCGCTGGCGTTCTTCGGAAAGAGGTGCTCGACGATCGCCTTGCCCACCGGCCGCGGCTTGCCGACGCCGGGCTTGAGGTGCATCAGGAGGCTCGGGCCGGCGTTCACCTCGACGACGGCGCCGCCCTGCGCGGCGAGCGGCCGCGAGATGTCCTCGGCGACGAGGTCGATGCCGGCGATGTCCAGGCCGACCACGCGCGCGGCCAGCGAGGCGAGGTAGGCGGTGTCCGGGTGCACCTCGTCGGTGCAGTCGAATTCGTGGTTGGCGTTGCGCTGGATCAGCACCTCGCGGCCGGCTTCCGGCACCGAGTCGCCGGTCAGGCCCTGGCGCTCCAGCTCGATGCGCGCGGCGGTGTCGATGCGGATCACCGAGAGCGGATGGTTCTCGGTCGGGCCGCGGCGCGGGTCGCAGTTGATCTGCGTCGTGATCAGCTCGCGCACCGTCGATTTACCGTCGCCGGTCACCTTGATCATGTCGCCGCGGTTGGCGGCGACGAGCTTGCCGCCGATCACCAGCAGGCGGTGCTCGGTGCCGGGGATCGAGCGCTCGACGAGCACGCCGCTGCCTTCGTCTACGGCCACCGAATAGGCTTTCTCAACCTCCTCGCGCGTCTTCAGGTCGATGAACACGCCGCGGCCGTGGTTGCCGTCGACCGGCTTCACCACCACCGGCAGGCCGATGTCCTGCGCCGCTTCCCAGGCGTCTTCCGGGCTGTCGACCTCGCGTCCCTCCGGCACCGGCACGCCGCAGGACTGCAGCAGCGACTTGGTCAGGTCCTTGTCGCGCGAGATGCCCTCGGCGATGGCGCTGGTGCGGTCGCTCTCGGCCGTCCAGATGCGGCGCATGGCGGCGCCGTAGCCGAGCTGCACCAGGTTGCCGTCGTCGAGCAGGCGGATCGCCGGGATGTCGCGGTCGTCCGCCGCATCGACGATGCTCGCCGTCGACGGGCCGAGACACAGTGAGTCGACCATGTCGGTGAGCTTCTCGACGGCGGCGTCCACGTCGAACGGGCGATCTTCCATCGCGGCCATGATCAGCTCGCGCGCTTCGGAGAGCGCGGTGCGCGTGACGTCCTCCTGCCAGGCGCGGATGGCCACCTTGTAGACGCCGCGCTCCGAGGTTTCGCGCGCGCGGCCGAAGCCGCCGGGCAGGCCGGCGAGGTTCTGCAGTTCGAGCGTCACGTGTTCGAGGATGTGCGCCGGCCAGGTGCCTTCGTCGAGCCGCCGCAGGAAGCCGCCGCGCTCCTCGTACGAGCAGCGGTGCTCGACGAGCGAAGGCAGCATCGCCTTCAGCCGCTCCGGGTAGCCGGGAATCTTGTTCGAGGGGAAGTTTTCCAGTTCGCCGATGTCCACCCACGCCTCCAGCACCGGACGGTAGGTCCACACGTTGGGGCCGCGCAGCGGCACGATCTTGCGGAAGAGGATGTCTTTCTTGCTCATGGGGCGGAATCTCGTCGGATGGGGCCTACAGGAAGCGGTCGAGGATCTTGCGGCTGATGCGGTCGAGCGCCGTCAGGTCGCGCACCAGGTACTGGATGCCGTGTGTGTCGGCGATCAGCAGCCGGTCGCGGCCGAGCCGGCGGATGTCCTCCTCGCCTTTTAGCACCAGCTTCGCGTCGCCGCGGTCGGTGTCGACGTCCCAGGTGCTCGGGCAGGCGAAGCTGGAAACGCTGCGGATGCGCCGGATCTCGGGTACGAACTCGCGGCTTTCCAGCTCCTCGCGGATGAGCGCGGCGACGGCCGGCGGCAGCTCGTCGAGGCGGCTGACCCAGACCAGCTCGCGGCCCTCGGCGCTGACCAGCGCGATGTCCTCGTCGGGTGCGCCGATCGGGAAGGCGCGCACCGGCGCCACGGCCTCGTGGACTTCGCCGTCGGCGCCGGTGAACACGAGGCGGCCGAAGGGATTGCGGGTCAGCGAAAAGGTAGCCGTGTTCATGCGTGCTCCTTCGTCGGCGCGGCGAGCAGCGACAGCTCGTCCTCGGCGTCGACGTTCCTGGCCTGCGCCATATAGAGCCTGTGGTAGTGGCCTTCGAGCGCCATCAACTGGTCGTGGCTGCCGACCTCGACGATGCGGCCGCGGTCGAGCACCACCAGGCGGTTGGCCTGGCGCAGCGTGGACAGGCGGTGCGCGATGGCGATCGTCGTGCGGCCGTGCACCAGGTTGTCGAGCGCCTTCTGGATTTCCTTCTCGGTCGTCGTGTCGACCGACGAGGTGGCTTCGTCGAGGATCAGGATGCGCGGGTCGATCAGGAGCGCGCGGGCGATCGAGATGCGCTGCCGCTCGCCGCCGGAGAGCGCCTGGCCGCGCTCGCCGACGAGCGAATCGTAGCCGTGCGGTAGGCGCAGGATGAACTCGTGCGCGTTGGCCGCGCGCGCGGCGGCGACGATCTCGGCGCGCGTCGCCTCCGGCTTGCCGTAGGCGATGTTCTCGGCGATCGTGCCGAAGAAGAGGAAGGGCTCCTGCAGCACCAGGCCGATGTTCCTGCGGTACTCGGCGACCGGTAGCGCGCGGATGTCCACGCCGTCGAGCAGGATCGCGCCCTCGGCCACGTCGTAGAAGCGGCAGATCAGGTTCACCAGCGTCGACTTGCCCGAGCCGGAGTGGCCGACCAGGCCGATCATCTCGCCCGGCTCGATGACCAGGCTGACGTCGCGGGTGACGGCGCGCGTGCCGTGGCGGAAGCCGATCTGCCGCAGCTCGATGCGGCCCTTGACCGCCGGCAGGTGCACCGGGTTCTGCGGCTCGGGCACCGAGGAAACGTGGTCGAGGATGTCGAAGATGCGCTTGGCGCCGGCCGCCGCCTTCTGCGTTACCGAGACGATGCGGCTCATCGAATCCAGCCGCGTGTAGAAGCGGCTGATGTAGGCGAGGAAGGCGGTGAGCACGCCGACCGTGATCTCGTCCTTGGACACCTGCCAGATGCCGAAGGCCCAGACCACCAGCAGGCCGACCTCGGTGAGCAGCGTCACCGTCGGCGTGAACAGCGACCAGACGCGGTTCACCCGGTCGTTCACCTGCAGGTTGTGCCGGTTGGCGGCGCGGAAGCGTTCGACCTCGCGCTTCTCCTGCGCGAAGGCTTTGACGACGCGGATGCCGGGAATGGTGTCGGCGAGCACGTTGGTCACTTCCGCCCAGATGCGGTCGACCTTCTCGAAGCCGGTGCGCAGCCGGTCGCGCACGACGTGAATCATCCAGGCGATGAGCGGCAGCGGCAGCAGCGTCACCAGCGCCAGCCAGGGGTTGATCGAAACGAGGATGGCCGCCGTCATGGTGATCATCAGCACGTCGGTGGCGAAGTCGAGCAGGTGCAGCGACAGGAAGATGTTGATGCGGTCGGTTTCCGAGCCGATGCGCGCCATCAGGTCGCCGGTGCGTTTGCCGCCGAAGTATTCCTGCGAGAGTTTCAGCAGGTGCTCGTAGGTGGTCGTGCGCAGGTCCGCGCCCATGCGCTCGGAGACCAGCGCCAGGATGTAGGTGCGCGCCCAGCCCAGCCCCCAGGCCACCAGCGCCGCCGCGAGCAGGCCGCCGAGGTAGAGCATGACCAGGTCGCGGTCGATCGGCGTGCCGTTCTGGTACGGGATCAGCACCTTGTCCATCAGCGGCATGGACATGTACGGCGCGACCAGCGAGGCGGCGGTCGAAGCCAGCGTCAGCACGAAGCCGAACAGCAGCCGCCAGCGGTAGGGGTGGGCAAAGCGCCACAGGCGAAAGAGCACCCAGGTCGAGGGCGGCGTCTGCAGCTCGCGCACGCAGATCGGGCACTCGTCCTCGTCCGGCGGCAGCGGCGCCCGGCAGCGCGGGCACACCGCCTCGTCCTCGACGGCCGGCGGCTGGCCGGTGCGCAGGGTGTGCAACTGCTGCTCGAACTGCGTGACGACGCGCAGCGCGGCGAGGTTCTGCGACAGCGTGAAGCGCCAGACGGCGAGCCGGCCGCTGCCGTCGCACAGCTCCAGCGTGCCGACGCCGGCGTGGTCGTGGTGCGTCAGCGAGAGGCCGGCGGCGAGCGGCCATTCCCGCCACTCGTCGTCGTTCTCCCGCGCCAGCAGGCGGCGGTCGGTGACGGCGACGATGCCGGGCGCAAAGCGCAGGCGGGCGTCGAGGTCGGTTTCGAGGAAGGCGAGAAGGCTTTCGCCGGCGGCGAGGCGGGCGGTCAACTGCGGGGCGGGCGCGGGGCCGGCCGGCGTCGGCTGTGTCATCGGGGCGATGAATTCGGGGTTGGGGGCTGTGCGCTTGATCTTCTTGATGGTACGGCGCGAAGGAGTATACGCCGGGAATCGGCGCGGATTCTACGCCGATTTGTAACCGTCCAGCGGCGAATCGTAACGTTGCACAATGCAGCGGGAATGGCGGTTTCGCGGGGGAATCCGGGCACCCTCGTTTTCAAGAATAGTTCTCGTTTATAATCCGTCGAGCCCTTCCTGCCACAGCCCGCCGATGGAAACCCGCACCGCCGAGTTCGACGCCCAGTTCGAGCAGATCTACAGCACCCACCACGGCTGGCTGCGGGCCTGGATACGGCGCCGCCTCCAGTGCGCGGACCAGGCCTGCGACCTGGCCCAGGATGTCTTCATCCGCGTGCTGGTGCAGCGCCGGGCCGCGGAGCTGCGCGAACCCAAGGCCTATCTGAGCAGCATCGCGCGCAACCTGATGGTGGACCTGTTCCGCCGGCGCAGCATCGAACAGGCCTATGCCGACGCGCTGGCCGTGCGGGCGGACGCGCTGGAGCCGTCCCCGGAGGCCCGCCAGCTGGTCGTCGAGACCCTGCTCGAAATCGACCGCCTGCTCGACCGGCTCGGCGGACGCGCGCGCGACGTCTTCCTGCGCGTCCAGCTCGACGGCCTCAGCCTGGCCGAGGTCGGCCGGCAGATGGGGCTGTCGACTAACACCGTGCGCAAGCATTTCATCCGCGCCATGGCCCAGTGCCTGGCCCTGATCGATGATTGAGGCGCCCGGCCGGCGGCCGGACGCCGCCACGCTGGAAAGGGCCGCCGCCTGGTATCTCGACCTGCGCGGCGCCGCGCCGGACGCCCCGGCGCATCAGGAGCACGCCCGCTGGCTGGCGCTCGACCCCGTCCACCGGCTGGCGTGGGAGCGCGTCCAGCGCCTGCGGCAGACTTTCGAACGGCTGCCGGAGCCGGTCGGCCGCGACACCTTCCACAGCGCGCGCACCGCCCGCCGCCAGATGCTCAAGAAGCTCACCGTGCTGCTGATGGCCGGCGGCAGCGGCGCGCTGGCCTGGCGCCAGAAAGACGAACTCCAGGCCCTCGCCGCCAGCCACCGCACCGGCACCGGCGAGCGCCGGCAGCTCGCGCTGGCCGACGGCGGCAGCCTGCAGCTCAACACCGCCACCGCGCTCGACGTGCGCTACGACGCCGCCGGCCGCGAGATCCGCCTCCACCAGGGCGAAATCCTCGTCGTCACCGCCAGCGATCCGCAGGGACGCCCCTTCGTCGTCCGCACCCGGCACGGCAGCGTCCGCGCCCTGGGCACCCGCTTCGTCGTGCGCGACGACCTTCGTTCCAGCCTCGTCCAGGTGCTGGAGCACGCGGTCGAAATCCGTCCGGCGGACGGCGGCGCCACCCTGCGGCTGCAGGCCGGGCAGCAGGCCCGCTTTGCCGCCGGCGAGGCGCAGCCCGCCGAAGCGCTCGAAGCCAACGCCGATGCCTGGAGCAAGGGCCTGCTGGTCGTCGACGGCTGGCCGCTCGGCCGCGTGGTCGACGAACTGGCGCGCCACCACAAGGGCCACCTCGGCTGCGACCCGGCCGTCGCCCGCCTCACCCTGTCCGGCGTCTTCCACCTCGACGACATCCCCGGCGTGCTGCAGAACCTGTCGGCCACGCTGCCCATCCGGGTCGTCTACCGCAGCCGCTACTGGGTGCGGATCGGCGCCGCGTGACCGCCGCACCACGTCAAAGCTCGAACTTTCCCTCCTGCGAAAACATACGCACGGATGCCGGGAACATCCGTTCGGCGTTTTCATCCAGCGGCATGTGCGGGAATTTTTCGCGGACCAAGGCAATGGTTGCCGCCGCCTGCTGCCGGTCGCGCCTCTTCTTCTCCGGCTCCCGGTCAGGCTGCTCGCTCAACCACTGCTTGTATACCGCGAAGGCCCGCGGGTCCGGGCACACGATGGGCGCGGGCAAGCCATCCTGGCCGACCACCACGGCCCGGAATTTCTCGCTTGCCAGCAACCACTTGATTCTGGGTAGCCACGAGGGCGTCAGATCGCCCTGCGCAAGACGATCCGGTTCATCCGTCTTCCAGGGAGGGTGTGGCGCCTGTTTCACCAGGTCGACGTGGAAACCCGCCTTGTTCACCGCCCGGAATCCGCTTTTCCCGACCGGCTCGAAAGAATGGTCGACCTTTCTCAGGATGGCCAGCACGCCAGCCTCGGCCACGGCCTCGTCCAGCCATGCCAGCTTCAGGGCGGTGCGCGCGTCCCACAGAAAATCGATGTCCGTGGTCGCCATCAAGCCCGCATCGAACCGCACACCGGCCACCGCTTCATAGGCGTACATCGCATGCGTGCCGATCACCATCAGGTTCTTGCCCAGCAAGCCATGATCGTCCAGCTTGCGCAGCGTGGCCGTCACAATGGACGGCACCCGGTTCAAGGAAACGCCCCTGGCCATGCCGGCGAACTCCTTCACCGACTTGCCCAGCGCCGCTTCCCGCTCCTTGGCGCGTGCCTTGCCGGCCACAAACTCCGCATGCAAGGCTTCGGTTTCCGGCGTGCGTGGCCCGAGGCTTTTGCTGCCGCCCCGCCGGTTGATCACCTTGATCAGGTACTCATGCCCGCCGACCCTCTTCCAGCTCATACCCCCCGCGTACTTCGCTGCGTTGCGGCGTGCCTCCCGGTATGCCTCGTAGGTTTGCCGCAGATCGACCGAAACCCGCAACTGATTGTTCGACAGATCATTGAAGTACATGATCTTTCCTTTCGATTGAAAATTTTTGATAATTTGAAAGGAAAAATCTTTCGTGTCAATACGATCGACACTCGTGATCACGATATCGAGACCGTCGAAAGCCCTCTTGGATGTGTTTCGCATCCTGCTGTCTGAAAAATTTCCATCAGGTGTTGTCGATTCGCAGTTCTCGAACGACTTGAAGGCATGAGCGCCCCATGCGCGCCATGCCACCAACTCTTCGAGGAACCCACGACATGAGCAAACACCCGCCCAAACTGCTGCGCCCGCTGGCGCTTGCCCTGCACCTCGCCTTCCTCGGCGCGGCCGGTGCCGCGCTGACCCTGCCTGCCGCCGTCCGGGCGCAGGAAGCCGCCTTCGACTTCGCCATCTCCGCCGGCCCGCTGCAGAACGCGCTGACGGCCTTCGCCGCGCAGACCCGGATCAATGTCTCCTTCGCCCCGGAGCTCGCCGGCGGCGGCAGGCATAGCCCCGGCGTGCAGGGCCGTCATGGCGCCGAGCAGGCGCTCCGTCGCCTGCTGGCCGGCAGCGGGCTGGTCGCGGTGCGGCAGGGCAACGGCTATACGCTGGAGAAGGCGCCGCAGAGCCGCGGCGACGAGGCTCAACTGACACCAGTCACCGTCACGGCCGGGGCCGAACGCAGCGGCATCACCGAAGGCACCGGCAGCTACACCCAGCGCGGCCCGAGCAGGACCGCCACCGGCCTGGCCCTGAGCCTGCGCGAGACGCCGCAGTCGGTCACGGTGATGACGCGCCAGCGCATCGAGGACTTCAAGCTGGAGACGCTCACCGACGTGCTGGAGCAGACGCCCGGCATCGCCGTTCTCCAGTACGGCACGGCGGTCGGTTACCAGGCGCGCGGCGCGGCGGTCAATTTCCAGACCGATGGATTCCGGCAGATTTCCGGCGGCTGGAGCTATTTCGGCGGGATGCACTACGATCTGGACGACCTGACGGACATCGACCGCGTCGAGGTGCTCAAGGGCTCCGCCGGCCTGACCGCCGGCTATGGCTACGCCGGCGCCACCGTCAACCGCATCCGCAAGCGGCCGACACAGGAGCTCCAGGCCAAAGCCGGGGTAAGCGCGGGGAGTTGGGACAGGCAGCGCGCCGAAGCGGATCTGAGCGGCCCGCTGAATGCGGCGGGCACGCTGCGCGGCCGCATCGCGGCGGCCGCGGGCCAGGGAGACACCTTCCGCGACGGCGAAACGCAGCGCTTCCGCACGCTGTTCGGCACGCTGGAGGCCGATCTCGGCCCCGACACATTGCTCAGCGGCGGCATCACCTACCGCAAGCGCGAGCACCGCGGCATCGCGTTGTACGACACCATCCCCGCGTACCGGGGCGGGCAGCGCCTGGCGCTGATGCCGCGCTCGTTCAACCTGGGTACGCCCTGGTCGGGTTACGAGCAGGAGACGACCAGCGTCTTCGCCCGGCTGGAGCACCGCTTTGCCACCGGCTGGACGGCCAGCCTGCATGTGTCCGACGAGCGCATCGAGACGCCCGAGTTGCTGTTTGGCTACATCAGGTGGCCGGGGACCGCCAACCAGAACCACTATGTGAACGCCGAAAACCGCAATTCGGGCATCGACTTCGAGCTCAAGGGGCCCTTCGAACTGTTCGGCCGCCAGCATGAGTTGCGCATCGCCGCCGGCGCCGCGCGCTCGCGTTCCGACATGGATCGCGCCAACGGCACCTACGGCATCCCGCTGGCCAGCCTCGGCCTCGACTATGCACAGGGCGGCCCTGCGTTGCCGAAGTTTGCGGACATGACCCGGTGGACCTACGACCTCGATCGCTTCAGCCACCGGCAGCGCTACGTGTCGGCGGCCGGACGCTTCAGCCTGGCCGATCCGCTCAAGCTGATCGCGGGTGTGCGTGTGACCGACTACCAGCTGTCGAGCTTCGGCGGCCAGTGGATGACCTACTCGCTGGATGAGTCGGGCGTGGTGACGCCTTACGCGGGGCTCGTGTTCGACCTCAGTGACGACATTTCCCTTTACGGCAGCTACGCCAACATCTTCGACGCTCAGACCGCGCAGGATGAACAGGGCCGCACCCTGGCGCCGCGCGAAGGGCTGACCTACGAGGTGGGCGCCAAGGGCGAATTCTTCGGCAAGCGCCTGAACGCCGGCATCAGCCATTTCTGGATCAGGACCGACAACGAAGCCGAGGCCTCCGGAGGCCGCACGCCGGGCGGCGCGGCGGCCTACCGCGCCGTCATGGGCGCTTCGCGGCGCGGCTACGAGCTGGAGCTCTCCGGCGAACTGGCACGCGGTTGGCAGGCCCAGGGCAGCTATGTGATGAACGACAGCAGCCTGAGCACCGCCAGCCAGTATCCCCGGCGCCAGTTCAAGATCGGCACGACCTACCAGCCCTGGCACCGGCTGACCATCGGCGCCGCGGCCCGCTGGCAGAGCAGGACCAGCGGCGGAGCGCTCGTACAAGACAGCTTCTGGCTGCTGGATCTGATGGCCCGCTACCAGGTCAACGACAAGCTCAGCATCAGCGCGAACATCAACAACGCACTGGACAAGAAGTACTTCGGCGGCGTCATCAGCGACTGGCAAGGCGTGGGCTATACCTGGGGCGCGCCGCGCAGCTTCAATGCCGGTTTGCGCTACGACTTCTGACCCGCCGCACGCGGTCCATCGGAAACAAATGCAACGGCCTCGACGCTCGAAAGGCGCCGAGGCCGCTTTGTCGCTGCATCGTGCCCATGGTCGGGAAAGCGGCTTTCCGCCGGCAAACGGACCGCTTGGGTACGGTTGTTGGTGAATATACCCGCCATCCGGCACCTGCAGCACCGGCTGGGCCTGTCCCCATACGCGGATCAGCGACGCGGTGCCGGCGTGCTTTCCGGCGCCGCCGACCACACCCGGTAGCGCACCTCCACGTCGTTCGGCGCGTACAGCACCAGCGGCAGCTTGCTGTTGTAGCGCACCAGCATCGGCCCGCCGCCTACCTGCACGAAGGCCCGCCGGGCGCTGCCCGGCGGGCAGGCCATCATCGTGCTGACGCCGGGGCCCGCTTCGCTCAATTCGTAGTAGGAGTAGCCCCAGCCCTGCACGGTCTTTTCCTGCCATTCGCCGCCCAGGCGGTGATGGTTGCAGTCGATTTCCATCGTCCTGCCGGCGATCAGCTCCACCTTGAAATCCTGCTCGTTGGCCTGTTGCGGCAATTGGATGACGTGGCGGCTGCGGCCCTCGGCCGCCGGCGGGTAGGGCTTGACGTTTCCGTCGGGGGTGGCGCAGGCGTTCAGGCCCATGCCCATCGCCAGGGCGGCGAGGCAGCAGTGCGCTTTCTTCATGGTTGGGCTCCTGTGGAATCGGGGGCGTGCATCGGGCGCCGGCAAGTCCGCCGATCTTACGATCACGGCATGGCCGCGTACAGCATCCCGCCCGCCAGGGCCGGCGCACCCGCGGGCGCCGTCGTGCGAAAATGGCGGCCCTCAACAATTTTCAAGCCGGAGGCAGACGATGACCGAAATCGAGGAACTGAAGGTGCGCACGCGCATCGCCGACGCCGAGCTGCGGCTGGTCGAGCGCCTGCGCTGGGGGATCGCCGTGCTCTCCGCCATGTACCTCGAAGCCGCCATCTACGACTCGTGGACCTGGCCGGCGATCATCGGCGTCGGCGTGCTGCTCGGCGCCAACTTCTGGCACCGCCGGCGCTACGACCGGGCCTGGGACGCCTACGAGAAGGCCACCGGCACCGGCAAGTTCGCCAGCCCGCCGGCGGAAGGCTGAAGCCGCCGCGCCGCCGACCGTGGCCGCCGCCTTCGCCTTCCTCGCCGGCAGCGCGCTGCTCGCCTGGCTGTCGCGCAGGCCGCTGCGGCGGCCGGGCAGCCACGGCTTCTACCGTTTCTTCGCCTGGGAATGCATCCTCGGCCTGGCCGTGGTCAACCACATGCCCTGGGGCTCGGCGCGGCTGTCGCCGCTGCAGCTCGTCTCCTGGATGCTGCTGGCGACGAGCCTCGCCCTCGCCGCCGTCGGCGCGGCGACGCTGGTCCGCCGCGGTGGGCGCAACGCCGGCCGCGAGGACGCGGCGCTCTACGACTGGGAAAAGACCGGCGCCCTCGTCACCGGCGGCGTCTTCGCCTACATCCGCCATCCGATGTACGCCTCGCTGCTGGCGCTGACCTGGGGGCTCTTCTTCCAGTTGCCGAACTGGCCGGCCGCCGGCATCGCCGCCGTCGGCAGCGTCCTCCTCTACGTCACCGCCCGCCGCGACGAGCGCGAGTGCCTCGCCCACTTCGGCGCGGCCTATGCCGACTACCGCGCGCGCACGCGCATGTTCGTGCCCTTCCTGTTGTGAACCGGCGCCGTCACTCGACGACGACGGCGGTGCCGCTGGCCGAGACCATCAGCATGCCGTTCCTCTCGCCCATCACCTCGTAGTCGAGGTCGATGCCGACGACGGCGTTGGCGCCCAGCTCGGCGGCGCGTTCGCCGAGTTCCTTGAGGGCGATGTCGCGGGCGCGCTGCAGCTCCTTCTCGTAGGTCGCCGAGCGGCCGCCGACGAGGTCGCGGATGTTGGCGAAGATGTCCTTGAAGAGATTGGCGCCGAGGATCGCCTCGCCGGCGACGACGCCGCAGTAGCGGACGATGCGGCGGCCTTCGAAGTTCGGGGTGGTGGTCATCTGCATGGCGGTCTCCTGTTCGTGACGGGTGGCTGACGCTGCGATTATGCGGCGAAGCGGCGGCCGCCGGCGCGAACCGGATTCGGTTGATCCACGTCAAGGCCGGGGCCGGCGGCCTGACTTCTAATACGCCTACCCCAACCAAGGCTTTTCCGATGTTCCGCATATCCCAGTACATGGACGAGATCGCGTCGCCGACGCCGCTCGGGCCGAAGCGCAATCCGCCGGGTCCGGTGGTGATCTGGAACCTGATCCGCCGCTGCAACCTGACCTGCAAGCATTGCTACTCGATCTCGGCCGACAAGGACTTTCCCGGCGAGCTGACGACCGAGGAAATCCACGGCGTGATGGACGACCTCAAAGCCTTCCGCGTGCCGGTGCTGATCCTCTCCGGCGGCGAGCCGCTGCTGCGTCCGGACATCTTCGACATCGCCAAGCGGGCGAAGGCGCTGGGCTTCTACGTCGGGCTGTCGTCGAACGGCACGCTGATCGACGATTCGAACATCGACCGCATCGCCGAGTGCGACTTCAACTACGTCGGCGTCTCGCTCGACGGCATCAAGGACACGCACGACAGGTTCCGCCGCATGGACGGCGCCTTCGAGGCCTCGCTCGAAGGCATCCGCCGCTGCCGCGACCTGGGGCTGAAGATCGGCGTGCGCTTCACGATGACGCAGGACAACGCGCACGACCTGCCCGGGCTGCTGAAGCTCGTGGAGGACGAAGGCATCGACCGCTTCTACTTCTCGCACCTCAACTACGCCGGCCGCGGCAACAAGAACCGCAAGGACGACGCCCGCCACCAGCTCACGCGCCGGGCCATGGACCTGCTCTTCGACACCTGCTGGGAATACCGCCAGCGCGGCCTGCACAAGGAATTCACCACCGGCAACAACGACGCCGACGGCGTCTATTTCCTGCACTGGGTGCAGAAGCGCTTTCCCGAGCGCGCCGCGCACGTCGAGGCCAAGCTGCGCCAGTGGGGCGGCAACTCGTCGGGCGTGAACGTCGCCAACATCGACAACCTCGGCAACGTGCACCCGGACACCATGTGGTGGCACCACACGCTCGGCAACGTCCGCCAGCGGCCGTTCTCGCAGATCTGGCCGGATACCTCGGACCCGCTGATGGCCGGCCTCAAGCAGCACCCGCGCGCGGTCAAGGGGCGCTGCGGCGAGTGCAGGTACCTCGAAATCTGCAACGGCAACACGCGCGTGCGCGCGCAGCAGCTCACCGGCGATGCGTGGGCCGAAGACCCCGGCTGCTACCTCGACGACGACGAGATCGGCGTCGTCTCGTCGGGCGAGCGCCTGACCGTCACCCCCTACACGCGTATTCAGAAAATCCACAGGAGTGCTGCATGAGCTGGCGATTCTGGCTGTCCGCCGCCTATCTGGCGGTCTTTCTTTCCGGCATGGCCTCGCTGGCCGGCGCCGCCGAGGGCGCTGCCGACCCGGTGGCGCTGTACAAGGAGCACTGCCTCGTCTGCCACGGCGAGAACCGCCTGGGCGGCGTCGGCCCGGCGCTGCTGCCGGAGAACCTGGAGCGGCTGCGCAAGCCCGAGGCGGCCAAGGTCATCCGCGACAGCCGGCCGGCGACGCAGATGCCGCCCTTCGGCGACAAGCTGACGGCGAAGGAGGTCGAGGCGCTGACCGAGTTCATCTACACCAAGGTGGTGCCGGCCCCGGTCTGGGGCGCGGCCGAGATCAAGGCCACGCAGATCGTCGACACGGCCGCGCTCGACCTGCCGAACAAGCCGTCGGCCGGCCTGCAGGGCGCCGACCCGATGAACCTCTTCATCGTCGTCGAGACCGGCGACCATCACGTCTCGGTGCTCGACGGCGACAAGCTCGAACGCCTGCACCGCTTCCCCAGCCGCTTCGCGCTGCACGGCGGGCCGAAGTATTCGCCGGACGGCCGCTTCGTCTACTTCGCGTCGCGCGACGGCTGGATCACCAAGTACGACCTGTGGAACCTGACCGTGGTGGCCGAGATCCGCGCCGGCCTGAACACGCGCAACGCCGCCGTCTCCGGCGACGGCAAGTGGGTGATGGTGGCCAACTACCTGCCGCACACGCTGGTCGTGCTCGACGCCAGGGATCTGTCGCTGAACCGCATCATCCCGGTGGTTAACGCCAAGGGCGACAAGACCTCGCGCGTCTCCGCGGTCTACGACGCGACGCCCCGGAAGAGCTTCGTCGCCGCGCTGAAGGACGTGCCGGAAGTCTGGGAGATCAGCTACGACCCTGACGTCGAGCCGGTCGCCGACGGCCTGGTGCACGACTTCCAGTACAAGGAGGGCGACTTCAAGCCGGGCTTCCTCTACCCGCGCCGCACGCTGTTGAAGGACTACCTCGACGACTTCTTCTTCACCCAGAGCTACGACGAAATCCTCGGCGCCTCGCGTACGGCGAGCAAGGGCCAGGTGATCTACCTGGACGGCCGCAAGAAGGTCGCCGAGCTGGACATGCCGGGCATGCCGCACCTCGGCTCCGGCATCACCTGGGCGTGGACCGGCCCGGACGGCAAGGAGCGCACGGTGATGGCCTCGCCGAACCTGAACGAGGGCCTGGTCACGGTGATCGACCTGCAGACCTTCGAGAACGTCAAGCAGATCAAGACGCGCGGCCCCGGCTTCTTCATGCGCAGTCACGAGAACACGCGCTACGCCTTCACCGACTCGATGATGAGCAAGGAGCACAAGAACAAGCTGCAGATCATCGACAAGCAGACGCTGGAGGTGGTCAAGGAGATCGAAGGCCCGCCGGGCGAGACGCTGGCCCACGTCGAATTCACCAAGGACGGCCGCTACGCGCTGGCCAGCCTGTGGGAGATGGAGGGCGCGCTGGTGGTCATCGACATGCAGACGCTGGCCGAGGTGAAGCGCATCCCGGCGAAGAAGCCGGTCGGCAAGTACAACGTCTGGAACAAGATCACGCGCTCGGAAGGCACCAGCCACTGAGCCGCGAGGCGGCGACGCGGGGCGGATCGGATGGCGGTCCGCCCTGTTTTTTCGCCCCCGGCAACGCAGCGATGGCGCGCATCGTCCTCCTCAACAAGCCCTACGGCTACCTCAGCCAGTTCACGCCGGAGGGCCGCTGGCGCGGGCTGAAGGCGCTGCTGCCGGTGCCCGGCGTGTACGTCGCCGGGCGGCTCGACGCCGACAGCGAGGGCCTGCTCGTGCTCACCGACGACGGCGCGCTGCAGGCGCGCATCGCCGACCCGAAGCACAAACTGGCGAAGACCTACTGGGCGCAGGTCGAGGGCGAGCCGGACGACGCTGCGCTCGAACGCCTGCGGCGCGGCGTGCGCTACGCCGACTTCACGACGCAGCCCTGCGCCGTGCGCCGCATCCCCGAACCGGCGAACCTGTGGTCGCGCGATCCGCCGGTGCGCTTCCGCCAGGCGATCCCGACCTCGTGGATCGAGATCGCGCTGCGCGAGGGCAAGAACCGGCAGGTGCGTCGGATGACCGCGCACGTGGGCTTTCCGACCCTGCGGCTGATCCGCTATGCTGTCGGCGCCGTCGATCTGGACGGGCTGGCGCCGGGCCAATGGCGCGAGTTCTCCGGCGGCCACGGCGAGTTCGCCGGCGAACGGAATCCTGAAGGAAACGAACGATGAGAATCCTGTCGATGCTCGGCCTCGCGCTGCTCGCGGCGCCGGCTTTCGCCGCCGAGCGCGTGCTGCCGAAGGCGGCGGAGACGCCGGACGGCCAGGTCGTCGCCGGCAAGCCGGTGCAGGCGCGGCCGGCGCCGGCCGCGGTCAAACAGACGGCCGCGAAGAAGCCCGCCGCCGGCAAGCCGGCGCCGAAGCGCGAGCGCCGCTGAACCCGCAGCTTGGCGCCGTCGTCGGCGCCGGAGAACACGAACGATGTTGCGCAAGATCCTCTTCCTGCTGTCGGCCGGCACGCTCGCCGCCGCCGCCCTCGCCCAAGGCGCGGGATCGAACGCCGGGCGCGCCGAACTCTCCGCCGGCTTCCACCGCATCGTCGCCGAGGTGGCGGCGACGCAGCCCGAGCGCGCGCAGGGGCTGATGCACCGCCAGCGCCTGGGCGCCAACGAAGGCATGATCTTCGTCTTCCCGGCGACGGCGACGCACTGCTTCTGGATGAAGAACACGCCGCTGCCGCTGTCGATCGCCTTCCTCGACGAGCGTGGGCGTGTCGTGGACCTCGCCGAGATGGCGCCGCATTCCGAGGAAAACCACTGCCCGTCGCAGCCGGCGCGCTTCGCGCTGGAGATGAACGCCGGCTGGTTCGCGGCCAAGGGCATCCGGCCCGGCGCCGTCATCGGCGGCGTCGACCGCCTGCCGGCCGGACGCTGAACCTTGGCCGGCTGGCACCGTCGCCCGCTCTTCGCCGGGCGCCACGACGCGCTACGCGACTGGCTGCGCGAACCCGGTTCGCTGACCGCGCGCCTGAAGCGTCGCGGCGCCTTCCGCCTGGCGCTGCTGCGCCAGGAACTGCGGTGCGCCAACCCTGACGAATGCGCCGCGCTCGGCGTCGCGCCGCGCACGCCGTGCTGGGTGCGCGAAGTCGTCCTGCACTGCGCCGGCGCGCCGGTGGTCTTCGCCCACACCGTGCTGCCGGCCTCGCCGCGCGGCGTCGTCGACCGCTGGTTCGCGCGGCTCGGCACGCGCTCGCTCGGTTCGCTGCTCTTCGCGCACCCCGGCTTCGTCCGCGGCGAACTGGCCTTCGCCCGCCTCGACGCGCGCCACCCGCTGCACGCGCCGGCGCTGGCGGCGCTCGGCCGGCCGCCGGCCGGCGTCTTCCGCGCCCGCCGCTGCGCGCACCGCTTCGGCGGGCAGCGGGTGCTCGTCACCGAGGTCTTCTCGGCCGCCCTCGGCGGAGAAGCCGGTCAGCGCAGGTAGTAGAGGAGCAGATAGGCGAACAGCAGGACCATGGCCCACAGGGCCATGGCGCCGGTCGGCCGGCTGCGCAGCAGGAGGCCGCCGGGCCGCCGCGCGCGCTCGATGTCGCCGGCGGCGGCGGCGCCGATCTCGCGCAGCGCGTCGCCGACGCCGTCGCCGACCCGGCGCAGCAGGCGGCCGCAGG
Source organism: Rhodocyclaceae bacterium (assembly GCA_019455325.1). Taxonomy (GTDB): domain Bacteria; phylum Pseudomonadota; class Gammaproteobacteria; order Burkholderiales; family Rhodocyclaceae; genus Proximibacter. The sequence continues at coordinate 68,726 of JACFMQ010000004.1, read as the reverse complement.
CGTTCCACAGGCGGTCCAGCGCGACGCGCCAGAGCCAGTCGGCGTCGAGCGTGATCGTCAGCGTGCGCTTCAGCCAGGGCAGCATGACGAAGAAGGCCAGCCCGGAGAAGAGCAGCAACTGCAACTGCGTCAGCACGTGCGCGCCGGTGTAGGGCACGTAGTCGACGGCGTAGGGGAGCAGCGCGTAGAGCGGTTCCGGCCAGACGCCGAGGCCGATGCAGATGAAGGAGAAGGCGATCATCGCCCAGCGCATCGAGGCCGGCGGGTCGGCCGGGCGCAGCCCGGAATCCTTCTGGAAGAAGACGAACCACGGGAACTTGATGCCGGCGTGCAGGAAGACGCCGGCCGAGGCCGCGGCCAGCGCCAGCCAGACCCAGAGCAACTGCCCGTCGATCGCCGCTTGCGTCACCATCGACTTGGAGATGAAGCCCGAGGTCAGCGGGAACGAGGAGATGGCGAGCGCGCCGATGGTGCCGCAGATCGTCGTGATCGGCATGCTGTGGAACAGCCCGCCCAGCTCCGAGCACTTGCGCCGGCCGGTGGCGGCGAGCACGGCGCCGGCCGACATCAGCAGCAGCGCCTTGTAGACGATGTGCGAAAAGGCGTGCGCGGCGGCGCCGTTCAGCGCCATCTCGGTGCCGATGCCGATGCCGGCGATCATGAAGCCGACCTGGTTCACGATCGAGTAGGCGAGGATGCGCCGCATGTCGTTCTCGAGCAGCGCGTAGACGATGCCGTAGAAGATCATGAAGAGGCCGATCCAGATCAGGAACTCGGTGCCGGGGAAGCCGCGCAGCAGCACGTAGACCGCGGTCTTGGTGGTGAACGCCGAGAGGAAGACGCTGCCGCTCCACGAGGCTTCCGGATAGGCGTCGGGCAGCCAGGCGGAAAGCGGCGGCGCGCCGGCGTTGATCAGGAAGCCGATCAGGATCAGCCAGTGCGCGACCGAATCCGGCGCCATGCGCGTGAAGGCCGCGTCGCCGGTATCGAGCAGGTGGCCGGTGATGCCGGCGAAGAGGATGACGCCGCCGAGCAGGTGGATGGCCACGTAGCGGCGGCTGGCGGCAAACGCCCCGGCGCTGCCGCCGGCCCACAGCACCAGCGTCGAGCCGACCGCCATCAGCTCCCAGAAGACGAAGACGGTGACGAGGTCGCCGGCGAGCGTGACGCCGACCGCCGCGCCGGCGTAGACGAAGGCCGCCGGGATTTCCAGCCGGCTCCGCTGGCCGAGCGCGAAGAGGCCGCCGCCGAGCGCCATCAGCAGGAAGATCGTGGCGAACAGGCGCGAGAGCCTGTCCACGGCCAGCGGCGCCAGCTCGTAGCCGAGCCAGTGCGCGCTCCACAGCGTGCCTTCCGGCAGGCGCCACAGGCAGAACAGCGCGACCAGCGGCAGCGCCAGGATCGCCGCGCTGCGCGCGCCGCCCTTGAGGAAGGGCAGCAGGAAGGCGCCGAGGACGAGGATCAGGCCGGGGTGGAAGACGAACTCATTCATCGCCGCCGTCCTTGCCGTAGTAGGTGTCGGGGCGCTTCAGCGCGAGGCCGAGCGCCTTGGCGCCGACGATCATCGCCGCGCAGGCGGCGAAGCCGTACCAGGCGTGGAAGCCGAACAGCGACTCGACCGCGAAGTGCGGATGCAGGTGCACGAAGGGTTCGGCGAGCACGGTCAGCGCTAGCACGGCGAGGAAGCCGCGCCACAGCTTCTTGACGTTTTCGGGGCGGTCGAGCCAGTGCGTTTTTTCCATCAGGCAGCTCCGAGCATCTGCCGCGCCAGCGCCAGCGGCACGTCCGGCCAGAGGAAGAAGGCGATCGTGCCGGCGGCGGTCAGCGTCAGCGCGATCACCGACGGCAGCGGCGCCTCGCCGTGCGGGTGGGCGGCGGCTTCCGCCGAGAGCGGCCGGAAGAAGGCGCGCCAGACGATGGGCAGGAAATAGGCGGCGTTCAACAGCGTGCTGGCGGCGATCACGCCGAGCGCCAGCCAGTGCTCGCCGGCCATGGCGCCGGAGACCATGAACCACTTGGAGACGAAGCCGGCGGCCGGCGGCAGGCCGATCATCGACAGCGTGCCGACGGCGAAGGCGCCCATGGTCCACGGCATGCGCCGGCCGATGCCGTCGAGCTGGCTGATCTCGGTCTTGTGCGCGGCGGTGTAGATGGCGCCGGCGGCGAAGAACAGCGTGATCTTGCCGAGCGCGTGCGCGGCCACGTGCAGCGCGGCGCCGACCAGCGACAGCGGCGCCAGCACGGCGACGGCGAGGATCACGTAGGAGAGCTGGCTGACCGTCGAGTAGGCCAGCCGGCGCTTCAGGTTGTCGGCGGAGAGCGCGACGACCGACGCGGCGACGATGGTGAAGCCGGCGATGCCGGCCAGCCAGGCGGTCTGGCCGGCGAGCATCTCCGGGCCGAAGACGAAGACGGCGACCTTGAGCACCGAGAAGACGCCGGCCTTGACCACGGCCACCGCGTGCAGCAGCGCGGAAACCGGCGTCGGCGCCACCATCGCCGCCGGCAGCCAGCGGTGGAAGGGCATCAGCGCCGCTTTGCCGATGCCGAACATGTAGAGCGCCAGGAGGCCGACGACGGTGGCGTCGGAGAGGCCGGCGGGCAGGATGCCGCCGGCGCGGAAGTCGGTGGTGCCGGCGAGATGCCAGGTGAACACCAGCGCCGGCAGCAGGAACATCACCGAGGTGCCGATGAGGACGCCGAGGTAGACGCGGCCGCCTTTCCGCGCCTTGTCGTCGCCGTGGTGCACGACCAGCGGATAGGTGATCAGCGTCAGCAGCTCGTAGAAGACGAAGAGCGTGAACACGTTGCCGGCGAAGGCGATGCCGATCGCCGCGAACAGCGCCAGCGCGAAGCAGACGTAGAAGCGCGTCTGGTGCGCCTCGCCGTTGCCGCGCATGTAGCCGATCGAGTAGAGCGAATTGACGATCCACAGGCCGGAGGCGACGAGCGCGAAGAGCATGCCCAGCGGTTCGACGGCGAGCGTCAGGTCGAGCCCCGGCAGCACCTCGAACAGCGTCAGCCGCGGCCGCTCGCCGGCGAGCACGCCGGGCAGCAGCGAGAGCACGCAGGCGAAGAGCGCGGCGGCGGTGGCCAGCGTCACGCCCTCGCGCAGGTTCGGCGTGCGGTGCGCGGCGGCGATGCCGGCGGCGCCGAGCGCGGGCACGCCGAGGCCGGCGAGGAGGACCATGGCGCTCATTGGACGACCCTCCTGTCGCTGTGCGACATCCTCCCCGAGGGAGGATGAGCGCCTCCTTCGGGCGGCCGGGCGGTGGCGCTCATCGGGTCATCCCCAGCAGTTGTTCGGCGGCGGCCGCCGCCGAGCCGACGGTGAAGGAAGCGTCGAGGCCGAAATACACGGTCGCCGCCACCAGCAGCCAGGCCGGCGCCTGCAGCGACAGCGGCAGCCGGCGGTCGGCCGGCAGGCCGGCAGGCGGCTCGCGGAACCAGGCGATCTCGACGAAGCGCCAGACGTAGACGACGGCCAGCAGCGAACTGCCGACGATGGCCATGACCAGCCACCACTGGCCCTTTTCCAGCGCCGCCAGCACCAGGTACCACTTGCTGACGAAGCCGACGGTGCCCGGTACGCCGATCAGCGACAGGCCGCCGAGGACGATGCCGAAGGCGGTGACGGGCATCGCCCGGCCGATGCCGGCAAGCCGCGCCAGGCCGCTGCCGCCGGCGACGGCGACGAGGCAGCCGGCGAGCATGAACAGCGCGCCCTTGGTCAGGCCGTGGTTGAAGAGGTGCACGATCGTCGCGGTCAGCCCGCTCTGCGAATCGAACGAGAGGCCGAGCGTGATGTAGCCGATCTGGGCGACGCTGGAATAGGCGAGGAGGCGCTTCAGGTCGTCCTGGAAGGCGGCGACGGCCGAGGCCACGAACATCGCCGCCAGCGACAGCAGCAGCATGATCCCGGGCAGCGGCAGGCGGTCGAAGACCAGGCTCTCGCCGAAGACCGAGAAATAGAAGCGCAGCAGCACGTACACCGAGACCTTGGTCGCCGTCGCCGCGAGGAAGGCGGTGACCGCCGACGGCGCGAAGGTGTAGGCGTTCGGCAGCCACTGGTGCAGCGGGAAGAGCGCGAGCTTGAGGCAGATGCCGACGGTGAGGAAGGCCAGCGCCGCCAGCACCGGCCGTTCGCCCGACACCTGCGGCAGGCGGGTGCCGATGTCGGCGAGGTTGAGCGTGCCGGTGGTCAGGTAGAGCAGGCCGATGCCGATGACGATGAAGGTGGCGCCGATGGTGCCGACGATCAGGTACTGGTAGGCGGCGACCAGCGCCCGCCGGTCGCGGCCGAGCGCGATCAGCACGTAGGTGGCGAGCGACGAGATTTCGAGGAAGACGAAGATGTTGAAGGCGTCGCCGGTGATCGTGATGCCGAGCAGCCCGGTCAGGCACAGCGCGAACATGGCGTAGAACAGGTAGTGCTGATCGCGCGGGATCTCGCGTTCGATGCTCTGCCGGCAGTAGGGCAGGACGACCGCGGCCATGCCGGCGACGAGGACCAGCACGAAGGCCGAGAGGCGGTCCACGCGCAGCTCGATGCCCCACGGCGGCGGCCAGTTGCCGATGGCGTAGGAGATGACCTCGCCGCCGGCGGTCTGCTGCCAGAGGCCGAGCGAGATGGCGAAGGCGCCCCAGGCGGCAGCGGTGACGAGGAGGAAGGCGGCGCCGCCGCTGCGCAGCAGGACGGCGGCCGGCGCCGTCAGCAGCGGCAGCACGACCTGGAGTGCTGGTAGATGCGGGGCGAGACTCATCGGCCGGCCTCCGTTTCCCCGTCGGCGAGGTCGGCGGCGAGGATCTCGTCCTCCTCGATGCTGCCGTAGGTCTCGCGGATGCGCACGACCAGCGCCAGGCCGAGCGCCAGCGTGGCGACGCCGACGACGATGGCGGTGAGGATCAGCACGTGCGGCAGCGGGCTGGAATAGACCTTGAACTCCTCGGCGAGGATCGGCGCGGTGCCGCCGATCAGCTTGCCCGGCGCGATGTAGAGCAGGTACACCGAGGTCTGGAAGATGGCCAGGCCGACCAGCTTCTTGATCAGGTTGCCGCGGGCGATGACGATGAACAGCCCGGCGACCATCAGGAAGATGGTCACCCAGTAGCTGAAGTGGCTGGCCAGGCTCATGCCTCTTCCCCGTCTTCGTCGCGGCCGCGCGCCGCGAACATGTAGAAGATCTTCAGCATGACGCCGGAAACGGTGACGAAGACGCCGGCCTCGACCCAGAAGATGCCGCGCAACTGGCCGTAGACCGGGTCGCCGCTGAGCACGAAGTAGTCGAGGAAGTTGCCGCCGAGCAGGAGGCCGGCGACGCCGACGCCGGCGTAGATCAGCACGCCGGCGGCGAGCATGGTCTCGACCAGGCGCTCGGGCACGATGCGCCGCGCCGCGTCGAGGCCGAAGATCAGCGCGTGCAGCACGACGCCGGCGGCGGCGATGACGCCGGCCTGGAAGCCGCCGCCCGGCCCCAGTTCGCCGTGGAACTGGACGTACAGCGCGAAGAGCAGGATGAAGGGGATGAACAGCTTGGCGACCACCCGCAGCACGAGATCGTTCTTCACGGCGCCGCCTTTCCGTCGTCGTCCTTCGCCGCGTCCTTCTTCTTGCGCCGGCGCAGCAGCGCGATGACGCCGGCGCCGGCGGTGAACACCACGGTCGTCTCGCCGAGCGTGTCGTAGCCGCGGTAGCTGGCGAGCACGGCGGCGACGACGTTGGGCACGCCGGTCTCCTTCTGCGCCTCGTTCAGGTAGCGCGGCTCGACGTGCGTGCGGATCGGCGCCTGCGGGTCGGAAAAGGCGGGCAGGCCGAGCGTGCCGTAGACCAGCACGGCGCCGGTGCCGAGGGCGACGGCGAGCGGCAGCCAGGGGCGCTGCGCCGGCTTCGCCTCGTCGGCGCGGCACAGGTGCAGCGCGCCGAGCAGCAGCACGGTGGACACGCCGGCGCCGACGGCGGCCTCGGTCATCGCCACGTCGACGGCGTCGAGCGCGACGAGCACGGTGGCCATCAGGAAGCTGTAGATGCCGCCGAGCACGACCACCGCGAACAGATTGCGGCTCTTCGCCAGGATGAGCACGGTGGCGACCATCATCGCCAGCAGCGCGTTGATGATCAGCGTTTCGATGATGCGTCCTCCGGGTCGGCGAGCCGCGGCGCCAGGCCGCGGATCAGCGCCGCGCGCGCCAGCGCGTGGCCGGCGGTCGGGCTGGCGAAGAAGATGAGCAGGCCGATCATCAGCAGCTTGACGGCGACCAGCGTGAAGCCGGCCTGCAGGATCAGGCCGAGCAGGATGAGGCCGGCGCCGAGCGTGTCGACGACGCTGGCGGCGTGCATGCGCGTGTAGAAATCCGGCATGCGCAGGAGGCCGAGGCCGCCGGCGACGCAGAAGAAGCCGCCGGCGCAGAGCAGGAGCCAACTGGCGAGGTCGAGCAGGAAGGCCATCAGCGCGTCTCCCCGCCGTTCGCCTCGTCGCCCGGATCGCCGAGGTCGCCGTGGCGGAAGAACTTGAGCACGGCGATGATGCCGATCACGTTGAGCAGGCCGTAGACCAGCGCCAGGTCGAGGAACTCCGGCCGGCCGCCGAGGAAGCCGATGACCGCCAGCAGCAGCATGGCGCAGGTGCCGACGGTGTTGGCCGCCAGCAGGCGGTCGAAGACCGTCGGCCCGAGCCCGGCGCGGACCAGCGCGAGGAGCAGCGTGACGAGCAGGGCGAGGCCGGCGGCGGCGAACATCAGTCCTTCTCCAGCGCGCTGACGCGGCGGTCCATCTCGCTGTCGGCGAGGCCGTCGGCGCCCTCGCGCGTCAGCGCGTGCACCAGGAACTCGCCGGGCGCGACCTCGATGGCGACGGTGCCCGGCGTCAGCGTGATCGAGTTGGCGTGGATGACCAGGCCGAGGTCGCTCTTCTGGCTCGGTTTGAAGCGCGCCAGCGTCGGCGAGATCGGCAGCGACGGATCGAGGATGCGCTTGGTCACGTCCCAGCCGGACTTGACGATCTCCTTCAGCAGCCACGGCCAGTAGCCGAGCGTCGCCGACAGGCCGAGGTGCGCCGGGTGGCCTTCGCGGTCGAGCACCGCCATGCGCCGGGCGAAGATGAGCACGACCAGCGCCGAGCCTGCGCCGGCGGCGAGCAGGAAGCCCGTGAAGTAGCCGGAGAGCAGCAGCCAGAAGGCATAGAGGGCGGCGAAGGCGCTCAGAGAGCGGAACACGGGCTTGTCTCTTTCGTTATTCGTGGACGTCGCGGAGCGTACCCCGCTGTACTTGAATTGTCAGCTTCTTGTCAGGCTGTGGCGGCAAATGGTAGGGAAATGGCCGGCGCCTGGGTATTGGGGGGGCTGCGTACGGAAATCGTACGGCCGGCGACCGCCCGCGATCGGCATGCAGGCGCGGGGCGGCGGCGGCTTGCCGTCGGAATGAGTGAAACGCGTACGTGATATGGCGGATTCCGCGATGCCGCCGGCGCCCGCACAATGTCGGAATTCCCGCTGACGGAGTCGATCCCGCTTGATCCATGCCTCGCCCCGCCCGACCTGGGCGGACCACCTCGTGCTGCTCGTCGGCTACGTGCTGCTCGACTGGGTGAGCTACATCCACCCGCTGTACGGCCTGAACATCACGCCGTGGGCACCGGGGCCGGCGATCGCCATCTTCTTCCTCGTCCGCCACGGCCGGCGGGCGGCGCCGACGCTGTGGCTGGCGATCCTCGTCGCCGACGTCTGGGTGCGCCAGTTGCCGCTGTCGCTGCCGGCCACCGTCCTCGTCGCCGGCGTGCTGATGCTCGGCTACTGGGGCATCGCCGAACTGCTGCGGCGGCGCGTCGGCGGCGTCGTCTTCGCCGATCGGCGCGGCATGCTCGCCTGGGCGGCGATCATCGCGTTCGGCACGCTCGCCAACAGCGCGCTGTTCGTCTCGCTGCTCTCGCTGGCCGGGCCGATTCCGGCCAGCGGCTGGCGCGAGGCGGCGCTGCGCTACTGGGTCGGCGACGTCGTCGGCCTGGTCGTCGCCATGCCGGCGCTGTGGATGCTGCTCGACGCCGCCGGCCGCGCGCAGCTCGCCGCCTTGCTCCGTTCCCGTACGGCGATCGGCTACCTGGCGGCCGTGCCGCTCTGCCTGTGGATCGCCTTCGGCCTCGGCGCCGAGGCCGAGTTCAAGTATTTCTACGCGCTCTTCCTGCCGCTCGCCTGGGCGGCGGCGACGCAGGGGCTGGCCGGCGCCATGCTCGTCGCGGCGCTGCTGCAGATCGGCCTGATCCTCGGCGTCGAGTGGCTCGGCTATTCGGCGATCAGCGTGCTGGAAGTGCAGGTGCTGGCCGTCGTCCTGGCGCTGTTCGGCTTCTTCCTCGGCCTCATCGTCGACGAGAAGCAGCGCCTCAGCCAGGAGCTGCGGCAGACGCTGCGGCTGGCCGCGGCCGGCGAGATGGCCGGCGCGCTGGCGCACGAGCTGAACCAGCCGCTGACCGCGCTCACCGCCTACGGCGCCGCCTGCGAGGCGCTGCTCGAGGCCGGCGACGAGGCGCGCCTGCGCCAGGCGGTCGGCCGCATGGTCGCCGAATCGGCGCGCGCGGCCGAGGTGCTGCGCCGGCTGCGCGACTTCTTCCGCACCGGCGCCACGCAGCTCGAAGCCGTCCGCGTGGACGAACTGCTCGCGCCGGTGCTGGCCGCCTTCCGCGACAAGGCGGCGAAGGCGGGCGTGGACTTCGTCGCCGACGCGGCGGACCGGCCGGCCGGCGGCACGCTGCTCGCCGACCGTCTGCAGCTCGAAGTGGTGCTGCGCAACCTGCTGGCCAACGCCTTCGACGCGGTCGAGGCAGCGCCGCCGGGCGAGCGCCGCGTGCGCCTGGCGGTGGCGCCGGCGGCGCCCGGCGCCGTGCGCATCTCGGTCGAGGACAGTGGGCCGGGGCTTTCCGAGGCGCAGGTCGGCCGGCTGTTCGAGGCCTTCCAGTCGTCGAAGTCGCGCGGGCTCGGGCTGGGGCTGGTGATCAGCCGCGCCATCGTCGAGAATCACGGCGGCCGGCTGTGGGCGGAAGCGGGGCCGGGCGGCGTATTCCGGCTGACATTGCCGTTGGAGGAGGAAACGAATGAAGCATGAAGGCATGAACGTGTTCATCGTCGAGGACGACCAGTCGGTGCGCGACGCGCTCGGCCTGCTGCTCGGCCTCAAGGGCTACCCGGTGGCGCTCTTCGCCAGCGCCGAGAGCCTGCTCGAAGCCTACCTGCCGGCATGGCGCGGCTGCCTGCTGATCGACATCCGCATGCCCGGCATGGACGGCCTGGCGCTGCAGCGGCGGCTGCTCGACCGGGGCTGCGCGATGCCGGTAATCGTCATGACCGGCCACGGCGACGTCGAGTCGGCGCGCGCCGCCTTCCGCGCGCACGCCATCGACTTCCTGGAAAAGCCGATCGACCACGACCGTCTGCTCGCCGCCATCGACGAAGCCTTCGCGCAGCAGGCCGCGCAGCGCGGCGCGGCCGAGGCGCGGACGCGGCTCGGCGAGCTGATGGGGCGGCTGACGCCGCGCGAGACCGAGGTCATGAAGCTCGTCGTCGCCGGCCGCCACAACCGCGAGATCGCCGAACTGCTCGGCATCAGCGCGCGCACGATCGAAGTGCACAAGGCGCGGCTGATGGCCAAGCTGCAGGTGCGCAGCGTGCCCGACCTGGTGCGCCTGTGCCTGCCGTCGTCGGACGACGCCGGCGGCCTGCTGCGCGACTGACGCCGCCATGCGGCTGGACACGGCGGGGCGCGGCACCTAGATTGTCAGGACGAGCCTTGCCGGCTCCGGGGAGGACGCATGTGGACCACCCATGAAGTGTTCAACCAGGTGCCGCCGCTGGCGGACTACAACCTGTACGCCTGCGACGCGGCGCTGTGGGAGACGCTGGTGCATGCCGGCGCCGGCGCGCACGCCGCCGCGCTGCACGCCTGCGGCGAGCGGCTCGGCCGCGCCGGGACGCTGGCCCTGGGCGATGCCGCCAACCGCCAGCCGCCGCAGCTCGCCACCCACGACGCGCAGGGCCGGCGGGTCGACCGCGTGGACTTCCCTCCCGCCTGGCACCGGCTCATGGCCCTGCTCTACGCCGACGGCGTGCACGCCGCCGCCTGGCTGGATGCGCAGCCCGGCGCGCACGTCGCCCGCGCCGCCGCCTTCTACCTGCACGGCCAGGTCGAGGCCGGCAGCCTGTGCCCGGTGACCATGACCTTCGCGGCGCTGCCCCTGCTGCGCCGCGAACCGGCGCTGTGGGCGCTGCTCGCCGACAGGTTCGCGGCGCGCGACTACGACCCGCGCGACCTGCCGCTCGCCGACAAGTCGAGCGTCACGCTGGGCATGGGCCTCACCGAAAAGCAGGGCGGCTCCGACCTGCGCGGCACCGCCACCACGGCCCGCGCGCTGGCCGGCGGCGGCCGCGGCGGCGAATACGCGCTGGTCGGCCACAAGTGGTTCTACTCCGCCCCGGCCTGCGACGCCCATCTGGTGCTGGCGCGCGACGGCGAGGCGCTGTCCTGCTTCTACGTGCCGCGCTGGCTCACCGGCGGCGAACGCAACGCGGTGCGCATCCAGCGCCTCAAGGACAAGCTCGGCAACCGCTCGAACGCCTCCGGCGAGGTCGAATTCCACGACGCGCTGGGCATCCTGGTCGGCGAGCCGGGGCGCGGCATTCCGACGCTGATCGAGATGGCCGCGCAGACGCGGCTCGACTGCGTGCTCGGCAGCGCCGCGCTGATGCGCCGCGCGCTGGTCGAGGCCCTGCACCACGCGCGCCACCGCAGCGCCTTCGGCCGGCCGCTGAGCGCGCAGCCGGCGATGCGCAACGTGCTCGCCGACCTGGCGCTGGAAAGCGAGGCCACCCTCGTCCTGGCGCTGCACCTGGCCGCGGCCGTCGATGCCGAAGGGCAGGGCGGCGCAGGCGCGGCGCTGGCGCGCGCCCGCCGCCGCATCCTGACGCCGGCGGCCAAGTTCTGGGTGTGCAAGCGCGCCGTCGCCTTCACCGCCGAATGCATGGAGGCGTGCGGCGGCAACGGCTACGTCGAGGACGGCCCGATGCCGCGCCTGCTGCGCGAGGCGCCGGTGAATTCGATCTGGGAGGGCTCGGGCAACGTGATGTGCCTGGACGTGCTGCGCGCCGTCGCCCGCGAGCCGGAGTCCGCCGCGCTGCTGTTCGACGATCTGGCCGAGGGCTGCGCCGGCGAGGCGCGCCTGCTGCGCCCATTGCAGGCGCTCAGGGAACGGCTCGACGGCGGCGGCGAATGGCCGGTGCGGCACGTTGCCGCGCAACTGGTGCTGCTCGTGCAGGCCGCTTTGCTGCGCCGGCACGCCCCGGCCGCCGTCGCCGACGCCTTCATCGCCAGCCGCTTCGAGCAGCCGGCCGGCCAGGTGGCGGGGCTGCTGCCGGACGCGGCCGTCGCCCGGACGCTGATCGAGCGGGCCTGGGCGGACTGACGCGAACGGACGCTGCGGCCGGCGGAAACGAAAAGGGCACCCCGCCGGGGTGCCCTTCTGCGGACGGATGCCGCCGCTCGGCGATCAGGCGAAGTTCTTCTCCGCGAAGGCCCAGTTCACGAGGTTGTTGAGGAAGGTCTCGACGAACTTCGGGCGCAGGTTGCGGTAGTCGATGTAGTAGGCGTGCTCCCACACGTCGATGCACAGCAGGGCCTTGTCGCCGGTGGTCAGCGGCGTGCCGGCGGCGCCCATGTTGACGATGTCGACCGAACCGTCGGCCTTCTTCACCAGCCAGGTCCAGCCCGAGCCGAAGTTGCCGACGGCGGAGGTCTGAAAAGCCTTCTTGAACTCGTCGAGCGAGCCCCACTTCTTGTCGATCGCCGCCGCCAGCGCGCCCTGCGGGGCGCCGCCGCCGTTCGGCTTCAGACAGTTCCAGAAGAAGCTGTGGTTCCACACCTGCGCGGCGTTGTTGTACACGCCGCCGGCCGGCGCCTTCTTGACGATGGCTTCGAGGTCGAGGTTCTCGTACTCGCTGCCCTTGATCAGGTTGTTCAGGTTCGTCACGTAGGCCTGGTGGTGCTTGGCGTAGTGGTACTCGAAGGTCTCCTTGCTCATGTGCGGCGCCAGGGCGTCCATGGCGAAGGGCAGCGGAGGCAGTTGATGTTCCATGTTTTTCTCTCTCTCAGGGGCTCGTTGAAGGATGGTGCGGGCGTCGTGGCCTCGTCGCCGGATTATATACGGCAGCCGGCGCGTGCTCAGGCTTGCGCCGGCGGCGGCAGCAGTTCCGCCGTTGCGTCGGCCGCCGTCACTTCGGCGTCCAGCCGGCCGCGCGCCAGATAGACATGGATCGTCCGCCTTGGTTCCATGGTCTTTGCATCGCGCACGATGCCGCCGTCCTCGTCGCGCACCAGCGCGTAGCCGCGGCCGAGCACGGCCCGCGGATCGAGGTGGGCGAGGCTGTCGGAGAGCCGCGCGAGCGTCGCGCCGTGCGCTGCCTGTCGCCGCTGCCAGGCGTTGTCCAGGCGCGCGGCGACGAGGTCGAGGCGGCGGCCGAGCGGCTGCGGGTCCGGCCGGGCGAAGGCCAGGCGGCGGCCGAGCGCGGCGAGCCGGCCGCCGGCCGCCGCCTGCCGGCGCGCGAAGGCGGCGTTCAGCCGGTCGGCCAGGTGGGCGAGGGCGGTGCGCTGCCGCGCCAGCCGTTCGGCCGGGTGCGTCAGGCGGCGGGCGAGGCCGTCCACGCGCTGCGCGCGCTGCTCGATCTCGCGCTGCGCCTGCCGGCGGAGCGCCTGGCGCAGCGCGTCGAGGCGCGCGAGCAGGCGCTCGCGTTCGGGGGCGACGATCTCGGCGGCGGCGGTCGGCGTCGGCGCGCGCAGGTCGGCGGCGAAGTCGGCGATGGTGAAGTCGGTCTCGTGGCCGACGCCGGACACCACCGGCACCGGGCAGGCGCGCATAGCGCGCGCCACGGCCTCGTCGTTGAAGGCCCACAGATCCTCGATGCTGCCGCCGCCGCGGCAGACGATGAGCACGTCGCAGAGGCCGCTTTCGCCGGCGGCGGCGATGGCCGCGGCGATCTCCCGGCCGGCGCCGTCGCCCTGCACCGGCGTCGGGAAGATCGTCAGCGCCACCTGCGGCGCGCGCCGTTCGAGCGTCGTCAGCACGTCGCGCAGCGCCGCCGCCGCGAGCGAGGTGACGATGCCGATGCGCCGGGGAAAGGCGGGAAGCGGTCGCTTGCTCTCGGCGGCGAAGAGCCCCTCCGCCTCCAGCTTTGCCTTCAGCTTCTGGAAGCGCTCGAAGAGGTTGCCGACGCCGGCGCGGCGCAGGGTCTCGACGTTCAACTGGAAGTCGCCGCGCGCCTCGTAGAGCGTGACCAGCGCGCGCGCCTCGACGTGCTGGCCGTTCGCCGGCCGCCAGCCGAGCAACTGGTGGCGGCCGCGGAACATCACGCAGCGCACCTGCGCGCTTTCGTCCTTGAGCGTGAAATAGGCGTGCCCAGAGGCGGCGACGGTCAGGTTGGAGATCTCGCCGGCCACCCAGCACAGCGGAAAGCCGCTCTCCAGGCGCTCGCGCACGAGACGGTTAAGCGCGGCAACGCTCAGCGGGGAAAAATGGTCTGCATCGGCCATGCCTGCATTCTATCCGATGCCGATATGCACATCCTGCGCGGCCTGCCGGGCAGGAATCGCCGCCGTTGCCGCACGGCTGCATTGTTTTTTATAACCATATGAATAATAAAGGTAAATATTGCAGCCATTTTTCTGGGCAAAGTGTGTGGAAGCCTTGCGGGGCGGTCGTCCGGGCGTTTTTCCAACGATCAATCCACATGCTTATCCACAGATTTTGTGGATAAGCCGGTCGCTGCCCCCAGGGTCGGGGCTTGGGCGGCGATGGAAATGCCATTGGCGTTTTCCCCGCCGGCAGGATCACATCGAGAGGGCGGGTGCGCCGGCCGGGTTACCCGGACGGCCCGGGCGCGACGAATGGCTCGGGCGCGGGCGCCATGCCGGGATGCGTATTGAAGTTCCCATGAATTTGTTACCGTTTGTTACAAAATGTAATGAGATTTGTTATCATCGACGGCTGTTTAGCCAGCCATCCTCGATACAGGAAAGCCAGCCGAAAATTCCTGTATCAGGAGCGCTTTCATGCAATGTTTCACCTCTCGTTTCTCGCCTTTTGCCCGACGGCCGCTGGCCGTGATCGTTCCGCTCATCTTCGCCAGCACGGCTGCGCTGGCGCAGGGAAGCGAGCGCCAACTGTCCGACGTGGTGGTCAGCGCGTCCGGTTTTGAACAGAAGATCACCGATGCGCCGGCGTCGATTTCCGTCGTTTCCAAGGAGGATCTGGCCAGGAAGCCCTATACCTCCCTGATCGATGCCGTCCGCGATCTCGAAGGCGTCGACGTCGGCGAAACCTCCGACAAGACCGGCCAGCGCACGATCAGCATGCGCGGCATGGGTTCCGACTACACGCTGGTCCTGATCGACGGCAAGCGCCAGAACAACCACGGCGACATCTACCCGAACAGCTTCGGGGGCAACCAGTTCAACCACATTCCGCCGCTCGACGCCGTCGAGCGCATCGAAGTCATCCGCGGCCCGGCCGCCACCCTCTACGGCGCCGACGCCCTCGGCGGCGTCATCAACATCATCACCAAGAAGACCGCCAAGGAATGGACCGGATCGATCACCGTCGGCCGCAGCTTCCAGCAGGACAAGGATTTCGGCGACGACACCACGACCGACTTCAGCCTGCGCGGCCCGATCCTGCCCGGCAAGCTGACCGCCAGCCTGCGCGGCAGCTACTATGACCGCGAGGCTTCCCATCCCGGGCAGGAGAGCAAGGTCGCGCCGAACGGCACGCTGTACACGCCTTCCGTCGGCTTCGGCGGCGGCGGCAAGACGGTGGACAACACCAACAAGGCTATCGGCGTCAGCCTGTACTTCACGCCGACCGACAGGCAGACCTTCTCCTTCGATTACGACAACTCGAAGCAGAAATACGACAACAGCCCGTATTTCGATGCGGCAGGGACCGAGCAGTATCCGCTCGGCACCGTGGACGGCATCGCCGGCATCTGGCGTGCCCTCAGCAATGTCTGTGTCGGCGCCACCGGCAACAACGCCGCCGCCTGCGGCAACAACGGCGGGACGTGGACGCAGCGCGCCGATCCGCGCGTCGGCTATTCCGCCAACCAGGAATTCACCCGCGAATCGTGGTCGCTCGGTCACGAAGGCAAATGGGATTTCGGCAACAGCTTCATCGCCCTCTCCTATGTCGAAACCGACAACAACGGCCGCACTCTGCCGTTCACTGTGGCCGAGCGCCAGCAACTGCTGGAGATGCAGCAGGGCGTGGGCGCCTATGCCGGCATGAGCCTCGACGCCCGCAAGGCGGCCGCCGAAGCGGCCTTCCTGCCGCGCCAGAAGCGGGTGCTGCAGAGCAACCAGTACACGCTCGACGCCAAGCTCGACGTTCCCCTGCACAATCTGGCCGGCGAGCATCTGTTCGTGCTCGGCGCCTAGGTCATCCACGGCGAACTGAAGGACGGCGTCTTCGGCATGGAAGCCGGTTCGCCGGGCAAGGTGCAGAAACATCGGATGTGGTCGGTGTTCGCCGAAGACAACTGGATGATGACCGATGCCTTCACCCTGACCGCCGGCGTCCGCCACGACGATCACGACGTCTTCGGCGACCGGCTGTCGCCGCGCCTCTACGGCGTCTACCGGCTGAACCCGGAGTGGACGGTCAAGGGCGGCGTCACCACCGGCTTCAAGACGCCGAAGACCACCGACCTCTACGACGGCATCACCGGTTTCGGCGGCCAGGGCACCTCGCCGTTCTTCGGCAACCCCGACCTCAAGCCGGAAACCAGCGTCAGCACCGAAGTCGCGCTGTACTGGAACCATCCGAACCGGCACAGCTTCAACATCACCTACTTCAACAACGAGTTCAAGGACAAGATCGCCTCGCAGCCCTGCGGCCCGAACACGCCCTACACCTGCACGACGACGGGCGATTACTCTGGCCTGGGTTATGCGACATCGAGCAAGTCGGTGAACATCGACAAGGCCGAGATCAACGGCATCGAACTGGCCGGCCGCTGGCAGATCGTTGATAACTGGGCGCTGCGCGGCAACTACACCTATACCGACAGCGAGCAGAAGAGCGGCGTCCAGAAGGGCCAGCCGCTCGGCAGGAGCGCCAAGCACATGTACAACGCCACGCTCGACTGGCAGGCAATGCCGGCCCTGAACGTGTTCCTGACGATGGAAGCCCAGGCCAAGCGTTATCGCGATCAGGACCCGGTGACCAAGTCGGCGCGGTACTACAAGAGCTTCGAGATGTTCCATCTTGGCGCCAGCTACCAGATCAGCAAGAACTTCACCGTCAATGGCCGCATCAACAACCTGCTCGACAAGGACTTCACCACCTACAGCTTCGGCAATTGCGCGAGCAGTTGCATTCCCGGTGGCGGCGCCTGGTCGCAGCTCGACGACTACAGCAACAAGGACAAGGCGCGCAGCTTCTGGGTCAGCCTCAATGCCCGGTTCTGACCGGATCGCCTGAAGCAGCCTCTCGGGGCCAGCCGGAATTCCGGCTGGCCCTTTTTCGTTGGGGCGCCCGGGCGCAAGCCGACAGTCGTCACTCTCGACAGGCGCAGTCAACACCCACCGCAGAGACGCAGAGGCGCAGAGGTGACGCAGAGAAGATCAAAACCATCGGGTGAACCATCTCTGCCCTGGTTTTCTCTGCGAACCTCTGCGCCTCTGCGTCTCTGCGGTGGATGTTCTCGTTTCCCATTGAGTTTTTCAGGTTCATGCAATGGCCCTGGCCGCGCCGGCTTGATCGAGTTTGATCATTAGAATATTCTTATATTCATGAAAACGCCTGCCTGCTCCCTCGCCCGCCTTTCCGCCCGTCCTTGCCGGTCGTTCGCGGCGCTGTTCGGGCTGCTGCTCGCCGCATCGCCCCTCGCCGGCGCCGACGACGCGCTGCCGACCTGGCGCGTCGCGCCGCGTCCGGTCGCCGTCGGCGTCGCCGCCGAGGCCGTCGTCGAGGCGGTGACGCAGGCGACGGTCGCCGCCCAGGTCGCCGGCCGCGTCGTCGAGGTGCGCGTCGACGCCGGGCAGGCGGTGCAGCGCGGCCAGGTGCTGATGCGCATCGACGCCCGCGAGGCGGCCGAGGCGGCGCAGGCCGCGGCCTCGCGGCTGGCCGTCGCGCGCACGGAGTACGAGCGCAGCGGCCGCCTGCGCGCGCAGAATTTCATCAGCCAGGCGGCGCTCGATCGGGTGCGCGCCGAGTTCGATTCCGCGCAGGCCGAGGCAGCGCAGTCGGGCGTCGGCCTCGGCCACGCGACGGTGACGGCGCCGATCCCCGGCCTCGTCGCCCGCCGTCATGCCGAGCTGGGCGAGATGGCCTCGCCCGGCCGGCCGCTTCTTTCACTCTACGATCCGGCCGGGCTGCGCGTCGTCGCCGCCGTGCCGCAGCAGCGGCTGGCCGAGGTGCGCGCGGCGCGCGCCGCCGTCGTCGAGTTCCCCGAGCTTGGCCGGCGTGTCGAGGCGCCGTCCTTCGTCGTGCTGCCGGGGGCGGATGCGGCGACGCACGTCTCGCAGGTGCGCGTGAACCTGCCGGCGGGCGAGGGCGTGGCGCCGGGCATGGCCGCGCGCGTCACCTTCGTCGCCGGCGACGCCGAGCGGCTGGCGGTGCCGGCCGCCGCGCTGGTCCGCCGCGGCGAGCTGACGGCGGTCTACGTCGTCGATCCGGCGCACTCGGCGCCGGTGCTGCGCCGGGTGCGCGTCGGCGAGACCTTCGCCGACGGGAGCACGGCCGGCGGGCTGGTCGAGATCCTCGCCGGGCTGGTCGTCGGCGAGCGCATTGCGCTCGATCCGGCACAGGCGACGATCCGCCGCCGGTCGGTGCGCTGAGATGGCCGGCGCCTCCGCCACGCCGGCCCGGCTCGGCCTCTCCGGGCGCATCGCCGCCGCCTTCCAGGCGTCGCGGATGACGCCGCTGCTGGCGCTGGTCGCCCTGCTGCTCGGCCTCTTCGCGGTGCTGGTGACGCCGCGCGAGGAGGAGCCGCAGATCGACGTGACCATGGCCGACGTCTTCATCCCCTTTCCCGGCGCCTCGGTGCAGGACGTCGAGTCGCTGGTGGCGGCGCCGGCCGAGCAGGTGCTGTCGCGCATCGTCGGCATGGACCACGTCTACTCCGTGTCGCGGCCGGGCATGGCCGTCGTCACCGTGCAGTTCGAGGTCGGCGTGCCGTTCCAGGAAGCGGTCGTGCGCCTCTACGACACGATTCATTCGCACCGCGACTGGGTGTCGCCGAACCTCGGCGTCGGCGAGCCGGTCATCAAGCCGAAGGGCATCGACGACGTGCCGATCGTCGCGTTCACCTTCTGGAGCGCCGATCCGGACACCGGCGCGCACGAATTGCAGCAGGTGGCGCGCGCCGCCGAGATCGAGCTGAAGCGCATCCCCGGCACGCGCGACGTGTCCACGCTCGGCGGCCCGGAGCGCGCCGTGCGCGTGCTGATCGACGGCGAGCGCCTGAATGCCTTCGGCCTGACGCCGCAGGATCTGGTCGCGGCGCTGCGCCTGGGCAACGTGCGCCAGCCGGTCGGCGCGCTGGTTGCCGGCGGCGCCGAGGTGCTGGTCGAGACCGGCGCCTGGCTGGAGAGCGCCGAGGACGTGCGCCGGCTGGTGGTGGCGGCGAAGGGCGACGGCGCCGAGCGGAAGCCGGTGTACGTCGCCGACGTGGCGCGCGTCGAGGCCGGGCCGGAGACGCCGGTGCGCTACGTCTGGCACGCCCGCCGCGACGGCGACGCGATGGCGAGCTTCCCGGCGGTGACGCTGCAGATCTCGAAGAAGCCGGGCGTGAACGCCGCCGACGTGGCGCTTGCTGCCATCGCCCGCATCGACGCGCTCAAGGGCGCCGTCATCCCCGACGGCGTCGAGGTGACGGTGACGCGCGACTACGGGCGGACGGCGACCGACAAGGCGCAGCAACTGATCGGCAAGCTCGCCTTCGCCACCGCCTTCGTCGTCGTCCTCGTCTTCTTCGCGCTCGGCCGGCGCGAGGCGGCGATCGTCGGCGTCGCCGTCACGCTGACGCTGGCGGCCACGCTGTTCGCCTCCTGGGCCTGGGGCTTCACGCTCAACCGCGTGTCGCTGTTCGCGCTGATCTTCTCGATCGGCATCCTCGTCGACGACGCCATCGTCGTCGTCGAGAACATCCACCGCTGGCAGGCGCTGCACCCGGACAAGGGGTTGCTCGAAATCATCCCCGGCGCCGTCGACGAGGTCGGCGGGCCGACCATCCTCGCCACCTTCACGGTGATCGCCGCCCTCTTGCCGATGGCCTTCGTCACCGGCCTGATGGGGCCGTACATGAGTCCGATCCCGATCAACGCGTCGATGGGCATGGCCATCTCGCTCGCCGTCGCCTTCGTCGTCACGCCGTGGCTGGCGGCGCGGCTGCTGCGGCCGGCGGCCGCGCACGCCGGGCCGTCGGCGCTCGATGCGCGGCTCGCCGGCCTTTTCGGCCGCCTGCTGCCGCCTTTTCTCGATCGCGCGTCGGCGCGGCGCTGGCTGTACCTCGGCGTCGTCGCCGCCATCCTCGCCTCGGTCTCGCTCGCCGGCCTGCAACTCGTCGTGCTGAAGATGCTGCCCTTCGACAACAAGAGCGAATTCCAGGTCGTGCTCGACATGCCGGTCGGCACGCCGGTCGAGGAAACGGCGCGCGTGCTCGCCGAGATCGGCGACGAGATCGCCGGCGTGCCGGAGGTGCGCGACTACCAGGCCTACGCCGGCACGGCCAGCCCGATCAACTTCAACGGGCTGGTGCGCCAGTACTACCTGCGCGCGGCGCCGGAGCTGGGCGACATCCAGGTCAACCTCGTCGACCGGAAGGAACGGTCGCGCTCCAGCCACGAGATCGCCGTCTCCGTGCGCGCCGCGGTCGAGGCCGCCGGCCGTCGGCACGGCGGCAACGCGAAGGTGGTCGAGGTGCCGCCGGGGCCGCCGGTGCTGGCGCCGATCGTCGCCGAGATCTACGGGCCGGACGAGGCCGGGCGCATCGCCGTCGCCGGCGCGGTGCGCACGGTCTTCGAGCGGACGCCGGATCTGGTCGCCGTCGACGACAGCGTCGCCGAGCCGGCGGCGCGCACCGTGCTGCAGGTGCGGCAGGCGAAGGCGGCGCAGCTCGGCGTGGCGGCGGCCGACGTCGTCGAGGCGGTGCGCCTCGGGCTCGCCGGCGGCGACGCGACGCCGCTGCGCAACAGCGGCGCCAAGCACGAACTGCCGGTGCGCGTCTCGCTGCCGTCGGAGCAGAAGGGCCGGCTCGACGCGCTCCTGCAACTGCGCGTGCGCGGCGCGGACGGCCGCCTGGTGCCGGTCTCCGAATTGGTCGAGGTGCGCAATCTGGAGCGCGAGCGGCCGCGCTACCGCAAGGACCTGCTGCCGGTGGTGTACGTCACCGGCGACATGGGCGGCCGCCTCGATTCGCCGCTCTACGGCATGTTCGCCGCCCGCGGCGAGCTTGCCGGCCGGCCGCTGGCGCAGGGCGGCACGCTCGGCGAGCGCTTCGTCGGCATGCCGGACGACCCCTGGGCCGGCTACTCGATCAAGTGGGACGGCGAATGGAAAGTGACCTACGAGACCTTCCGCGACATGGGCGCCGCCTACGCCGTCGGCCTCGTCCTCATCTACCTCTTGGTCGTCGCCCACTTCGGCAGCTATCTGGTGCCGCTGGTGATCATGGCGCCGATCCCGCTCACCGTCATCGGCGTCATGCCCGGTCACGCGCTCCTCGGCGCGCAGTTCACGGCGACCTCGATGATCGGCATGATCGCGCTCGCCGGCATCATCGTCCGCAACTCGATCCTGCTCGTCGACTTCGTGCGCGGCGAGGCCGCCGCCGGCGTGCCGTTCCGCGACGCGATCGTGCGTTCGGCGGCGGTGCGCGCCAAGCCGATCGCGCTGACCGGGCTGGCTGCGATGCTCGGCGCGCTGTTCATCCTCGACGACCCGATCTTCAACGGGCTGGCGATCAGCCTGATCTTCGGCATCCTGGTGTCCACGCTGCTCACGCTGCTGGTCATCCCGGTGCTCTACTACGCAGCCTTCAGGAAGGAGTACGCATCATGAGCATCGAACGCGCGATCCGCATCATGGCCGGCAGCTTCGTCCTCGTCTCGCTCGCGCTGGGCGTCGAGGCGAGCCCGCTCTTCGTCTCCAAGCACTTCCTCTGGTTCACCGCCTTCGTCGGCGCCAACCTGCTGCAGAGCGGCTTCACCCGCTTCTGCCCGGCCGAGAAGGCGATGGAAAAACTCGGCCTGCGCCGCGACGGCGGCTGCCGCTGACCACCCCAGGCTTGCCGGATCGGCGGTCGACAGGCTAAAGTTCCCCGCTGAATTTTCTCGGGGAGTTCGCGTGTTCGCCATCATCCAGGCCGCCGGCTGGCCGATCTGGCCGCTGCTGCTGGCATCGGTCGTGGCCGTTGCCCTGATCATCGAGCGTCTCGTCGCCCTGCGCCGCAGCCGCGTCGTGCCGCCCGGCCTGCTCCAGCGCGTCATCGCCGAATACCGGCAGCACGGCGTCGGCGAGTCTTCCATCGCCGATCTAGAACGGCATTCGCCGCTCGGCCGCGTGCTCGCCGCCGGCCTGCGCAACGCCGCCAGCTCGCGCGAGGTGATGAAGGAGTCGATCGAGGAAGTCGGCTGCGGCGTCGCCCACGAACTCGAACGCTATCTGACGACGCTCGGCACCATCGCCTCGATCGCCCCGCTGATGGGCCTCTTCGGCACCATCGTCGGCATGATCGAGATCTTCGGCTCGCAGTCGCCGACCGGCACCAATCCGCAGCAGCTCGCGCACGGCATCTCGATCGCCCTCTACAACACCGGCTTCGGCCTGATCATCGCCATTCCGGCGATGATCTTCTGGCGCCACTTCCGGGCGCTGGTCGACAGCTTCGTGATCGACATGGAGCAGCAGGCCATCCACCTCGTCGAAGTCGTCCAGGGCAGCAGGAAATAGGCATGAACTTCCGCCGTGGCCACGCCCGCGAGGAGCCGGAGATCAACCTGATCCCGATGATCGACGTGCTGCTCGTGGTCATCATCTTCCTCATGCTGACGACCACCTACGCCAAGTTCTCCGGGCTGGAGATCACGCTGCCGACGGCCGACGCGGCCAAGCAGCAGGAGCCGCCGAACGAGATCAGCGTCGCCGTCACCGCCGCCGGCCAGGTGCTGGTGGACAAGGTGCCGCTGGCGACGCCGGGGGTGGCGGCCATCGCCGAGGCGCTGCGCCGCGCGGCGGGCGACCGCAAGGAGCCGGTGATCGTCGTCAACGCCGACGCCCAGGCCACGCACCAGAGCGTCGTCGACGTCATGCAGGCGGCGCAGAGCGCCGGCTACCCGCACATCTCCTTCGCCACGCAGACGCCGCGCTGATGGCGCAGTGGCTCGCCGAACGCCTGCCCCGGCTGTGGTACCGCCGCCGGCTGGCGCTCGTCCTGCTGCCCTTCGTGCCGCTCATGCTTCTCTTCGCGCTGCTCTCCGGCCTGCGCCGCGCCGCCTACCGCTGCCGCCTGCTCGCCGCCGAGCGCCTGCCGGTGCCGGTGGTGGTCGTCGGCAACCTGGTCGCCGGCGGCGCCGGCAAGACGCCGCTGACGCTGGCGCTGGTCGAAGCCCTGCGCGCGCGCGGCCGGCGGCCGGGCATCGTCAGCCGCGGCTACGGCGCCGCCGCCGGCGCGCCGCGCCTGGTCGCTGCCGACAGCCGGCCGGACGCGGTCGGCGACGAGCCGCTGCTGCTCGCCCGGCGCAGCGGCGTGCCCGTCGCCGTCTGCCGCGACCGCGTGGCCGCGGCGCGCGCGCTGCTCGCCGCGCATCCCGAGTGCGATGTGATCGTCGCCGACGACGGCCTGCAGCACTACCGGCTGGCGCGCGACGTCGAGATCGCGCTGTTCGACGGCCGCGGCGCCGGCAACGGCTGGCTGCTGCCCTGCGGCCCGCTGCGCGAGCCGCTGTCGCGGCTGGCCGGCGTGGACGCGGTGGTCTGGCACGGCCTGCCGGTGCAACTGCCGCGGCGGGCCGGCAAGGCGCCGCGCTTCGGCATGCGCCTCGAAGGCGCGCGCTTCCACGCGCTCGCCGACGCCACGCGCACCTGCACCGCCGCCGACCTCGCCGGCCGGCCGCTGCACGCGCTCGCCGGCATCGGCGACCCGGCGCGCTTCTTCCGCACCTTGCAGGGGCTCGGGCTTGTCTGCGTCGAGCATCCCTTCCCCGACCACCACGTCTACACCGCCGACGATCTGCGCTTCGCCGACGGCGCCGTCGTCCTGATGACCGAGAAGGATGCGGTAAAATGCGCCGGCCTCATCGCCGGCGAAGCCTGGGTGCTGCCGGTGAGCGCCGTCGTCGACGACGGCCTGATCGAAAGAATTCTGGAGAAAATCGATGGACGCACGGCTCCTTGACATCCTCGTCTGCCCGGTCTGCAAGGGCAACCTCGAATACCGCAAGGCCGAGTCCGAACTCGTCTGCAGGCCCTGCAAGCTGGCCTACCCGATCCGCGACGACATCCCGGTGATGCTCGCCGACGAGGCGCGCCAGCTGCCGGCCGAACAGCCCTGATGGACTTCAAGGTCGTCATTCCGGCGCGCTACGCCTCGTCGCGGCTGCCGGCCAAACCGCTGCTCGACCTCGGCGGCAAGCCGATGGTCGTGCGCGTCGCCGAACGCGCCGCGCGCTCGGGCGCCGGCGAGATCTGCGTCGCCACCGACCACGCCGAGGTCGCGGCCGCGGCGCGCGCGCACGGCGTCGACGTGCTGATGACGCGCGCCGACCATCCGAGCGGCACCGACCGCCTGGCCGAGGTGGCGGCGCTGAAGGGCTGGGGCGACGAGGTGCCAGTGGTCAACGTGCAGGGCGACGAGCCGCTGATCGAGCCGGAGCTGATCGCGCAGACCGCGCGCCGGCTCGTCGACAGCGGCGCCGACATCGCCACGGTCGCGCACCCGATCGAGGACGCCGCCGATTTCTTCAACCCGAACGTGGTCAAGGTCGTTTGCCGCGCCGACGGCGACGCGCTCTACTTCTCGCGCGCGCCGATGCCGTATGCGCGCGACCACTTCGCCCGTGAGGGCGGCGGCGAGACGCTGCCCGCATCCTTTCCGGCGCTGCGCCACGTCGGCCTCTACGCCTACAGGGCGCGCTTCCTGAAAGCCTACGCGCGCCTCGCGCCGTCGCCGCTCGAAGGCTTCGAGGCGCTCGAGCAACTGCGCGCGCTGTGGCACGGCTACCGCATCACCGTCGCCGTCGTCGACCACCCGCCGCCGGCCGGCGTCGACACGCCGGAAGATGCGGCGCGCGTGAGGCGTCTGTTTGCCTGACAAATCCGCGCGGTTTCAGCCGGAAACGGTTTGACCGAAGGCCGATTTGCAGGTAATTTTCGGTTGATCAGCGCGCAGCATAGCGCGCAAGAAAAATCGGCGGGAACGGCACTGGACATCCGCTTCACTTGTATTCTCCGAGGAATGACATGAGACTCATCCTGTTGGGCGCGCCCGGCGCCGGCAAAGGCACGCAAGCGCAGTTCATCCGCGAAAAATACGGCATCCCGCAAATCTCCACCGGCGACATGCTGCGCGCCGCCGTCAAGGCCGGCACGCCGCTCGGCCTGGAAGCGAAGAAGGTGATGGACGCCGGCGGCCTGGTCTCGGACGAGATCATCATCGGCCTGGTCAAGGACCGCCTGCAGCAGGACGACTGCCAGGCCGGCTACCTGTTCGACGGCTTCCCGCGCACGATCCCGCAGGCCGAGGCGATGAAGGCGGCCGGCGTGCCGATCGACTTCGTGCTCGAGATCGACGTGCCCGACCAGGACATCATCGACCGCATGAGCGGCCGCCGCGTGCACGTCGCCTCCGGCCGCACCTACCACGTCAAGTACAACCCGCCGAAGGTCGCGGGCAAGGACGACGCCACCGGCGAGGACCTGATCCAGCGCGACGACGACAAGGAAGAGACCGTCAGGAAGCGCCTGGAGGTCTATCACTCGCAGACCAAGCCGCTGGTCGACTACTACGGCAAGTGGGCCGCGACCGGCGACGCCAAGGCGCCGAAATGCCGGAAGATCGCCGGCGTCGGCAGCGTCGAAGAGATCAAACAGGCCGCCTTCGCCGCCCTCAAGTAAGTCGTCATGAACGCCGCCACCCGCCCGACGAATGCCTTCTACGCTCAGTCGGGCGGCGTCACGGCGGTGATCAACGCCAGCGCCTGCGGGGTCATCGAAACCGCGCGCCGGCACCCGGAGCGGATCGGCAAGGTCTTCGCCGGCCGCAACGGCATCCTCGGCGCGCTCGCCGAGGACCTGATCGACACCAGCCACGAGTCGGACGCCGACATTGCCCGCCTGCGCCACACGCCGGGCGGCGCCTTCGGCTCCTGCCGCTACAAGCTGAAGGGGCTCGACGAGCACCGCGCGCAGTACGAACGCCTGATCGAGGTGTTCCGCGCGCACGACATCGGCTACTTCTTCTACAACGGCGGCAACGATTCGATGGACACCGCCTGGAAGGTGTCGCAGCTCTCCGAGCGGCTGGGCTATCCGCTGGTCTCTATCGGCATCCCGAAGACGGTCGACAACGACCTGCCGCACACCGACAGTTGCCCGGGCTTCGGCTCGGTCGCCAAGTACGTCGCCACCTCGATGCGCGAGGCCGGCCTCGACGTCGCGTCGATGGCCGCGACCTCGACCAAGGTCTTCGTCATGGAGGTGATGGGCCGCCACGCCGGCTGGATCACCGCCGCCTGCGGGCTGGCCGGCGAGGCCGAGGACGAGCCGCCGCACCTGCTGCTGTTCCCCGAGATTCCCTTCGACGAGGCGGCCTTCCTCGCCCGCGTCGAGGACTGCGTGCAGCGCTTCGGCTACTGCGCGATCGCCGTTTCGGAAGGCTTGCGCGACGCCGAGGGGCGCCTCCTCGCCGACATGGGCACGCGCGACGCCTTCGGCCACGCGCAACTGGGCGGTGTCGGCCAGGTCGTCGCGCAACTGATCAAGGACCGCCTCGGCCACAAATACCACTGGGCGCTGCCCGACTATCTGCAGCGCTCGGCGCGCCACCTGGCGTCGAAGACCGACGTCGAGCAGGCCTACGCCCTGGGCAGGGCCGCGGTCGAGCTGGCGCTCGCCGGCCGCCACGGCGTCATGCCGGGCATCGTGCGCATTGCCGATGCGCCCTACGCCTGGGAGATCGGCGTCGCCGGGCTGCAGGACGTGGCCAACGTCGAACGCAGGATGCCGCGCGAGTTCATCAGCGCGGACGGTTTCCGCATCACGGACGAATGCCGCCGCTATCTGGCGCCGCTGATCGCCGGCGAGGACGTGCCGCCGGCCCGCAACGGCCTGCCGGACTACGTGCGCCTGAAGAACATTGCCGTGCCCAGGCGTCTGGAGGGCTTCAGACTCTAGGACGCGATCGACACGGAGGCGCCGGGGATGCATGCGGCGCCGGCAAGGCAGGTTTGTTTCACTATGTAAGGCAAACCGATCCGAAGGGAGCGTCGAGTTCCCGGAGGGTCTGAGCAATCTAACCGGAGGGAGTTGTTCATGTCAGTAGCATTGATGCTTGCATTGGGCTGTGCCGTGCTGGCCGTGATCTACGGCTGGCTGTCCAGTAGTCAAATCCTCAGCATGTCGGCGGGCAACGCGCGCATGCAGGAAATCGCCAAGGCGATCCAGGAAGGCGCGTCCGCGTATCTCGCCCGGCAGTACAAGACCATCGCCATCGTCGGCGGTCTGATGTTCCTGGTCATCGGCTTCGTGCCGAAGCTCGGCTGGGCGACCGCCATCGGCTTCCTGATCGGTGCCGTCCTCTCGGGCGCGGCCGGTTTCATCGGCATGAACGTCTCGGTGCGCGCCAACGTACGCACGGCCGAGGCGGCGCGCGGCGGCATCGCGCCGGCGCTCGACGTCGCCTTCAAGGGCGGCGCCATCACCGGCATGCTGGTGGTCGGCCTCGGCCTCCTCGGCGTCGCCGGCTACTATGCGGTGCTGAAGATGATGGCCGGCCCCGACGCCGATCTGCACCACATGATCGAGCCGCTGATCGGTCTGGCCTTCGGCTCCTCGCTGATCTCGATCTTCGCCCGTCTCGGCGGCGGCATCTTCACCAAGGGCGCCGACGTCGGCGCCGACCTGGTCGGCAAGGTCGAGGCCGGCATTCCGGAAGACGACCCGCGCAACCCGGCGGTGATCGCCGACAACGTCGGCGACAACGTCGGCGACTGCGCCGGCATGGCCGCCGACCTGTTCGAGACCTACGCCGTGACCGTGGTGGCGACGATGGTGCTCGCCGCGCTGACGCTGAAGACGGCGCCGGGCCTCGGCGAGAACCTGCTGCTCTATCCGCTGGCGCTCGGCGGCGTGTCGATCATCGCCTCGATCGTCGGTTGCTACTTCGTCAAGGCGACGGAGGGCGGCAAGATCATGTCGGCGCTCTATCGCGGCCTGGCCGTGGCCGGCGTGCTGGCGCTCGTCGCCTACTATCCGATCACCGCCTGGCTGATCGGTGCCGGCGACGCGGCGGCCAAGATCACGACCATGAGCATGTTCGGCTGCTCGGTCGTCGGCCTGCTGCTGACCGCCGCCCTGGTCTGGATCACCGAGTACTACACCGGCACCGAGTACGCGCCGGTGAAGCACGTCGCATCAAGCTGCCAGACCGGCCACGCGACCAACATCATCGCCGGCATCGGCATCTCGATGAAGGCCTGCGCGCTGCCGGTGATCTCGGTGTGCATCTCGATCTACGCCGCCTACGCGCTCGGCGGCCTGTTCGGCATCGCCATCGCCGCCACCTCGATGCTGTCGATGGCCGGCATCGTCGTCGCCCTCGACGCCTACGGCCCGATCACCGACAACGCCGGCGGCATCGCCGAGATGTCGGGGCTGCCGAAGGAAGTGCGCGACGTCACCGACCCGCTCGACGCCGTCGGCAACACGACCAAGGCCGTGACCAAGGGCTACGCCATCGGTTCCGCCGGCCTCGCCGCGCTGGTGCTCTTCGCCGACTACACGCACGGCCTCGAGGCCGCCGGCCTCAAGGGCATCACTTTCGACCTCTCCAACCACATGGTGATCATCGGCCTCTTCATCGGCGGCCTGATTCCCTACCTCTTCGCCGCCATGGCGATGGAGGCGGTCGGCCGTTCCGCCGGCTCGGTGGTGGTGGAAGTGCGCCGCCAGTTCAAGGAAATCCCGGGCATCATGGAAGGCACGGCCAAGCCCGACTACTCGCGCGCGGTCGACATGCTGACCGTGGCGGCGATCAAGGAAATGATGATCCCGTCGATCCTGCCGGTCGCCGTGCCCATCGTCGTCGGCCTCGCCCTCGGCCCGCAGGCGCTCGGCGGCCTGCTCGTCGGCACCATCGTCACCGGCCTGTTCGTCGCCATCTCGATGACCACCGGCGGCGGCGCCTGGGACAACGCCAAGAAGTACATCGAGGACGGCAACTTCGGCGGCAAGGGTTCGGAAGCCCACAAGGCGGCCGTGACCGGCGACACCGTCGGCGACCCGTACAAGGATACGGCCGGCCCGGCGGTGAACCCGCTGATCAAGATCATCAACCTCGTCGCGCTGCTGATCGTGCCGCTGATGGCCTGATCGGAAACGTACGCACCAAGCAAACGGGGCAGCCAAGGCTGCCCCGTTTTGTTTTTGTGCTGCGGAAGGATCAGAGCTTCACGTCCGGATTCAGCGTATAGACGCCGGTGATGCTCGCCTGCCCGAGGATGTGCCCGGCCATCGCGTCGCGCGCCTGCTGGCCGGTGAACTTCCCTTCGAGCGGCAGCCGCTCGACGTCGAGCGCGAACACGGTGAACACGTAGCGGTGGCGGATCTCGTCGTTCCACGGCGGGCAGGGGCCGTCGTAGCCGTAGTAGTCGCCGGACATGTCGCCGTCGCCGGCGAACCAGCCGGTGTAGTCGTTGATCCCCTGGCGGGCGCCGTGCGCCGCCGCCGGGCCGGCCTTGCCGCGCGGCGTCACGTCGCTGGAGAACTCGCCGGCGGCGATCTGCGTCAGCGCGGCCGGCAGATCGACCAGCACCCAGTGGAAGAAATCGACGCGCGGCAGCGAGGCCGGCACCGTGCGGCCTTCCTGGTTGACGTCGTCGCCCTGGCTCGGCACGTCCGGGTCGTGGCAGATGACCGCGAACGATCTGGTGCCGGCGGGAACGTCGGACCACGACAACTGCGGGTTGCGGTTGGCGCCGAGGCAGACCCGGTGCGCCGGATCGGGGGTGCAGAAGGCGAACTCGCCGGGAGTCCTCTCGTTGTCGGCAAAACTGGCGCTGCTGAGTTTCATCGTCTCCTCCTTTCGGTTAGGCTGCCCGCCGCCTGAAGTCGCGCAGGCGGAATCCCAAGGCCCACAGTGTAGCGAAATAGGCGCCGGCGCCGAAGACGACGAGCGCGCCGACGCGCAGTACGCGCTCGGCGGCGCTGAAGCGCAGCCAGTTCGCCTCGGCGCCGACGCCGACCCAGAGCAGCCCGCCCATGACCGCGAGGGCGAGCGCCAGCTTCGCGTAGAAGGCCGGCCAGCCGGGCTGCGGCGTGTAGGCGCCGTCGCGGCGCAGGCCGCGATAGAGCAGCGCGGCGTTGAGGCAGGCGGCCAGCCCGATGGCCAGCGCCAGCCCGGCGTGCTTCAGGTGCCAGACGAAGGCGAGGTTCATCGCCTGCGTGGCGAAGAGCGAGACGAGCGCGATCTTCACCGGCGTGCGGATGTTCTGCCGGGCGTAGAAGCCGGGCGCCAGCACCTTCACCAGGATCAGGCCGAGCAGGCCGAGGCTGTAGGCGAGGAGCGCCTCGCGCGTGCGCAGCACGTCGTCGGCGGTGAAGGCGCCGTGGAAGAAGAGGGTGGCGATCAGCGGCAGCGACAGCAGCGCCAGCCCGAGCGCCGCCGGCGCGGCGAGGAGCAGCGTCAGGCGCAGACCCCAGTCGAGCAGCCGCGAATATTCCTCGCGGTCGTCGTTGGCGTGGTACTTGGAGAGCGAGGGCAGCAGGATGGTGCCGAGCGCGACGCCGAGCATGCCCGCCGGAAACTCCATCAGCCGGTCGGCGTAGTACAGCCAGGAGACGCTGCCGGCGCCGAGGAAGGAGGCGAAGATGGTGTTGATCAGCAGGCTGATCTGCGACACCGAGACGCCGAGCAGCGCCGGCGCCATCAGCAGCAGGATGCGGCGCACGCCCTCGTCCCGCCAGTCGAGCGAGAAGCGCGGCAGCATGCCGATCTTCGCCAGGCTGGGCAGTTGCAGCGCCAGTTGCAGCGCGCCGCCGATGAATACCGCCCAGGCCAGCGCCAGCACCGGCGGGTCGAAGTACGGCGCGGCGAAGAGCGCCATGACGATAAAGGCGAGGTTGAGCAGCACCGGCGTGAAGGCCGGCAGCGCGAAGCGGCTCCAGGTGTTGAGGATGCCGCCGGCGAGCGCGACCAGCGACATGAACAGGATGTAGGGGAAGGTGATGCGCGTCAGCTCGACGGTCAGCCCGAACTTGCCGGCGTCGGCGGCGAAGCCCGGCGCCGAGACATGGACCAGGATCGGCGCGCCGACCACGCCGAGCGCGGCGACGACGGTCAGCACGAGGAAGAGCAGCGTCGCCACGCGCTCGACCAGCCGTTTCGTCTCCGCCTCGCCGCGCCGGTTCTTGTATTCGCCGAGGATCGGCACGAAGGCCTGGGCGAAGGCGCCCTCGGCGAACATCCGGCGCAGCAGGTTGGGCAGCTTGAAGGCGACGAAGAAGGCGTCGGTCATCATGCCGGCGCCGAAAGTGCGGGCGATGACGAAGTCCCTGACGAATCCTAGGATGCGCGACAGCAGCGTCATGCTGCTGACGGTGGCGAGGGCCTTGAGCAGGTTCATGGGGGCGAATGGTAGCATGGTGCCCGCGTGGACTTGCGCTGCCGGCCCGGGCTCCGTATAATCGCGCGTTTTCGCTTATCACCAACGAATTTTAGGAACCGAATCAATGGCCAACAGCGCTCAAGCACGCAAGCGTGCCCGTCAAGCCGTCAAGCAACGCGCCCACAACGCCAGCCTGCGCTCGACCCTGCGCACGGCGATCAAGCGCGTGCAGAAGGCGATCGGCGCCGGCGACAAGGCGGCGGCCCAGACGGTCTATCAGGAATCGATCGCGGTTCTCGACCGCATCGCCGACAAGAAGATCATCCACAAGAACAAGGCCTCGCGCCACAAGAGCCGCCTGTCGGCCCAGATCAAGGCCCTCGCCGCCTGACCGGCGACCGCCCTGATGCAGAACGGCGCCCGCGGGCGCCGTTTTCGTTTGTCCTGCCGTCCCGGCGTCGTTACCGCTTGGGTTCGATCGGGCACACCCCGGAAATGAGCTGCAGATCGTTGTCGCTGGCGAAGTTGAGCAGGAAGCGGTAGGCCATCGGCTCGATCTCCTCGAGCCGGCCGTCGACGAACACCGCCTTGTCGCCGTTGTAGTCGCCGGGGCCGACGTAGGGCGAATACTTCATCTTTTTCTCCGCGCCGAAGGCCGACATCACGCCGCACAGGCGTTCGGCCCAGTCGCTCGGGCGGAATTTGCGTCCATCCCGGGTAAGGCCGACGATGATGAAGGTATTGCTGAGCGGATCGGTCATGTCTCGGCGGCGGTGCCTTGAATTTATTGTCGCGGCGCTCGCGCGCTTGGTGCCGGGAGTGTACCAGAAAGCCCGTGGGTGCGTCGTGCCAATCCGTTCTCGCGGAATGGATGAGAGAGTCATCTCATTCAAATCAATGTGCTACGTTGCATATCGAGAAATGACTGCATATACTGAATCCATCTGCTTGAGGGAGGAGGGATTCATGCACGCGCCGATGAACATGAAATACGGCTTCCGCATCCGGACCCGCTCCGGCGCGATCGTGGACAACCTGCTGATCTTCGGCCGCGACGAGCCGGAGGCGGAACGCAAGCTGCGCCAGATGTACATGGGCTGCGAGATTCTCGAGATGCGCAACGTCGCCTCCGGCGGCGTGCGCGGCGTGCCGGTCAGCTACGAAGACGTCGTCGACCTGATTTCCCGGCGCTGAGCCGGCGCTTCAGAAGAAACCCTGTTCCTGCAGTTCGCCGTAGAGCGCCCGGTAGTCGCGGGCGCCGCTGCTGGCTTCGCTGTGCGAGAAGACGTCGCGCTGCAGCGAAGGGCTTTCGGCGACCGAGACGTTCTCGGCGATCGCCGTCTCGCAGACCTCCATCCCGTAGAGCGCGGTCAGCCGGTCGCGCACGTCCTCGCTCATCCGGCGGCGCCGGTCGAAGCGGGTGAGCACGTAGCGCCGGCTGATGCGGCGCTTCAGCACCGGTTCCAGGATTTCCAGCGTGCGCGTCATCTGCTCGGCGGCCTTCAGCGACAGGTAGTCGGTCGACACCGGGATGAGCAGGTGGTCGCAGGCGAAGAGCGCGTTCAGCGAGAGGACGCCGACGTACGGGCAGCAGTCCATGAGGAGGATGCGCCCGGGGCGGTACAGGTCGAGGGCGTCGAGCCCGACGCGCAGCTTGTTGAGGATCGCCGGCCCCTTGCCGAAGATCGAGTCGACCTTGATCAACTGCTGGTGCGACGGGATCAGCGACCCCAGCCCGTTCCATTCGAGTTCGAGCTCGTCGAGCGTCTTCAGGTCCTGATAGAAGGCGAACAGGCTCTTCTGCGAATCCTGCGGCGGCGTGCCGAAGACGCCGGAGAGGTGGCACTGCGGGTCGAGGTCGAGGAGCAGCGGCGTGCCGCCGTCGCGGCGTACCGCTGCCGCCAGGTTGAGCGCGGTGGTGGTCTTGCCGACGCCGCCCTTCTGGTTGAATACTGCGATTCGCATGCGCTCCCCCTGCGCCCCGTCTTCTATACAAGGCGTTATTTTTCCCTTAACATTCCACCCCTTGCAACACAGGCGCGGCGGTGCTTCCGCTGTGCCAAGTGACCCGGCGGCGCCAGCCGCCGTTTCAGTTTCTGGCCTCGCGAGAAGCGCCGGTCGATCCCGGATGCGCCTTGCCCCTCGCGGGGAAGGGTTGCCGCGAGGCCCATTGGAAGGCAGGCTCATTATGTCGCATTTGATGAACACCTACGCGCGTCTCCCCGTCACTTTCAGTCATGGCGAGGGGTGCCGCGTCACCGACGTCAACGGCAAGACCTACCTCGATGCGCTTTCCGGGATCGCGGTCAACACGCTCGGACACAAGCATCCGGCGCTGGTCCGTGCGATCGCCGAGCAGGCCGGGCGCCTGCTGCACGTATCGAACCTCTACGGCATCCGCGAGCAGGAGCAGCTGGCCGACCGCCTGTGCGGGCTCTCGGGCATGCAGGAAGTCTTCTTCTGCAATTCTGGCTGCGAGGCGAACGAGGCGGCGATCAAGCTGGCCCGCTTCTACGGCCACCGGCAGGGCGTGGACAGCCCGACGATCATCGTCATGGAGCGGGCCTTCCACGGCCGCACGCTGGCGACGCTGTCGGCGACCGGCAACCGCAAGGCGCAGGCCGGCTTCGAACCGCTCGTCTCCGGCTTCGTGCGCGTGCCGTACAACGACCTCGCCGCCATCCGCGCCGTCGCCGAGCACAACAAGAACGTCGTCGCCGTGATGCTGGAGATGGTCCAGGGCGAGGGCGGCATCAACATCGCTTCCGTCGATTTTCAGCGCGGCCTGCGCCAGCTCTGCGACGAGAAGGGCTGGCTGCTGATCTGCGACGAGGTGCAGTGCGGCATGGCGCGCACCGGCCGGTGGTTCGGCTTCCAGCAGGCCGGCATCCTGCCGGACGTGGCGACGCTGGCCAAGGGCCTCGGCTCGGGCGTGCCGATCGGCGCCTGCCTGACCGCCGGCCGCGCCGCCGGCCTGTTCGGGCCGGGCAACCACGGCTCGACCTTCGGCGGCAATCCGCTCGCCTGCACGGCGGCGCTGACGACGCTCTCGACCATCGAGCGGGACGGCCTGATGGCGCGCGCCGAGCGCCTCGGCGCGGCGATCCGCGAGGATCTCGCGGCGGCGCTGGCCGGCGCGCCGGGCGTCGTCGACATCCGCGGCCAGGGCCTGATGATCGGCATCGAGCTCGACCGCCCGTGCGGCGAACTGGTGACGAAGGCGCTCGCCGACGGCCTCTTGATCAACGTCACCGCCGACAAGGTGGTGCGCCTGCTGCCGGCGCTGGTGATGACCGACGCCGAGGCGAAGGAACTGGTCGAGCGCCTGGCGGCGCTGGTCCGCACCTTCCTCGCGGCCTGAGGAGGCGCTCATGTCCCACTACCTGCAGTTCAAGGATTTCACGCGTGAGGAGTACGATTACCTGTTTGCGCGCACGCGCCGCATCAAGGAGATGTTCAAGTCCTACCAGCAGCACTGGCCGCTCGTCGACCGCACGCTGGTGATGATCTTCGAGAAGGCGAGCACGCGCACGCGCCTGTCGTTCGAGGCCGGCATGCACCAGCTCGGCGGCTCGGCCATCTATCTCAACACGCGCGACTCGCAGCTCGGCCGCGGCGAGCCGGTCGAGGACGCGGCGCAGGTGATCTCGCGCATGAGCGACATCGTCATGATCCGCACCTTCGAGCAGGACATCATCGAGCGCTTCGCCGCCAACTCGCGCGTGCCGGTGATCAACGGCCTGACCAACGAATACCACCCGTGCCAGATCATGGCCGACATCTTCACCTTCATCGAGCATCGCGGTTCGATCCAGGGCAAGACCGTGGCCTGGATCGGCGACTCGAACAACGTCTGCAACACCTGGCTGCAGGCCGCCGAGATTCTCGACTTCAACGTGCACGTGTCGACGCCGCCGGGCTACGAGGTGGAACCCGAGCGCGCCGGCCTCTACGGCACCGACCACTTCGAGCAGTTCGCCGATCCGATGGAGGCGGCGCGGGGCGCCGACCTGGTGACCACCGACGTGTGGACCTCGATGGGCTTCGAGGCCGAGAACGAGGAGCGCCTGCGCGATTTCGCCGACTGGCAGGTCGACGCCGACATGATGCGCGTCGCCAAGGCCGACGCGGTGTTCATGCACTGCCTGCCGGCGCACCGCGGCGAGGAGGTCGCGGCCGAGGTCATCGACGGCCCGCAGAGCGTGGTCTGGGACGAGGCGGAGAACCGCCTGCACGTGCAGAAGGCGCTGATGGAGTACCTGCTCCTCGGCCGTGTAAATCCTTGAATCCGTGAGGAGTGAGGAGAGAGGAGTGAGGAGCAAACCCGGCGCCCACTCCTCACTTCTCACTCCTCACTCCTAACTGGAGTGAACCAATGAGCGACATCAAGCGCGCAGTACTCGCCTACTCGGGCGGCCTCGACACCTCCGTCATCCTCAAGTGGCTGCAGGACACCTACAACTGCGAGGTGGTCACCTTCACCGCCGACCTCGGCCAGGGCGAGGAGCTGGAGCCGGCCCGCGCCAAGGCGCTGCAGTTCGGCATCAAGCCGGAGAACATCTTCATCGACGACCTGCGCGAAGAGTTCGTGCGCGACTTCGTCTTCCCGATGTTCCGCGCC
Source organism: Rhodocyclaceae bacterium (assembly GCA_019455325.1). Taxonomy (GTDB): domain Bacteria; phylum Pseudomonadota; class Gammaproteobacteria; order Burkholderiales; family Rhodocyclaceae; genus Proximibacter. The sequence goes on along the minus strand of JACFMQ010000004.1, from coordinate 33,259 downwards.
AACACCGTCTACGAGGGCGAGTACCTGCTCGGCACCTCGATCGCCCGGCCGCTGATCGCCAAGCGCCTGATCGAGATCACCGACCTGACCGACGCCGACGCCATCTCGCACGGCGCCACCGGCAAGGGCAACGACCAGGTGCGCTTCGAGCTCGGCGCCTACGCGCTCAAACCCGGCATCAAGATCATCGCGCCGTGGCGCGAGTGGGACCTGCTCTCGCGCGAGAAGCTGATGGCCTACGCCGAGCAGCACGGCATCCCGGTCGACATGAAGCACAAGCAGGGCGGCTCGCCGTATTCGATGGACGCCAACCTGCTGCACATCAGCTACGAGGGCCGCCACCTCGAAGACCCGGCGGCCGAGGCCGAGGAGTCGATGTGGCGCTGGACCGTGTCGCCGGAGAAGGCGCCGGACGCCGCCGAATACCTCGACCTCGAGTTCGAGAAGGGCGACCTCGTTTCGATCAACGGCAAGCGCATGCCGGCGCACGAACTGCTCGCCACGCTCAACCAGCTCGGCGGCAAGCACGGCATCGGCCGGCTGGATCTCGTCGAGAATCGCTACGTCGGCATGAAGTCGCGCGGCTGCTACGAAACCCCGGGCGGCACGATCCTCCTGCGCGCGCACCGCGCCATCGAGTCGATCACCCTCGACCGCGAAGTCGCGCACCTCAAGGACGACCTGATGCCGCGCTACGCCAGCCTGGTCTACAACGGCTACTGGTGGAGCCCGGAGCGCCGCGCGCTGCAGGCGCTGATCGACCACACGCAGCAGCCGGTCAACGGCTGGGTGCGCGTCAAGCTGTACAAGGGCAACGTCATCGTCACCGGCCGCGACTCGAAGACCGACTCGCTGTTCGACCCGACCATCGCCACTTTCGAGGACGACGCCGGCGCCTACGACCAGAAGGACGCGGGCGGCTTCATCAAGCTCAACGCGCTGCGCATGCGTATCGCCGCCAACCTCGCCGGCCGCAAGAAGGGCTGAGGCATGAACGGCACGCTGTTCGGTTTCACCGAGGAGCAGATCGCCGAATTCGGCGTCACCTTCGGGGTCGGCGCCTTCATGCTTTTCATGCTGTTCATCATCGGCGAGATCGCCTGGAAGTCGAAGGCGGGCAAGACCGGCACCCTGGTGCTGTTCTTCGTGCTCGCCTTCGGCATGCTCGGCTTCGTCGCCAAGGCCGTCATCCAGAAAATTTGGGGAATCTGAAAAAATGTCGCAGTTCGATAGCGTTTCCGTGGTCAAGAAGGCCAACGTCTATTTCGACGGCAAGTGCGTCAGCCACACCGTGCAGTTCGCCGACGGCACGAAGAAGACCGTCGGCGTCATCCTGCCGTCGTCGCTCGTCTTCAACACCGGTGCGCCGGAGGTGATGGAAGGCGTCGGCGGTTCGTGCCGCGTCAGGCTCAAGGGCCAGGATGGCAAATTCGGCGAATGGAAGACCTACGGCGAAGGCCAGTCCTTCGACGTGCCGGGCAACTCCTCGTTCGAGATCGCCTGCGACGAGCCCTACCACTACGTCTGCCACTTCGGCTGATCCGGGAGCCAGCCATGCCGTCGTTCGATTTCTCTTCCGAAGCCGACATGGTCGCGTTGAAGAACGCGATCGACGTCGTCAGCCGCCAGATCGACGCCCGCTACGACTTCAAGGGCACCTCGGCCAAGGTCGAGCTGAACGAGAAGGAGAAGTCGATCACGCTCTACGGCGACTCCGACTTTCAGCTCGACCAGATCAAGGACATCCTCTTCCCGGCGATGGAGAAGAAGGAGAAGGAAAGCGTCAAGCGCCTCGACCACCAGCCGGTGCAGAAGGTCTCCGGCAACAAGGTGAAGCAGGAGCTGAAGATCAAGATCGGCATCGAGAGCGAGCTCGCCAAGAAGATCGTCAAGCTGATCAAGGATTCCAAGCTGAAGGTGCAGGCGGCGATCCAGGGCGACGCGGTGCGCGTCTCCGGCGCCAAGCGCGACGATCTGCAGTCGGCGATCGCGCTGGTGACGAAGACGATCACCGATTTCCCGATCAAGTACGGCAACTTCCGCGACTGAGCGTCGCGGCGCCGGTCAGTCGCGCCGCAGGCCGCGGATCCACGCGGCGTAGAGCCGGTTCGCCGCTTCCCGCATCGCCGGCAGCCGCCAGGCGGTCTCCGCCTGCATCTGCGGCGGCGTCTGTACCGGCGGCGGCAGTGCCGGCAGGCCGCGCACCTCGTCCTCCCAGCTTTCGCACCAGGCCGCGATCATCTCCGGCGTCATCTCGACGTGGCACTGCATCGCCAGGTGCGGGCCGAGGACGAAGGCCTGGCCGGCGCACCATTCGTTGCGCAGCAGGCGCACGGCGCCGGGCGGGATGGAGAAGGTTTCGCCGTGCCACTGGAAGACCGTCGCCTTGCCGGCGTAGTCGCCGAGCCAGCGCGCCGCCTCGGCAACGTCCTCGACGAGCGCCTCGCCCCAGCCGATCTCCTTGACCGCGTTGCGCGTCACCTTGCCGCCGAGCGCCTTCGCCATCAACTGCCCGCCGAGGCAGTGGCCGACGACCGGGATGTCGCGGTCGACGGCGGCGCGGATCAGCGCGCACTCCGCCTCGACCCACGGCAGCGGGTCGTTCACGCTCATCGGCCCGCCCATGAAGGCGAGGCCGGAGAAGGCGTCGACATCGTCCGGAACGGCCTCGCCGGCATCGACGGCGACGAGGCGCCAGGGAATGCCGTGGGCTTCGAGGAATGTGGCAAAATAGCCCGGACCTTCGACGGGCGCGTGGCGGAATACGGCGATCGGTTTCATGGCGTCAGGATCGGACGGAGAGTCGATCATTGTATGGCCTTCCCCCGCTGCATCGATATGGCCGCCGGCCGTGCGGCGAAGAGAATATTGAGGAGACGAACACATGCCGCACCGCGATCAGGAAATTGCCCTGCTGCGCCGCGAGGTCGAACTGCTGATGGGCGAGCGCGAACTGCTCCTGCGCATCGCCGGCGCCGCCGCGGCACTCATCGCCACCCTCGACAGCAGGCGGCTGCCGGTGGCCGCGGTCGAAGCGGCCGACCTGGTCGCCACCTCCGTCAACCAGTTGTCCGAAGAAACCCTACAGGACGCCCTTCGCTCCGTGCACGCCGAGATCGAGGAAGAGGGCGCCGCGCGCGCATGAGCGCGCCCGCCCGGCCGTCCGAAGGGGGCGCTCCCTCCCTTGGGGAGGTGGCCGTGCCCGACCTCGCGCGCCTGCGCGCCGGTCTGGCGCAGCAGCCGGGAGCGGCCGCCGCCGTGCTCGAGGACGGCCTCGGCGACGAGGCGCTGACGCCGGCGGCCGTGCTGGTGCCGGTCGTCCTCCGCGACGCCGGACCGACGCTGCTGCTGACCGAGCGCACCGCGCACCTGCGCGACCACGCCGGCCAGGTCAGCTTTCCCGGCGGGCGCATCGAGCCGGAGGATCCGTCCGCCCTGCACGCCGCGCTGCGCGAGACGGAGGAGGAGGTCGGTCTGGCGCCCCGGCACGTCGAGGTCGTCGGCTATCTGCCGGATTACCGCACGAGCACCGGCTTCGCCGTCACGCCGGTGGTCGCCTTCGTCACCCCGCCGTTCTCGCTGCGGCCCGATCCCTTCGAGGTTGCCGAGGTCTTCGAGGTGCCGCTGTCGTTCCTCTTCGACCCGGCCAACCACCGCCAGCACGAGATTTTCTGGCGCGGCCGCCAGCGCCGCTACTATGCGATGCCCTACGACGGCCACTTCATCTGGGGCGCCACCGCCGGCATGATCGTTTCCCTCTACCGGCGCTTCGCCGAGGCGTCCGCCGGCTGAGCTCCGCGCCACCCGACAGCCGGGGGCCGCCGGAAGTGTGTTATCTTCGACGCTGAAACAACAACGCGGCGTCGCGGCGCCAGAGTCCCTTGAGTCTTGTTTCCCTGATCTTCGCGCTACTCATCGAGCAGGCCCGTCCGCTTCCCTATCGCCAGGTCGTGTTCGGACCGCTGTCGCGCCTGGCGGACACCCTCGACGGCCTGTTCAACGCCGGCGAGAGCCGGCACGGCGTGCTCGCCTGGTGTCTCGGCGTCGGCGGGCTGACGATCGTCGCCGGTCTCGTCTTCGCCGCGCTCTATGCGCTGAATCCCCTCCTCGGCGTCGCCTGGAACGTCCTCGTCCTCTACCTGACGATGGGTTTCCGCCAGTTCAGCCATTACTACACCGACATCCAGCTCGCGCTGCGCATGGAGGATCTGCCGCGCGCCCGCATGCTGCTCGGCGAGTGGCGCGGCCGCTCCGCCGACGGGCTGTCGTCCGGCGACGTCGCCCGGCTGTCGATCGAGCAGGCGCTCGCCGACTCGCATCGCCACGTCTTCGGCGTGCTGCTCTGGTTCGTGCTGCTGCCCGGGCCGTGCGGCGCCGTGCTCTACCGGGCGTCGGCGGTCTTCGCCGAGCACTGGTCACGCCGCCCGGACGATCCGCTGCTCGGCCGCTTCGGCCAGTTCGCCCGCCGCGCCTTCGCGCTGATCGACTGGCTGCCGCTGCGCGCCACCGCCGCCGCCTTCGCCGTCGTCGGCGACTTCGAGGACGCCGTCTATTGCTGGCGCACGCAGGCCGGCAAATGGCCGGACGACGGCCTCGGCATCGTGCTCGCCACCGGCGCCGGCGCGCTCGGCGTGCGCCTGGGGATGCCGGTGGTGGAGAGCGGCGAGGTCGCCGACCGGGCCGAACTCGGCACCGGCGACGAGGCCGACGTCGATTTCATGCAGAGTGCCGTCGGCCTGGTCTGGCGCGCCATCGTGCTGTGGTTGCTGTTGTTGCTCTTGTTGGGGCTTGCCAGTCTGGTGGGCGGTTGAATGTTCCGTAGTTGATTGGAGAGGTTATAAAAATGAGCAAGGAAGTCGTTGTTCTCAGCGCAGTCCGTTCCGCCATCGGCGCCTTCGGCGGTTCCCTCAGCGATATCGAACCGGCCGAACTGGCCGGCACCGTGATGAAGGAGGCCGTCGCCCGTTCCGGCGTCGATCCCCAGCAGATCAACTACATCACCGTCGGCAACTGCATTCCGACCGACTCGCGCTACGCCTACGTGCCGCGCGTCGCCTCGATCCAGGCCGGCCTGCCGATGGAGTCGGTGGCCATGCAGGTGAACCGCCTGTGCTCGTCGGGCCTGCAGGGCATCGTCACCACCGCCCAGCAGATCATGCTCGGCGACTGCGAATACGGCATCGGCGGCGGCGTCGAAGTCATGTCGCGCGGCGGCTACCTGCTGCCGCAGCTCCGCTCCGGCGCGCGCATGGGCGATGCCAAGGCGATCGACATGATGGTCGCCGTGCTCACCGACCCGTTCGGCGTCGGCCACATGGGCATCACCGCCGAGAACCTGGCGACCAAGTGGAACATCTCGCGCGAGGAGCAGGACGCCTGCGCCGTCGAATCGCAGCGCCGCGCCGCCATCGCCATCGACGAGGGCCGCTTCAAGTCGCAGATCGTGCCGATCGTCAAGCAGACGCGGAAGGGCGAGGTGGTCGTCGACACCGACGAGCACCTGAAGCGCGGCACGACGATGGAGTCGCTGGCCAAGATGAAGCCGGCCTTCAAGAAGGACGGCACGGTCACCGCCGGCAACGCCTCGGGCATCAACGACGGCGCCTCGTTCTTCGTGCTCGCCGCCGCCGACGCCGCGGCCAAGGCCGGCCAGAAGCCGATCGCCCGCCTCGTCTCCTACGCCGTCGCCGGCGTGCCGAACGACGTCATGGGCGAGGGCCCGATCCCGGCCTCGAAGCTGGCACTGAAGCGCGCCGGCCTGACGCTCGACCAGATGGACGTGATCGAGTCGAACGAAGCCTTCGCCGCGCAGGCCATCGCCGTTGCCAAGGGCCTCGGCCTCGACCCGGTGAAGACCAACCCGAACGGCGGCGCCATCGCGCTCGGCCACCCGGTCGGCTGCTCCGGCGCCTTCATCGCCACCAAGGCCATCTACGAGCTGCAGCGCGTCGGCGGCAAGTACGCGCTGGTGACGATGTGCATCGGCGGCGGTCAGGGCATCGCCGTCGTCTTCGAGCGACTCTGAGCGAGCGCATCCCGGGGCCCGGCCGGATTTTCCCGCCGGGCCTTTTTTTCGGTAGAACGTGTCGATACCTTCCATGGCCTTCAGCGAAACCGACATCAGCCTGCTCTACGGCGGCAAGCTGCTGCACGGACTGCCGCGGCCCGAACTCTTCGCCCCGGCGCTGCGCCGGCGCGAGAACCAGTTGCTGCTGCCTGCCGACGCGGTCTTCCTCGACAGCGGCACGATCGCGCCCGGCCTCTTCTTGGTCGCCCACGGCACCGTCGAACTGGTGGTGAGCGCGCCCGGCGGCGGCGAGAAGATCATCGAGTTCGTCCGCGCCGGCGGCCTGTTCGCCGAGGAGACGCTGTTCAACGGCTACCGCAGCCTCTACTCGGCGCGGACGATCACGCCGGCCGCCGTGCTGCGCCTGCCGGAAACGACCGTGGACGATTGGCTGCACGCCTCGCCGGCCTTCGCCCGCCGGCTGATGGGCGTGTTCGCCGAGCGGACCGACTATCTGCAGAAGGACGTGGTTACCTTCTGCACCAAGGGCGCCGCCGCGCGCCTCGTCTGCTACCTCGTCTGCCAGTTCGACAAGGCGCCGTGCACGCCGGACGGGACGCTGTCGCTGAACATCACGCTGCCGCGCAACAAGCTGGCCTCGCGCCTCGGCGTCAGCGACTCGCACCTGTCGCGCGCCTTCAACGAGCTGGAGAAGCAGGGGCTGATCGTCAAGCGGCGCGGCGGCATCTTCATTCCGGACGTGCCGGCGCTGTCCCGCTACGTCTGCCCGGCCGGCTGCGACTGGTAGGCGCGCCGCCGGATGCTAGGGAGGGCTTTGCCGCTTCGGCGGGATCGCCCGGCCGGCCGGCCTGATCGAGACCGCGACCGCGTCGGCGTACTCGGCCCGGACGCGGTCGCCGATGCGGACGCTGGCCAATACCCGACGATTCCTGAAGACGACGTCCACGATGTCGCCGCCCAGCCCCTTCAACGTGACTTGGCCGGTCCGGTCGTCGATGGCGATGATGTCGGCGATGATCTGGCGCCGCTGCGGCGTGCCGGTCGGGCCGACGGTGGCCGGGTCGACCGCCGCGTCGCCGTCGCCGTCGGCGACGACCGGCGTCTTCTTCATCGAGAGGGCGCGGGCGAGGCCGTACTGGACGACGACCAGGTCGCCGGCGTCGATCCGGGCGAGGTCGGCGACGCGGCTGCCGACGGTGACGGTGATCGCATTGCCGTCCTCGCGCTTGAGTTTCAGCGTTCGCGCCTTGCGGTCGACGGCAACGACCTCGGCTGCGGCGCGGACCTGCTGGCTGCTGGCTGCGGCCGGCCTGCGCGCCGGCGGCGCCTTCTGGGCTTCGGCGGCCGGCAGCGGCGCAGGCGCACCGCCGAGGGTCGTGCCGAGCAGGGCTGCGATCATCAGGCTGCGGCGGATCGAGGGTTTCATCGGTCGTCGGTCATCGGGCATCGTCGAAGCATACCGGCAGCGGCGGCGTACCGGTGTGGGCGGAGCCGGAGGGTGGCAGTCTACCGCAAATCGCCGGCCCTGCCGCGGCGCCAGCCTCAGGCGAGGCAGCGCGAGTTCGCCGGCAGCAGGCTGACGAGGAAATCCATCTGGTCGGCGAGGATGCGCCGGTTGCGCAGGATCAGCGCCTCGTAGACCGAGGGCGCATACGGCACGTAGAGCATCAGCATGCCCGCGCGCTCCGGCGTCCGCGCCCCTTTCCGCTGATTGCAGGGCTTGCAGGCGGTGACCACGTTCCGCCAGTGGTCGCCGCCGCCGAGCGAGAGCGGCACGATGTGGTCGCGGGTCAGTTGCTCCGGGCGCTTCCTGTTGCCGCAGTAGCAGCACAGGTGCCGGTCGCGGTGGAACAGGAGGGGATTGGTCAGCGCCGGCGATTGCGGCGTCCAGCCGCGCGGATTGCGCCCGCGCAAGGCGAGGATGCTGCTGACGGAGAGCGTCGAGCGCTCGCCGGTCAGCCGCGAATGGCCGCCGTGGAAGGTGAAGCGGAAATCCCCGAGCTCCCGGTCCACGCGTCCGTTCACCTTGCAGGCGATTGCGTCCTGCCAAGTGATCCAGCCGCGCGGCGCGCCGGTGACGTCGACCGCGAGGATCAGCGGTCGGCCGGGGCCGCCGCTGGATGGGGAGTCCGTGAGCATCGATCTGCTTCCTTCGGGAGAAACCGTGCCATAGAAGAGTACCAAAACTGGCCAGAGGGCGCGTGTGTTTCCGGACGGGGCCGCCGGCGCCACGCTTCGCCGCCTCCGGCGAGACCTTCCGGCCGTTTTCCGCGGCGGCGCTGCCCGCCCGCGTTTGCGCCCGTCTCAGCCGGGCGGGCTGAGCGGCGGCAGGTCGGCGGTGTGCAGGCCGAAGCTGCCCTGCCGCCGGTCGTCGAACCAGGCGGAGAGGGCGAAGCTGACGCTGCGGAAGGCCATTTCCGGCCAGGGAATCTCGTCCTCGGCGAAGAGGCGGCTCTCCAGCGATTCGCTGCCGGCGCCGAAGCTTCCGCCGAGCAGGCGGGCGGTGTAGAAGAGGTGCACCTGGTGGATGTGCGGAATGTTCACCAGCGCGAACAGGCGCTCCACCTCGACCTCGGCGCAGGCTTCCTCGCGGGTTTCGCGGGCGGCGGCGGCGGCCGTCGTCTCGTCGTTCTCCATGAAGCCCGCGGGCAGCGTCCATCGCCCGTAGCGGGGCTCGATGGCGCGGCGGCAGAGGAGGACGCGGCTTTCCCATTCGACGATGCAGCCGACGACCATGCGCGGATTCTGGTAGTGCACGGCGGCGCAGCGCGTGCAGACGTGGCGCGGCAGGTTGTCGCCGGGCGGCACCGCGAGCGCCACCGGCGCGCCGCAATGGCTGCAGAATTTGATCGGAGTGTGAAAGCCGCTCATGCGGGCAGTCTACCCGAAGCCGGAGACGATGGCCTGGCCTGTCTGCCGGGCAAGGTCGCCGCCGGCATGAATGTGACCAGATTGTGGCGAAGCGGCGCGAGCGTCGGGAACTCTGCAAAATCTCTGGCTTTTTTGCGCGTGCAGCACGCATCTGGCTAAAATAGCGCGACATCTCGCAACGCAGCAGCATGCCGCGTGCTTGCAGGCGGGCAGACAGGGAGTAGGGGAAAGCATGTTTCTGATCATCGGCTATGTCGTCATCCTGCTGGCGTCGCTCGGCACCTATGCCCTGCATGGCAGCCTGCTCGCCCTGTGGGTGCCGGCCGAATACGTCGCCATCGTCGGTCTGACCATCGGCGGCTTCCTCGCCGGCAACGACATCAAGATCATCAAGAAAACCGTCGGCGCCCTGCCCTCCGTCCTCAAGGGGTCGAAGTTCACCAAGGCGCTCTACATCGACCTGCTGGCGATGCTCTACGAAGTTCTCGCCAAGGTGCGCAAGGAAGGCCTGATGTCGATCGAGGCCGACGTCGAGGACCCTCATTCCAGCCCGATCTTCGGCAAGTACCCGGCCCTGCAGAACGACCACCACGTCATGGAGTTCATCACCGACTACCTGCGCATGATGGTCGGCGGCAACCTGAACACGGTCGAGATCGAGAGCCTGATGGACATGGAGATCGACACGCATCACCACGAGGTCGAGGTGCCGGGGCACGTCATGGCCAAGGTGGCCGACGGCCTGCCGGCCTTCGGCATCGTCGTCGCGGTGATGGGCGTGGTGAACGTCATGGGCTCGGTCGGCCAGCCGCCGGCGGTGCTCGGCAAGATGATCGGCGGCGCGCTGGTCGGCACCTTCCTCGGCATTCTCATCTCCTACGGCTTCATCGCGCCGATCGCCACCCTGCTTGAGCAGAAGGCGCACGAGAGCGGCAAGATCTACCACTGCATCAAGGCCGTGCTGCTCGCCTCGATGTCGGGCTACGCGCCGCAGGTCGCCGTCGAGTTCGGCCGCAAGGCGCTCGAATCGGGCGTCCGTCCGACCTTCGCCGAGCTGGAAGCGGAACTCAAGGCGCGCAAGGGCAAGTAAGCCGTCGCTGACCGGACCCGAAGATGAGCGACGACTCCACACGCCCGATAGTCATCAAGCGCAAGAAGGTGGTCGGCGGCGCCCACCACGGCGGCGCCTGGAAGATCGCCTACGCCGACTTCGTGACGGCGATGATGGCCTTCTTCCTGCTGATGTGGCTGCTCGGCTCGACGGCCAAGGGCGACCTCAACGGCATCGCCGAATATTTCCAGAACCCGCTCAAGGTCAGTTCGACGGGCGGCTCGGGGGCTGGCGACGCGTCGACCATCATTCCCGGCGGCGGCAAGGATCTGACCCGCAGCGTCGGCCAGCAGAACAAGGGCGACCAGGAAAACCGCCGCAAGACGGCGACGCCCGACGAGGAGGCCGCGCGCAAGGCCTTCGAGGCGAGGGAGCGGGCGATGCTGCGCGAGTTGAAGCAGCGCATCGAGAGCATGATCGAGAGCAATCCCGCGCTGCAGCAGTTCAAGAACCAGTTGCTGCTCGACATCACCAGCGAAGGTCTGCGCATCCAGATCGTCGACGAGCAGAACCGGCCGATGTTCGACCTGTCGAGCGCCGAACTGAAACCCTATACGAAAGAGATCCTGCGCCAGATCGGCGATGCCCTGAACAGCGTCGGCAACCGCATCACCGTTTCCGGGCACACCGACGCCGCGCAGTTCGCCGGCGGCGAGCGCGGCTTCTCGAACTGGGAGCTGTCGGCCAACCGGGCGAACGCGTCGCGGCGCGAACTGATCCTGGGCGGCACGGACGAGCGCAAGGTGCTGCGCGTGGTCGGCATGTCGTCGACCGTGCTCTTCGACAAGACCGATCCCTTGAATCCGGTGAACCGCCGGATCAGCATCGTCGTTCTCAACAAGCAGACCGAGGAGGCTTTCCTCGACGAGGACGGCGGCGCCAGTGCGGAAGCCGCGGACAGGCGTTCCTAGCCTCGACCGGAGGCGGCGGGGCGGAAAATGGACAGGGCCGGGTGCACCGGCGCGGGGCGGAGGACTGAGGGCGAATGTCGGGGGGAAACAAGGTCGGGAAGTTCGGCGTGCTGTGGCTGCTCGCCGTCGGCGGCGGTGCGCTGCTCATCGAGCCGGCGCTGCGCAACGGCGTCTTTCTCGGGGCGCTCGGCCTGCTGCTGGCCGGCTGGCTGATGATCGCCGGCATGGCCGTCGGCGACGGCGGCCACGCGGCGGAGCCGCTGCCGGTCGGCGGCGGCCTGGAACGGGCGGCGCTGGTCGAGACCGGCGGCGCGCTCGTCCGCTGCGGCGAGGAATTTTCTGTACAGTTCGAGACGACGCGCGGCGAACTGGCGCGCGCGCAGCAGATATTCTCGGACGCCGTGGCGACGCTGGTCGGGAGCTTCCAGGCGACGACCGCGCACGCGGAACGCCAGCGGACGCTCGGCCTGGAGATCGTCGGCCAGCGTGCCGGAACGGACGCGGAAGGGCGCGCGCTGGCCGATTTCGAATCGTTCACGCGGCAGACTTCGGAGACGCTGAGCACCTTCGTGAACAGCGTCGTCGAGAACTCGAAGCTGGCGATGGAGCTGGTCGAGATGACCGACCACATCGCCGGCGAAATGCGGGAGACGCTCGGCATGCTCGGTGAGATCGACGGCATCTCGAAACAGACCAACCTGCTGGCGCTGAACGCGGCGATCGAGGCGGCGCGCGCCGGCGAGGCCGGTCGCGGCTTCGCCGTCGTCGCCGACGAGGTGCGCGACCTGTCCGCCCGCACCGCGCATTTCAGCCAGCAGATTCGCGGGCTGATGCAGAACATGCAGAAGTCGGTCGCCGACACGGAGGTGGCGATCAACCGGATGGCGGCGCAGGACATGACCTTCGCGCTGAGGTCGAAGCGCGAGGTCGAGCGGGCGATGCAGGACGTGGACACCCTGAACCGCCGCACCGGCGAGACCGTCGACGAGCTGAACCAGATCACCGTGGCCATGGCGTCGAGCGTCAACCAGGCGGTCGTCTCGCTGCAGATCCAGGATGTGCTGACGCAGCTCCTCGGCCGCGTCAGCGACCGGCTCGGCGAGCTGCAGGCGATCGTCGTCGGCCTCGGCCGGGCCGGCGGCGTCGCCGCGGCCGCCGGCGAAGGACTGCGGCCGGAACAGATGGCCGGCCTGCGCGAGCGGGTCGCCGAGGTCGCGGCGCAGCTCGCATGCCTGCGGCAAGCGGTCGAAGAAGATCCCGCGAAACAGGAAGGCTTCGCCAGCGGCGGAGTCGAATTGTTCTAAAGTACTGAACGAACCCCCAGACAGGAAGGAATATTCCCATGGCAAAGACCATTCTCTGCGTCGACGATTCTGCCTCCATCCGGCAGATGGTCGGCTTCACGCTGAAGAGCGCCGGCTACGAAGTGGTCGAGGCGGTCGACGGCATGGACGGCCTGGACAAGGCGAAATCGCGCGCCATCGACCTCGTGCTCACCGACCAGAACATGCCGCGCATGGACGGCCTGACGCTGATCAAGAGCCTGCGCGCGCTGCCGCAGTACAAGCAGGTGCCGATCCTGATGCTGACCACCGAATCGTCGGATGCGATGAAGTCGCAAGGCCGCGCGGCCGGCGCCACCGGCTGGCTGGTCAAGCCGTTCGACCCGCAGAAGCTGATCGAGGTGGTGAAGAAGGTCATCGGCTGATGCCGAGTCGCGGGCGCCCGGCCTGCCGCCCCGTTCCGAACGCAACGCTGCGCAGAGGGAAAGCATGACCATCGACATGAGCCAGTTTTACCAGGTGTTCTTCGAGGAGACGGCGGAGCATCTGGCGGACATGGAATCGCTGCTGCTCGGGCTCGATGTCGGCGATCCCGACGACGAGCAGTTGAACGCCATCTTCCGCGCCGCGCATTCGATCAAGGGGTCGAGCGGCACCTTCGGCTTCACCGACCTCGCCGAGGTCACGCACGTCCTGGAGAACCTGCTCGACCGCATCCGCAAGCACGAACTGGCGCTGCGCACCGACATGGTCGACGCCTTCCTCGAAGCCGGCGACACGCTCAAGGGCATGCTCGCCGCGCACCAAGGCGGCGCGCCGGTCGCCGCCGACGCCGTCGACCGCGTCTGCGGCAACCTGCGGGCGCTGACGCGCGCCGATGCGCCGGCCGCCGCAGCGGCCCCCGAACCGGCGCCGCCCGCCGTTGCGCCGCCGCCCGCGGCGCTGGTCGCCTACGACATCGAATTCCTGCCGACGGTCGAGGCCACGGCCGACGCCGAGGCGCTGTCCAATCTGCTGCACGAGCTGGCGACGCTCGGCGAGCTCGAAGTGCTCGCCCGCCCGGCCGCCGCGACGCCGGGCCTGTGGCGCCTGCGGCTGTGCACGGCGGCGCCGCGCGAGGAGTTCGAGGACGCGCTCGAATTCGTTTCCGAGCGCGACGCCTGGCGGGTGAACGTCGCCGCCGCCGACCTCGTCGATGCCGGCGGCGCCTTCGGCCTCTTCGTGCCGCCGGAAACGGCGGCGAGCGAGGCCTACGGCTTCTTCGAACCGGTCGCCGGCGAGGCGGCGCCGGCGGTCGTCGAGGAGGGCGACGGCTTCGGCTTCTTCGCGCCGCTGCCGGCGGCCGCTACCCCCGTCGTCGAGGAGGGGGACGGCTACGGCCTGTTCGAAGCCCCGGCGGCGACCGTCGTGGAAGCCGCGCCGCCGCCGCCGGCGCCGCTTCCCGAGCCGCCTCCGGAACCGGCGCCGCCGCCCCGGTCGAAGCCCCCGGCCGCCGCCGGCGCTGCCGCCGAGGCGGCCTCGATCCGCGTCAGCGTCGAGCGCGTCGACCAGTTGATCAACCTCGTCGGCGAACTGGTGATCACCCAGGCCATGCTCCTGCAGTGCGCGCAGCAGATGGGCGAGGCGGCGCCCGAGACGCTGGTGAACGGCCTCGCCCAGCTCGAACGCAACACCCGCGGCCTGCAGGAAGCGGTGATGTCGATCCGCATGATGCCGATCTCGTTCGTCTTTTCGCGGTTCCCGCGCGTCGTCCGCGATCTCTCCTCGAAGCTCGGCAAGCAGGTCGAGCTGAAGATGAGCGGCGAGACGACCGAACTCGACAAGGGCCTGATCGAGCGCATCGCCGATCCGCTCACGCACCTCATCCGCAACAGCCTCGACCACGGCATCGAGGCGCCGGAGAAGCGCCTCGCCGCCGGCAAGAGCGCGACCGGCACGATCACGCTGAAGGCGGCGCACCAGGGCGGCAACGTCGTCATCGAGGTCGGCGACGACGGCGCCGGGCTGAACCGCCAGCGGATTCTCGCCAAGGCGCGCGAGCGCGGCTTCCAGGTCTCCGACCAGATCAGCGACCAGGACGTCTGGGCGCTCATCTTCGAGGCCGGCTTCTCCACCGCTGACGTGGTCACCGATGTCTCCGGCCGCGGCGTCGGCATGGACGTGGTCCGCCGCAACATCCAGGCCATGGGCGGCCGCATCGAGATCGAGAGCATGGCCGGCATCGGCACGCGCATGACCGTCCGTCTGCCGCTGACGCTGGCCATCCTCGACGGCATGTCGGTGGCGGTCGGCGGGCATACCTACATCCTGCCGCTCTCCTACGTCGTCGAGTCGCTGCAGCCGGCGCCCGGCGATGTCAAGACGCTGTCCAACCAGGGGCGGGTCATCCGGGTGCGCGGCGACTACCTGCCGATCGTCGCGCTGCACGACCTGTTCCGCGTGCCCGGCGCGGAGAGCGATTTCACGCGCGGCATCCTGATCGTGCTCGACGCCGACGGCGCCAAGGCGGCGCTCTTCGTCGACGCCCTGGTCGGGCAGCACCAGGTGGTCATCAAGAGCCTCGAACAGAACTACCGCCGGGTTCCCGGCGTTTCCGGCGCGACGATCATGGGGGACGGCCGCGTGGCCATGATCCTCGACGTCTCGGCGCTGATCGAGTCCGCCCGCACGGCGCAGGCGGCCGCCGCGCCCGTGCCGGCCTGACGCACACAGCCAAGGGAGGCAACCGATGGACATTCCGAAGCAGCAGAACGCGGCGCCCGAAGAGGACCTCGTCGCCAGCGAGTACCTGACCTTCCGCCTGGGCGACGAGGAATACGCGATCGACATCCTCAAGGTGCAGGAGATCCGCGGCTACGAGCCGCCGACCTCGATCGCCTACGCGCCGCCGTTCATCAAGGGCGTCATCAACCTGCGCGGCATCATCGTGCCGATCGTCGACCTGCGCATCAAGTTCGCGCTCGGCACGGTCGAGTACACGCCGTTTACCGTGGTCATCATCCTCAACGTCGCGCAGCGCGTGATCGGCGTCGTCGTCGACAGCGTCTCCGACGTGACCTCGCTGACCCGCGGCCAGATCCGGCAGGCGCCGGACTTCTCGGCGAGCTTCGACACCAAGTACATTCTCGGCCTGGCCAGCATGGAAGAGCGCATGCTGATCGTCACCGACATCGAGCGCTTGATGGGCAGCCGCGACATGGAGCTGATCGACGAGGCGGCCGCGCAGTGACCCGGCCGCTGAATTCGGAGGAAACAACGACATGCTGAAACCTGGAATCCGGCTGCTCGGCGGCTTGAAGATGCCGCAGAAGATGCTGGTCATCGCCATCGTCTTTCTCGTGCCGATCGCCTATCTGCTCTTCGTCTTCGGCACGGCGATCAACGCGCAGATCGCCTTCACCGAGCGCGAGCTGGTCGGCGCCCGCAAGATCGAGCCGTCCCGCCAGGCCATCCAGGCGATCCAGATCCACCGCGCCATCTCGCAACTGGCGATCGCCGGCAACGCCGAGGCCAAGGGCCGCCTGCCCGAGGTGCGCGCGCGCATCAAGGCGGCAATCGACGCCGGCAACCGCCTCGACGAGGAAGCCGGCGCGCAGTTCGACACGCACGCGCAGTGGCGCGCCGCGCGCACTGCCTGGGAGGGGCTGCTGGCGCGCGCCGACGAGCTGTCGGCGGCGGAGAGCGTCCGCCTGCACAGCGAGACCATCGTCGTCTTCCAGGATTTCATCACGCGCGTCGCCGACCTCTCCAATCTGACGCTCGATCCGGACCTGGAAACCTTCTACCTGGTCGACGCCTTCACCACGAAGATCATCCGCGCCGCCGAATTCGCCGGCCAGATGCGCGCGATATCGATGCGCGCGCTGCAGTCGGGCGAGATCGAGCCGGAGGCGCGGATGTCGCTGGCCGTGCTGGCGCGCCTCGTCGAGCGTGACGGCACCGACGTCGACGCCGGCCTGAACAAGGTCGAGCGCACCGCCGGCGCAACGACGCAGGCGGCGCTCTCGGAGCCGCGCAGGGCGCTGAAGGCGAGCATGGATACCTACCTGCCGCTGGTCCGCGAGCAGATCATCGTGCCGGAGGCGCCGACCGGCGACCCGGCGCAGATGCTCAAGGTGTCCACGGCGGCGATCGACGCCGCCTTCGTCGTCGCCGACGCGGCGCGCAACGAGTTCGTGCGCCTGGCCGAGCGGCGCCTCGAACGCCTGCATCAGGAGCGCACGATCTCCTTCGCCACCGTCGGCGCCGCGCTGCTGCTGGTGATGTACCTGTTCCTCGCCTTCCGCAGCTACCTGATCGCCGCCATCGGCGCGATCGGCGACGGCGTGCGGCGGATGGCCGCCGGCGACTTTTCGCGGACGGTCGAGGTCGATTCCAGCGACGAGATGGCGGCCATCGCCGCCGAGCTGAATTCGACGCAGGCGCAACTGCGCGAGAAGATCGAGGCCGAGCGCGAGGTGGCGCGCGCCAACCTGCGCATCAAGAACGCCCTCGACGTGTCCTCGAACAGCGTCATGGTCGCCGACCCCGACGGCAACATCATCTACTGCAACGCCGCCGTGCTCGCCATGCTGCGCAACGCCGAGGCGGACATCCGCAGGCAGTTGCCAGATTTCCGCGCCGACGCCGTGCCCGGCTCCAACTTCGACCGCTACCACCGGCAGCCGGCGCACCAGCGCCGGCTGCTCGGTGAACTCACCGGCGAACACCGCGTGCAGATCGAACTCGGCGGGCGGACCTTCTCGCTCACCGCCAGCCCGATCGTCACCGAGCAGCGCGAGCGCATCGGCACCGTCGTCGAATGGCTCGACCGCACCGGCGAGGTGGCGATCGAGCGGCAGGTGGCCGAGGTGATCGCCGCCGCCGGCCGCGGCGATTTCGCCAAGCGCCTCGACACGGCGAGCATGGCCGGCTTCTTCCGCCAGCTCGGCGACGGCGTCAACAACCTGCTCGAAGCCAACAGCCGCGCTCTCGAAGACGTCGCCGGCGTGCTCGCGCGGCTCTCTGCCGGCGACCTGACGCAGAAGATCGAGGCCGACTACGAAGGTCTGCTCGGCAAGGTCAAGGACGACGCCAATGCCACGGTCGGCAACCTGCAGCAGATCGTCCGCTCGATCAAGCACGCCACCGACGCGATCAACACCGCTGCCCAGGAGATTGCCCAGGGCAACCAGGATCTCTCCGGCCGCACCGAGGAACAGGCGTCGAGCCTGGAGGAAACGGCGTCGAGCATGGAGGAGCTGACGGGGACGGTGAAGCTCAACGCGGACAACGCGCGGCAGGCGAACGAGCTGGCGAACGGCGCGCAGCAGGTGGCGGAAAAGGGCGGCGCGGTGGTGGCGCAGGTGGTGCAGACGATGGGAGCGATCCACCAGAGCTCGTCGAAGATCTCGGACATCATCGGGGTGATCGACGGGATCGCGTTCCAGACGAACATCCTGGCGCTGAACGCGGCGGTGGAAGCGGCGCGGGCCGGGGAGCAGGGTCGCGGCTTCGCGGTGGTGGCGACGGAGGTGCGGAGCCTGGCGCAGCGGAGCGCGGCGGCGGCGAAGGAGATCAAGGGCTTGATCTCGGACTCGGTGGAGAAGGTGGAGAACGGCTCGAAGCTGGTGGATCAGGCGGGCCGGACGATGGAAGAGGTGGTGGCGGCGATCGGCCGGGTGGCGCGGATCATGGCGGACATCGCGGAAGCGAGCCGGGAGCAGAGTTCGGGGATCGAACAGGTGGGCCTGGCGGTGACGCAGATGGACGAAGTGACGCAGCAGAACGCGGCGCTGGTGGAAGAGGCGGCGGCCGCGGCCGAGAGCCTGGAAGAGCAGGCGCAGTCGCTGGCGCGGGCGGTGTCGGTCTTCCGCCTCGCCGCCGAGGCCCCGGCGCCGCCGGCCGCGCCGGCGCGCGCCGCGCTGCCGCACCGCGAGCCGGTGCGCCTGGACGCGGGCGTGCGTGCGCGCGAGCCGCAGCGACAGCGCATCGGCGACGACGAGGACGAGTGGGCCGAATTCTGAGCGCTTCCCGCCGCGCGCCTGCGGGCGGCGCGGCAGAGAACTGACGAAAAAAAACGCTAGAAGGAGAAACGACAATGCGCACGAACCTGCCGGTCACCAGCGTCGAGGTTCCCCTCACCGACGACACGCTGATCGTCTCCAAGACCGATCTCAAGGGGCAGCTCACCTACATCAACAAGGATTTCCTCGACATCAGCGGCTTTTCCGAGGCCGAGCTGATCGGTGCGCCGCACAACATCGTCCGCCACCCCGACATGCCCTCCGAGGCCTTCGAGGATCTCTGGCGCGACCTCAAGGCCGGCCGGCCGTGGACCGGCTACGTCAAGAACCGCTGCAAGAACGGCGACTTCTACTGGGTGCTGGCGACGGCGACGCCGATCCGCGAGTCCGGGCGCGTGGTCGGCTACATGTCGGTGCGCCGCAAGGCCAGCCCGCAGGCGATCGCCGAGGTCGAGAAAGCCTACCGCCTGTTCCGCGAGAAGAAGGCCGGCGGCGCCACCATCCGCCACGGCAAGGTGGTCAAGGGCGGCGGCTGGACGGAGAACCTGACGATCCGCTCGCGCCTGATCGCCGGCCTCGGCACGCTGGTGGTCCTCGCCGTGCTCGTCGGCACGCTCGGCATCCTGGCGGTGAACCGCTCGAACCAGTCGGTCTCCGATCTCTACGCCCACCGCCTGCAGCCGGTGCAGTCGCTGGCGCGCATCGGCAAGCTGATGGCCGACAACCGCGGCCAGGTGCTGCTGGCGCTGCAGCACGCGCCGGAATCGGCGACGGCGGCGCTGCACGACGGGCACCGCCTCGCCGAGCACCTCGACGCGATCGACCGCAACGTCGCCGAGATCACCGCGCAGTGGGAGTCGTACATGAAGGCGGTGCGCACCGACGAGCACCGCGGGATGGCCGAGGCCTACCGCAGCGAGCGCGCGCGCTTCGTGCAGGAGGGTCTGATGGCGGCGAAGGCGGCGATGGCCGAGGAGCGCTTCGCCGACGCGCAGCAGATCGTGGTGGACAAGGTCAATCCGTTCTACGAGAAGGCGGCTGAACTGGCCGACGTGCTCTACCGGTACCAGTTGACGGAAGCGCAGGTGCAACTGCAGGCGGCCGAGGAAGAGGGCGCGCGCTCGCGCGCGCTGGTCGTCGCGCTGCTCGCCGGCGTCATCGCCCTCGGCGGCCTGATCGCGCTGCTCACCATCCGCGCCATCGTGCGGCCGCTCGGCATGATCACCGCCGGCTTCCAGTCGATCGCCGGCGGCAACTACCAGACGCTGATCGACATCGACCGCAACGACGAGATCGGCAAGGTCATGCAGGGCCTGCAGTCGATGCAGATCCAGCTCGGCTTCAACGTCGCCGAGGCGAAGCGCGTCTCCGACGAGAACCTGCGCATCAAGATCGGCCTCGACAACGTCGCCACCAGCGTGATGATCGCCGACCACGTGCACAACGTCATCTACATGAACGACGCCGTGCAGAAGATGTTCCAGGGCGCCGAGAACGACATCCGCGAGGAGCTGCCGCAGTTCAGCGCGGCGGCGCTGCTCGGCGGCAGCCTCGACGTCTTCCAGAAGGACGCCGCGCTGCAGCGGGCGACGCTCGACCGTCTGGCCGGCAACCACCGGGCGACGATCCTCCTCGGCGGCCGCACCTTCGCGCTGTCGGTGACGCCGGTCGTCAATTCCCGCGGCGAGCGCCTGGGCACGGCCGTCGAATGGCTCGACCGGACCGAGGAGGTGGCTGTCGAGAACGAGGTCGCCGCCATCGTCAGCGCCGCCGCCAACGGCGACTTCACGCAGCGCGTCGCGGTCGACGGCAAGCAGGGCTTCTTCCTGCGCCTGGCGGAAGACCTCAACCGCCTGCTCGAAACCGCCCGGCGCGGCCTCGACGACGTCGTCGAAGTGCTTTCGGCGATGGCCGACGGCGACCTGACCAAGTCGATCACCGCCGACTACGCCGGCACTTTCGGCCAGTTGAAGGACGACGCCAACACCACCGTCGCCCGCCTGCGCGAGATCGTCGGCCACATCAAGCACGCCGCCGACGCGATCAACACCGCCTCGCAGGAGATCGCCGTCGGCAACCAGGATCTTTCCGGCCGCACCGAGGAACAGGCGTCCAGCCTGGAGGAAACGGCGTCGAGCATGGAGGAACTGACGGGGACGGTGAAGCAGAACGCGGACAACGCGCGGCAGGCGAACGAACTGGCGAACGGCGCGCAGCAGGTGGCGGAGAAGGGCGGCGCGGTGGTGGCGCAGGTGGTGCAGACGATGGGAGCGATCCACCAGAGCTCGTCGAAGATCTCGGACATCATCGGGGTGATCGACGGGATCGCGTTCCAGACGAACATCCTGGCGCTGAACGCGGCGGTGGAAGCGGCGCGGGCCGGGGAGCAGGGTCGCGGCTTCGCGGTGGTGGCGACGGAGGTGCGGAGCCTGGCGCAGCGGAGCGCGGCGGCGGCGAAGGAGATCAAGGGCTTGATCTCGGACTCGGTGGAGAAGGTGGAGAACGGCTCGAAGCTGGTGGATCAGGCGGGCCGGACGATGGAAGAGGTGGTGGCGGCGATCGGCCGGGTGGCGCGGATCATGGCGGACATCGCGGAAGCGAGCCGGGAGCAGAGTTCGGGGATCGAACAGGTGGGCCTGGCGGTGACGCAGATGGACGAAGTGACGCAGCAGAACGCGGCGCTGGTGGAAGAGGCGGCGGCCGCGGCCGAGAGCCTGGAAGAGCAGGCACGTTCGCTGCTCGAAGCGGTGTCGGTGTTCCGTCTCGCCGCCGGCGAGCGGCATGCGGCCGCGCTGCCGCCCGCCGAGGGCAAGGCGCCGCCGCGGCTGGCCGCCGCTGTGCCGGCGGTGGGCGGGCGGCGTCCGGCCGGTGCCGCCGGCAAGGCGCCGGCCAGGCTGCCGGCTTCGCTCGACGACGAGTGGGCCGAGTTCTGAGCGAGAGAGGCATGCGATGACTTTCGATCCGAAGCGGCCTTTTGCCGTACCGCCGTCTCCGTCCGCCACGGGGGGCGTCGGGCGGACGCCGTCCCCGTCCGCCGCCGTGCGCCCGGTGTCGACGGCGCCGTCGGCCGTGCGCCCGCCGCCGATGCCGCGCGAATCGGGCATGCGCGAGTTCGAGTTCACCGCCGCCGACTTCGAGCGGGTGCGCAAGCTGATCTACCAGCACGCCGGCATCTCGCTGTCGCCGGCCAAGCAGGACATGGTCTACTCGCGGCTGGCCCGCCGCCTGCGGGCGACCGGCAAGGAGAACTTCGCCGATTACCTGGTCATGCTGGAAAAGGGCGACCAGGCGGAATGGGAGCGCTTCGTCAATTCGCTGACGACCAACCTCACCTCGTTCTTCCGCGAGCCGCACCATTTCCCGATCTTCGCCGAGCACCTGAAGAAGCTCGGCGGCCGCAACCCGATCCGCGTCTGGTGCAACGCCGCGTCGACCGGCGAGGAGCCGTATTCGATCGCCATGACCGTGGCCGAGACCTTCGGCGGCTTCAGCACGCCGGTCTCGATCATCGCCTCCGACCTCGACACCAACGTGCTGGCCACCGCCGACAAGGGCGTCTATCCGATGGAGCGCGTCGAGCGGCTGTCGCCGGAGCGGCTGAAACGCTTCTTCCTGCGCGGCTCCGGCAGCCAGGAGGGCAATGTCTCGGTGCGGCCGGAGCTGCGGCGCATGGTGCATTTCCAGCGCGTCAACCTGCTCGACGCCAGTTGGCCGGTGAAGGGGCCGCTCGACGTGATCTTCTGCCGCAACGTGATGATCTACTTCGACAAGCCGACGCAGTACAAGATCCTGTCGCGCTTCGTGCCGCTGATGCAGGACGACGGGCTGCTCTTCGCCGGCCACTCGGAGAGCTTCCTGCACGCCGCCGACCTGTTCCGCTCGCTCGGAAAGACCGTCTATGAACTCTCCCGCCGCAAGCGCTGAGCGCGCCGCCGCGGCTGGCTGGGCGGCCGCCGGCTATGTCGAGGGACTGGCCGGCAACCTTTATTACGACCGGAATTTCGAGAGCGAAGCGGTCAAGATCCTGCCGGGCGAGTACTACGTGACCGGCAAGGGCCTGATGCTGGTCACCGTGCTCGGCTCCTGCGTCGCTGCCTGCGTCCGCGACACCGAGAACGGCATCGGCGGCATGAACCACTTCATGCTGCCGGACGGCGGCGGCAAGGGGGTGGTCAGCACTTCGGCGCGCTACGGCACCTACGCCATGGAAGTGCTGATCAACCACCTGCTGAAGATGGGCGCGCGGCGCAACCGGCTGGAAGCCAAGGTGTTCGGCGGCGGCGCGGTGCTTTCCAGCCTGGCCTCGAGCAACGTCGGCGAGCGCAACGCGGAGTTCGTGCTCAAGTTCCTGCAGACCGAGAAGATTCCGATCGTCGCCAAGGACCTGCTCGACTCCTATCCGCGCAAGATCTACTACTTTCCGAACGCCGGCCGCGTGCTCGTGCGCAAGCTGCACCGGGTGCACAACGACACGCTGTTCAACCGCGAGAACGAATACCGCTCGCGGCTCGAACGGTCGCCGGTCGCCGGCGAGATCGAACTCTTTACCTGACGAGAGGGCGCGCGGCCGGCGGTGCCGGCGCGCGCGAGGAACGATGACGACAAAAGTGCTGGTGGTGGACGATTCGGCGGCGATGCGCAAACTGCTCGCCGAGCTGATCAATGCCGCGCCCGACCTCGAAGTGGTCGGCGCCGCGCCGGACGCGCAGACGGCGCGCGAGCTGATCAAGACGCTCGATCCGGACGTCCTGACGCTCGACGTGCAGATGCCGCGCATGGACGGCCTGGCCTTCCTGGAGCGCCTGATGCGCCTGCGGCCGACGCGCGTGGTCATGGTTTCGGCGTTCACCGAGGCCGGCTCGGAGACCACGCTGCGCGCGCTCGAGCTTGGCGCCATCGACTTCATCGGCAAGCCGCGCGCCGACGGCCCGGCGGCGCTGGCCGAATACGGCGAGGAGCTCGCCGACAAGATCCGCGGCGCGGCGGCGGCCCGCCTGCGCCGGCCGGTGCAGGCCGGCCCGCCGCCGCTGCCGCCGCCGGTCGCCGCCGGCCGGAGCGCGGCGAGCGGCACGATCATCTGCATCGGCGCCTCGACCGGCGGCACGGAAGCGATCAAGGATGTGCTCCTCGGCTTTCCCGCGGACTGTCCGCCGACGCTGATCGTGCAGCACATGCCGGAGAATTTCACCGCCTCCTTCGCCAAGCGCCTCGACAGCCTCTGTCCGCCGCACGTGATCGAGGCCAAGGGCGGCGAGCGGCTGGAGCCGGGCACCGTCTACCTGGCGCCCGGTCATTCGCACCTGCTGCTGCGCCGCCAGGGCGCGGGCTTCGTCACCGAACTGAGCGACGCGGCGCCGGTCAACCGGCACCGCCCGTCGGTAGACGTCCTCTTCGACGCCGCCGCGCAGCTCGTCGGCGGCAAGGCGATCGGCGTCATCCTCACCGGCATGGGCCGGGACGGCGCCCAGGGGTTGCTGCGCATGCGTCAGGCCGGCGCGCGCACCTTCGGCCAGAACGAGGCGAGCTGCGTCGTCTATGGCATGCCGCGCGAGGCGGCCCTGGTCGGCGCCGTCGAGGAAGTGGTGCCGCTCGACGGCATGGCACGCCGCGTACTCGCCACGGCCGCTCGGGCTGTGGCATAGTGCGCGAACCAGCGAAAAACGATACAACGTTACGCGGAGACGCGACATGCAGGTAAACGTCATCATGAACGCCGGAACGGTCGACCTCCGTCTGTCCGGCCGCTTCGATTTCAACGCCCATCGGGAATTCCGCAACGCCTACGAGCCGGCCATCGCCGACGCGCAGGTGCGTGCGCTGAACGTCGACATGGGCGGCGTCGACTACCTCGACAGCTCGGCCCTGGGCATGCTCCTGATGCTGCGCGACAAGGCCGGGGCGGCCAACAAGGCGGTCGCCCTGATCAACGTGCACGGGCAGGTGAAGCAGGTGCTGGAGATCGTCAATTTCGGAAAGATCTTCAGGATCGCCTGACGGGCATTCCGCACGGTCGGCCCGGCCGGTGCGACAAGAAAAACGCGAGAGGGGAAAGGGCACTCATGAACGGAAGGATGCGCGGCGCATTCCGGCGGCCCGCTGGCGGCCGGGAAAAGCGGCGGCGGCATGGTGCCGGCCGTGGCGATGGGATAACATACGGCAAGTCGAATGAGGCGCCTCGTCTAGCGAGGGGGTGATTGATATGTCCGAACTGCTGAAAAGCATTGATGCGCGCACGAAACTTGCGGGCACGAACAAGCTGGAGATTCTGCTCTTCTTCCTCGGCCGGGATACCCGCACCGGGCGGAAGGAGACCTTCGGCATCAACGTCTTCAAGGTGCGCGAGGTGATGCGCACGCCGCCGATCACGGCTGCGCCGGAAATGCCGGCGGCGGTCGAGGGCATGGTCAGCCTGCGCGGCGTGCTGGTGCCGGTGATCGACCTCGCCAGGTACGCCGGCGTGCAGACCGAGACGCCGCGCGACATCATGATCGTCACCGAGTACAACGGCCATACCCAGGGCTTCCTGGTCGAGGGCGTCGACACCATCCTGCGCCTCGACTGGAGCCAGATGCGCGTGCCGCCCGAGATGCTGCTGGCCGAGATGGGCGGCCTGGTCACCGCCGTCACCGAACTGGCCGACAACCGGCTGGTGATGATGATGGACGTCGAGAAGGTGCTCGCCGAGACCGCCCGCTACGACGACGAGGCCGCCTACCGCAGCGTCACCCCCCTCGACAAGCCGGACGCGATGGTCGTCTTCGCCGACGATTCGATCGTCGCCCGCAAGCAGATCGAGAAGACGCTGCAACTGATGGGCGTGAAGTACGTCGCCGCGATGAACGGCCGCCTGGCCTGGGACGAACTGGAGAAGATCGCGCAGTACGCGGCCTCGGTGAACAAGCCGGTGTCCGATCTGGTCAGCCTGGTGCTCACCGACATCGAAATGCCGGAGATGGACGGCTACATCCTGACCAAGAAGATCAAGGGCGACCCGCGCTTCGCCGGCGTGCCGGTGATCATGCACTCGTCGCTGTCGGGCATGTCCAACCAGCAGCTCGGCAAGTCGGTCGGGGTCGACGAGTACGTCGCCAAGTTCGAGCCGCAGAAGCTGTCCGAAGCGCTGGCGCGGCGGATCCTCGGCCAGACGGCCGAACTGCCGGTGCCGGCCTGAGCGGGAACCGTTCGCAGGAGTATGAGCATGGACATGTCGGAAAAGAAGAACCTGCTCGAAAGCGTCGACGCCCGCACGCGGCTCGCCGGTTCGAACATGATGGAAATCCTGCTGTTCTCGCTGGGCACGCGCGAGACCTTCGGCATCAACGTCTTCAAGGTCCGCGAGGTCGGGCGCACGCCGCACATCACGCGCACGCCGAACATGCCGCGCGGCGTCGAGGGCCTCATCTCGCTGCGCGGCAACGTCATCCCGGTGCTCTCGCTGTCGTCCTTCCTCGACCTCGAAGGCAGCGCGCCGCCGGGGCTCGGCAAGTCGATGATGGTCGCCGAGTACTCGAAGCGCACGCTCGGCTTCCTCGTGCACGAGGTCGACCGCATCATCCGCGTCGACTGGGAGCGCGTGAAGGCGCCGGAAACCGTGCTCGCCTCGAACCAGGGGCTGATCACCGCCGTCATCGAGCTCGAGGGCGGCCATCTCGTCTCCATCCTCGACGTCGAGCAGATCCTGGCCAACGCCTTCGGCGAGGCGGTGATCGTCGACGTGCCGCCGGTGCGCGTGTCCGAGGACGTCAGCGTCTTCTTCTGCGACGACTCCATCGTCGCCCGCCGCAAGATCACCGAGGTGCTCGACAAGCTCGGCGTCAAGCACAAACACGCCACCAACGGCGCCGAGGCGTGGACGCGGCTGCAGGCGATCGCCGCGCACACCGTGCAGATGGGCAGCTCGCTGCGCGACGAGATCCGCGTCATCATGGTCGATGCCGAAATGCCGGAGATGGACGGCTACGTGCTGACCAAGAACATCAAGGCGGACGCCCGCTTCTCCGGCGTGCCGGTGATCATGCACTCGTCGCTCTCTTCCGAGGCCAACCGGGCGATGGGCAAGGCGGTCGGCGTGGACGGCTACGTCGCCAAGTTCGACGCCGAGGTGCTCGCGGACACGCTCCGCCCGCTGCTGGAACGATAAGAACGAGGGAGCGCGAAGCATGGCCGATCCGAAAATGAGATTCCTGGTGGTGGACGATTTTTCCACGATGCGCCGCATCGTCCGGAATCTCCTCAAGGAGCTGGGATTCACCAACGTCGACGAGGCCGAGGACGGCGTCATCGCGCTGCAGAAGCTGCAGTCCGGCGGCTTCGAGTTCGTCGTCACCGACTGGAACATGCCGAACATGGACGGCCTGACGCTGCTGCAGACCATCCGCGCGACGCCGAACCTCAGGCACCTGCCGGTGCTGATGATCACCGCCGAGGCGAAGAAGGAGAACATCATCGCCGCGGCGCAGGCGGGCGCCAGCGGCTACATCGTCAAGCCCTTCACCTCGGCGACCCTCGCGGAAAAGCTGCAGAAAATCTTCGAAAAGATGGAAAAGGGCGCCTGAGGCCGCCCAGGACAGAGGACAGACAATGAGCAGCGATTCCGCAGAACTCGAGGCGCTCTTCGACAGCATCGCCGCCGACCGCCCGCCGGTCGCCGCCGCGCCGCCGGCCGCGCCCGCTCCGGTCCCTGCCCCCGCACCCGCCGTGACCGGCGAGGTCGGCGATTCCGACGAACTGCAGGCCCTGTTCGATTCGATCTCCGGCGAGGCGGCGGCGCCCGCTGCGCCGGCCGCCGAGGCGACGCCGGCCGACGAGGAGTGGGAAGGACAGGCCAAGGTCTTCAAGCGCGTCGGCCAGATGGCCCGGCAACTGCACGACACGCTGCGCGAGCTGGGCTACGACAAGCTGATCCAGCAGACCGTCGGCGCCATTCCGGACGCCAAGGACCGCCTCGCCTACGTCGCCAACCTGACCGAGCAGGCCGCCTGCAAGGTGCTCAACGCCACCGACGTCGCCAACCCGCTGGTCGACGCGCTGGAGAACGACGCGCAGGGCCTGGCGGCGCGCTGGGACAGCGTCTACGCGAACCAGATGGGCGTCGACGATTTCAAGCAGTTGGCCGCCGACACGCGCGCCTTCCTCAAGGAGCAGTTGCCGCAGAAGACCGGCGGCACCAAGGCGCAACTGATGGAAATCATGATGGCCCAGGATTTCCAGGACCTGACCGGCCAGGTGATCAAGAAGGTGGTGACGCTCGCCCAGGATCTCGAATCGCAGTTGATGAACGCGCTGATCGAGGTCATGCCGGACGAGCGCAAGACGGAATCGGTGACCAGCCTGCTCAACGGGCCGGTGATCAACGCCGACGGACGCACGGACGTCGTCGTCGATCAGCAGCAGGTCGACGATCTGCTCGACAGCCTCGGCTTCTAGGAGAAGAACATGAGTGATTTTGCCGGGATGGAGGACCTGCTGCAGGATTTCCTGCAGGAAGCGCACGATCTCCTGTCCGACGTCGACAACAAGCTGGTCGATCTGGAGAAGATGCCCGACGACCGCGGCCTGCTGAACGACATCTTCCGCGGCTTCCATACCGTCAAGGGCGGCGCCGGCTTCCTCAACGCCACCGAGCTGGTCACCCTCTGCCACCTGACGGAAAACCTCTTCGACCGCCTGCGCAACGGCGAGATGGAGCTGAATCCGGAGCTGATGGACATCATCATGGCCGCCACCAAGGGCGTCCGCGACATGTTCGGCGAACTGGGGCAGGGCGTGCAGCCGCGCCCGGCGCCGGAGGACGTGCTCGCCGGCCTGCGCCATGCGCTGGCGCTCGGCACCCCGGCCGCCGCGCCCGCGGCACCGCCGCCGGTGCCGGTACCGGCGGCATCGGCGCCTGCCGGCGGCCCCGACTGGCAGGCCCTGCACGGCGCCGTCACCGGCCAGCCGGCGGCCGCCGTACCGGCGCCGGCGACCGAGGTCATCCCCAAGGCGGAGGCGCCGGCCGCCGCGGTGGCGTCCTACGGGCGCCGGGCCAGCGACAAGCCGGGCGCGCCGTCCGGCGCGGGCGCCGGCCGCCGCGTCGAGGAGCGCGCGGCGACGCGCGAGAACACCATTCGCGTCGATACCGCCCGCCTCGACCAGGTGCTCAACCTGTCGGGCGAGATCGGCCTGATGAAGAACCGGCTGACCAGCCTGCGCGCCGACATCCTCGCCGGCAAGACCGATTCCGAGACGCTGCACGCGCTCGACCAGGCGGTCTCGCAGCTCGATCTGCTCGTCTCCGACCTGCAGAACTCGGTGATGAAGACGCGCATGCAGCCGATCGGCCGGCTCTTCCAGAAATACCCGCGCATCGCCCGCGACCTCGCCCGCCAGCTCGGCAAGGACGTGGAGCTGGTGCTCGCCGGCGAGGAGACGGAGGTCGACAAGACGATGATCGAGGATCTCGCCGACCCGCTGATCCACCTCATCCGCAACGCCGTCGACCACGGCGTGGAGTCGACGGAAGAACGCCAGGCCTCGGGCAAGTCGATGAAGTCGGTGGTGCGCCTGGAGGCGCGCCAGGAGGGCGACCACATCGTCCTGATCATCGCCGACGACGGCCGCGGCATGAGCGCCGAGCGCATCCGCGCCAAGGCCATCGAGAAGGGGCTGATCTCCGAGGAGGAGGCGAACACGCTCGACGAGCGGCAGAGCCTGCACCTGATCTTCCTGCCCGGCTTCTCGACGAAGACGCAGATTTCCGACGTGTCCGGCCGCGGCGTCGGCATGGACGTGGTCAAGACCAACATCCAGAAGCTCAACGGTTCGGTCGACATCCGCTCCGAGCCGGGCAAGGGCAGCGTCTTCATCATCTCGCTGCCGCTGACGCTGGCCATCCTGCCGGTGCTGCTGGTGCTGCTCGGCGACCAGCCGTTCGCGCTGCCGCTGTCGCTGGTGCGCGAGATCCTGCCGATCGAGCACGGCAAGCTGCAGGAAGTCGGCGGCAAGGCGACGCTGGTCGTGCGCGGCGAAATCCTGCCGGTGGTGTCGCTGGCCAAGCTGCTCGGCTGGCCGCAGGACCACCCGCCGGAGTACGGCGTGCTGATGCAGACCGCCGAGCGCAGCTTCATCCTCGCCGTGGACAACTTCGCCGGCCGCGAC
Source organism: Rhodocyclaceae bacterium (assembly GCA_019455325.1). Lineage (GTDB taxonomy): Bacteria > Pseudomonadota > Gammaproteobacteria > Burkholderiales > Rhodocyclaceae > Proximibacter. The sequence goes on along the minus strand of JACFMQ010000004.1, from coordinate 3,914 downwards.
GACGCGGTGATCAAGTCGCTGGAAGACTTCCGCCCGCGCGGCGTCGCCGGCGTCACCACGCTGTCCAACGGCCAGATCGTGCTGATCCTGGACATGAAGGAACTGCTTTCCGACCTCGGTCAGCATCTGGACGCCGAGCCGCGTGCCACCAGCATGCGGGCGCTGGAATTCGGCTGACCGGCGCCGGCCGGTGTGAATCGTTAACGAATTCAATGGGTTGAAAAGGGGGCGATGCCCCCTTTTCTGCGTCTACGCGGCGCAAGGCCGGGTTGCTTTTTGCAACAACCCTAGAATCGTTAACAAAAACCCTCCATACCTCTTTAATTTTTATTGTTTTTTCCTATAATACCCGGAACCAAATCAGGCACCGGGCATGGCCGAAGAAAGCGATCTCGAACGAACAGAACCTGCAACAGCCAGACGGCTGGAACAGGCACGCCAGGAAGGGCAGGTGCCTCGTTCGCAGGAGTTGGGCGCTTTTCTCATTCTCATCGTCGCGGCCGGGGCCTTCTGGCTGATGGGCGGCTGGCTGGCGCAGCGCACGGCGGCGGTCTTCCGGCGCGGCCTGACGCTCGATGAAAAGCTGGTTCGCGAACCCGAACAGATGCTCGTCCGCTTCGCGGACCTGGCGCTCGACCTCCTCTTCACCTTCTCGCCGCTGCTGCTGCTGCTGATGATCGCGGCGATGGCCGGCCCCTTCCTGCTGAACGCCTTCATCTTCTCGCCGAAGGCGCTGCTGCCGAAGCTGTCGCGCATGGACCCGATCCAGGGCATCAAGCGCATCATCTCCTGGACCGGCCTGGTGAACATGCTGAAGGCCGTGGTCAAGGCCGGCCTGATCGGCGGCATCGCTGCCGCCGTCATCTGGAGCGAACGCCAGGACATCATCGCGCTGCTGGCGCAGCCGATCCAGGCCGGACTCGGGGCGGTCGGCCAGATGCTCATCTACTCGTTCCTCCTCATCGTCGCGGCGATGATCCTCGTCGTCGTCGTCGACGTGCCCTTCCAGATCTGGCAGTACCACGACAAGCTGAAGATGACGCGCGATGAAGTGCGCCGGGAAGCCAAGGAGATGGAAGGCGATCCGCACGTCAAGGGCCGCATCCGCGCCCTGCAGCGCGATGCCGCGCGCCGCCGGATGATGTCCGCGGTGCCGAAGGCCGACGTGATCGTCACCAATCCGACGCATTTCGCCGTGGCGCTGGCCTACAAGAACGGCATGGGCGCGCCGCGCGTCGTCGCCAAGGGCATGGGCGAGGTCGCCCGCCGCATCCGCGAGATCGGCGCCGAGCACGGCGTGCCGCTGCTCGAGGCGCCGCCGCTGGCGCGCGCGCTGCACCGCCACGTCGAGATCGACGAGGAAATCCCCGGCACGCTCTACGCCGCCGTCGCCGAGGCGCTGGCCTGGGTCTTCCAGTTGAGCGCCTGGCGCCAGCACGGCGGCCAGTACCCGGTGCCGCCGCGCGACCTGCAGGTGCCGCCTGAACTGGTTCCGGGGGCGATGAATGGCTAATCCGGCGATGGCGACGATGCAGAACGTCTTCGGCCGCATCGGCTACCAGCAGATGGCGGCGCCGCTGCTGATCATCCTCATCCTGGCGATGATGGTGCTGCCGCTGCCGCCGTTCATGCTCGACCTGCTGTTCACGTTCAACATCGCGATCTCGGTGATCGTCATGCTGGTCGCGATCTACACGCTGAAGCCGCTCGACTTCTCGATCTTTCCGACCATCCTGCTGGTCACCACGCTGCTCCGGCTGGCGCTCAACGTCGCCTCGACGCGCGTCGTGCTGATGCACGGTCACGCCGGCCCGGACGCCGCCGGCAAGGTGATCGAGGCCTTCGGCCACTTCCTCGTCGGCGGCAACTACGCGATCGGCATCATCGTCTTCGCCATCCTGGTGATCATCAACTTCGTCGTCATCACCAAGGGCGCCGGCCGCGTCGCCGAAGTGTCCGCCCGCTTCACGCTGGACGCGATGCCGGGGAAGCAGATGGCCATCGACGCCGACCTCAATGCCGGCCTGATCGGCGAGGACGAGGCCAGGAAGCGCCGCTCGGCGGTCGCCCAGGAGGCCGAGTTCTACGGCTCGATGGACGGCGCCTCGAAGTTCGTGCGTGGCGACGCCGTCGCCGGCATCATCATCATGCTGATCAACGTCGTCGGCGGTCTCTTCGTCGGCGTGCTCCAGCACAACATGGACGTCGGCGCGGCGGCCAAGACCTACACCCTGCTGACCATCGGCGACGGCCTGGTGGCGCAGATCCCGGCGCTGATCATCTCGATCGCCGCCGGCATGGTGGTGACCCGCGTCGGCGACGAGGCCAGCGGCGACATCTCTCAGCAGTTCATCGCGCAGATGTTCAACAAGCCGCGCGTGCTCGCCATCACCGCCGGCATCCTCGGCACGCTCGGCCTGATTCCGGGCATGCCCAACTTCGTCTTCCTGCTGCTCGCCGGCAGCCTCGGCGCGCTCGCCTGGAACCTGAACAAGCGCGCGGAAATCCAGCGGCCGCCGCCGGTGCCGGTAGCGCCCTCGGTGCCGGCCGAGGCGCAGGAGGCGAGCTGGTCCGACGTCGCGCCGCTCGACGTGCTCGGCCTGGAGGTCGGCTACCGTCTGATCCCGCTCGTCGACAAGTCGCAGGACGGCGAGCTGCTGCGCCGCATCCGCGGCATCCGCAAGAAGTTCGCGCAGGAAGTCGGCTACCTCGTCTCGCCGGTGCACATCCGCGACAACCTCGAACTCAAGCCGAACGCCTACCGCATCCTCCTGAAGGGCGTCGAGATCGGCCAGGGCGAGGCGTTCCCGGGGCAGTTGCTGGCGATCAACCCGGGCCGCGTCGTCGGCACGCTGCCGGGCACGCCGACCAAGGATCCGGCCTTCGGCCTGCCGGCGCTGTGGATCGAATCCGGCCTGCGCGACCAGGCGCAGGCCTATGGCTACACCGTCGTCGACGCCAGCACGGTCGTCGCCACGCACCTCAACCACCTGATCCTCTCGCACGCCGCCGAACTCCTCGGCCGCCAGGAGGCGCAGGCGCTGCTCGACCACCTGGCCAAGGAAATGCCCAAGCTCATCGAGGACCTGGTGCCCAAGGTCCTGCCGCTCGGCACGGTGCAGAAGGTGCTGCAGAACCTGCTCGACGAGGGCGTGCACATCCGCGACATGCGCACCATCGTCGAGACGCTGGCCGACCACGCGGTGCGCACGCAGGACCCGGAAGTGCTCACCGCCCAGGTGCGCAACGCCCTCGGCCGCGCCATCGTGCAGCAGCTCTACGCCGGCAGCGCCGAGATGCAGGTCATGTCGCTCGATCCGCAGCTCGAACGCATCCTCGTCCAGGCCGTCTCCGGCGGCGGTGACGCGGCGGCGATCGAACCGGGCATGGCCGACACGCTGGTGCGCGAATCGGCCGTCGCCGCCCAGCGCCAGGAAGAGCTCGGCCTGCCGGCCGTGCTGCTCGTTCCCGCCAACCTGAGAACCCTGCTGTCGCGCTTCCTGCGCCGCAGCATCCCGCAACTCAAGGTGCTCGCCCACAGCGAGGTGCCTGACACCAAGACCATCAAGGTGACATCGATCATCGGAGGCAGAGCATGAACGTCAAGAAATTCGTCGCCCCCAGCGCGCGCGATGCGTTGCGCAAGGTAAAGGAAATCCTCGGGCCGGACGCCATCATCCTCTCCAACCGCGGGTTGCCCGGCGGCGGTGTCGAGATCATGGCGGTGGCCTCGCGCGACATGGCGGCGATCGCCCCCGGGGCGGCGCCGCTGCGCGACGCCGCCCCGCGCGCCGAGGCGCGGCCCGCGCCTGCGTCGCGGCCGAGCGCCGACGACGACTACACGGTCAGCCTGTCCGCCGCCGCGGCGCCGATCGCCGCCGCGCCGCCGCCGCGTGCGCCGGCCCAGGCGCCCG
>JACFMQ010000009.1 GCA_019455325.1 Rhodocyclaceae bacterium | reverse complement strand
AAACGCCCGCACAGCAGTTTTATCAAGCTGTTGCATCGACCGGTTGAATCCGCAAGGAAGTGCAGCCTTTCGAACACCGTGATCTGGTCCTGGACATAGACGCCCGACCAGCGTTGCTTGCGATAGAAGTTCCTGTTGGGGATCAGCGTATCCATGTCCAGTTGCCCGTAGACCGGATCGAAGATGTCGATCGTCGGCGCGGCGCCGAAAAAACTCGACGCCGTCTTCGTTTCGGCACGAAATTCGTCCAGGCCGATCAGGAGTTCGTGCTTTGCACCGAACAAGGCGAACTTGCCGAGCAGATCGAGATTCATCGCCTGGGTGCCGACATTCTGGACCCCTTTGTTTGCCCAGCGCGGCATAGTCCGATCATCCGCCAGCAGGGCGCGCGCGAGAATCTGCCGGTGGCCGAGGCGCCAGTCCTGCTGCTGGAAGCGCTGCGTGATCTTCCAGTCGTCGTTGAAGCGATACGTCCAGTCGAAGGCGAACAGGGTGTTTTCGAGCGTCTGGCGCTCCTTGCCGTCGGACAGGCTGCGCCTGAACGGGATATCGGCCGGCCGCTTGCCGATCGCCGGGATACCGATGTCGGCCTGGAATCTGTCGCGCTTGTACTCCACCTCGACTGTGGCTTCGAAATCCTTCGTCGGCCGCCAGGCCAACGTCGGCGCAATGAAGAGGCGTTCATTGCCGACGAAGTCCCGGAAGGATTCGTTGTCGGTATAGGAAGCGTTCAGGCGGTAGAGCAGGGTTCCGTTTTCGTCGAGCGGTCCGGTCGTATCGACCGAGGTACGGAACTGGTGATCGCTACCGATTTGCTGCTGGATCGCGTGATAGGGCGTATCCAACGGCTTCTTGGTGACGTAATTGACCATGCCGCCGGGCTCGATTCGGCCGTAGAGGACGGCTGCCGGCCCCTTGACGATTTCGATCTGCTCGACGTTCGAAACATCGTAGATGTCCTGACGGTTCATCAGGCCGTTGCGGTAGGCCGTACCGAATCCGCTGGTGTCGCCGAAGCCGCGCAGGATGAAGTTGTCGTAGAGATAGCCGGCACCGGTGCGGCCGAGCACGCCACTGACGTTGCCATTGACCGCGTCGGGCAGCGACATCGCCTGTCTGTCGTCGAGGATCGCCCTGGGCACCACCTGGATGGACACCGGCGTTTCCATCAGCGGCGTATCGGTCTTGGTGGCGGCGGAAGCGCGCCGCACCGCGTAGCTCGTGCCCGCGTCGGGACTGCCGCGCACTTCGACGGTCGCCAGCTCCGCCACCCTCTCCGCCGGCACCGGCTTGATCGCGTAGGCGCCGTCGTGCGAGCGCGTCCACGTCAATCCCGAAGCGGCGAGCAGGCGGGAAAGCGCTTCCTCGGTACTCAGGTTGCCGGCGAGCGCCGGCGCCCGCTTGCCCTTGACGGCTTCCGGCGAGTAGAGCAGGCGCGCTCCGGCCTTGGCGGCGAGCGCATCGAGCGCGGGACCGAGTTCCTGGGCTGTCTGCTCGAGTCCGACCTTGCCGGAGTGGGCATGGAGCGGCGCGACGGCACCGACGCTGAACGCGGCGGCGACGGCGAGGACGATGGGGGTACGGCGGTGCATGTGTTTTCTCCCTGACGATAGGCGATCCACCCCGATGGGGGCCTGTCGGAAGGAAGAGGGGGCGAGCGGCCTGTTACCCCCTGTGACATAGTGTCGCGGGGGAGGGGTCAGCCAGGATTCGCCTGGGCTGCGCTCATTTCGCAATTCCCAGGAACACGGCCAGGCAGCGCTCAATCTCGACCAGCGTATTGGCATCGACATGCCCGAAGGCTTGCCCGATCTTGTCGCGCCGGATGGTCATGGCCTTGTCCACCATGACTTGCGAGGGCTTGCGCAAGCCATTCCCCGCATCGGGTTGCACGGTGACGCGCAGCAGCGGGGCAGCCACCAGCGTGCTGGTTACGGGCAGCACGGTGACGCTGGTGTGTCCGTCGAATTGGTTGGCCTGGATCACCAGGGCCGGTCTCGGTTTGCCGAAATCGCCGGGCATGGCGATGGTGACGAAGTCGCCGCGTGTCATTCCGTCCAGCCATCCACGTCGGCCAGGGCTTCGTCCATGAATTGCCGCATCTCGGTGTCGCCCTGATCTGCCTGGGCAGCGAGGCGGCACTGGCGGCGGCATTCTTCCGCGAAGTCGGGCCGGCGCGTGTCCGGCACCCAGATTTGCACCGGGCGCAGCCCCGCTAAACGCAGCGCATCGCGCCGCTTTTGTACCCGTGCATTCACATGTGTGCTTGCCATGGCACGTCTCCTTTTGGCTGTTACATGCAACACGATACCGGGAATGCGCGTTACATGCAACACACCGCATACAGGGTGCGATCGGCACTGATATTTCCCGACGCTCAGCCCTTGCGCAAGCGGTAATGCCGCTCGTCGAGCCGCTCCAACTTCAGCCCATGGACCTGGGCGACGGCCCACAGCACCCGGTCCGGTTCGCTGATCGGGAAGCTGCCGCTGACGGTGAGGGCGGCCACCTTGGGGTCGGGAATGTCGAGGCGGATGCGCTGCTGGCGCGCCAATTCGTCGACCAGTTCGGTCAGCGGCGTGGCGGCGAAGCGCCACTGGCCGTTGCGCCAGGGGGCGATGTCGGCCGCGGCGACGGCCCGCTCGGCTTCGATGCCCTGCGGGCCGAAGTCGGCACCGCGCCCGGCAACGAGCAGCAGCAGGCGCTGATCATCCTGGATTTCGACCTGTCCTTCAGCGACGGCCACTTGGCCGCGCCCATCACGCAGGCTGACGGCGAAGCGGGTGCCAATGTCGCGGATGCGGGCCGTTCCCGCGCGCACTTCGAGCCGCCCGGAAGCGGCCAGGCCGACGTCCAGATAGATGCCGCCCCTCACCAGCTCGATGCGCGGCGGCATGGATTCGCTGACCCGCGCGGAACTGTCCGCGTCAAGGGCGACGCGCGTGCCGTCGGCGAGGGTGATCTGGCGATGCCGGCCGGGCGGCGACTCGATGGCGCGCAGGACTTCTTCGCGCGGCATGAGAAACACGAACGCCAGGGCCGCCGCCGCCAGGATGCCGCCCACCGGCAGCAGGCGCGACAATCCGGTCCGGCGCGGCGCCGGCCGGGGAACGGCGCGCACCCGTTCGGGCAGCATGGCCGCGACGTCGTCCAGCCTCTCCCAGGTGGCGTCCAGCGCGGAGAAGGCCGCCCGGTGGGCGGGCGCCTCGGCCAGCCAGGCATCGAGTCGCTGCCGCTCCCCGGAAGAGAAGTCGCCGGCCTGGCTGCGCACGAACCAGCGCAGCGCGGCCTCGTCTATTTTCCTATCCATGGCGGCGTGGCGCCGTTCCGGGCGGCCGCGCGGCAGGCTTCGAGCGCGCGCATCATATGCTTCTCGACCGTGCCGACCGAAATGCCCATGCGCTCGGCAACCGCCGCGTAGCTCAGGCCGTCGAACTTGTGCAGGACGAAGGCGTCGCGGCAGCGCGGCGGCAGGTTTTCGACGGCGGCGAGCAGCCGGTCGAGCGTCCGCCTGTCGTCGGTCCGGCGTTCCGGACACAGCCAGTCCGCGCTTTCGTCTGCCGACGACGGCTCGTCCGCCCGCCCCGCACCGCGCCAGCGCGGCGAGCTCGCGGCCTCCGTCGCCAGGTTGCGCGCGCAGCGGAACAGGAAGCCGCGCTGGTGACGGATGTCCGCGGCGGCGCGTTCGTTGGCGAGCAGGCGCAGAAACAGCTCGTGCAGGAGATCGGCAGCGAGTTCGCGGCAGCCGACGTGGCGCGTCAGGAAGCGCGACAGTTCGCCGAAATGCCGCCGGTAGAGGCTGGCGACGAAGGCGCGGTGGTCGGACATGGTCGGCGCGGGAAAAGGACCGCTACCGCGCCTCCGGCTCGCTGACGAACCCGATGCGAACGAGGCCGGCCTTGGCGGCGGCGGCCATGACCTGGGCGATCTGCTCGTAGCGGGCGTTGCGGTCGGCGCGGACGTGCACCTCGGGCTGCGGCTGCCTCGAAGCCTCCGCCGCGAAGCGGGCCGGCAACTCCGCCGGCGTCACCGCCTGACCGTTCCAGAACAGCTCGCCGTTCTCGCGGATGCCGAACTCGATGTGCTCCGGACGGGTGAGATTGACGCTCGACGACGCCTTCGGCAGATCGATCTTCACCGCGTGCGTCAGGAGCGGCGCCGTCACGATGAAGATCACCAGCAGCACCAGCATCACGTCGACCAGCGGCACCACGTTCATGTCCGCCATGTCGGCATGCCGCCCGGCTTGGCGCCGACGCTCGAAACTAGCGCCCATGGCCGCTCTTCACCGTCATCAGCACGTAGAGGTCGTGCGCGAACGACTCCAGCTTCGCCAGCCACATCCGGTTGCGGCGGTTGAACGCGTTGTAGGCGAGCACCGCCGGAATCGCCACGGCCAGACCCAGCGCCGTCATGATCAGCGCCTCGCCCACCGGCCCGGCCACCTTGTCCAGCGTGCCCTGCCCGCTCATGCCGATCTGCACCAGCGCGTGGTAGATCCCCCAGACGGTGCCGAGCAGGCCGATGTACGGCGCCGCCGAGCCGGCCGAGGCGAGCACTGTCAGACCGGATTCGACCTCAGCCGCCTCGCGGTCGACCTCGTTGTGCAGCACGCGCGTCAGGTATTCCGCCAGGCCGCCGGCCACCGCCAGGCTCTCGTCTCCCTGGCGACGCGCTTCCTCGGCGGCCTCGCTCGCCCGCCGCGTCAGGACGGCGAAGGCGTTGTCGGCCGGCAGGGAACCCGCCTCGGACAGCGAACGGAATTGCCAGAAGCGGGAGAGGAAATCCTCCGCCCGCCGCTGGGTCAGCCAGTTGGAGAGGGCGCGGGTGACGATCAGGTACCAGCTCGCCAGCGAAAGCAGCAGCAGCACGGCAAGCACGCTCTTGCCGACACCGTCGGCCTGCGAGAGAAAGTGGGCGAAGCCCAGTCCTTGTTCCATGGTCAGTTTCCTTGCAGGACGAATTTGAAGGGTTGCAGCGCGACGGCGCGCACCGGCCGGCCGTTGCGGCTGGCCGGGGTGCAGCGCCAGATACTGACGGCCGCCAGTGCCGCCTCGTCGAGACGGGGATACCCGCTGGAACTGCCGATCCGGGCCTCGGCGACCCGGCCGCTCTCGTCGAGCTCGACGCGCAGCACGACGGTGCCTTCCTCGCCGAAGCGACGGGACCGGTCGGGGTAGACGGGAGCGGAGCGTTCCGGGCAGGCGACGGCCAGTTCGGAGGCCAGCGCGACCGGGCCGGCCGGCAGGGGCATGGGCGGGGGCGAGACGACCGGGGCGGCGGCCGGTTCCGGCTCGGACGGCGGCGGTGGCACGGCGTAGTCGGTGGGGACGACGATCGGCGTCTCGGCGACGATCCGGCGCGGCTCGGGCTTCTCGATGGGCTTCTGCTTCGGGGGCGGGGGGCGCCTGGGTTCTTCCTTCTTCTCCGGCGCCGGCGGCGCGATGAAGTTGACGAACAGGGTCGCCACCTCCATCGGAGCGGGCAACAGACGATGCTGCCACAGCCCCCACAGGGCGGCGGCGTGCATCGCAACGACAATCAGCAGGCCGACCGAGCGTTCCATGGGTACCGTCTTGAATCACGCGCATTCTATGGAACGCGCCCCACTTCCGGTATGCGACGGTTTGTCGCACTCCTGCTCGCGCCCGGCGGTGCCTGGAGGAATTCCCGCCACCTCGGCCGTTTCGACGCACGGCGACGGGGGAGCGCGGACGGCGTCGAGCGGGCCGGCTACCCTGTGCTCCCCTCCGGCTTTCGCCGCTGGCGCTCCCTGTCGGTGTCGTAGCGTCGCGTCAGGGAGCTGGCGTAGTCGCCTAGGGCCGAGGCGAGCGCCTCGGCGAAGGTGCCGATCCTGCCGCCGGCGACGGCCTGGGCCCTGCGCGCGGCATCGGCATCGGCGAACGCATACTTGCTGACCGGCGTCATGACGCCGCGCAGGTCGCTGCCGATCAGATAAATCGCCGCCGAGGCTTCGATCAGCGGCTTGGGTTCGCCCTCCGCACCGTAATCGGGCGCATGGACCGCCTTGAAGCCGCGGCGCCGCTCCTTCAGCATGCACTCGGCGGCGCAGTTGATGGAGCAGGTCCCTTCGGCGTGGCCATCGCCGTAGTGCACCAGGTGCCGGGCGAAATGGAACTTGCGGCGATCCATGCTGCAGACGACGCAGTGCGGGTATTTCTCGATGTCATTCTCCGCCGGCGCCGGATCGGTCACCGGCGCGGCCTTTTCGTCGGCAAGCACGGGGCCCGCGGCGACCAGCAGGAGCGCGCTGCGCATCAGGGTACGTCTGTCCATGCGTTTTCTCCTTTCTTCACTGGCTTCAGAAGCCCGCCCTGAACGTCAGCAGCCAGTTCCTCGGTTCGCCGTAGGACATGTAGGTGTTCGTACCCTGGACACGGGTGAAGTAGCCGCGGTCGAACAGGTTGTTGATGGCAAGGTTCAGCGAGTAGGTCTTGTCGATGCGATACCCGATCGAGGCGTTGAACACCGCATAGCCGCTTTGCTCGCGCGCCCGCACCGTGGGCGTGGATGCGCCGCTCGCCGTCCGGCTCATTCCGGTCATGCCGAAGCCGAGGCTGACCCCCTGCAGCGGGCCGGCGCCGAACCGCCAGTTGGACCAGAGCTTGAGCTGGTGGCGCGGATACCAGTAGCTGATCGGTGCACCCAGCGAGCTTGCGGTCGACGTCTTGGTCTGCTCCGTCCGCAGATTGGTGTAGCCGGCCGAGAGATCCCAGTTGCGCAGGGGGCTGCCCACGAATTCGAGTTCCCACCCCTTGCTTTCGACCTCGCCCAGGGGAAGGAAAAAGCCGGGGTTGGCCGGGTCGGAGAAGGCCCGATTGGTGTCGGTGATCTGGAATGCGGCCAGCGTCGCGCCGAGTTTTCCGTCGAAGAAATCTCCCTTGGCGCCGATCTCATACTGCTCGCCGACGCGCGGCTTCAGTACGCTGCCATCCGCTTTCTTGCTGGTCTGCGGCACGAAGATGTCGGCGTAGCTCGCATACAGCGAGACGGCCTTCGTCACGTCGAAGACGATCCCGGCGCTGGGTGTGAATACCCCGTTCTCCTTGGCGCCTTGCGACCAGGCCGTCGGAACCGCGGCCGGACTGACCGTGCGCGAACGGGCGTCATAGTTGGTATAGCGCCCGCCCAGCACGACGGCGAGGGGGTCCAGGACCCGCGCCCGCAACTGCCCGTAGACGCCGTACTGGGTCGTCTCGCTCTCGCTGCCGGTACGGTAGTCCGCATCGAAGTCGGGAACGTTCGGCGGATCGTTCAGGACCACTCCATTGACGCGCAGCGAAGCGATGTGCGAAGAGGTCACGCTCTTGCCTTTGGAGAGGTAGGTGCTGTGGTTCGCACCGAAGACGAGGTCGTGCGTGCGGCCGAACAGCTCGAACGGCCCCCCGACGTAGGCGTCGAAGTCGCGCGAGGTGTAGTCCCAGTCCGCCTTGCGGCGCAGGTAGTCGCCGGTCATCGTGGTCGGATCGATGCCGGTCGTCAGGTAGCCGTCCTTGAAGAAAAATCCCGATTCGCGCCGGCTGGCGCGCACCTTGGCGTGCCAGCCTCCGGCGAAGCGGTGCTCCAGCTCGCCTGCGAATTCCTCGTGCTCCCATTGATACTTGTTCCAGTCCGGATTGGGATTGAAGGAGCGCGGCAGATCGATCAGGCGTCCGTCGGTATAGGTGGGCAGCCCCGAATAACCGACGTCGGTGTCGCTGCGTTGCGCCGCTGCGGACAGGCGAAGCGTGGTCGACGGCAGCACGTCCGCCTCGACGACGCCGTAGGCCAGCCATTTGTCGTTGTGCATGCGATCGACGAACCAGTCCTTGTCGTCCCACGAGGCGACGAAGCGGCCGCGGATGCGGCCATCCTCGGTGATCGGACCCGTGACGTCCGCTTCGATGCGCTTGTTGTCCCAGGAGCCGAGGCTGCCCTGGAGATGGGCCTCGAATTCTCTTTTCGGCGCTTTCCTGACCAGGTTGACGGTGCCGGAGAAAAATCCGGAGCCTTGGAGCACTCCGGCCGGGCCGCGCTGCACCTCGACCCGCTCGTACATCGCCAGATCGAACTGCTGGCTGCCCGATAGCGGATACAGCGAAGGCATGCCGTCGTACTGGATGTTCATGGCGCCGCCGCGTGCATGGAACTGGCCCTGGTCGGTATCGTTCCAGATCGCCTGGGTGCCGGTCATCTGGGACATGGCATCCCATATCGTCATCATGTTCTGCTCGTCCATCTGCTGCCGGGTGAGCACCGACACCGAATACGGAATCTCCCTGGGCGACGCAGGGAGTTTGCTGGCCACGGTCGCCGTCGGCGACTTGTAGGAATTTTCCTTTTCGGCGGTGATCACGAGCGTGGGCAGGGCCTTGATTCCCGCCGTACCGGCCGCAGCCTTGATCGCCACCGCTTTTTCCGCCGTGAACTGATAGGCCAGCCCCGTCCCCGCCAGCGCCTTGTCGAGCGCTTCGCGCAAGGTGAGTTTTCCCTTCACGCCAGGACTTTGCACGCCCTTGACAGCACCGTCGGCGAAGAAGGGCGCAAGGCCCGTCTGCCTAGACAGGGCGTCGAGGACCTGACTTGCCGGCTGGGCGGGAATGTCGAAATCCCAGGTGGCCTGTTGCGCATGGACGAAAGCTGATGCGACCGCCAGGCAGACGGCGGCGACGGGTTTGTTGAAGTGCTGCATGGCAGAGAACCTCCCGAGGTTTATGGCGCTATTCCTCGTGAGACCGGGTGACGGACAAAAAACCGCCACTGCCGTGCGAAAAAACCGGAATGCTCCTGTGCCAGCGGCGGCGTCAGCGCGGATCGATCCGCCAGGCGTGTTCGCCGGTTCGGACGATCCGGACCGGCAGCGCGGCGGCAATGGTCTGCATGGCCTGCGGCAGGTCGTCGACGGAAAAGACGCCGCTCACCCGGGTATCCAGGAATCGGGGGGCGGATACGGCCAGGCTGGTGGGCTGGTAGCGGCCGAGTTCCTCGAGCACTTCGCGCAATGGCCGAGCGTTGAAGACCAGCCTGCCGTCGCGCCAGGACGAATAGACGCCGGCGTCGATGAACTGCACGGAGCCGGCATCGCCATCCCGCGCGTAATCGACCCGCTGCCCGCGCCGCAATACGATCGGTGCTGCGTTCGTTCCGCCGGAGACTTCAACCTCGCCCTCGAGCACGGCGACGGCAATGCCGTCCGCGAGATGGCGGACGTCGAACCGGGTACCGATGTCGCGAACCTTCACCTGCCCGGCGTAGACCTCGAAGTGACGCGGATCGCCATGCACCACGGTGAACACGGCGCGGCCGCGGACGAGTCGGATCGCGCGCTCGCGGCGGGAATAATGCACGCGGGCCTCGGAGGCGGTGTCGAGTTCGAGCCGCGAACCGTCGGCAAGGTCGAAGGCCCGGATCCGGCCCTGGGCCGTACGGTAGATCCGGTCGTCGAGGTGGCTGAGCGGATCGAACCACCATGCGAGGCTGGCGACCAGCAGGATACCGGCTGCCGCAGCCAGGCGCCGGCGCACCGGGCCTCGGCGTTTCCTGGCGAGAAAGGCGCGCGCCTCGGCGAGTCGCTGACCGGCCACGTCGTCCAGTCCGCGCAGGCTTTCCCATAGGGCCTCGGCCTCGGCATAGGCCCGGCGGTTTTCCTCGCTGGCGTTGATCCAGACGAGGAAGGCACGCTGATCTTCGGCGCGGTATTCGCTGCCGTTGCGGCGCACCACCCATCGGGCAGCCTGCTCGCGCGCTTCGGATCGGGAAAGGATCGAGGACAAAGGCATGGTGGGGGCGAGGCGACGGGTCATTGTATATGACCGATCGGTGCCGGCAAAACCGCCATCGGGCGCGTCGGAGCTACTGCCGCTTCAGGCAGTGGGCCAGGGCCTTGGCGATGTAGCGCTCCACGGAGCGCAAGGGAATGCCGAGGGCCGCTGCGATGTCGCCTTGCGCCATGCCGTCGACGCGGTGCAGCAGGAACACGTGGCGGTATGTCTCTGGCAGCTCGTCCAGTGCCGCAAGGCAACGGCTCAGAGCATCGCGGCTTTCTGCCCGCCGCTCGGGGCCGGGTTTCGGGCAGGCCGCCGCGTCGAGATCGGCATCCGGCTCGGTCCACTCGGAACGGAGCAGCGATCTTGTGCCGTAATCGTTGGCCACGTTGCCGGTCAAACGGTAGAGATAGGCACGGGGATTGTCCAACGCGGCCGGGTCGGCGTAGGCCGCCAAACGCAGATAGGCGTCATGGACCACGTCCCGCGATTCGTCCCGGCCGACGCGCCGGCGGGCGAAGGCGTCCAGTTCGTCGGCGTGTTGTTCGTAGAGGAGCTGCAGGCGAGACTTGGCTTGCGACATTGCCGTCTGTCGGAATCGGGAATGCGGTTCGGGCGCGAAAGGAACGCGCAGTATAGGGACGGACGCCTCATTTCTCTTGCGACATATCGTCGCATCGACATGTCGGGAGGCAGCCGCCCAGGCCCCGATCCGCAGGCTGCCGCAACTTGTGGCGAGGGCGTTCGCCGGCGGCATCCTCGCGTTCCGCGCGCAGGCGGAGCTTTTTCAAAATCGACACGATCTCCTTATTGCCGCGCGCGGCGATCTTGCGCTGCAGCGTACGCCGGTGCATGCCAAGCATGCGGGCGGCCTTCGAGACATTGCCGCGATATTCGCGCAGCGCACGCACGATGTGCCGCCATTCGGCCTCGGCAAGCGGAACCTGCCCGTGCACGCCGCTGGCGGCATCGGGGCCACCGCCCCCCGGAATGATTCCGAGACACGTGAGAATTTCATCGACGTGGGCTGGCTTCGCAAGGTAATGGTGGGCTCCCAGCTTGACCGCCTCGACCGCCGTAGCGACGCTGGCGAACCCGGTCAGCAGGCAGATGCGCAATGCCGGGCGGATCTCGAGCAAGGGCTGGATCAGCGGCAGCGACGAACGGTCGCCGAGCTTCAGGTCGAGCACGACGAAATCCGGCGGGAGAGCCAGCGCGTTGGCGAGCGCCTCGTCGGAACCGGAGGCCAGAATGGTTTCGAATCCGCGCTTGCGCAAACTGCGCGTCAGGATGCGGGAGAAAATCGGATCGTCCTCGACGACCAGGAAGCGCTGGGGTGCGATAGTCATGACTCGTTCTCGGACGGATGGCGTGCAGCCGTGCGCATTATGCAGAGCCGGCCGAAAGTCGAGATGCGACACGTTGCCGCGCGACAATGCGCCCTGCGGCGATCGGCCGCGCAACGGCCGGCGAGCCTCGCTGGCACAATGCGCCTGCTTCACCGACATGGCGCGCAACACCCTTCGATGAACCTTTTTCTAGCCGAGCAGGACGAGATTCGAGCGCGCCACCATCGCCGTCGCGATGGCCGAGAACAGGGCGAAACCGCAGGCCGCGAATCCAGCCAGTCTTGTCGCCGCGCGCACCCCCGGTACGACGAGGCCGGGACGGCGCACAAAGAATTGCAGCACGCCGGCGCCGAGACCGGCCGCCGTCGCGGCGAAGAGCGGCAGGTAGAGCAGATAGCCCTGATAGCCGTACTCTGGCTTGACCAAACAGAACGGGCAGTGGTGGTGCGGGTG
This sequence comes from Rhodocyclaceae bacterium, assembly GCA_019455325.1. Taxonomy (GTDB): domain Bacteria; phylum Pseudomonadota; class Gammaproteobacteria; order Burkholderiales; family Rhodocyclaceae; genus Proximibacter. Next base: position 154,357 of record JACFMQ010000009.1, on the reverse strand, counting down.
TTCGTAGACGTAGAGCGAGACGAAGGAAAGGATGCCGGTCATCGCCGCTGCGAAGGCAGCGGCGCTCGCCAGGCCGGCAAGGACGCCGCTCCAGCGCCGCTCGAGACCAGCATGCAGCGCATTGGCAAAAACCGCCGCACCCAGCGCAGCATAGAAGAGCAGGAGCGCCGGTCGGGCCTCCATGCCGGAGATTTCGCTCGTCAGCGTCCGGCTCCCTTCGGAGAACAGGCTGCCGCAGCATGAAGTGATGACGTCGGCGCGCAGATCGAGGAAGTAGCGCAACTGCAGCGCCGCCACGACGGCGACGACCGGCAGCAGGAACAGCAGGAATGCATACTTGACGCGCACCAGCGGATAATCGCGGGCCTGGTTGTCGACATGGTTCAGGACCAGCCAGATCGCGGCCAAGAAGAACAGCACGATCTGCGCGTGGAGCATGGGAAAGCCCCAGGCGTTCGCGTTAAGCGTGCCGACCGCGCACATCGCGCCGACGAACATCGCCGCCATGCGGTCGGCGTTGAACACGGTAAGCAGCAGCGCCACGATCTGCACCACGAAGACGAGGGCGGTCAGCGTCGAGAACAGGTAGGTCCGCCGTTCGAGCCGCAACTGCAGTTCGCTGCCGCAGGCGATGTCCCAGCGACGGATCAGTTGCAGCGCGAACGGCGCCGCCGCCGCGAGCATCGCCACCGACAGCGCGCTGGCCAGCAGCAGGGCGATGATCGCCGGCTGGAAGATCATCCTAGGGTTCCACCAGCCTGCCGTCGCGCAGGCGCACGACGCGATCGACGGTCTCCGATTCGACGACCAGCGGGTCGTGGCTGGTCAGCAGCACCGTTCGCCCTTCGTCGAGCAGGCGTTCGAGGATGCCCATGAACTGACACGAGAGCGCGGTATCGAGGTTGGCGGTGGGTTCGTCGGCGATCACCACCTGCGGCGCATTGATCAGCGCCCGGGCGATGGCGACGCGCTGCTGCTCGCCGCCGGAGAGCCATTCGACGCGTGCCTCGCGGCGGTGGCCGAGATCGAGCGCGGCGAGCTGCGCCTCGGCGCGCGCGCGCAGTTCGCGGTGCGGCAGGCCGAGCGGATAGGCCGGCAGCATCACGTTGTCGAGCGCAGAGAGACCGCGGACCAGGTTGAACTGCTGGAAGACGAAGCCGAAGGTGCGGCGGCGGATCTCGGTCAGGAAGCGCTCAGGCAGACTCGAGATGTCCTCGTCTCCGAGGCGCACTCGACCGCGCGTCGGCCGGGCGAGGCAGCCGAGCAGCGTCAGCAGCGTCGTCTTGCCGGAGCCCGACGGCCCCGAGAACACCGTCGACTCCCCGGCGGCGATGTCCAGATCGATGCCGCGCAGCGCCCAGTATTCGTTGGGCCGGCCTTCGTTGAAGGCCTTGTGGATGTCGCGCAATTCGATCATCTCAACCCCGCATCACTGCATCCGGGTCAGTGACCGCCGCCCGCCAGATCGGCACCAGCACGGCCGTCGCATAGGGCAGCACGGTGAAGAAGAACAGCGTCGTCACCTGCAGGCCATCGATCGCCGGCGCCAGCGTGAACTTCGGGTAAAGCACCGCCCAGCCCTTGAGCACCGGCGCGAACAGCACAGCCGAGAAATGGAAGACGTGCGCGTAGGCCGCAACGTAACCGGCAAGGAAGGCACTCAGGGAAACGAGCAGGCCCTCCCACAACTTCATCCGGATCACGTCGCCGGTTTCCCAGCCGATCGCCTTGAGGATGCCGATCTCGCGTTTCTCCTCGGCCGAGAGGCCGGACGCCTTGTCCCAGGCCAGGATGGCAAAGGCGAGGATGGCCGCGGAGAGCAGCGCCAGCATGATGCCCTCGCGCCAGTCGAAGATCGACTGGTAGGTGCGCGACACCTCGTCGCGCAGGATCGGGCGCGAATCGGGCAATGCGTTGGCGAGCTTCTGCGCAACGGTACGCACTTCCTGCGGGTTGGCGACGGAAAGCGTGACGTCGGTCCAGTGATCGGCCGGGTAGTCGAAGAAGGCACGAAAGTCGGCCTGGTTGGTCAGCACCAGGTCGGCACTGACCAGTTCCGAATCGGCCGGCAGCACGCCCGCGATCCTGAACGAGAAGAGCTTGCCCGAATACGAGCGGAACGACAGCACGTTCCCGGACTGTACGCCGCGATGGCGGGCCAGACCGGAGCCGACGACGATCTCGCCGGCCGCCGGCGGCGCCGACGCCTCCCGTGCGCCGGGCCGCGCGGCGAAACCGCTCGCGGGCGCCGGTACGACCGCCATGAAGGTGTAGTTGGCCTTCACCACAGGATCGTAGTAGTAGCCCCACAGACGGCCTTCGATCTTCTGTACGCCGCGGATGCGGCCGATGCGCTCGACGTAGCCCGGCGGAACGAGGTCGTGCCGGCCGGCGACCATGCGCTGCAGGATCACTTCCGGCGAGTGTGCCAGCACCATCGTCGCCTCGTGACGCAGGGCCGACGCGAACAGCATCACCGAGGCGAGCACGAACACGAGCAGAGCGAACACCAGCAGGAGGCCGGCGTTCTTCGTCTTGCGCCGCGCGAGCGACGCCAGCGTGAAGTCAACGAGATAGCGCTGTCTGGCGATCCACTGGTTCATGGCGGGCTTGCGTCAGGTGGACGGGCGGCGGCAGCAGGCTGCCCGACGGAAAATGCTCAAGGCCGAACGGGTGGTCCTGGAAAGCCGAGTGCAGATCGGCCACCGCACGATGGCGCGTGTAGCGGGCCTCGGTGAACAGCGCCAGATCGGTGAGTCCGAACTGCGCCACCAGCATCGCCGCGTGCTCCGTCGCGACCGCGTGCGTCCGCTGCAGCCTCGCCGCGTCGAGAAACGTCGCCGCCGCGACGCAGCCAAGCGCGGCCAGCACTCCGGCGGCGAGCGAGGACGGACGAACTTTCACAGGTACCTGGCGACGATGGCCGCTACCTCGTCGGCCGGCATACCGATCGGTATCGTCGCCACCAGCTTGCCGGACGGGGCGACGACGTAGGTGTTGGCACTGTGGTCCACGGCGTAGCTGCCGTCCGGCCGCGCCGGCTGCCTCGCGTAGCCGGCGCCGAACAGCCCGGCGACGCGCGCAACCTCCTCCTCGCTGCCGGTGACGCCGATGAGGCTGGGGTGAAAGTAAGCGGTGTAGATCACCAGCTTGTCCGGCGTGTCGCGCGCCGGGTCCACCGAGATCAGGATCGGCTGGATGCGCTGCCGCCGTTCCTCTGGCATGGCGTTGAGCACCTGGTTCATGACTGCGAGCGAGGCCGGGCAGACGTCCGGACAGTTCACATAGCCGAAGTAGACCAGCAGCAGCTTGCCGCGCAGCGCCCGGGAGTCGACCGGCCCCTGGGGGCCATGCAGGATGAAATCGCCGCCGGCGGGCGCTCCGCCGACGGGCTCCGGGGCCGGAGAACAGGCGGCGAGCAACGCAGCGGCAATGGCGGCGAGTGATGAATTAAGGACTGTCCGGATCATGGAATGCGCCGGCTCGCCGGTGGAACGGCCTAGAACGGGCGACGCGGGAAAAGGCGGCGTCAGATCCGGCTCGCCGCGCGCATGAGCAGGCCGCGCAGGGCGATGGTGACGCTGGAAGCAAGCCCGACGCGCTGCGCCAATGCTGGAACGATGATCAGCGAGGCCAGCGCGAGGCCGGTGCCGACGAGCAGGGCCGGAAATTCGTCGCTGTCCTGTGCCGGCTGTTGTGTATTCATTTCGCTCCCCACGATTGCTTTGCCGAGGAGAATTCTAGGCCTGCCGGGACAGCGGCGGTCTGCGGCATATTGTCGCGCCTCGGGCATGATCCGGTTGACTGACAAATTCGGTCGCAGTGCCGGCCGCCAGCCCTTCCGGTGCAAGGGATTGGCGCCCGCGGATTTGTGTAAATCCGCAATTGGCTTTGGCACCGGGCGAGAGTACAGTTCAACTCTTTTTCGCGGCCGGCCGGGGGCGTTGCCCGCTTTCCGCCGCCAGAACAACCCGAAGAGGCCACCATGGAGAAGGATCTGCGCGAAGCGGCGCTCGAATACCACCAGTTCCCGACGCCGGGGAAAATCTCGGTCCGCCCGACCAAGGGCCTGACCAACCAGCGCGACCTCGCGCTCGCCTATTCGCCGGGCGTCGCCTACGCCTGCGACGCCATCGTCGAGGACCCGCACAACGCCAGCCTGTACACCTCGCGCGCCAACCTCGTCGGCGTCGTCACCAACGGCACCGCCGTGCTCGGCCTGGGCAACATCGGCCCGCTGGCGTCGAAGCCGGTGATGGAGGGCAAGGGCTGCCTGTTCAAGAAGTTCGCCGGTATCGACGTCTTCGACATCGAACTGGCCGAGAACGACCCGGACAAGCTGATCGACATCATCGCCTCGATGGAGCCGACGCTGGGCGGCATCAACCTGGAGGACATCAAGGCGCCGGAGTGCTTCTACATCGAACGGAAGCTCAAGGAGCGGATGAACATCCCGGTCTTCCACGACGACCAGCACGGCACCGCGATCATCTCCGCCGCCGGCATGCTCAACGCGCTGAAGGTCACCGGCCGCAAGATCGACGAGGTCAAGGTCGTCTGTTCGGGCGCCGGCGCCGCCGCCATCTCCTGCCTCGACCTGTGGTGCGACCTCGGCGTCCGGAAGGAGAACATCACCGTCTGCGACTCGAAGGGCGTCATCTGGGTCGGCCGCGACGCCAGCATGGACGAGACCAAGGCGCGCTACGCGCAGGACACGGCCGCGCGCACGCTCGGCGACGCCATCGTCGGCGCCGACATCTTCCTCGGCCTGTCCACCGCCGGCGTGCTCAAGCCGGAGATGGTCAAGGCCATGGCCGAGAAGCCGATCATCTTCGCGCTCGCCAACCCGACGCCGGAAATCATGCCGGAACTGGCCAAGGAAGTCCGCCCGGACGCGATCATCGCCACCGGCCGTTCGGACTACCCGAACCAGGTGAACAACGTGCTCTGCTTCCCGTTCATCTTCCGCGGCGCGCTCGACTGCGGCGCGACGCGCATCACCGAGGAAATGAAGCAGGCCTGCGTGCGCGCCATCGCGGCGATGGCCGAAGAAGAAGTGAGCGACGAGGTGGCCATGGCCTATCCCGGCCACCAGCTCTCGTTCGGCCCGGAATACCTGATCCCCAAGCCCTTCGACCCGCGCCTGATCACCACCATCGCCCCGGCCGTGGCCAAGGCCGCCGAGGCATCCGGCGTCGCCACGCGGCCGATCGTCGACATGGCGGCGTACCGCGACAAGCTCAAGGAATTCATCTACCACACCGGCGTCGGCATGCGCGCCGTGTTCACCGCCGCCAAGCAGGGCGCGCCGGCGCGCATCATCTACACCGACGGCGAGGACGAGAAGGTGCTGCGCGCGGTGCAGATCGTCATCGAGGAGCGTCTGGCCAAGCCGATCCTCGTCGGCCGCCCGGAGGTGATCGAGATGCGGCTGGCCAAGATCGGCTCCAAGCTGAACATCGGCAATTTCGAGGTGGTCAATCCGAACCAGGACGACCGCTACAAGGAATGCTGGACCGCCTACCACCAGTTGATGAAGCGCCACGGCGTCACCGTCGAGATCGCCAAGATGCGCCTGCGCCAGGACACCACGATCATCGGCGCCATCCTGCTCCGCCTCGGCTACGCCGACGGCATGGTCTGCGGCGTCTCCGGCCGCTTCGCGCACCATCTGCGCCAGGTCGAGGAGATCATCGGCAAGGCGCCGGGCGTGAAGACGATGGCGGCGATGAACCACCTGCTGCTGCCCGGCCGCGCGCTGTTCCTCTGCGACACGCACGTGAACGAAAACCCGAGCGCCGAGGAACTGGCCGAGATCGCCCGCCTGGCCGCCGCCGAGGTGCGCAGCTTCGGCATCCAGCCGAAGGTGGCGATGCTCTCGCACTCGAACTTCGGCTCCTCGGCCTCGGCCTCGGCGAAGAAGATGGCCGAGGCCACGCGCCTGCTGCGCGAATCGGCGCCGGAGCTGGAGGCCGACGGCGAGATGCACGGCGACACCGCGCTCGCGCAGGACATCCGCGACCGCTGCGACCCGGATTCGCCGCTCACGGGCGAAGCCAACGTGCTGGTCATGCCGAATCTGGATGCCGCCAACATCAGCTACAACCTGCTCAAGATGACCGGCGGCGAGGGCATCACCATCGGCCCGATCCTGCTCGGCGCGGCCAAGCCGGTGCACGTGCTGACGGCGACGGCGACGGTGCGCCGCCTGGTGAACATGACCGCGCTGACGGTCATCGAGACGCGCCAGCAGAAGTGATTCCCGGCCCCGCGCGTCGCGCGCCCGCGAAAACGCCACCCTCGGGTGGCGTTTTTCTTGCTACGGTGACGGGCATGAAGACGACGAAGACACTTCTCTGCGCGCTGGCGCTCGCCGCGTCCGGCGCGGCATGGGCGGGCACGGTGGACGGCCGCGTCGCATCCATCGTCAGCGGCGACACGCTGCAGGTCGACGTGCCCGGCCACGGCCAGTGGCGCGTGCGTCTGGCCTGGGTCGCCGCGCCGGCGCGGCGGCAGGAACACGGCGAGGCCTCGCGCTCCAGCCTCGGCGCGCTCGCCGCCGGCCGAGCCGTGCGCCTGGAAAACCCGCGCGCGGCCGGCGGCGAATGGACGGCGCAGGTCCGGGTGGCGCCGCCGTCCGCCCGCTGCGGCAACGCCGAGTGCCCGCCGACGCTCGACCTCGGCCTCGCCCAGATCGAGCGCGGCATGGCCTGGCACGACCGCCGCCGGCCCGGCCAGCCGGAGCCGGCGGCGACCGACTACGCGCAGGCCGAGTTCGCGGCAAAAATTCGCCGCCTCGGCCTGTGGGCCGGCAAGAATCCGTCGCCGCCGTGGGAGTGGCGCGGGCCGCGCTGAGCGCCGCGGGCGGGCCGCCGGTTGCCTTATTCGGCAATCGGGCGCATAGTTCTGCCCTGCGATCTTCAAGCAGTGTCGTTGCTGTCCGGTTCAATGCGTGCGCCCGCGCCGCATTCCTCCCTTCATCACCCGCAGTCTTGATTCTCCTGCAGCCCGGCAAAACCGGGGTGCCGGCGCATCGCATTCTTGTTTCTTTACCGGAGATAATGCATGGCCAAGGAAGAGCTCATCGAAATGAACGGCGTCGTAAACGAAGTGCTGCCGGATTCGCGCTTCCGCGTGCTGCTCGACAACGGCCACGAGCTGGTCGCCTATACGGCCGGCAAGATGCGCAAGCACCACATCCGCATCCTCGCCGGCGACAAGGTGACGCTGGAGCTCTCGCCCTACGATCTGAACAACGGCCGCATCACCTTCCGCCACATCGAAGGCCGCGCGCCGATGGCGCCGCGCCGCCGCACGCACTGAGCGGCATGCCTCGCCGGCTGCGTCAGGCCGCCGCCTTGTCGCAGCCGCAGTAGTTGATCTCGACCGACACGTGGACCAGTTCCGCGTGTCGCGCCAGTTCGCCGCGCACCGCCTCCGGCCGCAGCCCGGGGTCGTGCGTCACCAGTCCCAGGATCACCGCGAAGTTGCCCTTGCCGACGCGCCACACGTGCAGGTCGGCGATCTTCGTCGTCGCCGCCCATTGCGGGTGCGCTTCGATCGCCTCGCGCACCTCGGCCACCACCGGGTGGTCCATCTCGCAGTCGAGCAGCACGCGGCCGGCGGCGCGCGCCAGCCCCCAGGCCCAGACCGAGATCAGCGCGGCGCCGACGATGCCCATCAGCGGATCGAGCCACGCCCAGCCGAGCCACATGCCGCCGGCGAGCGCGAGAATGGCGAGGATCGAGGTCGCCGCGTCGGCGAGCACGTGCACGTAGGCCGACTTCAGGTTCAGGTCGTGATCGTGATCGTGCGGGGCATGATCGTGGTCGTGGTCGTGGTCGTGATGGTGGTGGGCGTTGCCGAGGATCAGCGCGCAGACGACGTTCACCGCGAGGCCGAGCGCCGCCACAGCCATGGCCTCGACGAAGCGGATCGGCCGCGGGTCGAGCAGGTGCTCGACCGACTCCCAGACCATCGCGCCGGCAACGGCGAGCAGGAACAGCGCGCTGGTGAAGCTCGCCAGAATCTCGATCTTCCAGGTGCCGAAGGCGAAGCGCGGGTCGCGCGCGTAGCGCCGCGCCGCCGCGTAGGCGAAGGCGGAAAGCCCGATGGCGAAGGCGTGCGTCGCCATGTGCCAGCCGTCGGCCAGGAGCGCCATCGAATTGAAGACGAGGCCGGCGACGATCTCGCCGACCATCGTCACCAGCGTGATCCACATCACCAGGCGCGCGCCGCGCTCGGCCGCCGGGTTGCCGGTGTCGAAAAGATGAGGGTGCCGCCAGGAATCGACGTCGTGCATGGCGGTATTTTACGCGGAAGGCGGCAGCCGGCCGCCGTCGCTCAGGCCTTCTTCAGGAAGCAGGCCTTGAGCATGAAGCTGCCGCCGTCCATGCGGCAGTCGACCTCGTGGTCGCCTTCGCCGACGAGGCGGATGCTCTTCACCTTGGTGCCCTGCTTGAGCGTGATCGACGAGCCTTTCACCTTCAGGTCCTTGATCAGCACGACCGCATCACCGTCGTTCAGCACGGTGCCGTTGGCGTCGCGGACCATACGTCCGCCCTCGTCCGGCGCGGCGCTTTCGGTTTGCGGCCATTCGAAGCCGCAGTCGGCGCAGACCAGGTTGGCGCCGTCCGGGTAGGTGTTTTCCAGCGTGCATTGCGGGCAGGGCGGGTTGGCGGACATGGCGGCTCCGTGGTGAGGGTGGCGGGGGCGCGCAGTATAGCAGGTGAGCAGGCGCCCACTTAAGCCGGCGCGCCGGCGAGGCTGTCGACCAGCGCCGCGGCGAAGCCCGACAGCGCGGCCCGCCGCCGGACGCAGACCTGCAGGTCGCGCTGCGCCCACGGCTCGTCGAGTTCGACCACGGTCGGCGGCTCGCGCAGGCCGCCGGTGGTCACCGCGCTCCTCGGCACCAGGCCGAGGCCGACGCCGGCGCCGACCATGCGGCAGACGGCCTCGAAGCTCCTGACCTGGATGCGCACGTCGAGGTGGCGGCCGAGCGCCGCGGCGGCGTTCGTCGTGAAGGTGTGGATCGCCGAGCCGGCGTGCAGCATCACGAAGGGGTGCTCGAGCACGTCGGCGAAGCGGGCGCTCGCCTGCGCGGCCAGCGGGTGGGCGGCGGGCGTGATCAGCACGAGGCGGTCGGCGCGGTAGGGGAGCAACTCGACCTCGGCGCCCTCGACGCGCTCGGCGACGACGCCGACCTCGACCTCGCCGCGCGCGACGGCCATGACGATCTCCGGGCTGGTGTGCTCTTCGAGCGTGACGCCGACCTGCGGGTTGGCGCGCAGGAACCCGGCGAGGTCGCCGGGCAGGAAGCCGTGCGTCGCGTGCGTGTTCGCCCACAGCGCGACGTGGCCGCGCACGCCGGCGGCGAACGGGGCGAGGTCGGCGTGCATCTGTTCGAGCCGGGCGAACACCTGCCGCGCGTGGCGCAGCAGCGCCTCGCCGGCGCGCGTCGGTTCGACGCCGCGCGCGCGGCGGACGAAGAGCGCGGTGCCGAGCGCCGCCTCCAGTCGCTGCAGCCGGTGGCTGGCCGACGACGGCGCGAGGTGCGCGCGCCCGGCGCCGCGCGTCAGGCTCTGCGCCTCGGCGACGGCGACGAACAGGCGGAGGTCGGAGAGGTCGTAGCGCATCGTTCGTATTTCACGAATTCATTGCTGCGATAATAGCAATTGTCGACGGCCCGCAACGCCCGTCAATATTGCGCCTGGCCGACCCCGACGCCGGTGCGCCCGGTTTCACGATTTCGCACGATTCGCACGCTTACCCGCCCTTTCTTCGCCATGCCCTGGAAACACTGGTCCGCCGAACGCATCGGCATCGCGCTGGCCGTACTCGCCGCCTTCGGCTTCTCGTTCAAGGCCATCTTCGTCAAGCTGGCCTACGCCGCGGCGCCGGTGGACGCGGTGACGCTGCTCTCGCTGCGCATGGTCTTCTCGCTGCCGGCCTTCCTGTGGATCGGCATCCAGGCCAGCCGCGCGGCGCCGCCGCTGACGCGCCGCGACTGGGGCGCGCTCGTCGCGCTCGGGCTGCTCGGCTACTACGCGTCGAGCATGCTCGACTTCCTCGGCCTGCAGTACATCTCGGCCGGCCTCGAACGGCTGATCCTGTTCACCTACCCGACGCTGACCGTGCTCATCGGCGTGCTGTTCATGGGGCAGGCGCTGGAGCGGCGGCAGGTCGGCGCGCTCGCCCTCTCCTACGTCGGCATCGGGCTCGCCTTCGCGCACGACCTGCAGGTGGCCGGCGACATCCGGATGGTGCTGATCGGCGCCGCCTTCGTCTTCGGCTCGGCGCTGACCTATGCGATGTACAGCGCCGGCGCCGAGCCGGTGATTCGCCGCCTGGGCTCGGCGCGCTTCGCGGCGCTGGCGATGCTGGTGTCGACGGCGGCGACGCAGATCCATTTCTTCATCGCGCAGCCGGTCTCGGCGCTGCTGCAGCCGCTGCCGATCTATGCCTACGGCGCGGCCATGGCGCTCTTCTCGACCGTGCTGCCGGTGCTCTGGCAGTCGGCGGCGATCCGCCGCATCGGCGCCGCGCGGGCGGTGCTGATCGGCACGCTCGGGCCGGTGCTGACGATCTTCTTCGGCTGGTGGCTGCTGGCCGAGCCGATCTCGGTCGAGCAGATCGCCGGCGCCGGGCTGGTGCTCGCCGGCGTGCTGCTGGTCAGCCGGAAGGCGCTGCCGAAGCGGCCCGCTGCCGTCGCTTGACCACGGCCACCCGCGCCCGCAGTTGCCCGCAGCCGCCGTCGACGTCCTGCCCGGCGGAGTTGCGCAGCTTGGTCAGAATGCCGCGCCGGTGCAGCGCCGACGCCATGGCCGCGGTTTTTCCGGGGTCGGGGCGACGGTAGCCGAACCCCTCGTTCTCGTTGTAAGGGATCAGGTTCATCACCGCGTACCTGCCCTTGAGCAAGCGGACGATGCCGTCGATCTCGGCGTCGCCGTCGTTCACCCCGGCGAGCAGCGTCCACTGGTACTGGATCGGGTAGCCGCTGGCGCGCGCCCAGGCCTCGGCGCGCTCGACCATCTCGTCGATGCCGATGCGCGGCGCGCGCGGCAGCAAGCGGGCGCGCAGATCCGGGTCGGTGGTGTGCAGCGAGAGCGCGAGCGCCGGCCGCACATCGCCGGCGCTCAGGGATTCCAGCCGGTCGAACACGCGCCGGTCGCCGACCGTCGAGAAAACCAGATTCTTGTGGCCGATGCCGCCCTCGCGGCCGAGCAGCTCGATCGCCGCGAAGACGCTGTCGAGGTTGTGCGCCGGCTCGCCCATGCCCATGAAGACGACCTTCTTCACCGGCCGCCGCCGCCGGCCGAGCACCGCCTGGGCGACGATCTCGGCGCTGCCGAGCTGGCGCAGCAGGCCGTCGCGGCCGGTCATGCAGAACGTGCAGCCGACCGCGCAGCCGACCTGCGTGGACACGCACAGGCCATCGCGCGGCAGCAGCACGCTTTCCACCGTCTGCCCGTCGGCGAGCCCGATCAGCAGCCGCGCCGAGCCGTCCTCGCCGGGGTGCTCCGAGCGCACGCGGGCGAGCGCCTCCAGCTCGGCGGCAAGCGCCGGCAGCGCCTGCCGCACGGCCAGCGGCAGCACATCCTCGGCGCGGCGCGGGCCGGCATCGAGCGGCCTGCCCTGCAGCCAGGCGCGCAGGATGCGCGCCTCGTGCGCCGGCTTGGCGCCGAGCTCGCGCAGGCGCTGTCGCAGGGTTTCGATGCGCGTCACGGCAGGCCGCCGCGACGGGCGGCGGGGTTCGGGAAGCGGCGCGCGGGCCGGAGCATCCGGGAATGTTCCTCAGGCGACGGCGAGGCGCCACAGCGAGGTCTTCTCGGCGGCGCGCGCGAGGTGCAGCGGGTCGTTCCGGTCGGCGGCCTTGGCGTGGCGCGGCCGCGTGGCGCGGCGCTCGATCAGCCGCAGGCCGGCGGCCTCGATCAGCGCCAGGACCTCGCCGCGCCGGCGCAGCCCGAGATGCTCGGCGAGGTCGGAGAGGATCAGCCAGCCTTCGCCGCCGGGCGCGAGGTGTGCCGCCAGGCCGGCGAGAAAGCCTTTCAGCATGCGGCTGTCCGGATCGTAGATCGCGCCCTCGATCGGCGCCGCGACCTTGCCCGGCAGCCAGGGCGGGTTGCAGACGATCAGCGGCGCCCTGCCGGCGGGGAAGAGATCGGCGTCGACGATCTCGATCCGCTCGCCGAGGCCGAGACGTTCGACGTTCTCGCGCGCGCAGGCGAGCGCGCGCGGATCGCGGTCGGTGGCGATCACGCGCTCGACGCCGCGGCGGGCGAGCAGCGCGGCGAGCACGCCGGTGCCGGTGCCGACGTCGAAGGCCAGTTCGGTCGACGGCAGCGGCGCCTCGCCGACGAGGTCGACGTACTCGCCGCGCACCGGCGAGAAGACGCCGTAGTGCGGGTGGATACGCTCGCCCAGGGCCGGGACGGGGACGCCCTTCTTGCGCCACTCGTGCGCACCGATCAATCCCTGCAGCTCGCGCAGCGAGACGATCGAAGGCTCGCCGTCGGCCTCGCCCCAGGCCTCGCGGCAGGCGGCGGCGACGTCCGGCGCGCGGCGCAGCGGGATGCGGTAGTCGCCGTCGAGCGGGATCAGCAGCAGGCCGAGCGTGCGCGCGCGCTGCGCCTGCGCCATGCGGTGCCGGTGAAAGGCTTCGGTGAGGTCGGCGGCCGGCTTCGGCCGCTTCTCCGCGCGCCGGCCGAGCGCCTGCAGGAGCTGCCGCGCGTTCTGGAAGTCGCCGCGCCAGAGCAGCGCGGTCCCTGCGCAGGCAAGGCGATACGCTTCGTCGGCCTTCATCCGGTCGTCGACGGGCACGACGCGCTTCGGCGGCGGCGCGCCGGCTTCCGAGCGCCAGCGCGCGGCCTGCGCCTGGCCATCTTCGTCCCAGTGCAGGATGGCCGGCTCGCTCACCGCTTCGCCTTTTTTGGCTTGCGCGCATGCACGGCCGCGGCCAGCGCGAGCCGCGCCCACGGCTGCATGCCGGCCGGCGTCTCCATCGCCGCCTCGGGCACGGTCCAGTAGTTCATCGTTTCCGTGCGGCCATCCTTGAAGGCGTAGGTGAAGGGCTCGCCGCCGCCGGCGCGGAACTGCCCGGCGCTGTCGGCGTCGGCCTTGAGGTAGAGCGTGTCGTCGGCGATCAGCGCGAAGAACAGGTCGTCGCAGTAGAAGCCCCAGCCGCCGAACATCGCCCGGCTGCGGATGCGGCCGAGCGGTGCGAACAGCTCGGTGGCGTGCGCGACCAGTTCCGGGACGGGGCGGGACATGCGTCTAGGCCAGCTTCAGCCGCCGGCAGATCTCGGTCGTCAGCGCCGCCTGGTTCATGCAGTAGAAGTGCAGGCCGGGCGCGCCGCCCTCGATCAGCTTTTCGCACAGCCCGGCGACGACGTCGAGGCCGAAGGCGCGGATCGACTCCACGTCGTCGCCGAAGCCCTCGAACTTCTTGCGCATCCAGCGCGGGATCTCGGCGCCGCACGCGTCCGAGAAGCGGGCGAGCTTGGAGAAGCCGGCGATCGGCATGATGCCGGGGACGATCGGGATATCGACGCCGCGCGCGCGCACCGCGTCGACGAAATGGAAGTAGGCGTCGGCGTTGTAAAAGTACTGCGTGATCGCCGAGTTGGCGCCGGCCTGCGCCTTCTTCACGAAATTGGCGAGGTCGTCGGCGGGCGAGCGCGCCTGCGGGTGCCACTCGGGGTAGGCGGCGACCTCGATGGTGAAGTGGTCGCCGGTCTCCCGGCGGATGAACTCGACCAGCTCGTTGGCGTAGCGGAACTCGCCGGGATCGGCCATGCCCGACGGCAGGTCGCCGCGCAGCGCGACGATGCGCCGGATGTTCTCCCGGCGGTATTCGTCGAGGATGGCGCGGATGCTTTCCTTCGTCGAGCCGATGCACGAGAGGTGCGGCGCGGCGACGAGCCCTTCGCCGGCGATCTCGCGGACGATGGCGAAGGTACGCTCGCGCGTCGAGCCGCCGGCGCCGTAGGTGACCGAGAAGAACTCGGGCTTGAGTTCGGCGAGTTTCGCCCGCGTCGCACGCAGCTTATCGACGCCTTCCGGGGTCTGCGGCGGGAAGAACTCGATGCTTAGGGTCAGTGAGGAGTTAGGAGTGAGGAGTGAGGAGGTCATGGGGGCTCCGGGCGTTTCAGCGAATTGATTAGGCCGTTGAGCAGGCCGAAGGTGTCGCTGATGCGCTGTTCTACGTCATCGATATTCTCGCAGTAGGCGAGTTCATGGGCGATGACCAATTGCGTGTCGAGTTCGCTGAGGGAGCCGCGCGCGATGCCGAGAAAGTGCAGATATTCCTTGGTCGTCGTGCGTGCCGCACCCTCGGCGATGTTCGATGGTACGGACACCGCAGCCCGCCGCATCTGGGTTGTCAGTCCGAAGCGTTCAGCGTCAGGAAAGGCGGCAGTGAGGCGATAAACGACCTTGACCAGCTTGATGGCGTGCTGCCACGCCAACAGATCGCGGTGTTTCCTCCTCACTCCTCTCTCCTGACTCATCCCTTGCTCAGTAACGATAGTGCTCGGCCTTGTACGGGCCGGCGACCGGCACGCCGATGTACTTCGCCTGCTGCTCGGTGAGCGTGGTGAGCTGCGCGTTCAGCTTCCTGAGCTGCAGGCGCGCGACCTTCTCGTCGAGGTGCTTGGGCAGCGTGTAGACGCCGACCGGGTACTCGGCGGTGCGCGTGAACAGCTCGATCTGCGCGATCGTCTGGTTGGCGAACGAGGACGACATCACGTACGACGGATGGCCGGTGGCGCAGCCGAGGTTCACCAGGCGGCCCTTGGCAAGCAGGATGATGCGCTTTCCGTCCGGGAAGATGACGTGGTCGACCTGCGGCTTGATCTCCTCCCACTGATACTTCTCGATGGACGCGACGTCGATCTCGTTGTCGAAGTGGCCGATGTTGCAGACGATGGCCTGGTCCTTCATCTTCGCCATGTGCTCGTGCGTGATCACGTGGTAGTTGCCGGTGGCGGTGACGAAGATGTCGGCCTTGTCGGCGGCGTATTCCATGGTGACCACGCGGTAGCCTTCCATCGCCGCCTGCAGCGCGCAGATCGGATCGACCTCGGTGACCCACACCTGCGCCGAGAGCGCGCGCAGCGCCTGCGCCGAACCCTTGCCGACGTCGCCGTAGCCGCAGACGAGGGCGATCTTGCCGGCGACCATGACGTCGGTGGCGCGCTTGATGCCGTCGACCAGCGACTCGCGGCAGCCGTAGAGGTTGTCGAACTTCGACTTGGTCACCGAATCGTTCACGTTGATCGCCGGGAACTTCAGTTCACCGCGCTCGTGCATCTGATAGAGGCGGTGCACGCCGGTAGTGGTCTCCTCGGTGACGCCCTTGATCTTCGCCAGCCGCGTCGAGTACCAGATCTTGTCGGCGGCGAGCTTCTGCTTGATCGCGGCGAAGAGGACGGTCTCCTCTTCCGAACCGGGGTTGGCGAGCACCGAGGCGTCCTGCTCGGCCCGGGCGCCGAGGTGCAGCAGCAGCGTGGCGTCGCCGCCGTCGTCGAGGATCATGTTCGAGTGGCCGCCGTCGGCCCATTCGAAGATGCGGTGCGTGTAGTCCCAGTACTCGGCGAGCGATTCGCCCTTGACCGCGAAGACCGGCACGCCGGCGGCGGCGATGGCGGCGGCGGCGTGGTCCTGCGTCGAGAAGATGTTGCACGAGGCCCAGCGCACCTCGGCGCCGAGCGCGGTCAGCGTCTCGATCAGCACGGCCGTCTGGATGGTCATGTGCAGCGAGCCGGTGATGCGCGCGCCCTTGAGCGGCTGGCTCTTGGCGAATTCCTCGCGGATCGCCATGAGGCCCGGCATCTCGGTCTCGGCGATGCGGATTTCCTTGCGGCCCCAGTCGGCCAGCTTGATGTCGGCGATGACGTAATCAGCCACAGTAAGCTCCTTCGATAACTGTAGCCAGGGAGGGGAGGCGTGACGCGAGCGGCTCACTTCGCCCCCTGCGCCCGGCAGGGTTGGTCAGTGAGCGCCGTTTTGAACCGAGCCTGGGGGTGGCGGATGGGCCAGCCCGTGCAGCGCTCCTCGGTGGCCGGCGATTATACCGCAGCGCGGAGACGCTGCGCCGGCGGCCGCGCCTACAGGCGCACCTGGCCGGCGGCGCCGGCCCACAGTTCGTCGAGGTCGGGGAAGCGCCATTTCGCCGGGTCCTCGCGGCCGGCGATCTTGTCCTGGACGCCGGGGCGGGAAAGGTCGATCTCTTCCGGCCGGATGCGGGCGTCCGCCTTGGTCGAGAAGAAGACCTTGACCTTCGGCGCCAGCAGCGACTTCTCGGACTGCTCGACGACGACGCCGAGGCGCCCGGATTCGAGGCGGACCAGCGAACCGACCGGGTAGATGCCGAGGCTCTTCACGAAGGCCTGGAAGACCATCTCGTCGAAATGCCCCTTGGCCCACTCGGCCATCTTGCGCAGCGATTCGGCCGGGTCCCAGCCGGCCTTGTAGGGACGGTTCGAGGTGATCGCGTCGTAGACGTCGCAGACCGCGCCCATCTTGGCGAAGAGGCTGATCTGGTCGGCCTTGAGCCCCTTCGGGTAGCCGCTGCCGTCGGTCTTCTCGTGGTGGTGCAGACAGACGTCGAGCGCCACCCCGGGCACGCGCGCCCCCTGCAGCAGGGCCTCGTGCCCCAGCTCGGGGTGCTTCTTGATGATCGCGAACTCGGCGTCGGTCAGCTTGCCCGGCTTGTTCAGCACCTCGTTCGGCACCATCGCCTTGCCCAGGTCGTGCAGCAGGCCGGCGAGCCCGGCCTGGCGCGTCTGCTCCTCGTCGAGGCCGAGCTGGCGCGCGAGCGCGATCATCAGCGCGCAGACGGCAACGGAGTGCATGTAGGTGTAGTCGTCGGCGGTCTTCAGCCGGGCCAGGCTGATCAGCGCGCCGGGGTTGCGCGCCACCGAGTTGGAGATTTCCTCGACCAGCGGCGCGCAGTCCTCGGCGTTCACCGCGTTGCCCATGCGCGCCTCCTGGAACATGGAGACGACCGCTTCCTTGGACTTGGCGCAGATGCGCGCGGCGCGCGCCACTTCCTCGTGCATCGCGGTCTGCTGCTGCGCCGCCGGCGCCGCCGACGCGGCGGCCAGCAGCTCGCGCTCGACCTCTTCCTCGCTGGCCTCGGCGCTGACGCCGCTGGCGCAGTCGACGCCCTTCTTCACGTCGATCCACACCTCGCGGATGCTGCTGGCGCGGATCGCCTCGATGTCCTTCGGGTCCTTAATGACGAAGCGCGTGCGCCAGAATGGATGTTCCATCCAGGAGCCGCAGAATTCGTGCAGATGCATGCCGACGACGAGTTGGTCGACGCTGATTTTCTTGAGCATGCGCGCATTATGCCGCGCCTGTAAGTCATTGAAAACAAAAAGGGAGTGAAACTCCCTTTGTGTCTTCAAGTTGGCCGGATTGTGGCCCGTGAATTTACAATCCAGCGTCGTTTTTCAGCGCCGCGGCCTTGTCGGTGCGCTCCCAGGTGAACTCCGGCTCGTCGCGGCCGAAATGGCCGTAGGCGGCGGTTTTCGAGTAGATCGGGCGGAGCAGGTCGAGGGCCTGGATGATGCCCTTCGGACGCAGGTCGAAGTGTTTCTCGATCAGCGCGACGATCTTCTCGTCGGCGACCTTGCCGGTGCCGAAGGTGTTGACCATCAGCGACACCGGCCGGGCGACGCCGATGGCGTAGGCCACCTGCACCTCGCACTTGTCGGCCAGCCCGGCGGCGACGACGTTCTTGGCGACGTAGCGCGCGGCGTAGGCGGCCGAGCGGTCGACCTTCGACGGGTCCTTGCCGGAGAAGGCGCCGCCGCCGTGGTGCGCGGCGCCGCCGTAGGTGTCGACGATGATCTTGCGGCCGGTCAGGCCGCAGTCGCCGTGCGGGCCGCCGACGACGAAGCGGCCGGTCGGGTTGATCAGGAAGCGGGTCTTGTCGGTGAGCATGTCCTTCGGCAGCACCGGCTTGACGATCTCCTCGATCACCGCCTCCGAGAGCTGCGCGTGCGAGACGTCCGGGCCGTGCTGCGTCGACACGACGACGGTGTCGATGGCGACCGGCCTGCCGTCGACGTACTTCACCGTGAGCTGGCTCTTCGCGTCCGGACGCAGCCAGGGCAGGCGCCCGTCGCGGCGCACCTCGGCCTGGCGCTGCATGATGCGGTGCGCGTAGTAGATCGGGAAGGGCATCAGCGTCTCGGTCTCGCGGCAGGCGTAGCCGAACATCAGGCCCTGGTCGCCGGCGCCCTGGTCGAGGTCGAGGCCCTCGCCTTCATTGACGCCCTGCGCGATGTCCGGCGATTGGCGGTTGATGGCGGTGAGGATGGCGCAGCTCTTGTAGTCGAAGCCGATGTCGGAATCGGTGTAGCCGATGCGGCGCACCGCTTCCTGCGCGATCTCGCGGTAGTTGATGTGCGCCTTGGTGGTGATCTCGCCGGAGATCACCACCAGGCCGGTGGACACCAGCGTCTCGCAGGCGACGCGGCCCGCCGCGTCCTCGGCCAGGATGGCGTCGAGGATGGCGTCGGAAATCTGGTCGGCGACCTTGTCGGGATGGCCTTCGCCGACCGATTCGGAGGTGAAGAGGTATTCGTTGCTCACGGGAACTGCTCCTGTACGACCCTTGTTAGCCGGCGTTACCGGCCCCGGGTCACGAGCAGGCGACGCTTTAGCAGTATTTTCGGGGGCTTTGCGCGCCCCGACCCGCCCTGCAAGTTGTCCTATTAACTCGGCGGAACGATAATTGTAGCCCTTTTCGCCTGCCCGGCAAACGCCGGCGCCCCTCCCGAACCGACGATGCGCCTCCTGTTCCGCCTTCTTTCGCTGCTGCCGCTGCCCGTGCTCCACCGGCTCGGCGCCGTCGCCGGCGTCGTCGCCTACCTCGCTTCGCCGACCTACCGCCGCCACCTGCGCGAGAACATGGCGCTGGCGCTCGGCGAGCCGGCGGCCGCGCGCTGGCGCTGGGCGGCGGTCGCCGCGGCCGGGCGCATGGCGCTGGAACTGCCGCGCATCTGGCTGAAGACGCTGGCGGAGGCGGCGACCATGGTCGTCGCGGTCGACGGCCAGGAACTGATCGACGCGGCGCGCGCTTCCGGCCGCGGCATCCTGTTCCTGACGCCGCATCTCGGCTGCTTCGAGATCACCGCGCAGTACTACGCCACGCAGGCGCCGATCACCGTCCTCTACCGGCCGCCGCGGCAGGCCTGGCTGCAGGAGATGATCGAGCGCGGCCGCCGGCGCGCCAGCCTGCACCTGGCGCCGGCCGACCTCTCCGGCGTGCGCGGGCTGCTCAAGGCGCTGAAGCGCGGCGAGGCGGTCGGCCTGCTGCCGGACCAGGCGCCGAAGGTCGGCGAGGGGCGCTGGCTGCCCTTCTTCGGCCGCCCGGCGTATACGATGACGCTGGCCGCGCGCCTCTCCGAGACCGGCGCCACGGTGCTGCTGGCCTGGGGCGAGCGCCTGCCCGGCGGCGCCGGCTACCGCCTCCACTTCGGCCTGCCGACGGCGCCGATCGAGGGCGACCTGGAAGCGCGCGCGGCGGCGATCAACCGCGAGGTCGAGGCGCTGATCCGTCGCTCTCCGGGGCAGTACCTGTGGGGCTACAACCGCTACAAGCGGCCGAAGGGCGTGCCGCCGCCGGCGTCCGCGGAGGCGGACTGATGCGGCTCGCCTTCTGCCTCTACAAGTATTTCCCGCACGGCGGCCTGCAGCGCGATTTCCTGCGCATCGCGCTGGCCTGCCAGCGGCGCGGCCACGCCATCCGCGTCTACACGCTGGAATGGCGCGGCGAGATTCCCGCCGGCTTCGAGGTGCAGGTGGTGCCGGTGCGGGCGCTGACCAACGCGCGCCGCTACGCGAAGTTCACCGACTGGCTGCGGCGCGACATGGCGCAGCGGCCGGTCGAACGCGTCATCGGCTTCAACAAGATGCCGGGGCTGGATGTCTACTTCGCCGCCGATCCGTGCTACGAGGACAAGGCGCGCACGCTGCGGAACCCGCTCTATCGCCTGTCCGGCCGCTACCGCCATTTCGCGGCCTACGAGCGGGCGGTGTTCGCGCCGGCGAGCCGCACCGAGATCCTGATGATCTCGTCCCTGCAGCAGCCGCTGTTCGTCAGGCACTACGGCACGCCGGCCGAACGCTTCCACCTGCTGCCGCCGGGCATCGCGCGCGACCGGCGGGCGCCGGCGAACGCCGCCGCGATCCGCGCCGCGTTCCGCGCCGAATTCGCGCTGACCGACGACGACCGGCTGCTCGTGCAGATCGGCTCCGGCTTCAAGACCAAGGGGCTGGACCGCAGCCTGGCCGCCCTCGCCGCGCTGCCGGACGCGCTGCGCCGGCGCACGCGGCTGATCGCCATCGGCGCCGACGAACCGTCCGCCTTCCGGCGCATGGCGGCCGCGCTCGGCGTCGGCGAACGTGTCGACATCTTGCAGGGCCGCGACGACATCCCGCGCTTCCTGCTCGGCGCCGACCTGCTGATCCACCCGGCGTACAACGAGAACACCGGCACCGTGCTGCTCGAAGCCGTGGTCGCCGGGCTGCCGGTGCTGACCACGGCGGTCTGCGGCTACGCGCACTACATCGAGGACGCGGGCGCCGGCGTCGTGCTGCCCGAACCGTTCGCGCAGCCGGCGCTGAACGCCGCGCTCGAACGCATGCTGCGCGACGACGCGGCGCGCCGGCAGTGGCAGGCGAACGGGCTGGCCTTCGCCGGGCACGCCGACATCTACGACAACGCCGAAACGGCGGCCGACGTCATCCTCGCGGAACGCAAATGAGCGCCGACGAACTGTTCCTCGACCAACCCTTCCGCGCGCTATGGGCCGGGCAGGATCCGTTCGCCGCGGTCGAAGCGCTGCAGGGCCGCGTCTACCGCGAGCTGGAGGCACGCCGCACGCTGCGCACCGAGGTCGCCGGCCGCGGCTACTTCGTCAAGATCCACCGCGGCGTCGGCTGGGGCGAGATCGCCAAGAATCTGCTGGCGCTGCGCCTGCCGGTGCTCGGCGCCGGCAACGAGTGGCGGGCGATCCGGCGGCTGGAGGCGCTCGGCGTCGCCACCATGCGCGCCGTGGCCTACGGCGCGCGCGGCGGCAACCCGGCGACGCAGCGCTCGTTCATCGTCACCGAGGAGCTGGCGCCGACCGCCAGCCTGGAAGACGTCTGCCGCGACTGGCCAGTGCGGCCGCCGGCGCCGCGCTTCAAGCGCGCGCTGATCGCGCGCGTGGCGACGATGGCGCGGCGCATGCACGCAGGCGGCGTCAACCACCGCGACTTCTACATCTGCCACTTCCTGCTGCACCTCGACCCGGCGCCGACCGCGGACGATTTCAGGCTGTCGCTGATCGACCTGCACCGCGCGCAACTGCGGCCAAAGACGCCGCGTCGCTGGCGCGACAAGGATCTCGCCGCGCTCTATTTCTCGGCGCTCGGCATCGGCCTGACGCAGCGCGACTTCCTGCGCTTCCTGCGCGTCTACTTCGACCGGCCGCTGCGCGAAATCCTGCGCGACGAGGCGGGGCTGATCGAGCACCTGAACCGCGAGGCGGCACGCCTGCAGCGGCGCTACCTGAAGAAGTTCGCGCCGGGGAGCGCGGCATGATCGACTGGCATTTCAATCCCGATTTCCGCGGACGCGAGGCCGAGCGGCTGTTCGGCAGCCTGGAGGCGGCCTTCGCCGTCGACGGCGAACTGATCGCCAGCGACTCGCTGTCCTGCGTCCTGCGCGTCGCCGCCGACGGCACGCGCTACTACGTCAAGCGCTATACCGGCAACGGCAGGCGCGCCGCGGACCGCTGGTTCGGCCTGCGCGGCCTGATCGCGCCGCAGCGCGTGGTCAAGGAATGGGAGAACCTGCTCCGCTTTCGCCAGTGGGGCATCCCGACGGCAACGCTGGTCGGCTACGGGCGCGAGCGCGTGCACAGCAGCTTCGTGCGCGGGGCGCTGATCACCGAGGAAATTCCGGGCACGGTCGACCTCGCCCGCATGGCGAGCGACGGCGACGCGCGCCTCTCCGACCGCCGCTGGGTCGCCGAGGTCAGCCGCCAGATCGCCCGGCACGCGCGCCGGCTGCACGAGGAAGGCTTCGCGCACAACGACCTCAAGTGGCGCAACATCCTCGTCGACGACGGCGATCCGCCGACGGTGTATCTCATCGACTGCCCGAGCGGCGGCTTCTGGTTCGGGCCGATGCTGCGCTACCGCATCGTCAAGGATCTGGCCTGCCTCGACATCGTCGGCAAGCAGCAGTTGTCGCGCACGCAGCGCCTGCACTTCTACCTCGACTACGTCGGCCGCGCCAGGCTGACGGACGAGGACAAGCAGCGCATCCGCCGCATCCTGACACCGTCCGCCCGGCGGAGGTGACTTGCCGCACCGGACCGGACAACTGCCCGTCGCAGACGAGGTCGTGGCGATCACCGGCGCCACCGGCTTCGTCGGGCGGGCGCTGCTGCCGCAACTGGTCGCCGCCGGCTGGCGAGCCCGCGCCCTGACCCGGCAGCGCGGGGCCGGCGACGACGCCGCGGGCCGCATCGCCTGGCAGCACATTCCGGACATTGGCGCCGACGTCCCCCTGGATGGCTGCGCCGCGCTCGTCCACCTCGCCGCCCGCGTGCACGTGATGCAGGAGCGCGCCGCCGACCCGCTGGCCGAATTCCGCCGCGCCAACGTCGCCGCCACCGAACGCCTCGCCCGCCGGGCCGCCGCCGCCGGCGTACGGCGCCTCATCTTTCTCAGCTCGGTCAAGGTCAACGGCGAGGAGACCGCGCCCGGCCGCCCATTCCATGCCGACGACGCGCCGGCCCCGGAGGACGCCTACGGCGTCAGCAAGCACGAGGCGGAATGCGCGCTGCGCCGCGTCGCCGAGGAGACCGGGCTGGAAGTGGCGATCATCCGGCCGCCGCTCGTCTATGGGCCGGGCGTCGGGGGCAATTTCCTGACGATGCTGAACTGGCTGCGACGCGGCCTGCCGCTGCCGCTCGCTTCCGTCGACAACCGGCGCAGCCTGGTCGCCGTCGACAATCTCTGCGACCTGATCCTGACCTGCCTCGCGCACCCGCGCGCCGCCAACGAAACCTTCCTCGTCAGCGACGGGCGCGATCTGTCCACGCCCGAACTGCTCCGGCTCGCCGGAGCAGCCATGGGATCTCCGGCCCGCCTGCTGCCGTGCCCGCCCGCAGTGCTGCGGGGGGCGGCGACGATGCTCGGCCGGCCGGGCGTCGCGCGGCGGCTGTGCGGCAGCCTGCAGGTGGATATCGGCAAGACGCGGGACGTACTGGGCTGGCATCCGCCGGTCGGCGTCGAGGACGGCCTGCGCCGCATTTTCGCCGCCGGAGAAAACGCATGATCAAGCGCATCTTCGACTTCTCCCTGGCCGTACTCGCCGGCGCGCTGCTGTTCTGGCCGATCGTCGCCATCGCCGTCGCCGTGCGCCTGACCTCGCCCGGGCCGGCGCTGTACTGGTCCGACCGCGTCGGCCGGCACAACCGCATCTTCCGCATGCCGAAGTTCCGCAGCATGCGCGTCGACACGCCGGAGGTGGCGACGCACCTGCTCGCCGACCCGGACGCCTACCTGACGCCGATCGGCTCCTTCCTGCGCCGGACCAGCCTCGACGAACTGCCGCAACTGTGGTGCATCCTGACCGGGGAGATGAGCTTCGTCGGCCCGCGCCCGGCCCTGTTCAACCAGCACGACCTGATCGCGCTGCGCACGCAGGCCGGCGTGCACGAGATCGTGCCGGGGCTGACCGGCTGGGCCCAGATCAACGGCCGCGACGAGCTGCCGATCCCGGACAAGGTGGCGCTGGACGTCGAATACCTGAACCGGCGAAACCTCCGGTTCGACCTGTGCATCATCTGGCGAACGGCGGTCAAGGTGCTGCGGCGGGACGGCGTTTCTCACTGAATCATGCCGGCCGACTAAAGTACAATAGCCGACCGATCCACTGCGCCTCACGGGCGCCAGAGCCGATGCTTTCCCCTCTCGTCGCAAAACGCACGCTGGCCCTGCTGCACGACCTGACCGCGGTCATCGCCTGCTGGCTGCTGGCCTACTGGCTGCGCTTCAACCTCGCCCTGCCCGGGTTCTACCTCACCGCGGCGATCGACACCCTGCCGCTGGTGCTCGGCGTGCACGCCCCGCTGTTCTGGCTGTTCGGGCTGTATCGCGGCATCTGGCGCTATGCCAGCCTGATGGATCTGCGCCGGATCATCGTCGCCGTCGGCTTCGCGTCGCTCGTGGTCGCCGCCGCCGTGTTCGTTCTGGGGCTGCCCGACGTGCCGCGTTCGGTGCCGCTGCTGCATCCTCTGCTGCTGATCCTGGCCATGGGCGGCAGCCGCTTCGCCTACCGCGCCTGGCGCGACCGCCTGCTCTACGGCCGCATGGTGCTCGAAGGCGACCCGGTGCTGGTGATCGGCTCCGGCGACGCCGCCGACCGCCTGCTGCGCGAGCTGGCCCACTCGCGCGACTGGAGCGTGGTCGGCCTGATCGCCGAGAACGCCTCGCGCGTCGGCCACGAGCTGCGCGGCGTGAAGATCCTCGGCACGCTCGACGACCTGCCGCGGCTGGCCGGGCAGCTGTCGGTGCAAAAGGCCATCGTCGCCATCCCCGAGGCCAGCGCGGGGCCGCGCCGCCATGCGCTGGAAGTCGCCGTGCAGGCCGGCCTCTCGGTGCTGACCGTGCCCCGTCTGGAGGACATGCTCTCGGGCAAGGTGGCGATCTCGCAGATCCGCCAGGTCCAGCTCGAAGACATCCTCGGCCGCGAGCCCGTGCAGCTCGACGACGGCGGCCTGCGCGGCTGGCTCGGCGAGCACGTGGTGCTGATCACCGGCGCCGGCGGCTCGATCGGCGCCGAACTGGCGCGACAGATCGCCCTTTTCCGGCCGCGCCTGCTGGTGCTGTTCGAACTCTCCGAGTTCGCGCTCTACCAGCTCGAACAGGAGTTCCTCGACCGCTACCCGGAGGTGCCGACCGCCTGCGTCATCGGCGACGTCAAGGACGCCGAGCTGCTCGACCGGGTGTTCGCCGCGCACCGGCCGTCGGTGATCTTCCACGCCGCCGCCTACAAGCACGTGCCGCTGATGGAGGGCGAGAACGCCTGGGCCGCGGTGCAGAACAACGTCGTCGGCTCGCGCTGCGTCGCCGAGGCGGCGCAGCGGCACGGCGTCGAGAAGATGGTGCTGGTGTCGACCGACAAGGCGGTCAACCCGGCCAACGTCATGGGCGCCACCAAGCGGCTCGCCGAGCGCGTGCTCTGCGGCCTGCAGCGGGAGGACGGCACGCGCTTCATCACCGTGCGCTTCGGCAACGTGCTCGGCAGCAACGGCTCGGTGATCCCGAAGTTCCGCGAGCAGATCGCGCGCGGCGGGCCGGTCACCGTCACGCACCCGGAGATCATCCGCTACTTCATGCTCATCCCCGAGGCGGCGCAGCTCGTGCTGCAGGCCGGGCTGATGGGCCGCGGCGGCGAAATCTTCGTGCTCGAAATGGGCGAGCCGATCCGCATCGCCGACCTGGCGCGCGACATGATCCGCCTCGCCGGCTTCACCGAGGACGAGATCCGCATCGTCTACACCGGCCTGCGGCCGGGCGAGAAGCTCTACGAGGAACTGCTCACCGACGCCGAGCAGTCGCTGCCGACGCCGCACCCGAAGCTGCGCGTGGCGCGCGCCGAGGAAGCGCCGGACGCCGACTGGCAGCACGACCTGTCGGACTGGCTCGCCGAGACGGCGCCGGCCGGGCCGGCGGCGGTGAAGGCGAGGCTCAGGCGCTTCGTGCCCGAGTATTCACCGCAGGCTTCACCCGACGAGACTGCTGCATGAGCACCTACGCCATCGGCGACATCCAGGGTTGCCACGACTCCTTCCTCCGCCTGCTCGAAGCCTGCGCCTTCGATCCGGCGAACGACCGCCTGTGGCTGGTCGGCGACCTGGTCAACCGCGGTCCGCGCTCGCTCGCCACGCTGCGCCATGTGAAGGCGCTCGGCGACGCGGCGCTGACCGTGCTCGGCAACCACGACCTCTACCTGCTGATGATCGCCGAGGGCACCGAGCGGCGGCGCTGCAAGGACGACACGCTCGACGAGATCCTCGCCGCGCCCGACCGCGACGAACTGCTCGACTGGCTGCGCCGGCAGCGGCTGTGCCACGTCGAGCGCGGCTTCTGCCTGGTCCACGCCGGCCTCCTGCCGCAGTGGAGCGTGCCGCGGGCGCTAGCGCTGGCGGCCGAGGTCGAGGCGCTGCTGCAGGGCGAGGACTACCACGAGACGCTGGCGCACATGTGGGGCAGCGAGCCGACGGCGTGGCGCGACGACCTCGCCGGCTGGGAACGCATGCGCGTCGTCGTGAACGCCATGACGCGCATGCGCTTCTGCTCGCCCGCGGGCGTCATGGAGTTCAAGACCAAGGGCGAGATCGCCGACGCACCGCCGGGCTACCTGCCCTGGTTCGCCGTGCCCGGCCGGCAAAGCGCCGACCACGTGCTGGTCACCGGCCACTGGTCGGCGCTCGGCCTGCGCGTCGAGCCTAATCTGCTGGCGCTGGACTCAGGCTGTCTGTGGGGACGTCATCTGACGGCCGTGCGTCTGGAGGATCGGCGGATATTCCAGGTCGACTGCTCGCCGACGGAAGCCCGAGGCTGAAAGCGACGGCGGCGTGCGCGGCGCGCGCCAGCTCGCGCCGCGCGCGCCCCGGCGTGGCCAGCGGCGGCGTCGGGCGCAGGCGGGCGACGAGGCTTCGTTCCGCCAGCATCGCGGCCAGGCACTGGCCGAGGCTGGTGTCGCCGACGTAGGCCGGCGCCAGGGACTGGCGCCCGTCCGGCGTTTCGTAGGAAAGCGCCAGCGGCTGGATCGGCCGCCCGGTTTCCACCGCCGGCTGCAGCAGCGCGCCGTGGAAGCCGAGCAGATGCGTGCCGTCGGTGGTCGTGCCCTCGGGGAAGATCGCCACGTCCTTGCCGGCCTCGAGCAGCGCGTCGATCTCGGCGTTGACGATCTTTGCGTGGCCGCGGCTGCCGCGGCGCAGGAAGACCGTGTCGGTCCGCGCCGCCAGCCAGCCGAGCAGCGGCCACTGCCGCACCTCCGCCTTGGCGACGAAGGCCACCGGCCGCGCCGCGTTGATGACGAAGACGTCGACCCAGGAGATATGGTTGGCGACGACCAGGCTGCCCGGCTCGACGCCGGCGAGCGCCGCATCGATCCGGATGCCGAGGATGTCGAGCAGGCGCCGCGACCAGCGCTGCTTCAGCGCCAGCCGGCGGACGTCGCCGATCACCGGGTAGACGAACGCGACCGTCGCCACGCCGCGCAGCAGATGCACGGCAAGGCGGGCGGCGCGGAGGAGGCGCAGCGGTCGTGGCGTCGGCGTCGGGTTCAGTCCTTGTTCCCCATGAAGTGGCGCGCATAGCGGGTGTCGAGCCGGCTCATCGGCAGCAGCACCGGCAGGTCGGCGGTGTTGAAGTCCGGGTCCCAGGCCGGCGCGCCGCAGATCCAGGCACCGGCGCGCAGGTAGCCCTTGATCAGCGGCGGCACCGGCGGCCGCTGCGCTTCCGGCAGGTTGCCGTCGAGCGCCGCCAGCGGCAGCGGGCAGCGCGGGAAGACGCGGTATTCGAGCGGGCTCATGTGTTCGTCGAGGCGATTGTACAGGCTGGCCGCGGCATGTCCGCCGTCGGCCATGCTGACGCTGGCGCAGCCGATCAGGAATTCGTGGCCGCCGGCCTGCATGTAGCGCGCGAGGCCGGCCCACAGCAGCGCGATCGTCGCACCGCTGCGGTAGTCCGGATGCACGCACGAGCGGCCGATCTCGACCAGCCGCGGGCGCAGATGCTGCAGCCGGGTCAGGTCGAACTCGTTCTCCGAGTAGTAGCCGCCGACGCGCCGGGCGTTCTGCGGCGACAGGATGCGGTAGGTGCCGACCACTTCCGCCGTGCGCTCGTCGCGGACGATCAGGTGCTCGCAGTAGGGATCGTAGAAATCGTGGTCGACGCCGGGCGTGCGCGTCGGCAGGCGGGCGCCGAGCTCGCCGGCGAAGATGCGGTAGCGCAGGCGCTTCGCTTCCTCGATCTCGCGCTCGCCGCGGGCGAGGGCGACGCTCAGTTCGTGGCGCGCCGGACGGGGGGGCTGCTGTTGGAGCCGGGGGTGCGTGCTGGTCATGAGTCGTTCTCCGCGTTGTTCTCGGGAACGACTCTAGGCGGCGCGTGTTACGCGCCCTTGTCCCGCATGTTACCGGCGAGTTTCAGCCGCGGGCCGGGGCGCCGGAGCGCCCCCGTCCGCCGGTCAGTGCGTGACGCGCGTGCCGCCGGCGCCGGAGAGCAGGCGCACGCGGTCGCCGGCGCGGAAGACCTCGCCGGCGGCCTCCTGCACGACGGCGGTCATCTGGCCGTTGTCCAGGCGCACGGTGATCTCGACGCCGGTCTTCTGGGTGAAACCTTCCTCGGCCGCCGCGCCGGCCACCCCGCCGACGACCGCGCCGACCACGGCGCCGACGATCTGCCCCTTGCCGCCGCCGATGTGGCTGCCGCCGATGCCGCCGGCAACCGCGCCGGCGCCGGCGCCGACGCCGGACTTGGTGCCTTCGATCTGCACCTCGCGCACGCTCTCGACGACGCCGGTGCGTACCACCATCTCCTGCCGCGCCTGATCGCGCGTGTAGGCGCTGCCCGATTTGCTGGCGGCACAGCCGGCGAGGGCGGTGGCGACGAGGGCGAGCGCAATGGCGACGAGCTTGCGGTTCATATGGGCCTCCGTAATGTCTTGGCCGCGTGCCGGGCGCCGTCCCCGCCATCGACGGCGCGGCGCGTGCGGCACGCATGCATGGCGTCGCAGGAACGGCAAATCCGCGACGGAAAAACCTCGGTCTTCCGCCCTACCAGGGGCGGCTGCCGAAGGCCTCGGCAAAGCGCCGGGCGATCTCTTCCCGGCTCGGCGCATGGTTCTGGCCACCGCGGTAGGCGATCTTGATGGCGCCCATCACCGCCGCCAGGCGCCCGGTGTCGAGCCAG
This sequence comes from Rhodocyclaceae bacterium, assembly GCA_019455325.1. Taxonomy (GTDB): domain Bacteria; phylum Pseudomonadota; class Gammaproteobacteria; order Burkholderiales; family Rhodocyclaceae; genus Proximibacter. Next base: position 125,362 of record JACFMQ010000009.1, on the reverse strand, counting down.
TTCCAGCCGCGCGCGATGCCGTAGAGCAGGCCGGCGCGGTAGGCGTCGCCGCAGCCGGTCGGATCGACGATGGCATCTGCCTTAACGCACGGAATCTCGTGACGTTGACCGTCGGCGAAAATCCACGATCCCTCGCCGCCGCGCGTCACGATCAGCGCCTTCACCTTGGCCGCCAGCCCTTCCAGCGAACGGCCGGTACGTTCGCAGGCGAGCTGCGCCTCATAGTCATTGAGGCAGGCATAGTCGGCAAGTTCCAGGAAATCGTCGAGATCGTCGCCGGAGAACATCGGCAGCCCCTGGCCCGGGTCGAAGATGAAGGGCACGCCGGCGGCGGCGAAATCGCGCGCGTGCTGCTGCATGCCCTCGCGGCCGTCCGGGGCGACGATGCCGAGCGCGGCGCCGGCGGCCTGCGCCACCTTGTTGAGGTGCGAGAAGCTCATGGCGCCGGGGTGGAAGGCGGTGATCTGGTTGTCGTCGAGGTCGGTGGTAATGAAGGCCTGCGCGGTGAAGCTGCCGGACACGCGGCGCACGTGGTCGCGCGGCAGGCCGAGCCGGTCGAGGCGCTCCAGGTAGGGATCGGCGTCGTCGCCGACGGTGGCCATGATGTACGGGTCGCCGTCGAGCAGCATCAGGTTGTAGGCGATGTTGCCGGCGCAGCCGCCGTACTCGCGGCGCAGCTCGGGAACGAGGAAGGCGACGTTCAGGATGTGGATCTGCTCGGGCAGGATGTGGTTCCTGAAGCGGTCGTTGAAGACCATGATGTTGTCGTAGGCGATCGAGCCGCAGATCAGCGTTTTCATGCCGGTGCTTTCGTCAGGAAGAATCAGGGATAGAAGACGTAGAGGCGGTAGCCGGCGGCGGCGACGTCCTTCGCCTCCAGCCAGAGGCGGACGCCGACCTCGCCGTTCGGCGGGAAGGCGGCCGGGTCGGCCGGCGCCGGCAGATAGTCGGCGGGCGCCAGCACGCGCCGCAGCACGGCCTGGTCGCGCACGTCGGTCAGCGTCAGTTCGAGCAGCGGCCAGGACTGTGCGTAGGGCGCGCGGTTCTTCAGCGTCGCCGACAGCGCGAGCAGGCCGCCGCGCGCCGCGTCGATCTGCAGGTCGGAGGATTCGATGCTGACCAGGTCGCCGTGGCGCGGCGGCGGGATGTCGCAGCCGAGCACGGCGCAGAACGCGGCGAGCGCCGGACGCAGGCCGGGGCTGGCGACCGCCAGCTCCGCGCGGAAATGATGGACGGCCTGCCCGGCGAGGGCGCCGACGAGGAGCAGGGCGGCGAGCACGAACGGCCACAGCGGCCGCGCCGCCGGCTCGGCGATGGTCGGTGCGCCGGTGAAGGCGCCTTCCGCCCACTTGTTGTAGCCCGGCACCTGCGTCGATTCACGCGCGGCGACGAGGCCGGCGGCGAGCGCGCTGTCGCGGACGGCTTCCGGGGAGAGCGGCGGCGCTTCCGCTGGCTCCGGGCCGCGTGGCGGGGCGAGCAGGATATCGGCTATTTCGCCGGAAATGGCCGCCTTATCGACGCCGATAGGCGATTCTTCACGAAATTCATCGGCGCCGTCCGGCGCTGTGGGCGCCTCTGTCGCGGCCTCGATCAGCGGCGTCTCGGACAGCGTTTCAAACGGCGCTTCGGATGGTGACTCGGGCAATGCGTCGGGCGACGCCTCGGACGTCCCTTCGGGCGAATCGGTCCGCTCCGCCGGCGCGAGAGACTGCTCGGCAATCTCCGGTTCCAGCCGGACGCGGACGCCGTCGTCGTCGCCGGCCTCGCGCGGCCCGCCCGCCGGCGCTTCGACCAGCGTGTCGAGGGCGTTGAACACCGCCTGGCACTTGCCGCAGCGCACCTTGCCAGCGCGCGCCTTCAACTGCTCCGGCGTGACGCGGAAGGTCGTGCGGCAGGCCGGACAGCGGGTCAGCATGCGCTCACCTCTGGCTTCTCGCCGGCAAGGCAGACCCAGCCGTCGCGCGTGTCGGCGACGGCCAGCGGAATCCACGGCGCGTAGAGCGCGATCAGTTCGTCGGCCTGCTCGGCGAGGATGCCGGACAGCGCCAGCCGCCCGCCCGGCCGGACGTGCCCGCAGATCGCCGGCGCCAGCGCCTTCAGCGGGTTGGCGAGGATGTTGGCGACGACCAGGTCGAACTGGCCGGCGAGCGGCGCAGCCGAGTCGAGGAAGCGGGCGCTCACCGCGTTGCGCTCGGCGTTGGCTTCGGCCGCGGCCACCGCCTGCGGGTCGATGTCGACGCCAATCACCGGCGCCGCGCCGAGCCTGGCGGCGGCGATGGCGAGGATGCCGGAGCCGCAGCCGTAGTCGAGCAGGCTCTGCCCCGGCCGCACGCTGCGCTCCAGCCATTCCAGGCAGAGGCGGGTGGTCGGGTGCGAGCCGGTGCCGAAGGCCATGCCGGGGTCGAGGACGAGGCTGATCGCCGCCGGATCGGGGGCATCGTGCCAGGAAGGCACGATCCACAGCCGCGCGGAGATACGGATCGGTTCGAACTGCGACTGCGTGAGCTGCACCCAGTTCTGCTCGGCGACTTCCTCGACGCCGTAGGGCGGCGGCGCGGCCAGGCCGGCCTCGCTCGCCGCCGCCGCGACGCAGGCGGCGACGTCGGCGTCCGCAGCGAACAGCGCGGCGACGCGCGAGCGGTCCCAGCCCGGCGTGGTGATCGAGCCGGGTTCGCCGAACTGCGGCTTTTCCTCCGGCGTGCCGGCGGCGGCGTCCTCGATCGTCGCCGACAGGGCGCCGCCTTCCATCAGGGCGTCGGCCAGCGCCTCGGCGTGCGCGCAGTCCGTTTCCAGCGTCACCGACAGCCAGCTCACGACGGCACCCTCTTCCCGCCCGCGACGGCCGCACCCCGCCGCCGTGTGCTGTCGGCGACCGGCGGACGGGCGTGCGGAATGCGCATCGCGGGCGCCTGCTACTTCTTGACCTCGCCCTTGGCGGCGAGCTTGTGCTCCAGGTAGTGGATGCTGGTGCCGCCCTTGACGAAGTTGGCGTCCATCATCAGCTCCTGGTGCAGCGCGACGTTGGTCTTGATGCCCTCGACGCCCATCTCCGAGAGCGCGATGCGCATGCGGCGGATGGCCTGCTCGCGGGTGTCGCCGTAGGCGATCAGCTTGCCGATCATCGAGTCGTAGTGCGGCGGCACGGTATAGCCGTCGTAGACGTGCGAATCGACGCGGATGCCGGGGCCGCCGGGCGGGTGCCAGAACGAGATCTTGCCGGGAGAAGGCACGAACGTGAAGGGATCTTCGGCGTTTATGCGGCATTCGATCGCATGACCCTTGAACACCACGTCCTTCTGGCGGATGCGCAGCTTCTCGCCGGCGGCGATGCGGATCTGCTCCTGCACGATGTCCACGCCGGTGATCGCCTCGGTCACCGGGTGCTCGACCTGGACGCGCGTGTTCATCTCGATGAAGTAGAACTCGCCGTTCTCGAAGAGGAACTCGAAGGTGCCGGCGCCGCGGTAGTTGATGCGGCGGCAGGCCTCGGCGCAGCGCTCGCCGATGCGCACGATGTGGCGCGCGGCGATGCCCGGCGCCGGCGCTTCCTCGATCACCTTCTGGTGGCGGCGCTGCATCGAGCAGTCGCGCTCGCCGAGGTAGACGGCGTTGCGGTAGCTGTCGGCGAGCACCTGGATCTCCACGTGGCGCGGGTTTTCCAGGAACTTCTCCATGTACACCATCGGATTGCCGAAGGCGGTCTGCGCTTCCTGGCGGGTCATGTTGACCGCGTTGAGCAGCGCCGCCTCGGTGTGCACCACGCGCATGCCGCGGCCGCCGCCGCCGCCCGCCGCCTTGATGATCACCGGGTAGCCGACGCCCTTGGCGATGCGCACGATCTCCTTCGGATCGTCCGGCAGCGCACCCTCCGAGCCGGGCACGCAGGGCACGCCGGCGGCCTTCATCGCGTCCTTGGCCGAGACCTTGTCGCCCATCAGGCGGATGGTTTCCGGACGCGGACCGATGAAGGTGAAGCCGGACTTCTCGACGCGCTCGGCGAAGTCGGCGTTCTCCGAGAGGAAGCCGTAGCCGGGGTGGATCGCCTCGGCGTCGGTGACCTCGGCCGCCGAGATGATCGCCGGCACGTTGAGGTAGCTCTGGCTCGATGCGGCCGGGCCGATGCACACCGATTCGTCGGCGAGCTTGACGTACTTCGCCTCGCGGTCGGCCTCCGAGTGCACCACCACCGTCTTGATGCCCAGCTCGCGGCAGGCGCGCTGGATGCGGAGCGCGATCTCGCCGCGGTTGGCGATGAGGACCTTTTCGAACATGGGGCTTACCCGATGACGAACAGCGGCTCGCCGAACTCGACCGGCTGGCCGTTCTCGACCAGGATGGCCTTGATCGTGCCGGAGGCGTCGGACTCGATCTCGTTGAGGAGCTTCATCGCCTCGATGATGCACAGCGTGTCGCCCTCCTTGACCGTCTGCCCGACCTCGATGAAGGGCTCGGCGCCGGGGCTGGAGGCGCGGTAGAAGGTGCCGACCATCGGCGCCTTGACGAGGTGGCCTTCCGGCTCGTCGTCGACATCGACCGAGGAAGCGCCGGCGGCGGCCGGCGCAGCCGCCGGCAGCGGCGCCGCGGCCGGCATCATGTAGGTCGCGTGGCCGGGAGGCGCCGCGAAGTGCTTGGCGATGCGCACCTTTTCCTCGCCCTCGGTGACTTCCAGTTCGGAGATGCCCGACTCCTGGACGAGGTCGATCAGCTTCTTGAGTTTTCTCAGATCCATCAAAAATTCTCCCTACGAAAATACGGGTACGGCCGCACGGCGGCCGACGGAAACGCGGAACGGAGCCTTCCGGCTCCGGGGCGCTTCAGTCGTTGTTGAGCTTGTTGAGCAGGTATTCCAGCGCGAGCAGGTAGCCCTCGCTGCCGAGCCCGGAAATGACGCCGATGGCCAGGTCCGAGAAATAGGAGTGCTGGCGGAACGGTTCGCGCGCGTGGACGTTCGACAGGTGGACCTCGACGAACGGGATGGCGGCGGCGGCAATCGCGTCGCGCAGGGCGACGCTGGTGTGCGTGTAGGCCGCCGGATTGATGACGATGTAGCGCACGCCCTCGCCGCGCGCGGCGTGGATGCGCTCGATCAGCGCCCCTTCGTGGTTGCTCTGGAAGGTTTCCAGTTCGACGCCCGCGGCCTCGGCCCGGCGGGCCAGCGCGCGGTTGATGTCGGCCAGCGTCGCCGCGCCGTAGTGCTGCGGTTCGCGCGTGCCGAGCAGGTTCAGGTTCGGGCCGTGGATGACCAGCAGCTTCGCTGCGGGGGCCTTGGCGCGACCCTTGTCACCGTCATTGGAAGCCGGTTTTTGCTTCTTCATGCCGGCAAGTTTGCCGTAAATCGCAACAATCTGTCCAGTTGCCCCTCATGCACTGATGCTTCGCCGGGGCGCCGCGGCGGCCGGCGAAGCGCCGCCGCCGCTTCCCGGCTCGACCGACACTTTAACGGCGATTTCGCCGAAGATCGCCGCAACTCGCCCGCTCAGCCGGTCGCCAGCAGCTTCTGCACGGCGCCGATGCGCGCCCGCTCCCGCGGCTGCCCGTTGCGGCCCTTCGGCGCGATGCGCTCGTCGAGCGGCGGGTAGATGACCAGGTTGGCGACGGCGTCGTCCGACTCGACGACCAGCACCGCCTCGGCGCGGTCGTTGCGCGGCGTGTCGTGGACGTAGGGGATGCCGCGGTTGAGCAGGAAGATCTCGACCTCCTTGGCGCTGTCGGCGAAGAGCTGCAGGTCGATCTCGGCGAAGCGGCCGGCCGTGCCGTCGAGCACCGAGCCGGTCAGATAGGGGCGAAATTCCTGCAGGATATCCATCAATTCGATCGCTTTTCGCCGAAGATGCGCGATCCTGTCGCGCTGCTCATCGTCCTGGAACACGGCCTGCCAGGCACGCAGCGCCTCGCCCAGTTCGTCGTCGGTCGGCAGCGGCGTGCCTTCCGGCAGATTGAGCTGGCGCAGCGCCTTGCGCTTGGCCAGCGCATAGTCGGTGATGCCGTCCTCGGCGATCAGGCGGGCGGCGGCGTCGCAGAGGGCGGCACGGATGCGGTCGGTGGGGCGGGGCATGGCGGGGTCGGCGGCCGGGTGCGGCGTGCGCGCTGTCTATATACAATGCGCCCCATTCTAACCGTTCGTTCGGAAAGCACGGCATGCACATCCACATCCTCGGCATCTGCGGCACCTTCATGGGCGGCGTCGCACAGCTCGCGCGGGCGGCCGGCCATCGCGTCACCGGCTGCGACGCCGGCGTCTATCCGCCGATGAGCACGCAGCTCGAGGCCGCCGGCATCGAGCTGATCGAGGGTTACGATCCGGCGCAGACCGGCCTCGAACCGGATCTGTTCGTCGTCGGCAACGCCATTTCGCGCGGCAATCCGCTGCTCGAAGAAATCCTCGACCGCGGCCTGCCCTACGCCTCCGGCCCGCAGTGGCTGGCCGAGCACGTGCTGCGCGACAAATGGGTGCTCGCCGTCGCCGGCACGCACGGCAAGACCACGACCAGCGCGATGCTCGCCTGGATACTGGAAGACGCCGGCCTGGCGCCGGGCTTCCTGATCGGCGGCGTGCCGATGAACTTCGGCGTCTCGGCGCGCCCCGGCAACACCCCTTTCTTCGTGATCGAGGCGGACGAGTACGACACCGCGTTCTGCGACAAGCGTTCGAAGTTCGTCCATTACCGGCCGCGGACCGCGGTACTGAACAACCTGGAATTCGATCATGCGGACATCTTCGACGATCTGGCATCGATCGAAACGCAATTTCACCATCTGGTGCGCATCCTGCCGCGCTCCGGGCTGATCGTCGCCAACGCCGCCGAGGAAAGCCTCGCGCGCGTGCTGGCGCGCGGCTGCTGGACGCCAGTCGAGCGCTTCAACGCCGCCGACGCCTGGCGCGCCGAGGGCAGCGACGCCGACGGGCGCTTCGCGCTGTTCGACGGCGCGGCGGCGGTCGGCGAAACGCAGTGGGCGCTCACCGGCGCGCACAACCGGGCGAACGCGGTCGCCGCGCTGCTCGCCGCGCGCCACGTCGGGGTGCCGCTGGACAAGGGGCTGGAGGCGCTGTCGCGCTTCGCCAGCGTGCGCCGGCGCATGGAAGTGCGCGGCGTCGCCAACGGCGTCACCGTCTACGACGACTTCGCGCACCATCCGACGGCCATCGCCACCACCGTCGCCGGTCTGCGCCGCAAGGTCGGCGGCGCGCGCATCCTGGCCGTGCTCGAACCGCGCTCGAACACGATGAAGCTGGGGGTGATGAAGGCGCAGTTGCCGGCGAGCCTCGCCGAGGCCGATGCGGTCTTCTGCTACGGCGCCGGCCTCGGCTGGGACGCCGCCGCCGCGCTGGCGCCGCTGGGCGACAGGGCCTGCGTCGAGGACGAGCTGGAGCGGCTGGTGGCGCGCGTCGCCGCGGCGGCGAAGCCGGGCGAGCACGTGCTGGTGATGAGCAACGGCGGCTTCGGCGGCATCCACGAAAAGCTGCTGCGGGCGCTCGCCGCCCGAGCGGCGGCGATCAGCTAAACAGCCGGTCGGCGAACAGCGCGGCGAAGAGCAGCGTCAGGTAGACGATCGAGTAGCGGAAGGTGCGCCGGGCCAGCGCGTCGCTGTAGTTGCGGTAGAGGGCGACGGCGTAGGCGATGAAGCCGAGGTTCAAGAGCGTCACCGCGGCGAGGTAGAACCAGCCGCTCATGCCGAGCGTGAACGGCACCAGCGTGGACGCCGCCATCATCACCGTGTACAGCAGGATGTGCTGGCAGGTGAAGGGGATGCCGTGCGTCACCGGCAGCATCGGCAGGCCGCTGTTCTCGTAGTCGGCGATGCGGTAGCAGGCCAGCGACCAGAAGTGCGGCGGCGTCCACAGGAAGATGATGAGGAAGAGCGCCAGCGGCTCGGCCGACACCGTGCCGGTCATCGCCGCCCAGCCGAGCACCGGCGGCATGGCGCCGGAGGCGCCGCCGATGACGATGTTCATCGGCGTCATCGGCTTCAGCAGCGCGGTGTAGATCACCGCGTAGCCGACGAAGGTGGCGAAGGTCAGCCACATCGTCAGTTCGTTCACGAAGGCGTGCAGCAGCCACAGGCCGGCGCCGCCGAGGGCGAAGGCGAGCGTCAGCGTCGCCCGCGTCGACGCTTCGCCGCGCGCCGTGGCGCGGGCGCGCGTGCGCGCCATCAGCGCGTCGATGGTGCGTTCGACCAGGCAGTTGATCGCCGCCGCGGCGCAGGCGACCAGCCCGATGCCGAGCGAGGCGACGAGGAAGAGTTTGAGCGGCGGCAGCTCGCGCGAGGGCAGCAGCATGCCGATCATCGCCGTGAATACGATCAGGCTGTTCACGCGCGGCTTGCACAGTTCGGCGAAGGCGGCAAGGCGCTGCGTCAGGGTCGGATTGGCGGCGTGGCTGTGGCCTTGCATGGGGCGGTCATCCTATCCAGGAAGATTTCAGGAGTCGTTCGAGGTCGGCGCGCACGCCCTTAGCATCGGCTCCGGGCGCGTATTGCATCATCAGGTTGCCGGCCGGGTCAAGCACGAACAGCCGGTGCCGGCCGCCGGCGGCGAGCGCGGCGCGCCAGGTGGCGTCCGGCGCGGCGACGAGCAGGTCGGGCTGGCGCGCGCGCAGGTCCGCGAGTTCGGCCGTCGGCGCGTCGGCGAGCACGAGGCGCCGGATGCGCCCCATGTCGCGGTTGAGCGAGACCTGCACGGCGCGCGTGCGCTCGGCGAGGGCCACGCAGTCGGCGGCGCACGGCGCGTCGCCGGCGATCACCAGCAGCCACTTGCCGCGCGCCGCCTCGGCCACGTCGGCGCCGAGTGCCGGGAGCGGCAGCGGCCGCGGCGGCAGCACCAGTTCGCCGTGGTTGGCGGTCTGCGCCGGCCGCCAGCCGGAAAGGAACAGGCCGCCGCCGACCAGCGCCGGCATCAGGCAGACGAGCACGGTCAGCAGCAGCGCGCGGCGGCCGGAAGCCGCCGGGGAATTCAGCGCCGGCGCAGCCATGGCCGGAACAGGAAGAAGAGCCAGATACCGACGGTCGCGGCGGCGAAGCCGAACCACTGCCAGGCGTAGCCGACGTGCCGCTCGCCGCGCTCGTCCGGGCGCGGCCAGTCGCGCACGAAGCCGCCGCCGGCGCTGGCCGGGTCGAGTTCGAGGACGACCGGCTGCAGCGGGAAGTCGACCGCGCGCCGGTAGCGGCCGAGGTCGAGGTTCGGCCAGACGCGCGCCGCCGCCGACCGCCAGTCGATCGTCGCCGGCGTCTCGCCGAGCGTGAAGAAGCGCGTGCCGGGCACGACGGCGGTGGCCAGCAGCTCGACCGTGCCCGCCGGCGTGTCGATCGCCGGCAGCCGGCTGTGTTCCGCCGCGGCCGGCACCCAGCCGCGATTGACCAGCACGCGCAGGCCGTCGGCGCCACCGCCCTCGATGCGCAGCGGCGTCACCACGTGGTAGCCGGCCCGTTCGCGGTGCACGCGGTTGTCGATCAGGAGCTGCCGCTGCGGCTCGTAGACGCCGCGGACGACGACGCGGCGGTAGCGCATCGCTTCGGCATCGACCGGCGTCGCCGGCAGCGACAGCGGCGGCTCGGCGGCGCGCGCGTCGAAGAGCGCCTGCCGCGCCGCCTTCACCTCGGCCTTCTGCCACTGCCACTGGCCGAGCGAGACGAAGAGCGGCACCAGCAGCACGACCAGCGCGCCGCCGCCGAGCACGACGAAGCGGCGCGACGCCGGCGCCGGAACTTGCGTCGCCGGCGCGCGCTCCAACCGGTCCGACGCCTTACGGACACCGCTCATGCTCAAGCTGCTGGTCGTCTTCGCGCTGCTCGCCATCGTCGTCAGCCTGTTCTCCGGACTCTGGTTTCTCTATCGCGACCGCGGCGGCGGCGGCCGCACCGTGCGCGCGCTGACCTGGCGCATCGGGCTCTCGATCTCGCTGTTCATCCTGCTCCTCGCCGCTTTCCGCCTCGGCCTGATTCCCGGCTACAGCCAGTAGACGAAGATGAAGAGGCCGAGCCAGACCACGTCCACGAAGTGCCAGTACCAGGCCACGCCCTCGAAGGCGAAGTGCCGGTCGGCGTCGAAGTGCCCCTTCAGGCAGCGGCCGTAGATCACCGCCAGCATGATCACGCCGAGCGTCACGTGGAAGCCGTGGAAGCCGGTGAGCATGAAGAAGGTCGCGCCATAGACGCCGGCGCCCAGCGTCAGCCCGAGGTCGGTGTAGGCGTGGCGGTACTCGTAGACCTGGAAGGCGAGGAAGACGACGCCGAGCGCGATGGTCAGGAAGAGGCCGAGGTTGAGCTGCCGCCGGTCGTTCTTCAGCATCGCCCAGTGCGCCCAGGTGACGGTCGCGCCGGAGCTGAGCAGCAGCGCGGTGTTCAGCGCCGGAATGCCCCACGCGCCCATCGGCGTGAACGCCGCGCCCTTGGGCCCGGCGCCGGACTGCGGCCAGAGCAGGTCCTTGAACTCCGGATAGAGCGTCATCTCGTGCCGCGGCAGCATGCTCAGGAGATCCGGCACCGAGATGTTGCGCACGTAGAACAGCGCGCCGAAGAAGGCGGCGAAGAAAGCCACCTCGGAGACGATGAACCAGATCATGCCGTAGCGGAAGGACTTGTCCTCCCATTCCCGGTAGGCGCCGCTCTGCGATTCGTGGATGACCTTGCCGAACCAGCGGTGCAGCACGAAGAGGACGACGCCGACGCCGCCGGCCATCAGCCACGGCCCCGGCGCGAAGCCGTTCACCTGCAGGATGAAGCCGCAGGCGAGCAGGAACAGGCCGCCGGCGAGGACGAAGGGATAGATCGACGGCCGCGGCACGTAGTAGTGCGCGGGGCCGGCGTGGCTTGCGGCATGCGTCTGCGCCATGGTCACTCCCGGTCGGCGGCCGCCCGCACCGGGGCGACGCCGAAGAAGGCGTAGGAAATGGTCACGTGCCGGATGTCCTCACCGATCTCCGGCTTGACGATGAAGGCCAGCGGCATCTCGCGCGACTCGCCCGGCGCCAGCGTTTGCTGCCTGAAGCAGAAGCACTCGATCTTGTCGAAGTGCTGCGCCGCCTGCCCCGGCGTCACGCTCGGCACGGCCTGGCCGGTGACGGCGCGCGCCGAAGTGTTGCGCACCAGGTACTTGACCAGTTGCATCTCACCCGGGTGCAGCTCCAGGCTGAAGGTCAGCGGCCGCATCTCCCACGGCAGGCCGGGCATGACGGTGCCGGTGAACTCCACCGTCACCGTGCGGCTGCGGTCGATGCGCGACGGCGGCCCGGCGTCGGCGCCGAAGCCGCCGAGCGAGAAGCCGCCGACCGTCCGGCTGCCCTCGGTCTTGCCGTTGAAGCCGGTGACCGCGCAGAACACGTCGTAGAGCGGCACCAGCGCGAAGCCGAAGGCGAAGGAGGCGACGACGATCGCCGCCAGCTTGCCGATCAGCCGGCCGTGCGGGAAGGTCGGAGCGGACACGGCCGGACCTCTAGCCGAACCAGAAGGTGGCGCCGTAGATGAACAGCGCCAGCGCGCCGATCACCCAGGCCAGCCGCCGGCTGCGGGCGCGCCGGCGGGCCAGTTCGCTCATGCTCCGGGCAGCGGACATCGTCGTTCCTCCTCACCTGATCGCCGGCGGCGTTTCCCAACTGTGGTGCGGCGGCGGCGACGCCAGCTCCCATTCCAGCCCGTCCGCGCCCTCCCAGGCGCGGCCTGCGGCCTTCTCGCCGCCGCGCATGCATTTCCAGACGTTATACGCGAAGAGCAGTTGCGAGAAGCCGAGAATGAAGGCGCCGACCGTCGAGATGGCGTTGAACTCGGCGAACTGCAGCGCGTAGTCCGGGATGCGCCGCGGCATGCCGGCCAGCCCGACGAAGAACTGCGGCATGAAGGCCAGGTTGAAGGAGACGATCGTCAGCCAGAAGTGCAGCTTGCCGAGCCGCTCGTCGATCATGTGCCCGGTCCACTTCGGCAGCCAGTAGTAGACGCCGGTCATCACGCCCATGATGCCGCCGGCGAACAGCGCGTAGTGGAAGTGGGCGACGACGAAGTAGCTGTGGTGGTATTGCGCGTCGGCGGCCACGTCGGCGAGCACCAGGCCGGTCAGGCCGGCGACGCCGAAGAGCACGATGAAGCCCTGGGCGAAGAGCATCGGCGTCTCGAAGCTCATGGCGCCGCGCCACATCGTCGCGATCCAGCAGAAGAAGAGCACGGCCAGCGGCACCGAGATGGCCATCGTGCTGTACATGAAATAGAGCAGCGCCGGCACCGGCAGGCCGGCGGTGAAGATGTGGTGCGCCCAGACGATCACCGACAGCACGCCGATGGCGATGAAGGCGTAGACCTGCGCCTTGTAGCCGTAGATCGGCTTCCGCGAGAAAGTCGCCAGCACGTGCGGCATCAGGCCCCACAGCGGCAGCAGCAGGATGTACACCTCGGGGTGGCCGAAGAACCAGAACAGGTGCTGGAAGAGGATCGGGTCGCCGCCGCCGCCGGCGTTGAAGAAGTGCGTGCCGAAGTGGCGGTCGGTGAGCAGCATGGTGATGGCGCCGGCCAGCACCGGGATCGTCGCGATCAGCATGAAGGCGGTGATCAGCCAGCCCCAGCAGAAGATCGGCAGCTTCATCATCGTCATGCCCGGCGCGCGCAGGTTGAAGATGGTGACGATGATGTTGATCGAGCCGAGGATCGAGCTGATGCCGAAGATGTGCAGCGCGAGGATGGCGAAGTCGACGCCCAGGCCGCCCTGCACCGAGAGCGGCGCGTACAGCGTCCAGCCGGTGGCCACCGCGCCGTCGCCGACGCCGAAGACCGCCAGCAGGAAGGGCAGCGTCAAGAGCAGCGCCGCCGGCGGCAGCAGCCAGAAGCCGAGGTTGTTGATGCGCGGCAGCGCCATGTCCGGGGCGCCGATCATCAGCGGGATCTGCCAGTTGGCGAAGCCGGTCGCCGCCGGCATCAGCGCGGCGAAGATCATGACCAGCGCGTGCACGCCGATCAACTGGTTGAAGAACTCCGGCTGCATCAACTGCAGGCCGGGCTGGAACAGCTCGGCGCGCACCGCCAGGATCATCGCGCCGCCGACGAAGAACATCAGCAGCGAGAAGAGCAGGTACATCGTGCCGATGTCCTTGTGGTTGGTCGTCGTCAGCCAGCGCAGCAGGCCGGACGGCGTGTGTCCGTCGTGCTGCGTGTCGTGCGGAGCGGTAGGCGCGTAGCTCATTAAACTACCCTCCTGTCGCTGTGCGACATCCTCCCCGAGGGAGGGAGCGCCCCCTTCGGGCGGCCGTGCGGGGGCGCTCATGGGGCCTCCCGGCGCAGGGCCTTGATCTGGGCGGGCTGGATCAGGTCGCCCGTGGCATTGCCGAGCGCGTTGCGCTCGTAGGTGATGACGGCGGCGAGGTCGACGTCGGAGAGGGTGTTGCGGAACGCCTGCATGGCTGTACCCTCCTTGCCGTTGAGCACGCGGTCCACGTGGCCGTCCTTCGCCAGCCTGCCGTTCATGCCGAGCAGCGGTCCGGTCACGATCCGGCTGCCGGAGAGCGCCGGGAAGGCGGGCGGCAGGCCCTTGCCGTCGGGCTGATGGCAGACCGCGCACTGCGCCTCGTAGACCTCCTTGCCCTTGGCGAGCAGTTCGTCCTTGCTCCAGGTCCGCTCGGCGCCGGCCGCGGTCGCCGTCTGCTCGCCCTTCTTGCTTTCGACCCAGGCGGCGAACTCCGGTTCGGGCACGGCGCGCACGACCACCGGCATGAAGCCGTGGTCCTTGCCGCACAGTTCGGCGCACTGGCCGCGATAGACGCCGGGCGCCTCGATCCGCACCCAGGTCTCGCGCAGGAAGCCGGGAATGGCGTCGCGCTTGACGCCGAACTGCGGCACCCACCAGGTGTGGATGACGTCGGTGGCGGTGAGCAGGATGCGCACCTTCCTGCCGACCGGCAGCACCACCTCGTTGTCGACTTCCAGCAGGTAGTGCTCGCCCTTGGCCTCCTGGTTGGCGATCTGCTCGCGCGGCGTCGACAGGGCGCTGACGAAGCGGATGTCGGATTCCGGATACTCATACTGCCACTTCCACTGCATGCCGGTGATCTTCAGCACCATGTCCGCCTTCGTCTTGGTGTCCTCCATCTCGACCACCGCGCGCCAGGCCGGGATGCCCATCAGCACGAAGTCGATGAAGAGCAGGATGGCGAAGGGCACCAGCACCCAGAACCACTGCACGGCGCCGGTCGGGCCGGAGAACCGGGCCGGCGCGTGGCCGAGGCTCTTCCGGTGCTTGACCATCGAATAGATCATGATTGCGAACACCACCGTGAACAGCACGCCGATGATGATCATGAACTCGTTGTGGATCTGCAGCGTCTCGCGGGCGACCGGCGTCACCGGCGGCGGAAAGTTCCAGGTGTAGTCGGCGAGCGCCGCGGCCGGCGCCAGCAGCGCGGCGAAGGCGCCGGCGAACCGCATGTGCGGCTGCGGTCGGGTGAAACCTGCGGTCGTCTCCACGTCCCCTCCTCCGTCGGTGGTGTCGCCTCAGCGCGGCGCCGCGCCCAGCCTGGTCCCGAGTTCGCCGGCGAGCGCCCGTTTCTGCGCGTCCGTCAGCAGGCGTCCGATCTCCACCTCGCGGCCGTGCGAACGCAGGAACAGGCGACAGTCGCCCCTGCCCGGCTGCGCGTCGACGCGCAGCCGCACCCAGTGGCGGATGAATTCGTGGCGCTCGTCGCGGCCGCCGCTGCGGCGGCTGACGACGACCTGGCGCTCGCCGACGTCGATGCGCTCCTCGTCGTCGGCGTGGCGGCGGAGATGGCGCAGGGCGGCCCAGAGGACGGCGATCTCGACGCCAGCGAACGGCAGCACCGGCCACGCGCCGACGGCGGCGAAGGCCGCCGCGATGCCGCCGCAGACGGCGGCGGCGGCGAGCAGCAGGCAGCGGCCCTGCGCCGGCGACAGCGCCCGCTCGGGCTGCGCCACCCACGCCAGACCCAGCATCGTCTGCCTGACCACCAGAGCCATCGTTTTCCCCTCTTCCGAAACGCGGAGCAGCGAGAAAAGATCGTGTCCGCACCCATCCTGCTGCCGCCCGAGCAGCAACACGACGTGATGCAATGGCGGAAAACCGTCCGCGATTAACTCTATGATTGAGAAAGACAAACTTGGTTCCGATGCTGCGCCGCGCAAAGTGATCGCCGCCCTTCGACGCAAGGTTTTGCGGCACCGTCCGGTCGCCGCGGCGGAGAATTTGCTGCGCCGAACAAACGGCGGCGCGAAAAAAAACGCGGCCGGGCGGCCGCGTTCCGGGGCAGGACGAGGCGACGCTCAGGCGGCGAGCAGCAGACCGTCTTCCTCGCGCAGCGCGCCGGCGCGGGCGAGGTCGGCGACCAGCCAGTCGGCGAGTTCGTCGGGTTCGTGGCCGAGGTAGCGGGCGTTCACGTCCTGCACGAAGGAGAGGCCGGCGAGGAATTCCGGCAGCGCGGCGCGCGGCAGTTGCCGCTTTTCCAGCATGAAGAAGGCGAGCATCACCTTCAGCGCGTGCCGCGCCAGGCGCTCAATGTTCTGCTCGAAGGCGGCGAGCCGCATGAAGGCGCGCTCGAAGGCTTCCGGCACGTCGGCGAAGGGCGCGCCGTGGCCGGGGATGACCGCGTCGATCGGCAGCCGGGCGAGCATCTCGAGCGTCTCGCGCGTCGCCTTCAGGCCGTCCGGATGGCCGAGCAGCTCGGAGAAGACGACGCCGAAGCCGTCCCGCCACAGCGCGTCGCCGGAGATCAAGAGGCGCTGTTCCGGGTTGTAGAGGGCGAGCGCGTCCATGTCGTGGCCGGGCACGGCCAGCGCCTGCCACGCCAGTTCGCCGAGGACGAACGAATCGCCGGCGGCGTAGGTCGCGTCGTGCGCGAAGCGCGCGGCGCGCTGGCCGAGCGGCGAGAGCAGCAGCGCCGCCTCGTCCCACTCGGCGATGGTCGCGGCGATGCCCTGCGGCACCGTGATGCGGCAATGGAAGGCGGCCTGCACGGCGGCGTTGCCGCCGATGTGGTCGGAGTGCGCATGGGTGTTGATCAGGTGCGCGAGCCGGCGGCCGTCGAGCGCGCGTTCGAGCAGCGCCACGGTCTGCGCGGCGTGGCTGACGTAGCCGCTGTCGACCAGCGTCGCCGTCTCGCCCTCGAAGAAGACGACGTTGTTCGACGACAGCCAGCCGCGTTCGAGCACGAGCAGGCTGTCGGGCAGGCGGACCTCGGCGGCGCTCATGTCGGCGTGTCCGGATCGCCCGAGGCGGGCAGGGGTTCGACCGGCTGCGCCGGCGCTTCCTCGACGACGATCTCGCCGGCCGGCGCCGCCAGCGGCGGCCGACCGCAGCCGAGGCAGTAGCCGGAATCGGGGTCGGTCATGCAGACGCCGACGCAGATGTAGGGATCTTCTTCGTTCATGGCGCAAGCCCTGGCGTTTGCGGATCGCGCCCGGCGCGGCGTTCGTCGATCGCCGCCAGGATCGCCCGCCGGGCGTCGTCGGAGGCCCGGCTCCAGCCGGCGATCTCGTCGAGCGTGCGCAGGCAGCCGACGCACAGCGCGCCCGCCTCGTCCATGCGGCAGACGTTGATGCACGGCGAGGCGACGCTCACCGGGCGACTCTCCGGCCGCTGCACGGCCATCTCCCCGAAGGAGAGAACACCCGCCGGGCGAGAACGCTCATGCGCCCCCCGCCCCCCGCTTCGCCAGCAGCGCGCGCGCCGACTTCGCGGCCGGCGCGCGGCCGAGGTGCCCGAGGATGAATTGCCCGGCGTCCAGCAGCCTGTCCATGTCGATGCCCGTTTCGATGCCCAGTCCGTTGAGCAGGTAGACGACGTCTTCGGTGGCAACGTTCCCCGATGCGCCGGCGGCGTACGGACAGCCGCCGAGGCCGGCGACCGAGCTGTCGAAGACGCGCATGCCCAGTTGCAGCGAGGCATAGACGTTGGCCACGGCCATGCCGTAGGTGTCGTGGTAGTGGCCGGCGAGTCTGGCCATCGGCACGTGCCGCGCGCAGGCTTCGATCATGCGCTGCACGGCGACCGGCGTGCCGACGCCGATGGTGTCGCCGAGCGAGACCTCGTAGCAGCCCATGTCGAACAGGCGCTGCGCCACCTCGGCCGCCTTCTGCGGCGCCACCGGCCCCTCGTACGGGCAGCCGACGACGCAGGAGACGTAGCCGCGCACCTTCATGTCGAGCGCCAGCGCGGCGCAGACCACCGGCTCGAAGCGCTTGATGCTCTCGGCGACCGAGCAGTTGATGTTCTTCTGCGAGAAGGCTTCGGAGGCCGCGCCGAAGACCGCGACCTCGACAGCGCCGGCCTCGACCGCCGCGTCGAAGCCCTTCAGGTTCGGCGCCAGCACCGGGTAGGCGACGCCCTCCTTGCGGCGGAGGGCCTTCATCACCTCGGCGCTGTCGGCCATCTGCGGCACCCACTTCGGCGACACGAAGGCCGTCGCCTCGACCGCCGGCAGGCCGGCGTCGGCCAGCCGCTCGATCAGCTCGACCTTGACCGCGGTCGGCACCGGCTGCTTCTCGTTCTGCAGACCGTCGCGCGGGCCGACCTCGACGATCTTGACGGTTCTCGGGAGGCTCATTTTCGTTCGCTCATCTGCGTTGATGTTCGACGCTGCCGGCGCGCAGCCAGGCAGCGAAATCGGTTTCGGAAAGTTCGCCGGCAGCGAGCGCCAGCACCGTCTGAATGGCGTCGATCTGCGTCACCTGCAAGCGCCAGCCGTTGAGACGCAGGAAAACGCCGGCGGCGAGAAAGGCCGTACGCTTGTTGCCATCGACGTAGGGATGGTTCTTCGCCAGCCCATAGGCGTAAGCGGCAGCACAGTCGAATACGTCTGGCCTCCCGTAGGCGACCAGATTGAGCGGCCGGCTCAGTGCCGATTCGAGCAGCCCTTCATCGCGTACGCCGGAAGCTCCACCGTGAATGGCGAGGCTTTCATCATGCAGCAACGCCAGCGCCCGCGGTTCGAGCCAGCGAAAACTCATTTGGCGAGGGCGTGGAAGGCGTCACGATATTCACGCATGAACTCGCGCCCTTCCGCCAGTTGTTCCTCGATGGCCGGGTCGTAAGGCGTCATCGTGAACCCCTGCGGCGACTCGACGAAGAACAGCGTATCGCCCTTTTCCGCGTGCAGATGCGCCAGCAGTTCCTTGGGAAAGACGGCTCCTACGGAATTACCGATCTGGGTCAATTTGACTGAGAACATGGTCGACCTCCGAAGTTATTACATTTGTAATACTAAACACGACTTCGGCCAAACTCAAGCGTCCGACGCTTCGAACTCGACCAGCTCCGCCCCGTCCGCCACCTGATCCCCCGCCGCGTAGCAGAACGCCTTGACCGTGCCGTTCTTCGGCGCGGTGATCGTGTGCTCCATCTTCATCGCCTCCAGGATCAGCAGCGGCGCACCCTTCTCGACCTTCGCGCCCGGCGGCACGAGCAGCGCGACGACCTTGCCCGGCATCGGCGCAGTCAGGCCGCCGCCGTGCGCGCCGCCGGCTTCGACGAGGTGTAGCGGGTCGTCGCGCTCGACGATCCAGGTCTGGCCGTTCAGGAAGACGTGGCGCTTGGCCGCAGCGGCGATGACGCTGGCGATCAGCCGGCGGCCGTCGAGCTCGACGGCGAAGCGGTCGGCGTCGAGCTTGCGGCCGCGCGCGAGCACACTCTCGCCGTGCACGGCGAGCGTCCAGTGGTCGGCGGCGTAGGCCACCTGCACCTCGACGAGCGCCTCGCCGTCGCGGAAGCCGATCGTGCGCTTCGCCTGCAGATTCAGGCGCCAGCCGTCGCGCGCGTGCCACGGCGACCACGGATCGCCGCTCGCCTGCGCCGCTTTCTTCGCCTGCGCCTCTTCCCACAGCAGTTCGCCGACGGCGGCGACCAGCAGCACCGCCTTCGGCGCGGCCACCGCTTCCGGGAACAGGAAGCCGCGGCTCCTTTCGATCAGGCCGGTGTCGAGGTCGGCGCCGGCGAAGGCCGGGCAGGCGACCAGCCGCGACAGGAAGTCGATGTTGGTGGTGACGCCGACCACGCGGTAGTCGGCGAGCGCGCGGCGCATGCGGGCGAGCGCCGCGTCGCGATGTTCGTCCCAGACGATCAGCTTGGCGATCATCGGGTCGTAGTGCGGCGTGATCTCGTCGCCTTCCTCGACGCCGGTGTCGACGCGCACGTTTAGGCTCTCGGCTGGCGGCGACAGGTGCACCAGCCGGCCGGTGGACGGCAGGAAGCCCCTGCTCGCGTCCTCCGCATAGATGCGCGCTTCCAGCGCGTGGCCGCGAATCTGGAGCTGGTCCTGCCTGAGCGGCAGCGGCTCGCCGGCGGCGACGCGCAGTTGCCACTCGACCAGGTCCTGGCCGGTGATCATCTCGGTGACCGGGTGCTCGACCTGCAGGCGCGTGTTCATCTCCATGAAGTAGAAGCGCCCGTCCTGCTCGGCGATGAACTCGACGGTGCCGGCGCCGACGTAGCCGACCGCCTTGGCCGCGGCCACCGCCGCCTCGCCCATCTCGCGCCGGCGCGCTTCGCTCATGCCCGGCGCCGGCGCCTCTTCCAGCACCTTCTGGTGGCGGCGCTGCACCGAGCAGTCGCGCTCGAAGAGGTACACGCCGTTGCCCTGCGCGTCGGCGAAGATCTGGATCTCGATGTGGCGCGGCCGCGTCACGTAGCGTTCGACGAGCACGCGCGCGTCGCCGAACGAGGACTGCGCCTCGCGCTGGCAGGAGGCGAGCGCGGCCGCGAAGTCCTCGCCTTTCTCGACCAGGCGCATGCCCTTGCCGCCACCGCCGGCGCTGGCCTTGATCAGCACCGGGTAGCCGATGGCGTCGGCCTGCGCCGCGAGGAAGGCCGGCTCCTGCGCGTCGCCGTGGTAGCCCGGCGTCAGCGGTACGCCGGCCTTTTCCATCAGCGCCTTGGCCGCCGACTTCGAGCCCATGGCGCGGATCGCCGAAGCCGGTGGACCGACGAAGACGATGCCCTCGGCCGCGCAGCGTTCGGCGAACGCCGCGTTCTCGGAGAGGAAGCCGTAGCCCGGGTGGATGGCCTGCGCGCCGGTGCGCTTCGCAGCGTCGATGATCCGGTCGACGACCAGGTACGACTCGCGCGCCGGCGCCGGGCCGATGCACACGGCCTCGTCGGCGAGCCGCACGTGGCGGGCGTTGGCGTCGGCCTCGGAATAGACGGCGACGGTGCGCACGCCCATGCGGCGGGCGGTCCGGATGACGCGGCAGGCGATCTCGCCGCGGTTGGCGATGAGCAGCTTGCCGATCATCTCAGTTGTCTCCCAGCCAGTTCGGCTTGCGTTTTTCGAGGAAGGCGGTGAGCCCCTCCCGGCCCTCGGCGCTGGCGCGCACGCGCGTGATGCGCTGCGCCGTCTCCTCGATCGCCGCCTCGTCGATCGGCTGGCCGGCGACGACGCGGATCAGCGCCTTGCATTCGCCCTGCGCGCGCGGGCCGTTCTTCAAGAGCGCGTCGACCAGTTCGCCGACCGCCTCGTCGAGCGCCGCCTCGTCCGGCACGATCTCGTGCACCAGGCCGATGCGATAGGCCTCGGAGGCCGAGAAGCGCTCGGCGGTGAGCATGTAGCGGCGCGCGTAGCGCTCGCCGATGGCGGCGATGACGTAGGGGCTGATCACCGCCGGGATGATGCCGAGCTTCACCTCGGTCAGCGCGAACTGCGCCTCGAAGGTGGCGACCGCGATGTCGCAGGCGGCGACCAGACCGACGCCGCCGCCGTAGGCCGGGCCCTGCACGCGGGCCACCGTCGGCTTCGACAGCTCGTTGAGCGTGGACAGCAGCGTCGCCAGCTTGCGCGCGTCGCGCAGGTTCTCTTCCGGCGAATAGCCGGCAGCGCGCTTCATCCAGTTGAGGTCGGCGCCGGCGCAGAAGCTCTTGCCCGTCGACGACAGCACGACGGCGCGCACGCGCGGATCGGCTTCGAGTTCCTTGAGGCCGGCGGTGATCTCGGCGATCAGCGTTTCGTCGAAGGCGTTGTGACGCTCGGCCTTGTTCAGCGTGAGGATGCCGAGCGGGCCGTCGACTTCGGTGAGGATCGATTGGTACATGATGTCTCCCTAAAACCTAGAATCCACCGCAGAGGCGCAGAGACGCAGAGATGTCGCAGAGGAAATCAAAATCGCTTTTCTCTGCGTTTCCTCTGCGTCTCTGCGCCTCTGCGGTGGACGTTTTCATCACATTCTGAAGACGCCGAACTTCGTCTCTTCGGCGGGCGCGTTCATCGCGGCGGAAAGGCCCAGCGCCAGCACGCGGCGGGTGTCGGCCGGGTCGATCACGCCGTCGTCCCACAGCCGGGCGCTGGCGTAGTACGGGTGGCCCTGCGTCTCGTACTGCTCGCGGATCGGCGCCTTGAAGGCCGCTTCCTCGTCGAGGCTCCAGGTCTTGCCGGCGGCCTCGATGCCGTCGCGCTTGACCGTGGCCAGCACGCCGGCGGCCTGCTCGCCGCCCATCACCGAGATGCGCGCGTTCGGCCACATCCACAGGAAGCGGGGCGAATAGGCGCGGCCGCACATGCCGTAGTTGCCGGCCCCGAAACTGCCGCCGATGATCACCGTGAACTTCGGCACCTTGGCCGTGGCCACGGCCGTGACCATCTTCGCGCCGTCGCGCGCGATGCCGCCGTTCTCGTACTTGCGGCCGACCATGAAGCCGGTGATGTTCTGCAGGAAGACGAGCGGGACGCCGCGCTGCGCGCACAGCTCGATGAAGTGCGCGCCCTTGAGCGCCGATTCCGAGAAGAGGATGCCGTTGTTGGCGACGATGCCCACGGGGTAGCCCCAGATGCGCGCGAAGCCGCAGACCAGCGTCGTGCCGTAGCGCGACTTGAACTCGTCGAAGTCCGAGCCGTCGACGAGGCGGGCGACGATCTCGCGCACGTCGAAGGGCTTCTTGGTGTCGGTCGGGATCACGCCGTACAGCTCCTCGGCCGCATAGAGCGGCTCGGCCGGCGCCAGCAGCGACACCGGCGGCTGCTTCCGCCAGTTCAGGTCGCGCACGATGCGCCGGGCGATGGCCAGCGCGTGCCGGTCGTTCTCGGCGAGATGGTCGGCCACGCCGGAGACGCGCGTATGCACGTCGGCGCCGCCGAGGTCCTCGGCGCTGACCACTTCGCCGGTCGCCGCCTTCACCAGCGGCGGGCCGCCGAGGAAGATCGTGCCCTGATTCCGGACGATGATCGACTCGTCGCACATCGCCGGCACGTAGGCGCCGCCGGCCGTGCACGAGCCCATCACCACGGCGATCTGCGGGATGCCCTGCGCCGACAGGTTGGCCTGATTGAAGAAGATGCGGCCGAAGTGCTCCTTGTCCGGGAAGACCTCGTCCTGCATCGGCAGGAAGGCGCCGCCCGAGTCGACCAGGTAGATGCACGGCAGCCGGTTTTCCAGCGCGATCTCCTGCGCGCGCAGGTGCTTCTTCACGGTCAGCGGGTAGTAGGTGCCGCCCTTCACCGTCGCGTCGTTGGCGACGATCATGCATTCGACGCCGTTCACGCGGCCGATGCCGGCGATCACCGAGGCAGCCGGCACCTCGAACTTATCGCCTTCGCCGCCGTACATGCCGTAGGCGGCGAGCTGCGAGATTTCCAGGAACGGCGTGCCCGGATCGAGCAGCCCGGCGACGCGCTCGCGCGGCAGCAGTTTGCCGCGCGCCAGGTGCTTCTGCCGCGCCGCCTCCGGGCCGCCGAGCGCGACCCGGCCGACCGTCGCACGCAGGTCGTCGACCACCGCCCGCATGGCCGCGGCGTTGGTCTGGAAATCGGCGCTGCGCGGGTTGAGTTGTGTTTTCAGCGTCGTCATGTCTCCTCTTTTCCTTTTTTCTACAACTGCTTCAGTTCCCGAATCCACTTCTCCAGTTTCACCGGCGTATGGCTCGCCATCGCGGCGAGCACTGCCGCGGGCGTTTCGGCGTCCTGCAGCAGGCCGCGGTGCTCCGGCCGCATGAAGCCCTCGGCGACCGCGCGATCGCAGAGCGCGATCAGCGGCGCGAAATAGCCGGCGACGTTCACCAGCCCGACCGGCTTCTCGTGGAAGCCGAGCTGGCCCCAGGTCAGCACCTCGCACAGTTCCTCGAAGGTGCCGAAGCCGCCGGGCAGCGCGACGAAGCCGTCGGACAGCTCGGCCATGCGCGCCTTCCTGGTATGCATCGAATCGACGATTTCCAGATGCGTCAGCGCGAGGTGGCCGACCTCCTTCTGCATCAGCGCCTCGGGGATGACGCCGGTCACTTCGCCGCCGGCCTGCAGGCAGGCGTCGGCCAGCAGACCCATCAGGCCGACGTTGCCGCCGCCGTAGACGAGGCCGATGCCGCACGCGGCGAGCAGCCGGCCCATGGCGGCCGCCGTTTCCGCGTATTCCGGCCGCCGGCCCTTCGCCGAGCCGCAGAAGACGCACAGGCGCTTCGGCTGCCAGTCGCGCATCAGAATTCCTTGCCGGCCAGCCGCGCTTCGAGCTGCGGCAGACGGTCGGCGCCCATGAAGGGTTCGCCGTCGCAGAGGATGAACGGCGAACCGAACACGCCCTTTTCCAGCGCCGCCGCCACCTCGGCTTTCAGGCGCTCCTTGATCGCCGGCGACTCGATCGCCTCGGCCAGCGCCGCGCGCTCGACGCCGACGCCGGCGGCAAGGTCGAGCACCATCGCGGCGTCGGAGATGTCGCGGTCGTCGACGAAGAGGGCACGGTAGACGGCGTGGGCGAAGGCGCGCGCCTGCGCGCAGTCGCGCTCGTGCAGCCAGTAGTAGGCGCGCGCCGCGACCTGCGTCGGCAGCGGGAAGCGGCTCGGCTGCCGGTACGGAACGCCCATGAAGCGCGCCGAACGGGCGAAGTCCAGCTTCGAATATTCGCCCTTCAGCGGCACCTCGGTCAGCGGCGCCGTGCCGGTGGCCTTGAAGATCACGCCGAGCAGCACCGGCCGCCATTTCACCTTGCGGCCGTACTTCGCGGCGAGCTCGTCGATGCGCTCGCTGGCGAGGTAACCGTAGGGCGACGAGAAATCGAAATAGAACTCCAGCGGCGTCTTCGTCTCGCTCATGCCTTCCTCCTCAAGCCTGCGGTTTCGGCCACAACACCATCTGCGTGCAGCGGAACAGCGCCAGCCGGCGGTCGCCGTCGCCGAACACCTCGGCGTCCCACACCTGCGTGTTGCGGCCGGCGTGCGCGACCGTGGCCACGCAGCGGATCGTACCCTCGCGCTGCGTCGAGAAGAAGTTGGTCTTCAGCTCGATCGTCGTGAAGCTCTCGGCGCCCTCGGGCAGGTGCGCGATGGTGGCGAAGCCGCAGGCCGTGTCGGCCAGCGCGATCACCGAGGCCGCGTGCAGGAAGCCGTTCGGCGCCAGCATCTCCGGGCGGATCGGCATCGCCATTGCCAGCCGGCCGGTTTCGATGGCCGTGACCTTCAGGCCGAACCAGCCGGGCAGGAAGCCTTCGGCGCTGCGCTGGAAGGCTTCGGACGTGGCGCCGGCGCGCAGTTTCGCGGCCATCGCCTAGTCCTCGACGATGGCGCGGCCGATGACCAGCCGCTGGATGTCGTTGGCGCCTTCGTAGATCTGCGACACGCGCACGTCGCGGTAGATGCGCTCGACCGGGAAGTCGCTGGTGTAGCCGTAGCCGCCGTGGATCTGGATGGCGTCCGAGCAGACCTTCTCGGCGATCTCGGAGGCGAACATCTTGGCCATCGACGCTTCCTTGAGGCAGGGTCGGCCGGCGTCCTTCAAGGCCGCGGCGCGCCAGACCATCAGACGCGCGGCGTCGACCTGCGTGGCCATGTCGGCCAGCCGGAAGCTGACCGCCTGATGACCGGTCAGCGGCACGCCGAAGGCGATGCGCTCCTTCGCGTACTTCACCGCCGCGGCCAGCGCCGAACGCGCCATGCCCACCGACTGCGCGGCGATGCCGATGCGACCGGCCTCCAGGTTGGAGAGCGCGATCCGGTAGCCCTCGCCTTCCCTGCCCAAGAGGCACGAAGCCGGAATACGGCAGTTCTCGAAGATGATCTGCGCGGTGTCGGACGCCTTCTGCCCCATCTTCTCCTCGATGCGGGCGACGACGTAGCCCGGCGTCTCCGTCGGCACCAGGAAGCAGGAGATGCCCTTCTTGCCGGCGGCCTTGTCGGTCACCGCGAAGACGATCGCCACCTGCGCATGCTTGCCGGTGGTGATGAACTGCTTGACGCCGTTGAGCACGAAATGGTCGCCGTCCTTCGTCGCGCGCGTGGTGATGGCGGAAGCGTCCGAGCCGGTGTGCGGCTCGGTCAGGCAGAAGCAGCCGAGCATGTCGCCGCGCGCCAGCGGTTTCAGGTATTTCTCCTTCTGTTCGTCGCTGCCGTACTTCAGCGTGATGCCGCAGGCCAGCGAGTTCTGCACGCTGACGATGGTCGAGGTGGCGCCGTCGCCGGCGGCGATCTCTTCGAGCATCAGCACCAGGCTCATGTAGTCGAGGCCGGCGCCATCCCACTGCTCGGGTACGGTGACGCCCATGGCGCCGAGCGCGCCCAGTTCCTTCAACGCCTCGGCCGGAAAGGTGTGGTTGCGGTCCCACTCGCCGGCAAAGGGCACGAGGCGCTCCTGTGCAAACTCGCGCATGGCGTCGCGGATCATTTCCTGTTCTTGCGTGAGGATCATGCGGGTTTCTCCGAAAAATAGGTGGTCAGCCAGACGCCGACGATGACCAGCGCGCCGCCGGCGAGCACGGCCAGCGCCAGCCGTTCGCCGAGCAGGACGGCGGCCTGCAGCACGGCGAAGACGGGCACGAGGTTGATGAAGGCCGAGGCGCGCGCCGCGCCGAGCGCGCGCACGCCGTCGGCGAACCAGGTGAAGCCGAGCGCGGTGCCGCCGAGCGCGAGGAAGACGACGCTGGCCCAGACGCGCCACGACCATTGGCCGAAATGCAGCCCCTCGATGCCGCCCTGCGCGAGCGCGGCGGCGCCGAGGAAGAGCGCGCCGAGCAGGCTGGCGTGCAGCGTCGCGGCGAGCGGCGAGAGCGTCTTCGTCGCGCTGCGGCCGATGAAGGTGTAGGCGGTCCAGCACAGCACGCAGCCGGCGATCAGCCATTCGCCGACGCCGACCGCGCCGTGCAGCAGCGCGAAAGGATCGCCGTCGCCGATCACGATCAGGCAGCCGGCGAGCGCCACGGCGACGCCGGCGAGCTTGGCCGGCGTCATCCGCTCCTGGCCGACGAACCAGGCGGCAAGCGCGACGACCACCGGATTGAGCGCGACGACCAGCGCGCCGCGTCCGGCCGGGATGTGTTTCAGCCCGTAGAAGAAGCAGACGGGGTAGAGAAAGATGCCGGTCGCCGCCAGCCCGGTCACCGCTCCCCATTCGCGGCTGCCCGACGGGCGCGGCACGGCGCCCTCGGTGAGCAGCGCGAAGCCGGCCAGCGCCACGCCGGCGAGGAGGAAGCGGAAGGCGGCGGCGAACAGCGGCGCAGACAGTTCCTGCGCCACGACGCGCCCCGCGATCCAGGTGCCGCCCCACAGGAACATGGCGCCGGTCAGCTTGAGGTAGGTGGCCGGAGTGGCGTGCAATTAGAGCATCTCGACGCCGACGGCCACGGCTTCGCCGCCGCCGATGCACAGCGAGGCGACGCCGCGCTTCTTGCCCTGCGCCCGCAGCGCGCCGAGCAGCGTCACCAGGATGCGCGCGCCGGAAGCGCCGATCGGGTGGCCGAGCGCGCAGGCGCCGCCGTTCACGTTGACCTTGTCGGCCGGCAGCCTGAGGTCGTGCATCGCCGCCATCGTCACCACGGCGAAGGCTTCGTTGATCTCGTACAGGTCGACCGATTCGGCGGTCCAGCCGGTCTTGGCGAACAGCTTCTGCATGGCGCCGACCGGCGCCGTGGTGAACAGGTTCGGCTGCTGCGCGTGCGTGGCATGGCCGACGATGCGGGCGAGCGGTTTCAGGCCGAGCGCCTTCGCCTTCGACTCCTTCATCAGCACGACGGCGGCGGCGCCGTCGGAGATCGACGAGGAGTTGGCGGCGGTGACCGTGCCGTCCTTCTTGAACGCCGGCTTGAGGCCGGGGATCTTGTCGATTTGCGCCTTGAGCGGCTGCTCGTCCTTGTCGACGACGACCTCGCCCTTTTTGCCGGCGATCGTCACCGGCGCGATCTCCCAGGCGAACCTGCCGCCGGTGATCGCCGCCTGCGCGCGCTTCGTCGATTCGATGGCAAAGGCGTCCTGCGCCTCGCGCGTGAAGCCGTAGGATTCGGCGCACTCCTCGGCGAAGGTGCCCATCAGGCGGCCCTTCTGGTAGGCGTCTTCCAGCCCGTCGAAGAACATGTGGTCGAGCAGTTGGCCGTGGCCGAGGCGGTAGCCGCCGCGCGCCTTCGGCAGCAGATAGGGGGCGTTGCTCATCGACTCCATGCCGCCGGCGACGCCGACCTCGAAGGCGCCGGCGAGGATGTTGTCGTGCACCAGCATGACCGCCTTCAAGGCCGAGCCGCAGACCTTGTGCACGGTGGTGCAGGCGGCCGACAGCGGCAGCCCGGCGCCGAGCGCGGCCTGGCGCGCCGGCGCCTGGCCGACGCCGGCCTGCAGCACGTTGCCGAAGACCACTTCCTCGACCGCATCGGCGCTGACGCCGGCGCGCTCGACCGCGGCCTTGATGGCGGCGGCGCCGAGCTGCGGCGCGGTGAGCGCGTTGAAGTCGCCCTGGAAGCCGCCCATCGGCGTGCGGGCGGCGGAAACGATGACTATGGAATCGGACACAGCGTTCTCCTTGGAAGAAAGATCAGGAAGCGAGGGCGTCGAGCGCCAGTTCGTAGCGCGCGGCGATTTGTTCGGGACGGCCGACGGTGAAGCCGAGGTCGCGCACCAGTCCGTCCTTGAGGCCGTAGATCCAGGCGTGCACGGTCAGTTGCTGGCCGCGCGCCCAGGCGTCCTGGACGACGAAGGTCTGGCAGACGTTGGCCGCCTGTTCGAGCACGTTGAGTTCGCACAGGCGGTCGTGGCGCCGCGCCTCGGGCAGCGCGTCGACGGCCGCCGCGTGCTTGGCGTGCACGTCGCGCACGTGGCGCAGCCAGATGTCGACGAGGCCGACGCGCTCCTTGTCGAGCGCCGCCTTGACGCCGCCGCAGCCGTAGTGGCCGACGACCATGATGTGCCGCACCTTGAGCGCCTCGACGGCGAACTGGATCACCGACAGGCAGTTGAGGTCGGTATGCACCACCTGGTTGGCGACGTTGCGGTGCACGAAGACCTCGCCCGGCAAGAGGCCGACGATCTGGTTCGCCGGCACGCGCGAATCCGAACAGCCGATCCACAGGAAGGCCGGCGTCTGCAGCCTGGCGAGCTTGTCGAAGTAGCCGGGGTCGACCTCCTGCATCTGCTTCGCCCAGGCGCGGTTGAAGTCGAACAGGTGGCTGAGGTTTTCGTTCCTGACCTCGTCCTCGGACCAGTTGTCGAGGTCGAGCGAAAGGAAGATGGTGCCCTCGATCGGCGTGTTGTAGTAGGCCGGCGCCTCCTTGAAGCCGAGCTCGCGGTAGAGCTTCACGGCCATGCGCATGGCCGGCATGGTGTCGAGCAGGATGCGCCGGTAGCCGAGTTCCTTCGCCGCGCGGATGGCGGCCAGCGCCAGCGCGTGCCCGGCGCCGCAGCCGCGCGCCTCGGGCTCGACGTAGAGCCGCTTCATTTCGCAGACGCCCTCCGAGAACGGCCGGATGCCGACGCAGCCGACCGGCCTGCCGTCCAGCTCGACGCACCACAGCCGGCCCTGCGGCGGCGCGTAGCAGCCCGGCAGCGCGGCCATCTCCTCGGCGAAGCCCTGGAACGAGAGGTCGACGCCGAGCCAGCCGGCGTAGTTGCGGAAGAACTGGCGGACGCTGGCGAGCGCCGGATCGTTCGCGTCGGCGATGATGCGCAGGGCGAGGCTCATGTTTGCAGGATCGTCATCGGGTTGCGGGCAGCGGCGCGGGCATGGTTCAGCAGGTTTCGGCGAACAGCTCGCGGCCGATCAGCATGCGGCGGATTTCACTCGTGCCGGCGCCGATCTCGTAGAGCTTGGCGTCGCGCCACAGGCGGCCGGTCGGGTACTCGTTGGTGTAGCCGACGCCGCCGAGCGTCTGGATCGCCTCGCCGGCCATCCACGTCGCCTTCTCGGCCGAATAGAGAATGGCGCCGGCCGCGTCCTTCCTGAGCGTGCGCGCATGGTCGGCGTGGTCGCAGGCGCGGCCCACGGCATAGACGTAGGCGCGCGTCGCCTGCCAGGTGGTGTACATGTCGGCGACCTTGCCCTGCATCAACTGGAACTCGCCGATGCTCTGGCCGAACTGCTGGCGGTCGTGCAGGTAGGGCACGACCGCGTCCATGCACGCGGCCATGATGCCGAGCGGGCCGCCGGAGAGCACGGCGCGCTCGTAGTCGAGGCCGCTCATCAATACCTTGGTGCCGTTGCCGACGCCGCCGAGCACGTTCTCCTCGGGCACCTCGCAGTCGTCGAAGAACAGCGGATAGGTGTTCGAGCCGCGCATGCCGAGCTTGTCGAGGTGCGAGCCGTGCGTGAAGCCCTTGAAACCCTTCTCGACGATGAAGGCGGTCATGCCGCGGGCGCCGGCCGCCGGGTCGGTCTTGGCGTAGACCACCAGCGTGTCGGCGTCGCCGCCATTGGTGATCCACATCTTGCTGCCGTTCAGCACGTAGCGGTCGCCCTTCTTCTCGGCCTTCAGCTTCATCGAGACGACGTCGGAGCCGGCGTTCGGCTCGGACATGGCGAGCGCGCCGACGTGCTCGCCGGAGATCAGCTTCGGCAGGTATTTCGCGCGCTGCGCGTCGCTGCCGTTCCGGCGGATCTGGTTCACGCACAGGTTCGAGTGCGCGCCGTAGGAGAGGCCGACCGAGGCCGAGGCGCGGGAAATCTCCTCCATGGCGACGATGTGCGCCAGGTAGCCCATGTTCGAGCCGCCGTACTCCTCCGACACGGTCATGCCCAGGAGGCCGAGCTCGCCGAACTTCTGCCACAGGTCGGCGGGGAACAGGTTGTCGCGATCGATCGCGTCGGCGCGCGGCGCGATCTCCTCGGCGGCGAAGCGGCGCACCGTCTCGCGCAGCATGGCGACGTCTTCGCCCAGGGCGAAATCGAGGCTCGGGATTTCCATCTGTCTCACTCCTTTATTTGACTTCGGTTTTCTCTTTCTTGCCGTGCAGCGCCATGATCGTCTGCTGCATCAACGCGCACTGCGTCTTCTTGCCGTCCTTGACGGCGAAGACCTCGGCCTTGGTGACGATCAGCGTCCGCCCGTAGCGCACCACCGAGCCCTCGGCGATGAGCAGTTGCCCGTCGGCCGGCGCCAGCAGGTTCAGCTTGTATTCGACGGTGAGCACGCCGGTCTCGGCCGAGGTCAGCGTGTTCGCCGCATAGCCGGCCGCCGAGTCGGCGATCATGCCGACCACGCCGCCGTGGATGTAGCCGTGCTGCTGCGTGACCTCCGGCCGGTACGGCAGGTGGATCTCGGTGTAGCCCGGTTCGATGACCGGCATGGTCGCGCCGATCAGCGCCATCGCCGCCTGGTTGTCGAAACTGGCGCGGATGCGGCCGGCGAAGTCGGGGTCGAGCGGCTTGTGTATGGGCATGTGACCTTAGGGGTTGGACCTTACGTTTACGTTAACGTCAACCGAGCGGCGTCGAAAATCGGCGCGGCGCCGCCGGCCGCCGCCTCCCGCGCCAGCAGCTCGCGGCACTGCGCCTCGAAGCCGGCGATCTCGTCGAGCACGGCCGCGATGTCCTCGCGCTGGCGCTCGAAGGCGGCGCGGCGCTCGGCGAGCAGGTCGAGGAACTTGAGGAGCTGGGAACTTTCATCGCGCGCCGTGTCGTACATCTCGATCATTTCCTTGATCTCGGCGAGGCTCAGACCGAGCCGCTTGCCGCGCAGCGCGAGCTTCAGGCGCGTGCGGTCGCGGCGCGAGAAGACGCGCGTCTGCCCCTCGCGCTGCGGGAAGAGCAGGCCCTGGTCCTCCCAGAAGCGGATCGTGCGCGGCGTGATGCCGAACTCGCGCGCCAGGTCGGAAATGTGAAATGTTTGTGCCTGGCGCAGCGCCTCTCCGGCCTGCAAGCCCAGGCCCGCGGCGGCGGCGTGGTCGGCGATGGAACCTTCGTCGGTCAAGGCGGTCTTTTCCATACGGGGGCGAATGGTATAGTGCCTACGTTAATCCAATCCCCGGCCTTTTTCAATACCTTACCGTATGTTGCCCGATTTCCCGTTCCGCACCCCGCCGGCGCCCGGCGAAACCCTGGAAGTGGCGCCCGGCATCCACTGGCTGCGCATGCCGCTGCCGTTCGCGCTGGACCACATCAACCTGTGGCTGCTCGAAGACGAGAACGGCGGCCGGCCGGCGTGGACCATCGTCGACACCGGCTACGGGCTGGACGAAGTGCGCGCGCTGTGGGAAAGCATCCTCGGCCGGCTGACGGCGCCGGTGAAGCGCATCGTCGTCACGCACTTCCACCCCGACCACGTCGGCCTGGCGCAGTGGCTGCAGGAGAAGACCGGCGCGCCGGTGTGGATGACCGCCGCCGAGTACCTGACGGCGCACGCCGTATTCCACGAATCGAGCGGCCACGGCACGCAGCCGATGCTGCGCCAGTTCGTCCGCCACGGCCTCGACGCCGAGCGCACGGCGGCGCTGGAAAAGCGCGCGAACAGCTATGCGCGCGGCGTACCGACGCTGCCGCAGACCTACTTCCGCCTCTTCGACGGCGACCGCTTCCCGATCGGCGGCAGATCGTGGCAGGTTCGTGTCGGCTACGGCCATTCCCCCGAGCATGCCTCGCTTTACTGCCAAGATGCGGGCGTGTTAATTTCCGGCGACATGCTGCTGCCGAAGATTTCGACGAACATCAGCGTCTTCGCGGTGACGCCCGGCGCCGATTCGCTCGCGCAGTACCTCGACTCGCTGGACCGCTACCGCGAACTGCCGCAAGAGACGCTGGCGCTTCCCTCGCACGGCCTGCCCTTCGTCGGCGTGCACGGGCGGGTGGCGGCGCAGCGCGCGCACCACGAGGAACGGCTGCGCGTTCTCGAAGACGCCTGCGCCGAACCGCGCAGCGCGGCGGACCTGCTGGCCACGCTCTTTCCGCGCGAACTCGACACGCACCAGGTGATGTTCGCCATGGGCGAGGCGATCGCCCACCTCAACCGACTCGAATACGCCGGCCGGCTCGTCCGCGAGGACGGGCACGACGGCACGATCCGCTACCGGCGGAAAAACTAACCTCGAGGGGAATCCCAGATGTCGCAAGCAGAACAACAGGAAAAGCACCTGCCCAACCCGGCCGACGTGGCCAAGACCTACGCCGAGGTCGCCCAGCGCGCGTCGCGCCTGCTCACGCAGTTCATGGAGAAGAAGGCCAGGGAGGGCGTCGCCGCGCCGGGCGACGAGCTCGGCGTCGCCAAGGCCTACATGGACCTTTCCGCGCGCCTGCTGGCCAACCCCTACAAGCTGGCGCAGACGCAGATGAACATGATGTGGGACTACTTCTCGCTGTGGCAGGGATCGATGCTGAAGATGATGGGCATGCCGATCACGCCGGTGGCGGCGCCCGAGAAGGGCGACAAACGCTTCAAGGACGAGGACTGGGAACAGCACTTCCTGTTCGACTACGTCAAGCAGTCCTACCTGATCGCCGCCCGCCACCTGCATGACACCGTCTGCTGCGTCGAGGGCCTCGACGAGGCGACGCAGACCAAGATCAACTTCTTCACGCGCCAGTACATCGACGCGCTGTCGCCGTCGAACTTCGCGCTGACCAACCCGGAGGTCTTCCGCGAGACGGTCAAGTCGCACGGCCAGAACCTGGTCAAGGGCCTGAACAATCTGCTGCAGGACATCGAGCAGGGCGACGGCCAGTTGCGCATCCGCATGACCGACACCTCGGCCTTCGAGATGGGCAAGAACGTCGCCACGACGCCGGGCAAGGTGATTTTCCAGAACGACCTGATCCAGCTCATCCAGTACGAGCCGACGACCAAGGACCAGTACAAGAAGCCGCTCCTGATCGTGCCGCCGTGGATCAACAAGTACTACATCCTCGACCTGCGCGACAAGAACTCGCTGGTCAAGTGGGCCACCGACCAGGGCCACACCACCTTCATCATCAGTTGGGTGAACCCGGACGCCAAGCTCGCCCACAAGAGCTTCGAGGACTACGTGCTGGAAGGCTCGCTGGCGGCGATCAACGCCGTCGAGCAGGCGACCGGCGAGAAGGAGATCAACATGGCGGCGTACTGCCTCGGCGGCACGCTGCTGATGACCACGCTGGCCTACATGGCGGCCAAGAAGGACCGGCGCGTCGCTTCCGCCACCTTCTTCACGACGATGATCGACTTCTCCGAACCGGGCGAGCTGGGCGTCTTCCTCGACGAGCCGACCATCGACGCGCTCGAGAAGAAGATGGCCGAGCGCGGCTACCTCGAAGGCTCGGAGATGGCCGGCACCTTCAACATGCTGCGCGCCAACGACCTGATCTGGTCCTTCGTCGTGAACAACTACCTGATGGGCAAAGATCCGTTCCCGTTCGACCTGCTCTACTGGAACAGCGACTCGACGCGCATGCCCTACGCCATGCACAGCTTCTATCTGCGCAACATGTACCTGAAGAACCTGCTGCGCGAGCCGGGCGGCATCGAGATCGCCGGCGTGCCGATCGACCTCTCGAAGGTGAAGACGCCGTGCTACTTCATCTCGACCGTGGAAGACCACATCGCGCCGTGGAAGAGCACCTACAAGGGCGCGCTGCTGCCGTCCGGGCCGGTCAAGTTCGTGCTCGGCGGCTCCGGCCACATCGCCGGCATCGTCAACCCGCCGGCGGCGAACAAGTACGGCTACTGGACCAACGACGCGCTGCCGGAGACGCCGGAGGAATTCCTCGCCGGCGCCACGCAGCACCCCGGCTCGTGGTGGACCGACTGGCAACAGTGGCTGCTGGCGCTGCCCAACGGCGAGAAGAAGGCGCCGGCGAGGAGGCCCGGCAGCGGCGGCCTCGCCGCGCTCGAGGACGCCCCCGGCGCCTTCGTCAAGTTCCGCCTCGACACGCAGAAGAAGGCCGGCTGAGCGGACGCCGGCGCCGACCGGAAAGGGGGCTGCGGCCCCCTTTTTCGTGGACGGGACGCCGGCGCGCAGAGTGCGCTAAGCTGGTCCGTCAACCCCCGCAAGGAGACCGCCATGAGCCTGCAACTCACCTCCACCGCCTTCGCCGACCACGGCCCGATTCCCGCCCGCCACACCTGCGAGGGCGCCAACGTCTCGCCGCCGCTGGCGTGGACCGGCGTGCCGCCGGGCACGCAGAGCCTGGTACTGATCGTCGACGATCCGGACGCGCCCGATCCGGCGGCGCCGAAGATGACCTGGGTGCACTGGCTGCTGTTCAACCTGCCGCCGGACGCCGACGGCCTCGCGGAAGCCGTCGCCGCGCTGCCGGCCGGCACCGGCGAGGGCGTGAACGACTGGGGGCGCACCGGCTACGGCGGCCCCTGCCCGCCGATCGGCCGGCACCGCTATTTCCACAAGCTCTACGCGCTCGACGCCGCGCTCGCGCTGCAGCGGCCGGACAAGGCGGCGCTGGAAGCGGCGATGCGCGGCCACGTGCTGGCCGAGGCGCAGCTCGTCGGCACCTACCGGAAAGCGGGCGCGTGATCCGTCCCGACTACGCCGGCGGCAGCATCGCCAACCTGATGCGCACGCTCGCCGACGCCTGCGGCGCGCCGGCGCCGCCGCAGGCGCCGCTGGCCTCGCGCTACGGCGTCGAGGCAACGGCGCTGGCGCGCGCGCGCAACGTCGTCCTCCTGGTCGTCGACGGCCTCGGCGCGCGCCGGCTGGAAGCGCACGGCAGCGGCGCGCTGCGCACCGAGGCCGGCATGCGCCTGAGCTCCGTCTTCCCGTCGACGACCGCGGCCGCCATCCCGACCTTCATGACCGGTCTGGCGCCGGCGCAGCACGCGCTCACCGGCTGGCACATGTGGCTCGACGAGGTGCAGGCGGTGGCCGCCATCCTGCCGCTGACGCCGCGCGCAGGCCCCGCCTTCGCCGAGACGCCGGCGGAACTGACCGAAAAACTCTTCGCGCACCGGCCGCTCTACGCCGGCATGGACCGGCCGGCCTGGGTCGTCTCGCCGCAGGAGATCACCTTCAGCCCGTTCAACGCCTTCCATTCGCGCGGCGCCGAGACGCTGGCCTACGCCGATCTCGCCGGCCTGATGCAGACGCTCGCCGGCCTCGTCCGCGTCCCCGGCCGCAAGTTCGTCTACGCCTACTGGCCGCTGCTCGACAGCGTTTCCCACCGCCACGGCAGCGACAGCCGGGAGGCGCGGGCAACGCTGGCCGCCTTCTGCGACGCCTTCGACGGCCTCGTCGCAACGCTCGCCGGCAGCGACACGACGCTCCTCGTCACCGCCGACCACGGCTTCATCGATTCGCCGCCGCCGCGCGTCGTCCAGCTCGACGACCACCCCGGACTGGCGGCGCTGCTCGCCCGGCCGCTCTGCGGCGAACAGCGCGTCGCCTGGTGCTACCTGAAGCCGGGCGCCGCCGGCGACTTCGAACGCTACGTCGGCCGCCGCCTCGGCGAGGCCGCCGAGGCCGTGCCCTGCGCGCGGCTGATCGAGGAAGGCTGGTTCGGCCCGGCGCCGGCCGACCCGCGGCTGGCCGCGCGCATCGGCGACTACGCGCTCCTGATGCGCGGCAACTGGACGATCAAGGACTGGCTGCCGGGCGAGCGCCGCTATTCGCTGCTCGGCGTGCACGGCGGCGTCAGCGCCGACGAGATGCAGGTGCCGCTGGTCGTCGTCCGCACCTGACGCTTGCCCGCCTCCCGGCGGCGGCCGATAATCCGCCCGATGGACAGGGAGCACACGGCGGAGGACGGTTCCGCAGACTCGGCCGAAGCCGGGCAATGGGAGGACGGCGGCAGCCCCGACGGGGCGCTCGCCGAGATCGACCTTTTCCTCGACACCCTGCGCCGCCGCCACAACCTCGACTTCTCCGGCTACAAGGCGAGCACCCTGTCGCGGCGCATCCGCCAGCGCATGCAGCTCGCCCGCTGCGCCGACGCCGGCGACTACGCCGCCCGGCTGGCCGTCGACGACGGCGAACGCGAGACCCTGTGCCACGACCTGCTGATCAACGTCACCGAATTCTTCCGCGACGCGCCGGTCTTCTCGCTGCTCGACGAGGAGGTCCTGCCCGACCTGCTGCGCGGCCGCGACCCGAGCGACGACCTGCGCCTGTGGTCGGCCGGCTGCGCCACCGGCGAGGAAGCCTACTCGCTGGCCATGCTGGCGCTCGACGCCGCCGGCCGCTTCGGCTTTGCCGGCAATGTCAAGGTCTTCGCCACCGACGTGCACCCCGGCGTCCTCGCCGCCGCCTCGGCCGGCGTCTACGACGACGAGGCCGTGCGCAAGATCCCCGAGCCGCTGCTGCGCCGCTTCTTCCAGCGCGACGGCGCGCGCTGGCGGGTGGACGGCACGCTGCGCCGGCACGTCGTCTTCGCCCGCCACAACCTGCTCGCCGACCCGCCGTTCACCCGCATCGACCTCGCCGCCTGCCGCAACCTGCTGATCTACCTGAAGCCGGCGGCGCAGTTGAAGGCGCTCGGCCAACTGCACTTCGCGCTGAAGCCGCAGGGCCTGCTGCTGCTCGGCGCCAGCGAGACGGTCGGCGAGTACGAGGGGCGGGCGTTCATGACCATCGACCGCTCGCACAAGCTGCACCGCCGCCTCGCCGCGCAGTTGCCGCGCGGCGGCGACGCCATGCCCGGCGTCGTCGTGCCGGTGGCCAGCGGCCTGGCGCCGGCGGGCGAAGCGCCGGCCGGCGACGGCGACCCGGCGCTGCTCGAAGCCGAGCTGCAGGCGACGCGCGAGCGCCTGCAGGAGATGGTGCTCGAACTGCAGAGCAGCCACGAGCGGATCGACCTGGCGAACGAGGAGCTGACCGCCTCGAACGAGGAGCTGCAGAGCACCAACGAGGAACTGCAGTCGGTCAACGAGGATCTCTACGCGCTCAACGCCGAGCTGGAAGGCAAGAACAGCGAGCTCGCCCAGCTCAACCGCGACTACGACCACCTGCTCGCCAGCGCCGAGATCGGCACCGTCTTCCTCGACGCCGGGCTGCACGTGCGCCGCTTCAGCCCGGCGATCTGCGACTACCTGTCGCTGCGGCCGCAGGACGCGGGCCGGCCGATCGCCGAGATCGCCTACCGCCTCGGCGACCCGCGGCGCTTCCTGCGCGACCTCGGCCAGGTCGCCGCCACCGGCGAGCGCATCGAGCGCGAGGTGGAATCGGCGCCCGGCCGGTGGACGCTGGAGCGCATGCTGCCCTTCCGCGGCGAGGGCGGCGTCCGCGACGGCGTCGTCCTCACCTACACCGACATCAGCGAGGTGAAGACCGCGCACGCACGCGCCGACGCCCTCGCCGCCGAACGCACGCACCTGCAGAGCATCCTCGACGCGCTGCCGGACGGCGTCTACATCGTCAATCCGGAGCACGACATCCAGTACCTCAACCCGGTGCTCGAACGCGAGTTCGGTCCGCCCGCCGGGCGCAAGTGCTACGAATACTTCCACGGCCGCAGCAGCGAGTGCGACTGGTGCAAGAACGCCGACGTCTTCGCCGGCCGCTCGGTGCACTGGCAATGGACGGCGACGAACGGACGCACCTACGACCTCTTCGACATGCCATTCCGCAACGCCGACGGCAGCGTCAGCAAGTTCGAGATCTTCCACGACATCACGCGCATCCGGCAGAGCGAGCAGCGGCTGGCGGAAGCCGCGGCGCTCTCGCACGTCGGCCACTGGCAGTGGAACCTCGGCGACGGCTCGCTGGAATGGGGCGCCGAGACCTGTCGCATCTTCGGCTACGCGCCGGAGGACTTCACCCCCACCCACCATCATTTCCTCGCCTGCATCCACGCCGACGACCGCGAGCGCGTCGAGCAGGCGATGACCGCGGCGATCGAGCAGCGCCGGCCGTACCTCGCCGAATTCCGCTTCTTCCGCGCCGACGGCGCGCTGCGCATCGGCCGCGCCACCGGCCACGTCGAGCTCGACGGCGAGCGCCCGGCGCGCCTCGCCGGCGCGGTCCAGGACATCACCGGCCTGCGCGACATCGAACGGGCGCTGCAGACGAGCGAGCAGCTCTTTTCCGTCGCCTTCCGCGCGGCGCCGCACGCCGCCTCGATCGCCCGCTTCGCCGACGGCCGCTTCATCGAGGCCAACGACAAGTACGAGAAGTACTTCGGCTGGAAGCGCGAGGAGATCCTCGGCAAGAGCGCGCTCGACATCGGCCTGTGGCCGGAGCCGGCGACACGGCGGCAGTGGCTGGACATGCTCGAGCGCGACGGCACGGTGCTCGACTACGAGACGACCTGGATCGGCCGCGACGGCAAGGCGCGACAGGTCAGCCTGTCGGCCGAGCGCATCGAGCTGCGCGGCGAGGCGCACATCCTCGCCTTCATCCAGGACATCACCGAGCGCAAGGAGGCGGCGGCGCGCATCGAATACCTGGCGCACCACGACGCGCTGACCGGCCTGCCCAACCGCGTGCTCTTCCGCGACCGCTTCGCGCTGACCACGGCCTGGGCCGAGCGCGCCGGCAACCAGGTGGCGCTGCTCTTCGTCGACCTCGACCACTTCAAGGCGATCAACGACACCCTCGGCCACCCGGCCGGCGACGCGCTGCTGAAGCTGGTCGCCGGCCGGCTGCGCGACTGCGTGCGCGAGACCGACACCATCAGCCGGCTCGGCGGCGACGAGTTCCTGATCGCCATCACCGACGCGCGCAACGCGCAGGCGGTCAACCGCACCAGCGACAAGATCCTGGAAGCGCTCGCCCGCCCCTTCGTCCTCGACGGCCGCGAGCTGACCAACACGGTGTCGATCGGCATCGCCGTCTGGCCGGACGACGGCGACGACTTCGACACCCTGCTGAAGAAGGCCGACACCGCGCTCTACCAGGCCAAGAGCGCCGGCCGCAACGCCCGCCGCTTCTACACCGAGCGCATGAACGTCGACGCGCTCGAACGCCTGCAGACGCGCGCCGCGCTGCACCGCGCGCTGGACAACGCCGAGTTCGAGCTGCACTACCAGCCGCAGATCGACCTGACGACGAAGCGGGTGGTCGGCGTCGAGGCGCTGCTGCGCTGGAACCGCGGCGGCCGCGAGATGGTGCCGCCGGCACGCTTCATCCCGGACGCCGAGGAGAGCGGGCTGATAGTGCAGATCGGCGACTGGGTGCTCGGCGAGGCCTGCGCGCAGGCGGCGCGCTGGCAGGCGGAGGGGCTGCCGGAGATGACCGTGGCGGTGAACCTGTCGGCGGTGCAGTTCCGCCGCGGCGACCTCGAACGCAGCGTGCTGCGCGCGCTCGACGAATCCGGGCTGGACCCGGCGCGGCTGGAGCTGGAGCTGACCGAGTCGCTGCTCCTCGACGACGCCGAAGCCGTGCTCGCCGCCGCGCGCCGGCTGAAGTCGCTCGGCGTGCTGCTGTCGATCGACGACTTCGGCACCGGCTATTCCAGCCTCGCCTACCTCAAGCGCTTCGCCGTGGACAAGCTGAAGATCGACCAGTCCTTCGTCCGCGACATCGCCAGCGACCCGGACGACGCGGCGATCGTCCGCGCCATCGTCAGCATGGCGCACTCGCTGAAGCTGAAGGTCATCGCCGAGGGCGTCGAGACCGAGGACATCACCCGCTTCCTCGCCATCTACCACTGCGACGAGGCGCAGGGCTACTTCTACGCGCGGCCGATGCCGGCCGCCGCGCTCGGCGCCTGGCTGCGCGACCGCGCCGCCGGCTGACGGCGGCCCGGCCGGCCGGAACGGCCACCGCCGCCGGCAGTCCAACGGTACGGGAGCCACCCGGAAAGGAAGGAGGCCTGCGATGATCGACGCCCCCGTCGTCTCCATCCACATTCCGCCGGCGCTGCGCGCGCTGGCCGACGGCCGCGAGGAAGTGACGGCCAGCGGCGATACCGTCGGCGAAGCCTTGCAGGCGCTGGAACACGTCTACCCGGCGCTGGCCGGCAGAATCCTCGGCCGCAACGGGCAGTTGCAGCCGTCGGTCGATGTCTACCTGGGCGCGGTCAGCATCCGCGCCTGCGACGGCATCGCCACGCCGATCGGCGGTGAGGAGGTGATCAGCATCGTGCCGCGCACGACGCGCGTCGTCGCCGGCGAGATCAGCGTCGGCTGAACGGCAGGTTGAGCGGCAGCCTGGGCAGGGTCGGCCGGAACTGCGAGGGGTCGATGGCGTCGAGCATGTTCTTGACGATCAGGCCGAGTTCGGTGTCGCCCTCGATCGACAGCTCGCGGTTGAAGAACAGCGTGTCCGGGTCCTCCTGCCGCGCCGCCACCTGCAGGAAGGCCGAGAGGTTGGCGCGGAAGGCCAGGTCGGGCGCGCCGGCCGGCCGGAAGAGCGGCCGGAAGAGGCCGCCGCGATAGGTGAAGGCGGCCTGGCCGCCGGTGTCGTAGACCTGCACGACGAAGGTCTTGCCGTCGAGCTGCGCCAGGCTGTCCTCGGGCAGCACGCCGAGCTTGGCCGCGGCGTTGAGCGCCGTCGTCAGCGCCACGGCGTGCGGCCACTGCGGCAGCTTCTCGCCGATGCGGGCGATGAAGCCCGGCAACTGGAACTTGGGGATGGTGAAACCCTGGCTCATGTTCATGCTCCTGTGAGTTCGGCGACGGCCTGCGTGTGCCGCTGCGCGATGCCGGCGTCGCCGAACCAGTAGCCGTCGACGAGGCCCTCCGGGTTCCAGGCGGCGCGCGCCGTCGCCGGCTCGCCGCGGCGGGCGGCGTCGAAGGCGGCGACGATTTCCGCAGTATAGGCCGGCTGCGGGCTGACGCGGATGATCTCGACGCCCATCTCGCGCATCGTCGGCACCTCGGCGAGCAGGTTATAGCTCTGCGCAGACATCGTCTGGATGCCGTTGATCGTCAGGAAGCTCTGGCCCTCGCGCGTCTTCAGCGTCATCCCCTCGGGATGGTCGAGGCACTTGAACTGACAGTCGTCCTTGTTCAGGTTGTAGTGGCGCGCCGTGAAGCAGCGCGCCGAGAAGGCGAGCGGCAGCTTGCCGAAGACGAAGACCTCGGTCTCGACGCCTTCCGGCCGCGCCTTGTGCAGCGTCTCGATCAGCCGGCGGTCGGCTTCCAGCGGCGGCACCCAGCGCTTCAGGCCGTAGCGCGCGTAGGTGGCGAGCGTCGCCTCGTTGTAGATGTTGAGGTGCGGGCCGGCGACGAAGGGGAGCTTCCCCTGCACCAGGTTCACCGCGCCGAGGTCGTTGGCCTCGATCCTGCAGCCGGCTTCGTCGATCAGCCGGCGCATCGCCTTCAGGTCGCTCTCCGATTCGAGCAGCGCCTGCGCCGAGACCACGACCTCCTTGCCGGCGTCGGTCAGGTCGCGCGCCAGGCCGATCCAGTCGGCGGTGCGCAGCTGCTGCCGGCGCGAGCAGACGACCTCGCCGACGTAGACGACGTCGATCGCCGCGTTCTGCGCCATCTCGGCGTAGAACTCCATGACTTCGGCCTTCGGCCAGAAATAGAGCAGCGGGCCCAGCGCGAGCTTCATGTTCCTCATCCGCGATTCAGGAAGAAATCACCGCCACGGGCGGTTGTAGGCGCCGAGCGTCGCCTGGTTGCCTTCCGAGACCTTGGCCAGCTCGGCCTGCCAGGTCGGCTTGACGTGGTAGCGCTCGCCCGCGTTGACCAGCGAATCGAGCGCCGCGCGCAGCGTGCGCGTCACCTGCGTGACGTAGGCCGGGCTGCGCTGGCGGCCCTCGACCTTGATCGCCTTGACGCCGATCTTGATGATGTCCGGCAGGATTTCCAGCACGTTCAGGCTGGTCGGCTCTTCCAGCGCGTAGTAGGTCTCGCCCTGCACCTCGAAGCGGCCCTTGCACAGCGTCGGATAGCCGGCCGGCTCGTCGTCGGCGAAGCGGTCGATGAGGACGCCGTTCAGGCGCGTGTCCATCTGCCCCGGCTTCTTGTCCCATTTCACGTACTTGGCCGGCGAGCAGGCGCCGACGGTGTTCGGCGACTCGCCGGTGGCGTACGAGGAGAGCCAGCAGCGGCCCTCGTTCATCACGCACAGGCTGCCGAAGCCGAAGACCTCGATCTCGACCGGCGTGTTCCTGATCACGTGCTCGACCTGCGCCAGCGTCAGCACGCGCGGCAGCACGGCGCGGCGCACGTCGAACTCGCGGTGCGCGAAGTTGATCGCCTCGTAGCTGGTCGCCGAGCCCTGCACCGAGAGGTGCAGGCGCTGCTGCGGGTGGC
This sequence comes from Rhodocyclaceae bacterium, assembly GCA_019455325.1. GTDB lineage: Bacteria > Pseudomonadota > Gammaproteobacteria > Burkholderiales > Rhodocyclaceae > Proximibacter. The sequence goes on along the minus strand of JACFMQ010000009.1, from coordinate 83,164 downwards.
GGCTGCGCGCGTAGTCGAGGAGGCCGACGTCGGCGAGGATGATCGCGTCCACGCCGAGGTCGACGGCGCCGTCGACCGCCGCCCGCCAGTCGGCGACGCGGCCCGGCTGCGGGAAGGTGTTGATCGCCATCAGCACCTCGCAGCCCTTGCCGTGCGCGTAGCGCACGCCGTCGGCCATGGTCTTCGCGTCGAAGTTGAGGCCGGCGAAGTTGCGGGCGTTGGTGTCGTTCTTGTAGCCGAGATAGACGGCGTCGGCGCCGTTGTCGACGGCGGCCTTCAGCGCCGGCAGGCTGCCGGCGGGGCAAACGAGGTCCGGCAGGGCGGAGCGGTCCATGGCGAAGGGGCGCGAAAGAATCCGGAGGGTGACGAGTGTAGCCACGGCCCGAGCCTCACCCCTTGATGTGGGTCAAGGGGAGGCAAGGAGGACAGGCGCATATATACTGCGCATTCCCCGGCCAGCAGAGGAGGCAACCATGGCAACGACCCGCATCCTCATCGTCGACGACGAGCCCATCAACCGGGCGGTGATCGACGAGTACCTGTCGGAGGAACCGGACTACCTGCTCGACACCGCCAGCGACGGCGAGGACGCCTGGCGGGCGCTGCAGGAGGCGACGACCCCCTACGACCTGGTCATCCTCGACCGCATCATGCCGGCGCTCGACGGGCTGGAGCTGCTGCGGCGGATGAAGGCCGACCCGCGCTTCGCCGACGCGCCGGTGATCATGCAGACCGCCGCCTCGGCGCCGGAACAGGTGCGCCAGGGTCTGGCCGCCGGCGCCTACTACTACCTGACCAAGCCCTACGAACCGGAAACCCTGCTCGCCCTCGTCCGCGCCGCCGTCGGCGACCGGCGGGCGCTGCGCTCGGCGGTGTCGCGGGCGGGCAGCATGGAGCGGGCGCTGCGCCACCTGTCGCTGATGGAGTTCCGCTTCCGCACGATCGACGAGGTGCACACCCTCGCCGAATTCCTCGCCGGCCTCTGCCCGAATCCGCAGAACGCGCGCTTCGGGCTGGCCGAGCTGATGATCAACGCCGTCGAACACGGCAACCTCGGCATCGGCTACCGCGAGAAGACCCTGCTGCTGATGGACAACGACTGGCTCGCCGAGATCGGCCGCCGCCTCGAACTGCCGCAGTTCGGCGGACGCAGCGCCAGCATCCGCCTCGAACGGCTGGACGACCGACTGCGCTTCACCATCGCCGACGCCGGCCGCGGCTTCGACTGGACCCGCTACCTCGACTTCGACCCGGCGCGCATCTTCGACCCGAACGGCCGCGGCATCGCCATGGCGCGGCGCACCGCCTTTTCCGACATCGCCTACCAGGGCTGCGGCAATACCGTGGTGGCGACGATCGCGCTCGCCGGCTGAGGGTCAGGGCGCCGACTGCAGGTATTCGCCGACGCGCCGGGTCAGCTCCTGCACCGGCATGGCGTACGGGAAGCGGGCGAGGAAGCGGCCGTCCGGCCCGAGCAGGATCATCCCGGCCGAGTGGTCGACGGTGTAGCGCTCGGCCGGCGCGCCGGGCTCGCGCACCTCTTCGTAGCGCACCTTGAAGTTGTCGGCGACGCCGCGGATCAGCGCCGGCGAGCCGGTCAGGCCGAGGATGCGCGCGTCGAACAGCGCCGTGTATTCCTTCAGCAGCGCCGGCGTGTCGCGCGCCGGATCGACGCTGACGAACAGCGGCTGCACGCGCGCCGCCGCCTCGCCGAGCGCCTTCATCAGCGCCGCCATCTCGGCCAGCGTCGTCGGGCAGACGTCGGGGCAGGAGGTGTAGCCGAAGGTCAGCAACTGGAAACGGCCGCGGAAATCCTGGTCGGTGACGGTGCGCCCGTTGTGGTCCTGCAGCAGGTAGCGGGTGACGATCTCGGTCGTTGCCGGCACCTCGGCCTCGGTATGGCGCGACGACGGGAAGGCGAGGCGCAGTTCGAGCACCGCCGCGTCCACCTCCGCCACCAGCCGCTGCCGCTCGCCGCAGGACGGCGACGACAGGAAGCTGCGGCTGGTCGCCGCCTCGAACAGTTCGCCGATCTCGCGCGTCTTCGGCGCCAGCGCGATCACCGCGTTGCGCGCCTTGGTCGACAGGTCCATCTGCCGGCAGGCGAGCGCCTGGCCGTTCAACTGGCCGAGGCGGGCGACGGCGGCCTCGCCGGGGTTCCCGGCGGCGGCCGCGGGCAGCGCGGCGGCAAGCGCCAGCGCCAGGGGAAGGAAACGTTTCATGGCCTTGCTCCGGATCGTTCGGTCGGGGGGTTGCTCTCGTTCAGTCGCGGATTATAGACGCGGCTTGCGCGGCGCCCCGACGAAGAGGCGGTCGTACAGCCCGTTCGGCAGCAGCCGCAGGATCTTGGCGACGACGCCCATCGGCCACGGGATCACCGTATAGCTCGCGCCACGCGCGATGGCCGCGGCGAAGCGGCGCGCCGCCGCGTCGGCCGGCAGCAGGAAGGGCATCGGGTAGGGATTGACCGCGGTCATCGGCGTCTCGATGTAGCCGGGCGCGATGGTCACCACCTTCAGGCCGCGCGGCCGCATTTCCAGGCGCAGGCTCTCCAGGTAGGCGATCGCCGCCGCCTTCGACGCGCTGTAGGCCTCGGCGCCGGGCAGGCCGCGGATGCCGGCGACCGAGGCGATGCCGACCAGCCGGCGCCGGCCGACGTCGCCGGCCGCCAGCATCGGCGCGATGAACGGCGCGAAGGTCGCGGCCATGCCGTAGACGTTGGTGTCCATGATGCGCCGGAAGACCGCCAGATCCTCGCCGTACTCGGTGAGCGTGCCGGCGGAGACGCCGGCGTTGGCGATGACCACGTCGGGCGCGCCGAAGCGGCCGACGAAGTCGGCGGCGGCGGCGGCCAATGCCGGCGCGTCGGCGACGTCGAGGGCGTAGACCGCGTGTTCGCCGGGCAGCGTCGCCGCCAGCGCGGCGAGCGCCTCGGCGCGGCGCGCGGCGAGGCCGAGGATCGCGCCCTCGGCGGCGTAATGGCGGGCCAGCGCGGCGCCGATGCCGCTGGAGGCGCCGGTAACAAAAACCCGCAGCGGGCTGCGGGTTTCTGCGGGACCGGACGCTGCGTTCACCGCCTCATTTCTTCCGTTCGGCGCGCGCCTTGGCGATCAGCCGGTCGGTGCGCGCGAGCAGATCCTCGTAGCTCGTCAGACCCTCGTTGAGCACCAGGTAGCGGCCGTCCACCGCGATCGCCGGCACGCCCTGGATCTTGTACGCCTGCGCCATCTGGTCGCCGCGCTGCGCCTTGCTCTTCACGCCGAAGGCGTTGTAGGCGTCGGCGAACTTGCGGCCGTCGACGCCCTGCTGCACGGCGAACTGGTTGATCGTCGCGTCGTCGTAGAGCTTGACGTTCTTCTCGTGCAGCGCGACGAAGGCCGCGTCGTCGAGGCGGCCGAGCTCGCCGATGGCCTCGGCGGCGTAGTACAGGCGGGAGAGGTTGAACCACTGGGCGCGGCCGAAGGACACCGGCACGCGCTTGAACGAGACGTCGGCCGGCAGCGCCGCCGCCCACTTGCTGACCAGCGGGTGGAACTCCTTGCAGTGCGGGCAGCCGTAGGAGAAGAACTCGACGATCTCGATCTTGCCCGGATTGTCGCCGGGCTGCGCCGGCACGATCGGCGCGTAGTCGCGGCCCGGCGTCGGTTGCTGGGCCTGCGCCGCGCCGGCGCCGAGGACGAGGGCGACGGCGAGGCCGGCGACGGTGTTGAGGAAGCTGCGTTTCTTCATCCTTGCGTTCTCCTGGGTTCTCAATCCTTCTTGACCACGGCCGCCTCGATGCCCTGGCGGGCGAGTTCGGCGCGCACCTTGTTCACTTCCTCGATCTTCGCATACGGCCCGAGGCGGACGCGATACCACACCCGATCCTGCACCATCACCTGCTGGATGGCGGCCTCCATGCCCAATAACGCGAGCTTCGCCTTTTGGTTGTCGGCGTCGTCCGGGGTCTGGAAGGAACCGGCCTGGAGGAAGATCGCCTCCTTGGCGGCGGCGGGCGCCTCCCCGGCCTTCTCCTTCGCCTCCGGCGCCGCCGTCGCGCCCTCGACCTGCGCCTCGCTCTTGCCCGGCAGGATGTCGTAGAACTGGAAGCGCTTCTCCGGCACCGGGTCGCCCGGCTTGCCCGGCAGCGGCGCCGGCCCGTCCGCCGGCGGCGCCTTGCCGGCCTCGGCCGCCGGCTGCACCGGCGGCTGCTTGAACGGCGTCGGCATCTTGTTGATGTACCAGACCACCGCCGCGGCGCCGACGATGCCAAGGACGAGGCCGATGAACAGGCCGACCAGCGTGCTGCCGGCGGATTTCCGGCGGGCCGGGGCGCGTTTGGGTTTCATGTCGCGGCTCATGGATGGGTCACATGGATTCGGGGCAGGAGACCCCGAGGATGGCCATGCCGTTCCGGATCGTCCGGCGCACGGCGGCGGCGAGCGCGACGCGCGCCTCCTTCAGCGCGGCCTCCTCGACCAGCATGCGCTCGGCGTTGTACCAACTGTGGAACTCGGCGGCGAGGTCCTTCAGGTAGAAGGCCACGGCGTGCGGCGCCAGGTCGGCGGCGGCGGCTTCGATCACCTCGGGGAATTCGGCCAGCCGGGCGGCGAGCGCCAGCTCGCGCGGGTTGTCGAGGCGGCCGAGCTCGGCCTGCGCCAGGTCGGCCTCGTCGCCGCCCCACTGCGCCATCACCGAGCAGATGCGGGCGTGCGCGTACTGGATGTAATAGACCGGGTTCTCGTTGGTCTGGCTCTTCGCCAAGTCGAGGTCGAAGTCGAGGTGCTGGTCGGATTTGCGCAGCACGTAGAAGAAGCGGCAGGCGTCGTCGCCGACCTCGCGGCGCAGGTCGCGCAGCGTCACGAACTCGCCCGAGCGCGTCGACATCGACGCCTTCTGGCCGTTGCGGTAGAGCACCGCGAACTGCACCAGCGCCACGTGCAGCTTCTCGGCGTCCAGCCCGAGCGCCTTGAGGGCGCCGGCGACGCGCGGGATGTAGCCGTGGTGGTCGGCGCCCCAGACGTTGATGACCTTGTCGAAGCCGCGCTCGAACTTGTTCAGGTGGTAGGCGATGTCCGAGGCGAAGTAGGTGTAGAGGCCGTTCTCGCGCTGCACGACGCGGTCCTTCTCGTCGCCGAAGGCGGTCGAGCGGAACCACCTGGCGCCGTCCTGCACGTAGATGTGGCCGGCCCGCTCCAGCCGGTCGACGACGCGGGCCACCAGGCCGGTGTCGTAGAGCGCCTTCTCCGAGAACCAGACCTCGAAGTGCACGCCGAACCCTTCCAGGTCGTCGCGGCAGTCGGCGAGCTGCTCGGTCAGCGCGTGGTTGTGCACGTAGGCCCAGTCCTCGCCGAGCAGGGCCTTGGCGTTGGCGATCAGCGCGTCGAGGTGCTGCTCGCGCTGCTGCTTCGCCTCGTCGTCGGCGCGCGCCGCGTCGGGCAGGCCGGGCGTGCCCTTGATCACGTCGGCGGCCTTCTGCACGTACTTGTCGCGGTGCGCGAGCTGCATCTGCTTGGCCATGCCGCGCACGTAGTCGCCCTGGTAGCCGTTCGGCGGGAAGGGCACGCGCTCGCCGAAGAGTTCGAGGTAGCGCAGCCAGGTAGAGAGGCCGAGGATGTCCATCTGCCGGCCGGCGTCGTTCACGTAGTATTCGCGCGTCACGTCCCAGCCGGCGAAGGCGAGCAGGTCGGCGAGCGAGGCGCCGTAGGCGGCGCCGCGGCCGTGGCCGACGTGCAGCGGGCCGGTCGGGTTGGCGGAGACGAACTCGACCTGGATGCGCGCGCGCCGCGACGCGCCGCGGCCGAAATCGGCGCCGCGCGCCAGCACGTCCCGCACCACCGCGGTCTTTGCATCCGCCGCCAGCGTGAAGTTGATGAATCCGGCGCCGGCCACCTCGGCCTTGGCCACCAGCCTGGAAGCCGGCAGCTCGGCCAGCAGGAACCCCGCCAGTTCGCGCGGATTGCGCTTGAGCGGCTTGGCCAGTTGCAGCGCCAGGTTGCTGGCGAAATCGCCGTGGCTGGCCTGCTTCGGACGCTCCAGCAGGATGGGGGTATCGGCATGCTCCGGCGCAACGCTCTTGAGCGCCGTTTTCAACAGATCGGTCAGCAGGACTTTGGGGTCGGCGCTCATGGCACTCGTCGGGACATCGAAACCGGCGATTATAGCGGATCGGCCGCGAGACCCCGGCGGCGCGCGCGCTGCGGGGGGCGGGGGATCAGGGAAAGGCGAACGTCCACCGCAGAGGCGCAGAGACGCAGAGATGACGCAGAGAAAACCTTTTCTCCTTTGCCTTTCTCTGCGCTCCCTCTGCGCCTCTGCGTCTCTGCGGTAGGTGTTTGCGTCGTTCTTTCATCCGCCGGCAAATGCAACACTGTTGCATATAAAGACCGGCTTGCGTAGAATCCGGCCTCATGTCGTCCCGCCTTCGCATCCGCGCCCGCCTCGCGGCGCTGCGCCGCCCTTCCGTCCGGCGCAGCGCGTGGCTCTGGCCGCTCGTGCTGGCGGCCGTGCTGCTGGTGGCGCAGGTCGGGGTACACGCGCACCTCATCGGGCACGTCGGCGAGGCGACGCACGCCCAGGGCGAGGCGCACGACGACCCCGCGGAGCATGCCGCCGATACGCCGTGCCTGGCCTGCCTGGCGCTCGCCGGCGTCGACCTGCCGCCGCTCGCCGCCGACGCGGCGGGATTCCAGTCGGCGAACCGGACGCCCGCATTCCTCCCCGCCTCCTTCCGCGGCGCCGGCCGCCTCGCGCCCCGGCCACGCTGCCGCGCGCCGCCCGCCCTTTTCGTGTCCGTCGCCTGACGCACCGCCGGGGAGCGCACGCGCCTCCCGGCGGCTGTCCTTCGTCACCGCCCGCCGTCGGACGCCGCCCGTTGGGCGGCCGCCCGCACGCTCCGACCGCACGAAAAGGAATCTTCCGATGTCTTCCCACACCCCGAATCCCCTCCGCCGGCCGCTCGCCGTCGGCCTGATGCTGGCCTTCGCCCCGCCCGCCGCGCTCGCCGACGAGCCGGTCCACGAACTGCCGGCGGTCACCGTGTCCGCCAGCGCGCTGGCGCTCGACAGCGACGCCATGAGCACGCCGGTCAGCGTCCTCTCCGGCGACGCCCTGGTCGCCCGCCGCGCCGCCACCCTCGGCGAGACCCTCGCCGGCGAGCCGGGCATCGCCGCCAGCCACTTCGGCGCCGGCGCCAGCCGACCGGTCATCCGCGGCATGGACGGCCCGCGGGTCAAGGTGCTGTCCGACGGCGCCGAGATCATGGACGCCTCGACCATCAGCCCGGACCACGCCGTCGCCCTCGAACCCATGCTCAGCCGCCAAATCGAGGTGCTGCGCGGCCCGTCGGCGCTGGCCTACGGCGGCGGCGCCATCGGCGGCGTGGTGAACGTGCTCGACGAGCGCGTGCCGACGGCCATTCCCGAAAAGGGCATCGCCGGCAGCGTCGAGCTGCAGGCCGGCAGCGCCGACCGCTCGGCGGCCGGCGCCTTCGGGCTGACCGCCGGCGCCGGCAACCTGGCCATCCGCGCCGAAGGACTGAAGCGCGACGCGCGCGACTACCGCGTCGGCGGCGGCTGGCACGACGGCAGCCGGGTCGAGGGCAGCTACAGCCAGACGGAAAGCGGCAGCCTGGGCGTTTCGTGGATCGGCGCGCGCGGCTACCTCGGCCTGGCCTGGAGCCGCCAGAAGAACGACTACGGACTGCCCGGCCACAGCCACGAATACGAGGACTGCCATCCGCACGGCAGCCACCTGCACTGCGGCGGCCACGACCACGACGATGACGACCATGATCACGACGACGAACACGCGCACGGCACGCCCTTCGTCGCCCTCGACAGCGAACGCTGGGATCTGCGCGGCGAGCTGTCCGACCCGCTGCCCGGCTTCGCCCGCCTGCGCCTGCGCGCCGCGTACACCGACTACGCGCACGACGAGATCGAGAAGGAAGACGGCCGAAAACAGGTCGCCACCCGCTTCCGCAGCCAGGCGCACGACGGCCGCATCGAGCTGGAACACCTGCCGCTCGGCGACCTGCGCGGCGTCATCGGCCTGCAGACCTCGCGCCGCGACTTCCGCGCCGACGGCGAGGAAGCCTACGTGCCGCCGACCCTGACGCGCAAAAACGCCCTCTTCCTGGTCGAGGAATACACGCGCGGCGACTGGCGCTTCGAGGCCGGGCTGCGCCACGAATGGCAGGACATCGACGTCGCCTCCGGCCAGCGCGACCGCAGCCATCGCGGCAACTCGGTGTCGCTCGGCGCGGTGTGGAACTTCACGCCCGGGCACGCGCTCGGCCTGTCGATCGCGCGCGCGCAGCGCCTGCCGACGGCCGAGGAGCTGTACGCCCAGGGCATCCACATGGCGACCAACACCTGGGAGCGCGGCAACCCCGGGCTGAAGGCCGAGACCTCGCACAACGTCGACCTGTCGCTGAAGAAGACCGCCGGCCCCACCACCTTCTCGGTCGGCGTCTTCCACAACCGGGTCCGGGACTACATCCACGCGCGCACGCTCGACGTGCACGAGGACTTCCAGTTGATCGAATACAGCCAGCGCGACGCGGTCTTCAACGGCGTCGAGGGATGGATCCGCCGGCAGTTGAACCCGACCTTCGGCCTCACCCTGTTCGGCGACGCCGTCCGCGCCCGCCTCGACGCGGGCGGCGGCGACCGCGACCTGCCGCGCATCCCGGCGCAGCGCATCGGCCTGCGCCTCGATTTCGACCGGGGGAACTGGAGCGGCGAAGCCGAGCTGTACCGCGTCGGGCGCCAGGACCGGATCGCCGCGTTCGAGAGCGAGACCCCCGGCTACACCCTGCTCGACCTGGGCGTGCGCTACGCCGGCAAGTATCAGGGCCAGCCCTGGCTGGTCTATCTCAAGGCGCGCAACCTGACCGACGAGCTGGCCTACAGCCACGCCTCCTTCATCAAGCATGCCGCGCCGCTGGCCGGGCGCAGCCTGACGGTCGGCATGCGGCTGACGTTCTGAGGCCGTAACCCGCGCGGCGCCGGCGATCGCCGACAGGAGATCGCCGGCGCCGGCCTGCCGCAGGCGCGCGGATTCGGGATAAACTCGCCGCTTTCGTCCGCTGCCGCGCCTTTCCGATGCGCCTCCTCCGCCTCGCCAGGATCCTCGCCGTCTCCAGCCGCTACGGGCTGGACGAGATGCTGCTCGAACACGAGCCCTCCGGCCGGCTGGCGGCGATCTCGCGCGCGCTGCACTTCTGGCGCCGCTTCGACGAACCCGAGGCGGTGCGCCTCAGGAAGGCGCTGGAGGCGCTCGGGCCGATCTTCGTCAAGTTCGGGCAGGTGCTGTCCACGCGCCGCGACCTGCTGCCGCCGGACATCGCCGAAGAACTCGCCAAGCTGCAGGACCGCGTGCCGCCGTTCTCGTCGGCGCAGGCGCTGGCCGAGATCGAGAAGGCCTACGGCAGGCCGGCCAGCGCGGTCTTCGCCGAATTCAGCGCCGAGCCGGTGGCCAGCGCCTCGGTGGCGCAGGTGCATCTCGCCCGGCTGCGGGAGGAGGACGGCGGCCACGACGTCGCGGTGAAGATCCTGCGCCCGGACATGCGCTCGGTGATCGAGCACGACCTGGCACTGATGGACACGCTCGCCGGGCTGGTCGAGAAGGTCTGGTCGGACGGCAAGCGGCTGAAGCCGCGCGAGGTCGTCGCCGAGTTCGCCAAGTACCTGCGCGACGAGCTCGACCTGATGCGCGAGGCCTCCAACTGCTCGCAGCTCCGGCGCAACTTCGAGGGCTCGACGCTGCTCGTCGTGCCCGAGGTGTACTGGGACTGGTGCACGCCGTCGGTGATGGTCATGGAGCGCATGCGCGGCATCCCGATCAGCCAGAAGGCGGCGCTGGTCGAGGCCGGCATCGATCTCAAGGCGCTTTCGCGCGCCGGCGTCGAGATCTTCTTCACGCAGGTCTTCCGCGACGGCTTCTTCCACGCCGACATGCACCCCGGCAACATCTTCGTCGCCACCGAAGGCGAGAAGCGCGGCCGCTACATCGCGCTCGACTTCGGCATCGTCGGCACGCTCACCGACACCGACAAGAACTACCTGGCGCAGAATTTCCTCGCCTTCTTCCGGCGCGACTACAAGCGCGTCGCGCAGGCGCACGTCGAGGCCGGCTGGGCGCCGCCCGACACGCGCGTCGACGAGTTCGAGGCGGCGATCCGCGCGGTCTGCGAACCGATCTTCGACCGGCCGCTGAAGGAGATCTCGTTCGGCAAGGTGCTGCTGCGCCTGTTCCAGACCTCGCGCCGCTTCAACGTGGAAATCCAGCCGCAGCTCGTCATGCTGCAGAAGACGCTGTTGAACATCGAGGGCCTCGGCCGCCAGCTCGACCCGGACCTCGACCTGTGGAAGACGGCCAAGCCCTTCCTCGAACGCTGGATGAGCGAACAGGTCGGCTGGCGCGGGCTGCGGAAGATGCTGCAGACCGAGGCGCCGAACTGGGCGCAGGCGCTGCCGCAGTTGCCGCGCCTCGCGCACCGGGCGCTGTCGCGCACCGCCGCGCCGGAGCTGGCGCCGCTCTTGGCCGAGATCGCCGCCGGACAGCGCCGGCAGAACCGGCTGCTGACGGCCGTCGCCGTGCTGCTGGCGGCGCTGCTGGCGCTGCCCCTGCTGACGCACTGACCGGCACCTTTTCAAAAACCCGCCCGCGAGGAGAACCCCGTGCCCGCCCTGCCGACCCGACCCGACGCCGACGGCCTGCTCGAATATTCCGTCGTCTATACCGACCGTTCGCTCAACCACATGTCGCAGCGCTTCCGCGGCGTCATGACCGACATCTCGCGCGTCCTGAAAGCAGTGTATGGCGCGCGCGCCGCGGCCATCGTGCCCGGCGGCGGCACCTACGGCATGGAAGCGGTGGCGCGGCAGTTCGCCGGCGGCGGCAAGGCGCTGGTGATCCGCAACGGCTGGTTCAGCTACCGCTGGTCGCAGATCTTCGCGGCCGGGCGCATTCCCGCCGAGGAGTTCGTGCTCAAGGCCCGCAAGACCGGCGCCGAAGCGCAGGCGCCCTTCGCGCCGGCGCCGGTCGACGAGGTCGTCGACGCCATCCGCCGGCAGCGGCCGGACGTGGTCTTCGCGCCGCACGTCGAGACCGCCTCCGGCATCCTGCTGCCCGACGACTACCTGCGCGCCGTCGGCGCCGCGGTGCGCGAGGTCGGCGGCCTCTTCGTGCTCGACTGCGTGGCCTCCGGCACGGTCTGGGTGGACATGGCCGCCAACGACGTCGACGTCCTCGTCAGCGCCCCGCAGAAGGGCTGGAGCGGCACGCCGTGCGCGGCGCTGGTGGCGCTCGGCGCGCGGGCGCGCGAGCGCATCGAGGCGACGACCAGCAGCAGCTTCGCCCTCGACCTGAAGAAGTGGCTGCAGATCATGGAAGCCTACGAGACCGGCGGCGCCCCCTACCACGCGACGATGCCGACCGACGGCCTCTCTACGCTGCGCGACGTCATGCTCGAAACCGAGGCGCACGGCTTCGCCGCGATGCGCGACGCGCAGTTCGACCTCGGCCGCCGCGTGCGCGCGCTGCTCGCCGGGCGCGGCTACCCCAGCGTCGCCGCGCCCGGCTTCGAGGCGCCCGGCGTGGTCGTCAGCTACACCGCCGACCCGGACATCCAGTCCGGCGCGAAATTCATCGCCGCCGGCCTGCAGACCGCCGCCGGCGTGCCGCTGCAGTGCGACGAGCCGGCCGATTTCCGCAGCTTCCGCATCGGCCTCTTCGGCCTCGACAAGCTGCTCGATCCGGCGCGCACGGTGCAGCGTCTGGAAACGGCGCTGGACGCGGTCGGCGCCGCCTGAGGGCGCACACGGCGCGCCGCGGCGGCGGCGTCTGTGCTATCTTCGTCGCCACCCAATTCAAACGATTGTTCGAAATGCACGACGTGGTCATCAGCGGCACCGGCCTGTGGCTGGCGCCGGAAGTCATCGGCAACGAGGAGCTCGTCGCCGCCTTCAACGCCTACGCACAACGCTTCAACGCAGAGAACGCGGCGGCCATCGCCGCCGGCACCGTCGCCGCGGTGCCCGAATCCTCGGCCGAATTCATCGAGAAGGCATCCGGCATCAAGCGCCGCTACGTCGTCGACAAGGCCGGCGTGCTCGACCCGGCGCGCATGCGGCCGAAGCTAGCGCCGCGCCCGGACGACGCGCTGTCGCTGCAGGCCGAGATCGGCGTCGCAGCGGCGAAACAGGCGCTCGCCGACGCCGGCCGCGCGGCGGCCGACATCGACCTGACCATCTGCGCCGCGTCGAACATGCAGCGCCCCTACCCGGCGATGGCCGTCGAGATCCAGGGCGCGCTCGGCGCCGGCGGCTACGCCTTCGACATGAACGTCGCCTGCTCGTCCGCCACCTTCGGCCTGGAACAGGCGATCAACGCGGTGAAGACCGGCGCCGCCCGCGCCGCGCTGGTGGTCGATCCGGAAATCTGCTCGGCGCACCTCGACTGGAAGGACCGCGACTGCCACTTCATCTTCGGCGACGTGTGCACCGCGATCGTCGTCGAGCGCGCCGACGCGGCGCAGTCGGCCGACCGCTGGCAGGTGCTCGGCACGAAGCTCGCCACCAGCTTCTCGAACAACATCCGCAACAACGCCGGCTTCCTGTCGCGCTGCGAGGACCGCGATCCGGACGACCGCGACCAGCTTTTCCGCCAGGAGGGACGCAAGGTGTTCAAGGACGTCTGCCCGCTGGCCGCCGAGCACATCGCCGGGCACGTGCAGTCGCTCGGCCTGGCGCCCTCGGCCGTGCGCCGCTACTGGCTGCACCAGGCCAACCTGGCGATGAACCAGCTGATCGGCCGGCGCCTGCTCGGGCGCGAGGCCAGCGCCGACGAGGCGCCGGTGATCCTCGACGAGTTCGCCAACACCGCCTCGGCCGGCTCGATCATCGCCTTCCACCGCCACCGCGCCGACCTGAAATCGGGCGACGTCGGCGTCATCTGCTCCTTCGGCGCCGGCTACTCGATCGGCAGCCTGGTCGTGCGCAAGACCTGATCCGCCGGCGCCCCGCCCGGGCATAAAAAAGGCGTCAGGAACCAGTAACTTGCGCATATAATCGCCCCCGTTCGGAAGGGGCGGCCGCCGCGGTGCCGCCGGGCATTCACGGGGGAGAGCGCCAGACCATGCTGATCTGGTTCGTAGTGATCTATCTGATGGTGTCGATCGGCATCGGCCTCTATGCCGCGACGCGCGTGCACAACGCCAAGGACTTCGCCATCGCCGGCCGCCACCTGCCAACGCCGGTGGTCATGGCCACGGTCTTCGCCACCTGGTTCGGCGCCGAGGCCATCTTCGGCGTCTCCGCCACCTTCGTAAAGGAAGGCCTCGGCGGCGTCGTCGCCGACCCCTTCGGTTCCTCGCTGTGCCTGATCATCGCCGGCTTCTTCTTCGCCACCAAGCTCTACCGACTGAACATCCTGACGCTCGGCGACTACTACCGCATGCGCTACAACCGCACGGTGGAAGTGCTGATCACGCTGGCCATCGTCGTCTCCTACCTCGGCTGGGTGTCGGCGCAGATCAAGGCGCTCGGCCTGATCTTCAACTTCGTCACCGACGGCGCCGTCAGCGAGGAGGCGGGCATGATCCTCGGCGCCGCCATCGTGCTCACCTACACCACCTTCGGCGGCATGCTCTCGGTGGCCGTGCTCGACTTCGTGCAGATGGGCGTGATCATCGCCGGCCTGCTCTACATCGCCTGGATCATCTCCGGCCAGACCGGCGGCGTCATGCCGGTGATCGAGCACGCCGCCGCCGCCGGCAAGCTCGACTTCTTCCCGCCCGCCGACCCGTGGCTGTGGCTGACCTTCATCGGCACCTGGATGACCATGATGCTTGGCTCGATCCCGCAGCAGGACGTGTTCCAGCGCATCACCTCGGCGAAGAGCCCGCGGGTGGCGATCACCGGCTCGCTGCTCGGCGGCTCGATCTACTTCTTCTTCTGCTTCGTGCCGATGTTCATCGCCTACTCGGCGACGCTGATCGACCCGGAGCTGTTCAACCGGCTGATCGACCAGGATTCGCAGCGCGTGCTGCCGACGCTGGTCCTGCAGCACACGCCGCTCGTCGCCCAGGTGATCTTCTTCGGCGCCGTCATCGCGGCGATCATGAGCTGTTCGTCGGCGACGCTGCTCGCCCCGTCGGTGTCCTTCGCCGAGAACATCGTGCGCGGCTTCAAGCCGGACATGAGCGACCGCAGCTTCCTGCGCACGATGCGCATCACCATCGTCGTCTTCGCCTGCTGCGTGCTGGTCTACGCGCTCAACTCCGAGCTGTCGATCTTCCACATGGTCGAGTCGGCCTACAAGATCACGCTCGCCGGCGCCTTCGTGCCGCTCTTCTTCGGCGCCTTCTGGAAGAAGGCGACGACGCAGGGCGCGCTGGCCGCGGTCTTCGGCGGCATCGGCTCGTGGATCCTGCTCGAGGTGCTGGTCGGCGAGGCCAGCCTGGTGCCGCCGCAGTTGATCGGCCTCGTCGTCTCGATCCTCGGCATGATCGCCGGCTCGCTGCTGCCGCAGTGGGTCGGCAAGCCGGCGCCGCACGTCGACCTGCACGCCGAGCTGCACCACCACGCCGCCGCCGAAACGCACCACGTCGCCGGCCGGCCGCACCGCCACTGACCGCGCCCCGGATGCAGCCCCGGCATCGCCCATGATGCCGGGTTGCGCCCGACGTCGACGCACCCGGGCGCGCAATCCGACTCGGCAGCGGCCCCTGCCGCATGTTATTCTCCCTGACGCCTCGCAAGGGACGTGCCAGACTCCCTCCGAACAGAGGAAAACGCTGTCCCGGCCCGGCGCCACATCCTCCCGCAACCCTATACGCCCGACCGATTCATGCTCCTGCCGTCCCTGCTACTCATTCCGTTCATCGGCAGCGTCATCGCTGCCGTCATGCCCGAGAATGCACGCAACAGGGAAGCCTGGCTGGCCGGCAGCGTCAGCCTCGCCGGACTGATCGGCGCCGGCTCGCTGTACCCGCGCATCAGCGCCGGCGAGGTGCTGCGCTACGAGCTGCCGTGGATGCCGGCGTACGGCCTCGACTTCGTGCTGCGCATCGACGGGCTGGCCTGGATCTTCGCCATGCTGGTGCTCGGCATCGGCCTCCTGGTGGTGCTCTACGCGCGCTACTACATGTCGCCGGAAGACCCGGTGCCGCGCTTCTTCTCCTTCCTGCTCGCCTTCATGGGCTCGATGCTCGGCGTCGTGCTCTCCGGCAACCTGGTGCAACTGGTGGTGTTCTGGGAGCTGACCAGCATCACCTCCTTCCTGCTCATCGGCTACTGGCACCACCGCGCCGACGCGCGGCGCGGCGCGCGCATGGCCTTCACCGTCACCGCCACCGGCGGCCTCTGTCTGCTCGCCGGCGTCATCATCCTCGGCCACATCGCCGGCAGCTACGACCTCGACGCGGTGATCGCCGCCGGCGACGCCATCCGCGCGCACGAGCTCTACCTGCCGGCGCTGGTCCTCGTCGCCCTCGGCGCGCTGACCAAGAGCGCGCAGTTCCCCTTCCACTTCTGGCTGCCGCACGCCATGGCCGCGCCGACGCCGGTCTCCTCCTACCTGCATTCGGCAACCATGGTGAAGGCCGGCGTGTTCCTACTGATGCGCCTGTGGCCGGCGCTCTCCGGCACGCCGGAATGGACCTGGATCGTCGCCGGCGCCGGCGTGTGCACGCTGCTGCTCGGCTCCTTCGCGGCGATCTTCCAGCACGATCTCAAGGGGCTCTTGGCTTACTCGACGATCAGCCACCTCGGCCTGATCACCGTGCTGCTCGGCATCGGCACGCCGCTGGCGATGGTCGCGGCGATCTTCCACACGATCAACCACGCCACCTTCAAGGCTTCGCTGTTCATGGCCGCCGGCATCATCGACCACGAGACCGGCACGCGCGACCTGCGCGTGCTGCGCGGGCTGCACCGGCAGATGCCGATCACCGCCACGCTGGCCATCGTCGCCAGCGCGGCGATGGCCGGCGTGCCGCTGCTGAACGGCTTCCTCTCCAAGGAGATGTTCTTCGCCGAGACCCTGCAGGTCGGCTCCTCGCGCAACTGGTGGATGTCGGCGGCGGCCGTGGCCATGGGCATCTTCAGCGTCACCTACTCGCTGCGCTTCATCAACATCTTCTTCGGCACGCCGAAGGTGGCGCTGCCGAAGACCCCGCACGAGCCGCCGCGCTGGATGCGCTTCCCGGTCGAACTGCTGGTGCTCGCCTGCCTCGTCGTCGGCGTGCTGCCCGGCCTCAGCGTCGGCCCGGCGCTGCACGCGGCGGTGGGCTCGGTGCTCGGCCCGCGCACGCCGGCCTACGACCTCGCCGTCTGGCACGGGCTGAACGTGCCGCTGCTGATGAGCTTCATCGCGCTGATCGGCGGCGCGCTGTTCTACCTGACGCTGCGCCGGCGCTTCGACCCCGACCTGCGCGACAACGTGCCGCTGATCTACCGCTTCAGCGGCGCCCAGGCCTACGAAAACGTGATGATCGCCCTGTCGCAGGCGGCCAACTTCCTGCTCAGGCTGTTCGGCACCCGCCGCCTGCAGCCGCAGATGCTGTGGATGATGCTGGCGCTGCTGCTGGTGCCCGTCCTCGTCGGCCTGTCGCCGTCGGCGCAACTGGCCGCGCCGCTCGCCGCGCCGTTCGCCAACCTCGACCCGCTCTTCGCGCTGCTGCTGACGGTCGGCTGCGTCTGCGCGCTGGCCGCGGCCTGGCAGGCCAAGTACCACCGCCTGGTGGCGCTGGCGCTGGTCGGCGGCACCGGCATCGTCACCGCCGTCGTCTTCCTCTGGCTGTCCGCGCCCGACCTGGCGCTGACGCAACTGATGGTGGAGACGGTGACCACCGTGCTCATCCTGCTCGGCCTGCGCTGGCTGCCGCCGCGCATCGCGCCGAAGGAGCTGGCCATCGACGTGCCGCGCTCGGTCTGGCTGCACCGCTCGCGCGATCTGCTCGTCGCCGTCGCCGGCGGCGGCGCGCTGGCGGCGCTGACCTACGCCATCCTGGTGCGCCCGGCGCCGGAAGATTCGATCTCCGGCTTCTTCGTGCTGCGCGCGCTCGCCGAGGGCGGCGGCAGCAACGTGGTCAACGTGCTGCTGGTCGACTTCCGCGGCTTCGACACCATGGGCGAGATCACCGTGCTCGCCGCCGTCGCGCTGACCGTGTATGCGCTGCTGCGGCGCTTCCGCCCGGCGCATGAAAGCCTGGCGCCGCCCAGCCAGCAGACCAACGACGTCGATCCGGCCGCCGCGCAGACGCCGGCCGAGCAGGCCGGCAGCGGCTATCTGATGGTGCCCGGCGTCTACCTGCGCCTGCTGCTGCCGTTCATGCTGCTGATCGCCGCCTACTTCTTCATGCGCGGCCACAACCTGCCGGGCGGCGGCTTCGTCGCCGGGCTGATCTTCGCCGTCGCCATCATCGTCCAGTACATGCTGGCCGGCACGGTCTGGGTCGAATCGCACCTGCGCCTGCGCCCGCACCGCTGGCTCGGCTTCGGCCTGGTCACGGCCGCCGCCACCGGCGTCGGCGCCTGGCTGTTCGGCCATCCCTTCCTGACCAGCCACACCGTCCATCTGCACCTGCCGATCCTCGGCGAACTGCACGTGCCGAGCGCCTTCGTCTTCGACCTCGGCGTCTTCGTCGTCGTCGTCGGCTCGACCATGCTCATCCTGACCGCGATCGCGCACCAGTCGATCCGCGGCCACCGCCAGCCCGGCAAGGGCGCCGAGGCGACCGCCAGGGGAGTCCTCTGATGGAAGCGGCCGTCGCCATCGCCATCGGCATCCTCTTCGGCTCGGGCATCTGGCTGATCCTGCGCCCGCGCACCTTCCAGGTGATCACCGGCCTGCTGCTGATGTCCTACGCGGTGAACCTGTTCATCTTCGTCATGGGCCGGCTGTGGATCGACAAGGCGCCGCTGACGCTGGCGCCCGGCACGCCCGACCCGGCGGACTACGCCGATCCGTTGTCGCAGGCGCTGGTGCTGACGGCCATCGTCATCGGCTTCGCCACCACCGCGCTCTACCTGGTGATGATGATCGGCGCGCGCGGGCTCTCCGGCACCGACCACGTGGACGGCGAGGAGTCGGACGAATGAGCGGACTGCCCTGGCACCAGCACCTGATCCTGCTGCCGGTGGTGCTGCCGCTGCTCGTCGGCGCGCTGCTGATCCCGGTCAACGAGTCGCGCCACCGCATCAAGTACGCAGTCAACCTGGGCAGCACGCTGGCGCTGCTGGCCTGCGCCCTGGCCCTGTTCTGCCTGACCGACGGCGGGCATTGGCCCGGCGGCATCGGCGTCTACCTGGCGGCGAACTGGAGCGCGCCCTTCGGCATCGCGCTGATGGCCGACCGCCTGGCCGCGCTGATGCTGCTGCTCACCGCGGTGCTGGCGCTCGCCGTGCTGATCTTCTCGATGGAACGCTGGAGCCGCATCGGCGTGCACTTCCATTCGCTCTTCCAGTTCCTGCTGATGGGCCTGAACGGCGCCTTCCTGACCAACGACCTGTTCAACCTGTTCGTCTTCTTCGAGGTCATGCTCGCCGCCTCCTACGGGCTCGTGCTGCACGGCTACAACGTCACGCGCATCCGCGCCGGCATGCAGTACATCACCGTCAACCTGGTGGCCTCGTTCCTCTTCCTGATCGGCGTCGCGCTGATCTACGCCACCACCGGCACGCTCAACATGAGCGACCTCGGCGCCCGCGTCGCCGGCCTCGACGACGCGGCGCTGACGCTGCTGAAGATCGGCGCCGGCGTGCTGGCGCTGGCCTTCCTGACCAAGGGCGCGATGTGGCCGCTCGGCTTCTGGCTGCCGACGACCTACGCCGCCGCCTCGCCGCCGGTCGCCGCCATGCTCGTGCTGATGACCAAGGTCGGCGCCTACGCGGTGCTGCGCATCTGGCTGCTGGCCTTCTCGGGCGAAGCCGGCGGCGGCGCCGGCTTCGGCTTCGCGGCGCTGACCTGGGGCGGCCTCGTCACGCTCGCCTTCGGCACCGTCGGCATGCTCGCCAGCCAGGAGCCGGGGCGCATGGCCGGCTACGGCGCGATCATTTCGTCCGGCACGCTGCTGGCGGTGATCGGCTACGGCCAGCTATCGCTCGTCACCGCCGGCCTCTTCTACCTGCTCGGCTCGACGCTGGCGATGGCCGCCTTCATGCTGCTGATCGAGCTGATCGAGCGCATCCGCACGCCCGGCGCCGCCATGCTGGCGCTGACCATGGAAGCCTTCGCCATCGACGAGAAGCCGGAGGAGCCGGTCGGCGTCGGCATCCCGGCGGCGCTCGCCTTCCTCGGCCTCGCCTTCGCCGGCTGCGCGCTGGTCATCACCGGCCTGCCGCCGCTCTCGGGCTTCATCGCCAAGTTCGGCCTGTTCCACGCGCTGCTCAATCCGGAAAACGGCGCCGTCGGCGCCACGGCCTGGGCGCTGATGGCGCTGGTCATCCTCTCCGGGCTCTCCGGCATCATCGCGCTGATGCGCTTCGGCGTGCGCACCTTCTGGGCCTCGGGCGCGGTCCTGCCGCCCCGGCTGCAGATCTCCGAGGTAGCGCCGGTGAGCCTGCTGCTGCTCATCTGCGTCGGCCTGACCGTACAGGCCGGCCCGGTCATGTCGTATCTCGGGCGCGTCTCCGACGACCTGCACCAGCCGGCCCGCTACGCCGAGCGGGTGCTCGGCGAACCCACCGTGCCCGCCGCCGCCGGAGGCGACCGATGATGAAACGCCTGTTCCCCTCCCTGCGCCTGTCCGCGGCCCTGCTGCTGGCCTGGCTGCTGCTCAACCAGAGCGTCGAGCCCGCGCACCTGCTGCTCGGCGCCTTTCTCGCCGTCGCCACGCCGCTGCTCACGCGCTCGCTGCAGCCGCTGCCGCACGCGCGCATCCGCCGCCCGCTGCTGCTCGTCCGCCTGCTGTTCACGTCGCTGCTGGAGATCATCCGCTCCTGCTTCAACGTCAGCCGCATCATCCTGTTCACCCGGCCGGAGGGCGTCAATTCGCAGTTCATCCGCATCCCGCTGGACCTGCGCAACCCTTACGGCCTGGCGCTGCTGTCGTGCATCATCAACACCACGCCGGGCACGGTATGGGCGGAAATCCTGCCCGGCACGAACGATCTGGCGCTGCACGTGTTCGACCTGCACGACGCCCAATGGTGGGTCGATACCATCAAGAGCGTCTACGAGCGTCCGTTGATCGAGATTTTCGAAGGATAGGAAGACCATGCTGACGAGCCTCCTGTCGCTGGCGATCTGGTTCGCCCTGATCTGCATCGTGCTGGCCATGCTGTGTTGCACGGTGCGCCTGTTCGTCGGCCCGGCCGCGCAGGACCGCGTGCTGGCGCTCGACACGCTGTGGATGTGCGCCATGCTGCTGATCCTGATGCTCGGCATCCGCTTCGGCAGCCTGATCTATTTCGAGGCGGCGGTCCTCATCGCATTGACCGGCTTCGTCTCCACCGTGGCCCTGGCCAAGTTCCTGATGCGCGGGGAGGTGATCGAATGAGCGCCCCCGCCCGGCCGCCCGAAGGGGGCGCTCTCCCTCCCTCGGGGAGGATGTCGCGCAGCGACAGGAGGGTCGTACAATGACCGGCGCCGAGAACCTGCCGGCCTGGGCCGCGGTGCCGGTCATCTTCCTGCTCGTGCTCGGCGGCGGCATCGCGCTGATCGGCGCCATCGGCCTGATGCGCCTGCCCAGCTTCTACCAGCGCATCCACGGCCCGGCCATCACCGTCACGCTCGGCGCGGGCTGCATCCTGATCGCGTCGATGATCCATTTCACCGCGCTGCAGTCGCGGCCGGTGATCCACGAACTGCTGATCACCGTCTTCGTGCTGATGACCGCGCCGGTCGTCTCCATGCTGATCATGCGCGCGGCGGTCTACCGCGACCTGCGCGCGCAGAAGAACACCTTCTCCGCCGGCCCGGACGACGTCTACCGCCTGCCGCCGGAAGAAAAGGACTGAAGCGGCGCGGCCGAAACCAATCTCCGACCGCCGCTGTCATACGGACAGCGGAGACCGCCGCGGAAAGAGAGGAGTTGCCATGGCTGCCAAAAGCACGCTGGTCGCACTCGATCCGACGCTGCGCTTCATCGGCGTGGCAAGCGCTCTCGGTGCACCGCACGACGGACCGCGTGACGGCCCGGCGGCGCTGCGCCGCATGGGCATCGCCGCCGCCGCCCGGCGCGCCGGGCTGGACGCGGAACAGGGCGCCGACATCGAGGCGCCGGCCGGACCGCGCATGGCGGCGCTCGGCGCGCTGCTCGAAGAAGTGGCGCGCGAGGTGGCGGCGACGATCGCCGGCGGCCGCCTGCCGGTCGTCCTCGGCGGCGACCACGCCATCGCCGCCGGCACCTGGCGCGGCGTCGGCCGCGCCCTCGGACAGGCGCCCGGCCTGCTCTGGATCGACGCCCATCTCGACGCGCACACGCCGCAGACCAGCCCCTCGCAGAACGCGCACGGCATGCCGCTGGCCGCGCTGCTCGGCGCCGGCGCGCCGGAGATGACCGGCCTCGCCGGGCCGGCGCTCGATCCGGCGCGCGTCGCGGTGATCGGCGTGCGCAGCTACGAAGACGAGGAAATGCGGCTGCTCGCCGCGCGCAGCGTGCGCGTCTACGGCATGGCCGAGATCCGCCGGCGCGGGCTCGCTGCGGTCTTCGCCGAGGCGCTGGCGCGCGTCGCCGGCGACGGCCGGCCGTTCGGCCTGAGCATCGACCTCGACGCCCTCGACCCGCGCGCCGCGCCCGGCGTGACGACGCCGGTCGCCGACGGCCTCGCCGTCGCCGAGCTGGCCGGCGCGCTCGCCGGCTGCGGCCGCGGCGGCCGCTGCGCCGCCGTCGAGATCGTCGAATACTGCCCGGCGCGCGACGCGCAGGGCCTCACCGCGCGCGCCGCCATCGACCTGCTGGAAGCCGCCTGCCGCCCGGACGGCGCCGAGCTGCGCCGGCAGGAGGCGACGCGCGGCGCGAACAACTACGCGCCGCTGCCGGCGGTGTTCGCCAGCGGCAGCGGCTGCTGGCTGACCGACGTGGACGGCAAGCACTACCTCGACCTGATGTCGGCCTACTCGGCGGTCAGCTTCGGCCACGCCCACCCGCGGCTGGTGGCGACGCTGTCGGCGCAGGCGGCGCGGCTCGCCGTGACCTCGCGCGCCTACGCCAACGACCGCCTGCCGCTCTTCCTCAGGCGCCTCACCGAAGTCACCGGCTACGACCGCGCGCTGCCGGTGAACACCGGGCTGGAAGCGGTGGAGACGGCGATCAAGGCAGCGCGCAAGTGGGCCTACAAGGTGAAGGGCGTGCCCGACGGCAAGGCCGAGATCGTCGTCTGCCGCGGCAACTTCCACGGCCGCTCGACGACCATCGTCGGCTTCTCGTCCGAGGCGCAGTACCGCGACGGCTTCGGCCCGTTCGCGCCGGGCTTCCGGGCCATCCCCTACGGCGACGCGGCGGCGCTGGCCGACGCGATCGGGCCGCACACCGCCGCCTTCCTCGTCGAGCCGATCCAGGGCGAGGGCGGCATCGTCATCCCGCCCCCTGGCTACCTCGCCGCCTGCGCCGAGATCTGTCGCCGCCGCGACGTGCTGCTCATCGCCGACGAGGTGCAGACCGGGCTCGGCCGCACCGGCTACCTGCTCGCGTCGATGCACGAGAACGTCCGGCCGGACGGCGTGATCCTCGGCAAGGCGCTCGGCGGCGGCCTGCTGCCGGTTTCCGCGTTCCTCGCCGACGAGCGCGTGATGCAGGTGTTCACACCCGGCGACCACGGTTCGACCTTCGGCGGCAACGCGCTCTCCGCGGCCGTCGCCGCCGAGGCGCTGGAACTGCTCTTCGACGAGGACCTGATCGCCCGCTCGGCCGCATTCGGCCCCTGGCTGCTCGCCCGCCTCGAAGCGATCGCCCGCGACACGCCGCTGATCCGCGCCGTGCGCGGCCGCGGCCTCTTTGCCGGCATCGAGGTCGATGCCGCGCGCGTCGACGCGGCGGCGCTGGCCGAGGAGCTGCTGCGCCGCGGCGTGATGACCAAGGACACGCACGGCACCGTGCTGCGCATCGCGCCGCCGCTGACCATCGCCGAGGACGAACTGGCCTGGGGCCTGGCGCGCATCGCCGAGACCTTCGCCGACGCCGGCCGGCGATTACGCGCCGCCTGACGGCCGCCGGATCGGGAGGACCGATCATGCCGCACCGCGACCAACGCGACACCCTGCTGCAGCGCCTCGGCATCGAGGAGCTGAACCCCGCCGCCGCGCTCGGCGACGGCTCGTGGCGCAGCGGCATCGGCGGCTTCGCCTCGATCGACCCGGCCGTCGGCGAGCCGCTGGCGCTGGTCCAGCGCGCGACGCCGGACGACCTGGAAGCGGCGCTCGCCGCCGCCTGCCGCGTCTTCCGCCACTGGCGCGAGGTGCCGGCGCCGCGCCGCGGCCTGTTCGTGCGCGACCTCGCCGACGCCTGGCGCGAGAAGAAGGACGAACTGGGCACGCTGATCGCGCTGGAAACCGGCAAGATCAAGGCCGAGGCCGACGGCGAGGTGCAGGAGATGATCGACATCGCCGACTTCGCCGTCGGCCTGTCGCGCCGCCTCGAAGGCAGCGTGCTCGCCTCGGAGCGGCCGCAGCACCGCCTGTTCGAGCAGTGGCACCCGCTCGGGCCGGTGGCGGTGATCACCGCCTTCAACTTCCCGGCCGCGGTCTGGGCGTGGAACGCGACCCTCGCCGCGGTCTGCGGCGACACCGTGGTCTGGAAGCCGAGCCCGAAGGCGCCGCTCTCCGCCGTCGCCGTGCAGCGCATCGCCGACGAGGTCGCCGCCCGCCACGGCGCCGGCGGCGTGTTCACGCTCGTCCTCTCCGACGAGACCTGGCCGGTCGAGCGCCTGGCCGGCGACGCGCGCGTGCCGCTCGTCTCCTTCACCGGCTCGTCGCACGTCGGCCGCGCCGTGGCGCCGCTGGTCGCCCATCGCTTCGGCCGCTGCCTGCTCGAATGCTCGGGCAACAACGCGCTGATCGTCGACGAATCGGCCGACCTCGACCTGGCGCTGCCGGCCATCCTCTTCGGCGCCGTCGGCACCGCCGGCCAGCGCTGCACGACGACGCGCCGGCTGTTCGTGCACGAGGCCCGCCTCGACGAACTCATCGACCGGCTGACGCGGGCCTACGCGCAGATCCGCATCGGCGATCCGCTCGAACCGGCGACGCTGCTCGGCCCGCTGATCGACGAGGAGGCGCGGCGCGCCTTCGTCGCCGCCGTCGCCGAGGCGCAGGCCGCCGGCGGCGAATTGCTGCACGGCGGCAACACGCTGCCCGGCCACGGCTTCTTCGTCGAACCGACGCTGATCCGCGCCGACAACGCCTGGCCGGTGGTGCAGCGCGAAACCTTCGCGCCGATCCTCTACCTGATGCCCTTCCGCACGCTCGACGAGGCCATCCGCCTGCAGAACGCGGCGCCGCAGGGGCTCGCCTCGGCGCTGTTCACCAGCGACCTGCGCCGCGCCGAACGCTTCCTCGCCGCCGCCGGCAGCGACTGCGGCATCGCCAACGTGAACCTCGGCACCTCGGGCGCCGAGGTGGGCGGCGCCTTCGGCGGCGAGAAGGAGACCGGCGGCGGCCGCGAGGCCGGCTCGGACGCGTGGAAGGCGTACATGCGCCGGCAGACGGCGACGATCAACTGGGGAAGCTCGCTGCCGCTGGCGCAGGGAATAAATTTCCGGCCGCCGTCAACCAAACCGCCGGTCGCATCGTAAAGTTGCCAGGGAAGACAAAACTTTTTCCGGGAGCCGTGTCCAACATCAGAGCCGAGCCGTAACCAACCCAGGAGGTGCGCCATGTCGATCTTCGCCCGCTACCAGAGCCGCTACGAGGCGGCGCAGGAAGAGGAGATGTCGGTCCAGGAATACCTGGAGCTGTGCCGCAAGGATGCCACCGCCTACGCCAGCGTCGCCGAACGCATGCTGATGGCCATCGGCGAGCCGCAACTGGTCGACACCCGGCTCGAACCGCGCCTCTCGCGCATCTTCGCCAACAAGATGCTCAAGGTGTACCCGGCCTTCCGCGAGTTCTACGGCATGGAGGAGGTGATCGAGAACATCGTCTCCTACTTCCGGCACGCGGCGCAGGGGCTGGAAGAGAAGAAGCAGGTGCTCTACCTGCTCGGCCCGGTCGGCGGCGGCAAAAGCTCGCTCGCCGAGCGCCTCAAGTATCTGATCGAGAAGGTGCCGTTCTACGCGATCAAGGATTCGCCGGTGCACGAATCGCCGCTCGGCCTGTTCAACCCCGACGAGGACGGCGAAATCCTCGAGGAAGACTACGGCATCCCGCGCCGCTACCTGTCGACGATCATGAGCCCGTGGGCGGTGAAGCGGCTGCACGAGTTCGGCGGCGACATCTCGAAGTTCCGCGTCGTCAAGCTGCGGCCGTCGGTGCTCAAGCAGATCGCCGTGACCAAGACCGAGCCGGGCGACGAGAACAACCAGGACATCTCCTCGCTGGTCGGCAAGGTCGACATCCGCAAGCTGGAAACCTACTCGCAGGACGACCCGGACTGCTACAGCTACTCCGGCGGCCTGTGCCTCGCCAACCGCGGCGTGCTCGAATTCGTCGAGATGTTCAAGGCGCCGATCAAGGTGCTGCACCCGCTGCTCACCGCCACGCAGGAACAGAACTACAAGGGCACCGAGGGCTTCGGCGCGATTCCCTTCGACGGCCTGATCCTGGCGCACTCGAACGAGGCCGAGTGGCTGTCGTTCAAGAACAACCGCAACAACGAGGCGTTTCTGGATCGCATCTACATCGTCAAGGTGCCGTACAGCCTGCGCGTCGCCGACGAGACGCACATCTACGAGAAGCTGCTGCAGCACTCCTCGCTGGCGCAGGCGCCGTGCGCGCCGGACACGCTGCGGATGATGGCGCAGTTCTCGGTGCTCTCAAGGCTGAAGGAGCCGGAGAATTCGTCGATCTTCTCGAAGATGCGCGTCTACGACGGCGAGAACCTGAAGGACACCGACCCGAAGGCGAAGAGCTACCAGGAGTACCGCGACTTCGCCGGCGTAGACGAAGGCATGACCGGGCTGTCGACGCGCTTCGCCTTCAAGATTCTTTCCAAGGTGTTCAACTTCGACCACCGCGAGGTCGCCGCCAACCCGGTGCACCTGATGTACGTGCTCGAACAGCAGATCGAGCAGGAGCAGTTCCAGCCCGAGATCGAAGAGAAGTACATGCGCTTCATCAAGGAGTTCCTGAGCCCGCGCTACGCCGAGTTCATCGGCAAGGAGATCCAGACCGCGTATCTGGAAAGCTACTCGGAGTACGGGCAGAACATCTTCGACCGCTACGTCACCTACGCCGACTTCTGGATTCAGGACCAGGAGTTCCGCGACCCGAACACCGGCGAAATCCTCGACCGCGGCGCCTTGAACGACGAGCTGGACAAGATCGAGAAGCCGGCCGGCATCAGCAACCCGAAGGACTTCCGCAACGAGGTGGTGAACTTCGTGCTGCGCGCGCGCGCCAAGCACGACGGCAAGAACCCGGCGTGGACCTCCTACGAGAAGCTGCGCGCGGTGATCGAGAAGAAGATGTTCTCGAACACCGAGGAGCTGCTGCCGGTGATCTCGTTCAACGCCAAGGCCAGCGCCGACGAGCAGAAGAAGCACCAGGACTTCGTCAACCGCATGATCGCCAAGGGTTACACCGAGAAGCAGGTGCGGCTGCTGTGCGAGTGGTACCTGCGGGTTAGAAAATCTTCGTGAGGAGAAAGGAGGGAGGAGTGAGGAGCAACACCGGACGCACCGGCAGAGGGGAGCGGTTTACTCCTCTCTCCTCACGCCTCACGCCTCGCTGAACCATGACCGTTCGCATCATCGACCGCCGGTTCGACAGCCGCAACAAGAGTTCGGTCAACCGCAGCCGCTTCATCCGCCGCTTCAAGGGGCAGATCAGGAAGGCGGTGGCCGACGCCGTCTCGAAGCGCGGCATCCGCGACCTGGAAAACGGCGAGAAGATCAGCATCCCCGGCAAGGACATCGCCGAGCCGCAGTTCACGCTCGGCAAGGGCGGCGTCTGGCAACAGGTGCATCCGGGCAACGACCGCTTCGCCAGCGGCGACGAGGTCGAGCGTCCGCTCGACGGCGGCGGCCGCGGCCAGGGCCGGGGGTCGGCGAGCAACGAGGGCGAGGGCGTCGACGACTTCGTGTTCACGCTGACGCGCGAGGAGTTCCTCGACATCTTCTTCGACGAGCTGGCGCTGCCCAACCTGGTCAAGCGCCAGCTCGCGCGCGTCGAGGAATACAAGCGCGTGCGCGCCGGCTACACGCAGACCGGCGTGCCGACCAACATCAGCCTGACGCGCACGATGCGCGGCGCCGCCGGCCGCCGCATCGCCATCGGCGGCCCCTACGCGGCGAAGCTGCGCGAACTGGAAGAGGCGCTGGAACGCCTGCTGCTGGCGAAGCGCGACGGCGATCCGGAGGTCGAGGCACTCAGGCATGACATCGCCCGGCTGCGCGCGAAGATCGGCGCCATCCCGTTCATCGACGCCTTCGACCTGCGCTACAACAACCGCATCCGCATCCCGCAGCCGACGACGCAGGCGGTGATGTTCTGCCTGATGGACGTTTCCGGCTCCATGGACGAGGAGAAGAAGAGCATCGCCAAGCGCTTCTTCATGCTGCTCTACCTGTTCCTCGACCGCAACTACGAGAAGATCGACGTCGTCTTCATCCGCCACCACACGACGGCGCAGGAGGTCGACGAGAAGGCGTTCTTCGGCTCGCGCGAGACCGGCGGCACGGTCGTCTCGTCGGCGCTCGAACTGATGCGCGACATCGTCCGCGAGCGCTACGCCGGCGGCAACTGGAACATCTACGGCGCGCAGGCATCCGACGGCGACAACTGGAACGACGACTCGCCGAAGTGCCGCGAACTGCTCGCCGAAGCCATCCTGCCGGCCTGCCAGTACTTCGCCTACATCGAGGTCGCCGACGGCGATCCGCAGAACCTGTGGCTGGAGTACGAGAAGCTCGCCGCCGCCGACCCCGGCCGCTTCGCCATGCGCCGCATCGGCAACGTCGCCGACATCTACCCGGTGTTCCGCGAACTCTTCCGCAAGCGGGCCTGACCATGAACCGACCGAGAAAAAGACGCCCGCTCCCCGAAGGCTCCGAATGGAGCGAGGCGGCCATCGCCGAATACGACGAGGCCATCGGCGAGGTCGCCCGCCGCTACGGGCTCGACTGCTACCCGCATCAACTGGAGATCATCAGCGCCGAGCAGATGATGGACGCCTACGCGTCGATCGGCATGCCGGTCTATTACCACCACTGGTCCTTCGGCAAGCACTTCCTGTCCACCGAGAACCGCTACCGGCGCGGGCAGATGGGGCTGGCCTACGAGATCGTCATCAACTCCGACCCGTGCGTCGCCTACCTGATGGAGGAGAACACGCTGACCATGCAGGCGCTGGTCATCGCGCACGCGGCCTACGGCCACAATTCCTTCTTCAAGGGCAACCACCTGTTCAAGCAGTGGACCAGCGCCGACGCCATCGTCGACTACCTGGTCTTCGCGCGCAACTACATCGCGCAGTGCGAGGAGCGGCACGGCGAGGAGGCGGTCGAGCAGTTGATCGACGCCTGCCACGCGCTGATGAACCTCGGCGTCGACCGCTACAAGCGCTCGCCGCGGCTGTCGCTGGAAAAGGAGACGCTGCGCCAGAAGGAGCGCGAAGCCTACCTGCAGGCGCAGGTGAACGACCTCTGGCGGACGCTGCCGCCGGCGCTGGCGAAGGAGGCCGCGCCCGAGGAGAAGCGCTTTCCCGAGGAACCCGAGGAGAACCTGCTCTACTTCATCGAGAAGAACGCGCCGCTGCTCGAACCCTGGCAGCGCGAGATCGTCCGCATCATCCGCAAGATCGGCCAGTACTTCTACCCGCAGCGGCAGACGCAGGTGATGAACGAAGGCTGGGCCACCTACTGGCACCACACGCTGCTCAACGCGCTGTACGAGGACGGCCGGCTCGCCGACGGCTTCATGCTCGAATTCCTGCAGTCGCACACCAACGTCGTCTACCAGCCGCCGTACAACGGCAACTGGTACTCGGGCATCAACCCCTACGCGCTCGGCTTCGCCATGTGGCGCGACATCCGCCGCATCTGCGAGGCGCCGACCGACGAGGACCGCGCCTGGTTCCCGGACATCGCCGGCTCCGACTGGCGGCAGACCTTCGACTTCGCGATGCAGAACTTCAAGGACGAGAGCTTCATCGCCCAGTACCTGTCGCCGCGGCTGATGCGCGAATTCCGCTTCTTCGCCGTGCTCGACGACGACGCGCGCGACCGGCTGAGGATCGAGGCGATCCACGACGAAGGCGGCTACCGCGCGCTGCGCCGCCTGCTCTCCGACCAGTACAACCTGGGCAGCCGCGAGCCGAACATCCAGGTCTGGAACGTCGACTTCTCCGGCGACCGCTCGCTGACGCTGCGCCTCTTCGCCTACCAGCGGCGGCCGCTCGCCGAATCCTACGAGACCGTGCTCGACCACCTCGCCACGCTGTGGGGCTTCACGGTGCGGCTCGAACGGCAGGACGAACGCGGCGCGGTCGAGTTGATCGCCGAATGCCGGACGGAGAAGCGGCGGCGCTGATCTTCGGCCCGGCATCCACCGCCGGCGGCACGCGGCCGGACGCAAGACGGGTTCGCACAACCCCATGAAATTGTGTGAACTTTTTTACAACTCCCCGATATACAACTCGTCATAATCAGCCGCGAACCCGCCGACACGAGCGAGGTTTCGGCCAAGCGGTTCGCAAGAAACCGCAGACGCGCACCGGACAACCGATGCCCCACCGAAACCCGATCGGCCCCAGAAAAACACGCCGAAAAAGGCACGCCCGGACACCGGAGCCGGGGCCAGACGGGTCCAATCGCAGGATTCAGGGGGCGTCCAGACATCATGCATCTCGACCGAACGACGACGGAACAGGCGAGCCGCCAGCCGCGCGCGCACGCCGCGGCACAGCAGTGCCCGACAAGTGCCCGCCGCCCGGCATCCGGTTCCCAGGACCGCACCCGCCGTCCGATTTCCGATTTTTCCAATTAGGTCCGAAGCCATGAAAAACTCTGCGCCTCGCCGCGTCCGTCCGCGCCTGCTGGCCGTCTCCTGCCTGTCCCTCCTGCTCGCCGCCTGCGGCTCCCTCTCTCCCGTTGCCTACACCCCCGATGAAGTCGGTGAGCGCGTCGCCCAGGACCGGGTCCGCATGTACGCCGACCAGGAGCCGATCACCGGACCCATCGGCTTCCACGAGGCCGCCGCACGCGCCCTCAAGTACAACCTCGACTACAAGCTCAAGCTGATGGAGGACGCGCTCGCCAAGAGCCTTCACAACGTCTCCACCTACGAGATGCTGCCCCGCCTCGTCGCCGGCGCCGGCTACGTCTGGCGCAACAACGACTCCGGCGGCCGTTCCATCGGCATCGAGGATCGCGTCGAGACCCTCCGACCCTCCACTTCCCAGGAGCGCGAGCGTACGCTGGCCAATCTCACCTTTTCCTGGAACGTCCTCGACTTCGGCGTCTCCTACTACCGCGCCCAGCAGAAGGCCGACCAGGTGCTGATGGCCGAGGAGCGTCGCCGGAAGGTCGTCCAGAACGTCCTTCAGGACGTGCGCAACAGCTACTGGCGTGCGCTCGGCGCGCAGCGCCTGATCGGCCGCGTGGATGAACTCCTCGCGCGCGTGAACACCGCCCTCGAACGCGCCCGGCAGGTCGAGAAGGATGGCCTCATGCCGCAGTCGCAGGTGCTCAACTATCAGCGCGCCCTGCTCGACGCCGTCAATCTCCTCACGCTGCGCCGACAGGATCTCGAACTCGCCCGCGCCGAACTCTCCGCGCTGATGTCCGTCCCGCCCGGCACCGCCTATACCCTGGCCGACGAGCGCGAGGCGCCGCTGCCGGCCTCCCCTGCCAACGTCGAGGAACTCGAACGCATGGCGCTGGAAAAGCGGCCGGAGATCATGGAGGAGTGGTACCGCAAGCGCGTCACCGAGAACGATATCAAGGCCGCCAAGCTGCTGCTCTGGCCCAACCTGAGCGTCGACGCCGGTCCGCAGTACGACTCCAACCGCTACAACTACAACAGCCACTGGATCGACGCCGGGGTGCGCCTTTCCTGGAACGTGCTCAAGCTCACGCAGTATCCAGCGCTGAAGCAGGCGCACGAGCACCAGAACGAGACCGACGACATGCGCCGCATGGCGCTCTCCATGGCCGTGCTGACGCAGGTGCGCGTGGGCGTGCAGCGCTATGGCCTGTCGCTCGCCGAACTGAAGTTCGCCGAGGAGAGCCTGCGGGTCGACAAGCGCCTGCACGACTTTGCCAAGGCCGCTGCGCAGAGCCGCTTCGACTCGGAGCTTGAAGTGATCCGCTCGGAGGCCCGCGCGCTGCTCGCCGAGTATCAGCGTTATGCCGCCTATTCCAATGCCCAGGCTGCCTGGGGTCGCGTGTACAACTCGGTCGGCCTCGATGTGCTGCCCGAGGCGGTCGATGGTCATGACGTGAAGGCGCTTGCCGCCGCCATGGCGCGCACCCTGGGGCAGTGGCAGAGCGACGTGTTCAAGGTCGCCGCCAGGCAGTAAGGCAGCGAGCGCGTCGGCCGCTCGCCGACGCCTTTGTGTGATCCAGCCACGCGCCGCGCGCGTGGCGCTTTTGCGAGTAAGCCGCCATGATCGAACATCGCCCGACACCGCCCGGAAAACGCCACGCCCTCCGCCCCGTCGCCCGTGCGCTCGCGCTGGAACCGCGTCTGCTCTTCGACGGCGCCGGGGCCGTCGCCGCCGCCGATCATTTCGATGCGGCCGACCATGCCGCCGAAGCGCACAAGCAGGACACCCAGCCCGCCGCCGACGCCCGGCCGAGCGAGGCCGGCGAAAAGGCGCCCGGCACGCTGCTCGTCATCGACGCCCGCGTCGCCGATTGGCAGAGCCTCTTGGCCGACCTGCCGGCCAACGTCACCGTGCGCGTGGTGCAAGCCGATGAATCCGGCCTGAAGGCCGTTGGCACGGAGCTTGCAGGGGGGTAGATTCGACGCCGTCCATATCGTCAGCCACGGCACGCCGGGCAGCCTCACCCTCGGCAGCGACCGTATCGACGGCGACACCCTCGACGACCACGCCGCACAACTGCAGTCCTGGGCCGCGTACCTCACGGCCGAGGCCGACATCCTGCTCTACGGCTGCGACATCGCCCAGGGCGAGGCCGGGCAGGCGTTCATCGAGCGACTGGCGCAGTTCACCGGCGCCGACGTCGCCGCCTCCATCGACCCCACCGGCGCGGCCGCAAAGGGCGGCAACTGGATGCTGGAAAGCCGCACCGGCAGTATCGAGGCAACCGTCCTGACCGCGGCCGCCTATGACGGGCTGCTGGCAGCCACCGCCGTCAACGATGCCAACGCATCGGCCACCCGAACAACTCCCGAAGACACGCAGCTCGCCATCACCGGCATCACGATCACCGATGCCGACAATCCGGCAAGCATGACGGTGCGGGTACAGACCACCGGCGGAACCAGCGCCGTGACCCTGAGCGGGGGGGCGTCCATTTCCACCGGCGCCAACAACTCCGCCGACTTCACCATTTCCGGCTCCCTGGCCAATATCAACGCTACCCTCGCCAGCCTCAAGTTCACCAACGAACCGAACAAGAACAGCTCCACCGCCGGCTATACCGCAAAGATCGACCTCACCGCCACCGACGTGACCAACGGCGGATCGGGCACCCTGTCCATCACCAACATTTCCGTCACCGCAGTCAACGACGCCCCCGACCTCTCCACCAAGGCCGACCTGGTCGTAACGGAAGGGGGCACCGCCGCCTTCTCCCTGCAACAGCTCGCCACCGACGCAAACGCGCTGGACGTGGACATCCAGACCGGACAGCAGGTGCTGGTCCAGCAGATGGTGCAGATCAAGAGCCTGCCCACCGACGGTACGCTGACCTACAAGGGCGGGCCGGTGGAAGTCGATTCGGTGATCCCGGTCTCCGAGCTGGCCAGCCTCGTCTTCACCCACAACGGCGCCGACCTGGCGGCGCCGAAGACCGTCAGCTTCAACGTCGCGGTCAGCGACGGCGGCGGCGCCGTCACCAACGGTACGCTGAACATCGTCATCAACCCGGTGAACAAGGCGCCGACCATCTCCGGCAACATCAGCCTGTACGAAGGACAATCCAAGGCGGTAGCCCCAACCATCGACCTGGGCGACAGCGCCGACACCCTGGCCAACGCCACCATCACCATCAGTGACGTCGTCACCGGCGGGCAGGGCGATTTCTTCATCGACGCCAACGGCAACGGCGTGATGGACGGCGGGGAAGCGGCGTTCGCCGGCGGCGCGCTGACCGAGACCCAACTGGGCCAACTCCGGTTCTTCCAGAACGGCTACGAGCCGAACACGCCGGGCGCGGTTTCTCCCTCCTACAAGATCACGGTCGAAGACTTCGGTGGCAGAACCGACGGCACCGGCACCAAGCTGACCACTACCGAAACCATCACCCTGACGGTTTTGCCCAACAACGACCAGCCGGTGGTGGATCACATCACGCCGCCCGTCGATCCGGTGGATGAGCGTGATTACCTTCCGATCACCACCGCCATGCTGCAGGTGACCGATCCCGACCTGAATCCGGCCAACCCCAGCCAGACCTGGCCGGCGGCGAACATCGTCTACACCGTCGTCACCCCGCCTGAGCACGGTCAACTGCTGCTCGACATCGGCGGAGGCAACTGGAAGAGCCTGGACACCGGCGGGCGCTTCACCCAGGCCGACATCGACGGCAACCGGGTGAGGTACTACCAGAGCGCGGAATTGAGCGGCGAGGATTTGATCCCCGAGAAATTCACCTTCACCGTCCGCGACTCGGCCTACGGCTATGAACTGCCGACCCCCGACGATCTCGGCGACATCGTGCCGGGAGCGGTGCGCGAGGGCGACGTCGCCACCGGCGCCATCAAAATCCTTGAATTCGCCTTCATGCTGAATCCGGTCAATGGTACCGGCGGCGGGACAGCTCCTACCTACGATGGCATGACCTACGACTTCGACGAGATAGGCACCAACTTCA
Source organism: Rhodocyclaceae bacterium (assembly GCA_019455325.1). Taxonomy (GTDB): domain Bacteria; phylum Pseudomonadota; class Gammaproteobacteria; order Burkholderiales; family Rhodocyclaceae; genus Proximibacter. The sequence goes on along the minus strand of JACFMQ010000009.1, from coordinate 49,076 downwards.
ACGGCCTGGGAAGTGGCTGGAAGGAAGGCAACGTCGGCAGCGACGGCGTCATCACGACAGCCATGCTGGAATACCGGATCACCCGCACCATCGGCAGTACGCCGGTAGTGCTGCCGCCCGAGGAAACCGTCTACACCCTGACCGCCCTGCCCACCAACGGCGTGATCCAGCGCGACACGGGCGGCGGCAACTGGCAGACCCTGGACATCAACGCCAACTTCACCCAGGCCGACATCGACAGCAACAAGATCCGCTTCCTGCACGACGGCGGTGAGGACTTCATCAACGGCTTCGGCTTCAAGGTCTCCGACGGCACGGCAGCCGGCAGCCAGGATCACGTCTTCACCATCCACGTCGCCCCGATCAACGACCGCCCCACCGGCAGCGGCGGCACGGCGAACGTGAGGGAAGGCGACGGCAACACCGTCCGCCTGGGGAACGGCGTGCTCGGCATGGCGGACGCCGACGGCACGACGGATACGGAACCGAACGCCACGAACACCTCCGGCAACGTACTCTGGAACGACCACGGCCTCGCCGACAACCTCTGGTTCAAGATTGTCACCGGCCCGGCGACGAACAACGGCAGCGGCGACGTTCAGGGCAAGCTGCAATACTGGAACGGCACGGCCTGGACCGACATCGTTCCCGGCGCACAGCTCTGGCTGCACAGTTCCATTCTGACCGCAACGGCGGACGGCGCTGCCTCCGGCCTGCGCTACGTGCACAATGGCACCGAGCCGCTGGCCTACACGGGCGGCCCCAAGCTGACCTTCACCTACCAGATCCGCGACGATCTGGGGGCACCGGGCACGGCCTTCAACACCAATACCAGCGCGCCCGTCGACAGCGGCGACAACCAGAGCCACGTCAGCACCACGGTCAGCGCCACCATCGGCATCATCCCGGTAAACAACGGCCCGCAGATCGCCGACAGGCCGGGCAACGCCGATCCCGACATCACCGCCATCGGCACCATTGCCGGCGGTGGTGCAACGGTCGGCAAGAACAACATCCTGACCGACGCACCGGAAGGCGGCAGCGCCACCATCACCAGCGCCCACCTCACCGCCGTTGATTCGGACAACACCACGGTGCAGCGCCAGTATCGCATCACCAGCGCGCCGACCTTGGGCGTGCTGCAACTGAACGGCAAGGCCCTGGGCGTCGGCTCCACCTTCACCCAGAAGGACATCGACGACGGCCTGGTGACCTACAAGCACAACGGCGACGAAGTGGGTGCGCTGATCGACGGCTTCGGCGCCCAGTACCACGACAAGTTCCACTTCGTGGTCAACGACGGCGTGCTGGAGGATGCCGGCGCCGACGCCGACAGGAACGTCTTCCTGATCACGCTCAAGCCGATGAACGACAAGCCGACCGTCGCTGCGCCCGCTTCGCTCGATGTGTTGGCTGCCGGCACGAACACGGTGCCGGTTCCCGGCATCTCGGTGGACGATCCGGACCTGGCCGCCATCATCGCCGGCAGCGAGGAGGACTTCGTTCGCGTCGAGGTGCAGGTGCTGACCAGCGGCGGCGCAGCCGTGGTCGGTGCCAGGCTGAACTACACGGGGAGCGATCCCTCGGCCGGCGGCCGTGCGTACAACAACGGCAAAGACACCAATACGCTGGTCATCCAGGGTACCAAGGCCGAGGTCAATGCCGCTCTGGCGACCCTGACCGTGGCCTTTGCCAACGACGAGGACAGCAGCAGCCACAAGATCCGCGTGACCGTGGACGACCGGCTGTACACCAACGGCGGCGTACTCGCCAGCGGCGCCAACGGCGGCATCGCCGCCACCAACAACACCGACGGCAGCGCGATCGACGCCACCAACAACCGGGTGAGCAAGGACATCGTCCTGATCGCCTCCAACCTGAACGATGCGCCGACCATCACCAACGGCAACGGCAGCTACACCGTCAATGAGGATGCCACCGTTACGCTTTCCGGTTTCACGCTGACCGACGCCGACAGTTTTGACAAGGACGTCACCGTCGTCGTCAAGTTGTACGCCGATGCGGGCCTGACCACGGAGGCGAATGCGGACACCCAGGGGCGGCTGCAAACCGGCACGACCGCCGGATTGACCTCAGCCACCGGCAACAATACGAACACCATCACCCTGACCGGCTCCCTGAGCGAAGTGCAGACCGCGCTGAATTCGCTCAAGATGCAGGCGCGCAACGACTTCAACAACGGCCCGCTCTACGTCAAGGCCACGTTCACCGACTTCAATCACGCAGGCGGGGCGAATACCGTCGACCTGTCGCGCACCATCACCATCGTTCCGGTGAACGATGCGCCGGTGCTGACCGTGCCAACGAACCGGACGATGGAGGATGGCACCTACATCGACATCACCACGGGCTTCACCGTCCAGGACAACAAGGACATCAACCAGGGTGCCACCGACTACATCGAGGTCAAGGTAGAGGCGCTGGACGGCGTCACGCCCTACGGCACCCTCACCATTCAGACCCCCGGCAGCGCGACGGTAGCCGACAACGGCACCAGCACGATCATCGTCAAGGGCACCAACGCCGACGTGCAAGCCGCGCTGAACAGCCTGCGCTACACCCCCACGAACCACAACGTGGACAAGGTGGTGACCATCAAGGTCACGGCCGACGACCGCAACCCGAGCGACAGCAACCAGGGCAACGGTAAGGAAGGGACCGGCGTCGACGGCAACAACACTGACGTCAAATCCTTCACCATCACCATTTCCGGCGTCAACGACGCGCCGGAGGTCACGGTGCCCGGCCCGGTCAACGTGGCCGAGGACAGCAGCGGCACGACGATTCCCGGCATCTCGTATGCGGACACCGACGACTTCGGCGGCGTGCAGCGGATCACCGTCAGCGTCGCACACGGCGCCCTCGATTTCGGCACCAAGACCGGCCTGACGCTGGTGGAAGGAACCACCTACAACAGTGCCACCGTCATCGTCGAAGGCACCAAGGCCAATCTCAACGCCGCGCTGGCCACGCTGAAGTACACCCCAACCGCCGACTACCACGGCAACGACACGCTGACCGTCACCGCCGACGACAAGGGGCTGATCGGCACGGGCGGCGCGAAGACCGACACCGAGACCGTCGCCATCACCGTCACGCCGGTCAACGACCGGCCCGTCGCCACCACCGACGTCACGCTGACCGCCATCGACGAAGACAGCGGCGCCTCGCCGGGCGTCGCATTCTCCGGCCTCGCCTTCGGCTACAGCGACGCGACGGACAATCAGATCGGCAACGGCGGCAACACCACCGAGACGGCCAACGCCTACATCGCCATCATCGGCAACGCCGCCACGGCGGCGCAGGGCGTCTGGCAGGTTTCAACCACCAGCAGTCCCGATCCCGCCGAGGACAACGACTGGATCACCATCCCCACCAGCGGCCTGAGCGTCACCGACGCGCTGGTGTTCAGCGCCGACCGCGAGGTCCGTTTCGTACCCGCCACGGATTTCAACGGCACCCCCGGCAAGCTGACAGTCCGTCTGGCCGACGGCTCGCATGTACTCACGGCCAGCACGAACGCCGGCGACAAGAAGAGCCTGAACGATACGGCCAACGGCGATGCCGACCTGGCGACCGGCGCGTGGAACAGCGCAAACCGCACCATCGGCATCAGCGTCACCGCCGTGAACGACGCGCCGACTGCGACCGGCGTGGCACCGACCGTCACCGTCGACGAGGACGCCGCCAATCCCGCCGGCCAGACGGTGTCCGCCCTGTTCGGCGGCAATTTCTCGGACGCCAAGGATACGGTCGCCGGCGGTTCCAGCGCCAACGGCTTCGCCGGCGTCGCCATCGTCGGCACGACCAGCGACAAGGGCGTGTGGGAATACAACAGCGGCAGCGGCTGGACCGCCGTGCCGACGGATGTGGCCGCCGACCAGGCGTTCATCCTCGCCGCCACCGACCAGTTGCGCTTCCGTCCGACCACGGCCGACTTCAACGGCACACCCACCGACAGCCTGACCGTGCGCCTGATCGACGATTCCGCCGGCGCGGCGACCTCGGGCGCCCGCCCCGACCTTTCCGGTGCCGGTTCCGGCGACAGCACGCAATACAGCGACGCCAGCAACGCCGTCACCCTGAGCGCCGTCGTCACCCCGCTGAACGACGCCCCGACGCTGACTGCGGACGGCGGCAAGACCAGCGGCATTGCCGTGACGGCCACCGAATCCGGTACCGTCACCGGCAGCGGCAACGCCTTCGAGGTGGCGCTGCTCACCGGCGTGGCGGTCGGCGACCCCGACCTCACGACCACCGCCGGGCTGGTTGCCGGCACCTTCGGCAGCGGCACCATCACCGTGACGCTCACCAACAGGATCGCCGGCGACGTGCTGACGGTCGACGGCACCCCCGCCGGCATCGCCAGCATCACGGCCTACGATCCGGCCACCGGCGAGCTGGTCATCGCCCTGACGCAGGGCGCGACCACCGCGCAGGTGCAGGCGATTCTCGAAGCCGTCAGGTACGCGCACCAGAGCGACGATCCGACCGCCATCAAGTCCGGCACGCCGCAGGCCACCCGCGATTTCACCGTGGAACTCTCCGACGGCAACAACGTGCAGGCCGGCGGCAACGCCGGCGGCCCGGCCCCGCTTTCCGCCACGGTATCCGGCACCGTCACCATCACGCCGGCAAACGACCCGCCGGTGGCGAAGGACGACACCAACAGCGTCACCGAGAACACCGACAACCCGACCAGCGGCAACGTCATCGCCGGTACGGATCGGAACGGCAGCGTGCAGGCCGGCCAGGACGACAGCGACCCGGATACGCCGATCGCCGATCTCAGGATCACGAATATCGTGCCGCCAGCCGGCGGCAGCGGCGGCGGCGCCGTCACCACGGACCCCGTTGTCGTCCAGGGCAAGTACGGCGAGCTGACCATCCACCCGGACGGCAGCTACACCTACGTGCTGGACGAAACCAATCCGACCGTCAATGCGCTCAACAACGGCCAGCAACTGACGGACGAGGTTTTCACCTACACCCTGTCCGACGGTGACCAGACCGATACCGCGACGCTGACCATCACCATCAACGGCAAGACCGACGGTCCGCCGGCCATCACGCCGGTAGATGGCAACGGGGGCGGCGCCACCGGGCACGCCACGGTCAACGAATCCGGCCTCGTCGTCGACGGCGACGACTCCGAAACCACCACCGGCACGATCACCGTGCAGGCCGACGCCGGCATCAAGACCGTGACCATCGGCGGCACGGAGATCACGCTGGCGACGCTGAAGAACCTGCCGGCGGGCGGCATCACCATCGACACGGACGAAGGCCGGATCGTGGTCACGGGCTTCACCGCGAATTCCATCTTCGGCAGCGAGGTGTACAACGGCACCATCGCCTACACCTACACGCTGGAGCAGGCGCAGGACACGCCGGGACTGGCCGAGAACGACGAAACCATCGCGCTCAAGGTCAAGGACCAGAACGATGTCGAGCACACCGGCAGCCTGGTCATCCAGATCATCGACCACACGCCCACCGCCGTCGCCGACACCGCCAACGTGGTCAAGTCGGTCGGCACGCGGAACGGCAACGTCTACACCAACGACGCCATCGGCGCCGACGGCGCGGCCGCCGGCGGGCCGGTGACGGGCGTCAAGGCCGGCAGCGACACGAGCACGCACGCCACGACCGACGTCGGCGCCGAAGTGAGCGGCACCTACGGCAAGATCACGCTGAACGCCGACGGCAGCTACACCTACGAGGTCGATGCCGCGAACGGCGCCGTCGTGGCCCTGGGCGTCGGCGACCCGCCGCTCGTCGAGACCTTCACCTACACCATCACCGACAAGGACGGCGACCGGTCCACGACCACGCTGACCATCAGCATCACCGCCAACCCGCTGCCGACGGCCAACGACGACGCGGCCACCACGCCGGAAGACACGCCGGTGAGCGGCAACGTGCTCACCGCCCTCGGCGGCAACCCCGACGACGTGGCCGACAGCGACCCGGACAACGAACCGCTGACCGTGACGAAGATCGTGGTGGCCGGCGATCCGACCGAGCACGCCGTGCCCGGCGACGGCACGACGACGACGGTGAACATCCCCGGCAAGGGCACGCTGGAAATCGCCAAGGACGGCAGCTACACCTTCACCCCCGAGCCGGACTGGCACGGCACCGTGCCCGACATCACCTACTCGGTGAGCGACGGCAGCAACACCGTCACCGCCAGGCTGGTCATCACCGTCACGCCGGTGGTGGACATTGCCGACGACAACGCCAGCACCCTCGTCGACACGCCGGTGACCACCCCCGTGCTCGGCAACGACAGCTTCGAGGGCACGCCGACGGTGACCGGCACCACGCCGCCGGCCAACGGCACGGTGACGGTGAACCCGGACAACACCATCACCTACACGCCCGATCCCGGCTTCATCGGCACCGACACCTACACCTACACGGTGACCAGCGGCGGCACGACCGAGACGGCCACGGTGACGGTGACGGTGAACCCGCCGCCGCCACCGCCGGACCCCGAGCCGGAACCCGAGCCCGAGCCCGAACCGGAGCCGCATCCGGAACCCGAACCGGAGCCAGAACCCGAACCGGAGCCGGAGCCGCAGCCCGAACCGCCGCCGCCCTTGGTCCCCGAGATCGACAAGCCGAACCCGACGCAGCCGGAGCAGGTCGACCCGAACGCCAACGCCCAGCGCAATGTGCCGCCGGCGCCGCCGATCTCGCTGCAGCCGGTCGAACCGGGCGAAGGCCCGCGCCTGCAGCCGGAGGCGCCGCTGCAGCAGCGCAATACGCTCGGCAACAGCCCGATCATCCTCGACGCCGGCCCCTACTTCGCCGGCGAGCGCCACGACGACGTGCGCCGCATGAATCTGCCCTTCCACCCCATCGTCTATGTGAACCGGGAGGTGGTCGTCTCGCAGCAGGAGCGCGCGCCGGACGACGCGCGCTTCTTCAGCCGGCCGGGCATGGCGACGCCGGGCGACATCGGCCTGCGCTCGCTCGGCATGGGCCTGGGGCAGGACAACAACCTGTTCGTCGTGCATTCGGTGCGCGATTCGCAGCAGCACGCCGGCTTCCTGGGCGGCGCCGTCGACGGCCGGCTGGGCCGCGTCCAGCTCAACAGCGACGCTTCCCTGCCCGGACCGGACCTCGCCCAGCCCGGCGCCGGCGGCGCCTTCGCCGCGCCGGCCGGCGCGGCGGACGAGCGGGCAGCGGCCGGCGAGACCGGCGCCGAGTCTTCGGCGCCGCGGGCCGAGGTCGACGAGGACGCGGACGCCGCCATGGCCGACGCCGCGCCGGCCCAGCCGCGCGTCGCGCCGTCCTTCGCCGAGCAGTTGCGCAGCGGCGCCGGACGCCTGCCGCTGGCCGCCCGCCGTGCCTGATTTCCCCGGCTTTCACCGCCCGCCCGCACTGGCCCTCGCCGGCGCGGGCGGGCCGGCGGCCGCAACGAACGAACCACGAGAACGAACCATGAAAGCAACGATCTTCCGCACCAGCGGCTGGCTGGCGATCTGTCTGGCGCTGAACGGCGCGGCCGTAGCGCAGACGCCGGTGCCGCCGGCGGCGAAGGCGCCGGCACCCGGCGCCGCCGCCGCGCCAGTGCCAGCGCCCGCCCTGGCGCCCGTACCGGCGCCGCCCCCCACGCCGGCCGACGACCCCAGCACCATCCGCGTGCTGCTCAGCCCGGAGCTGGAAACCACGCTGGTCTCGCAGATGGTCGGGCGCGTCGTCGGCCTGCGCTCGCAGATCGGCGCCCGCGTCGAGAAGGGCCAGGTCGTGGTCCGCTTCGAGTGCAACGAGGCGGCGGCGCGCGTGGACATGGCGCGCGCCGAGTTCGCCGCCGCCCGCGAAACGCTGACGGCCAAGGAGAACCTGCGCAAGCTGGAAGCGGTCGGCGACATGGAGGTGGCGCTGGCCGCCGCCGGCTCCGACCGGGCCAAGGCCGCCGTCGAGCTGGCCAAGGCGCAGGTGTCGCAATGCACGGTGGCCTCGCCGTTCGCCGGCCGCCTGGTCAAGGCGCACGTCAAGCTGCACCAGGGCGTGAACGTCGGCACGCCGCTGCTCGAACTGGTCAGCGACGGCCCGCTGAAGATCCGCCTCAACGCGCCGTCGCGCTGGCTGACGCAGTTGCGCGAGGGAACGCCCTTCGAGGTGACGATCAACGAGACCGGACGGACCTACCCGGCCAAGGTGACGGCGATCAACGCGCGCGTGGACGCGGTGGCCCAGACCATCGAGCTGGAGGCACGCCTGAACGGCGCGCCGCCGGAGCTGCGGCCGGGCATGAGCGGCGTCGCGCGCTTCCGCATCCAGCCCTGACGTGCCGGAGACGACGATTCTGCCAGCCCCGCGCCGGAGGCGGCGTTGAGGCCGACCGCGGCGGCGCTGGCCGCCGGCCTCGAAGCGCGGGCGCGCGCCGCCGAGAACGTGGCCGAGCTGGCCTTCAGCATGGCCAACGACAGCCACGCCTGCCTGCCCTTCCGCCAGGCCCTGGTGTTCGCCGAGGACGGCCGCCTGCTGGCGGTTTCCGGGCTGGCCAGGCCGAGCGAGGACAGCCCCTACCTGATCTGGCTCAGGCGTGCCTGGCCCTGGCTCTCTGCCCGCCTGCCCGACGAATCGGCCTGGTTCGCGCCGGGCGCCGGCGATCTCGCCGCGGCGCCGGCCGAGGTGGCCGACGGCTGGCATGAGTGGTGGCCGGCCGGCGTCTACGCGCTGCCGCTTCGCCGCCGTTCGGGCGAGCCGCTCGGCCGCGTCTGCTTCCTGCTCGACGCGCCGCCGCCGGTCGACGCGGCGGCGGTGCTGGGGCAGGCGAGCCGGACCTGGGCCTATTGCTGGGAGATGCTGGCCGGCCGGCCGCGCCTCGGCCTCAAGGGCCGCTGGCGGGCGCTCGCCGCCGGCCGCCGGCGCCTGCTCCTCGGCGGCCTCGCCCTGCTCCTTCTGCTGCCGGTGCGACAGAGCGCGCTGGCGCCGGCCGAGGTGGTGCCGGTCGATGCCATGGCCATCACCGCCGCCCTCGACGGCGTGGTAAAGACCGTGCACGTGCGGCCGAACCAGGCGGTGAAGGCGGGCGACCCGCTCTTCTCGCTGGACGACACCACCCTGCGCAACCGGCTGGAGGTGACGCGGAAATCCGTGGCCGTGGCCGACGCCGAACTGCTCGCGGCCACCCAGATGTCGTTCAACGACAGCCGCAGCAAGGCGGAGCTGGCGGCGCTCACCGGCCGCGCGCACGAGCGCCGCGCCGAACTCGCGGCGGTGCAGGCGCAACTGGAACGGGTGGATGCGCTGGCGCCCTACGACGGCGTGGCGGTGTTCGCCGACCCGGACGAATGGCAGGGCCGGCCGGTGGTCACCGGCGAGCGCATCATGCTGCTGGCCAACCCCGACAAGCCGGGCATGCTGATCCACCTGCCGGTGGCCGACGCCATCGCGCTCGACGCCGGCGCGCCGGTGAAGCTCTTCCTGACCGTGCGCCCGCTGTCGCCGATTCCCGGCCGGATCACGGAGACCAGCTACCAGGCCCGACCCTCGCCGGACGGCGTCGCCAGCTACCGGCTGCGCGCCGACGTCGACGCGGCCGGCGGCGAGGTGCGCATCGGCCTGCGCGGCACGGCCAAGCTGCAGGGCGGCTGGGTGGTGCTCGGCTACTACCTGCTGCGCCGGCCGCTGGCGACGCTGCGCGAATGGAGCGGCTGGTGAGCGGGGCGGACATGACCCGGGGCAGCGACGCAAATGCCACGGATCGGACCTTCCCCCAGTCGATGCGCGACGAGATACTCGATTCCTTGCCGTTCGCCCTGTATGTGGTCGACATACAAAGCAATACGGTGAGTTACGGCAATGCGTTCTTTCGCGGGCGGTATCCCGATTGGCAGAATCAGCCGTGTCACTTGCTGATCAACGGTCTGGACAGCCCGTGCGGGCATTGCTGTCGGGCGGAGCTGCTGGATGCGCAGAACAGGCCGAATGGCGTGTCCCTGCGCTACGAATTCTTCAATGAATTCGACGAGTGCTGGTATCAGATCGATGAAAAAGCGGCGTTCTGGGACGATGGGCGGGTCGTCCAATACGTCATCGCCAACGACATCAGCAAGCAGAAGGAAATGCAGAACCGTCTGGCGGAGGCGCATGCGACCCTGATGCTCAAGCATCAGGAACTGGAATACGTGGCAAGCACCGACAGCCTGACGAAGATTCACAACCGGGAAAAACTCGGACGGATCTTCGCTCAGGAAATCGAGCACGTCGGCCTGAACGACAAGGCGTTTTCCATCATCAGCGCCGATCTGGATCATTTCAAATCGGTCAACGACACCTTCGGTCATGCCGTCGGCGACAGCGTGCTGGTGCAACTGGCGCGCACCATGAAGGACGCCTTGCGCGCCACCGATTTCATCGGCCGCTGGGGCGGCGAGGAATTCCTGATGCTGTGCCCCAGGGCCAGCCACGTCGACGCGCTGCACCTGGCGGAACGCATTCGCGCGGCGGTGGAGGCACAGACCTTCAGCACCGGCAAGACCCACACGGTGAGCCTGGGGGTGGCGACCTGGCGTGAAGGCGATACGCAGGACGGGCTTTTGCAGCGCGCCGACGAGGCCATGTACCGCGCCAAGCAGACGGGCCGCAACCGGGTCTGCGGCGAGGAAGAAGGGGCGTCATGAGAGAACGGGTCTCCTGGTGGTCGACGTTCGTTCTGTTGCTGGCGGCGATTTTTCTGACCTGGCTGATCACCCTGTTCGCGGTCACGCGCGGCAAGGCGGAGTTTGCCGAGGGGGTTGCCCGGATCGCCGTGCATCTGGCCGAGGATCACCGCAAGGCGAATCTTCTCGGGGCCATCACTTCGATTGCCGGCATCGATCCGGACATCCGCGCCACGGCGCAAGGCCGGGCGGCGCCCGACAATCCGGCGGTGACGGCCAAACTGCGCTACGTCTTCGACAAGTTCGGCCTCGACAACATGATGGTCATGGCGGCGGATGGCACGGTGAACGCCTACATGGTGAAGAACGTCAAGACGACGATCACCGGCAAGAACTTCGTCTGGCGGCCCTATTTTTCCGGCGCGATCGCCGGCAAGCCGACCATGTACGCGGCTTTCGGCAGCAATTCGCACGAGCGCGGCTTTTATGTTTCGGCGCCGATTCCGGCGGCGGCCGACGATGCGGCGCCGGCCGGCGTCATCGTCGCCAAACAGGGTTTCGAGGAAATCGACCGGCGGCTGGCGGCGGAGAAATTTCCCCTGATGGTGCTGTCGCCCGAGGGCGTCGTGTTCGCTGCCAACGTGCCGTCCTGGGTGTATCGGGTCTTGGGCGGGCCGGAGGAACTGGCGCGGGCGAAGGAGGACAAGCGGGTCAATAACGCCTACAAGGCAGCGGCGCCCGTCCTGATTCCGCTCGGCGCGGCGGGCCGGATCGACAAGGACGGCCATGCTCTGCAGATGTTCGCCGCCGGCATCGACTGGCCCGATCCTTCCGGGGTGTGGCAGGTGGCCGGTTTCGTCGGCGACGAGGATATTTTCGGCTGGCCGGCGCGCGTGCTCACGGCGACGGTGATCTTCATGCTGCTGCTGCTCATCCATACCTGGCTGCGCACCCGGCAGCGGGCGCAGCGCAAGACCGAGCAGGTGATCAGCCTGCTCGACAATTCCGGCGAAGGCTTTCTGTCGTTCGGCCGCGATCTGCGGGTCGACAGCGAATACAGCCGGGCCTGCGAAACGATGCTGGACACCGTGCCGGCAGGGCGGGAGATTGCCGGGCTGCTGTTCGGGGAAGCCTCGTCGGAAGCGCGCCTGATGCGCGAAATCATCGCTTCGGCGCTGGCGGTCGAGGATGCCGAGGTGCGCGACAGCATGCTCTCCCTGCTGCCGAAGGAGGTCGGGCGCGGCGAGCGTTTGCTGGCGGTGGAATATCGCCGCATCGGCCGGGAAAAATTCATGGTCATCCTGAGCGACATCACCGCGCAGCGGCACATGGCCGATTTGCTCGAACTGGAACAAAGCCACCTGAAAATGGTGGTGCTGGCGGTCTCCGACAACCGGAATTTCTTTGAAACGGTCGACGGTTTCCGCGAGTTCCTGACGGCGGAAGCGGCGACCGCGGCAGAAAACCAGGGCGTGCCGGCCGCGCAGCAGGTGACGAAAATTCGCCGCCTGTACCGGGAAATCCATACCTACAAGGGTTTGCTGGCGCAGTTCAGCTTCCCGGCGACGCCGGCCTTGCTGCATGCCATCGAAAGCAGTCTGGGCGCGTATCTGGAACGTGCGGCGTCGAATGCCCCGGCAGCGGAGCGGCCGGGCGTCGACTTCGCCCAACTGGAAAAAACCTTTGCCGCCGATTTGCGGATATTGAGCGATGCGCTGGGCGAGGATTTCCTGATTCAGGGATACAGCCTGATCCTCAGCGAAACGCAGGCCGAGCGTCTGGAACATCTGTCGATGCGCCTGTTGCGCGGCGAGCAGATCGACACCGGCATTGCCGAGGTGCGGCGCTTGCTCGATGAAATCATCCGCCTGCGCAAATTGCGCCTGACCGATGCCCTGCACGGTTACGACCGCCTGCTGCAGCAGGTGGCGCAGCGTCAGGAGAAGGCAGTGCTGCCCTTGCAGGTGGAAGACGGCGAGGAGATATGGATCGATCCGCAGCACTGGAAGGGCTTTCTGCAGTCCCTGGTGCATGTGTTCCGCAATGCGGTGATCCACGGTCTGGAAGACCCGGAAACGCGCTGGGAGCGCGACAAGGAAGAAGCCGGGCGCGTCTCTTGCCGGGTGCGCCGCGGAGCGGGGCATCTGCACCTGACCATCGCCGACGACGGCGCCGGCCTGGATCTGGACGCGCTGCGCAGCAAGGCGGCGGCGCAGGGCCTGGCCGGCGCGGCGCAACTCGACGATGCCGCTGCCGCCGATCTCGTTTTCATGGACTGCATCAGCACGCAGGCCGCCGTCACCGATCTGGCCGGGCGCGGCGTGGGACTGGCCGCCGTGCGGCAGGCGGTGGAAGCCCTGGGCGGAAAAGTGACGGTGCGCTCCCGGGCCGGTGCGGGAACGGAATTCGAATTCGTTTTGCCATTCAGTGACACAGGGAGTCTGGTCGATCATGGATGAATCGTTCGAGGAAAGATTGGCGAAGATCAAGCGGGTGATGGCGGCGACGCTGGATCGCACGCAGGATTACCTGCGTTCCGAATTCGGCCTGAACGTCACCCCGCAGGCACCGCGCGCGGGCGATCTGGAGGCGCTGGAGCTGCGCGGCACGACGGCGGTGATCGGCATCAACGGGATGATCGACCTGTACGTGGCGTTCAGCTTCGACATGGCCTTGCTGCAAAGACTCTACGAGCAGATGACCGAAGGCATGGAGATCGGGGCCGAGGAGGCGGAGGAGATGAAGAACGCCACCGCCGGGGAAATCATGAACGTCGTGCTCGGCCATTGCACGCTCGACCTGCAGGACCTGGACAGCGAAATCATCAACATCAGCCCGCCGAACGTGATGAATCTGGTCAAAACCGTGCCGCGCATCAAGGGTGCGGTGTTTCATCTGCGCTCGATGGCGACCGGGCACGGCGCCATCGACGTTTATCTGATCGGCCCGAAAGCCCTGTTTTCCGAAAACCTCGATTACCTGAACTGATTTTCTAGTGAGGGAGCACCCATGAATTACGACGCACTGCGCGTGATGATCGTCGACGATTCCCCGATTACCGTGCGCAAACTGAGCATGATGCTGGAACCGCTCGGCTACCATATCGCCGCCACCGCAGCCAGCGGCAAGGCGGCGGTGGCTTCCTACCGCAGCGCCCGGCCCGACGTGGTGACGATGGACATCACCATGCCCGGCATGGACGGCATCGAAGCCACGCGCCAGATCATGGCCGAGTTTCCCGACGCGAAAATCGTCATGGTGACTTCGCACGGGCAGGAAAAGATGGTGCTGGAAGCCCTCAAGGCCGGCGCGCGCGGCTACGTCATCAAGCCCTTCCAGGAGCACAAGATCTACGAGGCGATCGAGAAAGCCTGCAAGCGGGTGGTCGTGCCGGAGAAACTGATGGCGGAAATCGAGCAGAGGAAGGCGTTGACCGCGCAGAAGAAGGCGGAGCAGGGCGGGGCGGCGAACCCCATGCTGGAAGGTGAATGACCGCCGCCGCCCTCCCTCCGCTGCGCCAGCCGCTGGCCACGCTGCGCGAGTGGCGCGGGTGATGAAGCGGCGTGGGATACCGGGCGCCATGTGTCAAACGTGTAAAATACGTATTGATACATAGCGAAAGGAGTCGAACATGCGAACGATCTCGGCAACCGATCTGGCAAGGAATACACGGGCGATTCTGGATACCGTGGCCATGCGCGGCGAAACGATCACCGTGGAACGCAATCACATCCCGATTGCCCGCATCGTGCCGCCGGAGTCGACCCGGACGGCAAGTCAGGTGCTGGCCGGCCTGCGCACGACGCTCACGCCGCAGCAGGGCGAAGCGTGGCTGGCAGAGCGGGACGCCGGGTTCGACGAGACGGTGCGCGACCCGTGGGCGTGATTCTCGACAGTTGCGTGTGGATCGGCCTGACGATTGGCCGGGTGGACGGCCGGCGCGTGATCGCCGCCACCGGCGACGCGCCGGTTTTCATTTCGGTGGTGTCGTTGGGGGAACTGGCCTTCGGCGTGGAAGCCTGCGCCGATCCGGCCGTGCGGGCGGCTCGTGCCGCCAGCCTGCGGCAGATCGAGGCGTGCCCCAGGCTGCCGGTCACGCAGGCCACGGCCGGCGCATTCGGGATGCTCGCAGCCACCGTGAAACGAATGGGGCGCTCGCCGCGACCGCGCTACAACGATCTGTGGATCGCCGCGCAGGCCATCGAGCACGGCTATGCCCTGCTCACCCTGAACCCTGCGGATTTCGCCGATCTGCCCGGTTTGCGCTTGATCGAACTGGAAGGCAGATGACGGCCACGGCCGCCGCGCTCCCGCCCCTGCGCCAGGATCTGCGCCTGCACGAGTCGGCGCCCGACCGGGACGGCGCGCCGGCCTGGGCGATCCAGGACCCGGTGACCAACCGCTTCTACCGCATCGGCTGGCTGGAATACGAGTGCCTGCTGCGCTGGCCGGGCGATCCGGCGGCGATCGCCGCGGACATCGCGGCGCACACGACGCTGGCGGTCGACGCCGCGCAGGTGGAGGATTTCGCCGCCTTCCTCGAACGCCATCAACTGCTGGCGCCGACCGAGAACGGGCGCCAGCAACTGCTCCGGCAACTGCGCCAGCCGGGCTGGCGGCACTGGCGCTGGTGGCTGCACCACTATCTGTTCATCCGCGTGCCGCTGGTGCGGCCGGAACGCTTCCTGGCGCGGCTGGCGCCGCTCGTCGAACCGCTGTTCTCGCCGGCCGCGCTGGTCGCGGTCTGCGCCGCCAGCCTGCTCGGTCTGGCGCTCGTCGCCCGCCAGTGGGAAGCCTTCACGCACGGCGTGCTCGACATCCTGACGCCGGCCGGCATCGTCGGCTTCCTGCTCGCGCTGGTCGTCTCCAAGACCCTGCACGAGCTGGGGCACGCGCTCGTCGCCACCCGGCAGGGCGTGCGCGTGGCGCACATGGGCGTGGCCTTTCTCGTGATGTGGCCGATGCTCTACACCGACACCGGCGAATCCTGGCGCCTGCGCTCGCACCGCCAGCGGCTGGCCATCTCGTCGGCCGGCATCGCCGTCGAGATGGCGCTGGCCGGCCTCGCTACGCTGCTCTGGGCGCTGCTCGACGACGGGCCGCTGCGGCAGGCGGCGCTGTACCTGGCGACCACCGGCTGGGTGCTGTCGCTGGCCTTGAACGTCAGCCCGTTCATGCGCTTCGACGGCTACTTCATCCTCTCGGACGCGCTCGACTTCCCCAACCTGCACGAGCGCGCCGGCATGCACGCGCGCGTCTGGCTGCGCCGCCGCGTGCTCGGGCTGGCCGATGCGTGGCCGGAGCCGCTGGCGCCGCGCACGCGCCGCGCGCTGGTCGGCTTCGCGCTGGCCACCTGGCTGTACCGGCTGGTCGTCTTCCTCGGCATCGCCTGGGCGGTGTATGCGTTCTTCTTCAAGGCGCTCGGCATCTTCCTGATGCTCGTCGAGATCGTCTGGTTCATCGCGCGGCCGGCGTGGTCGGAGCTGTCGGTGTGGAAGGCGCGCTGGCCGGAGGTGGCGCCGGCGCGGCGGCGCCGGCTGCTCGCCGGCCTGGCGCTCGCCGGCGGCCTCTTGGCGGTGCCCTGGCGCTTCGACGTGGCGGCGCCGGGCGTCGCGCACGCGGCGCGGCAGCAGTTCGTCTTCGCGCCGTTCCCGGCGCCGCTCGTCGACCTGCAGCCGCCGGGCGGCGTGCGCGCCGGCACGGTGCTGGCGAGCTTCGCGGCGCCCGACCTGGCGGTCCGCGAGTCGCGCGCCGCGGCCGCGGCGGAGGCGCTCGAACGGCGGCTGTCGGGCCTGCTGGACACCGACGGCGGCGTCGAGCAGCAGATGGCGCTCACCCAGCGCCTGGACGAGCAGCGGGCGGAGGCGCGGGCGACGCGCGACGAAGTCGAGCGCCTGCGCATCGCCGCCGAGTTCGACGGCGACTGGCTGGACGTGGACCGCACGCTGCGGCCGGGGGTCTGGCTGGGCGTCAGGGAAGCGGTCGGCGTGCTCGTCGATCCGACGAGCTGGGTGGTCGACGCCTACGTCGAGCAGCGCCTGGTCGAGCGCATCGCGCCCGGCGCGCGCGCCGAGTTCCTGCCGCAGGGCGGCCTGCGCGCGTGGCCGGCGGAAGTGCTGGCCATCGATTCGACGCGGGCGCAGCGTCTCGCCCACCCGATGCTCGACAGCCGCCACGGCGGCCCCTTCGCCACCCTGCCGCCGTCTTCCGCACAGCAGGAGGCGACGCCGGCCGAGGCGCTGTACCGCGTCCGCCTGCGGCTCGACGCGCCGCCGCCCGAGCTGCGCGAACTGCGCGGCAGCGTGCGCATCGAGGGCGCGGCGCGCAGCCTCGCCTGGGAAGCCGTCCGGGGCACGCTGGCCGTGCTGGTGCGCGAGAGCGGCTTCTGACCTCGCCCGCAGCCATGCCATGAACGTCCGCTCCCTCAAGGTCTCGCTCACCCTGCCCTACGCGGCGCTGATCGCCGCCACCGCGCTGCTCCTGGTCGGCGCCTCCTGGTGGGCGGGCAGCCGCAGCGTCGGCGACCTGTCCGAGCAGTTGATGCAGGAGATCGTCTCGCGCATCGGCCAGGCCGTGCGCCACCACGTGCACGGTTCCGGCGCCGTGCTGGAAGCGGCCTTTCCCGCCGGCGTGCCGCCGGACGCCGACATCGGCGGGGAGCTGGACGCCATGCGCACCCGCTTCTGGGTCGCCACGTCGATGTACACCAACCCCAACGATTACGTCTATTACGGCAACGAGGCGGGCCAGGGCTTCGGCCTGAAGCGCCTCGGCGAGCAGGGCGCGGAGCTGCGCCTCAAGCTCCGCGCCGACGAGCATCGCAGCTATTACCGCATCGCCGGCATCGACGGCGCGCCGACCCTGACCTCGCGGGAAAGGAACCACTTCGATCCGCGCACGCGCATCTGGTATCAACTGGCGCGCGACGCCGGGCACGACACGTGGACGGCGGTCTACGTCGATTTCGGCACGCGGGATCTGGTGATCACGCGCGCGCGCCGGGTGCTCGCCGCCGACGGCGCCTTCGCCGGCGTGGTGGCGACCGACGTGTCGCTGCGCGAGCTGGGCAGGTTCGTCGCCACGCTGCACGTCGGCGAGCGGGGCCGGGCCTTCATCGTCGAGCGGAACGGCCTGCTCGTCGCCGATTCCCGGATGAGCGGCCTGGAGGCCGGCGCGGACGGCGCGCTGCTGCGGGTGAGCGTCCCCGACAGCGGCGACGCCATCGTGCGCGCGGCCTACGCCAGCGTCGCGCCCCTGTTCGACGAGGCCGACGCGGACGCCGGCCGCATCCGCTCGGTGACCGCCGCCGACCACGCGGGCCGCGCGGTGCTGGTCGCCGCCCAGCGCATCGTCGACGACGCCGGGCTGGACTGGATCGCCGTGGTCGCCATCCCGCGCGCGCAGATCCTCGCCGGCATCAACACCCAGGTGTGGATCGCGCTCGCCATCAGCCTGCTGGCGGTGTCGCTGGTCGTCGCCGTCGGCCTCCGCCTGTTCGGCCGCGTCGCCCACGACGTGGCGGCGCTGTCCGACGCCGTCGAGCGCATCAGCCGCGGCGCCGTCGACGTGCCCATCGACCTCACCCGGCAGGACGAGGTCGGCCACCTGGCGCGCAATTTCAGCAAGATGCACGCCGATCTGTTCACCGACCGCCTGACCGGCATCGCCAACCGCACGGCGCTGACGCACCGGCTCAAGGCCGCCACCGCGCCGGGCAGCCGGCCGTTCACGCTGTTCTTCATCGACCTCAACCGCTTCAAGCCGCTCAACGACGCCTACGGCCACGACGACGGCGACCGCGCGCTGCGCGAGATCGCGCGCCGCCTGCAGGCCAGCCTGCGGCCGGACGACGCGGTGGCCCGGCTCGGCGGCGACGAATTCGTCGTGCTGGCGCGCGACGTGACGACGCCGGAAGCCGTCGTCGCCCGCTTCGTCTCGGTCATCGAGGCGCCCCTGCGGACGCTGGAAAACGTCCCGGACGGCGAGACGGCGACGCTCGGCGCCGCCATCGGCGCCGCCCGCTGGCCGGAAGACGCGACCGACCCGGACGAGCTGCTCAAGTACGCGGACGAGGCGATGTACCGGAACAAGGCAGCGTCGGCCCACGCGCGCTGAGCCGGGGCGCCGTCCGGCGCCGCCGCTCGATTGACCGTACCGGCCAAAGCCTGGAAAATAAGAACCATTCTTGTTTGTCCAGCCACTCCCGCCGGAGAGTCCGCTTGAACGCCGTCACGCCGCCCGCCGAGGCCATCGCCGAAATCTACGCCGACCACCACGGCTGGCTGCACGACTGGCTGCGGCGCCGGCTGGGATGCAGCCAGCAGGCCGCGGACGTGGCGCAGGACACCTTCGTCCGCCTGCTCCGGTCGGAGCGCCTGCCGAACCTCGGCGAGCCGCGGGCGCTGCTCTCCCACATCGCCAAGGGCCTGCTCGTCGACCACTGGCGGCGCCGGGAGGTGGAGCGCGCCTACCTGGAGAGCATCGCCCACCTGGCCGAGCCGGAGGCGCCGTCGCCGGAGGAGCGCCTGCTGATCCTGGAAGCCCTGTGCCGGATCGAGGCCATGCTGCGCGCGATGCCGGCGCGCACCCGGGAGACCTTCCTGCTCGCCCAGCTCGACGGCCTCACCTATCCGCAGGTCGCCGCCCGCCTCGGCATTTCGCTGGCCACCGTCAAGCGCCACATGCGGGCCGGCTTCCTGGCCTGCATGCAAGCCCTCTGAGCCATGCCCCGCAACGAACTGCTGAAGGAAGCCGCCGACTGGCTGGTGCGCCTGCAGTCCGAGGAGAAGAGCCCGGCGCTGGCCGCCGAGTTCGAGCGCTGGCGCGGGCGCAGCCCCGAGCACGCCGCCGCCTGGCGCAGCGCCGAAAGCGTGCTGCAGAGCTTCCGGCAGTTGCCGGGCGGCATCGGGCGGCAGGCCCTGTCGAGAATCCGCGGCAACGGGCGGCGGCGCTTCCTGCGCGGCCTCGGCGCGGTCGGCCTGGCCGCGCCCGGCGCCTGGCTGCTGTGGCGCCACCGGCCCTGGGACGCTTGGCAGGCGGACTACCGGACCGCCGTCGGCGAGCGGCAGACCGTGCACCTGGCCGACGGCTCCCGGCTGACGCTCAACACCGCCAGCGCGGTGGACGTGCTGTTCGGCGACCGGGAAAGGCGCCTGCGGCTCGTCGCCGGCGAGGTGCTGATCGCCACCGCCGGCGATCCGCGGCCGTTCGTCGTGCAGACCGGAGAGGGCGAGCTGCGCCCGATCGGCACCCGCTTTTCCGTGCGGCAACTGCCCGACGCCACGCGCCTGGCGGTCTACGCGGGCGCCGTCGAGATCGCCGCCGGCAACGGCGCCCGGCAGGTGCTGCACGCCGGTGAGCAGGCCGTCTTCGACGCACGCCGCATCGGGGCGGCGCAGCCGGCCGACGACAGCGACACCCTGTGGCGCGAGGGCATGCTGGTCGCCCGCGACATGCGCCTGGCCGACTGGGTCGAGGAAATCGCACGCTACCGCCAGGGCGTGCTGCGCTGCCACCCGGCGGTCGCCGAGCTGCGCGTCTCCGGCGCCTTTCCGCTCGACGACACCGACGCCAGCCTCGATCTCCTGCTGCGCACGCGCCCCCTCGCCATGCACCGCATGACCCGCTACTGGGTCAGCCTCGAACCCCGCGGCTGACGGGGTGCGCAACGAAGGCTGACACCTTTTTCCGTCTCGTCCGGTGTACCGGGTGACAGCGCAATTCCGCGCTCCCCGCGACACGCCGAACGCAGAAAGGATCGTCTCCATGTTCCAGCACGCCCGTATTGCCAGCCGACCCCGCGCCATTGTCCTGGCCATCCATCTGGCGCTGATCGGCGCCGGCCTCGCCGCGCTGCCGGCGGCCGCCCCGGCCGCCGAAGCGGGCGCCGCCGCCCGCAAGCATTACGACATCGCGGCCGGCCCGCTCGGCGACGTGCTCGCACAGTTCGCGGCGCTGGCCGGCATCCGGCTGTCCTTCGACCCGGCCCTGGTCGCCGGCCGGAACAGCCAGGGCGTGCGCGGCAACCTCACGGCGGCCGAGGGCTTCGCCCGAATCCTGGCCGGCAGCGGCTACGAGCTGGTCGAGCTGGCGGGAGGCATCCATTCCCTGCGCCGCAGCCCCGAAATCCCCCGCGACAGGCGCGAAACCGCGCTTTCCGAGATCATCGTCACCGGCGAGAAATCGGCCCGCTCCCTGCTCGACACCAGTTCCAGCGTGGAAATCTACGACGCCGAGCGGATCGAATCCCTGGCCGGCGCCAACGGCGTCCGCGACCTGCTGCAGCAGACGCCGAACGTGCTCGACGTGGGCAGCGGCAACGACCTGCCGACCGTCCGCGGCGTCGACGGCTCCGGCCCGGCGCGCGGCGCCTACGCCTTTCTCGGCGGCACCCGCCCGCGCCTGAACCTGTCGGTCGACGGGCGATCGCTGACCTACAACGAACTCGCCTTCGGCCCGCAGTCGGTCTGGGATCTCGAACAGGTCGAAGTCTTCCGCGGCCCGCAAAGCCACATCCAGGGCCGCAACGCGATTGCCGGCGCGGTCGTGCTCAGCTCGCGCGATCCGTCCTTCTTCCACGAGGCGGCGGTCAAGGGCGGCATCGGCGAACAGGGAACGTCGCAGCTCGCGGCGATGATCTCCGGCCCGCTGGTGGACAACGAACTGGCCTTCCGCTTCAGCGCCGATCGCCAGAAGCGCGAAAGCCACGTGAACATGGCTTCCTACCAGCCGGTCGGCGACCCGCGCCGCTTCGAGATCACCACCGCCCGCGCCAAGCTGCTCTACAAGCCGGCCGCGGTCCCCGGCCTGAGCAGCATGCTGTCGATCAGCCACTACGACAGCCGGGCGCCGCAGAACGAGGCCCTGATCCCGCCGCCGGCGCAGCAGGGGCCGCGCTTCTCGCCCTACCGGCCGGTCTTCGAGACCGAGTCGACCAGCGGCGCCTGGGACCTCGCCTGGCGGCTTTCCGACCGGATCGCGCTGGAAAGCAAGGTGATCTACACCAAATTCGCCAACGACCGGCTGACCCTGCCGACGATCCAGCACGCCAGCATCGACGGCCGCGAGTTCCAGGTCGAGCCCCTGGTCCGCTTCGACGCCGGCGACCTGCGCGGCCTCGCCGGGCTGCGCTACTTCCACAGCACCCAGGACGAATTCGTCAATCTCTACGGCGGCAGCACCTTCGACGACGAGACGACGACGGCCTCGGCCTTCGCCGAGGCGACCTACGCGCTGCGCCCGCAGCTCGACGTCACGCTGTCCGCCCGCATGGAGCGCGAGCATCGCCGCCGCAAGGGCGGCAGCGCGACCGTGCGGGTCGATCACGACGAGACCTACGACACCTTCCTGCCGAAGCTGAACTTCGCCTGGAAGCCGGCTCCCGGACATACGCTGGGCGCCTCGGTGGCGCGCGGCTACAACGCCGGCGGCGTCGGCATCACCTTTGGCACGCCGGTGCTCTCCTACGCCTACGAGCCGGAGTACGTCGTCAACTACGAGCTGTACAGCCGCCATCGCCTGCTCGACGACCGCCTGGAGCTGACCGCCAACGTCTTCCACAACGATTACGAGGACATGCAGCTCCCCTACTACGTCGGCACCTCGGCGATCATCCGCAACGCCGCCCGCGCAGAAACCCAGGGCGCCGAACTGGGTGCTCGCTGGCTGGCCCGCCGCGACCTGGAAGTCTTCGCCAGCCTCGGCCTGCTCAGGACCGAGATCAAGCGCTTCGCCGCCAGCGGCGTCGAGGGCAACAAGCTGGCCCGGGCGCCGTCCTATACCGCTAACCTGGGCGCCAACTGGAAATTCGCGCGCGGCTTCGAACTGAGCGGCAACGTGATGTTCTCCGACACCTATTACTCCTATTTCGACAACGACCCGCGCGGCAAGATATCCGCCTACCACGTGGCCAACGTCCAGCTCGCCTACAACTTCAAGGGCGGACGGGCGGCGCTGTTCGTGCAGAACCTGTTCGACACCGACAAGTGGCTGATGGTGGTGGACAACGACATCACCTCGCCGATCATCCATCGGCCCCGGCTGCTCGGCGCGTCGCTGGAGCTGAACTTCTGACATGGCCGGCATGACCGCGCTCGGGCTGCTGCTGGCGCTCGCCGGCTGCGTCGGCATCTACCTCGCGTCGCCGAACCAGCGCTGGCTCGCCGCCGCCTGGCCGGCGACGCCGGCCCGGATCGGCGGCGGCCTGCTGCTGGCGGCCGGACTGGCGGCCTTGCTTCAGGACTTCCAGGCCGTGGTCGCGGGCTTCGTCCTGGCCACCTGGCTGATGCTGCTGTTCGTGCTCCTGCCCTACCTGGGCGCACTGTTTCCCGACAAGAAAGGGCGCTGACGTGAGCCAGCCCAAGTCTCCGCCGATCCGCCCGGACTGGGTCGCCAAGACCCTGGCCGGGACGCTGCTCGGCTTCTCCCTGGCGATCGGCTGCAGCGGCCTGCTGGTGGCGTTGACGCCGGACATGGCCAAGGTCATCCAGGGACAGCTCGCCATGTGGCTGGTGATGCCCGTGTGGCTGACCGTGCTCGGCCTGGTCTTCCTGTTCGCCAGCGGCTGGCGCGCCTGGCTGTGGCTGGGCGCGGCCAATCTGCTGGTCTTCGCCGCGCTGCTTCTGACAAGGTAGACGATGCGCTCCGACGTCATCCGCATCTACAAGTCGGTCCATACCTGGACCGGCATCATCGCCGGCATGGCGCTGTTCATCGCCTTCTATACCGGCGCCCTGACCGTTTTCAAGGAACCCCTGGCGCGCTGGCTGTCGCCGCCGGGCGCCGGCGTCGCCGCCGTTTCCCTGGCGCAGACCCCGGCGCTGATCGTCGAGACGATCGCCCGCCACCCGGAGGCAGCCAGGGATTTCCGGCTGCACCTGCATCCCGCCGAACACCGGCCCGCCCGGCTGACCTGGCAGGTCAGGGCGGCAGGCGCCGACGACCACGACCAACTGTCGGTGCGGCACTACGCGGCGACGCTGGCGGCCGACGGCGCGGCCTCGACCGGGGCCGTCCAGGCGTCGCAGCTCGCCGAGTTCATCGACGTTCTGCACCGGGTCGTCGGGCTGCCGGTGGACAACGATCCGAACCGCTGGATCATGGGCGCGGTGGCGATCCTCTACGCCCTGGCGCTGATTTCCGGCCTCATCGTGCTGCTGCCCTCGCTGGTCAAGGATTTCTTCGCGTTGCGCGTCGGCCGGAACCCGAAGCGCGTGTGGCTGGACGCGCACAACGTGGTCGGCATCGTCAGCCTGCCCTTCCACCTCGTCATGGCGCTGACCGCGACGGTATTCGCCTTCCACGACGGCATCTACGACCTGCAGGATCGCATTCTGCACGGCGGCAGGCTCGAAACCGCGTTCCAGGGCCGGGCGGCGCCCGCCCGGCAGGCGGCGCGCGATCCGGCCGAACTGCTGGCACCGGCAGCCCTGATCGAGCGGGTGCACGCGCTCGCCCCCGATTTTTCGCCGACGATGCTGCAATACCTGCAGGTCACCGGGCCGCGCCCGCTGGTCCGGGTCTGGGGACACGACGAAAGCGCGCTGTCGCCGCGGGCGCTCGGCGGTTTCGCCCTGCTCGATCCGTATACCGGCAAGGTGCTCAGCACCGACTACCTGTCCGGCCGCCAGGACGGCCCGCACACCACCGTCAGCAGCTTCTTCGCGCTGCATTTCGCCACCTTCGGCGGCGTGCCCGTGCAGTGGATGTACTTCCTCCTCGGCCTGGCCGGCGCCTGGCTGTTCTACGGCGGCAACCTGCTGTGGGTCGAGACCCGGCGGCGCAAGGCGGCGCGCGACGGCGGCGCGCCGCCCGAGCAGCGGCGCGACGTCCGCCTGATGGCCGCGGCCACGGTCGGCGTCTGCCTGGGCTGCGTCTGCGGCGTCTCGCTGACCATCGTCGCCGGCAAGTGGCTGCACGGCCATGTCGCCGACCTCACCGTCTGGCATCGCCACGTCTATTACGCGGTCTTCTTCGCCGCCGTCGGCTGGGCCTTCCTGCGCGGCGCGGCGCGGGCGTCCGTGCATCTGCTGGCGGCGGCGGCGCTGTTCACCTTCCTGATCCCGCTGACCACGCTGCTCGCCCGGCTGTTCCCCGGACTCGGGCTGTGGGCGCACGGCAGCCCGGCCAGCCTGGGCGTCGACCTGACGGCGCTGGCCGGCGGCCTGTGCTTCGTCTGGATGGCGTGGGCCACGGCGCGGCGCGTCCGGCACGGTCCGGCCGACAGCGTCTGGTCGGCGCGCGACGCGCAGCCCATGCCGCTCGTGCCGGCCGGGCAGGGAGAGTCGCCCGCCGCGCCTCGCTGACCGGGGCTAGGCGTCGGCGGCCTCGCCGTCGCCGCGCCGGCCGCCGTAGCGTTCCGCCAGTTCGGGAAAGGCGGCCAGCCGCTTCCACAGCGTGGTCCGCGAGATGCCCAGGCGCCGGGCGGCCTCGGCCTTGTTGCCGCCGGCCGCCCGCAGCGCGCCCTCGATCAGGTTCCGCTCCTCGTCGGCCGACGCCGGCGGCGCGTAGTAGCGCGTCAGCCGCTGCGCCGGCACAGCGCGCAGGTCCGGCGCAACGGCGGCCCGCGCCAGTTCGGGCGGCAGGTGCTCGGGCAGGATCAGCGGGCCGTCGGACTGGACCACGGCGTATTCGAGCGCGTTGAACAACTGGCGGGCGTTGCCCGGCCAGTCGTGGGTTTCCAGCAGGCGCAGCGTTTCCGGCGCCAGGCGGAGCGGCGCGCGCTCGTAGCGCCTGGACAGGTTGCCGAGCAGCTTGGCGACCAGCAGCGGAATGTCCTCCTGCCGTTCGCGCAGCGCCGGCACGTGCAGCGGCAGCACGCGCAGGCGGTAGTACAGATCCTCGCGGAACAATCCCTGGCGGACCATGGCCGCCAGGTCGCGGTGCGTGGCGGCGACGATGCGCACGTCCACCTTGCGCGGCGCGTTCTCGCCGACGCGGACGATCTCGCGCTCCTGCAGCACGCGCAGCAGCTTGACCTGCGTGCTCGGCGAAATCTCGCCGATCTCGTCGAGCAGCAGCGTGCCGCCGCTGGCCGCCTCGAAGCGGCCGACGCGGGCGGCGGCGGCGCCGGAGAAGGCGCCGCGCGAGTGGCCGAACAGCTCGGCCTCCTGCAGGCTTTCCGGCAGCGCCGCGCAGTGCACGGCGACGTAGGGGCCGGCGGCGCGCGGCGAGTTGTCGTGCAGCGCGCGCGCCGCCAGCTCCTTGCCGACGCCGCTCTCGCCGGTGATCAGCACGCTGGCGTCGCTCGCCGCGGCGCGCAGGATCTTCTGGTAGAGGTCCTGCATCGCCGGGCTGCGGCCGGTCAGCCCGCCGAGCTGCCACTGCTCGCGCACCTCGGCTTCCAGCTCGATCTCGCGCGAGCAGTCGCGCAGGATGATCGCGCAGTGCACGCCGGCGGCGTTGCGCGGGATCAGCATGGCCCACATGCGCAGCGAGCGCTCGCGGCCGTCGGCGCCCTTGAGCACGACGTCCTGCACCTTGCGGTCGGCGCCGGCGTCCGGCGTCAGCGAGCAGACGCCGCGCTGCTCGCAGCGCCGCGCGCAGGCGGTGCCGGGGAACAGCGAGGGGCAGAGCCGGCCGACCAGGGTCTCGCCGTCCTGCCCGAGCATCTGCGCCGCGGCCCCGTTGATCGCCAGGATGCGGCGCCCGGCGTCGAGGAACAGCACGCCTTCCTCGAGGGCGTCGAGGAAGGCTTCGTACATCATCAGATCGGCCATCGTAAATATCACGGAGTGCTTGTTTTTTCAGGCTAGCACACGTCCAGACGGAACGACAAATGAACGTTCATTCTGAACGGATGGGCACGCCGCCGGCCCGGCTTCGGGCATGAAATCCAGGAAAATCATTGCCTTGCATCGCTGGCACGCAAATCGCTGATTGCCCCCTGTCCGGGCGTTCGCACGCCGGCAACCACGCAACCCACGAAAGGACAGGAAATGAAACGCAAGCTGCTGCTGATCCCCGCCCTCCTTCTCCCGGCGCTGGCCGCGCTGCCGGCGCAGGCGAAGCCGGCGACCTCGCTGAAGGAGGTGGCCGGCGAGGAGCGCGTCGTCGAACTCACCAACGAGGGGCAGGTGACGCTGAAGATCGTCTCCCGTCCGGGCTACGACCGCGCCACCGAGCACGACCGGACCGACAACGGCATCGTCGAGCACCTGGTCGCGCCCGGCAGGTCCGTGCTCATCGAGGGTCCGTACAACGTCTACGAGCACGTCGTCACGCCGAGCCGGCCGGACCCGGCGATGTACATCGGCGGCTCCTGACCCGGCCGCTGCGCGACCGGCCCATCCGCCGGTCGCAGCCCCCTCCCGACCGTCTGCCCGAAAGGATCGACCATGAAACGACAAGCCATCGCCCTCGCCCTGCTCGCCAGCGCGCTCGCCGCCGGCACGCCGGCGCACGCCGAGACCGACGCCGACCCGGTGCGCGCCGCCTTCGCGCGCATGCTCGACCACACCGCCGCGCCCATCCCCGCGCCCCGGCCGACCGCCGCCGACCCGCTGCTCGCGCACCTGCTGCGCGCGCTGCCGGCCGCGCCCTACCACCGCCCGGCGACGCTGCCGCCGATGCCGGCGGAACGCATCGTCGCCGCGGTGCCGGAAGACCCGCTCGCCGCGTCCTTCCGCCGGATGCTCGACCGCGAGCCGCCGCCGGAGCCGGCGGTGATCGCCGGGCCCACGGCCGCCGATCCGCTGGCCGAGGCGTTCGCCGCCCGCCTGTGGCTGCCGCGGCCGTAGGCGCCGCGACATCGACGACAGAACGGGGAATTCGGAGGAACCATGCTGCAACACATCGTCTGGACCGTCTCGCTGGCGCTCATGCTGCTGGTCGGCTTCGGCTGGAGCTTCGCCATGCTCCGCTCGGGCATCCGCGAGGCGGAATACGCGCCGCTGCAGAAGCGCGCCTACCGCCTGCGCACACGCTTTTTCTGGGCGCTCGTCGCGGTCTTCGGCGTGCCCATGGTCTACACGCTGATCGACCTGCCCTACGGCGCCATCCGCCCGGCCGAGGGCGCCGGCGCCGTGCAGGAGGTGCGCGCCGTCGGCCACATGTGGCGCTGGGAGCTGAGCGCGGACCGCCTCGAAGCCGGCCGGCCGGTGGTCTTCCGCGTCAGCGCCGGCGACGTCAACCACGGCTTCGGCATCTACGACCCGGACATGAAGATCGTCGCGCAGACGCAGGCCATGCCCGGCATCACCAACACCGTGCGCCACACCTTCGTCCGCCCCGGCACCTACCGCGTGCTGTGCCTCGAATACTGCGGCCTCGCCCACCACGACATGAGCGCCGAGTTCACCGTCGACGAGAGGAGCTGACACCATGGCCGACCCCCGCTACGTCCCCGCGCCCGAGCACGGCGCCAGCGCCGGCGTGCTCGCCTACCTGGCGACGACCGCCGCCGTGCTGCTGCTGATGATGCTGTTCGGCCTGCTCATGCGCGCCGAGCAGGCCCGCTTCATTGCGCTCGGCGCGCAGGGCTTCTACCAGTTGATGACCCTGCACGGCGCCGGCATGGTCGGCATTGCCGGCATTGCCGGCGCGGCCATCATGTGGCACTTCCTGAGCCGCTACGTGGCGCTCTCGGCGCGCATCCTGCACGCCAACCTGGCGCTCTTCGTCGCCGGCGTGGCGATGATCCTCGGCGCCGTGCTGCTCGGCGGCTTCCACGGCGGCTGGACCTTCCTGCATCCGCTGCCGAGCCATTCGCTCGGCCTGTGGAGCGACGCGGCGGCCGCCTGGTTCCTCGGCGGCATGCTGGTGATCGGCACCGGCTTCCTGCTGCTGCAGCTCGACGTGGCGCGCGCCCTCGTCGCCGGCTACGGCGGCTTCGCCCGCGCGCTCGGCTGGCCGCAGCTCTTCGGCCGCGACGACGGGCAGGCGCCGCCGCCGACCGTCGTCGCCAGCGCCATGGTGACGGTGGTCAATATCGTCGGGCTGGTCGTCGGCGCCGCCATCCTGGCGATGATGCTGGTGAACCTGTACTTCCCGGAATTCGCCATCGACCCGCTGCTGGCCAAGGCGATGATCTACTTCTTCGGGCACGTGTTCATCAACGCCACGATCTACATGGCGGTGATCGCCGTCTACGAGATCCTGCCGCGCTACACGCGGCGGCCGTGGAAGGCGAACCGGGCCTTCCTCGCCTCGTGGAACTGCTCGACGCTGATGGTCATGTTCATCTTCCCGCACCACCTGCTGATGGACTTCGCCTTCCCGACGTGGATGCTGGTCATGGGCCACATCATCGGCTACCTGAACACCGTGCCCATCCTCGTCGTCACCGGCTACGGCGCGCTGATGATCGTCTACCGCTCGGGCATCGTCTGGGACACGGCCTCGCGCCTGCTCTTCCTGTCGATGTTCGGCTGGGCGGCCGGCGCCATGCCGGCCTTCATCGACGGCACGATCCGCGTGAACTACGTGATGCACAACACGCTGTGGGTGCCCGGCCACTTCCACACCTACCTGCTGCTCGGCATGGTGGCGATGGCCTTCGGCTTCATGTACTACATCGCCAAGCCGGCGGCGCAGGCGCGCGACGGCCTCGTCGACCGGGCCGCGTTCTGGGTCTACCTCGCCGGCGCGCTCGGCTTCGTCCTCGTCTTCCTCTACTCGGGCAAGCAGAGCGTGCCCCGCCGCTACGCCGAGCACCTGCCGGAGTGGCTGCCCTACGACCGGCTCGGCACCTTCTTCGCCGGCCTCGTCGTCGCCGCCTCGCTGGTCTTCGCCGGCCGCTTCCTGGCGCGGCTGGCGCACGCGCGCGGCGGCCAGGCGCGGGCCACCGTTCCCGTCGGCGCCGCGGCATGAGGATCGGCGGCCGCGACCTGGCGACGACGGCGGCCATCGCGCTGCTCGGCGTCGCCGTCCTCTCCTGGGGCAGCGACGGCTTCACCGCCTTCACGGCGGAGGCCGCGCGCCGCCGGCAGGTGCTCGCCGAGCCGCGGCCGCTGCCGGCGGTCGGCCTCGAAGACCAGGACGGCCGGCGCTTCTCGTTCGCCGACTACGCCGGCCGGCTGCTCGCCGTCGAGTTCGTCTACACGCGCTGCGACACCGTCTGCTACAGCCTGGGCGCGGCCTTCAAGCAGATCCGCGAGAGCGTGCCGGCGCATCGGCTCGGCCGCGACTTCGCGCTGCTGAGCGTCAGCTTCGACCCGGTGCGCGACGATCCGCCGCGCCTGCGCGAATACGCCGGCCGCTTCGGCGCCGACGGCGTCCACTGGCGCATCGCCCGGCCGGCGGACGCCGGCGAGCTGGCGGCGCTGCTCGCCGCCTTCGGCGTCGTCGTCGTGCCGGACGGGCTGGGCGGCTTCGAGCACAACGCGGCCATCCACCTCGTCGGCCGCGACGGCCGGCTGCGGCGCATCGCCGACCTCGACGCGGTCGACGCCTTCGTCGCCGGCCTGGAGCGCGAGACGTGAACGCGCCCGCCGTCCGTTTCGGCGCCGCCGCCCTCTTCCTGCTGCTCGCGCTGCCGCCGGCGCGCGCCTGGCTGGAAGCGACGATGACGCGCCACATGCTGGTGCAGATCCCGCTGCTCGTCGCCGTCGGCGTCCTCCTCGGCGGCGGTTTGGCGGCGCGCGTGCGGCGCGCGCTGCTGACGGCGGCCGGCGGCCCGCTCGGCGGCCTGACCGCGGCGGCCTTCACCTCGACCTACTGGATGCTGCCGCGCGCGCTCGACGCGGCGGTGGCCGACGTCTGGGTCGACGCCGTCAAGTTCGCCACGCTGCCGCTGCTCGTCGGCCTGCCGCTCGCCCTCGCCTGGCGACCGCTCGGCGCCGTCGGCCGCGGCTTCGTATGGACCAACCTGATCAGCATGCTGCTGTTCGTCGGCTGGCTCTACGTCGCTGCGCCCGTGCGCGTCTGCAACAGCTACCTGACAGACGATCAGGCGCAGGCCGGCTGGGCGATGATCCAGATCGCCGGCCTGGTCTTTGCGGCCTGGTTCGCCGCGCTGTTCGTCGGCCGGCCGAGGGATGCACAGCGCGGCGCGATCGGCGACAATGGTCTCCGGCCGACGCCCGCCTCCCGTGGACAGCCGCTTTTCCGCTGATCGGTCCCCAAATGGCAAAGAAATTTCCGCTGCATCCGAAGCACCCCGAGCGCATCTGCTGGGGCTGCGACAAATATTGCCCGGCCGACTCGCTGCAGTGCGGCAACGGCTCCGGCCGCACGCAGCATCCGATCGAGATGCTCGGCGACGACTGGTACACCTGGGGCGACTGGGGCATCGAGGTCGACGAGAAGAACGACCCCTCGGCGTCGCCCGCGGCCGGCGCCGACGAAGCGAAGCCCTGAGCCGGCGGCGATTGCCAGCGCCGCGCCGGCTCGGTTATGGTCCGTCCCGTGATCCCCGCCACCGCCTCTCCGCTGCCGCGCTACCTCGCCCTCGCCTACGCGGCGCTGGTCGTCTATGCCAGCCTGCACCCGTTTTCCGGCTGGCGCGACCCCGGCATCTCGCCGCTGGCCTTCCTCGACGCCGGCTGGCCGCGCTGGTGGACCGGCTTCGATCTGGCGGTGAACGTCCTCGTCTACGTGCCGCTCGGCTACCTGCTGACGCTGGCCCTCGGCCGCCGCCTCGGCCGGCTGCCGGCGGCGCTCGCCGGCGCGCTGCTGGCGGCGCTGCTCAGCCTCTGCATGGAGACGGCGCAGACCTGGCTGCCGACGCGCGTGCCGTCCAACCTCGACCTCTCGTGCAACGCCCTCGGCGGCCTCCTCGGCGCCGTCGCCGCCTGGCACGGCGGCACGCGCGCGCTGACCTGGCTGGCGCACGTCGAGCGGCGTCTGGTGGCGCCGGTGCCGCACGCCGAGTTCGGCCTCGTCGTCCTCGGCCTGTGGCTGCTCACGCAACTGTCGCCGGAGACCCTGCTCTTCGGCGCCGGCGACTTCCGCCACCTGCTCGGGCTGCCGTCGGCCATCGCCTACGGCGCGCCGACCTTCTTCGCGCTGGAGCTGGCGATCATCGCCTGCAACACCGTGGCCATCGGCCTGATCGCGCGCACGCTGCTCGCCGACCGGCCGTCGTCGGTGGCCGCGCTGCTCGCCTTCTTCCTCTTCGCGCTGTTCGTGCGCACGCTGTCGGCGGTGCTGCTGGTCGGCCCGCGCGAGGCCATGGCCTGGCTGACGCCGGGCGCCGGCCTCGGCCTGGCCATCGGCGGCGCGCTGCTGCTGCCGTGCCTGCTGGCGCCGGCGAACTGGCGCCTGGCGCTGGCCGGGCTGGCGCTGATGGCCGGCACCGTGCTGGTCAACCTGGCGCCGGCCAACCCCTACTCGGCGGCGGCGCTGGCCACCTGGCGGCAGGGGCACTTCCTCAACTTCAACGGCCTGACGCGGCTGGTCGCCAGCCTCTGGCCCTTCCTCGCGCTGCCCTATCTGACGCTGCTCGGGCGGCGGCTGTAGGGGGCCGGCCGCGGCGGTTTCGCGCGATAATGGCACCACCCCACGGAGGCGAGCATGAGCCACTTCAAGCACCACGTTTTCTTCTGCTGCAACCAGCGCGACCCCGGCGAGACCTGCTGCGCCGCGCGCGGCGCCGTCGCCGCGCAGACCTACGCCAAGGACCGCATCGCCCAGCTCGGCCTCAAGGGCAAGGGCAAGGTGCGCATCAACAAGGCCGGCTGCCTGGACCGCTGCGACGAGGGCCCGGTGCTCGTCGTCTATCCCGAGGCGGTCTGGTACACCTACGTCGATAACGACGACGTCGAGGAGATCATCCAGGAGCATCTGGTGCACGGCCGCGTCGTCGAACGTCTCAAAATCTGAACATGCGCGCCCCGGAAGAAAAAATCCTGATCGACGGCCCGGCCGGAAAGATCGAAGTGATCGTCGAGAACCCCGGCGCGCCGCGCGGCATCGCGCTCGTCGGCCACCCGCATCCGCTGTTCGGCGGCGCCAACACCAACAAGGTGGCGCATTCGCTGGCGCGCACCTTCGTCGCGCTCGGCTACGCGGCCTTCCGCCCGAACTTCCGCGGCGTCGGCAACAGCGACGGCGCGCACGACGAGGGCGGCGGCGAAACCGAGGACATGCTCGCCGTGCTCGCCGAGGCCAAGCGCCGCTGCGGCGACCTGCCGGTGGCGCTCGCCGGCTTCTCGTTCGGCGCCTTCGTGCAGACGCGCGTCGCCCGGCGGCTGGCCGAGGCCGGCCACCCGGCGCAGCGGCTGGTGCTGGTCGGCACCGCCGCCGGTTTCGTCGAGGGCACGCGCAGCTACGACACCGAGGCCGTGCCCGGTGACACCCTGGTCATCCACGGTTCGGCCGACGAGACGGTGCCGCTCGCCAACGTGCTGAAGTGGGCGGAGCCGCTGGACCTGCCGGTGATCGTCGTGCCCGGCGCCGACCACTTCTTCCACCGCCGGCTGCACCTGATCCGCGACATCGTCACGCGCAACTGGCGGCACTAGGGCGTGAACCGGAACGCTGCCGCCACCCCGCTCGCCGTCACCGGCCTGAGGAAGTCCTACGGCGACCAGGAGGTCGTCGCCGGCCTGTCGTTCGCCGTGCCGCCGGGCACCTGCTTCGGCCTGCTCGGCCCGAACGGCGCCGGCAAGACGACGACGCTGCGCTGCTGCCTCGGCCTGACCGCGCCGGACGGCGGCGACATCCGGCTGGCCGGACTGCCGGTGCCGGCGCAGGCGCCCGAGGCGCGCCACCGCGTCGGCGTCGTTGCCCAGGCCGACGCGCTCGATCCGGATTTCACGGTGGCCGAGAACCTGCTCGTCTACGGCCGCTACTTCGGCCTGCCGGAGGCGACGATCCGCGCCCGCATCCCGGAGCTGCTCGACTTCGCCGGGCTGGCCGGCAAGGCCGACGCGCGCGTGCCGGCGCTCTCCGGCGGCATGAAGCGGCGCCTCACCCTGGCGCGCGCGCTGGTGAACGACCCGGACATCGTCTTCCTCGACGAGCCGACCACCGGCCTCGATCCGCAGGCGCGGCACCTGATCTGGGAGCGGCTGAAGGCGCTCTTGGCACGCGGCAAGACCATCGTGCTCACCACGCACTTCATGGACGAGGCCGAACGCCTCTGTTCGCGGCTGATGGTCATCGACCACGGCCGCGCCGTCGCCGAGGGCGCGCCGCGCGAGCTGATCCGGCGCGAGATCGAGCCGGCGGTGGTCGAGGTCTTCGCCGAGTCCGGCGAGGCGCCGGCCGTGCCCGAATGGGCGCGCGCGCACGCCGGGCTGGCCGCGCGCGTCGAGGTCGTCGGCGAGACGGCGTTCTTCTACTGCCGCGACGAGAACCCGCTGCTCGCCGCGCTCGCCGGGGCGCCGGGGCTGGCCTACGTGCACCGCGCGGCGAACCTGGAAGACGTGTTCCTGAAACTCACCGGCCGCGACCTGCGCGACTGAGGCACGGACCATGGCCCGCCCCTACAGCCTCTCCTTCCCCCGCCCCGGCCGCCTGTGGTGGCCGGTCTGGCAGCGCAACGCGCTGGTCTGGAAGAAACTCGCCTGGACCTCGATCCTCGGCAACCTCGCCGACCCGCTGATCTACATGCTCGGCCTCGGCTACGGGCTGGGCGCGCTGCTGCCGGCGGTGAACGGCGTGCCCTACATCGTCTTCCTCGCCGCCGGCACGGTGTGCGCCTCGACGATGAACACGGCGAGCTTCGAGGCGCTCTATTCGGCCTTTTCGCGCATGCACGTGCAGAAGACCTGGGAGGCCATCCTGAACACGCCGGCGCGGCTCGACGACGTGCTCTTCGGCGAGCTGATGTGGGCGGCGACGAAGAGCCTGCTCTCCGGCATCGCCATCCTGCTGGTCATGCTCGGCCTCGGCCTGATCCAGTCGCCGCTGGCGCTCGCCGTGCTGCCGGTGATCCTGCTCACCGGCCTGGTCTTCGCCGCGCTCGGCCTGATCGTGAACGCGCTGGCGCCGTCCTACGATTTCTTCATGTACTACTTCACGCTGGCGATCACGCCGATGCTGCTGCTCTCCGGCGTCTTCTTCCCGGCCGACCAGTTGCCGGCGGCGCTGCGCGCGGTCGCCGGGCAACTGCCGCTGGCGCACGCGGTGGCGCTGGCGCGGCCGCTGCTGTCCGGCGAGCTGCCGGCGGCGGCCGGCGGCCACGTGCTGGCGCTCGTCGCCACGGGCATGGGCGCCTTCTGGGTGGCGGCGATCCTGACGCGGCGCCGGCTGCTGCGCTGAGCGCCGCGGCCTCAGCCGCGCCGCGGCAGCGCGGGTTCGGCCGTCCGGCCGCTGCCGAGGATGGCCAGCGGCTCCTGCTCGGCGGCCGGCGACGGCTCCATCAGCGTATGCAGCAGCGCCAGCAGTTCGTCCCGGCGCGCCGCCAGCTCCGGCACCCGCGCGGCGACGTCGCGGCCCTGCGCCTTCGCTTCGAGAATCTCCCGGCCCAGCGCATGCAGCGTCTCGTGCAGCCGGCGGATGGCCTCGAAGCGGGGGTGCCAGCCGTAGCGCACCATGCCCTCCTGGGCGAACCAGCGCCAGAAGTGGCAGCGCCGTGAATCGAGCGCGGCCGGCTCGGCCGCCTCGCCCGCCGCGTGCGCGACGATCCGGTCGACCCAGCGGCGATGGTCGATCTCGGCCAGCACCAGCGGGAAATCCTCGCGCCGCCAGCGCAGCCTGGCCGCGGCGCTCCACGCCGCGTCCGGCGTCCAGCCGTCGATCCAGGCCGGGATGCGCTCCGGCGGCAGGGGCCGCGAGATGCTGTAGCCCTGCGCCAGGTCGCAGCCCATGCGCAGCAGCATGATGCCGTGCTCGATCGTCTCCACGCCCTCGGCCACCGCCTGCCGGCGGAAGACCTCGGTCAGGCCGATGACCGCCTCGACGATGGCCAGGTCCTCCGGGTCGTTGATCATGTCGCGCACGAAGGACTGGTCGATCTTCAGCGTGTCGGCCGGCAGCCGCTTGAAGTAGGTCAGCGACGAATAGCCGGTGCCGAAGTCGTCGAGCGCGAAGCGGACGCCGAGGTCCTGGCACTCGGTCATCATCCGCGAGACGTGCACCACGTCTTCGAGCGCCGCCGTCTCGACCACTTCCAGTTCCAGCAGCCCCGGATCGACCGAGGGCGCGCTCGCCAGCGCCGCCTGCAGCTTGCGCACGAAGTCGGGCTGCTGCAACTGGCGCGCCGCGATGTTGACGCTGACGCCGAGCCGCAGCCCGCACGCCTGCCAGACCGCCATCTGGCGCAGCGCCTCGCCAATCACCCAGTCGCCGACGGCGACGATGAGGTCGCTCTCCTCGATCAGCGGCAGGAAATCGATCGGCTGCAACAGCCCGCGCTCGGGATGCTGCCAGCGGATCAGCGCCTCGACGCCGACGACCTTGCCGCGCCGCATGTCGACCTTGGGCTGGTAGTGCAGGACGAATTCGCCGTCGGCCAGCGCCGCCTCGATCCGCCGCGCGCTCTGCCGGTGCACGCGGACGCGCCGGTCGCGGGCGGGGTTGAACAGGTGGAGCGCGTTCTTCCCGGACTCCTTGGCCAGGTACATCGCCTGGTTCGCATGGCGCAGCAGGATGTCCGGCTCCTCGTCGTCGCCGGGGTGGACGGTGACGCCGATGCTGGCGGTGACGGCCACGCAGTGCGGGCCGAGCTCGACCGGCGCGGCGACGCCTTCGAGAATCCGGCGCACCTCGGCCAGCGCCTGCTCGACGCTCCGCTGGTCCTGAAGGAGCAGCGCGAACTCGTCGCCGCCCAGGCGCGCGACGGTGTCGCCGCCGCGCAGCAGCGCCGTCATCCGCTCCGCGATCCTGGCCAGGATCCGGTCGCCGACGTCGTGCCCGTGCTCGTCGTTGACCGGCTTGAAGTTGTCGAGATCGAGATGGCAGACGGCGAGCAGGGTGCCGGAGGCATCCGCGTGGGCAATCGACTGCCGCAGCCGGTCGCCGAGCAGCGTCCGGTTGGGCAGGCCGGTCAGCGGGTCGTAGTGCGCCATGCGCTGCAGGCGCAGCTCGCCGGCCTTGATCTCGCTGACGTCGCTGAGCACCGACACGTAGCGCGTGGTCGCGCCCCGCGCGTCGCGGATCGCCGAGATGGTCTGCCGCGCCGGGAAGATCTCGCCGTTCTTGCGCCGGTTCCACAGCTCGCCGCGCCAGTGGCCGCACGCTGCCAGGGCGTTCCACATCCCCCGGTAGAAGAGCGCGTCGTGCCGGCCGGACTTGAGGAGGCGGGCGCTGCGCCCGAGCAGCTCGTCCCTGGCGTAGCCGGTGATGCGCATGAACGCCTCGTTGGCGTCGAGGAAATTCCCGTCCGCGTCGAAGATCGCGACGCCCTCCTGGAGGTTGAGGAAGGCGCTCGCCGCGAGGCGCAGCGCCAGCTCGGCGCGGTGCCGCTCGGTGACGTCCTCGACGATCGACCAGACGTAGTCGCGGCCGTCCGAACCGGGCACGCGCACGCTGCATTCGCGCACCCGCAGCGTGCCGCCGGCGCAGCGCCGGTATTCCCGCTCGCACGGATCTGCGCGCACCGTAGCGGCATCGGCGACGATGCCGCGGAAGCCGAGCGCCAGCAGCGCGTGCCGGTCGTGGCCGGTCATCGCGCGGAAGGCTTCGTTGAAATCGATGAAGCTGCCGTCCGGATCGCTCAGCACGATCCCCACCGGCGACAGGTCGAACAGGCTGCGCAGGCGCTCCTCGCCCGCCCGCAGCGCGCGCTCCGAGCGGCGAAAGTGACGGACCGTCAGGAAGGCGACGAGCAGCAGGACGGCCGCGATCGGCAGGCCGAAGCCGAAGAGCTGCAGCCGGAGCTGCCGCCCTTCCCGGAACGCCTCGTCCTCGCCGGCGCTGGCCACGACCCGCCAGCCCCAGCGTTCGAAATCCTCGATCGCCGCGATCTTGCGGACCGCCGCCGCTTCGCCCTCGTCGCGCCACTCGTAGCGGACGATGCCGGCCGGGGATTCCCGCAGCAGCCGGGCGATCCGCTGCCCCGGACCGCTGCCCGGCGCCCGCAGGCCCTCGTGCCGGGGATGGATGACGACGACGCCGGGATCGCTGCGCACGTCCACCACGTAGACGTAGCCGAGGTCGCCGATGCGGATGCTGCGCAGCCGCTCCTTCAGCCGGGCCAGGTCGGCGGCGAAGTCGATGCCGACGCAGCCGGCGCCGACCACCGCCCGCTCGCGCGAGAGGAGGGGGCGACAGTCGAGCATGTACTCGCCGGCGAACAGCTCCGCCACCCCGAGGAACGGACTGCCGGCCAGCAGGCGCTGGACGATCGGCGAGCCGGGGCCCAGCCGCGCCGGCCCGCGCGCGGGCGGCGCCCCGGCGAGGCTGGTAAAGCCGTCGCCGCTGCGGACGAAGAGGGCGGCGAGCAGCCCCTCCCGCCGGCCGTAGGCTTCGGCCAGCCGGCCGCCGGCGTGCAGCGCCGCGGCCGCGCCCGGCGGCACGCGGCCCGGCGCCCCGGCGGCGGCCGCCATGCCGTCGGCCAGCCCCTCGGGCAGGGCGGCGGCGAAGCCGGCGCCGAGCATTTCCGCCGAGCGTTCCAGTTGCCTCGCGTAGACGTCGATCAGGTCGGTCGCCTGGCGGCCGGCCCGGCGCAGCTCGGCCAGGGAGCGCTCCTGCAGGCGCGCGTCCAGCCAGTGGCTGAGCACGTAGCTCATCGCCAGAAAGCCGATCAGGATCGCCAGCAGCAGGAGCACGCTCAGCCGGCCCGCCGCCGGACGCGCGGGCGCCGGCGCGGTGCCGGAAAAATCGGGCGCCGTCATCGCCGTCACACCGGCGGAACCCCGCCCGCCGTCAGCACGCGCCCCTCCCGCTCACGGCAGCCGGAACTGGCTCACCGCCGACTGCAGCGTCCGGGCCATCTCCTGCATCTCGCCCGCGGCGCCGGCGTTGCCGCCCATGGTGGCGCTCACTTCCTCGGCCATGCCGGCGATGCGCTCGACGTTGGCGGCGATGTCGTTGGCCGCGATCCCCTGCTCCTTCGTCGCCTGCGCCACGTCGCGCGCCTTCACCGCCGAGTCGTCGGCCTCGCGGTGGATGTCGCCGAGGATCAGCGCCACCGCGTTCACCTGCTGCATGCTCGCCTGCACCTGGGGAACGGCCTCGTGCATGGTGTCGACCACTTCGTCCGTGTCGATCTGGATCGACTGCACCGTGGCCGCGATCCGGGTCGTCGCCTCCGAGGTGCGCTCGGCGAGCTTGCGCACCTCGTCGGCGACGACGGCGAAGCCCTTGCCCTGCTCGCCGGCGCGCGCCGCCTCGATGGCCGCGTTGAGCGCCAGGAGGTTGGTCTGGTCGGCGATCTCCTTGATCGTGCCGGCGACGGAGCCGATCTCGACCGAGCGCGTCTTCAGCGCCGCCACCTTGCCCGCCGAGCTGGCGATCAGGCGCTCCACCGTCGCCACCTCGGTCGCCGCCTGACTCACGGCGGCCTGGCCGCCATCGGCGCGCTTCAAGGTCTCGACCGCGCACGCCTCGGTGGCCGCGGCGATCGCCGAGACCTCGTTGATGCTCACCGTCACCTGCTCCAGCGCCGCCGCGCTGACGATCGTCGCCTGCGCCTGCTCCTGGCCGGCCGTGGCGACCTGCCGGGCGGCGGCGGCGATCTGCTCGGCGTGGGTGTTCATCGAATCGGCGACGGCAACCATCTTCCTCAGCATGGCGACCAGTCCGTCGCGCATGCCGGCGATGGCGGCGAGCATGCTGTTGCCGTCGGCGGCGCCGAGATCGATGCCGGCGCTCAGGTCGCCGTCGGCGATGGTGCGCACGATGTCGACCACGTACGTCGGCTCGCCGCCGAGCTGCCTGAGGATGCTGCGCGTGACGAACAGGAAGATGCCGACGATGACGGCGACGATCGGCGCGACGATGCCGAGCAGCTTCCAGGCGTGCTGCCGGAACGCCTCGTCGGCGTCGTCCAGATACACGCCGGCGCCGATGATCCAGCCCCATTCCGGCGCGTGCGCGGCATAGGAGACCTTCGGCACGACGCCCGCCAGACCCGGCTTGGGCCAGACATAGTCGACGAAGCCGCCCTCGGGATGGCCGACGGCGGTGTCCACCAGTTCCCGCAGGAAGGGCTTGCCGTTCCGGTCGGCCGCATCCTTGCCCGGCTTGCCTTCGAGTTCTGGCGCCAGCGGGCTGAGCATGAAGACATAGCGGCTGTCGACGACGAAGACGTAGTTGTCGCCGTCGAAGCGCAGTTGCCGCAGGGAAGCGAGCGCCTCGCGCTGCGCGTCCGCCTCGGACAGCGCGCCCTCCGCCTGCCGCCGCTGGAAGTGGCCGATGGTCGCCATGGCGCCGTGGGTGACCGCCCTGACCCGCTCGCGGTGGTTTTCCTCGATGGTGCCCTTCAGGTCGAACAGCGCCGTCAGGCCGATCGCCAGAAAGCCGGCGACCACCGCCGCGAACGCCACCAGCAATCGAGCCTTCAACGATAGCCCCGCCATATCGGTCTCTCCCTAGAACGCATCGACCGCCGCCGGCCGGACCGGCCGAGCGTCGGTGCTGCGACGGCATCGCCGCAACCGGGCGGCCTGCCGCCGTCGTTTATGAACCATCCGTTTCCGCGGCGCATCCAACGGAGCAACGGAAGAACGGCGCAGGAGGCGATGCGCGGTGCCGGGACGAGCGCAGCAGGCGGCCCCTTTCCCCGCCGACACCCATGGTTCCATCGACTGCCCGCTTGCCCGGGAAGGCGGTTTCGCTGCGCACCGCCCGCTCCTGTCGCCGCCCCCATGGAGGAGAACCGCATGCCTTTCGCCCTGCAGCCTCCCGAACCCCCGGAAAAGCGCGGGTAGGCGCCCTCCGGGAACGTTACTCGGAAAGAATATCCCAAAATGGGATATCGCTCAATGCGCCATTACTGTTGTTGAATGGTTAAATCCCTTCACAGCAAGCGTTACACGATTTTCCGGGAGATGCTGGCCGCCGCCCGGGAAGATTGCGGAATGACACAGACCGAACTCGCCATCCACCTTGGCAAACCCCAAAGCTTCGTTTCCAAGTACGAATCCGGAGACCGACGACTGGACTTCACCGAGTTCGCGGAGATCGCCGTCGTCCTGTCGGTCGACCTCGCGCAATTCATCCACCGGTATCTGGAAAACGTCGACAAGGGCTATCAGTTCCAGCAGAAGAAATCGTCCCGCTGACCGCCCGGCGCTTCCGCCGGGGGCCGCGGGACGCCGGCGCCGCTATTCGCGGGAGAGGCGGGCGGCCACGCCCAGCCGCCGGATCACCAGCTTTTCCAGCTCGGCGACGACGAAGACCATCAGCCCGGCGGCCACCACCTTGCCCCATTCTCCCGGCGACAGCGCCGCCGAACCGAAGATCGCCTGCATCGGCGGCAGGTGCGTAAACGCGAGCTGCAGCGGCAGGCAGGCGGCGATGGCGAGCAGCACGTAGCGGTTGCCGGTCAGGCCCTGGCGGCCGAGCACCGGGGCGAAGATGAAGCGGCTGTTCACCAGGTAGAACATCTCGGCGAAGACAACGGCGTTGACCGCCATGGTGCGCGCCGTCTCCAGGCCGGTCCCGGCGTTCAGCTCCCACAGGAACAGGCCGAGGGCGCCGGTCATCATCAGCACCGAGACGAACAGCACGCGCCAGACGAAGAAGCCCGACAGCAGCGCCTCGCCCGGCGGCCGCGGCCGCCGGCTCATGATGCCGCGCTCGGCCGGCTCGAAGGCGAGCGCCAAACCGAGCGTGCTCGACGTGACCATGTTGATCCACAGCACCTGCGCCGGCGTGAGCGGCAGCGCCAGCTCGAAGAGGATCGCCGCGATCACCACCAGCGCCTCGCCGCCGTTGGTCGGCAGCATGAACAGGACGAACTTCTTCAGGTTGTCGTAGACCGCCCGCCCCTGGCGGACGGCGCTGGCGATGGTGGCGAAGTTGTCGTCGGCGAGCACCATGTCGGCGGCCTCCTTGGCCGCCTCGGTGCCCTTCATGCCCATGGCCACGCCGACGTCGGCGCGCTTCAAGGCCGGCGCGTCGTTCACGCCGTCGCCGGTCATCGCCACCACCTGGCCGTCGGCCTGCAGCGCCTGCACCAGGCGCAGCTTGTGCTCGGGGCTGGCGCGGGCGAAGACGTCGACCTCCATGACCATGCGGCGCAGCGTCGCCTCGCTCATCACCGCCACCTCGGCGCCGGTCATCGCCGGCCGGCCGACGCCGATCGCCAGTTGCGCGCCGATGGCCCGCGCCGTCTCCGCGTGGTCGCCGGTGATCATCTTGACGCGGATGCCGGCGCGGTGGCACTCGCCGACCGCGGCGATGGCCTCCTCGCGCGGCGGGTCGATGATGCCGACCAGCGCCAGCATGGTGAAGCAGGCCTCGACGTCGGCGAAGGCCAGGCGGTCGCCGGCCGGCGCCGCCCGCCGGCAGGCGACCGCGAGCAGGCGCAGGCCCTGCGCCGCGGTGTCGGTGGCCATGCGTCGCCAGTAGTCGACGTCGACGACGTGCTCGCCTTCGTGGTCGAGCTGCCGCGCGCACATTTCGAGGATGCGCTCGGGCGCGCCCTTGACGAAGAGCCACGATTCACCGTCGCCGTCGCGGTGCCAGGTGGCCATGAAGCGGTGCTGCGACTCGAACGGGATGCTGTCGAGCCGCGGCCAGGCGGCTTCGCCGGCGTGCTCCGAGAAGCCGGCCTTGCGGCCGGCGACGAGCAGCGCGCCCTCGGTCGGATCGCCCTCGACCCGCCACAGGCCGTCCTCCTCGACCAGGCGCGCGTCGTTGCACAGCGCGCCGGCGCGAATGGCCAGCGCCAGCGCCGGGTGGAGCGCCGGATCGACCTTGCGGCCATCGACGGAGAAATCGCCGACCGGCGCATAGCCGACGCCGCCGACGTCGAAGACATGGCCGGCGCAGACCACGCGCTGGACGGTCATCTCGTTCCGGGTCAGCGTGCCGGTCTTGTCCGAGCAGATGACCGTCACCGAGCCGAGCGCCTCGACCGCCGGCAGGCGGCGGATGATCGCGTTCTCCCGCGCCATGCGCTGCACGCCGAGCGCCAGCGTGATCGTCATGATCGCCGGCAGGCCCTCGGGGATGGCCGAGGCAGCGAGCGCCACGACCATCATGAACATCTCCGCCGGCGCATGGTCCCGCCACAGCGTGCCGAGCACGAAGGTGGCGGCGGACAGGACCAGGATCGCCGCCGCCAGCATCCGGCCGAAGCGGTCGATCTGGCGCAGCAGCGGCGTGGACAGCGCGCGGATGTCGGCCAGCATGCGGTTGATCCTGCCCAGCTCGGTGGCGCCGCCGGTGGCGACGACGACGCCGCTGGCCTGGCCGTAGACCACCATGGTGCCCGCGTAGGCCATGCAGAAGCGGTCGCCGAGCGGCGCCGCCGCGTCGACCGGCGCCGGCGCCTTCTCCGCGGGCAGGGACTCCCCGGTCAGCGCCGCTTCGTCGACGCGCAGCTCGCGCACCGACAGCAGGCGCAGGTCGGCCGGCACGCGATCCCCGGAAACCAGGACCACCTGGTCGCCGGGTACCAGTTCGCCGGCGTCGATCTCCCGCCGCCGGCCGTCGCGGACGACCGTGGCGTGCGGCGAGAGCATCGCGCGGATGGCGTCGAGCGCGCTCTCGGCCTTGCCTTCCTGGATGAAGCCGATGATCGCGTTGACCACCACCGCCGCCAGCAGCACGCCGGTATCGACCCAGTGGCCGAGCGTGGCAGTGATGGCGGCGGCGCCGAGCATGACGTAGAGGAGGACGTTGTGGAACTGGGCGAGGAAGCGCCGCAGCGCGCTGCGGCGCTTTTCCGGCGCCAGCCGGTTCGGCCCGAAGCGCAGCAGCCGTTCGCCGGCCTCGGCCTCGGTCAGGCCCGCCGGGCCGCTGTCGAGCAGGCCCAGGGACTGTTCGCAGGACAGGGCGTGCCAGTCGACGCCCTCGTTCGCCGCCGCCGCATCCTCGGCGATGCGCCGCGTTTCTTCCTTTTCCGATGAATGCCGCATCCTGGTCCCTTTCCTCCATGTCCTGCAGGCACCCCCACCGCCCGCCGGCGGGGCGGAAGCCGGACCGCTAGGCCAGCGTGTGCGGCTGCTCGATCATCTGCTGGTAGATGAGGCTTTGCAGGATCACGCTGTCGTTGGCGGAGACCTCCTGGAACTGCACGCCGTGGCTCACCATCGCGCCGGACCGCGGCCCGGAGTCGTCGTCGAAGACGTTGCGCAGCACCGCCTGCACGTTGAGCAGGGCGTCGATGTTGTGCAGGCTGACGCGGAACGACAGCCGGATGGCCTGCCCCTTCTCGCCGAGCGCCTGCCGCGCCTGGATCAGCGCGCCGTCGGCGCTCAGGTTGACGATGACCCCGGACTGCCGCGCCTTCTCGTCCACGCGTTCGGACGCGGCGATCGAGGCGATGATCCGGGTGCGCACCCGCGGCGCCTTGCGCACGATCGCTCCCTGGATTTCCTTCGGAAACGAGAGGTGCATGTAGTCGTAGGGAATCTTGCAGATGCGATCGATCCGGGAGCTGAAGCCGAAGGCGTTCTGGCTGGAGAAGACGCGGGCGACGACCGTGTCGTTCTCGCGCAGCGGCACGCGCAGGCCGTTGCTCTTCGGCAGGGTGACCAGCAGGCTGGACTGGTCGAGATAGCCGATCAGCCGGACCAGGTAGCGTTCCTGCGACACCGTGGCCGGCGGCTGCAACTGGATGCGGTCGCCGACCCGCAGCCGCATGTCGCCGAAGGCGAAATCGCGGCCGGAGCGCTCCTGCATGGCGGCGTCCAGCCGCCGGCCGGCGTCGGCCAGCTCGGCGCTTTCCGGCTCCGGCTCGACGTCGGTGGCCTCGCCCGGCCAGGACAGCTCGCGCAGCGGGCCGCTGTCGAGCAGGGCCTGCAGGACCGGCCCGTCCTCGACGACCACCCCCCGGCTCATCAATTCCCTGCCGTCCCGGTCGAACA
Source organism: Rhodocyclaceae bacterium (assembly GCA_019455325.1). Classification (GTDB taxonomy): domain Bacteria; phylum Pseudomonadota; class Gammaproteobacteria; order Burkholderiales; family Rhodocyclaceae; genus Proximibacter. The sequence goes on along the minus strand of JACFMQ010000009.1, from coordinate 4,627 downwards.
GGCTCCAGGGAAGCGGCATGCCGAGCGGCAGATCCTCGCGGCCAACGGGAATCCAGCTCATGATCGGGTCTCCAGTGCAAAGCGTATCGACAACACGTAGACGTCAAGGATACTTTGATCTTTAATCGGCCGGCATGGGTCGGTCGTATCGTGACGGAGATTTTACCGGTGGACGCCGCCCGCCCGTAGTGAGTTGCTCCCGCCTTTAGGCGGGAGCTTCCTCGCCACAAGACAGGGGCGCCTTCGGCGCCAGAACGGGCTTGCCTCGCTTGACCTCGCCCTCTCGGGCGAGGCTGGCGCTTTGGCCCGTGGTCACATACCGTCACAGTGGGTCGGTTGAAATGGCCGGCGCGCGGCGGGACAATGCGGGTTTTCCGCGCCCGACCGCCATGTCCGCGACGCCGCTCCTCGTTTTCGCCAACTGTCCCGACGCCGATTGCGCCGAGGCCATTGCCGCCGCCCTCGTCGAGGCGCGGCTGGCCGCCTGCGTGAACGTGCTGGCGCCGGTGCGTTCGGTGTACCGCTGGCAGGGCGCGATCGAGCGGGCGGACGAGGTGCCGCTGCTGATCAAGACGACGGCGGCGCGCTACGCGGCGCTGGAAGCGGCGATCCGCGCCCGCCATCCCTATGCGGTGCCGGAGATCGTCGCCGTGCCGATCGACCGCGGCCTACCCGCCTACCTGCGCTGGCTGGCCGACGAGACGGACGAAGCCGCCGGCGCCCCCGGCACCGATTGAACCCCCACGAGCCCATCCCGATGCCGTTCCGCTGGCTGCTTCCCCTCCTCCTCTTCCTCGCCTCGCTCGCGCACGGCGAGGAATTCCTCGATCCGATGGTCGCCTTCAAGCCGACGGCGAAGGCGGTGGACGGCCAGACCGCCGAAATCCGCTTCGCCATCGCCAAGGGCTACTACCTCTATCGCGACAAGTTCCGCTTCAAGGCCGAGCCCGAGGAGACCGCCCTCGGCGCGCCGCAGTTCGCGCCGGGCAAGATGAAGCAGGACGACCTGTTCGGCGAGGTCGAGGTCTATTTCAAGGAAGCGGTGATCCGCGTGCCGGTCGAACGCGTCAACTCCGGCCCGCTGCCGCTGACACTCGCCGTCACCTCGCAGGGCTGCGCCGACGGCGGCATCTGCTATCCGCCGCAGGTGCAGAAAGTGAATCTGACGCTGCCCGACCCGGCGACGACGCCGGCGGCGCCGCCGATGAGCGCCGGCAGCGGCGGCGACGAAAGCGGGCAGATCGCGCAGCTTCTGAAGGACGCCGGCTTCTGGGCCGTCGTCGCCAGCTTCTTCGGCTTCGGCCTGCTGCTCTCGCTGACGCCCTGCGTCTTTCCGATGATCCCGATCCTCTCCGGCATCATCGTCGGCAGCGGCGGCAACGACCGCAAGGTCTCGCACGGCCGCGCCTTCGCGCTGTCGCTCGCCTACGTGCTCGGCATGGCCGTCACCTACGCCGCCGCCGGCGTCGCCGCCGGCATGACCGGCACGCTGCTCTCGGCGGCGCTGCAGAACGCCTGGGTGCTCGGCGGCTTCGCGCTGGTCTTCGTCGCGCTGTCGTTCTCGATGTTCGGCTTCTACGAACTGCAGATGCCGACCTTCCTGCAGAGCAAGATGTCGGAGGAAGCCAGCCACCTCAAGGGCGGTTCGCTGCCCGGCGTCACCGCCATGGGCGCGCTCTCGGCGCTGATCATCGGCCCCTGCGTCGCCGCGCCGCTGGCCGGCGCGCTGCTCTACATCGGCCAGACCGGCGACGCCGTGCTCGGCGGCGTCGCGCTGTTCACGATGGCGCTGGGCATGGGCGCGCCGCTCTTGGCCGTCGGCCTCTCCGCCGGCAGCATCCTGCCGCACAGCGGGCCGTGGATGGAGGCGGTGAAGAAGGCCTTCGGCGTGATCCTGCTCGCCACTGCCGTCTGGATGATCTCGCCGGTGATCCCGGTCGCCGCGCAGATGCTGGCCTGGGCGCTGCTCCTGATCGTGCCGGCGATCTACATGCACGCGCTCGACCCGCTGCCGGCGCACGCCAAGGGCTGGCACCGGTTCTGGAAGGGCATCGGCATCGCCATGGTCGTCGCCGGCGCCGCCATGCTGCTCGGCGTGCTCGCCGGCGCCAGGGACCCGCTGCAGCCGCTCGCCGGCCTGCGCGGCGTCGCGGCGGAGGAAACGCGGCACCTCGCCTTCGCGCGCGTGAAGACGCTGGCCGAACTGGAGGAACGCATCGCCAACGCCGGCCGGCCGGTGATGCTCGACTTCTACGCCGACTGGTGCGTCTCGTGCAAGGAGATGGAGCGCTTCACCTTCGCCGACGCGCGCGTGCAGCAACGGCTGGCCGACACGCTGCTGCTGCAGGTCGACGTCACCGCCAACTCCGACGACGACAAGGCGCTGCTCAAGCGCTTCAGCCTGTTCGGGCCGCCCGGCATCATCTTCTTCGACCGCGCCGGCCGCGAGGTTCCGAGCGTGCGCGTGGTCGGCTTCCAGAACGCCGACGCCTTCCTGCAGACCCTGAACCGCGCCGGCTGAGACCGGCCACGACAACGACGACCCGGAGGAGCCCACCATCATGCGACGCCAGTTCCTGGCCCACTTTTCCATCATCGCCCTCGCCGGCGGCCTGCTCGCCGCCTGCGGCAAGGAAGAGCCGCCGCCCGCGGCCAGCGCCGCGCCGGCCGCCGCCGAGGAAACCGTCGTCGTCCGCCTCGGCTTCGCGGCGCCGCTGACCGGCCCGCAGGCGCACTACGGCAAGGAGATGCAGAACGGCATCGTGCTCGCGCTCGACGAAATCAACGCCGAGAAGATCAGGATCGGCGGCAGGACGGCGAAGTTCGAGCTGCTCGCCGAAGACGACCAGGCCGACCCGAAGCAGGGCGCCGCCGTCGCACAGAAGCTCGCCGACGCGAAGATCCAGGGCATGCTCGGCCACTTCAACTCGGGCACGACGATCCCCGCCTCGCGCATCTACGCCGAGGCCGGCATCCCGCAGATCGCCATGGCCACCTCGCCGCAATACACGGCGCAGGGCTTCGCCACGACCTTCCGGGCGATGACCTCGGACACGCAGCAGGGCGCGGTGCTCGGCGCCTTCGCGGTGAATGCGCTGCAGGCGAAGGCGATCGCCATCGTCGACGACCGCACGGCCTACGGCCAGGGGTTGGCCGACGAGTTCGAGAAGGCGGTGACGGCGGCCGGCGGCCGCGTCGTCAAGCGCGAGTTCACCAACGACAAGGCGGTCGACTTCCGCGCCATCCTGACCAGCATCAAGAAGACCGGCGCCGACCTGGTCTTCTTCGGCGGCGCCGACGCGCAGGCCGGCCCGATGGTCGCGCAGATGCGCGAACTGGGCCTGCAGGCGCAGTTCGCCGGCGGCGAGATGCTGAAGTCGCCGAAGTTCCTCGAACTCGCCGGCGCCGCGGCCGAGGGCGCGGTCGCCTCGCTCGCCGGCCTGCCGCTCGACAGGATGCCCGGCGGCCCCGGCTATGCGGAGAAATACAAGGCGAAATTCGGCGCCGACGTCGCCGTCTACTCGCCCTACGCCTACGACGCCGCGCGCGTCATGGTCTCCGCCATGCAGCGCGCCGACAGCGCCGACCCGGCGAAGTACCTGCCGGAACTGGCGAAGACGAAGCAGCCCGGCATCACCTCGGCGAACATCGAGTACGACGAGAAGGGCGACCTGAAGGCCGGCGGCATCACCGTCTACAAGGTGCAGGACGGGGCGTGGACGGTGCTGGAGACGGCGGGGATGTGAATTTCCGCCGCTCGGAAGAAAGCCGACGGGGTGTGAGACCGTCGGCTTTTTTTATGTCGAGCGTCTCGGCTTCAGGATTAACCAATTTGCCAAAAAAAACCAAGTAGGTTAGTTTGAGCCATGGAGAAGAGATCGCCGCACTGCCCGCTGCCAGTGATCAAAAGGCTGATTGCGGCCGGCAAGGTCAGAACCACCCATGCGGCCCGTGCGGGAGCCATGGAACTGGGTTTCGACTACGCCGGGATGCTGGCGGTAGTGGCGGCACTCAAACCGACGGATTTCTACAAGAGCATGACCACACACGCGGACTACACCATCTGGCAAGACGTCTACCGTCCCGAAACGATCGCCGGCGAGGTGTGTATCTGAAACTGACGGTGATCGACGACGTGCTCATCGTTTCCTTCAAGGAGCTATGACCATGAAATGTCCCGTTTGCGGCGCAGCGGAACTGATCCACGACACGCGCGACCTGCCTTACACCTACAAGGGCGAATCCACCGCCATCCAGGCGGTGACCGGCGACTTCTGCCCGGCCTGTGCCGAATCCATCCTCGACGCTGAGGAATCCGACCGCGTCATGAAGGAAATGCGCGATTTTGCCAAGCAAGTGAATGCCGCCATCGTCGATCCGCAATTCATCGCCAGCGTGCGCAAGAAACTGAAACTCGACCAGCGCGAGGCGGCCGAGATTTTCGGTGGCGGTGTAAACGCCTTCTCACGCTATGAGAACGGCAAGACCAAGCCGCCCCTGGCGCTGGTGAAACTGCTCAAGGTGCTGGAGCGCCATCCGGACCTGCTCGACGAGGTGCGGGCAGCGTAATGGTGTATTGACCCAGCGAAACCTGCTCAATTCACGCTGCTAAAGCATAGGCTTCGGC